>NZ_CP085246.1:0-3497740 GCF_044871105.1 Halomonas sediminis
GTGTCGCTCGCGCTCTGGCAGCAGTGCCTGGATTACCTGCAGGACGAACTGAATTCCCAGCAGTTCAATACCTGGATTCGCCCATTGCAGGCGGAAGAAGGGGAGTCCAATGAACTGTGTTTGCTGGCACCCAATCGCTTTGTACGCGATTGGGTGAGCGACAAGTACGCCAAGCGTATCAGTGAGCTGATGCGCGAGCTGGCACCGGCCAAACCTCCTAAGGTGAGCCTGACGGTGGGCAGTCGTCGTCCCGCTACGTCGGCACCGCAACTTCGGGAGTTAGGTCATCCTGTCTCTGCTGCACCGCACAGATCAGTGGCACCCACGCCGCATACGCAGCGCCGGGGTGATATTGGCGATGAGCGTGAAATCGATCAATTGCGTGAGGAAAATGCCGCTCATCGTCGACGCGGTAACGCCCGCCAGGTTCAGGTGGAAGGTAGTCTCAAGCATGGTAGTGGACTGAATCCGAATTTCACTTTCGATACCTTTGTGGAAGGCAAATCCAACCAGTTGGCGCGCGCGGCGTCACGTCAGGTATCGGAAAACCCCGGTGGGGCTTACAACCCTTTGTTTCTCTACGGTGGGGTAGGCTTGGGTAAAACCCATTTGATGCATGCCGTGGGCAATGCGTTAGCCACGCGGCGGGAAAACGCCCGTGTGGTGTATCTGCATTCCGAGCGCTTTGTCGCGGATATGGTAAAAGCGCTACAGCTCAATGCGATCAACGATTTCAAACGTTTCTATCGCAGTGTCGATGCGCTACTGATTGATGACATTCAGTTTTTTGCCGGCAAAGAGCGCTCTCAGGAAGAATTCTTTCACACCTTCAATGCCCTTCTGGAAGGTGGTCAGCAAATGATTCTGACCTCCGATCGTTATCCCAAGGAGATCAGTGGGGTGGAGGAGCGCTTGAAGTCGCGGTTTGGCTGGGGCTTGACCGTTGCAATCGAACCGCCCGAGCTTGAAACCCGGGTGGCGATTCTGATGAAGAAGGCCGACCAGGCCAAGGTCGATTTGCCGCATGATGCCGCCTTCTTTATCGCTCAGAAAATTCGTTCCAACGTGCGGGAGCTGGAAGGTGCCTTGAAGAAGGTGATTGCGGACTCCCATTTCATGGGCAAGACGATCACTCAGGATTTTATCCGCGAATCCCTTAAGGATCTGCTGGCTTTGCAGGACAAGCAGGTGGGTGTGGATAATATCCAGCGTACGGTGGCTGAATACTACAAGATCAAATTGGCGGATTTGCTTTCCAAGCGGCGCTCACGCTCGGTAGCCAGGCCTCGGCAGGTAGCCATGGCGTTGGCCAAGGAGTTGACCAACCACAGCTTGCCGGAGATTGGCGATGCCTTTGGCGGGCGGGACCATACCACTGTGTTGCATGCCTGTCGCAAGGTGAAGGCGCTACAGGAAGAAAATGCGGATATCCGTGAGGATTACAAGAACCTACTGCGTCTTCTGACCAGCTGATACACTGAGTCGGCCGCAAGTTGTCTGGCCAAATCGTCTGGCCAAGTTTCCAGAATAAGCCCGGAGTGTTGATGAAATTTACTATTTCCCGTGAGGCGTTGCTGCGCCCGCTGACACTGGTGGCTGGCGTGGTAGAACGACGCCAGACGCTGCCTGTGTTATCCAACGTGCTGATACAGGTAGAAGGCGATCAGGTCGCGTTGACTGGTACCGATCTGGAAGTCGAGCTGATCGGGCGTACCGTGGCAAGCCATGTGGAAACGTCCGGCAGTGCCACGGTGCCAGCGCGTAAACTGATGGATATCTGCAAGTCATTGCCGGATCAAGCGGAGATCCAGCTGGGCATGGAAGACGGACGTGCCGTACTGCGTAGCGGGCGCTCTCGCTTTACACTTTCCACCCTGCCTGTGGCGGAATTTCCCAATATTGAAGACACCGAGGGTAGTCAGGAACTGAGCCTGCCACGCGGCACCTTGAAGCATTTGATTGAAGCCACTTCCTTTGCCATGGCACAACAGGATGTTCGCTATTACCTGAATGGCATGTTGCTGGAGATTAAAAGCAATCTTGTACGTACCGTGGCCACCGACGGCCATCGTCTGGCGATGTGTTCTCGTCCGATCGACGTGGCGCTTGAACAGTCTTACAAGATCATCGTGCCTCGCAAGGGCATCCTGGAATTATCACGGTTGCTGGATGACAGTGACGAGCCTGTGAGCCTGACCTTGGGCGCGGCCCATGTGCGGGCGCATACGGGAGATTTCACGTTCACCTCGAAATTGATCGACGGTAAATTCCCTGATTATGAGCGTGTTGTACCGCGAGGCGGCGACAAGGTACTGATTGCCGAGCGTGCCCAGCTGCGCCAGGTGCTCTCACGTACCGCTATTCTATCCAACGAAAAATATCGTGGCGTTCGGCTGCACCTGGAAGAAGGCAATCTCAAGGTAATGGCCAACAATCCCGAGCAGGAAGAGGCGGAGGAAAACGTCAGCGTGGAATATAGTGGTCCGGCCATGGAGATGGGCTTCAATGTCGGTTATCTGGTGGATGTACTGGCGACACTCAATGGAGACCGTGTCCAGATGACGTTGGCAGACCCCAATAGCAGTGCCTTGCTCGAAGAGCCCGGCGGTGGGGATGCCTTGTACGTGGTGATGCCGATGCGTCTGTAAGGTGCTGGACGGATAAATGACCGGCCGGCGCGGCTGATGATTCAGTAGCGCCGTCTCCGCTTGCACATCAGTGCTTTGCCTGCTCAGTACTTTGTCTCGCCATTCTTTTCCGCTGCTTTGTCTCAGCCTTTCCTATCGAGAATCGTAATGAGCCTGGATCAATTGGTATTTCAAGGCCTGCGAAATCTTCAGTCTCTGAAGATGGCTCCGTCTGAGCGTATCAATGTAATCCACGGCGATAACGGCAGTGGTAAAACCAGTCTGTTGGAAGGTATTCATATCCTGGGCATGGGCCGCTCCTTTCGTACCCGTCACCTCAAACACGTCATTGCCCATACGGCTCCTTCGCTCACTCTTTACGGGAGTATAGCGGCTGACCCTCCAGTCACCCTAGGGGTACGCCGCAGCCGGGCAGCCAGTGAGCTGGAAATGCGGCTCAAGGGGCAAAAGGTGCCGCGTCTCTCCCAGTTAGTAGAGGCATTACCTATCCAGCTGATAAATCCCGACGCTTTTCGGTTATTGGAAGGTTCTCCGAGTGGACGGCGGGAATTTCTCGATTGGGGAGTGTTTCACGTGAAACATGAATTTCTGACTATCTGGAAGCGAGTCAGGAGGGCGTTGAAACATCGGAATGCACTTCTCAGGCATGGTAGAATAGAGCCGAATCTGTTATCGGCTTGGGAAAGAGAATTGGCCGTTTGGGGTGACCAGATAGATAGGTTACGCCAAACCTGGTTCAAGGAGTTTCTGCCAATGTTCGAAGAAACTCTCCAGGCGCTGCTCCCCCTTACCGGGTTAACGTTGAGTTATTCGCGTGGCTGGGATAAGTCCCGGTCCTTGGCGGAAGTGCTGGTTCAGGCCAGAGGGAGCGATGGACAGATGGGATTCACGCAACAGGGGCCACAGCGTGCCGATCTCAAGATACGCCTCAACAAGCAGCCCGCTGTGGAGGTGCTTTCCAGAGGCCAGCAAAAGTTGGTAGTCAGTGCACTGAAATTAGCTCAGGGCCGGCTTCTGGAAAGCATCACAGCAAGGCATTGTGTGTACCTTATCGATGATTTGCCGGCAGAGCTTGATGTCCAGCATCGGCAACGTTTCTGTCAGCTGCTCGAGCAAATGCAGTGCCAGGCATTTATCACCAGTGTTGAACCGAGCGCCTTGAACGACGTATGGCATGCTGCCACGCCGGTACGCATGTTTCACGTGAAACATGAGAGCAACGGCGAAAGCCAGCTGCTCTTGGAAGAATAGGCGATGTTGGAACGACAGACTTCACGACGGAGTGGTCAATGAGCGAACAAGCTTACGACTCATCAAGCATTAAGGTTCTCAAGGGCCTGGATGCGGTACGCAAGCGTCCCGGTATGTATATCGGCGACACGGACGACGGGACGGGCTTGCACCATATGGTGTTCGAGCTGGTGGATAATTCCATTGATGAAGCGTTGGCCGGTCATTGCAGTGAGATCCGCGTCATCATTCATCCCGATGAATGCGTCACGGTAAGTGATAACGGGCGTGGTGTTCCCACGGAATTGCATGAGGGCGAAGGCGTTTCCGCTGCAGAAGTCATCATGACCGTGTTGCATGCAGGGGGAAAGTTTGACGACAACTCCTATAAGGTTTCCGGTGGGTTGCACGGCGTCGGTGTTTCCGTGGTCAATGCGCTATCTGAAGAGCTTCGGCTAACCATCTGGCGCCAAGGCGAAGTATTTGAGCAGATTTACCATCATGGGGTGCCTCAGGCGCCTCTAGCGGTGGTGGGCAAGACGGAAAAAAGTGGCACCCGCGTGCATTTCCGCCCCTCTACCGATACCTTCGCCAATATTGAATTTCATTTCGATATTCTCGCCAAGCGTTTGCGTGAGCTCTCCTTTCTGAATTCCGGCGTAGCCATCCGCTTGACGGATGAGCGTAGTGGCAAGGAAGAACGCTTCCATTATGAAGGTGGGTTGAAAGCCTTCGTCAACCACTTGAACACTAACAAGACCGTGTTGAACCCTGTGTTTCATTTCAATGCCGTGCGTGAGGATGGGGTTGAGGTGGAAGTGGCCATGCAATGGAATGACACCTTCACAGAAAATATCTTCTGCTACACCAATAATATCCCCCAGCGCGATGGCGGTGCCCACCTTGCGGGCTTTCGTGCCTCTTTGACGCGCACCCTGAATCATTATATTGAAGCTGAAGGATTGCTGAAAAAATCCAAAGTCAGCACCACGGGTGACGATGCACGTGAAGGGCTAACGGCGATTATTTCGGTCAAGGTTCCAGACCCGAAATTCTCCTCGCAAACCAAGGACAAATTGGTTTCGAGTGAGGTGAAAACCGCTGTTGAGCAGGAAATGGGCCGGTTGTTTTCCGAGTATCTTGTTGAAAAGCCCTCGGAAGCCAAAGCCATCGTCAATAAGATGCTAGATGCCGCTCGGGCTCGGGAAGCGGCGCGTAAGGCACGCGATATGACCCGGCGCAAGGGCGCTCTGGATATCGCGGGCCTGCCGGGTAAACTTGCAGACTGTCAGGAAAAAGATCCTAGCCGGTCGGAGCTCTACCTGGTCGAGGGTGATTCAGCCGGGGGCAGCGCCAAGCAGGGGCGTGACCGGCGTACCCAAGCTATTTTGCCACTCAAGGGCAAGATACTGAACGTCGAGAAGGCGCGTTTTGACAAGATGCTTTCTTCTGCTGAAGTGGGTACCTTGATTACCGCCTTGGGGTGCGGTATTGGCCGTGAAGAATTCAACCCGGATAAGCTGCGTTACCATTCGATCATTATCATGACCGATGCCGACGTTGATGGCTCGCACATCCGTACGCTTTTATTGACCTTCTTCTTTCGCCAGATGGCGGAGCTGATTGAACGTGGTCATGTATTTATTGCCCAGCCTCCGCTATATAAGATCAAGCGTGGCAAGCAAGAGCTCTATCTGAAAGACGAGCAAGCCATGGTGGATTATCTCACCACCACCGCTTTGGACGGTGCGCGCCTGTACGTCAATGCGGATGCACCGGGTATCTCCGGTTCTCAGCTTGAAGCGTTGGTTGTCCAGTATCGTGACGTGATGAAGCGGATTGATCGTCTATCACGGGTCTATCCCAAGGAAGCTCTGCGCAAAGTGGTGCATGCGGCGCGTTTGAATGGCGAGCAGAGCCTGAAAGATCGCATTACCATGCAGCACTGGATCGACTATCTGCAACAACAAATGGACGCGATGGTGGCTTATGAGGGCGGGCCACGTTATTACTTCCGCCTGGAAGAGGACACTGAGCGCGGCCTGTTTTTACCCGCGGTTTCGTTGGTCGCACATGGTGTGACGACGGACTATCAATGGGAACTCGATTTCTTCGAGAGCATTGACTACCGTGCGATGGCAAGCCTAGGTGAAACGCTGGATAGTTTGCTGGAAGAGGGTGCTTACATTGCGCGTGGTGAACGGCAGAAGCCTATCCATACCTTTAGTGAGGTGTTGGAATGGCTGATGCATGAAGGGCAACGTGGTCTTTCCGTGCAGCGCTATAAGGGATTGGGCGAAATGAACCCGGACCAACTATGGGATACCACCATGGACCCTGATAGTCGCCGTATGCTGCGTGTGACGATTGAAGATGCTGTTGCTGCGGACATGATGTTCAATACATTGATGGGAGACGAAGTTGAGCCACGGCGTGACTTCATTGAAACCAATGCGCTGGCTGCCAACCTAGATGTTTGAGTATAGATGTTTCACGTGAAACATAAAAAACGCCGCCTTGAGCGGCGTTTTTTATACATTAGCATATGAGGTGATTTTTTTTGAGAGCAGCCAATCAGTAAACGTTTCGAGATTTTCAAACACACGAACATTTTCCAATCCCTTACCCTGAGCCTCAGTCCACGTTCCTTTTCCGGTTCTAACTAGAACAGGCTGGCATCCTCGAGCTTCTCCTGCTTCCAGGTCGCGCAGACTATCTCCCACCATCCAGCTACCTTCAAGCGTCTCTAGCTGTAATGCGTGGCGAATTTCATCTAGAAGCCCTGGCTTGGGCTTACGACATTCACAGTTATCATTTGGCCCATGAGGGCAGACTGCGATATACGCAATCTTTCCTCCCGCCTGACTAACCAACTGATGCAGGCGACTGTGCATGGCTTCCAGGGTAGCAGTATCATAGTAGCCACGGCTGATTCCGGATTGATTGGTGGCTACGGCTACCGTAAAGCCTGCCTTCGAAAGTCGAGCTATAGCGTGTATTGACGAGGCGTAAGGAATCCATTCATCCAATGATTTTACATAGGCGTCGGAGTCCTGATTGATCACGCCATCTCGGTCAAGAATAACCAGCTTCTGTGCAGAAAGCATAAATGGGCCTAGGGAACTAAGGAAATTTTCAATGTTTCACGTGAAACATAGCATGACTGAAAAGCACGAGAACCAAGGTGTTTCACGTGAAACAAAAAACCCGACATAAACCGCCGGGTTAGGAAATAGTAGATAAAAAATGCTGCTGACAAGGTTACTGTTGCAATTGCGCGATATCCGCGACTTCCAGAAATAGAGCTTGCAGGCTGGCGAGTAGCGCCATTCGGTTACGCCGGATGGCATCGTCTTCGGCCATCACCATCACCTGATCAAAAAAAGCATCGACCGGCTCACGCAATGTGGCTAACGCATCAAGCGCTTCCATGTAATGCGCTGCGGCAAAAAGCGGCATGACGCTATCGCGACGTGTCGACAAGGCCTTGAACAGCGCCTGTTCAGCAGGTTCTTGGAGAAGCTCGCCCTGTACTTGAGTACTGCCGTCATGGTTTTGTTTGCTCAAGATATTGGAAACGCGCTTGTTGGCTGCCGCCAGGGCGGCGGCTTCTTCACGGTGAGTGAAGTTCTTGACCGCGCGAAGCCTGCGAGCAAAGTCGAGCGGCTTGGACACCGGACGTGAACGCACCGCCAGGTACACTTCGGCGGAAATCCCTTCTTCCTGACCCCAGGCACGGAAGCGATCCAGCAGATAGGTGAGAACTTCCTCTACCAATCCTTCCGTCTTGGGCAGGTTGCTGTGCTGCGCCACGGCCAGTTCGAGAAGCTCACGCAAGTCGAGATTCAGCTCACCCTTGACCAGGATGTTGAGTACGCCGATAGCGGCACGGCGTAGCGCAAAGGGATCTTTTGCGCCGGTGGGGCGCTGTCCGATGCCGAAGATACCGACCAGGGTATCCAGGCGATCCGCCAATGCCAAGGCCTTGCCGGTGGAGGTGTGCGGAATGATATCGCTGGCAAAGCGTGGCAGGTATTGCTCTTCAATGGCCTCGGCGACTTCCTTGGGCTCACCATCCTGGGCAGCATAGTAGTGCCCCATGATGCCTTGGAGCTCGGGAAATTCCAGTACCATTTCGGTAACCAGGTCACACTTGGCAAGCTCGGCAGCGCGTTCGGCGTAGCTCACGTTTGAATGAGTACGCTCGGCAATAGCGCCAGCGACTGCACCAATACGTCGTGCCTTGTCGGCCAGGGTGCCCAGTTGCTGCTGGAATACCACGTTTTCCAGGTCAGACAGGCGAGCGGCCAAGGGTTGCTTGCGATCCGTTTGATAAAAGAAAACGGCATCGGCCAGACGCGGGCGAATGACCTTTTCATTGCCGGCAATCACCTGCTGAGGATCGTGGCTGTCGATATTGGAAACCGTGATGAACAGCGGCTTGAGCTTGCCGTCGGCATCGAGAAGATGGAAGTATTTCTGGTTGGCCTTCATCGAAGAGATCAGGCATTCCGCCGGCACTTCCAGAAAGCGTTCATCGAAACTTCCTGTCAAGGCGACGGGCCATTCCACCAAGCCGCTGACTTCGGTGAGCAGTGCTTCGTCAATCACCGCTTCGGCGTGCTGGACTTCCGCTTCGGCAAGCACCTGCTCACGAATGCGTTCGCGTCGCCGCTGACGGTCCACCAGTACATAGGCGTCTTCCAATACGCTGACATAATTTTCGGCGTGAGAAAGCTCGATTGCCTCGGGTGCATGAAAGCGATGCCCGCGCGTGGTACGTCCAGCGTCCAACCCCAAGGCTTGGGTCGGCACCACCTCGTTGCCGTAAAGTACCACTAGCCAATGAACGGGGCGGGAAAATTCCACCCGGGAGGCGCCCCAACGCATATTCTTGGGAACCGGCAGGGCGGCGATCGCTTGGCGAATGATCTCAGGGAGGAGAGTTTGAATGGCCTCGCCTTGTTGCTGCTCGCGATAGCCCAGCCAGGTGCCCTTGTCGGTTTCCAGATGAATCAGTTCATCCACACCGACGCCGCAGGAGCGGGCGAAACCTTGCGCTGCCTTGGTGGGCATGCCTTCCTTGAACGCCGCCGCCAGGGCAGGACCACGGCGTTCTACATTACGGTCAGGCTGCTTGTCGGCTAGCTCCTTGACTTGAACGGCCAGCCGTCTTGGGGTGGCATAGGCGGTTATTGAAGAAAAACCGACCTCGGCTTGCTTGAGGCCGTTATGGATGCCTGTGGCCAGTGCATCGGAGAGAGCATCGAGGGCCGTGGGTGGGAGTTCTTCGGTGCCTAGTTCCAGCAGTAAGGTGGTCGCAGCCATTTATGCATCTCCCTGTTCGGCGAGTAGTTCACGGCGTAACGCTTCCGGTGCCATGGGGAAGCCGGCGGCCTTGCGTGATTCCAGATAGGCGTGAGCCACATCGCGTGCCAAGGTGCGAACACGCAGGATAAAGCGCTGGCGTTCGGTCACGGAAATCGCGTGGCGGGCATCCAGAAGATTAAAGGTGTGCGAGGCCTTGAGCACTTGCTCGTAAGCGGGTAATGGCAACCTGGCTTCCAGCAACTTTCCGCACTCGCGTTCCTGATGGTCAAAGGCGGCGAACAAGTGCTCCACATCCGCGTGTTCGAAGTTATACGCCGATTGCTCACGCTCATTCTGTAGATAGACGTCGCCATAGGTAACTCGGCTACCATCCGGGGCGATTGCCCATACCAGATCGTAGACACTGTCCACGTCCTGAAGGTACATGGCAATGCGTTCCAGGCCGTAGGTCAGCTCACCAGTCACCGGGTAGCATTCAATGCCCCCGGCTTGCTGGAAATAAGTGAACTGGGTCACTTCCATGCCGTTGAGCCAGATTTCCCAGCCCAGCCCCCAGGCTCCCAGGGTGGGTGACTCCCAGTTATCTTCGACAAAGCGAATGTCATGAACCAAGGGGTCGAGGCCGAGGTGTTTGAGTGATCCTAGGTAGAGCTCCTGGATCTCGCTGGGTGAAGGCTTCATCACTACCTGAAATTGATAGTAATGTTGCAGGCGGTTGGGGTTTTCCCCGTAACGGCCATCGGTAGGGCGGCGCGAAGGCTGTACATAGGCCGCATTCCAGGTCTCAGGGCCGATGGCGCGAAGAAAGGTCGCGGGATGAAAGGTCCCTGCACCCACTTCCATGTCCAGTGGCTGGAGGATCACACAGCCTTTTTCTGCCCAATATTGTTGCAAGGCGAGAATCAAGCCTTGAAAGGTCGACACGTCTGGTGTCGGCCCGGTTGTCGAGCTGTTTGTCGAGACAGTCATCGCGGAAAGCACCGTTGGCCATGAATTCAGAAGAGGTCAAGTATACAATCCCAGGGACAGGGGTTATAGGCACGCAGGCCAAGACTCTTAACATGAGGGAGAAAGCAGCATGATAGTAGTCACAGGCGGTGCCGGATTTATCGGATCAAATCTGGTCAAGGCACTCAACGACCGTGGACGCAGCGATATCCTGGTAGTGGATGATCTGCGCGATGGAACCAAGTTCGTCAATCTGGCGGATGCAACGCTGGGCGACTACTTGGATAAGGATGATTTCCTGGCACGTGTGAAGGCGGCTTTGCACGGTGAAATAAGTGACTTGCCTGACATCGAAGCCATCTTTCATGAAGGTGCCTGTTCGGATACCACCGAATGGGATGGGCGTTTCATGCTGGAGAACAACTTTGAGTATTCCAAGGTATTGTTGAATTTCTGCCAGCAGCGCGGCATTCCCTTTCTGTACGCTTCTTCAGCCGCCACCTATGGGGGCAGCGAGGTGTTTCAAGAAACCCCGGAATGCGAGAAGCCGCTGAATGTTTACGGCTACTCCAAACTGCTATTCGATCAATACGTGCGTTCACGCTGGAGCGAACTGACCGCGCAAGTGGTAGGGTTTCGTTATTTTAATGTGTATGGGCCACGTGAACAGCACAAGGGCAAGATGGCAAGCGTGGCTTATCATCATCATATCCAGGTACGCAACGGGGAAACGCTCAAGTTATTCGGTGCCTGGGATGGCTATGACGCCGGCATGCAAAGTCGTGATTTCATCTACGTAGGCGATGTGGTGGATGTGAATTTATGGTTTCTTGACCATCCGCAAAAATCCGGCATTTTTAACTTGGGTACTGGCCGAGCGGAACCGTTCAAGGCCATTGGTGAAGCGGTAATTGGCTATTATCAGCAAGGAAAAATCGACTATATTCCTTTTCCCGAAGAGCTCAAGGGGCGTTATCAAAGTTATACCCGGGCGGATATCAGTCGCTTGCGCGAAGCGGGTTGCGATATTGACTTCAAGACCGTCGCTCAAGGTGTGCAAGCCTATATGGAGCGCTTGAATGGTGGATAATGCACCTCGCATTCTGGTGGTGGGTCCTTCCTGGGTCGGTGACATGGTCATGACCCAGAGTCTTTTTATCACCTTGAAAAGACGCTATCCGGGAAGTTACCTAGGGGTGGTCGCTCCGGCCTGGTCACAGCCGATTCTTGGTCGTATGCCCGAAGTCGACGAGGTGATACCGCTGACGGTGGGACATGGCGAATTCGGCTTTTCAGCACGCCGTGAATTGGCCAAACGCCTGGAAGGGCGCTTTGACCAGGCGATTGTGCTGCCGCGTTCTTGGAAAGCGGCCTTGGTGCCGTTTATGGCACGCATTCCCCGGCGTATCGGATTCTTGGGTGAGCAGCGTTACGGCCTGCTCAATGAACGACGCAAGCTGAATAAAAGCATGCTCAACCAAACCGTCAAACGCTTTGTCTCGCTCGGCCTTTCGCAGGAGCAAGCCGTCTCGGGAACGTTTGCTATGCCTGCACCGCGCCTGGAAATCGACTGCGATAATCTGGTCAATCTGCGCCTGGCGCATGGGCTTTCCTCACGTCCGGCGATCGGCATGATGCCGGGGGCGGAATACGGTCCGGCCAAGCAGTGGCCATTGGCCCATTTTCATGCCCTGGCCAAACAGCTGGTTGAGGATGGTTTCGAGATTCGCGTGCTAGGCGGCCCCAAGGATGTCGCCGCCGGCGATAGCATTGTCGAGGGGTTGGTGCATGCGCATAACCTCTGTGGCAAGACGCAGCTGGCCGATGCAGTTGACTTGCTGGCGGATTGCCAGCAAGTGGTGACCAATGATTCAGGTCTGATGCATGTGGCAGCGGCAGTGGGCACCCGGGTACAAGCCATTTATGGCTCGTCATCACCCCTCTATACGCCGCCGTTGACTGATAATGCCGCCATCCATAGCCTTGAGCTTTCCTGCTCGCCTTGTTTCAAGCGCACTTGCCCGTTGGGCCATACCAACTGCTTGAACCAGTTGGAAGTGTCGCGGCTGTATCAGGCGATTGCCCGTGATGCGAAGGCGCCGTCCAGCCTGATACCTACCCGACAGGATTGAGAAGAGCGCTTAATGCGTGATAGTGATTTGATCGGCCTGGTCAGCCGGTGTTTCCAGCATCTGATCGAAAGGGAATTCCTCGGAAGAGCGACTCTTGGGTGCCAGGCCTTCCCACAAGCGTTGTTGCAGGGCGGTTTCTTCTTGCAGGCGTTCATTGACGACGTCCAGCCCATGCTTCTCCACCAATGTAGCGGGGGAGTCACGCAGCAGAGATACGCCTAACCCGGCGCGCCCTTCCTCGGGAGCGAATCCCAGGGCATCGAGTAACGTGGGAAAGACATCCAGCATGGAGGATTCACGCTGTATACGCGCCGGCTCAAGGTCATCACTGAGCATGATGAGGGTATTGTCGCGCTCCATCGTGACCAATTCATCCCATACGGATACTCGCATGGTGAGATGGTCACTCATAAGCACTACCAAGGTGTTATCGAGCAAACCTTCTGCCTGGAGCCGTTCAATGAGATTGCGCGCCAGCCAAGAGGAACATTCCACGGAATAAAGAATATCCTGACTATCGAATTCTCCCTGACGTTCACGACAGGCGCGTGTTGGATAACCGCTTGGTGCGTGACCGGTGATGCTCAGGTTGACCAGCCCCCAAGGGCCATCTTTTGCCGCCAACCGCCGAATTTCTTCGACGGTGATGTCATACAGGGAATCGTCATAGATGCCCCAGCTGTTGGTGTACTCGGGGTCATCGAGTTGGGGTTCGAGTTCTTCTTTACCCTGTACCCTGTCGAAGCCGTGGCCACGATAGAACAGCCCCTTACCGGCAAATTGCGTGCTGGCCCCCCCCAGATAGCTCAATTGATAACCACGTTCGGCAAGGAGATCGCCGAGACAATCTACACCCGGCACCACTTTGGATAGCGGTTCAAATTGGCTATCGTGCAATAGTCCTGCCGGCATCAAGGGGACGCCGCATTGGCTGGCGATCATGCCCGCCATGGTCCAGCCGGTATTGTCCATCTGACGCACTCCCTCGAATACCACGCCTGTCTCGCCCAATTTATCGAGGCTGGTATAGGCCTCACCGAATCGCTCATCGGCATAGGTGCGCTCGATGCTTTCCAGATACATCAGCAAGAGGTTGGGGGGATTTTCTTGTTCCGAGAGTACGGGAGGTGTGTAGCGGCGTTCCAGCCAGGCACCGTCATCGGTAACGATGGATGCACTGCGTTGGCCGAGACCATAAAGCAGGGGATTGGCGGCTAACAACACCAGCGCGAGAAACCTTTCCGTCCGTCGCCAGCGCTGGTCGCGGCGTACCAGCCAGGTGACCGAAAATAACAAGGCCACCATGCTGAGTGTATAAAGTACAGCTGCCACCGTTCGACCTGAACCACCGTGCTCGCTCATCCCCGCCTGAAGATGAAAGAACACAGCACCCAAATCAACGTTACCGAAGCTGGCGGCCAGGTAGACGTAGAGTCCCCACAGCACGAGGGGTACCAACGACCAAGGCCATACCTTGCGGTAACGCAGCTGAGCAGCAGGGTCGCCCCATTTCCACTTGAGACCGGCCGCTACCCACACGGTTGCGATGGGTAACAACGACCAGAGAGGTAAACGCGTCAATACAGCAACGGTGTAGCCAAGGCATAGACCGATGATGGATAGGGCCCAGTGATGTGTTTTGATGGATGACATGGGAAAAAATATTCTCAACATGATAAAATTTTCTGTTAGATTCGAATTTAATGAAGCCGTAAATTATACTAATCGATGCCTCATAGAGTGAAATTCTTTTTTACGGATTTTTAATTACAAGCCTGATAAAACTAGGTTTTTAAAATGATTAGTGCCAATATTATAACATTGAATGAAGAGTCAAACATTGGAGAATGTATAGATTCTGTGCTTCAGGTATGCGATGAAGTTGTCGTGGTGGATTCTGGAAGTATTGATAAAACAGTGGAAATAGCTAAATCAAAGGGTGCGAAAGTAGTTTTTCAGAACTATTTAGGCGATGGTTTTCAAAAGAATATTGCTAATGAATATGTAAAAAATAAGTGGATCTTAAGCATTGATGCCGATGAAAGATTAATGCCTGAGGCGGTGAAAAGCATAAACGAAATAGATTTTGAAAATGCTTCTTTCAATGCTTATGCTTTTCGCCGTCGAAACATGATTGGTTCCAGGTGGATTCGTCAATGTGGGTGGTATCCAGATTTTTGTGTGCGTCTTTATAACAAAGATATATGTCAGTTTAAGAAAGTAGAACAGCACTCTAGTATTGAGACAGATAATGTAAAATTTATTGACGCGGACTTAGTTCATTATTCATTCTCAAATATAGGTGAGTTGTTTGCTAAGCCCGGAAGGAATTTTAGTGGGCGAGCGGCAAAAATTTTGTATAAAAAAGGAAAAAAAGTAAATTCTTTTTCTCCGTTTATTCATGGAAGTAGTGCTTTTTTAAAGAAATATTTATTCCAGCGAGGGTTTTTGGAGGGAGTCGATGGAATGACAGTTTCCATGAGTGCAGCGATTAGTAGTTATTTAAAATATGCTAAGCTCCTTGAGTATAATCGTGACCCTTTTGTGCGTGAAAAAGAAGATTTTAATAAAATCTGGTAGTTATTGAAAGGAGAAAATCTTGAAACTGGTCCATGTAAATTTGGCAAAAGGCTTTGGAGGTGGCGAACGGCAGACAGCTTTATTGATTAAGGCTCTCTCTAGTTACAATGATTTACAGCAAATTTTGGTATGTCGAAAAGATTCACCTTTGCGTAAGCTTCTATCAGAGGTAGTTGGGCTAAAATTTATCAAGACAAACCATCAGTTAGCAGGTCACTCCTTGATAAAAGATGCTGACATTGTACATGCTCATGATGCAAAAGGTGTACATTGGGCTTGTTGGCACTATCTTACCAAACGAACGCCCTATATTATAACCCGGCGGGTGAACTCACCGGTGCGCAAAAAGGCAAGCAATCAATGGTGTTACCGTCACGCTGCGCGACGAATTGCTATTTCCTATTCTATCCAAAAGGCACTTAGTGATCGTGGGTGGGGAGAGTTAGATTTAATTGCTGATGCTTATTCAGGCTTCAGTTTTTCAAAAAAAATTAGCCAGTCTTTTAGAAATGAATTTGCTGGTAAATTCTTGGTTGGTCATGCTGGCGCATTGGTGGATAGGACAAAAGGCCAGCGTGTCTTATTGGAAACAGCTCGGTTAGTAGAAGTAGAGTATCCGGATATTCATTTTGTTTTTTTTGGTGAAGGAAAAGATGGCGCGATTCTTCAACAGGAGTCAGCGGATCAGGCTAATGTCACATGGATGGGATTCAAGGAAAATATTGGTGATTACTTGGCTGGATTGGATGTGTTTGCCTTCCCTTCTCGTAATGAAGGACTGGGCTCTGTTTTGCTAGATGTTATGGATGCAGGAGTTCCCGTCATTGCATCGAATGTAGGAGGCATCCCAGACATAGTAAAACATGGAGAAACGGGACTCCTATTTGCTTCGGGGAGTGCCTCACAGCTGACGGATAGACTGAGAAAACTCTATTTGTCTACTGAGCTAAGGAAAAGGCTGCAGACCCAAGCCTATGCCCAAGTGAAAAAATATGCGCCTGAAATGATGGCAAGAAAATATCTGAATGTGTATCAATCCACTCTAAATTCTACTCCGAGGTGAACCTTGGCATATGACATTCCCTATATACCGGCTACTTCTTTTGTTAATTTAACAGAAGCTGACTTGATAGGAAGAGGAAATAAAAGAGCCTGCTATAAGCACCCGGATGATTCGAGACTGTGTATTAAAGTGGCGCGTAATGCCGGTGCCTGGCATGAAAATGTCATTGAATGGATTTATATTAACCATCTCAAGCAACAAGGTGTACCTCTCGATCACTTGATCGACTGTTACGACTGGACCAATACCAATTTTGGCCCGGGGCTGGTATTCGAGCGGGTCATGGATGAAGATGGCACTCCCTCTCCGACTCTGGCGGAAGCGATCAGGACCAGAAGGGTTGAAATAAGCGATATCTCTCCCATGCTGGTATATTTAAAGGAATGGGCTATTGGTTATAGTGTGGTAGTGGCTGAGCTTAATAGCGTCAATTTGCTTTTGCAGAAAAAAAATGGTGGCTACAACCTGATGATGGTAGATGGGGTAGGGGGGAGAGATAGAATTACCTGGAAATTTTACATGTATCGAAAGTCAAAATTGTTTTCACGCATGAAAACGCGAAAGCAAATAAAGCGCTTGGAGCCGGTATTGTTTGATGAGGTTAGTAATATATGTGCCTATGATAGATATGATATTTGATTAGGTTTCTGGTAAATTTTAAAGTTAAAGAGACGATGATGAATAGAGCGCACAAAAACTCAAAAAAGTTTTTGTTTTATTTAAGGTCTTATTTTTATTGTCTGATGCCTTCTTTTATTTGGAGTGGTTTGTTTTTTAAAGATTTGAAAGTTTTTTGTCAAAAAGAAAGTTCGAAATATATAGAGTTTAGGGTTAGTTATTATAATTCTATTGTCAATGATTTTACACCCTCCTCTGCTGCAGTAACAAATAATAAGTTTAAAAGAGATGGAGAGATATCATCCTATTTTTTTGATATGAAACCGTTGGTTAATGGTTTTCCTGAGGGATTGAGATTTGATTATATTTTTGGAGATGTTAGGGGAGTTCCGGATTGTCCAGCATTCGTCAAGAGTCGCCCCATTTGTACAGATAATTCAAACTCAGTATTGCTTAAATTAAATAGTGTAAGGCATTATTATTTTTATCCTGATAAGTTCGATTATGATGAGAAAAAACCATATTTAGTGTGGCGAGGTGCAAGCCACCAGCCTCACAGAAAGTTCTTTGTAGAGAATTTCTATAATCATCCGATGTGCAATGTGGGAGATGTACATAAAAAATCTTTGGGAGAGCCATGGCACAAGGACGTTATGTCAATAAAGGAGCAGTTAAAATATAAATTTATTCTTAGTATAGAAGGGAACGAAGTTGCAACTAATTTGAAGTGGATTATGGCTTCGAATTCCTTGTGTTTCATGACTAAGCCTAAGTTTGAAACCTGGTTCATGGAAGGGACGTTACAAGCTGGTGTGCATTATGTGGAACTGAAAGATGATTATTCTGATCTGGAAGCCAAGATTACTTATTATAGAGAACACCCCGAAGAAGCCAAGCGAATCATTGGCCACGCCAACGCTTATGTAGCGCAATTCATGGATGAGAAGCGTGAGAGGCTGATAGGGCTACTGGTTATGCGTAAATATTTTGAAAAATCGGGTCAGTTACCTCCATTATTGTAATATCCCTGATAAATCATTGGCATGGTCGGGGAGTCGGTAAATTTCTTCACAGATCTCTCAAGCCTGCCCAGGTTAGACTGCTGCCATTTACCCGGTCGGCGCAGCCGACAGCGATCCAGGTCAATCAGCCATACCTGATCTTGGTTATTCACGAGCAGGTTGCGTGCATTGAGGTCGACGTGGTCCAGGCCTGCCTCGTGAAAACGTCGGACTGTTTCTCCCACCTGTCTGAGCAAGGTGGTATCAGCGCTACCCTCCAGCAAACGGTCCGCCAGGGCGCGGGCGCCGGGGATGCGCACGGTGATCAGTGCCGCTTCATAGGTGAGGCCATGGCGCGTCACACTTGCGGCAACCGGCCTGGGTACTGGCAGGCCGCGCTCGAAAAGCTCAGCGGTAAGACGCAGTTCGCGAAAGGCGCGCGTTTTTTCAAGGCCTGTCCAGAGGTAGCGAGCATCGCTGAGCCTGGCGATCAAGCCGCCACGGCGGTAGGGCCTAAGTACCCACTGAGCATTGCCTGCGTCCAGAAAAAGACTCGAGCCTCGGCCCGGTGCTTCCCCGACTACCTTGCCCTGGCGACGCCAGTGATCAGGCTCGAACCATGCGCAACCGATTTGGTGGGAAAGGCCGGCGTCACATAAACTGTCCACCTCATGTAAAATGAGACTCTTTCCCTGCTGGAGTGTCGCCAAGCGCATGAAGTCCCCTTTGCCTGTTAATCCCGAACATATCGCCATTCTTCGCCTTTCCGCGCTGGGCGATGTGTGCAATCTGGTGCCGACGGTGCGTGCCTTGCAGCGCCAATGGCCGAATGCACGCATCACCTGGATCATCGGCAAGGGAGAATACAGTTTACTGGCCGGGCTTTCCGGGGTCGAGTTCATCGTTTACGACAAGGCGACAGGGCTTGCCGGCATGCGCACGCTGTGGCGGGAGCTTTCCGCGACGCGTTTCGATGCGTTGCTGCACATGCAGCAAGCCATTCGCGCAAGCATCCTGTCGCTGGGCCTGAAAGCTGAGGTGCGTGTCGGTTACGACAAGGCGCGCGCCAAGGATGCCCAGCACTGGTTCACTCAGTACCAGCTGGCTCCGCATCCCCGTGCGCATGTACTGGAATCGTTCATGGATTTCGCCCGGCTGCTGGGAGTGGAAGATGACTCCCTGGAATGGAACATGCCGGTGCCCGGCATCGCCTATGAAGAGGCCTTATCACTGAGTGGCGAAGCCCCTTATCTGGTGATCAACCCTTGCAGCAATGCGCGCTTGCGTAATTTTCGCAACTGGTCGGTGCAGGGCTATGCCAGTGTGATCGAGCATGCCTGGGTGCAGCATGGCCTGAAAAGTGTGTTGACCGGAGGAGGAAGCTCCCAGGAGCGCGAAATCGGTGACCAGATTCAGCAGCTGTGCCAACCGCAAAGCATCATCAACGCCATTGGCGGTACCTCACTGAAAGGCGTCCTGGCCTTGATCGATAACGCCCGAGCCGTGATTGCGCCCGATACCGGTCCGATTCACATGGCCAACGCGCTAGGCACTCCGGCATTGGGCCTCTACGCCACTACCAATCCGGAGCGGGCCGCGCCTTATCAGTGGCGCGAGTATGCCGTCAATGCCTACCCGGATGCAGTGCGTACCTACTTGCACAAAAGTGTGGAAGAAGTGAGTTGGGGGCAACGTGTACGCCACCCCGATGCCATGGAGCTCATTAGCGCCGAGCATGTAATCGCCAAGCTGGATAGTCTTTTGGCCGATACCGTGCCGCAACCACCCGATTATTCATCCGAGACAGGAAGCGCCCATGAAAGTTGATCTCACCGCCTTCGAGCAAGCTCGGGTACTGGTCGTCGGTGACGTCATGCTGGATCGCTATTGGCATGGCGGTACCTCGCGCATTTCCCCCGAGGCGCCGGTACCGGTGGTGCGAGTGGAAAATGCTGAGGACCGCCCCGGCGGCGCCGCCAACGTGGCATTGAACGTAGCGGCACTGGGCGGGCATGCCGCCTTGGCCGGTGTGGTCGGCTGCGATGAAAATGCCCGCCTGTTGGAAGAACGGCTGGTTTCCGCCGAAGTAAATACTTACTTTCAGCGCAGCAACGAGGTGCCGACCATCACCAAGCTGCGGGTGATGAGTCGCAACCAGCAGTTACTGCGCCTGGATTTCGAAGACCCCCTTGAAGCGGTGAATACCGATGAGTTGCTGGTATCGGTGGAACGAGCCTTGCCCGCCTGTGACGTGGTGGTGCTTTCCGATTATGGCAAGGGAACCCTTGATCAGATCGAGCGTTTGATCGACTTGGCTCGCGCCCATGGCAAGCGTGTCTTGGTCGACCCTAAAGGCCGGGATTTTTCACGTTACCGAGGCGCCAGTGTGATAACGCCTAACCTGGCGGAATTCGAAGCCATTGCTGGACCTTGCCGTACGGATGCAGAGCTTGCCCAGCGTGGTGAAGCCCTGCGTGCGGAACTCGCACTGGAAGCGTTGCTGATCACTCGCAGTGAAAAGGGCATGACCTTGATTCGTGAAGGGCACGCCCCCTTGCACTTGCCCACCCGTGCCCAGGAAGTGTTCGATGTCACCGGCGCCGGCGATACGGTAATCGGAGTGCTGGGGCTGGCATTGGCGGCGGGACACGGCCTGCCTGAAGCGATGATGCTGGCCAACCTGGCAGCGGGCTTGGTCGTGGCCAAGCCTGGCACCGCCACGCTCTCGGTTGCTGAGCTGTATACCGCGCTGCACGGTGACAAACTGGCCGAATTCGGCGTGATAGACCCAACGCTGCTGGTGGAAGCGGTACGCGCGGCTCAGGCCCGCGGTGAGCGCGTGGTAATGACCAATGGCTGCTTCGACATTCTGCACGCCGGACACGTGGCCTATCTCGAGCAGGCCAAGCGATTAGGCGAGCGGCTGATCGTGGCGGTCAACGACGATGCCTCGATCGCACGCCTGAAAGGGCCTCAGCGACCAATCAATCCGCTGGCCAGACGCATGCAGGTATTGGCAGGGTTGGGCGCAGTCGACTGGGTGGTCCCGTTTGCCGAGGACACGCCGCAAGCGCTGATCGAGGCGGTATTGCCTGACGTCCTTGTAAAGGGTGGTGACTATCATCCCGATGACATCGCCGGCGGTGCTGCCGTGCGGGCCAATGGCGGCGAGGTCAGGGTGCTGGGGTTCGAAGACGGCGTTTCCACCACGGCCATGATCGCGACCATCGTTGATCGTGAGCGCTGATGGGCCTCTCGAAAAAGCTTCCGCGCTATCTTTACAGCACCGCACTCTATGCGCTTTCCCCCCTGATCTGGTGGCGAATACATAAAGAGCAAGTACACACTAACTCACGCTGGGAACGATTGGGTTTCTTTCCAAGCTTACCCGCCGATGCACCTGTGATCTGGCTGCATTGTGCTTCGGTGGGTGAAGTCCGTGCTGCCAGGCCGTTGCTTGAGGCGCTCCTGGCGCGCTATCCCGCTCATAGCGTGCTGCTTACCACCATGACGGCGACCGGCGCCCAGCAGGCCCAGGCTCTCATGGCTGAAAAAGGTAGTTCGCGCCTTGCTCACGGGTTCTTGCCCCTGGACTTTCCCGGTGCCGCCCGGCGATTTGTACGCCGCGTTCGCCCGGTGCTGGCGCTGATGTTCGAAACGGAACTCTGGCCTAACCTTCTTGATGCCTGTCATCGCCGCAAGGTGCCAGTGGCCGTGGTGAATGGGCGGTTATCGCCCGGTGCCTTTAGCCGCTATCAGCGCATTCGTCCGTTATTGAGTACCGCTTTGCAGCAAGTCACCTGGTTGGCGGCCAAGTCCGAGGCGGATGCCGAGCGTTTTCGGGCACTGGGCATGGCCCGGGATAAAACCACGGTGATAGGGTCGCTGAAATTCGATATGCCCTCTCAGGATAAGGCGCTAAAAGAAGGTGAGCACTTACGTCACGGTTTCGGAAAACGGCCTGTGTGGGTGGCCGGTTCCACCCGTGACGGCGAAGAAAAATTGCTGCTGGAAGCCCATCGGCAATTACGCCAAAAGCTGCCCGAGGCATTGCTGATCCTCGTGCCGCGCCATCCCCAACGCTTCGAGGAAGTCGCCAGGTTATGTGAAAGCTTTGGGCTATCCACGGTGAGGCGCAGTCGGAATCAAGCCGTGCAGCCGCATACGGCGGTGTATCTCGGCGATACGTTGGGCGAGCTTGCCATGCTTTACGCGGCGGGCGACATGGCGTTTGTCGGCGGTAGCCTGGTGCCGTTGGGCGGGCATAATGTGCTGGAACCGGCAGCCTTGGGCCTACCAGTGATTAGCGGGCCGTCATGGGAGAATTTCGAGGATGTCGCCCCACTGCTGTATCAGGCCGGCGCCTTGACCCGCGTCGACAACAGCCAATCGCTCAGCGAGGCGCTTTATCAGTTGGCTTGTCAGCCAGCGCTACGTCAGCAGCAGGGTGACTCTGCACAAAACGTGGTGAAAGCCCATCAAGGGGCGCTGCAGCGCACGCTCGATGGACTTGAGAGGTTATTGCCAGCGACGGTTTCACAACTTGGCTCAAGTGAGCCAACTTAGCGCAGCGCTGTACGCTCCACACCGCCCTCCTTGCCCAGCAGCAGCACATCGGCGCCCCGAGCGGCAAACAAGCCGTTGGTTACCACTCCCACGATATTGTTGAGCTGGGTTTCCATGGCGAGAGGGTCTTCGATCATGAAATCGAAACAATCGATGATCTGGTTACCGTTATCGGTGATCACCCCTTCGCGATAAACCGGATCAGCGCCTAGCTTGACCAATTCGCGGGCTACATAGGAGCGCGCCATGGGAATCACTTCAATGGGCAGCGGAAAGGCGCCCAATTGAGCGACGTACTTGGAGCCGTCGGCGATGCAGATGAAGCGTTCGGCGCAGGCGGCTACAACCTTTTCTTGAGTGAGGGCGGCACCGCCACCCTTGATCATATGCAAGCGAGCGGTTACTTCGTCGGCACCGTCGATGTAAAAAGGCACGGTGCCCACGCTATTGAGCGGTAACACTTCGATGCCATGACGTTCCAGGCGTTCGGCACTGGCTTTGGAGCTGGCCACGGCGCCCTTGAAGTAGCCACTGTGCTTTGCCAGTCGATCGATAAACAGGTTGGCGGTGGATCCCGTGCCGACCCCTAACACCGTGTCTTTATCCAGCCAAGGTTCGATTTCACGGAGAGCGGCGTCGGCGACGGCGGATTTGAGTTCGTCTTGGGTCATGAGGGACTGCCTTTGCAAGGTCGGGAAAGATAGCGGCAATGCTGAGCCATTATATCGTTCAAATGTGGGTCTGCCGAGGATGAGTGCTGGACGTCACGGCTAGCGATCTGCTACGAATAAGGGCTTTATTCGCGCCGACAAGGCGCTTTGCCAAGTTTTTGGGATAATAGAATGCTCGAAGCTACCGTCAAGAAAATTCTCCAGGCACGGGTGTATGAAGCCGCTTGGGAAACCCCGATGTCACCTGCTCCCTTTTTGTCGCGTCGCTTCGATAACCAGATTCTGATTAAACGCGAAGATCTGCAACCAGTGTACTCGTTCAAGATTCGCGGCGCCTACAACAAGATGGCGCAGCTCAGCGAGGAGCAAAAGGCCAAGGGCGTGATCGCGGCATCCGCCGGGAATCATGCTCAAGGACTGGCCATGGCGGCCAAGTTGATGGGGGTAAAGGCAGTCATTGTGATGCCGCGTATCACCCCGGATATCAAGGTGGCTGCGGTGCGCGCCCGTGGCGCGAAAGTGATTCTCAAGGGCGATGCCTTTGCCGAAGCGGCGGAGCATGCCCAGCAGCTGATCAAGGAACATGGTTACACCTACATTCCCCCCTTTGACGATATCGATGTAGTGGCCGGTCAAGGCACCGTGGCCATGGAAATCTTGCGTCAGCATAGTGGCCCCTTGGATGCGATCTTCGTCCCGGTGGGTGGTGGTGGTCTCATTGCCGGGGTGGCGGCGTACGTGAAGTACCTGCGCCCGGACATCAAGGTGATCGGTGTGGAAGCCGAAGACAGCGCTTGTCTCAAGGCGGCAATGGACGCCGGTGAGCGGGTGGTGCTGGACCAGGTCGGCGTCTTCGCTGAAGGGGTCGCGGTGGCTCAGATCGGGGAGGTTCCGTTTTCGATCATGCGTGACCTGATTGATGGCGTGATCACCGTCACTACCGACGAGATCTGTGCTGCGGTCAAGGATATCTTCGAGGACACCCGGGCGGTTTCGGAAACCTCAGGCGCCTTGTCCTTGGCGGGCCTTAAGAAATACGTTCAGCAAACCGGGGTGAAAGGACAAACGCTGGTGTGCATTAACTCGGGCGCCAATACCAATTTCGATCGTTTGCAGCATATTGCTGAACGTACCGAGCTGGGAGAGCAGCGCGAAGCCATTCTGGCAGTGACCATTGCCGAAAAACCGGGCAGTTTCAAGAAGTTCTGCCGTACGCTGGGCAAACGCATGGTGACTGAATTCAGCTACCGATACGCGGACACTGACGACGCGCATATTTTTGTGGGTATTCAGGTAAAGCCCGGCGGTGAGGATCGCCAGGCGGTGTTGACCAAGCTGCGAGAAGCCGACTATGACGTGGAAGACCTGACCGACAATGAGCTGGCCAAGCTGCATATCCGTCATCTCGCCGGCGGGCGCCCTTGCGAGGAATTTACCGAAGAGCTTTATCGCTTCGAGTTTCCCGAACGTCCCGGTGCCTTGATGAACTTCCTGACCCGGCTTCCGCATAACTGGAATATTTCCCTGTTCCATTATCGTAATCATGGAGCAGCCTACGGCCGTGTGCTGGTAGGAATGCAGGTGCCCAACGGCGACCGGGTGCATGTGGAAGACTATCTGGATACCATTGGTTATCGTTACTGGAAGGAAAGTGATAATCCTGCCTACCGGCTGTTCATGGCGTAACAAAAGTAAGCGTTTGCTAATCTGAGGGGCTAGCAATTGAAAGGGGTTCTCTGAATGATTCAATTGGGTGGTCAAATAACGTTGACAACAGTTGTCATAGGGCCGCTTGTGGCCCTATAGTCACGCCACTATCGGCAAGGCCGCGCTAATGCCTTTGAGCCCCCATTTTTGATGGCGCCGAAAACCGGCGCCGTTATCATCGCAAACCGTTGGAGAAGATACATGCGGCGTAGAAAGCCTGACCTGGTAATGGCTTTGATGATGGTGTTCGCCTTGGGCGTGTTGGTTACTGGATATGCCCAGGCGCTGTCGGGTGGTTGATCCGGCAAACGATCTATCGCAAAGAACATTCCATTCGCAAAGATTATTATTACCAGTCAGAAAATATGGGTCCGCTCTACCGAGCTGACCCATATTTTTATTCACATCATGCTTAAGGCCGCACGACTTCCTGGTCACTGACAATGGCCTGCAGAGAAATGTCCCAAGGCTCGGGCGGCAAATGGGGCACCTGCTGACAGCTGTGCGCCACGCCGATCAGCCAAGGACGCGGCCGACGCCGCCGAGTGAAGGCCAGGGTACGATCATAGAATCCGCCTCCCATCCCCATGCGGTTGCCTTGCGCATCAAACCCGACTAGCGGAACGATCATCACATCCAGCCCCCAGGCAGGCAGGCGGTTGCGGCGCTGGGCACTGTAACGGGGTGCAGGCTCAAAAATGCCGAAGCGATTTTTTATCATCGGCGTATTGGGCCGGTATTCGACCAGCCATAAGTGATTCTCGGCAAACGGCCGCAAAACTGGCAGATAGACGCGTACATTGCGGCGACGTAGCCAGCCGATAAGTGGCGTAGGGTCGATTTCTCCACCGACCGGCAAATACAGGCTGATGCGTCGGGCACGGCGTATTTCCGGCAACTGCTTTAGTCGCTGGCAGAGGCGTCGTGAGGCGTCACGTTGTTGACGAGGCGTGAGCCCACGCCGGCGTCGGCGTAATTCGCGACGTAGCGAAGGTTTATCGATCGGGTGGGAAGCTGACAAAGAAGCAGGGTGGGCGATGTCGGCGTAAGGTGGCATGGTGTTCCCCAGAGTGCCGCTGTCATTCTGGCCCTGAACCCATTGGTTCAAGGTGGGTGGCCGCAGCCAAGCCGTCAGGCTTTCCGTAGCACGGACATGCACACGGGCTTGGCTAGCATTTGGCCCCCTGGGTATTGCGCATAGGCTCAAGGACGATAAATGACTGGCAAACACCCCAGGGAACCTCCTTATTCTAACAGAGGCTGGCGTAATGCCAAAGACCCGTATCAATTACCTCTTGAATCAGGCAATGCTTTCTCGAGACGCTCATTCAAACGGGTGATGGTTACTTCCCCGGCACGCCGCTCATCCAAGGTTTCAAGCAGTTCATGGGTGATATTGAGGGCGGCCATCACGGCAGTACGCTCGTTGCCGAGAACATTACCTTGAGCATGAATTCCATGCATGGCGCGGTCCAGATAGCGAGCGGCGCGTTCGAGCTTGGCTTCCTCGCCGGGGTCGCAGGCAATCTTGTAATGGCGCCCGAGTAGGGTGATTTCGGCTGTCGGCCGCTTGGCGTCGCTCATGAAAGGCTCCGGCGCGGGCCAGTTGGTGGCCCGATGCGTTAACATCACATCAGGTGATGGATGTATCAGCGCTCACTATAAGAGAGCCGCTTGCGGGCGGTCAACGCGATACGCCGGTTCGACCCGCTAATTCAACGGAGTTTTGTTATGTCCCTACTCGATGAACGACAGGATTTTTCTGATATCGCCGATGTCTTCTTGTTGCACGGCAGCATGCAGTCACCGGCATTTCTTGATGGACGTCTATGCGCGCTGCTGGCACTGCATGAGGTCACTCCCCAGGCCTGGTTGGAAGAAGTCTGCCAGGGGCTGGGTGTTGAACAGCCGCGTGATCCGGCCAGCGCCGAGCGGCTGCTAGGTTGGCGGCGGCAAACGTTGGAGGCGTTGGCCGCCAGCGAAATGAATTACGAGCCAATTCTGCCGGATGAACTGTATTCCCTGGCTGAACAAGCCACCGGACTCAAGGAGTGGGCACAGGGCTTTCTGGAACTGGTGGATGAAGCCGACGAGGCCCAACGCAAGCAGTGGTCGGATACCCTTAAAGAGGTGTTGGCCGACTTGCATGGCCTGGAGCAGATTGAAACCGACATCGACGATAGCCCGGAAAATGAAAACGATCTTTTTGCCTTGACGGAACATGCGCGTATGGCCGCGATGTTGCTTTATACCGAACAGCATCCCGGCAAGCCGCAGGTCGAACAGGTCGATGCTCCCGTCCATTGATTCCCCCATTCGCAGGAGTACCCATGCTTCCCGAGATTTTGCCGCGCCCGGCCCCCATTTCCTCCGCGGAATATCGCAGCCGCCGCGAAACACTGATGGCACGCTTGCCTCCTAAGGCAGCCGTGTTGGTGCCTGGCGCCTGCTTGGCGACACGTTCTCGCGATAGTGATTATCCGTTTCGCCAGAACAGTGATTTTTACTACTTGACCGGCTGCGTAGAGCCAGAGGCGTTGTTGGTGTTGTTGCCAGGACGCACTGAAGGCGAAAGCGTAGTGTTCTGCCAGGACCGGGACCCGGCGATGGAGGCCTGGAATGGCATTCGCCTGGGTGCGGAAGGGGCGGTGGCAACCCATGGGGTCGATCAAGCCTTCGAGAATGCCGAGCGTGACGACTGTTTGCAGACGCTTCTCGAGGGGCGGGAACTGCTTTACTTGCCTCTGGACGATACCTCCGCACTGGAATTGGCCGAGGAGACCTTTCAGCAAGCGCTAGCCCGACAACGGCGGGGAGGGTTGGGAGTACAAGGCTTTGTCGATGTAGCGCCTTTTATTCATGAGCAGCGTCTGATCAAAAGCGACGCCGAGCTTGCACTGATGCGGCATGCCGCCGCCATTTCCGCGCGCGCCCATCAACGGGCCATGCGGGGCGCGCGACCGGGGCTTTTTGAATACCACCTTCAGGCAGAATTGGAGCACGAATTTGTCTGGCAAGGTGGTAGCGGCCCAGCTTACAGCACGATTGTGGGCGGTGGCGCCAATGCTTGTGTGCTGCACTATATTGAAAATAGCGCCCCCCTCAATGACGGCGACCTGGTGCTGATCGATGCCGGTGCCGAATTCGATCTATATGCCGGTGACATTACGCGCACCTTTCCCATAAACGGTCGTTTCAGCGATGCCCAGCGTGCGCTGTATCAGGTGGTGCTCAGGGCACAGGAAAATGCGGTGGCGGCGGTACGCCCCGGCACCACCCTGGTGGATATTCATGCGGGGGTGGTACGTGACCTGACGGAAGGATTGGTCGCCTTGGGGCTGTTGCAAGGCGATATCCAGGCATGTATCGATGAGCAACGCTATCGGCGTTTTTACCTGCATTCCACCTCGCATTGGCTGGGACTGGATGTGCATGACGTGGGAACGCCTCGTCTGGATCCTGAAACGCCCCGCCCTCTGGCTCCCGGTATGGTACTGACCGTCGAGCCAGGGCTTTATATTCCGGCTGACGACGACATTCCGCTGGCGTTGCGTGGCATAGGTATCCGTATCGAAGACGATGTGCTGGTAACGGCTGAAAGCCATGAGGTATTGACCGCCGGCGTGCCCAAACAGCTTGCTGATATCGAAGCGCTAATGGCTAAAAAACAACCAGTTTAATGATGGTCTTTTTCGTCATTATGTAATGTACGTTACGAAATGAGGTGCTCGGTAGCCATGAACAACCCTGTAAAGGCGTCTTCAGCCTCTGTGGATATTGCAATTATTGGCGGCGGCCTGGTGGGCGCCAGCCTGGGCTGTGCACTGGCACCGCTGGTCGATCGCCATGGCTGGCGAGTGGCGGTCATCGAAGCCACCGCCTTGCCGAAAGCCTCGGAGATGAGCTGGCAGCCGAGTTTCGATGCGCGCGCCAGTGCGATTGCCGAGGGGTCGGCGCAGCGTTTTCGTCAGCTGGGAGTGTGGCCTGCCATGGCCGAGCAAGCGGCCACGATTGCCCGCATCCATATCAGTGAGCGTGGCCGCATGGGGACGACGCGTTTGAGCGCCGATGAGCTGGGCGTAAAAGCGCTGGGGCATGTGATTCCCAATGCCTGGATGGGACAGGTATTACATCGGCGGTTGGCGGAACTGCCTCTGGAATGGCATTGCCCGGCTCGCGTGGAAACGATTACCCCCGAGGCGGGAGGGCATCGGTTACGTCTGTCAGATGGCAGCGAATTAACCCCTGCCTTGACCGTGCTGGCTGACGGCGGGCGCTCCGGGCTGAAAGAGCAATTGGGAATCAGCAGCGAGAAGGTGCCCTATGACCAGACGGCGCTGATAACCAATGTGGCGGTAAGCAAGCCCCATCAAGGAATAGCCTACGAGCGTTTCACCCAGGACGGGCCGATTGCCTTGTTGCCGCTCCCGGGGCAGGCTATGGAGCTGGTGTGGACCCATCAGCATGGGAGTGAAAAAAGCCGTATGGCGCTTTCCGACGGTGCTTTCCTGCAACAGTTACAGCAGGCTTTCGGTGATCGTGCCGGGCGTTTTACCCGTGTGGGCAGCCGCCATGCCTACCCCCTCTCGTTGGTGACGGCCCAGGAGACGGTACGTCCGGGATTGGCGGTGCTGGGCAATGCCGCTCATGCGCTGCATCCGGTGGCAGGGCAAGGCTTCAATCTGGCCTTGCGGGGGGTCATGGATCTGGTCGAGGCGCTGGAGACAGGAAAACAGCACGGCCATCGGCTTGGGTCGATGGAGACACTGCTGGATTTCGAGCAGCGTCGTGCCCGCGATCGCCACAACGTGATACGTTTCAGCGATGGGCTGGTGCGCCTGTTCGGTGTCAATCATCCATTGCTGTCTCACGCCCGGGCTGCCGGGCTGGTCGGGCTGAATCTACTCGGTCCCTTGCGCAAAAGCCTGGCACGGCGCGCTATGGGGCTGGAGCGTTAAGCGCATGAATACCCAGTTCGGTTTTGAGATGAACGTCATCAAACAAAGGAGTGGTTATGACCGAAGAAGCTAACGCCGAGGCCGCGTACTTTGATGTCATCGTGGTGGGTGGTGGCATGGTAGGCGCAGCGCTGACCACTCTGTTGGCGGAAGCCGGTATGCAGGTGGCCATGGTGGAGGCCCGGCCGGCCCCCTTGGGGCTTGAAAACGTGGGCACTGGGTTGCCTGCTCCGCGGGTAAGTGCCTTGACCCCGGTATCGCAGCGCTTGTTGACCCATCTAGGCGCATGGCCGTTGATGCAGGCCAAGCGCGTGACGCCCTATCGCTATATGCAGGTATGGGATGCGGAGGGTAGCGGGGAAGTGAAATTTTCCGCCGAGCAAGCCGGAGTGACGGTGCTAGGGCATATTGTCGAGAATGATGTCACCCAGGCGGCCCTGGAAACCCGGCTTGCGCGGCACTCCCAGGCCCACCTGTATTACGCTGCCAAAGTGAGCGCATTACATTCTTCTTCCACCGGCGCGCGCCGGCTGGTGCTGGACGATGGTCGTGAGCTGGAGGCGCCCTTGATAGTGGCGGCGGATGGCGCGCATTCCTCTCTACGCCGCATGGCAGGCATCAGTGTGAGTCGGGAAGATACCGGCCAGTATGCCGTGGTGACCACCGTACGCTGTGCGAAGCCGCATGGGGGTAACGCACGTCAAGCATTCCTGGCCGGTTCGCCATTGGCTTTCTTGCCCTTGACGGTCGACGGTGATGAGCATTATTGCTCCATCGTATGGTCGACCTCAGCCGAGCATGCCGAAGCGTTATGTGCGATGTCGCGTGCGGAGCTCGGCGATGCCTTGAGCGCGGCATTCGGTGAGCATTCAGGTGAGGTTCAGGTATGTGATGACGCCCGCTGTTTTCCACTGATACAGCGACATGCCCATCATTACGTCCTGAACGGCCTGGCCCTGGTCGGCGATGCCGCCCACAGTATCCATCCGCTGGCAGGACAAGGGGTGAACCTGGGATTTATGGATGCCGCCGTACTGGCGGAAGAAGTGGTCACTGCCTGGCGGCGGGGCGCCCCTTGGGGAGACGCCCGTATTCTTGCGCGTTACGAGCGCCGTCGGCGTTGGGATAACACCAGCATGCTGGCGCTGATGATGGGGTTCAGGCAGTTATTCGGTGCGCGCCACCCGGCGGTTACCCTAGTGCGAAATCTGGGCTTGAACAGTGTTGATCGGGTTTCTCTGATCAAACGGTTGTTGATGCGTCAGGCAACTGGCGAACGCGGGCGGTTGCCGGCCAGCTGTCGCTGAACCGGCTTGCCGGTAAAAGCCCTAGCGTCGACGTCGGTCGACGACATTGAGCGCCTTGAGCAGGTTCAAGGCTTCTCCAAGTTGGTAATCGTCGCGTAGCCGCTGAGCGACCTCCTGGCGATCGCGCGGCGCCTCGAGCGAACGCAAGTGGCCTTCCAAGTCGGCCTCGCGAATTTCACGGCGAGATTCGGCGACTTCCAGGCGGCCACGCACCACCTCCACATCGGGTTCGATGCCTTGGGCCTGAATTGAACGCCCGTTGGGCGTGAAATACAGCGCAGTGGTCAGTTTCAGGCCTTCCCCGTTACCCAAGGGCATGACTTGTTGCACCGAGCCCTTGCCGAAGCTGTCGGTACCCATCACCACGCCACGACGCTGATCCTGCAAGGCGCCGGCGACGATTTCTGCTGCCGAGGCGCTACCGCTGTTGATCAATATCACCAGTGGCACCTCGGCGGCAGGGGTGGAGGGGGTGGCGGAAAATTCCATCTGGTTATCGGAGAGCCGCCCTTCGGTGTAGACGATCAAGCCTTCATCAAGAAAGATGTCAGCCACATCCACTGCGGCCTGAAGCACACCGCCGGGGTTGTTGCGCAGGTCCAGCACCAGCCCTTCGAGGGGTTGGTCGCGTGACATTCTTTCCAGCGCTTCCTGGGTCTGTTGCGCGGTGCGCGCCTGAAACTGGCTGATGCGCAAGTAACCATAGCCCGGCTCCAGCAAGTCGTGTTTGACACTCTCGGTGCGCACGATTTCGCGGGTCAGGGTCACTTCGCGAGGTGCGTCGTCACCACTGCGCAAAAGCATCAGCTGGATATCGGTGCCGGGCTCGCCGCGCATCAGGTTGACGGCTTCCTGAAGTGACATGCCTTCGGTCGGGGTGCCTTCGATACTGATGATAAGGTCGCGTGGTTGGAGCCCCGCACGTGACGCCGGGGTGTCATCGATCGGTGTGACGACCGTTAATTGGCCGTTCTCCATGCCCACTTCAATACCGATGCCGCCAAACTCACCTTGAGTCGACTCACGCAGGCTCTGATATTCCTCGCTATCGAGATAGGCGGAATGCGGATCGAGCTCGCTAAGCATGCCGCGCATGGCGTTGCGCAATAAGGTGCGGTCATCGACTTCTTCCACGTAGGCACGCTTGATACGTTCGAACACTTCGGCAAAGGTTTGAATGTCTTCCAGCGGAAGCTCATCGGTAGCCGGACTTTGCTGGGCGATACCGGGCAGCGGCGCCGCCAGCAGCACAACCGGAAGCAAGCTCAGCAAAAAGCGCTTGGCGGGAACCGGAAGGTGATTAACAGTTAGCGTCATGCAAACTCCGCAAGGCAGGGGCAGTACACTGCGCTTTATATGGTCAGGATTTTTGTGGTCAAGGTTTTATAGTCAGGATGGCTGTCAGCTTATCCCTTCCGTGGCGTGAGAGGAAAGCGTAGCTCCACGCTTAACGGTTAGCGATCCAGCGTTGGGGGTTGATCGGCTCCCCCCCTTGGCGAACTTCAAAATACAGCGCCGCCTCGGGCCTGCCGCCGCTGTCACCCACGCGGCCCAATTCATCGCCACGTGCAATCTTCTGACCCGGTCGAACACTGAAATGTTGCAGATGGGCATGCAGGGTCATGATCTGGTCGCCGTGATCAACGATCAGTAAATTACCAAAGCCACGCATCCAGTCGGCAAACACCACGCGGCCGGTGTGTACGGCGGTCACCGTTGTGCCGGCACTGGCCTGTATCACGATACCGTTATGATGCACGCCCTCGCTATTTTGAAAGCGCGAGGTGATCGTGCCTTGTACCGGCCAGGGCAAGTCGCCTTGGGTGCGCGCCATCTGGGTGCTGGGCGTGGGTTGTGCCAGGCGTGCAAGCTCCGCCTGTATTTCGCGCAGGGTACGTTCAGCTTGGTCGCGATTCTGATTGAGGCTTTCCAGGCGGGCTTCTTCCGTGGCGTAGCGGGCGTCCAGGCCACTAAGCAACTGGCGCCGTTCGGCCGTTTGTTGGGCTAACTGGGCACCTTGGGTCTCTAGCTGCTCTGAGAGCTTGTGCAGGCGTTCACTGCGGGTGGCCAGTTCGCGCTGAGTGTCTAAAAGGGCAGCGTCGAGTCGGGCGATAGTGGTCAGGCGCTGCGCGCGAGCCTCGGTCATATGGTTGAGATAGGCTTGCATGCGGTCCAGCTCCGCCGGGTCGTCCTGGTTGAGCAAGAGTTTCAGCTGAGGGGTGGCGCCAAGACGATAAAGGGCGTCAAGCTGCGCGCCCAGTGCCTGCTGTTGGGTGTCACGCTCGTTTTCCAGGGTTTCACGGTGGGCGTTGAGTTGCTTGGTTTCGGCATTCAACTGGCGACGCTGCGCCTGAAGGTGGTCCAGGCGTTGGTGGGTGTCGGCCAGTTGGGTTTCCACGGCACGCAATTCGCTCCCGGCCTTGTCGCGGGCTTCGCGGGTGTCGCCCAGGCGCCGGGAAAGCGCCTGAATCTGTTCGCCGACCGCATCGAGCTGTTGGCGGGCCGCCTCTTCACCCATGCTGGCGTGGCCGGCGGAGGTTATTCCCAGCGCCAGAAGCAACACCGCCAAGAACTCGAGGTGGCGTTTGCGCATGGGGCTCACTCGAGACGAATCAATGGTTTTCCCGTCATGGCAGTGGGAACAGGCTGGTTCATCAGGGTCAGCAAGGTGGGAGCAAGGTCGCATAGGCGTCCGTCTTCGAGGTGTGCCGGACGCTTGCCGACATAAATAAGCGGCACTTCAAAGGTGGTGTGAGACGTCTGAGTAACGCCGGTTTCCGGGTTGACCATTTGTTCGGCATTGCCGTGATCGGCAGTGATTAGGCAGGCGCCGCCGACACGTTCAATGGCTTCCACCACACGGGCAACGCATTGATCCACTGTTTCAATCGCTTTGACCGCTGCATCGAAGTCGCCGCTGTGACCCACCATGTCGCCGTTGGCGTAGTTGCACACGATCAGGTCGAAGGCTTGGCTATCAATCGCTTCGACCAGCTTGTCGGTGACTTCGACGGCGCTCATTTCGGGTTTTTCGTCGTAGGTTTTAACGTCCTGGGGGGAAGGCACCAGGATGCGCGTTTCTCCATCAAACTCCGTCTCACGACCACCGGAGAAGAAAAACGTCACATGGGCGTACTTCTCGGTTTCGGCGATACGCAGCTGGGTTAAGCCGCGATTTTCCATGACTTCACCCAACGTATCGGCCAGATCCGCGGGAGGAAAGGCGGCTGGCGCAGGGATATTGGCGGCGTATTGGGTCAGCATCACCAAGCCGTCAGCAGCCAGGACGGGGTGAACACGCCGTGGAAAACCGTTGAAGTCGGGGTCGACAAAGGCGCGAGTCAATTCGCGGGCACGGTCGGCTCGGAAGTTCATGAAAATCGCTGCATCGCCGTCTTCAATAGCGACGGTCTGGCCATTAGGGCGAATGCTGGTGGCGTGAACGAATTCATCGGTTTCATTGCGAGCATAGGCGGCATGCAGGGCACTTTCAGCGCTACTTGCCTGATACTCGCTTTCACCTTCGGTCAGCAAGCGGTAGGCCTGCTCCACCCGCTCCCAGCGATTGTCACGATCCAGGGCGTAAAAACGCCCGATAATGGAAGCGACAAAGCCATTTTCCGCACCGACCAGTTCGGCCAGGCGTTGATTGGCACGCTCAAGCGAAGGCTGAGCGCTCTGGGGAGGCATGTCACGGCCATCGAGAAAGGCGTGAAAATAAATGCGTTGTGCCCCACGGCGTGCGGCAAGCTCGGCCATGGCAAGAAAGTGGTCTTCATGGCTGTGAACCCCACCGGGCGAAAGCAGACCTAACAGGTGAACGGCGCCCCCCTGGGCTACCGCGGCATCAATGGGCGCAGTCAGGGTGGTGTTGGCATCCAGCTCACCGTCTTCAACCGCCTTGGTGATCCGGGTGAAGTCCTGGTAGACGATACGCCCGGCCCCCAGGTTCATGTGGCCCACCTCGGAGTTACCCATTTGGCCATCCGGCAAACCAACATGGCGCCCGTCGGTATGCACCAGCGCATGGGGACATTGCGACCACAGCTGATCCATGGTCGGCGTATGGGCCGCTGCCACCGCATTATGAGCGGTGTCCGGATTGTGGCCGTAGCCATCAAGAATAATCAACGCCACCGGGCGCGGAGTTGCTGAAATGTCCATGAAAACCTCGTTGTTCTGGCACGTCGGGGTTGGCAAGCGATACGCGCTATTGAGCGGATCAAGGTCGCGACGGGCGTCGGCTTGGGGCATCATAGCGCAGGCAACCCTTGGGCGTCATGGCAGATGCCTGCGCACTAAAGGGTGTGGCGTGTATACTTGTCGCGTTTCATCCACGGCTCGGCCGTTTTTTTCCGCATAGACCAAGAGATTGTGTACGCGATGATCGATCAGCTGTTCGAATTCGTGCAAAACCATCCCCTGCTTGTCGGGGCTTTCCTGCTGGTATTGATCACCTGGCTTGTCTACGAGGCACGTAGCGCTGCGACCAATGCAGTGACGTCGCCTCAAGCGACCCAGCTTATCAACCGCGAAGACGCGGTAGTGGTGGATATCCGCGAGGAAAAGGACTTCAAGGCCGGCCATATCGCCGGTGCACGCCATCTTCCGCAGAGTAAGCTGGAAAGCCGGATGTCAGAGCTGGAGAAGCTCAAGAGCCAGCCGATCATTCTGGTTTGCAAGCATGGCCAGAGTGCCGGTGCAGCGCAGGCTAAGCTCACCAAGGCAGGATTTGAGCATGTTCATAAGCTCAAGGGTGGCATGGCGCAATGGCAAGCCGATGGCCTGCCGGTGGTTAGAAAGTAAGCTCGGTTGACCAAGCTGACGCTTTCTACTTTATTTTTTACTGTTATATGACAAGGAGTTTCCCATGGCGGAAGACAATAACCAGAGTGCCGGCGCGCAGGCAGCCGCCGAAGGCGAAAAACCGCAGCTGAAATTTTCGCTGCAGCGCATTTACGTCAAGGATATTTCCTTTGAGTCGCCCAATTCGCCGGGGGTGTTTCAGCAGGCTTTCAAACCCAAGGTCAGCCTTGACTTGAATACCAGCAGCCAGAAAGTGGATGACAACCTCTATGAAGTGGTGATCAAGGTCACCGCTCAGGTCAAAGATAACGAAACTGAAATGACCTCCTTTCTGGCGGAGATCGAACAGGCCGGCCTGTTCCGCATTTCCGGGATTGAAGGTGCACAGCTGGATCAAACCCTGGGCGCGTTCTGCCCCAACCTTCTGTTCCCGTACGCACGTGAATGTGTGGACAACCTGGTAAACCGCGGTGGTTTCCCGCCGTTGATGTTGGCGCCGGTCAATTTCGAAGCGATGTACGCCCAGAAGAAACAGCGTGAAGCCCAGCAGGCTGAGCAGACACAGTAAGTAAATGCTGACGTCTTCTGATTGGTATGCCCAGCACGGCAAGATGCCGCGTCTGTACGTACCCGTGGCGTTTGCGCCAGGGGCTCAGGTGGTGTTGCCGGAAGGTCCGGCACGCCACCTGACGCGGGTGCTGCGTATGGGTGTGGGCGCAACGCTGGTAATGTTCGATGGCCAAGGGCGTGAAGCCGGCGCTCGGTTGAGCGAGGTGAATCGCAAGCAAACCGTAGTTGAGATAGAGGCTTGCTGGCCGGGACAGGCGGAATCCCCGCTTGCCGTGCATCTGGGCCAAGCGATTTCCAAGGGGGATCGCATGGACTACGCTATCCAGAAAGCGGTGGAGCTGGGCGTTGCCGCCATTACCCCCCTTTATACCGAGCACGGTGATGTGCGCTTGAAAGGCGAGCGAGAGGCGAAAAAGCTCGCGCATTGGCAAGCGGTGGCGGTGAGCGCTTGTGAGCAATGTGGCCGCGCCACGGTGCCGCCGGTGCATCCACCCCTCGCCTTGGCCGACTGGCTTGCCAAGCGTGATGAAAGCTTATGTCTGGTTCTGCATCCTGCCACTCAAGGGGCGCTCGAACAGGCAGTTTCCCCCGAGAAGGTGGCGCTGTTGATCGGCCCTGAAGGTGGGCTATCCTCCCAGGAGGTCGAGGCAGCACTGGCCGCCGAATTTTCTTCGCTGACGCTGGGTCCGCGTATCCTGCGCACTGAAACCGCGCCGGTGGTGGCTCTTTCTCTCCTTCAGGATCGTTTTGGGGATCTTTGAGTTTATTTTTCCCCAGCCAGCTATTTTTTTTGCATCAGTTTTTGTCTGCACCACCATTTTTTCTTCGGCATTCTTTTTCCAGGAAGACACCAATGGCTCATGAACCCCAAGTGCCTGCTCCCGGGCTGCTCGTTTCAGGTAAGGCTCAACCCGGGGATGTGGCCTATTTGAAGGTAGTCACGGTGAATGATACCGGGGCTTTTCTCGACTGGGGCCAGCCCAAGGATCTGTTGCTACCCTACAGCGAACAGCGCTTTCGTCCTGATCCGGGCAAGCGCGTGCTGGTGAAGGTATATGAAGACGAACGCGGCAGACCGGTTGCGACGATGCGTCTGGATCGCTTCCTGACCGACGACGCCTGGGTGCTGGAAGAAGGCGAAGCGGTGAACTTGGTCGTTGCGGATGCCACCGATCTGGGGATGAAAGTGGTGGTCAATCATCGCTACTGGGGATTGATCTTTCAGGATGACATTACCCAGCCGCTGAGGCGCGGCCAAGCACTCACTGGCTATGTCAAACAGCGCCGTGACGATGGGCGGTTGGATATTTCCTTGTTACCGCCGGGCGCCGCTCGTCTGGATGTGGTGGGTGACAAGATTCTGGAGGCTCTGCGTTTGAGCGGAGGCTATTTACCCTTGGGCGACAAGAGTGCCGCTAATGAAATCAAGGCGCGCCTGGGTGTCAGCAAAAGTGCCTACAAGCAGGCCATTGGCCGTCTTTACAAACAACGCCTGATCTCTCTTGAACCGAATGCTATTCGCCTGCTTCCGGGAGCTTTGGATGAATGAGTGCATTATCCAGGATTGTTGGACGAGAGCCAGCCGTGCGGCATACTGCCAGTCTATTGTTCTTGCCGGAATGTTGCCTAGATGAGCCAAAATAGCTTCAAGCTCGGCGTGGTAATGGATACCATTGCCGACCTCGCCTACAAGAAAGATTCGACCCTGGCCATGTTATGGGCCGCTCAGGATCGCGGTCACTCACTGCATTACATGGAACAGCAGGATCTGTTTCTGAATGCAGGCCAGGCTTATGCCCGCATCCGCCCCTTAACGGTACATCGTGACCCGGTTCGCTGGTTCACATTGGGTGAAGCAGAGGCACGGCCGCTGGCTGAGCTGGATGCGATCCTTATGCGCAAGGATCCCCCGGTGGATCTCGAGTTTACCAACGCCATTCACCTCTTGGGCTTTGCCGAACGTGAGGGCGTATTGGTGGTCAATCCCACCAGGGCGTTGCTTGAATGTAATGAAAAGCTATTTGCCCAGCAATTTCCCCAGTGTTGCCCGCCGTCGCTGGTGGCCAGCAATGTCGATGTGTTGCGTGCCTTCCATGCTGAGCATGGGGATGTGATCTTCAAGCCGCTGGATGGCATGGGCGGCACGGGTATCTTCCACATTACCCCTGAGGGTCGCAATCTGGGCGCGGTGCTCGAACAACTGACGCTACAAGGCCACCGGCAGATCATGGCGCAGCGCTATTTGCCGGCAATCAAGGAGGGGGATACCCGAATTCTGCTGGTTGATGGTGAACCCGTGCCCTATGGCTTGGCACGCATACCCTCCGCTGGGGAGACTCGCGGTAACCTGGCGGCAGGAGGACAGGGTGTCACCCGCGAATTGACCGAACGCGATCACTGGCTGATTCAACAGATACAGCCCATGATTCGTGAAAAGAACCTGATATTCGTAGGGCTGGATGTGATTGGTGATTATATTACTGAAATCAACGTCACCAGCCCCACTTGTGTGCGTGAAATCGACGACCAGCGGGGCACCGATATCGCTGGCCTGTTGCTGGATGCCATCGAGCGTCGTCTAGCGTAATGCGTCCGCTTTTTTATTGTTTAGCCGGCCGGGACAGGGTGCCTGTGGCGCTGTGGTTTACGTTCCGGTCAGGCATCGATCAGATGGAGCGTCGGCACTTGCCTGAACGCCCGGGAGCCTCATGCAAAGTTTGAAACATCATTTCCTTCTTGCCATGCCGCATCAGGAAGACCCCAACTTTTCCGGTAGTCTGGTCTATCTCTGTGACCATGATGAAAACGGCAGCATGGGAGTGATCGTCAATCATCCTTTGGATGTTGCCTTGGATGCTCTCTTCGATCAGCTGGAGTTGGGAGGCGAGGAAAGTCCGCATCGTGAGACGCCGGTATATTTCGGAGGACCGATGCACAAGGACCGTGGCTTTATTCTGCATCGCGGTGACAGCGACGATTGGGACTCCAGTATCCAAGTCGAAGACGGAATTGCGCTGACCACCTCCATGGATATTTTGCAGGCCCTGGCGGTCGGCCGAGGCCCTGAGCATTTTCTGGTGTGCCTTGGCTGCGCAGGCTGGGACGCCGGGCATATGGAAGAGGAGCTCAAGGATAATGCCTGGCTGACGGTGGAAGGGCAGAGCAATATCCTGTTCAGCATGCCTCCCGCCGAGCGCCTGTCGGCAGCGGCGGGGGTGCTGGGTATTGATCTCAATCTGATGACGCGAGACGCGGGGCACGCCTGATGGCCGAGGTAGGGCAGCGTCTGGTGTTGGCATTCGATTATGGTACGCGCCGCATCGGGGTAGCCGTCGGCAATGAAATGCTGCATAGCGCGCGGGAGCTTTCTGCGCTACCGGCCCGCGATGGCATTCCCGATTGGAATGTCGTCGCCCGGCTCATCGACGAATGGCAACCGGATGTTTTCGTGGTGGGGCTGCCGATCAACATGGATGGCAGTGAATCTGCAATGAGTACGCGCGCGCGTAAATTCGGCAACCGACTCCATGGGCGTTACGGCAAGCCTTGCGAAATGATCGATGAACGCGGCTCCACTCGTGAAGCCAAGTCGATTGCTCGCGAAGCCGGCCATCGTGGCAACTATCGCGAGCACAGCGTGGACGGTATCGCTGCGGTATTGATTCTTGAAGGTTGGTTCGCCCACAGAGAAGGGTTGCCAGGTGGGCGAAGCGCGCTTTAATGAAGTAACCTCGGTTTAGCGATCCAGGACGCCAATCTGCTTGGGTACGAACCAGCGTACCGGGCGCATATTCTCTTCGATCAAATCCTCCACCTTTAACAAGGTAGCGAAAATCGCCATACGCATGGGGATGCCGTTATCAGTCTGGCGAAAGATCGCCAGGCGTGGGTCACCGTTCAAATCCACATTGAGATCGTTAGCACCGGACCGGCTGTCGCGAGGCAACGGATGCATCACAATGGTGGTCGGTGAACAGTGCTGGTCAAGAAAAGCGCGGTCGACGATGAAGTCCTGGGAGACACCACTAAAACTCTCATTCATTTCCGTGGTGAAACGTTCTTTCTGGATACGCGTGGTATACACCACATCCAAGTCAGAAAAATCGCACGACAAGGTGTCGCGCTGTTCAATCTGATGCCCGCGAGATGCTACGAGATCGATCAGATATCCCGGCATTTCCAATCCCGGTGGGGAAACCAAGGTGATGCGCAAGGGATCGTAGAGCGATAACAGTTTGATCAATGAATGCACTGTCCGGCCATACTTCAGGTCACCAGTGAGCAGAATGTGAGCTCCAGCCAGTTTTTTGCCTAGCCGAGCAAATTCCTTGTCGATGGTATAAAGATCCAGCAATGCCTGGCTTGGGTGTTCGCCGGGGCCATCCCCCCCATTGATGACAGGCACATTCGTTGCAGCGGCAAATTCCGCCACTGAGCCTTGTTCAGGATGACGCATCACTATGGCGTCTACATAGCCGCTCATTACGCGACTGGTATCATAAAGCGATTCCCCTTTCGCCATTGAAGAAAACGTGAACCCGGTGGTGTCGCATACGCTGCCCCCTAGCCGGCAGAAGGCGGCATTGAAACTCACACGGGTTCGGGTGCTGGCCTCAAAGAATAAATTGCCCAGAACAGCACCCTCAAGCACGCGAGTAATCCGGCGGCGTTGAGCGATCGGTTCCATGCGTGCGGCAACGCGCAGTAGGTGATCAACGTTTTCGCGCTCTAGGGAGTCGACGGAAAGCAGGTGGGAACTCATCTCGAACCTCGGCGATTAGGGAAGTAGCCTCTAGTGTAACCGTGTGGGCTGGCTACCCCGAAGGGCTTTTATAGGAGGTTTCCGGTCTTTTTGGGGTTTTTTATCTCCAGGGCTTGCCAGTGTCCCGGCCAGGGGGTAGAGTACGCATCCGCTGCCGGGAACGCCAGGCGTTTCCAGCGGTGGAGCTTGCTGAAAAGCAAGCAGTGTCAAGGGGTTAGCGCTTTTTTTCAAAGCCTGGCTCGCCGAAGGAAGGAGATGAAATGATCGCCTTCAGTTCAATCGGTCCTTGACATTCTCGGTTAACGGCGTAGAATACGTCTTCCTCGCCGGGTGCTGATGAGGCGCAAGCCGGACAGCGACCGCGAGATGCTCTTTAACAATTGATCAGGTAATTCATGTGGGCGCTTGCCGATGAGGGTGACAATGTCACCGAAAATCAAGGCAAGCGACTCAAGCAATAAGGTTTTTCGGAACCTGTGTTGAATGAAATCGTTTGAACCTTGAGCCAAGTTTGATCCACTTCTGTGACTTTCGAGTGACAGGCAAGGATCACAATGATTTGAAACTGAAGAGTTTGATCATGGCTCAGATTGAACGCTGGCGGCAGGCCTAACACATGCAAGTCGAGCGGTAACAGGCCCTTCGGGGCGCTGACGAGCGGCGGACGGGTGAGTACTGCATAGGAATCTACCCGGTAGTGGGGGATAACCTGGGGAAACTCAGGCTAATACCGCATACGTCCTACGGGAGAAAGCAGGGGCCTTTTGGCCTTGCGCTATCGGATGAGCCTATGCCGGATTAGCTGGTTGGTGAGGTAATGGCTCACCAAGGCGACGATCCGTAGCTGGTCTGAGAGGATGATCAGCCACATCGGGACTGAGACACGGCCCGAACTCCTACGGGAGGCAGCAGTGGGGAATATTGGACAATGGGGGCAACCCTGATCCAGCCATGCCGCGTGTGTGAAGAAGGCCTTCGGGTTGTAAAGCACTTTCAGCGAGGAAGAACGCCTGGCGGTTAATACCCGCCAGGAAAGACATCACTCGCAGAAGAAGCACCGGCTAACTCCGTGCCAGCAGCCGCGGTAATACGGAGGGTGCGAGCGTTAATCGGAATTACTGGGCGTAAAGCGCGCGTAGGCGGCGTGATAAGCCGGTTGTGAAAGCCCTGGGCTCAACCTGGGAACTGCATCCGGAACTGTCAGGCTAGAGTGCAGGAGAGGAAGGTAGAATTCCCGGTGTAGCGGTGAAATGCGTAGAGATCGGGAGGAATACCAGTGGCGAAGGCGGCCTTCTGGACTGACACTGACGCTGAGGTGCGAAAGCGTGGGTAGCAAACAGGATTAGATACCCTGGTAGTCCACGCCGTAAACGATGTCGACCAGCCGTTGGGTGCCTTGAGCACTTTGTGGCGAAGTTAACGCGATAAGTCGACCGCCTGGGGAGTACGGCCGCAAGGTTAAAACTCAAATGAATTGACGGGGGCCCGCACAAGCGGTGGAGCATGTGGTTTAATTCGATGCAACGCGAAGAACCTTACCTACCCTTGACATCCTGCGAAGCCGGAAGAGATTCTGGTGTGCCTTCGGGAGCGCAGAGACAGGTGCTGCATGGCTGTCGTCAGCTCGTGTTGTGAAATGTTGGGTTAAGTCCCGTAACGAGCGCAACCCTTGTCCTTATTTGCCAGCGGGTCATGCCGGGAACTCTAAGGAGACTGCCGGTGACAAACCGGAGGAAGGTGGGGACGACGTCAAGTCATCATGGCCCTTACGGGTAGGGCTACACACGTGCTACAATGGCCGGTACAAAGGGTTGCGAGCTCGCGAGAGTCAGCGAATCCCAGAAAGCCGGTCTCAGTCCGGATCGGAGTCTGCAACTCGACTCCGTGAAGTCGGAATCGCTAGTAATCGTGAATCAGAATGTCACGGTGAATACGTTCCCGGGCCTTGTACACACCGCCCGTCACACCATGGGAGTGGACTGCACCAGAAGTGGTTAGCCTAACGCAAGAGGGCGATCACCACGGTGTGGTTCATGACTGGGGTGAAGTCGTAACAAGGTAGCCGTAGGGGAACCTGCGGCTGGATCACCTCCTTAAACGACACGTCAGCCCTTGCGGCAAGCGCTCACAATGAATTACCTGATCAAGACGCTGAGAGTAAGCAGTGAACAACCATCTAAGCGGTTAGCGATAGATGCTTTTTCACTGCTTATCAGCAGTCGCTCTTTAACAATGTATATCATGCTGATGAACGCAGAAGACGCAAGTCTTCTGCATGTTGTCATTGCGACCCAGACTCCTTCGGGTTATAGGGTCAAGCAATGAAGCGCACACGGTGGATGCCTAGGCAGCCAGAGGCGATGAAAGACGTGGCAGCCTGCGATAAGGCTCGGCGAGGTGGCAAACAACCTGTGACCCGGGCATTTCTGAATGGGGAAACCCACTCATCACAAGATGAGTATCGTGCACTGAATACATAGGTGTACGAGGCGAACCAGGGGAACTGAAACATCTAAGTACCCTGAGGAAAAGAAATCAACCGAGATTCCCCTAGTAGCGGCGAGCGAACGGGGACCAGCCCTTAAGCGTGTGACTGATTAGGCGAACAAGCTGGGAAGCTTGGCCGTAGCGGGTGATAGCCCCGTAGTCGAAAATCTGATCACGTGAAATCGAGTAGGTCGGGGCACGAGAAACCTTGACTGAACATGGGGGGACCATCCTCCAAGGCTAAATACTCCTGGCTGACCGATAGTGAACCAGTACCGTGAGGGAAAGGCGAAAAGAACCCCGGAGAGGGGAGTGAAATAGATCCTGAAACCGTGTGCGTACAAGCAGTCGGAGCCCACTTGTTGGGTGACGGCGTACCTTTTGTATAATGGGTCAGCGACTTATTTTCAGTGGCGAGGTTAACCGTATAGGGGAGCCGTAGGGAAACCGAGTCTTAACTGGGCGCGCTAGTCGCTGGAAATAGACCCGAAACCGGGCGATCTATCCATGAGCAGGGTGAAGGTTGAGTAACATCAACTGGAGGCCCGAACCAGGATCTGTTGAAAAAGATTTGGATGACTTGTGGATCGGAGTGAAAGGCTAATCAAGCCCGGAGATAGCTGGTTCTCCTCGAAAGCTATTTAGGTAGCGCCTCATGTATCACCACCGGGGGTAGAGCACTGTTTCGGCTAGGGGGTCATCCCGACTTACCAACCCGAGGCAAACTCCGAATACCGGTGAGTGCAGCGTGGGAGACACACAGCGGGTGCTAACGTCCGTTGTGAAAAGGGAAACAACCCAGACCGTCAGCTAAGGTCCCCAAATCCTGGTTAAGTGGGAAACGATGTGGGAAGGCTCAGACAGCTAGGAGGTTGGCTTAGAAGCAGCCACCCTTTAAAGAAAGCGTAATAGCTCACTAGTCGAGTCGGCCTGCGCGGAAGATGTAACGGGGCTAAACCAGGTACCGAAGCTACGGGTGCGTTCTTAGGAATGCGCGGTAGAGGAGCGTCGTGTACGCCGATGAAGGTGGATTGAGAAGTCTGCTGGAGGTATCACGAGTGCGAATGCTGACATGAGTAACGATAAAGGGCGTGAAAAACGCCCTCGCCGGAAGACCAAGGGTTTCTGTTCGACGCTAATCGGAGCAGAGTGAGTCGGCCCCTAAGGCGAGGCCGAAAGGCGTAGTCGATGGAAAACGGGTCAATATTCCCGTACCGGACATGATTGCGATGGGGGGACGGAGAAGGCTAGGTGGGCCAGGCGTTGGTTGTCCTGGTGAAAGTGAGTAGGCCGAGGTCCTAGGCAAATCCGGGACCTTAACGCCGAGACACGAGATGAACTGACTACGGTCAGGAAGTCACTGATGCCACGCTTCCAGGAAAAGCCTCTAAGCTTCAGATCATGTGCGACCGTACCCCAAACCGACACAGGTGGTCAGGGAGAGAATCCCAAGGCGCTTGAGAGAACTCGGGTGAAGGAACTAGGCAAAATGGTGCCGTAACTTCGGGAGAAGGCACGCCGGCGTAGGGTGACGGGACTTGCTCCCTGAGCCCGAACCGGTCGAAGATACCAGGTGGCTGCAACTGTTTATTAAAAACACAGCACTCTGCCAACGCGCAAGCGGACGTATAGGGTGTGACGCCTGCCCGGTGCCGGAAGGTTAAATGATGGTGTTAGCCCTCGGGCGAAGCTCTTGATTGAAGCCCCGGTAAACGGCGGCCGTAACTATAACGGTCCTAAGGTAGCGAAATTCCTTGTCGGGTAAGTTCCGACCTGCACGAATGGCGTAATGATGGCCACGCTGTCTCCACCCGAGACTCAGTGAAATTGAAATCGCCGTGAAGATGCGGTGTACCCGCGGCTAGACGGAAAGACCCCGTGAACCTTTACTATAGCTTCACACTGGACGCTGATGTTGCCTGTGTAGGATAGCTGGGAGGCTAGGAACCCCGGACGCCAGTTCGGGGGGAGCCAACCTTGAAATACCAGCCTGGCATCATTGGCGTTCTCACTCAGGTCCCTTATCGGGATCGAGGACAGTGTGTGGTGGGTAGTTTGACTGGGGCGGTCTCCTCCCAAAGCGTAACGGAGGAGCACGAAGGTACCCTCAGCACGGTCGGACATCGTGCATTGAGTGCAAGAGCATAAGGGTGCTTGACTGCGAGACAGACACGTCGAGCAGGTGCGAAAGCAGGTTCTAGTGATCCGGTGGTTCTGTATGGAAGGGCCATCGCTCAACGGATAAAAGGTACTCCGGGGATAACAGGCTGATACCGCCCAAGAGTTCACATCGACGGCGGTGTTTGGCACCTCGATGTCGGCTCATCACATCCTGGGGCTGAAGTCGGTCCCAAGGGTATGGCTGTTCGCCATTTAAAGTGGTACGCGAGCTGGGTTTAGAACGTCGTGAGACAGTTCGGTCCCTATCTGCCGTGGGCGTTGGACGTTTGAGAAGGGCTGCTCCTAGTACGAGAGGACCGGAGTGGACGACCCTCTGGTGTTCCGGTTGTCACGCCAGTGGCATTGCCGGGTAGCTATGGTCGGACGGGATAACCGCTGAAAGCATCTAAGCGGGAAGCCCCCTTCAAGATGAGACGTCCCCGAGGCCTTGAGCCTCCTGAAGGGCCCAGCGAGACCAGCTGGTTGATAGGCACGGTGTGGAAGCGCTGCAAGGCGTTGAGCTAACGTGTACTAATGGCCCGTGAGGCTTGACCCTATAACACCCAAGGGGTCTGATCGCAGGACAACAGACAATCAGCCCGTCGCCCAGGCGACGTGCCCTCAGCATGATAGACATTAAAGTTTTGCCTGACGACCATAGCGTCCGGGAACCACCTGATCCCTTGCCGAACTCAGTCGTGAAACCGTTCCGCGCCGATGGTAGTGTGGGGTCTCCCCATGCGAGAGTAGGTCATCGTCAGGCACCTATTCGAAAAAATCCCCCGAGGCTACCCGCCCCGGGGGATTTTTTTTGCCCGGAAAACAGGCCCAGAGGTTTTGTGCCAGAATGGCGCTATTGAACCCTCCGACGATTCATTCAAAGAATAGAATCGCGGATTCCCATCACTCTCACGCGCTTTGTTGCCAAAGTGTGGAGAGCGTGACCGGAGTTCGCGGTGTGCGAGTCGACGTTTGCGAGCTCACACGGGCGGTAGCCTTGCGGCCACGCCCTTGGTAAACAACATGCCCGCGGGCGGCGATGTTATAAGCAGCATTAAGGTCCGCGTGGTAGCGCTTGCCGGTGCTAAACGTACACTGACTATAATTGTCCTTATCGCGTTTCACCGGCCCTGACCCGTCGAACGCTTTCGGACGCCAGCCTTTCAGGTCTTCGATGGCAATGGCTTGGCAGCCGTGGTCGAACGCGAGATTCACCAGCTGCCGACTGATCTGATGGGCCTGGTTATCCGCCAGACTGGTCAGCCGTTGGTGATCGCGGCGGCAGAAGCCCGGTGGCAACCGGCTTCCGTGCCGGGTTTGCTTCCGTGCCTGACGGCGGATGCGTTGCATGAGCCGATACTCCCGGTCTTTATCCGTGCGCGAGAGAAACCCGCGTGCGTGGACAGTGCCTTGAGCATCGACGACCGCCCAGGTCGCCGCCGTGTTAATGCCAACGTCCACCGCAAGCACCCGGTCAGGGGCGCCTTTGGCGGGCTTGGGTGGATCGAACTGTTCGGGCAACGAGAGCTGCCATTGTCGACCGTCAGTGGTCAGTAGCGGGGATTTGGCCCTGCCTTTCCCCCGGAACCGGCATATTCCCTTGAGCCGAAATCCCATCCAGACCCAATCATTGTGCTGTCGCACCTTGATAAAGGCATGGCTGGCATCGGCATTGATCTTGGCGCACTGGCTCCCGTAAAGGCTCGGAAAGGTCTTGGTGCTGGATGTCAGGCGCGGTGGTTTGGCGTGCAGGTGTTTACGATCACCGCTGCGCCACGCCTCAAACCGTGTCACGAAGGAGCGGACTTGACCGACCGCATCCATAATAGCGACACGGCGAAGGTACGATGGAAATTTGTAGTAGCGTTTAGCAAAGGACGTGTAGCGTACCTGTGGTCGTTTTTGGGTGGGATGTATCAGCCGTTCTATTACCTCGACCACCGCGTTCCCTTCGCAGACGCCGACCTGCGGCCAGTGCGTATACGCCACGGTCATGAAATCGCGCACCAATCGCCGATACAGCGCCAGCGTATTCGTCAGAGCGGTCTGTTGGTCGGCACTGGTGACGTGTAGCGCCAAGGAGTCGGAACGGATGATTGGCATAAGAAAACTATATATCCAACCAGTTATAAGAACAAGCAAGGCTGACGCCTTGCCCTGTCTTAACTGCCGATTCATTCAAAGAATCGAATCGCAGAATGCGGCACGATTTTGTTCAAGGAGGGAAGCCCATGACCCAAATGCGCTGGGAACGATTACTTTCTCCGCAACGTCTGCACGATAGCCGACCGGGAGGATCTCAGGAAATCGGCCGTAGTCCCTTTCATAAGGATCATGACCGCATTGTCTTTTCCGGCTCGTTTCGTCGCTTGGGGCGAAAGACCCAAGTGCACCCGCTGACCGAAAACGATCATATACATACACGCCTGACGCACTCTCTGGAAGTCGGTTGCGTCGGGCGCTCCCTTGGCATGATTGTGGGTGAGCTGTTGCGTGACCATTTACCTGCCTGGATTACTCCTGCTGATATGGGTGTTATCGTACAGACCGCTTGCCTGGGACACGATATCGGTAATCCGCCCTTTGGCCATGCGGGCGAGTATGCCATCCGCGATTGGTTTCAGCGCGCTGAGACTAGCGGCTTGCTTAAAGGCCTCTCGCAGGCTGAGCGGGAAGATCTTCTAACCTACGAAGGCAATGCTCAGGGGTTCCGCGTAATTACTCAGATCGAATATAACCAGTTCAATGGTGGTATGCGCTTGAGCGCTGCAACGCTGGGGACTCTGCTGAAATATCCCTGGACGGTGGAACATGCCGGCCAAGCAGGAAAATTTGGCTGTTATCAGTCCGAAAAAGCCTTACTGGATGAAGTTGCCACAGCACTTGGTTTGATTCCGCAAGGGCCACAGCGCTGGTGTCGCCATCCTTTGGCCTGGTTAGTCGAAGCTGCCGATGATATTTGTTATGCCCTTCTTGATCTGGAAGATGGTCTGGAAATGGGCATTCTACGCTATTCGGAAGTTTCTGAAATTCTTCAACAAATTGCGGGAGATATTCCACCGGATTATGCTGCCATGCAGGCTCGGGGTGCCTCGCAGCGACGCTGCATTGCCTTATTGCGAGGTGCAGCAATGGAGCGAGCAGTCAATGAAGTGGGAGCGGTATTCGTGCAGCATGAAAATGCTTTGCTTAATGGCTCGCTACAACAGGACTTGCTAGAGCTATGCCATCCGGATTTAGGCTGGGGTGTCCAGGCAGCCAAACAATTGGCTCGCGAGCGGATTTTCCAGAATGAACGCAAAGCTAAATTGGAGATTGGCGCTTACACCACCCTGGGCATTCTTCTGGAGGCTTTCATCGGAGCGGCTTTCGAATTGCATCACACCGGCCATTCCTCTTTCAAACACCAGCGCGTACTGGCCTTGATTGGTGAAAATACCCCTCTACCTTCGTGGCCGTTATATGCCAGCTATCGGCGCATGCTCGACTTTATCGGTGGCATGACCGATCACTATGCTGTGGATTTGGCTCAAGAGATGGGAGGGCGCCTGCGCGGTTAAACCGACGGCTGCTTGAAGCGCTTGAGTTGCAAGGTTTGTGAACGCTCTACAAGCAGGCGAATGACCTTGTCATGAATGGCTTGGCTCATAGTGCCGGGTGTCAGCTCGGTCAGCTGCCGTGCCAAGGTTTCACCACTGACCACCAATATATCGGCTGCGGCTTCTCGGGTATCGATTTCCCATCCAGGCAATGCTAAAACACCCTGCACAGGGACTGCCACACCGCAATGCTGAGTTAGCCATTGGCTCATCCAGCGCGTTCCTTGGCGTGTCTTATATAGCGGTCGGCGTTCCTGCCAGTGAGGAAAACGTAAACGCTCCCGCTCCACAGCCACCTGCTTGAGTTCACGCCCATCCGTGGTAACCGGCCAGGCACGTGCTCTAGTTTCAACCACAAAAATGCCATGCGGGGTTACTGCTACATGATCGATGGTAAAACTATCGGTAGGCACATCATGAAAAACATAATAAGGGTGGGCTTCTGGCCGAATCAGTTGCTCAAGTTCCTGGCCGATTGCAAGGTCACAAGCCAGGCCCAGTTTGAGTCGTCGGATCCGTTGGTAATCCCGAATCAACAGTAGAGAGAAAGCCAATACCAGCCCAGTACTCAGCAACCCATACAGCGCCCATTCGACCCAATCCTGCTGGGGAGCGAACAGCATTCTTCCCATGCCATAGACAAGAGGGGCAAGGCTAATAATGGGGCCTAAGGCACCGTTGATAAATAAGCTGGAAAAGGCATTATCCAGCCGGTCACGCAATGCTTGCCCCGGCTCTCTGAGCAAGTGTGCATCGAGAGGTGAATGCACCCGGGCATCATGCAAGTTTCGCAGGGTCACCACGATGCCGGCCATTGCCGCCATGGGAAACAAGAATATCAGGGGTAAAAGGTATTCCAGCCAAACCATTGGATTTCCTTGCCCCGGAAGGGTGAGTGATAAAGTGAAACGAGCGGGCGGTGATGGAATCGCTGCATCGAGATAGTGAACTAGCCCCCGGCGAGTTTGACCGTGTAGCCTTGCCGGCTCAATTCCTCGCGTAGGGTCTCGCGGTGATCGCCCTGAATTTCAATGATACCGTCTTTCACTGCACCGCCGGTACCGCATCGTTTCTTGAGCTGTTTGGCCAAATTTTTCAATTCGGCTTCGGGTAGCGGAAGACCGGCTACGGTAGTAACGCCCTTGCCCTTTCGGCCGCTGGTTTCACGTCGTATGCGTACGGTGCCATCCAGTAATGCAAGACGCTCTTGTTGAGCCAATTCTTCGCACTGGCACTGCTCGACCGGCTGGCGGCAGGCAGGGCATGTTTCACCATGCTCGGTAGAATACACTAGTCCGGTGTGCTGATCTCTGGAAGAGGCCATGGCTAAGCTCCTTGATACTCGCGTTACGGTACATTGCGTACAGGGTAAGATGATGTTTTACGCATCGACACTAGGTTAGCCACCATTGCCGGAAGCTGAAACATACTAGTGATCATGATAGCCCCTTCCGGGGTTAGCTCGGCATCTGGATAGCGGTTCACGTGAATTACCGTCATGCCTGCTTCCAGCGCTGCACGCACTCCCACAATGGCGTCATCAATGGCGATACAGTCGCGAGCAGCAAACCCCATGATGCTGGCAGCATGTAAATGCAGACAAGGCTCTGGTTTCCAGCAATTGGCGGTATACCCACTGAACAACCGTTCCCCGAAGTAATGGGTTAGGCCGGTGACTTTCAGTGCGGCACGGATTTTGGTTTCTGGCCCATTGGAGACCACCGCGCTGGGGTAGTCTGAAAGCGCCTCGAGTGCTTCGATGGCTCCGGGAATAGGGGTCAGCTCAAGCTCTAGTCGTCGTGCCAGATTGGCACGCATCGCAGTTTCCATGATATTGAGTTGCTCGGTATCAACGGCACCATGTCGTTGCTGCAACTCAGCCACAATGCGCCTGAAGCGTGTTCCACGAAACTCGCCCAGATAATCTTCGGCCACGAAAGGCAGTCCCACGGCATTTAAACTGATCGCCATTTCTTCGGCCAGCAGTGGTTCACTGTCAACCAAGGTTCCGTCGCAATCAAATAGCAGGCAGAGTGGGCGAGACATTAGAGTTCCCTTGCAAGCGATTCAGCAGATAGCCAGTGTCACATAAGTCGCCGAACAATGGCTATTGAACGCAATTTTTGCCCTTTTGTGAACAGTGTTTTGTAATTTTTTGACAAATACGCTTAGAAAGCATGGAATAGTTCGGAAGGGTGACTTCAGTCTATGAAAAGATTTTTACCTAGCGACGCAAGGTCATAGTGAGGCACTGCGTAACTTGATCTCACTGAAGCTGGTGTCTGGTTGCGCTATATATCGCCTAGAGAAAAGCAACAAAAACAAAAAAGGCAGCCTCTAAGGGCCGCCCGGTCAAGCACCACTGTGATGTTATCTTACCTTGGGGTTTAGCTCGCCACGCTCATAACGCATGGACATTTCTTCAAGCGTGATCGGCTTGATGCGGCTGGCATTGCCTGCAGTGCCGAAGGCTTCATAGCGAGCGACACAGATGTCGCGCATGGCGTCGACGGTTGCCTTGAGAAATTTGCGCGGATCGAATTCTGAGGGGTTCTGGGCCAGAAAACGGCGAACCGCTCCAGTGGATGCCAAACGCAGATCGGTATCAATATTGACCTTGCGAACCCCGTGTTTGATGCCTTCAACGATTTCCGAAACGGGTACGCCATAGGTTTCGGGAATCTCGCCGCCGTACTGGTTGATCACATCCAGCCATTCCTGGGGCACCGAGGAAGAACCGTGCATGACCAGATGGGTATCCGGAATACGGGCATGGATCTCCTTGATACGCTGAATAGAGAGTGTATCGCCGGTGGGCGGCTGGGTGAACTTGTAAGCGCCGTGGCTGGTACCGATGGCAATAGCTAGGGCATCCACATGGGTGGCCTTGACGAAATCGGCGGCTTCTTCCGGGTCGGTGAGCATCTGCTCATGGGACAGTTGGCCTTCGGCACCGATGCCGTCTTCCTCGCCGGCCATCCCGGTTTCCAAACTACCCAGACAACCCAACTCGCCTTCCACGGAAACGCCGCAAGCATGGGCCATTTCCACGGTGCGGCGAGTAACGTCGACGTTATAGGCATAATCCATCGGCGTTTTGCCATCTTCACCCAGTGAGCCGTCCATCATCACTGAAGAAAAGCCCAGCTGGATGGAACGCTGACATATAGCGGGGCTGGTGCCGTGATCCTGGTGCATGGCCACGGGAATATGTGGAAACTCTTCCACGGCAGCAAGAATCAGATGGCGCAGAAAAGGGGCGCCAGCGTATTTGCGTGCCCCGGCGGAAGCTTGAATGATTACCGGCGAATCGGTGGCGTCGGCGGCTTCCATGATGGCGCGCATCTGTTCCAGATTGTTGACGTTGAAAGCCGGGATGCCATAACCGCGCTCAGCGGCGTGGTCGAGCATTTGGCGCATGCTGATCAGTGCCATGGTGTTACCTTTTGCAAAAATGAGTGATTAACGTATTGAATTAATATGCGGCCGCTGCCTCGAGGGCGGCGACGGCAGGCAGTTGCTTGCCTTCCACGTATTCGAGAAAAGCGCCGCCGCCAGTAGAAATATACGAAACCTGGTCAGCGATAGCGTATTTATCGATGGCCGCCAGGGTGTCGCCACCGCCGGCGATGGAAAATGCCTGGCTCTCGGCGATAGCACGAGCGATGATTTCCGTTCCCTTGCCGAACTGGTCGATTTCAAACACGCCCACCGGGCCGTTCCAAAGAATCGTCCCGGCATCCTTGAGCATGGCGGCCAGACGAGCGGCGGTCTCGGGGCCGATATCCAGGATCATTTCATTATCGCTTACCTGGTCAACCGGTTTGATCACCGCTTCGGCCTGTTCGGAAAACTCCGTGGCCACGACCACATCGCTCGGTAGCGGTATGTTGACCTTGGCCATCAAGGTCTTGGCCTGGCCAATGAGATCGGCCTCATACAGCGACTTGCCTACGTTGTAACCGGCGGCCGCGATGAAAGTATTGGCGATGCCTCCGCCGACGATCAACTGATCGCATGTCTCGGAAAGTGCACTGAGCACTTCCAGCTTAGTCGATACCTTGGCGCCACCGACAATCGCAATCATCGGGCGTGCTGGGGTCGCCAATGCCTTTTCCAGCGCATGCAGTTCACCGGCAAGCAAGGGGCCCGCGCAGGCTTTCGGCGCGAAACGTGCCACGCCGTGAGTGGAAGCCTGGGCACGGTGGGCGGTACCGAAGGCGTCCATCACGAAGATGTCACACAGAGCGGCGTATTGCTTGGAAAGCATTTCGTCGTCTTTCTTTTCGCCCTCGTTGAAGCGCACGTTTTCAAGCAGTACCACCTCGCCGTCAGCTAGATCCAAAGCGACGTCCAGGTAGTCCTTGATCAGGGTCACCGGGCGGCCGAGTAGATCACCGAGACGTGCAGCGACCGGGGCTAGGGAAAACTCCTCTGTAAGTTCGCCTTCGGTAGGACGGCCAAGGTGACTCATCAGCATGACTTTGGCCCCGGCGGCCGTCGCCGCCTGGATAGTGGGCAATGCGGCGCGCAAGCGAGCATCGCTGCTGACGCTGCCATGCTTGACCGGTACGTTGAGATCCTCACGGATCAATACGCGCTGACCCGCTAGGGGCAGGTCGGTCATCTTGTGCACATTCATGTGAGCGAGTTCCTCATGTTGTCAAAGCTTTAAAATAACGCTGCCGAAACGTTAATGAGTGGGCGGAAGCTTGGCCAACTGGCGACCGATATCGAGCATGCGATTGGCGAACCCCCATTCATTGTCGAACCAGCAGAGCAGTTTTACCAATTGTCCCCCGGCGACCCTTGTCTGGGTGGCGTCCACGATACCTGAGCGTGGGTCGTGGTTGAAATCGCTCGACGCCATGGGTTCTTCGGTATAGCCCAGCACCCCGACAAGCCGCTCACGGCTGGCTTGGCGCAACAGAGCGTTGACTTCGCTGGCCGATGTCTGGCGATTCACGCAAAGCGACATGTCCATGGCCGAGACATTGATGGTCGGTACACGCATGTGCAAGCATTCGAAACGCCCCGCCAGGTGAGGCATCAACCGGTTGATGCCAAGCGCCAGGTTGGTATCCACCGGGACGATCGAATGCATGGCCGAGCGTGTCAGGCGCAGATCGGTTTGGTGATAGGCATCAATCACCGGCTGGTCATTCATCGCTGAGTGAATGGTAGTGGTGACGCCATGGGCCAGCCCCAAGGCTTCATCGAGCACCGTCAATACCGGGATCAGGCAGTTGGTGGTGCAGGAAGCCGCCGACAGGATGCGTTGCGAGCGCGACAAGCGGTGGTCGTTGATGCCACAGACGATGGTCGCGTCGACATCGCTTTCCGCTGGTTGGGAAAACAGTAATTGCTTGGCGCCCGCTTCAAGGTGTTTCTTAGCGGTATGGCGATCCTTGAAGCTACCTGAACATTCCAGCACCAAGTCGATGTCGAGTACTCCCCAAGGCAGACACTCAGGGTCGGGCTCGCAGAGCACACGAATGGGACGACCATTGACTATCAAGTCACCATCACGACTTTCGACATGGCCGGGGAAACGACCGTGAGTCGTATCGTAGCGGGTCAGATAGGTAATGGTGGCCAGGTCGGAAAGCTCGTTGATGGCAACGACTTCGATATCCGTGTCACCCAGCTCCACCAACGCGCGGAGTACGCACTGTCCAATACGGCCATAGCCATTGATTGCGATGCGAAATACCGAAGGGGAGTAGGCCATGAAAGGGCTGACGCTCTGGATAGCAATAAAATGAATTAACGTAAGCGGGTGCCGATAATAGCGTATTTCAGCTAGTTACGCTCATACCGATAGCGCCTACCAGCCGCCAGGCCAGTGGCAGCAGCAGGGCCGTGAAGATACCCGTCAGGCTCATCCCCAAGGAGGCGAATGCCCCGGCGGTGGGGCTGATCTCAAAGGCGCGTACCGTACCGATCGCATGGCCGTTGAGCCCCAAGGCAAACCCAATGATGCGTTCATCCTTGATCTTCATCCAGCGTGCCAACAGGCTGACGAAAGCGATGGCCGCCACACCAGTGACCAGCAAGCCTCCCATCAGCAAGGCAATGGAGCCGCCCAGCTGTTGGGTAATGCCGATGGCGATGGGTGCGGTGACCGACTTTGCCGCCAGTGACGCAAGAATCGGCTGCGAGGCGCCCATCAACCAGGCAATGCCCAAGGCGTAAAGTATTGCCAGGCTAGCCGCCAGCGGTAAGCTGACCACTAATGGACGCCATAACTCGCGGATGCGGGACAATTGTTGATAGAGCGGCATGCCCAGTGCCACCGTGGCCGGGCCGAGCAGGATCGTCAGCCAGGTAGCACCTTCCCTGTACTCGGGGTAGGGAATGCCGCTCAGTGCCAAGAGAGCCGCCAGAAGGAGCGCGGCGATGAGTATGGCGGGTAGCCATGTGGGTTGTCCGAGGTGGCGAAATATCCCCATGCCCAATAGATAGGCGGCTAGAGTAAGCGCCACGGCAAATAACGGCGTGGCCAGCAGCGTGTCGCGGAGCGATTCAATCTGGTGCATGGTAACCCTGCATCAAGCGCTGCATCAGCCACAGGGTAGTGGCGACACTCAGCAGGGTACCGACAATCAAGGCGGAGAGAATGGCCATCCAGTAACCGGCCATTTCATCGAGGATGAAGAATACTCCCACCACGCCCGGCATGATCAGCATGGCCAGCAAGGCGATCAGCGGTTGTGCGGCGGCGGCCAGGCTTTCGGGTACTCCGCCACGCACCATCAGCGTAGCGCTGAGCAGTAACATGCCCACCACCCCGGCGGAGGCCGGCAGGCCGGTGAGCGTAACCACTGTTTCGCCGACCAGCCAGAAGCCCACCAGCCACAGAAAACCGCCTACGGCAGGCATGGCTTATTACCCGAGCAGTTCGTTGGCTTGGGTGACGATATTTTCCACCGTGAAGCCGAAGTGCTTGAACAGATCGCCGGCCGGCGCGGACTCGCCGTAGGTGGTCATGCCGATCACCCGCCCTTCCAGGCCCACATACTTGTACCAGTAGTCGGCATGTCCGGCCTCGATGGCGATTCGCTTGGTCACGCTTGGCGGCAGTACGCTTTCGCGGTAATCGGCACTCTGTCCGTTGAAGCGATAGGCGGACGGCATGGAAACCACGCGTACCTCCTTGCCTTGGGCTTCCAGCTCGGCGGCGGCTTCCATGGCCAGGGAAACTTCCGAACCGGTAGCAATCAGTATCAGCGCTGGCGTGCCGCCACTGTCTTTCAGCACATAAGCCCCGCGCTGGATATTGGCCAGCTGCTCCTTGGTGCGCGTCTGGTGCGGCAGGTTCTGACGCGAAAGCACCAGAGCGGTAGGACCCGAATGGCGCTTGATCGCGGCATCCCAGGAGGCGGCGGTTTCCACCGCATCGCAAGGCCGCCAAGTGCACAGATTCGGCGTAGTGCGCAGGCTGGTCAGCTGTTCGACAGGCTGATGCGTCGGGCCGTCTTCGCCCAGACCGATAGAGTCGTGGGTGAAGACGTAGATCACCTGCTGCCCCATCAAGGCTGCCATGCGCAGGGAGTTGCGCATGTATTCCATGAAGATCAGGAAGGTGGCGCCGTAAGGCACGAAACCGCCGTGCAGGGCGATACCGTTCATGATCGCCCCCATGCCGAATTCACGTACCCCGTAATGCAGGTAGTTGCCGCTGGCATCTAGGGGGGTAATCGCCTTGGCGCCGTCCCAGAACGTCAAGTTGGAAGGGGCAAGGTCGGCACTGCCGCCGAGCAGTTCGGGCATTTGTGGGCCTAGGGCGTTGAGTGCCGCGAGGGAGGCCTTGCGCGAGGCAATGCTTTCGCCTTTTTCCTGAGCCTTTTCGATCAGCGCTTCGCTGGTGATCTCCGCCGGCAGCTGGCGCTTCAGGCGACGCTTGAGCTCCCGAGCTTGTTCAGGAAATGCTTTGCTGTAGCGCTCGAAGCGTGATTTCCACTCGTCCTGACGGGCCTTGCCTTCCCTGCGAGCATCCCAGCCGGAGTAGACAGGCTCCGGAATATGAAACGGGGCATGGGGCCAGTCGAGCTCCTTGCGTGCAGCGGCGACTTCATCCTCGCCCAGTGGTGCCCCGTGGGCATCTTCCTTGCCCTGTTTGTTGGGGGCGCCGAAACCGATCACGGTCTTGCAGATAATCAGGCTGGGCTTGTCGTCATGGCTTTTGGCCAATTCGATCGCCGCCTTGATTTCGTTCGGATTATGACCGTCGACATTGGATACCACATGCCAGCCGTAAGCGTCGAACCGCTTGGCGGTATCATCGGTGAACCAGCCTTCGACTTCACCGTCGATGGAAATGCCGTTGTCGTCATAAAACACTACCAGCTTGCCCAGTTCCTGGGTGCCGGCGAGTGACGCGACTTCATGAGAGATGCCTTCCATCAAGCAGCCATCACCCACGAAGCACCAAGTGGTGTGATCTATGAGCGTATGGCCGGGGCGGTTGAACTGTGCCGCCAGCGTCTTTTCAGCCAACGCCATTCCCACTGCATTGGCCAGGCCTTGGCCCAGTGGCCCGGTGGTGGTTTCGATCCCCGGGGCGTAGCCGTATTCCGGGTGGCCGGCTGTGGGCGAGTGCAATTGACGAAAGCTTTGCAGGTGCTCCAGACTCACTTCGTAGCCGGTAAGGTGCAAAAGCGAGTAGAGCAGCATGGAACCATGCCCATTGGACAAGACGAAACGATCGCGATCGGCCCAGTTCGGATCGCTGGGATTATGCTTGAGGTAATCATTCCACAGCACCTCGGCAATATCCGCCATGCCCATGGGGGCACCAGGATGGCCGGATTTGGCTTTCTGGACGGCATCCATGGACAGAGCGCGAATGGCATTGGCCAGTTCGAAACGGGATGGCATGGGGTGCTCCTCGCCTGAAGTCGAAATTAAAGGCGCTATTGTCGCCGACTTGTGGAGCGGCGGCAAATTCTGGGAAGCCGGGGCTACAGCGTGTAGACTCTGCCTCCCGAAGCGGTGGGTGCCGCCTTCCTTTGCAGGCAGGCCTGTTCTGCCATGATTTCCTGCTGGTGCTGCGCTAATTGCAGCCGAGATACAGAGGGTCGAGAGCGCGATGAGCGAATATTCCCTGTTTACGTCCGAGTCCGTCTCCGAAGGCCATCCGGACAAGATCGCCGATCAGATTTCCGATGCGGTGTTGGATGCCATCATTGCCCGTGATAAACAGGCGCGCGTGGCATGCGAAACTTTGGTAAAAACCGGTGTGGCCATTATTGCCGGTGAAATCACCACCACGGCCTGGGTGGATCTGGAGGCGTTGGTGCGAGAGGTGATCACCGATATTGGTTATACCTCCTCGGATGTCGGCTTCGATGGCGTTACCTGCGGAGTGATCAATTTGATCGGCAAGCAGAGCGTGGAGATCGCCCAAGGCGTGGATCGCACCAAGCCGGAAGATCAGGGCGCGGGCGACCAAGGCTTGATGTTCGGCTATGCTAGCAACGAAACCGAGACATTAATGCCGGCACCGATTCACTATGCTCATCGGTTGGTCGAGCGTCAGGCAGAATTGCGTAAGCACGGCATGTTGCCGTGGCTGCGTCCGGATGCCAAGAGTCAGGTCACCTTCCGCTACAATGGCGAAGGCCAGCCGTGCGGCGTCGATGCGGTGGTGCTTTCCACGCAGCATGATCCTGACATCGAACAGGAAGACCTGCGTAAGATGGTCAAGCGTGAAATCATCGAGCATGTGTTACCGGCAGAATGGCTCGATGAAAAGACCCAATATCACATCAACCCCACCGGCAAGTTCGTGATAGGGGGCCCGGTGGGCGATTGCGGCTTGACCGGGCGCAAGATCATCGTCGACACCTACGGCGGCATGGCGCGCCACGGCGGCGGAGCTTTTTCGGGCAAGGATCCGTCCAAGGTCGACCGCAGCGCGGCTTACGCCGGACGCTATGTGGCAAAGAACATCGTCGCCGCAGGCCTTGCCGACAAATGCGAAATTCAGGTGGCCTATGCCATTGGCGTGGCTGAGCCGACCTCGGTGGCTATCGACACCTTTGGTACCGGCAAGATCGAGGATGCCAAGATCGTCGAGTTGGTGCGGGAGTATTTCGATCTGCGTCCCTTCGCGATTACCAAAATGTTGGACCTGCTGCATCCGATGTACCGTCTGACCTCGGTTTACGGCCATTTCGGTCGCGAGCCATTCGAATCCAGCTATGCCTGGATCGATGATCAAGGCAGGCAGCAAATCGAAACCTTTACCGCCTTTCCTTGGGAAAAAACCGACAAGGCTGATGCTCTACGCGAAGCAGCGGGTTTGTAACCGTTGTAAGACATTGACCGCATCGGCTGTAAGACAACGCCCCCACGGCTTTGCCGGGGGGCGTTTTTCATGGCTGACTTGGTTAGGCTGACGGGATTCCTTCAAGAAAGCGTTCAGGAGACATCCCATGCCGCCAAGGATAGCCCCATCATGGGGTGTCTGGATGAGAGCCATTCGGATAATTATTGTCAGGCTGAGCGTCGTCGGGATAAGCGTCGTTGGGGCAGGCTTGGCCCAAGCGGACGACATTGCTTGTCCAGACTGGCCGCAAGCCCGCCTGTTGCGGGAAGCCGACGCCTTGGCCGAGCAAGTGCAGCGCTGGGATCATACCTATCATCAGCAGGGCACCTCCCTGGTGGCCGACGAGCTTTACGATCAAGTGCTTGAGCGCCTGGCCGGCTGGCAAGATTGTCTCGGCAGGCCGATGGTGCATCAGCCATTGAGCGAAGCCTTCGGGGAAATATCTCATCCAGTGGTGCAGACCGGCCTAACAAAAACCGATGAGCCGGGCGTGAGACGCTGGACGAGTCGTCGGCAGGATGTATGGATTCAGCCCAAGGTGGATGGCGTGGCAGTCACGCTGCGCTATGTGGATGGTGCGCTGGTCCAGGCGGTCAGCCGTGGGGATGGTGAGCAGGGTCAAGACTGGACCGCCCATGCTCGGGCGCTCCCCGCCGTGCCGAATCGATTGCCTGAACCCGAAGATGTCGTGCTCCAGGGCGAGCTCTACTGGCGCTTGGAAAGGCATGTGCAATCGCGCAGCAAGACGCTTGAGGCCCGCAGCCGAGTGGTTGGTGTGATGGCGCAGCAAACCGCTTCCGTCAAGGAGTTGGCGAACATCGGTCTGTTCGTGTGGGATTGGCCGGATGGCCCGGCCGCCATGGAAAAGCGTCTTGAAACGCTGACGTTGCTGGGCTTTGATACCGCCGATTACACCCATCCGCTTAATGACCAAGATGCCGCCGGAAACTGGCGTGAACGCTGGTTCAATGGGCCATTACCCTTTGCCACCGATGGCGTGGTACTGCGCCAATCAAGCCGTCCTTCCGGTCGACGCTGGTCATCAGGCCCACCTGAATGGGCAGTGGCATGGAAATATCCACCTCGTCAGGCACTGGCGCAAGTGCGTGGGATTGAGTTCCGTGTGGGACGCACGGGCCGTATTACCCCCTTGGTATGGCTGTATCCTATCCGGCTTGAAGGACGTCGTATCAGCCGTGTATCGCTGGGCTCTTTTGAGCAATGGCAAGCGCTGGACCTGCGCGCCGGTGACCAGGTAGCGGTGCAACTGGCGGGCTTGACTATTCCGCAGCTTGCCGAGGTGGTCTGGCAAACAGAGGAACGCGAATCCCTGAACGTACCGGCTACCGAGGCCTATCACCTCCTGAGCTGTTTGCGCCTTATCGAGGGTTGCCAGGCACAGTTCGTCGCCAGGCTTGTCTGGCTCGGAGAGCAACTGGAAATGCGTGGTATAGGGGAAGGTACTTGGCAAGCTCTGGTAGATGCCGGGTTGTTGGAAGGCTTGCTGGACTGGATGAGTCTGGATACTGAAAGCCTTCAGGGGGTCTCTGGCGTGGGGGCTCTCAGAGCCTCTCAATTGCGTCAGAGCTTTAAGGTCGCACGGGAAAAACCGTTTCCCCAGTGGTTGGCGGCTCTCGGTGTGCCACCTGGAATAAATGCTGGCACCGCTGAGGAGTGGTCTGTACTCAAAGCGCGAACATTGAAGCAGTGGCAGACTATCCCGGATGTCGGTTCAGTCAGAAGTGAGGCCTTGCAGGCATTTTTTAGCCACCTTGAAATCCAGCAGCTGGCACAACGTTTGCAGCGCGAGGCGGTAGCCGGTTTCAAATCAACCGAGACTGGTCAGCGTTAGCATGATGCCGAAATAAAGCGGTATCAAAAAAGGCGCCAGCAAGGTGGAAACCAGCACGGCAAGGGCACCCTTCTGTGGTTGAATTCCCAACTCCATGGCCACCACCACTACGTTGGCGGCCATGGGCACCACGCCCAGAAGTAAAAAGGCCATGGCCAGTGGTGGAGAAATCTCTAGCCACCGCTGCAAGGCCAATACCGCTACCAGCGTCGCCAGCGGCCATACCAGGTACCTCACACCGACACAGGCGAGTACCAGACGGGTGTCCCAAGCGGCCAGCGTGGCCCGGCTCAAGGTCATGCCAATGATCATCATGCCCAACAGGGTATAGGTGGCGGGAAATACATCCAGTGATTGCATCACGGCGTCTGGTGGGCGAAGCCCGGCACTGGAAAGCATTAACGCGGCTAGAAAAGCGTAAATCAAGGGCAGCCGCAAGATCTTGACCAGGCTTTGGCGTACTGAAAACTGGCCACGAGCACTGATGTAAAAGCCCACGGTAAACTCATAAAGCGTGATGCCCAGCAGACAGAACAGGTAAAGCGTGACACCTTCCGCTGGCAGTATGATCAAGGCCACCGGAAGGCCGAAATAACCGGTGTTACCGGTGCCGGATGAAAAGGCTAGCAGAGCGCTTTCCGGGGCGTCGAAAAAATGCTGGGCCAGCCGATGGACAATCAGTGCAATCAAGCTGGAAAGCACGAACAGGGCGAGCGTCAGCAGAAGATAATCGGCTGTGGGACCACCCTGCATCAAGGCGCGAAAAAAGGTCAAAGGGGCGACCAGGTAAATCAGCAGTGTGGCGATGGGGTGCGGGTCGACAGCAAGACGCCTGGCGGCGAGCCACCCCAGCCCGACGAAACTCAACAGCATCAATAGCGGACCTGTCAGGGTGGCGGGGTTCAAGGCAAGCATCTGGGTTCCTCAAAGACGGAAAAGAACATGAATCAAATTGAAGTTTCGGCCGGGAATCTTTCATTGGCTCATGGCGCCAGGACAGGCGAGAATATCGCCAATAATCGCATATAACCTTTTAGATGATGAGGAAAAACGCATGAGCAGCCAAGAGCACCCCTTGGGTATCAGCTTTGAATTCTTTCCGCCAGGTACCGACGCCGGGCGCGACAAGCTCATGCAAGTGTGTGATGTGCTGGCGAGTCGTAACCCGCGTTTTTTCTCGGTGACTTACGGCGCCGGCGGCTCGACCCAGGCACGTACCCGTGAAGTAGTGCGTAAAGTGGGCCGCAGCGGAATTACCACTGCGCCCCACCTTTCATGTATCGGCAGTGACAAGGGTGAGTTGCGCGAGTTACTGGCGCAGTATCGAGAGGAAGGCATCAACAGCCTGGTGGCGCTACGCGGTGACATGCCTTCGGGTATGGGCAGCATCGGCGAGCTGCGCTATGCCAACGAACTGGTCGAATTCATCCGCGAGGAAACCGGCGATCATTTCGAGATTGCCGTGGCCGCTTACCCGGAGTCGCACCCCCAGGCACCCAGCTTCGACAAGGATGTGGAAAACTTCGCGCGTAAGATGAAAGCGGGAGCGAACCTGGCGATTACCCAATACTTCTTTACCGCTGACGCTTATTTCCACTTCGTTGACAAGGCGCGTGCCTTGGGCGTGGAACAGCCTATCGTGCCGGGTATCATGCCGATTACCAATTATACCAAGCTGGCGCGCTTTTCCGATGCTTGTGGGGCGGAAATACCCCGTTGGATTCGTAAGCAACTCGAAGCCTACGGCGATGACAGCGAGGCGATCGGTGATTTCGGCACGGACGTGATTTCACGCCTATGCCAGCGCCTGCTGGATGGCGGCGCTCCGGGATTGCATTTCTATACCCTGAATCAATCCAAAGCGCCGCTGCGCGTGCTCGATAATTTACGATAAACCCGAAAGATGAGAGCTTGAATAAGCGAGTTGGCGGCCTTTCGGTCAAGCGTCTAGCCTGAGTTCTGTAGGTTCCATGCAAACCGAATGAAGGAGCTGCACGATGCGCCATTTAATTCTCTCGGGAGTCGCCGTCTCTCTGCTGTTTGTCGGTGCGACAACCCATGCTCAAGAACAGGAACAGCACGACGTCGAGATGCATTGGGTCAGTAAAGACGGCATGGAGACATCGATTGGCACCGTCACTCTGGAAGAGAGAAAAGACGGACTACTTTTGACGCCCGACCTTTCGGGCATGATACCCGGCGTCTACGGCTTTCACGTTCACCAAAATGCCAGCTGTGAACCGAGCAAAAATGATGCTGGAGACATGGTCGCGGCGGGCCAGGCCGGTGGCCATTATGACCCCGAGAATACCGGCAGCCATGAAGGGCCTTATGGTGAGGGGCACCGTGGTGATCTCCCGGTACTTACCGTCAATGAGGAGGGCGAGGCCATGCATCCGGTATTGGCGCCACGGCTCAGCCTCGATGACATGCAGGGACGCAGCCTAGTGATTCATGCACAGGGCGATACTTATTCCAATGAACCCAAGGATGGCGGCGGTGGCCCACGCAAGGCCTGTGGTGTGGTCGAACTTTCCGGTAGTTAACAAAAAACCACCGACATGGACAATGTCGGTGGTTTTTATTGTGCGTGAAACATTGCGCCTATAACGCAAGCTGGCTTCAGGTGGTGGGCTTCACGCTGGCATGATTGCCATGCGCCTTGCGCTGCATCAAGAATAGCGCCGCTCCGATCACCAGTCCTGCAATGTCGGTATAAACGCCCCCATAGATCATGAAGATGGCACCTATCAGCATGATCACCCGCTGCCAGACCTTGACCGGACCGAAGAACCAGGCCTGCACCATGCCTGCGAGCAGTACGATACCCAGGGTGGCGGTGACGCCCACGCGCAGGATCTGCATCCAGCTACCCTCCATCAGCATGGCCGGGCTGTAGTAGAACATGAACGGCACGATAAAGGCGGCCAAGCCGATCTTGAATGAGGTGACCGACGTCTGCATGGCGTTGGCACCGGATATCCCCGCTGCCGCATACGAGGCCAAGGCCACGGGGGGCGTGATCGCCGAGACCACGGCGAAGTAAAACACGAAGAAGTGCGCCACCAGCGGTTGAATGCCGATATTGATCAACCCTGGCGCCACCACTGACGCGGCGACCGCATAAGCGGCGGTGGTGGGCATGCCCATGCCCAGCAAGATACTGATGCACATGGCGAACACCAGCGCCAGCAGCTGGCTGACCCCGGCCAGGCCGAGTAGCAGCGAAGAAAAGCGAGCCCCCACCCCGGTCAGGGAGATAACCCCCACGATCAAGCCGGCGCAGGCACAGACGGCGATGATCTGAATCGCCATGGTGCCGGCCAGTTGCAAGGCGGTGAGAATGGAGCGTATGCCCATCTTGTTAGGCGAAAACCAACTGACTACAGCGGCCGACGCAGTGGCCAGGGTACCGGCACGAATCACCGAATAACCCATGAACAACGCAAAAATCAGAATGATGATCGGCGTAAACAGGTAGACCTGCTTCACCAGTTTCGAGAACAGCGGAATCTCATCCTTGCGCATGCCGCGCATGCCTTTACGCGCAGCTTCGAAATCCACCATGAAGTAGACCGAGGCAAAATAAAGGATGGCTGGAATCACCGCCGCCAAGGCAATTTCGGTATAGGGAATACCGGTGATCTCCGCCATGATAAAGGCGCCTGCCCCCATGATCGGCGGCATGATCTGGCCGCCAGTGGACGCCGCAGCTTCGATGGCGCCGGCACTGCGCGCGGGATACCCCACTTTTTTCATCAACGGAATGGTCAGCGAGCCGGTGGATACCACGTTACCGGCGCTGGTGCCGTTGATCATGCCCATCAGGCCGGATGCAAAGATCGAGACCTTGGCCGGGCCGCCACGTGCACGACCGGCAGTGGCGAAGGCAAAGTTGACGAAGTAATCGCCCACCTTGGACGCTTGCAGAAACGCAGCGAAGATGATGAACAGAATAATGTACGTCGATGAGACCGCCGTGGTCGGGCCGAGGATGCCCGCATCGGTATAGACCTGGCTGAAGAAGCGGTTCATTGACAGTCCGGGATAGCCGAGAAAACCGGGCAGGTAGGGGCCGGCAAACACATAAAGCAGAAAGATTGCCGAAATGACCACCAGTGCCAGCCCCGTGACGCGTCGTGTCAGTTCAAGAATCAGCAGAGAGCCGGCAATCGCCGCCCAAGTAATGCCGGGAGGAGCAAAGGAAGTGCCGGTCGACATCCGGATGTCGGTGTTATAAGCCACCAATAAATAACCGGAACTCGCCAATGCACAGACCATCAACACCAGGTCGGCGGGGGTGAAACGGTGGCGAGCTTGGCGATAGAACCAGGAAATCCCGATGCTCGCCACAGTGGCGGCTATCAAGGGGAAACCGAAATGCCAAGTTTCCACCTGCGAGTCGATACGCAGGGCACCGCCGCTCAGGGTTTGCTGCATGAAAAATACCTGAATCAGCGAATAGATCGCTGGAATCAGTAGCGCATAGCTCACCCAGCCTAACCAAGGCGCGGAAGCGCGATGCTCCTGATCGGCAAAACGGGCACCGGCATACAGCCCGTAACCCAAGATCAATGCCCCGGCAATATGCACGATACGAAACGACCAGGTTTCCATCGGATAGACATTAAGTGAAATTAGGTGAAAGCTGGAATAAGCAATCGCTAACCCTGCAAACAGAAGCCACTGCCAGCCGGCAAAAACGCGGCGATTGGACTCCACCATATCTTCATCGACACCAGAGGCGATAGTGTCGGGTGGCGTCGGGGCGTCATCCTTGAAGCCGGTAGGATCTTGGTCTGGTTTGTGACTCATGGGGTCACCCTCACAGCAAAAGCAAAAAAAGGGGGCAAAAAGCGAAAGATGCCCCGTGCGGCATGGCCGGCACGGGGCACCGCTAACAAAGGGAAGGCTTACTTGATCAGGTCAGGGTCGATTTCGTAGCCGTTCTCTTCGTACCAACGAGCCGCACCCGGATGGAAAGGCAGCACTTTGTTATGCTTGATGTTTTCCGGAATGGTAGTTGCAGCACTACGGTGAATGGAGCGCATGCGGTCATTGTTTTCCATGGTGACCTTGGTCACTTCATAGATAAAGTCTTCCGGGAGGTCACAACCGGTAATGGCGAAGTTCCACATGGACACTGCACGGGCGTCTTCTTCCAGTGTTTCGTAAGTGCTGGCAGGAATGGAGAATTCCGCTACCGGGAAATTTTCGATAACGGTCTGTTGCTCTTCCTCGGTGAACTCGATGATGTTGACATCGGTCTGCACTTCCAGCTGGCTAACAGCCGGAATCGGAATGCCGGCGGCAAAGGCGATTACGTCGAGCAGACCATCCTGTAACTGGCCGCCAAGGTCCGTCCAGCCACCGTTACGCCGATCGAACTCTACACCTAGGGTTTCCAGAATCTCGGGGAAATAGGTGTCGGAAGTGGACGCGGCTGGGCCGAAGCCGATGCGGGCGCCATCCGGAATCTCGGAAATCGAGGTAATCCCGGAGCTTTCCAGTGCGGTAATCGAGAAGGGTGTCTCGTACATCGGGAACATGGCACAGACATTGTCCATTTCCAGGCCCGGTGCCAAGGGACTCTTACCGCTCACAGCATCCGCGGCGGGTCCCATGGTGGTCAGGCCGAAGGCGACATTGCCCTCATGAACCAGCGCCAGGTTCTGGGTCGGGCCACCGGTGACTTCGCCGCCGCCGGAAATACCCAGCTCGTCAGCAATGAAGTTGGCCCAGCCGGAGCCATAAACAAAGTAGGTGCCGCCCTGGCTTGCGGTCCCTACGGTGAAGTTGTCCGGCCAATCCGAACGCTCAGCGTGCGCGGCGGTACCGGCTACCAGCAGGGCGCTACCGGCGAGCAGGGTGAAAGTCTTGGGCATCATGTTGCGCATGTCGATTTTCCCGTTGTTTATTGGAATATTGATTGATGGCCGTTTGGGTAAGCGTCTTGGCTACCAGACGGCCATGCTGACACTCTAATCAACTGCAATTAGCGAACCATAAAATAAATAAAGCATTAAAAACAAAAGGTTAATACGGGGAGGTTCGACAAAAGTCGAAAAGGGAAGAGTGGAAAGTGGCTGGATAACCGCACACTACTGGTTGGCTCATGTGCGGTTTTTCGGACATTCTGGTGATAAGCGCAAGGGCGATAAGCGCAAAATTACGGCTTGTGGATCTTGCCAGGATCCAGAATGCGTACCGGCTGAACGTCCTGCTGCTTCTGTTCATCTCTTACCTGATTAACCCGGGTGTTCAGTTCGCCGAGTGCCTCGTCTTCAATGGCCAGCTGTTCAAAAAAATCACAGCTTACGCACTCGCGATAACGAATCCCGTTTTGTTCCCATGCACGGATACGGTCCATCTCGGCGCAGCGGGGGCAGGTGACCCCGGCAATAAAACGTTTGATAACAGCCATAAGAGGCTCCCAGAAAGTTGCTCGCCGGCCAATGCCGGCGAGCAACCGAAGTGAATGTCAGGCGGCATGAATGCCGCTGTGGCGCAGTAGAGGTTCAACGCTTGGATCGCGGCCTCGGAAGGCGCGGAATAGATCCGCCGCATCCCGGAGACCGCCGGGTTCGAGAATTTCACGGCGAAATCGCTGCCCAGTTTCGGGGTCGAATATACCGGCCTCTTCAAAGGCGCTCCAGGCATCCGCCGACAGCACTTCCGCCCATTTATAGCTGTAATAGCCTGCCGCATAGCCGCCGGCAAAGATATGCCCGAAGCTGTTTTGGAAGCGATTGAAGTCCGTTTTGGGTACCACCGAGATCGCTGCACGGATCTCGTCGAGCAAGGCCTGAATCTGTGTGGCGGTGGGGGTTTTGAGTTCATGATGCAGGCGCAGATCGAACAGCGAAAATTCCAGCTGGCGAACCATGCCCATGGCGGACTGGAAATTCTTGGCGGCTTGCAGGCGCTCGAGAAGCTCGGGGGGCAACGGCTCGCCGGTTTCCACGTGGCTGGCGAGCAAGTCGAGCCCCTCGCGTTCCCAGCAAAAATTCTCCATGAATTGGCTGGGCAGTTCAACGGCGTCCCATGCCACGCCATTGATACCGGAAATGTCGGCGATCTGCTGCTGGGTCAGCATATGATGCAGGCCGTGTCCAAACTCGTGAAACAGCGTGGTCACTTCATCATGAGTGAACAGCGCCGGTCGATCTCCTACAGGCGGCGTGAAGTTGCAGGTCAAGAAGGCGACCGGCAACTGAAGCCCTTCGCTGCTCTGGCGGCGTACTCGGCAATCGGCCATCCAGGCACCGCCACGCTTGCCTTCTCGGGCATAAAGGTCGAGATAAAAGCCGGCGATGACCTCACCGTTTTCGGTAATCTGGTAGTAGCGCACGTCGTCGTGATAACGCGGCGCCTCAGAATCTTCCTTGAAACGCACGCCGTAGAGACGTTCGACGACCTGAAATAGCCCGTCTATCACCTTGGGTGCCGGAAAGTAAGGGCGTAACTGTTCTTCGGAAATGACATGGCGTGCTTCGCGCAGCTTTTCACTGGCATAGGCCACATCCCAAGGCTGCAATTGGGTAATCCCCAATTCACGCTTGGCGTAGTCGGCAAGCTCGGAGAACTCTTCCTGGGCTTGAGGTACCGCCCGGCGAGCCAGGTCCTCCAGAAAGTCCAGGACTTGCCGGGGAGATTCCGCCATCTTGGTGGTCAGCGAATAGTCGGCGTAGCTGGCAAAACCCAGTAACTCGGCAAGCTCGGTGCGCAGCGCCAGGATTTCTTCCATGAGCGGAGCGTTATCGAAGTGCCCGGCATCCGGCCCTTGGTCGGAAGCACGGGTGATGAAGGCCGTGTACACCTCACGGCGCAATTCACGGTTATCGGCGTAGCAGATCACCGGATAGAAGCTGGGGAAATTCAAGGTGATCCGATAGCCTTCCAGCTCTTTGGCTTGGGCATTGGCCTTGAGGTTATCCAGGGCGCTCTGCGGGAGACCGGCAAGCTCGGTTTCGTCGTCAACCTGCTTGTACCAGGCTTGAGTGGCGTCCAGCACATTGTTGGAGTACTGGTTGGAAAGCTCAGAAAGGCGCGCCTTGATCTCGCCGTAACGGGCTTTTTGGGCCTGGGGTAAATCGACACCCGCAAGGTGGAAGTCACGCAGGGTATTCTCCACCGTGCGGCGCTGGGCTTGATCCAGCTCGGCCCAGGCGGGCCCTTCCTTGAGTGCCTGCCAAGCATGAAACAAGCCTTCGTGTTGGCTCACCCAGGTACTGTAGTCGGAAAGTTTGCTCAGGCATGCCTGGTAGGCTTCGCGCCATTCGGGAGAATTCATGGTGCCGTTGAGGTGAGAAACCGGTGCCCAGGCTTTGCTGAGACGATCGTTCAATGTTTCCAGCGGTGCCGCAACGCTTTCCCAGGTGGGAGTGCTGTGCTGGGCTTGAGCGGTGAGTTTTTCAATGGCCGCTCGATTGTCTGCCAGCAGGCTTTCCATCGCCGGTATCACGTGTTCAGGGCGAATTTCGTCAAAGGGCGGCAACTGATGGGTCTCGAGCAAGGGATTGCGGGACATGCGCACCTCGATAGTGATGGTCAGGAGTCGCTGAAAAAAAAGCGGAAAAGACTTCTGTTAAGGCCATAAATGCGGGCAAGTGTCATAGGTTTCAATGGCAAGGTTTGGCGGCGGTGCAAGGGCCTGCTAGTCTTGCTCGCTTCCAAACGCCAATGGGCAGGAGTAATCGATGAGCGAGACGCTGGAGCGCTGGGGCTCGAAGCGGGCCTTTATCTTGGCCGTCACCGGTGCCGCAGTGGGGCTGGGTAACATCTGGCGCTTTCCGTATATAGCCGGAGAAAACGGAGGTGCAGCCTTTTTGCTGATCTACGCCGCCTTTGTGGTATTGCTGGGGGTACCGGTGATGATGGCCGAAATTCTGGTCGGCCGAGCCGGGCGCCGGGGGCCAATGCAGGCATTGGGCGCCTTGGCGACCCAGGCAGGGGCCTCCCGCCATTGGCGCTGGCTGGGGGTGTTCGGTGCTTTCACCGTATTTTGCATCCTGTCGTTTTATTCGGTGGTGTCCGGTTGGTCGATAGAGTTTCTGGTGGCCTCGGTCAATGGCAATTTTATACAGGCAAGCCCCGCCGAGATCGGAGCAGGCTTCGATGCCTTCCTGGCGAATCCTGGACTGTTGGTTTTCAATCATTCGTTGTTTCTGTTCATGACCATGAGCGTGGTGGCAGCAGGTGTCGCCAAGGGCTTGGAGAGACTCAACAATCTATTGATGCCGTTGCTGTATATCTTGTTATTGTTATTGGCGGGCTATGCCGCGACTACTGAAGGATTCGGCCCGGCACTGGCCTGGCTGTTTGTGCCGGCTTTTGATGCCGTGACCTTGTCGGTCGTACTGCACGCCATGGGCCATGCTTTCTTTACCTTGGCGGTGGGTGCCTGTGCACTCATGGCCTATGGCGCCTATATGCCTGAGGAACAGAGCCTGCCCAAGGCGGCGGCCACCATTGCGGTGCTGGATATCAGTGTGGCGCTGATCGCCGGAATCGCGATATTTTCCGTGGTGTTCGCTCAAGGCATGGACCCCGCCGAAGGGCCGGGGCTGATGTTCGTCACCTTGCCTATCGCATTTTCCCATTTGCCTTGGGGGGCCGTATGGCTCAGTGCCTTCTTCTTGCTTTTGTTGCTGGCCACCTGGACCTCGGCGATCAATCTAGCCGAACCCATGGTGGCGACACTGGAAGGGTTGGGATGGAAGCGAGGCATGGCATCGGTGGCAGTCGGAAGTGGCGTATGGCTGGTGGGCGTGGTGGCCGCGATGTCATTCTCGGTATTGGCCGACTTTCGCCCGCTGTTCGGGCGTAATGTGTTTGAGTTGGTGAGCAGTATTCCGCCGGACATCTTTTTGCCGCTGGGTGGCATGCTGATTGCCATCTTCGCTGCCTGGATAATGCCTCAGGCTGCTGCGGCCGAGGCACTGGGGTCCAGCGAGCGAATGTTCCGGCTGTGGCGCCTGGTAGTGCGCTGGGTATCGATACCGCTCACCCTTGTCGTGCTGTTGAGCGCTTTGCTCTAGTGCCATAAAGCAGGTTTTCAATGACGGGAGATACCATGAAAGATCAGGCTATTCGCGGCTATCAGGGGGTGTCACCCCAGCTAGGCGAGCGAGTTTATGTCGATCCGGCTAGTGTGGTGCTGGGCGACGTGGTGTTGGGTGATGATTGCTCGGTATGGCCGATGACGGTGATTCGCGGCGATATGCACCGTATCCGCATTGGTGCACGCACCAGCGTGCAGGACGGCAGCGTGTTGCATATTACCCATGCCAGTGACTTCAATCCGGCGGGATTCGCGCTGACCATCGGCGATGATGTGACTATCGGCCACAAGGCGATTCTTCACGGCTGCACTCTGGGAAATCGTATTCTGGTGGGGATGGGCGCGATCGTCATGGATGGCGCCGTCGTGGAAGATGAGGTCATCATTGCGGCTGGGGCAGTGGTTACCCCGGGCAAACAGCTGGAAAGCGGTTATGTCTATGCCGGCAACCCGGCCAAGGCCATGCGACCGCTGAAGGATAAGGAACGTGCCTTCTTTACCTATACCGCAGGTAACTACGTGAAACTCAAGGACCAATACCTGCTGGAGCCAATGGGCTGACCCCAAGTCGCCACCCTGTGTTTTTATCCGAGAGAGAGTGTCGCGGTAGCCTGTAATCTGTTAATTTATCCAGCTTTTTAAGAGCTGCCGCGACATGGCCAATTTCCGCACCCACATCACCATTGCCGCTGTAGGCGGCACGCTGCTGGCGTATGCAGGTTGGCAGGTCCAGTGGTGGGCGGTACCTCAGGCGCTGCTGGCGCTGGCGCTGGTCACCTTCGGCGGTATCCTACCCGATATTGATGCTGACCGTTCGCGTTCCATACGCTTGATTTTCAACTTACTTTCCGTACCAGCCCTGGTGATGGGAGTGCTGTTGCTGCAGCCTTGGCTGACCCCCGGGGTGTTGCTGGTCGCCTGCGGGGGGATCTACTTTGCCGTGCGCTACCTGGGTAGCGTACTGTTTTCTCGGCTTACCGTGCATAGAGGCATCTGGCATTCGATACTGGCGGGGGCGTTATGTAGCCTGATGACCGCTGTAGTGAGTTTTCAATTATTGAAGCAGCCGGCTGGCTTGGCGTGGTCACATGGCATGGCCATCGGGGTAGGTTTTCTGATCCATCTATTGCTGGATGAGCTTTACAGCGTGGACCTGGAAGGTGCACGGTTGAAGCGCTCGTTCGGTACCGCCTTCAAGTTATGCGATGCGCGCCGACCGCTGTCCTCGCTGTTGATGCTGATCGCCACCGCGGTGCTGCTACCTTGGCTGCCACCCTGGAATGTGCTGGGCGAGCTGCTGGTTCAGGGGTCGTTCTTGTGGCGGTAATCGTCGGCTTTTAGTTGGTGCTTCTTGAGCTTGTCGTAAAGTGTCTTGCGGGGAATGCCCAGCTGTTGGCACACTTCGCTCACACGCCCTCTATAGCGTGCCAATGACTGACTGATCAGGCTTTTTTCGAACAGCTCGACTTGATGGGGAAGCGCGGGCTCGCAGGTGTCGGCGCTAGCCCCTTCGAGCAGTGCATCCAGACGATAATCAAAGGCCGCGCCGAGCAGGACGTAACGCTCGGCGAGGTTGCGCAGTTCGCGTACATTGCCTGGCCAGTCATGGGCCAGCAGCACGGCGATCCCCTGGCTATCCAGGGTGGGCGCTTCCAGACCGCTACGGTTGGCGGCAATTACCGCAAAATGCTGAAACAGCAGAGGGATATCCTCGCGCCGTTCGCGCAGGGCGGGAAGGGGCAGGGTCACGACGTTCAACCGATAGTAAAGATCTTCGCGAAACTGGCCGGTCTCGGCTGCCGTCTTGAGGTCCACCTTGGTGGCGGTGATCACGCGAATATTCAGCGGTACTACCTCATTGGCTCCCAGCCGTTCCACGGAGCGTTCCTGCAATACGCGCAGCAGCTTGACTTGCAATGCCAAAGGCATGGATTCGATTTCATCCAGAAACACCGTGCCGCCATTGGCATGCTCGAATTTACCGATACGCCGCTCGAAAGCGCCGGTAAAGGCGCCTTTTTCATGACCGAAAAGCTCGGATTCGATGGTGTTTTCCGGCACCGCGCCGCAGTTGATCGCCATGAAGGGACTGTTGCGGCGTGCACTGCGTTCGTGAATGGCCCGGGCCACCAGATCCTTGCCGGTACCGGTTTCCCCGAACAGCAGGACATCGGTTTCCACCTGACTGATGCGTTGAATCATTGCGGCCAGCCGAGAAATCACCGTGGTTCTGCCCACCAGGCGTGGACCCAGCGCGGCCTGCTGGACTTCCAGTTCAGCCTTCAGGCGGCGATTCTCCAGACTCAACTGGCGTTTTTCCACGCCTCGGCGCACTACCTCGACCAACTGATCGCCGGCAAAGGGTTTTTCCAGAAAATCCCAGGCACCTTCGCGCATGGCTTCGACTGCCGTGGAAATATCTCCATGGCCGGTAATCAGGATGATCGGCAGAGTAGGGTCGCGTTGGCGTAATTCACGCAGCAAGGCCATGCCGTCCATTCCAGGCATGCGAATGTCGCTGACCACCACGCCGGGAAAGTCGGCACTCAGCTGGCTCAAGGCACTTTCGGCACTTTCGTAACAGTGGGTGGCATAGCCGGCAAGCTCCAGGGTCTGGCTGGCGGTGATACGCAAATGGGGCTCGTCGTCGATGATCATCACCGGAAACGTCGACGGCTCATTCATGAGAAACACTCTCCTGAGAAGGCTGAGGCGATGAAGCAAGGCTGATAGTCAGCTCGAACTGGGCACCGCCTTCGAGGCAATTGGCGGCACGCAAGGTGCCGGCCAGGTCGTCAATGATACGTGAGGAAATCGAAAGGCCCAGCCCCAAACCACTGCCCGGGGTCTTGGTGGTAAAAAAGGGTTCGAAAATATGCGCCAGGTGGGCCTCGGGAATGCCGGGGCCGTTATCAGCGACACGGATCATGACCTTGTTGCCGGTTTGGCTGGCGCTTAGCTTCAGGCAAGGGTTTTCGGTGTCCTTCATGGCATGCAGGGCGTTGCTGATCAGATTGACCAGCACCTGCTCAAGGCGGATAAGGTCACCGGTGACCCAGAGTATCTCGTCGGGCCAATGCTGTTCTACCATCACGTTGCCTTCGCGAAGGCGGCTTTGGAATAGCCTCAAGGCGTAATCAACACAGGCCTGCACGGAGATGGTTTCCTGGCGCTCGCCGCTCTTGCGAGAAAACTGACGTAACTGGGCGCTGATCTCGGCCATGCGTTGAGTCAGGTCGATGATCTGCGCCAGGTTGGTATCGACATTGGTGTACTGCGCGCGGGCCAGAAAACTGCGGGCGTTCTCGCCATAGGCACGTATGGCTGCCAACGGTTGGTTGAGCTCATGGTTGATACCCGCGGCGAGCTGGCCCAGCACGGCAAGCTTGGCTGCCTGGATCAGTTCATCCTGGGTTTGGCGCAGGTTGTCTTCGGCGCGGCGACGTTCTTCGATTTCCGCCGATAGCCTGCTGTTGCTGGCCACCAGGTCTCGCGTGCGATGTTCGACGCTGACTTCCAGTTCGTCACGGACTCGTGCCAAAGTGCGGCGTTCACGTTCGGCGAAGGCTTCACGCTCACGGCGCAGGCGCAGGCGTTGCCAGCCAATGCCGCCACCGAGCAGCAGCACCCCGTAAAGGCCGCCCGCCATCGAGGCGGCTATCCATTGAGCGTTGGTCACCGGCGTCATCGGCTTGAGAATATGCATTTGCCAGCCAAACTCGGGAATAGGCTGGGTAAGCCTTAGATAGTTTTCATTTTTCATTGCGCCGTGGGCGAAACTGACGATCCGGCTATTGTCATCATAAGTGTCATGCTCCTCGATGCCCGCCGCAGGCAATGGTTCGTTGGCATAACGACGCGTTGCCAGTAGCGCTTCACGTTCGCTTTCGGAGAGTGGTTGCAGAGCCGTCATGCGCAGCTGTTCCCGACTGGCCATGAAAATGATGTCATCGGCATCGGTGACCAGCAGCGTTGCATCCTGTTTCGCCCAGCTTTCTTCAACGGTATCGAGCAATACCTTGATCACGATGACGCCATCCGGGCGAGCATCAGGGGCGGTATCGTCGAGCCACACCGGCGCGGAGAAATAATAGCCGCGTTCGAGCGACTGCACGCCCAAACCGAAAAAGCGCCCTTGGCCGCCGGCAATGGCAGCGGTGTAATAGCTGCGAAAAGCGTAGTTCTGGCCGATGAACGTATTGGCGCGATGCCAGTTGCTGGCCGCCAGGGTGGTGCCATGACGATCCAGCAGGTAGACATCGGACACCCCAGCCGTAAAGCGAAAGCGATCCAGCATCATGTTGAGCGGCATGGGATCCTGGCTTTTCGGTGAGGCGAGAAAGCGCTGCACACTTTCACGGGTGGCGAGCATGCTGGGCAGGTAATCGTAGCGCAGCAGGTAGCCGTTGAGGTTGGCCACCGATAAGCGCAGTTCGTTCTCGGCATCGCCTTGAAGGGTGGCGAGGGCTTGCTCCCGGGCTATCTGGGCTGCTTGCCACATGCATAGCAACAAGCCCAGGGAAAGCAGGACCAGCCAGAGACGCCGCCAGCGACGTGAAAGACCTGCCAGCAAAGTGGTGTTCATGGGCAAGTGTCCAGAACCTCATTCATTAAGGGGTGTGGCTGCAATGCCTGACGCTTCATGCCGATATCGTGGTGCTCTGGGCGCGGCGCAGGGCACGTTGTGAGCGGGTTTCCGCACGCGCCATTTCGAGCAGGCCTTCCTCGACGAAAACCAGGTGTTCATGAGCGCGAGTCCGGGCTTCTTCAGGCTTGCCCTCGAGAATGGCATCGAGCAGAGCGCGGTGCTGCTTCATCAACAGGCTACGCGAGTCCGGTTTGGCAAACAGGTGAGCCAGGTTGTCGACGATACTTTTTTCCAGTAAATCGAAAATGCCGCGAATCGTATGCAGCAGTAAAACGTTGTGAGCCGCTTCAGCGATGGCCAGATGAAAGGCGGCATCCAGCTTGGCTTCGCGTGCCGGGTCGGCGCCGGCGAAGCCGCTATCGAGTTCTTCGAAGCGCTGAATCAATATGGCTTTATCTGCTGGCGTGGAGCGCAGGGCGGCATAGTAGGCGGAAATTCCTTCCATGGCGTCACGAAATTCCAGCAGGTCCAGGTGAAACTCCTTGTGTCTGGAAAGCATTTCCAGAAGCGGGTCGGTATAACCGCTATTGAGTTCATCATTGACGAAGGTGCCGCCACCCTGTCGACTGGTCAACAAGCCGCGTGCGGCAAGCTTTTGGATGGCCTCACGCAGGGACGGCCGTGAGACACCGAAACGTTCGGCCAGCTCGCGCTCTGGAGGAAGGCGCTGGCCCGGTTTCAGGCTGCCTTCCAGAAGCATGCCTTCCAGCCGTTCAGTGATCACATCGGCCAGGCGTGGCTGCCGCAGTGGTGGATAGCTCATGATGAAAAACTCTCTTAGATTGGTAAGACCAATTTTAGCTTTTTGCTGAGGTGACGACAAGATGCCTTGTCCATCGCTAAGAATAGAGGAAAAATATCCTAAGGGAATCCAGGGTGCTTTTGACTAAAGTCTAGGTATTTAGGGCTGTACGGCCCAGAGTTTCCATTTGACAGTGTTTGGTTATCTCCTTAGTGTTGACAGAATTAATTGGGGTAAATTGGTTTTACCAATTTTCCAGTGTTATCGATTTCCGCTAGTCGGCATGCTGAGGAGCCCTGCGAATGGCGCCAGTCAAGCTATATCCCCCTAAACCGGACAAGGTGTATTTTTACGGCACCTGCCTGGTCGACATTTTTTTTCCTCAGGCCGGCCTGGATGCTATTCGTTTGCTCGAACGCGAGGGCATTGAGGTCATCTTTCCTGATGATCAGACTTGCTGTGGCCAGCCGGCGTATACCTCCGGCTATCAAACCGAGGCGCGCGAAGTGGCTCGCTCACAGTTGGGGTTGTTCGAGCAGGACTGGCCGATCATCGTGCCTTCGGGTTCCTGCAGCGGGATGATGCATACCCATTATCCGCAGCTTTTCGCCGGCACGAAAGACGAAGCGCTTGCCAAGGCGGTAGCCGGACGCGTGTTTGAGCTCACCGAGTTTCTGGTGCATGTCTGCCGGCTCAAGCTTGAAGATCGCGGCGAGCCCGAAAAAGTCGCCATGCACACCTCCTGCAGCGCCCGGCGGGAAATGGGACTGGCGGAAACCGGCCCGATGCTGCTGTCCAAGCTTGGCCAGGTGGAATTGATGGAGCAAGAGCGTGCCGCCGAATGTTGTGGTTTCGGCGGGACTTTTGCCGTGCGTCATCCGGAAATTTCGGCGGCCATGGTGGAAGACAAGACGCAGGCCATTGAAGCGACCGGAGCAAAGCGTTTCGTTACCTCTGATTGTGGCTGCCTAATGAACATTGGGGGGCGTTTCGAGCATCAGGAAAAAACGGTGACGGGTGAACATATTGCCAGTTATCTGTGGCGGAGAAGCTCATGAGCATGCAGGACGATGCGGTTCAGACATTCACTCCGCGCGACTTTCATCGCCAGGCTCACGATGCTCTGGGCAACCCGCAGATTCGCGCCAACTTCCGCAAGGCGATGGATGGCCTGATGACCAAGCGGCATGACAGCTTTGGCGACTGGGATCTGGAAACCCTGCGTGAACTCGGTGCCAATATCCGTATGCGAGCACTGGCCAAATTACCCGAGCTTCTCGAACAGTTAGAAGCCAACTGCCAGGCCAATGGCATCCAGGTGCATTGGGCTGAAGACGGAGAGGAGGCCTGTCGGATCATTCGCGAGCTGTGCGAGGCACGGGGCGCCAAGGCGGTCATCAAGGGCAAATCGATGGTTTCCGAAGAGATGCACCTCAATGAGCATCTTGAAGCGGCGGGCATCGAGGCGCTGGAATCCGATCTCGGCGAGTACCTGGTGCAGCTCAATCAGCAGACCCCCTCGCACATCATCATGCCGGCGATTCACCTCAATACCGATGAAATTTCCGACATCCTGCACGACAAGACGGGAACCGAGCGTACCCGCGATGTCGATTACATGACCGCCGCGGCACGCTCCCAGCTGCGCGAGCGCTTCATGGCCGCCGACGTGGGAATTTCCGGGGTCAACTTCGCGGTCGCCGAGACCGGCACGCTCTGTCTGGTGGAAAACGAAGGCAATGGGCGCATGACCACCGCTGTGCCGCCGATGCATATCGCCGTGACGGGTATCGAGAAAGTGGTGGAGCACCTGCGCGACGTTCCGCCTTTATATGCGCTGCTTTCGCGCTCGGCGACCGGCCAGCATGTGACCACTTACTTCAACATGATTTCTGGGCCGCGCAAGGCGCAGGAGCACGACGGGCCGCAAGCCGTGCATCTGGTACTGGTCGACAACGGACGCTCCAGAATCTATCAGGATGATGAACTGCTCGATACCCTGCGCTGCATCCGTTGCGGGGCCTGCATGAACCACTGCCCGGTGTATACGCGGGTCGGTGGCCATACCTATGGCACCACTTATCCCGGCCCTATCGGCAGTATCTTGATGCCTCATATGCTTGGGCTGGAAGACACCAAGGATCTGCCCAGCGCCTCGAGCCTGTGTGGTGCCTGTGGGGAGGTATGTCCGGTAAAGATTCCGATTCCCGATTTGCTGGTAAGGCTGCGTCGTGAGGCCGTGGGCGAAGGGCGTGGCAATGTCCCCGGCGCCGGGGTCAAGCGTAACAAGAAGGAAGTCGCTGCCTGGAAAAGCTTTCAGTGGCTGGCGACTCACCCGGGCGCTTGGCGTAGCGGTACCGCCATGGCCGGCAAACTGAACATGCTGATGCCATCGAAACTGGGGTCCTGGACGGACCATCGCACGGCGCCCAAGCCCGCCAAGACCACGCTGCATGCGTTGATCAAGCGTCATCGTAAACAAAGGAGCGACGTATGAGCGCCCGTGATGCGATTTTCAAGCGCCTGCGCGAGCGCACCGACGGCCCTCTGACGCCCCCGGCCTGTGACTTTTCCGTGGTGACCAATCGTGGCTGGAGTCGAACGGAGCGTCTTGAGCGCTTCGAGCGGTTGATCACCTCGGTGCATGGCGAAGTGATCCACGCCCCGTCAGGCGATTGGACTCGCCGCTTAGTCGAAGTGCTAGCCGCCAAGTCGATCAAGCGTCTGGCATTGGGTCGCGAGCATCCCATCGCGGTCGAGGCGCGCGAGGCCTTGAAAGCAGCCGATGTCGAGCTTGTCGATGTGGATCGCGATATCGAGACCTGGCAACGGGAACAGTTCGAACGTGTCGATGCCGGCTTGACCTCGACCGGCGGTGGCATTGCCGAGACCGGCAGCCTGTGGCTGTGGCCCACGCCGGACGAGCCACGCCTGATCAGCCTGGTGCCGCCGATTCATATTGCCGTGCTGGACGCTGAGAGCATCGAGGACACCTTCTTTGATGTGATCGAGGCGCATGGCTGGGCGCAGGGCATGCCGACCAACGCCCTGCTGATTTCCGGGCCCAGCAAGACTGCTGATATCGAACAGACGCTTGCCTACGGCGTGCATGGCCCGCGTGAATTGGTAGTGTTGCTGCGCCATGCTGCTGCACAAGAGACAAGTGCATGACCCCCTCGGCCTCCCATGCCTGGCAAGCGCTCAAGGCGGTTCTGCTGGAAACGATGCCCGCTGAACGCTTGATCGATGATCCGCTGCGCACCTTGGCTTATGGCACCGATGCCAGCTTCTACCGACTGATTCCCCAGCTGGTGGTGCGCGCCGAAACCGAAGAAGAGCTTCATCGGGTGCTGGCCGAATGCCGCGTCCGGCGCTTGCCGGTGACGTTTCGAGCGGCAGGTACCTCGCTTTCAGGCCAGGCGGTGACCGATTCGGTATTGATCCAGCTCGGGCAAGGTTGGCGGGGCCACAAGATTCTCGATGAAGGCCGGGCGATTCGCCTGCAGCCTGGCGTGATCGGCGCCCGGGCCAATCAGTTGCTGGCGCCTTACCAGCGCAAGATCGGTCCTGACCCGGCCTCGATCAACAGTTGCATGATCGGGGGAATCGCTGCCAACAATGCCTCGGGCATGTGTTGCGGTACCGCCCAGAACAGCTATCGAACGGTGCGTGATATCCGCGTCATCCTGGCCGATGGCGCCTTGCTGGATACTGCCGAGCCACACAGTGTCAGTGCTTTTCGCAAATCTCATGCTGCGCTGGTGTCGGGACTTGAACGTCTTGGAAACGAAACTCGGGCCAACGAGGCGCTGGCCGAGAAGATTCGCCACAAGTACCGGCTCAAGAACACCACTGGTTATGCGCTCAATAGCCTGGTGGATTTCGAAGATGGAATCGAGATTCTCAAGCATCTCATGATCGGCTCCGAGGGCACCTTGGGCTTCATCAGCGCCATCACCTATGAGAGCGTGATAGACGAACCCGAGAAAGCGGCGGCCCTGGCCTTATTCCCGGACATGGCCACTACCTGTCGAGCGACGATCGCGCTCAAGCAGGCGCCGGTATCCGCCGTGGAGTTGATGGATCGTGCCGCTCTGCGCTCGGTACAGGATCAAGCCGGGATGCCGGCCGTACTCAAGGAGCTTCCAGAGGGCGCCGCAGCGCTGCTGGTGGATGTGCGCGGTAATGACGACGCCGAGCTTGAGTTGCGCCTTGAGCAGGTGCAAAAGGTTCTCGCCGAGATTCAGACGCTCGAACCGGTCGCCTTTACCCGCGATGCTTCCACCTATGCGCTCTACTGGAAGATTCGCAAAGGGCTGTTCCCCGCGGTGGGCGCGGTACGTGAAACCGGCACCACGGTGATCATCGAGGATGTTGCCTTTCCTATCGAACGCCTCGACGAGGGCGTGCTTGCGCTGACTGAGGTGTTCCGCCGGCATGGCTATGAGGAGGCGATTCTGTTCGGGCATGCCTTGGAGGGCAACCTGCATTTTGTTTTCCCTCAGGGCTTCGAAAAACCCGGTGAGGTGGCGCGTTATCAGGCATTGATGGATGAAGTCGCCCGGCTGGTTGGGGTCGAGTATGGCGGCTCGCTTAAGGCGGAGCATGGCACCGGGCGCAACATGGCGCCCTATGTCGAGCTGGAGTGGGGTAGCGACGCCTATGCCCTGATGTGGGAACTCAAGGCCTTGTTCGACCCGGATAATCTGCTCAATCCTGAAGTGATCCTGAGTCGCAATCCGACGCTGCACCTGGAAAATCTCAAGCCGTTGCCGGCAGCCGACCCGCTGGTCGACAAGTGCATCGAGTGCGGCTTCTGCGAGGTAGTCTGCCCATCAAAAGACCTGACGCTTACACCACGCCAGCGCATCGTGCTTCGCCGGGAACTGGCAAGGCTTGAAGCGCTGGGTGATAGCGCCAGTGAAGAGGATAAAGCGCGTACCCAGGAGCTCTGGCAGGCCTATGCTTATCAAGGTATCGAGACCTGCGCTGCCACTGGCCTGTGTGCCATGCAGTGTCCGGTGGGTATCAATACGGGGGATCTGGTGCGCAAACTGCGCCACGACAACATCCAGGGCAAGGCGGGTGCGGCTAACCTGGTGGGACGGCATTTCTCCGGAGTTACCAGTGCCGGGCGAGGTGCCTTGAGAGTGGCGGGAGTTGCACGCACTACGCTGGGGCCAGATTTGCTAGGCAAACTCAGTCATGGAGTGCGCCGGATCAGTGGCAGTCGAGTGCCGCAGTGGAGTCCAGCGTTGCCTAAGGCAGCACCGGTACAGGTGCTGAAACGTGACACGGTTGATGATGATTCTCGAGAGAAGGTCGTCTATCTACCTTCCTGTGCCACTAGGGTTTTTGGAGCCTCGCATGACGACGCTGAAAGGCGCTCGGTAATGGAGATTACCTTGCAGCTGCTCGATAAAGCAGGCTTCGATGTCATCTTGCCCCAACAAGTTTCTCAGCTCTGCTGCGGTATGGCGTTTCAATCGAAAGGGTTGTTTGACGAGGCAGCACGCAAGGCCAAAGAGCTGAATAGCGAGCTATTGCGAGCCAGTCAAAACGGACGTTACCCGATCCTCTGTGACACCAGTCCCTGTACCTTGCAGATGCAAGAGCACCTTGATGAGCGGCTTTCCATGCAAGAACCGGTAAGCTTTGCTCAGGAGCAGTTGTTGCCGCGGCTTTCTGTTACCCCGCTTGATGAGCGTATCGCCGTGCATGTCACTTGCTCCAGTACCCGGATGGGATTGAGCGATAGTTTCGTGGCGCTGGCGCGGACTTGTTCTAATGACGTGGTGGTGCCGGCCGACATCAGCTGCTGCGGGTTTGCCGGCGACAAAGGCTTCAATACACCGGAGCTCAACGCGGTAGCGCTGGATGGGTTGGCAGAGCAAGTGGCAGGGTGCAGTGCTGGCTACTCCAACTCACGCACCTGTGAAATCGGCTTGAGCCAGCATGGCGGGATTCCTTATCGCTCGATTCTGTCGTTGCTGGACCGTGCCAGTCGCCCGCTTGAAGACCAAAGACGATAGCGTTGGAGTTTTTTTACCTCCAGGGCTTGCCAGTGTCCCGGCCAGGGGGTAGAGTACGCATCCGCTGCCGGGAACGCCAGGCGTTTCCAGCGGTGGAGCTTGCTGAAAAGCAAGCAGTGTCAAGGGGTTGGCGCTTTTTTTCAAAGCCTGGCTCGCCGAAGGAAGGAGATGAAATGATCGCCTTCAGTTCAATCGGTCCTTGACATTCTCGGTTAACGGCGTAGAATACGTCTTCCTCGCCGGGTGCTGATGAGGCGCAAGCCGGACAGCGACCGCGAGATGCTCTTTAACAATTGATCAGGTAATTCATGTGGGCGCTTGCCGATGAGGGTGACAATGTCACCGAAAATCAAGGCAAGCGACTCAAGCAATAAGGTTTTTCGGAACCTGTGTTGAATGAAATCGTTTGAACCTTGAGCCAAGTTTGATCCACTTCTGTGACTTTCGAGTGACAGGCAAGGATCACAATGATTTGAAACTGAAGAGTTTGATCATGGCTCAGATTGAACGCTGGCGGCAGGCCTAACACATGCAAGTCGAGCGGTAACAGGCCCTTCGGGGCGCTGACGAGCGGCGGACGGGTGAGTACTGCATAGGAATCTACCCGGTAGTGGGGGATAACCTGGGGAAACTCAGGCTAATACCGCATACGTCCTACGGGAGAAAGCAGGGGCCTTTTGGCCTTGCGCTATCGGATGAGCCTATGCCGGATTAGCTGGTTGGTGAGGTAATGGCTCACCAAGGCGACGATCCGTAGCTGGTCTGAGAGGATGATCAGCCACATCGGGACTGAGACACGGCCCGAACTCCTACGGGAGGCAGCAGTGGGGAATATTGGACAATGGGGGCAACCCTGATCCAGCCATGCCGCGTGTGTGAAGAAGGCCTTCGGGTTGTAAAGCACTTTCAGCGAGGAAGAACGCCTGGCGGTTAATACCCGCCAGGAAAGACATCACTCGCAGAAGAAGCACCGGCTAACTCCGTGCCAGCAGCCGCGGTAATACGGAGGGTGCGAGCGTTAATCGGAATTACTGGGCGTAAAGCGCGCGTAGGCGGCGTGATAAGCCGGTTGTGAAAGCCCTGGGCTCAACCTGGGAACTGCATCCGGAACTGTCAGGCTAGAGTGCAGGAGAGGAAGGTAGAATTCCCGGTGTAGCGGTGAAATGCGTAGAGATCGGGAGGAATACCAGTGGCGAAGGCGGCCTTCTGGACTGACACTGACGCTGAGGTGCGAAAGCGTGGGTAGCAAACAGGATTAGATACCCTGGTAGTCCACGCCGTAAACGATGTCGACCAGCCGTTGGGTGCCTTGAGCACTTTGTGGCGAAGTTAACGCGATAAGTCGACCGCCTGGGGAGTACGGCCGCAAGGTTAAAACTCAAATGAATTGACGGGGGCCCGCACAAGCGGTGGAGCATGTGGTTTAATTCGATGCAACGCGAAGAACCTTACCTACCCTTGACATCCTGCGAAGCCGGAAGAGATTCTGGTGTGCCTTCGGGAGCGCAGAGACAGGTGCTGCATGGCTGTCGTCAGCTCGTGTTGTGAAATGTTGGGTTAAGTCCCGTAACGAGCGCAACCCTTGTCCTTATTTGCCAGCGGGTCATGCCGGGAACTCTAAGGAGACTGCCGGTGACAAACCGGAGGAAGGTGGGGACGACGTCAAGTCATCATGGCCCTTACGGGTAGGGCTACACACGTGCTACAATGGCCGGTACAAAGGGTTGCGAGCTCGCGAGAGTCAGCGAATCCCAGAAAGCCGGTCTCAGTCCGGATCGGAGTCTGCAACTCGACTCCGTGAAGTCGGAATCGCTAGTAATCGTGAATCAGAATGTCACGGTGAATACGTTCCCGGGCCTTGTACACACCGCCCGTCACACCATGGGAGTGGACTGCACCAGAAGTGGTTAGCCTAACGCAAGAGGGCGATCACCACGGTGTGGTTCATGACTGGGGTGAAGTCGTAACAAGGTAGCCGTAGGGGAACCTGCGGCTGGATCACCTCCTTAAACGACACGTCAGCCCTTGCGGCAAGCGCTCACAATGAATTACCTGATCAATATAGAGCAAAACGGTAACAAGCGAGTGCCTTGGCTTTCGCTTTGCCGGGTCTGTAGCTCAGTTGGTTAGAGCGCACCCCTGATAAGGGTGAGGTCGGCAGTTCAAGTCTGCCCAGACCCACCAAATTCCTGTGATGCTGCGTCAACATGCTTCTCGTATAGCAGGCTATACGTCGTCGCATCTTGCCTTGTCTCACAGAAATTTGTGGAGAAAAGGTGTCGCACGATGGGGCCATAGCTCAGCTGGGAGAGCGCCTGCCTTGCACGCAGGAGGTCAGCGGTTCGATCCCGCTTGGCTCCACCAACCGTCTACCGTGAATTACCGTCAGTGGTCAGTGATAAGCATTCGAGACGCTCAATGCTTATCACTGTTCATTGAACAGTCGCTCTTTAACAATGTATATCATGCTGATGAACGCAGAAGACGCAAGTCTTCTGCATGTTGTCATTGCGACCCAGACTCCTTCGGGTTATAGGGTCAAGCAATGAAGCGCACACGGTGGATGCCTAGGCAGCCAGAGGCGATGAAAGACGTGGCAGCCTGCGATAAGGCTCGGCGAGGTGGCAAACAACCTGTGACCCGGGCATTTCTGAATGGGGAAACCCACTCATCACAAGATGAGTATCGTGCACTGAATACATAGGTGTACGAGGCGAACCAGGGGAACTGAAACATCTAAGTACCCTGAGGAAAAGAAATCAACCGAGATTCCCCTAGTAGCGGCGAGCGAACGGGGACCAGCCCTTAAGCGTGTGACTGATTAGGCGAACAAGCTGGGAAGCTTGGCCGTAGCGGGTGATAGCCCCGTAGTCGAAAATCTGATCACGTGAAATCGAGTAGGTCGGGGCACGAGAAACCTTGACTGAACATGGGGGGACCATCCTCCAAGGCTAAATACTCCTGGCTGACCGATAGTGAACCAGTACCGTGAGGGAAAGGCGAAAAGAACCCCGGAGAGGGGAGTGAAATAGATCCTGAAACCGTGTGCGTACAAGCAGTCGGAGCCCACTTGTTGGGTGACGGCGTACCTTTTGTATAATGGGTCAGCGACTTATTTTCAGTGGCGAGGTTAACCGTATAGGGGAGCCGTAGGGAAACCGAGTCTTAACTGGGCGCGCTAGTCGCTGGAAATAGACCCGAAACCGGGCGATCTATCCATGAGCAGGGTGAAGGTTGAGTAACATCAACTGGAGGCCCGAACCAGGATCTGTTGAAAAAGATTTGGATGACTTGTGGATCGGAGTGAAAGGCTAATCAAGCCCGGAGATAGCTGGTTCTCCTCGAAAGCTATTTAGGTAGCGCCTCATGTATCACCACCGGGGGTAGAGCACTGTTTCGGCTAGGGGGTCATCCCGACTTACCAACCCGAGGCAAACTCCGAATACCGGTGAGTGCAGCGTGGGAGACACACAGCGGGTGCTAACGTCCGTTGTGAAAAGGGAAACAACCCAGACCGTCAGCTAAGGTCCCCAAATCCTGGTTAAGTGGGAAACGATGTGGGAAGGCTCAGACAGCTAGGAGGTTGGCTTAGAAGCAGCCACCCTTTAAAGAAAGCGTAATAGCTCACTAGTCGAGTCGGCCTGCGCGGAAGATGTAACGGGGCTAAACCAGGTACCGAAGCTACGGGTGCGTTCTTAGGAATGCGCGGTAGAGGAGCGTCGTGTACGCCGATGAAGGTGGATTGAGAAGTCTGCTGGAGGTATCACGAGTGCGAATGCTGACATGAGTAACGATAAAGGGCGTGAAAAACGCCCTCGCCGGAAGACCAAGGGTTTCTGTTCGACGCTAATCGGAGCAGAGTGAGTCGGCCCCTAAGGCGAGGCCGAAAGGCGTAGTCGATGGAAAACGGGTCAATATTCCCGTACCGGACATGATTGCGATGGGGGGACGGAGAAGGCTAGGTGGGCCAGGCGTTGGTTGTCCTGGTGAAAGTGAGTAGGCCGAGGTCCTAGGCAAATCCGGGACCTTAACGCCGAGACACGAGATGAACTGACTACGGTCAGGAAGTCACTGATGCCACGCTTCCAGGAAAAGCCTCTAAGCTTCAGATCATGTGCGACCGTACCCCAAACCGACACAGGTGGTCAGGGAGAGAATCCCAAGGCGCTTGAGAGAACTCGGGTGAAGGAACTAGGCAAAATGGTGCCGTAACTTCGGGAGAAGGCACGCCGGCGTAGGGTGACGGGACTTGCTCCCTGAGCCCGAACCGGTCGAAGATACCAGGTGGCTGCAACTGTTTATTAAAAACACAGCACTCTGCCAACGCGCAAGCGGACGTATAGGGTGTGACGCCTGCCCGGTGCCGGAAGGTTAAATGATGGTGTTAGCCCTCGGGCGAAGCTCTTGATTGAAGCCCCGGTAAACGGCGGCCGTAACTATAACGGTCCTAAGGTAGCGAAATTCCTTGTCGGGTAAGTTCCGACCTGCACGAATGGCGTAATGATGGCCACGCTGTCTCCACCCGAGACTCAGTGAAATTGAAATCGCCGTGAAGATGCGGTGTACCCGCGGCTAGACGGAAAGACCCCGTGAACCTTTACTATAGCTTCACACTGGACGCTGATGTTGCCTGTGTAGGATAGCTGGGAGGCTAGGAACCCCGGACGCCAGTTCGGGGGGAGCCAACCTTGAAATACCAGCCTGGCATCATTGGCGTTCTCACTCAGGTCCCTTATCGGGATCGAGGACAGTGTGTGGTGGGTAGTTTGACTGGGGCGGTCTCCTCCCAAAGCGTAACGGAGGAGCACGAAGGTACCCTCAGCACGGTCGGACATCGTGCATTGAGTGCAAGAGCATAAGGGTGCTTGACTGCGAGACAGACACGTCGAGCAGGTGCGAAAGCAGGTTCTAGTGATCCGGTGGTTCTGTATGGAAGGGCCATCGCTCAACGGATAAAAGGTACTCCGGGGATAACAGGCTGATACCGCCCAAGAGTTCACATCGACGGCGGTGTTTGGCACCTCGATGTCGGCTCATCACATCCTGGGGCTGAAGTCGGTCCCAAGGGTATGGCTGTTCGCCATTTAAAGTGGTACGCGAGCTGGGTTTAGAACGTCGTGAGACAGTTCGGTCCCTATCTGCCGTGGGCGTTGGACGTTTGAGAAGGGCTGCTCCTAGTACGAGAGGACCGGAGTGGACGACCCTCTGGTGTTCCGGTTGTCACGCCAGTGGCATTGCCGGGTAGCTATGGTCGGACGGGATAACCGCTGAAAGCATCTAAGCGGGAAGCCCCCTTCAAGATGAGACGTCCCCGAGGCCTTGAGCCTCCTGAAGGGCCCAGCGAGACCAGCTGGTTGATAGGCACGGTGTGGAAGCGCTGCAAGGCGTTGAGCTAACGTGTACTAATGGCCCGTGAGGCTTGACCCTATAACACCCAAGGGGTCTGATCGCAGGACAACAGACAATTGGCCCGCCGCCAAGGCGACGTGCCCCTCAGCATGATAGACATTAAAAGTTTTGCCTGACGACCATAGCGTCCGGGAACCACCTGATCCCTTGCCGAACTCAGTCGTGAAACCGTTCCGCGCCGATGGTAGTGTGGGGTCTCCCCATGCGAGAGTAGGTCATCGTCAGGCACCTATTCGAAAAAACGCCCCCACGGCCTTGCCGCGGGGGCGTTTTTTTGTGCCCGAAAAAGGATGCCCGGAGGTTTTTATTTATAGCCGGTCTCCCGGCCTGTTGCTCATGGCGGGCAGGCCGGGAGGTGTTCGTAGTACGGACGATAAAGAATAAAACTGTATTACCAATCGACAGGTTTGCCTTCCCAATCCCAGAAGGTACCGGTGTCTTGAGGTGTGCGTTGTGAAATGACTGACAATAAGCGTTCTGCCACGAAATCGGGTGTGAACAGTTTGTGTTCGGGGACGCGAGCTTGAAAGGGCTGGGAAAGAGCGGTGTCAGTCGTGCCGGGATGCAGGCAAAGCACGACAGCCTTCTTGTTAAAGCGCTTCAGCTCTATCGCCGCCGTTTTCATCAGCATGTTGTGCGCGGCCTTGCTTGCACGATAGGCATACCAGCCGCCCAGCCGGTTATCAGAAATGGATCCCACCCGTGCCGAAAGGCTAGCAAAAATAGCGGGATGGCTGCCTTTAAGGGAATCCTGCAAAGCGCTAAGAAGCAATGCTGGCGTTATCGCATTGGTATGAAACAAGCTTGATAACGCTTCCTCATTGAGTTGGCCAAGTTGTTTTTCCGGCTGAATGCCACGTGCTTCATCGTGAAGTGTGCCGATGGCATTGAACACCAAATGCAGTGGCTGTTTATTCAAGTGTTCACATAACGCCAAGCGGTCGGCTTCTACCGAAACATCAAGCTTGAGCCATGTAAGGCGTGGATCGGTAATTGTTGAATCTTGGCGGCTGACTGCAATGACCTGGCCCAGGTGCGGGCAATTCAGCAATGCCTCGGTTATGGCAGCGCCAATGCCACCTGAAGCTCCAGTGACCAAGGCAGTAAAATTCTCGGGTAATTGCGTTAGCATAGGAGAGCTCTAAAGACTGATGAGCAGTCATTCAAGCGTGTTAATGCGGGAAAGTCGAGGGTCAGGCAGAGGCGTTGATGCGCCTAGGCTGGGAGCTATTGCGGCCGTCCGGCTTGTAGAGCGTTTTTTCTGCGATGTGGCGAATATAATCCAACATCTGCTGGTTATGTTTCATGCGCAAGGAAAGCATTTGCCCCGTGAGTTCATTCAGGCGGGCGGCACGTTCGCTTTTGGTCAGCAGTGTTTCCCAAGCAGTGGCACATTGCGCATCCTGAGCAGCTTCCACGGCACCTTGATGGCCATCGGCATAGCCCAGGCGTTTCTGCACGTTGCGGCGTAAGGTTTCCATCCGCTCCAGGTCACTCAGCACGGCTTGTTTTTCATGTGCGATAGTAGCGAGAGCATCACCATCAATATCGCCCTGAGCCAGCAATTGTTGCTCCTGCTCAAGTAGCGCTATCAAGGCTTGCAAACGCTGTTGTTGATCATCGAGCAAGCGGGCTAGACTCATTGCTGGTCGTCTCCAAGCGTTTCCTTGAGATTGGCAATCAGGCCATCTGCGATACGGTCGGCATTGATTTCCATACGGCCTTCACGGATAGCTGCACGAATTTCCTCCACCCGGGCAACGTCGATATCCTGGCTGTCGCTGACATTACTCTGGCTGAGTTGGGTGGTGCTGGAGGAATGCGCTGCCGCTTCAGGTGCTTTGGCAGGGCCGGCCTTTTGGGTTTCTTCTCGCTGTGGCGCCTGGTTGGTGCGCAAGAGCGAATGGATATTGTCGATTTTCACGTTGTCTGCCTCGTCGTCACCGTCGAATAGCCTTGTGCGCTGGTTACCACTAGGTATCGACTGCGAGAAGAAGAACTTTAGCTATTTTGCGCTAAAAATCCACCACCAAGGTACCGTTTTCAGTGACCCTTGCGGAAATGAGTTCTCTAGGACCGAAGCGAACCCGAATACGGTCTCCTGCCCCCCCGGTTTCCAAGGCTTCACCTTCCCGCGTCACGCGAAAAGCGCTACCACGAGCTTCGACCGTCACACGCTGGCCGCGTTCCACCAAGGGAGGCTTTTGCAGAAAATGCGCCTGGAAGATACTTTCCGCGCGTATTGGGCGGCGCGTCATTTGTCCCACGATGGCTTTTGCTTCAAGCAGCGCTTGAGCGGGAAGCTCGTTCAGATTGCCTGAGCGCTTGGTTAGCATCAAGGAGCTTATGACTGCGCCACGTTCAATGTCATGCGCTGCAATCATATAAGTGCCGATTACGCCGATCTCAGCCTGCATATAGCGTACCTGGCGCCCATCTTCGCCACAACGCACTCCGACGGAAATTCGCCCGACAGGCGCCTGGTCTGAATTGGTCAAGAAAGGCTTTGGGTCGATACAGGGCGGTAGGTGGCGTGAAGGGGTGCGCAATTCGATGATTACCTCCTCTCCCAGCGGCTGTGCCTGCTCGAAAAGAAAGCCATGAACGCGCTGCATGAGCGCTTCATCTGTCTCGGAGGCCCAAGTGACATTTTCAGCTAACAGGCCCAAGCCGACGATGGCAATCGCGTGACGCAGCCAGTGACAGGTAATAAACAAGCGCATGGAAAGGTCGCCAGAGGTCAGCAAAAAGAGAAGATAGCCACTGAGTATAGCCTGTACCAGCGTACGGAAGAATGAGAAATGCTGGGTGAAACATGAGCTGTTCCATGCTTTAGGCTGACATTCATGAAGGTAGTCTTCATCATCAACAAAAACCCTTTGAATTTTGCCTCTCAGAGAGGAACGGCATGATCGATCAACTTGAATCTGCCTTTAACTATCATCAACAAGCGTTAGGTCTGCGCCAGGCCCGCCATGAAGTGCTGGCAGCCAATATTGCCAACGCGGATACGCCCAATTACAAAGCGCGCGATATGGATTTCGCGGGTGAGCTGCAAAAAGCCGTGGAAAGCGGGCAGTCGCCGGCTGGCGGCGGTGGCTTGGTCCTATCGCGTACCTCCGAGCGTCATCTGCAGGGAGCGGGGCCGCCTACGGGAGGCAGCCACAGTGAATTGCTGTATCGCATTCCAGACCAGCCCAGCCTGGATGGCAATACCGTGGATATGGACAGGGAACGCAGCCAGTTCGCCGATAATTCCGTGCGCTATCAGGCCGCTTTAACGATCTTGAACAGCCGCATTCAAGGCCTGAAGAATGCCATGCAGCCGGAATAACCGGCAGGAGTTTTACTGAATGTCGATGTTTTCCGCCTTTGATATTGCGGGTTCCGCCATGAGCGCCCAGTCGCAGCGCATGAATGTGACCGCAAGCAACATGGCCAATGCCGATAGCGTAGCGGGCCCGGATGGCGAGACCTACCGTGCCAAGCAGGTGATGTTTGAAAGCCAGTCCCAGAATCGTTATGGGATCGGTGGCGTGCGGGTGACTGAAGTGGTTGAGGATCCTTCTCCGCTGCGTATGGAATACATGCCCAGCCACCCCGCCGCTGATGCCGACGGCTACGTGACCAAGCCCAATGTCGAGCCCGTGCATGAAATGGTCAACATGATTTCCGCTTCGCGTTCCTACCAGGCCAATATCGAAGTCATGAACACCACCAAGCAGATGATGATGAAAACGCTCACTCTGGGAGAAGGTTAATCCTATGAATATCGATACCAGCGTCATCAATAGCATCAATAATGGTGGTAAGACCGGCATGCCGGCTAGCCAGTCCGATGAGTTGCGTGAAAGCTTCATGACCCTGCTGATCACGCAGCTGGAAAATCAGGACCCGCTGAATCCGATGGAAAACGCGGAAATGACCTCCCAGTTGGCGCAGATCAACACCGTCAGTGGAATCGAGCAGCTTAACGATACGCTCAATGGCATCACCGCTCAGATGAATGCCGGCCAAACCCTGCAGGCCGCTGGGCTGATCGACAAGGCCGTATTGGTGCCTGGAGATACCGTCAAGGTACATTCGGATGATGAAGGCGGGGTTTACGCCACGCCATTCGGGATCGAGCTGGATCGCCCAGCGGAAAATGTCCAGCTTAGCGTGACCAGCCAGAGTGGCGAGGTGGTTTACGAGAAGAGTTTGGGCGCTGTGCGGGCCGGCGTGGAGTCGTTCAGTTGGAACGGTACCACCACCGATGGCGATCCCGTCACTGATGGCTCCTACAAAGTAAGCTACAAGGCCACTGACGCTGAGGGTGAGTCCCTCCAGTCTGATGCGCTGAACTATGCACTGGTCAATGGCATCACGCCCGCCGATGAGAATGGCAGTGTGAAGCTGGATCTCGGCGGCGTCTACGGTCAAGTCACGCTGGATCAAGTCAAGCAGATTCTTTGATAATTAGGCAGTTAACAATATTTCAGGGGAACACCAATGAGCTTTTCACAAGCCTTGAGCGGTCTGAACGCCCAAAAACAAACACTGGGTGCGGTGGGCAACAATATCGCCAACTCCCAGACCGTGGGGTTCAAGAGCTCCAGCGTCCAGTTTGCCGACGTTTTCGCCGAGTCGCGCATCGGCTTGGGTACGCGTAACTCCGCCACTCTGCAGGACTTTGGCCAAGGCAACATCGAGTCCACCAACCGCAATATGGACTTGGCAATTGCTGGCGAAGGCTTCTTCCGTTTTCAGCAGCCCAGTGGTGAAGTGGGTTATTCGCGTAATGGCCAGCTGACCATGACTGCTGATGGCAAATTGGTGAATGCTCAAGGTGCCAGCATCATGGGCTATGCCGCCAACGCTGCCGGTGAAGTGCAGGCAGGTGGTGATGTTGAGGCATTAAGAGTGGATGCGGGTGATTTAGCTGCCAGCGCCACTACTGGATTGGATATCGAATTGAACTTGGATTCAGAAGAAGGAGAGTTAACGGCTCCTGCCGAAGCAGATATCTTGGCAGGTTTGGACTCTGGTGATTATTCATATTCTACAAATGCCACGATTTATGATTCTCAAGGTAATGCTCGAAATCTGACGATGTATTTCACCAAGACTGATGCAGCTACTAACCAATGGAATGTTGGTCTTAGAATGACTGGTGGGCCTGAAGGTGCCGGTACTTATGCAGCTGCAGATGCCACTACATTGGATTTTGATGCGAACGGCGCATTGGAAGCTGGCGGTGCGGCCACTTTGAACTTAACTGCTGACGAATTTGATGGTGATCAGCTTGCAGAATTGAATGTTGCTATTGACTTTGCCGGGACTACTCAGTTTGCCAACAATTCCACCGTCAATGATATCAACCAGGATGGCTACACTTCTGGTTCGCTTGTCGGCGTCACCATCGGTAACGATGGTACGATCATGCGCAACTACTCCAACGAGCAGTCTCTTGCCGCAGGCCAGGTCGCGCTGGTCAGCTTCCGTAACCCGGAAGGCTTGAAGCCGGATGGAGATAACCTCTGGTCGGCCACGGGGGCTTCCGGCCAAGAGTTGGTGGGTGCGCCGGGAACCGGCCTGCGTGGTCTGATTGAACCGAGTGCCGTGGAAACCTCCAACGTGGACATGGCGGCTGAATTGGTCGACATGATCATTGCCCAGCGCGCCTATCAGGCCAACTCCCAGACCATCAGCACCCAGGATGAGCTGTTGCAGACCATTATCAACCTGTAACCCTCATCCGTTTCGCTCGTCATCAAAGGGAGTAAGCCGTGGATCGTATGCTGTATACCGCCATGAGCGGCGCCAAGCTGAGCATGGACCAACAATCCGTGGTCAGCCAGAATCTGTCCAATGTTTCCACTACCGGTTTTCGCGCTCAATTGCACGCGGCCCGCTCGGTACCGGTACAGGGGGACGCCTTGCTGGCGACTCGCACCTCGACCGTGGCGACGGTGCCGGGGACGGATCACTCCCAAGGACCGATTACGCGAACCGGGCGCACCCTGGATGTGGCCATGCAAGGCAATGCCTGGATGGCGGTACAAGCCGATGATGGTACCGAGGCCTACACCCGTCGGGGTGATCTGCAGATCGACAGCGATGGTGTTCTATTGAATCTGGGCCGCCCTGTGATGGGTGATGCTGGGCCCGTTGCCGTTCCCCAGGGAGCGCAAATCTCCATAGGGGCCGATGGGACTCTCAGTGCCATCGGCGCGGGAGAAAATCCTGATGCATTGGCCAATGTCGGGCGTATCAAGCTGGTAACCCCGCAAGATAACCGTGATCTTGAACGCGGAAAAGACGGCCTGTTTCGGGCGCCAGCGAATGACGAAGGCCAGCCGGGTCTTTTGGCGGGCGATGAAAATGCGCGTCTAGTCAGTGGGGCACTCGAAGGCAGCAACGTCAGCGCGGTGGACGCCATGGTATCGATGATCGACGTGGCGCGCCGCTATGACATGCAAATGAAAGTCATCACTACCGCCGATGAAAATGCCCAACGCGCCAACAACCTTCTTTCGATGCAGGGCTGATCGAGCCTTCAGGCATTCCAGTTTTCAGGTGCTCCAGTTTTCAGGGACTAAAGGAATTCATCAAATGATCAACTCATTATGGACGGCCAAGACCGGCCTGGAGGCCCAGCAGACCAAGCTGGACGTGATCTCCAATAACCTGGCCAACGTCAGCACCAATGGTTTCAAGAGCTCAAGGCCCGTCTTTGAAGACCTCTTGTATCAGAACATGCGTCAGCCAGGTGCTCAGAACGATATTCAGAACCGTTTGCCCTCGGGCATGCAGGTAGGTACCGGGGTGCGCGCCGTGGCCACCGAGCGTTTACATACCCAAGGTGGCCTGGAACAAACCGAAAATTCCCGCGACATGGCCATCAACGGCGGTGGCTTCTTTCAGGTACTGATGCCGGATGGCACCACGGGCTATACCCGCGACGGTAGCTTTCAGTTGAATGAAAACGGCCAGATGGTCACCGCCAATGGCTACCCGATGGAACCTGCGATTTTCATTCCAGAGAATGCCTTGTCAGTGAGTATTGGCGAAGATGGCACGGTGAGTGTGCGCCAGCCGGGCGTCACTCAGGATAGCGTGGTTGGCCAGGTCAGCTTGACCACCTTCATCAATCCGGCGGGTCTGGAAAGCATCGGTGGCAACCTTTATCTTGAGACAGGTGCCTCCGGGGCAGCCAACCAGAATATGCCGGGCATGAATGGCGCCGGGCGTTTGTTCCAAGGCTATGTGGAAGGTTCCAATGTGAGTGTGGTCGAAGAAATGGTCAACATGATCCAGACCCAGCGCGCCTACGAAATCAACAGCAAAGCGATTACCACCAGTGATGAAATGCTGGCACGTTTGAGCCAGTTGTAAGGTGAGAAGAATGACGACCCAAGCCATGCCCAAGGTAGCCAGTTCGCGACGCTGGGCACTGCTGGTTTTGGCATTGTTGATTCTGGGGATTTCCGGATGCGCACAGATACCGCGGGCCTCGGTGGTGGGCGAACAGGAGCAGATCACTATCGTTGATCGACCTCCACCGGTGCCTAACGGGTCGATTTACCAGGCCCGCCGTGGCTATCAACCCTTGTTTGAGGATCGTCGCCCGCGTGCAGTGGGTGATATCTTGACCATCGTGCTGGACGAGGAAGTCAGTGCCTCGAAAAACTCTCAATCCGATGCCAACCGCAGCGGATCTGCCGGCCTGGAACTGGAACAGATTCCGGATGTGTTGAGTGTACTTGAGGACTACGGCTTCGATGTGTCCGGGGAAAATAGTTTTTCCGGAGGCGGAGGCTCCCAAGCCAACAATTCCTTTACCGGTACCATTACGGTGTCCGTGCTTGAGGTAATGAATAACGGTAACCTGCGTGTGCGTGGCGAAAAACAGATCGCCATTAATCAGGGCACTGAGTTCATTCGCTTCGCGGGAGTGGTCAATCCACGCACGATCACCACCCAAAATACCGTACCTTCCACCTCAGTGGCGGATGCCCGGATAGAATATGTGGGTGATGGCTATATCAATGAAGCCCAGCACATGGGTTGGTTGCAGCGTTTCTTCCTCAACGTTTCGCCGTTCTGAACCGAGCTGAGCTGAGCAATGATCATGAATAAAACCAAACCTTTCGCGTGGTGGCAGGGCCGGCAATTGCTGGTTCCTGCCTTGCTGTGCCTGTTGGCTTTTCCGGCCCAGGCGGAGCGTGTCCGGGAACTGGCGGGTTTTGCCGGGGTACGTGATAACCAATTGGTGGGTTACGGCCTGGTGGTGGGTTTGGATAGTACCGGTGACCAGACCACTCAGGCACCTTTTACCAGCCAGAGCCTGAGTAACATGCTTTCCCAGTTGGGCGTGACGATTCCGCCGGGCACCAATATGCAGTTACGTAACGTGGCGGCGGTAATGGTGACGGCGGATTTGCCCGCTTTTGCCCGCCCCGGTCAGCGGCTGAATGTGGTGGTGTCGTCAATCGCTAATGCCAGAAGTTTGCGGGGTGGAACCCTCTTGATGACCCCGATGAAAGGCGCGGATGGTGACACTTATGCCATTGCTCAAGGCAACATGCTGGTAGGGGGTGCCGGGGCGCAGGCTGGAGGAAGCAGCGTTCAGATCAACCAGCAGGCGAGTGGGTCCATTCCTAACGGGGCCTTGGTCGAACGTGAGGTGGCACTTGCGTTGGGCACCAATGACGGCCTGCTGGAACTACAGCTGAACGATACGGATTTCGGTACCGTGCAACGTATGGTCGAGGCAATCAACAATGAATTCGGCCAGATAGTGGCATCAGCACGCAATGGCCGAGTGATTGCCCTGGATGGCCCCACCACTGACAATGCCAGGGTGAATTTCATGGCGCGAGTGCAAAACGTCCAGGTCACCCCCACTCAGGCGCCGGCAAAAGTAGTATTGAATGCCCGTACAGGGTCGGTAGTGCTCAATAGTGCCGTGACCCTACGCCAGGCGGCGGTGGCCCATGGCAACCTTTCGATCATGATCGATACCAATTTCGGCGTCAGCCAGCCTGCACCTTTGGGTGAAGGAGAAACGGTGGTGGTGCCGGATACGGATATCGAAATCGAACAGCAAGAGGCCTATCTGCAAATTGTGGAAGGTGCCCAATTGAGTGAAGTGGTTGAGGCCTTGAATGCGCTAGGGGCGACGCCCCAGGATTTGATGTCGATTCTGGAAGCGCTGAAAGCTTCTGGCTCGCTACGTGCTGAACTGGAGATCATTTGATGAGCGTGCAGGACATCAGCAATCAGTTTGCGCTTGATATGCAGGGACTGCAGCGTTTGCAGCATACCGCAAGAATGGACCCGGAAGCCGGTGTAAAAGGTGCTGCCCAGCAGTTCGAGGCGCTATTCATTCAGATGATGATGAAAAGCATGCGCGATGCCATTCCGGCTTCCGGCTTGATGAACAGCCGCGAGACCGATACGTTCCAGTCGATGCTGGATAAACAATGGTCCCAGAGCATGGCTTCGCGCGGCATGGGATTGGCCGATGCATTGGTCGAGCAGCTTGAACGCCAAGGCGTGGTAAATCGCCCGGGGGAGGCGCCTCAGGTCGATAGTGAGACACAAGCTTTGATTGCAGGTATTCCCAGGGGAACGCCGCGGGTGCTGGATGAACCACTACGCACTTCAGACATGGCGGCAGAACCCCAAGTTGCTGCAATGGCCAAACCGGCCTCCTTTCTGGACGAACTCGCCACCATTACTGAAGATACTCAAGTTGCTGCAATGGCTAAACCGGGCTCGTTTCTGGACGAACTCGCCACCATTTCAGCAGAAACTTCCTCAACAGCAACTTCCAGCGATAACGTCGTGACCGCTGCGCTTCCAGAAGCCAGTGCTCAGCGTGATACACCCCGGCATATCCAGGAATTCATCGGTCGATTAGCTAAACCGGCCCAGGCGGCGAGCAGCGCCACAGGGGTGCCCGCTGAATTGATTCTGGCTCAGGCTGCTCTGGAAACCGGTTGGGGGCGCCATGAAATCGCCACTTCCAACGGAGGTAATAGCCATAATCTGTTTGGGATAAAGGCGGGCAGCCAATGGCAAGGCAAGACCACCGATGTTGTGACCCACGAATATATCAATGGGCGTCGTACCCAAATGGTGGATACCTTCCGTGCCTATGACTCATTCGAACAGGCATTCACCGATTATGCCGGGCTGATTGGTAACAATTCACGCTATGCAGCGGTATTGAATGCCCCTGATGCTCACCAGGCCGCCCATGCCTTGCAGAAGGGGGGTTATGCTACCGACCCGCGCTATGCCGACAAGTTGATTGCCGTGATGAATACGCTGGGACCCTTGAGCGCTGGCGGTGATTTTCTGGCGGATAGCCGCTAAGTCATTGAGTCGAGCCTCAAGTTATTCTGCGCAATGCCGATAGAAAGACTATCGGCTTAAGGAACTGAGACCATGAGCATGTTTTCTGTTGGGCTAAGCGGCCTCAATGCAGCGCAGAATGCCCTGAATACCACTAGCAACAACATCAGTAACGTCTATACGCCTGGCTACAATCGCGAGCTGACTCAGCTTGGCGAAGGCCGCGAGGGTGGCGGGGTCCGTGTCAACGACATTGAGCGTCAATTCAATACCTATGTCGCCGATCAGCTCAACAGTGCCAAAACCCAATCCAGTGCCTTGCAGGCGTATCAAAACCAAGTGACGCAGGTCGACAATTTATTGGCGGATCGTGACGCTGGTCTGGCGCCGTTGATGCAGAATTTTTTCTCTTCTCTGGAAGACCTGGCAAGTGCCCCTTCAGACCCGGCAGCTCGCCAAGGCGTATTGGGAACGGCCAATACCTTGAGTGCTCAGTTCCGCTCCTTCGATGGTTATCTGCAAGATATGCAAGGCAATATCAATAACCAGATCAAGGACGAAATTACCCAGATCAACAACACCACCGAGCAGATTGCCGGGCTGAACCGGGAAATCGCCCTGGCGCGAGCCCGTACGGGCGAGGCTCCCAACAGTTTGCTGAATCAGCGCGATCACATGGTGTCCGAGCTCAACGAGCGGATGGACCTTCGCCTGAATATCCAGGATGGCAAAACCTACAATATCAGCTTGCCCAATGGTCAGCCTTTGGTTACCGGTACCGATTCCTACAAGCTCGAACCGGTAACATCGGACGCCGATCCTCAGCGTACCGTGGTGGGTTACCGTGATGGCGGCGGCAATCTGGTGACGCTGAGTGAGGACGTGGTTACCGGCGGCGCTCTGGGCGGCTTGATGAACTTCCGTGAAGAGACCTTGGACAAGACGCAGAATCAGATCGGTCAACTGGCCGTATCCTTGTCCACTGCCTTCAACGAGCAGCACAAGCTGGGTGTAGATCTCAATGGCGACCAAGGGGAAGATTTCTTCAAGGTTCGTTCGCCACAAACCTATGGCTACACCAATAATACCGGTGAAATCAGCTCCGCAGAATTTGATCCGGCTACCATTGATGAACTGCGTGCCACAGACTATACCGTGCGGTTTGAAGGCAGCGACCCGGTCGTAACGCGAAACGATAATGGCCAGGTGGTAGATTTCGATGAAGACGTCTGGAATGACACGGGTACACTGACCTTTGGTGGCATTGCCATTGAGTTTAGTACAGCGCCTGTTGATGGTGATCGTTTCGAGATTCAGCCAGTCCGTCGGGCAGGCAATGGTATGGAAGCCAATATTGCTGACCTGGACAAAATTGCTGCCGGTCAGCCTGTAAACCCCGATGATGCTCCTGGTAGTTGGGTCGCTGCTGGCGCTGGCGATAACCGCAACGCTCTTGCCCTGCAGAACTTGCAATCCGAGTCGATTGTCGGCGGTAGTGCTTCTGTGAGCGGTGCCTATGGCGCCATGGTCAGTGATGTCGGCAACCGGGCCAATATCACCCAGGTCAATCTGGATGCTCGGCAGGGCTTGACGGATCAATTGAAGGCAGTGCAACAGTCCGAGTCCGGCGTTAGCCTGGATGAAGAGGCCGCGAACTTGATCCGTTACCAGCAGTTCTACCAGGCCAATGCGAGGGTGATCGATACTGCCGGAACATTGATGGATACCATTCTTGGCCTACGGGGCTGATCGAAAGGAGACTGAAGCATGCGTATCAGTACCGTCACCATGTTCGAGCAGGGTGTTGCCTCGATGAATCGCCAGCAGAGCGACTTTCTCAAGGTCAGCGAGCAAATTGCCAGTGGCCTGAGAGTAGTCAATCCATCCGACGACCCCCAGGCTGCTTCACGAGCAGTGGGGGTGGATCAAGCCAAGGCCGTCACTCAGCAGTATGCGGATTCACGCGTATCGGCACGTAATTCGCTGGCACAGACAGAAAGCATTCTCAACAGCATCAGCGATGCGAATATCAGCGCAAAGACACTGCTGGTGCAGGCCTCCAGCGATACCCTGAGCGATGTCGATCGCCAGTCAGTGGCGAGCGAACTCAAGGGTATCTACGAAACCATGCTGGGCCAGGCCAATGCCACCGATGGTAACGGTCGCTACCTGTTCGGTGGTTACAAGGATAATGCCCCCCCGTTTGTGAAAGATGCCGAGGGCAATGCTCAGTACAACGGTGACAGCAACGCCCGTGAACAGCGCATCGATGCCTCGCGCCTGATGCCGGTAACCGATAACGGCGAGACCATATTCAAGAGCGTGCCCAGCGGGGCGGGATATGTGGCGGAAGCACAGTCCGGCAACCAAGGAAATGTGACGTTCAGCGGACCACAAGTGCGCGCCGTCAACGACGATGGCTACGGTAGCGATTACCGCGTCACATTTGATGGAACTGCGGATAATCCGACTTATCAGGTCGAACGATTCGAAGAGACGGCTTGGGTTACCACCGATACGACAGGCGGGGCTTTGCCCGCGGGTAACTGGAGTGAAGCCAATAGCGAAGAGGGTATCACGCTGGAGTTTGGTGGGTTGTCGATTGGCCTTGAGGGTACGCCGGCACCGGGCGACGATATCCTTGTCGCCCAGGCGGGCAGTGATCAACGCGAGCCGAATCTTTTCCGTACCATGGAAGAAGCCATCCGCGTACTGGAAACCCCCGCTGATGATCAGGCCAAGAAAGCCGACCTGCGCAATACGCTCAATACCGCCATGCGTGACCTGGATAACAGCCTGGATAACGTTCTTACGGTGCGTGCCTCGGCCGGGGCACGGCTTAACGAGTTGGATGTGGTGGATGCCGTGAGCAGCAACCGGATGCTCAATTACGAACAGACATTGTCAGATCTGGTCGATCTGGATTACAACGAGGCAATTTCCGAATACAGCTTGCGCCAGGTCGGGATGCAGGCAGCCCAGAAAGCCTTCGTTGATGTAAAAGGCATGTCCCTGTTCAACTACATGTAACGCTCTGCATGTAGCTTGTTTATTCAATGCCTTGGTTAACATGACCAAGGCATTTTTGTATCTATTTCTTCTTGGATGGTGTTCAGCCAAGCGGTGCCATGGCCTCGATCAGGCGCTGCATGAAATCGATGCTGTTGCTGAATAGACGTTGCAGGAAGCTTGCCATATCCGTCATCAATACCATCAGCAACACCAGCCCGGTAATCAGCGACATGGGAAAGCCGATATTGAAAACGGTGAGCTGGGGTGCCGAGCGATTGAGGATGCCCAGTGCCAGGTTTATGATCAAGAGCGATGCCACTAGCGGTAAAGCCAGCAGCATGCCGGCAGCAAAGATGGTGCCGCCATAACGCGCCAGCATATCGAAAGCGCTTGGGTTGAAGGTGCCGATACCGATGGGTAGCACCTGGAAACTCATCACCAGGGTTTCCAGCACCATCAAGTGGCCATTGAAGGCGAGAAACATCAAGAGGGTGATCATGTAGAAGATACGCGACAGCACCATGATGTTGGTGCCGCTGGCGGCATCGAAAAAACTGGCGAAGGCAAGCCCCATCTGCAAACCGATGAACTCACCCGCTGCCTGAACCACGGCAAACATGACATGCATCACCATGCCGATGGCCAGGCCGATCAATATCTGCTCCACCATGATGCCAAGCCCTGCCCAGGAGAGCACTGCAACTTCAGGCATGGAGGGAAGTACTGGCGCAATGACCACCGCGACGATAGCCGCGAGGCCCACCTTGGCCTGGTTGGGAACACTCGAGTGTCCCCATAAAGGAGCCGCTGCCATGAAGGCAGTGATACGGGCAAACGGCCACAAGAATGCCACCAGCCATGCTTGTAGTTGGGCAAAGGTGACTTCGACCACTGGTCACATCACCATGCTGGGGATGTTGATAAACAACTGACGCGTGAAGTCGACGATCAGACCTATCAGCCAGGGACCGGCGAAGACCAGCACGGCAAAGACGGCGAGGATCTTGGGAATAAACGTCAGCGTCATTTCGTTGATCTGAGTCGCGGCTTGGAAAAGGCTGACGATAAGGCCGGTCATCAAGGCGGCCATCAGTATCGGGCCGCCAAGAAATAGCGTGACGCGCATCCCTTGGTAGGCAATATTCATGACCATTTCAGGGGTCATTGGAGGTGCTCCTTTCGCCGCCGGTATAGGCTTGGCCTGCCGGACTAGATCATGTAAAAACTTTCCGCCAAGGAGCCGATGATCAGGTGCCAGCCGTCTACCAGAACAAACAACATCAACTTGAACGGCAAGGAAATCGTGATGGGCGGTACCATCATCATCCCCAAGGCCATCAGCGTACTGGCCACTACCAAGTCGATAATCAGGAAAGGAATGAAAATCGTGAACCCGATCTGGAAGGCGGTTTTCAACTCGCTGGTGACAAAGGAAGGCAAGAGAACCCGCATGGGCAAGTCTTCCGGGCCTTGCAAGGGCCCGACATCCGCCAGACGTGCAAACATGGCGATATCCGGTTCCCGCGTCTGGGCCAACATGAATTCACGAAAAGGCTGTTGAGCTATCCGCATGAATTCTTCGAAATTGATGGTTTCTTCGGTCAAGGGTAGCCATGCATTATCATAGACTTGAGCCAATACCGGCGACATGACGAAAAACGTCAAGAAAAGTGCAAGCCCCAGTAAGACCTGGTTAGGAGGCGTCGCCTGGGTACCCATTGCCGTGCGCAATAGGCTGAGCACGATGATGATCCGGGTAAAGCTGGTCATCATCAGCAAAATTGCCGGCAGAAAAGCCATGCTGCTGAGCAGAAGTAACGTTTGCAGGCTCAGTGACCATTGCTGCCCGCCGCCTTCCAAGGGCTTGCTCACTATGCCTGGAATCTCTTGAGCACCGGCAGCGAGCGGTAGCAGCAAAGCCAGGCCGATCAAACCTATTGCAAGCAGACGTTGCCAGCTAGGCAAGGAGTACGGCATCCAGTGTCTCATTGAGTATGACGAGAATCGGAAGGTGCATGGGGGGCACCTTTCTTTTGCTTCGAATAGGCGTTTATGGCCTGGTCCAGCCGTCGGGAAAAGCCATTCTGTGAGGAAAAGGACGTTGCATCTCGTCCTTCCGGCACGGGTAGCTCATGCAGTTTGGTGATTCGCCCGCTGCCGACACCCAGGACCAACCAGGTATCTTCCACCTGGATAACCACCACACGCTCACGGTTACCTACCGCTGAGGTTCCCACTACCTTGAGGTGAGCCCCATGGTGGAAGCGTTGCGTGTTCCAGCGGCGCAGCAGTGCGGTACAAGCAAGAATGATGGCAATCACCAGTGCCAGGGCAGCAGCGGTTTTACCCAAGGTTGCCATGCCTAGCAAGGCGTCACTGCCGTTACCTAGTGCTTCGAGTGGCGCACTGTCCTGTGCGGAAGGAGTATCGGCATTCATCGGTTCAGCTTGTGAATCCGTTCGGAGGGAGTGATGATCTCGGTAATACGAATGCCGTATTTATCGTCCACTACCACGACTTCCCCTTGAGCCACGAGATAGCCGTTGATCAGGATATCCATAGGCTCACCGGCCAGGCCCTCAAGCTCGATCACCGACCCCTGAGCGAGCTCGAGCAACTGCTTGATAGTGAGCTTGGTGCGACCCAGTTCCACGGTCAACTTGACCGGGATATCCATGATCATTTCCAGATCACGCGGCTGACCCGTGCCGGTATCCTGCGATAGCGGACGAAATATCTCCTCACTGGCCGGCTTGGCCGGCGAAGCAGGTTGCTCTGGCTGCGCTGCATCCTGGTGGGCGGCCTGTTCTTCCTCGGCGGATTGCTGTTCCGCCATGGCGGCGGCCCAAGGATCATCCTCCTCGAGCAAGGCTTCCTTGCTGGGGGTGGTGTCCTGCTCGGTTTTATCCTGCTCGGACATGGCGGCGGCCCGGTCATCATCAGAAATATTCTGATCGGGCTTGTTGGGATCAGTCATGCTTGAATTCCTTGGCTTGCTTCAGCGGTGACCCCTTGATGAAGTCGTTGGACGATACATTGTTCATGGCCGCATGGTCGAGCATGCGGGAGACCCGCAGTGCTCGCTGCTGATTTTGGCTGCCGTAGTCGCATTCCATGACCGGTACACCATCAACACTGGCCACGACCGTGCCGGGCAGGTCGAAAGGCAGGACGTCACCTTTCTTGAGTGACATGACATGGGCGATACGGCTAGGGATCTTGGCAAACTCTGCCACCAGTTCGATTTCCGACTGGCGCAGTTCGCTAGCCATGCGCTTTGTCCAGGAGCCGTCCTGAGCCTGTTTGCTGTCGTTGACCGGGTTGGCCAACAGGTCCCGCAACGGCTCAATCATGGCGTAGGGCATTGAAATCTGAAATTGACTCGAAAGATTGCCTACTTCCAGATTGAAATGAGTATTCACCACGATCTCGTTAGGAGAATTGGTGATGTTGGCAAATTTCGACTGGACTTCCGAACGTAGAAACTGGATATCGAGAGGATAAATAACTTTCCAGGCTTGTTCGTAGGCATCGATCGCCAGCTTTAACAGCCGCTGAATAATGCGTTGTTCGGTGTTGGTGAAATCGCGCCCTTCGGATTTTGTTACAAAACGTCCGTCGCCTCCAAAGAGGTTATCCACCACCATGTAGACCAGGTTGGGAGGGAAAACCATCAATGCCGAGCCACGTAGAGGTTTCATGGCGACAATGTTGATGTTGGTAGGTACCGGTACGTTACGCGAGAAATCACTGAAGCTTTGGTAGCGTACCGACTCCACGGTAATATCGACACTACGTCGAATCAGGTTGAACATGCCCGTGCGGAAATAGCGCGCAAAACGTTCATTGATGAAGTCCAGGGCGTGCAGGCGCTCGCGAAGCACACGATGTTGTGTGGAAGGATCATAGGGACGAATGCGGGCTTCGTCTTTTGATTGAGCCGTTGACGAAGGTTCATCCTCACCACTGACGCCCTTTAAAATGGCATCAATTTCTTCCTGGGACAGTAGATCGTCCTGCGACATGACGGCTCCAGATTCCCGGGTTATTGCACGATGAATTCAGTAAAGAGCACTTCACGTAAATCCAGCAGAGGCTGATTTTCTGCCATGGGCACACTGAGCCGGCCAATGACCTCATTCGCCAGCTGCTGTTTACCTTCCGCTGACGTCAAATCATTGGCCTGCTTACCGGAAAACAAGGTGAGCAAGCGGCTGCGTACCTGGGGCATATGCTCTTCCAGGAGCTCCTTGTTCTGCTGTTCGCCGACACGCAGCGTAACGCCCACATATAATAATCGTGAGCCATAAGTGTCATCTGCCAAGTTGACCGTAAACGGTTCGATACGCAGAAAAATGGGGGCCTGTCGTTGGGTCACTTGCTGTGCTTCGCTTGTCGCACTGTCTGTCTCACGGCCCATGACCATATACAGGGCAGCGGCGGCACCTGCTGAAGAAAGCAGCACCAGAAATACCATGATCCAGAGCAGCTTCTTCGATCCATTGTTTGATTCTGCCATTATTGTTCCTGTTAACTCCGAGCTTGGCCCCAGTGAGGCGTATTATGCCTAAAACTGGCATGGCTGATGAAAGGAACAAGCCCGCGGAGCGAGCCTATCTCTTGTTTTAACTTTTTTTCTTGCAGCGCTTTTCTAGGCGTAGAGATCAACGCGACCATCCAAAGAGGCGGTCAAGGTAGAAGATGCTTGTGCATCGCCTTCGCTGTCACTCACCTCCGTTCCAATGGTGCCTGTGCCTGGTTGGCCGGGTGATTTCTGACCGGCAAGTTGTTGCCCATCAGGTTGATCTCCTACAGAGGTTTCGCCTAATGAGATGCCCTGTTCGGCCAAGGCTTCTCGCAACTGAGGAATGGCCTGTTCGATGACTTGGCGCACCTGAGCGTGAGCGGAAAGAAAGTGAGCTTGGGTGCCTTGCTCACTGACCTTCAAGGATATGGAAAGGGGACCCAGTTCGGCGGGGTGAATTTGCATTTGAATCTGCTGCTCGCCACCCCGCTGAGTGAACTGCATCAGTTGTTGACCAAGCTGTTGCGGCCAGGCTTGATGAGCCACCGGCGTGGATATGCTGGCTTGTGCAGGTGCCGATGTCACTGCATTCAAGCCCACCAGACTTGGCTGAGACTGAGAGGAAGGCTGGGCTTGCATGCCGGCGGACAGGGAAGACTCTGACGTGGGAAGACTTCCGCCGGCAAGTCGACTGTCCACCAAGGGGGTACCCATACTTTCGCTGGCTGGGCGCTGAAGTTGTGTCGTGTCCAGGGATGGCCGTATGGCCTGAGCTTGTTGAGACAATGCCAAGGCATCCAGCAGGGAAGCCCGAGAGGTATCACTGCCTTGAGATGGCGTTGATAATTGAGCTGAAGACGCCGCCATGCTGCGTGCCAGCTCAGTGAGCTGTACTAGCGGGGTCATTTCGCCCCTTTGCAGGCTCTTGCCTTCAGCACTCACTTCAAGGGTGTCGAACTCGGCCAACAGTGCAAGGCGCGCAGCAATTTCATTCAGGCCGGTGGCTTCAGTCGTCAATCCGTCTTGTGGCTGTTCGAGTAGCGCTTCCAGTTCTTGTGCACTGATATCCAGATCGAGTGATTCAGCTTCCAGGGATTGCAGCAAGTCGGCATAGGGAGCGGCTGAGTCCAAGGCGCTCTTGCCCTGTTGAGCCGAGGCCTTGGCTAACGCATTATCGAACAATCCTGCTTTCCGTACGCCGGCTTCACTAGAACTGGCCTGAAGGCTAGGCGGATTATTCTGGCCCTGAGCGGCCGAAAGTAACATTTGAATAGTCATGTCATTCCCTGGAGCCGCTAATAGGAGCGGGTATCGGCAAGGCGGCGAGCCAAACGACCGTTCACCAAGTCATCGCTGGTTCTTTGCTCGCGTTGTTGTTCATTGCGTTGTTGCTCGGTCGCCCGGCGTGAGGCCAATGTATCGTAGGAAGACAGCTTGCGCTGCTCTTGCTGCCAATAGTGCTGGCTTTGCGTAACGCGCTGCTGCTGGGCGGCCAATGCCTGGCGCGCCTTCACCAGAGCGGCGTCCAGCGAGGCGAGAAATTGCTGGTAATTGTACATGCTTGCCGGATCGATACCCTGACGCATGGAGGTTTGTAGACGCTGGGCATATTCCTGGCGGTAACGCCCCAGCGATTCCACTTGCGCCACGGTCTGTTGTTCGTTGTTGCGTTCGTTGGCGAGTGCAAGACCGGCCTGGTCACGTGAACGTCGAGCCAGTTCGATCAAGGTATCAAATTGCGATGTACTCATGACTGCCCTCCTACGACCGCTTCAAGTGCTTGATGCGACTGGTCCATGGTTGCACATTCTTTCATCTCTTGCTGCAAGAAGCGTTCAAGCTCGGGGAAGCGTTGAACGGCTTCATCCAGTTGTGAATCATGCCCTGGACTGTAGGCGCCGACACTGATCAGGTCACGGTTGCGTTGGTACCTTGAGAAGAGACGTTTGAAGCGCTGGGCATGACGTTGCTGCTGCGCTGTGGTGATTGCTGTCATGGCACGGCTGATGGAGGCCTCGATATCGATGGCAGGATAATGTCCCGCTTCGGCCAAGGTCCGAGAAAGCACAATATGGCCGTCCAGAATGGCGCGTGCCGAATCGGCGATGGGATCTTGCTGGTCATCCCCTTCCGTGAGTACGGTATAAAAGGCGGTAATCGAGCCGCCCCCGCGTTCGGCATTTCCGGCACGCTCGACCAGGCCGGGGAGCTTGGCGAATACGGAAGGCGGGTAGCCCTTGGTCGCGGGCGGTTCACCGATTGCCAGGGCGATTTCGCGTTGGGCCATGGCATAACGCGTCAAGGAATCCATAATCAATAGCACGTTACGCCCTTCATCACGAAACCCTTCCGCTAGCCGTGTGGCGTAGGCAGCACCCTGCAATCGCTGCAGCGGCGAGGTGTCCGCGGGTGCCGCCACCACCACGGCGCGCCGCCGTCCTTCGGGGCCGAGAATATTGTCGATGAAGTCTTGAACCTCGCGGCCCCTTTCACCAATCAAGCCCACGACGATCACATCGGCCTGGGTATAACGCGCCATCATGCCCAGCAATACCGACTTGCCCACCCCGGAGCCGGCAAACAAGCCCATACGCTGGCCGCGTCCCACGCTGAGTAACGCATTGATGGCGCGGATACCCACATCGATCTGGGCGTCGATCGGTGCCCGCGCGAGAGGGTTCAAGGGGGTTGTTGCCAAGGTGGCGCGAGGGCATTCTTCCACACTCTCGCGATCATCCAGGGGGTTGCCGTTGCCGTCCAGCACTCGGCCCAGCAAGGCGTCGCCGAGCGGGAAGCGCCGTGCACTATGACCGCTGCCTTCACCCAAGGGTGTCACGCGCGCGCCGGGCATCAAACCGGAAATTTCTTCAAGCGGCATCAAGAACAATTTGTCGCCTGCAAACCCGACCACCTCAGCTTCTGCATGGGTCTTGGTGCTGGGAAGCTCGATACGACAGGCACTGCCTACCGCCACACGCAAGCCTACGACTTCAATCACCATGCCGGTGGCGCGAATCACTCGCCCGCTGGTGCGATGATGGGGAAGGTGTTGAATACGTTGCTGGGTGCGCTGCAGCACATGCTGCCAATGCTGCCGGTGGGGGTTGCGAGTATCTGACATGAGTGACCTCAGCTTGTGGAGGACGACAAGGCATCTGCTGTGCCGGGAGGACGCTTGCGTACCTGTGCCTTTATCGCCTGCCAGCGCCCTTCGAACGTCGCGTCCAATTCACCTTGGGCGCTGGTCACTCTGCAGCCTCCGCGGGGCAGTTGGTCATCCGGCTGCAGCTTCCAGCCGGCAGCGTCGAGCTCAAGCCCCAGGTGCTCATCGACGAGCCTGTGGTCGTCTGGGTTCAACCATAATCGCTGCTGTCCGATTAAGGGAGGCTCGCTGTGTAAAAGCTCGCGAACGACCGTCAGGATATGGTCGGGGGTTTCGCTCAGCGCCTCTGCGGCAAGTTGCTTGCCAGTGGCCAAGGCGAGCTCCACCAAGTCGTGGGCGACGTCATCGTCAAGCTGGGTCAGGGCGTTGCTAAATTGCTCGGCAAGGGTCTTGATGGGGCTTAAGTTGGCCTTGAGCTGTTGTTGCAGCTCTTGCTCCGCTTGTTTGCGTGCCTCTGCCAGACCTTGCTCAAGCCCCTCGGCATGGCCGCGGTCGAACCCTGCCTGGTGACCTTCTCGTTCGGCTTGCTGGCGAATCCTGTCATCCAGCGCCTGGCGCTCTTGCTGTTCGCATTGACGTGCCTGTTCGGCGGCCTTCTGTGCGGCCTGAATGTTACCTCGCTGTTGCGAGGCGGGATCTTCCTGGGGCGTAGGGATGGCCCCGTTTGACGGCTTGGGCAGTTCGCCCATCTGCCAGCGCCGCCAATCGCCGTGGCGATCGAACGTAGGGGCGCGTGGATCAGACATAGGCATCGTCTCCGCCAGCCAGCACTATCTCGCCGGCATCGGCCAGGCGGCGTACCACCTGAAGAATCGCCTTTTGCTCGGTTTCGACTTGAGAGACCCGAATCGGACCGCGTGCCTCCATGTCTTCACGTATCAGAACGGCAGCACGCTGGGACATGTTGAGCAGGAATTTGTCGACAAGACTGTCCTGAGCGCCTTTGAGGGCCACCACCAGAGAGTTGGTGTCGATTTCCTGCAGCACCATCTGAATCGCACGGTTGTCCAGGTCGAACAGGTTTTCGAACAGGAACATCTCGTCGATAATCTTCTGGGCCAGGTCGTCGCTGTGCGAACGCACCATCTCGATAGCAAGATCTTCTTGAGTGGAATTCATCAGGTTGAGAATTTCGGCTGCGGTTCTTACGCCGCCCTTCTTGCTGCGTTTGAGGTTCTGGCCTTCCAGCATGCTGGAAAGCACTTCGGTCAATTCCTGAAGTGCCGCCGGCTGAACGCCACTGAACGTGGCAATACGCAGCACCACGTCGTTGCGCAATTTTTCTTCGAACAGCTCCAGAATATTGGCCGCCTGATGACGCTCAAGATGTACCAGAATGGTAGTGATGATCTGAGGGTGCTCGTCATGGATAAGTTCCGCGACCATTGAGGCTTCCATCAGGTTGAGCGCATCGATACCGGAGTTGCTGCCAGTGGTTTCGAGAATATCCTCGATCAGACTCGAGGCGCGCTCGTTACCCAGTGCCTTGGACAGAATCGAGCGTATGTGCTCGCTGGAATTAAGGTTGAGCGCAACGAACTCTTCGGTTTGCTTGTGGAAGGCTTCCAGCACCAGCTTGATTTCTTCATGGGAGACCTGTTGCAAGCGATTCATTTCTATGCTGATTTCCTGGATTTCATTGGCACCCAGGTATTTGAAGATCTCGGCAGCGCTGTCTTCATCCAGAACCAGTAAAAGGATGGCGCTCTTGCGAGCACCGCTCATCTCGGCGATAGCATTACTCATGTGTTCATCCAGCTGCGAATGATCATGGCAACCATGCGAGGATCTTCCTGGGCCATTTCGCGTAGATCATTAAGGTTGTGTTCATACAGCGATGTCTTGCGCTGACGTTTCGGCTTGTTGTAGGTATCCTCGACGTCCTGATCATCCTCGCTCGCCTTCTCGCTCGCCTTGTTTTCCTTTTCCTCGCTGTCTTCGCCTACGTTCACCTGGAACCCGCCCGGCATTTGCGCCATGAGGGGCGGCTGGGTGTAGCGCTTTATCAGCGGCCGAAGAATCAAGAGGTAAAGCAGCAAGATGGCCAGAGCTACCAGCAAGTAGCGCCCCAGGTTGGCTGCCATGTCCAGAATTTCCGGACGTTGCCACCATTCGGGTAGTGCTGCTTCTTGTTCGGCGCGGCTGAAGGGGCTATTGACCACATCCACTGCATCGCCACGCGCCAGAGAGAACCCCATGGCCTGGCGTACCAGCCCTTCGATCTGCTGGACTTCAAGCTCCGTCAGGGGAACACGCACCCATTCTCCCGCCTCGTTGAGCTCGTCACGAAAGTTGACTACCACGGCGGCGGTCAGGCGTTCGATCTGGCCTCGGCGGTGTTGTATATGCTCGATACTACGGTCGACTTCGTAATTGACGACATCATCCTGGCGCAGGTTGCGTAATGCCTGCAGCGCTTGGGTCTGTTCCTCGTCCAGACCTTCCAGACCTTCCTCGTCAACATCGGGAAGGTTGATAGGCGAAGGGGCGGCACCCGGCGGGGTATTACTGAGGGCGCCGGGAATGCCCATGGCCAGTGCCTCATCCCCATCGTAAGACAGGCTGGATTGGCGGCTGCGCACGGCGGCTTCGTTGGGCGGCTGGTTGGGGCCGTAACGTTCCGAGGTTTCTTCCCGACGCGAGAAATCAATTTGCGCCGCCACCTGGGCGCGCACGTTATCGCTGCCGACTAGCGGTGTCAGGATACGCTCGATGCGCTGCTGGTAGGAGCGCTCGACTTCGGCGATATAGCTCAGTTGCGTACCGTCAAGACCATTGTTCTGGCGGGAATCGGCAGACAATAGGCGCCCATCCTGATTCACCACGGTCACGTCTTCTGCCGCAAGCTCGGGAACGCTGCTCGAGACCATATGCACGATGGCGCTGACCTGGCCGTCGCCGAGTACGCGACCGGGTAGCAAGGTCAGCACGACCGAGGCCTTGGCGGACTCACGGTCACGGACAAAGACCGAGGGCTTGGCCATGGACAGATGGACGCGCGCTTTTTCCACCGGCCCCAGCGATTCGATCGAGCGCCCGAGCTCACCTTCCAGGCCACGCTGGTAATTGATCTGTTCGGCAAATTGACTGATACCAAACGCCTGGGTTTCCATCAGCTCGAAGCCGACGTTGCCGCCCTTGGGAAGCCCTTGTTCTGCCAGTTGCAGGCGCAGGGCATGCACGTTCTCATCCGGCACCAGCAGGGCCCGCCCACCCTGACTGAAACGATAGGGAATGCCCCGCGACTCCAGCTCGGTGATGATGCGACCGCCATCCGCTTCTTCCAGGTTGGTATAAAGCACCCGATAATCCGGGCTGGACGCCCACAGCAGTAGAGCGACCACCACCGCGATGCTCGCAGCACCTGCTATTAACAGGGCTACCAGAGGATTGCCGCGCAGCTGTTGGACAATACGATCCCTGGAGGAGGCGCTTTTTGGCTCGGTATCCGTTGTTCCGTCAGTGGTTTTTTTATGGGTCGTGCTGTTCTGACGGCCGGGGGCCGTGCTGGCTTCGCTCATGCGTACTTCTCCGAAAAAGCGCAAACCAGCAGGCGGTCAAGGCGCATCACCAAACAAGGCATAGGCTGCATCCGTCAATCGCGGTTGTCCGCCAAAATGATGAGGCGGAATTATGATGAACGCCATTATCCGGTTGGGAGTCGAGCCTAAAGGAAAGAAAAGCCTGGGTTTCCGGGCGTATTTGCACGCACGAGCCATTGGTGAGCGGTGTTAATCTACCCGCATTATTTTATTTTTGGCTATTCGAGGCGTCTCAATGAGTGCACCCGCTATCCAGTCGGCGTTACAGCAGATGCAAGGCTTGGCCACGCAGGCAGCCGGGCATGAGCTCAAAGGCCAGCAACTGACGACCTCGGTAGGCCAAGGAAGTTTTGGTAGCGAGTTGCAGGCATCCATTCAGCGTATCAATCGGTTGCAACAAAATGCCAACACCAAGGCCGTGGCCTTTCAAGCCGGCGAGCCGGGTATCGAACTTAACGACCTGATGGTCGATATGCAAAAAGCCAGCGTGGCGTTTCAAATGGGTTTGCAGGTGCGTAATCGTTTGGTCACATCGTATCGGGATGTCATGAATATGCAGGTGTGATTGATTCTATCCTTGCGTTACTTGCGGCCTAACTGGGCATCCAGCGCATCGAACTGCTGGGTCAGGTAGTTGCTGGTAGAATTCATCTGGGCAATCATGCTGTCCAGCTGGCCGAACTGGGTGCGATAGCGCTCGATGGTTCGGTCGATACTTTGTTCCATGCGGCTGTAACGGTTGCCAAGGCTTTCGATACTGCTTTCCGCCCCGCTGATGGCGCCCTGAACCGCGCCATTGGACCCCAGCAATTGGCCGACGGTGGTATCCAGCTTGCCGGCCATGCCGGTATCGTCGCTGGTGCCGGCGAAGAACTCGGCCAGGGCGCCCTGGTCGTTGGCGATGATGTCATCGAGTTTGTCGCTATCGATTTCCAGGCTGCCGTCCAACTGCAGCGAAATGCCCACGTTGGAAAGCATGGAAAACTGGCCGTCGGCTACACCGCCACCCAAAACACCCCGCAGGCGCGATTCCACCGTGCGTATGGTGTTGTCGCCCAGCAAGTCACCGGCCTGACCGGTTTCACTGTCGAAGGCGGTCAGTTCGCCAATGCTGCCTTTCAGGTCGTTGAACGCCTTTACAAAGCCCGTCACGGCCTCACGCACCGCCAGGGTGTCTTGCTCCACCACCACGGTGCTGGTGGCGTTACCACCTTCCTGTAGGTTGAGCGTCACGCCCTGAATGGCGTCTTTGACTTCATTGATGGAGCTGGTGATTGTTACGCCGTTTACCTTGAGAGAGGCATCCTGCCCGGCGGTGTTTTGAATACTGGTGTCAACGGCCAGGCCCGCTCCTTCGCCGGTTAACCCGTTAAAAGTGATTCCTTGGATCGAAGTGTCGGCACCGGTTACGGTCGAACTCAGGGTTAAACGGTAACCTTCACCATCGTGGATCACAGAAGCGGAAACGCCACTATCTTCCTTGGCGTTGATGGCATCACGGATATCTTCCAGGCTGCTACCAGCGCCAACGATAACATCCACATCCACCGGTTCCGCCCCGGCGAAACTCAAGGTCAGGGTCTGGTCGTTATTAGCATCGATAATCGGGGCATTCGAATCCGTGACGCTCGTAGTGGCAAGGCTGCCGGCGGTGGCCAGCTGAATGACCTCTACATCGTAGCGTCCTGCGTTAGCCTCGGCGGTGGCGGTAGCACTTACCGATTCACCGCTCACGCTGGCGGAGAGGCTTGAGTACAGGGAGGAATCGTTGAGCTTGCCTATCGCGCTTTGGAAACTGGAAAGGCCGCTTTTCAACTGGCCGTAAGCGGAAATTCTGGTCTGCTGGCTTTCCAGTTGTCGCTCGATGGGGGCCAACTTGCCTCGTTCAGCATCCTTGAGCTGATCAAGCAGGCTATTGAGGTCCAGGCCGGAGCCGATGCCGAGTGAAGAAATTGAAGCCATATCATGCCGTCCTTTTCGTGATACCTGTGGTACCTATTCGTGGCACCTGCATCAAGATACTGGTTAATGCACTGTGGTTAATTTAACCCTATCGGCGGGATGAGGGCGAACTTGAGAAATTTTCCTGTCAAAAGCCTTTCCACACGCAAAACGCCAGCGGTAGGCATGCAGGAACGGTCGCTCAGATATGCACCGATAGTGATTTAACTCAGCATTGCCTGCGTATGTTCGCGCTGCTGCTTCACGGCATCATCCAGAATGCTCAGCAACTGGCCATAGTCTTCTGGCATCTGTTCATCCATCCCCGTTGCCTCAAAACGCTCAAGGGTGTGCTGCGTTTCGTCGATCACCGCTTGCAGTTTATCGATCAGGCGCTGGTGATCAGCAGGGGTCATGAGTCATCACGGGTTTGCCATGCCTGGATACGCTGATAAAGCTGTTTGGCTCTATCAATAGCGGTAGCTTCGTGGGTATCGAGGGTCAGGTAAATATCATGCCGTGAACCTTGCGTCACCGCTTCGAGTTCCGTTGCATAACGCTGAAGCAGGTGCTCCAGGTTCATGCGTATCATCAGAAGCTCCAGCTCAAATTCGCTTTTTAGCGTCTGGTAACGCTGTTGGTGTGCTGCGTCTTGAGTGAAAGCGCTGGGGGCAGCCAAGGTGCTTTTCACCTGTTTTTCGATGGTGTTGAGCTTAGGTATGAGGGAATACATGACCTCATACGCCGAGATACTGACGTGGCGGTCATTCACATTGGGCTCCCTTTTGTTATTCATCGAAAAAAACCGGCCCCACTTGGGAGCCGGTTCATTGTATCACTTAGCGATAAAGCGAATGCTCTATCGATGCCAAGCCTCAGATTAACCCAGCAGCGACAGCACGTTCTGCGGGATCTGGTTGGCCTGAGCCAGTACGCACCGCCAGCGTGGCTTCAAGGAGGTCAGCGGCGACCTGCCTTTAGTGGCGTGAGCGACGTGGAGCAAGGGGTCATCCTCCGTTATATAACAAGTAATGTGGCCATCTTAGATCTCAGGGCGAGGGTTTCCTGAGTATGCCGCGTTGCGTCATATGACGATTCGCGTTATATTGAATGCAGGGCAATGCCCTGAAGAAATTGCGCCAGTTGGATGCTGCCGATAACCTTGATGATCTGCGCATCCCACCCGGCAATCGACTGGAGGCCTTGCATGGTGACCGTGAAGGTCAGTACAGCATCCGCGCATCAACGACCAATGGCGGCTGTGCCCATGATATCGAAATCGTCGACTATCACTGAGGAGGCGACCATGACTGAACAACTGCCCAATATCCACCCGGGCGAGATCCTCCTTGAGGACTTCATTGAGCCCATGGGGCTGACCAAGAACGCCTTGGCCACCGCCATCGCCGTACCGGCCACCCGTATCGGCCAGATTGCCCGTGGCGAGCGCGCCATCACCGCCGATACCGACCTGCGCCTGTCTCGCTACTTCGGCACCAGCGAAGGCTACTGGCTGCGGCTGCAAAATGCCTACGACCTGGAGCAGGCCAAGCGCAAAGGTCGTTTTGACGGCATTCGCCCGCACGCGGCCTAACCTTTGTTGGAGGTCGCTTCAGCGGCGAGGGGTTCCCGAATTCCAGCACCCTAACCCAACCGCATGGTGGGAGGCCGCTTCAGCGGGCGAGGGGTTTCAGGCTTGGCGACCCAAAACATCGCGCGATAAATCGCCCTCCCACCCTGTATCAAGCCTTGGCGAAGCCGACGCGGCAATCTCAGGCCTGACAGACCGCTCACCTTGTTGACAAAAAGGAAACAAGTGAACTAATCTGCTGTCAGTACTCAGGAGGGGCGATGCGGATAGTCACGAAAAAAGTCTTCGACGAGGCGACCAAGAAATATCCAAACGATGCACCCTCGATACAACGAACATACAAGTTACTGAGATCCGAGAGCTTCCATTCACCAAATGACCTCAAGAAGGCACTCCCGAGTCTGGATAACTTCCGCTACAAGGACCGTTGGTGGATCATAGACATTGCTGGAAACAACCTGAGACTGATCGCCTTTATCTCATTCGAGCAACAGATCCTATACGTGAAACACATTACAACACATGCCGAATACGACAAGCTTTGCCGTCGGTATGCCAAGGAGGCAGATAAATGAACGCCATCGCCTACCTCGAAGAAGCCAAGGCCGTTTTCCGAGCCGTTCCATTCCTGTCACGCATCCACTCCGAAGAAGAGTATCAGGCGGCGCTGAACATCGTTGACGACTTGATCGACGATTTTGACAACAATACCACCCTTATCGAGCGCCTTACCGATGCCATCGAGGAGTGGGAGAATACCTCAGAGACATTCGCCGAGTTCAACGCTGGCGTTCAGTCCCAAGATGCAGTGGATATGCTCAGGTTCTTGATGGATCAGCACGGGCTGGGTGTTGCGGACCTGCCCGAGATCGGCAGCAAGTCGCTGGTCTCCAAGATCCTCAACCGCAGGGAACGAGACCTTACCCGCCGCCATATCGAAGCGCTATCCAAGCGATTCGGCGTTAGTCCCGCCCTCTTCTTCAATAGTTAACCAGAAACGGTATCCGCCGGGCGAGGGTTGCCGAATTCCAGCACCTAACCCAACTACCAGGTGGGAGGCCGCTTCAGCGGGCGAGGTCTTCACAGGCTCAGCCCACCAAAAAAACAAAAACATCGCGCGATAAATCACCCTCCACCCTATATCGGCCTGGAAGCGACGCGGCAACCCCAAGATCACTTCGCTGCGTTCGCGATGACACGGCAATCTCAGCTCTCAGGCTCAACGGTTTCCCGAATTTCCACGCCTTCGGGGGTATCACCGGGCCAGGGGTTGATATCCACGCCGGTTACCTGGGCGGTTTCCGGGCCACTGGGTACCGCATCGCACAGCGGTTGCAGGTGTTCCAGGGTGCCGTGAATCACCGCTTCGACACCGCCATCGGGCAGGTTGCGACCCCAGCCCGCTAGCTCGCGCTGCGTCAGCTCATCCACCAGCCACTGGCGATAGCCTACGCCCTGCACCGTGCCGGTTATCAGCAAGCGCAGGGTTAATAGCGTATCCGGGGCCATCGCCAAGGTATGTTCCGATGCTGCTTCACGGCATAATCCAGTATGGCCAGCAGCTTGTCGTAGTCTCCACGCATCTGCTCGTCCATACCTGTGGTCTCGAAACGCTCGAGGGTCTGCTGAGTTTCGTCGATCACGCCCTGAAGCTGATCGATTACCTGCTGGTGGTCATTAACAGTCACAGAGTCAATACCCAACTGAATTCGCAACGACATTCACTCCGACTTTATCTCGTCTTCAACTTGATCGACAAAGAGTTGATCATGAACGTCACTACCGTCGGTCAGCATAACGAGAGAATCATTATTCTCCAGCTCAATTTTTGGTGTTTCGACCAATAGTATATGTCGCTTTTCGTAGCACCAATTGATGAAAAACTCCTCTCTTACCACCATCCTGACTGGCATTGGCAGAACCATATAGACTGTTGAGGCCAGCTCTTTAAACCGATTTTCATCGTTAATAACGCTTGCAGAGAGTGGCCCGGCGACTTGGTACCAGGCTTGCCGAACCTTGGGCATCATGTCACTCAAAATACTTTTCTTACTCACCTGCTCAAAACTTTCCTCGCAGACACCATCCTCACTCTTCCCGCGCTTCCTATCGGCTTTTCCTTTTTTACCAAATAGACCAAATTTTGCCCCACTTTGATCTGCATTTTTCTTAATCCCCTTGTCAATAACCAGAACCAAGCTATCCTCCTGAAGAATCACTGACTCATCATGAACTCCAAAGAAGCATGCTTCACCTCTAGATACCGAGATCACTTCCTTCTGCCCCGAATCCTTGTAAATGACCGTCGCCATTCCTTGGACCACAAGGATCATCTCAACTAATTCTTTCTTTATGTCGATGACATCAGAATTTCCAACAAGCCTGGCGCCATCACCCAAGGATTCTTCTCCCATGGCTTCGAACATCGACATGATATCTATCTTCTTCATCTCATATCCTTATAAGAAAATAAAAAAAATATTCAAAAATATGGGCTGACCCGAAGGCCAGCCCAAGCTGTCATGCATCTACTGACAGACTATTAACCCAGCAGAGACAGCACAGACTGCGGAATCTGGTTAGCCTGTGCCAATACAGACGTACCGGCCTGCTGCAGAATCTGCGCGCGAGTCATGTTGGCGACTTCCACCGCGTAGTCTGCATCTTCGATACGCGAACGGGCAGAGGTCAGGTTAGTCTCGTTGGTCTGCAGGTTGGTAATGGCAGACTCGAAACGGTTCTGAATCGCACCTAGGTCAGAACGCAGGGTGTCAACCTTACTCAGTGCATAGTCAAGCTTTTCCATAGGGTTTCGTGATGCTTGATTAGCCAAGTCCTCAGTTATGAGAGCTTGACTCGGACTATCAGCATTTTGCACATACATCACATCCGCTGCGGTATTTGTTACTACTCCACCGCCATCTACCGTATATGCAGTGCCCCCAATATCAAGAACAGAGCCTGTCTTAGACCCTCCAGCAACTTCCAATGTTGCTGCTGTAGCAGCTTCGTTAGTAGCTTCACTTGTAAAGAGGCTTGTCCCTGCTGTATAAATAGCCGGATCGTCGTAATGAAGAGCGCCGGTGTCAACTGTAAGTGCCCCGCCAGTACCTGTGTTAGCTCCCGCAACACTCACAACAACTGTTGACCCATCAATAGTTGCTTCAAACGTACCATTGCCATCAGCGTTGACGCTTGTATCGGTTTTTGTCCATTCAACTCCACCAAACGAAAGACTATCGTTTTGATTCGCAGAAACAAACTTAGTTGCAAAATCATCTGCTACATTTGCATCACCAGCAGCTGAATTATTAGTCAGATTTTGGGTGACTGTACCATCAGTGGCGCTCGTATATACGGCCGTTGTCCCATCAGCAAGTGTGACATCACCATTATCTAAATCTACCCGAAGAGCTGTTGTAGGGGTACCATCAACATCGACGTTATATTCAGAATAGCCGGTTGCGCCAAACTCTTCAGTCATATCATTAAGAGTAGCTTTCTGGTCACCACTGACTTTAAATCCATCAAGCCCTAAAGAGCTCGCATTAATTTTCTCCAAGTCGATATTAATCGTCTCATTGTCGTTGGCGCCAACTTGTATCTTTAGAGCACCATCTTGCTGCAAGACTTTGGTACCGTTAAAGTCGGTTTGCTCAGAGATGCGATCGATCTCGGTCAGACGCTGTTCAATTTCTGCTTGGATAGACTTCAGGTCGTCCTGAGAGTTAGTACCGTTTTGCGCCTGAACAGATAGTTCACGCACACGCTGCAGGTTATCGTTAACTTGGTTCAGTGCGCCTTCAGCGGTTTGCGCGACGGAGATACCGTCGTTGGCGTTACGCTGTGCAGTAGACAGACCAGTAATCTGGGAAGACATACGGTTGGCGATGGCCTGACCGGCCGCATCATCCTTGGCACTGTTGATGCGCAGGCCAGAAGACAGACGCTCCATGGAGGTGGTAAGTGCGTTTTTTGATTCATTCAGGTTTTGCTGGCCGATCATCGATGTGATGTTGGTATTGATCACTGACATGGTGTGGTTCTCCTTAACGAGACGGTGGCCCGCTGGGCCTGCTACTCGGCCACATTGTGTGCCGTTGTATCAAGTAACGGCACCTCGGCTGTTTTCTTTAGGGCCAGCATGAAAAATAAGTGTAAGGCTTGGTAACAAAGGGTCAGGGGCTGAGGTGCGCCTTTCAGCGCATCAGGCTTCAGACTCTATTAAACGACCATGGAGTTGTTCGAGCCTTTGCGCAATCAACAGCACTTCTTCGCTAGGAATCTGGCGAATGACATCGCCTGTGTTGCGATCAACCACTTTTGTGATGACACGGGCAGGCTCTTCAACCAAATCAAACTCGATGCCATGTGGATGCATGACCTCATTGATGCACGAAATAGGCTCAACCAGTTCGTCGGCTGTAATGGTCCGAGTGTCGCTTTGTGCATCGCCCAGAACACTGCCCGGCGCCGGAAGTTTATCCAGTGCACTTTCCAGGCGTTGTCTGGGAGTCAAATCGTGCAGGGCGGAAGACGATAGGCTGCTGGTGGCGTCTGTTAGCGGTGAACTCATGGCATGTCGTTCCTCTTCAAGCGTCTGCGCCGGCAGTGGTTAGCGTCGCTGTACAAGAAAGGCGTGCTGCCGTGCTGTTTTTGTAGCCTCACAATGTTAAATCGGCACTTGCAATGAAAACTTTAATGCCTTGTGCCGCCGGTTTTTCAATTCATGGAAATTATCCAGCCACTTGCCCGATTTGCAGACGGTCTCAGTGAGAAAGAGCGAGTCACGGATGCTGCTTATCTGGATACGTCCTTGTGGCAGCATCTGTTATCCTGCTGCGCTCGTGGATTAACACCGAGTGATAGGAAAGCGAGGCGAGGATGGCAGCGCAGCAAGACGAGTTTGAAAAAGTAACCGGGGCCGCCTCCATCGAGGCGCTGCTGAACGCGCTTGTGGAAACCGGGGGTGTGTCACTTCGCCTGGAGCAGGCCGAGGCTGGGCGTGAACCCATGCTGTTGATGGAGCAGCATTCGGCTCAGATGCTGGTCATGGACCTTTCCTCGGTGGCTCACTTGCTCGAGGAATTGGAGGAAGGCGCGCCGTTTCGTTTGAGTGGCCAAACCGAAGGCAAGCTCGTGCGAACCCCGCCCCTGGTGCTGACCGAAACCCGCCGTTCCGGCGGGCGCTTTCTGTGTTGCTGCGAGTACCCCGACTACCTGGACGTTCTGCAACGGCGCGAAGCCTTTCGTGCCGAGCTGCGTATGGGCATGGCGGTCGTCGCTACCCTGTACGACGATGAGGGAATGGCCGTTCAGGGGGATCTACGCGATTTATCTCAAGACGGCTGCCAGCTCGAATTGCCGATGGCGGCCAGTGGCCTCCTGGCGTCTTGCCCGCCTTTATTGAAGGTTGAATTGCACTTTCCGGATGGCACGCATTTTCTTGCTGACGTCACGCCTTGCCACCAGAAAACCGATGCGGATCACAGGCTGTTACGTCTAGGATGCCGTTTTCACGGCTGCAGTACTCAGCAAGAGCGCCGGCTCTGGTATTTCGTCTGTGAAATCGAACGTGAAGCGGCGCGTTATAAAAAAGAGGGGCAGGGGGGCCGTTTGCCTTCAGCGTTGTTCGAGCCTCAAAAAGGTAAAAATACGGCCAATGAGGCCATTGGCCGCCGTGATCTCAAGCGCTATGCGACGCCCATGACGCAACGGTTGGTAAAAGTGGCCGCCTATCTGGATGCTCAGATGCTGGCGTTGCAGCAAGGCAGGGATATCGAATCGCGTCAACTGTCCCGGTATACCGATCGCTTATTGGTATTGCACGATGAGGATAGGGAGGCGCTGCTGTTTGCTTCGCGTTGCATGACCCCTGAACCCTTGCTGGTGAGGCACGGGCTTGCCGTGGCGATTCATCTTCTGGATCTGGTGGGGAGAAATATTCCCGGTGATGTGCGTAAAGCGATTGCCGCCAGCGCCCTGGTGCATGACTTGGGCAAGGTGTTGGTGCCGCAACTATTGTTCAAGGCGGCAAGCTTTGAAGCCCCCCATCGGCAAACACTGAGCGAACATGTGCCCTTGTTGTTGGAGCGCTTGAAACATTGCACCTGGCTTTCCGGAAAGATCGCCACGGCGGTGATCGGCGGCATCAATGAACGCATGGACGGCAGTGGTTACCCAGCGGGATTGGTGGGGGACGAACTGCACGAATTGGCCAGGGCGAGCGCCATAGTGGATGTGGTCGAGGCAATGCGCCGTGACCGAATTGACCGGCCTGCGCGAACCGTCCAGGAAATTTACCGCCATTTGCTGCGCCATCCCCAGCAGTTTGATCCACGCTGGATGAAACGGTATGTACAACACTTCAAGGTGCTGCCGATTGGGTCCCTGGTGCGTTTTTCCAGTGATCAGTTGGCATGGATTCAGCGCCTTGATGACCAGGGTAACCCAGTGGAAGTGCAGCTCACCCAGGTGAGTGAATCGCCTACCCGAGAAAATCTGGGGACGTTGATTCGAGGTAACGTATTGGAAAGTTTGGGAAAGCCAGTGGGCGAAGTGGCTGTTTCGACCTGAGGCGAGCTAAGTGAATTAAAGTCGTGTTATCCGTCGCCGATAAGCACAAGTAATAGCAACGCAAGGCGTGCTGAACCCAGTGAACAGGAGTAAGCAATTCATGAGTGTGACTCGTGGGGCAGCCACTTATGGCCGTGGCGCCAAGGCCTACGCCCGAGTAGGCGTTGAAAGTGGGGTGATGTCCGCCAACCCTCATCAGCTGATCGTGTTGTTGTTCGATGGCGCTCAGGCTTCTATTCGTGCGGCACGTATTCATCTTCAGGCGGGGAACACGGCAGAAAAAGGCCAGGCGATTTCCAAGGCGCTGGATATTATCAATAATGGCCTGGCGGCAGCGCTCGACCAGCAGAAAGGCGGTGAAATCGCTGAGCGTCTGGGGTCGCTCTATGATTATATCGCCCGCTTGCTGTTGTCAGCCAACCTGCGTAATGATGAAGAAAGCCTGAACCAGGCGGAGCGTTTGCTTGAAGATATCGCTTCCGCCTGGCGTGAAATCGGCCAGCAGAGTACATGAGGTGCCAATGTCTTCTCGTTATGACACTCAGGATGCCTTGCTGAAGGCTTATACGGCGCTGCTGGCAAGTGTCAAGCATATGCATGAACTGGCGCATCATGAGCAGTGGGCGGAACTCATTGAGCAGCGGACTCACTACGTCTTGCTGGTAGAGGAGCTGCAGCGGCTGGATGCTTCCCTGACGTTGGATGCCGTGCATAGTCAGCAAAAGGCCGACCTCCTGGAAGGCATTCTTGAGCATGATGTACAGATGCGCCAATTACTTCTCGAGCGTCGTGACGAACTGGGCAAGCTGATAGGCGTATCGCAACGTCAGCGCAGCCTGCACCGCGCTTATGCACCCCAGCAGGCGCCGGTAGGGTACAGCGAAGCTGTCGGGGAAACAGCTGTCGGGGAAGTCACAGAAGAGATTCCCGCCATGGGCAAGCCATCCAATAAGGGATCGCCGTGAGTGGGATCAACCCGCTGATAGATACCATGCTCTATGAGGTGCTGGGGCGACGCGGCGAGGCGCCGGCACAGCGTGTACTCAATGAACCGGTCAAGCCGGTGCTGTCGGGTGAAGCGCCGCGCGCGCTGCGTAGTGACTCACGCCTGGACGGCCGTCCCGCCCCGCCATTAACCGATCTTCAGCGCACGCCCTTGCAGCAAGGGGCACGGGCATTGCCGCCTGGCGAGCACTCTGCCAATGCCCCGGTTTCCACCCAGACTCACTTCAGCACTGCCGCGCGAAGTATCGCCGATGTGCTGCTGCGATTTCCGGCGCCTCCTTCTGTGGTGCGCACACCGGCGCCCTTGATGCAGGTTGGCGAACCGCTGGTTTCGAGCACCTTGGCGAGCCGCATCGAGAGCAGTATTCGGGATAGCGGGCTGTTTTATGAAGCCCATCTGAAACGTTGGTATCAGGGCGAAACCCCACGTCAGCAGCTCGCCCAAGAGCCCCAAATGCGTCAGGCAGGGCGTTTCGTTGCACCCGCATCGACCGGTCAAGGGCAAATCTTGCCGGACACTGTGCTGACGCCTGCGGCTACCCAACAAGGCACCTCGACACCACTACCGGCCTTGCACCGCTCCGGTGAGGTGGTGCAAGAAAGCTTGCAAGGCATCGTACGTCAACAGCTGGAAATGCTGGTGACGCCTACGATTCGCTGGGAAGGGGATGTCTGGGCAGGCATTTTCATGGCGCTGGTCATCAACTTGCCTCCTCGCGAGGAAGGACGCGAAGAGCAAGAAGATACAGACGATACTGCTTCGGGATGGCGCTCGGAGATTAAGCTCGAGGTCCCTGGTCTGGGGGACTTTAGCGCCGCCTTGTGGTTCTATCGCGACACTCTACGTTTGGACCTGTCCACTTCTCAGGCGGAAACACACCAACGCCTGGAAGCGGGGTTGGGGCAGTTGCAAAAGCGCCTTGAGGCCTTGGATATGCGTAAGGTGCAGGTAAAAGCGCGCTGGATAGAACCGGAGGATGGCAATGGCCTCTCAGCGTGAACGTCGCCGACAAGCAGTCGCCTTGGCCTATCAAGGCGGTGACAGCGCGCCCAAGGTGGTTGCAAAAGGCTACGGAGAAATGGCGGAACGCATCATGGCGGAAGCGCAGCGCCAGGGCATCTACGTGCATGATGCGCCTGAGTTGGTTGCCTTGCTGATGCAGCTGGATCTGGATGCCGAGATTCCCGCCGGTTTGTACCAGGTGGTGGCGGAATTATTGATTTGGGTGCATGAACTATCGGCTGCGCCATCCGAGACGAATAACCATTGACCTACCAAATGCTACTGACTGGTTTCATACATAGGTTGGCCAATGCAGACGTTCTATGTAACCATTCGCCTGGAAATAAGGGAAAATAAATTCAATAAGATAAACTTGTCAGATTAATTTAACTCAGCAACTTAACTTAAGTTAATTTAGTTGCTTAAAAAAGTTAATCAATTCTTTTAATAAGGGGTTTGAGTAGTTTTTTATTAATTTTATTTAATTTTGTGTCAGTGATTTTTAGACCAAGAGCGCAACTTATGAGCCAGACCAACTTTCTCGACGAAATTCAAGAGCTGAATCTGGCCTACTTGCTTCTGGCCCAACGTCTGCTTGGAGAGGATCGCGAGGCGGCCATGTTTCGCCTGAAAATTAGCGGAGAAATGGCCGATCTTCTCGCCTCGCTGAGTGCCCGCCAGCTAACCCAGTTGTCGCGTACCAATCAATTATTATGTCGTTTCAGCCATACCAGTGCCGAACGGTTGTATCAGGTGACGCATAACCCGCGCGACCAAGGTTTGGCAGGGTTGCATGCCTCCCTTTTACTAGCAGGAGAGCGTCTGGAGTCGAGTGCTCCTTCGGGAGATAAGGCGTGAGCCAGAAAAGCCTGGTAGATGAAATGCATCAGGTTCAGCTGGCCATTGAGCTGATTGAACTAGGTGCAAGATTACAGGTGCTGGAAACGGAAACCGAGCTAAGCCGAACGCGGCTGATCAAGCTCTACAAGGAAGTACGCGGCATGTCGCCGCCTAAAGGAATGCTGCCCTTTTCCACGGACTGGTTTGTCACCTGGCTACCCAACATCCATTCTTCTCTTTTTTATAATATATACATCAGTCTGTTAAGTGAGACATGTTGTGAGCGCATCGATGCCTTCGTCAAGGCATATCGGCTTTACACCGAACAGGTCGAGTTTGATGGAGGAGCCGCTGTGCTGGGGTTGACCCGGGCCTGGACCCTGGTGCGCTTTTTTGAAAGCGATCTTTTGCAGTTGACGTCTTGCACGCGTTGCGGTGGTTGCTATGTCGCCCATGCCCACAATCCGACACAAGGTTATGCGTGTGGTATTTGTCAGCCGCCTTCACGGGCCGGGAAGACCCGAAAGGCACTCGATAAATCATCTGGACAGGAAGTGGTTGAGAAAACATGAGATAGCCATTTGCTGAAAATTAATAAAAAATGCTTAGGTTGTGGATGGTAGTGCTGCTCAATGGTACTTTCCTCTGGCGAATAAAATACCTGCTTCATCATCGTGCTTGTTCGGATTGTCCGTCTATGCGCTATGAGGTCGGTTGAGTGATGCCGGCTCCGACAACCCCTTGATCGTGTAACTGTAAGGACACCGTTTGTGCTGATTCCGCTGGGTTATCTGATTGTCATTCTTTCTGTTTTCGGTGGCTTCGTGCTCGCGGGCGGAAGTCTCGGGCCATTGGTCCAACCGACCGAGTTGCTGATGATCGGAGGGGCGGGCGTGGGCGCCTTCATTGCCGCCAACAATGGCAAGGCCATCAAGGCCACTTTCAGGATATTCCCCAAGCTCAGAAGGACCAAGAACTACAACAAGGCGCTGTACATGGAATTGATGGCGCTGCAGTTCAAGCTACTTTCCAAAATTCGCCGTGAAGGCATGCTGGGTGTTGAGCGGGACATCGAAAATCCACAAGAAAGCCCCTTGTTTCAAGAACATCCCAAGGTGCTGGAAGATCCCATGATCATGGATTTCCTCACCGACTATCTACGCTTGATGGTGAGTGGGGGCATGGAGCCGATGGAACTCGATGAGTTGATGCTGCACGAGATCGAGGCTTTCGAGCAAGAGGCCCACATACCTGCTGATGCCATTGCCAAGGTGGGGGATGCCATGCCGGCTTTTGGTATCGTGGCCGCCGTCATGGGCGTAGTGAAAGCCTTGAGCATGGCGGATGCCGGGCCTGATGAGATGGGTCAAATGATTGCCCATGCACTGGTGGGTACGTTTCTAGGGATTCTGCTGGGGTATGGATTTATCAGCCCTTTGGCCAGTCGCGTCGAACGTCAGGTGAAAGAAGCTGAAAAGATGTTGCAGTGCATTCGGGTGACCTTGTTAGCCAGCCTCCACGGCTACGCACCGCAACTGGCGGTGGAATTCGGGCGCAAGGCATTGCATACCCAGGAACGGCCAAGCTTTACCGAGCTGGAAGACTACGTGCGTGATGCGAAGAAGGCCGGGGGGGCATGAGTCAGAACCGAGACAAGCGTCCGATAATTGTCATTCGTCGCAAGAAAATCGTTCATGCCCGCCACGGCGGTGCCTGGAAGATTGCACTGGCGGATTTGATGACCGCTCTCATGGCGTTGTTTCTGGTGCTTTGGATACTGAGTACAGCAACGGACGAGCAGCGGGAAGGGGTCGCCGAGTATTTCAGTACGCCGCTGATTTCCGCCATTTCGGGAGATCGGGCAGGCAGTACGAGTGCAATACCCGGGGGTGGACCCGACCCGACACACAGCGAAGGCGAGCGGGCAAGAATCGATACCCTTCGTCAGACTCGGCCGAGTGAGCAGCAGCGGCGTTTCTTTCAGGACTTACAGCGGCGAATTGAAAGTGTCATTGCGATGGACCCTGAGCTGCGTCAACTACGCGAGCAAATGCGTTTTGACCTCACTCCGGAGGGCTTGAGAATACAGCTATTGGATACCGAGCAGCGGCCCATGTTTGCGTTGGGCAGCGATCAGGTTGCGCCTTATATGCGTAATCTTTTGCGCACGATCGCACCACTGCTCAACGAGTTATCCAATGACCTGAGCATCAGCGGGCATACGGACAGCGTTCCTTATGCGGGAGGGTACAAAGGCTATAGCAACTGGGAACTCTCCAATGATCGCGCCAATGCCTCGCGTCGAGAACTGGTGGCCGGCGGGCTCGACCCGGTGCAGTTGCTGCGCGTCTCCGGGTTTGCTGATCGCGTTGACGTCTCGGATACGCAGTCGACTGATCCGGTTAACCGGCGTATTGAGCTTCTCGTTTTGTTACCGGAAATTGCTGCGGCTATTCGCAACCCCGGTGTATTGACGAAAGCCTCGGTGCCGCCTCTGCTACTTGAAAACTTGCAACAGGAGCCGGGTGCTGACTGACCGAAGAGACCGGTCGATTGAATGCCATGGACTGATAGAGGATGAACGATGGTAGGCAAGAACATGAGTTTTCTGGTGGTGGATGACTTTCCTACCATGCGCCGTATCGTCCGCAGCCTGCTCAAGGAGCTCGGTTTCACCAATGTGGAGGAAGCCGAAGATGGCCAGGATGCGCTGAATAAGCTGCGTGCCGGTAGTTTTGAGTTTGTGGTGTCCGAGTGGAACATGCCTAACCTTGATGGCCTTGAAATGCTCAAGGAAATTCGGCAGGACGATGCACTCAAGCACTTGCCGGTATTGATGGTGACGGCGGAAGCCAAGAAGCAAAACATCATTGCCGCTGCCCAGGCGGGTGTCAATGGGTATGTCGTCAAGCCGTTCACCACCGCCACCTTGGAAGAGAAGCTCAATAAGATTTTCGACAAAATGGGTAAATGAACCGGCTAGACGGCCGAGCGTGCTCTCAACGCCATTGATCGTGCCCAACCCATGCAAGAACCCATTGGCTGAGCGTTTGATGTCACCACCCCAGGCCGAGTAACAGCATGGCGGATAGCGATAGCGACGATGAAAAGACCGAAGAGGCCACACCCCGGCGACAGGAAAAATCGCGTGAAGAAGGCGAGGTGCCTCGATCGCGAGAACTGACCACTTTCCTGCTGTTATTGGGAGGAGTGATCGGCCTGTGGTCGATGGGGAAGATGCTTTATGATCAGCTGGGCATGGTCATGGAACAGGCGTTTCTGTTCGAAAGGCGTCAGGTGATGGAGCCCATTTCCATGCTGGTGGTCGCGCTGGACCTGGGGCAACGGACATTGTTTGCCATGCTGCCGTTGTTCCTGCTGCTGGTGCTGATTGCGCTGGTAGCACCCGCTTTACTGGGGGGTTGGCTGATCTCGGCCAAGTCGATGCAACCCAAGCTCTCCAAGCTCAACCCGGTGAAAGGCGTCAAACGGATATTTTCCAGCCAGGCCTTGGTGGAACTGGCCAAGGCCGTGGCGAAAACGGTATTGGTCGGTGGCGTGGGCGCAGCCTTCCTGTATTTGAATATCGGCAAATTCCTGGCCTTGATGGACCAGCCGGTACAGCAAGCCTTGGCCAGTGCGCTTAACATGGCGGCCCAAGCCTCAGGGCTGATGGTGCTTACCCTGGTGTTCGTCATCCTGATCGATGTGCCTTTTCAGCTATGGAGTCACGCCAAGAAGCTGCGCATGAGCAAAGAGGAAGTCAAGCGCGAGCACAAGGAATCGGAGGGCGACCCTCAGATCAAGGCCCGTATCCGTCAGCAGCAACAAGCCATGGCGCGAGGACGCATGATGAGCAAGGTGCCGGATGCTGATGTGATTATTACCAACCCGACCCATTATGCGGTGGCCTTGGCGTATCAGGAAGGCCAGATGGGCGCGCCGCGGGTAGTGGCAAAAGGGGCGGATGCGATAGCGGCCAAGATCAGGGAAATCGGGCTTGAGGCCGGTGTGCCTCGCCTGGAGGCAGCACCGCTGGCGCGAGCCTTATATCATCATGTGGATTTGGACGCCGAAGTACCGGCCGTCCTTTATACGGCAGTAGCCGAAGTCATGGCGTGGGCCTACCGCCTCAAGAACGTTGCCAAAGAAGGAGGCGAGGTGCCCTCTACACCTGACAATCTGCCGGTTCCCCCCGAGCTGGAAACCCCCGGCCGGCATTCCGACGGCACTAATGAGACGCAACCATGAAAGGCTTGAGCCAATATCTCGGCAGCCAGGAGTGGATGGGCACTGTGCGCATGAAGTTGCTCGCCGGACCGATTCTGATTCTGATGATCCTGGGCATGATGATTCTGCCCTTGCCACCGTTTCTGCTGGATCTGCTGTTCACCTTCAATATTGCCTTGGCGATCATGGTGCTGCTGGTCAGCATGTTCGCCCAGAAGCCGCTGGATTTTGCCGCTTTTCCCGCCGTATTGCTGTTTACCACCTTGCTGCGCCTGTCACTCAACGTCGCGTCGACACGCGTGGTACTGATGGAAGGTCATCAGGGGGGCGATGCGGCAGGCAAGGTCATCGAGGCGTTCGGCACCTTCCTGGTAGGTGGCAACTTTGCCGTCGGCCTCGTGGTGTTTCTGATCCTGGTGGTCATCAATTTCATGGTCATCACCAAAGGGGCCGGACGCATCGCCGAGGTAGGGGCGCGCTTTACCCTCGATGCCATGCCGGGCAAGCAGATGGCGATCGACGCCGACCTCAATGCCGGCTTGATCGGGGAAGAAGACGCCAAGCAGCGCCGCGCGGAAGTCTCTCAGGAGGCGGATTTTTATGGCTCGATGGATGGTGCCAGCAAGTTCGTGCGCGGCGATGCCATGGCAGGCCTGGTCATCATGGTGGTCAACGTCCTGGGGGGGTTACTGATCGGCATGGTGCAACATGACATGAGTTTTGCCGATGCAGGAAGAACCTATACCTTGCTGACCATCGGCGATGGTCTGGTCGCGCAGATTCCCGCCTTGGTGATTTCCACGGCGGCAGGTGTCACGGTGTCCAGGGTGAATACCGACCAGGATGTCGGCCAGCAGATGATCAGCCAGCTGTTCATCAACCCCCAAGTCATGATCCTGTCTGCCATCGTGATGGGCCTGCTGGGCATGGTGCCAGGGATGCCTAACCTGGTGTTCCTGATATTCACGGCCTTGTTGGCGGGTCTGGCCTGGTATCTCATTCGCCAGAAAGAGAATTTGCTGGTCAAGCAGGAAATTTCCGCCGAACCGCCGCCGGTGCAGGAAACTCCCGAGGCCAGTTGGGATGACGTCCAGTTGGTCGATACGTTGGGGCTGGAAGTCGGCCATCGCTTGATCCCGCTGGTGGATGCTCGCCAAGGAGGCGAGTTGCTTGGGCGAATCAAGAGCGTGCGCAAGAAATTCGCCCAGGAGGTCGGGTTTCTGCCGCCGGTGGTGCATATCCGCGACAACCTGGAGCTTCCCCCCAATACGTATGTCCTGACCCTGAAAGGGGCTGAAATCGGGCGTGCCGAAGCGCAACCGGGAAAGTGGCTGGCAATCGATCCCGGTCAGGTTTCCGGCGAACTGCAGGGAACCCCCACGCAAGACCCCGCCTTCGGTTTGCCGGCGGTGTGGATCGACAGCGGTCAGCGTGAACATGCTCAGGTGTATGGGTATACCGTGGTGGATGCCAGCACGGTGGTGGCGACCCATCTCAATCATCTGCTGCATCGCCATTCCCCGGAAATGTTGGGGCGCCAGGAGGTGCAGAAGCTGCTGGATAAACTGGGTGACGATCAGAAATCGCTGGTCGAGGAAGTGGTGCCCAAGGCTATCTCGCTCACGGTACTGCAACGCATCCTGCAGAACTTGCTCGATGAAGATGTCTCGATTCGGGATATGCGCACCATCTTGGATACGTTGGCGGAGCATGGCGGTCAGCAACAGGACCCCAATGAGCTGACCGCCATGGTACGGGTTGCCCTGGGGCGCAATATTACCCAGCAATGGTTCCCTGGGCAGGAGACCTTGCATGTGATGGGGCTGGAGGCTCAGTTGGAGCAGGTATTGCTGCAAGCCATGGGCGGCAATGGTGCGCTTGAGCCGGGCCTGGCGGATACCCTCATGACCCAGGCACAACAAGCCCTGGAACGTCAGGAAAGTGCCGGCGAGCCACCGGTGCTGGTGGTTCAGCACAGCCTGCGGGCGGTACTGTCGCGCTTCTTGCGGCGTCGGCTGCGCCATCTGGTGGTGATGTCCCAGGCGGAAATCCCCGATGATCGTACGCTGCGGGTAACCACCTTGGTGGGTGGGCGACAGTAAGCGTTGCTTTCGGATGACGCTCCTAACAAGCATGTACAACGCAAAAGGTGAAGCATGAGCGTAAGACGTTTCGTCGGGGCGAATAGCCGCGATGTCATGCGCCAGGTACGTGAAGCCCTGGGTGACGATGCGCTGATTCTCGCTAACCGGCAAACCGAAGGTGGCGTGGAAATCCTGGCCATGGCGGATGCGGCGGTGGATCACTTCGACCCGACCCAGGCGTCAGTCACCGAGGTACCTTCGGTTGAGCCTGCACCCGAACCGACTTCAAACCCTCTCGATCCGATGCATACCATGAGCGAGCGTTTGCTCAAGGAAATGCAGGATATGCGTGCCCTGTTGGCGAATGATTCGGTACGCAATCCCCCCGCCACCCAACAGCCACTTGGCTGCGCCCAACGCCTGGAGCGCCTGTTGCGGGAAGTGGGCTTCAGCCATGAGCTGGCCGAGGAAGTGTTGACCGGCTTGCCCGAAGATTTCGCGACACTGGCCGAGGACAGCGAACGCCCCTTGGCCTGGTTGCGCCGCCAGCTGGTCACACGGCTGCATGTCCTCGATGACGAACCCCAGTTTTTCGATCAGACCGGTATCGTGGCGCTGGTCGGCCCTACCGGGGTGGGCAAGACCACGACCACCGCCAAGTTGGCGGCCCGCTTTGTCATGCGGCATGGCACGCGCCCGGTGGCCTTGATCACTACCGATAGCTTTCGTGTCGGGGCGCATGAGCAATTGCGCATTTATGCGCGTCTGCTGGATACCCCGATGTATGCCCTGGATGCCGAGCAGCCCATCGACGACTTGCTGGACCGCTTGCAGGGCAAGCGCTGGATCATCATCGATACCGTGGGCATGAGCCAGCGTGATCAGCGAGTGATCGAGCAGATCGCTCACTTGCAAGGCGGGCGCTCGAAAGTGCGCCTGGTGCTGTTACTCAATGCCGCCAGTCAGCCGGAAACCCTGGAGGAGGTGGTGGTGCGCTATCGTCAGGCAGCGGTGGCTGCCGGAGCGTCGCTTGACGATTGCATCATCACCAAGCAAGACGAGGCCGGGCGCCTGGCGCCGGTGCTGGATATCGTCATGCGCCATGGCCTGCGGGTACTGTTTGGCTCTCACGGCCAGCGCGTCCCCGAAGACATGGCGGTGGCCGAGGCTGAAAGCCTGGTGGCGCAAGCCTTGAAAACGCGTACGCCGCTACCCGGTAAGCTTGAAGCCAGTACCCAGGCGGCGGTTTCCTTGCCGCGCTGGTCACGCAAGGTGTTGGGCCAAGGGCGGCGCCTTTCCGGTTTGCTGGCCGACCTGCGTCAACGGATCGTCGGCTTCGCTTACTTGGAAAGCGCCTGGGATCTGGCCGCCTTGCCTGGATCCTTGCAGAAGGAGCGCCTGGATCTACTGCTGGCGAGTTATCCACCCGGGCAAACTACCTTGGGCATGGCCTGGTCGCCGAGGCGTAATGAGCGAGGATGCGAGTGGGCCATGCCGGATGTCGGCCTGGATGCTGATGGCGCCTGGCTGGCGCTGCCCTGGTTGCAACATCGCCACCCGGCGGGGGAGCAGGAGCGTATTGCCTACCTCTCTCGGACCACAGGCGTCGTTGTACATTTATTGCCCGGGCTTCCTGATGGGCCAGCTTGGGAATGGCTGGAGGCCCAGCATATGACCTGGATCAGCCAGGTTCGAGGGGCTCAGGGGGTAAACTACCAGGGCGAGCGAGTCAGCCTGGCGACGCTGCCAAATGAGCCCGAGCCGGCCACCTCAGTGCCGGTACGCTTTCGGGGGCAGCCGATGACCTTAGGGGTGTCGCACCAGACGGTGGAGATAACTTCCTCCTCGCGCCAAACGACCGTCGCTTCTCAGCCGATGCTTGCCTGGCGTGGCGAGTTGCGTGATCCGGAAAGCGCCAAGATAGTGGCGCGTCGCTATTGGCTGACACCGGAACGTCTGGGCGACGACGTCCTCTCGTTGCTGTTGACCCAATTGCAAAGCGAAGGGATCGCGGCGTTGACTCGGCGAGCCTGGCAGCAACTGAAAGCCTCCGATAACGGTGAACTCAGCGCAGAAATACGTTTGCTGATGGCCTCCGGGTTAGCCACGGTGGTGGGGCATCTCGACGTTGCCGATGATGAGGCCGCCGCTGATTTGCGTGCCGATCTACTCGGGTTGCTGGGCGCGCGCCGTCGTCGCCGCGACACCGCCATGCTGGATGCCTTGTCCTATGCCTTCATGGCGCGCGATGCTATTCGCCAACTGGGCAACACTAGCCTGGAGGGCATCACGTGAGTGACAAGGATCAGGCGGCGGGGCTGCGTAAATGGGCCAATCTGCAGCGACAGCAAAAAGACAGTAACGAAGAGGCGGCCAGTGATGCCCCGGCGCCCCCGGCTCAACCGAAGGTGCGCCTCCCTTTGGTCGTCGTGGGGCTGCCGGGAACCACTGCCGCCCAGGCGCACAAGGTCAAGGAGCGTTTGAGCCAATGGGCCGCTTTGGGTCGAAAATGGGCCGGTGATCCAGAGCAATGGGAAATACACGTGGTGGCCGCGGATGCCCCCGAGGTGGCGACACTGACGCGGCAGTACCGGCGTTGGGCGTTATGGGTCGAAAGTGATGCTGAAGCATTCGTTCAAGCGTTTCGCATTCTGCGTCTGTTGCATGATGCCGGTGGACCCCGGCGTTTATTGGCGCTGCATGAGCCCGGCTTGTCCAGACGAGGCTTGTTGGATAATTTGCATGAAGCCGCTCACTACTACTTGGGAACTGACCTATTGGTACTCGCAAGATGAAAGATATCCTTGGCATGATAAGCTGTAAGTATGGGAAGCATAAGGCGATGGTTGGGCTTCTGCTGTTGCTCTCCCCGACGGCGCTAGCCGCACCGGGAAGTTGGGTGGCATCGGTGCCGGGGCTTATGGTGGCGATGAGTGATCGCGCCGTTTCGACTCAGAGCGTGGCGCCGCCGCCAACGGCCACTGTCGGCGAGGCGCAAATAACGCATATCCAGTGGCAGTATCGCCACCCTCCCGGCACCCTATTGCGGGCTTGGCTGTGTCATCCAGAGCAGTGCGTTCCGCTTAGGGGCATGCGAGGAGCCACCCAGGCATTTGCCGGCATGCAAGCTCAGGCACCGATACACTTTCGTTTCGCATTGACGCCGGGACAGCGTCCGGTAAAAGTTCAAGGCTTACAGGTCATCGTGGATTACCAGTGAAGGCCGATCAGCCGTGAGGCAAGAGGATGTACACAGCACAAGGCAGGATCAAACAAAGTGAATTGCTGGCCCAATACATGCCGCTGGTAAGACGCCAAGCACTGATGCTTCAGGTAAGATTGCCTTCCAGTATCGAGCTTGATGATCTGATCCAGGCCGGCATGGTGGGCTTGCTGGAAGCCTTGGGGCGTTTCGACGCCAATCAGGGGGCAAGCTTTGCCACCTTCGCCAGCCAGCGTGTTCGCGGCGCCATGATGGATGAACTGCGTACCCGTGATTGGCTGCCGCGCAGTGTGCGGCGTTCGGCACGGGCGATGGACGCCGCCATCCACCGTCTGGAACAGACCTTGGGTCGACCGCCGGAAGAAGCCGAGGTCGCGGCCGAGCTGGACATGCCGCTGGATAGCTATCACCAGCTGCTCAACGATACCAATAACGGCCACCTGCTCGCCTATGAAGACCTGGTGGCGGAAAACGGCGAACCGGTCAGTACCACCTCGGTTCATCTACCGTTCGATGTCCTGCTGGATTCCCAGCAGCGTCAGCGCCTGGTCGAGGCCATCGAAGCCTTGCCGGAGCGCGAAAAATTATTGATGGCACTGTATTACCAGGAAGAACTTAACCTCAAGGAAGTGGGTGCCGTGCTTGGCGTGACGGAATCCCGCGTCTCTCAATTGCACAGCCAGGCGGTGAGCCGTCTTCGTGCTCGTCTGGCCGACGATTGAGATGAACTCGTCGCTATTTGAACCACGTATTGTGCATTGATGGCGTGCGCTGTTGGCACAACGCCTTCGATTAACTTGAGACCGGCAAGGAGCCGTTGATGAATCCTTCGACGCTGATAGGCATGTTTGCCAGCATAGGGCTGCTGGTTAGCGTCCTGTTCTTTACTGCGGAATCACCCGAGAGCTTTCTTAATCTCCCGGGGCTTGCGATTGTGCTCACCGGCACTCTGGCCGCCACTTTCATCAGTTATCCACTCAAGGAAGTACTGCATGTGGTGCGGCTGGTGGGCATCGTATTCCGTCGTGAGAACACCTATGTGCGCGATGACATCAAGGAACTTGTCGACATGTCCCGGTTATGGTTCAAGGGGGATGTACGGGCGGTGGAGGCCGCTTTGGAAGACACGCACAACCCCTTCTTGCGTACTGGTATTCAGCTAGTGATCGCCAACACCAAGCAAGACGAGATATTCGATCTGATGCGCTGGCGTATCGCTCGGTTGAAAGCTCGCGAGCATGCCCAGGCGCAGGTATTTCGTACCATGGCCACCTATGCGCCCGCATTCGGCATGATCGGCACCCTGGTCGGCCTGGTGAACATGCTGGAAGTCATGGATTCCGGGGACCTGGACGTTATCGGTCCGCGCATGGCCGTGGCGTTGCTGACCACCTTCTATGGCATCTTGTTGGCCAACCTGATCTTCAAGCCTATCGCGGTCAAACTGGAACGGCGTACCGAAGACCGCCTGATTACCATGAACATGGTAATGGAAGGTATTTCGTTGATCACCAAGCGCCGTCTACCCTCTTTCATCGAAGAAACGCTCAATTCCTTCGTCGCCGACTTTCATGATGAAATTCGCGAGAGAAAGGTGCCCTCGAAACCCGCCACTAGCAAAGGGTAGCGCCCATGCTGGATCATGATACGCGGCAGGCATTAGCCCCTGTCAGTATAGGCAGTGACGATGAAGGCTGGTTGACCAGTTATCTCGATGTGCTCACTTTGCTGATCACTCTGTTCGTGCTCCTGCTGGCGCTGACGCCGGCGGGCAGTGGCGAAGCAGCGGAGGATCAAATAACGCCAGGAGACGTCGTGCCAACTAGCCTGCTGGCACAGCGTTCAACCGGCACCATGCCGCGCCACGATGGTGTCCAGCCGCAATTTTCCGGGCTGAGCATTCCCGGGGTGAGTGTCGAGCAAGGCCGTGAAGGGGTGACGTTACGTATCGATGACAGCCTCTTGTTCGGCAGCGGCCAGGCCCAATTGACCAACCAGGGACGAAACGTGATCGGCAGCCTGGGTGAGGTGCTTGAGTCATTCGATGGTCAGATTTCCATTGAAGGTCATACCGACAATATCCCGATTTCCACCACACGTTTTCCATCCAACTGGGAATTATCCGCAGCCCGAGCAATTGCGGTGTTGCGACATCTCGAAGGGGAAGGCCTGGACGTCAACCGTCTGCGTGCCGTGGGTTATGCCGATACCCAACCAATGCAAGACAATGCCATGCCTGAAGGTCGCGCGGCCAACCGGCGTGTCGAGTTGCTGCTGCGTCAAGTACGGGGGAGTTGAAAACGTTGCCTGACAACATCACGCTATTGAAATCCCCGCCACAGCTGCAGCCATATGGTGCCATGCTGGTGTTGGATGCTAGCTGTCGCCGGGTATGTCAGGTCAGTGCCAATCTGACGGAATTGACCGGCCTTGAGTGGTCGGGAAAAACTCAAGATAACGTTGCTACGCTTCTTGGCAAACGATTGGCCCAGCGTGTGGAAGATGAAATGCGGGACGCGTCGCGCTTACCTGGGCCGTTGGCATTTCCTTGTCTTGTGCAAGGTAAAAGCCAACGTTTTCAGCTTAACGCCCTGCGCAGTGGCAAGCATGTGCTGGTCGAGCTGGAACCGCTCAATGCCTCGGGTAAACGTCGCCTGTTGGGCACGGTCAATGAAAGCCTGATGCACCTTGCCGATGCGCCTCATCAGGATGCCTTGCTCGATAGTTTGGTCAATGCCATTCGACAACTTACCGGCCATGATCGCGTGGTGGTGTGCCACTTCGATAGTGACTGGCACGGCCTGATGGTGGCGCAAGCCACCTCCGGGAAATTACCTGCGTTGCTGGGGCAACGCTTTCCTGCCAGTGACTTCCCCTTGAGCCTGCGACGCAGTTACGAGCGTACACCCGTACGCGCAATTACTGATGCTCAGGCACCGCCGGTGACCTTGCTTCCACGCACGAGCGACAACAGCGTCGATGTAACGGTAAGTTTGCTGCGTGCCCCGGCGCCTGAGCGGCAAACGTATCTGGCCCGCATGGGCGTTCGGGGCTCGTTAAGCTTGGCCATGCAAGGAGATGATGCCGGCTTGTGGGGCCTGGTGATCTGTCATTCGGCCACCCCTCATCAGGTCCCTCCTCCTATACGCGATGCCGTACGCGCCCTGGTGCAAATGGCTACCCAGCGTCTTCTGCTGTTGCGTGCCCGCCAGGAAGCCCGCTATCTGGAAAGGGTGCAGGATAGTCTGGCATTACCAGCTTCACAGGAAGAGCCCTACAGCCCCGCACAATTATTGCAGCAGCAAGCTGCCACTTGGCTGGAACTATTTCGCTCTACCGGAGTGGCTTTGTGTATCAATGGCAAAATTATCAGCACCGGTCAGGTGCCCGCCAGAGCTGTCATCGAGCAATTGACCGCACGGCTGGAAACGGCACATGCCCATGCCCGGCCTTGGTGTAGCCGAAATCTTCGCAGTGATCCCGTCACCAGGACGTTACCCATGGGCCACCATTGTGGTGTCATGGCGATACCGCTGGCCATGAACCCATCCCAGCGTACCTGGCTGGTATTCTTTCGTCCTGAACAGATGGAAACCCTGTATTGGGCGATGCAGCCTACCGAGGCATCCGGGCAGTTCATGATGTCGACTGATCTGGCGGGCTCGGCGGCCTGGCGTGAAGAAGTAGTAGGCAAGAGCGAAGCCTGGCAGCATGTTGAGCGGCTGGCTGCCGTAGACTTGGGTGAAGACTTGACCTTGGCTATTTCTGCTTATGAAATCAGTACTTTGAATGCTCATTTGCAAACTGAGCGGCAAGCCTTGGCGAAAGCCAATCAGCGTTTGGAGCAATTGGCGCATTTTGACCCCTTGACCCAGGTGTGGAACCGTTACCGCATTGAACAGGCGATCGATGCGGCGTTGGTTGCCGCCCAGCGTTACGGTACGCCGTTTTGCCTGTTGCTGTTTGATGTGGATAACTTCAAAAGCATTAATGACACCTATGGCCATGCCTTGGGCGATGATGTGCTGGTGGCGCTTGCCGCCCTCGTGGAAGGCTCATTGCGGGGTTGCGACCACTTGGGGCGATGGGGAGGCGAGGAATTTATCGTGCTTGCCACCCACTCGGATCTGGAGGCTGCAGTGGGGTTGGCCGAGAGACTCCGGATCTTGATTGCGTCACTGGATGTGACAGGAATTGAACAATCGATTACGGTCAGCATCGGACTGGCGGACTGGTATGCGGGAGCTTCATGCAAGACGATGATAACGCGAGCGGATGCCGCTATGTACCGAGCCAAGCATAGCGGACGTAATCGGGTAGAACTTGCTCAGGAAACAGGCCTTGAACCTGGCGACAAGGCACATTGAACGGGAATAGCCGTCTTGTTGGGTGTCGTTAAGGAGAATAAGGCGTGAGTGTAAGCCCGGTACAATCAACTCCTGACATGAAGTGGCGAATATCGCCCCACCAAGCCGGCTTTACAGGGGGTTGTGATTGGCTTGTTGTTATTGTGCTTGCTGGGTTGGGAAATGCATAAACACCATGGCCAAGAACAGCATGGGGCGCAATCGCGTAGCGTGGCAAGTGCCGACATGGTGGCCCAGTGGGTGGACAGTACCTTGATTGCCTCGGCGCATTCACTGCGAGGAATAAAAGAACTTTACGATCTGACCCAGGCGCAACCGGGCAGCATCGATGCCGAAGCCTTGGCGACGCTGCTGGTTCGCCGTCGCGACAGTCTGGAATTCTGGGAGGAAGTCGCTCTGGTGTCACCCTCCGGACGGATTGTCGCGTCGACGCTCTCCTCGTCGTTGACACGCATCGAACTTGACCAACATGCTTTCTTCACTCCTTTGTTAAGCCACACTGCTCCCGTATTGGAGGCGGTTTCCGGGTTGTACTCCTCCGAAACCGCTGGAGGGGAGCTGCGCCTATTGCACGCATTACGCCTGGAAAACCCTGAAGGGGAGCTGCAAGGACTGGCCTTGGCGCGGTTTGCCCCTTCTGTATTTGCCGACATGCTGGAGCGCCTGACATTAAATGAAGGCACCAGCCTGGGATTGGTGGATACCACCCTTCGAGTGTTAGCACGGCGTGCGGAAGCTGGAATTGCCGCAAGTATGTCGGTGGGAAAAGAAGTACGTACCCCGCAATTACTCGCATTTCAGTCGGGAAGTGATATTCGTAGAAGCTGGATCAGAGAGTCGCCAGTGGATGGCGTGCATCGGCTGTACAGCGCGCGTAAGTTGGAAAATGCCCCCTGGGTAGTGATTGCCGGTACGGATACTACCTTTTATTTGAATGATTGGTGGCGGCGCTTCTGGGCATTGATGGCGGGATGGTTGGCATTAGTGGTGATGGGGGCGGTGGCAATGCGTCATTACCGTCATCTGTATGCCGCGGAACAGGAGCTGCGCCAACACCGCAACCGCCTGGCCATGGAAATGGAGACCCAGCTCCAGGCACAGCAAGCCAGTGAGCTGGAAGCTGACCATCAGCGTGATGCGTAATGATGCCGGTGCCATTGCCAATTACGTGGCCACGCTGAGCGATATTACCCAGCGCAAGGCCGCCGAAAAAGAAATTCATCAGTTGGCGTTTTACGATGCCCTTACCGGCTTGCCCAATCGCCGTCTGCTGATCGACCGTCTGGAGGCCGCGTTCAAGGATACTCAGCGAGACGGGCACTACACCGCCGTCATGTTCATCGACCTGGACAATTTCAAGACCATCAACGATAGCCTGGGGCATTATCTGGGCGATGCCTTGCTGCAAAACGTGGCGCGACGTCTCGAACAGGTCGTGCGTGACGGCGACACTGTGGCCCGTCTGGGGGGTGATGAATTCGTAGTGATGCTGCATGAGCTGGGAGGTGATCTAGCGCTTGCGGCACCGCATGCCGAAATTATCGCCAATAAGCTGTTGATGTCGCTGATGGCGCCCTTCGATGTGCAGGAACAAGTGCTGCAAGTGACCGGCAGTATCGGTATTGCCTTGTTCACCGGTAGTGAGGTTAGCGTCAGTGATATTCTTCAACAAGCGGATCTGGCGATGTATCAAGCCAAGTCCGCCGGGCGTAATGCCTTGCGCTTTTTTGATACGGCCATGCAGACCGCCGTGGTGGAACGGGCACGGCTGGAGAGCGACCTTCGCCAAGCGTTGGAGAATCAAGAATTCCGCCTGTATTATCAGAGTCAGGTGAATGCTCAGGGCGTGGTGGTCGGCGTGGAAGCATTGCTGCGTTGGGAGCATCCGGTTCGCGGCATGGTGTCGCCAGCCGAGTTCATTCCACTGGCCGAAGAAAACAATCTGATTAGCTCCATTGGTGCCTGGGTGCTGGAAACCGCCTGTCACCAATTGGCATTATGGGCACGTTCCCCAGCCACTGAAGGGTTGAGTATTGCGGTCAATGTTAGCCCCCATCAGTTTCGTCAGGCCTGCTTCGTTGACGAAATACTCGATATTCTCGCGCATACCGGTGCCAACCCTCGTCGATTGAAGCTGGAAGTGACCGAAAGCTTGTTCATTGCCGAAGGCGATACGGTGCGAGCCCGCATGAAAGCGCTGCGAAGTGAGGGAATCTGCTTCTCTCTGGATGATTTCGGTACCGGTTATTCCTCGCTGGCTTATCTCAAGCGATTACCTCTGGATCAACTCAAGATCGATCAGTCTTTTGTCCGTGATGTGCTGGATGATCCCATTGATGAGGCCATCGTGCGTACCGTCATCGCCTTGGCGCAAAGTCTGGAGCTGGAAGTGATCGCCGAAGGGGTAGAGACGCAGGCGCATTGCCAATGGCTTTATGAGCATGGCTGCATGGCATATCAAGGCTACCTGTTTTCACGTCCAGTACCGGTTGACGCTTTGGTAGTCGAGCGACAAGCAGCTTGCATGCGCTCAATAGCAGCGTCTGCGCCCTGAAGGCTGAAAGACATGTACCAAGGCGCCTGTTCTCCTTGGTCGAAGCCTAGATAAAAAGCGTCCCCCTCGCGCATTTCCTCGATAAGTGGCGACAAATCATTTAGATAAAAGTGCGTATAGAAACCCTTGTCTCCGCGCTCGATGATGAACTCCGCCATGCTCTCGTGGCGGGTGGTATCATCCACGCGTAGGCGCGCCGGCACCAGGTTCACTGCACGGCTTTCGCCCTGTCGCTCATCAAGTTCCACGTGCATTTCCAGCCAAGGCAAATCACAGACACCCGCGGTGGCATTAAGGCTTAGGGCGGCGTCGGCATAGCTGTGGGTTTCCACGGCACGAAAGTGACGTTCATCGCCAAGCACCAAGTTCATCGATTGCCAGTGTCCATGTTGAATGCTGTCTTCAATGTTGAAAGTGGCGCCAAGCACAGAAGAGCCCAGCGCCAGGTACAGGCCGACAGCAAGGGAAAGGCGAAAGTGAAAATTTCGAATTGAAAGCATTAGGTGATACATCGACTGATAGTAAAAGACCAGCCTATAACGGCTGAGGCAAGGAAAAAAGCTAAGGTGCTGTTTTCTTTGCGTGTGTCTACATATGGTAGAAGATTATATAAAAAATGGCCCATGTGGTGGAAAGTCAAGTCTATACTTCATCAGTGTAGTCCGTATAATCGCCGCATTTCCGGTCATCAATTCTGCCTCGCTGTGAAGGAGTCCCGCGACATGAGCACCTCTATCAAGGTCAGCAAGATCTCTCATGATGTTCCGCTACAAGCGCCGTCACGGGAAATCTGGGATGCCAAGTATCGCCTCAAGGATCGCCATAGCCGACCGGTGGACAAGGATGTCGGCGGCACCTTCGAGCGGGTAGCGCGTGCCCTTGCCGCGGTGGAAGGTGACAAGGCCGAGGAGTGGTTGCCCAAGTTTCGCTGGGCGCTGGAACAGGGCGCCATACCTGCCGGGCGGATTTTATCCAACGCCGGTGCGGAAGACTATAAGCCAACGGTTAGCCTGATCAACTGTACCGTCTCGCGCACCATTCGCGACTCCATGCGCGATATCCTGGATAGTGTGGTGGATGCGGGCATGACGCTGAAGTCCGGTGCCGGTATTGGCTATGATTTTTCCACCTTGCGCCACAAGGGCGCCTTCGTATTCGGCGCCGGCGCCGGTACCAACGGCCCTTTGGCGTTCATGGATATTTACGACAAGATGTGTTTCACCGTGGCTTCCGCCGGTGGACGCCGCGGCGCCCAGATGGGCACTTTCGATGTCGGCCATCCCGATGTGCGTGAGTTCATCCAGGCCAAACGTGAAGCCGGGCGTCTGCGCCAGTTCAACCTCAGCTTGTTGATCACCGATGAATTCATGGAGGCGGTCAAGAACGATACCGACTGGCCACTGGCGTTCCCGCTGCACCACGGCGAGAAGGATGACGTCAAGGCGGAAGACCTGATCTACCGCGACTGGCCGGTCATCGAAGAAGGTTACACGGTAGACGACAAAGGCCGAGTGGCTTGCCGTATCATCGAAGTCATCAAGGCACGGGAATTGTGGGATACCATCATGCATTCCACCTACGACTATGCCGAGCCTGGCTTTATCCTGATCGACCAGGTCAATCGCATGAACAACAACTGGTTTTGCGAAGATATTCGCGCGACCAATCCTTGCGGCGAGCAACCCCTGCCGCCGGAAGGCGCTTGTCTGCTGGGCTCGGTCAACTTGACCCAGTTCGTTATCGACCCCTTCGGCAAGAAGCCGCGTTTCGACTGGGACCGCTACCGCAAGGTAGTGGCAATCTTCACCCGTATGCTGGATAACGTGGTGGAAATCGCCGGTCTGCCCTTGCCCCAGCAGCAGCGTGAAATTGAAGCCAAGCGTCGTCACGGCATGGGTTTTCTGGGCCTGGGGTCAACCCTGACCATGCTCAAGATTCCCTACGGTTCGGCGCAGTCGCTGACCTTTACCGAGGAAGTCAGCCGCAACCTGGCGATTGAAGGCTGGAAGCAGGCGCTGGAACTTTCTCGCGAGAAAGGTATGGCACCGGTGCTGGAAGAAGAGCACCTCATTACCGCCAAGATGATGCGCGAACGTCCGCAGCTGGCCAAAGACGGGTATGAGATTGGTGACAAGGTGCCGGGACGCATTCTGCATGCGCGCTACAGCCAGTACATGGCCAAGATCGCCGAGCTCGAGCCGGAATTGGTCGCGGCACTGGCGGAACAGGGTGCTCGATTTACTCACCACAGTTCAATCGCCCCGACCGGCACCATCAGCCTGTCGATGGGCAACAATGCATCCAACGGTATCGAGCCCTCTTTCTCGCATCGTTATTTCCGCAATATCATCCAGTCCGGCAAGAAGACCAAGGAACAAGTCGAAGTCGTGTCGTTCGAGCTGGCCGCCTATCGCCACTTCATTGCCAGCGATGCAGTGGAAAGCGACCTGCCGGATTACTTCGTCACGGCCGATTCGGTGACACCGGAACAGCATGTGGCGGTACAGGCGGCGTCACAGAACTGGATTGACTCGGCGATTTCCAAGACGGTCAATGTTCCCACGGATTTTCCTTTCGAGCAGTTCGAGAGCCTTTATCTGCAGGCCTACGAAAGCCGTCTCAAAGGCTGTACCACTTTCCGCTTCAACCCCGAAGCTTTCCAGGGCGTGCTGGTGCGTGAGGACGATCTCAAGAACACCACCTATGTATTCGAGCTGGAAAACGGTGAAATACTGGAACTTACCGGTGATGAAAGCGTGATTTACGATGGCGAGGAGCACAATGCCGCCAATTTGTTCGATGGACTGAAGGAAGGCACCTATGGCAAATGGTGAGGTTTTCCATCAAGCGCGAAACGCACACATTCTGCTGACCGAAGGGACTGACTGATGACCGTTGAAATAAAATCCAAGATCGTCGGATATAGCATCAAGCAAAAGGAGCAGCCGGCTGCCGTGCCGGAACTTCAGGAAGAAACTCCCCTAACGGTGCGTATTCCTTCGCGCCCCGAAGGAACCCTGGAAGCCGTTTCGGAAAAGATTTCCTATGTCGGCGCGGAAGGGCGCAAGAAAGTCTATCTGCTGGTGTCGTTCATGCCGGTGGAAGGTGTGTTGGGCGGCAAGCGCGTGGTGATCGAGCGGCCGGTGGAATTTTTCTTCCCCTCAGGTCAGCTTTCAAGCGAACACCAATGGATTACCGCCACCATGCGCAGCCTGTCGTTGGCCGCACGGGGTGGCTACGTTACCCAGGCGGTGGCGGATCTGCGCAAGGTAGCTTGGGATAAAGGGCTGGTGCGCTGTGGCATGAATCAATGGAACAAGCCCATGTTCCACGATTCCGAAGTGGCGGCGATTGCCTGGTCAATTCAGCAGATTCTTTATCGCCGGGGCTTTCTGGATGCCGATGGCAACCAGGTACCGGTGGAAACCTTGGTCGAGCGCTACGCTCACCGCATGACTCACGGTTATGCCTGGCATCCGCCGGAAGAGGCGAGCGAGACGGCCCAAGCAGAACCCGCCGTGGCGGTTACCTCGGCAAAAAAGCCTGAAGGGGAGGGCCCGGCCGTCGTCGGACACTGCCCCGAATGTCGTGGTGAATTGATCATGATGGATGGCTGCCCCACCTGCTATGCCGGCTGTGGTTGGTCGAAATGCGGGTAACGGGTCGATAGTGCCGAGAGTGGTGGCAGGCCGTTTGATTTCCCCTCGCGCTTGCGGGGGGGAATTGTTTTTGCTGCTCTGCTGGGCATGGGTACCGTTGCCCTTGGCAGCCGATACGCTATGGCTGGAAAATGGCGATCGTATTACCGGGGCGGTGCTGCGTCACACGGTGAGCGAGTGGCAGGTGGCGTCGGACGTTGCCGGTATCATCCACATCGATGCCGCGTACGTCTCGCGGGTGGAGTGGAGCGGGGCAGAAATGCCGGTTAGTGATTTTCTAGCGGAGGCGCGCGAAAGGAATCGTCCGGAAGATCACCCGTTCACCTCCCGCGGCGGTCTCGATGTGGCAGTAGAGTACGAAAACAGCGCCGTGGATACGCACGAAGTTGATGTCGCCCTGCGTCAACATGTGACCCAAGGGGTTTGGCGTCACAGGTGGCGGGCTAGCTATCATCGTGAGTACCGCGACAATGAGCGGCGCGACAACGACTGGGAACTCGCCTACTCGCCGGAGCGCTTTGTGACCCGGCAACGCTTTTGGCAGGGGCGGGTGAGCTCGAAACGCGATTGGGAGGAGGATATTTCCCGGCGTTTTGCGCTCGGGTTGGGGCCGGGATATCAGTTATGGAATACCGAGCAAAGCGCGTTTTCGCTCTCGGCGCTGCTCACCTACAACCGCTTTGCCTATGCGAGCCAACCGGAGGAGCGCTTTTACTCTTGGGCATTGCAGTGGCAGTTCAATCGCCATTTCTGGCAGGAGCAGTTTGAGCTTTACGCTGCAGGCCGTACCGGCCGTGCTTTTTCTGGTGCCACCGGCTTCCAGTTCAACGCGGAAATCGGCGTGCGCTACCCGCTGACCGAGTGGATGTCGCTCAATATGGGAGTAGAGGCCGACTGGGTCGAGAATAGCGCCGAAGACTTGCGCGATACTCTCTACCATGTGGGCCTTGGGGTGAACTGGTAGCTTAGCGCTCGAGTGCTTGGGCTAAGGGTGGGGTGGGGTAGGTGGATTTTTGCGAAGAAAGCAGGTCAGGTCGCTATCAAGGTATCGCTCGTCGAAACCGCCTTCCTTGGCCAAGGCCTTCAGGTCGGGAATGGTGACGTGATGGCGGTTACGATAGGCCAGCTTGGCTTCATTCAAGACGGAAAATGTACGGCTGACGTGGACCGGGGTCATGCCGAGAAGATCGCCAAGCTGCTCTTGAGTCAGCGGTAGGCGCATCTTGGAGCCGCCTCTCGGATCGGTCTGCCGCTGGCGCAGAAATATTTCGTGAAGAAAGTGCGCCAGTCTTTGCCGGGCGCTACGTCGGGAGATGCTTACCAGACGCTCGGAAAGCAAGGCCTGCTGGCGACTGGCGATGGCAAACATCACTGCGGTCAAGGTCAGCGACTCATTGAACAGCTCCAGCATACGCTGATGCGGAAAGGGGCAGATGATCCCATCCTCGATCATGGCCACCCCTTCCAGGCGATCGGTAAAGGCGAATTCCTGCAACCCGAGAATATCCCCTGGCAGATATACCTCGAGAATCTGTCGAGCACCGTTTTCCAGGTAGCGGTAAGAGTAGGCCCATCCTTGACTCAGTGTGTAGAACTCGTCGGCGTCCTCGCCTTCTTGCCAAAGCGAGGTGCCGCGAGTGATTTCTATGGGGGTTTCTTCGAGTGACGCCAGTATTTTTTTGTCCTTCGGACTCAGAGCGCAATAGTAATCGAAATGACGAACAATACAGCTATCTGAGTAGTCCATGAGAAGAAACCTCTTGTAAAAGCCCGACAACATTTTTATCACACTTTCTCTTGCTTGCTTCCTTTTAGAATCATTATGCCTCGGCGTGCCGCTCAAGTAGCGGTTGGAGAAAACGCCCCGTGTGTGAGACTGGCTGTTTTGCCACCTGCTCGGGCGTGCCTTCAGCGATAATCCGTCCGCCGCCTGAGCCGCCTTCCGGGCCCAGGTCGATCAGCCAATCGGCTGTCTTGATCACGTCGAGATTGTGCTCTATCACCACAATCGTATTGCCATGGTCACGCAGGCGATGGAGGACGGTCAGCAGTTGACGGATGTCTTCGAAGTGTAGCCCGGTTGTCGGCTCGTCAAGAATATACAGGGTCTTGCCGGTATCGCGTTTGGCCAATTCCCGTGCCAGCTTGACGCGCTGGGCCTCGCCGCCGGAAAGGGTGGTGGCGCTCTGGCCCAGGCGTATGTAGGCAAGTCCCACGTCGAGCAAAGTTTGCAGGCGCCTGGCGATGGCGGGAACCGGGCTGAAGAATTCCAGGGCATCCTCTACGGTCATTTCCAGGACGTTATGAATGTTCTTGCCCTTGTAATGGATATCCAGGGTTTCGCGGTTGTAGCGCTTGCCCTTGCAGACGTCGCAAGGCACGTAGATATCCGGCAGAAAGTGCATTTCCACCTTGATCAGGCCTTCGCCCTGGCATGACTCGCAGCGCCCACCCTTGACGTTGAACGAGAACCGACCGGGTTTATAGCCGCGGGAACGGGCTTCCTGAGTGCCGGCAAACAACTCACGAATCGGAGTGAAAATTCCGGTATAGGTGGCCGGGTTGGAACGGGGGGTACGCCCGATGGGGCTCTGGTCGATGTCGATCACCTTGTCCAGCAGCTCGAGCCCTTCGATTTGCGTATAGGGTGCTGGAGTCAGGGTGGTGGCGCGATTGAGATCCCGAGCGGCAATCGGCATCAAGGTGCCGTTGATCAGGGTGGACTTGCCTGAGCCGGACACCCCGGTGATGCAGATGAACAATCCCAACGGCAAATGAAGGGTGACATCCTGGAGATTATTGCCGGTGGCGCCATGCAGCACCAGTTGCTTTTCCGGGTTGCCGGGAATGCGATACGGGGGCATTTCGATCCGACGTTTACCGCTCAAGTATTGGCCGGTCAGCGACGCAGGGTTGTCCATGACGTCCTGGGGCGTGCCCTGAGCGACGATCTCGCCGCCATGCACGCCAGCGCCGGGGCCGATATCCAGGACGTGGTCAGCAGCGCGAATGGCCTCTTCGTCGTGTTCGACCACGATCACGGTATTGCCTAGATCGCGCAGGCGCTCCAGGGTTTTCAGCAAGCGGTCGTTGTCGCGTTGATGCAGGCCGATGGAAGGTTCATCGAGGATGTACATGACCCCCACCAGGCCGGCGCCGATCTGGCTGGCGAGACGGATACGCTGGGCTTCGCCGCCCGAGAGCGTATCGGCGCTGCGCTCCAGGTTAAGGTAATCCAGTCCCACATTGACCAGAAACTCCAGACGCGCATGGATTTCGCTGACGATTTTCTCAGCGATTTCCCCTTTACGCCCCGGCAGCTTGAGCTTGGCGAAATATCCCCACGCCTCGCCGATCGGGAAATGCACGATATCGGCGAGGGTATGGTCGTCGATGTAGACATGGCGGGATTCCTTGCGCAGGCGTGAGCCGTGACAACTGGTACAGGGCTGCACGGCGATATGCTTGGCCAGGTCGTCACGCACCATGCTCGACTCGGTTTCCCGGTAACGCCGTTGCATGTTGGGGAGTACGCCCTCGAAAGGGTGCTCGCGGGTCACCTTGCGGCCGCGATCGCTGACATAGCTGAAGGGAATCGCCTCGTCACCGCTGCCGTGAAGGATGATGTCGCGCTCATGACGGGCGAGATCCTTCCAGGGCGTTTCAAGCGCAAAACGGTAGTGCTCGGCAAGCGCTTGCAGCTGGGTAAAGTAATAGATGTTGCGCCGGTCCCAGCCCTTGATCACGCCTTCTGCGAGAGACAGCTCGGGATGAGTGATGAATTTGTCAGGGTCGAAATATTGCTGTACCCCCAGGCCGTCACAGGTGGGGCAGGCACCTGCGGGGTTGTTGAACGAGAACATGCGTGGCTCAAGTTCCGCCAGTGAATAGCCGCACACCGGGCAGGCAAAGCGCGCGGAAAAAGCCATGTCCTGGTGCGTGCCATCCATGAAATGAATCATGGCGGTGCCGTCTGCCAGAGAAAGCGCGGTCTCGAATGATTCCGCCAGACGCAAGGCCAGGTCGTCGCGTACCTTGAAGCGATCCACCACCACGCTGATATCGTGCTTCTTGCGCTTGTCGAGTGGCGCAATATCGTCAAGTTCGAGTATCTGGCCATCGATCAGCACACGGACAAAGCCTTGGGCGCGAAGCTCGGCGAGCAATTGCAGGTGCTCGCCCTTGCGTCCCTTGACGACGGGCGCCAGCAGCATCAGCTTGCTGCCTTCGGGCAGGCCGAGCACTTGATCGACCATCTGCGAAACGGTCTGTGCTTCAAGATCTTCGCCATGTTCCGGGCAGCGCGGCGTACCCGCTCTGGCGAACAATAGACGCAGGTAGTCGTAGATTTCGGTAATGGTGCCCACGGTGGAGCGTGGATTGTGGGAGGTGGATTTTTGCTCGATGGAAATCGCCGGGGAAAGTCCTTCGATATGATCCACGTCGGGCTTTTCCATCATCGAGAGAAACTGGCGAGCGTAGGTGGATAGCGATTCCACATAGCGGCGCTGGCCTTCGGCATACAACGTATCGAACGCCAGTGATGACTTGCCGGAACCGGATAGGCCGGTGATCACGATCAGTCGGTTGCGGGGCAGTTCCACGTCTATCTGCTTGAGGTTATGGGTGCGGGCACCCCTGACCAGAATGCTGTCCATCGACACCTCGAAACGCACGGCAAAAGATCGATTATACGGGCGCATGGGCACCGGCAGCAAAGCGGGTTTCCCAGTTCCTATTGTCGCAGGCCGTTTCCAGTCAAGCAGCAAACCGCTAGAATGCAGGGTTCTCTCATTGGCTGGATAGCCTCCCACCACAGAATATAGGGTGATATGCGCAAGATTTCCGCACTGCTGCTGGGGTCTGAACGCCGCGCGATCAGCGGTTTGGCAGGTCTGTATGCCACGCGCATGCTAGGTTTGTTCATGGTGTTGCCGGTGCTGGCGCTGTATGCAGACAATCTGGCCGGAGCGACGCCTTTACTGATCGGTGTGGCACTGGGGATTTACGGCCTGACCCAAGCCGTGCTGCAAATTCCGTTCGGTGTGCTTTCCGACCGCTTAGGGCGCAAGAAGATGATTGCGATTGGCTTGCTCATCTTCTTGCTGGGCAGTGTGGTAGCGGCCCTGGCGGATAGCATCGCCGGGGTAATTGCCGGGCGCGCCCTGCAAGGCAGTGGCGCCGTAGCCGCAGCCATCATGGCACTGCTGGCGGATCAAACCCGCGAGCAGGTGCGTACCGCTGCCATGGCGACTATCGGGATTTCGATCGGCGTATCCTTTGCCGTGGCGATGGTGCTGGGACCATGGTTAGCGGCTTGGGTAGGGCTGAGTGGCGTGTTTTGGGTTACCGCCATGCTTGCGCTATGCAGTCTGGTGGTGCTCTGGAAATGGGTGCCCGCCGCGCCGCGCCGCGTTCGCCACCGCGACGTCAGCATGGATCGAAAACAGTTCAAGAGTGTCATTCGTCGCCCGGACCTGTGGCGGTTGGATTTGTCGATCTTTGCTCTGCACCTGGTGCTGATGGCGATCTTTGTGGTGGTGCCGTTTCGGTTGCTCGAGGCGGGTGTCGCCCTCGAGCATCATGGCTTGGCGTATCTGGGGGTGATGGGCGTAGCGTTCGTGGCCATGGTGCCGCTGGTGATCGTGGCGGAAAAGACCTATCGCATGAAAGCCATGTGCTTGCTGGCGATTACCGCCATCATGCTCAGCCTGTTCGGGCTGGGAACGCCGGCTTCCAGCGGCCTCTGGTTGTTTGCCTGGCTGCTGATATTTTTTACCGGTTTCAACTTGCTCGAAGCGACACTACCTTCCATGATCAGCAAACTGGCCCCCGCCGGTGCCAAGGGCACGGCCATGGGGGTTTACTCCACCAGCCAGTTTCTGGGGGCGTTTCTGGGCGGTACCTTGGGTGGTGCCCTGGCGCACTACGGGGGGCAGGATGCGGTCTTCATCGGCAGCGCCCTGCTTTCACTGGGATGGCTGGTGGCCATGTGGAAAATGCCGCCGCCGCCGCCACTTTCCAGTGAAGTGATTGCGCTGGACGATGATACCCATGATGCTGCACTGGACGCCCTCATGTTGCGCCTGGCCGATGTGGCCGGGGTGGAAGATGTGATGGTGGTACCGGAAGAGCGGCTGGCGTATCTGAAAGTGAATCGCAAGCAGCTGGATCAAGACGCCCTGTCACGCCTGATGGCCAGCCCTTCCCGCAAGGAAGAATAACGTCGTGAGTGTTGCCGTGGACGGTAGTCCTATCCAGATTCAAGTCTATTATTTTTTAAACAACAGCTTTTTTAAACATCTTTTAATAAGGAGTTCGTCATGGCCCGCGGCATCAATAAGGTCATATTGATCGGTAACCTGGGACAAGACCCGGAGGTGCGTTTTACGCCCTCGGGCACGGCGGTGGCCAATCTCAATCTGGCGACTACCGACACCTGGATGGACAAGCAGAGCGGACAGCGCCAGGAGCGTACCGAATGGCATCGGGTGGTAATGTTCAACAAGCTGGCTGAAATCGGGCAGCAATACCTCAAGAAGGGCTCTAAGCTCTATATTGAGGGCCGTTTGCAGACGCGCAAATGGCAGGATCAAAACGGCCAGGACCGTTACAGCACCGAGATCGTTGCCAACGACATGCAGATGCTGGATGGCCGCGGCGACGGTGGCCAGCAGGGCGGCTACCAGGGCGCACAGCAGCCTCAGCAGCCTCAACAGGGTGGCTACCAGGGCGGCGGTAACCAACCGCCCCAGCAAAGCGGCTATGCCAACCCTCAGCAGGGTGGCCAGCAACGTCCACCCCAGCCCCAGCCAGCGCCTTCGCAGCAGGGCCAGCAACAAGGTCAGCAGCAGAACAATAACTATGGCGCTCCCGATCCGGGTAATTTCGATGACTTCGATGATGAAATCCCCTTTTAACTTTCCTCTTTGAAAAAGTGCCCATGATTGCTAACCACTAGGATGCGCTTGTGAAGCTGTTGATTCTGGATGCCGGCCATTGTCTGAGTCTGGCCTTGGCCCGAGAAGCCAGCCGACGTTCGGATACCGAGCTTGTGATCGAGTCCGGGATGTCGCTGGATAGCGACAGGCTGACAACGATCGCCCCGGATGCGGTGATCATTCCTCCCTTGGCTCATCCCTTGAATATGGCGCCGGCGGCGGTCATGGCGCATGCCGATGCCGTGGAAGCTTGCTTGGAGATTTGCCTTGCCCAGGAAGTCGCTCTGGTCTGGTGTGTGTCCGACCAGCTTTATGAAGATGGCTTCGAGGTGGCGATTGACGAGCATCTGGTGCCGGCCCCCCGTGATGAATCGTTGCGACGCCTGGTGCTGGTGGGGGATCGGATCCGGGCCGAATATCATCGGCACTTGATTGTGCGTCTGGGACCGCTATTTGCGCTGGAAGGCAGCCATGCCTGGCTCAACGAGATCATCGATAGTTTGGTCATGGGGCAGGAAGTGCGCGCCACGGAAGACGTCATCTTCTGTCCCACTTCGGCGGATGCGGTCGCCCGGGCCTTGGTGGGCATGCTGCTTCAGCAGCAATGTGGCGCCGATTCCTGGGGGGCCTATCACCTTGCCGGCACTGAACCGGTAAGTGCCTTCACGTTCACCTCGATGGTACGCACTCAGTTGGCCACTCATCTGGAAGGGCGTGGTGAAGAGGTGGCATTGGGGGACGTCAAGGCGCTCAATCACCATCACGACCAGAAGCTACGTCGTGTGCTCAACTGTCGGCGTGTATTGGACGTCTTCGGTGTACATCAGAAAGCCTGGCGGCTGGAAGTAGGGCGAATGCTGGATGCTTGGTGTCTGGTCCGTGACAATGCGTCGGAAGAAGGCAAAAGCGAGTCGACATCTTGATCAACGTGTTGCGCAGTGTGTTGTTTTATGTGGGCTATTTTGTGGCCCTATTGGCATCAGGCCTTTTTTTGTTGCCCGTTGCACCGTTTCTACCGCTTGAGCGGCGCTACGGGCTGCTCAATCTATATAACCACTTTCTGATGACGTGGTTCCGCTGGACATGCGGTGTGCGTTACGACATCCAAGGGCAGCAAAACCTGCCTGAAGGGCCATGCGTCATCCAGGCCAATCATCAGTGCGAGTGGGAAACCGTTTTTCTACAGATAATGAAGCCGCCGGTATGTACCGTGCTCAAGCAGGAACTCTTGCGTATTCCCATCTTCGGTTGGGCGCTTTGGCTGCTGAAGCCGATTAGCCTGGACCGCTCAAGACCCGCTCGAGCCATGAAACAGGTGTTGACCCAAGGCGTTACGCGTCTGCAGGGCGGGCTCTCGGTGCTGATCTTTCCCGAAGGCACTCGAGTCGATCCGGGCGTTCGCAAGCGCTACAACAAAAGTGGCGCTGTGATCGCCTGCCGAGCCGGGGTGCCGGTGTTACCGGTGGCGCATAATGCCGGAGAGCGTTGGCCTGGGCGCCACTGGGTGAAGAATCCCGGCGTGCTGCGCGTGCGTATCGGTGCGCCGATAGACACCCAAGGGCGGCTTCCCGACGAAGTGCTCAAGGAAGTTGAAGCCTGGATTGAAGAGCAACTCGAGGAAATTTCCGAAGTGCCACGCCCAAAGGTGTCCTGACACTTCGTGACGAGAGCCCACACACAAACGGCGCCCCAAGGGGCGCCGTTTGCGGTGATGCCAAACGATGGGTCTTGGCGCGTTCAGCTCTGGTAGCGCTGGAACACGAGGCAGGCGTTGGTGCCGCCGAAACCAAAACTGTTGGACAATACCCGTTCGAGTTTGACGTTATCCCGCCGAGTGGTAACGATATCGAAACCGTGGGCCTGCTCATCGAGGTGATCGATATTGGCCGAGGCGGTGACGAAGTCGTTTTCCATCATCAATATCGAGTAGATGGCTTCCTGTACACCAGTGGCACCCAGTGAATGCCCCGTCAATGATTTGGTCGAACTCATTGCCGGAGGCGAGTCTCCGAAGACTTCACGTACTGCCTTGAGCTCGGCGACGTCACCCACGGGGGTGGAGGTGCCGTGGGTATTGATGTAGTCGATATCGCCTTCCACCGTGGCCATGGCCTGATGCATGCAACGCACGGCACCTTCGCCGGACGGTGCCACCATGTCGTGTCCATCGGACGTGGCACCATAACCGACCAGCTCAGCGTAGATCGTTGCGCCACGGGCCTTGGCGTGTTCGAGTTCCTCAAGTACCAGCATGCCGCCGCCACCGGCGATCACGAAGCCATCGCGTGCCTGATCATAAGGCCGTGAGGCTTTTTCCGGTGTGTCGTTGTAGTGGGTCGAGAGAGCGCCCATGGCGTCGAACAGACAGGACAATGTCCAGTGTTCTTCCTCACCACCGCCGGCAAACACCACATCCTGCTTGCCCAGCTGAATCTGCTCCATGGCACTGCCGATACAATGCGCGGACGTGGCACAGGCGGAAGAGATGGAATAATTGACGCCCTTGATACGGAAAGGTGTGGCTAGACACGCCGATACCGTGCTGCCCATAGTGCGTGTAACCCGGTAAGGGCCTACTCGGCGCAAGCCTTTTTCACGCAGCACATCGGCGGCTTCGACCTGGTTGGCACTGGAGGCGCCGCCGGAGCCGGCGATCAAGCCGGTACGTTCATTGGAAACCTGGTCTTCCGACAAGCCAGAATCTTCGATGGCTTGAGCCATCGAGACATAGGCATAGGCCGCTGCATCGCCCATGAAGCGGCGCAGCTTACGGTCGACCAAGGCATCCAGGTCAATATCGACACTGCCGGCCACATGGCTACGAAAGCCGCGTTCGGCGTATTCTTCCTTAAAACGAATACCGCTACGTCCGCTCTTGAGCGCTTCGAGAACCTGTTGCTGGTCATTGCCCAAACAAGACACAATGCCAAGGCCGGTGACTACCACTCGTCGCATGGGAGCCTCCTGTTAAAAATTTGCTGTGGAGGTGAATAGGCCAACACGCAGATCATTAGCCTGATAAATGTCGCGTCCATCGACGCAAACCGTACCATCGGCAATTCCTAGGATAAGGCGCCGTGTGATTATCCGCTTGATATTGATGCGGTAGGTCACTTTATCCGCCTCGGGAAGAATTTGCCCGGAAAACTTGACCTCACCACAGCCGAGCGCTCTTCCACGGCCGGGGTGGCCTAGCCATCCCAGGTAAAAACCGACCAGTTGCCACATGGCATCCAGCCCCAGGCAACCGGGCATTACCGGATCACCAGGGAAGTGGCAGTCAAAGAACCACAAGTCTGGGGTGATATCCAGCTCAGCAATCAACTCACCCTTGCTGTGGTCGCCGCCCTCTTCATGAATATGGATGATGCGGTCAAGCATCAGCATGTTGGGTGCCGGAAGCTGAGCGTTTCCGGGGCCGAACAGCTCGCCGCGCGAGCATGCCAGCAGTTCTTTGCGATCAAAGGAATGTTGCTTGGTCACTGAATCGTTCCGAGAGTCGAGATAGTGGTTTGCCGTTTACGGCGCGTATTCCCGGGTAGCGTACCGAGTACGGCCCGCGAGACGTTTTGCCTAGTCTACTTCCCGAAACCCATGAATGCACGTTGCCTGAACCTTGAACGACCAATGGCTACCGATTGAGCCTCAGCGGCCGATGAGTCCTTTTAGCATTTGTTCTTATTCTAACGGTTGTTGTTCTGGCATGCCTAAGGCCAATATTTTCATCTTCCCGGCTCGCTTGGTTCTCAAAGGGCACCGGTAAGAGGGGCACGCTTGGCGCCGGGCTTGGCCATCAGCACATGGCAGGTACCGATACTGCGTTCCAGGAAGCCGCCTTCGCAGTAGCATAAGTAATAACGCCACATGCGGATGAAGCGTTCGTCGTAACCCAGCTTTTGCACCTGCTCCAGACTGGCCTCGAAACGCTGGCGCCACTCCCGCAGCGTACGCGCATAGTGTGTGCCGATTTCATCCAGCGCCAAGAGATTGAACGATGTCTTGCGCCTGATGCTATCCAGAATCGCGTGATGGGAGGGCAGGAAACCGCCGGGGAAGATATAACGCTTGATGAAATCCATTTCGCGTTTGGCCGCCTCGAAACGCTGATCCCGAATGGTGATCGCTTGAAGCATGGCGATACCGTCTGGCTTGAGTAAGCTGTCGAGCTTGGCCAGGTAGGTATCCAGGTAATGATGGCCTACTGCCTCGATCATCTCTACCGAAATCAAACGATCGTAATGGCCGTCGAGTTCACGGTAATCCTGCTTGAGTAGCGTAATGCGCGACTCCAGGCCTTCCTCGCGGATGCGTTTGGCGGTGTGGGCATGCTGAGCCTCGGAAATGGTGGTCGTGGTGACATGACAGCCCCGTGTCTTGGCGGCATGAATGGCCAGGCCACCCCAGCCGGTGCCGATCTCCAGAAGGTGATGCTCAGGACGCACGTCGAGCTTTTCCAGCATCAGGTCGAGCTTGTAGGTCGAGGCCTGCTCCAGACTCGCCTCAGGAGAGGGAAACACCGCACTCGAGTACATCCAGTGCTCACGATCCAGGAAAGTGGAAAATAGGTCGTTGCCCAGATCGTAGTGGGCGGCAATGTTGCGCTTGGCGCCACCCCTGCTGTTGTGTTGAAAGCGATAAGCCGCCGCCAGCAACCAGCGTGCCAGACGGGCACTGCCGTTTTCCATCGTTCCGTTGACATGCTCCAGGTTGGCGGCGAACAAGCGTACCAGTACGACCAGGTCATCCGTGTCCCAGTCACCGTCCATGTAGGACTCCGCTGCGCCCACCGTGCCACCCAGCGCCATGCGTTTCCAGGCGCGCGAATTGAGGATTACCACCTTGGCTTCCAAGGAGCCACCTTGGCCTAGATGGTGGCATTCGTTGCCTTCCAGCAGTGTGATACTGCCTTGTTCAAAGGTATCCAGCTGAGCCAGCAGACGCGGTTTCAGAAAACGCGTGAGACGATCCTGCTGCAAGTCAGACGCCTGTGGCGTAGAGGTGCAAGGGCTGGAGTGGGGTAGAGACGAAGGCGGGACAGGACGCAGGGTGGTCATGAAGGAGTCTCCTTGCGCTTGGCATGAGAGTGGATCGGAACGCGTTTGAGCCACAGGCGCAGCGCCTGGTAATGAATGCCGGCAACCGTTTTCAGGCTCATCCAGGGATGGCGCCTGAGGACGCGTAACAGCTGCTTGCGGGTGGCGGGCACGGCATCGAGTGTCAAGGTGGAATCGAAATGACAGTGTTCTTCCTTCCAGTTTTCCATTTGTAGCAGTAACCGTTCATCGGGCGTGTTGAAACGCCAGTGATAAGTCATGTCCATGGGGTTGAAGGGAGAAACATGCATGTTCTTGGTAAAGCTTGCACGATGGCTATGGCGCTCAGGGGTTACCTGGCAGGCATACTGGGTACGCTCTTGCCAGGGGGTGTTGGTCACTTCACTGAGTACGGCTGCCAGGCGGCCGTATTGGTCATAGGCGTAATACAGCGTAATCGGGTTGAATATCATGCCCAGGGTACGCAGCTGGGTGAGGACATAGATTCGGCCATCCGGTGCAGTGCCTAGATGGCGAATCAGCGCTTCACGCACGGCGGTCTTCAGCGGGCGGTCAGTGGGGCCGAGGTAATCCTCACGCTTGAACCGAATCAACGCCGGACCTCGGGCGCTGAAACCCGGCACATCGTCAAAGAGTTCGGGTAATTCGTCCAGATCCAACCATGCCATCCAGACTTGATAAGAAAAGGTATGTTTGCGCGGTGTGAAACGCCGGTGACGCAACACACCCTGATAAATGCGCGAGCGAGGAGCCTTGATCATCCCAGCCCCTCCGTATGATTGGGCGTCAACAGATCCTGGGCGGCGGGCAGTGCGGGCTCGGGGCGAGGAAGTTCGCAAGGCTCGTCACAGCCTAATGTGCGTGCTATACGAAGCGCGCTCCAGACGCCATCTTCATGAAAGCCGTTGCGCCAATATGCCCCACAGAAATGCGTGCGTCGAGCCGGGCTGGAGATGTCCGAATGGCGTGCCTGAGCGGCCTGGCCCGCCAGGGTGAACTGAGGATGCGCATAGGTGTAGCGCCCGAGCACCTGGCTTGGCTCGATGCTTTGGCTGTCGTTGAGAGTGACGCAGAAAGTAGGCGCCTTTTCGCAGAGCCGTTGAAGAATATTCATGTTGTAGGTGACCGATACCCGGGCCTGTTCATCGCGCTTGTCCAGGCGGTAGTTCCAGCTGGCCCAGGCTCTGCGCCTGCGCGGCAACAGCCGGGTATCGGTATGCAGCACCACCTCGTTGTCCTGGTAAGGCATGGCCGAGAGAACGTCCTGTTCTTCGACCGTGGCATCTTGCAGCAGCTTGAGTGCCTGGTCGGCATGGCAGGCCAACACCACCTGATCGAACTGTTCCTGGCCTGAAGCGGTAGTCAGCGTGACGCCCGTCGCATCGCGCCTGAGCGCAGTGACCGGCGCATTCAGGCGAATGCGCTCACGATAAGGCGCCGTCAAGGCGGGGATGTAGGATCTCGAACCTCCCACCAGGGTGTACCACTGAGGACGGTTGCTGATCGAAAGCAGGCCGTGATTGCGGAAAAAACCCACGAAAAAAGTCAGCGGAAAAGTACGCAAATCTTCGATGCTGGCCGACCAGATGGCAGCTCCCATGGGCAATAGGTAACGGCGTTGAAAAGCAGCGCTATAGCCATGAGCGTCCAGGTAGTCGCCAAGTGTCATGGCGTCCGCCAGACGCTGTTGGGCCAGGTCCCGGCTGGCTTCGCGATTGAAGCGCAGTATCTCGCCCAGCAGGCGGTAAAAGGCCGGGCGCAGAAGGTTGCGTCGTTGCGCGAACAGCGATCCCAGCGTATGGCCGTTATATTCGAAGTCGACGTCGGTCTCGTGCACGGAAAAGCTCATTTCCGTGGCCTGGATGGGCACGTCCAGATGGGCCAGAAGGCGCAGGAAATGCGGATAGGTCCAGTCATTGAAGACGATGAAGCCGGTGTCGATGGCGTAATCCTGCCCCGCTACGCTGACATCCATGGTGGCGGTGTGACCGCCCAGGCGAGTATTGGCTTCGAACAGCGTGACCTCATGCTGCGAAGAAAGGTACCAGCCGGCAGCCATTCCACTGATGCCGCTGCCGATCACGGCGATACGTTGGCGAGCGGAAGTGCTCATGAGCGCTTCTCCTGGGTAGAGCTTGTGTCACGCACCATGCGTAGTCCGATCCGTAAGCGCAGCGTTGCCGGCAAGATGCCTAGCAGCTTGACGAGGTAGGTGAAACGGCGTGGAAAATGAATGTCCAGACGCCCACGCGCCAGACCTGCAAGAATCGCCTCGGCGGCCTGTTCCGGGCTGATACGCATAGGCATCGGAAAGTCATTACGATCGCTCAGCGGGGTTTTGACAAAGCCCGGGTGAATCACACTGACCGCGATGCCTTCCCCATGTAGATCCAGACGGAGCGATTCCAGAAAATGGCTCAGCGCTGCCTTGGAGGCCCCGTAAGCTTCGGCGCGTGGCAGCGGCAGATAGGCAGCGGCACTCGAAACCGCCGCCAGGCGTGCCGGGCGGCCTTCGCCACGGGCCCGGCGCAGTAGCGGAAGGGCGGCCTCCACGCAACACAAGGTACCGTATACGTTAGGTGTGAAAACGCGCTCTATCAGTGCCATATCGAAGTTTTGCGCGTCGAGATATTCACAGGTGCCGGCGTTGAACAAGGCTAGATCCAGCGCACCGAAGCGTGCTTCGATACGCCTGCCGGCGGCGAGCACCGCCTGGCGATCGCTGATATCCAGCGGCAAGACCAGGGCGTCCGGAAAACCTTCACTCAGCTCGGCCAAGGCATCGGCATTGCGCGCGCTCAATGCCAGCTGATGCCCTTCGGCCAACAGTTTGGTGGCCAGTGCCTTACCGATACCGGAAGTGGCGCCGGTCAGCCAGATGCGTTGTGGCGTACTCCAAGTGCTCATGAAACTCTCCTGCGGCCTGTCTCGTCGCTCTGTCCAAAGTCAGTTCAAGCGTCGTTTCAGCCAGCGTATGGTGCCGCCCATTAGCGGCAAATGTTCGTAAAGCATGGCCCCGGCGTCGAAGTAGTCTCGGTGGCGGGTTACTCGGCCACTGCCGTCATCCGCGAACTGCAGCCGACTACAGCCCTCTACGTCGATGCGTTTTCCCCCACCCAGGCGTGGATGGGAAAAATGCATGGTCCAGGTCACGAAGGCGCTGTCGCCCTGGCAGAGCTGCTGGTGGAACGTAAAGCCGCATTCCTGGACGTTGTCGTAAAGGGTGGCAAAGTAACTCTTGAGTGCTTCGCGCCCTTCGATATGATGCAAAGGGTCTACAAAAATAACGTCCTCAGTATATACCTTGTAAATATCATCTGTACATGTTTTGTCTAGTTTTTTAAAGAAGGCACAAAAGGCCTCCAGGGCGGCATGAGACATGACGAAATCCTCAATGAAGCTTTCTCGCTGAATCTACTGAAGCGAGGTCAGTTGCCGTTGAGAGCTTTAGGGGTTGAGGGCTTTAAAGGCTTCCAGCGCCCGTTGTCTGGCGAATTTGTGCTCCACGATGGGTGCCGGATAATCGAGCGGGCTCAATAGATCACGCGGGGGCGCATGACGCGCCTTGGCCGGAAGCTGGGTAAGTTCCGGTATCCATCGGGCAAGAAACTCCCCCTGGGGGTCGAAGCGGGTGGATTGGGTGGTCGGGTTGAAGATGCGAAAGTAGGGAGCGGCATCGGTACCGGTGGAGGCCGCCCACTGCCAGCCACCGTTATTGGCACAGAACTCGCCATCGACGAGATGGCGCAGAAAAAATGCCTCGCCACGACGCCAGTCGATCAGCAGGTGCTTGGACAGGAACATGGCGCTGACCATGCGCAAACGGTTATGCATCCAGCCGGTTTCGACGAGTTGGTGCATGGCGGCATCCACCAGGGGGTAGCCGGTGCGCCCCTCGCACCAGGCAGCAAAACTTTCCTCATCCTCCCGCCAGGCAAGGGCTTGGGTATGGTCTTGAAACGGTTGGTGGCGGCATACCTTGGGGAAACCTACGGCCACGTGCTGGTAGAACTCTCGCCAGATGAGTTCGTTGACCCAGGTGGTCAGCCCCGCATCGCCTTCGGCGAGAGAGCCGTCGTTGTGCGCCAGTACTGCCTGCAGGCACTGACGATAGGAGATCATCCCCAGCGCCAGGTAGGGGGAAAGCTCACTGGTGCCGCGAATGGCGGGAACGTCACGCTGCTGGTGGTAATGACGCCCGCGAAAATGCAGGAAACGCTCCAAACGGTCTGCGGCGGCATCTTCCCCGGCGGGCCACTGCCGGGCATCGACCGCTGGCTCCTCATGGGCGGACGGCTCGGGCATGGCGTCACTGACAATGCTCAGGCGTTGCTGTGGCGAGGGAGTGTCGCGCAATGCCAGCTGCTCGGGTTGCAGCTGCTTATGCCAGGCCTTGGCGAAAGGCGTGAAAACGCCGTAATAATCGCCCTTGCCGGTGCGCAAACTGCCGGGAGCAAAGGCGATGCTGTCGTGATAGCCGGTAGCACGGAGAGAATCCTGAGCGAACGCCGCTACCACGGCCCGATCGCGCCGGCTTTCGTTGAGCGGATATTCATGATTGAAGTGCAAGTGCTCGATGCCCTGTTCCCGGGCGATGGCCAACAAGGCGGCGGGCGCCTGGTCGAAGCTTTCGATATCGCGCTGCAACAGCGGAATGTTGAGCCCCTCCAGGGCATCTTTCAGAGCGGCGACGCCGCGCATCCAGAAATCCAGCTTGTTGGCGCCGTGCCCATGAGCTCGCCATTGGGCGAGACTGCGCAGGAACACCGCCACCACCGGGCCGTTTTCGGCCGCAGTGGCAAGGGCGCTATTGTCATGAATACGTAGGTCGCTGCGTAGCCAGATCAACTGCAGGGCCATGGCGTCTCCATCTCGATGTTAGTGAATTGGCCGGTGCGTTACAGCACGCCAGACTCACGCAATAAGGGGCGCAGGCGGGAAATGGCCTGGGTCAGGTCATTGCCAAGGACATGCACCTCACTGTCCTGCAAGTCGGCGGCACGCAGCCGGGCGACCTCACCACAAATCCCTAACGGGACTGTCAACCCGGCAGCGGCCTGGGGTAATGCCTGCTGAATGAAGGTTGAATCTTCCGCTTGGCCACTGGCCAGCAGCACCAGGGAAACGTGCAACCGTGAAACGGCCCGCGGCAACTCATCCAGTGCCAGGGGAACATCCAGCAGTTGGACCCGGTAGCCCTGTTCGCTGGCCATCAAGGCCGCCATCAACATCCATAGGGGGCCGGGGTCGTCAGGCATTGTACTGAGCAATATCAACGGACCGCGAGTTGCCTGGTTAGCGTAATAAAGGCGTATGCCTATCTGGCTGCGCAGGAAGGCTTCCAGGGTGCGCCGTACCAGGTCGTCAGGCTGAGCCTTCCATTGGGCTTCCAGGCTATGAATCACCGGTTGCCATAACTCGTTGATACTGATGCTGAGAGGATACAGCGCTAGACTCTGGTGATAGAGCGCTTCCAACTTGAGCATATCCAGCGCCTGAATGGCGGCTTGCAGTTGTAGGCGTTGGCTATTCCAGTCACTGGCATTGCTTGTGGGTGTATCCGGTGCGGTGGGTTGATCGAGCAGGTCCACCACTTGGCTTACCGGAACGCCACGATTGAGCCATTGCAGGATACGTTCGATGCGCTGGATATCATCCTGCGCATACAAACGGTGACCCTTGGGTGTGCGTTGGGGGCGAATCAAACCATAACGACGCTCCCAGGCGCGTAGGGTGACCGAATTCACACCCGTTATCCGGGAAACTTCCCGAATGGGGTAAAGCGGGGTATCGGGTGGATGGGTCGCCTTGTTGCTCATGGGCGCCAGTGCCTCTTTAGTTGTCTGTGCTACTTGGTGAAATATCTAACAGTTGTCGGTAAGCCGAATCTTTATGCAACGTCACTGCAATAGCATGTTGGACAAAGATACTTTGTACAACCTGTGCGTTTCCATCGCAATTGTCCATCACAACTGTCCATCACAACCAGCCGTTGCGTATCTCTATCCAGCTTCCCCGGCCTGCTCAGCAATCACCGCCGCCAAGGCGTCGACAAAGGCGGGATGCTCTCCTACGGGAGGCAGCAGGGTTAATGCCAGGCCGGGATGGAGACGGGTGAGTGCCTCGATCTGGCCGGGTACGTCCTTGCGCAGGTGGCGTCCGGCGGCAAAGAAAAGCGGCAGGATCTCCACCTTGTGGGCTCCCTGAGCTTCGAGTGTGGCTACCGTGGTTTCCAGCGAGGGTTCGCTGAGCTCCATGTACGCCAGATGTACTGGAGTGCTCAAGCGCTGGCGCAGGCTGTGATGGAAGCTTTCGAAAGGCTCGCGCCACTTGGGGTCGCTGGAACCATGCGCAAGCAATACCAGGTGATAAGCCATGTAAGATGCTCCTTGAGATAGAAGGGGAGGGTGGCTCATGTCTTGGCTAAGGCCTGGCCCAGATGATGGCCGGAAAGCCAGGCATCTTCCACGCGGCCACCTCGACAGCCATCGCCACATAATGCCAGGCCGTTGCTTTCCAGATGAAAGTCAACCAGACGCCCCTCGTCCTGGAAGGAGGCGGGCTCGGCGGGCTGAGCATAGCGCCAGCGGTGAGCGCCCAACTCCTTGATATCAGGAAGATGCGTGGGTGAGGGGAACACGCTGCGCAAGGCATCCAGCAGCAAGTTTGCCACTTCATCGGCGGAGGATTCCAGGTGTGCGTCACTCCAGTCGAGATGAGCGATCAGGCTCAGGCTTTCGCCCTGCTCTTCCCGGCCGGGCTTGGTCTGGTTACGCGACATCAGGCGCAGGGCGGGATGCGTCAAGCGCGCTATTTGCCAGGTTTCCGGTACGCCGGGTAACACCGGCAGCGGCTGGGTAAAGGTTACCCAGCCCGCCCAACAGGCGCGCTGGGGCGTTGCGCGGCAAATGTCACTCAGCCGTGGCGCCCATCCTCCCAGCAACGCCTGGGCCTGGGGTGCAGGCGCACTGATCACTGCCTGGGCGAAAGGCCCATGCCGCTGAGCGTTACTATCGATAAGCCACCATTGGCTGCCGTCACGCTCAAGGGTCTCGATAGGTGTTTTTGAGTGGATAGTCAGCCCTTGGGCGAGGTGGCGAGGCAGGGCGCTCATGCGGGGTTTCCCAGCGTAGCGCAATTGACCGTCATGCAGGGCCTCCCAGCCCAAGGGACTCGCTTGCCAGAGCCTTTCCGGCCATGGCGCGATACACCCGGCTTGCTGCCAGCGAGCCACTGCCTCTTGAAATTCGGTGTCTCTGGCTGTGAAGTACTGGGCTCCCAGATCGAATATCGCTTGCGGACGACGTTTGCTGGACATGCGTCCCCCAGGGCCGCGAGCCTTTTCGAATAGCTGCACGGCCTTGCCGGCGGCGTTCAGTTGCTGAGCACAAGCCAGTCCGGCAATGCCTGCCCCGATAATCGCGGTAGCCGCTGGAGGGGGCGTGCGTGAGTGTGTGTTAGGCATACACTGTTCACATGGTTAGTGGAAAATCAGTTGGAATCGTTTAGTTTCCTCTAGCCTAGCAGATGCGTACAATATCTGTATAACATAAATCCGTCTCACTCTGGCGGTTTAACGGCAGCAGGAGAGAAATGACGATGCGCATATTGATAACCGGAGGCAGTGGGTTTGTCGGGCAACGCCTGTGCCGATGCCTTGTCGAGCAAGGTCATGAGGTGCAGGTGGTGTCACGTGACCCGGAAGGCGTCCGCGACCGTCTGCCGAATAATTGTGAGATCCGCGACAGTGTGATGGCGTTCGTCGACACGCCACCCGAAGCACTGATCAACCTGGCCGGTGAATCGATTGCCGGTAAGCGTTGGAGCTCGGAGCAAAAAGCCAAGCTGATCGAGTCACGGGTGGGTATCACCCAGGATCTGGTATCGCTGTGTGCCGAGTTGCGCGATAAGGGAGAAGCCTTACCCAAGGTGATGATCTCGGGTTCCGCCATGGGCTACTACGGCGACCAGGGTGACCGGGTGGTCACCGAAGCGACGCCGCCTCACGATGAGTTTGCCCATCGGCTGTGTCAACGCTGGGAAAAAACCGCACAAGAGGTGGAAGCCTACGGGGTACGCCTGGCGATTGTGCGCATTGGCTTGGTGCTGGATGAGGGCGGTGGTGCGCTGCAAAAAATGTTGCCGCCGTTCAAGCTCGGCCTCGGAGGGCGCTTCGGCAATGGGAAGCAGTACATGCCATGGATTCATCGGGAGGATCTGGTACGAGCGATACTTTTCCTGCTGGAGCGCGATGATCTCGACGGTGCCTTCAACGGCAGTGCGCCTAATCCGGTGACCAATGCGGAATTCACCCAGACCTTGGCGCATAAGCTCAAGCGTCCGGCCGTGCTCCCAGTGCCCGCCATCGCCTTGGAAACCATTTTCGGCGAGATGTCGCGGCTATTGCTTACCGGGGCCGATATGCGCCCCCGGCGCCTGGAAGACGCCGGGTTCAGCTTCAACTTTCCCACTCTGGACAAGGCGCTAGCCGATATCCTGGAGTGAGCTGGATATCTACTTAGCGTCCCTTGGGGTCCGCCGTGATAATCACCCGCACGCTATCCAGGCGTAGGCGGGTGCTTTCCATGGCGTCAGACAATGCCTGGCGCTCCCGGCTCAGGGCATCGATTTCCACGTCACGCACCGCCGGGTTGTGCTCGGCCAAGGCCTGAAGGCGCGCCAGCTCCCCGTCGAGTTGCTCGCGCATGCGCTTTTCACCGGCTTCGATAATGCTGGGCAATTCGCGTTCGGCCTCGCTTTCGCCCTGGGTGAGTAATTCACGTAGCTGATCGTGGCGGCTCTTGATCAGGTCGCGAGCCATCGATTTGTTGACCTTCTGCAGGTTTTGGGAAAGCCCGGTGAAGGAAATTTTGCCGGTCAGGTTGGCGCCCGACTCATCGAGCAGTACACGCACGGCGGTGGGCGGCAAGAAGCGGTTCAGGTGCAGCGAGCGAGGTGCCGGGCAGTGAGTGCGAAACACCAGCTCCGCCATCAGGCGCCCGCTGGAAATGGCGGGATGGCGCAACAGGGCCAGCGCCGTGTTGCCCATGGTACCGTCGAGAATCCTGCCCATCATTTCGCGGGTGAGCGGGTGCTCCCAGGAGAGGCGCTGGATATCGTCACGGCTCAGCGCGCGCGCCCGGTCGAAGGTGGCTGAAAAGCCTTCTTCGCCCTTGACCAGGCCCGGAAGCCCATCGAGCATCTGCGGGCTGGGCTGAAGGTGCATGATACCCGCCCCCAGCTCCTGGCTATCGACCCCGAAAATATCCAGCGCGCGTTCGATGTAACGCGGCAGGGCGGGATCATGGTCCAGCTCGCGGATGGCCTCGATGACCGCTTCGGCCTTGGCCGGGCGGCAGGCGTTGAGTTCCAGCAGACGATTGCGCCCGGCATCCTGTTCCGCCAGGCGGGCGCTAAACAGGGTGCGGGTTTCGGCGATGATCTCGTTCAGGCTGTCATCGTCGAGCAGGGCATCGGCCAGGGCGTCGCCAAAGGCCTCGAACAGGTCGCTACCTACCCCGTGCGGGGCACTGAACGCATCCATGCCTTCGTGGTACCAGCGCAGCAGGCGCTCGCCAGGGCTGCCTACGAAGGTGGGTACGTGCAGTTCGATGGCATGTTTCTGGCCGATACGGTCGAGTCGGCCGATTCGCTGTTCCAGCTGGTCGGGATGTTGCGGCAGATCGAACATTACCAAGTGACGACAGAACTGAAAGTTACGTCCTTCCGAACCGATTTCCGAACACACCAGTACCTGAGAACCGTCCTCTTCGTCGGCGAACGCCGCAGCGGCCCGGTCACGCTCGATCAGGGAAAGCCCTTCATGGAACACCGGGGCATGAATGCCGCCGAGTACCCGCAACCCTTCGGCCAGGCCCAGGGCGGTATCGCGGTGATGGGCGATGATCAGCACCTTGTCGTTGGCGAAGCCTTCCTCGCCATCGTCGCTCAGTCGTTCAAGCAGCCAGTTGATGCGCCTGTCGATGTGCCACCAGGGCTCCACATTGAGCGGGTCATTCGATAGCGCCCGGTACATGGCATCGGGGTAGATCAACACATCGGGATGATCCATTTCGCTTTCGATCAGCAGCTCGTCAAGGTAATCCTCGTCGCGCTCCAGCCTGCGCACCACGCGGCGGTAAGCCGGCGGCATCTCCAGTGACACCCTGTGCAGACGACGTTCGGGAAAGCCGCCCACATGACGGCGGCTGTTGCGAAACATCACCCGGCCTGTGCCATGGCGGTCAAGCAGTGCCTCGCGCAGCTGGCCGCGAGCGCTTTCGTGCTGAGCTGCGTCGGCTTCGGGGTTGGCCAGGGTTGCCAATAGCGCCTGGCTATCGCGATCGTCAACCACGGCATCGATGGCTTCCCGGGCCTCGGCATCGCCGGGCAGGCGTTCCAGGGCATCGATGGCACCGGCCACTTCGCCGTAGTGCTGCTCTTCTTCCTTGAACCGTTCGAAGTCATGGTAGCGTTCGGGGTCGAGTAGGCGCAGGCGGGCAAAATGGCTGGCCAGGCCCATCTGTTCGGGCGTGGCGGTGAGCAGCAGCAACCCGGGTATCTTTGATGACAGGCGTTCGACGCACTGGTAGCTGGCGCCGCTTTCTTCTTCCGACCAGGCCAGATGATGGGCTTCGTCGACGATCAGCAGGTCGAACTGGCTGGCCTCGGCCTGCTCTTGGCGGTGAGGATTGGCGAATAGCCAGTTCTGGCTTGCGAGCACCAGCTGAGCGGTTTCAAAGGGATTGGCGAGGCCGTGCGCCTGGCTCTGAGTTTCATTGAGCAGCCTGACATCCAGCGAGAAGCGCCGCAGCAGTTCCACCAGCCATTGATGGGTAAGGCTGTCCGGCACCAGGATCAAGGCGCGCTCGATACGCCCGTTGAGCAACAGACGGTGGAGAATCAGGCCCGCCTCGATGGTCTTGCCCAGACCGACTTCGTCGGCGAGCAATACCCGGGGAGCATGGCGGCGCGAGACTTCGTCAGCGATATACAGCTGATGGGGAATCAGGTCGATACGTGGGCCGGACAGTCCCAGCGCCGGATGCCGTTCGATGCGCTGAAAATGGTGCAGGGTGCGAAAGCGCAGATCGAACCAGTCATTGCGGTCGACCTGCCCGGTCAGGAGACGGTCACGCGCCTGATCGAACTGCATGGTGTCGGCGAGCTTGGCTTCCGGCAGTTCACGCAGGTTGCCATGTTCGTCTTCCCCGACATAGGTGATGAGACCTCGGCTTTCGCGGCTCTCGTCGACGATCATTTTCCAGCCGTCTGCGGAAAGAACACGGTCGCCGCTACCGAACATGACCCGCGTCAGCGGTGCCTGACGGGTATTGTAAGTCCGGGTTTCCTGACTGGCGCTGAACAAGATGGTGACACTGCGGAAATCGTTGCTAAGCACGGTGCCAAGCCCAAGTTCGGCCTCGCCGTCGCTGATCCAGCGTTGGCCGGGAGAAAAATCGCTCATGATGCCTCGGGATACGGAAAACGGTGCGCACACCGCCGGAGGTTAGCCACCGACGGCAACAGGGCGGGCGATTCTAACCCAAAGGGGCGGGAGGATTAAGCTGTGATTGGTTCAATCGTTCAGCCAGCTGTCGAGCTGAGCGCGGGTAAGCTCACCCACATGCTGCTCGATGGCCCGCCCCTGGGCGTCAAACAGCAGCGTGGTCGGCAATCCCGGCGATTCGAATAAAGTCATCAATTGCTGGCGCGGGTCGCGCAGCGCGTAACCAAACTCAAGCTGCTGCTCGTCCAGATAACGCACAATGGGCAAGAGGTCTTCCCCCTGGTTGACGATCACCACCGTAACGTCTTCCCGCTGGGCAGCTTGTTCGAGCAACGGCATTTCGCGCAGGCAGGGCGGACACCAAGTGGCCCAGAGGTTGACGATGATACGCTGATCACCCTGAATCAGGGCGGGCAGATGGACCTCCCGGCCCTCGATATCTTCCAGGGTAATATCCGGCAGTTCACTGATGGGAAGCTGCCCTCCCAGGGGGGAAAGCATTACCAGCACCAGCCATAACGTCGAACTGCCCACAACCAGGGCCAAGGCGCCGCCCATGGCTAGGGTGCGGTGGCGCAAGGTCCAGGCGGACCAGGCCAGCGCGGCCGCCATGCCCCAGAGACCGTGATAGCCGGGTTGCCAAAATTTCAGGGCATCCAGTGGAGCACCCGCATAACTTTCAAACTGCGTGATCACATGCCCCAGACGCGCGCCCAGAAGCCACACGACCACCAGCCCATTGAACCAGCGGCTATGTTGGTGGCGAGGCAGGCCCAGGAGGTAACGGCTGGCCAGGAGTAGTGCCAGCGCGCAGCCGATGGCATACAGGCGGGGAAGGGAAATCAATACAGGGCCAAGAGCTATCGCATTCATGCAGGGACTCGGTGGAGGTGACGACCTTGGAACAAGGCACGGCGCAGCGGGTACACTAGGCAAAACGATTTTCGACAAGCCTACTGTCGCCGGCCTGCGCTGTCATCCATTGCGTACCGGCAGGAGTGATGCATGCCCCATAAGAACTTCGATAGGTTGCGCGCCCTGGCGATTGCCTCCCAGGCGCTGGGCCTGACCTTGATCATCACATTGGAGACTGTGATGGGTGACACTGCCCGGCCGTGGCAGGGCGTTGTATTGGCTGCCATGGTGGCTGCTGCGTTACTCATTGCCCTGGCGCGGCTGTACCGGCGAAACAAGCAGCGCAAGCGCTGGGACCAGCGCGTGAGCGACCCCGACGATGAGCCCCGCTAGTCTTGAAGAGATTCAGTCGTGAAGGTCTTGAGCCATGAAAAGGAAGCAGGATGCTGCAACCAGATGACGTTCGGAAGAGTGACGCCGCCCGCTGGGAACGAATAAAGATCACTGTCGGCCTATTGGCCGGGCCGCTGCTCGCGGTTGCCTTGCTGGGAATGGGGGCGCCGGCCGAGATGCCGCCCATGGCATGGAAGGTCCTCATCCTGACCGCCTGGATGGCGCTGTGGTGGATACTCGAGCCGGTACCAATAGCGGTGACCGCCTTGTTGCCCGTGGCGGTGTTGCCGCTGCTGGAAGTGGCGCCCATCAACGAGGCCGCCGCCCCCTATGCCAATCCGCTGATTTTTCTGTTTCTGGGCGGTTTCATGCTGGCCGAGGCGATTCAGCGCTGGAACTTGCATCGGCGCATCGCGCTAGGGGTGCTCAGGGTGGCCGGCAAGCGCCCCGATTATCTGGTGGGAGGCTTCATGGCGGCAACGGCATTTCTCAGCATGTGGGTGAGCAATACCGCGACCGCCGCCTTGATGGTACCTATCGGACTGTCCGTGCTGGCCCTGCTGGAGCAGGAAGATAGCATGGGGCCGAATCGCAGCATGGCGCTGTGCTTGCTGCTGGGAATTGCTCTGGCGGCCAATATCGGCGGCATGGGTACCTTGATCGGAACTCCGCCCAATGCCTTGTTGGCGGGGTTCATGGCCGACAATTATGCCATCCAGATCGGCTTCGCCCAGTGGATGCTGGTTGCGGTGCCACCCGCGCTTGTATTGCTGGCGCTGGCCTGGTGGTTGCTGACCCGGCTGGTGTATCCAGTGCCGCGTGATAAAATCCAGGGGATTTCTCCCATGCTTGAACTGCAGTCACGGGATCTGGGCAAAATGGCCTCCCCCGAGCGCCGGGTGGCGGTGGTGTTCGCATTGGTGGCCCTGGCCTGGGTGGCGCGTCCGTTACTCGAGCGTTGGCTGGGAATCCAGCTCAGTGACGGGGGCATCGCGGTGATTGGCGCCTTGCTGCTGTTCGTGGTGCCGGCACGCTGGAAACAACGCCAGTTCTTGATGGACTGGGACACGGCGCGCAACCTGCCTTGGGGGGTGTTGATCTTGGTGGGTGGCGGTTTGAGCCTGGGTGCCGCTATCGAAAGTTCAGGGCTTGCGGAAGTCGTCGCCAATGCCTTGGCGGGACTGGGCGGTTGGCCGACCTGGGCCATGGTAGTAATGGTCGTCACGGTAGTGATGCTGATGAGCCATGTGACCAGCAATACCGCAACGGCGGCCGCGATTCTACCCTTGACCGCCGCGCTCACGGTCAGCCTGAATGCCAGCCCCTTGCTGTTGGCAGTGCCGGTGGCCATGGCCGCCTCTTGTGCTTTTATGCTGCCGGTGGCAACGCCGCCGAATGCCGTGGTGTTCGCCAGTGGACGCTTGAAGGTCATCGACATGGTGCGTGCCGGGGCGTTGATCAGTGCCGTGGCCATCTTCATGATCAGCCTGGCCGTGTTTGCTCTAGCCATGCCGATACTCGGATTCGGCTGGAAGACAGCGTAAGTGTATGCCGAGCGTTAAAAGCGCCACTTGTGTTTTTACGCAATGGGTTCCAAATTAACCCTATACCCTGAGCCAGGGCATGGCTTACTTTTTTCACTGGCAGAGCGATACAACATGATGAAAAAGCGCGCACTCGCCGTCGCTATAGCGACTTCTTCACTGGCCTTCACGGGCATGGCACAAGCAGAAGTCAAGGTTGGCTTTCTGGGGGGCTTTACCGGAGGGATTGAAAGCCTCACCCCGCCCATCTTCGATGGCGCACAACTGGCGGTACAGCAGGTCAACGAGCAGGGCGGCATTCTCGGCGGCCAGGAATTGGTGATGCCCACCGGTGACACCACCTGCAGTGATGCTTCGGCTGCGTCGAACGCGGCAGACCGCATGGTCAATACCGAGCAGGTTACCGCCATTGTGGGAGCGTTGTGCACCGGGGCCACCATTGCCGCGGCCAACAATGCGGCCATCCCGGGGGGAGTGCTCATGGTCTCCCCGGCATCGACCGCACCGGCGGTGACCGAGTTGGATGATAATGACCTGGTGTTCCGTACCGTGCCTTCGGATGCTTTCCAGGGTGAGATGCTGGCCAAGCTGTTATTGCAGAAAGGCATCGATGAAGTGGTGGTCACCTACGTCAATAATGACTACGGTCGTGGCCTGTCGGATGCCTTTACCGAAGCCTTTACCCAAGGCGGCGGCACAGTGGAGAAAAATCTGGCACACGAGGATAACCGCGCCGACTACCGCTCCGAGCTGGGTTCACTTGCCACCACCGGCGTCCCCAATCTGGTGGTGCTGGCTTATGCCGATACGTCGGGCCAGACCGTGCTGCGTCAAGCATTTGAAAGCGGCATGTTCACCCAGTATGTGGGCGCCGACGGTATGGTCGGCGATAGCCTGGTCGAAGCGATTGGTGCCGATGTGCTCGAAGGCATGATCGCTACCCGTCCGGGAAGCCCGGATCTGCCGGGCACCGACATGTTCGTCGAGCAGGCAGAAGCGGCGGGTATCGACCCCAGCGCAGTGTTTGCGGCGCAAGCCTACGATGCTGCCTTCCTGGTGGCGTTGGCCATCGAACAGAATGGCAGCGCCGAGCGCGAAGGGCTTTCCGAGGCGCTGCGTAGTGTGGCCACCGAACCCGGTGAAGTGATTCTTCCCGGTGAATGGGAAAAGGCCGTGGAGTTGATCGCTTCGGGTACTGAAATCAACTACGAAGGCGCTTCCGGCACGCATGAATTCGACGGTAACGGCGACGTACCGGGCGTGGTGGTCGAGATGGTGGTGGAAGACGGAAGCTTCGTCAGCAAGGGATTGGTCGATCTCTGAGCAAGATGCTCCATTTTGACAAGATACCCCATTGAAACGTAACGCTTGAGTCATGAAAAAAGCCCCGATGGATAACCATCGGGGCTTTTGGTTTTGGCAAAGGGGGATGCTCAGCCGTGGTGCTTGATCTTTTCCGGCAAGAGTCCCTTGGGCGCAAAGCGTAGTACCAGCGTGATCAATAAGCCGATCACCAAGACGCGCGCCTGAAGCGCTCGGCTTTCCATGTTGGCGGGAAAGTCCCAGCCGAACACGCCTTCCCCCAGGTTGACCACCAGTTGCATCAGAAATAATGCCAGCGGCTCGGACATGATCCAGATGATGTACACCGCCACGGCACCGAAGATGGTGCCCAGGTTATTGCCCGGTCCACCCAGAATTACCATCACCAATACCAGAAAGGTATGGTTGAGCGGCAAGTAACCCTGGGGGTCGAACAAACTGTTGAACGTGGTCATTACCCCGCCCCCGATACCCATCAGGATGCAGCCCAGCACGAAGATTTCCAGGCGCCGCCGATTGATGTCCTTGCCCATGGCGGCACTCGATATTTCGTTATCCCGGATGGCACGAATCATGCGTCCCCAAGGGGCGTGATAGGCGCGGTGCAGAAGAAAGAAGATGACCGCAATGATGAGGGCGGTAACCGATAGATACAGTGCCCGCGACAAGGTAAACCCCAGTTCTGCAGGACCGGGAGTGGGCCAGGGTAGCGGCGAAACGGTCGCGGTACCGCGCGTCAGCCAGTCGGAATTCTTGAGAAAGGCCTTGATGATTTCGGCGATGCCCAGGGTGGCAATGGCCAGATAGTCGCTACGTAGCCCCAGACACACATGGCCGATAAAGTAACCGACGCCCCCGGCCAGCGCCCCACCGACTATCCAACCTACCCAGGCAGGCAGACCCAGACCGCCGATGAAACCGGCGCGTGATTCGATCTCGCCGGTGACACCGCGCAATGCACTGATGACCACCATGTAAAGCACCACGGCGACAATCACCGTCAGCACGCTGCGTATTTTCTTGGGGACACCGAGGCGGTCGAGCTTGCTGACACCCACGACCACCAGCACAGCGCCGACCAGGTACAGCAGTACCCGACCCAGCTCGCCGGGAAGCTCGGTATTCCAGAACGCATCGTTCACCGGAATGCTGAAGAACATGGCGCAGAAACCCCCGAGCGCCACGAACCCCATGACCCCGGCATTGAACTGGCCGGCATAACCCCACTGAATGGTCAGGCCCAGGGCCAGAATCGCATAGCAGGCGGCTTCCACCAGCATGCGGGTGCTGTAGGCAGCACCCATGAGGGCATAGACCCCCAGCACGGCCACCAGCAGGATGGCAAAGAGCACCACTTCACGCAGAGGAAAGCGGCGGGGAGTGGCGATTTCCTTGGGAGATGCAGTTGGCGTATTCATCAGATCACCTTGCCCTTGAAGATGCCGGTCGGACGCCAGATCAAGATGGCGACCAGGATGAAGAAGGGCACCACGATCTTGTACTCGGTGCCGACGAAGGCTAGGTTAGTGGGTAATTCAAGCCAGTCGGGAAAGCTGTCGCGATAAGGGCGCAGCAATACATTCCAGTTGAACACCGCCAGCGTCTCGGCAAAACCCACCACGAACCCCCCGGCAATCGCGCCATAAGGATGGCCTACACCCCCCACAATGGCGGCGGCAAAGATCGGCAATAGCAGAAAGAAGCTCAAGTCAGGCTTGAAGGTCACATCCAGCGACAGCAAGGTGCCGGCGATTGCCGCCAGAGAACCGGCAATCACCCAGGTAACCGCCACGATGGTGTTGGTGTTGATTCCCGATGCCTGGGCCAGCTCCGGGTTGTCTGACATGGCGCGCATGGCCTTGCCCAGCCGTGAGCGGTTGAGAAACAGATGCAGCGCCACCACCGACAGGAGGGTGAGGATGAACAGATAAAGTTGCGGCTCGGTAATCACCACCGGCACCCGTACCCCTTCAAGGGGCAGCACCATGCGAAAGATTTCCTTGCGATCGTCCACGTAGAGGTTCTGCCCGCCGGTACCGGCAAACAGGCGGATCACCCCTTGCAGCATCAGAGTGACGCCCAGCGAGCCGATCACCAGCACGATCGGCTTGACGCCATGGGCACGCAGTGGTTTGTAAAAAGCCTTGTCGATCCCCACGGCCAAGAGCGCCGTCAGCGCCATGGCGATTGGTAGCATCACAACGGCCGTGGGCATCCCGAGGCCCGCTCCCGCCGCCGGAAAGGCGGTGGTCAGCGCCAGTACCATGAAGGCACCGAAGGTCATCATGTCGGCGTGGGCAAAGTGGGCGAAGCGCATGATACTGAACACCAGCGTGACGCCCACCGCACCGATCGCATAGATCGACCCGGACACACTGCCGGCAATCAAGACGTTATTGATGAAAAACATGAATTCATTCAAGACGAGATTCTCCAGATACGAGCTCTAGCCACCGAGAAAGCTTTTGGCGACATCGGGGTCGGCAAGCAGGGCGGCGCCGGTGTCAGTGAAACGATTCTGGCCCGCCGCCAGCACGAAGCCCTTGTCGGCGATGGCCAGCGCCTGCTTGGCGTTCTGTTCCACCATCAGAATGCCCACCCCGATGGCGTTGATTTCTTTGATGCGGGCGAAGATCTCGTTCATGTAAAGGGGTGACAACCCAGCGGTGGGTTCATCCAGCAACAGCACGCTAGGCTCGGCCATCAAGGCACGCCCCATGGCCACCATCTGGCGCTGACCACCGGAAAGCTCACCGGCGCGCTGGTGGCGCTTGTCATAAAGAGGCGGGAACGCCTCGTAGACCTGCTTGAGCATAGGCTTGACGCTATCGGGTTTGAGGAAAGCGCCCATTTCCAGGTTTTCCTTAACCGTCATGCTGGGAAAGATGTTGTTTTCCTGAGGCACAAAGCCCATGCCTTTCTGCACCAGCTTATTGGGCGGCAGGTTATGGATCGGCTCGCCGCGTAACAATATTTCGCCTTGATTGACGAGGAGCAGGCCGAAAATCGCCTTGAGCATGGTCGATTTCCCGGCCCCGTTGGGGCCGACGATGACCCCGACTTCATCGGCTTCAAGCGTCATGTTGATCCCGTTGAGGATGTTCATGCCGCCATAGCCGCCGTGCACGTCGCGTGCTTCGAGTAATGGCATGCTGGTTCCCAGGCAATGAGCTTGAACTTGTTTTTAAGTATGAGTCGTCAAGCGACTCCTGCGCCGAAGTAGGCTTCTATCACGGCCGGGTTGTTCTGTATTTCCTCGATACTGCCTTCCACCATGACGCTGCCCTGTGCCAGGACGATCACCGGATCGCATAATCGGGCGATCATATCCATGTCGTGTTCAATGACAAGGAAGGTATACCCCATTTCTCGATTGAGGCGCTCGATATTGCCGACCAAATCACCCAGGAGGGTGCGGTTGACCCCGGCGGCGATTTCATCCAACAGCACCACCTTGGCGTCGGTCATCATAGTGCGCCCCAGTTCGAGAAGCTTTTTCTGACCGCCGGAAAGGTTGCCCGCAAGCTCGTTGCGCACAGGGTGCAAGCCGACGAAGTCGATCACCTCGAGCGCCCGGCGGCGCACTTCAGTTTCTTCCTCGCGCACCCGGGCAGGCTTGAACCAGGCATTGAACAAGCTTTCACCGGCCTGGTGAGGGGGCACCATCATCAAGTTTTCCAGGGCGCTCATATGACTGAACTCATGAGCGATCTGAAAGGTACGCAGCAGTCCCTTGTGAAAGCGCTGGTCGGGGCTGAGCCTGGTGATATCTTCGCCGTTGAACAGCACTTGGCCACTGTCCGGCGCCAAGGCACCGGCAATAAGGTTGAACAGGGTTGACTTACCGGCCCCGTTGGGTCCGATCATGCCGGTGATGGAGCCTTCTTCCACATGGATCGAGCAGTCGTTGATGACCTGCATACCACCGAATGCCTTGTTGAGGTGGCGGACGTCAATGATGGCTGTCATGAGCAATTCCTGTCAGGCCTTGGCAGGCTGCCACAGGCGTTAGTGTTATTTTTCCTGACTATTTTCCATCAGAAAGGTGCGCCCGACGGCAAAGGCACCCACAAGCAGTACCGCCCCTATAGCGGGAATCAGGTAGCCGTCGACCTGCGGGATCGTGCGCAGAAAGACAAACGCTACCGCTGCTGGAGCAATGAAGCGCACCAGAAAGCGCCAGATGCTGAACCAGGTTTCGTTGGTGCGCATTTCCTTCATCACCTCGGAGTGGGTCAGCGCCCAGCCGGCAAACATTGCAATCAATATCCCGCCCAGAGGCATGAAGATATTGGTCAGCAGCTCGATGAAGTCAAAGGCGCTGCGCCCGAACAGGGTATGGAAGATAGTGCCTTCAGCATAGATATTAAAGCTGACCACGGTGAGCAGCCCCAGTGCCCAGCTGGCCATCACCATCAGGGTGACCGCCTGAGGGCGCGTCATGTCGAAACGCTCTACCAGAAAGGCTGCTACCGGTTCGATCAGCGATATCGAAGAGCTGATCGCCGCCCCCAGCACCAGAATGAAGAACACCCCTCCCACCAATCCGCCCAAAGGCATTTCGGCAAAGGCCAGCGGTAGCGTCACGAACATCAGTCCGGGTCCTTGGCCGGTTTCCAGCCCTGCGCCGAACACCAGAGAGAAGATGGCAAGCCCGGCGACCATGGCCACGGCGGTATCCACAATGGCCACGGCAATCGCGGTGCGCGTGAGAGAGGCGGTGCTGGACATGTAAGCGCCATACGCCATGATGGCACCCATCCCCAGGCTCAGGGTGAAAAACGATTGCCCCACGGCCTGCAACCAGCCTTCCAGACTCAATTCCGCAAGGTTGAAGGTAAACAGGAAGCTTGCCGCCGCGGCGATATCGCCGTGCATCACGCTATACGCCAGCACCAGCAGCAAGATGGCGAACAGGGCTGGCATGATGATGCGCAGGCCCGACTCGATACCCTTGTGAATGCCCATGCCCACGATCAGGCCGGAGGCAATAATGAACAAGGTGTGATAAAGCGTCAAAAGGCCCGGTGAGGCGAGCAAGGCGTCGAAACCGGCAGCGATGGTCGCGGCATCGGCGCCGACCAGCGAGCCGGTCAACATCAGCCAGGTGTAATGGATTGCCCAGCCGGCGATTACCGAGTAGAAACTCAAGATCAGAAATGCCGAGGCGGCACCCAGCCAGCCAATCGTTTCCCAAGCTCTCGAGGTATTGTGAGTCTTGGTCAGGTGGCGCATGCCCATGATAGGGCTTTGCCGACTGGCCCGCCCAAGCATGATTTCAGCGATCAAAATGGGAATGCCCACAGCGAAGATAGTCACTGCATACACCAGAATAAAGGCGCCACCGCCATTTTCACCGGTGAGGTAAGGAAATCGCCAAAGGTTACCCAGGCCTACCGCCGAGCCGACCGCAGCCAGCAGGAAGGTGCCTTTATGTGTCCAGACGTTGTGACCACTCATGAGTCAGAATCCGTATCGATGGCTTGAAAAAGAGAGGCATGCAAACATACTTGGCAGGTTAGCTGAAACGATGTCGACACTGTGCGTCACAAGCCGTTGGTTTTCCAGCTGCCTAGCGTTAAGGCTGCGTTGGCTGATGGGGCTTATTAATGTGGCTTGAGGCTGGCTGGCCAGGATGAGCGCATACGAATCGGGCCCGCACATGGCGGGCCCGATAGGTACACTGAGGAAGCGCAGCGCTTATTTCTTGCTGGAACGCTTGCGCTCGTTTTCCTTGAGTAGCTTCTTGCGCAGCCGGATGTGGTGCGGTGTCACCTCAACCAGCTCATCGGAGTCAAGAAACTCGATGGCTTGTTCCAGGCTGAACTTCACCGGCGGGGTCAGGACGATGTTCTCGTCGTTACCCGTGGAGCGCATGTTGTCGAGTTTCTTGCCCTTGGTCGGATTGACCATCATGTCATTGGCACGGTTGCTGATGCCGATCAGCATGCCTTCATAAACTTCGGTGGCGTGATCGATAATCAGCTTGCCGCGTTCCTGAAGTGCAAACAGTGCATAGGCCAGTGCCTTGCCGTCGACCATCGACACCAGCACACCATTGCGACGCTCGATGGAGGCATCGGGCTTGAGCTCGCCGTAGTGGTCGAAGCGACTGGTGAGGATGCCGGTACCGGAGGTCAAGGTCAGGAACTGGCCACGAAAGCCGATCAAACCGCGTGCCGGGATGATGAAGTCCAGGCGCACACGACCCTTGCCGTCCGGGTGCATGTTGGTCATCTCACCCTTGCGATAGCCCAACTCTTCCATGATCGCGCCCTGGTGCTGCTCTTCGCAATCGATGATCACCTCTTCGTACGGCTCCTGCTTCTCGCCGCCGATTTCTCTGATGATCACTTCAGGACGGCCCACGGCAAGCTCGAAGCCTTCACGACGCATGGTTTCGATCAACACCGAGAGGTGCAGCTCACCACGGCCGGATACCTTGAATTTCTCCGGCGTTTCGCCTTGCTCGACACGCAGCGCCACATTGTGGATCAGCTCCTGGTCGAGACGATCCTTGATGTTGCGGCTGGTGACGAATTTGCCGTCCTTGCCCGCGAACGGAGAATCATTGACCTGGAAGGACATGGAGACGGTGGGTTCATCCACTGACAGTGGTGGCAATGCCTCGACCTTGGATGGGTCGCACAGCGTATCGGAGATGGAGAGGTCATCGATGCCGGTTACGCAGACGATATCGCCGGCGGTGGCCTCGTTGGTTTGCACGCGCTCCAGGCCCATGTGAGTCATCACCTGGCCGATCTTGCCCTTGCGCACCTTGCCATCCACACCGATCACGCTGATCTGCTGGTTGGGCTTGACTGCACCGCGCTTGATGCGGCCCAGACCGATAACGCCGACATAGCTGTTGTAGTCCAGCGCCGAGATCTGCATCTGGAAGGGGCCGTCGAGCTCAACCTTGGGCGGCTCGACGATGTCGACAATGGACTGAAGCATTGGCGTCATGTCGTCGGCCAGGTCTTCCGGGTCCATGCCGGCAACGCCATTCAGCGCCGAGCAATAGATAATCGGAAAGTCGAGCTGCTCATCGGTAGCGCCGAGGTTATCGAACAGGTCGAAAATCTGGTCGATGACCCAGTCAGGCCGTGCGCCAGGGCGGTCGATCTTGTTGACCACCACGATTGGCTTAAGCCCTTGGGCGAAGGCCTTCTGAGTCACAAAGCGAGTCTGCGGCATGGGGCCATCGACTGCATCGACCAATAGCAGCACGGAGTCCACCATCGACATCACGCGCTCGACTTCACCACCGAAATCGGCGTGTCCCGGCGTGTCGACGATATTGATATGGTAATCCTGGCCGGATTGGTCCTGCCATTGAATGGCAGTATTCTTGGCCAGAATAGTAATGCCGCGCTCTTTCTCCTGGTCACTGGAGTCCATGACGCGTTCCTGGCCTTCGGCTTTGCGGTCAAGCGTACCGGATTGGCTCAGGAGTTTATCGACCAGAGTGGTCTTGCCGTGGTCAACGTGAGCAATAATGGCGACATTGCGCAGGTTGTTGACCGCGCTAGGATTTTGCTGATTTTGCATGCTGGGAGATAACTCTTGTGAACACCCGTTCGTCCACGGGTCGGAAAATGCGGGGCGCAAGGTTGGGCAGATGCCGACCGCCTTGGCTCGGGGCTTGCGTCCAGCAGGCATTCTATCATGACCTGGCCGTGGCTGATATTACTCGCCGCAGGATTCCTGATCTCAGGCCATTGCTGGCAGTGCCCATTGGTTACTTTTCGTCCATTAGGTGGGGAATGTTTTCGGTGTAGAGCCGCATCCGCTAGAATGGCATTTTTCCCAGCTGGGGCAAGAGCATGACCATCGGTAACCTGATGCGCTTGTTGAGTGATGGCAAGGTCCATTCCGGCGAGCAGCTGGGTGAGGCACTCGGCATTTCCCGCGCCGCGGTATGGAAGCAGTTGAAAAAACTCGAGGGGCTGGGTGTCGAGTTACAGGCCGTCAAGGGTCGGGGCTACTCATTGGCGCAGCGGCTTGAACCGTTGGATGGCGCCGATATCGTGTCACGCCTGCCATCCGGGGCACGTCGTCATCTGGTACGCCTGTTCGTGGAAGACCAGCTGCCGTCAAGCAACGAATACATTCGCCAGCGCTTTACCCAAGGCGCAGGTCATGGCGAAGTCTGCCTGGTTGAATGGCAAACCGCTGGACGTGGCCGGCGCGGTCGAGCCTGGACGACTCCCTGGGGGCAAAGCCTGATGCTTTCCCTGGGGTGGCGCTTTGAAGGCGGTGTGGCGGCGCTTGAAGGCTTGAGCCTGGCGGTGGGTGTGGTCGTTGCCCAGGTACTGGAAAGCCATGGAGTTTTCCCGAGATTGAAGTGGCCCAATGATGTGCTCTTGCCCGACGCCGAAGGGTGCTTGGCCAAACTGGCGGGTATCTTGATCGAGGTGGTCGGGGATGCAGCAGGTCCCTGCGACGTGGTGGTGGGAATGGGCATGAATCTTTCATTGCCCGAATCGCTACGTGTGAATATCGAGCAGCCTGTGGCGGCCCTGCATGATTATCTGCCGATGCTTTCGCGCAACCAGCTGGCGGCCGAGGTGCTGGCGGCATTATTGGGGCTGCTGGCGGCGTTTGAAACGTCGGGCTTTGCTGGTTGGCAACAAGCATGGAATCAGCGTCACGCCTATGTCGACGTGCCGGTAAAAGTGATTCAAGGCACCCGGGTCACCGAGGCGGTGGCCGGTGATGTGGATGAGAGTGGCAACCTCTGGGTCAACGAAGGGGGTCGGAAGAAGCGCCTGGCGGGCGGTGAAATCAGCGTGCGTGGCGCATTATGATTCTTGATCTGGATATCGGAAATACCTTGTCGAAATGGCGCCTCAAAGATGCTGACAGCAGTGAGATACGCTCTCGAGGGGCAGTGTGGACCCGTGAAGAGTGGCGCCCGGGGTCAGACATCCCCGACTTGGATGTAGTCGAGGCAGTACGTATCTCAAGCGTAGCACGCGCCGCCGTGCTTGATGATACGGTCAAGCTGTTGCGCCATCGGGTGGGTGCCGTGCATGTGGCGCGATCCACCGCAGAAGCGTTAGGGGTGATAAATGGCTATGAAGAGCCGGGCAGGCTGGGTGTCGACCGGTGGATGGGCGCATTGGCGGGTTATCAGTTAGCGGGAGGTTGCTGCGCGGTAGACTGCGGTAGTGCGATTACCGTTGACTTCGTGCTGCCCGGAGGTATGCACCTGGGCGGGTACATTCTGCCGGGACTGCGCCTGATGAAGGAAAGCCTGAAATTGGGTACGCGCAACGTTGCAATCGATCCCGACAGTGAAGCCGAAGAATTACTTGAACCTGGGCGTCGCACCGTCGAGGCGGTGAATCACGGTATCTACATGGCGGCAGTGAGTGCTATCAACCGAATCTATTGCGAAGTGTGCGACCAGCATGGGGTTGCGCTTCCCATGTTGCTTACAGGTGGGGATGCGCGCGTTATTTCGCGCGGGGTGCAGGTGCCTCATGCCGTCTGGCCGGATATGGTTTATGGTGGGCTTGAAGCCTGTTTTCCGCTGACCTTGGCGGAGCGGGCGGGGAAAATGGCTGGTGCTCCCAAAGTGGCTGAGCCAGTGTCGTTGGAAAAGATTCACGCAGGCCTTGCATTTTCAATGCTGCTTTGAAAGAATGCAGCGCGTTCCGAGGTGCTCGGCAAAGTCGTCCATTTTCAATTTAGGGCGGAATTGTCGAATAAAATCAAGTAAAAGCAGGTATTGCTTGACAAAAACTTCGGAGCTGGCATAATATGCCGCCACAGTTGGAGGGATTCCCGAGTGGCCAAAGGGAGCAGACTGTAAATCTGCCGCGAAAGCTTCGAAGGTTCGAATCCTTCTCCCTCCACCAAATTGAAAGGCACTGATTTGCGTCAGTGTCTCGAAACAAGCCGGTAAGCGGGCATTGCCTACTGGGCCGCCGTCAGCTAAAAGGTTTGCGTAAGGCATGGCAGTGTACGAAGCTTAAGAGTCATGGCTTGCAGATGCAGTTGTGCGGGCATAGTTCAACGGTAGAACCTCAGCCTTCCAAGCTGATGGTGCGGGTTCGATTCCCGCTGCCCGCTCCAGTTAGATAGTTGTGCTCATGTAGCTCAGGGGTAGAGCACACCCTTGGTAAGGGTGAGGTCGACGGTTCAAATCCGTCCATGAGCTCCATATTGCAAAAGGCGAGCGAAGCTCGCCTTTTTTGTCTTTACTGCTTTCTAAGAATGTGTCGGCTGGCAATCTGGTCGTAATCATGAGAAAGCAGCAAGGAAAGGGTTGCCAGGCGGTTTTTTGCTCGCTATAATGGCGCCCGCTATTGCGTAGGCTTTCGCAAAGATAGCAAGCGCAGTAAATGCTAGCGGTAAAAATACAGGCCAGTAGCTCAATTGGCAGAGCAGCGGTCTCCAAAACCGCAGGTTGGGGGTTCGATTCCCTCCTGGCCTGCCAATCTTCCCCAGATTGGTAGAGCTTCAAGACTTAGATCTTCAAAGAATTCCTTATTCGATTGCCGTACCCTGAGGAGTCTCGTTTTCATGAAACATAACGCCGAGGTGCAGCAACCGCGCCACGACGGGCTCAAGTGGGCGGTAGTTGCGACTCTTCTTGTGGTAGCCGTCGTAGGTAATACGTACTTTGCCGATATCGCCCTGCTCTACCGAGTATTGGGTGTCGTCGCGCTGTGTGCGGGCGCTGGGCTAATTGCGCTTACCACGACCAAAGGGCGTGACCTTGTCGAACTGGCGGTAAGCGCCAAGAAAGAGATTCAGCGTGTTATCTGGCCGACCCGGGCGGAAACCGTGCAGACCACTGTTATTGTATTGGTCGCCGTATTGGTGGTCGGTTTGATGCTGTGGTTGATCGATACCCTTCTTGGCTGGGCAATGTCCGGCGTCATTGGTTAGGAGTTTTCATGTCCAAGCGTTGGTACGTCATTCACGCTTATTCCGGTTTTGAAAAGCACGTCATGCGCTCACTGATCGAGCGCGTGAAGATGTACGCCATGGAAGACCGCTTTGGCGAGATCCTGGTGCCGACCGAAGAAGTCGTTGAAATGCGTGACGGCAAACGCCGCAAGAGTGAGCGTAAATTCTATCCCGGCTATGTCCTGATCGAGATGGAAATGGACGATGAGACCTGGCACCTGGTCAACGAAACACCGCGTGTCATGGGGTTTATCGGCGGTACCAAGGAAAAACCGGCACCTATCACGCAAAAAGAAGCTGACGCTATCTTGCATCGTGTCAAGGAAGGCGTCGACAAGCCGCGTCCGAAGACCATGTTCGAGCCGGGCCAGTCGGTGCGTGTCACCGATGGGCCGTTCGCAGATTTCAACGGCGTGGTGGAAGAAGTCAACTACGAGAAGAGTCGTCTACATGTCAGCGTGCTGATATTCGGTCGCTCAACGCCTGTCGAGCTCGAGTTCGCCCAGGTGGAAAAAGAATAGCCCGTAAAAAACAGTCGAAATAGTTCGTAAAAATAGTCTGTTAAGTAGCACTGAATTCATAATGGGTCGGCAACCGATGCCGGCCCAATGTTACCGGGGAGCCGCAAGGCGCTTGAACCCAACTGGAGCATAACGATGGCCAAGAAAGTAAAGGCTTATATCAAGCTGCAAGTTGCAGCAGGTAAAGCCAATCCGAGTCCGCCCGTAGGCCCTGCCCTGGGTCAGCACGGCGTCAACATCATGGAATTCTGTAAGGCATTCAATGCCGCGACTCAAGAAATTGAGCCGGGCTTGCCGACGCCTGTCGTGATTACCGTGTATTCCGACCGTAGCTTCACGTTTGTCACCAAGACCCCGCCTGCTGCCGTGCTGCTGAAAAAAGCCGCTGGCATCAAGTCCGGTTCCGGTGAGCCCAACAAGAAGAAGGTCGGCACCGTGACTCGCGAGCAGCTCGAAGAGATCGCCAAGACCAAGGAGCCGGACATGACGGCTGGCAGCCTCGACGCCGCAGTGCGTACCATTGCCGGTAGTGCCCGCAGTATGGGCCTTAACGTGGAGGGTCTCTGATCATGGCTAAATTATCCAAGCGCGCCCAGCTGATCAAGGAAAAGGTCGATACTAACAAGGCCTATTCGATGGAAGAAGCTGTGGCTTTGCTCAGTGCTTTGTCCACTGTCAAGTTCAATGAATCTCTGGATGTCGCGATCAACCTGGGTGTTGATCCGCGCAAATCCGATCAGGTCGTGCGTGGCGCCACCGTCATGCCCAATGGTACTGGCAAGGACGTGCGCGTTGCCGTCTTTACTCAGGGTGCCAATGCCGACGCCGCGAAAGAAGCCGGTGCCGACATCGTGGGCATGGAAGACCTGGCTGACCAAGTCAAGAAAGGCGTGATGGACTTCGACGTGGTTATCGCCTCGCCGGACGCCATGCGTGTGGTCGGCCAGCTGGGCCAGATTCTCGGCCCGCGCGGTCTGATGCCGAACCCCAAGGTCGGCACCGTGACCCCGGATGTCGCCACCGCGGTGAAGAATGCCAAAGCGGGTCAGGTGCGTTTCCGTACCGACAAGAACGGCATCATTCACACTATATTGGGCAAGGTCGACTTTGACGCCGCCGCCATTCAGGGCAATCTGGAAGCGCTGGTTGCCGACCTGAAGCGTCTCAAGCCGAGCACGTCCAAAGGCATTTATCTCCAGAAAGTAACCCTGTCCTCTACCATGGGCCCGGGTTTGACTCTTGACCATTCCGCCCTGGTGTAAATCAGGCTGGGTCGAGTAACAGGCAATAACTTTGCGGTCCCCGTGCCATTCGTTCGGGGCACCGTCAAAGACCGCAGGTGCCGCTCTTCGTCTTGAACGAGCGGCTTAATCGCCCCAGGCGCCTGCGCAGATGGTGTCGCCTCCAGTTAGCCAAGGCTGGTGGGCACCATCCCCAAGGCTTTCCGTCAATGTGTGTACAGCAAGGCGACACATCAAGGGCGGGAAGAGATGGTAACCACCGGAGCCTTCCTACCGAGGTTCCGGCACGAAGGAGTGATCATTGTGCCACTAGCACTTGAAGGCAAGAAAGCAATTGTTGCCGAGGTCAGTGAAGCGGCCAAGGGCGCTCTCTCCGTCGTAGTTGCCGATTCTCGTGGTGTTACGGTCGGCAAGATGACCGACCTGCGCAAGCAGGCCCGTGAGAATGGCGTCCAGATCCGTGTTGTGCGCAACACCCTGGCACGCCGCGCCCTGTCAGGCACCCAGTGGGAATGCCTGAACGACAGCTTCGTGGGCCCGACTCTGTTGGCGTTTTCCACTGATCATCCGGGCGCTGCCGCTCGTTTGTTCAAGGAATTCTCCAAGGATGAGAAAAGCTTCGAAGTCAAGGCGCTGGCCTACGAAGGCGAGCTGATCCCGGCAAGCGACATTGACCGCCTGGCAACACTGCCGACGTACGATGAAGCTATCGCTCAGCTGATGTCGGTAATGAAAGAAGCCTCCGCCGGCAAGCTGGTTCGGACCCTGGCCGCCTTGCGCGACCAGAAGCAGGAAGCAGCCGCTTAAATCGGTACCTGCGTGGGCAGTCGTTGGACTGCCCGAGCCGAACATTGAATCCTTGAGTTTTCGCGTTGTCGAAACTCCCGCAAAGTTTAGGAAATGAAAATGGCACTGACCAAAGACGATATCATTACCGCTGTTGCTGACATGTCCGTAATGGAAGTTGTCGAGCTGATCGAGGCAATGGAAGAGAAGTTCGGCGTTTCTGCCGCTGCGGCCGTGGTTGCAGGTCCGGGTGGTGAAGCTGCTGTTGAAGAAGAGCAGACTGAATTCGACCTGGTGCTTACCGCTACCGGCGACAAGAAAGTCAACGTGATCAAGGCTGTTCGCGAAATCACTGGTCTGGGCCTGAAGGAAGCCAAGGGTGCCGTTGACGGCGCACCGGCTACCATCAAGGAAGCCATGTCCAAGGATGATGCTGAAGAAGCCAAGAAGAAACTGGAAGACGCCGGCGCGACCGTCGAGCTCAAGTAATTTTTGTGCTCACGGCTTCACGCGCTGCGTAAGCTTCCACGGCTGGCGGCGGGAAATCCCGCTGTCGGCCTTTTTCTGTTGTTAAAGATATATCGTTCAAGAATTACGACGGCGAGCTGCCCCACAGGGAGTTTGCCGTCAGTGCCTGACGAAGCCCGCCGGGCAGCGATGACTACGCATCGGTCACCCATGGTGAACAAGCTGGGGAATACAGATGGCTTACTCATATACTGAGAAAAAACGCATCCGCAAGGATTTCGGCAAACTGCCCCAAGTGATGGATGTGCCTTACTTGCTGGCGATCCAGCTTGATTCCTATTACGACTTTCTCCAGCAGGATCGTTCGCCCGACGAGCGCCATGAAATTGGCCTGCACGCGGCGTTCAAATCCGTGTTCCCGATCGAGAGCTTCTCCGGCAGCGCAGGGCTGGAATATGTCAGCTATCGCTTTGGTACGCCAGCATTCGATGTCAAGGAATGCCAGTTACGTGGCGTGACTTATTCGGCACCGCTGCGCGTGAAGGTTCGCTTGATCATCTATGATCGCGATTCTTCCAACAAGGCGATCAAGGATATCAAGGAGCAGGAAGTCTACATGGGGGAAATGCCCCTGATGACCGAGAACGGTACCTTTGTAATCAATGGTACCGAGCGTGTCATCGTTTCCCAGTTGCACCGCTCGCCCGGTGTGTTCTTTGATCACGACAAGGGCAAGAGCCACTCCTCGGGCAAGCTTTTGTACTCCGCTCGAGTGATTCCTTACCGTGGCTCCTGGCTGGACTTCGAATTCGATCCCAAAGACAACGTTTTCGTGCGTATCGATCGCCGCCGCAAGTTGCCGGCGAGCGTATTGATGCGTGCTTTGGGAATGAGCGCCGAGGAAATTCTCGGAGAGTTCTTTGAAACCAGCATCTTCCATGTGGAAAAATCCGGTTTCTCTGTAGAGCTGGTGCCCTCGCGCCTGCGCGGTGAAACCGCCACCTTCGATATTCAGGATGCCGATGGCAACGTGATTGTCGAAGAGGGCCGGCGTATCACCCAGAAGCATATCCGCCAGTTGGAAAAAACCGGTCTTGAGCGCCTGAACGTGCCGATGGAGTACCTGTTCGGCAAAACGTTGGCCAAAGATCAGGTAGACCCCAATACCGGTGAGCTGATCTGTCCGTGTAATACCGAAATCACCCCGGAGCTGCTGGAGCGTCTGGGTCAGGCGAAGATTACCCAACTGGAAACGTTGTACACCAACGATCTGGATTGTGGTTCGTTCATCTCCGATACCCTCAAATTGGACACCACCAACTCGCAGCTTGAAGCGCTGGTGGAAATCTATCGCATGATGCGTCCCGGCGAGCCGCCTACCAAGGAAGCTGCCGAAACGCTGTTCCACAACCTGTTCTTTACTGAAGACCGTTACGATCTGTCGGGCGTCGGTCGCATGAAGTTCAATCGTCGCCTGCGCCGCGATACTGATACTGGTTCCGGTGTGCTCGACCGTCGCGATATTCTGGATGTGCTCAAGGAATTGATCAGCATCCGTAACGGCTTCGGCAATGTCGACGATATCGACCATCTGGGCAACCGTCGTATTCGCTGCGTCGGCGAAATGGCCGAAAACCAGTTCCGCGTAGGCCTGGTGCGTGTCGAGCGCGCAGTCAAGGAACGCCTCTCGATGGCCGAGAGCGAAGGCCTGATGCCGCAGGATCTGATCAATGCCAAGCCGGTGGCGGCAGCGGTCAAGGAGTTCTTCGGTTCCAGCCAGCTCTCGCAGTTTATGGACCAGAACAATCCGCTTTCCGAGGTGACGCACAAGCGGCGTGTCTCGGCGCTCGGCCCGGGCGGTTTGACCCGTGAGCGTGCCGGCTTCGAAGTACGTGACGTTCACGCCACGCACTACGGTCGTCTGTGCCCGATCGAAACGCCGGAAGGGCCGAACATCGGTCTGATCAACTCTCTGGCCACCTACAGTCACACCAACAGCTACGGCTTCCTCGAGACACCGTACCGCAAGGTGATAGACCGCCAGCTGAACGATGAGATCGTCCATCTCTCGGCAATCGAGGAAGGTGATTACGTTATCGCGCAGGCATCGGCTGCCGTGGATGAATCCGGCAAGCTCAGCGATGATCTGGTGCAGGTGCGTCATAAGGGTGAAACCACCTTCATGCGTCCCGAACAGGTCACGCTGATGGATGTGTCACCGCGCCAGGTGGTCTCCGTGGCTGCGGCCCTGATTCCGTTCCTCGAGCACGATGACGCCAACCGCGCCTTGATGGGTTCCAATATGCAGCGTCAGGCGGTACCGACCCTGCGTGCCGAGAAGCCATTGGTGGGTACCGGTATGGAGCGTTTCGTCGCCCGCGACTCCGGCGTCTGCGCCGTGGCACAGCGTGGCGGGGTGATCGACTCGGTGGATGCTCGCCGGGTTGTGGTACGGGTCAACGAAGATGAAATCATCGGCGGTGAAGCCGGGGTGGATATCTACAACCTGACCAAGTACACCCGTTCCAACCAGAATACCTGCATGAACCAGCGCCCTATCGTGCGCCCCGGTGATGTAGTGGCACGTGACGATATCCTGGCCGATGGTCCGTCTATCGATATGGGCGATCTGGCCTTGGGTCAGAACATGCGCATGGCCTTCATGCCCTGGAACGGCTACAACTTCGAGGATTCCATCCTGCTTTCCGAGCGGGTGGTCCAGGAAGACCGTTTCACCACCATCCACATCCAGGAGCTGACCTGCGTGTCGCGTGACACCAAGTTGGGCTCGGAAGAAATCACCGCCGATATTCCCAACGTGGGCGAGTCGGCGCTTTCCAAGCTGGATGAAGCGGGCGTGGTGTATATCGGTGCTGAAGTCGGCCCCGGGGATATTCTGGTGGGTAAGGTGACGCCCAAGGGTGAAACCCAGCTGACGCCGGAAGAAAAGTTACTGCGTGCCATCTTCGGTGAGAAGGCCAGTGATGTGAAAGACACCTCACTGCGTGCCCCGACCGGCATCAAGGGCACCATCATCGATGTTCAGGTCTTCACTCGTGATGGGGTGGAAAAAGATGCCCGTGCACTTACCATCGAGCGCATGCAGCTCGATGAAGTACGCAAGGATCTCCAGGAAACTTACCGTATTGCCGAAGATGCCACGTTCGAGCGTCTCAAACGTACCCTGGAAGGTCAGGTAGTCAACGGTGGTCCTGCGCTTGGCAAAGGCGACGTGCTTACCGATGAATATCTGGATGAACTGCCGCGTCAACAGTGGTTCAAGTTGCGCATGCAGGACGAAACGTTCAATGAGCTGCTGGCCCAGGCCGATGAACAGCTGGAAAATCGTCGCAAGGAAATGGACGAGCGTTTCGAAGACAAGAAGCGCAAGCTGACCCAAGGCGATGATCTGGCGCCGGGCGTGCTCAAGATCGTCAAGGTCTACATGGCGGTCAAGCGTCGTATTCAGCCGGGCGACAAGATGGCCGGCCGTCACGGTAACAAGGGTGTCATCTCGGCCATCATGCCGATCGAAGACATGCCGTTCGACGATAACGGTGAACCGGTCGACGTGGTTCTCAACCCCTTGGGTGTACCGTCACGCATGAACGTGGGTCAGATTCTGGAAACCCACTTGGGCATGGCTGCACGTGGGTTGGGCATGAAAATCGACGCCATGTTGCGCGATGCTCGTGGTCAGCAGGTTGCCGAAATTCGCAATTTCCTGGGGCAGATCTACAATACGCCGGGCACGCGGATCGAAGATCTGGATTCGTTGACCGACGACGAAATCATCGCCTTGGCCAAGAATTTGAAAGGTGGTGTTCCCATGGCCACGCCGGTATTCGACGGCGCCAAGGAACACGAGATCAAGCACCTGTTGAAGCTTGCCGATCTGCCGGAGTCCGGGCAAATGGCGCTTTACGACGGGCGTAGCGGGGATCTCTTTGACCGTCCGGTGACAGTGGGCTACATGTACATGCTCAAGCTCAACCACCTGGTCGATGACAAGATGCACGCCCGTTCCACCGGCTCTTACTCGCTGGTAACCCAGCAGCCGCTGGGGGGTAAGGCGCAGTTTGGTGGTCAGCGCTTCGGTGAGATGGAGGTCTGGGCACTGGAAGCTTACGGCGCGGCCTATACGCTTCAAGAAATGCTCACGGTCAAGTCTGATGACGTGGAAGGGCGCACCAAGATGTACAAGAACATCGTGGATGGCGATCACACCATGCAGGCAGGCATGCCGGAATCCTTCAACGTACTCGTGAAGGAAATCCGCTCGCTGGGCATCGATATCGAGTTAGAGAGCTAGGAGCCTCCGAATGAAAGATTTGGTGAAAGTCCTCAAATCGCAGTCTCAGTCCGAAGAGTTTGACGCGATCAAGATTACCCTGGCGTCTCCGGACATGATTCGCTCCTGGTCCTTCGGCGAGGTGAAGAAGCCTGAGACCATCAACTACCGCACCTTCAAGCCGGAGCGGGACGGCTTGTTCTGCGCCAAGATCTTCGGCCCGGTGAAGGACTACGAATGCCTGTGCGGCAAATACAAGCGCATGAAGCATCGTGGCATCATCTGCGAAAAGTGTGGCGTTGAAGTGACCAAGGCCGCCGTGCGCCGCGAGCGCATGGGGCACATCGAACTGGCCTCGCCAGTCGCGCACATCTGGTTTCTGAAGTCGCTGCCGTCACGTATCGGCATGTTCCTCGACATGACCCTGCGCGACATCGAGCGTGTGCTGTATTTCGAAAGTTTCGTGGTCATCGACCCGGGCATGACCACGCTTGAGCGTGGTCAATTGCTCAACGACGAGCAGTACTTCGAAGCGCTGGAAGAATTTGGTGACGACTTCGATGCCCGCATGGGTGCCGAAGCGGTGCAGGAATTGCTCAAGGACATCGATCTCGAAGAAGAGATCAATCACTTGCGCGAAGAAATTCCGCAGACCAATTCCGAAACCAAGATCAAGAAGCTCTCCAAGCGCCTGAAGCTCCTGGAAGCCTTCTACCACTCCGGCAATGCCCCGGCGTGGATGGTCATGGAAGTGCTGCCGGTGTTGCCACCGGATCTTCGTCCCTTGGTGCCGCTGGACGGCGGGCGCTTCGCGACCTCGGATCTCAACGACCTTTACCGTCGTGTGATCAACCGTAACAACCGCCTGAAGCGTCTGCTCGATCTCAATGCGCCGGATATCATCGTGCGCAACGAGAAGCGCATGCTCCAGGAAGCGGTCGATGCGCTGCTGGATAACGGCCGTCGCGGTCGTGCGATTACCGGTTCCAACAAGCGCCCGCTGAAATCGCTCGCCGACATGATCAAGGGTAAGCAGGGGCGCTTCCGTCAGAACCTGCTGGGTAAGCGTGTCGATTACTCCGGCCGTTCGGTCATCACCGTGGGTCCGACCCTGCGTCTGCACCAGTGTGGTTTGCCCAAGAAAATGGCGCTGGAGCTGTTCAAGCCGTTCATCTATTCCAAGCTGCAGTCGTTGGGGTACGCCTCAACGATCAAGGCCGCCAAGAAGATGGTCGAGCGCGAGCTGCCGGAAGTGTGGGATATCCTTGCCGATGTCATCCGCGAGCATCCGGTGCTGCTCAACCGCGCCCCGACACTTCACCGTCTGGGTATCCAGGCGTTCGAGCCGCTTTTGATCGAAGGCAAGGCGATCCAGCTGCACCCGCTGGTGTGTGCCGCCTACAACGCCGACTTCGACGGTGACCAGATGGCGGTCCACGTACCGCTGACCCTGGAAGCCCAGCTCGAAGCGCGGGCGCTGATGATGGCGACCAACAACGTCCTGTCACCAGCCAATGGCGAGCCGATCATCGTGCCGTCCCAGGACGTGGTCTTGGGTCTGTATTACATGACCCGCGAAAAGATCAACGCCAAGGGCGAGGGCATGGCGTTCTCGAACCTCAACGAGGTGGAGCGCGCTTTCGGCACTCAGAACGTTTCGCTGCACGCTCGGGTCAAGGTCCGTCTGGAAGAAGTGGACGTTGACGAAGAGACCGGTGAGCGCACTGACCATCGTCGCATCTACGACACCACCGTCGGTCGTGCGATGCTGTTCCGCATCTTGCCTGAAGGAGTGCCCTTCGCGCTGATCGATCAGCCGATGAAAAAGAAGGCCATCTCCAAGCTGATCAATGAAGTCTATCGCCGTGCCGGCCTCAAGCCGACGGTGATCTTCGCTGATCAACTGATGTACACCGGCTTCCGTCTTGCGACCTGGTCGGGTGCCTCTATCGGCGTCAATGACTTCGTTATCCCGGATGCCAAGACGGAAATCGTCGACGCGGCCGAAGCCGAGGTCAAGGAAATCGAAGACCAGTTCTCCTCGGGTCTAGTGACCGCGGGCGAGAAATACAACAAGGTCATCGATATCTGGTCCAAGGCCAACGATAAAGTGGCCAAGGCGATGATGGCGGGTATTTCCAAGGAGACCGTGATCGACCGCGACGGCAACGAAGTCGAGCAGGACTCGTTCAACAGCGTGTTTATCATGGCCGACTCCGGCGCCCGTGGCTCTGCTGCTCAGATCCGTCAGCTGGCGGGTATGCGCGGCTTGATGGCCAAGCCGGATGGCTCGATCATCGAAACGCCGATCGTGGCCAACTTCCGTGAAGGCTTGAACGTACTTCAGTACTTCATCTCGACCCACGGGGCACGTAAAGGTCTGGCGGATACCGCCCTCAAGACGGCCAACTCGGGTTACCTGACGCGTCGTCTGGTGGATGTGGCACAGGATCTGGTGATTACCGAAGTCGATTGCGGTACCGATCAGGGTTTGACCTTGCACCCGATTATCGAAGGCGGTGACATCATCGTGCCGTTGTCTCAGCGCGTACTGGGACGTGTGGTCGCTCAAGACGTCATCGACCCGGTTTCACAGGACGTTCTGATCGCCCGTGGCACCTTGCTCGATGAAAAGTGGTGTGCCGAACTCGATACCATGGGTGTCGACGAGATCATCATGCGTAGTACTATCACCTGTGAGACCGCTCACGGCGTCTGCGCGTCCTGTTATGGGCGTGATCTGGCGCGTGGCCATCAGGTCAATATCGGCGAAGCGGTGGGTGTCATTGCGGCACAGTCCATCGGTGAGCCGGGCACCCAGCTGACCATGCGTACCTTCCATATCGGCGGCGCGGCCTCGCGCTCCTCTGCAGTGGACAGCGTTCAGGTCAAGCACGGTGGTACGGTGCGTCTGCACAATATCAAGCACGTGGAACGTGGCGACGGCAAGCTGGTGGTGGTCTCTCGTTCGAGTGCCCTGGCAGTTGCCGATGACCACGGCCGCGAGCGGGAATATTACAAGCTGCCCTACGGTGCCGAGCTTTCGGCGAAGGAAGGCGACTACATCGAAGCCGGCCAGACCGTGGCCAAGTGGGACCCGCACACTCACCCAATCATTGCCGAAGTCGAAGGCAGAGCGCAGTATATCGATCTCGACGAAGGTGTGACCATGCACCGGACCGTCGATGAGATGACCGGTCTGTCATCCATCGAAGTGATCGAGTCCGCGGCACGCCCGATGGCCGGGCGCGACAAGCGCCCGATGATCATGCTGCAGGACAGCGCCGGCGAATACGTCTCGGTGTCCGGCTCCAATACGCCGGTTCAGTATCTGCTGCCGGGTCGCTCCATCATCTCCACCGAAAATGGCGCGACCATCGGTGTGGGTGAAGTCGTGGCACGTATCCCGGTAGAAGCATCGGCCAACAAGGACATCACCGGTGGTCTGCCGCGCGTGGCGGATCTGTTCGAAGCACGCAAGCCCAAGGAACCGGCCATCCTGGCCGAGATCGACGGTGTGATCAGTTTCGGCAAGGAAACCAAGGGTAAGCGTCGCTTGACGATTACCCCGGAATCCGGTGATCCGTTCGAGCTGTTGATTCCCAAGTGGCGTCAGATTGCGGTCTTCGAAGGGGAAGCGGTAGAGAAAGGCGAAGTGATTTCTCACGGTCCAAACAGTCCGCACGATATTCTGCGTCTGCTGGGGGTTGCGGAACTGGCCAAGTACATCACCGCCGAAGTTCAAGAAGTTTATCGCCTCCAGGGCGTAGGCATTAATGACAAGCACATCGAAGTTATTGTGCGTCAGATGCTGCGCAAGGTCGAAATTACCGATTCCGGTGACTCCGACTTCATTACCGGCGATCAAGCCGAACTGGTGCGCGTGCTGGAACAGAATGCCCGCCTGGAAAAGGAAGACAAATTCCCGGCCAAGTATCAGCGCATGCTGCTGGGTATCACCAAGGCCAGCCTGGCCACGGAATCGTTTATTTCAGCGGCTTCGTTCCAGGAAACCACGCGGGTGTTGACCGAAGCTGCAGTCACCGGCAAGCGCGATTACTTGCGTGGCCTGAAAGAAAACGTGGTGGTGGGACGCTTGATCCCGGCCGGTACCGGCTTGACTCACCACGCCGAACGTCGCCGCAGACGCGAAGGCGTCGAGCAGGAGCTTCGTCCCTCGGCCACCGAGGTGGAGCAGGAGTTGGGAGCGCAGTTGACCGCGCTGGACTCCGACGACGAAGCGCTTTAAGCATAAAACCCTGACCTGATGGTCGTTGGTTGCCGGCATATAACCTGCCGGCAACGCTTGACGACCAGCATCGTCAGCCATTAGAATGCGCAGCCTTTAACAGTGGGGTGGGTACGCCCGCATCTGCTGGAAGGCAAGGCAACCATTGGAGTCAGCTACACACCATGGCAACAATCAATCAGCTAGTGCGCAAGCCGCGCAAGCGCCCTGTCACCAAGAGTGACGTTCCGGCGCTTCAGGCCTGCCCGCAGAAACGCGGCGTTTGCACCCGCGTCTACACCACCACCCCCAAGAAGCCGAACTCGGCGTTGCGTAAGGTTTGCCGTGTGCGCCTGACCAACGGTTTCGAGGTGTCTTCCTACATCGGTGGTGAAGGGCACAATCTTCAGGAACACTCCGTGGTTCTGATTCGCGGCGGTAGAGTCAAGGATTTGCCCGGTGTGCGCTATCACACCGTGCGCGGCGCCTTGGATACCTCTGGCGTGCAGGGCCGTAAGCAGGGCCGTTCCAAGTACGGTACCAAACGCCCGAAATCCTGATGATATACGGCCAGCAGCAGGTGGTTAACGTCACTTGATGCCGGCAACTCGTCGTTACGTACATGACGGTCTGATAAGAGTAAGGTCGGGCGGCATAGCACAAGCGCTATCGCTAAGTTCCGGGTTTACCTGAAGGATCCTTAATTGAGGGCTTATCATGCCTAGAAGAAGAATTGTAGCCAAACGCGAAATCCTCCCGGATCCCAAGTTCGGAAGTGAGCGTCTGGCAAAGTTCATGAACCACTTGATGGTGAGTGGCAAGAAATCAGTCGCGGAAAGCATCGTCTATGGTGCGCTTGACAAGGTTGCCGAGCGCAGCAAAGAAGAGCCGCTGGAAATCTTTGACAAGGCGCTGGAAACCATTCAGCCCATGGTCGAAGTGAAATCGCGCCGCGTTGGTGGTGCGACTTACCAGGTGCCGGTTGAAGTTCGTCCGTCTCGCCGTCAGGCCCTGGCCATGCGTTGGCTGGTGGATGCGGCGCGTCGTCGCGGTGAAAAAACCATGGTGCAGCGTCTGGCGGGTGAAATGCTCGACGCCGCCGAAGGTAAAGGTTCTGCGGTGAAGAAGCGTGAAGACGTGCATCGTATGGCGGAAGCCAACAAGGCCTTCTCTCACTATCGTTTCTAAGAGCAGCGTTTTCCAAGGGCAGCGTTTCTAAAAGCAATTTTCCAAATGCAGCGTTTCCAAGCTGCAGATGTCGAGAATCAGCTTCTGCCGCCATCGTCAGGCGATGGCGGTCCATCAGAAACGCATCGCTTCACAACGCATCGCCAACCAACGGGAGTTTCACCGTGGCACGCAAGACACCACTTAACCGTTATCGCAATATCGGGATCGTTGCTCACGTCGACGCGGGTAAAACCACCACGACCGAGCGCGTCCTGTTTTACACCGGCCTATCCCACAAGGTTGGTGAAGTTCATGATGGCGCTGCCACCATGGACTGGATGGAGCAGGAGCAGGAGCGTGGTATCACTATCACTTCTGCGGCAACGACCTGTTTCTGGCAGGGTATGAACAAGCAGTTCCCCGAGCACCGCATCAATATTATCGACACCCCAGGGCACGTTGACTTCACTATCGAAGTCGAGCGTTCCTTGCGCGTACTCGATGGTGCCGTGGTGGTGCTGTGTGGCTCCTCCGGCGTACAGCCGCAGACCGAAACGGTATGGCGCCAGGCCAACAAGTATGAAGTTCCGCGCATGGTGTTCGTCAACAAGATGGACCGTACCGGTGCTGACTTCTTCATGGTTGTCGAGCAGCTCAAGGAGCGTCTCGGTGCCAAGGCCGTGCCGATCCAGATCAACTGGGGCACCGAAGAAGACTTCAAGGGCGTTATCGACCTGATCCAGATGAAGGGTATTCTCTGGAATGAAGACGACAAGGGCATGACCTACGATCTGGTCGATATTCCTGCCGAACTTCAGGAAACCGCTGAAAAGTACCGCGAGGAGATGGTCGAAGCCGCTGCGGAAGGCACTGATGAGCTGATGGACAAGTATCTCGAAGGTGTAGAGCTGACCATCGAGGAAATCAAGGCCGGTCTGCGTGCGCGGACTCTGGCCAATGACGTCGTTCTGGTGACCTGTGGTAGCGCCTTCAAGAACAAGGGCGTGCAAGCCGTTCTGGATGGCGTGATCGAATACATGCCGTCGCCGACCGAAGTCAAGCCCATCGAAGGTGAGCTGGACGATAAGGACGGCACCATCGAGACCCGTGAAGCGAACGACGAGGCGCCCTTTGCTGCCCTGGCGTTCAAGATCGCCACGGATCCCTTCGTGGGTACTCTGACCTTTATTCGCGTTTATTCCGGGGTGCTTAACTCGGGTGACGGCGTCTTCAATTCGGTCAAGAGCAAGAAAGAGCGTGTCGGTCGTATCGTGCAGATGCATGCCAACTCGCGTGAAGAGATCAAGGAAGTGCGTGCCGGCGATATCGCCGCCTGTATCGGCATGAAAGATGTCACCACCGGCGACACGCTGTGTGATATCAATCACAAGATCGTCCTTGAGCGGATGGAATTCCCTGATCCGGTGATCTCGGTTGCCGTCGAGCCGAAGTCCAAGGCTGACCAGGAAAAGATGGGTGTGGCACTGGGCAAGCTCGCCCAGGAAGACCCCTCCTTCCAGGTCAAGACCGACGAAGAAACCGGCCAGACCATCATCTCCGGTATGGGTGAGCTGCACCTGGACATTCTCGTCGATCGCATGCGTCGTGAATTCAAGGTTGAAGCGAACATTGGTAAGCCGCAGGTTGCTTACCGTGAAACCATTCGCGGTAGCATCGAGCAGGAAGGTAAGTTCGTTCGTCAGTCCGGTGGTCGCGGCCAGTATGGTCATGTGCACCTGCGCATCGAACCGCTTACCTATGACGAGAAAGGCGAGGGGGAGGACGAAATCTTCTTCAAGTTCGTCAATGAAATCGTCGGTGGTGTGGTTCCCAAGGAATACATCCCGGCTGTCGAAAAAGGGGCTTACGAGCAGCTGAAGAACGGGGTCATCGCGGGTTACCCGATGATTGACGTGAAAGTCACGCTGTACGATGGTTCCTTCCACGACGTGGACTCCAACGAGACCGCGTTCAAGATTGCTTCTTCCATGGCGGTCAAAGAAGGTGCCAGGAAAGCCAAGGCCGTGCTGCTGGAACCGGTGATGAAGGTCGAGGTCGTGACCCCCGAGGAATTTATGGGTGACGTCATGGGCGACCTGAACCGTCGTCGCGGTCTGGTGCAGGGCATGGATGACTCCTCAATGGGTAAGGTCATCCGTGCAACGGTGCCGCTGGGTGAGATGTTCGGTTATGCAACCGATCTGCGCTCTCAGTCCCAGGGCCGTGCGAGCTACTCTATGGAGTTCGCGAAGTACGACGAGGCGCCCTCCAGCGTCGTAGAAGCCGTCATCAACCAAAACGGTTAACCGTTAGCTAACGTAAAGAGGTTATAGCAGTGGCTAAGGAAAAATTTGAACGTTCCAAACCGCACGTCAACGTCGGTACCATCGGTCACGTTGACCACGGTAAAACGACTCTGACAGCAGCCCTGACTCGTGTTTCCGCCGAGGTTTTCGGTGGTAAATGGAGCGAGTTCGATGCCATCGACAATGCACCGGAAGAGCGTGAGCGCGGTATCACCATCGCCACCTCTCACGTCGAGTATCAGTCCGAGTCGCGTCATTATGCGCACGTCGACTGCCCGGGGCACGCCGACTACGTCAAGAACATGATCACCGGTGCTGCGCAGATGGACGGCGCTATCCTGGTCTGTTCCGCTGCTGACGGCCCGATGCCGCAGACTCGCGAGCACATCTTGCTGTCTCGCCAGGTCGGCGTTCCGTACATCGTCGTGTTCCTGAACAAGGCGGACATGGTCGACGACGAAGAGCTGCTCGAGCTGGTCGAAATGGAAGTGCGTGAACTGCTCGACCAGTACGACTTCCCGGGTGACGACACGCCGATCATCACTGGTTCCGCGCTGATGGCGCTGAACGGTGAAGATGAGAACGGCATGGGTACTACCGCTGTTGCTAATTTGATCAAGGCACTGGATGAGTACATTCCGGAGCCGGAGCGTGCCATCGATCAGCCGTTCCTGATGCCGATCGAAGACGTGTTCTCCATCTCCGGCCGCGGTACCGTGGTAACCGGTCGTGTTGAGCGCGGTGTGGTCAAAGCGGGTGAAGAAGTGGAAATCGTGGGTATTCGCGATACCACTAAAACCGTCGTGACCGGTGTCGAAATGTTCCGCAAGTTGCTCGACGAAGGTCGTGCGGGTGAGAACGTCGGCGCCCTGTTGCGTGGCACCAAGCGTGATGACGTCGAGCGTGGCCAGGTCCTGGCCAAGCCGGGCAGCATCAACCCGCACACTGTCTTCGAAGCTGAAGTCTATGTGTTGTCCAAAGAAGAAGGTGGCCGTCATACGCCTTTCTTCAAGGGCTACCGTCCGCAGTTCTACTTCCGTACCACCGACGTGACGGGTACTTGTGAACTGCCGGAAGGTGTGGAAATGGTCATGCCGGGTGACAACGTTCAGATGGTTGTTACCTTGATCGCTCCGATCGCTATGGATGATGGTCTGCGCTTCGCTATTCGTGAAGGCGGTCGTACCGTCGGTGCGGGCGTTGTAGCCAAGATCATCAAGTAAGACTGTTACTTGAATGATCAAGGGGGCTCAGCTGAGCCCCCTTTTCTGCGCACCGGCAGTGAAGTGTTTGACACTCACTTCTGGCGTGCCTATAATGCGCATCCTTTGAATGCGTGGGTAGACGGCTCGCGCCGTCAACATCCATGGGAGTTTAGGGCAAATGCAGAACCAGAAGATTCGCATTCGGTTGAAAGCATTCGACCATCGCCTGATCGATCAGTCCACGGCGGAGATCGTAGAAACCGCCAAGCGTACTGGTGCTCAGGTTCGTGGTCCGATACCGCTGCCGACCAATCGCGAGCGTTTTACCATTCTGATTTCACCGCACGTCAACAAGGATGCGCGTGATCAGTATGAGATTCGTACGCACAAGCGTGTGCTCGACATTGTCGAACCCACTGAAAAGACTGTCGATGCATTGATGAAGCTCGATCTCGCCGCTGGCGTAGACGTTCAAATCAAGCTCGACTAACCACACTAGACACTCGCGGCCCAGCGCCTGGCATCAGAACGCCAAGCAGCAGCCGCCACGCCGAGATGGCGCCATACAATGTGCTAGTGGAATGCTCTGGAAAGGGCAGCCATAGCGGGTGACAGCCCCGTACACTATAGGAGACTGAACATGACTATCGGTTTAGTCGGTAAGAAGGCGGGCATGACTCGTGTCTTCACCGAAGATGGCGCTTCCGTGCCTGTAACCGTTATTGAAGTTGAGCCTAACCGCATCACTTGCGTGAAATCGGTCGAATCCGATGGTTACGCTGCGGTTCAGGTGACAGCTGGCTCCCGCAAAGCCAAGCACCTTACCAAAGCCCGGGCAGGTCTATTTGCCAAGGCAGGTGTGGAGGCTGGTCGTTCGCTGAAGGAGTTCCGCCTGACAGAAGGTGACGAGACTCCCCAAGTAGGCGGCGAATTCACCGTATCCCTCTTCGAAGCTGGTCAGATGGTCGACGTGACCGGCACCTCCAAGGGTAAAGGTTTCCAGGGTGCTGTTAAGCGCTGGAACTTCCGTACCCAGGACATGACCCACGGTAACTCTCTGTCGCATCGCGCGCCGGGTTCCATCGGCATGTGTCAAACACCAGGTCGCGTTTTCAAGGGCAAGAAAATGGCCGGTCAGATGGGCAACGTCCGCTGTACCGTTCAGAGCCTCGAAATCGTCCGTGTTGACGCCGAGCGTAATCTGCTGCTGATCAAAGGCGCCGTACCGGGAGCAACCGGTAGTGACGTCATCGTGCGCAGCGCCGTGAAAGCAGGCTGAAGGGGATAATTACCAATGAATCTGAATCTTGCTGCAGGCGCGGGTACCGTTGAAGTAGCCGACGCCACTTTTGGCAAAGAATTCAACGAGGCGCTGGTTCACCAGGTTGTCACTGCCTATTTGGCTGGTGGCCGCCAGGGAACTCGCGCCCAGAAAAACCGTTCCGATGTGCGCGGTGGTGGTAAGAAGCCGTGGCGTCAGAAGGGTACCGGCCGTGCACGTGCCGGCACTATCCGTTCTCCGCTGTGGCGCAGCGGCGGCGTGACCTTCGCGGCACGTCCGCAAGATCACAGCCAGAAGGTCAACCGCAAGATGTACCGTGCGGCAATGCGTTCGATCCTGTCTGAGCTGATACGTCAAGAGCGTTTGGTCGTCATCGAAGAGTTCACAGTCGATGCGCCCAAGACCAAGCAGGTTGCTGCCAAGCTGAAAGAGTTGAACCTTGAAAAGGTGTTGATCGTCACTGAAGACGTCAACGAGACGCTCTATCTGGCCGCCCGTAACCTTCCCCATGTAGATGTGGTGGATGTTGCGGCAGCTGACCCGGTGAGTCTGGTTGCCTTCGACAAGGTGCTGGTCACCGTCTCCGCCCTACGTAAATTCGAGGAGAAGCTGGCATGAACCAGGAACGCGTATTCAAGGTTCTGCTTGGACCACACGTGACCGAAAAGGCCGCGATGGCCGCCGAGCGTAACCAGTACGTTTTCAAGGTGGCGAGTGATGCCACCAAGCCCGAGATCAAGAAAGCCGTTGAGATTCTGTTCGGCAAGAAGGTCAATGGCGTTCAGGTATTGAACGTCAAGGGTAAAACCAAGCGTACTGCAAACGGCATCGGCCAACGCAAGGGTTACCGCAAGGCATATGTGACCCTGGCCGCGGGCGAAACGCTCGAAGACTTCTCTGGCGCCGAATAAGGGCAGGAGTACGGATAATGGCAATCGTCAAGACCAAACCCACATCCGCCGGTCGTCGTCACGTCGTCAAGATCGTTGGCGATGGGCTGTATAAGGGCCGCGCTTATGCGCCGTTGCTCGAAAAACAGTCCAAGTCCGGTGGCCGTAATAATAACGGTCGCATCACCACCCGCCACGTGGGCGGTGGTCACCGTCAGCACTATCGGATTGTTGATTTCAAGCGTATCAAGGATGGCGTTCCTGCCACCGTTGAACGTCTGGAATACGACCCGAACCGTAGTGCCAACATTGCGCTGCTCAAGTATGCCGATGGCGAGCGTCGCTACATCATTGCGCCCAAGGGCGTAGCGGTAGGCGACAAGCTGGAATCCGGCGTCAACGCCGCCATCAAGAAAGGCAATGCTTTGCCGCTGCGTAACATCCCGCTGGGTTCCACGGTGCATTGCATCGAGCTCAAGCCGGGCAAGGGCGCGCAAATCGCTCGCAGTGCCGGCACCAGCGCGCAGCTCGTAGCGCGTGAAGGTAATTACGCCACCTTGCGGTTACGCTCCGGCGAAATGCGCAAGATCCTGGCTGAATGCCGCGCGACTTTGGGTGAAGTGGGCAATTCCGAGCACAGCCTGCGTCAACTTGGCAAGGCCGGTGCGAAGCGTTGGAGAGGTGTGCGTCCGACAGTTCGCGGTGTTGCGATGAACCCGGTGGATCACCCGCACGGTGGTGGTGAAGGCCGTTCAAGCGGTGGCCGTCACCCGGTATCACCCTGGGGTGTCCCGACCAAGGGTCACAAGACTCGCAAGAACAAGCGCACCGACAAGCTTATCATTCGTCGCCGCAAGTCCAAGTAACAGACATTTAAGGGGTAACGGCTGTGCCACGTTCACTAAAGAAAGGTCCTTTCATCGACCTTCATCTTTTAAAGAAGGTTGAGGTTGCAGTGGAGAAGAGCGATCGCAAACCGATCAAGACTTGGTCGCGTCGCTCCATGATTCTACCGAATATGGTAGGACTCACCATTGCAGTCCATAACGGTCGCCAACACGTCCCGGTGCACGTCTCCGAGGAAATGGTTGGCCACAAGCTGGGCGAATTCGCTGCCACCCGCACTTACCGTGGGCATGTGGCGGACAAGAAAGCCAAACGGTAAGCCAAAGAGGATTGAGAGATGGAAGTCACAGCTAAGCTGCGTGGCGCTCGTTTATCCGCCCAGAAGGCCCGTTTGGTGGCTGACCAGGTGCGCGGTAAACCGGTCGACCAAGCACTCGACCTGCTGACCTTCTCACCGAAGAAGGCTGCCAAGCTGGTCAAGAAAGTGCTTCAGTCCGCCATTGCAAACGCGGAAGAAAACGACGGCATGGATATCGATGAGCTGCGTGTCTCGACCATCTGCGTCGATGAGGGTATGACGCTCAAGCGCATCCGTCCGCGCGCCAAGGGCCGTGCGGATCGCATTCTGAAGCGCACTTGCCACATCACCGTCAAGGTAGCCGAGAAGTAGGAGTCGACCAGATGGGTCAAAAAGTCAATCCAACAGGCATCCGACTAGGCATCGTCAAAGACCATGCTTCTGTCTGGTATGCTGAGCGCGGCGCTTACGCCGATAAGCTCAATAACGATCTCGTAGTGCGCAGCTTTCTGGAGGAGCGTCTAAAAAACGCCTCCGTGAGCCGTATTCACATCGAGCGTCCGGCGAACAATGCTCGCATCACCATTCACACTGCCCGTCCGGGTATCGTGATCGGCAAGAAGGGCGAAGATGTTGATCGTCTGCGCCGTGACCTTACCCAGATGATGGGTGTGCCGGTGCATGTGAACATTGAAGAAGTTCGCAAGCCGGAGCTGGATGCCAAGCTAGTCGCTGCTAACGTAGCGGGTCAGCTTGAGCGTCGCGTCATGTTCCGTCGTGCGATGAAGCGCGCGGTACAGAACGCCATGCGTCTGGGTGCCGGTGGCATCAAGATTCAGCTGTCTGGTCGTCTTGGTGGTGCTGAAATCGCACGTACCGAATGGTACCGCGAAGGTCGTGTTCCGCTGCATACCCTGCGTGCGGATATCGACTACGCCACTTACGAAGCTCACACCACCTATGGCGTTATCGGCGTCAAAGTGTGGATCTTCAAGGGTGAAATCCTCGGCGGTATCGAGGAAGTACGTGCCAAGGCCAAACAGCCTGCCGGCAACGCGCCCAAGAAGAAAGGTTCCAGGTAAGGGGAGAGCGAGTCGATGTTACAGCCCAAGCGCATGAAATTCCGCAAGATGATGAAAGGCCGCAACCGTGGCCTGGCGCATCGCGGAAGCAAGATCAGCTTCGGGGAATATGGCCTCAAGGCTACCGGTCGCGGCCGCGTTACTGCGCGCCAGATCGAAGCCGGCCGTCGTGCGATCACCCGTCACGTCAAGCGTGGCGGCAAGATCTGGATCCGCGTCTTCCCTGATAAGCCGATTTCCAAGAAGCCGCTCGAAGTTCGTATGGGTAAAGGGAAGGGCTCGGTCGAGTACTGGGTAGCCCAGATCCAGCCGGGTCGGGTCCTGTATGAGATCGAAGGTGTTTCGGAAGAGTTGGCGCGTGAAGCGTTCACTCTCGCTGCACAGAAGATGCCCATATCCACCACCTTTGCAAAACGGACGGTGATGTGATGATAGCCAACGAAATTCGTGAAAAGTCAGTCGGTGAACTGCGTGAGCAGCTCCTCGAACTCCTCCGCGAGCAGTTCAACCTGCGCATGCAGAAGGCCACCGGCCAACTCAGCCAGACTCATCTGCTCAAGCAGGTCCGTCGGGATATCGCCCGCGTGAAGACTGTGCTTAACGAGAAGGCAGGGGACTGAGATGGCCGAAGAGAAAAAAACCCGGACGCTCACCGGTAAAGTGGTGAGCGACAAGATGGACAAGTCCATCGTTGTAATGATCGAGCGTCGTGAGCGTCACCCGATCTACGGAAAATACGTAAAGCGCTCCACCAAGCTGCACGCCCATGATGAAACGAACCAGGCAAAGGCAGGCGATACGGTTTCCATTCAGGAATGCCGTCCGCTTTCCAAGAAGAAAGCTTGGTCGCTCGTCGAGGTGGTTGAGCAGGCGAAAGGCTAACGCCCAGGTCTGTCAAACCAGTGCAGTCAGATTAGGTTTGGAGAAAACCGATGATTCAGACTCAGACAATGCTGGATGTCGCCGACAACAGCGGAGCGCGCCGGGTGCAATGCATCAAGGTGTTAGGCGGTTCACACCGTCGCTACGCTCGTATTGGTGATGTCATCAAAGTAACGGTGAAGGAAGCTATTCCGCGCGGCAAGGTCAAAAAAGGCCAGGTGCTGAAAGCGGTAGTGGTTCGGACCCGTAGTGGCGTCCGTCGTCCAGACGGTTCGCTGATCCGTTTCGATGGAAATGCGGCTGTTTTGTTGAACAACACTAACGAACAACCGATCGGTACCCGTATCTTCGGGCCGGTAACTCGTGAACTGCGCAACGAAAGGTTCATGAAGATCATTTCCTTGGCGCCTGAAGTGCTGTAAGGAGCGAGGCGGATATGCAAAAAATCAAACGTGACGATGAAGTCATCGTCATCGCCGGGAAGGATAAAGGCAAGCGTGGCACGATTAAGCGGGTGTTGGAAAACCGCTTTGTCGTGTCCGGTGTGAACATGATCAAGCGTCACACCAAGCCGAATCCCACGGCGGGAAATCAGGGCGGTATCGTCGAGCGCGAGGCTCCGATTCACGCGTCCAACGTGGCCATCTTCAATTCGGAGACCGGTAAGGCGGATCGCGTCGGCTTCCAAGTGAAGGAAGACGGTACCAAGGTACGTATCTACAAGTCGACGCAGACGCAGATCGACGCCTAACGCGAGTCGGGTAGCAAAATGGCGAACTTGAAAGAACGTTATCAAAACGAGGTAGTAGCTCAACTCCGTGAGCAGTTTAGCTACGCCAACGTGATGCAGGTACCCCGGGTCACGAAAGTGACACTGAACATGGGTATCGGCGACGCGGTCAGCGATAAAAAGCTGATCGACAATGCCAGCGGTGACTTGGAAAAGCTTTCCGGTCAAAAGCCGCTGGTGACGAAGGCACGCAAGTCCATCGCGGGCTTCAAGGTGCGTGAAGGTTGGCCAATCGGCATCAAGGTAACCCTGCGCGCTGAGCGCATGTGGGACTTCCTGGACCGCTTGGTAAACATCGCGATACCCCGCGTGCGTGACTTCCGTGGTCTCAACCCGAAGTCCTTCGACGGTCGCGGCAACTACTCCATGGGGGTGCGTGAGCAGATCATCTTCCCGGAGATCGAGTATGATAAAATCGATCGTATTCGGGGGCTGGACGTCACCATCACCACTACAGCCAACACCGACGAGGAAGGTCGCGCGTTACTTACCGCGCTGAACTTCCCGTTCAAGAAATAAGGTTGGGATCATGGCAAAGAAAAGCATGGTAGAGCGTGAGCTCAAGCGCACCAAGCTGGTCGAGAAATATGCGGCCAAGCGCACTGGACTCAAGGCGATCATCCACGATGTGAATGCTTCTGAGGAAGACCGCTTCGAGGCGACGCTGAAGCTACAGCAGCTACCGCGCGACTCGAGCCCGGTACGCCAGCGTAACCGCTGCCGTATCACCGGTCGTCCGCACGGCTTTTACACCAAGTTCGGCCTCGGCCGTAACAAGTTGCGTGAAGCCGCCATGCGTGGCGATGTCCCTGGACTCAAGAAGTCCAGCTGGTAACCGTCACGTAGCATTATCAGGAGCGCACATTAAATGAGCATGCAAGATACTCTGGCGGATATGTTGACTCGTATCCGCAATGCGCAGATGGCCACCAAGGAGACGGTCACCATGCCGTCCTCCAAGCTGAAGGTCGAGGTGGCCCAAGTGCTGAAAGACGAGGGCTACATCACCGACCTCACGGTAAGCGAAGGCGTCAAGCCCGAGCTGACCGTGACCCTCAAGTACTTTGAGGGCAAGCCGGTAATCGAACATCTGCAACGGGTTTCCAAGCCTTCTTTGCGCCGCTATAAGGGCAAAGATGATTTGCCCAAGGTCGCCGATGGTCTGGGTATCGCGATTGTCACTACCTCCAACGGGGTAATGACCGATCGCGCCGCACGTCAGGCGGGTGTCGGTGGCGAAGTCATCTGCACCGTATTCTAGGAGGCTGATATGTCCCGTATAGCCAAATATCCGGTTAAAGTGCCTACCGGTGTCGACATCAAGATTGATGGCGACAAGCTGACCGTCAAAGGCGGCCAGGGCACGCTGTCCATGTCCATTCACCAAGATGTGGTGATTGGCCAGGAAGATGGCAAACTGACCTTCGCCCCAAGCGAAAGCGCCAAGAGCTGGGCGATGGCCGGTACTACCCGCGCCTTGGTTCAGAACCTGGTCACGGGCGTATCCGAGGGCTTTACCAAGTCGCTCGAAATTATCGGCGTCGGTTATCGTGCCCAGGCCAAGGGCCAGACGCTCAACCTTTCACTGGGCTTCTCGCACCCGGTCGACTACGAACTGCCTGAAGGTGTTACAGCGGAAACGCCGAAAAACACCATTATCGTGCTGAAAAGCGCTGATAAGCAGGCACTCGGTCAGTGCGCCGCAGAAATCCGCGCATTCCGTCCGCCTGAACCCTATAAGGGCAAGGGTGTTCGGTACGTCGACGAGCAGGTGCGTCGCAAAGAAGCCAAGAAGAAGTAAGGCAGGGTTATGAACGCGAAGAAAGAATCTCGTCTCCGTCGTGCCCGCCGCGCTCGCGCCAAGATCCGCGAGCTGGGCGTGTATCGCCTGTGCGTCAACCGTACCCCGCGTCACATCTATGCGCAGATTATCTCGCCGGATGGTGGCAAGGTGCTGGCCAGCGCTTCTACGCTGGACAAGGCGCTGCGTGAAGGTGCGACCGGTAATTCAGAGGCAGCCACGAAAGTGGGCGCCCTGATTGCCGAACGTGCTAAAGAAGCAGGCATCACCCAGGTGGCCTTCGACCGTGCTGGTTTCCAATATCACGGTCGCGTCAAGGCTCTGGCCGACGCCGCTCGTGAAGGCGGCCTGGAATTCTAAAGGGTTTTACGATGGCGAAGAACGAACAGAACAACGGCGATCTGCAAGAAAAATTAGTGCAGGTTAACCGTGTCGCCAAGGTGGTCAAGGGTGGTCGTATTTTCGGCTTCACCGCTTTGACTGTCGTTGGTGATGGTAAAGGTCGTGTCGGTTTCGGTCGTGGCAAGGCGCGTGAAGTGCCTATCGCGATTCAGAAAGCGATGGATCAGGCCCGTCGCAACATGGTCAAGGTCAACCTCAGCGGCCATACGCTGCAGTACCCGGTAAAGGCCCGCCACGGCGCCTCCAAGGTGTACATGCAGCCGGCTTCTGAAGGTACCGGGATCATTGCCGGTGGCGCCATGCGCTCCGTGCTTGAACTGGCCGGCGTCCATGACGTCCTGGCCAAATGCTACGGTTCCACCAACCCGGTGAACGTGGTACGGGCGACCGTTAAAGGTCTCGCGTCCATGCAAGGGCCGGAAGACGTGGCCGCCAAGCGCGGTCTGTCAGTCGAAGCGATCACGGGGTAAACACCATGGCAGCAACGATCAAGGTTACCCAGATCCGCAGTACCATCGGCATCTTGCCCAAGCACAAGGCCACAATGAAAGGCCTGGGTCTGCGTCGCATCGGTCACACGGTTGAGCTGGAAGACACCCCTGCCGTGCGCGGCATGGTCCACAAGGTAACTTACCTTGTGCGCGTTGAGGGAGAGTAATCCATGAAACTCAATACTTTGAGCCCGGCACCGGGCTCCAAACACGCCGCAAAGCGGGTTGGTCGTGGTATCGGCTCCGGTCTGGGTAAGACCGGCGGCCGTGGTCACAAAGGGCAAAAAGCCCGGAGTGGCGGTAGCGTCAAGCCTGGTTTTGAAGGCGGTCAGATGCCTTTGCAGCGTCGTTTGCCGAAATTCGGCTTCTCGTCTGCGAAATCGCGTGTATCTGAAGAAGTCCGTCTGGATGAGCTTGCCAAGGTTGCCGGTGACGACGTCACTCTGGAAACCTTGAAGCAGGCAAATGTGCTGAAGGATGCCACGCTGCATGCGAAAATCATCCTTTCCGGCGAACTGAACAAGGCGGTTACAGTGCGCGGTATCAAGGTCACCCAGGGTGCCCGTACCGCAATCGAAGCCGCCGGTGGCAAGGTAGAGGACTAAATGGCCAAGTCAGGAAACATGCCGGCGACAGGCAGCGGTCTGAGTGAACTGTGGGCGCGTCTGCGCTTCGTGCTCCTCGCCATCGTGGTGTACCGTATCGGTGCCCACATCCCCGTGCCCGGTATCAATCCTGACCAGCTTGCTGCCTTGTTCAGGGAGCAACAGGGCACCATCCTGGGCATGTTCAACATGTTCTCGGGTGGTGCGCTGGAGCGCATGAGTGTTCTCGCCTTGGGCATCATGCCCTATATCTCGGCGTCGATCATCATGCAGCTATTGACTGCGGTTTCACCCCATCTTGAGCAGCTCAAGAAGGAGGGTGAGGCTGGCCGCCGCAAGATCAGCCAGTACACACGCTACGGCACAGTATTGCTGGCGTTCGTGCAAGCCACCGGCATGTCGGTCGGGCTGGCGAGCCAAGGCATTGCTTACAGTGCCGACTTCAGCTTCTTCTTCACCGCAGTCGTGACGTTTGTCTCGGGTGCGGTGTTCATGATGTGGCTAGGGGAGCAGATTACCGAAAAGGGGATCGGCAACGGTATTTCGTTGTTGATCTTCGCCGGTATCGTCGCCGGGTTGCCCAGCGCCGTGGGCCAGGCTTTCGAGCTTGCCCGCAACGAGGGCGCCTGGAACGTGCTTCCACTGTTGGCATTGACTGTGCTAGGTGTCGCCACCGTGGCCTTCGTGGTATTCATTGAGCGCGGTCAACGCCGCCTGAAAGTGAACTATCCACGGCGCCAGGTTGGCAACAAGATGTATGCGGGACAAAGCAGTTATCTTCCTCTGAAGGTTAATATGGCCGGCGTTATTCCTGCCATCTTTGCTTCCAGTATTCTGCTGTTTCCGGCCTCTATCGGTCAGTGGGTAGGTGCTGGTGAAGGCATGGAGTGGTTGCAGCGTGCCTCTCAGGCTCTCGGGCCTGGGCAGCCGCTTTACATCTTGCTTTTCGCGGCGGCAGTGGTATTCTTCTGCTTCTTTTACACAGCGCTGGTCTTCAACCCCAAGGATGTGGCTGACAATCTCAAAAAGTCAGGCGCCTTCCTGCCAGGTATTCGCCCCGGCGAGCAGACCGCTCGTTATATCGACAAGGTCATGACTCGTCTGACCCTGTTCGGTGCCTTGTATATCACTGCGGTTTCCCTGATGCCCCAGTTTTTGATCGTGGCGTGGAACGTACCGTTCTTTTTCGGTGGTACGTCACTTCTGATCGTGGTGGTGGTCATCATGGACTTCATGGCCCAGGTGCAATCGCATCTCATGTCGAATCAATATGACTCGGTGATGAAGAAGTCCAACCTGAAAGGCTACGGTAGCGGCGGTATCATGCGCTGAAAGCGCCGCAGACCGATTGGAGAGAACGATGAAAGTTCGAGCTTCCGTAAAGAAAATGTGCCGTAACTGTAAGATCATTCGTCGCAATGGCGCTGTCCGCGTCATCTGCATCGAACCGCGGCACAAGCAGCGTCAGGGCTGAGCCCTACACTGTTTTAAGCGGGCGCCGGCATGCCTCTTGCCTCAAGGTGAGTTAAGGGGTATGCTGTTGCGCCTTTTGTAGATGAACAATCGAGCAAGCCGCTCAAATTTCGGAGTAAGCTGATGGCCCGTATTGCAGGCGTCAATATCCCGGACAACAAGCATGCGGCGATCTCGCTGACCTATATCTTCGGGATTGGCCGTACTCGCGCACAGGCACTTTGTGTTGCGACCGGCATCACGCCGACCACCAAGATCCAGGCACTTTCCAGCGAAGAGCTGGACGCCCTGCGTTCTGAAGTCGGCAAGTATACCGTTGAAGGTGACCTTCGTCGTGATGTGACGCTTAATATCAAGCGTCTCATGGACTTGGGTTGCTACCGTGGTCTGCGTCATCGTCGTAGTCTTCCGCTGCGTGGTCAGCGGACCAAGACTAACGCGCGTACCCGTAAGGGCCCGCGTAAGCCGATCCGCAAATAACACGCACGTTCTGGCGTAAAGACAGGAATAGACATCAACATGGCTAACCCGCGCAGTAACCGTAAAAAGGTTAAAAAGCAGGTAGTGGATGCCATTGCGCATATCCATGCCTCTTTTAACAACACGATCGTGACGATCACAGACCGCCAGGGCAATGCTCTTTCTTGGGCAACTGCCGGTGGTTCGGGTTTTCGTGGTTCTCGCAAGAGCACCCCGTTCGCTGCTCAAGTAGCAAGTGAACGTGCAGCTACCGCTGCAGCCGAGTATGGTGTGAAAAACGTCGACGTGCTGGTCAAAGGCCCAGGTCCCGGCCGTGAATCCGCCGTGCGCGCACTGAATGCCGCCGGCTTCCGCGTGCAAAGCATCACCGACGCGACGCCCATTCCCCATAATGGCTGCCGTCCGCCGAAGAAACGCCGCGTTTAAGGAGACAGATTCATGGCTCGTTATATTGGACCCAAGTGCAAACTGTCTCGTCGGGAAGGTACCGATCTCTTTCTGAAGAGTGGTGTGACTCCCTTCGAGAAGAAGTGCAAATCCGAGCAGATTCCGGGTGTGCACGGCCAGCGTCGTCAGCGTCTTTCCGACTACGGCTTGCAGCTTCGCGAGAAGCAGAAAGTACGTCGTATGTATGGCGTACTCGAAAAGCAGTTCCGCAACTACTACAAAGAAGCCGCACGCCTGAAAGGCGCCACCGGTGAAGTGTTGTTGCAGTTGCTGGAATCCCGACTGGACAACGTCGTCTACCGCATGGGCTTCGGCTCGACTCGCTCTGAAGCGCGTCAGCTGGTCAGTCACAAGGCGATCTCCGTCAACGGACGCACCGTCAATGTGGCTTCCTATCAGGTTAAGCCCGGCGATGTGGTTTCCGTTCGTGAGAAGGCGAAGAACCAGGTCCGCATTCAAAGCGCATTGTCCATCTCGGCCAATCGTGGTGATGTGGTCTGGATCGAAATCGACGCCAAGAAGATGGAAGGCACTTTCAAGGCTCTGCCTGAACGCGGTGACCTGTCTGCCGACATCAACGAAAACCTGATCGTCGAACTGTACTCCAAGTAAGCAGTTTTCTGCTTCTTGTTGACCTGGCGGTACATGATGTGTATCCGTCGGGTCATCTCCGAGTACCAAGTATCCGTTTGGCAGCCTGAAAGGTGTTCATATGCAGCGTTCAGTGACAGAGTTTCTCCGTCCGCGCGACATCAAGGTCGAAGAAATCAGCGCACATCACGCCAAAATCGTGCTCGAGCCGTTCGAGCGTGGCTTTGGCCACACCCTGGGGAATGCACTGCGTCGCATTCTGCTCTCGTCCATGCCCGGCTGTGCCGTGGTGGAAGCCGAGATTGCGGGTGTCGAGCACGAGTACAGTGCGATTGAAGGGGTGCAGGAAGATGTTATTGAAATCCTCCTGAACTTGAAAGATGTCGCGATCAAGATGCACAGCCGCGACGAGGCGGTGCTCTCGCTGAACAAGCAGGGCCCGGCCGTCGTGACTGCGGGTGATATCACGCTTGATCATAGCGTCGAAATCGTTAATCCGGATCACGTCATTGCCCACGTCAACGAAGGTGCCGAGCTTAAGATTCAGCTCAAGGTCGCTTTGGGTCGTGGTTACGAGCCGGCTGATACTCGCGGTTCCGATGAGGAAACCCGCACTATTGGTCGCCTGCAGCTGGATGCCACCTTCAGTCCTGTCCGTCGTGTTTCCTATTCCGTGGAAGCTGCCCGTGTCGAGCAACGTACCGACCTGGACAAGCTGATCATTGATCTGGAAACCGATGGAACCTTGGATCCGGAAGAGGCTATCCGTCGGAGTGCGACCATCCTGCAAGAGCAGCTGGCCGCGTTCGTCGATCTGGAAGCCGACAAGGAACAGGAAGTCGAAGAGGAAGAGGATCACGTCGATCCCATCCTGCTGCGCCCCGTAGACGATCTCGAGTTGACCGTTCGCAGTGCCAACTGTCTGAAGGCCGAGAATATTTATTACATCGGCGATCTGATCCAGCGTACAGAAGTAGAGCTGTTGAAGACGCCGAACCTCGGCAAGAAGTCCTTGAATGAAATCAAGGATGTGTTGGCAGCGCGTGGTCTGTCCCTAGGCATGCGGCTGGAAAACTGGCCGCCGGCTAGCCTGAAGGACGACAAGGCCTCCGCGTGAGCGTCGACTTGAGTCCCAGTTTGGTAAGGAATCACAACCATGCGTCATCGTAAGAGTGGTCGTCATCTGAATCGCACCAGCTCGCACCGCAAGGCCATGTTCAAGAACATGTCCGTGTCTCTGGTCGAGCATGAAGTAATCAGAACAACCCTGCCCAAGGCCAAGGAACTGCGTCGTCACCTCGAGCCGCTGATCACCCTGGCCAAGCAGGATAGCATCGCCAACCGTCGTTTGGCATTTGCTCGCACGCGTTCCAAGGAAGCGGTGGGTAAATTGTTCAACGAATTGGGACCGCGTTATGCAGAGCGTCCGGGTGGTTACATCCGTATTCTCAAGTGCGGCTTCCGCACCGGCGACAATGCCCCCATGGCATACGTCGAGCTGGTTGACCGTCCGGTCGTCGAAGAAGCTGCTGCAGAAGAGTAACTTTGCAGGCCTCATCGGCACCTATCGAAAACCGATCCTCCGGGGTCGGTTTTTTTATATCTGAGAAAGCTGCTTTTCTAACATAAGGCTTGTGCTGGATGGGTAATATGGCAAGGTAAGGCAGTAACGTTTATCCGCAGGACTGTACGCACAGCCGAATATCCTCATAATGGTCGCCTATTGACTTGCTATGGCTATTCGCTTGTGTAGAGCGTTGTTCTGTTTGCTATGCTTTCAAAAATATGCTTGATCAAAAACAAGGCGCTACCAGCGCTGCCGCGATATCTCGATCCAAGGGGAACTCATGAAACCTTTTCTTGCACGCTCCCAGCCTGGCTGTACCGCTCTGCTACTCATGTTGGTTTTTTTGTTTGGCTCCTTGGCGGAGGCTAATCCGCGTTATGCCGGTATCGTGGTGGACCTGGATAACGGCGAAGTGCTGTACGCCGAAAATGCTGATGCACGGCGCTATCCGGCTTCGCTGAGTAAGATGATGACCCTGTACCTCTTATTTGAAGCTCTCGAACGGGGCAGTCTGAAGCTGCATCAGCCCTTGCCGGTCTCCAGCCAGGCGGCGGCCATGCCGGCAGTCAAGTTATGGCTGGCGGCGGGAAGCTCGATCGAAGTGGACGATGCGATTCGAGCCTTGACGGTGCGCTCCGCCAACGATGTAGCGGCGGTGGTGGCTGAGGCATTGGCGGGCAGTGAGCGCCAGTTTGCCCGTCTTATGACCCAGAAAGCCCGTGAGCTGGGTATGCAGGCCACGACGTTTCGCAATGCCTCTGGGTTGCCCGACGCTGCTCAGGTCTCCAGCGCGCGCGATATGCTGACGCTTGCGGTTCGGGTAAGGCAGGATTTTCCTGAGTATTTCCATTATTTTGCCCTTCAGGAGTTCACTTATCGCGGCACCCGGCATACCAGCCACAATCGACTGGTGCGTAATTACCCGGGAGCGGATGGCATGAAAACCGGTTTCATTCGGGCCTCGGGGTTCAATGTGGCGACCACCGCCCAACGTGGAAGCCGTCGGTTGATGGCCATCGTGATGGGCGGCCTTACCGCCCAATCACGCGATGCTCACATGGCGGACCTTCTTGATCGGGGTTTTCTACGCGCCTCGTTGCGTGATCAGCGTACCTGGCTGGCCAGTGCCAGTATTTCTACCGAGTACATGAGCTTTCCTGCTTACCAGCCGGCCGACAACAGTCCTGCCACACAACCGCTGATGGCCGCGCTGGCAGCTACTTCAGCGCCTGTTGCTTCCCCTTCCCCCGTGGAGAACAACGCTGCCGCCAGAGCGATAGCCTCCGTGTCTGCCGCGACAGCAACCCAGGATGCGCCGGTGCAGGAGATGGGCTCTGCGGATGATCCAGTAGCCCGTTTCCTTCAACGTGAGCGTGAGATGGCAGCCAACACCGCCTCCGGCCAATGGGGTATTCAGGTGGGCGCTTTCAGCCAGGCCGCTCATGCACGGCAATTGGCCCAGCAAGCGGCACGACGTTTGACTCAGGAATTCCACCAGGCGCGAGTCACTGTGGAAACATTGCAAGGTGGCCCGCCGATGTTCCGGGCACGTCTCGTCGATTTCCAGGAAGATCAGGCGCGCCAGGCGTGCATGCAGCTTCAAGCGGGAGGCATGGACTGCATGGTGGTTAACGCCAGCCTTTAACAATCGCTTGTTTTTCGCGCACCCCGCCGGTTGCAAGATCGGCGGGGTGCGCGTTTCTGCCAAAAGCCGTGAGGAAAAAAATGGAGTCGTCGTCGCTAAAGGGAATCGGCTGCATGTGCCTGGGCGTATTGTTTCTGGCCTTGGGCGATGCGGTATCCAAGTGGCTGGGAGAAACCCATTCGCCGGTGCAGATTATCTTTTTTCGTACGCTGGTCTCGTTACCGCTGATCGCCTTGCTGGCCCATTTCGGGGGCGGTTTGCGCAAGCTGCGTACCCGGCGACCGGGTGTCCATCTGATCCGCGGGCTTATCTATACCGGCACCATGGGCTGTTTCGTGCTCGGCCTGACGTTATTGCCGCTTGCCGAAGCCACGGCGATAGCCTTCGTGGCGCCATTGTTTGTGACGCTGCTTTCGGTACCCTTGCTGGGTGAGCGCATCGCGCCCCCGGTACTGGCGGCCTCGCTGGTCGGATTTCTCGGTGTGCTGATCGTGGTACGTCCGGGTGGCGACGCCTTTGGCCTGGGGGCATTGGTGATGATTGGTGCCGCTGTCTTTTACGCGCTCATGATGATTACCGCCCGGCGGTATGGCGCCCGTGAACACCTCTGGGCCATGGTGTTCTACATGTCCCTGGTGCCGCTGATGATTACGGCAGCCATATTGCCATGGGTATGGCAAACGCCGTTACCCTGGCATTGGCTGGGGTTTCTCGGGGCGGGAATATTCGGGGTCGGAGCCACCGCTTTCATTACCCTGGCGTTTCGCTTCGCCCCGGCGGCTATTGCGGCGCCGTTTGATTACACCGCCATGCTTTGGGCGGTTGGCCTGGGATGGTGGTTCTGGGGAGAAATTCCAGATGCATGGGTGTTGCTGGGCAGCATCCTGATCATCGGCAGCGGCCTGGCGATTGCCTACCATGATCGCCGCACCACACTTAAACGGCGCCCCAGTGCTTGAGCAGCTGTCTCGCTGAAGCTTCAGGGTCGGGCTGACCACAGATGGCGCTTACCAGTGCAGCGCCGTCCACACCCGTCTGGCGTACGTCTCGCATATGCTGGGTTTTCAATCCCCCGATAGCCACACAGGGTAACGGGCTTGCTTCAGCCAATGTGGCGAGCCCTGCAAACCCCAGCGGTTGAGCATGATCGCGCTTGCTCGGCGTTGCGAACACCGGCCCTAGGCCCAAGTAATCCAGCAGCTCGATGGGCGCCTTGGCAAGTTGCTCCGGCGTATTGATGGAAAGCCCGATGATCGCCTCTGGGCCCAGTGCTGCCCGGGCCTCAAGGGCTGCGGTGTCGCTTTGTCCCAGATGCAGGCCATCCGCGCCACTGGCTAACGCCACGTTCAAACGATCGTTGATGATCAAGGGCACGCCGGTACCGGAAAGGGCAGCTTTCAAACGCTTGGCCTGGTTTATCATCTTTTCATCGCCGGTCTGCTTGTTGCGTAGCTGCACCACCGTTACGCCACCTTTCACGGCGGCCATCACTGTGTGTTCCAAGCCGTAGGCCCGGCAGAGCTCCGTATCAGTGACCAGATAAAGCGTTAGGTCAGGTCGCCTCATGGGGATGATTCTCCGAGTCAGGGTTGGGCTGGGTGTCGATAGTATTGGACGCGAGCATTGAACGGTAGGATAAGATGAGGCTCGAATTAGTTAAAGGAGATACGCATGAGCTTTGCTGGTGAGCAGTATCCCGGCGTCGAAAAACCTGCGCCACAAGCAAAAGGGTTTCGCTTGAATCACAGCATGTTGCGAGTCAAGGACCCGCAAAAGGCCTTGGCATTCTATTCGAAAATCCTGGGCATGCGGGTGTTGCGGCGGCTGGATTTCGAGGAAATGCAATTCTCGTTGTATTTCCTGGCGAACCTGGAAAATGCTGACCAGGTTCCCGAAGACACGGCGCAGCGTACTGTCTGGACGTTCAATCAGAAAGGCCTGCTCGAGCTGACCCACAACTGGGGCACCGAGACGCAGGAAGATTTTTCCTACCACGATGGCAATACCGAGCCCCAAGGCTTTGGCCATATCTGTTTCTCGGTGCCGGACCTGGAGGCCGCTCAGGCGTGGTTCGATGAGAACGAAGTGGAATTCATCAAGCGTGCCGACCAAGGCAAGATGAAGGATGTCATCTTCATCAAGGATGTCGACGGTTACTGGATCGAGGTTGTCGAAGCGGCGCGAATGGGTGCCATGGGCGACTAGCCTAGGCGTGAACGGGGAGTACTAATGGCTAAACTTTTGTTTCGCCTGCATAACGTCACGGATGAAGAAGCCGGCGAGGTGCGCGATCTGCTGGTGTCCCATGGCTTTGATACCTACGAAACCCATGCCGGGTTTTTTCGCATGGGGGTTGAGGCGATCTGGCTGCGAGATGAAGGCCAACTCGACCGGGCGCGTGCAGTGCTCGATGACTACCAGCGGGCACGCGGCACGCGAGTGCGAGCCGAACACCAGGAGGCTCTGGCCCGGGGTGAGGCACCGACCCTGTGGCGTCGGTTGGCGGCTCACCCTGTTCAGGTCCTGCTGGTGTTGATTGCCGTGGCATTGATCGGCGCAATTTCATTGCTGCCCTTCATGACCATGCTCAGTGACTGAAGGCTCAATCGCGATGGATCATAAGTGGCCGCGCTTGACATAAAACACCGCACCCTCATCGCCGGCACTGAGCGTGGGGGTAGCACCATCGGGCCAGCGTAGCCAGCTGCCGCTGGGGTAATGAGTGAGGGCGGCGGGGGCATGCGTCTTCAGCTCGCCTTCCAATACCAGAATTTCCTGACCTCCCTTGAGCGGGGAAAAGCTGACTTCGGTACCGGCTGCCCAGCGTTCCAGGCTGACACTTTCATTCTTGTGAGTATGCAGCACCTTATAGGCTACCCCGGGTTGCCGATCGGGCTGCCAAGGGGAAAGCGCGCAATTGCGGGCAAAATGCAGTGTGTCGCTGGGGTCGAATTGATGCAGCTTGACGAAAATCAAGGCACCACTGTCGCCTACCGCCGGCCTGTGCGAGGTGCCAATCGGGTTGCGCAGGTAACTGCCGGCAGGATAACGGCCGTGTTCGTCGGCAAACTCGCCTTCCAGAACCAGGATTTCTTCACCGCCTGGGTGCGTATGGGGCGAAAAATGGCTATTGGGAGGGTAGCGCACCAAGGAAGTAGCGCGGGCGACTTCTTCGCCTATGCGGTCAAGCCGCATGCGTTCCACTCCGGGTGAAGGGGAGTCTACCCAGTGATACTCAGCGGGCGTCACGCTGGCAAAATGAGAAAAATCGGCGTTTAGACGCATGGTGGCAGAGTCTCCGTGACCACGGCGGGAGCGTCAGTTTCCTTCAAGCGGCATCCTCGATGCAACCCCCTGATATAACGCGACATCGATACCTTGCCGACAAAAATGCCGCCCGAAGGCGGCGTTAACGCTTGTCACTGGCTCAGTGGCTGTGACCATGCTGATCGTCGTGATCCGGGTCAGCCAGCGCTGTATTAAGTGTTTGGGCATTATGGCGCATCATGCCCAGATAAGTGCTGGCTTCTCCTTCACTGGCCAAGGCATCGGTGTAGAGCGTACCGGCAACCGGCAGGCCGGTTTCCTCGGCCAGCTGATTGAGCACGGCGGGATTGGTCATGTTTTCATGAAACAATGCCTGAACATTTTGCTCACGAATCACATCGATCAGTTGCGCCATGTTGGTGGCGCTGGCCTCCGAGGCACTGGAAAGCCCAGCCGGTGACAAGAAGCGTACCCCGTAGGCAGAAGAGAAGTAGCTGAAGGAGTCGTGCCCGGTAATCACACTTGTCGAGGCGGGTATCTCACCGATCAACTGGTGAATTTCCTCATCGGTGGCTTCCAGCTCATTGATGTAACGCTCGGCATTCTCGCGATAAGTAGCGGCATTTTCAGGGTTGGCTTCGATCAGTCCATCCCGAATGTTAGTGACGTACACCTTACCCAAGGTCAGATCCTGCCAGGCGTGAGGGTCGTCGTCACCATGGGCATGGTCATCGTGAGCATCCGCATCCGCTGTATCGATACCTGCCGTCGCGGTCACCACTGGGCCGCTGTAATCGCTGGCTTCGATCAACCGCTCCATCCAACCTTCGAATTGCAGGCCGTTGAAGACCACCAAGTCCGCTTCCGAGAGCGCACGGGCATCGCCGGGGCTGGGCGAGTACGCATGGGTATCGCTATCCGGGCCGACCAGCGATGTCACCTCGACATGCTCGCCGCCTACGTTCTCCACCATGTCGGCAAGAATGCTGAAGCTGGTGGTTACCTGAACGCGTTCAGCGGCGATGGCCGCCGGCAGGGCAAGCATGGCGGAAAAACCGACCAGCCAACGTGAAGAGCAAAAGGAACGCATGTGTTTCTCCTGAAAGGGATGAGCTTAATGAGGGTCTTCCGCACCAAGCGGAATGACACGACGACGAAACTTGGCGGCCAAGCTGTGATGGCGCCCCACCAAGGCCGAAACGAGATAGCCGACCCCCGCCAGCAGAATAATGCTCGGCCCGGACGGCAGGTTGAAGTGATACGACACCAACAGCCCACCGGTGCTGGCGAGCATCGCCCAGACCACGGCAATGCCGATCAGCCCTTCCAGGCGCTTGCTCCAGAAGCGGGCGGTGGTGGCGGGCAGCATCATGAGGCCTACCGCCATCAAGGTGCCCAGCGTCTGGAAACCGGCGGTCAGGTTAAGTACCACCAAACCAAGAAATACCCCCTGGATCACGCCGCCGCGTATCCCTTGGCCGCGCAGAAACAAGGGGTCGAGGCACTCCACCACCATGGCGCGAAACAAGGTGGCTATCAGCACCACGATCAAGCTACTGATGCTCACGATCAGAATCAGCGCGGTGGTATTGACCGCCAGGATCGAACCAAACAGCACATGCGTCAGATCCACACTGCTGCCGCCGAGCGAGATCAACATCACCCCGGCCGCCAACGACATGATGAAGAAACTGGCCATCGCGGAATCTTCGCGATGGCCGGTCATCTGCGACACACTGCCAGCCAGCAGCGCCACCAACAGGCCGAACATGACCCCACCCAGGCTCATTACCGGCAGCGAAAACCCCGCCAGCAAGAAACCCAGCGCGATGCCGGGCAATATCGCGTGAGCCATGGCATCGCCGATCAGGCTCATGCCGCGCAATACCAGAAAGACACCCAACGGCGGAGCCGCCAGAGAAAGCGCCAAGCTGGCCACCAATGCCCGGCGCATGAAACCGTATTCGAAAGGACTGATAAACCAGCTATCAAGCAGAGCCAACATGAATGCTATCCGGAAAGGTGAGAGGCAGGCGCGGTGCCTTGGCGGGTTGGCCGGCATAGCGGCCAAGAATTTCCTTGGGTGACGCCCAGCGACCATGCCCGCCCGCCAGCATCAGTACTTCATCGGCCAGGCGCGAAAGCTGCTCCATGTCGTGCAACACCACCACCAGGGTGGCGCCGTCCTTGGCCATGTCGTGGAAGACGTCGATCAACACATCCACGGTTTCGATATCCACGTTGGCGAAGGGCTCATCCAGCAACAGAAGCTCGGCGCCTTGCATCAAGGTACGGCCGATCAGCGCCCGCTGGCGCTGGCCCCCGGAAAGCTCGCCCAACGGCCGGTGAGCCAGGTGGGAAATGCCCAGCCGCGCCATGATCTCGCGACCCTGGCGGTAATGCGCCGCGCAGTAACCCTTCAAGGCGCCGTGGCTGGGCCAGGTGCCGGTCATGATCAGTTCTTCCACGCTCATGGGGAAGGTCAGGTCCAGCGCCAGTTGCTGCGGCAGCCAGGCGCGCCGTTCCTTGGGAACGTCGCATATGATCTTGCCCCCCATCGGGCGAAGCTCCCCCATGATGGCCTGAATCAAGGTGCTCTTGCCCGCCCCGTTGGCGCCGATCAAGGCGGTGATGGCGCCATCCAGAAAGCGACCGTCGAGATGTTCCACCACCATCCGCCCGCTCTGCGCCAGCTGAAGGTCGTGCAGCCGTAGACGTGAGTTGTTTGCGTGCATCACGGCCACCATCCGTTAGCCCAGCCCACCAGCAACCACAGCATGGCCAGGGGGATCAGCGCTAACATCAGGCGGCGCGTGGCAGACAACGACATCAAGGAAAAATGGCAAGGGCCTTCTTCCCGGTGTCGGTGGGCACGGTGCACCATGAGAAGCATCCTCGTTCAGGTAATGAGAGAATTGCAGTAAGTTATAACATAACATTTGGTGCGAGCCAAACTCCGCTATTTTATCGCGCCGCGATGAAAGGGCATAGAGTGCAAGGGATTAGTTGATGCGCGTCAGTAGTAATTAAGCAAACGCTTCATCCCCACAGCCATGGGGATGATTCGTCGTTCGCTGCCGACAGGCAGCTCAGAAAAAGACCGCCGGTTATGGCGGTCGTCGCAAAGAAGGCGTGGGGCCGACAGTTGGGGGATCAAAGTGCAAGGGTGCTTTGAGAGGTACTTTAATGTACTGAATGCGCGTGGGGCAGGTTTGTAGACGTTGAAGTAAATCGTGGAGAGCGTTGTGGTCCAGTTCCGGATCAAAGCCGCCGATCTTCTCCAGCCAGCTACGCGTGACGGCAAAATAGTGGGGTAGCAAGAGGGTCTTGTTGAAAAAACGTTGCAGTAATCGTTCGAACAGGCCCGGGCGAGACATGCCGATCATCAACACATCCAGCTTATGAGCGTTTAACCGGGAAATGATTTTCGGCCAGGCAGCCGGGGTGGGGCAGCTTGGCTGGCAGGCAAATACAAACCAGTCGGCCTGGCTGCTCAGGGCGGCATGGTTCAAGCGTTCGCCCAGGGTGAGTTCGGGCGTCAGCAGGCATCGCACCTGGTAGCGGCTTTCCAGTTGCGAAAGACGCGGGTCGGGCTGGGATGTCGTCACCAAAAGCTGCACGTGAGAACTCTCCAGCGCTACTGAGTGCAATGCCCCCAGATGACGAGGAAGCATGGCGCCAGTCACTAAGGCATCTGTGATAAAACATAGAAGACCCATTGTGGCTGACTCCGTAGGGGGAAAGCTTGGGCGTAAATACGCTCTAGCGTAATTGATTGTAGTATTTGGTTTATTTGAGTATCAAGTTAAAGTTTTCCCGAGATTGTCACCATGGAAATTTTTAATTTGGCACTATTTTGGTGCAGTATGAGTTGTTGCTGAGTTTTTTTGGTGCATTGATAGGAAAGGATGAGGGATTAAATGCGCTAAAAGAGAGTGAGAAAAGCACTGAAATGGATGAGTTTATTTGTTTAAATATCTTAAAATCAGTTATTTATTATTTTTTAGTCGCTATTGGTGCATTTTTGGCACGAACCGTGCATTAATAAAGGCAGACGCTCAGCACGCATAGTCACATGACGTATGGCGTGCTAAAACAAGAGCCGATTTCTAACTACCCGATGGCTTCCTGGCACCATGACGCAGAAGCTGCGGTGAGATTGAACAATATCAACGAGTTGATTTGCTGAAAGCCACGCTCATACCGGAGAACACTATGTCAGCCAAGACCCTCGCGCTAATTGAAGAAAATGAGATCAGATGGGTGGATCTGCGCTTTACCGACACACGCGGTAAAGAACAGCACGTTACGATCCCCGCTCGCGATGTGGATGAAGAGTTTTTCGAGAACGGCCAGATGTTCGACGGGTCTTCCATCTCCGGCTGGAAGGGTATCAATGAGTCGGACATGATTCTGCGTCCGGAAGATGGCACCGCCTTCCTCGACCCCTTCACCGAAGATGCGACCCTGGTGCTGCGCTGCGACATCATCGAGCCGACCACCATGCAGGGCTACGAGCGCGACCCGCGTTCCATCGCCAAGCGTGCTGAAGCCTACCTGCAGTCTACCGGCATGGGCGACACCGCCTTTTTCGGTCCGGAACCTGAGTTCTTCATCTTCGACGAGGTGCATTGGAAGTCCGATATCGAAGGCTCCATGTACAAGATCACCTCCGAAGAAGGGGCCTGGTCGACGGATCGCACTATCGAAGGCGGCAACCTCGGCCACCGTCCGCGCCTTAAAGGTGGCTACTTCCCGGTTCCGCCGGTGGATAGCTTCCATGACCTGCGCGGCGCCATGTGTAACACCCTGGAAGCCATTGGTCAGACGGTGGAAGTGCATCACCACGAGGTGTCCAACGCCGGCCAGAATGAAATCGGCGTCAGGTTCAACACCTTGGTGAAGAAGGCCGACGAAGTTCAGGAAATGAAGTATGTGATCCACAACGTGGCACACGCCTACGGCAAGACCGCAACCTTCATGCCCAAGCCGCTGGTGGGTGACAACGGTTCCGGTATGCACATCCACCAGTCGTTCTGGAAAGAGGGTGTCAACCAGTTCGCCGGTGAGGAGTACGCGGGACTCTCCGAAATGGCGCTGTACTATATTGGGGGTGTCATCAAGCACGCCCGTGCCTTGAATGCCTTCACCAATGCGTCCACCAACTCCTACAAGCGCCTGGTGGCGGGTTTTGAAGCACCGGTCATGCTGGCCTACAGCGCGCGTAATCGCTCTGCGTCAATTCGTATTCCGTACACGGCAAGCCCCAAGGGCAAGCGCGTCGAAACTCGCTTCCCTGACCCGACCGCCAACCCTTACCTGGCGTTTGCGGCCCTGCTGATGGCGGGTATCGACGGCATCAAGAACAAGATTCATCCTGGTGATGCCATGGACAAGAATCTTTATGACCTGCCGCCGGAAGAAGGCAAGAAGGTGCCGACCGTGGCCTCGAGCCTCGATCAGGCGCTGGAAGCGCTGGACGCCGACCGTGCCTTCTTGACCGAAGGCGGTGTGTTCACCGATGACATGATCGATGCCTACATCGAGCTTCTGAGCGAAGATGTGGAACGTCTGCGCATGGCGACGCACCCGCTCGAGTTCGACATGTACTACAGCTGCTGATTCATCTTCATCGCTGCTGTTACGAGACCCTGCTTCGGCAGGGTCTTTGCGTTAGGATGCACTGTTATGGTGCGAAGGCTTAGGCGACAGGATTGCGTCAGTGACTAATATGTCCCCGTCGTTTAAATAAATAGGTCGGTCGTTTAAACAAACGGGTCTGTTGTTTAAACAAAATAGTGCTCAGCCCGTGGCCTACGACATAGCTGGCGTATTTTTTGCACTCTTATTGTCAGGATCTCTATTATCAGGACATCCGCTGCCGGTTTGGCATCGGCTTATTTCTCGTTAACCGAACGGTATTGCCATGACTCACCATGGGGACGCTTCCCCCGGCACGTCTCAGCCGACACTGCTTGGCGCGAGTGATATGTACAAACGCTTGCTGGATCATCTGACCACGGCGGTGTTGCTGCTCGACAGCGAACTCCGGGTGCGCTGGATGAACCCGGCAGCTGAAGCCTTGCTGGCGGTGAGCTTGAGCCGTATCTCGGGGTTCAGCCTGGATACGTTGCTGGGCAATGACGACAGCATCGATGCGATACTGGCTAAGGCACGGGATGCCTTCCATCCATTCACCCAGCGTGAAGCACGCCTGCGGCCGCTCAATGGCGAGCCATTGACCGTCGATTACACGGTGACGCCCTTATCGGAAGATGAATTACTGCTTGAGCTCGAGCCACGCGATCGCTTGATGCAGATTTCCCGTGAAGAAGCGCTGATGACCCGCCAGGAAACGATCAAGGTGCTGGCGCGAGGCCTGGCGCACGAGGTCAAGAACCCCCTGGGGGGAATTCGAGGGGCGGCGCAACTGCTCGAGCGCGACCTGCACGCCCCGGAATTGCGTGAATTCACCCATATCATCGTGGAGGAAGTCGACCGGCTACGCGATCTGGTGGACTCAATGCTCGGGCCTACTCACGTCATCAAGCACATGCCCCTCAATATTCACAAGGTGCTGGAACGGGTGCGTTCGCTGCTGCACGCCGAGTACCCGGATGTCGATATCCGCCGTGACTATGACCCCAGCTTGCCGGACCTTTCCGGCGATGAATCGCAGATGATCCAGGCCTTGTTGAATGTGGCACGCAACGCCGTTCAAGCGATGACCGATGCCGAAATGACCGCACCCGAACTGACCCTGCGTACCCGCGCTCGGCGCCAGTTCACCCTGGGGGCCGAACGCCATCGGCTAGTCTGTGAAGTGGGGGTGATCGATAACGGCCCCGGGGTGCCGGAAAGCCTGAGTGAGACGCTTTTCTACCCCATGGTGTCGGGGCGTGCCGAAGGCAGCGGGTTGGGGCTTTCCATCGCTCAATCGATTCTGCATCAACACCAAGGGTTGATCGAATGCGAGTCCGCCCCCGGGCATACCGAATTTCGTTTATTGATTCCGTTGGAGAAGCACCATGACTGAGGTGGCAGGCACTGATGTAGCCCGGGTAGTGATCGTGGACGATGATCGTGCTATTCGCTGGGTGCTGGAGCGCGCCTTGGCGCAACCGGACCTTGAGGTGGAATGCATTGCGCGGGCGGACACCTCCCTGACGCGGTTGATCGAGGATCCGCCGGATGTGCTGGTCACTGACATTCGCATGCCGGGCATCGATGGCCTGGACTTGATGGCCCGCCTGCGCCAGGCGCATCCGGATCTGCCGGTCATCGTGATGACGGCTCACTCGGACCTGGACAGCGCCGTGGCCTCCTATCAGGGCGGTGCCTTTGAGTACCTGCCCAAGCCGTTCGATGTCGACGAAGCCTTGGCGCTGGTACGCCGGGCGGTGGCTCATGCCCGCGAACGCCGGCGTCCGATTACGGTGCCGGAGGGCCTGAACACCGAAATCATCGGCGAAGCACCGGCCATGCAGGAAGTCTTTCGTGCCATCGGGCGGCTGTCGCATTCGCATATTACCGTACTGATCAACGGTGAATCGGGGACCGGCAAGGAGCGCGTGGCTCAGGCGCTGCACCAGCATAGTCCGCGTGCCGGCAAGCCGTTCATTGCCCTGAACATGGCGGCGATCCCGCGTGACCTGATCGAATCCGAGCTGTTCGGGCACGAAAAAGGGGCCTTCACCGGTGCCACCGCCCAGCGCCAGGGGCGGTTCGAGCAGGCCAATGGCGGCACCTTGTTTCTGGATGAAATCGGCGACATGCCGGCAGAGACGCAGACCCGCTTGCTGCGTGTGCTGGCTGACGGCGAGTTCTATCGGGTGGGCGGGCATCTCTCGGTCAAGGTGGACGTACGCATCATTGCCGCCACTCACCAGAATCTGGAAACCCTGGTCAATGAAGGCCGCTTTCGTGAAGACCTCTTCCATCGGCTTAACGTGATCCGTATCCATCTGCCCACGTTGGCGGAGCGCCGCGAGGACATTCCGCGTCTCATGCGGCATTTTCTGGCCGAAGCCGCCACCGAACTTTCCACCGAGATCAAGGTGCTGACCGCGGACGCCGAGGCGCATCTCACCCACCTGCCCTGGCCGGGGAACGTGCGCCAGCTGGAAAATACCTGCCGTTGGCTCACGGTGATGGCCTCCGGGCGTGAAGTGCTGGTGGAAGACTTGCCGCCGGAGCTGCGCGCTTCAAACCATAGCGAGGGGGAGCAAGGTGACTGGCGCAACGCTTTTCGAGAATGGGCCGACCATGCCCTGGCCGAAGGCCATACGCACCTGTTGGAAGAAGCGGTGCCGGATTTCGAGCGCATTCTGATCGAAACCGCGCTCAAGCATACCGGGGGGCGCAAAGGGGAGGCGGCTGAGCTTCTGGGCTGGGGGCGCAATACGCTGACCCGTAAGCTCAAGGCGTTATTGCCCGCCTTGGCGGATGAATGAGAGTGAGTGGCTCAATGAGTGAAGGACACTTGATCGTCCGGAACCCTATATCTAGTCGCTACTCTCGTCTGCCTCGTCCAAGACGTAAATGCCATCGGCGAGGCTTGCATCGGGCGGCTGACAGTCGTTGATGGCCAAGGGTAAAAGCGCCATTCGCCGGCTGATGCCCAAGTCTTGCAGTTGATGGGGGACGCCGTCGCCGTGGATGACATGACCGTAACCCATCAGGCCTACCGCCAGAGAACCGCTCTGTGCCGCCGTTGCCAAGCCATCGGCCATGGCCCTGTCCCAGGCCAGCTGCGCCTGGATGAAGCTCTCCAGGGCGGCACCCTCGTTCTTGTCTTGCACTTGCCCTTCCTGTTTTTCTTCTTCGTTTTCCGCAGCAGGATGGTGTTGAAAGATTTGCGTCAGTCGTTCGCGGTAGGCAGGGGTTGCGGCGCCAGGCGCCGTTATTGCGTGGCGCTCGGATGAGGGTACGGCCTGCCATCCTTCCTGGGCCAGGCGTTGGCGCAGCGCCGGTTGGATATTCAGCGCGACCAGCGGGACTTGCTGCATACGGGCGAAATGCAAGATAGGCAGATAAAGCTCAGCATCGATTCCCCACACCTCTTTCCAGTTGCTTTCGCGAATAAAGGCTTCTTCATCAAGCTCGCCCGCTACCCAGGCATCCAATACCGGTTGCACGTCGCGGGAAAGCATTTCCAGACCGATCACCATGTCGGAACGGTGCGCATATAGCCCGGCCAAGGTATGCAGCTGCCAGCGGTGATGGGCTTTCTCATCGTGGCGCTCCCCGAGCATCACCACTTCTTGCCGAGCGGCAGTGGCCAGCAATGTTTCGGGTGTCGTCAAGGCACCCTGCATGAACCACTGGCCCGGTGCCGGGCAGGGTTCACCCTCGGCTATGGCAGCGCCTGGCAATGCAGCGAGCATGGCGAGCATCAATACCGCGGTGGCTCGCCTCGGTATGCGAAAGCAATGGGGCATGCGAACTCCTGAGTCAGGATTTCTCCAACGACTGAATCTCGCTCAACAGAGCATTGGCCTCTTCAGTGAGGGTCGCATTGGCACGCATGTCGCCGTTGCGCGAGGCTTCCATGGCGGCCTGCAGTTTGCGTTCGTAGGCTTGCTGAAGCTTTTTCTTCGGGTCACGTTTGAAGATACTCAACATAAACTATTCCTCTCAATGGAGATCGTGAAATGTACACTCCTTGTAGAGGATTTTGGGGCCGCTGTCTAATGGTGGTTCATATTTTTTATTTTTCGCTTGCGGCCGGTTCCAGGCAGGTTTCCAAAAAGCGCCGGAAATCATCGAGTATCGTGTCCAGACTGGCATGCAGGCGATGATCATCATTCAGCAGGCGCAAGGGAAAGCAATAGGCCTGAGCATAGTCAATGATCGGCCCGGGAGGCACGATGTCGTCATTCCAGCCATGAATGATCCGGGTATGCTTCGCCTGGATGACCGGCGAGGATTCCGGGTAGCGATCCAGCCCCAATGCCGGGGCCAGCAGAAAGCAACCCAACAGTGGATGCCTGGCGCTAGCCGCGGCACTCACCCAACCGCCCAGGCTGGAGCCGGCCATGATGCATTGCATGGGGTCGGCGTGACGCTGCTCCAGGGTAGCCAGCAGGTGTTGCAGCCGTTCGCTTGGAGAGGACATGCCGCGATAGTCCATCACCACCGCCTCGCAACCGTCCAGGGCTTCCACCACTTCCTTCATGGCTTGCATTTTCATGGCGCCCGGGCCGCTTTCCAGGCCGTGCGAGAGATATACCGTGGTCATGTCGCGCTCCAGGTTGGTTGTTGCGAGCGTATTCGTTGTTTCGAGAATATTCGATCCTAGCTACTTTTTCGCGCTGGCAACAGTCTTGAACCAATGACAGCCTTGAGCCCATAGCCGTGGGCTGGGCGTGGTTTCAGTGGTAGGGTGCCGAAGGCGGACGTTCGCTTTCATAAGGAATTTTCATGAAACAGACCCTCGACCTTCTTGACCGGCTGGTGGCATTCGACACCACTTCCAGCGAATCCAACCTGGCGCTGGTGAATTTCGTTGAGCAATATCTGGCCGAGTATGGCATTCAGGCGGACCGGGTAATGAGCCCCTGCGGCAACAAAGCCAACCTGGTGGCGCGTATCGGCCCCCGGGCGCCGGGCGGCGTGATGCTTTCCGGCCATACGGATGTGGTGCCGGTGAAAGGACAGCCCTGGTCGACCGACCCCTTTCGCCTGCATGACGGCAATGACGGGCGGCTGTACGGGCGGGGTACCTGCGACATGAAAGGCTTCATTGCCTGTGTGCTGGCGATGGTCCCGACATGGTCGCAAGCTGCGCTCAAGCAACCGATTTATCTGGGGTTTTCCTATGACGAGGAAGTCGGCTGCCTGGGCGCGCCGGACTTGATTCGACATTTCTGCCAGAACTACTCCACCAGTGCCCAGGTGATCGTCGGCGAACCGACCGATATGCAACCGGTGGTGGCCCAGAAAGGCGCCACTAACCTGCGTACCTGGATAGTGGGCCGTGAAGCCCACAGCAGCCAGATCAATCAGGGCACCTCGGCGGTTCACGTCGCTGCCCGTCTGGTCACTTATATCGAAGACATCATGCACATGCTGGTGGAAGAAGGGCGGGTGGACCCGGCGTTCAACGTACCGCATAGCAGTTTGCATGTGGGCAAGATTGCCGGGGGTACGGCGATCAATATCATGGCCCGGGAATGTCAGTTCGAGTGGGAAATACGTCATCTGCCCACCGACACCTTCGAAACTGTCTTCGAGCGCTTTCAAGCCTATTGCCGCGACATCGAAGCCGGCTTGCGCGACCAGGGCAAGCAGGTCGAGATCAGCACCGAACTGCTCAATACCACCGTGCCGGGGCTGGTGGATCGGGATAACGCCAGGGTGATGGCGCTGGCCAGACGGCACCTGTCGGAAGACTCAGCCGGCTGCCGCCATGCGGTGGCCTACGCCACCGAAGCCGGGCAATTCCAGGCAGGCGGAATGCAGACGATCATTCTGGGGCCGGGGAGTATCGCTCAGGCGCATCAGCCGGATGAATATGTCGAACTCGAGCAGTTGCAGCACTGTGTGGCGTTCTTGCAGCGCTTGGGCAAGGATCTTGAACAGCCTCTTGAGTAAGCCCTTGAGAATAAGCAACGGCCTGAACGAAAACACCCCATTCAGCAAAGTCTGAATGGGGTGTAGTGACGATTGAACGGCGGTCTATCCAAGAACGTGTTACTTGTTGCGTTATTCACTAGCTGCTTTACCTGCTGACTGCCTGTTTTACCAACTGAAAGCGTCAACCCTCAATGCTGGTAGTCTTCCTCGAAAAGGTCTGCTTTTGCATGACGCATGACATCTTCGCAGGCAGCTTGATGAGCAAGTTGCGTGAGCAGTCCCTGGGTGACTTCGAACCCTTTACCCAGGCAGGTATCGACTTCCTGGCGGCTCACATAGGGGCTTACATTACAGTCAATCTTGATCGTTCTTCCGCCACTGTCCAGCTTGTCTGCGAATTCCCGCAGGCGCCAGGCGATACGCTCTTTCCAGCTGGCTGATTCTTCCGCGCCTTCGTTTACGCTAAACGTGCACTGCCATTCAGGCTTATATACCTTCATGAGAACCTCCTGTGCTTGCTTGGAAAGAATGATCGATCGTGGTTTTGGCTCCGTAATTGAATGTCTTGCTTTGCCACTATACAACAACCTTTCAACAACCGGGATGGCTTTCCGCGTCCATTTGGCGCGCTTTCCTGCTCAATACCCGGTCATTTCCAGATAACCTACGCCCAACACCTCATCGCTTGCGTACTCGGTAACATTTACCTCGCCCTCCCAGTAAGGCACCGAGGTGGCCATCCAGCGATCAGTAAAGGGGGCTTTGATGGCCAGGTCAAGCCCACGCCCCGGCACCTGAAGGCGCCACTGGGTGGGCACATCACGCCCAGCCATTCTACTGCTGACAAGTGGCTCCATCACAAGTTCACTGGAAGAGAGCGCCGTGGAGGTCCCTTCGGGGGTGATCCAGGTGCCGGCGCGATAATCCCCGCCGTCTTCCCCGCCGCCGCGTAGCTGAAAGGCCATCAGCTTGTGGCCATCTTCCAGATGCAGGGAAAACCAGTCCCAGCCACGTTGCTGGGGGCCGAGTAATTGGCTACTCCATTCCCGGTCGAGCCAGCCACGCCCGCTCACCGCCCGGGTGGCGCCGTCCAGGGTTACTTCGCCCTCGACACGCCAGAACGGCTGGCTGTAGTACATCGACCCTTGGCCACCGGCGGCCTTGCGACTGAAGCCTTCCTCGCCGTGAAGCACCAGCGGACCTTCAGCGGTCAACTGAAGCCGGTAACTGAAACTGCCCTCAGGAGTGCTTTCTTGGGCACTGACTTCCAGACGCTCGAAGGTATTCTCCTCAGGGGCTTCCACCCGGCTTGCCAGCTGCCAATCATCCAGCCAGACGCGAAAGGGGATCGCTTGAGCACCGGCCTGGCCTTGCTCGAGTGCCGCGCTATTGCCCCGCGCGAAACGCTCGGCGACACGATGCTCTTGGCCTTGAGACAGGGCGGCATGGGCCATCCACAGCTGATCGGTGGCCCAGGGGCCGGGGTCGTCCGGGCGCTTTTCGGGGGGCAGCAGTGCCTGGCGAAAAAGCGTCCACTGAATGCCTAGCGGCGTACCGCTCGCGTCTTGCAGATTGGCGGTCAGGTACCACCATTCGATGCGGCTGTCGGGATGCGCCGCGTGATCCTCGGGAAAGGAAAGCGTCATGCCGGGGTTGGCTTGCTCATAACCTTGGGTGTCTGCGCCCAGGCCGGCAAACCCCTGGCTGGGGGGTGAATCTGTTGGCTTTTCGGCTTCGAAGAGCCATGACAAGAGGCCCAGTAGTAGCGCAACGCTGCCCAGCCCTAACCAGAGAAGTAGGCGGCGAGGGTGACGGCTGGCTGGGTTCATGGGTATCGCCTCATGGAATTCACCTCAGGTGGCTTCAAACTGGCTGAGCAGTTCTCGGGGTGGGGTTCGCCATAGGCTCAAGACAGGCAGCAGCGCGGCCAATGCCGCCACGCCCACCGCGACGCCTACCGTCAGCAATATTTCCCCGGGAAACAGATGCAAGGGCAGGCGCCAACCGAAGGCCGCGACATTGATCACCGAGACCAGACAGGCGGTCAGCGCGATACCCAACGGCACGGCCAGCAAGGCCGTTACCAGGGCGGCCCCGCACAGCTGGGATAACTGGAGACCGGCCAATCGCGAACGCGTCACGCCCAGCGCCCATAATGGGGCCAGTTGTCGGCGCCGTTCGCGGGACTGTGCCAGCAGTGTCGCCAAGAGTGCCAAGGCGGCAACGCCCAGGGTGAGGGCATTTAGCGCCCGGGTAATGCTGAAGGTACGCTCGAAGATGCCCGTGGCGACCCGCTTGACCTCTTGTTGGTTGGTCAGGGTTTCCACGCCGGTGGCTGCTTCCCGGCGCCCGAAGTGCTCGACAAGCGCATTTTGCACGCTGATTGTATTGGCGCCTGCGTGCAGCGCAATACCCAAGGAGCTTGGCGGTGCTGCAAAGCGCCTAGTTAGCTGCGATGTCGCCAAGGCTACCTCGCCACGGGGGTTGCCGTAATCCGGGTAGACACCCACTACCTGAAGCGTTTGAGGCCCGGTCGGCGAACTCAGCTTGAGCCGGTCTCCCGGCGCGATGCCTTGGGCGATGGCCAGCTGTTCGTTGATCAACGCCTGGCCGGCGGTGATAGCGGCCCAGGCGGCGTCACGTCCGGCCAGGGTATCCAGTAGCGGCCAATGCGCTCTTAGCCGTTCGCCGGGCGTAATGCCGAAAACACTCACCGGAAGCGTGGGAGTCCGCGCCGGGCCGTTGACGGGTAAGGCCTCGAGCAGAGTGGCCTCGGCACTGCTGGTGGGTAACGTCTCCGCGACTTCGGGACGCGCCAGCAGCCAATCGTTGATCTCCTCGAAATACTCAGGCGCCGGTTGCAGGTACAGTTCCGCCGCCAGACGTTGGTCCAGCCAGTCGAGAAACGTCAGACGAAATCCCCCGACCATGCTGCTGACCCCCAAGTTGGCGGAAAGCGCGATCAGCAATGCCATCATCGCCAGCGCCAGGCGTGGTAATTGCAGCTGCAGGTCCGCCAACGCCCATTGGGCAAGCGGCCTTTTTTTAGCCAGCCGGGCCAAACCGGCCAGTATCAAGGCCAGCAATGGCGGCAAGCATAGGGCGCTGGCGAGAAGCAGCATGGTGACCAGACCGAAGCCTGCCAGCAAGCCTTCACCGGCAGGCAGGCGAGTGAGCCACAGCCATAATCCCAGTGCCATCAAACCGCCCAAAGCACCGGCGATACTCATGGTGCGCAGCTGTCGATGAAACCCCGCCCGCCACGCCTGGGCCTGACCCAAACCGAGCACACTGAGCCGCCCGGCTCGCCAGAGCACCCCTGTTCCTGCGATAAATAACCCGCCCAAGGTCACGCCCAGCCCACCCAGCCAGTAGTGCCAGGGCAGGCTCAGTTCCGCAGCGACCCCGGCCCCGTACAGACTGCCCAGGGTCGCCGCGACATCGGGCAGCAGCGCCTGCGCCAGCCACACACCGCTGACGATGCCCAGCAGGGCACCGGCTCCGCCTAGCAGCAGTAACTCCAACGCCAGAAGGCCCACCAGCGTACGGCCCGGCACGCCCAGGGCGCGCAAGGTGCGCAGCATGCCCAGGCGCTGCTCCAGCGCCAGGCCCAGCGCGGCCTGAACGATGAACAGCCCTACCACCAAGGCCAGTAGTGCCAAGGCGGTCAAGTTCAAGTGAAAGCTTTCGGTGAGTTGCCCCGGCGATACCAGGGTGGCGGCGGGGGTCAATAGCAGTGCTTCGGGCACATCGCTGATCTCCCCCGGCCTGGCCACTAGCCGAGTAAAGGTACCCTGGGTCTCAAGCAGCCTGGACGCCGCGGCGATATCCATCAATAGGGTGTCGGGTGGCAGGTTCGGCGTAAGGACCAGCGGCGGCAATCGACGGCCGTTTTCCAGCTGCGGACGCGCATTGGCTGCGTCTTGCTGAGCCAGTCCTAACGCTTTCAAGGTGTCCGGTGCCAGTCGGGTCTGATAGGGCGGCGTCATAAAAACGACCAGCGCTTCCCCGCTTCCGGCGCTGGCAAAGCCGCTATCGCCGGGCAGAGTCAAGGGGTCGATACCCAGAATGTTGAGTCGAGCACCCTCGCCGCTTTCGACTTCGACTTCGCCTTCCAGCAGCGGCGAGACATCCAGACCGCTGCGACGCAGCTCGATGTAAGTCTCCCAGCTCAACGGCGCGCCGTCACGGCGGGTCAGGCTGTCCAGGTTTTGGGTGAATAACGATTCCGCACGCGCATAACTATCGCGGGCCGACGCATTGATCGCCTGAACGCCGCTCCATAGCGCGCTTGCCACCCACAACCCCAGCAACAGCATCAGCAACTGGCCGGGATGTCGCCGATAATGTGAAAGCAGCGTTCTCATTGCAGTGACTATCATGCGGCAGGCTCCGCCAGATGGCCTCGAGTGAGCTTCAGGCAACGATCCAGCGGGGCGGCGACCTGTAGGCTGTGAGTGACCAGAAGCAGGGCGCTGCCGCTTTCCTGGACCAGTTCGAGCATCAGCGTCAGCACGTCTTTGGCGCTGGTTTCATCCAGGTTGCCGGTGGGCTCGTCGGCCAGCAACAGCGCAGGGCGCGGCGCCAGGGCACGGCCGATCGCTAGGCGCTGCTGCTGGCCACCGGAAAGTTGTTCCGGGTAACGCTGCTCAAGCCCGGTCAGCCCCAGTCGCTCGACGAGATGGCGCGTCCAGGCGAGGTTCTCGCGACCGGCCAGGCGTGCCTGAAGACGCAGATTGTCCGAGGCATTCAAGCTCGGCACCAAATGGAACTGCTGGAATACCAGGCCCAGTGACTGACGGCGCAAGCGGGCGCGGCCCGGCTCATCCAGCGTTGCGATGGATATTCCCTGGAAAGTGATCTTTCCTGCATCCGGCAAGTCCAGCCCGGCGGCGAGGTGCAGCAATGTCGACTTGCCGCTGCCAGACTCACCCATCAGCGCCAGGCTTTGGCCCTTCTCCAAGTCCATATCCACGCCGTCCAGCACCCTAAGTGGCCCCTGTGGCGTGGCATAGGCTTTATGTACTTGATGAAATTTCAACATGGACCCGCCTTGGAAATAATTTTCAGCTATTTGTTTATAATTAAAAACAATAAGTTATGTTGGGAAAGCTAGCAAATATGCTTTTCCTCATTAAAATTATGCTGCTTTGCAGCAATAATGCACCTATGGTGGTTATGTATGTTTCATCAGGAGCCATTTCATGACGTATTCACCACTGCAATACCATCCGCACGATACGTATGTATTGAAAGTTTGGGCCAACCAGGCACGGATACAGCGCGAAGCTCATGATGCCATAGAGCACCACTTCGACGGCCGACAAGGCAAGCGCGAAAACCAGTAAAGTGGTTTATTAAGAGAAATATCAGCGGCCGGCACTTTGCCGGTCGTTTTTTTGGGTGGTAGTCGTCAGGAAAATCGAAGATATGTTGGTACAGTGTCACCTCGCTATTACCTTGCTCGCTCATGGCATCCTCCGCTTTTTGCGAAGCGGGGCGAGTTTGGCCTAACCTGAAGTTTCACCGAGGTGCCAGCCAGCCTTATTGAACGAAGGGAGGTCATGTGAGCGATAGCGACCTGGGAATGATGAATGCCGAATGCCTGCGTGAACTTTTCGAGTCACGTAAGGCTTCCCCGCTCGAAGCCGCGCGGGCGGCGCTTGAGCGTATCGACCGCTACAACGCCAAGGTCAATGCCTATGTACATGTCGACCATGAAGGGGCGCAAGCCGCCGCGCATGCCTCGGCCCGGCGCTGGGGCCAAGGGCGGCCACTGAGCCCTATCGATGGGGTGCCGGTATCGCTCAAGGACTTGACCGAAGTCGCCGGGATGCCGGCGCGCCAAGGCTCACTGACCGTGCCGGACACGCCTTGCGAACGGGATGCACCACCCGCCAGGATGTTGCGGGAAGCGGGGGCGGTGATTCTGGGGAAGACCAATACCTCGGAGTTCGGCTGGAAAGGCGTAACCGACAACCGGGTCTTCGGGGCCACGGCCAACCCTTGGGATACGGCTTTGACGGCGGGCGGCTCTTCGGGTGGGGCGGCCGTGGCGGCGGCTCTCAATATGGGGGTGTTGCATCAAGGGGGCGATTCGGGCGGCTCGATTCGAATTCCTGCCGCTTTTAGCGGGGTGTTCGGGTTCAAACCCACCTATGGCTGGACACCGCAATGGCCGCCAGCCAAGGAGCCCACTCTCTCGCACATCGGCCCTTTGACCCGCACCGTGGATGATGCGGTAAGCATGCTCAATGTGATCGGGCGTTACGACTACCGCGACCCCTATGCGATACGCGGGCAGCCCGACGATTGGGGTGAAGAGGTCGGCATGGGGCTGCGCGGCCTGCGTATCGCCTATTCGCCGACCTTGGGCTACGCCCAGGTGGATAAGCAAGTTGCCGCCCGCGTCCACGAGGCTGCCGACAAACTGGCGGCGCTCGGTGCCGAGGTGGTGGAGATCAACCCCGATTTCGAGGCATCACCCTTGGAGACCTTCCGCAAGCTTTGGTATACCGCTTCACTTGCCGTATGGGAGGAGCTTGACGAAAAGGCGCGCCAACAGCTTGACCCCGGCATGGTCACCGATGCAAAACGAGCCCAGGAGTGGGGCGCAGTGGATCTGTTTCGCGCCTTGCGCGCCCGGGCGCGGTTGACCGAGCAGCTCGAGCATTTCAACCAGAAATATCATCTTCTGATGACGCCGTCCGTGGCGATCGAGCCTTTCGAGATCAATCATAACGTGCCGCCCGGCAGTGGCATGCAGGGCTGGGAAGAATGGGCGCCTTTTTCCTATCCTTTCAATTTGAGCCAGCAACCGGCGGCATCGGTGCCTTGCGGCTTCACCGATACCGGCCTTCCGGTGGGCTTTCAGCTGGCCGGAGGCAAGCATGACGACGTGCGCATCCTGCGTGCCTGCCATGCATTCATGCAAGCCTATCCGGCACGCTTTCCCACGGTGCCCGACCCCTACCAGTCAGGCTGAGTGGACGGCTATACCAATAACCTGCTCCAGCTGCCATAGCGGCCATGGATCGGCCCACGACGCACGCTCAGCGCAATGACCGCAACCCCGCAGACAAGGCTGTTGATCAATGCCGCGGTGTCGGCGTCATGCAGAAAGGGCACCAGGCACAGCATGGCACCTAACACAATCAACACCCAACGTACCGGGCGCGCCGACTCCGCCAAGGCGATGATTGACACGGTAATGATCAATGCCCCAAGCAAGTGATCCCAGTTGGCCAAGCTGCCTTCATTGCCGAAGGTCAGCCGGGTAAACATCAGCCAGATACCGATCACAATGGCTAGCCCTAGGTTCCAGGGCAGGGTGACCCCGGTTTGCAGGGCATCCTGAGCGATAGCCAGTGGGCTGCGGTGAAAGTCGTCTTGTATGGGTTCGCGCTCTCCTTCGTCGGTATCACCGGTAAAGAATATCTTGAGCATCGGCGCCCCGGCACGATAACGCCGCTTGAGAAACTCGCCGGTAGCGACGAATTCATTAAAGGCATAGGCGATCTGCAACAGCATCGCCCCCGCCTGAATCAGGCATAAGGTGCACCAGGTACCGATGAGTATCGGCTGAATAATGATGAAGGTCACCGAGACCACGCCTAAGGGCACGATCAAGACACCGAACGAGGCAACGACCCAGGGCATGGTGCGCCAACGCTGGCTGGTGCCGATGAGCCCGATCAGTATTTCCAGCATGTAGACGATGCCGCCCAGGCCAGCATCGGGAATCGGCCAGGCCTTTGAAGCCGAAGAGGTAATGATGTCTTCGGTTCCGTTGAGCCCTTCCCGGGTGCCGGCAAAGAACGGGTCCCAGACGGCGTCGATATGCCCCAGCTGATAAGCCGCCAGGTAACGCGAGATGAAGAACCCCACCAAGGCCAGCAAGATGATCGGCATGCGCTGAAACCAGCTGGAAGGGTTATTGTTCCAGCCGGGTGGCATGGTAGGCCCTGTGGTGGCCGCCGCCGGTGAGATGCCAGGGGAGGGCCGCACCACGGCGGAAAAGCCGATCGCCAGCATCCCGGTCACGGTGCCGTTGAGATAAGCCGCCGCGCTTTCGGTCCAGAAGAGGAGCGGCGCGAACAGCAGCCATACCCCCACCACCGCGCATACCCAGCGAGCCCAGCTGTTACGCCAGGAAAGTGAAATGCAGCCGAATACCACCAGTAAAAGCCCTGCCGCCATGTCGCTGAAACTCATGGCGCTGCTGGTGTAGCCGAGTATTGAAGGGGAGGTAATCAGCCAGGCGCCCAGGCCCACATTGAAGAAATGTGCCCAGAGCGTGCGGAAATGCTCACGCTGATACTGTTGCTGATGCTGTTCGAGTACGGTCTCGGCGTTGCGGCCTTTTTCGCTGGCTTCCTCCATCCAGTCCGGGGGCGTGATGCCGTTGGCCTTGTACCAGCCACGCGGATCATTCAACAGGTTGGCGACGATCTCCTCGAGCTTGTCGAATAACTCATGGCGCGGCTCCCACCCGAGCTGCCTGCGCGCCCGATTGATATTTAACTCATAATGGTCATCGGCCATGTCGATCATGAAGGGTCGAATGAACGGCTTTTCACCCTTGTCGAAATCATCGGGTATCAACGGCTCGCTTTTTTCCTCGAGCAAGGCGCCGGTCTTGGCGAGTGGCTTCGGCATCGAGAGGGTCTTCCAGTGCGCCTTGCCGTGAATCAGCTCGCCGATCCGATTCTGCAGCGCCTCGTAACTCACGCAATGCGGTTCCCCGACGAGAATTTCGTTCTCTCGGGGCAGGTCGTGGCGCCTGTCGATGGTGCGGCGGAAGGCATCGATCATGTCCTCCTTGTGGATACATGCTTGGCCAGCACCGGTGTTTCCGGCGTAGAGGTGGCTTTTAAAGGAGTCTTCGTAAATGCGCGCAATCTGATGCGATAAAGTGGGTACGCAGTGGTTTTCATCGTACATCCCGGCCAGTCGCAGCAGGGTATAGGGCATGTCACCCGCCTGGTCGCGTATTACCGCTTCGGTTTCGGCTTTCGATTTCGGATAAGCCCAGGTAGGCGCAATGGGGGTGTGCTCGGTGATCTTTCTGCCGGGTATCTGAGGCTTGTGAACCAGCATGGTGCTGGAATAGATGAAGCGGTCCACATTCATGTCCTGCAGAGCCGTCAAGAGGTTGCTGGTCCCCTGCACATTGACCTTGTCGTAGAGAGGCGATTCTTCACCGGTAAAATCGAAGTAGGCCGCCAGATGCACGACCGCGGCGATGTCCCTGCCGTGACGGTCGGCTATCTTGTCCATGGCTTCCTTGATGGAATCCACCGAGGTAAGGTCGAATTCATGGCTTTCGTCTGCGTCTTTGGCCTCTTTCATGTCCAACCCGATGATCCAGTAGTCACGCTTCAAGCTATGGGTCAGGGCAGTTCCGATACCGCCGGCGGCACCGGTGATGATAACGATTGGCCTGTGTTGATTCGCTTTTCTCTTGTCCTGCATGAGTAGAGATCCTTTCTGTCGTAAGGCGAGAAGACGTCCCACACCACATGACAAACTGACCTTCAATCTAGTCGGGAAAACAGCGATCCGGCAAACACCTATTCAAGCGTTGCACACGTGAATGTTGCGGCAGGGCGCAGCAATGAAGCGGATATGTTTTCTGCAAGTCTCTTGGCTGGCCTGGCGGCAAGCCGTAAGCTCGGATTCCAAACAATTTTTCGAGCTCGCAGCATGCACCCACAACGCGAACGTTTGCATAACGAACTGCACGCCCGGCCCCCGGTTCGCTTTTCAGCACCGGCCCATTTGCATCACTATGCTTTTCTCGACAACCAGGCGGTGGGTGACGCTATTCTCGCCCATCTGGGGGAGTTGACCGGCACTCCGCTGGACGTCGAGGCAGCCCAGGAAATCATCGAATTCGAAGGCAATACGCTCAAATGGGAGCGGCATACCGAATTCTTCACCCTGACGTTGCTGGTGCCGCGCCGGACCGGTTCCCCGCAATGGCCTGCTCCGCCAACGCTGCTGGCTGATATTGCCCAGGTACATCAGGCGGAATTGATAAACGCCAGCCTGATTCTGGTGGAAGCGGAAGAGCAATGGGAAGGCAAGCCAAAGGCCTATGGCTTTCGTGACCCTGCCGGTTCCCTGGTGGGAGGTGGCGACGCTACCGTATGGAGTGATTTCCGGCTAACGGCGGAAGGGGTCAATCATTTACTGCTGGTGAACCGCGGGCTCAACGACTTTCGATTGGGACGCATGACTCGAAGGCTGCTGGAGATCGAGACCTATCGGATGATGGCCTCGCTTGCCTTGCCCTTGGCCAAGGAACTGAGCGTCGAGCTGCATGATTACGAACTGGAACTGGGGGAGCTATCGGATCGCAATGCCGACGCTGGCAACACCAGCCCAAAACCGCTACTGGCGGATATTTTCAGGCTTTCCGACCGGCTCGAGCGTTCCGGTGCCCGTTCGCGGCAACGCTTCAGTGCCACAGAGGCCTATGCGTTGCTCGTGAACACGCGCATTGAAGAGCTGCGCGAGAAGCGTCTTGACGGCCATCCTGCGTTGGGTACCTTTATTTTGCGCCGTTTCCGTCCCACCGTGCATTATTGCGCGGCGATCAATCGGCGTCAGGAAAGCTTGGCGGAAAGCGTCGCGCGTCTCAACGACCTGCTGAGAACCCGTGCTCAGGTGGAAATCGAAGAGCAGAATTCGGCGATTCTGCAAAGTCTCAATGAACGCACCAGCAGTCAGCTCAAGATTCAAAAGGCGGTCGAGGGGCTCTCGATCATCGTTATCAGTTACTACATTTTTAGCCTTTTCCAGCTGGGCTTGAAAAGTCTGGGTGCCTTGGGTGTGGTCATCCAGCCCATGCTGGCCGCCATGGTGTTGGGGCCGCTGGGATTGCTGATCATCGGTTTTCTCGCCTGGCGAATCTGGCGCGTCAAGAATCACTGAGAAAAACGGCTCTTACGTCCAAGAGCTGAAAATCCAAGAATGGAACAAGCAAGTAATGAATAAAACAATCAAAACTACGCTGCGGTGTCTCGCTATCGCAAGCCTTGCCGTCGTCTTCACCGGCTGTGCGATGCTGGCGCCTGCGCCCCCCAATGACCAGAGCAATGTCTGCGAAATCTTTCGCGAACAGCCCAGTTGGTACGACTATGCGCGGGATTCCCAAAAGGCATGGGGCACGCCGATAGCCACCCAGATGGCCTTCATTCAGCAGGAGTCTTCGTTTCGCAGCCATGTACGCCCGCCCCGAAGTCGCCTGCTGGGGTTCATTCCCTGGCGGCGGCCTTCTTCCGCACGCGGTTACGCCCAGGCCCAGGACCCCGTCTGGGGGGAATACGAGGCGGATGCGGGAGGGCTTTTTGCCCGGCGAACGCACATGAAGCATGCCACGGATTTCATCGGCTGGTATAACCGCCGCACCCAGCAACAAACCGGCGTTTCCCTGAACAATCCCGAGCATCTCTACTTGGCCTACCATGAAGGCCAGGGTGGTTATCGTCGGGGGTCGTACCGAAGCAAACCCCAGGTGATGCGTGCCGCACGCCAAGTAAGCAGCCGCGCAGGGCGTTATCAGGCCCAGCTGTCAGCCTGCGAAGCCGAGTTTCAATGCCGTCGCTTCTATCAGGTATGGCCTTTCTGCCGAGGAAAACGTCGATAACCCTTGTTCGGTATAAGCGTTCAGCTCTTCCGTATCGGCGTGTGCAGGCGGGGCGCGCCAGTTCAGGTGAGGCCAGCCTTCGACACGGGCTACCTCGGCCAGCACGGGGTCCGGGTTGACCGCCACCGGTCGGTCGACATGGTTGAGCAGCGGCAGGTCATTGCGTGAATCGGAATAAAAGGTGAGAGAGCGGGGATGTAATCGCCGCTCGGCGAGCCACGCCTTGAGCCGGGAGACTTTTCCCCCTCGATAGGAAAGTTGGCCCGAGGTCACTCCGGTATAGCGGCCTTCGCTGATCGCAAGTTCTACCGCGATGACGTGGGCGATGCCCAGGTGCCTGGCCACCGGTTCGACCAGATGGCGCGCCGAAGCGGATATCAGCAGTAGTTCGTCGCCTTCCTGACGGTGGCTTTCGATGCGTTCCCTTGCCTGATGAAACACCAGCGGCACCACGTCACTGATGACGAACCGGTCCACTTCCTCCTGCACCTCTTCGAGGCTGCGCCCGGTGAGCGGGGAGAGCGTCAAGGCGAGGTACTCTTCAAGTTTCAGTCGGCCGGCATGGTAAGCGACTTGCATGGCGCGTGTTGAAGAAAGGAAATAACCCACGTCTTCAACCCAGCCTTGCTTGACCATCCAGGTATTCCATAGCGCGCTGCAATCGCCATTCAGCAGGGTGTCATCGAGGTCGAACAGTGCAAAATGCATGGAGCTCACCTGTTAAGCGGAACATGGTTAACGACTGTCAGCCTGAGGTGGGAATGTGACGTTGCCGAGTCATGGGCGTGACAATCGGATGAACAAGCGGGGAAGCTCACCCCGCCACGAACAGGCTCAAGATGGCGAAGCCGTAACCAATGCTCGCCCCGGCCACCACATCGCTTACGTAATGCAAACCGAGACCCACACGCGAAAATGCAATCAGCAGGGCAAGCGGAATCACCACAGGCAAGAGCCAAGGTGTATGCGCGGCCACCAGGACGCTGAACATCACCGCGTGCATGGTGTGGCCGCTGGGAAAGCTGTAGCGGTCCCGGGCAGGTTCACTGCATTGAATGCCGCCACAATAGGTAATGAAGGGGCGCTCGCGGCATAACCGGGTCTTGATCAAACGGTACAGCGCCGTCGCCACCAGCGCGGTGATGGCATACTGAGCCAGACGCCAGCTGCCGTCGGTTTGCAGCCAGGGTTGCGCCAAGGTCAGCAGCACCCACACCGGCCAGTCTCCCAACCGGCTGGCGGCCTGCAAGGTGAGACGCCAGGGCCGGTATAAGCTGAGCCGGGTGATGCGCTGACAGAATTGCCATTCGAGAAGATCAAGATGGTCAAACAGAGCAAGAGTACGGGGTCGCATGATAAGCCTCCCGGGCATGGTCAAGGTAAGACAGGAACTGGTCGGCAATATCGGCCCAGCTCAGTGGGCCTTGGGTGGCCAGAGAAATCACGTCCGGGCGCAGCGTATGGGCAACACCATTGATCTCGGGCGACCAGGTTTCGCTGACCAGACAAATCCGCATACGCTTCTCACCGGTTGTTTCATTGGCAACCAGTGTTGCGCCGGGAGGTGACATTGCGACGACAGCGATATGAACAAACGATGACTTGAACCCTCCGCCGATTCATTCACAGAATAGAATCGCGGATTCTAATCCCTCTCACGCGCTCTGTTGCCAGAGCGTGGAGAGGGTTACCGGGGTTCTCGGTGCGTGGGTCGACGTCTGCGACCTCACACGGGCGGTCTGCTTGCGCTGACCGCCCTGGAAGTAGACATGGCCGCGAGCGGCGATGTTATAGGCGGCATTAAGATCGGCGTGATACCGCTTGCCGCTTGAAAACGTGCATTGACTGTAATTGGCAACGTCTCGTTTCACTGGCCCCGAGCCATCAAACGCTTGCCGCGACGTGCCACGCGCATACACGTGCACACGCTTTAGGCCGACTTCTTCTGCCTTGCTGTCGATACGATTAACCAGTTGGCGGTGAAACCAGCGATGAAAGCGCGCTTTCATCGGCGTGCGCTTTTTGCCTGCTTTCGGGCGCCAGCCTTTGAGGTCTTCGACGGCCATGGCTTGGCAGTCATGATTGAGCGCCAGGTTCACCAGCTGTCGACTGATCTGATGGGCTTGGTTATCAGCCAGGTGAGTTAAACGCTGGTGATCCTGACGGCAAAAGCCCACCGACAAACGGCACCCGTGGTGGGTGTGTTTGCGCGCAGCGCGACGGATGCGTTGCATGAGCCGACACTCACGGTCTTTATCCGTGCGCGAGATAAACCCGCGTGCATGGACAGTGCCTTGGGCATCGACAACGGCCCAGGTGGCCGCCGTGTTGATACCGACATCGACCGCCAGCACCCGGTTAGGCGTGCTTTTGGTGGGCGTCGGTGGGTTGAACTGTTTGGGTAACGAGAGCTGCCAGTGGCGACCGTTATAGGTCAGCAGCGGTGATTTCGCTTGGCCCTTGCCGCGAAAGCGGCATTGGCCCTTGAGCTGAAAGCCCATCCAGATCCAGTCGTTCTGCCAACGCACCTTAATGAAGGCATGCGTGGCCTCAGCATTCACTTTGGCGCACTGGCTGCCGTAAAGGCTGGGGAACGTATGGGTACTGGTGGTCAGGCGTGGCCACTTCGCGTGGGGGTGCTTGCGCTTACCGCATCGCCACTGATCGAATCGAGTGACAAATGAACGCACTTGGCCCACGGCATCCATAATAGCCACGCGGCGAAGGTAGGAAGGGAATTTGTAGTAACGTTTGGCGATATAGGGATAGCGTACTTGCGGCCGCTGGCGGGTCGGATGGATAAGCCCTTCGATCACCTTAACGACTTCATTGCCTTTGCCAGCCCCCACCACCGGCCAGTGGGTATAGGCCACGGTCATCAGATCGCGCACTAGCCGTCGATAAAGCCTTAGCGTATCCGCCAACGCCTGTTGCTGATCGGCATTAACGACCTGAAGAGTAAGGGTGTCAGAACGAATGATAGCCACCGGATGACTATATATCCATGCACTAAGAGCAAGCAAAGCTAACGCCTTGCTCTGCCTTAACTGACGATTCATTCAGAGAATCGAATCGCAGAATGCGGCAGGATTTTGTTCAAAACGAAAACGACCGCCCGAAGGCGGCCGAGTAACAAAGGTAAATCGAGCTGCTTTTGAAGCCCCGATTCACTACTTTTTCCAATCTTCAGGCTGTTCGATCGCCTCTTCTCCTTCTTCAGGAACGCGCACGCCAGGCTTGTCGATAATCTGAACGGTGCTTGCCTGGGGGCCTTTTTCGCCCATCTCGGCCTCGAAACGAACCTGAGTACCTGGATGCAAGCGCTCGAAATCATCATGCAGCACGGCATTGCGATGAAAGTAATATTCCTGGCCATCAATGGGCGATTTGATGAAACCATAGCCTTCTTCGGTAAATAGCCGAACCACGAACGCATGCGATTCATAACCGTTTTCATGCTGTTTCATGTCACCTCTCCTGCGTGCAGTTTCTTTCTTGAGTTGTTTCTCTACGGCCTCGAAAGCCTTGCGAATGATCGGGCGCAGTTGCACGTGCATGTCTTCGACTACACCCTTCTTGTCGCCTATCAGATGTTTCTTCGGCGGCAAGGAGACCTCGACTTGGGCACGGTAGAGGTTCCCGGTGTGTTGGGAGTGTTGCTCCCGTTCGATGATTACACGGCAGGAGATCAGGTTGTCGCACATATTGTCCAGGTGCTCGGCGCGCTCCTTGATGTACTCATCGATCCAATCGCTCTGGCTGATATGATGGTAGGTAATTTCCAAGGGTACCTGCATGATTATCTCGCTCTCTCTCTAATTGATGGACAAGCATCGCTCGCGAATACACGTTTGCGTCCTTTCACCTATAGCTGTTGTGCCAGATTTTTCCGCTTTAAAGGGGGAGGCAACGAAAAAATTCCCGTAACGAACCGGCTCTCCAAAAAATGCGTCTAGCCTGTAAGAAAGCGGTGCCGCTCATAGGCGCTTAGGGAATGTTTAACGCAGGAAAGGAAAGTCGCCACTAAAGAAAAGCCACCATCAAAGAAATCGGGGAGCTATTGGTATGACCAAGCCTGTCGGTAAGCAGGACTTTCCTGTGAGTAATGCGCGTCGTTATCTGGAGCCTGGGCCGGTTGTGTTGATCACATCGAAGCACAGCGACGAAAGCAATATAATGACGCTAGGGTGGTATACGATATTGGCGTTTTCCCCTTCCATGGTGGGCTGCATGATTTCCGAAGACAATTACAGCCATCAGTTGATCAAGCAAAGTCGGGAATGTGTGATCAATCTCCCCACCACGGAACTGACGGATAAAGTGGTGGGTGTCGGAAACACCTCTGGCGCAGAGATCGATAAGTTCTCGACATTCGGGCTGACGCCGGAAAAAGCCCGCCTCGTTTCCGCGCCACTTATCCAGGAATGCCATGCTAACTTCGAGTGCCGCCTGCATGACGATGCGTTAGTGGATAGCTATAACTTTTTTATCTTCGAAATCGTGGCCGCCCATGTCGCGCTGCAGCCCGCCTACCCGGAAACCTTGCATTACACGGGTGATGGCATCTTTATGGTCTCTGGCAACCACGTTGATAAACGCTCCTTGTTTTCGGAGAGGCTGTTGTAAGTCTCTTTGCCTCTATTTAATCAGCCTGCTTGCCCCGGCGATTGTTGCGCAAGGCTTTCTCTCGGTCGTGTTTGCGCTGGCGTGCTAGGGCGTTGCCGCTTGCCGGCTGCACCCGGTGGTCTCCCGTCACCTCGTTGACTTTATCAGCGATTACACTCACCGAAAATTTCTGCTTCACCGAAAAGCCATACATGAAAGAAGAAGGAAGGATTCGATGACACAGCCCGTGGATGCGCGGCGAGCGGGAAGGGTGCTGGAGGTATTCCAGGCATTTCTGTGGCTGGGCCTTACCTCCTTTGGTGGGCCGATTGCTCACTTGGGTTACTTTCGCAGCGAGTTCGTGGAGCGCAGAAAATGGCTGGATGAAAAAGCCTATGCCGATCTTGTGGCGCTATGCCAGTTTCTGCCGGGGCCTGCCAGCAGCCAGGTCGGTTTTGCCCTGGGGCTGTTGCGCGGCGGCCCTTGGGGCGGCGCGGCGGCGTGGCTGGCGTTCACCTTGCCTTCGGCACTGCTACTGCTGGTATTTGCCTTGGGAGCCTCGGCGATGGGTGGCCCCTTGGGCAGCGGTGTCATTCATGGCCTGAAAATAGTGGCGGTGGCTATCGTGGCACACGCGGTCTGGGGCATGGCGAAAAACCTCTGTCCTGATCGTCGGCGTGCGGGCATCGCCCTGGCAGCGGTGCTGATTGTGGTGGTCGGCAGCGGCCCCTTCAGCCAGGTCGGCGCCATCCTGATGGGCGGCTTGGCGGGGCTGATGCTGTGCCGTGCCAATCTTGACTATCCGGGCACTGCCTTGCAGTTTCCAGTGTCACGCCGTGCTGGAGGCGTGGCCTTGGCGGTATTTTTCGGGCTGTTGGTCGGTTTGCCACTGCTGGCATTCATCAAACCCTCGGCCGGGGTTGCGGTAATCGATGCCTTCTACCGCGCCGGGGCCCTGGTGTTTGGTGGCGGGCATGTGGTGTTGCCGCTTCTTGAGGTCGAGGTAGTTCAGTCGGGCTGGGTCAGTGCCGAAGACTTCCTGACAGGCTACGGGGCCGCTCAGGCGGTGCCGGGGCCGCTTTTCACCTTTGCCGCTTACCTGGGGGCGATACTGGCACCTGTACCCCATGCTCTCTGGGGGGCTTTCATCGCTCTGTTGGCAATCTTTCTGCCTGGGTTGCTGTTGTTGGTGGCAGTACTGCCGTTCTGGAATCGTTTTCGCGAGGTAGCCGCTGCTCAGGCATTGATGCGCGGCGCCAATGCGGCAGTGGTGGGGATTCTTGGCGCGGCCTTGTATCAACCGGTATGGACCAGTGCGATTATCGGGCCTTACGAATTCGCCCTGGCGCTGGTCGATTTCATGCTGCTTACCGTATGGAGGCTGCCTGCCTGGGCAGTGGTGCTGGTTTCCGCCTTGGGCGGCTTCGCGATCAGATTGAGCGGCGGATGATGTTTTTACCCATGCTAATATAGTGCTTCTCTCATGCAGGCAACAATGGTCTTCATCATCACTTGATCGCCAGCAGTCTAAGCAGTTGAGGGCGCTGCTCATCGGTCAATAGATCCGCCAATGTATAGCCATCCAGTACATGAAAGAACGCTTCCAGGGCTTCGGCCAACATGGGTCTGATGCGACATGCCCCGGTAATTACGCATTTATTCTGCTTGCCGAAGCATTCCACCAGCGCCAGGTCCTGCTCGGTGTCGCGTACCAGGGCGCCGATATTGATGTCTTCGGGCGCTCGCCCCAGCAGTAGCCCGCCTTGCTTGCCGCGTATTGCCTGTAGATACCCCTTGTGGTTGAGTTCTTGCACCACTTTCATCAAGTGATTACGGGAAATATCATAGCGTTCGGCGATCTCGCGAATGGTCGAGCGTTCCTCGCCTTTCAAGGCCACGAAGAGCAGTACACGTAGGGAATAATCGGTATAGCGGGTGATATGCATAATCTGGGCAACCTGTCATGCGAGAGGTAAAAGAGGTATCAAGGAAGCTGAACCGTTGGCCGTGTCAACACGAAGGCGGCCACGGCGGTAAACAGGATACCGGTAAGGGCCAGGACAGGCAGGGGCGAACCCACCATCATCAGCGTAACCCAGCTGACTATCAATAATGCACAGGCGGTATTTTTAGCGCGCCTGGGAACGGCTCGCTGGTCGCGCCAGGCAAGCAGGATAGGGCCAAGCCGAGGATGTGTCCAAAGCCAGTTGGCCAATCTGGGCGAGCCTTTAGGCGCCGCCCAGGCGGCTACCAGCAAAAACGGCGTGGTAGGAAGCAGGGGTAAAACGATGCCCATGGCTCCCAGGCTGATGCACAAGAGGGCAAGGCATTGATAGAGTCGTGAGCACAAGGAGCGGGGTAGTAACATGATGACGGCCTCCTTGGTTTTCTATAAGGTGTATTGTAAATGAATATAATAAGCGAATGTTGCTTTTACAAGCTACCTGAACATGATTCGCTTACTCTTGTGATTTTCCTTCAAGGAGGCCCGAATGGCTATTTCCAATTATGCTGACCTGCTGGCGGAAGCCCACCGTCAAACCGAGCCACAACGGCTGCTGTTCGTTCTGGCACGTGCCGAATTGCCCGACAGCCCCGACCAGGCACAGCGTGAGCGTTTCGAACAAGGCGAAGGCGGTGTGCTGGCCCCGGTACTCTGCGTGGACAAGACCCTCGAGGAGCTTAGCGACATGGCGGCTCTGGTTGAGGAATCACAAGGTACCGGCCAGGAATGGGACATCGTCTTCGTGGCCGCCCTGGCGGGTGATGGCACCTTGCCTCCCAGCAGTGAAGAAGCGGAGCAGCCTTTGCAGCGCATGGTCGAGTCGATAAAGATGGGCAGCATCGAAAACTTTTTGGCCTTCGATCGCCATGGCGAGGCAGTCAGCTTTCATTGACCTTTTCAATTTATACCAAACCGGATGAGGCAAGTTAACGGAAGGGGTTGGCGCTGATGTTTCAGGACACCTTGCTCGCCGACCTCACCGTCGAATTACCCAGCGCCGTGCGCCTTGTCCGGCGTCTGGGTGTCAAAGGGGTGCTATGAAAGTGGCGCAAGGCTAGTGGCCGTTCAACTCCCCGCGTCCCACCTGTCCCAGCAATTCCAGATCGATATCCCCATAGGCGACCACCTCGCCGCCATACGTCTTGCGGAAGGCTTCGGCAGCGGCATGCTCGGCGAAGGACGCCAAGGTGTGCCCCATGCTGCCGCGACGTTCGTGGCCGATCACATACCAGGCTTCGCTGGCCAGGGTGAAGGCGTCATCCTCTGGTGCTGTCCAGGGGGTCACACCGATATCATGAACATAGGCATGTGAAAGACGTGTCTCGTTTTCCGGCTGTTGCAGAAAGACGAAAAGCTCCATGGTGGAGCAGAACTTGAGCGGCGTTTGCTGGCCCTGCACGAAGGCCTCGCCCTTGGGTCCGGGGTGCTCGCTGATCAGCATGCCGCACACATGACAGCTATCGCCCGATTCGAGGGGAACAGGTTCAGCCAGGGTGTCGGGTTCCGGCTCGCTGCAGCCGGCAAGCAGCAACAGGGCGAGCAGGCTGAACAGCAACAGCGAAATGCGTCGAGTCATGGTGATAGTCCAAATGTATTCGGCTCAAGCCGGTCGTTGACGGAAACGCAGGATGGCCAGACCCAAAGGCACCAGTATCCAGGCGAAAAGAATCGGTATCAGTACCGCCGGGTGGAAAGCGCCCCCCTGGGCAATGGAGGTAACGCCACTCACACTACGAGCTGCTTCGAAGCCGGCCAGGTTGATCAGCCGAAAGCACTCGGTGGGATTGAGCAGCAATAGCCAGGGCAGCCAGTCGCCGCCTTGCTTGACGCTGACCAGCAAGGCGAGCAAACCAAGGTCGAAGACCAGCACGAACAGGAACCAGACGACCAGCGCCAGGCCGGCGGCCCGAGCCTTTTCGGTAACCGAAACGCTGATCAGGTAGGCGAAGGCGATGAACACCCAGCCCAGCAGAACGCTGCTGAGAATCAGCAGGCCCATGCCACCGGCGAGTTCAGCAATGTCGACTCCCTCGGCACCCAATGCCACCACCACCCCGGCGATACCGAAGCCGAGGACCGTGGCCACGCCCAGAATCAATCCATGCCCCAGAAACTTGCCCAGCAATAATGAAGTGCGGCTCAGCGGGTAGGTGAGCAGCAGCAGCAGGGTGCCGGCCTCCTGCTCGCCGACCACGGCGTCATACGCCAGTAGCAGGGCGATCAACGGAATCAGAAAGACCGCCAGGGTCGAGAGGCTGGTCAGGGTGGTGGCAAGCGATGTGAACCCCAGACCGCCGCTGGCGGCGGCACCGAACCAGGCAATACCCACGGCGAGCGCCGCCAGCACCAGAGCGATGGCCAGCACCCAGCGGTTACGCAGGCCGTCGCGAAACTCCTTGCCTGCGATGGTCAGAATAGCCTTCATGAGATAACTCCTGGTTCTTCGGGAGCGCGCCGGGCCGAAAAATGCGTATAAAGATGCTCAAGGGTCGGCGGCAATAGCTCGATGTCCTCGACCCTGGGGTCGGCGGTGAGGTGGCGCAGTGCCGCGAGTTTGGCATCGACGGGAACCGAGAAGGTGACGCCATGCTTCTTGTGATCAACAGCCTGGATACGCGGGTCATCCCAGCCGTGGCGCCAGGCGTCTCCTTCCAGGCAGCCTCGGGCGTGAATGATGAGGGGCAGCTGCGCTTCGGCGCGCAGCTCCGCCATGTTGCCCATGGCCAGGCGACGTCCCCCGCCCAGAATCAGGGCGCGGTCGATATAGGGCTCTACACCGGGCAATACATGCGAGGAAAGCAGTACGGTGCAGCCCCGGTCGCGCAAGTCTCTCACCGTCTCGTAGAAGTCACGCGTCGCTGCCGGGTCGAGGCCGGTGGTCGGCTCATCGAGCAGCAGCAATTGCGGCTCGCCGAGTAGCGCCTGAGCCAGCCCAAGGCGCTGGCGCATGCCTTTGGAGTAGGTCTTGACGCGCCGGTCGGCGGCGCTCGATAGCCCTACCCGCTCGAGCAGTTCGTCGACTTGAGCGCGTGCCACCCGCTTGAGCCGGGCGAAATACACCAGGACTTCCCGTCCGCTGAGCTGGTCGTAAAAACTGACGTTCTCCGGCAGGTAGCCCAGGCGTCGGCGCAGCGTCTCGGCATGAGGGCCGGCAGGCGCGCCGCCGAGCACCGAGACGCTACCCCTGTCCGGGGCGATCAAGCCGAGAATCAGGTGCATGGTGGTGGTCTTGCCCGCGCCATTGTGGCCGAGCAAGGCCAGTACCTCGCCCTGGCTGACCGAGAGATCGAGCGCATCGATGCGTGTCAGGTCGCCGTGATGTTTGGTCACGCGCTGGAAGTCGATCACCGGGGTCATGTGTCGGCATCTCCGAAGTGAGGGTCTGTCATCAAGGGAGCGCTATCGCGCACACCTTGGGGGCGAAACACCGGGAATTGACGCTGCACCCAACGCAAGGCCAGCACGGCGGGGCTGTCCATCAGTAGCCGGGCCGCGGGATAGCGCCACAACAGGCGGTCCATGGCATCGTTGGGTTCGAAGGGCGTATCGCCAATGCCATCCTCGGCAAGGTCCCAGCCCAGGTAATTGCTCCAGTAATTGCCGCGACCGTCCTCCGACCACTCCTGCAGGCGAGTCGCCACGTACATCACTTGCTGACGGTTATCGATAAAGGCGTTGCCTACCACGACGTTGTCTTCCGAACCGGCGGTCAGGTGAATGCCGATGTCACTGTGGGCGAAACGGTTGCCTTCGAAACGATTGTATTGAGAGTTATAGACGAACAACGCCTTGCCTTCGCCGCCACTGACTAGTCCTTGGCCGGCGGCATCGCGGCGCTGCTGTATGCCTTCGACCCGGTTGTCGCGCAGCAGCGAGTGGGTAATGTTGTTCATCAAGATGCCGTAGTGGCGGTCGTTTTGTGAACGGTTACCGATCACCGTCAAACGCTTGGACTGCATCAAGGCATAACCGGTGCGGGTGTCGCGGGTCAGGTTGTTTTCCAGATGGTTGTCGTGGGCGTACATGTAGTGCACGCCGTAGCGTAGATCCTGCATGTGATTGTCGCGCAGCACGCTATCGCGACTGGTATCGATGTAGATACCGTCACGCACCCGGCGGATATCATTACCTTCCACCAAGGCCCCGCTGACGCTAAACAGATGAATGCCGTTGCCTCGGTCCTGAGAGCGTAGCGTTTCATCGCCTCGAATGACATTGTCGATTACCTTGGCATCGGCGACGGCGTCGAGGCGAATACCGAAGCCCGGCCCGGAAAGGCGGTTGCCTTGGATGAGGCTGCCGGTGGCATCGGGTTGCACCAGGATGCCGGCATCCATCTCGGTCAGATCCTGGCCCCAGTTTTCAATCACTAGATCGGCCAGCACGCTGTTCGAGGCAGAGAGTGTCACGGCATGGCCTTCGCCAAGCCCATCGATCACCGCAACGCCTTCGGCTGTCAGCGACAGGCTGCGGTCAATCACTATCGAACCGGGATAGCGACCCTCGGGTAAGCGGATATGGTCGCCATCGGTGGCTTGCTCGATCAGCGGCTGGAGCGGTTCGCCGGGAACGCCACGCCACTCTGCCGCCTGCGCGGGCAAGCCTATCAAGAAGACCGCCACCACGAGGGTGGTGGCGGCAAGAATAACTCTGCGAAGCATGAGGACTCCCTTATAGCCCGAGGCCGAATGTCCGGCCCCGGGTGCCATCAGGCCTTCTCGACCAGCATGCGGCCGGTCATCTCCATGTGCATGGCGTGACAGAACCATGAACAGTAGTACCAGTACACCCCGGCCTTGTCGGCAGTGAAGGTGACGCTGGAGGTCTGCTGCGGACTGATCTCCATGGAGGCACCGTGGTTGACCATGACGAAGCCATGGGTCAGATCCTCGATCTGGTCGAGGTTGGTGACCACCACAGTGACCTCATCGCCCTGCCTGACCTTGAATTCGCTCAAGCCGAACTGCGGGGCAATGGAGGTCATGTAAACCCGTACCTTGTTACCATCCCGTATGACCTTGTTGTCGCCCTCCAAGGTGACGCCGTCGGCCTTGGCCATGGCCACGGTCTCGGCGAAGAAGGGATCGTCACGCTTCCACACCCGGCTCGGGCTGAGCTGGTCGGCGCGCATCAGGATACAGTCGTGGGGCTCGGCGAAGGTGGGGCCGTCGTGCACCAGTTTCATCTCTTCGCCGGAGATATCGATCAGTTGGTCGTTTTCCGGGTGCAACGGGCCCACCGGCAGGAAGCGGTCCTTGGAAAACTTGCTTAATACCACCAGCCATTTGCCGTCGGCATCGCGGGATTCGGTGAGGCTGGCATGGTTGTGCCCCGGCTGGTAATGCACATCGAGTTTCTGGCGCAGGTAGTTGACGTCTTCGCCATTGTAGTGGCGAATAGCGTCCTCGATGTTCCACTTGGCGACCTGGCTGTCGATGAACAGGGTGGTGTAGGCGTTGCCGCGGCCGTCGTAGGTGGTATGCAGTGGCCCCAGGCCCAGCTCCGGTTCGCCGACAACGGTATCGCGCGGCTCGATGGCATCATTGAACAGATCGGGAAGCGTGTCGATGGCGATGATGGTGCAGGTGGGCGAGAGCTTGCCGTTGGTGATGAAATACTTGCCGTCCGGCGAGGTATTCACGCCGTGGGGGTTCTTGGGCACCGGGATGTAGCGGGTCAGCTTCGAGCCCTTGCGACCGTCGAGTACCGGCACTTCGCTGTCGCCCAAGGTCTCGAATTGGCCGGCTTCTACTGCGGCCTCGATGGCATTGACATCGAACACCACCACCCAGTCGCGCTCGGCGCGCATGGTGTCGGCCAGCGTCATGCCCTTCTCGGAGTTGTAGCAGGTGGACGCCACGAAGCGCCCGGTATAATCGGCGTCGGTGTTATCCAGGTTGCCGTCGACGATCACCTGCCAGGCGACGTCCATGCTCTCGGCATCAATGGCATTGAACATGGTCCAGTAGTTGTCCGGTGTCTCCAGGTCACGGCCATCGTTGATCTGGGGAATCGGCAGCTCGGCGTTGGCGAAAACGTACTTGGTATAAGGCACCTTCTGCAGGCGTAGCCCATGGATCGCCTGAACGTTGGGGATGGTGGTGATCTTGTCCGTTTTCATGATGTCGAGACGGATGCGCGCCACCCGGGTGTTGGCCTTGTCGTTGATGAACAAGTACTTGCCGTCGTAGCTGCCGTCGGTCATCGAGACATGCGGGTGGTGGCAGTCGCCATTGAGGAAACGCGCCGAGTCGCCCAGGATCCGCTTGGACTCATTGGTGATGCCCCAGCCGGTGGCGCTGTCGACATTAAACACCGGGATGCGCATCAGCTCGCGCATGGAGGGAACGCCCAGTATTCGCACTTCCCCTTGGTGGCCGCCGCTCCAGAAACCATAGTATTCATCGAGTTCGCCGGGAGCGATCTCGATCCCATTCTCCCCCGCCGCTCGGGCTTGTTGGCTATTAAGCAGGGCGCCAGCACCGAAACCGCTGGCCAAGCCTGCGCCGGCCACACCGGTAACGGCACTGTTACGTAGAAAGTGGCGCCGGCCAATGTCCTTGATGGTCTTCTTGTCGCTCATGACTCACTCCTCTTGATGCGTCGGGATTCGCTGCAGTTTGCGGTTTCCGGCATTGCCGGGGTCGAACGTCTCGGTGCCATCCGGATTGCCGGCCAGGCGTGACGCTTTTTCATAACGCTTGCGGCGTTTGATCATTGGTGGACAGCGTTGGTCGTCCCAATAATTGACTTGGCAGTCGAGACAGTAATGACACTCGTTGGCGTTGATGCGTCCATCGGGATGGATGGCACCGACTTCGCATTCGTTGGCACAAATCTGACAGGGCGTGCCGCAGCTGCCGCGATGGCGTTTGAGCCAGTCGAACAGGCGCAGACGGGCGGGGATTGCCAGGCCAGCACCCAACGGACAGACGTAGCGGCAGTAGAACTTGTGGTTGAAGGCCGAGATCGCCACCAGGCCTACGGCATAGAGCAAAAAGCCCCAGTCGCGCTGGAAGCGCAGGGTGATCGCGGTCTTGAACGGCTCCACTTCGGCATAGCGCTCGGCGGTACCCAGGGAATGCAGGGAAACGGCGAACAGCGCCAGTAGAATGATGTACTTGATCGCCCAGAGCCGCTCATGAAGCCCGAAGGGCACCTCGATCTGCTTTACTTTTAATTTACGAGCGATCTGGTTGACCAGATCCTGCAATGCCCCGAAGGGGCATAGCCAGCCGCAGAATACCCCGCGCCCCCACAACAGCAGGCTGACCGCCACGAACGACCAGAGGATAAATAGCATCGGGTCGATCAGGAAGGAGCTCCAACTGAAGCCGGAAATCAGAGAGTTGGTAAAGGTCAGAATGTTGACCACCGAGAGCTGGGCCAGTGAATACCAACCGATGAACCCCAGGGTGTAGATGAGAAAGCCCAGGCGCAACAGGCGCTGAATACGTGGGTAGCGCACCAGGATGTCCTGAAACAGCATGATACCGGTGAGCACGATCAGCCCGGCGACCAGCACGCCGATCTGGAAAGCCTTGTCGCGCCACACCTGCACCCAGATAGGTTCTTCCACCGGAGGTTCAGGGCGTTCGATGTAAGCCTCCGGCACCTTATAGTCGGCACTGAAGCGGCTAAATTCGGTAGCCAGCGGACCCGAGGCGCGGCGCACCAGTAATTCCAGCTGCCAGGGTTGGCCGGGATCGAAGCCCGCTTGCTCTCTTACGATGAAGATATCGCGCTCATCCAAGGCGGGCATACCGTCAATGGACAGGCTGCCCAGGCGGATATGGTCGCGGTCGTGAAAGCTGATATTGGTATTGCCCTGGGCCAACTCGAGGCGATCGAAGATGCCGCCACGCACATAACCTGAGCCCTTGAAGGAATAGTCGCCTCGAGCCATGACCGCGATGGCGTGTTCGTCTTCTCCGAGCTCGGCCATCAGCTGCTCATAGCGGGTGTCACCCAGGAGGTTACGACCGGCGGTGGGCGGATTAAGATAGGTGTAGAAAAGTTCGATGAATGTCTTGTCGGCGGGTTCCGGCGTGCGCAGGTAGTTCTCGGCCGGGGTATCGACGAAAGAGGCGTCGACTTCGCCATGGGTCAGGTGCAGGCGCCGGATGGTACCGTCACCGGTAAGCTCATTCCAGTCAGCAGGAGAGAACACGTCTTGTAGCACCCGTGCCGGCGGAGCGGTCGAAGGATCAGCGATCAGCCCTTGTTCGGCCGCCACCTTGCGTGCGGCACGCATGATAGTGTCATTTGCCACAATGACGGTAACCGTCGCGCCGGAGATAGCGTCCAGGTCGCCACCGATCTTGGGATTATCAGTGACATGATAAGGCAGGTGAGCATCGGCGAAATTCTGCAGTTTCTCTTCGGGAATACCCACCAGCATGATCGGTTCAGCGTGTTCGAGAACCTCGGTCACCACCAGGTCGCCATTCGTGTCGATGGCCACCAGCAAGTTGATCGGCTTTCCGGAGTAGGCGGGGATCGGCGCGATATCCACGGTCTCGAAGACATAACCGAGCAGGTCTTCTCCCGCCCGGGCTTCCTGTACCGGCCATTGCGATTCGGCCTGCCTGAGATTGTCAGCCTCAGGGAAGCCGGCTTGAATTTGCGCAAGCTCGACAGCTTGGGCAGGCAGGGCCAATACCAGCATCAGCACCAGGCCGAGCCATACGTTTGGCAGTAACGCCAGACGAGCAGCACGCCTTAATGACATCATTTCCTGGAAACCATTTTCTTGGAAACTGTGGCCTTGGAAACCATCGATGGCGTGGTCATGAATTGTCTCCTTGCCGTTCAAGGCCCTTCAAGAGAAGCGTGGTGGCGATGCGTTTAATAAAAATCATTTATTATGCATCTTTTTGCTTGGTTGCTTGGCTCAGACATGTCCTGAGCCGGCACATTGAGAAGGTGTATTGAAACTACATTAATTAAAGTCGCTTTAAGCGTATTTGATCTGGGTCATGCTGTACAGATACTACCCCTTATGAGAATTTGGCCTACCTCTTAACGGGTAGTGGCTTGAGCAGGGGTAGGGTGCGAGACCTGTATATAATGTTAAAGCCCGATACGGTGAGCCCGGTGAGTAAAGAAAATGCCACTGGGTGACTCGCTTACCAGGCGGGTGATTTCCTCTAGGGTATGGGTGTCATAGACCGTGACGCGGTCGCTGTCTCTGGCTGAAATCCATACATGTTCGCCACGGGGAGTGAATTCCATATGCAGAACGGCCTGCCCTGGTGACAACGTCGCCACGATAGCGCGAGTTTCGCTATCAATGACCTGCACCACATCATTGTCCGGGTGCGCAAAGCTGACCCAGATTTGGCGTTCGTCCGGTCGGCTCATGACGAAGATGGGTTGGCCGTGGACCGGGATGCGCTCGGTAAGCGACCAGTCGTCGGTTGCGGCGATGAGCACTTCATGGCGACCGACCGCCGGTAACCAGGCTTCGTTTCCCGCCATGGCCCAGCCTTCCAAATGGGGCATCTTGTAGACCGGCAGGCGTTCCTCGCCACGACCGTAGTCGGGCAGGATGCGTTGTATCCCGGCATCGGTATGCCATAGATCGAGCAAGGCCAGACCGTCCTCACCAAACAGACCGGCGATGTAATAGCGTCCGCTAGGGTCGATCAGGGCGTCATAGGGGTTTTTGCCCACCTCGGTGAAGCGTGTCAGTTCCGGCGCTTCACCGTTCATGTCAACGAGATGAATTTCCCCGGCGTCGAACAGGCTATAGACGAAGCGATTCCCCGGCGCGTCCACCAGCCCGACGACCTTGGAGCGCTGCTCACGGCCCTTTTCATCCATCCAGGTAGCGGGAATGTCAGCTACCAATTCAAGGTCTTCGCTGCCAAAAACTTTCACCCCGCCCGGCTCATAGTTGGCCACCGCAACGAGCCGTCCGTCTTGGGAAATGGCCCCGCCAATGCTGTTGCCCGACTGCATCACGCGCGCGGTGATCTCGCCAGTCAACAAGTCGACCTTGCTCAAGCCTCCATCGCGACCAAAGACAAAGGCGTAGCGCATGTCCCGCGAGAATTTCACCGAGGCGTGGGAAAGATCGCCAAGTCCTTTCACCTGATCAAGTATCTGGCGTCGGCTGGTATCTACTACGGCAAGGCTACCGGTGGCGCGCTCCACGATCACACCGAGGTCACCGGTGCCATGAAGTGCCTCGGGAGTTGTCTGGCAACCAGCAAGTAGCGCGAGTAACGCTATGCCGGCGAAAGGTTTACGTATCGAATTCAGCTTCATGGGGACTCCAGCGTCAGCGTGCCAAGGGGTTGTCGTTTTGCAGATGATCGGCGAGCCAGCGTGCATCCTGTTCGCTAAGCAAACCTTCCCAACCGGGCATGGCAGTGCCGGAAATGCCCTGCAGGATCAACCTGGCCAGGCCATCGCGGGGATAGGTATTCATGCGTTCGCGGGACAGGGCGGGGCCTAGCCCGCCCTTTAGGGTCATGCCATGGCAGGAGCCGCAATCCTGGTAAAGCAGTGTTTCCAGTTCCTTTTCCCGAGCCGTGTCGATATCTAGCGCCATCAGTGACTGAGCGGGCAGCAGCCAAAGCGTACAGAGCAGGATGGAGCGACTTAGAAGGGACATGAAAGCTCCAGGCAAGTGGAAAGGAGTGGACGAAGTGTCGAGTTTCCGGTTCGGAGCTATATTGATTTGTGTCAATGAAACGATGCTTAAGCACTGTTTGAAAAATAGATCAGTTTTTCTGGCGCCTGACAATGTCCATTCGGAGGTAGACGCGGATGAGGTAACGAATGAATTGATGCAGATCAACTTGTTATACGAAACCTTGCTCAAAAATCAAAAGATGCATGAAAAATATTTTTTAATCGATCAGTCTTTTTGGAGGCAGCGCTACACCTGGGTTTCTCCAGCGAAAATAAAAATAGCATTACCTGACAAAGCTGCTTACGTGGACCATTGAATAGGTGAAACGATGATGAAGAGAAACAGGTATCTCAGACCACTGGTAGTGGCTGTCACAGCTGCCTCACTCGGCTTGGGTTTGGGCATGGTACAGGCTTTTGAGGATGATCCCGATCAGGAGCAAGAGGCGGCAAGAGTCTATCGGGGCACGGAGTCACCGGTGGAAGCGGCGACAGCCAAGGCGGTGCGCAGTCCTGGTGCCCCTGACCTTACGGAGGAGGAGTTCGAGCGAGCCAAGGAAATCTACTTTCAGCGTTGCGCAGGCTGTCATGGGGTGTTGCGCAAGGGGGCGACCGGTAAGCCGTTGACCCCGGAGGTTACCCAGGAACGCGGCCTGGACTATCTCAAGGTTTTCATCAATTACGGCTCCCCGGCCGGCATGCCTAACTGGGGTACCTCGGGCGATTTCTCCGAAGAAGAAGTCGAGTTGATGGCCAAGTACATCATGCATGAACCGCCGGTTCCGCCTGAATTCGGTATGCCCGAAATGCAGGAAAGCTGGGAAGTGATGGTGCCGCCGGAAGAACGTCCCACCCAGCAACTGAACGATCTGGACCTGGAAAATCTTTTCTCGGTGACGCTGCGCGATGCCGGTCAGATCGCCTTGATCGACGGCGCTAGCAAGGAAATCGTCGATATTCTTGATACCGGCTATGCGGTGCATATTTCGCGCATGTCCGCCTCGGGGCGCTACCTGTTCGTCATCGGTCGCGATGCCAAGGTAGACATGATCGACTTGTGGATGGAAGAGCCGGGAATCGTGGCGACCATCAAGGTGGGGTTGGAAGCACGCTCCATCGAAACCTCGAAGTTCGAGGGGTACGAGGATCGTTTTGCCATCGCCGGTGCCTATTGGCCGCCTCAGTACGTGATCATGGATGGCGAGACCCTGGAGCCGAAAAAGATCGTCAGCACCCGGGGCATGACCGTCGGCACCCAGGAATATCATCCTGAACCGCGCGTTGCGGCCATCGTGGCCTCCCACCAACATCCCGAGTTCATCGTCAACATCAAGGAAACCGGCAAGGTTCAGCTGGTCAATTACGAGAACCTGGATGCCTTGAGCACGGTGGAGATCGCCACGTCTCGCTTCCTGCACGATGGGGGCTGGGAGAGCAGCGGCCGTTACTTCATGACGGCAGCCAACGAATCCAACCAGATCGTGGTGATCGATGCCCAGGAGCGCGAGCTCGAGGCCATCATCGATGTGGGCAAGATCCCGCACCCTGGCCGCGGTGCCAATTTTGTCGACCCTGAATTCGGGCCGGTATGGGCGACCAGCCACCTGGGTGATAACACCATCCAGCTGATCGGTACCGACCCTGAAGGTTATCCGGAAAATGCCTGGAAGGTGGTGCGTATCCTCGAAGGTCAAGGCGGCGGGTCGCTGTTCATCAAGACCCATCCGGCGTCGAGTAACCTTTATGTCGACACACCGCTTAATCCCGGTGAAGCGCTTAGCCAAACCGTAGCGGTCTTCGACCTCAACGATATAGAAGCCGGCTATGAAATCCTGCCTATCGCCGAATGGGCTGATGTGGGAGAAGGGCCCAAGCGGGTAGTGCAGCCGGAATACAACAAGGCGGGTGACGAGGTGTGGTTCTCGGTATGGAACGCCATGGACCAGCAGTCCGCCCTGGTGATCGTCGATGACACGACGCGTGAGCTGAAGGCAGTGATCAAGGATGAACGATTGGTGACGCCGACCGGCAAGTTCAACGTTCTCAATACTCAGCACGATATCTACTGAACAGGAAACGGCAGCGGTCCGAGAGGACCGCCGCCCTTCCCTATAAAAGCAGTACCAGACAGAAGTGAGCTGTGCCGATGCATTGCCAACCCCAGGATTTCGATATGCTGGACCGACGTTTGATCGATTGCTACCAGCGCGATCTACCGGTTTGTCCCCAGCCCTTTCAGGCCATGGCCGAGCGCCTTGGCACGTCCGAAGCCGAGGTGATCGCTCGCCTGCAGCGGCTTCAGGCGCTGGATGTACTGAGCCGTGTCGGGCCGGTTTTCGAACATACCTTGGCCGGGGCCAGCTTGTTGGCCGCCGTGGCTGTTCCGGAAGAAGAACGCGATGCCTTTGCAGAGCTCATCAACCAAGCCCCGGGGGTGAATCATAATTACGCCCGGGAGCATCATTACAACTTGTGGTTCGTGATGACCGCACCGGAGGAACAGTGTCTTGACGAACGCTTGAACCACTTGGAAACCATACTCGGCCGGTCGATCCTGCGCCTGCCCATGCTGGAAAGTTTTCATATTGACCTGGCGTTTACGATTCCTTGGGCTGAGCTGGAGAGAATATGACAACCACAACGCCGCTTGACTTGGAACCTGTTTGCCAAGCCCATGAATCCGACGCCCATAGTCACCTGCGGGCACTTCTTGAGCAGGGATTGCCGTTAACCCCACGGCCCTGGCAGGCGCTGGCCGAGCAGTGTGGCCTGGAAGAAGCCGAGGTCATGGCCTGCATGCACCGCTGGCAGGATGAAAAACTGATCAAGCGCCTGGGGCTGGTGGTGCGTCATCGCTGCCTGGGTATCAAGGCTAACGCCATGGTGGTGTGGAACGTGCCTGATGAACAAGTGGCTCGCGTGGGCCAAGCCTTGGCTCAAGAAAGTGTCGTTACGCTGTGCTATCGCCGCCCCCGCCGCCTCCCCGACTGGCCGTTCAATCTTTTCTGCATGATCCATGGCATTCAGCGTGAACAGGTCCTTGCCCAGCTCGAGCTTCTCGTTCACCACCATGGACTTGCGGAAATCGACCACCAGGTGCTGTTTAGTCATCACGCCTACCGCCAATGCGGTGGGCGTTATGCCCAGGGAGGGAGCTATGCGCAATAAGGACGGTATTAACGAGGTTGAGCTTGACGCTGATGACCGGCATATCATCAACCGTCTGCAAGATGGGTTACCCTTGGCGCCGCACCCCTACGCGCTGGTGGCGGGGGAGCTCGGTCTATCTGAAGCCGAATTGATTGAACGTCTGGCGCGGCTGCGTGATACCGGCGTGCTGAGCCGTTTCGGCCCCATGTACCATGCCGAGCGCTTGGGAGGAGGCCTGACGCTGGCGGCCCTGGCGGTACCGGAGGTGGACTATGAGCGGGTGGCCGGAATACTCGACGCCTTCCCTGAAGTGGCCCATAACTACCGTCGCGAGCATGCATTGAACATGTGGTTCGTCCTGGCCACCGAGACAGCGGAGCGTATCCCCGAGGTCGTGGCAGAACTCGAGGCGGCCACCGGCCTGGCGGTCTTCAACATGCCCAAGGAGAGGGAATTCCATGTCCGACTTCATCTGGCCGTCTGAGGAGGGCAAGAGCAAGAGCCTGGATGAGCAAGATCGCGCCATCGTGCTGGCCACTCAAGCAGGCTTGCCGCTGGTCTCCGACCCATGGACGGCGGTGGGTGAGCAGGTCGGTATGAGCGGCGAAGAGGTACTGTCGCGCATGCAGGCGATGCTCGAACGTGGCGTGATCCGCCGCATTGCCGCGGTGCCCAATCACTATCGTCTGGGTTACGTGGCCAACGGCATGACGGTGTGGGATGTGGCGGATGCCGATGTCGAGCGGCTGGGTCGGGAAATTGCCGCTATCGGGGGGGTCAGTCATTGCTACCAGCGCCCACGCCACCTGCCTCACTGGCCCTATAACCTTTTCGCCATGCTCCACGGGCGAACTCGTGAGGAAGTCGAACAACAAGCCCAGGTGCTTCGCGCCTGCCTGGGGGAGGCGTGCCACGGCCATCGCATTCTCTATAGTTCGCGCATATTAAAAAAGACCGGATTACGCCTGGCCGCGGCAAATCTGCAGACCGCAAGCACCGAGACCGACGCGCGAGGCTGAGCCTTGCCGCAGAAGGAGAACGCCATGTTCCGTGTCACCCGCTATATCAAGACCCTGCTCGAACCCGGACCGATCCCGGGGGCTCGCAAGCCTCCCGGCCCCGTGGTGATCTGGAATCTGATCCGCCGTTGTAACCTGACTTGCAAGCACTGCTACACCGTCTCGGCGGATATCGACTTCAAGGGCGAACTCACCACCGCTGAGGCGCATACGGTGCTCGACGACCTGCAGGGCTTTCGCGTGCCGGCGTTGATCCTTTCCGGTGGCGAGCCGTTGATGCGTCCGGACATATTCGAGCTTTCTCGGCGGGCCAGGGCGCTGGGTATCTACACCGGCCTTTCCACCAACGGCACGCTGATTACCGAGGCGAATATCGAAGAAATCGCCGATGTCGGCTACGACTACGTGGGCATCAGCATCGACGGTCTGGAAACCACCCACGATACCATTCGCCAGCGCAAAGGGGCCTTTCGTGAATCAATGCATGCGGTGAAGCTGTGCAAGGCGAAAGGCATCAAGGTGGGGCTGCGCTTCACCCTGACACGGGAAAACTATGAACAGTTCGGCGATATTCTGGCGCTGCTCGATGAGCACGATATCGATAAGTTCTATCTCTCGCATCTCAACTACGGCGGTCGCGGTAATCGCCACAGCAAGCAGGACGCCTGGTACCAGATGACTCGTGATGCCATGAACCGACTGTTCGAGCATTGCCGTAGTGAACTCGAACGTGGGGTGGAGCGCGAATACGTTACCGGCAACAACGATGCCGACGGTCCTTTTCTGCTGCAATGGGCCGAGCAGCACTTTCCGGATGAAGCCGAAGCGCTGCGCCAACGCCTGGTGAACTGGGGGGGCAATGCCTCCGGTGAACATATCGCCAATATCGATAACCTAGGCAATGTGCATCCCGATACCTTCTGGTGGGATCATGATTTGGGCAATGTGCGTGAGTGTCCCTTTTCCGAGATATGGCGTGATACCAGCGATTCCCTGATGCAGGGCTTCCGGCAACGGCCACGCCCAGTGAAAGGGCGTTGCAGCGCATGCCGTTATTTGAGTATCTGCAATGGCAATACCCGGGTTCGGGCCTGGAAAGTCAGCGGTGATCCTTGGGAAGAAGACCCCGGCTGTTACCTGACTAACCAGGAAATCGGCGTTGATGATCAAGACATGCGGCGTATCAGCGTTCCTTTTGCGTCCATCCCCGCCACCGAGCTCTAGCCGAGGAGTCCGTCATGACGTCACATCGTGTTTCCTATGACCTGGCCGAAACGCTCTTGGCACCCGGGGAGGTGGCCATCGTGGGGGCTGGCCCCGGTGACCCCGGCCTGTTGACGCTTCGGGCCTTGGCGTTGATCGAACAAGCAGACTGTCTGGTTTACGACCGCTTGGTCTCCAAGGAAGTGCTGGCTCTGGCAAGCCCCGATGCGCAACGTTTTTATGTGGGCAAGGCCTCGCGCTGTCATGCCTTGACTCAGGAGCAGACCAACGCCTTGCTGGTGCGCCTGGCCGGTGAAAGGCAGCGGGTGGTGCGCCTTAAAGGAGGCGACCCCTATATCTTCGGGCGTGGCGGTGAAGAAGCCGAAGTATTGGTCGAAAACCGCGTGCCTTTTCGCGTGGTGCCGGGTATCACCTCGGCTCAAGGGTGCGCCGCCTACGGTGGCTTCCCGCTGACACATCGTGACCATGCCCAAAGCGTCACTTTCGTTACCGGGCACTGCAAGGGAGACGGTGAACTGACCTTGAACTGGCAGGCCTTGGCGGTGCCGCATCACACCGTGGTGTTCTATATGGGCCTGGCCAATGCCGCACTGATCAGCGATAAGTTGCAGTCCCATGGCTTGGCAGCCAGTCATCCGGTCGCCCTGGTGGAGCGGGGTACTACGCCCGAGCAACGCCAGGTGATTACTTGTCTGGGCGAGCTGGTCAAGACTATTGATGAGCAAGGATTGCGACCACCGACGCTGATTGTTGTGGGAGACGTCGTGCGCTTGGCCGATGTGTTGGCCCAACCGATACCCGAGGAGGCGATTTTCGCCAGCGGCGAAATATTGGAACTGGCTAGGGAGCGTATTGCCCTGTGAAATTTCTCAATCTTGCAGTGCGGTTGGCGCTTCTCCTACCGGCTGTCTCGGCATTGGCGGAGGAGGCGGAGACCCGAACGCTTTATCAAACCCAGTGTGCCGCTTGCCACGGCGAGACTCGCCTGGGCGGTATCGGCCCGGCACTGCTCCCGGGCAATCTTTCGCGGTTGAAACCCGACGCTGCCACCCAAGTCATCCGCGATGGACGTTTAGCCAGCCAGATGCCGGGGTTCGGTGAAACGCTCGATAGCGATGAAATCGCCTCCTTGGTGGCGTGGATTTACCGCCCTCCAGAAAGCCCACCAAGTTGGAGTAAGGACGATATCCGGGCCAGCCAGGTCGTGCTCCACTCCGAGGGTAGTCTTCCGAACGAGCCGGTTTTCGATGCCGACCCGCTCAACCTGTTCATCGTGGTGGAAACCGGCGACCACCACGCCAGTCTGCTTGATGGGGATAGCTTTGAGCGCATCCATCGGTTTGAAACTCGCTATGCGCTGCATGGCGGACCCAAGTACACCCCGGACGGACGTTACGTCTTCTTTGGCTCCCGAGATGGCTGGATTACCAAGTACGACCTTTACAATCTCGAGGTAGTCGCCGAAGTCCGTGCCGGCATCAATATGCGTAACATTGCCGTCTCGGCCGACGGTCGCTATGTCATGGCTGCCAATTACTTGCCGCATAGCCTGGTGCTTTTCGATGCGCATGAACTGGATCTGATGAAAGTCTATCCGGTGGCCGACGAGGCCGGTAACGGCTCCCGGGTCAGTGCCGTCTACGCCGCACCGCCCCGGGGTAGCTTCATTGCTGCGCTCAAGGATATCAAGGAGGTCTGGGAGATTCCCTGGCCATTGCCCACCGAGCCCGTGGTCTCCACCGGCCACATGAGCACGCCCTTGGTCGCCAGCCGATCTCATGACACGCCCAATTTCCGCGTTCGGCGTATTTCGGTACCGGACTATCTGGACGATTTCTTCTTCGATCTCGACTATCGGCATGTCATCGGTGCCTCCCGAGGCGGGCAGGGCGGCATGGTGGTCGACCTGGACAACGGCGAGAAGGTCGCGGACCTGCCCCTGGCTGGAATGCCACACCTGGGTTCCGGCATCACTTGGGAGTACGAGGGACGCCGAGTAATGGCAACGCCGCACTTGTCCAAGGCAGCGGTATCGATCATCGATATGCAGGACTGGTCGGTGGTCAAAACACTCGAGACCGACGGCCCTGGCTTCTTCATGCGCAGTCATGCCAATTCGCCCTATGCCTGGGTGGATGTGTTTTTCGGCCCTAACCGCGACCGGGTGCATATCATCGACAAGGCCAGCCTGGAAATCGTCGAGACCCTGATTCCCGAACCGGGCAAGACCGCCGCCCACGTGGAGTTCGACCGCTACGGCAAGAAGTTGTTATTGAGCATTTGGGAAGATGATGGCGCCGTGATCGTTTATGACGGCGATACCCTGGAGGAGCTTCAGCGTATCCCCATGCGCAAGCCATCGGGTAAGTACAATGTCTGGAACAAGACGCACTATGAAGAAGGTACCAGCCATTAAGGGATTGGCGATAAGCCTGGGTGCACAAGTGCTGTGCGGCGAAACACTATTTTTTATGTATAGTTTTTCCCCTTTTGGCAAAATTTGACCTGTGTCAAAGTTAGTGTTGATTTGCTTCTGGTATTATTAAGTTGTATTTTAAATACATCTTAAAAAAATAGATGCCTTTTGGCTTTTAAGCCTGAGGCCGAAAAAGACTAGCAAGGGAGTATGGCTTATGGCTGATGGACTGACTAAATCGGCAGCCCGCAACATCTTCTATGGCGGTTCGCTGTTCTTCTTTCTGGTGTTCGCCGGGCTGACGGCTCATACCCACTGGTACATGGTCAATGTATCCACTGACAGCGCAGGACTCACCGATTCCGTGAAGCATGGCAAGGAGGTGTGGGAAAGGAACATGTGCATCAACTGCCACAGCATCATGGGTGAGGGGGCTTACTTCGCTCCGGAGCTGGGCAATGTCTGGGAACGTTACGGCGGCCACGAAAATCCCGAAGCCGCGCGAGCCGGTATCAACGCCTGGATACGTGCCCAGCCGCTGGGTGTCGAGGGGCGGCGTCAGATGCCGGCCTACGACTTCAGCGACGAGGAAATGTCGTCATTGATTGACTTCCTCGAATGGACCGATGGAATCGACGACCAGAACTGGCCCCCGCATCCCGCCGGCTAAGCCGCGAGCGTTGTTAATGCCGGGTGGATGAATCAAGGAGAACCGTACAATGAAATACGAAACCCAGAAGGTGGCTTTGCCCTTCTTCATGGTGGCCATGGCGCTGTTCACGTTGCAGGTCGTCTTCGGGCTGCTGGCCGCCACCGTCTATGCCTTGCCCAACTTCATGACTGAAGTGATGCCCTTTCATATCATGCGCGTCAGTCATACCAACCTGCTGATTGTGTGGCTGTTGATCGGCTTCATGGGCTGTACCTATTATTTGATGCCGGAAGAGGCCGAACAGGAAATCTATAGTCCCAATCTGGCTTACCTGCAGCTGGCGATCTTCGCTTTCGCCGGGGCCGCTGCCTTGGTCGGCTACCAGTTCGGTATTCACGAAGGGCGCGAGTTTCTCGAACAGCCGTTCTGGGTTAAGGTGCTGATTACCATATCCTTTTTGATGTTCCTGTTCAATACCAGCATGACCTTGCTCAAGGGACGCAAGACCGCCATCAACCTGGTGCTGATGCTGGGGCTTTGGCTGGCGGCGGTGTTCTGGTTGTTCGCTTTCTACAACCCGACCAACCTGGCAGTGGATAAACTCTATTGGTGGTGGGTGGTACACCTCTGGGTCGAAGGCGTATGGGAGCTGATCATGGCGTCCTTGCTGGGTTACCTCTTGATCAAGATGACCGGTGTGGACCGCGAAGTGATCGAAAAGTGGCTGTATATCATTGTCGGTCTGGCGCTGTTTTCCGGACTGCTGGGAACCGGTCACCACTACTACTGGATCGGCGCGCCAAGTTACTGGCAGCCACTCAGCAGTGTCTTCTCCACGCTTGAAGTGGCGCCCTTCTTCGCCATGGTGGTCTTCGCCTTCACCATGTTCTGGAAAGGCAGCCGCAACCACCCCAACAAGGCCGCCATGCTATGGGCGCTAGGTTGTCCGACCATCGCCTTCTTCGGCGCTGGGGTATGGGGCTTCATGCATACCCTGTCATTCGTCAATTACTACAGCCATGGCACCCAGATCACCGCCGCTCACGGCCACCTGGCTTTCTATGGGGCCTATGTGATGCTGATCCTCGGGGTAATTACCTACGCCATGCCGCAGATTCGCCGGGTACAGCCCTACAATCAGGTATTGAACATGTGGGGCTTCTGGATCATGACCAGCGGCATGTGCTTCATGACCTTCACCTTGACCTTCGCCGGTGTGGTGCAGACTCACCTGCAGCGTGTTCTGGGCATGAACTACATGGAGGTTCAGATGCAGCTTGAGCTCTTCTACATCTTCCGTCTGGGTGCGGGTCTCGCCGTGGCCGTGGGAGCGGGCATGCTGCTCTATGCCTTCTTCGGGCCCGCTCGGGAGCAGGTGCCGGCAGGCGGCACGCAAATAACCGCCGGAACAGGCTCGGCCTGAACAAAACGGCCCTCCGGGGCCGTTTTGCTTCCCATTCCTTAATTTTCCGGCCATGGAGACTTACCATGCCTGTTTCTTCCGTCGCCGCTCATGTCGATGAGCGTGAATTACCTTTCTACGAAAATGTCGGTAACGAATGCAGCATGTTCGAACATGCCTTTCGTCAACGTCTGCCTTTGCTGCTCAAGGGCCCCACCGGTTGCGGCAAGACACGCTTTGTCAGCCATATGGCGGCCAAGCTGGGACGACCGCTGTTCACCATTTCCTGTCACGACGACCTGACCTCCGCCGATCTCACCGGCCGCTATCTGTTGCAGGGCGGCGAGACCCGCTGGGTCGACGGCCCTCTGACCCGGGCAGTGCGTGAGGGTGGGATCTGCTATCTTGATGAGGTGGTGGAGGCGCGCAAGGACGTCACCGTGGTCTTGCACCCGCTTACTGATGATCGCCGCCTGCTGCCTCTGGAGCGTACCGGCGAATTGCTCGAAGCCCCGGATGACTTCATGCTGGTGGTGTCCTACAACCCCGGTTATCAGCACATTCTCAAGTCGCTCAAACCCAGCACTCGTCAACGTTTCCTGGCGATGTCGTTTGATTTTCCGCCGCCTAAGGTCGAGCGCGACATCGTCGCGCGGGAAAGCGGACTACCGGGCGAGCAGTGCGCCGCATTGGTCAACCTGGCCGCGAGCCTGCGTGCCATGAAGGGCCAGGATCTGGAAGAAGGGGTCTCTACACGGTTGTTGGTTTATTGCGCTACCTTGATCGCTGCTGGAGTGCCCATTCTGGAGGCTGCACGCGCTACCTTGGTGGAGCCGCTCAGTGATGATGCGGATGTTCAGGAAGGGCTGATGGAAGCGATCCACGCCACCTTCGGTTGAGGGCTTTTCATGCTTGATTTTCTTGAAGTCGAGGAGTTTGTCGGTCGCCATTGGCACCATTGGGCTTCCGGCGCGGCAAGCTATCCTGACCACCCTGAAGCCGCGGTGCGCCTCGAGTCGTTGCGCCCCATGCTCGGCGTCTTCTTTCGCGCGGGTGGTGGCGAGGCGGGGATTGATGTTGCCGCTATTGCCGGGCGCAGTTCGTCTCATCGCTTGTCCCTACGCCAACGCCTGGGACTCGACGAGGAAGTACTCGATCAAGCTCGGCGCGATGAAGAGAGCCTGCTGTTACCGCCACGCATCGCCTTGTTCTCCGAGGCCTCACTGAATCGTGATCTCTACCTCTGGCTGGTGGCTTACCTGGCGGTGGCTCGGCATGTCCCGGTAGTCGAAGATCCGTTGCAGCATGATCTTCTTCAGTTACGTGAAGTGAGCCGGGCGACTCGGGCGGCGCTTGCCCACTTTCCGGGACTCGCTCAGCGCCATGCCAGACTCTGCCGAGAATTGCTGGCCATTCGTCCCCAGCGCAAGCGGTTGCCGGCTATGGAAGCGGCATTGGAGGCCGCCCTGTGTACCCAGCTCGGTGATCCAATTCCAAACGAGAGCTGGGCCGAAGTGATGCATGATGCCATCCTCGACGACGCCCTGCCGCTGGATGCCTTTCATGCGCCACGCGGCTATCGTCCGCCGCTTCCGGTACCGTTATGGGGTCAGGCCGTGACCCTGGGTACCAATAAAGAAGCGCGAACTGAACAGGAGGATGACGAGGCGCCTGTGGCCGGCAATGACTCGCCGGAAGATGATCACGGCAAGCGCAAGGCTGACCGTCGTGAGCAGGATCAGGCCGACCGCGACGACTCCCTGATGCTGAATGCCTCGGAAAAAATGCTCTCCTGGGCCGAGATGGTCAATCTCAATCGCCATGTGGAAGATGAAGACGAAGACGAGGCCAAGCAGGCTGCCGATCAGCTCGACGAGATCGTGCTTAGCCCCAATCGCAAAAAGGCCGCTTCCAAGCTCAAGCTGGATCTCGATCTGGCGCCCGATGAGGTGAGTGGAGGACGGCTGCGCGGTCGCCATACCTACCCGGAATGGAACCATCGCAAACAAGTCTATATGCCAGACCACTGTGTGGTACTTAGCGATATCCAGAGCGAGGAAGGGGAGAACTGGCAACCGGATGAATCCACTCGGCGGCGCATACGTCGAGTCCGTCGCGAGTTTGAAGCACTCAGACCACGCCGCGAGATTCTGCGTGGCCAACTCGATGGCAGCGAACTGGATATGGATGCCGTGATTCGTTCACGCTGCGATCTGGCGGCTACCGGTGAGGCCAGCGATCGCCTCTATCAGGCCAGTCGCACCCAGGCGAGGGATTTGGCGGTATCAATCCTGATCGATGTGTCGCTTTCCACCGAGGCTTGGCTGGAGGACCGTCGAGTGCTGGATGTGGCCAAAGAAGCGTTATTGGTACTGGGTCATGGCCTGGCGGGTTGTGGCGATGACTATGCCATTCATAGTTTTACCTCGCACCGCCGTCATCGCGTCTGGGTCAATACGCTGAAAAGCTTCGATGAGCCTATGGGGGATCGGGTATCGCGGCGTATCGCAGCGCTCAAGCCTGGCCACTATACCCGCATGGGTCCGGCTATCCGGCATCTTTCCGGTGAACTTGCCAAGCGGCCCAACCGCCATCGGTTATTGTTGCTGCTTACCGACGGCAAGCCTAACGATACCGATTATTACGAAGGGCGTTACGGCATCGAGGATACGCGTAAAGCGGTGCTCGAGGCGCGCCGAGAAGAAGTGCGCGTGTTCGGGGTGACTATCGACCGAGAGGCGGGGCGCTACATTCCTCATCTGTTCGGGCGAGGTGGTTACGCCATCGTGCAGCGCCCGGAGCATCTTGCCTTGGCCCTGCCGGGTATCTATCGTCAGATCATTGCTACCTGAGGAGGTTTACCATGTCTCGTTTGCGTCCCGTACTGGCGGTTGGGCTATGGTCTCTCGTTGCCCTAGGGGTGGTTGTGCCGTTGGTGTGGCTGATCAATAACCGCGACTGGGGGGTGGGGTTGATGCTGCTGGTGCCCTTCGTCGTGTATGGCCTGATGCGGCTGGGTCGGCTGCTGGAAGCCTGGGCGAATACGGCACCGCCGCCTTCAGGTATGTCCGGTTCCGATACCACGCCGCGCTAACCCATTAAATTAAAGCGACCCGCCAGATAGCCCGCGGCAATCAGTGCCAGCGTCACAAGAATTAACCCGATAAAAATCCCTTTCCAGGCAGGCGTAGCGGCGCGCAGATTGAGGTAGACCATCAATACCCGATGCGCCTTGAAAGCGGTAGCGGCTAGCACCAGGGCGACCGACCAGAGAGACAATGTCTGCCAGTCAGTGGTCTGATCCAGGCGCGCCGAGACCATGGAAACCCCTGTCAGGCCCATTAGCATGACCCAGGTGATGAGTAAGCGGCGCGTGCCGGGCAGTGCCGTCATGGTTACCTCAAAAGTCATTCATCTAAGAAGATAAATCAGCGGATAAAGCAGTATCCAGATCAGATCTACCATGTGCCAGAAGGCCGCCGCCGTTTCCACGTTCTCGGTGGAAGTGCGCCAGCTCACCAATCCCAGCAACGCCAGGCCGAACAGTACGTGGGCAAAGTGAAAAGCGGTCAAACCATAGTAAAAACCGAAAAAGGCGTTGGTTTCCGGCGTTAGACCCGCGGAAAACTTGTCGGTGTACTCGATAAGCTTGATGCCACAGAACAGGAGGCCCAGCAGCATAGCGGCACCCAGCCACAGGCGGGTGCGTTGCATGCGGCCGACGCTTATAGCCTCCACGGCCAAGGCTACACAGAGCCCGCTGGTCAATAGCACCAGCGTATTGAGGCCGCCCAGCAGAGGGTCAAGCTGTTGCTGGGAGGCATTGAAAAGGGCGGGGTCAAGGGCACGCTGGCCAGCGTAAAGCGCAAAGAAAGCGGTAAAGACCAGCATTTCGCTGAGAATCAGCACCCACATCAGTGGGTTGCCTGGCAAGGTCGAGAGTGGCCCCCAGCCAGGGTTGGGCAGGTCGCGGCTCATCAATCCTCCAGGCTGATACGGGCACCGCCGAAAGCCAGGCTACGAGGATTGTCGATGGGACGATTGGAGGTCAAGCGTTGAATGCCCACACCGCATCGAGCCACCATCCAGATCAGGCAAGCAGTGAAATAGACATAACCCATTGCCCAGGGAGCCATGGGCGGCAGTCCGGCAAGCCCGAGTAATTGCCAGGCGGCGACGAAAACACCACCCCCGAAAACACCCAGCCAGAAGGTACGAATCTGGAAGGAAAAATGCGAAGCCACCCAGTCATCGGCGTTTCGCCGTTTCAAATGAGCGATCAATACCCCCAGCGGGGCGGTGACCACCGCCAGAACACTGCCCAGAAAAAGCATGTAAACGATGATCGCCGTACCGCGCCCACGGCTGGAAGGCAAGGATGCGGCTTGAGGGGAGGAAAGAGCAGAAGTGGAAGACATCAGGGTGCCTCTCTGTGAGCGGTGAGCCGGGTTTCTCAAGGATTCCCGGCGCTTATGACTGCATTTTCTATGCCACGCTGAACTCGAGCAGATGGTGCTTTTTTAGCTTTCACCGAGCCGTCACGCCTTTCCAGGCCGAGGCTAGGGTTATTCCACAGCACTGATCATGAAGTCGACAGACGCCTTAACTTCTTCATCACTGAGACTAAGGTTTCCGCCCTTGGGCGGCATGGCATTGAAACCCTCGATCGAGTGGGTATACAGGATCTCCATTCCCTTTTCGAGTCGCGGCTCCCAAGCATCGGCATCGCCCTTGATCGGGGCACCGGCAGCCCCTGTCATATGGCAGGCCATGCAGGCCTGGTTATAAATTGCCTCGCCATCAGGTTCCGCCTGGGCGGTTACGGAGAAAGCCAAGGCAGCAGTAGCAGCGACAAGAGCGACAGACAATGTTTTCATCATAGATCTCCTGAAATCGATCACGGTCATGATGCGCCGAGCAACTGCCCGGCGTCGGTTATAGCTCAGATGCAGGAATTCGCATCAGCTCAGCCAAGTGTGGCTGATTTTTTTCCAACATGTCCGCTAATGTATAGCGGTCGAGTACTTCAAGGAAAGCTTCCAAGGCCTCGCTGAACATGGGTTTCAACCGGCACGCCGGTGTGATGATACATTTGTTCTTGTCGCGAAAGCACTCCACCAGGCACAGCTCTTGCTCCATGTGACGCACCAGATCTCCCAGCCCGATTGTCGCCGGATCACGTTTGAGCAGTACCCCACCGTTCTTGCCGCGAATGGCAGTGATATATCTCTTGTGGCCGAGGCTTTGAACCACTTTCATCAAGTGATTGTTGGAAATATCGAACGTCTTGGCGATTTCTGAAATAGTCGAACGTTCTTCTTTTTTCTTTGCGGCGAGATAGCACAATACGCGGATCGAATAATCAGTGAATCGAGTTAGGTGCATGGCGGAACCTTCTTCGTTTTGCCTTGACGCTGCTCGAATGGCTGTAGAGGACCTGTGCTATTTACCAGCGCTATTTGTCAGTGCTGTGCCGGTACCTCTTGGTTTAATAAAAGGATGACGTTGTCTTGGATCATGCCTGTTGGTTGGCAGACGTCGGTTTAAGTAGTACTTTATATGCATGTTAAGTTTGACGCAATATTTCATCTCCCGTGGCGTCATGAATGTTGTCACGAATTCGTGTGTTGTCGCTGCATGATCATGCGAAAAACAGTCAGGCGGCAAACACTGAGCGAACCCATGGAGCAGATCATCTGCGATACCATGGGGTATTGAGTAATTTCATGCCCACCCCATTTACATGCCCACCCTATTCACGAGGCTGGTGACAATCATGAAAGACGATGTGCTGTTCGACCGTCCCCTGGTGGAGAAATATGACCGGCCGGGACCCCGCTATACCTCTTACCCCACTGCGCCTCAGTTTCACGCGGCGTTCGCTGAAGACGACTATCGGGCGGCTGCCGAGCGCAGCAATCGGGTGGCATCGCCCAAGCCGTTGTCGGCCTATATTCACATCCCGTTTTGCAAGAGCCTTTGCTACTACTGTGCCTGTAACAAGATCATTACGCATAACACCGAACGCGCTGCTGAATATCTGGAGTGGTTGAAACATGAAATAAATCTTCAGGGAAAACTGTTCGACGATTCACGGCGCATGACCCAGCTGCACTTGGGGGGCGGAACGCCCACCTACCTCAGCAATGCGCAGTTGGCGGACTTGATGGCGGCGCTGGATGCGGCCTTTCATCTTGCACCGCCCGAGGCGCGTGAGTTTTCGCTGGAGGTGGATCCGCGCACCGTGACACCCGAACAGATACACGAACTGCATGACCTGGGATTCAACCGCTTGAGTTTCGGCGTGCAGGACTTCGACCGCGATGTGCAGGAGGCGGTCAATCGCGTGCAGAGCGAAGCCCAGGTGGTGGAACTGGTCGAGGCCGCCCGTGAGGCCGGCTTCCAGTCGATCAGTGTCGACTTGATCTATGGACTACCGCTGCAAACGGTGGCGAGCTTCGATACCACACTTGCCAAGATCATTGCCCTGCGACCCGACCGTATCGCCACCTACAGTTATGCCCACTTGCCGGAGCTATTCAAGTCGCAGCGTCTGATCCGTCCTGAAGACATGCCACCGCCGGAGCGTAAACTGGAATTGCTGGAGTTGACCATCCAGCGGCTCACCGACGCCGGTTATGTCTACATCGGTATGGATCACTTCGCGCTACCCGAAGACGAACTCAGTCTGGCGCGTGAAAACCGTACCCTGCAGCGCAATTTCCAGGGCTATTCCACGCATGCCGACTGTGATCTGATCGGCTTGGGTATCACCGCCATCGGTAAGGTAGGCGACACTTACAGCCAGAACGTCAAGGAGGCCGCTCAGTATCAACACCGACTGGAAAGCGGACGTTTACCGGTGATGCGTGGTTATCGCCTCAACGACGACGATCGCTTGCGTCGTGATGTGATCAACGCCCTGATGTGCCATGGCCGGGTCGAGTTTGAAGATATAGAAGCGCGTTATGGGGTGACGTTTGGCGAGACCTTCGCTGATGCCTTGGCGCATCTGGAAGAAATGCAGCGTGATGAACTGTTGACCATCCATGCCGATGCCATCGAAGTGCTGCCCGCCGGACGCCTGATGATGCGTAATGTGGCGATGGCCTTCGATGCTTACCTCAAGCCCCAGGAAGGGCGATTTTCACGCACAGTGTGAATCTTGGAAAAGGCGGCCAATCGCTTGACTCCTTGGGCGTAGCGGGCAAGGCGCTACCCTTTTAAAAGCACGGGTAGCGCCTTTGTCATTTCCATTGGGTCATGAAGGTGACGTACAGAACGGATTACTCCGCACGTTCGAACAGCAAGTTGTTTTCCAGGTGAATATGCTGCATCAAATCCTCACGGAACTCGCTTATCGCGGTGTAGAGCGCGCGCCAAGTGGTGCAGGCTCCTTTAGGTGGCCTTGATGCATGTCAGTGCGAAGAATCATGGCAGCGCCTAGGATGAGCAGCACGGAGTTTCCTGTTGATGTGTTTGCCCCGGAGTGTTTGTCATGTCATTGCTGCCTTTTCCTGTTCCCATGCCGTCTTCTTCACTGCCCCTTCCACCGGCCCCTAGCCGGCTGATTCGCCTTCTCGATCCTCGGGTTCCCTTTGCTATCAAGCGGTGTCTCATCGAACCCCTACTCAACCGTACCTTTGCCGCGCCCCTCGAAGAGGGCGAGTTCGATGCGCTGGAGGGGCGTCGTATCACCCTGGCGATCGACGATGTAGGGGTAGCGCTAAACCTGACGCTCGAGGCTCAGCATCTGGTACTGTGTCATGAGATAGGAGAGGCGACTATCCGAGGAGGCTGGCGGGAATTTCTGTGTCTTGCCACTCGCCGTGAAGATCCAGACAGCCTTTTTTTTCAGCGTCGCTTACTGATTGAGGGGGATACCGAGTTGGGTCTGATGCTCAAGAATTTACTGGATGGCTGTGAAGAAGGCCTCGCCCAAGGACGCTTGGGCGAGGTATTGATGGGGCTGGAGCGTCTGGCGCGCAGAGATTGAGACGGTCGTAAAAATCCTCCTGAAAATTGAATACTTCACTGCCTCAGCTCGAGACGCTCGAAATACGGGGTTAGACGTTTGACCAGGGCCGTCAGCATCGAAATGGGCGGAGCGTTGAGAACCGCTTGGCAATAGGCAGGGGCAATACACTGGTCGGTGCGAGCCACCTGAAGTGCATAACGACGCACACCACAGTCGGCAAGTGTCAACGCCAGGCGTTCCACCTCGGCAAGCGTGAAATCCTTCCAGTGCACCGTGGTGCGACATTCGAAGTCGATATCGCCGTCGAGCAGCGCTACGAGACTATGGCTATGGCGTTGCCAGATGCCAGGGCGACCACATATCCGGTCGAAATCCTGTCCACGCCCCTTCACATCAAGGCCGACCCAGTCCAGCTGTGGCAACAGCCGGGCCAGGTGTTCAGGATAGAGGCCGGCAGTATGCAGGCCAACCTTGAAGCCCATTGCCTTTACCTCCTGAATCGCGCCAGTCAGACCATTATGCAACGTCGGCTCTCCTCCACTGAACACTACCGCTTCGAGTAGGCCGCGGCGGCTGGCCAAGAATTGTTTCACTTCCTGCCATTCGTGGGGCTTGCCGCGTCTCGGGTCTACCATCTGGGGGTTGTGACAGTAGCCGCAACGTAGCGGGCAACCTTGCAGAAATACCACGCAAGCCAAGTGGTTGGGGTAGTCCAATGTGGTCATGGGCGTCAGGCCGGCAATCGGCAGGTGAATCGTGCCGGCTAAGGTGTCGTGTTGTGCTTGGCACATAGGACGCTCCTTGTTTCAGCCAGCTTGGGTGCGGCTGTTGTCCATGCCGGGGCGGCCGTACCAGTAGCCATCACACATCTCGGCGTCTACCAGCGCCAGTGGATCCGGTGCCGGAAGCTTACCGTGGCGGGCCTGATCGAAGGCTTTGACTACCTCAGCCATGCCTGTGGCACGTGGGCTAAGGCGCGCCACTGAAACACCCATCTCGGTCATGGCCGAAAGCTCATGCCTTAAATCCTGACAAGCGCCGGAAAGGGTCTGGATACCGTTCAAGGTAAAGACATCGTGAGCCTCCTGTGAGCGCAGCGCCAAGCCTTCGGGGTATTGCTGGCAGACGAACTGACAGCGATCCTTGGGTTTCTGGTGACGCCGTGCAGTAAAGCAACGTGACGACCAGGCCAGCGGCAGATGACCATAGGCAAATACTTCGCAGGGTTGGCTCACACCCGTCTGGTGGCAATCATCGATAAGTCGAGCCAAGTCTTCCCGCGACATTTCCACCGGCACCTGCCAGCGTTGCATGCCGGCACGGGCCATTACGCCCAGAGTGGCAGGGTTATAGAGGTTGAGTGCGGCCCCGGCGATGAAGGATAGGCGAGCGCTGGACAGACGTTGCAGGGCACTCTGATCGTTGGCCTCGACGATGAAGTCACCGTTATCGCAGAGCTTGCGTAAATCGCGCAAATCGGCTTCGGATTCGATCAGGGTCTGGCTGGCGAGCACCACCTGCTTGCCACTTTGAGAAAGCTCCCGACCGATACCCAACCAGTCATCAAGTTTCATGTCGCGGCGTCTTGAACAGACCGTTTCGCCCAGGGTGACGATATCCACCGGCCAATCGGCCGCCTCACGGTAGAAGTCGGCGTAGTGGTCGCGTGTCCAGTAGTAAAGCACCGGGCCGAGAGATATTTGCGGGGACTGAGTCGTGGATGGCATACGATCTCCTATTTCCAGCGACGCTCGTAGGCGCCCAGAGTAGTGGTGGCGCCCTCGGAGAGCTCTGCGAGACCGGCCATCCAGGTGGAATCCGGATGGAAGCGATCGGGTGCTTCTTCGAGGCGATCAAGCGCCTGGCGCCAGATGCTGGCTACCTTCGAGGCATAGGCGGGACTGCGTTGCCGGCCTTCGATCTTGACTGCGCTGATACCCAATCCCTTCAGCTCCGGGAGCAGCTCCAGGGTGTTGAGGCTGGTGGGCTCTTCGATGGCGTGATACGTCTCACCATCCACTTCGAAGCGTCCCTTGCACAGGGTTGGGTAGCCCGCACGCTCGCCATCGGCATAGCGGTCGATCAGTACGCCGTTGAGGCGTGACTCCAATCCCTGCGGGGTTTCCTCCCAACGCACATGGGCCGCCGGTGAGCAGACCCCGCGTGTGTTGGGCGACTCTCCGGTAAGATAAGAAGAAAGATAGCAGCGCCCTTCGGCCATGATGCATAGGCTGCCGAAGGCGAAGACTTCAAGTTCCACCGGGGTTTGCCTGGCCAGGTCACGTACCTGAGTGATCGACAATACTCTTGGTAGCACGGCACGTTTGATGCCGAATTGTTCATGATAGAACTTCAGCGCTTCATGGCTGGTGGCCGACCCCTGTACCGAGAGGTGGCGAGCCACGTTCGGATGGTGGCGAGTGGCATAGTCGAGCAGCCCCATATCGGCGAGGATCAGGGCGTCCACACCCAATTCGACAGCCTGATCCACGGCGCGGGTCCATTGTTGCCAACCGTCGGGTTGAGGGTAGGTATTGATAGCGCAAAATACCCGTTTTCCATGGGCATGGGCGTAGTCGATGCCCTCATGGGCGCGCTTGTCGGTGAAGTTCAAGCCGGCAAACTGGCGGGCATTGGTGGTATTCTGGAAGCCGAAATACACGGCATCGGCGCCTTCGTTGACGGCACGTTTCAGGGCAGGCAGGTTGCCGGCGGGACATACAAGTTCCATGGCAGAGACTCTTCACGATGAAAACCCGAGTATCTTAGTCGCCTATTTATTGCCAACCTTTGACCCGAGTCATGGTGGAGCGGATTTTCCGAACCCATACAAAAGCGGCCCCGGCAACTAACGCCAGGGCCGCTTTTTTCAGAGCATCACTCAAGTGAGCCGAGGGCCTGTCAAACCACGTCGAGAGGGCGCGAGGGGCCGAAGTGTTCGAAATGGCGACGGTCCTCGTTGACACCCAAGTCGGACAAGGCACCATTAATGGCGGTCATGAAACCCTGGGGACCCACGAAATAGCAGCGTGTCTTGGCGTTGGGCAGATAGCGGGCCAGCAAGGTGCGGTCGATGCGACCAATATGATCAGCATTGCTACCCCGTTCATGAATGCTGATAGCCTGAAGGCGTTCGGGATACTCGCGCTTGAGTATCTCCAATTCGTCATTAAAGGCGTGATGCTCGGCATCCAGGGCGGCGTGCAGATATACCACCTGGCGTCCAAGCGCCAAGGCATGACGTGCCATGGGCAGCAAGGGCGTCTGGCCGACACCGCCACTGGCCAGCAGCAGGGGTTCGTCACCGTCTATCAGGGTCAGGTCGCCTGCCGGGGGCAGCAGTTCCAAGGTATCACCCGGTTGCAGGACGTCATGGAAATGGCGGCTGGCTTGACCCTCTGCTTCGCGCTTGATCGAAAGCCGATAGCTGCGGCCATTGGGGGTTGCCGAAAGGCTGTAGTGGCGATAGACCGGTTCTCCATCGATGAGCAGGCGCACGCCAATATACTGGCCCGGCTCGTGGTCGGCCACGGCGCCGCCATCCTCGGGTTCCAGCACAAAAGAACGAATCACCGCACTTTCCTGCTGAGTATCGGCAATACGGAAACGGCGCGTGCCACGCCAGCCGCCCGGGCTTTGCTCGAATTCGAGATAGCGCTGGTCTTCAAGGTCGATCAGCAGACCGGCGAGTTCGTTATAGAGTGCGGTCCAGGCCTCGGCGATTTCCGGTGTCACGGCATCGCCGAGTACTTCGCCGATGGCTGCCATCAAACATTCGCCGACGATGGGATACTGCTCCGGCACAATACCCAAGGAGACATGTTTGCTGACCACGATAGCCAATGTGGCACGTGCTTGGGCGGGGTTACGGCGCAGTTGCACATATGCCAGCACGGCGCTCGCCAAGGCGCGAGGTTGTTCGCCGCTTTGCTGATTAACCTCATTGAATAACGGCTTGACCTCCGGGTAGCGGCTAAACATTATTGGATAAAAGCGCTGGGTGATGGCGTCGAGATGTTCGGCGACGACCGGGGCCGTGGCGTCGATCAGCTTTTCCTGTTCATGAGACAGCATAGGGAGTACCTCAGGGAATTATTTAAGATGCTTTATGTATACATCTTAAGGCCTGAAGCATCAAATACCAACCCCGGTGCGAGCTTTCGTAGCTTTGCCTCTGCGGTGGTGGCTCAGAAAAACATCGTTTTACGCTGATGGAAGCCGCCCTTCATCTGCAGCACAATGGGCCTTCTTTTATCCGAGAGTGAGCGCCATGGAGTGTTATTTCCTGATCAAGCATCTGCATGTCACTGCCGCTGTGCTGAGCATCGGTTTTTTCATGCTACGCGCCTGGTGGTCGGTGCGCGAGTCGCCCATGCTCGGGCAACGTTGGGTGAGGGTGTTACCCCACGTGATTGACACCAGCTTGCTTGCCCTGGGTGTCACTCTGATGGTGATGCTCTCAATGTGGCCACACCAGCCCCCGTGGTTGGCTGCAAAACTGATCGCTTTAGTGGTCTATATCGGAGTGGGGACGATCGCCATCAAGCGTGGCCCGACACCACTGGTTCGTGGCGTGGGCGCGCTTGTGGCGGTGGCGGTATTTATTTACATGCTGGGGGCGGCTATTCACCATAGTCCCCTTTCCTGGTTGGGTTGAGGGTTGAGAAGTGTTGGGCTGAGGCCTTCACCGGATCATTCGAAGGTGTCGCAGACCGGGGCCTGTTCCACGGGAGCATGCCGCGCCACTTCGATCATATCCCCGCTGGGCTCGCCGAGCGGAATACGCCATTGATGGTCGATATCCACAGGGTCGCAAACCCCTTCTTTACCGCCACCAAAGTTGGAATCGATCCAGTAATGCAGATCGTAGAGTTTGCCTTCTTCGAGTGCGTCAGAGAAGTGGAAAAAGAAGGCGGGGTCTTCGGTACCCGAAATGGTCTCCGACTGCTTGGCCACGACCTCATCAGCATGGATATCGACGATAGCCGCGTGAACGCTGTGGCCGGCATGAGGTATGGAAAAGCTGCCATCACCCTCAAACGTCAGGTCGTAGCTTTCGTTTGCCATGGCTTGAAGAGCGACGAAACATAAAGGAAGAAGCAACCAACGTTTCGTTGAGCTGGAGAGAAGAGCTGGGATTGGCATGAGTCACCTCGCTAAACAGACGTTATGAAATATTCCAGACCACCTTATCTCCAGCATAGACTCGATTTCCAGGCCATGCCTGCGGTCTATCCATAATTCAATGACTAAAAATCCGGGCTATTGAAGCACCTGATGGCTGAAGTAACTCAAGGATTCAGCTCTTCGAACTGGTTCGATAGCTTACCGCTACCAGCTACCGCCGCTTGTGAACTTGGTTACTGAAGCCCCGGCGTTACCGGCACCGAAAATGCCCATGACCAGGCCTTGACGATCCTTTTCGTACCATTTGGCAGTGTAAGTGATACCTACAGAGAAGGAACCGCCAGCCAGGCCGATAAAGCCACCAAGTACCAGAAACTGCCAGTATTCGGTGGCGAACTGCACCATCCAGATCGGCGGTACGATGAGCATCAGGATCATGAAGAATACCGAACTGGGTACCGTTGAGCGCTAGTTGTTCGGCAATAGACACGCCGATTTCGCCGAACATGGTCCAAACCATGAAACACATGGTAAAGGCGAAGGTATTGGCGATGAGTACTGAAGTCAGTTTGAAACGCTGGGAAGCCATGAGATTTTCTGCAAAAACTGAAAAGGACGATGGCCGGTTGCCGGCCATCGTCCGGGCTGAGAATGATCAGCCTTTTTGCGGTTTTACTTCTGTACCTTGGCAGTTCCCTGTTCCTCGAGCATGCGATCGACAGAGGAGACATAGTATTCTTCGTCAAAGCCGCCTTCCGGTTCCTTGAGCCAGAGAAAGCAGATCAACCAGCTGAGGAAGGCGCCGGCGGCGATAATGTAGAAGAACTGGGTGGGCGTGACGAAGGTGTAGATGGTCAGATAGACCACCGCCCCCACGTTGCCGTAGGCACCGGCCATTCCCGAGATCTGCCCGGTGATGCGGCGCTTGATCGAAGGGAGGATGCCGAAGGTCGCGCCTTCCGCTCCCTGCACGAAGAAGGAGGTGAAGATGGTAATGGCCACCGCCACGATCAGCGGCCAGCTTGAATTGAGCATGGCCATCATCACAAAGCCGATGCCGATGCCGAACATGTAGCTGAGCATGACGAAACGGCGGTTGCCCATGCGATCCGACACCATGCCGCCCATCGGGCGGGCCACCAGGTTGACGAAGGCGAACGAGGCAGCGATCACCCCAGCCATGGCGGCACTGAGTCCCCATGTTTCCTCGAAGAACATCGGTAGCATCGAGACCACTGCAAGCTCGGCGCCGAAGTTGGCGAAGTAGGTGCTGTTGAGTGCAGCCACACTGCTGAAGGGATACTTGTCGTCCTCCGGCACACCTTTTTTCAGAATTGGAATGTTAACTCTGAGAATCTGCACAATCTGATAGATAATGATGGCCACAATCGCCAAGTAGGCGACCATCGCCCCTGTGGTGGAAAGGTAGCCCATGTCCTGAATGCGCCAGACAAGAATGCCGAGCACCCCGACTAGCGGAATCGTCCAGATGATCAGCTTGATCATATCGGCCCAGGTACTGACTTCCATGGCGGCCGCCTTGCGTGGCTTGCGGTGGGCCTTGGGGTCAGGGCCATCGGTAATGCCGAACCAGTAATAGACGCCATAGGCGGCCATCACGATGGCGCTTTGGGCAATGGCCCAGCGCCAGCCGTCATCACCACCGTACATGGTGATGGCGATGGTGGGCAGGGTCATGGCCGCGGCGGCGGAACCGAAGTTGCCCCAGCCGGCATAGAAGCCCTCGGCAAAGCCAATATCGCGGGGTTTGAACCACAGTGCGGTCATGTGGATACCCACCACGAAGCTCGCACCGATGGAACTCAGCACCAGCCGCGAGATGAGAAGCTGCGCCATGGTGTTGCCGAAGGCGAACACCAGTGCCGGAATTGACATGGTCACCATCAGCACGGAGAACACCCGGCGCGGGCCGAAGCGGTCCAGTGCCATGCCCACGATGATGCGCGCCGGAATGGTCAGGGCGACGTTGCATATGGCGAATAATTTGAGGTCGTCCGAGGTCAGCCAGTCAACGCTCTTGAGCATGCTCGACGCCAGTGGCGCCATGTTGAACCACACATAGAAGGTGATGAAGAAGGCGATCCAGGTCAGGTGCAGAGCCCTGATCTCCGGATTTTTTACCTTGAACACGGCAGAGGCTTTCATGGTCGTCTATTCCTTGTTTCCGGTGTCGCCTGTGGGAAGAATCAGAAGCGGACACTCGGCCCGGCGGGTCAGAAATGAGCTGACGCTGCCGAAGGTCATGTAGTCGAACTCGTCGAAGATAGCGTTGAGCGACTTGGCGATAAAGCTCGGGTCGGGTTCGTGGCTGTGGCGTGCAATCACCAGCAGGTCGGGTTTCTGCTTGTGGGTGGCCTGCAGGAGTAGCTTGCGCGGATCGCCCTCGGCGATCAGGAGCTCGGCTTCGAAGCCTTCCTTGACAGCGATCTCGACGCCTTCCTTCAAATGCCCCTTGAGCTCCTCATATTCCTCCTCAAACATGTCCTCGTTGGCATCCGTGGCATCCCGGGGGTTTTCCACCACGCCCACCAGCATCAGGGTGGGTTCGCTTGGGCGAAACATCTTTATGGTCTCCTCCAAGGCCAGTCTGGCGTTCCGGGAGCCGTCATAGGCAAGCATGATCTTCATTTTGGTGACCTCGAACGGATAGCGGCGAGGCACCCGTCGTGGGCGCCTCTCGACGGATTCAGGGATTCTTCACATAGGCGTTCTTGCGCAGGTAGAACCACCAGTTGACCACTAGGCAGAGCGCGTAGAAGATCGCGAAGCCGTACATGGCAAGTTCGGGGGTGCCGGCCTGGATCTGCTCGCCCATCACCCGTGGGGCGATGAAGGCGCCATAGGCGGCCACAGCCGAAGTCCAGCCCAGTACCGGGCCCTTCTGCTGCGCGTCGAATATCACCCCGATGCTGCGGAACGTGGAGCCGTTGCCGATGCCGCTGGCGGCGAACAGCGCGATGAACAGGATCAGGAAGATGGGGAAGTAGCTGTTGGGATCAGTGGCGTTGTAGGCCAACATCATCACGTAACCCACGGCCGCGGAAGCCAGGACCATCACCACCGAGATTGCCTGGGTGACGATGGCGCCGCCTACCTTGTCGGAAATCCAGCCGCCTACCGGGCGAATCAGCGCGCCGACGAAGGGTCCTATCCAAGCCCAGGTCAAGGCACTCGGACCTTCGGGGTTGTCGACTCGCGTCATGATGCCATCGGCACCCATCTCCATCATGCCGCCGAAGATGACATTGATGGACAGCGGCAGGGCCGCGGAGAACCCGATGAAGGAACCGAAGGTGGCGATATAGAGCACCGTCATCGACCAGGTATGCTTGTTGTTGAAGATGGCGAACTGTTTCTGGATATTGGGCTGAATGTCGCCGGGAATCAGGCGCAGTGCGAATACCGTGATCAGGATGGTCAGCGGCAGCGCGATCCACATGTTAAGCCACACCAGCGCCAGCATGCCGATCACCGAGGTCACAAGCCCTACACCATAGAGTCCCAGGATCTTGCCGAAAGCCTGGGCTGGTGTGCCCGGGTTGGGCGTGATAGTGCGCAGGTTGTTCATGCCGAACCAGCCGGCGAAGGCCAGCGGAATCAGAAACACCAGCCAGATGAAGGCGGCGTTCTGGATCCAGGTTTCGGTGCCTGCCTCTATGCGCCCGATCAGGGTGCCGCTCGCGCTTTCAAGGGCCATGGGTGCCCCGGCAAGGCCGCCGAAGATGCCCACCGTCATCACCAGAGGAATCAGGATCTGCATGGTGGTGACGCCGAAGTTGCCCAGGCCCGCGTTCATACCCAAGGCATAGCCTTGCTGCTTCTTCGGGAAGAACGTGGAGATATTGCTCATGGAGGCGGCGAAGTTGCCCCCGCCAATGCCGGAGAGCAGCGCCAGTGCCTGAAATACCCAGAAAGGCGTGCCGGGGTTCATCAGCGCGATACCGGTGCCCAGCGCCGGGATCATCAGTAGTGCCGTGGTCAAAAAGATAGTGTTGCGCCCGCCGGCGATGCGAATCATGAAGGAAGCGGGAATGCGCAGGGTGGCGCCGGCAAGCCCGGCAAGGGCAGTCAGGGTGAACAGCTGGTCGATGCTGTAGGGGTAGCCCAGGTTCTGCATCTGGGTGGTGATCATGCCCCACATCAGCCAGACGGCAAAGCCCATCAAGAGACTGGGAATGGAGATCCAGAGGTTGCGGTTGGCAACCTTCTTGCCCTCCTGCTCCCAGAATTGTTCATCCTCGACATCCCAGCGTTCGATGTCGGCATTTTTTTTGCTCATGGCGATTCCCCTTCGTGGAACGACGCTTTCATTTGAATGGCGGTGCCGTATTTTCGGCATGCACATCAAAGGTCTGTTGAAAATGATCCTTGAGGCGAAAGATACGTCACGATGGCGAAAGAGGAAATGGCTCAAGAAAGGCATAAAAACACCCCTATACCTCTCTGTAGGTATAGGGGTGTTTTTGTATATATCTGATTTAAAAGTGATTAATGGCGATATGCCTCTCTAGTGGAGAGGCCTTGTCGGCCTGAGGGGTATTTGGAGGTATCCAGTATTGGCGACGGGCCTGCTCAGTGCTCGAGGCCCTCCTGGACGGCCCAGACTGCTGCCTCCACTCGCGAGCGCAGGTTGAGCTTCTTCAAGAGGTGCTTGACGTGAACCTTGACCGTGCCCTCGGTGATGTTGAGTTTGCGCGCGATCAGCTTGTTCGAAAGGCCGCCTGCAAGCTCGCGGAGAATCTCGCGTTCACGCTGGGTGAGGCTATGAATATCGGGTGTTGCGGGCGCGGTGCGCTGGTTACGCAGGGCTTCGGCGAGCAAGGCGGTCAAGCTGTCGCTGATCACCATACGCCCGAGTGCGGCCTGGCGGAGCTGGCGCACCATGTCCTCGGGTTCCATGTCCTTGAGCAGGTAGCCATCGGCACCGGTGCGCAGGGCGGCGACCACATCATCCTCATGGTCTGAGACGGTAAACATCACCACACGCCCGCTGTAGTCGGCGTCGCGCAGGCGGCGCAGAACTTCCAGCCCATTCATCCCCGGCATATTCAGGTCGAGCAACACGACATCAGGTTCGAACTTGAGTGCCAGTTCAATGCCTTCTTCAGGTTTGCCGGTTTCGCCGACCAGTTCGAGATCATCTTCCAGTTCGAGCAATTGGGCGACCCCACGACGCAATAAAGGGTGGTCGTCGATGATCAACAGGGTGGCGGGCGGCTCGGTGGTGGTTGGCTCTGTGGCTGGCGTTAGCGTCATGACGATGTTCTCGTTCCAGGTTGAGAGGCGAAAGCGTCTTCCATATCAGGCTGTTGTTGAATCAAGCGAGCGGTAGTGGGCGTGAATTCGAACTCGATTTTAACCCCCCCCGCCTGACGGTTGCTGATGTGTAATTCTCCGCCTAGGGTCTCGGCCCGGTCGCGCATGATGACCAGGCCATAATGCAGGGGTGGAGAGCGGTCATCAATCAGGCCGATGCCGTCATCTTCAACGCTCACCCATAGCCGCGCATGCGCGAAACGCACGGTGACGGCGGCCCAATGCGCGCGGGCGTGTTTATGGGTATTGGCCAGCGCCTCCCGAACGATCTGCAAGACGTGGATTTCCTCGTTCGGGTTCAGCAGATAAGGCGGCACGTCATAGAAAAGTTCCACCGGCACTGCCATGCGGTCGGCGAATTCGCCGGTGGTCTGGCGCAGCGCCGAGTGCAGGCCGGGAGCATCCAGTTTGAGGCGGAACGTGGTGAGTAGCTCGCGCAATTGGCGGTAGGCACTGTTGAGACCGGTGCGCAGCTCATCGAAGACCGCGCTCTGGGCCTCGCGTGGAACTTCCTTCTCCTGCATACGCTCCAGGCGTGCCACCTGCATTTTGAGATAAGACAGTGATTGAGCCAGAGAGTCGTGAAGCTCCCGGGCGATAGTGGTGCGCTCGTTGATAAGTGTTACTTGCTGCTGCTCCTCGATACGGCGTTGCAGATATACTGCAGTGGCCAACTGATCTGCCAGTACGGTCAGTAAGCGCCGAGTGCTGTCGGCGAGCTGCTTTTGTGGATGCCAGATTTCCAGGGTGCCAAGCATGGCATCGCCCACGCTGATAGGCAGGAGTAAACACTGAGCCTGGTCGCTTGCCATGATCTCCAGGGGCTGAGGGTCGATCAGGCAGGCATGACATTCCTGATCCCGACAATACACCGGACGTGTATGTGAATGCGTTTCCAGGACGGGCATTTGCCGATGATCGACAGGATCATTAAGCGACAGCCGGATGGGGCCCAGCCCAAGCAGGGTTTCCAGCTGGCGCAGCATGGGGGCGGCACTTGAGCATAGATCGTTGCCCCCACCATACAAGGTGCGGCTAGCATCGTGCATCAACTGCATCGCCTGATTGCTGCGCTCGAGTTCCTGTTTCTTGCGTGAGACTTTTTCTTCCAGGGTGGCGTAGCTTGCCGCCAGCTGCTCGGACATATCGTCGAAAGTGCGACCCAGCAAGGCAAGTTCGTCGCTACCCTTGAGGTGGGTGCGGTATTGGAAGTTATGATGTGCAGTCTCTCTGGCAAGTATCACCAACTGATGCAGAGGGCGCGTCAGGTTGTGGCGAATATCAAAAAGCGCAATCGCTACCACCGCGATGGTAAGCCCCAGGAAAAGTAACTGCAGTGCGCTCAATAAATGAATCTTGGCTTCGGTATTTTGCTCAAGAAGCGTCACCAACGTCTCAATATCGGCGACCAAGCTGTCGAGCGTCTGGTTGAGCGCTATGTTGCTTACTGGCTCACCCCCAATGGCGGCTTCCAGCTGCGGGGACAGCTCTTGCTCCCAGCGTTGGATGATCAGTTGGTGCTGCTCCTGGAGGTCATGATTTGCATCGTCGGGAATCGCGTTGGTCAGTTCGATGCTTGTCAGGCGCGAATCAAAGCGTTGGGTCAGCGCTTGTACCTGCTGACGATTTTCTGCGCCTGGCTGCTGCTGATAACGTTGAAGCGCGGCGACGATCTGGTAGGTATGCATACGTAGCGAACCCGCCATATTGATGGCGGCGGCGTCGCCGCGGCTGCTTCCCGCGACCACGATGGTCACCACGATGCTGATCACCACCATGCTGCTGATGGCTAACAGCGAAGCAATGATACGAGCAACCAACGAGCGTTGGAGTAATTTCATCGGGTCGAACGACCTCCGCACAGGCATGACGAATGGCATGGTGGCTTGGAATAGTGGCTTGGAGTGGTATCAAAACCACTCAATTATACCCTACTAGGTAGGCGCAGCCTCCCTTAAAGAATACCTCCAATGCCCTTTTGACGGTTCGCGTGGTTATGACGAGAATCCAGCAATATCCTCGCGAGTTCAACCCTATGATACCTGCCAAGGAAGCCCTCATCGCTGAGGTGTCCAATGGCTATCGCTCGCTGGTGGTGGTGGTGTTGTCTCCACTGGCATTTGCGCTGGTTTTCGCTTGTTGGACGATTTTCGCCGTGTTGGGTATAGAGCTGCAAGACGCATTGGGCTTTGGGGATGTGGCTTTCGCCGTGCTACTGACGGTACCCATGCTGACCGGTGCCTTGGCGAGCTTACCCATGGCGCGCCTGGCGGAGCGTAAGGGGGGTGGGCGCGTGATGGTCGGGTGTCTGCTGCTGATCTGCCCCTTTTTATGGTGGATCGGACATGCCGTTAACTACCGAGAGTTTATCGCCGCTGGTGCGGGGCTGGGCTTGGGTGCCGGCTCGCTGGCGGCCGGGTTGGTGTACGTGGCGCGTTGGTGCCCGCGTCAACGCGTCGGTCTGGCGCTTGGCCTGTATGGTGCCGGCATGTTAGGGGCGGGCTTGAGTTATTTGTTGCTGCCTTTGATCAGCGAAGCCTATGGGTGGCGAATGGCGCCCAAGCTTTATTTGTTGCCGGTATTGGTGGTAGCGGTGCTGTTATGGCTGTTTGCCGATCACGATGCCGATTCGATAGATAGACGACACCCGTCCTCCTCTCGCAAGACATATTCATTGGCGATAACCAGCCTGTTCGGACGCCAGGTCTGGCGCTTGGCGCTTATCTATAGTTACTTCTTCGGTGCTTTTGTGGCGTTAACCCTATGGTTACCGGGCTATCTGGCGGCGCAATATCAATTGCCGCTTAAAACAGCCGCCTTGTGGGCACTGTTGTTCCCACTTTCCGGGGGAGTCGGTCAGGTTCTGGGAGGAATGCTGGCCGACTGGCGAGATTTTCGTACGCTGCGCTGGTGGGTGAGCGCCTGCGTGCTGGCGTGCCTGTTCTTGCTTTCCTACCCCTCATTCGAGATGCGCATCGAGGGGGTGCACGGCGAAGTGATGGTGCACGTAAGCACCTCCTTATCGGTCTTCGTCGGTTTATTGGTGGTCATGGGTATGGCCATGGGCATTGGCAAGGGCAGCTTGATGCGTCTGATACACCGAGATCATGTCAATCAAATGGCGTTGGTCGGTGGCCTGGCAGTGACCTTGGGTAGCCTGTTCGCGGCCGTGGTGCCGTTGATGTTCGTGCTAGGCAATGAATGGATTGGTATTCGTACCGCCGGCTTCATGTTCCTGTATGGCGCCTTGGTCGTCTGTATGTTGCTGATGCTGTGGGACCATGCCAACCCCACCTCCGCTAGTCTCTCTTCCTGATATCTGTCTTTTGAACGCTCGGGCGGGTGTCGGTACTTTCATGGAAAGCCTTCTTTTTATTCTTTTGATGATTGGGATATCGGCTTATCCCCCTGGTTTCAGGCATCTATCCCCTTGGAGGTAGAGAGGGTGTATATGGAGGTAATCACGCAGTAATCCGCTGGTCGTTCCCTCACAATCGACTCCATGGAACCTGTCCAGCAGGTAACAAAAAATTTTCGAGGAGCCTGGAGATCGACCATGAGTCATTTCATAGATCGGCTGAATTTCTTCCGCAAGGCCCGTGTGCCTTTCGCTAACGACCACGGCGAAAGCCGTGATGAATCCCGTAGCTGGGAGGATGGTTACCGCTCCCGCTGGCAGCATGACAAGGTGGTGCGCTCCACTCACGGGGTGAACTGTACCGGCTCGTGCAGCTGGAAAATCTACGTCAAGAACGGCCTGGTCACTTGGGAAACCCAGCAGACCGATTACCCGCGTACCCGCCCCGACCTGCCCAACCACGAACCGCGTGGCTGCCCGCGTGGCGCGAGCTACTCCTGGTATCTCTACAGCGCCAACCGCCTCAAGTATCCCTTGGTTCGCAAGCCGCTGCTGGCGCTGTGGCGCGAAGCGCTCAAGGCGCACCCTGACCCGGTCGATGCCTGGGCCTCCATCGTCGAGGATCCGGCCAAGACCAAACAGTACAAGCGTGCCCGCGGCATGGGCGGTTTCGTGCGCGGCGACTGGGACGAGCTCAACGAACTGGTCGCGGCCTCGAACGTCTATACCGCCAAGGAGTTCGGCCCCGACCGCATCCTGGGCTTCTCGCCGATTCCCGCCATGTCGATGGTTTCCTACGCCGCCGGCAGCCGTTACCTGTCGTTGATCGGCGGCGTCTGCATGAGCTTCTACGACTGGTATTGCGATCTGCCGCCGGCCTCGCCGATGACCTGGGGTGAGCAGACCGATGTGCCCGAATCCGCCGACTGGTACAACTCCGGCTACATCATCGCCTGGGGCTCCAACGTACCCCAGACGCGTACCCCGGATGCGCACTTCTTCACCGAAGTCCGCTACAAGGGCACCAAGACGGTCTCGATCACTCCGGACTACGCCGAGGTCTCCAAGCTGACCGACGAGTGGCTGTCCGCCAAGCAGGGTACCGATGCGGCCCTGGCCATGGCCATGGGTCATGTGATCCTCAAGGAGTTCCACCTCGACAAGCCCAGTGCCTATTTCACCGACTACGTGCGTCGTTATACCGACATGCCGTTTCTGGTGGAACTCGAAGCGCGTGAGGATGGAAGCTTCGCCCCGGGCCGCCAGTTGCGCGCCAGCGACTTCGATGCCGCCCTGGGTCAGGAAAACAACCCCGAGTGGAAAACCGTCGCCTGGGACGAAACCCGCGACCAGCTGGTGGTGCCACGTGGCTCCATCGGTTTCCGTTGGGGCGAGACCGGCGACGAAGTGGGCAAGTGGAACCTCGAATCGCTGGACGCCGAAGGCACCGAGATCAAGCCGCTGCTCAGTTTGGCCGAGCACCACGATAGCGTCGCGCGAGTGGCCTTCCCCTATTTCGGCGGCATCGAACACGAGCACTTCGAGCATGTAAAGGGCGCAGGCGCGGGTGCCGCCGATGATCTGCTGTTCCACAACCTGCCCGTCAAGCGCCTGAAGAAGGCCGATGGCAGCGATATGCTGGCGGTCACCGTATTCGACCTGATGTGCGCCAACTACGGCATCGACCGTGGCTTCACCGGTGACGGCGAAGATGATGGCGCGACTTCTTATGATCAGATTCGACCCTACACGCCGGCCTGGCAGGAGAAGATCACCGGTGTGTCGGCTGCGCAGTGCACGCGCATCGCCCGGGAATTCGCCGACAACGCCCACAAGACCAACGGGCGTAGCATGATCATCGTCGGTGCCGGCATGAACCACTGGTACCACATGGACATGAACTACCGCGGCCTGATCAACATGCTGGTCATGTGTGGCTGTGTCGGCCAGAGTGGTGGTGGCTGGGCCCACTATGTGGGGCAGGAGAAGTTGCGCCCGCAAACCGGCTGGACCCCGCTGGCCTTCGGCCTCGACTGGCAGCGTCCGCCGCGTCACATGAATTCCACCTCGTTCTTCTACAACCACTCCTCCCAGTGGCGCTACGAGAAACTCGAGATCAAGGAAATCCTGTCGCCGCTGGCCAAGGCCGAGGACTACCCGGGCAGCCTGATCGACTTCAACGTGCGCTCCGAGCGCATGGGCTGGCTGCCGTCGGCGCCTCAGTTGGATACCAACCCGCTGCGCCTGGCCAAGGCCGCCGAAGCCGCTGGTATGTCCACCGCCGACTATGCTGTTCAACAACTCAAGAGTGGCGAGCTGCGCTTTGCCGCGGAAGACCCGGACAGCCCGCAGAACTTCCCGCGCAACATGTTCATCTGGCGCTCCAACCTGCTGGGCAGCTCCGGCAAGGGCCACGAGTACATGCTCAAGTACCTGCTGGGTACGCGTCACGGCATTCAAGGCAAGGACTTGGGCGATTTTGGCGGCCAGAAGCCCGAAGAAGTCGTGTGGCATGACGAAGCGCCGGAAGGCAAGCTTGACCTGCTGGTGACGCTGGACTTCCGCATGTCCACCACCTGCCTGTACTCGGATGTGGTGCTGCCCACCGCGACCTGGTACGAGAAGGACGACCTCAACACCTCCGACATGCACCCCTTCATCCACCCCTTGACCGCGGCGACCGACCCGGCCTGGGAATCGCGCAGCGACTGGGATATCTACAAGGGCATCGCCAAGGCGTTCTCCAAGGTGTGCGTGGGGCACCTGGGCGAGGAGACCGACCTGGTCACCCTGCCGCACCAGCACGACTCCCCGGCGGAACTGGCTCAGGTGGAGGTCAAGGACTGGAAGAAGGGCGAGTGCGAGCCGATTCCCGGCAAGACCATGCCCGCGCTTATCGAGGTCAAGCGCAACTACCCGGAAACCTACGAGCGCTTCACGTCCATCGGGCCGCTTCTGGAAAGCATCGGCAACGGCGGCAAAGGCATCGCCTGGAATACCGACGCTGAAGTCGAGCTGCTGGGCAAGCTCAACCATCGCAAGCTGGACGGACCGCACAAGGGGCGCCCGCTGATCGAGAGCGCCATCGATGCCGCCGAAATGATTCTGACCCTGGCGCCGGAAACCAACGGCCAGGTAGCTCTCAAGGCATGGGGTGCCCTGGGCAAGATTACCGGGCGGGATCACTCTCACCTGGCGCTGCCCAAGGAAGACGAGAAGATTCGCTTTCGCGATATCGTCGCCCAGCCGCGCAAGATCATTTCCAGCCCGACCTGGTCAGGTCTGGAAGATGAACATGTCTCCTATAACGCTGGTTATACCAACGTTCACGAGATGATTCCGTGGCGCACCGTCAGCGGCCGTCAGCAGTTCTACCAGGATCACCCCTGGATGCGCGCCTTCGGCGAAAGCCTGCTGGTCTATCGTCCGCCGATCGACACCAAGGCGGCCAAAGGCTTCAAACTGCCCGAAGACAACGGCAACCCGAGCAAGGCGCTGAACTTCATCACGCCGCATCAGAAGTGGGGTATCCACTCCACCTACAGCGACAACCTGATGATGCTGACGCTGAATCGCGGCGGCCCGGTGGTCTGGCTTTCCGAACCCGATGCGGCATCGATCGGTATAGAAGACAACGACTGGATCGAGGTCTACAACGCCAACGGTGCCATCGCAGCGCGGGCGGTGGTCAGCCAACGGGTCAAGGACGGCATGGTGATGATGTATCACGCCCAGGAGCGCACCGTGAACGTGCCCGGCTCCGAAGTGACCGGTACCCGTGGCGGCATTCACAACTCCGTGACGCGAGTGTGCCCCAAACCGACCCACATGATCGGTGGCTATGCGCAGCTTTCCTATAGCTTCAACTACTACGGCACCGTCGGCTCCAACCGTGACGAATTCGTTCTGGTTCGCAAGATGAAGAACATCGACTGGCTGGATGGCGAAGGTAATGACAGCGTGCAGGAGGCCGTCAAATGAAGATTCGTTCCCAGGTAGGCATGGTCCTCAACCTTGATAAATGCATCGGGTGTCACACCTGCTCGGTGACCTGCAAGAATGTCTGGACCAGCCGCGAAGGCATGGAATACGCCTGGTTCAACAACGTCGAGACCAAACCGGGTATCGGCTATCCCAAAGAGTGGGAAAACCAGAAGAAGTGGAAGGGCGGTTGGTTGCGGCGCAAGGACGGCAAGATCGAGCCGCGTATTGGTGGCAAATGGCGGGTGTTGGCGAATATCTTCGCCAACCCTGACCTACCGGAAATGGACGACTACTACGAGCCGTTCACCTTCGACTATCAGCATCTGCACACCGCCAAGATCGGTGATCACCAGCCGGTGGCGCGCCCCCGTTCGCTGATCTCCGGTCAGCGCATGAAGAAGATTGAGTGGGGTCCCAACTGGGAGGAAATCCTGGGCACCGAGTTTGCCAAGCGGCGCAAGGATGCCAACTTCGAACAGGTGCAGGCCGACATTTACGGCCAGTTCGAAAATACCTTCATGATGTATCTGCCGCGCCTGTGCGAGCACTGCCTGAACCCGACCTGTGTGGCGAGCTGCCCCAGCGGTGCGATCTACAAGCGTGAAGAGGACGGCATCGTCCTGATCGACCAGGACAAGTGCCGCGGCTGGCGGATGTGTATCTCCGGCTGCCCGTACAAGAAGATCTATTACAACTGGAAGACCGGCAAGTCCGAAAAGTGCATCTTCTGCTATCCGCGCATCGAAGCCGGTATGCCGACCGTGTGCTCCGAGACATGCGTGGGGCGTATTCGCTACCTCGGCGTGCTGCTGTATGACGCCGACCGTATCGAGGAAGTAGCCAGCTCGCCGGACGAGCGCGACCTCTATCATCGTCAGTGCGAAATCTTCCTCGATCCCAATGATCCGGAAGTGGTTGCTCAAGCCAAGCGGGATGGTATCCAGGAGAATGTGATCAAGGCCGCTCAGGCGTCGCCGGTTTACAAGATGGCGATCGAGTGGGGCCTGGCGCTGCCGCTGCACCCGGAATATCGCACCCTGCCGATGGTCTGGTACGTGCCGCCGCTGTCGCCGATTCAGTCCGCCGCCGAATCCGGCAAGGTCGAGTACGACGGCGTGATGCCCAAGATCGAATCCTTGCGCATTCCGGTCAGGTATCTTGCCAACATGCTCACCGCCGGCGAAGAAGAACCCGTGGTGCTGGCCCTCAAGCGTTTGATGGCGATGCGTGTCTACATGCGCGGCAAGCATGTGGAAGGCAAGACCGATGCCAAGGTGCTCGATGCCGTCGGCTTAAGCGAAGCTCAAGTGGAAGAAATGTATCGCTACCTGGCGATTGCCAACTACGAGGATCGCTTCGTGATCCCCACCAGCCATCGCGAAATGGCCACCGAAGCCTTCCCCGAACGCGGCGGTTGCGGCTTCAGCTTCGGTGACGGCTGCCATGGCGAGAGTAAGCCCAGCCTGTTCAATGGCCGGTCTCAGACTACTACCCTGGTCCAGCCGGTGGATGTCTTCGACCCAAAAAAACAAACCGAGGAGGCTCGTCATGACTGATGCCACTATCCAGTTGACGCCGACCGAACCGACGTTCGAACCGGCACTCGGCATGCGTAGCCTGCGCGTACTGGCCCGCTTGCTGGACTATCCGACAGAGGCGCTTCAGGATACCTGTGGCGAATTGATCGAAGTCATCAACGCTGAGTGCCGCCTGGGGGCGGCTCTCAAGACCGCGCTGATGGACTGGTGCCAGCGTACTCAGGAAGGTGAGCTGCTCGAGCTTCAGGCCGAGTATGTGGCGTTGTTCGACAAGGGCCGTGCCACCTCGCTGCTGTTGTTCGAACACGTGCATGGCGAATCGCGTGACCGCGGTCAGGCGATGGTCGACCTGATGGCCGAATATAGTGCCGCCGGTTTTGAACTGGATGCTCGCGAGCTACCCGACCATTTGCCGGTCTTTTTGGAATACCTTTCGCATTGCGACGAGGCCGAGATCGGCCGCTGGTTGGGCGAAATTCGCCATATCCTGGCGCTGCTCACCGCGCGCCTTGAAGAACGTGATGCCGATCATGCCCTGGTGCCGTTGGCGCTGCTGGCGCTGATCGGGGCCGAGGGCGATGTCGAGATGCATCGTTCCAAGGTCAAGGAAGAAGTGCCGGATGATACCCCCGAAGCGCTGGATGCGGTCTGGGAAGAGGAGGCGGTGCGCTTTTCCGCGACATCCGACGAGGACTGTGCATTGCAGTCCGCCGAAGGACGGCGGCTTGCCGAGCGCAAGAATGCCGTGCATAGCGATCCCGTCAGAATCATGCCGTCCGCCGGGGGGACTTCCCCTTCCTCAACCGTGGCCGATCGCTAAAAAGGAGAATCGCCATGTTCATTGAATACCTGCAACATCTTATCTACGGCTACTATCCGTATCTGGTCGGCACGGTATTTCTGCTCGGCAGCCTGATGCGCTACGATCATGGCCAGTTCACCTGGAAGGCAGGCTCCAGCCAGATGCTGTCCTCGAAAAACATGCGCCTGGCGAGTAATCTCTTCCATGTCGGCATCATCGTGATCTTCTTCGGCCATCTGTTCGGCATGCTGACGCCCCATTGGGTCTATGAGCCCTTCCTGCATGCCGGTACCAAGCAACTGATTGCCATCGTGGTTGGCGGCATCGCCGGCGCCATGTGCGTGGTGGGCGGCGCCATGTTGCTCTATCGACGCCTGACAAACTCACGCGTGAAGGCGTCGTCGAGCATGATGGATACATTGATTCTCGGCTTGATCGTCTTCCAGGCGGCGCTGGGCATGGTGACCATCATTTTCTCGCTGGGTCACTTGGATGGTGAAATGATGCTGACACTCTCCAGCTGGGCGCAATCCATCGTGTTCTTCAGTGGGGGTGCGGCTGACTACATGGCCGAGGTTCACTGGATCTACAAGCTGCATATCTTCATCGGCCTGACCATTATTCTGTTATTCCCCTTCACTCGTCTGGTGCATGTGTGGAGCGTGCCGTTCGGTTATGTTACTCGGCGCTATCAGATTGTCCGCCGCCGCGGCTAAACACTGGTTTTGCCCGGCCATGCGTAAAGGAAAAATGACATGCAAATGATCGATATCGAACAGCTACCCGGGGGCGTAAGCCCCCCACCGGTTCGGGTCGGTGAGACTCTTATCGAAGAGGCAAGCATCGCTCAGGAAATGCAATACCACCCGGCAGACAGCGCGGGCACCGCACAGCTGAAGGCCGCACGTGCCCTGGTGGTGCGCGAGCTTTTGATCCAGCGCGCCATCGAGCTTGGCCTGATGGAGGCAGGTGCAGACGTTTGTGGAATGGAAGATGAAAGCGATGCGGTGATCGCTGAACTGCTGGAGCAGGAGCTGGATGTGCCTGCCCCCTCGGAGGAAGATTGCCGTCGCTTTCATGCATCCTACCCGGCGCGTTTCAGCGAGCCGTCCCAGATGAGCGTTCGCCACATTCTGTTGGCAGCGGCACCCGACGACGCCTCGGCGCGCGATGCCCAATACCGGCTAGGCGAGTCACTGGTCAAGGAGCTCCAGTCGATTCCCGAGCGCTTCGACGAGTTTGCTCAACGCCACTCCGCCTGCCCGTCAAAGGAGATGGGCGGTGACTTGGGTTGGCTGGTGCCGGGTCAGACGGTGGGCGAGTTGGACCGCGCCCTGCAGCACCTGCCCGAAGGCCTGCACGAGCGGCCTCTGGCATCTCGCTATGGCTGGCATGTGGTGTTGATCGACAAGCGCATTGAAGGGCGTGAGTTACCCTTCGAGCAAGTCGCCGACCATGTACGCCACAGCCTGCGCGAGCAAGCCACCCGCCGGGCGTTGCGCCATTACCTTCTGGCGTTGGAAGCCGATATCGGCGTCGAGGGCGTCACCCTGGATGACGATGCCGCCGGTTCATTGATGCAGTAGTGGAGATTGCCATGGCCCATGTTCATGCACAGACCCCTTTCGTTGCGCTAGGGCTTGCGGTATTGACCGTCTCGGATACCCGCGGTTTCGACCAGGACGGCAGCGGCGACCTGCTCAGCGAACGCCTGCTCACGGCAGGTCATGTGCTGGTCGAACGCCGGATCGTTGCTGATGATATCTATCGTATCCGTGCGGTGGTCAGCGGATGGATCGCCCGCGAGGATATCCAGGCGGTGCTGGTCAACGGTGGTACGGGCTTCACGGTGCGTGACACCACGCCGGAAGCGCTGGCGCCGCTGTTCGACAAGACCATCGATGGCTATGGCGAGCTATTCCGCCAGCGCTCTTATGCGACTATCGGTGGCTCAACGATTCAATCGCGTGCGGTGGCCGGCGTGGCCAACCGCACGCTGATCTTCGCCATGCCGGGGTCACCCAAGGCCTGCGCCACTGCCTGGAATGACATTATCGCGGCGCAACTGGATGCACGGACCCGGCCCTGCAATTTCGTGGCCATGGTACTGCCTGGTATTCAGCACTGTGCCAGCCGCTCCACCGAAATAGCGCAGGAGGTCAGCATATGAACTGTGGCTGTGCGGATAATCCCACCACCGGCCTGCTTGACCTATGGGACGCTCGCGCCCGGCTGATCGAAGCCGCCGTGCCGCTCATGGACAGCGAGACGTTGCCACTTTCTCAGGCCGCAGGACGCGTGTTGGCGACATCCGCCCTGGCAGCCCTGGATCTGCCCAGCGAAGATAACAGCGCCATGGATGGTTATGCCATGCGCCTGGCCGAGCTTGAGCAGAGCCAACGCCAAGGAAACGGCCTGCCGGTGATGGTGCGTGTTCCCGCCGGTGCCGGTGTGATGAGCCTGCCAAGTGGCGGTTGTGCGCGCATCTTCACCGGGGCTCCCGTCCCCCAGGGAGCCGATGTCGTGGTTCCCCAGGAACGGGTCCACTGCGATGAGCAGGGACGGGTACATGTCGCTCAGGAAGTGACGCTCGGCGCCAACATTCGCCGCCGTGGGGAAGAAGCCCGTTTTGGCGACCTAGTGCTGGCGGCGGGTGAGCGGTTGAGTCCGGCGGCCATCGGGCTGCTTGCCAGTCATGGCATTGCCGAGGTCGTCGTGAAGCGGCGGTTGCGGGTGGCGCTGCTATCCACGGGTGACGAATTGATCGAGCCGGGCACGCCACGCCTGCCGGGCCAGGTGTACAACAGTAATGCGGCCATGCTGAAAGCCTTGCTGGCGGAGCAGGGCTGCGAGGTGGTGGATAAAGGCATCATTGCGGATACCGCCGAAGCGCTAAGAACGGCATTGAGCCAGGCACGCGACAGCGCCGACATGGTGATCTGTACCGGCGGTGTGTCGGTCGGTGAGGAAGACCATGTGCGGCCGGTACTGGATGCCTTGGGCAGCCTGCATTTTCATGGCATCGCGCTCAAACCCGGCAAGCCTTTCACCTTCGGCACCCTGCACGATGCTAGCGCCGCCGGCGTGCCGCTGATCGGCCTGCCGGGCAATCCCGTGGCCTCGTTGGTGGGCTGGCAGTTACTCACCTTGCCATTCGTTCAGGGCTGTCAGGGACGCTCATCGCATCGGCTTGAACGTTTTACCGTCAAAGCAGGCTTTGCGCATCGTGCCAACCGCCAACGCTACGAATGTCTGCGGGTGGTACTCGAGGATTCCGAGCAAGGGCCGGTGGCGTTGCTCGCAGGTGGCCAGGGGTCGCACATGTTGAGCGCCGCAGCGGTGGCCCATGGCTACCTGATCATAGACCCAAGTAGTGAGGTGAAAAAAGGCGATGACGTTACCTATTGCCCCTGCAGCCAATTCCTCACCTGAGGGGCCGCCAAATGCAGCCGACCTGCAGGAGCTGATCCGGGGGGTCAGCTGGCTGGCGGCACTTGAGATCAACGACGTGGAAATGCTACTGAAGCATTCTCACGTACAGACGCTGAAAGCGCATGAGTGGATTTTTCACCAGAACGGGCAAGCGGACTGGCTGTATGTCGTGCTCAGTGGCGCCGTGCGTCTGGTGCATGGTGTCGGTGAGAAACGCTTGGCTACCGTACGTTGCGTGGAGCATGGAGGCACCCTGGGCGAACTGAGCATGGCATCGCACACCGGGTTTTATCTCTACTCGGCGGAAGCCTTGCGTAATACCCGAGTGCTGGCGATTCCCGCTGAACAATGTCGCCAACAGCTGGATGCCTACCCGGCCTGTCGTGCTGAGTTCATGAGCCGCATGGCCCTTGAGTTGAGTGAGCGCCTGGAAGACCTGGTGCTGGTGACTCAGTCCGACGCCATGGCCAGGCTGGTCAGTTATTTGCTACGCCAATTGCCCCCGGGGCGCCATCAGCGCCCCAAGACATTGCCATTGACCATACCCCGCTACTGGCTTGCCGCTCAGCTTTCCATGACGCCGGAAACGCTGTCACGCTTGCTGGCCAAGTTGCGTGACCAGGGCATCATGCAAGTGGACCGCCGCCATTTAGCGATCATCGATGAGGAACGCTTGCGTCACTGCTTGATAGAAGGAGATACCTAATGCCACAACGTGCCCGTCAAAAGACCGCCACCACCCTGGTGTATGCCTGCTCTGGCTGCTCCGATGTAGCGCAGTTGGCCAATGACGTGGCACTGCGCCTGGATCATGGCGGCGTAGCGGAAATGTCCTGTATCGCCGGTGTCGGCGGCGGTGTGAAAGGGTTGGTACGCACGGCACGCTCCGGTCGTCCTATCGTTGCGATCGACGGTTGTCAGCTACATTGCGCCAGTCATTGCCTGGCCAATGCAGGCGTTGAACCCACCGAACACGTCAAGCTCTATGAACGTGGGTTTCGCAAGCGGCGCGGAATGCTCTATGGTGAGGATGAAGTGACTGAAGTTTCAGCTGATGTCGGTGAGCTGATCGCCCGACTGCAGGTGTCTATGGAGAATACCCAATGAGTGTCCTGGTTGACGGTTTCGGCCGCACGATTCGCTATGTTCGGTTATCGGTGACCGACCGTTGTGATTTTCGCTGTGTCTATTGCATGGCCGAGGAGATGACCTTCCTGCCACGCGCTCAAGTGCTGACCCTTGAGGAAATCGCCACGGTATCGCAAGCCTTCGTCGAGCTGGGCGTGGAGAAGATCCGTCTCACCGGCGGCGAGCCGCTGGTGCGTCAGGGGATCGAAACGCTCGTCGGGTCAATTGGTCGCCTTGAAGGGCTGCGTGATTTCGCCATGACTACCAATGGCAGCGGCCTGGTCAAGCATGCCAAAGCGCTGCACCAGGGCGGCCTTGCCCGGCTCAACATCAGCCTTGATTCACTGGTGCCCGAGCGCTTCCGGGCACTCACTCGCACCGGCGACCTCAAGCGGGTCATTGACGGCATCCGTGCGGCCCGCGAGGCGGGCTTTACCCGCATCAAGCTCAACGCCGTGATTCTCAAGGGGCGCAATGACGACGAAATTCTCGATCTGGTCGACTTCGCCCGCAACGAAAACGTGGATATCAGCTTTATCGAGGAAATGCCACTGGGGCAGGTGAGCGAGCACGATCGTGCTGAGACATTCTGTTCCAGTGACGAGGTGCGCAGCATCATCGAAGCCCAGCACGCGCTATTACCCACCACCGAAACCACCCTAGGCCCGTCGCGCTATTACCGAATGGCCGACAGTGAGTCGCGCATCGGTTTTATCTCGCCGCACAGCCATAACTTCTGCGAGGCCTGCAACCGGGTACGCGTCACCGCCGAGGGGCGTTTGCTGCTGTGCCTGGGCAATGAGCATTCGGTCGATTTGCGCAGCGTGATACGCCGCCATCCCGGTGACATGGAGCGCCTCAAGGCAGCGATTGTCGATGCCATGCGTTTCAAGCCCGAACGTCATCATTTCACCACCGACGGTGATGTGCAGGTGGTGCGCTTCATGAACATGACCGGCGGCTGAGAGCCTGCGTTATTTAACGGTGATGTTGTTTTCTACCGCATTCACCTGCTCATGGTCCCGCGTAATGGCTTCAGCCCGTTCGCGCTGCTGCGAGGTCTCGACGAAACCGCCCAGAATGGCTCGGTCGCCCTCCAGATCGACGTCGATGGCCGAACCGGCCAGGTCCGGTGCTTCGAGAAGCCGGGCCTTGATCTGTACCGCTTCAGCCGAATCTTGCTGCGCGAGCCTGGCGGATTCATTGACCGGGGTGTCGGCACAGCCGACCAGAAGCCCGGCTAGGAGTAGCCCTCCTAGCATCAGGGCGCTGAACCAGTGGCATTGACGCATTATTCGATGCCCCCCTCTTGTATCGCTTCGCGAGAACGATTGATCAAGCCTTGGCAATATTGCATGTCAGGACCTGTACCTACATCCACTAGCGGCAAGAGGGCGGTAATGGGGCCGGCAAGGGCGCCAAGCGCAGCGCTGGTGCCGGTTCGCATTATAAGCTCTTCGCTATGCACGCTCACTTCGATGTTATCGAAGGTGCCCCCTAGGTGAAGCGGCGACCGTCCGACAAAGACACTAGGGTCTTGGGGATGGGTTATGAGGCTGATATCCAGGCGTTCCGTATTCAGATCCACCTGGCCGCCCACCGTGAATGTGGTGTCGTCAGTATCCACCACGAAAGTATCCAGGTGGGTAACGCCGTTTCTCGCCTGAAGATCGGCGTACGCGCAATCAATCGGGATGGGGTCACGCCCCCGCACCCAACTCAGAAACGTCTGACCGGCATCCAGGCCGGCGATTTCCACAAGCAATGCTTCGAGTCTTCCACCAGTCATCAGCAAGACCACGCCGCCATCGGCGGAAGCCAATAACTCGGCGACTGAAGCGCCTTCAACCCAGAGTTTGCCGCGTCCCCCGATGGTGCCGACACTGTCGTCAGCCAGATCCCAGTTGCGTAGCGCATCGTTGAGATCCACTCCCTGCACTTCCACTTGCATCGTGCCGCTGGGGGGTTGGGTGCCGGCGTCCAGGTCGAGGGTGAGATCGACACTTCCTTCGCCAACTCCAAAGCCCACGGGTTCGAACTGCCCGCGCCCGTCCTGAAGAGCAAAGTCGATGACCACGTTGCTTAATGGAATATCCCTGGCGCGCACGGATTGCCCCCTGTAGCTTACATCCGCCGACACCCTTTGCCATGCCTCGGTAATGATGGGTGTGTCGGGCAGGACGAAACGATCATCGGTTTGGGTTTCCTCCGGCGTTACTCCGGCGAGAAAGCCCAGATCCGCGATATCGAGATGCTCGGAGCTCAGCTCCCCGCTCAGTCGAGGCGGCCTGACGTTTGTGTCGAGTGCCAGGCGCCCATTGAGATCACTATCGCCAATCACCCCCTGCATGTCGGTGAACGTCCAGCGCTGCTCTTCCAGGTCCAGACTTCCCGATACCGAATAGGCAGGGAGCTGCGGCAGCGCAAAGCCCAGCAGGCGGCTCAGACGTTGTGGGTTCGGACCTTCTAGAGCGAGTTCAAGGTCCAGCCCTTCCAGCGCAAGAGGACGCAGAAGCGTCCCTTGGAGCCTCAATTGAGTGTCGACGATATCCGCCTCGAGATCCACCGCATAGGGGCGGTCCGGGTCGCGGGCATTGAGCAAGGGGTCGCCTCGTAGACTGAGCGAGGCCGGTGCGCCATCGTAGCGCCCTTCACCTTGCATTTGGAGCGTTTGCGCCCCAGCGGCGGGGCCTTGGGTTTCAAGGCTCAGGGTCAGTCGGGTGTCGGCCTGTGGGTCACTGAAACGCAGCTCCGAAGGCTCGAAACTCAGACGGCCGATGAACGGCAACAGCAAATCATCGCGTCTGTCGCCGGGGAGCGTTTCACTCATTGCCAGGTGCAGCTCTCCGGAAACTTTGCCAAGCCGGTCCTCGATGGGGGTGAAGGTGTCAGCCAGCCTGGCCAATGAAATGTCGTCGAAATCGACATCCATCTGCCCCGAGGCGGGTAGCTGCGTCGCGTCCAGTGCAAGGTTAGCGATAACTGAACCTTCTCCCAGGCGAAACTGGAGAGGCTCTGCCTGTAGCCTGCCTTCTTCCAGTTCGGCGTTCAGCGCAAGCTCATTCAGCTCGAGCCCGTTGGGTAACACCAACGTATTGGCGTTTAGCTCCAGCTGTCCATCGAAGCTGCGCAGCGGCGCCAGCAGGGAGTCGTCCTGTGCTTCATCAGCCTGTGCTTCATCGTCCGACGCTTGAGTCGTAGCGGAAATCAACTGGGCGATATCGATGCGCCCGGCTTCAAGGTCGACGTTCACTGCCGGGCGTTCGGTAGTGAAAACTTCAACGTTTCCGCTGACATTGGTCGAGCCTATCTCACCTTCAAGCCCAGTGACGTTCCATTGTTCATGATCACGGCTCAAGCGGCCCGCGAGACGAAACTCGGGCAAAGGAGGCAAAACTGGGCCGAGCCAGGCTTCCAGGGCCCGGCTACTATCCGCGTCGAGGACCACATCCGCTTCAAGCGTCTGAGGTGCCAGGATCGAGGCCAGGGTGGTGTCCGCCTGAACAAACAAGCCGTTTGAGGTGGCTTCGGCTTCAAGCGGGTAATCCTGTTGCAGCGAGCCATCTTCCAGGTCGACCAAGCTGGGTAGCGGAGCCCCTCTGACCTGCATGTCCAGCGGCTTGTCGCGGAAGGTGCCATTCACATTGAGCAGCAGCCGTGGCGGCTCTTGCTCGCCGGTGGTCTCGAGTGTCGCCTCGAGGTCACTGCCGGCCTCGGCGTTGCGATAAGCCAGACGAGCATTGTCGATACGTAACTGGGCAAGCAGCGTATTGAGCTCGAACGTCGAGCGTTGCTCGAGTGGCTGAAGCTCAAGAGAGAGTTCGGCGTCCAGGGTGTCGCCGGCGGGCAGGGTACTGCTTAGTTTCGTCATGTCCAGATTCTGCAGGCTGATCTGGGCCTCTGCGGTAACCCTTTCAGGGCTACTGGTCAGGCTTGCCTGTGCCTCGACATTGCCGTCTGCAATCTCAAACGTCAGGGGTTCAAGCGCAACCGAGTGTTCGGCAAGCTGCACCTGAGTTTGAACGTTCTGAAGTACCGCTTGCTCCAGTATCAGACGGTCTACGGACAGAGCAACGTCTCCGCGTAGATCGGGTAACACGGGCACGGATAGGCCCTCTTCCTCGGATTCCGGCAAGGCTGCGCGTAGAGCAGCGACATCGAGTTGCGATGAGTGCAGTTGACCATCAAGGCTGGGCGCTTCACCGGCGGTATCCATCGTCAGCTCGCCGGTTACCCGGTTCTGGGCGATTGCTGTGTCGATGTCGTGTAATCGCCATTCGCTGCCTTGGCGTTCCAGGCGTGCCGCTATCTCGAGGCTATCCAACTCGACCTGAGGTAATTTCAGCCATTGTGACCAGTCGGCGAGATTGTGCAGGCTGAGCTCTCCATTCGCCTCTAATCGATCCAATACCGGCGCTTGGGGAACCTCAAAGGTGCTGGTGAGCTGGCTCTCGCCGGAGCTGAGCGTAAACTCGCCACCGAATGCCTGGGCATCGTCGATGAAGGCCTCGATGGGGTCAGTTTGTGCTTGTAGTTCAAAGCGTCGTTGCTGAAATGTCAGTGTCGCCTGGGTGTGCAAGGTTTCGTCATCCGCTTGCATCTGCAGAGATGAAACGGAGAGTTCGAGCGGAGTGTCGGCCTCGGCAGTCCAGTAACGCACCTCTGAGTCGGATAGCGAGAGGTTGCGGATATCCAAAGGCGAGGCGGTGTCTTCATCGGCTTGCGCTTGTCGATTGGCTGGTTCACCAAGCACCCAATTACCGGGAGCCTCAGTACGTCGCTCCAGATTCAGGGTCGAGCCGGCAATTTCAATGTTATCCAGCACGACCTCACCTTGGATCAGGTCGCTGAGTGATGGTGAAATACTGACGCGCTGCGCCTTGAGGATGTGCGAGGAACCGGCCCATTCGGGGTTGTCGAGCTCGATTTCGTGAAGCGACAGCTGCGGACGAGGAAATAGGCTGATTCCCACATCGCCGTGAATGGCTGCCGAGCGCCCGGTTGCCTCCTGGATACGCTCGGTGATGACAGGCTTTAAAAAATTCCAGGACATTAGTTCCACCGCAGCGACGATAAGCGCCACCAGAATGACCGGGACAAGCCACCACCAACGTAGGAACCTTGAAGCTCGATGTTGCATTATGTCGGCTACCTTGCACCATGAAGTTTACGCGCATCGACACCTCGCCATGCGCAGGGTTCATTGCAGTTTTTTTCTCAGGCCCACCTTTCTCATAATTAATGTAGTCGCTGAGCCTTGGAACTGCATTTAGTCAGTTTGGAAGTTGTAGTAGCAAGAATGACATGCCTTGTTCCTATTTTTTATGGCCATTCGAGAAAATAGACTGAATTTTTTAGTCAATAATATTTTAAAGTAACGTTTATTTAATAGGTGGTGATTGTTTGAAAAAATAAAGCGTGCCTATTTTTAATTTGCAGAAATGGCAGCTAGCTTGATTGCTGTATGGCTTGGCTATGACACCCTTCAAGCTACACTTGAGTTTCGTCTAATGACTAAAGGAGATGGTCATGTTCAAGAAGCTACTCATTACAGCAGCAATTTCGACCGCACTGGCGACTACCGGGTCTGCTATGGCGCAGCAATGGGACCAAGATAATCGGTGGCAAGATCAAGATCGCAATCGTTCCTACAGCCAGGACAATCAGTGGCACGATCAGGACCGTGATCGCTATCAGCAGGATCGTCGGGATGACCGCTGGCGCGACCAGGATCGTCGGGATGACCGCTGGCGCGGCCAGGACCGTCGGGATGACCGTTGGCGCGGCCAGGATCGTCGGGATGACCAGTGGCGCGGCCAGGACCGTCGTGATGACCAGTGGCGCGGCCAGGATCGTCGTGATGACCGCTGGCGCGGTCAGGATCATCGTGATGACCACTGGCGCGGTCAGGATCGTCGTGATGAGCAGTGGCGCGGCCAGGATCGTCGTGATGACCGCTGGCGTGATGAGGATCGCAACCGCTATAACCAGTACCGCAACTAAGCCAGTTCTGACAGCTAGTGATTAAGTACCAGCTGCTTTAAACCAAGTGGTTAATCGTTTTTCGGAGGAGTTATGTTTAAAAAACTGGTCATTGCGACTGCCGTGTCGACTGCACTTGCTACAAACATGGCGGTTGCACAACAAGATAGCCGCAGCGATGGCTACGGTTACGATAATATGCAAAGAAATCAGCAAAGTTATCAATCAAGGGATAACCAGGATCGTCAGCAATATCGTGACGAACGCTACGGCGGTGATTACGACCAAAGGGATCGCCAGCGCGCCCAGGGTTGGGAGGATCAACGCCGTCAATACCGAAGCGACAGCAATGGCTATGATGATGATTACGGCCGAAGAGACCCGCAGCGTAGCCGGCCATGGGATGAGCAACAAGACCGTCAGCAATATCGGCGCGATAGCGATAGATATGACCACGGGCAGAGATATCAGCAGGATCGCCGGTATGACCAGTCGCAAGGTCGCAATCAGGAAGATGCTCACATTTTCTTGCAGGGCTACATCGAGGGTAAGGAAGAAGGGCTTGAGCAAGGCCTGATAAGAGGTTACCGGCAGGGCTATATACAGGGACTGCAAGATGCCGCTCGCCAGAACGCAAGCGTTAATCAGCAAGGCGACACCAACCAGCGCAACAGGCTTGATACCGAAAACCAGACCCCGCCGTCCCCCGTGGGGACAGAAGGCACCGAAGGCCCAGCCGACATGCTGAGTCCGGAAGATCAAAACGACACGAATACCGACGACACGGATACTGAACAGGAGTAACCAAACTGTAATGGGTGCCGGGGTGAAACAAAAGGTGCATGCTATCGATGCACCTTTTTCAGCAGTGCTTGCGGTTAATGCTGTGTCTCAGGCGCAGGTGCGCCCGCAGGCGGCGAGCGAGGATATCTACGCCGATGTTGAGCAAGGCGGTGATCAGGATCAGCAGCATGGCGCGGTCGAAGCGGATTTCCTGAATAGCGCTGTCGACGTAGAAACCCAGGGTGGCGATGCCCAGAATGCCGAGAATCGCCGTTTCGCGCATGATGATTTCCCAGCGATAGAAAAGTAACCCCATGAAGGGCCCGTAGACCCGAGGAGCGATCTCATAGGCGTAACGGTTGATGCCCTTGGGTGCATCCTGGCGCAGCTGAATTGTGTTGCTGCGCCTGCCCACAAGATGGCCGATGATGCCGCCGTTATGCAGCGCCAGCGCCACCACGGCGGGCAGCATGGAAGGCCCCCACAGCTGCAGCAGGATGAATGCCAGCAGATATTCCGGGGTGGCACGCATCACCACCAGAATTACATAGCCGCAAGTTCCGCTGAGCTTTCCGGTGAAGTGGCGTGAAATCAATGGAAATAGCGCCATGGCGAGTATTCCGGTCAGCGCCAAGGCTATCTGGGTAAGCAGCAGGGTATTCCAGATGCCCGGCAGCGCCTGGTTGAGCATAAGCTCACCGAGCCAGGGTAGTAGACCCTCGATACCTTCACCCTGGCGAAGCGGGGCGGGAATGATGTCGTGAGTGAAGAAACGCGAGACGTTGCTCCACATGATGGGAAGACCTGTGCCCAGACAGAAGGGCGCTACGATCAGGTATAAGGGCAGCAACCGCGGGCGCACCCAGTACCGCAGCGTACCGATCAGAAGGTAGAACAGAATCAGCAAGGCGCCGACGGTGTTGTAGTGGCCTTGGGCAAAAGCGCCCGCCAGGTGAAAACCGAGAGTGGGCATGCCGACGAAGCCGATCACCGCACTCGAACGCAGGCCGCATTCCAGGCGGTAAGACGTGTAGCTGACCAGATGTGGCCAGGCTTGGCTGATTCGGCTGTAAAGCAGTGCCGAGAACCGCCCGGCTCGATGGGGCAAGGTGCGGGCGGGCTCTGGGTCGGTCTCGTCGAGAATTTCCGCGTAAACCTTGGCGAAAATACCCGCATAGGGAATGGCGATGGCCAGTACCCCGGTAATGGGGTGCAGGCCGAAGCTCTGCAGAAAGATCAATGCCCAGAACAGCTCGTGAATCGCCCGGATGAATGCGCAGAAGGTGCGCACCCAGAGATGTTGAAAGGCAAGCGCCAGCAGAAAGCCGGCGCCGGCACCCAGCCCCACCCCGACGAAGGCGAAGGCCAGGGTACGCAGGATCGCCTCGCCGAGAAAGTCGACGCGTGACAGGTCCGGCTGAACCAGACCCATGAAGAGTCGCCCAAGCGCTTGCCAGGGAGCGTGAGTGCTGATCTCGAAATCGCCCAGTGACAGGCATACCAGTGCGAGCGCTATCAGGCTCAGGCTGACACGTGCGGTCGGGGTCAAGGGCATCAGTAGAGCGGCATGAGATCGGCAGTCGTCAGCGTTCGGCTGGGCGCATCCACGGCGATGGCGCCATCCTGTATACCGATGACCCGGGTGCAAAAATGCAGTGCCAGGTCGAGATCGTGCATGGCCAGCACCGACATCGAATAAGTCGCGAGTAATGCCCGGATGACGCTTTCCGCCTGAGGGCCGTCCAGCGCCGAGACGGGTTCGTCGGCCAGCAGTATCCTGCCCTGTTGATAGAGCACTCGGGCGGCGGCGACGCGCTGGCGCTGACCGCCGGAGAGTTCACCGCAGGGCGTCCAGCACTTTTCTGGAATACCGAGCTGAGTGAGCAGAGCGTCGATCTCGGCAATATCACCTTTCAAGGGGCGGGCCAGGGTAAGCAGGTTGCGCCACCAGGGGTGGCGGTCCAGGCGTCCCATATAGACGTTGTGAAACACCGAAAGATTGGCGACCAGCCCCAGGTCCTGGGGCATCAGGGCCGCGCCTTGCGCATGCCAGTGATCGTACATTACCGCGAGCAGGCTCGACTTGCCGGCGCCGCTCTTGCCCACCAGCGCCAGATGTTCGCCGGGCGCAAGGCTCAGATTCAAGGGGCCGAGCACGCGCACCTCGCCGTAGTCGGCGACAGCGTTTTTCAAGGCAAATATGGGCAAGGCAGTGGTCATCAGTCGAGCAGGTCGAGCTGACGAGCGACCTTGATCAGCTCCTGATAGTCGGCGTTTTCCGCAGGAATGAAGCCGCTGCGCGGGAAACTTGCCAGGAGTTCGGGATCGTCCATATCAATTAGCGCCCGTTGCAGGCGTTGAGTAAAACCTTCGCCAAAGCGCGCATCGACGTCGCCACGTACCGTCCATTGATAGTCGGGGTAAGTGGGCGTTTCCCAGACCACCTGGACGCGATCCAGATCGACAGCGCCGTTTTCCACTTCATTTTCCCAGGCCTTGTAGCTGACCACGCCGGCCTGATAGGCACCCGATTGCACCAGGGAAATAGTGCGGCTGTGGTTGCCGCTGAAGCCGACACGCTCGAAAAGTGCCTCGGGCGAGGCGCCCAGGTGCTCACGCAGGAAGTATTCGGGCATCAAACGGCCGGACGTCGAGCTTTGCGAGCCGAAGCTGAAGGTCACGCCGCGCAGCGCTTGCGGGGCGGTGTCTCCTTCGTGGGGCTCGATGCCAGTGGCATGGTTGGCGATGAAGTAGCTCTTGTATTCGGGGTCTTCAACGCCCTGGGCGATAGCGATGGAGCCGGGGACCATGCGGCGCGCCTGAACCCCGGTGAAGCCGCCGAACCAGGCGAGCTGTACCTGATTGTTGCGAAAGGCGGTGACAGAAGCGGCGTAGGAGGTGACCGGGATGAAGCGTACATCCACTTCGAGCGCTTCGGAAAGATAGTCAGCGACGCTCTGAAAGCGTTCCTGTAAACGGGTCTCGTCTTCGTCGGGAATGGCGGTGAACACCAAGGTATTGGCGACAGCCAAGGGGGTGGCTGCCAGCGTGAAGAGCGTGGCGAAGAGAGTGACGAGCGCCAATGCAAGCCGACGAGACATGAAGTGTCCTTGATGAAAGTGGGGTGAATTTTCCGGGCGAAGCATACCGCACCGCCTTGTCCCGTGCATTGTCGTGCATAGCCATTATCGAAAGTGGTTCTTCGGCGGGGGTGTTTGCTTGAGGCGTTCAAGAGGCTAAGCTGGACTAGGTGGCTTGCTCATACCTTGATTTCGTCATTCCTCTTTAGAAGGAAAATTTCATGTCTAAACAAGAACTTCCATCCGGTGCCGGCCAAGTGGCCGAGCAGTACCCTGATGTCTGGGACGCCTACGCAGCGTTGGGCAAGGCGTGTGCCGATACTGGCCCGCTGGATGAACGTACCCGCCGCCTGGTCAAACTGGCATTATCTGTGGGCGCAGGTTCTGAAGGCGCGGTGCATTCTCATGTGCGGCGCGGCCTGGAAGAAGGCGAGTCGCCGGAAGCTCTGAAACAGGTGGCCATATTGGCCATTCCCACCTTGGGGCTACCTAGCGGTGTCGCCGCTCTGACCTGGATCGAGGATATCACTGACTAGAAATGCTAGTCAGGCGTGATAACAAACAGTCCGCGCATCAATGTCTCGACGATAGCGTCACGCTCTTCGGCAAGCGAATATTGATCAATGTCTTGCAGCCAGTCGAAGCAGGCGCCGATCAGGAACATATGGAACTGGCGTCGGGCGCTGGTCGGGGACAGGCCAGCGCGCAGCGTGCCTTGCTGCTTGGCATCTTCGAAAAGCCGTTCCACCCGGGTTTGGGCATGCTGGGATAGTCGTGTGATGACGCTGATCCGGGGGTGGTAGTCTTCAAGCTTTTCGCAGCGGTGAAAGACGATGGTGGAAACGCGTTGCAGTTGTCGATCGTCGTGCATCCTTTCCAAGGCGCCCAGGGCGATTTGCCGTAACCGCTCGGCAGGAAAAGCCGGTGCACCTTGCTCGGCCAGATCGACAATTTCATCGATGGGAATGCGCACGCGCTCCAGCAGGGCGTCGAAGAGTGCCGCCTTGTCTTCGAAATGCCAGTAAATAGCCCCGCGCGTCACCCCGGCGGCCTGGGCAATGTGCGCCAAGGTAGTGCGTGATACGCCTTGAGCCAGAAAGGTGGCTTCGGCGGCATCGAGAATCGTCTCGCGTGTACGTTCGGCTTCTTCCTTCCTTCGAGTCATGACAGCTCCCGTTAAATTATCCCTATCTTGTCATCGACACATGGCAAAGTCGCCTCGTGGTGATTAGTATACCCACATTCACTGACATTCATGAATGTCAGTGAATGTGCACTCACCCTAAATGCGCTTGCTGTTTTCGATTGCTGAGCGTTCATTTCCCGAGGAGCTGTCACCGTGCCTGTCATCCGTATACGCCTGCTGTTGGGGGTTCTGGCTTTGCTGACGTTGGCTGGCTGTGAAAAGTCGCAAACGCTTGAGCCCGCTTCAGCCCGGCCAGTCAAGCTGCTCACCCTGGACGATGCCGGCGCTGCATTGATGCGCCACTTTCCGGCTCGTGTTGAAGCCTCCACCCGCAGCGATCTGTCGTTTCGCATGGCTGGCGAGCTGCTGGAACTCAATGTCGCGGCGGGCCAGCGAATCTCAGCCGGTGAGATGATTGCCCGTATCGACGATAGCAATGCGCGGAGCCAGCTCGAAAGCGCTCGTTCCAGCCTGGAGCTGGCCGAGGCGACTTTCGAGCGCATGCGCTACACCCTGGAGCGGGGCGCTATCAGCCAGGTGCGTTTCGACGAGGCTAAAAGCCAATTGCGTGCGGCCCGTTCAGCCTTTGAGCAGGCCGATGAGCAGCTTGAGCATACCCGTTTGCGTGCTCCCTATGACGGTGTGATTGCTCGCGTTCCTGTTGATAACCGCCAAATGGTGCAGGTCAAGGAAACGGTGGCAGTGATCCAGCAGCCCGGCCAATTGGATGTGGTGTTTCACTTGCCGGAGCAGATCGTACGGCGAATAGTTCCCGCCAACGACAGCGCGCTTCCCTTTGGCAACATGCTGGCTCATGAGGTGTATTTTTCGCAGGATGGCTCTGCCTACCTGGCGCAACTCAAGTCTTACACCACTCAGGCCGACGCCCAAAGTCTGGCCTATGAAATCACGCTCACGTTGTCCCAGCCAGACGACATCACCTTGCTCGATGGAATGAGTGCCACCGTCCGGTTGGATTTGAGTGCCTGGATGCCTCAAGACGTGACACCGGTGTGGCGGGTTCCCCCCGAGGCGGTGAGCTATGCGGGCGAAAACCCCGATCAGGCCCGCGTGTGGCGTTTTCAAAGCCCCGACAGCATCGAGTCGGTTCCGGTAGAAGTCGGCTCGCTGACCTCGGCCGGTCTCGAAGTCAGGGGGGAACTGGCGCCCGACGATCGCTTGGTGGCGGCGGGAGCGAGTCGCTTACGTGCCGAGATATCGGTCATCCCCTGGGAAAAGGAACAGGGTCTCTAGATGGTCGATTATTTTCTACGCCATAAGGCGGTTAGCTGGTTGATGACCGTGGTGCTGCTCGTCGGCGGGACGCTGTCCTTTCTTGACATGGGCCAGCTCGAGTTTCCCGAGTTCACTATTCGCAACGCCTTGGTGACGACGGCGTATCCCGGCGCCACTCCCAGGGAAGTGGAGCAGGAGGTCACTTCCACGCTTGAAGAATCGATCCAGGGCATGCCCAGCATCAAGCGCATCAGCTCGATCAGTTCCGATGGTTTGTCGCAGATCACCATAGAGTTGCAAAGCACCGTGCAGGAGGATGAGCTCCAGCAGTTATGGGATTCATTGCGGCGCAAGGTGGAAGACGCCCAGCCTCGTTTGCCGCCGGGAGCGCGTCAATCGCACATAAACGATGACTTCGGCGATGTCTTCGGCTTGATGGTCAATCTCACCGGCGAAGGCTATGCGATGGCCGACCTGGCGGATCATGCCGATTTTCTCAAGCGTGAGTTGGCGCTGGTCGATGGGGTGAAAAAGGTCTCGCTGGGAGGGGAGCATCCGGAACGCATCTACGTCGAGGTCGATCGTGAACGCCTGAGCGCCTTGAATATTCCCCTTGCGCGCCTGCAACAATTACTCGATACCCAGAATGCCGTCGCTGATGCCGGCCACCTGAAGCAGAATGGACGCCGCTTTCTGGTTTCTCCCACGGGAAGTGCTGCCGATATCGAAGACTTGCGGGCATTGATCGTCAGTGAAGGCAATGGAGAGCTGGTCCGGCTGAGCGATATTGCCAAGGTTTACCGTGATCTGGCCGATCAACCGCAACAGCTGTATCGCGACATGGGCCGCCCGGCGCTGTCACTGGGGGTATCGTTCAAGAGCGGCGTGAATGTCGTCGATGTCGGGGAGCGTCTCGACCGGCGCCTGACCGAGCTCGAGGCCCGTACCCCGGTGGGCATGGAACTCAACGTGGTCTACGACCAGCCGCAGGTCGTAGACGATGCCGTCTCTGGTTTCTTGATCAGCCTGATCCAGGCGGTGGCCATCGTTATCGTGGTGCTGATGCTGTTCATGGGCTGGCGCAGCGGTATCCTGATGGGGTCGATTCTGCTGATTACCATCATCGGTACTTTCATGATGATGCGCATTCACGGCCTGCAGCTCGAAAAAATCTCTCTGGGGGCGCTGATCATCGCTTTGGGAATGCTGGTCGACAATGCCATTGTGGTGACCGAAGGCATGCTGGTGGGACTCAAGCGCGGCTTGACGGTGCATGAGGCTGCTCATCAGGTCGTCCGCCAGAATGCCTGGCCCCTGCTCGCGGCAACCTTGATTGCCGTGGCGGCATTCGCGCCTATCGGGCTTTCACCGGACACCACCGGCGAATTCATCGGCTCGCTGTTCTTCGTGCTGCTTTATTCGCTGCTGTTGAGTTGGGTGACGGCGCTGACCTTGACCCCGTTCTTCTTTGCAATGTTCTTTCGCAATGTCAGCGGGGGAGACGCGCAGCAGGACCCCTATCGTGGCGCGGTGTACCAGCTGTTTCGCCGCCTGATTACCCTCGGTATCCGCCTGCGTTGGGTAACGTTGGTCATGGTAGGACTGGTGCTGATGAGCGCCGGCTATGGTTTCACCTTCGTCAAGGATGCCTTTTTCCCGGCCTCCAATACGCCGATCTTCTTCGTCGATTACTGGATGCCGGAGGGTACCGATATCCTCGAGACCCAGCGGCGGATAAGTGAGCTCGAAGAGACGGTGATGGCGATGGAAGGTATCGAGCATCTGACCACCGTGGTAGGTGGTGGTGCACAGCGCTTTACCCTGACCTATTCACCTGAAGAGCGTTATGCCAGCTATGCGCAACTGATTGTGGAAACGCCGGACAAGCAGACTCAACATCAGCGCATGGGCGAGGTGGAGGCGGCGCTTGAACGTTACCACCCTGACGTCGATTACAAGATCATGCCGCTGGAAGTCGGCCCTGCGCCCAAGGCCAAGCTCGAGGCGCGGCTCTACGGCAGCGACCCCGAGGTGCTGCGTCAACTTGGTGCCGACGTCGAGGCGCTGTTCCATGACGAGCCCCTGGCAACCAGTGTGCGACAGAGTTGGCGCAACCGGGTGCAAGTCATCAAACCGGTATTTCTCGAGGATGCCGCGCGTCGCCTCGGTGTCACTCGCGCCGGCCTGGCCGATACCCTGGCGCTCAATACCAGTGGCGCCCAGGTGGGTATCTACCGCGATGGCAGTGACCTGATTCCAATTATCGCTCGGGCGGGGCCCGGGCAGCGTCACGACGTGGATAACGTCGGTTCATTGAATGTCTGGAGCGAGGAGCGCGGTCGCTATATTGCCGCTGATCAAGTCATCGAGCGGGTCACCACCCAGGTCGCCGACCCGCTGATATTGCGCCGCAATCGTCAGGGCATGCTGGCGGTGTATGCCGAACCGCATCCGCTGAGCGGCGTTACCGCAGCAAGCGTTCTGGAGCGGATTCGACCCGAAGTCGAGGCGCTTGAATTGCCTCCGGGCTACCGGCTGGAATGGGGTGGCGAGTACGAAACCGCGGGCGAAGCGCAGAGCGGCCTGTTCGCCTCCCTGCCGCTGGGGCTGGTGGTCATGTTCATCATCACGGTGGTGCTGTTCAACAACCTGCGCCAGGCACTGGCGATCTGGTCGTTGGTACCGCTGACGATAATCGGCGTGGTCGGGGCTCTGTTGCTGACTGGCTTGCCTTTCTCGTTCATGGCGCTGCTGGGAACCTTGAGCCTGATCGGCATGGTGCTCAAGAACGCCATTGTGCTGGTCGAGGAAATCAACGTGCAATTGCCGCTACACGAGCATCGTTACCATGCCGTGGTGCGTGCAGCGGTAAGCCGCGTGCGCCCGGTAGCCATGGCGGCGCTGACCACCATGCTGGGCATGATTCCGCTGATCAACGATGCGTTTTTCTCCAGCATGGCCGTGGCCCTGATCGGCGGCCTGGGTGTGGCAACGCTATTAACACTGGTGGTACTGCCGGTGGTGTATTGCGTGTTGTATCGTATTCGGGTACAGGCGTGATGACTTAGTTTGATCAAGCAATTCTTGGTAATTTTTGGTTATTAGATGGGGCGCTTTTCATTTTCATGAGCTACGTTTTCATGTTGTTTGGCTGGCTGGATTCCTATGAGAGTACGCTATAGTTGGGTCATTTTTGCAGTAATCCTGATGTTTTCGTGTGCTTCTTTCGCGCAGGACGAGGAAGAGAGCGAGCGTCTCTGGTTCTCGGCTGACTCCCTGAACGAAGGGTTAGGTGAGGTGCCGGAAGAGGTCGAGCGCTCGACACCAAGAGAGGCGATAAGAAGTTTCATCGAACTCACCGAAAACGATGAGCATTCTGCCGCCGCTCACATCCTCAATCTTTCGGACATTCCAGCCTCCGAGCAGAAAAGCAGAGGAAGCCGGTTGGCAATGCAGCTTTCGTCGGTTCTCAGGCGCGGGGAGTGGATCAATATATCGAGTCTTCCAGGGCGGCAGGATGCTCTAGTTCAGGACCCGAGCGGTAAGCACCCGCGAGCCGGGGAGCCACGACGTTACCTCGAGGTGGTCTCGCTCAAGGCCCAAGGGCAAACCTATGATGTTCATCTAACGCGTTACAAGGTAGCGGAACAGGATCCGGTTTGGCTGATTTCGCCGGAAACAGTCGACATCATTCCAATCCTCTACGAAAAATTCGGCCCCTCCTGGATAGAGCAGTATATCCCCGAGCGATACAAACAGTCGCTTGGCATGCTGCAGCTGTGGGAGTGGATTGCGATTCCGGTGTTTCTTGTTCTTATCGGGTCGCTCGGTTTTGGCGTATATGCCCTTGTTGGACTGGTGAAACGGTGGCTGCCCCCGGGCATGTACAGCATGTTTGCCGGTAGGATCGGGATGCCTATGGCCTTCATCGTGATGGCTATCGTGACCCAGATTCTTCTTGGCTATGTGGTTTCGTTTTCAGGCGCCGGCACTACTTTCTTCAGGTTGCTTTTGGCGGTCATCACGGCCTGGGGGGCCGCTCTCATAGCCCTGCATCTGGTGGATACGATGTTGCTCAAGGTGACTGCACGCCTCGTGGGCGATATCGATGATACGAAATACAAGGATGAGCGGAAGTTACTGACCTCCCTATATACGTTGCGCCGCACAATCATTCTGGTCACCGTGGTCGCTGCAGTGATCTATGTGCTGATAAAGATTGAAATCTTCGAGACGCTGGGGACGACGCTACTTGCATCAGCGAGTGTCGCGGCAGTGCTGGCGGGGATTGCCGGTCAGGCAGTGCTGGGTAATATCATGGCATCGTTTCAAGTATCGTTGGCGAAGCCTATCCGTATCGGCGACAGCATTCTCTTCGAGGGGCAATGGTGCTATGTGGAAGGTATCTTTTATACCTACATCCGTCTGAGGGTCTGGGATGATCGCCGACTCATCGTGCCAGTGAAGTACTTTGTTTCACAACCGTTCGAGAACTGGTCGGCCAAGAGTGCCAAAACCTACCGGAATATCGTGTTGACCCTTCACCTCAATGCGGATGTGGAATACTTGAGAGAGAAGTTCAAGACGTTTGCCAAGCAGGAAGAGGGCGTCATCGAACATGACAAGCTTTTATGCTTCGTGACCGGGCAGACGGCTGCCGCCCAGGAAATCACGTTCTACCTGATGACGCCGGAGCCAATGGCCGGATGGGTTGCGGAAATGAACGTGCGGGAAAAGTTGCTGGCTTTTATCAGGGATAACCATCCCGAATGGTGGCCCAGAGACGTGGTGGTCATCAGTCAGCAGGACGTAACGCGTGGCGATGAGAAAAGCGACCACTGAGGGGTGTCTATGTAGTAAGCCAATTTGCGGTCACCAGCACAGGTATTCCTGGGAGAGTACACAGGAGCCTTGAACACGACAAGTGCTGCGCTTATTGCTTGAATTCAAGCCAGGCAGTAATCTCTTTTACAAAGAGCCATCAGATTCCAGGGAAAATGAGGAGAGGAAAGCTTGGTTGAGTTGATCACGCACTCGTCCTTCACGGAAATTGCGGCACTTCTGGTGCTGGCAGCCCTCCTGGGTTTCGTTGGCTTATTGCTGAGGCAACCACTGATTGTGAGCTTTATTGCCGTTGGCCTGATTGCGGGGCCATCGGTTCTGGATATTGTCCATTCCGAGGAGCAGATCGAACTGCTTTCCGAACTGGGGATCGCTGTCCTGCTGTTTCTGGTGGGTATAAAGCTGGATGTAAAGCTCATTCGGTCCATCGGCGGTGTGTCCCTGCTCACGGGGCTTGGGCAGGTCGCCTTCACTTCCATCATCGGTTATTTCATCGGGCTGGCTGTTGGCCTGGATCACATTGCCAGTATCTATGTGGCGGTCGCGCTGACGTTTTCATCCACAATCATCATCGTCAAGTTGCTGTCGGATAAACGGGAAATCGACTCACTGCACGGTCAGATTGCGCTGGGTTTTCTAATTGTTCAGGATCTTGTTGTGGTTTTGGCGATGATCGTTCTGGCGGCTATCGGCATAGGTGCCGGGCAGGGGGACGCGGACAGCGCATCCATGTGGCAGGTGACGCTCTCTGGCATCGGTTTGCTGTTATTTGTCATCGTGTTTGTCCGATACATCGCCAACCCACTCACTGAGCATCTGGCGAAATCTCCGGAACTGCTGGTCATTTACGCGATCGCGCAAGCCGCCCTGTTTGCAGCGATCGGTGATCTGATCGGCCTGGGCATGGAAGTGGGTGGCCTGCTGGCCGGTGTCGCACTGGCATCCACCCGCTATCGCGAAAGCATCTCTGCCAGGCTTGCACCGTTAAGGGACTTTTTGCTGCTGTTTTTCTTTATCGCATTGGGGGCGTCTCTGGATTTGTCGCTTATGAATGCCCATATCCCCGGAGCAATCATATTCTCCCTGTTTGTGCTGATCGGTAACCCGCTTATTGTGCTGGCCATTATGGGGGCGTTGGGCTACCGCAAAAGGACCGGATTTCTGGCGGGCTTGACTGTGGCACAGATCAGCGAATTTTCCCTGATTTTCATTGCCATGGGCGTGAGTCTGGGGCATGTGCAACAGGATGTGCTGGGCCTGGTAACTCTGGTCGGCATCGTCACCATTGCGGCATCGACTTACATGATCACCTATTCCCACAGCCTCTACACGCTTCTCGAACCGCTAATAGGCGTTTTTGAGCGCACAGGCACCCCACGCGAACAATCTACGGAGCAGCATCCAGGGGGGCATTATCAGGTCGTCATTTTCGGGCTGGGCCGCCTGGGCACCGCCATTGCCGCACGACTCAGGGAAAATGGCATCAAGGTGCTGGGGCTGGACTTCAATCCTTCGGCCATCAAATATTGGAATTCTCTAGGGTTGGATACAGCCTACGGAGATGTGAAGGATGCCGAGTTTATGGGGGAGTTGCCGCTTCGCAATGCGCATTGGGTTGTGTCCACGATACCGCATCACCATACCGGGGTTTCGACCGAAGATACGATAAAAACTATCATACAATTAACCCGGTCGGCAGGATTCACCGGTAATCTGGCGGCGGTATCGCAAAGCAGAACAGAGACTGAAGAGTTAAAATTGCTGGGTGTAGAGCTTGTACTTGAGCCCTTTCAGGATGCTGCTGATCGAGCTACGGAATTGCTATTGGAAGGCCTTGTTTCCGAACCCCGTCACCCCTGATTTTCAAGGAGCGCTGCTCTATGAAAAGGTTCAAGAACATTCTTTTCGTGCTGGGCAATCGCACCGATGAAACCTCGCCGTCGTTGATGCGTGCCATTGCTCTGGCCAAAACCAACCAGGCTGATTTGACGCTGCTATATGTACTTCCGAAGCTTTCATTAACATCCTATTCAAAAAAAATTGGTATTAGCAGTCAGCAGCTCAAGGAAAAGGTGCAGGAACACGAGGAGGCCAGATTACATCAGCTTTTCTCTTCGCTGGAGCCGGATCTTGGGATCAGAACAGAGCTGAAGGTTGGTAAAAGATACCTCGAAAGTATTCGTGCAGTGCAGTCCGAGAGCTTCGATCTGGTTATCAAGGAGGCCGACGCCATCGACTGGTTTTCTCGATTTCTCGGTAGCGACGACATGCATCTCCTGCGCAAGTGCCCCTGCCCGGTTTGGCTGATGAAAAAAGATGAAAAAGCCGATTATCGCAACATCATGGCGGCTGTTGATTTTGACACTGGCAAGGATAAACCGAGCAGCGATGCCCTTAATCAGACCATACTTGATCTTGCCTGCTCATTGTCATTGTCAGAACTGGCAGCGGTTCATGCCGTGAACGTTTATGACGTACCTGAATCCGGATTTATCAGCCTGTGGGTAGAAAATGCGGATAAAGTTGAGCAGGAACTGGCGGAAGATGAGCGTCGTCATAGGCAGTACAGAATGGATGCACTTCTTGACGAGTTAAAAGGCAGAATGGGGGAAGAGACCTATCATTATCTGTCACTGCGTACTCATGTTGTTCCGGGAATTCCAGGTCGTGATCTGCCCAAAATGGTAGAAACTATCAAAGCCGATCTAGTGGTGATGGGAACGGTCGCCCGCACCGGGGTTGCCGGCGTTATTATTGGCAATACCGCAGAGGCCGTTCTTTCACAACTCAACTGTTCCGTGCTGGCGATCAAGCCAAAAGGTTTTGAGTCTCCGATATTCTAGTAGCTTTGAAGTCATGCCCCGGCAAGCTGACGCATCTACAGAATTTTTTTAACAAGGGCTTACGCAGGCCAAGATGTAGGAAATAGGGGCTTGCCTGCGGAGCCAAGCGAAAATGTTCGACCCTCTTCCCGCAGCAGGCAACGTGTCACCCATTTGTCACCTTGCACAGAGCCCAACAAAAAACGGCCACTTGCTCGATGAGCTAAGTGACCGTTTTTACTGAATTTTTTGGTCGGAATAGCAGGATTCGAACCTACGACCTCTGCCTCCCGAAGGCAGCGCTCTACCAAGCTGAGCTATATTCCGATATTGCATCAAACCGCTGTGTGGCTCGACGGTGGTGGATAATACGCATTCTTCTGAGACTTTTCAAGCCTTTTGGGGGCAATTCGTTGCGTTTACGCCTTGCGATCCACTGCAAGATGGGCCAGCTCAACCATGCTGTCGCGGTACGGGCTGGAGGGGATAATCGCCAATTGTTCCAAGGCCTTGGTTGCCATTTCTTCAGCACGGGCACGGGTGTATTCCAGTGCGCCGGTGGCATTGACGATATCCAGCACAGCCTCCAGCTGGTCGAGCCCGCCCTGGCGAATGGCTTGGCGAATCAACTTGGCCTGTTCCGGAGTGCCGTTGGCCATGGCGTGGATCAGCGGCAGGGTGGGTTTGCCTTCAGCCAGATCATCTCCCACGTTTTTGCCCATGGCCGTGGCGTCGCCTTGGTAGTCGAGCAGATCATCGATCAACTGGAAGGCCAGGCCCAGGTAGCGACCGTAATGCTGGAGAGCGCTTTCCTGTTCCGGTGTGGCGTCGGCGAGCACGGCACCGCTGTGGGAGGCCGCCTCGAACAGCATGGCGGTCTTGCCCTGAATGGTTTCGAAGTACTCGGCTTCCGAGATGTTCGGATTGCCCACGTTGGTCAGTTGCTGCACTTCGCCTTCCGCGATGACACAGGTAGCACTGGAGAGAATGCTCATGATGCGCATCGAGCCGACATTCACCATCATCTGGAAGGAGCGCGAATAAAGAAAGTCGCCGACAAGCACCGAGGGCGCGTTGCCCCAGGCTTCATTGGCGGTTTTCTTGCCGCGACGCATGTGAGACTCGTCGACCACGTCGTCGTGCAGCAACGTCGAGGTGTGCATGAACTCGATCAGCGTGGCCAGGGTGATGTGCTTGTCCTGGTCATAGCCCAGCGAGCGGGCGGCCAGCAACACCAGCAAGGGGCGCAAACGTTTTCCGCCGCTTTCAATAATGTACTGGCCAATGGTTTCCACCAGCGGAATCTTGGAGGCGAGCTGTTCGATAATTGTACGATTGACTGCCATGAAGTCATCCGCCACCACGGCGTGCAGCGGAGAAGGGGAAGGGCTGGCAGGCTGGGAGGACGAGGCTGTGGCTGACATGAGTTCCATCATCGCGGGTAGTGGAGGCGGCAATGGCCGACTGTATTTCGGTTCATGCTATGGGGCTACCCGTGAGGCGTCAAGGTGATGAAGGTTTCTCGTTGACGAGAGGGTGGCCGTTGTGTTGATGATAGTTGTGGTAGGGTGCAATTGTCGTTATAATCCGCGACCCACTCATCATGCTCCCTGTCAGATGGTTGCCAAAAGAGGCGCCACTCGCCGCAGGTCTATCAAGAGCACGACTCGAAAGAGCGTAAGGCGATGAGAGCCGGAACGCCCGGCATTCACGACAGTCCCGGAGAGAGACATGTACGCAGTTATCAAAAGCGGCGGTAAGCAGTACCGTGTAAAGGAAGGCCAGACGCTCAAGCTCGAGAAACTGGAAATTCCTACCGGTGAAAGCATTGAATTTGACGAAGTGCTGATGGTTGCCGATGGCGAAGACGTCAAAATCGGTGCGCCGATGCTGGAAGGTGCCAAAGTGGCCGCGGAAATCGTGTCTCACGGCCGCGGCGATAAGATCACCATTATCAAGTTCCGTCGTCGTAAGCACAGCATGAAGCGTCAGGGCCACCGTCAGTGGTTCACTGAAGTCAAGATTACTGGAATTTCCGCGTAAGCGGCCAATTCTTCTAGATCAACTTGCTATAGGAGTATTTTGCAATGGCTCATAAGAAGGCAGCCGGCTCCACGCGTAACGGTCGCGATTCCGAATCCAAACGCCTTGGCGTCAAGTTGTATGGTGGCCAGGCGGCAATTGCCGGCAACATTATCGTGCGTCAGCGTGGCACCAAGTTCCACGCCGGTACCGGCGTCGGTTTGGGTCGCGATCACACCCTGTTCGCATTGAACGATGGCGTGATCAAGTTCGAGACCAAGGGTCCGAAAAATCGTAAGTTCGTCAGTGTCGTTTCTGCATAAACGCCCGAACCTGCGATAAAAAAGGCCCCGCCATGGCGGGGCCTTTTTGTCCCTCATTGTTTTTCAAGTGCATATTTTTCAAGTGCACGTTTTTTAAGTACACGTTTTTATGTGCCTGAATGACTCTTTCAGGTACAGGGCGGCGGAAGCGGCCAGGAGAGAGAACCATGCAATTCGTCGATGAAGCCTCGATCATTGTCGAGGCGGGGAAAGGCGGGAATGGCTGCCTGAGCTTTCGCCGCGAGAAATACGTGCCCAAGGGTGGTCCGGATGGCGGTGATGGCGGCCATGGCGGAAGCGTTTACCTGATTGGGGACGATGCTCTCAATACCTTGATTGACTTCAAGTTCCAGCGTTTTTACAAAGCCGAGAACGGCCAGGGCGGCATGGGTCGTCAGATGAGCGGCAAGGCGGGGGAAGACCTGCACGTCAAGGTACCGGTGGGTACCACGGTCATTGATGAAGATACCCTGGAAGTGATCGCCGACGTTACCGAAATCGGCCAGGTAGTCCTGGTGGGACAAGGTGGGCGTCGAGGTCTGGGTAACATCCATTTCAAATCCTCGACCAACCGCGCGCCACGCAGAATCACCCCGGGTACGGAAGGTGAGCGCCGCAACTTGCGCCTGGAAATGAAGGTGATGGCGGATGTCGGCCTGCTGGGCATGCCTAACGCCGGCAAGTCCACATTGATTCGCTCGGTGTCGGCGGCCAAGCCCAAGGTGGCCAATTATCCTTTCACCACCCTGGTACCCAATCTGGGTGTGGTGAAACTCGGCCTGCACGAACACTTCGTGATGGCGGATGTGCCGGGCTTGATCGAAGGTGCTTCCGATGGCGCCGGCCTGGGCTTGCGCTTTCTCAAGCACCTGACCCGTACCCGCTTGCTGTTGCATGTGGTGGACGTGGCACCGTTTGATGAATCCGACCCGGTCGAGGCTGCCGAGGCGATTATCCACGAGTTGGGACAGTTCTCCCCGACGCTCGCCGAGCTGCCTCGCTGGCTGGTACTCAACAAGCTGGACCTAGTGCCAGAAGAGGACCGCCAAGCGGTGGGCGATGAGATCGTCCAGCGCCTGGGCTGGGAAGGGCCGGTATTTCGTATTTCGGCGATCAGCAGTGAGGGCACCGACGCCCTGGTGCAGGCGGTACACCGCTGGCTCACCGAGCAGCAGCGCCTCGAGCATGAAGATGAAGAGGTTCACGCCCGCGAGCAGGAAATGCGTCGGCGCATGGAAGAAGAATCCGTCGCCCGTACTGAAGCGCGTCTGGGTCGTCGGCGCAAGCCCGCCGAAGGCGAGGAAAGCGATGACGACTTCGACGATGATGATTACGATGTCGAGGTTGAATACGCGCCCTGACAGAAGAGCAATGGATGAGGCTTTCAGGAGATAAGCGGTGAGCGATGAGCAAGGCCTCGGGCGCGAAGCGTTGGTGCAGGCCAGGCGTGTGGTGATCAAGATCGGCAGTGCCTTGCTGACCAATGATGGCCGTGGATTGGATGAAGCAGCGATCGGCGGCTGGGTCGACCAGGTGGCTGCCCTGCATCGTCGCGGCATCGATGTGGTACTGGTGTCTTCCGGCGCGGTAGCGGCCGGCATGGTACGCCTGGGCTGGCAGGCAAGGCCGAGCGCGGTGCATGAATTGCAGGCTGCGGCCGCAGTGGGACAGAATGGCTTGACGCAGTGCTACGAGCAGCATTTTGCCCGCCACGGCCTGGTCACCGCCCAGGTGTTGCTGACCCATGATGACCTTTCCAATCGCAAGCGTTATCTGAATGCACTTTCCGCGCTGCGCACCTTGGTCGACTTGCGCGTGGTGCCGGTGATCAACGAAAACGATACCGTGGTTACCGATGAAATTCGCTTTGGTGACAACGATACCTTGGGGGCGCTGGTCGCCAATCTGCTGGAAGCCGATGCCTTGATCATTCTTACCGATCAGGAGGGCTTGTTCGATGCCGACCCGCGCCATGATCCCGCCGCAAGGTTGATTGCCGAAGGCGATGCCGACGACCCGGCCCTGGCGGCGGTGGCCGGTGGTGGCGGCGCTCTGGGGCGCGGCGGCATGAGCACCAAGGTGCGCGCCGCCACCTTGGCCGCTCGTTCGGGGGCGGTGACCGCGATTGCCAGTGGACGCCAGGCGAATGTGATTACCCGGCTGGTGGATGGCGAAACCCTGGGTACCTTGTTGCGCCCCAAACAGGCCCCCATGGCGGCGCGCAAGCGCTGGCTGGCCGGGCAACTGCAAGTGCGCGGCAGCCTGACGCTGGACGCCGGTGCGGTAAAAGTGTTGCGCGGCCAAGCCAGTCTGCTTCCGGTGGGCGTCACGGCGGTTTCCGGGAATTTCGTGCGCGGCGACATGGTGGTGTGTGTCGACGAGCACGGTGAACCGGTGGCGAAGGGCCTGGTCAATTACGGCGTTGACGATGCCCGACGGCTCCTGGGCCAGCCGAGCCATCAGATAGAAGCCATTCTGGGCTATGTTGAAGCGCCGGAGCTTATCCATCGTGACAACCTGGTAGTGCTTTGAGGCGGGATGATGGCGCTGGCAAGGCTGAAAACAGCGTGATAGAATGCGCCATCCTCTCAGACAAGACCCGTGAACAGGCAGCTTGAACGACAATGCCTGTTGCACCTTATGGCCCACCAATCGTTAGACGATGGTTAGCCAAATCAATCGGTTATTACGCAAGGGCTGTGTGTCAGCAGCCGGCTAATAGTTAATCCGTCGTCCTAGACGACAACCTTTATTCTCCAAGGAGATACTCAGTGGCGAACAGCAAGCAAGCACGCAAGCGCGCCCGTCAGGCCGAGAACCGTCGCGTCCTGAAATCCAGCCAGCGCAGCATGGTCCGCACTTATATCAAGCGCGTGATCAAGGCGATCAGCACCGGTGACCACGCCCAGGCGATGGAGCAGTTCAAAGCCGCTCAGCCGGTGATTGACCGTATCGCTGACAAGGACGTGCTTTCCAAGAAGAAAGCCGCGCGCCTGAAGAGCCGCTTGAACAAGCGTATCAAGGCACTGGCGGCGTAAGCCGGCAAGCGCCAGAAAAAACCGGCTTAGGCCGGTTTTTTTGTGTCTGGATGATCTCATGAACTCCTCTCAGCAAGCCGATGCCTCCCCGCCGTCCGCTTCGCCACCCCCGCGCCGGGGACTGATGCGTTCGGGCCTGATCGTCAGCGCCATGACCATGCTCTCGCGGGTGATGGGACTGGTGCGTGATGTCGTGGTGGCCACGTTCCTGGGTGCCGGAAATGGGGCGGATGCCTTCTTTGTGGCATTCAAGATTCCCAATTTCCTGCGCCGGCTGTTTGCCGAAGGGGCGTTCAACCAGGCGTTCGTGCCGGTGCTGTCGGAATATTCCACCCAGCGCACCCGCCAGGAAATCCGGGAACTACTCAATGCCGTGGCGGGGAGTCTCACCGCCGTACTGGCGTTGATCACCGCCGTGGCGATGCTGGCGGCCCCTTGGCTGGCGTGGGTATTTGCCCCCGGCTTCGGGCGTGACCCGGAAAAGTTGGCGCTCACGGCGGACATGCTGCGGCTGACGTTTCCTTATCTGCTGTTGATCTCGCTCACGGCGTTTTCGGGCAGCGTGCTCAATACCTGGAACCGTTTTGCAGTGCCGGCCTTCACCCCGGTGCTGCTCAATCTCTCCTTGATTGGCTCGGCACTGTTGTTGATGCCGTTGATGAAAGAGCCGGCCATGGCGCTGGCCTGGGGGGTGCTGATAGCCGGGGCGGCGCAGCTGGTGTTTCAGGTGCCGTTCCTGTTGCGTCTGGGATTGATGCCGACCCCTTGGCCCCACTTTGCTCATGAAGGGGTCAAGCGGATACTCAAGCTGATGGTGCCGGCACTGTTCGGGGTTTCGGTGTCCCAGATCAATCTGCTGCTGGATACCGTCCTGGCGTCGTTGCTGACTGCCGGGAGCGTTTCCTGGCTGTACTATTCGGACCGCCTGGTGGAGTTGCCGCTGGGGGTGTTCGGGGTGGCCATTGGCACGGTGATTCTGCCGGCGCTTTCCCGGCGGCATGCCGAGCAGTCGCCGGGTCACTTTGCCGCCATGCTCGACTGGGCCATTCGTACCGTGCTGCTGCTCGGCTTGCCTGCCGCCTTAGCGTTGGCGATTCTTGCCGAACCGCTGCTGATAACCCTGTTTCATTATGGGGCGATGACCGATCACGATATCGCCATGGCGGCAATGAGCTTGCGTGCTTACTCCTTCGGTTTGGTGGCCTTCATGTTGATCAAGGTGCTGGCACCGGGGTTTTTCGCGCGCCAGGATACCGCGACCCCGGTGAAAGTGGGTATCGTGGCGATGGTCGCCAATATGGCGCTCAACCTGATGTTGATCTGGTCGTTGGCGCATGCGGGACTGGCGCTGGCCACCGCGCTCTCGGCATTCCTTAATGCTGGGCTTCTGGGATACCTGTTGCACAAGCAGAAAGTACTGGTGTTTCAGCCTGGCTGGGGGCGATATGCTGTGCAACTGCTGGGTGGCTGCATACTGATGAGCGTGTTGCTTGGGTGGCTGTCCCCCGCCTGGAATGAATGGCTGGGGTGGGGGCTATGGCAACGCATCAGATGGATCAGCCTATTGGTGGTACTGGGGGCGGGCAGTTATTTCGCCTGGCTGGTGGCCTTGGGCATGCGCTGGCGGCATTTTCGTATCGCCGGCTAAATTTTCGCATCGCAGGCTGAGGCGTCACGCCATGGCTGCCAGTCGCCGGGCATTTCGTTATAATCGGTGGTCTTTTGTGGGCCACGTCAACCAGGGCTGAACGGATTTCATGCGCGTCATTCGAGGACTGCACAATCTGCGTGAATCGCATCGTGGCTGCGTGGCGACCATCGGCAATTTCGATGGCGTGCATCGCGGCCATCAGGCGATCCTGGAACAATGCCGCGAACATGCAGCACGGCTTGGCGTGCAGGTTACCGTGGTGGTCTTCGAGCCTCAGCCACGTGAGTTCTTTGCCGGTGACCAGGCGCCGCCACGCCTGACGCGCTTGCGGGAAAAGGTTCGCTTGCTGGCGGAGCACGGCGCCGAGCAGGTGTTGTGCCTACCGTTCAATGACGCCCTGCGCAGCCTCACCGCACGGGAATTCATCGATCAGGTGTTGATCGAAGGGCTGGGTGTACGCCACCTGGTCGTGGGGGATGACTTTCGTTACGGCTGCGATCGCCGCGGCGATTTCACCTTGCTGGAAGCGGTGGGGCGCGAGCATGGCTTCGGTGTCGAGCACACCCGCACCTTTACCCTGGATGACGAACGGGTTTCCAGCAGCCGGGTACGCACATTGCTCCTGAGCGGCAATTTTTCCGCCACCGCCCGTCTGTTGGGGCGCCCTTACAGCGTTTCAGGGCGGGTGGTACGTGATCAACAACTAGGGCGCACCATCGGCGTGCCCACCGCCAATATCCCCTTGTTGCCCCAGCCGCTGACGCTGCGCGGCGTGTACGTGGTGTTCGCCGAACTTGCCGACGGGCGCTATTACGGCGGGGTGGCCAATGTCGGTTGGCGGCCTACGGTCGGGGCGGACCGTCCCACCCTGGAAGTGCATTTGTTCGATTTCGAAGGCGACCTCTATGGCGAACGGCTTACGGTCTATCCTTGCGCGCGGCTGCGCGGTGAAATCAAGTTTGACGGTCTCCAGGCCCTTAAAGCGCAGATAAACCACGACCAGGCACGCGCACGGGACTACCTGGCGGCGCATCCCGGCTTGGCCGATGGCACCTTGCATCTGGCTGACGGCTCTTTTCCGCTGGCATCCGCGCCGTTGGGGCGTGATGCAGTAACTTCTTCTGAATCTTCGTCGGCGGGACGTTCCGCCGATCATAACGACGGCTGACCGGACTATGGATTACAAGCACACGCTGAACTTGCCCGAAACCGAATTTCCCATGCGCGGCATGCTGCCCAAGCGTGAGCCGGGCCGGGTTTCCCAGTGGCAGGATATGAAGCTCTACCAGCGCCTGCGCGAAGAGCGGGCGGGAAAACCGCTGTTCGTGCTGCACGATGGCCCTCCTTATGCCAACGGCAGCATTCATATCGGTCACGCCGTCAACAAGATTCTCAAGGATATCATCGTCAAGTCGAAGAACCTGGCGGGTTTCGATGCACCCTATGTGCCGGGCTGGGATTGCCACGGCCTGCCTATCGAACACAAGGTGGAAACCACCCACGGCAAGCACCTGGAACCCGAAAAAGCACGCGGTCTATGCCGTGACTACGCCGCTGCCCAGATCGAAACCCAGTTGACCGATTTCGTGCGCCTGGGCGTGGTGGGTGACTGGGATAATCCTTACCGTTCGATGGATTACGTCAACGAAGCCGGGGAAATTCGCGCTCTGGCTGACATGGTCGAGGCAGGCTATGTCTTCAAGGGCTTGAAGCCGGTCAACTGGTGTTTCGATTGCGGCTCGGCGCTGGCCGAGGCCGAAGTCGAGTACGCCGACAAGAAATCCGACGCCATCGATGTCGCCTTCCCGGTGGAAGATGCCGACAAGCTGGCGGCAGCCTTTGGCTTGAGCGAACTGCCCAAGCCTGCTGCCGTGGTGATCTGGACCACCACCCCCTGGACGATTCCCGCCAACCAGGCGCTCAACGTCCATCCTGAATTCACCTACGCCCTGGTGGACGTGGGCGAGCGCTTGTTGCTGCTGGTGGAAGACCTGGTGGCCTCGTGCCTGGAGCGCTTCGGCCTGGAAGGCGAGGTGATTGCCACGGCCAAGGGGGAAAGTCTCGACCTGATCAATTTCCGCCATCCGTTTTATGCGCGTCTCTCGCCGGTGTACCTGGCGGAGTATGTGGAAGCCGAGGTCGGCAGCACCGGTATCGTTCACTCGGCGCCCGCCTACGGCATGGACGATTTCATCACCTGCCGTGAGCACGGCATGAGCTTCGACGATATCGAAAGCCCGGTACAGGGCAACGGCGTCTATTCCGATGAACTGCCGTTCTTCGGTGGGCAAATGATCTGGAAGGCCAATCCGCATATCATCGAAAAACTGCGCGAAGTGGGTGCGTTGATGGCGCATACGCCTATCAAGCACAGCTACATGCACTGCTGGCGTCACAAGACGCCTGTGATCTATCGCGCCACCGCCCAGTGGTTCGTGGGCATGGACGTGGCGGGCAAGGACGGCAAGACCCTGCGTGAACGAGCGCTTGAAGGTATCGAGGCCACCGAATTCACGCCCGCCTGGGGTCAGGCGCGTTTGCACTCGATGATCGCCAACCGCCCGGACTGGTGCATCTCGCGCCAGCGTAACTGGGGCGTGCCGATTCCGTTCTTCCTCGACAAGGCCAGCGGCGAACTGCATCCGCGCACTGTCGAGCTGATGGAAGAAGCCGCCAAGCGTGTCGAGAAGGAAGGCATCGATGCCTGGTTCCGTCTCGAGCCCGCCGAGCTTCTCGGCGAAGAAGCGGATAATTACGAAAAAGTCACCGATACCCTGGACGTCTGGTTCGATTCCGGCACCACCCATCGCCACGTGCTGCGCGGTTCGCACCCCCACGGCCACGACCAGGGGCCGATCGCGGATCTGTACCTGGAGGGTTCCGACCAGCACCGCGGCTGGTTCCACTCCTCGCTGCTGACGGGGTGCGCCATTGACGGTCATCCGCCTTATCGTCAACTGCTGACCCATGGTTTCACCGTGGACGCTCAGGGTCGCAAGATGTCCAAGTCGGTCGGCAACGTGGTCGCGCCTCAGACCGTCATGGACAAGCTCGGCGCGGATATCCTGCGCCTCTGGGTGGCCTCCACCGATTATTCCGGTGAAATGGCGGTTTCGGATGAAATCCTCACGCGTACCGCTGATGTGTATCGCCGGATTCGCAACACCTCGCGTTTTCTGCTTTCCAACCTGAATGGCTTCGAGCCGCAGCGTGATCAGGTGGCGTTCGAGGACATGCTGGCGCTGGATCAGTGGGTGGTGGATCGTGCCGCGCAACTCCAGGCGCGTATCGACAAGGCCTATGAAGAGTACCGCTTCCTGGATGTCTATCAGCAAGTGCATGGTTTCTGTGCCCGCGAGCTGGGCGGCTTCTACCTGGATGTGATCAAGGACCGTCAGTACACCACCCAGGCCGACTCGCTGGCCCGGCGCAGCGCTCAAACCGCGCTGTATCAGGTCGTCGAAGCGCTTTCCCGCTGGGTGGCACCGATCCTTTCCTTCACTGCCGAGGAAATCTACGAGCATATCCCCGGCAAACGTGGCGACAGTGTGCTGCTGGAAACCTACTACACCGGCCTGGGCATGCTTGAGGCTGACGCCTCCATGGGGCGTGATTTCTGGGAGCAGGTGCTGGACGTCAAGCAAGCGGTCAACAAGCGCCTGGAAGATGCGCGTAACGCCAAGCTGATCAAAGGCAGCCTGGCCGCCGAAGTGACCTTGTTCGTGGATGACTCGCTGCGCGCCACCCTGGAGAAGCTGGGCGATGAACTGCGTTTCGTGATGCTGACCAGCGACGTGACGCTGGCGCCCTTGGCCGAGGCAGGCAGTGCCGAAGCCACCGAGCTTGACGGCTTGAAAGTCGCGGTTGCCACGAGCCCGCACCAGAAGTGCGAACGTTGCTGGCATCACCGTGAAGACGTAGGCACCCATGCCGATCATCCCGACCTCTGTGGTCGCTGTATCAGCAACCTGCCGGAAGGACCGGGTGAAGTGCGTCACTATGCTTGAAGAAAACATGCCACCCATGCGCCAGCCACTGCGCTGGCTGTGGCTGTCCCTGACGGTGATCGTGCTGGATCTGGCCACCAAATACGCCGCCAGCGCCATGCTCGGCTATGCTCAACCGGTGGAAGTGCTGCCGTTTTTCAACTTGACGCTGCTGCATAACACCGGTGCCGCCTTCAGCTTCCTGGCAAGCCACCCCGGCTGGCAGCGATGGTTCTTCGCCGTAGTCGCTATTGGGGCCAGTGTGGGCTTGACTATCTGGTTGCGTCGGCTCAAGGCCGATGAAACCCTGTTGGCAGGCTCACTGGCATTGATCATCGGCGGGGCGCTGGGCAATCTGTATGACCGCCTTGTGCATGGCTATGTGGTGGATTTTCTCTCCTTCCATGTGGCGGGCTGGTACTACCCGGCCTTCAACGTGGCGGATATCGCGATTACCCTGGGTGCCGCCGGTTTGATCTGGGAGTCGCTGTTCGGTGAAAAGCGCAGACGCAGCCAGCGCCAATCCTAATCCTGTATTTTGACGACGAGTGCCCTATGACCGATTATCCGATAGATGAAAACATGGAAGTCACCCTGCACTTCACCCTGAAACTGGAAGATGGCACGGTGGTGGATACCACGCGGGAGAAAGCGCCCGCCACCTTTCAGTTCGGTGACGGCAACCTGCCGCCGGGGTTTGAAAACCCGCTGAAAGGGCTGAAAAAAGGCGAAACCGGCTGTTTCACCATTACCCCGGAGCACGCTTTCGGCCAGCAGAATCCTCAGAATGTCCAGCTGCTCAAGCTTGACGATTTTGCTGATGAAACGCCGGAAATCGGCATGGTGATGTCGTTTGCCGATGCCGCGGGGGGTGAACTGCCCGGGGTGGTCAAGAGCATCGAGGGCAATCAGGTGGAAGTGGACTTTAACCATCCGCTGGCGGGGCGTACCCTGATGTTTGATGTAGAAGTGCTGGAGGTGACGCCCGTTACGACTCACTAACGGTCGCTCCTTTATAGCGTACTTCCCGTTATCACTCGACACGATGCCCACCGGCATCAAGGCAAGGCTTCTTTATGCAAACCCCGCCTGTGGAACAGACCTCCATGCAAATCAAGCTCGCCAACCCGCGTGGCTTCTGCGCCGGTGTGGATCGTGCCATCGAAATCGTCAATCGCGCCCTGGATGTGTTCGGCCCGCCGATCTACGTGCGCCATGAAGTCGTGCATAATCGCTTCGTGGTGGAAACGCTGCGCGAACGCGGCGCGATTTTCGTCGAAGAACTACACGAAGTACCGGATGACGTCATCGTGATCTTCTCGGCTCACGGGGTTTCCCGCGCGGTTCAGGAAGATGCCCAGCGACGTGGGCTGAAAGTGTTCGATGCTACCTGCCCGTTAGTCACCAAGGTGCATATGGAAGTGCTGCGCTACGCCAAGCGCGGCCAGGAATGTGTGCTGATCGGCCACGAAGGCCATCCGGAAGTGGAAGGCACCATGGGGCGTTACGATGCCCGGCATGGCGGCCACATCTATCTGGTGGAAGACGAAGCGGATGCCGCTCGGCTTGAGGTCAAGAATCCGAGCACCCTGGCGTTCGTCACCCAGACGACGCTCTCCATGGACGACACTGCCAAGGTGATCGATGTGCTGCGCGGAAAGTTTCCCGAGATCCAGGGTCCGCGCAAGGATGACATTTGCTACGCCACTCAAAACCGCCAGGACGCCGTGCGCGAGCTTGCCGCGGAAAGTGATTTACTGCTGGTGGTGGGAAGCCCGAACAGCTCCAATTCCAACCGCTTGCGTGAGCTTTCCGAGCGTATGGGCACCCCGGCTTATCTGATCGACAACGCCGAGCAGATTCAGCCGGATTGGCTCGAAGGGGTAAGCAATATCGGCATTACCGCCGGCGCCAGTGCACCGGAAGTATTGGTCAAGGGCGTGATAGAGCGGTTGCAGTCCCTGGGTGCGACAGTGCCGCAAGAGCTTGCCGGGCGTGAAGAAACCATCACCTTTTCCATGCCGACCGAGCTGCGTCAAGCGGTGATCGCCAGCAGTTGATGCAAACCGTACCAGTTTGAGACATACTGAAACGGTATGAAAAAACTGGTACAGGAGAGCATCCGCGTGACCAGAATCCTCCTTTCTCATCGCGCTGGCCGGCCCACCGCCCGCCAGCGTGGCTTTACCCTGATCGAGCTGATGATCGTCGTAGCGATTATCGGCATCATCGCCTCCGTGGCCTATCCCAGCTACACCCGCTATGTGGAACGCTCGATACGCACTGATGCCTACGCTGGTCTATCCCAAGCTGCCTCCGACTTGGAACGTTGCTACACCCAAAATTATAGTTATGCGGGCTGTAGTGGTTTTCTCAAGTTTTCTCCCGAGGAGTACTACACCATCAGTCTCGATACGGATGGAGCGAATGACGGTGGCTATACCTTGACGGCTACTCAGGCTACGGGGCGCGACGATGGATGCGATGAGTCCCTGACACTGGATGCACTCGGCAAGCGTCAACCTGACGGTTGTTGGTAGCTTATGAAAAAATCTGGTTTCACTCTGATTGAACTGCTGATTACCCTGGCCATCGCCGCGATTTTGGCCACGGTGGCCGTCCCTGCGTTTTCCACTTTCCTTGCCCGCCAGCAGCTGGCCAGCGATGTGAATGAAATGATCTCGGTGCTCAGCTTGGCCCGCAGTGAAGCCATCAAGCAGCGGCGTGATATGAAAGTGGTGTTTTCGCCGCGAGAAGTGAGTAACCCCCGTGGTGTGTGCAATGAAGGGCAGAGTGAAAAGCTAGATAGTGAGGGTGTGACTCGTTATATTTATCCCTCGTGGTGTTATTGGGTTAAACCTGTCAATGAAGCTAGTGAAGATAAGGTGCTTCGCATCGGTCAAACAAATAATATTAGCCATAATGCGAGTAGCAGTGAGTTAGAAATTATCTTTGAATCGCTGGGGAATGCAGAAACGTCTAGCTGCCTAAATTCTGTCTGCCAAATCACAATAAGCTCGCGTCAAGATAATCCATCAATTGATCCTGTGACACTGGCAGTTCGCACCACGGGCAGTATCCGCAACAAGGAGAGTGGGTCATGAGGCGCCAGCGAGGCTTTAGCCTTATCGAAGCGTTGGTAGCGCTGTTGGTGCTGTCATTTGGTCTTGTCGGGGTGGCAGCGATGCAGCTTAAAGCACTGCAAAGCGCCACCGCTGGTTATCAGCGCTCGGTGGCAACGCTGGCCGCTGTGGATGCCCAGGAAAGACTATGGGCGGAGTTGGTGAAAATGGATCAAGATTCAGAAGATACTCGCCAAGATTGCTCTGAAATTGAAGATGATTATGTAAAAGGTATTGAAACCAATTGGCAAGAAGACTGGTTTGAGTCAAGCACAGCAACTCCACTTCGACAGTTCTCGGGTAATATTAGCGGCGGGGATGAAGAGTGTGAGTTTAATATTGAGATAGTTTTTGATAGTGATCCCGATAGCCAGGATTCCTTTATGTACACCTTCCGTCTTCCAAAACTGGAGGAATCCTAATGTCATTCTATCGGCAAAAAGGCTTCACCCTTGTCGAACTGATGGTCGCGATGGTGATCGGTACCATTATTGTCCTTGGGGCTGGGCAACTGTTTCTTACTACCTTTCAAACCTTTCGCCAAGTTGATGAGCTGAGTCGTAAACAAGAAACGTTGATTTTTGCAGCGAATACGCTGGTCAGAAGTATACGAAGAGGTGAAATAGCTCGGTTTGAAATAAGATCTCCTGATGATAGTGATTGGGATGCCCACACGATTTACGATACACAAGAAAATGACCATGTTGTTGGTGGATTGAGAGAATGTGGTGAAGAAGTGTTAATAGTTGAAGATTCTGTGCTTTCCAATGTCTATATAGTGACATTGTGTCTAGAAAACGAAGAAACGCCTATCGTGTTTCGTGTTGCCGATCGCCGCACCATCATAAACAATTAGATGATTTTTTATTCGAAAAGCACCTTTTTAAGACGACAAACTATCGAGGAGTGGTCATGAAAAAACAACAAGGTGCCGCACTCATTATCGTTCTCGCCCTTTTAGCCGGCTCATTAATGCTCGGCCTTTCTGGTATGAACTCCGCCTTGATTGATGAACGGTTGGCGGGAAATTATCGAGCGTCAGCGCTGGCGCAGATGGCGGCTGAGTGGGGAGGTAGTGGACTTGATAGTAGTGATATTGATAGTAGTAATAGTCAAGGAAATTGTAGTGCGCTTTTAAGTGATGGTAATGCATTTGATATGGGGGGAGGTGGCGATGTCGATAGCCTTTCTTCTTACAAGTATGTTACTTGTAATAATGATAGTGGTGGTTATTCTTTGTTAGTCAGAGGACAGGTTTTAGATGCTTCTTCTGTTAGCTTTATATTGCTTATTTTTCCTGGTGGAATAGATATTGATGATTTCTTTGAATGGGTGGATGATAATTCAAACTCATTTTTTTATGCTTGCGATTCGGCTGCTATAAATGGTCCTGGTGTTTATTATTGCAATGGAGACTTTACAGATAAGACCAATAGTAGTTTCGATGGTGTCACTTTGATAGTAAGTGGAAATTTTGATTCGAATGTTCAAGATGATATATCAGGTTTGACAGTTATTGTTAAAAAAATGACGACTTTTAAAGGTATAGGGAATGATGACGTTGGTGCTAATATTTGGTCTGGGGGTGAAGTAACTATGAGTGGTGACGGTGCACAGGCAGTACTTGATTTAGAAATTTGTGCTCCTGATGCAAGAGTTGATGGTGTTGGGGATGCTGATAATAATAACTGTGAATGGGTAGAAGTTTTTCTAGAAGATAGTGACTATGAAGGTGGTAGTACAGACTGGGTACAGCTATGACCATTAATGAACTCTAGCTGTTTCTCGAAGCATAAATTGATAACATCGTCGCACGTTTTTTGATTTTACAGGTAGCCGCATTCCAATGACCCAACCCAAAACCCGTGTTCTCACCGGTATCACCACCACCGGTACCCCGCACCTTGGTAACTACGTCGGGGCGATCAAGCCGGCGATTGAAGCCAGCCAGGACCCCAACGTCCAGTCGTTCTACTTTCTGGCCGATTACCACGCCCTGATCAAGTGCCAGGACCCCAAGCGGGTGCAGGAATCGCGCCTGGAAAGCGCCGTCACCTGGCTGGCGCTGGGGCTGGATACCGACAATGCCATCTTCTATCGCCAGTCGGATATTCTGGAAATTCCCGAACTCACCTGGATGCTCTCCTGCGTGTGCGCCAAGGGCTTGATGAACCGTGCCCATGCCTATAAGGCCGCGGTGGCGGAAAATGAGGCGGCGGAAAATCAGGATGCCGATAAAGGCATCACCATGGGATTGTTCGGTTACCCGGTGCTGATGGCCGCGGATATTCTGATGTTCAATGCCAATAAAGTGCCTGTGGGGCGCGATCAGATTCAGCATATCGAGATGGCGCGCGATATCGCCGGGCGCTTCAATCACCTCTACAAGGGGCAGTATTTCACCTTGCCGGAAGCCGTGGTCGATGAAAAAGTCGAAGTGCTGGCTGGCCTGGACGGGCGCAAGATGTCCAAGAGTTACAACAACACCATTCCGCTGTTCGTCCCCGAGAAAAAGCTCCAGAAACTGGTGCGCAAGATCAAGACCAACTCCCTTGAGCCCGGTGAACCCAAGGACCCGGATAGCTGTACCCTGTTTCAGATCTATTCGGCGTTCGCCACTGCCGAGGAAACTGCTGCCATGCGCACCGACTATGCCAACGGCATCGGCTGGGGCCAAGCCAAGGATCGCGTCTTCGAGTATTTGAATGAACATCTGCGTGAGCCACGCGAGCGCTACAACCGCTTGATGGAAGATCCTGCCCATATCGAAAGCGTGCTGCATAAAGGCGCCGAGCGTGCACGGGCCGAGGCGGCAACCACCATGGAGCGTCTACGTTCTACCGTGGGCTTGGGACGCTTCGTCTAACAGCGCCGCTGCCAGCAAAACAGCCTGCTGCCTACGGCTAGTCGGGCACTGATGCCTGAAGCAGGCATCATGTCTATTGTGTGGCCATGTTTGTTGAAAGACGCCACGAAAGAGCGTCATATGTATCGAACCGGCCCAATTGCCTGCAGATAGAGAGTGTCTTCATGACGACCAAGAGCAAACGCCCCTTATATATTCCTTATGCCGGCCCCTCATTGCTGGAAATGCCGTTGCTCAACAAAGGCAGCGCCTTCACCCAAGAAGAGCGCCTGGCGTTCAACTTGATTGGTCTGCTGCCGCAAAAAGTGGAAACCATCGAGGATCAGTTGGAGCGGGTCTATCGTCAATACCAGCAGTGTCATGGTGACCTTGAACGCCATATCCACCTGCGGGCGGTTCAGGATGACAATGAGACGCTGTATTTTCGTATGGTATCGCAACATCTCGAAGAGATGCTGCCGATCATCTACACCCCGACGGTCGGTAAGGCGTGTCAGGAATTTTCCAATATCTACCGCAATCACCGGGGACTGTTCATCAGTTACCAGGATCGCGAGCACATGGAAGATATCCTGCGCAGTGCGACCAAGGACAATGTCAAAGTGATCGTGGTCACCGATGGCGAGCGTATCCTGGGGCTAGGAGATCAGGGTATCGGGGGGATGGGTATTCCCATCGGGAAGCTGGCGCTGTACACCGCCTGCGGCGGTATCAGCCCAGCCTACACCTTGCCGATCATGCTTGATGTGGGGACCAATAACCAGATGCTGCTGGATGACCCCATGTACATGGGGTGGCGCCACGAGCGTGTTGACCAGGAAGACTATGACGTTTTCATGGAAGAATTCATCACCGCGGTGAAACGGCGCTGGCCGGATGTCCTGCTGCAGTTCGAAGACTTTGCACAGGCCAATGCCATGCCACTTCTGGAGCGCTACCGCGATGAACTCTGTTGTTTCAACGACGACGTTCAGGGCACGGCCTCGGTCGTTGTGGGCACCTTGATGGCAGCGTGCCAGGCCCGCGGTGAAACTATTGCCGATCAGCGGGTGGTGTTCGTGGGAGGTGGCTCCGCCGGCTGTGGTATTGCCGAGCAAGTCGTCGTGGCCATGCAGGCACAAGGGCTTTCGGAAAGCGCAGCCCGCCAACGCATAGGCATGGTGGACCGCGATGGCCTGATGACCACCGACCAGGCGTGGCAACGAGAATTTCAACGCCGCCTGGCCCACGACCCGGCCCTGGTGGCCGAATGGAATGGCCAAGGGCTGGAAGAGACCGTTGCCCAGCTCAAACCGACTGTGTTGATCGGGGTTTGCGGGCGTAAAGGCATCTTTACCGAGTCGGTGATTCGTACCATGCATGCCGGTTGTGAGAATCCTGTGATCATGCCGCTTTCCAATCCGACCTCTCAAGCGGAAGCGCTGCCGGAAGACGTCATTCGTTGGACTGATGGCAAGGCATTGGTGGCCACCGGCAGTCCCTTTGCACCGGTGGTATATGAGGGGCGTACCTACCCTATCGCTCAGTGCAACAATGCGTATATCTTCCCCGGTATCGGTCTGGGCGTGGTGGCGGCCAGGGCAACCCGCGTGACTGACGACATGTTGATGAGTGCATCCAGGGCGTTGGCGCGTGAAGCACCGCTGGTCAAGGAGGGTAAAGGCAGCTTGTTGCCGCCCTTGTCGCGCATCAAGGAAATCAGCAAGTCGATTGCCTTTGAAGTGGCCGCGCAGGCCCAGCAGAACGGGGTGGCCTTGAAAACCGGCGGCACCGAGCTGCGTCATGCCATTGAGCGTGCCAGCTGGACCCCTGAGTACCGTGAGTACCGGCGTCGCGCTTTTTGATTCGTTTTCTGTTGCAGACAAAATGTTGCAGGCAAAAAAACCCCCACCGAGGTGGGGGTTGCAAGCATTGGCAAGTTCTTACTTCAGGCTGCGCCGATCATCTTGCGCAGCACGTAGTGGAGGATACCACCATGGCGGTAGTAAGCCAGCTCGTCGGCGGTATCAATTCGGCACTTGGCTTCAACGGTCGTTTCCCCATCGGCACCTTCGATAATCACATTGACTGTGCCCCCCGGCGTGAGATCCGCCAATCCAGCGATGGAAATCTTTTCATCACCGGTTAGGCCCAGGCTCTTGCGGTCCTGGCCTTCGGGGAATTGCAGCGGGACGACGCCCATGCCGATCAGGTTGGAGCGGTGAATACGTTCAAAGGACTCCGCCAGCACAGCACGTACCCCGAGCAGCCGCGTACCCTTGGCCGCCCAGTCACGGCTGGAACCGGTGCCGTATTCCTTCCCCGCAATCACTACCAGGGGGGTGCCTTCTTCGGCGTACTTCATTGCCGCGTCATAGATTGGCATCTGTTCGCCTGACGGTACGTGACGCGTTTCGCCACCCACGACGTCCTCGAGCATTTCATTTCTGATACGCACATTGGCAAAGGTGCCGCGCATCATGACTTCGTGGCTGCCACGGCGAGAACCGTAGGAGTTGAAGTCCACCGGCTTGACGCCGTGCTCTTGAAGATAACGCCCAGCGGGGCTATCGGGCTTGATTGCCCCGGCGGGGGAGATATGGTCGGTGGTCACGGAGTCGCCGAGCATGGCCAAGACGCGGGCGTCGCTGACGTCTTCGATCGCCTCGGGCTCGCGGCCCATGCCTTCAAAGAACGGCGGATGCTGAATGTAGGTGGACTCCGGCCACTGGTAGACCTTGCTTTCAGGCACCTGGATATTCTTCCAGACGGCATCGCCTTCGAACACTTCGGCATATTCCTTGCGGAACATCTCGGTATTGACCTTTTCCACGGCCTCGGCGATCTCTGCCTGAGTGGGCCAGATATCCTTGAGATAGACGGGGTTGCCGTCACTATCGTTGCCCAACGGCTCCTGAATGAGGTCACGGCGCATGTTGCCGGCCAAGGCATAGGCTACCACCAAGGGGGGCGAGGCCAGCCAGTTGGTCTTGACCATCGGATGAATGCGCCCTTCGAAATTACGGTTGCCCGAAAGCACCGATGCTACCGTGAGATCGCCTTTTTCAATGGCTTCGTCAATGGCTTCCGGAAGCGGACCGGAGTTGCCGATACAGGTGGTGCAGCCGTAGCCCACCAGATTGAAGCCCAGGGCGTTGAGGTCTTCGGTAAACCCGGCGGCGGCGAGGTAATCGGTGACCACCTTGGAACCCGGCGCCAGGGAGGTCTTGACCCAAGGCTTGGTGGAGAGACCCTTTTCGCGGGCTTTGCGCGCCACGAGCCCGGCGGCCATCATGACGCTGGGATTTGAAGTATTGGTACAGGAGGTAATGGCGGCGATCACTACTGCGCCAGGGTCGAGATGGAAGCTGTTGCCCTCGAGATTGACTTCCTGGCTGTCGGTATGCGAAAGACTCCGTTCAGCGCCTACCGCGGTTTGGCCACCGCCTTCGGAAAGTAGCTTGCCTTTTTCCGTGGAGGAAGGCTTATCGTCGTCGGACATGACGCTTTCGAACGCGGTTTGCATGTCTTTCAGCGCGACACGATCCTGCGGCCGCTTGGGCCCGGCCAGGCTGGCTTCGACCTCGCTCATGTCCAGCTGCAGGCTATCGCTGAAAACCGGTTCATCCCCGGGCTCGCGCCACAGTCCCTGGGCTTTGCTGTAGGCTTCGACCAGCGCGACGTGTTCATCTTCACGACCGGTTAGGCGCAGGTAGTTCAGGGTTTCTGCATCGACCGGGAAAAAACCGCAGGTGGCGCCGTATTCCGGGGCCATATTGGCGATAGTGGCGCGGTCGGCGAGCGGCAGGTCGTCGAGGCCGTCACCATAGAATTCCACGAACTTGCCCACGACCCCTTTGCTGCGCAACATCTGGGTCACGGTGAGTACCAGGTCGGTGGCCGTGATCCCTTCCTTGAGCTTGCCGGTCAATTTGAAGCCAACCACCTCGGGAATCAACATGGAAATCGGCTGACCCAGCATGGCGGCTTCAGCCTCGATACCGCCCACGCCCCAGCCGAGTACGCCCAGGCCGTTGATCATGGTGGTGTGGGAATCGGTGCCCACCAGGGTGTCGGGGTAAGCAAAGGTCTTGTCGCCCTCTTGCTTGGTCCACACCGTCCTGCCCAGATATTCCAGGTTGACCTGGTGGCAGATGCCGGTACCCGGCGGCACCACGCGGAAATTATCGAAAGCATCCTGGCCCCATCGCAAGAATTCATAGCGTTCCCGGTTACGCTGCATTTCGATGTCGACGTTTTCCTGAAAGGCGTCAGGGTCACCGAAATTATCCACCATGACGGAGTGGTCGATAACCAGATCTACCGGGGAGAGGGGGTTGATCCTTGAAGGATCTTCGCCGAGCTTTTCCACCGCTGCGCGCATCGAGGCAAGATCCACTACACCGGGAACGCCGGTGAAGTCCTGCATCAAAACCCGTGCCGGGCGGTAACCGATCTCGCGGGTCGAGCGGGCGTCTTTCTGCCAATCGACCAGCGCCTGCATGTCGTCCTGGGAAACACTTTCTTCGTCGACGAAACGTAGTTGATTTTCCAGCAGGATCTTGAGGGTCTTGGGCAGGCGGTCGATATTACCCAGTGTCTCGGCCGCTTGAGGAAGACTGTAGTAATGATAGGTAGTGCCACCTGCATCAAGCGTATGCAGGGTATCGGGTATCTTGCTCATGCAGTTCTCCTTCTTGGCTTTACCAGTTCGATGTTGCTTTCATTATGGCTCAACCTATCAATAACACATGGGCGTGTTAAGTGTGGGTTTCAAGAGGAAAGCCCAGCGCGAGGGGTTTCCTCTTGCCTTGGGTTGCGCTTGGCACCATTTCAGGCAGACTGCCCTCAGATTTCCCTTTGCCATCGCAGGGTCTTGCTACTGACTGCGTTAACGTTACGAGGATAGAGCATGCAAGAAGCACGTCATGAACGTTTGATTATTCTGGGTTCCGGCCCGGCTGGTTATACCGCAGCCGTTTATGCTGCCAGGGCGAACCTCAAGCCGCTGTTGATTACCGGTATTCAGGCCGGTGGACAGTTGACCACGACGACCGATGTGGATAACTGGCCGGGAGACGCCCAGGGCGTGCAAGGGCCGGAATTGATGGAGCGCATGAAACAGCATGCCGAACGCTTCGAGACCGAGGTGCTGTTCGACCATATCAATGCGGTCGATCTCAGCGAAAAACCGTTCACCTTGAAAGGCGATAGCGGTGCTTACACCTGTGATGCCTTGATCATTGCCACCGGTGCCAGCGCTCGCTACCTGGGTCTGGAAAGCGAACAGCAGTTCATGGGGCAGGGCGTATCGGCTTGTGCCACCTGTGACGGGTTTTTCTATCGCAATCAAGAAGTGGTGGTAGTGGGCGGCGGCAATACCGCAGTGGAAGAAGCGTTATATCTGGCCAATATCGCCTCGAAAGTTACCCTGGTGCATCGCCGCGACACGCTTCGTGCAGAGAAAATCCTGCAAGACAAGCTGATGGAAAAGGTCGAGGCCGGCAAGATTGTCTTGGAGTGGTTTCAGCAGGTGGATGAAGTGCTGGGCGACAACACCGGTGTGACCGGGGTGCGTTTGAAATCGACGCGTGATGGAAGCCTCAAGGAAGTCAACGCTCCGGGCCTGTTCATCGCGATCGGCCATAGCCCGAACACCGCCATTTTCAATGACCAATTGGAGATGACGGGAGGCTACATCAAGGTGCACTCCGGGTTGGAAGGCAATGCCACGGCCACCACCGTGCCGGGTGTGTTTGCCTGTGGTGACGTGATGGATCATGTGTATCGCCAAGCGATTACTTCCGCCGGTAGCGGCTGCATGGCGGCGCTGGATGCCGAACGCTATCTGGATGACTTATGAGTCGTCGCTGAATCGTTCTGAATACCCAGCAAACAGGGCTCAAGGCGGGCAGGGAATGTCCGCCTTTACCCTCACGCGGCCAAGCTGGCTGAGGATCACCTCGCTGCCATTACCTTGGGCGGGGCATACCGTAAAGCGACCATTGTAGCCACTGGCATGGCCTAGAATGTCATAACGCATACGCTTCCATTCGCGATTGTAGGTGACAGTGACATGGGGGGTGGCCGGGAGCGTGCGCAAGATCGTGTCAGCGCTGAACCCATCGCTTCCGCTCGGGTCGTCAATGATCATCAAGGGGCCGCTCCAGTTGTTTTCACAGGCATCGCCGCCTGCATTCGCCGGGCAAAGAGTAATCTTGCTCTGGCGTGTAATCGCTGTGTTGCGCGCCAGTGTAAGCGCCCTCTTGATTCGCATCACCTCGCTGCTGAGTGCCGTTCGTTCTCCCAATGCTTGAAAGCTGGGAATGCCCCAGGTCGCTATAATGGCAGCCAATGACAGGGCGACGAGAAGTTCAATCAAGCTCAGACCACATTGAGGATGGTTATAGTTCTGTGGGTCTGTTTTGGCGAACATGAGTAACTCCCGGAAACTTGACCTGGCCTTCGCGGTGGTTATGCTCGTCTCTCAAGGCACGGCCGGGGGTGAATAGTCTTATTGACCTTAGCTTGTAACCCCTCTTTTTCTGTAAGCCAAAGCGGATAATAGTGTGAGAGATTTCCTGATTATTGGTGGTGGCGTTATCGGAATGCTGACCACATTACAGCTGGCCGATGCCGGCCACTCTGTCACTCTGGTGGAACGAGGGACTTGTGGGCAAGAGGCCTCCTGGGCCGGGGGAGGTATCGTCTCACCGCTGTATCCGTGGCGTTATTCCGGGCCGATTTCTCGTCTGTCACGTTGGTCGGAAGGGGCCTATCCTTCGCTTTCCCTGCGGCTTCTGGAAGAAACCGGAATCGACCCCGAATACCGTCAGAAGGGGCTTTTGTACCTGAGCGTAAAGGATGAGCAGGAAGCACTGTCCTGGGCTCGCGAGATGGGCAAGCCACTGGAACGGGTGAATGGCGACTTCCTGTATGCCAAGGAGCCCCATGTCGCCCCGGGAATTGAGCAAGCACTTTGGATGCCGACCCTGGGTAGCGTACGTAACCCCCGCTTGGTACAGGCCTTGCGCGCGCGCCTGGCCGTCATGCAGCAGGTCAGCCTGCATGAGCAGTGCGCGGTACAGGGGTTTCAGCGACAGGGCACCCGCATTACCGGGGTGGTAACGCCTCAAAGCGTGATTCAGGGCGGCCAAGTGGTGGTCTGTGGCGGGGCTTGGGCGGCTTCTTTATTGGCAGAGCTTGAGGTGACAGTGCCGGTGCGCCCGGTGAAAGGGCAGATGATTGCCTATCAGACACCACCGGGTTTGGTGAACCGCGTGATACTCAAGGATGGGCGTTACGTGATTCCGCGGGCCGGTGGGTTGCTGCTTGCCGGCTCGACCCTGGAGGAAACCGGCTTTGATAAAAGCACCGATGACGCTGCCCTGATAGCGTTACGCCAAAGTGCTGAAGCTATCGTGCCCGAACTTGCCCAATGCAAGGTGGCGCATCAATGGGCAGGCTTGCGGCCGGGCTCACCCGACAACCTGCCGTTCATTGGTGCTGTGCCGGGGTGGGAAAACCTGCATGTCAATGCCGGGCATTATCGCAATGGCCTGGTATTGGCGCCTGCGGCCACCCATTTGCTGGTGGATCAGTTGCTCGGGCGTGAGCCGCTTGTCGACCCTGCGCCGTATCAGCTTACGCATGCACGCTTGGCCGACAAGCCGGAAAGCGCTTAACCTCAATTCTGTTTGTCTTCTTTCTGGTTGTCTTCGTTCTGGGTCTGTTCCTGAAGGTAGCGGTCACGATGAGCGCTGGAGCAGAACCACTGGCCCTGTTCGCGAAGGGCTTCATCTTCGGGAACATGCACCTCGCACCAACGACAGCGCACCATCTGGCCACCTTCGTGGCGGTCTTCCTTTTCCAGCAAGGCCTCCCGATCGAGTTTCCATTGGCGATACATGCCGTATAACTTCAAACCGGCAAAGAACAGCACAGCAAAAATAATCAAACGAATGATCAATAGGTTCATCCTTTTATAACTCCCAGGTTGGGAATAAATTGCTCACTCAGGCCTTTGCCAGGCGGCGGCCCTTGCGTGACAATGCATGATGACCTGAATTCTCAAGAGATTTCTACGCCCATGCAAGATTTAACGCTGGTAATGGCGCAACTCGATCCCCTGGTAGGGGATATTCCCGGTAATGCGGACCGGGCCATCGAGGCGGTACGCGAAGCCCGGATTGAGCACGGCGCTGATATTGTGGTATTTCCTGAACTTTTTCTTTCGGGCTATCCCCCGGAGGACCTGTTGCTGCGGCCTTCGATGGAGGCGCGCTTGCGCCATGCCCGTGCGCACATGGCGGAAAAGATGGCGCGTGACGTACTGGTAATCATCGGTTACCCCGGAGTGCGTGAAGGCAAACGCTATAATCTGGCGGGACTGCTGCATGATGGCCAATGGCAAGCCGAATACGCCAAGCAGGCACTGCCCAATTATGAGGTGTTCGATGAGCAGCGTTATTTCCTGCCCGGAACGACGCCGCTGGTATTCGAGCACAAGGGGGCATCGCTGGGCATTCTGATCTGTGAAGATCTATGGGATGGAGGACCAGTGCAAGCGGCGTGCGACGCCGGAGCCGATATCCTGGTTAGTTTGAATGCTTCGCCTTTTCATCATGATAAACCTAACGAACGGCGGCGCTTGCTGGAACAGCATGCTCAGGACGTTCAACGGCCGATTGTCTACGTCAATACCATCGGCGGCCAGGACGAGCTGGTCTTCGACGGCGGTTCCAGCTGTATGGACGGCTTCGGCCAGCTGCAAGTGTTGGCGCCTTGCTGGCAGGCGGGGTTGATGCCGGTCCAGTTCGTGCAGAACGAGGGTGGCTGGATACCGCAGTCGGGTGAGATCGAACCCGAGGTGGACGCTGAAGAAACGCTTTACTGCGCATTGGTCACCGGGGTACGCGACTACGTCAATAAAAGTGGTTTCAAGGGCGTGGTGCTGGGGCTTTCCGGGGGCATCGATTCGGCGCTTTCTCTGGCGATTGCGGTGGACGCCCTGGGGCCGCAGCGGGTGCAGGCGGTGATGATGCCCTATCATTATACGGCTGACATCTCGAAAGCCGATGCCGCGCAACAGGCTGAGTTGCTGGGGGTACATTACGAGATCATGCCGATCGAGCCGATGGTCGATGCTTTCATGGCGACGCTGGCGGAAAGCTTTGCCGGTACCGAGCGAGACACCACTGAGGAGAATCTTCAGTCACGTTGTCGCGGCGTGGTACTGATGGCAATTTCCAACAAGAAAGGCCTGATGGTGCTGACGACCGGCAACAAGAGTGAGATGGCGGTCGGCTACGCGACGCTCTATGGCGATATGGTGGGGGGTTACAACGCTCTCAAGGATGTCTATAAGAGTTGGGTGTATCGGTTGGCTCGCTGGCGTAATACGCAATCTTTAGCGATTCCCGAGCGCGTCATCGAACGCCCGCCGAGTGCCGAGCTGGCGCCGGACCAGCAGGATAGCGATTCACTGCCGGGTTACGACGTGCTCGATGCGATTCTGATGCGATATATCGAAGGCGACATGAGCGCCGAGGCGATCATTGATGCAGGCTACAAGGAAGAAGATGTCTATCAGGTGGTCAAGCTGGTGGACCGTAGCGAATACAAGCGTCGCCAGGCTCCGGTTGGGGTGAGGGTTACCCCGCGTGGCTTCGGCCGTGACCGTCGCTATCCCATCGTCAATGGGTGGCAGCCAGGCGACTAGCAACCACTTTGGCAAATGCCTTCTGGGCCGCAAAAAAAAACCACGCTTCGGCGTGGTTTGAGAAAAAGTGCCCTGCACAAGGCAGTTTGAAAAATGCTTGGACAAGCTTAATTCAAGGGGGTGCGCATGCTGAGATACTTCGGCTGGAAGCGCCGGCCATCGAGTTGGTCATGGTCAGGAGCGTTTTCGATCAGAACCGCTAAGGTCTCTTTAGCGCGGTCGCGCATTTCCAGACCCAGATAGCCTTCCACCATGGTCGCCAGGGCATCACGGGTGGCATTGGATTCGGGGTAGTTTTCCACCACCCAACGCCCGCGTTCCACCGCGGCCAGGTAAGCCCCCTTGCGCAGGTAGTAATCGGCCACATGCAGTTCATGGCGGGCCAGGATATCGCGCAGATAGACAATACGCTGTCGGGCATCGGCCACGTATTCGCTTTGCGGATAACGCTGAATCAGCTCGCGAAAATCCTGGTAGGCATCCCGGGATGCGCCGAGGTCACGTTTGGAAATGTCGATCAAGCGTAGGCGCTCAAGGCTGAAGCGTCCTGCCTGCCAAGCCGCCAGGCCACGCAGGTAATAGGCATAATCCACCTGGGAATGGTCCGGGTGCAGACGAATGAAGCGGCTGGCGGCTGCGCGGGCGGCTTCCCATTCACCATTTTCATAATAGGCGTAGATCAGCTCCAACTGGGCCTGTTCGGCATGCACACCGAAGGGATAGCGTGTATCCAGCGCCTCAAGCTTTTCAGTCGCAGTAGCATAGCGTCCGCTATCCAGCGCTGAGCGAGCTTGTTCGTAGAGCTCACGTTCGGCAACGTTGGCATATTCATCGTCGTCGGCATTGTTGGTATCGTTGCTGGCGCACCCGGCCAGCAAGGCAATAGCCAGCGTCAGGGCGGCAACACGGGTGGCAGCGGAAGAAACGCGCATGGTAGTCCTCATGTCAAACCAGCCGTCATCGGCAAAAAGCCAAAGCGGCCGTGATAGAATCAGTGGCAATTCGCCCACTATAAATCACCTCGACATAAAACGCAGGCCTTCCGGTCTTCGTGAATCATGTCGTCATCAAGGGGATCAACCCGCATGCCTCGGATTCTTGAAGCCAAATACCGCGTACCCGACACACTGGCAGGGTCGCGGCTCGATCAGGTGGCGGTGGAGTTGTTCGACGGCCACTCGCGGGAACGCTTGAAAGGCTGGATCAAGACGGGCGAGCTAAGCGTCGACGGTCTGCAGGCCAAGCCCAAGGACAAACTGCACGGTGGCGAGTACCTGGCTTTGCACGCCACCTTGGAAGACGATATGCGCTTCGAAGCGGAAGACATTCCGCTTGCCATCGTGTTCGAAGATGAACATGTCATCGTCATCGACAAGCCCGCGGGGTTGGTGGTGCACCCCGCCGCAGGTAATGCCAGCGGCACACTGCTCAATGCGCTGTTGCACCATTGTCCGACGCTGGCACAGATTCCGCGGGCGGGCATCGTGCATCGTCTGGACAAGGATACGACCGGGCTGATGGTAGTGGCCAAGACACTCACGGCACAGACGGCGCTGGTCGAACAGCTCCAGGCACGCACCATGTCACGCCATTACGATGCCGTGATCATCGGTACACCGGTGGCGGGTGGCAAGGTGGACGCACCGATTGGCCGACATCCCAAGGATCGCAAGCGCCAGGCGGTCAATGCCTCGGGAAAGCCTGCGGTGACCCATTACCGGGTAGTGGAGCGTTTTCGTGCCCATACCCATGTGCGTTGCAAGCTGGAGACCGGGCGCACTCACCAAATTCGTGTGCATATGGCGCATCAGCGCTATCCTCTGATTGGCGACCCTGTCTACGGCGGCCGGGCAAAGCTGCCACCGGGCGCTGCATTGCCGCTCAAGGAAATTCTGCGTGAATTCCCGCGTCAGGCATTGCATGCTCGCAAGCTCGCTTTTGTGCATCCTGAAAGTGGTAATGACGTCAGCTTTCTTGCGCCGTTGCCAGACGATCTGTTGTTGCTGCTGGACTACTTGCGTGAAGACAGCGAGACGATGCGATGAGTGATGCCATAGAACTGCACCCGACACTGATTAAGCCCGACTGGCCGGCACCGGCCAATGTGCGTGCTTTTGTCACTACCCGCGAGACCGGCCCCAGCCAAGGTGACTTTGCTGCTTTCAATCCGGCCCAGCATGTCGGCGACAACCCGGCGCATGTGGCGCTTTGCCGCCGTTTGCTGCACAAGGTGATCGGTGATGAGCGGCCTTTACTCTGGCTCAACCAGACCCATGGGGCGCGCATTCAGCAGCGTTATGAGGCGGATTGTCCCGAAGCCGATGCGGCGGTAGCCACCACGCAGGACTACGCTTGCGTGGTGTTGACCGCAGATTGTCTGCCGGTATTTTTCTGTGACCGAAACGGTACTCGGGTAGCCGTGGCGCACGCCGGCTGGCGGGGGCTTGCCGGCGGTGTGCTGGAAGCCACGGTGGCGGCGTTGGGTGTGGCGGCAGAGGATATCCTGGTGTGGCTGGGCCCGGCGATCTCCAATGCCCAGTTCGAAGTCGGCCCGGAAGTGCATAATGCCTTTGTTGCGGTGCATCCTGACGCGGAGGAGGCATTTGACCATAGCCCTTATCGCTTGAGTCATCACATGGCGGATCTTTATCGCCTGGCGCGCCTGCGCCTGGAAGCGCTGGGCGTCACCCAGATCAGTGGCGGGCACTTCTGTACGGCCTGCGAGCCACGCTTTTACTCCTATCGTTGCGATGAAGGGATTACCGGGCGGATGGCCAGTGTGATCTGGCTGGGTTGACCCTCCTAGATGCATGGAATAACTGCTTCAATATCGCTTTCTCCCCTTGAAACATGCCCAGGCTGATGCCATCTATATTGTCAAGTCTTGAGTCAGTTAATGACGGTTTTTCAAGAGTGTTTTTTTAGCCTATGTTTCGGGTCAAGCGGTGCGTCCGAACGCATCGCCATCCAGGGAGGAAGTAGATGCGATTCGACAAGTTCACTGCCAAATTACAAAACGCCATTGCTGAGGCGCAGTCTTTGGCCGTCGGCCACGGACATAATCAGCTTGAGCCCGGCCACTTGCTGTTGGCCCTGCTGGATGAGCGAGATACCGGGATCAAGGCGCTGATTCAAAAAGCCGGTGGCAACGCTAGCCAGCTGCGCGATGGGTTGGTGGCGCATCTCGATGATCTGCCCAAGGTCAGCGAATTCACCGGCGATGTTCAGCCCTCGCGCGATCTGCTCAAACTGTTCAATCTCACCGATCGGGAAGCCCAGAAACGTGGCGATCAATTTATCGCCAGCGAGCTGGTGCTGTTAGCTGCACTGGAGATGAGCCATCCGGTGAGCAAGCTATTGACTCACGCCGGGGTCAACCGCAAAGGGTTGGAAGCCGCCGTCGACAGCCTGCGTGGAGGAGAAACAGTCGATGACCCCAATGCCGAAGAGCAGCGCGAAGCGCTCAACAAGTACACACTGGATCTCAATCAGCGTGCCCTGGATGGCAAGCTTGATCCGGTCATCGGCCGCGATGATGAAATTCGTCGCACCATTCAAGTGCTTCAGCGGCGCACCAAGAACAACCCGGTGTTGATCGGGGAGCCGGGTGTGGGTAAAACCGCCATCGTCGAGGGGCTCGCCCAGCGTATCGTCAACGGTGAGGTGCCGGAGGGCTTGAAAAGCAAGCGCGTGCTGTCGCTGGACATGGGGTCGTTGCTGGCGGGCGCCAAGTTTCGCGGTGAGTTCGAGGAGCGCTTGAAAGCCGTACTCAAGGAGCTTTCACAGGAAGAAGGGCGCGTGATCCTGTTCATCGATGAGTTGCACACCATGGTCGGGGCCGGCAAGGCTGAAGGCGCCATGGATGCGGGCAATATGCTCAAGCCCGCCTTGGCTCGCGGTGAACTTCACTGCGTGGGCGCCACCACCCTGGATGAATATCGCAAGTACATCGAAAAAGACGCTGCCCTGGAACGGCGTTTCCAGAAGGTATTGGTGGATGAACCTACCGAAGAAGATACCGTGGCGATCCTGCGTGGCTTGAAAGAACGTTATGAAGTCCATCATGGCGTAGACATTACCGACTCGGCGATTATTGCCGCGGCCAAGCTTTCCACGCGCTATATCACCGACCGCCAGTTGCCCGATAAGGCTATCGATTTGATCGATGAGGCGGCATCGCGTATCCGTATGGAGTTGGATTCCAAGCCTGAGGAAATGGATCGCCTTGATCGCCGCTTGATTCAGCTGAAGATGGAGCGTGAGGCGCTGAAAAAAGAGACCGATGAGGCGACGAAAAAGCGCTTGGAGGGTCTGGAAAACCAAATACATGACCTGGAGCGCGAATACGCCGACCTCGATGAAATCTGGAAGGCGGAGAAAGCCAGTATCCAAGGGGCGGCTCAGTACAAGGCCGAGCTTGAACAGGCGCGTACTGACCTGGAGCAGGCCCGCCGCCAGAGCGATCTGGGGCGTATGTCGGAGCTTCAGTACGGCAAGATTCCAGAGCTTGAAAAGAAAATAGCCGAAAGCAACGATACCGCGGCGGATACCGCTAGCCATCAGCTGCTGCGTTCCAACGTCACCGAGGAAGAAATTGCCGAAGTGGTCTCGCGCTGGACCGGGATCCCCGTGACCAAGATGCTCGAAGGTGAGCGCGACAAGTTGCTGCGCATGGAAGAGGCGCTGCATCAGCGGGTTATCGGCCAGGAAGAGGCGGTGGAAGCGGTATCCAATGCCGTGCGTCGTTCGCGTGCTGGTCTTTCTGACCCCAATCGCCCCAACGGCTCGTTCCTGTTCCTGGGCCCCACCGGCGTGGGCAAGACCGAGCTTTGCAAGTCGCTGGCCAACTTCCTGTTCGACACCGAAGAAGCCATGGTGCGTATCGACATGTCCGAGTTCATGGAGAAGCATTCCGTGGCACGGCTGATCGGCGCGCCTCCCGGCTATGTCGGTTACGAGGAGGGTGGTTACCTCACCGAAGCCGTGCGGCGTAAGCCGTATTCGGTGTTGCTGCTCGATGAGGTCGAAAAGGCCCATCCGGATGTGTTCAACATCTTGCTGCAGGTGCTCGAAGACGGTCGCCTGACCGATGGTCAGGGGCGCACGGTGGACTTTCGCAACACCGTGATCGTAATGACCTCCAACATGGGCTCGGACATCATCCAGCGCATGGGTGGCGAAGAGACCGACTATCAGCAGATGAAGGACATGGTCATGGCGGTGGTGGGCGATCACTTCCGCCCCGAACTTATCAACCGCATCGATGAGGTCGTGGTCTTTCATGCCCTGGGTCAGGAGCAGATTCAGGCCATTGCCGGTATTCAGCTTGAACGCTTGAAGGCACGTCTGGCCGAACATGACCTCAAACTCGAAGTCAGTGACGATGCAATGGCGCAACTCGCGGTAATAGGCTTTGACCCGGTATTCGGGGCGCGGCCGCTCAAGCGGGCGATTCAGAGCCGTATCGAAAACCCGCTGGCGCAGGATCTGTTGGCAGGCAAGTTTGCCCCGGGCGAGACCATTCGTATTTCCGCTGAAGAAGGTAAACTTATTTTCGGCAGCTGACCTCTTGGTAGGTGCTTTGTTGAATTTCTGCCCCGCCCGGCTTAAGCCTGGCGGTGCTTTTTATATGCCTTTCTTGCTAGATGATGGGTGAGCTTGGGCGCTTGACGGTTGACATGCTGACAGCGCTAATGGAATCTTGACGCTTCCTGATTGCGGGCGCGGATCGAAGGGCAACCCCCAACTCCCGCGCGAAGGGTAGGCCAAGTGGCCTTTACCCGCCGAAGGACTTCCGGGTTTGGGTCAACCGCCCAACCTGGCCAACGCCCCGACGCGGCAATCCGCCGTGATGAGAGTGCAGGCCCCAACCGGGCCGAAAACTGCCAGGGTTTGGCATCAGGTGCCGGCACGGCCGGCAGTGGCATACCGCCGCACTCGACCCCGTGTTCCTTCAGTGAATACGGATCGCACTCGAGACCTCCAGGGGAGAAACACAGTGGAACTGCTTTCCGGCGCAGACATGATCGCCCGCTTCTTGCAAGATGAGGGCGTTGAGTACATTTATGGATATCCCGGTGGAGCCGCGCTGCATATTTATGATGCGCTGTTCCGCCAAGACAAGGTGAAGCATATTCTGGTGCGTCACGAACAGGCCGCCACGCATGCCGCCGACGGCTATGCCCGCGCTTCGGGCAAGCCCGGTGTCGTGCTGGTGACATCAGGTCCTGGTGCCACCAATGCGGTGACCGGCATTGCCACTGCCTACATGGACTCGATTCCCATGGTGGTGCTTTGCGGCCAGGTGATGAGCCACCTGATCGGTGACGACGCCTTTCAGGAAACCGATATTGTCGGCGTGACCCGACCGATCGTGAAACACAGTTTTTCAATTCGGCACCCGTCGGAAATTCCTGACGTATTGAAAAAGGCGTTCTATCTGGCAGCCACAGGGCGTCCCGGCCCGGTGGTGGTGGATATTCCCAAGGACATGACCGCTCCTACCGAGCGCTACGAGTACATCTACCCGAAAAAGGTCAAGATGCGCTCGTATAACCCGGTAACGCGTGGCCATACTGGCCAGATCAAGAAAGCGGTCGACATGATGCTTAAGGCCAAACGGCCGGTGTTCTACACCGGAGGCGGCGTGGTGCTCGGCAAGGCCTGCGAAGGGTTGACCGATCTGGTCCAGCGCCTTGATTACCCGATCACCACCACCTTGATGGGAATCGGCGCTTACCCGCAAAGTGACCGTCAGTGTCTGGGCTGGCTGGGAATGCACGGCTCCTATGAGTCGAACATGGCCATGCACCATGCTGATCTGGTGATTGCCATCGGGGCGCGCTTTGATGACCGTGTGACCAACAATACCTCCAAGTTCTGTCCTACGGCCAAGATCATTCATGTGGATATCGACCCCAGCTCGATCTCCAAGACGATACGCGCGGATGTACCTATCGTCGGTCCGGCGGCCAGCGTGATCAATGAAATGATCAGTCTGGTTCAGGGGCAAGACATCGCTAACCCCGATGCCTTGGCTCAGTGGTGGCAGCAGATCGATGGCTGGCGCGCAGAACGTATGGGCAAGCTTTACGAGCCTTCTGACGGCGGTGTGTTGAAATCCCAGGAAGTGGTCGAAGCGTTATGCCGTGTCACGCAGGGTGAAGCGTTCGTGACCACGGACGTTGGTCAGCATCAGATGTTCGCTGCCCAGTACTATAAGTTCGATAAACCCAATCGTCTGATCACCTCGGGAGGCTTGGGTACCATGGGGTTCGGTTTCCCCGCCGCCATGGGTATCAAGCAGAGCTACCCTGACGATCACGTCGTCTGCGTGACGGGGGAAGGTAGTTTCCAGATGATGATGCAGGAGCTTTCCACCTGTAAGCAGTACGCCATCGGGGTGAAAATCGTCAATCTCAACAATGCCTCGCTGGGGATGGTGCGCCAGTGGCAGGATCTCAACTATAAGTCCCGTCATGCGCATTCCTACATGGAATCATTGCCGGACTTTCACAAGTTGATCGAAGCCTATGGCTTTACCGCCATCACGGTGAATACGCTGGATGAGCTTGAGCCGGCGCTTGAACGCGCCTTTGCCGATAAGCATGAGTTGGTGTTTCTGGACGTGAAGGTAGATCCGCACGAGCACGTTTATCCGATGCAGGTGCCTTTGGGCTCCATGCGCGACATGCTGCTTTCCAAGACGGAGCGAACCTGATGCGTCATATCATCTCGATTCTGATGGAAAACGAACCCGGCGCCCTGTCCCGCGTGGTGGGGTTGTTTTCCCAGCGTAATTTCAACATTGAAACCTTGAACGTGGCCGCGACGGAAGATCCGTCATTGTCGCGCTTGACGGTTACCACCGTGGGTGATGATCGGGTGATCGAGCAGATCACCAAGCATCTCAACAAGTTGATCGATGTGATCAAATTGGTGGATCTCACCGAAGGCAATCATATCGAGCGCGAACTGATGTTGGTGAAAGTGAAGGCGCTAGGTGCGGCACGCGATGAAGTGAAGCGCACGGTGGATATTTTCCGGGCGCAGATCGTCGATGTCACGCCTAGCCTTTATACGGTTCAGATCACCGGCGACGCCACCAAGCTGGATGCGTTCTTGCAGGCAATGGGTCCGGTGGGAATATTGGAAGTGGCGCGTACCGGGGTGTCGGGCATCGCCCGCGGCGACAAGGTGCTGTCACTTTAACGCTTGTTATAAAAAAGCTTGCCGTAAGCAGTTGGTATCCATCTGCGTTCTGCAAGCCTTGTATTGATTAGCCGCCTTCGGGGCGGCTTTTTCATGTTCGTTCGTTGACTTCATCCCACAACGCCTGGGTCAGGGGGCTTTTTAAACGCCGGTTTAACACGCATAGCCCCACATCGTAGTGAGGTAGTTCGGGCTTGACTGCCAATATGCGTACTCGCTCGGCAAGGGGGCTGTTATCCAGCACAATTTTGGGAACCACACCTATGCCGAAACCCAGCCCGACCATGCTGACGATGGCTTCGTGACCGGCAACCTGGGCATAAATGCGGGGAGTGATACCTAGCGCCTTGAACCAGGTATCGGCATAGTCCCGCGAAAGGCCGGCCTCGGAAAGAATCATGGGTACATCTTGCCATTGAGTCGGCGTGGGACTTTCCGGTGTATCAGGTACCCAGTTCATAGCCGCCCCGGTCTTCGTGAAAGGGGCGATAAACACCAAGGGTGAGCGAGTCAAGGACTTGAAAGCCAGGGATGGCGGAAGCACGCGCGGTCGTGGCGTAATCGCCATATCGTCGTCTCCTGCCAATACTCGTGCCATGGAATCTGCCGGGTCGCCGGTGTGAAGTTTCAATTCAATGCCGGGGTGGCGGCTGCGAAAGGCACTGAGCAATTCGTAAAGAAAACTGTAGCTGGCGGTCACCGAGCAATAAATGCTGATCTCGCCAGTGAGCTGTGTCGCCTCGGCGGCCAAGGTATGACGTAGTGCCTCCCATTGCTCGAGTGTGTCACGGGCGTAGCGTTGCAGAATCAGCCCTTGGCGAGTCAAGGCTACATGCCGGTTGTCGCGTTCAAAAAGGGGGGCGTCGAGCGCTTCTTCCAATTGCCGGATTGAGCGACTCAAGGTCGAAGGGCTGACATGGCATAGCTCGCTGGCGCGGCCGAAATGCAGTGTTTCAGTCAGTGTCAGGAAGTGCTTGAGCTGGCGAAAGTCCATGGAAATCCACGTTGAGGTTATGCATTGCATATTATGCAATACAACGTTTCAAATATAGCGTTTTACGCAATAATCTGGCTGGCGTAGAGTTGGGCTCAGCGGCGTTACGCCTAGTATCCAACCACCTTTCCGGAGCACATCATGCGCGTTTTTTACGATAAAGATTGCGACCTTTCGTTGATCCAAGCCAAGAAAGTCACCATCGTCGGTTACGGCTCTCAGGGGCATGCCCATGCCAATAACCTGAAGGAATCCGGCGTTGACGTGACGGTTGCTCTGCGCAAGGGCTCTTCTTCCGCAGCCAAGGCTGAGGCGGCGGGTCTCAAGGTGGCCACTGTGCCTGAGGCCTGCAAAACCGCTGATGTAGTGATGATGCTTGCACCGGATGAAAATCAAAAAGCGATTTACGAGCAAGAAATCGAGCCGAATCTGAAAGAAGGCGCTACCTTGGCTTTTGCCCACGGTTTCAATATTCACTATAACCAGATCGAGCCGCGTAAAGATCTCGACGTCATCATGATTGCACCCAAAGCGCCGGGCCATACCGTGCGTTCCGAGTTCGTCAAGGGCGGCGGTATCCCTGACCTTATCGCTATCCATCAAGATGCTTCCGGTAAGGCCAAGGAGCTTTCGCTGTCTTACGCTGCCGGCGTGGGTGGGGGGCGTAGCGGTATCATCGAGACAACTTTTAAAGACGAAACCGAAACGGATCTGTTCGGTGAGCAAGCCGTGCTGTGTGGCGGCGCGGTGGAACTGGTCAAGGCCGGTTTCGAAACGCTGACTGAAGCAGGTTATGCGCCCGAAATGGCTTACTTCGAGTGTCTCCACGAACTCAAACTGATCGTCGACCTGATGTACGAGGGCGGCATTGCCAACATGAACTACTCCATCTCCAATAATGCGGAATATGGCGAGTACGTGACCGGCCCCGAGATCATTAACGACCAGTCACGCGCTGCGATGCGCAATGCACTCAAGCGCATCCAGACCGGTGAATATGCAAAAATGTTCATCAATGAAGGTAACAGCAACTATCCTTCGATGACCGCTCGCCGTCGTCTCAATGCAGAGCATGACATCGAGCAGGTCGGTGCCAAGCTTCGCGGTATGATGCCGTGGATTGCCGCGAATCAGTTGGTAGACAAATCCAAGAACTGATTTCCAGCAATCTGAGCTAGTGGCGGACAAGGGCGCGAATTATCGCGCCCTTGTTGCGTTTGTTCAGGCGTGTACTTCCTGCATCAATCTCACCGTGTAGAATGAAATCCATCACTGCTATGGTGAGCTCATTTTAAATGGACGACACGTATGACTCAGGAACCTCGTAATACGGAACAAGACCCCGGCGCTGATCGCGATACAGAGAAGCAGGACGCGGTGGGTAATGAAGACCTGACAGCAGCTTTTCTACGCGAGACAGAGGTTGTCGAAGAATCTGTCGAGGACGGGAAGAAGGTGCGTCGCAAGGGTATCTATTTACTACCTAACCTCTTCACTACCTCCGCACTTTTCTCGGGTTTTTTTGCTGTGGTGGCTGGTATCAATGGTGATTTTGCCGCTGCCGCCGTGGCTATCTTCATCGCGATGGTGCTGGATGGGCTGGATGGCCGAGTCGCTCGCATGACCAATACCCAAAGTGCCTTCGGTGCGGAATATGACAGCCTATCGGATATGCTTTCTTTTGGGGTGGCGCCTGCGCTGGTGGCATTTACCTGGATACTGCAGGATATCGGTAAGACGGGTTGGGTCGTGGCCTTCTTATATGTTGCCTGCGCGGCGCTGCGCCTGGCACGTTTCAATGTTCAAGTCGGCAGTACAGACAAGCGCTGGTTCATTGGCTTGCCCAGCCCTTCTGCTGCGGCCTTGATAGCTGCTTGTGTCTGGACGTTTTACCATTTCGATGCCGATGCACTGGGTTTCAAGCTGTTGATGCTGTTTGTTGTGGCCGCAGCAGCTGTCCTGATGGTGAGCAACATCCGTTATTACAGCTTCAAGGATGTCGATCTCAAAGGGCCAGTGCCCTTTGTGGTGCTATTGGCAGTAGTGATTGGCTTCGTTGTGATTTCTATCGAACCTTCCGTCATGCTGCTTCTGCTTTTCAGTGCTTACGTAATTTCGGGGCCAATATTGGCAATAATGCGCAAGGCAAAAAGCTAGAAACTGAAGTTTTTTACACGGAAGGCTTGCCAGTGTCCCGGCCAGGGGGTAGAGTACGCATCCGCTGCCGGGAACGCCAGGCGTTTCCAGCGGTGGAGCTTGCTGAAAAGCAAGCAGTGTCAAGGGGTTAGCGCTTTTTTTCAAAGCCTGGCTCGCCGAAGGAAGGAGATGAAATGATCGCCTTCAGTTCAATCGGTCCTTGACATTCTCGGTTAACGGCGTAGAATACGTCTTCCTCGCCGGGTGCTGATGAGGCGCAAGCCGGACAGCGACCGCGAGATGCTCTTTAACAATTGATCAGGTAATTCATGTGGGCGCTTGCCGATGAGGGTGACAATGTCACCGAAAATCAAGGCAAGCGACTCAAGCAATAAGGTTTTTCGGAACCTGTGTTGAATGAAATCGTTTGAACCTTGAGCCAAGTTTGATCCACTTCTGTGACTTTCGAGTGACAGGCAAGGATCACAATGATTTGAAACTGAAGAGTTTGATCATGGCTCAGATTGAACGCTGGCGGCAGGCCTAACACATGCAAGTCGAGCGGTAACAGGCCCTTCGGGGCGCTGACGAGCGGCGGACGGGTGAGTACTGCATAGGAATCTACCCGGTAGTGGGGGATAACCTGGGGAAACTCAGGCTAATACCGCATACGTCCTACGGGAGAAAGCAGGGGCCTTTTGGCCTTGCGCTATCGGATGAGCCTATGCCGGATTAGCTGGTTGGTGAGGTAATGGCTCACCAAGGCGACGATCCGTAGCTGGTCTGAGAGGATGATCAGCCACATCGGGACTGAGACACGGCCCGAACTCCTACGGGAGGCAGCAGTGGGGAATATTGGACAATGGGGGCAACCCTGATCCAGCCATGCCGCGTGTGTGAAGAAGGCCTTCGGGTTGTAAAGCACTTTCAGCGAGGAAGAACGCCTGGCGGTTAATACCCGCCAGGAAAGACATCACTCGCAGAAGAAGCACCGGCTAACTCCGTGCCAGCAGCCGCGGTAATACGGAGGGTGCGAGCGTTAATCGGAATTACTGGGCGTAAAGCGCGCGTAGGCGGCGTGATAAGCCGGTTGTGAAAGCCCTGGGCTCAACCTGGGAACTGCATCCGGAACTGTCAGGCTAGAGTGCAGGAGAGGAAGGTAGAATTCCCGGTGTAGCGGTGAAATGCGTAGAGATCGGGAGGAATACCAGTGGCGAAGGCGGCCTTCTGGACTGACACTGACGCTGAGGTGCGAAAGCGTGGGTAGCAAACAGGATTAGATACCCTGGTAGTCCACGCCGTAAACGATGTCGACCAGCCGTTGGGTGCCTTGAGCACTTTGTGGCGAAGTTAACGCGATAAGTCGACCGCCTGGGGAGTACGGCCGCAAGGTTAAAACTCAAATGAATTGACGGGGGCCCGCACAAGCGGTGGAGCATGTGGTTTAATTCGATGCAACGCGAAGAACCTTACCTACCCTTGACATCCTGCGAAGCCGGAAGAGATTCTGGTGTGCCTTCGGGAGCGCAGAGACAGGTGCTGCATGGCTGTCGTCAGCTCGTGTTGTGAAATGTTGGGTTAAGTCCCGTAACGAGCGCAACCCTTGTCCTTATTTGCCAGCGGGTCATGCCGGGAACTCTAAGGAGACTGCCGGTGACAAACCGGAGGAAGGTGGGGACGACGTCAAGTCATCATGGCCCTTACGGGTAGGGCTACACACGTGCTACAATGGCCGGTACAAAGGGTTGCGAGCTCGCGAGAGTCAGCGAATCCCAGAAAGCCGGTCTCAGTCCGGATCGGAGTCTGCAACTCGACTCCGTGAAGTCGGAATCGCTAGTAATCGTGAATCAGAATGTCACGGTGAATACGTTCCCGGGCCTTGTACACACCGCCCGTCACACCATGGGAGTGGACTGCACCAGAAGTGGTTAGCCTAACGCAAGAGGGCGATCACCACGGTGTGGTTCATGACTGGGGTGAAGTCGTAACAAGGTAGCCGTAGGGGAACCTGCGGCTGGATCACCTCCTTAAACGACACGTCAGCCCTTGCGGCAAGCGCTCACAATGAATTACCTGATCAAGACGCTGAGAGTAAGCAGTGAACAACCATCTAAGCGGTTAGCGATAGATGCTTTTTCACTGCTTATCAGCAGTCGCTCTTTAACAATGTATATCATGCTGATGAACGCAGAAGACGCAAGTCTTCTGCATGTTGTCATTGCGACCCAGACTCCTTCGGGTTATAGGGTCAAGCAATGAAGCGCACACGGTGGATGCCTAGGCAGCCAGAGGCGATGAAAGACGTGGCAGCCTGCGATAAGGCTCGGCGAGGTGGCAAACAACCTGTGACCCGGGCATTTCTGAATGGGGAAACCCACTCATCACAAGATGAGTATCGTGCACTGAATACATAGGTGTACGAGGCGAACCAGGGGAACTGAAACATCTAAGTACCCTGAGGAAAAGAAATCAACCGAGATTCCCCTAGTAGCGGCGAGCGAACGGGGACCAGCCCTTAAGCGTGTGACTGATTAGGCGAACAAGCTGGGAAGCTTGGCCGTAGCGGGTGATAGCCCCGTAGTCGAAAATCTGATCACGTGAAATCGAGTAGGTCGGGGCACGAGAAACCTTGACTGAACATGGGGGGACCATCCTCCAAGGCTAAATACTCCTGGCTGACCGATAGTGAACCAGTACCGTGAGGGAAAGGCGAAAAGAACCCCGGAGAGGGGAGTGAAATAGATCCTGAAACCGTGTGCGTACAAGCAGTCGGAGCCCACTTGTTGGGTGACGGCGTACCTTTTGTATAATGGGTCAGCGACTTATTTTCAGTGGCGAGGTTAACCGTATAGGGGAGCCGTAGGGAAACCGAGTCTTAACTGGGCGCGCTAGTCGCTGGAAATAGACCCGAAACCGGGCGATCTATCCATGAGCAGGGTGAAGGTTGAGTAACATCAACTGGAGGCCCGAACCAGGATCTGTTGAAAAAGATTTGGATGACTTGTGGATCGGAGTGAAAGGCTAATCAAGCCCGGAGATAGCTGGTTCTCCTCGAAAGCTATTTAGGTAGCGCCTCATGTATCACCACCGGGGGTAGAGCACTGTTTCGGCTAGGGGGTCATCCCGACTTACCAACCCGAGGCAAACTCCGAATACCGGTGAGTGCAGCGTGGGAGACACACAGCGGGTGCTAACGTCCGTTGTGAAAAGGGAAACAACCCAGACCGTCAGCTAAGGTCCCCAAATCCTGGTTAAGTGGGAAACGATGTGGGAAGGCTCAGACAGCTAGGAGGTTGGCTTAGAAGCAGCCACCCTTTAAAGAAAGCGTAATAGCTCACTAGTCGAGTCGGCCTGCGCGGAAGATGTAACGGGGCTAAACCAGGTACCGAAGCTACGGGTGCGTTCTTAGGAATGCGCGGTAGAGGAGCGTCGTGTACGCCGATGAAGGTGGATTGAGAAGTCTGCTGGAGGTATCACGAGTGCGAATGCTGACATGAGTAACGATAAAGGGCGTGAAAAACGCCCTCGCCGGAAGACCAAGGGTTTCTGTTCGACGCTAATCGGAGCAGAGTGAGTCGGCCCCTAAGGCGAGGCCGAAAGGCGTAGTCGATGGAAAACGGGTCAATATTCCCGTACCGGACATGATTGCGATGGGGGGACGGAGAAGGCTAGGTGGGCCAGGCGTTGGTTGTCCTGGTGAAAGTGAGTAGGCCGAGGTCCTAGGCAAATCCGGGACCTTAACGCCGAGACACGAGATGAACTGACTACGGTCAGGAAGTCACTGATGCCACGCTTCCAGGAAAAGCCTCTAAGCTTCAGATCATGTGCGACCGTACCCCAAACCGACACAGGTGGTCAGGGAGAGAATCCCAAGGCGCTTGAGAGAACTCGGGTGAAGGAACTAGGCAAAATGGTGCCGTAACTTCGGGAGAAGGCACGCCGGCGTAGGGTGACGGGACTTGCTCCCTGAGCCCGAACCGGTCGAAGATACCAGGTGGCTGCAACTGTTTATTAAAAACACAGCACTCTGCCAACGCGCAAGCGGACGTATAGGGTGTGACGCCTGCCCGGTGCCGGAAGGTTAAATGATGGTGTTAGCCCTCGGGCGAAGCTCTTGATTGAAGCCCCGGTAAACGGCGGCCGTAACTATAACGGTCCTAAGGTAGCGAAATTCCTTGTCGGGTAAGTTCCGACCTGCACGAATGGCGTAATGATGGCCACGCTGTCTCCACCCGAGACTCAGTGAAATTGAAATCGCCGTGAAGATGCGGTGTACCCGCGGCTAGACGGAAAGACCCCGTGAACCTTTACTATAGCTTCACACTGGACGCTGATGTTGCCTGTGTAGGATAGCTGGGAGGCTAGGAACCCCGGACGCCAGTTCGGGGGGAGCCAACCTTGAAATACCAGCCTGGCATCATTGGCGTTCTCACTCAGGTCCCTTATCGGGATCGAGGACAGTGTGTGGTGGGTAGTTTGACTGGGGCGGTCTCCTCCCAAAGCGTAACGGAGGAGCACGAAGGTACCCTCAGCACGGTCGGACATCGTGCATTGAGTGCAAGAGCATAAGGGTGCTTGACTGCGAGACAGACACGTCGAGCAGGTGCGAAAGCAGGTTCTAGTGATCCGGTGGTTCTGTATGGAAGGGCCATCGCTCAACGGATAAAAGGTACTCCGGGGATAACAGGCTGATACCGCCCAAGAGTTCACATCGACGGCGGTGTTTGGCACCTCGATGTCGGCTCATCACATCCTGGGGCTGAAGTCGGTCCCAAGGGTATGGCTGTTCGCCATTTAAAGTGGTACGCGAGCTGGGTTTAGAACGTCGTGAGACAGTTCGGTCCCTATCTGCCGTGGGCGTTGGACGTTTGAGAAGGGCTGCTCCTAGTACGAGAGGACCGGAGTGGACGACCCTCTGGTGTTCCGGTTGTCACGCCAGTGGCATTGCCGGGTAGCTATGGTCGGACGGGATAACCGCTGAAAGCATCTAAGCGGGAAGCCCCCTTCAAGATGAGACGTCCCCGAGGCCTTGAGCCTCCTGAAGGGCCCAGCGAGACCAGCTGGTTGATAGGCACGGTGTGGAAGCGCTGCAAGGCGTTGAGCTAACGTGTACTAATGGCCCGTGAGGCTTGACCCTATAACACCCAAGGGGTCTGATCGCAGGACAACAGACAATCGGCCCGCCGCCAAGGCGACGTGCCCATCAGCATGATAGACATTAAAGTTTTGCCTGACGACCATAGCGTCCGGGAACCACCTGATCCCTTGCCGAACTCAGTCGTGAAACCGTTCCGCGCCGATGGTAGTGTGGGGTCTCCCCATGCGAGAGTAGGTCATCGTCAGGCACCTATTCGAAAAAATCCCCCGAGGCTACCCGCCCGGGGGATTTTTTTTGCCTTGTATTCAAGAAGGTCCTGACTCACAAAAGTGATAACCTCTAGTTATCTTCAAAAGCGAAAGAGATAAACATGAGTAAAATATTGCATAAACTGATTCTTATCCTGTTGGTTAGCATACTGACTGCTGGGCTAACAGCTTGTCAGGATGAGCCGGGGCCGGCAGAGAAGGCAGGGCAGCAGTTTGATGAGGCAATGCAAGAAACGGGTGATAGCATCGAAGAATTGGGCCAAGATATGAGAGATGCCGCCGAAAAAGATTAAAAGGAACGCCAGGATGTTATTGAGCCGAGAAAAGAGCCTGATGTTGATGGTCGATTTGCAGGCGGGGTTGATTCCAGTCATCGATGGAGGCGCTCAGGCGGTGGAAGAAGCCGCCTGGATGGGGGGAGTTGCCGAAGCATTGGAAGTGCCAATGTGGGTGACCGAGCAATATCCTGAAAGACTAGGCGGAACGGCAACTGGCTTACTTAACGCCTTGCAAGATTATCGGTTATGGAAAAAGTGCCACTTCGGCATCATGGCGGAAACCGAGTTTGGTGACGCCCTGCGCGAAACCGGTCGGACCCAGATCGTTCTGTGTGGTACAGAAGCCCATATTTGCGTGTTGCAGACAGGATTAGGCCTGTTGGCTGCAGGTTATGAGGTCTACTGGCTGACGGAAGCCACCGCCAGCCGCCGCATGGAAGAAGCCCAACTGGCCCGCCAGCGGGCCTGTCAGGCAGGTGCCGTTGCGGTCAGTGCCGACATGGTGGCCTATGAATGGTTGCATCGTTGCGATACGTCAACCTTCAAGCAGGTTCATCAGGAATTCTTGAAACCACGTTCGGCTCGCCCACTGCGCTTTTTCTAACCCGTCACGCTTTTCCTAGCCATTACGTTTTTCTACGGGCAAGGAACTATCGGCTAGTTTCGTCACGCGTAAAGACATAGGTATTTGCTTCCGACATGGCAGCGTTATAACGATACCCTGCCACGTCGAATTCCTTGAGCCCTTCCGGATCGTCTAGGCGTTGCTGGATGATCCATGCCCCCATCAGCCCGCGCGCTTTTTTAGCGTAAAAACTGATGGTCTTGTAACTGCCATTTTTTTCATCCTTGAAGACTGGTGTAATCACTCGCGCATCAAGGGCTTTCGCATCGATGGCCTTGAAGTATTCATTGGATGCCAAGTTAACCAGTGCGGGTGAACCACTGGCCTGGATAGCTTCTTGGAGTGCCTGCGTTAGCTGAGGTCTCCAGTGCGCGTAGAGATCCTTGCCTGCTGGATTAGGCAGTTTAGTACCCATTTCCAGACGATATGGCTGAATCAGGTCCAGCGGGCGCAACAGACCGTAAAGTCCTGAAAGGATGCGCAGGTGGTCTTGAGCAAAACGGTTGTCACTCTCAGTGAATGTCTCTGCTTTCAGACCGGTGTAAACATCACCCTGAAAGGCTTGGGCAGCAGGTTTGGCATTGTCCAGATCGAAGGGTAGCTGCCATTGAGCAAAACGCGCTGCATTGAGGCCGGACAGCTTGTCGCTTATGCCCATGAGTTGGCCTAGCTGATGCGGTGAGTAATCCCTCAGGATATCTACTAGCTGCTGGCTATGTTCGAGAAAATCCGGCTGAGTGACATGGTCGGTAGTGGCGGGTGTCTCGAAATCGAGGGTCTTGGCAGGCGATATCACGCTCAGCATAGAAAAGCTCCTGTAGCGGCAAATAACAAGAGTATACCAAGCCCCGAGTAATCCCGGGGCTTGTCTCCAAAGCTATCTCCAGGGCTATCCACGCGATTTTGTGCGTTCAGGTTCAGGGGCAGGGATTTGGCATACGTTGATGGATGGCGTCGATAGCCTCAAACATCTCATTATCAAGCTTCAAGCTTTCGCTTTCCAAGTTGCTTTCCAGCTGCTCCATATTAGTGGCGCCAATAATATTGCTGGTAAGAAAGCTGCGTGAATTGACAAAGGCCAATGCCATTTGAGCGGGGTCTAAGCCATGCTCGCGGGCCAGCTCGACATAGGCGCGGGTGGCTGTCTCAGCTTGAGAGGACGTATAACGTTGAAAGCGTTCAAACAAGGTGAGGCGGGCATTTTCAGGTTGAGCCCCATTCAGGTACTTGCCGGAAAGCACACCGAAACCCAATGGTGAGTAAGCCAACAGTCCGACGTCTTCACGGTGGGCTATTTCAGCCAAACCGACTTCAAAGCTGCGGTTAAGCAAGTTATAGGGATTCTGAATGGAGACTACTCTGGGCAGACCCATGGTGTCGGCCAAGTGTAATGCGCGCATGACGCCCCAAGGCGTTTCGTTTGACAGGCCAATGGCGCGAACCTTGCCGGCATCGACCAGCTCCTTTAACGCTCCTAAACTTTCTTCCAACGCCACGGCATCCTCTTCCTTGTCATGGCGATAATCGAGCTTGCCGAAAAAATTGGTATTGCGATCCGGCCAATGTAATTGATAGAGGTCGATGTAGTCTGTGTTTAGTCGCTTGAGGTTTTCATCGGCGGCCTGAAGAATCTGGCGGCGAGTCAGGCGTGAGCCACCGCGTAGATAATCCATGCCCGGTCCGGTTACCTTACTGGCCAGAATGATATCGTCCCTTGATCCACGAGCCTTGAGCCAGCTGCCGATATAGGTTTCCGTCAGGCCTTGGGTTTCTGCCTTGGGAGGCACGGGGTACATTTCAGCGGTATCGATGAAATTGATACCAAAGGTCACCGCACGATCAAGTTGTTCGTGTGCATCAGCTTCACTGTTTTGTTCACCGAAGGTCATGGTGCCGAGGCAGAGTCGACTGACTTCAATGCCGGTTTTGCCGAGAGGGCGCGTCTGCATTCTTGAACTCCTTGAGGAGGTGGTTGTGCCTTGAATGGCGGCGGTGCCATGTCCGTCATGCATGGTAACGAGAGGCTACCTAACCAGCAAATCAAGGGGGGTTGAGTCGCTGGCAAGGCGGGCGTATGCTTGCCAGCCCATCCGCTGGCAGCTACCGCTGGCGACTCATGTGGTCAGGCGATTGGGACAAGGAGTTCCGCGCGTTGTTGAAGCGTCCCTGGTCCAAGGTAATTAGATTCAAAGGCAGGATGGTTTGCCATGCCCCAGGCAGCATCATTGTTCATTCGGCTTGAGTACGGTCTAGCCGAGAGACTATTTCATAATCGTTGGCTGTTGCCACGCTCGCCACGTGCGCAGCGTTTAACCATGCGCTTGTTCAAGCGCTGCGCCGAGGCAGGCCACCCCGTGGCATTATCGGTTTATGGCCATATCTTGTTCCATCGCAGCTTGTCACCGCAGGACAAGGCGCGTGGGGCACGCTATGTGATCGAAGCCGCTCATGCGGGTGATCTCAAGGCACAGTACCAGATCGCGCAGATATACGAGCATGGGTGTGTACAATATCCACGTCGGGAAGACTATGCTGTCACTTGGTATGCGCGGGCAGCACAGGCCGGCCATTATCTGGCTGCCGAGCGGCTGGCTCGGGCATATTGCTATGGCGAGCTGGATTTGGCGGTCGATAATGAAAAATCTACTTTTTGGCATCGTCAGGCTGACGCAAAGCAGGGTATTCAATCTGCTCCCGCTGCCTGATACATCATCAGCTTTCAATGGATAAGGTATCCCGTGTTCGAGACGCTACCAACAGTGCTGGATATTGAAGCGTCCGGATTCGGGCGTGGCAGTTATCCCATTGAAATCGGCCTGGCAAGAGCTGATGGAAGTAGCTGTGCCTTCCTGATTCAGCCATTGGATGAGTGGACGCATTGGGATCCCAAGGCTGAATTGTTGCATGGCATCGCTCGAGAACGTTTGGTACGCGAAGGTTATCCGGTGCGCCAAGTGGCGTGTTGGATCAATGATGAAATGGAGGGTATAGACAAGGCCTACAGTGACAGCTGGGGGTATGACAACACTTGGCTATCCTTGCTATTTCACCATGCTGGCATGTTGCCGCATTTTCGTCTCGAGGCGCTACGCATCTTGCTCAATGAAGCGCAGCAGGCCATGTGGAGTGACACCAAGGAAGCCATCATTACCGAATGTGGCATCCATCGTCACCGGGCTGGCGAAGATGCCCGGCTGCTGCAATTGACCTATCAGCGAACCTGCAAGTTGATCGAGAATGATTAACCCTCGCCGTTGATGCAAAGCAGTACCTTGCCGATGTTAGCGTCTTGCTGCAGATACTGATGAGCGGCCTCAGCGTCTTCGATTGACCAAGTGCGATCCACCAGTGGCTTGAGTTCGCCAGTCGTCAAACGTGGCCAGACGTGAGAATAGAGAGCATCCAGGATGGCACCCTTGGCAGCGGGTGGCTTGGCCCGTAATGTTGAACCAATGAAGCGCTGGCGTTTCATCAACATGCGGCCCATGTCCAACTCGGCATTTCTACCGCCCATCAGCCCGATCAGCACCAATCGCCCATCGGCATTGAGCACCTTTTGATTATCCGCCAGGTAGCTCGCGCCCACCGTATCCAGAATCACGTCCGCGCCGCCCCACGATTTGACCGCCTCGACAAAGCTCCCATCATGGCGATTCCAGCCAGCATCCGCCCCCAAGGCACGGCAAGCCGCAAGCTTTTCTGCGCTGCCGACGGTGACAAAACAAGGATGCTCGAAGGCACGGCATAGCTGAATGGCAGCGGTGCCCACCCCACTGGCGCCCGCGTGTAGAAGCACTCGCTCATGAGTGCGCAAGTTGCCTTCCATAAAGAGATTGAGCCAGGCGGTGGCAAACACTTCGGGTAGGGCGGCAGCATCGCGCAAGCTGATCGCGGGCGGCAGGGGAAGCACCTGCCGGGCATCGACCACCACTTCTTCGGCGTAGCCGCCACCGGCAAGCAGCGCACACACCCGGTCACCGGGACGAAAGCGACTAACATCGGAGCCTGTTTCCATGACGCTGCCGCTGACTTCCAGGCCCAGGATTTCGCTAGCGCCCGGGGGCGGTGGATAGTGGCCCGCACGTTGCATCAGATCAGCGCGATTGACGCCCGCCCAAGCCACGCGAATTCGCACCTCTTGAGCAGCCGGGCCGCTGGGCGCCGCAACCTCGCGCCAGGCAAGCTGCTGATTATCTATGCAGATGGCATACATGGCACACACTCCTTGTTTAAGCAGGATCAGCCTCGCAGATGGCTCTCCAGGGCGTCAAGCAGGGTACGAGGCGTTTCCGCATCCATCAGCATGTCGCGGGTAGTCGTGGCCATGAAGCCTTGCGTTACCGTGGCATCCAAAAAGGCCAAGAGCGGCGTGTAGAAGTCGTTGATATTGAGCAGAGCCAACGGTTTGTCATGCAGCCCCAGATAACCCCAGGTCCAGACTTCAAACAATTCTTCGAAGGTGCCGATGCCGCCAGGCAACGCAACGAAGGCATCCGCATGAGCCGCCATACTGGCTTTGCGCTCATGCATGTCGGTAACGCGAATCAACCGAGTCAGGCCCAGGTGCGCCTGTTCACGTTCAACAAGATGCGTCGGCATCACCCCGGTAACCTCACCTCCGGCTTCCAGCACGCTATTGGCCAGCTCCCCCATCAGCCCGATGCGCGCACCGCCGTAGACCAAGGTATGCCCGCGCTCGACCAGGCTGTGGCCGAGAGTTCGCGCTGTTTGGCGAAACTCCGGGTCGTGGCCCTCCCGGGAGCCTAGATACACACAGATTCGCGACATGGTGATAGCTATCCTTTCAAGGCAAGCAGTGAGTGACAGGGTAGTGTGCGTCCATCCATTGACCGATGACATTATCAGCCGGGCTATTACTGCCCAGATGATGGGCGTACTGGGTATGCAGGCAGCGTACCTGATCCCAGTTACTGATGCCGCCGATTCCCCGTTGGGTCAATACTTGGGTATAACCTAAGCGTGCCACCTCGGCTTTTTGTGGCCCGCTCATGAACGCCCAGCGGCTGGCTACGTAAGCATGATGGCTTTGATGATAAGTCGCCAGAAAGTCAGGTTCCTGTTGCAGGCGTTGTTCCAGTTGCTTGATCACTCCATCGGCTTCAATGTGTGAAATTTCGACCTTCAAGCGCTCAGAACACAGCCAGTACAGGGTAGGAAACGGCTTGTCATCGATAATGGGTGCCATACGCAGCACCAGCGGCGTGCCGCTATCATCGGTGGCGGCGACGGCCTCTATGCCGCGTGGGGCACGGCCCAGCTGTTCAGCGATGATCGCCAACTGACGGGCATCAGGAACTTGATTGGTTCGAATCACCATCGTTGGAGTCTCTTACAAACTTGTTGGAACGCCCGACGGCGCGAAAGAAACAGCGATTAAGCTGCTCGGGACTGGCAATGTATTGCCAATGACGCTCCGCATAGTCCGCTGCGCGCGCCATCAGCACATCATAAAGGCGATTGAACGGGGAGTCATAATCGTAGGGATCGGCACCGAACAAGCGGATATGCGGGTAATCGGCGAAGCGCTCCATGAAAAAACGTTCCAGATCGGCCTCGACAGCGCGATGCAACGGCGTGTTATCGGGGTCTAGCCACAAGGTGTAACGAATCGCCATGTGCGGCTCCTGCATGGCCCCGGTTTTCCGGGGCGAAGATAGCTTAGAGAGATGCCGGTGCCTTCTGGAGGTGTGCTTCAAGTGCTTGACGCAACTCGCCTTCGATGGGGACGGAACATTTTGCCTGGTGATCGTAGTGCACCATCACAGCGTGGCCAAGATTGGTCAGCTTGCCGTGTTGGCGTGCCTCCTGGGTGACCACAAAGGAGCTATTGCCCAGCCGGGTCAAATAGGTACGAAGTTCGATGTCATGACCGTAAAACAGTTCGGCGCGGTAGTCGATTTCCATGCGCGCAATGATCAGGCGCCATTTTTTGGGATCAAGGTCCGGGGTAAACAGTTTGAAGAGATCGTTGCGGGCCAGCTCGAACCATGCCGGCAAGCGCGTGTTGTTGATATGGCCCAGCGCATCGGTGTCGTAGAAGGCAGGCTCGATGGTGCGTGTGAACATAGGGAGATTGTCCTTGTTATGAATGGCGTCACAGGCGCTCAGGATTACCCCAAGCAAACGCTTGGTCAAGTATTGCCATTGGCCAGGCGCAAGGTTCTCCACGCCTGAAAGCGCATCCAGCCCCAAAGCCACAGGGTCGCCACGCTAAACCCGACAAGCGTTCCCCATACCAGTCCCAGAGACGAGTAGGTGAGTGAGACGCAGAGGGTATAGCTCAGCAACGATCCCAGGCCCATCGGGTAATGCTTGATCACCGTGGCTACCGGTGCCGCGCCGTGGCTCAAATGCAAGATCAGCAGGAACGGAAACATCGTGACCGGAAACGCAGCCAGCACGCCGGCCCAGGCGGGAGGCAGCCAGTGCGCCAGGCCAGTAATGGTAAAGATGATCAGCGTCGCGAGAGCCGCTCTCAGGCCCAGTGCCTGCCATGAAAAGACTCGGCTGGCGTTGACTCGGGCCTCGGGCACTTGACGATAAAGCCAACTGAAAAGACCGATAGCGGCCAGCGTGAACAGGGTGCCACTCAAGCGGGTAAAGCTGAATTGGGTCAATATCAGGCTCATCGCCAGCCAGGCGGCAAGCCCTCCCGCGCTACCGGCAACCAGCCCCTTGAGGCCATCTTGCCGCCCGCAGAGTAGGTAACCGCCCCCCAAGGCCAGGGTGGCAGTGAAGCCGGCCAGGGTATGCACGGCACTTTGGGTGGCGAACTGAGGCGAGATTTCCAGGCCGATGAAAAATAACGCCAGGGCGGTGCCCAAGGGGTAGCCTGCCAACAAGCCTGCCACACGCGGGCTGACCCTGACCGCCACCGCACCGAGCCCCAGCACCAAGGCGATAGACACGCACAATTTGGCCAATTGCCAACCGAGGGGAACATCTGCCACTGTTTTAATCCTTTTATAACGTGCTCTTGTGACGGGCTCTTGTGACGGGCTCTTGTAGAGGCTACGTCGATTGCTAAATCAGCCGTAGCCCTTGCTGGTCGGCCCATGCCGCTTCCAAAGGCTCAGCCAGAGGTGCTTGCAAGTGCTCGGGCAAAGCCGCTCTGGCGGTATCGATATCGCTGAACTGACGGTTGCGCAGCCAGCAGTAAGCCCAGGCAAAGGCTTCCGCTTCGCTGTAAGGCACTGGGCGAGCGGGCATCTGATTGAGCAGAAATACCGCGGTACAGGGTGCCCACAACGGGATATCGTGAGCTTCCGGGGCCTGGCTCCAGGTAACCAGGGTCTCACCGCTGGGAGTGCTCTCGGGTTCGGCAAGTTTGGCAACGCGTGCGGTTTCCGCAAGTAGCAACGCCAGTCGGTCATTATCGGCCTGGCCCACTGTCAACCATTGGTGGAGCAGGGCCGGCAGACCTCGGCGCACCTTGGCATAGAAGTCACTTTGCGGCATCGTCGACTGCATCTCTATATCCCTTTAGCGAGGAAGGTTCATGGAATTTGATTTTGCCACGCCTGTCGAGCGTCGCCACCCTGAAGGCCGTTGGCCTTCTCAGAAATGGCACCGTTATTCAGAGGATATCCTTCCCCTGTGGGTGGCGGACATGGATTTTCGCTCACCGCCGGCAGTGGTCGACGCCTTACAGCAACGAGTGGCTCATGGCGTCTACGGTTATGGCGAAGTGCCGGATTCGCTCAGGCAGACACTCTGTGAGTGGAGTGCCCACCATTATGACTGGAAAATCGCGCCTGAGTGGCAGCAGTGGCTGCCCGGTGTGGTGCCCGCCTTGCACCTGGCCAGCCGGGCGTTGACCCAGCCGGGCGAGGGGGTATTGACCCTTACCCCCATTTACCCACCCTTTCTCGACGTTGCCGCTCGTACCGGACGTTTATCCCAGCAAGCCGCCATGGCGCCGCCCGCTCATTCTGGCGAGCCATGGCGCCTGGATCTCGATGCGCTGGAAACCGCCATAACCCCGGCGACTCGTTTGTTGCTATGGTGCCAGCCCCACAACCCCACCGGCCGTGTATGGCGTCAAGCCGAGCTCACCGGTTTAGCCGAATTGGTGGAGCGCCATGATTTATGGGTGATCTCCGATGAATTGCATTGTGACCTGCTGCTCGAGGAGGGCGCTCGCCACCAGCCGCTGGCCGCGGCCTTTCCCGCGCTGGCGAAACGCATCGTGACACTCTGGGCACCGTCCAAGACGTTCAACCTGGCCGGGCTGACCACCGCCTGCGCAATTATTCCTGATGAGCACTTGCGAAAGCGTTTTGCTGCGGCCTCCAAGGGATTGTTGCCGGATGGCAATGTGCTGGGGTTGGTGGCGGCAGAAGCCGCGTATCGCCACGCCGAGCCATGGCGCCAGGTGTTGCTCAAGGTACTAAGGGATCATCGAGACACCTTGGATAAACGAGTGCAGACTTGGCCTGGGGTCAGCATGAGTACACCGCAAGCCACCTATCTGGCCTGGCTGGACATGCGCCAGGCCGGATTGGGAGACTGCCCGCAGAAAACATTGCTCAAGCAAGCCGGGGTGGCACTTTCCGATGGCGCGGCGTTCGGCGCGCCGGGGTTCGTGCGCCTCAACTTCGGCACCACCGCCGTTCAGTTGGAAGCGGCGTTGGCGCGTCTGGATCACCTACTGCGCTGAACCTGTTTAAAGGCTCAATACATCATGGTAAACAGCTTGCGGCGGTAGGCGACGGTCAGGGGATGATCGGCCCCCAGTGCATCGAATACCTGTAGCAGCATCTTGCGCGCCGCATCGTCGTTGTAGCCACGGTCCTGCTTCATCAGGGTAAGCAGGCTCTCCAGGCCAGCTTCATAATCGCCGTCGGCGACTTGGCGCAAGGCGCGCTGGAATTGCGCCTCGCTATCGTCACGGCCTTGCATGGCGTCTATCTCGGCATGAGAAAGCGCCTGCTCGCCGAAGGCGATACTGGCGCGTACACCACGCGCCGCCGGTGCCTCGCGCTCTTCCGGCGGCAGGTTGTCCAATAAACTGCGCGCATCTTCCGTCAAGCCTTCAGCAACCAGGGCGCGAGCCAAGGCCACTTGATAGGCGTAATGCTCGGGGTATTGCGCGACAAGCTGCTGATAAATTTCGCGTGCGGTCGCGGCGTCGCCTGCAGCAAGCGCTTTGGCAGCCTGGTCTTCCGGGCTGGGCGGGACATCTTCCGGAGCGGGGAAATAGCGTGCCAGCCACTCGCGAATCTGTTTTTCCGGCAAGGCTCCCTGGAAACTGTCCACCAGGCCGCCTTGGCTGACCAGCTTCACATCCGGCACCGAACGAACCCCTAACTGGCTGGATATTTCCGGATTGGCTTCCACGTCCAGCTTTGCCAGCAGGAAGGCGCCGTTATATTCGATGGCGAGCTTTTCCAGAATCGGGATCAAGGTCTTGCAGGGTTCGCACCAGGGAGCCCAGCAATCCAGTAGCACCGGTACCTGCATCGAGGCTTCGAGCACTTGCTGAATATTACCGGCATCCAGCTCGATGATGACATCTTCAGCGCGCAATGGCGCCGCATCGGCGGCGGGTTGAGTCGACGCCTCCTTGGGTGAGACCTGGGGTGAGGAAAGCGGCTCACCCGTACGGGGATCAACAATGGGCATGATAGGACCTTGCACAGAAATGGATTTGGTCTGGATATGCAGGCGATAGCGGCCGGATTCAAGGGTGAGGCTTTTTTCAACGGCACCACAGGTTTTTGGAAAGTAAATTTACATAAAGATACGTTCTAATTGTTTAGGTTGTTTTATTGTCATTTTTCCGGCCGTTTGGTTATTTTGGCTTAGTGGTGCCGATCAGGCTTATGAGCGGTAGGATGCTAGCCGATGGTAGCCAGCTGCTTTGGGAAGGGATGAATACTGATGACAGTTTTGCAGCGCGTATTGTACGTTGAGGACGACCCGGATATCAGTGAGATTGCCGCGCTGGCACTGGAGGCTGTAGGAGGCTTGACGCTCAAGGGCTGTGAGTCGGGTCATGAGGCGTTGGCCGAGGTCGACAGCTTTGCGCCGGACCTCATCTTACTGGATGTCATGATGCCCGGGATGGATGGCCCGGAAACGTTGGAGGCATTGCGCCGGCAGGGTTCAGTCACTTCAAATACGCCTGTGGTATTCGTGACGGCCAAGGTACATCCAGAAGACTTAAGCCGTTATCAAGAAATGGGGGTGATCGACGTAATTTCCAAGCCGTTTGACCCCATGACGCTTGCCAATGAATTACGTGCCATCTGGGAGCGTTTCCATGCCTGAGCAGAACGATCCGTCCGACCTTGAATCACGCATGACTTCGCTGCGGGCCGCCTATCGCCAGCGTCTGGTCAAGGATTTGGCTGAAATCGAATCGGTGGTAAGGCGTCTGCGGCCCGGCGCCGACAATAGCGAGGCGCTTGGCTTTCTGCATCACGCCTTGCACAAACTGGCAGGGTCGGCCGGCACCTTCGGCTTTGATAAACTGGGGCGACAGGCAAGGCAGCAGGAACAGGAAATCGAGCATTGGAAACAACGACTCAGCGGTTCGATAGGCGCGTTTGAGGTAACACAGCTCGGCCACTGGCTCGGGCGACTCAACGCCAGCCTTAGAGCCGACGAGATAAGTGCGGGTACCATGGCAGTGGAGTCACGCTCGGAAAAGGAAGGGGATAAACAGACCATCTGGCTGATCGAGCGCGATCGGATGCTGGCGGATTACATGGCCCAGCAACTGCGTAGTTTCGGCTTTGTTGTGCGGCATTATCTGAATGTCGAGCAGATAGAAGGCATCGATGATGAACAGCCAGATCTATTGTTGGCGGATCATCGCGCAAGCAACAACGGCGATGCCTTGCGCCAAGAACCGGTCACATTTTGGCAGGAGCGCCTGGCGCGATATCTCTGTCCGATCATCTTTACGGCGGGAGAAGAGAATTATACCTCACGGCTGACTGCCGTTCGCAGCGGTGCTGAGGGGTATTTCGTCAAGCCGATCGATGTGCCTCAGTTAGCCGCCCATGTCGCGCAGCTGCTCAAATCCGGCGATCAATCGCCGGAGCGGGTGTTGATTGTTGAAGGCGACCAAGCGCTGGCCGAGAGCTGTGTCGCCGTGTTGGCGCAGGCGGGTATGCAAGCTCGGTGCATTCACGATCCGCGGCACCTGATCCAAATCGCCAGTGAGTTTTCTCCCGAACTGATCCTGATGGATCTTCAGCTGCCGGGAGCGACGGGTGCTGAGCTGGGGATGATGCTTAGGCAGTTCGAGCGCTGGCAGCACCTGCCGATCATTTATCTGTCATCAGCGTCTTGTCAGTACCAGCGGGAAGAAGCCTTGATGCGCGGCGGCGATACCTTTCTGGAGAAGCCGGTGGATGCTCGGCTTCTGGTCAACACCTGCCGTGCCCGCGTGCAACGCGTGCGCAAGCTTGAAGAGGCGATGATCCGCGATGGACTGACTGGCCTGCTCAAGCACGCCAGCATCAAGGAAGCCCTAGCGGCGGAGTGGCGTTCAGCCCAGCGTAGCGGTAATCCTTTCAGTGTCGTCATGCTCGATATCGACCACTTCAAGTCGGTCAATGACACTCATGGGCATGCCGTGGGCGATTTGGTTATCAGTGCCGTGGGCACCTTGCTGCGCCAACACTTTCGCAGCACGGACCGGCTCGGTCGATATGGCGGTGAAGAATTTGCCCTGGTGCTACCAAACTGCGAGGTAGACGTTGCTGCCAGGTTAGTCGATAGCTTGCGAGATTCCTTTGCGGCGATTCAATTCGTGGGCGGCAATGATTTTTCCTGCACGCTATCGGCGGGTGTTGTCGATAACCAGCAATTGCCGGAAGGGCACGCAGGCGAGTTGCTTGAAGCCGCCGACAACGCGCTCTATCAGGCTAAAAATGCAGGGCGTAACCGAGGCTGTATCGCCCTGCCAAAAAGTGCGTGAAAACAAGTGCCTGAAAAACAATAAAAACAGGTGTCATGCTAAAACGAGGTCGTTTCATGCAAGAGCCAGCAATACCTGAGGACGAGCCTGCCCGACAGCAGGCGTTGGATGAAACCGGCTTGATCGACTCGAAAACCGAAGAACGTTTCGATCGTTTGACGCGTATGGCCTTGCGTCACTTTTCTTTGCCTATCGCCTTACTGACGCTGGTGGATGCTGAGCGGCAATGGTTCAAGTCCTGCCAGGGGCTGAATGTACTCGAAACGTCTCGAAATATTTCTTTTTGTGGGCACACCATTTTATTCGATGAGCCATTGTTGGTGGAAAATGCCCTCGAAGATGAGCGCTTTGCCGATAATCCCTTGGTACAGGGCGAGCCAAACATTCGTTTCTACGCCGGCATTCCCCTGCATGCCGCCTCCGGCCATCGCATCGGTACGTTTTGTATTATCGATCGCCAGCCAAGGACTTTTTCTGAAAAGGATGTTGAAGCGCTGCGTGACTTTGCCGGCGCGATCGAAGATATGATGCTCGCCGACGTGCTGGAGCGTCAGGCTCGCTCTTCGATACAGCACGCACTAGTGGACAATGAGCGGCGCGCGCGGTTGGTGATCGAAGGAACTCGGGTAGGCACCTGGCAGTGGAACGTCCAGACAGGTGAAACCGTATTTAACGAACGCTGGGCCGAGATCACAGGTTACACACTCAGCGAGTTGGCACCGATTTCTATCGAGACCTGGTTGAGTCTTGCCCACCCTGACGACCTGGCTCACTCCGAGACGTTGTTGAAGGAACATTTTTCGGGCGAGACGAGTGAGTACGATTGCAAGGCCCGGATGCGTCATCGCGACGGACATTGGGTTTGGGTGCATGACCGTGGGCGTCTGTTCGAGTGGACCCCGGACGGTCAGCCGCTATTGATGTTCGGCACCCATGCCGATATCACCGCAGAGGTCGAGGCCGAGCAGGCGCTTGTTGCAAGTCGAAATGAATACGCCTCCCTGGTGGCTAACATGCCTGGCATCACCTATCGGTGCCTGCCGAATGAATGCTGGACCATGCTCTACATGAGCGATCAGGCGGAACGCGTCACTGGGTACCCAGCCGCCCACCTGATCGATAATGTCCAACTCAGTTACGCGGAACTCGTTCATCCAGACGATACCGCTCGACTCGATACCGTCATTCGGAATGCCATGCGTTTGGGTGAAGAATGGCACCTTGAGTATCGTATTCAACATCGTGACGGTCGCTGGCGCTGGGTGGAGGAAAGGGGCCGGTCTCATGTTGAGGAGAATGAGCAGGGGGCGGTACTGGAAGGATTTATTATCGATATTACCCGCCAATACGAGGCCAGGGAGCAACTGGCTCACAACCATGAAGCATTGAGTCTGTTGAATCAGATCGCCTTTAACATCGAAGGTGATCTGGACGAGCGTATCAATCGGGCCCTATTGCTCGGGCGCGACTACCTTGGCATGGCGGTGGCTATCGTCAGCCAGATCGAAGCCGATGATTACATCGTTCGCTGGTGCGATACCACACAGGATTTCGCGTTGGCTCAAGGCCAACGCTTTTCGCTTGGGCAGACCTACTGCCAACTGACACTGGATCATGTGGGTGAACTTGCCATCAAGCACATGAATCGTTCGCCTTTTCACGGGCATCCCTGCTACCAGGCTTTTGCCCTGGAATCTTATGTGGGTATTGAGATTGAGGTTGAGGAAAAGTGTTTCGGTACACTGAGCTTTTCCTCTGCGCAGCCTCGTGAGGAAAACTTCAGTGATAGTGAGTTGCTATTCGTTCGCCTATTGGCACGCTGGTTGAGTGATACGCTGCGGCATTATTTCTCCAATGAGCGCTTGAACAAGCTGCTTGCCCAGGTGCCGGGAATGATCTATCAGTTCAGGCGCTTTCCTGGGGGGCGTGTCTGCTTTCCTTTTAGTTCGCCTGGCATTCAAATGATCCATGGCATCTCGCCCGAGTCAGCGGCCGCCGATGCCGGCTCAGCATTCGAGCGCATCCATCCTGATGATCTCCACAGTGTTGCTGAATCCATAGAGCACTCGGCAGAGACCCTGCAGACCTGGGCGGCACAATATCGGGTGCAAAATAGCAACGACGCCGGCTATCGCTGGGTGTCGGGCCAGGCACGCCCCGAACGTCTTACCGATGGAAGTGTGCTTTGGCATGGCTACATCCAGGATATCAATGAGCGTAAACAGGTCGAGTTGGCGCTGGAGTGCAGTGAAGCCAGGCTACGCAGCCTATTTGAGTTTGCACCTATCGGGATTGCACTCAATGACTTGGAAACCGGGCAGTTTATAGAGCTGAACGACGCCTTGGTTGCGCCGTCAGGCTATAGCCGAGAAGAGTTTTCCCGTTTGAGCTATTGGGATATCACGCCTCAGGAATATACAGCCGAAGAAGAGGACATCCTTAAAAGCCTGGAAATCTTGGGCCGCTACGGACCCTTTGAAAAAGAATATATTCGCAAGGACGGCACACGTTACCCGGTGCGTCTGCAAGGGATACTCAGCTACGATCCTGACGGTCGTCGAGTGGGCTGGTCCTTGATTGAGGATATCTCGGAGCGAAAGAAGCTTGATCAGATGAAGGATCAATTCATCGCCACGGTCAGCCACGAGCTGAGAACGCCGTTGACGTCGATCAGTGGCTCGCTAGGGCTGTTGTTGGGGGGTGCCGGTGGCGTGTTGTCTGACAAGGCGGAGCGATTGCTTGAGATTGCGCAACGTAATAGCCAGCGCCTTGCCATACTGATCAATGACTTGCTTGACATGGAAAAGTTGGTGGCGGGCAAGATGCCCATGCACCTGGAGGTGCAAGCCTTGATGCCTATCATCGATGAGGCACTGGAAGCCAATGCCGACTACGGCAGCCAGTACGGTGTGATTCTCCAACCACCTGACCAACGACCGGATGTCGCCGTGAAAGTTGATCGTCAGCGGCTGGTCCAGGCGCTTTCCAATCTACTGTCCAATGCCATCAAATTTTCTCCCGATCATGGTGTGGTCGACGTGCAGGTATCCATCGATGCGCATCAGGCGCTTATTAACGTGCGCGACCATGGCCCCGGTGTCGATGCCTTATTTCGAGACAAACTTTTTAAGCGGTTTTCCCAAGCCGATAGTGGGGATAAACGCAAGTTGCCGGGTACTGGCCTGGGGCTTGCCATTACGCGGGAAATCATGGAACAGATGAATGGGGCAGTCGACTATCAGGAGGCTGACGGTGGTGGCAGCTGTTTCTGGATACGCTTGCCTTGTCGGGAAAACGTCTGATGTTATTGCGCAATCGAATCATCCTGATCATATGCTTGGCCAGTGGGCTGACCATGACCGCCATGATGGTCACGGTTTATCAACTTCTATTAGACGATTATGAATCTTTGGTTGCCGAACATGAGTCAAGCAGCCTTGCAGACCTATCCCATCAAGTCGAACAAGGGTTGCAGCAGAGTCTTATCGCGCTGGAATCCGTCTCATGGCGTCTCGTCGATAGCAATACCGGTACCTTGTATCCTCTCAAGGAGCTGGAGGCGATCATGCAGCAAAGCAGGCTGGCAAACGACCGCTTTCCCGATGGCCTGCTGATCTTCGATGCTGACGCCACCGCAATCGCCGAGAACATACATGTGCCGGGGCGTCTAGGAACCAATTACGCAGATCGGGCACATTTCAGGCGGCTTTTCAAAAGCGGTGGGCCTATCATTTCTGAGCCGATTATAGGACGAACCACAGGGTTACCCCTGCTCTCCTTTCTTGTCCCGGTACTTTCCGATGAGGGGAAGCGCCTCGGGATCGTAGGGGGGGTTATAGATTTGTCGAAAAATAACATTCTCCCGGAGGGTATCGACGAAAATTGGCAAGATGACAATACCTTTCTCATTGTCGACGTCAATAACCGCTTGTTTGTCTCGATGCAGCAAAAGTTCGACGAGGTGCAACCTTTACCTCCGCCAGGTCAGAACGCTCTGGTGGACGCGGCGTCGCGTAACCTGCATTCCGGCCAGGTAACCACGGCCGATAACCAGCGTTATGTCGTGGTGACACGCGAGCTGGCCGATTTAGGTTGGGTAATGCTACGAGCCATCCCTTATCAGCGAGCGATCGCCCCAGCGCTGAAATCCTTTGCTAATTTTTCCATTATTAGCCTATTTGTCGCCATCACCGTGGCTATGATCGGGTGGTGGGTGGCTCGTTCTTTGACGAGGCCCCTTGAATATATTGCCCAGCGTATCGACAGCATGGCCGACGATCCCAGTGAGGTGAGTATACTCACGGCAAAAGGTGGGCCGGAGATTCAATCGCTGACGCGTGCCATGAACCGCCTGGCAAAAGAGCGTCAGGCCGTGGATCGGCTCAAGGATGACTTCATCTCGAGTGTCAGTCATGAGCTGCGCACCCCGATGACCTCGCTCCATGGAAGCCTCAAATTGCTCAATGCGGGCGTGACTGGCGACTTGCCAAGCAAAGCGCGCTCGATGATCGAGTTGGCCTTGAGAAACTCCGAGCGTCTTCAGCTACTGGTGCGTGATCTTCTCGACTTCAATAAATTGATTTCGGGTAATATCGTGTTTGAACGTCACTCCTTTGCGTTAAGCGAACTCTTGCAGCAAGCAGTCAATGATATCGGCCCGATGGCTGCCGAATGTGGGATTCGTTTCGACATCCATGACGATCAGCACTTAGATGCGTGGGCGGATGCGCAGCGGTTACGCCAAGTCGTGGACAATCTTCTCAGCAATGCAGTCAAGCATTCTCCGCAGGGAGGTGAGGTTCGAATCACGATCGAACCAGCGTCACCTGAACGTGTTCGCGTGACGGTAAGTGATCAGGGAGGTGGCGTTCCCGATGAATTTTCTCCCCGGATCTTTGAGCGCTTTGCACAGGCTGATCGCGGCTCGAAACGTGCCGCCACGGGCACGGGACTCGGTCTTGCCATCGCCAGGGAGCTCATCATGCGAATGGACGGCGCGATTGGTTTTTACAATAACAAAGGGGCGAATTTCTGGTTTGAACTGCCCAAGGCTAGGAAACGCCAACAGGAATCACAAGAAGAAAGTACGCTTGGTTAATGCCTGATAACTGATCTCGCCAGACACACGCCGAGCGAGCGGTCACGTATCAGAAGTCGTAAACCGAGATGGACGGGTCACGCATCATCTCGGCCATCGTTCCTGGTGCTGCCACGCCTACGCCTTCTAACAACTCATCTTCGCCGTACTCAGCGTTAGGTAGATAGATGGCGCATACATCCACTGTTACTCCCTTGCCCATCAACATCTGCAGGAGTCCTTCCGGCTTGACCTGCTCCATCGAATGCCCGGGCGGTGTGTTGATCGCTTCGGCGCTGAAATAGCCATCAACGGCCAAGTTGCCAGCGGCATCACACAGCAAGACATGCAAATCGGTGCCTTGCTCGCGCATGGCGTTGCCTAAGATCATGGCCATGCTCTGGGTTTGGACGGCATCACTGGTGACGATCATCAACGCTTGATCTTCCGCATTGCCGTGATTATCGGCAACGGCAAGCGTCGGCAGGGCGAAAGCTGTCAGGGTTGCCGCCGCAAAGTGTGAATAACGCATTGTTTCTCTCCTCATAAAAAAACGCTAAAAGTGGTGGTGAAAGTAAAGAACGATGTGTTGTAGCGTAGACTTTAAGTATAACAAAATCATCTATGTTAATAACGTTAACTTGGAGGATGGCTAAGAAAGCAAAGAGCCATATGCGGTGCTTTGTCGCAAGAGGGAAATCATTCTGGAGGATAGTAAAGATAGTAACGTGAGCCCACCACCTGGAGCGAGGCTTCAACGCCAAGAGTAAAAATAGCGACATCCATTGGTGAACAGCCTGGATGCGCGCGCACATTGAGATTGGCCGTGCGCTACAAGCATTGGCGCATGAAAATATGCTGGTGATTGGTTCCGGTTTCTCGTTTCACAATATGCAGGCGTTTTTTGCGCCCCATACTTCAGAGATTCAAACGCGTAATCAGGCGTTTGAGGATTGGTTGGAAGCTACCTGTACCGATACGCGTATGGATGAGTCGGAGCGAGCCGAACGTTTAGCGCAATGGGAGGATGCTCCTCATGCTCGGTTTTGCCATCCTCGTGAAGAGCACCTTCTACCATTGCATGTCTGTTGTGGGCTGGCGGGAAGAGCCAGTGATGTTCGTATTTCTTCAATCATCCTCGGCAAAGAATCGGGAATGTTTCATTAGCGCTCGGCCCAGCGAAGCTAGACTATTCACGTCACTATGAGCTAGTGTTAAGTGATTGATGTTACTCGTCACAAACTTGCGACTGTATTCTAATTAAGATGATGGTGCTAAATAAGGAATTTCATATAGAAAATTGGGTTGGCATTTAAAAGGAGGGCAATATCCTATGGGCTTATCGACGACATCTTCTGCACCTAGTAAGACCGCACGTGTCTTCCGCATGAAGACAGAGGAACATCTCTGTCCTTTTGGCCTTAAAACTGTAGATCTGCTCAAGCGAAAAGGTTATCAGGTCGAGGATAATCTTTTGACCTCGCGTCAGGAAATTGAAGATTTCAAGGAAAAGGCTGAGGTCGATACCACGCCGCAAGTCTATATTGGGCAAGAGCGAGTAGGGGGTTATGAAGAAGTTCGTGCCTACCTTGGCTTGAGTGTTCCGGGTGATAAGGAGACAACCTATCGGCCTGTCATCGCTATCTTTGCCACCTCCTTGTTGATTGGCCTGGCGGTTAGCTGGGTAGATAGTGGTCCTCTCCTATCACTGCGAATGCTTGAGTATGCCATTGCCGCTGCCATAATCCTCTTGGGTCTTCAGAAACTGCAGGATGTTGAAAGCTTCAGCAATATGTTTCTCAACTATGATCTGCTGGCCCAACGGCATGTGCCCTATAGTTACGTTTATCCCTACGCCGAAACCTTGGCCGGTGTCTTAATGCTGGCCGGGGCGCTGATATGGTTTGCTGCTCCATTGGCGCTGTTTGTCGGCACTGTGGGAGCGGTATCAGTATTCAAAGCGGTCTACATCGATAAACGTGAGCTGAAGTGTGCCTGTGTCGGTGGGAATAGCAACGTCCCACTGGGGTTTGTATCGTTAACCGAGAATCTTGTAATGATAGGGATGGGTATCTGGATGCCACTCAAATCCTTCATCTTATAGCACTGGGGGGAGGCTTAGATGTCCAAATCAATGGATAGAACGCCACAATACAAACAAAATAGCCTCTCCCTAGTGGGCGCGATTGCCTTAGGGACGGGGGTCATGATTGGTGCTGGCATTTTTGCCTTGACAGGACAGATGGCCGAAATGACAGGGAAGCTTTTCCCTCTCGCTTTTTTGTCATCGGCGCTGATCGTAGCCTTCAGCGCATACTCTTACGTGAAGATGTCCAATGCCTATCCGTCAGCGGGTGGAATCGGCATGTACCTCCAGAAAGCGTATGGCCCGACACTGCCCACCGCTTTTCATGCACTTTTAATGTATTTTTCCATGGTGATTGCCCAAAGTTTCCTGGCGAGAACGTTTGGGTCCTACACGCTTGAGCTTTTCGATGCAGGAGATAGGTCGTTGCTCGTCCCTTCATTGGGTGTTGCACTACTGCTAACGGCATTTTTAATCAACCTTGCTGCCAATAAGTTAATACAAGGTGTTGCGTCAGTACTTGGGTTCATAAAGATTGGTGGGATTATCCTGTTCGGGGTGGTCGGTGTCATCGTCGCTGACTCCGTCGGCATGAAGACCTCGGCGTCGGCACCTGAAGCATCCTTTACGGGATTCCTGGGTGCTACCGCTTTGGGTATCTTGGCCTTCAAGGGGTTCACGACGATCACTAACAGTGGGTCAGAGATAAAAGATCCGCATAAGAACGTGGGCAGGGCGATAATGATATCGATCAGCCTTTGCGTCGTGATCTATGCATTGGTGGGGTTTGCGGTAGCAAGTAACCTTTCCCTGACTGAAATTATCGAAACACAGGATTACTCGCTAGCGGCTGCTGCGAGGCCGGCTCTTGGAGAGACCGCTGTCTGGTTCACCGTCATTCTTGCCATGCTGGCCACTGCGGGAGGCATCATTGCCAGTATATTTGCCGTCTCGCGAATGTTGGCAATGCTGACTGAAATGAAGCTGGTGCCGCATCGTCACTTTCACATGCCAGGCAGTATTCAGAAGCATACCTTGGTTTACACGGTCGTGCTTGGTTTGGTCTTGACAGCATTTTTTGATCTTAGCCGCATTGCTGCGCTTGGTATCATTTTCTATTTAATCATGGATATAGGCATTCATTGGGGAGTGTTTCGCCATCTTCGAAAAGAAATTGATGCAAATGCCTCTATATTAGTGATGGCTATATTGCTTGATGTAATCGTTCTGGCAGGTTTCCTTTGGGTGAAGGCTACGACAGATCCTCTGGTACTTATCGTTGCAGCGGTAATGATGGTGGTTATCTTTTTGGCTGAGCGACTCTTTCTGTTTAGCAAAGGATCCTACAGCTTAAGCGATAATACTCATTCTCATTGATCTTCAAAGAAGAGGCGTTCGTTCAACTGCCCATCGTCGATAGGACGAGCAGAGCCACTCGTACGGAACGGCTGGATTGTGGTAGGTCCTCACGAAACGTGCTCTGTCTTAGCCAATAATCCTGTGCAATTCACAGCCCAGCGACCTGAGCATCGGGTATGCTCTTGGCCTGTCCATCCCTCGGCTGGTCATTGCATAGGAGGCTACTACCCATGTTTTCCCCACGACATATGGCGAGCAGAGCGCTTGTTATCATATTTTTGCTGCTTCCGCCCGCGCTGCTTGCGCAGGACGCCCACATTGGCAGTGTACGGACGGAGTTCAAGCTACTTGGTCCGAACAGTACCATCGAAGTGGAGCGCTTCGATGACCCGAAGGTACAAGGCATCTCTTGCTATATTTCCTATTCCCAGATTGGCGGGATCTCGGGTGCGGTGGGACTTGCTGAGGAGGCCAGTGAGGCTAGCGTGGCATGCCGGCAGACCGGAGAGGTTGTCTTCGAGGCCGCCGAAGTGGAGCAGCAAGAGGTGATTTTTACTCAGCGTCGTTCTGTGCTTTTCAAGAACATGCGCGTAGTACGCATGCACGACACGCAAACCCAGACCTTCATATACCTGACGTACAGCACCAAGCTTGTCGATGGCTCGCCGAAGAACGCGATTACTGCCGTTCACTATGGCGATCTGTAATTGCCTGAGCCGGCGCGGCGCGTAAGAACGCCACCAGCTCATCGCCGTGGTGGACAAGGCTTGCGCTCAAGTCGTGCCCGCCTTCCACCAAGCGCAGCGTCACATTAGTTCTCCCGGCGCTCGCAAGTATGTGTGCATCATCAGGCGGAATCAGCGTATCACTCACGCCATGTACCAAGAGCACCGGGCAGCGAATCCTGCCCAGCGTATTCACTGGTGCGATTGCATCGAAGCGGTGGCCGATCACACGCTCGACGTAGCGCAGCACGTACCAGCCCAACGGGAAAAACGGCAGGCCTTTCTGCGCTAGCCAGCGGCGCATCATGCTATCCGGGTGGGCAAAGCTTGCCAGACTCACCACGGCGGCAATATCGTCGCGGCGTGAGGCGGCGAGAAGCGTAGCCGCCGCTCCCACCGAGTGGCCGATCAGCGCGGTGGGAAGCGCAGCTTGCGTCTGTTTCAACCAGGCAAGCGCCGCGTCGATATCTTCGGCAAAGCGCGGCATGGAAGAGAACGTATCGCTGTCGCTGTTGCCATGATTGCGGACATCAAATAGCAACACATTCCAGCCAGCTTCAAGCAACAGCGGTGCAAGTGGCAGTAGGGTGGCACGGTTCGCACCCCAGCCGTGTGTCAGCACCACATGGCCTTGAGGCGATGCCGTGGGTAGCCACCAGCCCTCCAGCCATCGTCCGCGTTGACTGGGAAAGCGTGCCGCTTCACCGTGTAATCGGTGTGCTTCCAGCGTTGTTGCCACCGGCTCCCTTGGGGCGGCAAGCTCTCGCTGCAGGCGGCGATGAAAGCGCCTCCGCAGCGTCACCCCTCCTGCAACACCGCCCGCCAATATGTTCGCCACATAAAACCATATGCTCACTTTCACCTCCTGATTCAAGCGGGAATTGTAGTTGCTGCAAGGCATAACGTTAGCTATATCGTGTCAGCTTGCTTCGCTTGAGCCCACATAAAAAAGCCACCGGAATCATCAGGGTGATGCCAAGAGCGCGAACACGAGATTTTCTTCCACTGCCAGCTCTCCTCCGTCATTTTCGACTAGACTTGAGTCAAACCGCTGGTTCCTTTCAGGAGTGGCACGGTTGTCATCGCGCTTCTGGATGGTCATGGTCTCTGTCGGAGCTTTTATAAGTGGAATTCAAGGATTACTACCAAGTGCTCGGGGTGGCGAAGACCGCGACGACCGAGGAAATCAAGAAAGCCTACCGCAAGCTGGCGCGTAAGTTTCATCCCGACGTCAGCAAGGAGCCCGAAGCCGAACAGCGTATGCAAGAGCTTAATGAGGCCAAGGCAGTGCTGTCCGATCCGGAGAAGCGTCTCGCCTATGACCAGCTGGCTCAGCAATATCGGTCGGGACAGGATTTTCAGCCGCCCCCTGACTGGGATGCGGGCTTCGAGTTTAGCGGGCGTGGTTTCGAGGAGGCTGATTTCGGTGAGTTCAGTGACTTCTTTGCCAACCTGTTTGGTCAAGGTAGCCGGGCAGGGCGAAGGGGCCGCAGCTATCAGATGCGCGGCGAGGACCGTCACGCCAAGATCAATATCGACCTGGCGGATGCTTTCCATGGCGCGACCCGGGCGATCACTCTGCAAGTGCCCGAGCTTGATGCGCAAGGCCATGTGGTTTCCAGGGAACACACCCTGAGCGTGCGTATCCCCAAGGGCGTCAAGGAGGGCCAGCATATTCGCCTGACGGGGCAGGGCAGTCCCGGTGTTGGAGGTGGCCCGGCGGGTGACCTGTATCTGGAAATTCACTTCACGCCGGATTCGCGTTATCGGGTCGAGGGGCGGGATGTACATCAAAGAGTACCGGTGACACCTTGGGAGGCCGCTCTGGGGGCCAGTATCGAAACCCCGACTCCCTCGGGAATGGTGAAGCTTAAGGTGCCTGCCGGGTCACAGACCGGTCGCAGATTGCGCCTGAAGGGGCGGGGTATCCCAGGGCTGGAGCCGGGTGATCTTTATGTGGAACTCGAGGTGGTACTGCCCCCGGCCGATACCGACAAGGCACGCGAACTGTATAAGACCATGGCGCATGAACTCGCTTTCGACCCGCGCCAACGCAGGGGAGGTTAGGACATGATGCAGCAGCGTATCATCAGAGGCGAACTGATCGATGAGGCGACCCTGACCCTCGAGGATCTGGCTCGTGCCTGCTCGGTGGAAACCGATTGGGTCGTCGAGCGCATCGAGAGCGGTCTGCTGGCCGATGGTTCGCCCTATATGGCGAGCTGGCGCTTCACCAGTCATGACCTGACCCGTGCCCGACGGCTGAGTCAGCTGGAGCGTGACTTCGAGGCAGCGCCCGAGCTCGCCGCCCTGGCGACCGACCTGATCGAGGAGAACCAGCGCCTGAGGGATCGCTTGCGGGCCGCGGGACTGGTTGATGACTAGCACTGCTCACCCATGGCTGTGTCGATCAATACCGATTCTGCAAGCGTTGGTTCTCCTCAGGAATAGCGCCGGCGCTTGAAGGACACATCCCGCAGGTAGGCGGGATTCGTCCCGATCCGACGAAGGTTGGCCCAGGTCCCCTTGTAGTAGGGAATATGGTTGCGATCGGTCCATTCGCTGACAACGTCGCCCTGTACCCCGTTGGGATAGCCGAACATCATGAAGACCTGTCCGCGCTTCAAGTCGGGTTCCAGGTAGGCCATGGCGGTGGTTGCGCCGTAGTCGTTGTAAACCTCGACGATATCGCCGTTGGTGATGCCCAGAGTATCGGCATCCTGGGGGTGAATTTCAATCGGTGCCATGGGGTAGCGGCCCTTGCGAAAGGCCAAGTGCTGGTCGTGGTAGGCAGATTGCCAAATCTGGTTGGTGCGACCGTTGTTGATCCAAAAGTCATAGCGCTCTTTCTGGCGCTCGATCACCTCGGGGAAACCGTTCCAAGGCGATGGCTGGAAATGCGCCTTGCCGTCATCGGTATCGAAGTTATTGTCGGTGTAGAGCATCTCGGTGCCGATGAGTTTGCCGTCTTGGTACGCCTTGATGGGCAGTTGGACGCCGTTGTTGCCAGCTGCGCACAGTCGCTCATAGGTGGCCAGGTGCCCGGTCGGGCCACCCTGGCTGTCGATCTCCTTCTCGTGAGCCATGCGGAAGCCGTCGTTGAAGGCATCCTCATCGGTCGTCCAGTCGAACCCGGCGAAACGCTCGGCCATTGCCGTGTAGCCAGCCGACTCGTAGCGTTGCTTGAGGGCATTGGCCATGTTGGCCGCAATCAGCCAGTCTGGCCTTGCGATGCCGGGAGGGTCCATGAAGCGCTCGGACAGTCGTAGCCGCCGCTCGCCGTTCATGGAGGTCAGGTTCATCTCCCCAGGATGGGTCGCCGGCAGTACCAGATGGGAATATTCGGCGAACTTGGTGCGGTAGAGGTCGATATCGACGATGAACAGGCCGCCCTGGTTCTTGACGGCGTCATAGACGATATCGATAAGCTCATCAGTGGTGGCGCCACGCGCTTCGGCCAGTGCCTGGTTGACGATGGCGGCCCGACGCTTGATGACCTGACGATAGGTTTCGGCATTGAGGGTGGTCTGAAAAGCATTACAGGCCCAGACCGTCAGCATCATGCCGTTGCCCTTGATCAGTTCCTGATCGATATAGGGCGCCGGGCGCCCACCGGGATAAGGCGGGCGCGTATAGCCTTCCTGGTGACCGCCCATACGCACCACGCCGGTGCCTCGACGGCCCACGTTATGGGTCGCCACAACGAGATTGACGATGGCGGATTGAATCCGATAGTTGTCGTTGCCCCAGATCACGCCCTTCTCATAGGCGTGCATGGTGCGCGGGGCATGGCCGCTGGCCTTGGGTCGGTAGGCCCACTCGGCGGCCTTGATGATATCGGCCCGATTCACGCCGGTAATGCGGCTGCACGCGTCCAGCTCCATGCGATTGGCGGCGAGCATCTCATCAAAGCCGCTGGTGTGCTCGGCAATAAAGACCTGGTCGTGCCAACCCTGATCGACCACATAGGTGAGTAGCCCATTGAACAAGGCAGTATCGGTGCCCGGTTGGATCGCCAGGTGCAGGACATTTTCCTTCCCGGCAACGGTCTCGCAGATCGCCACGGTCGGCGTGCGCCGTGGGTCGACCAGGATGACTTTACCCTTGCCGACCGTCTCGGCGGGGAACCATTCCCGTTTTTTGGTGATGTTGGCACCCCTAAGGTTCGGCTCCCAGTGGGCCAGAAACCAGTTCGATTGCGTCTCGTAGGAGTTGCCGCCGATGGAAAAGATGACATCGCAGACTTCCGCATCTTCGTAGCTGTTATTGAGCTCACCGATGCCCATATCACGGCTGGCATGGCATTCCGAGTTGTAGGCGGGACGGTTGTGGATCCGCACCATTTTTGTCTGCATGCCATTGAAAATCAGCTTGCCAGTCGCCCAGGTATTCTCGAAGCCGCCGCCCGCACCGCCATGGTCGAAGAGGTTAAAAAACAGCTGGTCGGGCCCGTCATTATCGAGGATGCGTTGGGTCAGGCCGGCATACAGGACCATGGCGCGTTCCCAGTTGGTTTCCACCCAGTCGTCCCCGCTATACACCAGCGGATACTTGAGGCGCCGCTCGCCGATCGGGGTTTGTTCCGAATACATCACGCTGGCCATCTGGCCGCCCCGCGTCGAAGATAGTCCCTGGTTAACGCTGCACGCTTTGTCGGGCAGAATCATGATGTTGTATTCGCCTCCATCATGATCCTTGATCCGGTTGACCATGGCCGGTGTCATGGTGATCTGCATGGGAGGAAGCTGGCGGGTGAAGTCGAGCCCTAACGCATTCTGGCCAGCGGCCCTGCCGCCTTCTTGGTTGGCGGGCCACTTGTAGACATGGTAACCACAGCCGACGATGCAGAAATGGCAGGCCATATTGGTTTTCTGGGCATCCACCGGAGGCAGGGGGATACGATCCTTGAATTGGGTCATTGTTATTCTCCCGGTTCAGATGATATTGGCCTGGCGACCATAGATCAGGCCATCGACCGACACGGCAAGCAGGGTATCCTCGGCTTCGTCATACTCCAGAAGGATCCGGGGTAGGCCTTCGGTGGCATGGCCGATCACCATCTGGCCGGCGTTGTCAGGGTCGAAGATGCTGTAATGGCAGGGACACTTGAAGGTCTCCGCCTCCTGGTCGTAATTGACCGGGCAGCCCATGTGCGTGCATTGGGTGCTGTAGGCCACCACGTCTCTGTCCGGACCTGCCCCACCCTTGACCTCGCGGCCCTTGCGAATCAACACGCAGGGCGAGCGATTGTCGGGATAGTTGAAGTAGACGGGCTGATTGACGGTCACGTCGTCCAGCCGGGCAACCACATCACGCGGATAGGGTAGGGTGGTGCTGCCGGCGGGAGGCGAGGAACTGCCTTGCTGTGCCTGGACAACGGGAGATAGCGAAAGAGTGCCTAGAGCGGCACTGCTACCGGTCAACTTCAGGAAGTTACGGCGGCTCAATCGTGACATCGTCTGGCACTCCGGTGTTGTTGTTAGGGAGGCTTGTATCGGGATGGTTCCGTTGTGATATGTGGATATTCGTATTTGATGGTCTAAAATCTAGTTCTGTTCTGGCAGGTGTGCAAGGGCAGGTGGCCGAGTCGGCGAGGAGAACAGTAAGGCCAGGGTGATGCCTAATGAAATTTCCGCACTGGTAAAGCCCAGAAACAACGGGATGTTCGAGCAGGAATAGAAGGGGATGATGGCACCGAAGCCTGCACCGAGCCCATAACCGGCCAGTCCTGGCTTCTGCTGAAAGTAGTTGAGGTACCCGCTCCAGGTTCAGCGGAGCGCGCATCAGGGCGAAACCCTATGTCTATTCATGGTGCGCGCGATGACAGCCGTTGCGGGGGGCGCTGGGGCTCGGCCGTCATTTTGTCTCTCTACAGAAAACTTGTGGCAAGCCGCTGGCGCGTCGTGACATGCCAGCGGCCGAGCGTCAGAGGGTTTCCAGCGCCAGGGCGATGCCCTGACCACCGCCGATACACAAAGTGACGATGCCGCGGTGTTCGCCGTTACGCTGCATGGCATGTAACAGCCGGGTGGTCAGCACCGCGCCGGTGGCACCAATCGGATGGCCGTGAGCGATAGCGCCGCCCTCCACGTTGACGATCTCTTCCGGCAGGCCGAGTTCGCGCTGGCAGGCCAAGGCAATGGCGGCGAAGGCCTCGTTGATCTCCACCCGGTCCAGATCATCCACCGACCAGCCGGCGCGCTCAAGCGCCTGCTTGACTGCCGGTACCGGGCCGATGCCGAAGTAGCCAGGCTCCACGGCGCTGATGCCGAAAGCCACCAAGCGGGCCACGGGGGTGAGGCCCTGCTGCTCGGCCCAGTCGCGTTCGGCAACGATCATCGCCGCCGCGCCGCTGTTTAGACCCGGTGAATTACCTGCGGTGATGGTACCTTCTTTACGAAAAGCGGGCTTCATCTTACCCAGCGATTCCAGGGTGATATCCGGGCGGTTGTGCTCGTCGCGGGCGAAGGTGGTGGTACCCTTGCGGCTGGTGAGTTCCACCCCGGCAATTTCAGCATCGAAGTGGCCGGCTTCCTGGGCCTTGGAGAAGCGCTGCTGAGAGCGCAGCGCCCAAATGTCCTGGTCTTCGCGGGAGATGCTGTAGCGGCTCACTAGATCTTCGGTATGCCAGCCGGAGTGCTTGCCGCTGAAGGCGTCGTTGAGGCCATCAAGCAGCATAGTATCGTGCATGGTCACGTCGCCCATGCGTGCGCCCCAGCGCCCCTGGGGCATCACGTAGGGTGCGCGGTCCATGTTCTCCATACCGCCGGCAATCGCGCAGTCAGCCATGCCGCTCCAGATCTCCATGGCGGCGCTGACCACGGCTTGGGCCCCGGAGCCGCAGACCCGATTGACGGTAAGCGCCGGGACTTCCACGGGAAGCCCTCCGCCGATGCCGGCCTGACGGCCCGAGTTCATGCGACAGCCCGCCTGAATCACGTGACCCATCACCAGCGAATCCACCTTCTCGGCGGCAAGCCCCGAGCGGGAAAGCGTTTCCTGAATGACCCGTGCGCCCAGGTCGGTGGCGGGTGTGTCCTTGAGGCTGCCGCCATAGGTGCCGATGGCCGTGCGGACGGGATGGCAGATGACGACGTCGCGAGTTGACATAAGTACTCCTCTAATCGTTTGGGTAAACGGCCGGAGCGGCCGCAGATCAGGACATTTCACCTATAGCACTGAGTTGGCGCCGAGGCCATGGCAGGCCAACCAGCGTTCGCGTCAGAACGAAGTCAGCCGCCGAACTTTTCATTTTCGCCCAGGTTCGGGGTAGCGTCTTTCTTGACGTTGGCCTTGGCGATCTCATAGAGCTGGAACGTCTTGCTCTCCTTGGCCTTCCAGTGCTCACCCATCTGTACCTTGATTTCCAGTAACGCCACATCCGGGTCGTCCTTGCCTTCAGGGAACCAGGCCCCGATGAAGGGATTCCAGTATTTCTCGATCAGCTCGCGGTCATCGGTCAGGTTGGCCTGGCCCGAGAGCGACACGTACACGCCTTCTTCCTGATCGGAGAAGCTGAGGCAGACGTCGTGATCACTGGCGGTTTCAAAGACCTTCTCGGCACTGCGGCGGGTGAAGAACCACAGGGTGCCATCGTATTCATCCTGAACCAGGTGCATCGGCCGGGCACGAGGCATATCGCCATCCAGCGTAACCAGCATGCCGACTTTGATGCCCTTGATCATCTTCCAGATCTTCTGCTTGTGCTCAGGACTGGACATAGCTTCAATCTCCTGTCGAATACGGTGCGGCGAATAGGAAATGACGATGCTAATGCTAATGCATTGAACATCACTAGAATCAGCCTAGTTACCATTATTAACCTCGGCAAACCGAAGGGCGCGAGTATGCAATCACTATTAAACGAAAAAACGCAGGTCACCGAGGCGGCACTGAAAGCCATTGCCCACATGCCCACCGCCAGCCTGTCGGCGTTGATGGATGAGGCCTTCATTCGTCGCCTGAGCGATGCCGATTTCATGCGGGTCGCGGTGCTGCTGGCGCGCAAAAGTTATGACGAGGGCGGCTGTCCCATCGGCGCGGTGATTATCGACAACGTGACGCGGCGGATTGTTGGCAAGGGGCATAACACCCTGGTGCAGGAGAACCATCCTTACAACCATGGAGAGACCGCTGCCATGCGCGATGCGGGTCGTCTCGACTTCAGACAGACGACCCTGTTCACCTCCTTGAGCCCCTGCGAGATCTGCGCCACGCTGCTGCATATGCGCGGCGTCTCGCGTGTTGTGGTGGGCGATATCACCAATGCCGCGGGCACGGAAGCGCTGCTGCGTGAGAAGGGTGTTCAGGTCGATATTTTGGAAGACACCCAAGGTATTGCACTCTACGCGCGCTTCCGCGAAGAAAATCCTGCGCTTGAGCATGAAGACTGGAAGGGTATGCGGTAAGAAAGGCTAGCGCTGGGGGGAATAAACGGGGGGAGGAAAATGCTGGTCTGTCGCCTGAAGCTCATGCGATTTTTTGCGGCTCAAGGCGGTCAAAAAATGTGAACACAGAAAAGATCGAGAAGCCAAGCCAAAAAAAAGGCAGATCAGTAAGTGACTGATCTGCCTTTCGAAATATTGGTAGCGGGGACCGGATTTGAACCGATGACCTTCGGGTTATGAGCCCGACGAGCTACCAGACTGCTCCACCCCGCATCAACGTGAGATGCATACTACTCTTTTTCTGGATTATGTCAAGCGTGGCTTTAAAACGATTAGCTTATGGTAGTTGCTTTCATTCTGCTGCAACATGGTGATGTTAAGACTATGCTTGATTTACAAATGTGAAAAACTATAACGTCGCGGTCGTTGGGGCCTCATTAGAATCAGGGCATCGACCGCCAAGATTGTAATAAAAAAGCGCTTGAGCGCTTTTCACTAGAATGGCTTGCCTGCAAGCAGCATGCTGCCAAGTCATGAGTCATTATCAGGGAGGTAGTCAATGGCAAATCAAGTCCCCGTCGCCTGGGTAACTGGTGGAACTGGTGGTATCGGTACGGCAATTTGTCGTTCTTTGGCGGATGCGGGTTTTCAGGTGGTTGCGGGGTACCATAACCCGGATAAGGCTAAAACCTGGCTGGAGACACAAAAAGCCGATGGCTATACCAACATCGCTCTTTCCGGTATCGATCTTTCCGACCATGATGCCTGCCTCGAAGGCGCCCGTGAGATCAACGAAACGCATGGTCCTATCCAGGTGCTGGTCAATTGTGCCGGCATCACCCGCGACGGCACCATGAAGCGTATGACTTACGACCAGTGGTACCAAGTCATTGATACCAACCTTAATAGCGTTTTCAACACCTGCCGTGGTGTGGTTGAGTCGATGCTTGAGCAAAACTACGGGAGGATTATCAATATTTCCTCGATCAATGGGCGCAAGGGCCAGTTCGGCCAGGTTAACTATGCGGCTGCCAAAGCCGGTATGCATGGCCTGACGATGTCGTTGGCTCAGGAAACCGCCACCAAGGGTATTACCGTGAACACGGTATCGCCTGGCTATATTGCGACAGACATGATCATGAAGATTCCCGAAAAAGTCCGGGAAACCATTCGTGAAGGTATTCCCATCAAGCGCTTCGGTACACCGGAAGAAATCGGCCGTCTGGTTGCGTTTCTTGCTCACGAAGATTCGGGCTTCATTACCGGGGCCAATATCGATATCAACGGCGGCCAGTTCATGGGCTGAATCGGTACACCAACTTTTTCGCTGCATAAAAAACGGGAGGCCTGGCCTCCCGTTTTGCTGTCTTGCTTTTCCTTCAAGGCGGAGGTAAGCGGACCAGGCAGCCAAGAAGTTCATCCAATTCGGCGGCTTCGTCTTGCCATAGCGCCTCGGAGATGGGGCCAATGGCGAGAAGTTCAGCAAGCACATCGGTCAGCTCGGAGGCGGGGGTAAGAGGCTGAACGAGGCCTTCGTTGAGCCTTTCCACTTGAATTGCCAGGCGTAGTGGCTCATCGCGTTGACGTACCCGGCCCATGGCCAGTAATGACAAGCGCATCCGATTGCGAGCCAGTGCTTCTTCGACCTCGGGCATGATGCTATCCAGGGAAGTGTTGCTGATGTCTCGGCGTGCCTTGTTGCGCTTCTCGTGAGCGGCCTGGAAGGGTGGCTTTAGCGGGAAGGCGACAACCGCTTGAGCGATGACCTCCTGAGTAACGTTATGGTTGATAAACTCTGCATCCGCTGCCAGATGCGCATTGAGCAAGGGATATAGCTCGCGCCAGTATTGTACGATCTCGCCCACCTCCAGCCGATTCAAGTGCTCGCGTCTTGTGCGTACGATCCCGCTGAGCCGCCGCTGCATGCCTTCACCACGTCGATTGCTCGGCAGTGGCTCAAGTGTGGCAGCCTCCTTGAGTGCATCCTCTAGAATCTCGACTTCGCTGGCTTCCCTGGGTTGCCAGCTGTCCAGGCGTTCGATTAGTTGCTGCATGGCATCCAGCTGGTCTTGCTGCGGCGTGGCTTGTTGGGCCTGGGCGGCGTCGCGCAGCATGAATATTTGATCACACAGCTGGCGAAATTCCTGCCATAACGTTTGTTCTTCTCCTTTGGGAGCGCGCCCCAGAGAGCGCCATTGCTTTTGTAGTGCCTTGGCTTGTGTGGCGCGCTCCCGAGGTGCCAATGTCTCGTCACTCAAGAGGTGACGAGTGGCTTCGATCAGATCGCGTTTGGTGGTGGCAATGGTATGCGCGCGTTGATCAATCAGCGCCTGAAGGTGGTGGCGAACCTTGCCGAAGCGTCGTCCAATGGTCTCGGCCTGCTCACGGGGTACCGGTGAATAATGCCGCCATTGCTGGCGCGCCTTGTCGCGAATCTGACGCAATACATCCGGGTCTGCATCTTCAGCGGGTTGAGCGAGCAGCGTTTCGAGCTGTTCACACAAGGCTTCACGCGCCATGAGATTCTGCTGACGCACCTCTGCCAAACCTTTACGCCAAGGCGCCAGGCGGGCTTGAATACGGTCCGAGGAGTGACGAAAGCGAGCAGACTGTTCACGATTGGCCGCCGCATCGCCCAAGTCTTTCCACTCCTTTACCAGTTGACGATGACGACGGTCTAGGGCCGCTTCGTCCATTGCCGTGTCGTTAGCCAGGGCATCGATCAACTCACACAGCTGTTCACGTTTGGGGCCGGCAACGAATCCTCGCCAGTCACGCAATTCAGCCAGTCGAGCCCCAAGTTTCTTAAGCCTGTTTTTCAATGGCTGGCTGCTGTTGCGGGAAGATAATGCTTCGATTTGGGGCTTGATGCGTTGATGTAATCTGCTGGCACTCTTGAAGGCGCCGCGTTCGAGAAACTGTTCAAATTTGTCAAGTTGCTCGGCAAGACCATCGAGCTTTTCAGTGGCAGTGGCATCCGTTTGCTCGCCTTGTGAGGATGCCAAGGCTTCTCTGGCGCGAACGAGCAGTGCCGGGGGCGTCAGGTGTTCCGGCCATTGGCTCTGTTTGGTCAGCGCCTGTAATGCCTTGAGGTCATGCTCGGTCAGCGCATTTTCCACTTCCTTGGCAAGTAGTTGCCAGCGTTCCCATGCGTGATAACAGCGCTCGTAGTCGTGCATCATGCGGGCATAACGTTGTTGCTGCTGCTCGCTGGCAGGATGAATGTCGGAGAGCGCTTGCCAGCGATGAGCCAGAAGCTGCTTCTGGGAACGCAAGCTGGCAATGTCCTGCGTCATTAGGGTGGCACCGTGACAGATGCTTTCCAGGCTTTCTTCTATTCCTTCAAGCAGTTCGTCACGCGTCTGGTTGGCGTCTTCCTGGCGCTGTTGGTCGACCAGGCGTGCTTGTTCCTGGGCTTCGTGATCGCGCAACGTCTTGCGACAGGTCAGGCAAGCATCTTGGTAACGGGCCTCCTGGGTAGAATCGGGAGACGCCTTGAGTGCCTCCCACTCACGCTGCAGATGACGAAAACGTCCCCCATAAAGAGGCTCCCAAGCCATACGAGCATGCTGCTCCAGGCGGGTCAGCAAGGTTTCACGCTGCTGATATTGGTCATGAAACCATTGGCTGTCGGCCCGTAGCCGTGTAAGACGCTCACGGGCGGTGCGTATTACGCGGCGATCACGCCGAGCCTCCTTGAGCAGGCGCTTGAGGTCAGCTTCCTCATGCAGGCGTTCGGCAGCACTGTGACGCACCACCGCTACTCCGTTATGGCAAGCTTGATAAATAAGATCATCAGGCGCACTAAGTTGGGCCAAGGCCGCCAGACGCAAATCGAGATTGTCACCCTGCAGCGCTACGGTGTTGAGCAAACGTGCATCGGTGATAGTCTCGATCAGCGCTTGACGACTGGCGAGATCGGCATGCCCTGTCTGACCGCAAAGCTGACGACTCACCTCGGCAAACCAAGCCTCGTTATCTATCTGAGCAGCGTACCCATCAAGCAGTGCCTGAAGATCGACTAATGCCACCAAGGCTGCCAGCCTGATGTTACTGTCTTCATCTTGGGCTAGGTGCTGAAGTGCCTGGCGTTGTTCGGGGCGCTGGGGGTCAAGCCGTGCTAATGCCTCGCGGCGTACGGCGGCGTCGGGGTGTTGCCAGCGTGGGGCAAACAGGCGTCTTAACAGTCCGTGCATGAATCATCCTGCTGAGGAACACGTAGCGTGAAAAAATGACAAGCCGAGCATTTGTTACATTCAGCGGTTGCAGTCGTTGGCGCTGTCGCTTAGCTTTGCCTTACTGGGTAGTGCTTAAGAAAGTCTCTAAGAAAATGAGAATGCCAAACTTGGCATTGCCTGGGTTGAAATCCAAGCCTTACGACGGCTTTCAATGCACTACGCTTATTTTATCTGAGCTTGATTTTACCTGAACATGACGTGGAGTTCGGCAATGAGCCTAAAAATGGATAGCGCCACCATGGCCTTTACCTTCAAAGGCGGCATGTTGCCGATGACTATCATGGAGTTAAACAGTGCCGACCCGGAGCGCATCCGCCGCCAATTAGCCGGTAAGCTGACCCAGTCGCCAGCATTTTTCCAGCATACACCGGTGGTGCTCAGTGTGGAAAAACTGAATGAGCCGCACTTGGCGCTTGAACGTATCTGTGCCGTGTGCCGCGACCACAAACTGCTTCCCGTCGCCGTCAAGGGAGGAGCTGAACCCGTCAAGCAATCGGCCTGGGCACTCGGGTTGGGCTGGTTTCCTTCCAGTGATGGCGGTCGTGGGCGAATCCTGGAAACCGTGGATACTGAAAACAGCAAGCCCACGGAGCCGGTTCCCGCACCGCAAGCTGCGAGTGGCGAATTAGCCGCTACGCGTCTTTATCGTGGCACGGTACGTTCCGGCCAGCAGGTGAGCGCCGCCGAGGGTGACCTGGTAGTGGTCGGGGCGGTCAATGCGGGTGCCGAGGTGCTGGCAGCAGGCAATATTCATGTTTATGGTGCATTGCGAGGGCGTGCACTGGCGGGTATCCATGGTGATTTATCAGCAGGTGTTTACTGCCGGGAACTGCATGCCGAACTACTGTCGGTAGGAGGCAATTACAAACGTTTGGAAGACATTGATTCAAGACTGCTTGGGGCACCTGCAGAAGTACATTACTCGGCCGAGCAGCTGGAAATTCGACCGTTGGTATAATAGCGAAAGACTTATAAAGTAAGGATCCATATCTTGGCCAAGATTATTGTAGTTACCTCCGGTAAAGGGGGTGTTGGAAAAACCACGAGTGCAGCAGCCATTGCCACCGGCCTTGCCCTGCGTGGCAAAAAAACAGTGGTCATCGATTTCGATGTGGGGCTGCGTAACCTTGATTTGATCATGGGGTGTGAGCGCCGGGTGGTTTATGACCTGGTTAACGTGATCCAGGGAGAAGCAGGGCTCAATCAGGCGCTGATCCGTGACAAGCGTGTCGAAAACCTTTTTATCCTGCCCGCTTCCCAGACACGCGACAAGGATGCCCTGACACAGGAAGGCGTTGAGGAGGTTCTCGATACACTGAAAGAAACGTTCGACTATATCCTGTGTGACTCCCCGGCAGGTATCGAACGAGGCGCTCAATTGGCGATGTATTACGCCGACGAAGCCATTGTAGTCACCAACCCAGAAGTTTCCTCGGTGCGTGACTCGGATCGTATTCTGGGGTTGTTGTCATCCAAGACGCGTCGTGCCGTGCAAGGCGATGATCCGATCAAGGAGCATCTATTGGTTACCCGCTACAACCCGGAGCGCGTGACCCAAGGCGATATGCTGACACTGGATGATATCCGGGAAATCCTGGCGATCAATCTATTGGGTCTGATTCCGGAGTCCGATGCGGTGTTGCGGGCTTCCAACCAGGGCGTACCTGTGACGCATGATGCGGATAGTGATGCCGGCCAGGCGTATACCGATACCGTGTCGCGTTTGCTCGGTGAAGACGTACCGCTGCGCTTTCATGAGTGGCAGAAAAAAGGACTGCTGAGCCGTATGTTTGGGGGAGGTCGTCGATGAAACTGCTGGAGTTTTTGAAGCGTGAGCGCAAAAAGTCGGCCTCGGTAGCCAAGGAGCGCCTACAGATCATCGTGGCTCACCAGCGTAGTCAGCGGGGCCAGCCGGATTATATGCCGATGCTCGAGCGTGAACTATTGGAAGTCATCCGTCGTTATGTGCATGTGGGGGACGATGCCATTCAAATCTCGCTGGATAGCGAAGATAACTGCTCGGTGCTCGAGTTGAACGTGACCCTGCCCAAAAGTGAAAGGAGCTGAGCCATGGCTAGGTGAGTTGGGTGGTAATCGAACGCAAGGGGTGTGCTAGGCTTGGGGTTTTATTTGCCTAGCGGAGTGCTTAGTTCATGGCGCCGACCAATGCCGCCCCGGTCAGTTACCTGTGGCACGATTATGAAACCTTCGGGGCTGATCCTCGCCGCGACCGCCCGGCTCAGTTTGCGGCCATCCGCACGGATGCCGACTTCAATGAAATAGGCGAGCCTCTCGAGCTTTACTGCAAACCTGCCGACGATGATCTGCCGCATCCGATCGCTTGCCTGATCACCGGGATTACGCCTCAGAAGGCACGTCGCCACGGCCTGCCGGAAACCGAGTTTGCCGGGCGCATCCTAGAGTGCATGAGCGAGCCCGGCACCTGCGTGGTTGGGTACAACAGTTTGCGGTTCGACGATGAAGTCAGCCGTCAGCTGTTTTACCGTAATTTCATCGATCCTTATGCGCGTGAATGGCAAAACGGCAACTCGCGCTGGGATCTGATCGACGTGGTAAGGGCCTTTTATGCCTTGCGTCCTGAGAAAATCCAATGGCCGCTGCGCGAAGATGGTGCCCCCAGTTTCAAGCTTGAACACCTTACCCAGGCCAATGGCATCGCCCATGAAGGCGCTCATGACGCCTTGGCGGATGTGCGCGCCACGATTGCCTTGGCGCGTTTGCTCAAGGCAAACAATCCCAAGCTGTTCGACTATCTTCTGGGGTTGCGTGGCAAACGTGCCGTGGCGCGGCAAGTGGACTTGCCCGGGGGCAAGCCGCTGCTGCACATCTCGCGTCGCTATCCGGCTGCGCGAGCTTGTGGCGCCTTGGTGCTGCCTTTGGCGGAACATCCCACCAATGCCAACGGGATTATTGTTTACGACTTGAGCGTCGATCCCGCCGATCTCATGGCGTTGAGTGCCGAGAAAATCCGCGAGCGAGTATTCGTCAGCCAACAAGACCTGGCGGAAGGCGACACGCGCATTCCGCTCAAGGTGATTCATCTCAACAAATGCCCGGTCGTGTTCCCCGCGGGAGCCTTGAAGGATGTGTCCGGCCCGCAGCGGGGCGAGTACGGCGACATCGTAAAGCGTCTGGGGCTGGATATGGCGATGTGCCGTGCGCACTGGAAAACCTTGCGCGAGGCGAGTGGCGTGGCGGCGAAGGTCATCGAAGTGTTCAGCGCCCCTTACGCAGAGGAAATTCACGACCCGGACCTGATGCTCTATTCGGGTGGGTTTTTCTCGCCGGCGGACCGTCGGGAAATGCAGGCGGTGCGCGCAACGCCGCCCTGGGATCTGGTGGGCAAACGCTTTGCGTTTCAGGATTCACGATTGGAGGAAATGCTGTTTCGCTATCGCGCCCGAAACTATCCGGAAACCTTGGAAGGTGAAGAACTCATCCAGTGGGAAGCCTTCCGCTGGACGCGCATGAACGACAGCGCCCTGGCCGGGTTTACCTTGAAGGATTTCGCCCGTGAAATAGAGCGTTACAATCAGCAGTCGCTCAGTCAGTACGAGCGACAGATACTGGAAGAGCTGGTGATGTACGTCGAATCGATCATGCCGGCCCAAGCCTTCGATGCATGAAGGCTCGGGCCGGTGGGTCGTTGCGCTTAGTCGTCAGCGCTTGGCAGGGGTGGGCGAGACTCGCGGAATTCCTGCAGCTCACTGGGAATGACACCTGGGTCGAAGCGTATATCCAGCGACCGCTCGAGCAGTGAAGGCCACAACGTCTGCAGCGTATCCACGCTCACCTCCAGGGCCCGAGCGGCATGTTGTTCGCGTCGCTCGAAATTGATCTCATCAAGAGCCGTGGCTTGCCAATAGCGATTGGCCAAGCTGCCGAGGCTGGTAGCGCGTTGCTGCAACTGGTCATGCACCGCTTGGCGATAAGGCGCCAGATCGGCCTCGTCAAGAGCTGCAAGGCGTGTCCCAGTGTTTTTCAGAAAGGTATCTATATGCTCGGCGATTGCGGCGCTATCCACGTCCGAGGACTGCACCATCAAGGCAATTCCCGGAGCGTCGAGCAGGGGTGAATAGCCGGCATTGACCACATAGCCCAGCTGTTGTTCAGTGCGTAGACGCTGATAGAAGGGTGTGTCCAGCCATTGGCCGAGCACGCTCAACGCTGCCTGCTCCTGAAGCGAGCGTTCATTGCCCTGCAGGTAACGCAGCACCAGAGACTCATTGCGCTCACTGTGGGGGTGCAACACCGGGGCGTCATCGCCTACCGAAAGCGGGGTCAAGGATGGGATGTCGCGTCGCGTCAGACGCGGCAACAACATGGCTCTCACCTGTTCGGCTTGCGCCTCGGCCTGCTCGGGTGTCAGGTTACCCACCGCCATGGCATCGACATAAAGCCTATCGACAAAGCGCTGACGAAAATCTTCCAGGTTGTGCAGGGTCAAGACATCGCTGGCTTCTAGCAGCGCTTCGGTAGACCACTGAGGGCGAATCAATGCCTCGCTCAGCGTGTCGCTCGCCTGACGGTAGAGGGCGTCCTGGGGGGCGTTCTGCCATTGCTGCTGGTAGCGGTAGCGCACACGCTCGAAGGTGGCGGGATCGATATGGCCTTCCTTGAGTTGGGTGATCACCTCTTCCATCAACGGCGCCTGTCCATCGCGCCAGCCGGAAAAAGCCAGCGTCATGCCGCGAGCATGCGCATAGGCATTCATCGAGTGGCCGGCTATCCGTGCCGGATAAAGCCGCTCGTTAAGGCTATCGTTGAGCCAGCCGGCGAGTAGCCGGGCGAGCACCGCTTCTTCCGCGGAGTAGCTAACGCTGGGGTGTTGCAGGCTAACGCGCCATTCGACCTTGGGAGTGTTGAAACTATCGTTTTGCAAGTGCCAGAAGGCGAAGGAAGGCGTGTCGATCAAGGCCGTCGGCTTGTCATCCTGCCCTTCGATAATTTCCAGGTTTTCCGCGATGAAAGGGTTGGGCTCGGGCAGGGCCAGCCCGGTCAAGGCCTCTCTGGTGGCGATGCTCTCGACCTCGTCCCAGGGAGCCTGGAACCAGGGGGAAATGCTATCGCCTTCCACGTCAGGGCCGCTATAGAGACGAATCAGCGTCTCCGGGCGTAAGGCATCTACGTAGGCTTTAGTGCGTTCAGGGGTAAAGTCCTCCATGCGGTAGGGGGCGTACTGCACATCCTTCAGCGGATAACGCGACAGGTTCATCGCCAGATGGGTGGCTTCCTGTTGAGGCGCGCCGCGTTGCTGAAAACGAAACGCCTGTTCGGCAAGCCGGGCCTGTTCTTGATAACGCCAAGCCTCGAGGCCGTTTCCACGAATCAGTTCAATGGCAGCAAATAACGTGGCTTGAATGACATCGAGCTGGTCGGCGCCTTCCGGGGTCAGGCTGATCGACACGGAAAACAGCGCATCCTGGCCGTCACTGCGTCCGACGCCCGCAGAAAGGCCGTCGGCCAGGCCGGCTTCACGCAGCACGTCCAAGAGGCTGCCTTCGCCTTCATGGCCTAACAGGTGGGCCACGAGATCCGCTGGCTTGTGCTGGTAGTCGTTGATCGGGTCGGGGATCGGGAAGGAAAAGCGTGCTTCGTGATCGTCACGCAGTGACTGCATTTCGGCATAACTAGGCAGTGTTTCTTCCGTGGCCAACGGCTCTTCAATCACCGGCGCCTCGAGCCCACGATCCGAGATATCGGCAAAGCGCTCGACCACCCAGCTTTCCAGGATGTCGAGCGGTTGTGGCGCCACCACGGCCAAGTGCATGACATTAGGGCCGTAATGGTTGTGATAAAACTCGATCACCCTTTCGCGTAGGTCGGGTTCTCCCGGTGGCGGGCTCGCCAATGTCTCGCGGCTGCCCACGGCAAAGCGGGTAGTGGGGTGTTCGGGGTTCAGCAACTGGTTGAGGACATCGTTTTCTCGGCGTCCTTCATCACGAATGCGCGCCATGTACTCGGAATGCACGATGTTGCGTTCGCTTTCCAGCCGTTCGGCATTGAACAGCGGCGAAATAAAGAAAGCGCTGAAGCGATCCAGGGCGCCGGGCAACGCCGAAGGCTCTATATCAAAGAAGTAATTAGTGTCCTGCGAGGCGGTAAAAGCATTGTGCGAACCGGCATTTCGGGAAATATAGCTCTGATAAGCGTCGGCTTGAGGATAAGGCTCCGTGCCCAGAAACAGCATGTGCTCCAGAAAATGAGCTAGACCCTGCAAGTCTTCGGGATCCTGGGCGCTACCCACCCTGACATTCATCGAAGTGGCCGCCTTGTCGGCATCGGGGTCGCTGACCAGCAAGGCGGTGAGGCCGTTTTCCAGCGCCAGGACTCGATAATCCCGACTGTCATGAGGACTGACGATCGGCTTGATCACCTCGGCCAGAGCATCCTCGTCGGACAAGGCCCAAGCCGAATCAGCGAACCAGGCAGTGCCGGAAAGCAGTGTGCCGGTCAATAGCGTGCCGGCCAGGGTCGCAAAATGACGCCGGGGCCGGCCGGATAAGCGGGCAAGATGAGACATTAAAGCTCCTGAGACGAAGCCCAGCGCAGCATCGAACCAACTGGATAGGCGCAGTCCGATGACTGATAGGCAGGGTTGTTTACCCTTGTTGATACCGGAAATGCGCCTAACAGTTCCAAAGGCGCGGGAGTCAGTAATGCAGCGACCTGTTCCGCCGGGGTTGCAGGGTCGAGCCAAGAGGGTGCCTGTTCCGGCTGAATGATCGCGGGCAAGCGATCACTCAGCCGGGAAAGCCAGGCATTGGCCGGCACCGTAATCAGGGCGGTGGAGTCGTTGAATTGCGTCAAGCTGGTATGATATCGACACCAGATTCCAGCCAGCAGCAGCGGGGCACGACCGACCTCGGTGACCAGAAACGGCTGCTTGGCGCGAGGACGTGATTTCCATATATAGACGCCGGTGACGGGAATCAGGCAGCGCCGTGCGTGAAAGGCTTCGCGGAACATGCTGCGGCTTTCCAGCGACTCCGCACGTGCACAATGCGGTGCATGATCAAGCACGTTCAGCCAGGGGGGTGTCAAACCCCAGAAGAGCGTGGTCAGGCAAGTGGTGCTGCCTTCACGACGAATGGCCGAAATAGGCTGGCGCGGCGCCAGGTTAGGCGATTCAATCAACGCCTGGCTGAGTTCCAGCATGGGAAGTAGTCGGGTGGGGTTGAGCCCGTGAACATGCAGGCGTCCGGTCATGAGAGTCTCCTGACGCAACACTGTAATGTAACGATGACCGATGGCTTGGACGGAACCAGGGGTGCAATAAACCGTGAAATGTATGTTTCTAGTATCGAAAACACTGTTCGATGTAAGGTATCCTATATCAGTACTTCGTTGCGCTAAAGCGTAGTGAAGCGTTTCCTTGTCGCAGTCGTTCAAATAGAGAAAACCATGGCTCGTCCCAGACAGCATGCGCCCGATGCCTTACATGCGCAGGTCATGCAGGCTTGTGATGCCTGGCTTGCCTTGCGGCCGGTTCACAACCTGTCGCTGCGTGCGCTGGCCCGAGAAGTGGGCTGTGCGCCCAGTACGCTACTCAAGTTATATGGCAGCTTCAACAACTTGTTGCAGCACGTCAACGTGGAAACGCTGGCGCGCCTGCAACAAACCATCGCCAGTCTGGATGACGACGCCCCGGAGCCCTGGTTGCGCGCCTTGGCGCATACCTATTGGCATTTTGCCGAAGCGGATCGTTACCGCTGGCAGCTGCTGTTTGATCATCCCCTGGCTGAAGAAGGCGAGTTGGATCAACGTCAGGGTGACTTGATCGGCGCTTTGTTCATGCAAGTGGAAGCCGCCTTGAAGCGCTACCAACCGGCGCTCGACGACCTCGAAGCCAGTCGGCTGAGTCGTACTCTCTGGGGCAGTGTGCATGGGTTGGTGCAGCTGGGACTTAATGAGCGCTTGGGGTATTGGCAGGGTCAGCGGCTCGAAGTGGATGAATTGCTCGATCAGCTGATGAGTACGGTGCTGGCGGGCCTGAATCATCAGGAACCCCCTAAATGACAGCCTGGTGGCTAGCCGGTTCGCTGGGAATGGCGGCGTTATTGAGTGCATTGAAGCCCAGCCGTTATTGGCTGCTGCGCGGCCTTCGCCAGCTCCTGCGGCTTTTGATCCTGCTGATCATGCGGCTTTGCTATCGTTTGCGGGTTCACGGCCTCGAGCATGTGCCTCGAGAAGGCGCGGCATTGATCGTGTGCAATCATGTCAGCTTCATGGATGCCCTCATATTGGGCGGCGCCTGTCCTCGGTCGTTGCGCTTCGTGATGGAGCGAACTATCTTTGAGTCTCCCTGGCTGAACTGGTGGTTTCGTCTGGTTGGTGCTATTCCCATCGAGTCGGAACGCCGTAATCCGGGGTCGTTGCGGAAAACCTTGGAAGCTATCAGCCGAGCGTTACGTAACGGCGAAGTGGTGATGGTGTTTCCCGAAGGAAAATTGACCACGGATGGCGAAGTGCATACCTTTCGGCGCGGCCTGGACGCTATTCTAGCGCGTGACCCCGTGGCGGTGATTCCGGCCGGCATCACCGGGCTATGGGGATCCTGGACCTCTCATCATGAAGGGCCCGCGCTGAAAAAGTGGCCGCGCCGCTGGCGCGCCCGCGTCAGCCTGCGCTTTGGCTCGCCGGTAACGCCCCAGGCGTTGGTAAGTCAAGGGCGCGCCCGTCAGAATGCGTTGCGGCATTATCTGGAGGCGCGGGTGCGGGTACTGACCGCCCTGGCGGATGACGAACAGATCAGTTCCTAGCGCGTGCCAGGCGACCTTGTTGCCAGCAGCGTGCCGAGGTAATCAAGTTGTCGCGAATCTCCAGGATTTCCATCCGCGTGTTACCTACCTGCAAGCAGGCGGGCCCCTCGGGGAAGGCTTCCAGATGTTCGAGAATCAGCCCATTCAAAGTCTTGGGGCCATCGGTGGGTAGTTGCCAGCCTAGTGCCTTATTGATTTCCCGGATATTGGCGGTGCCTTCGATGACGTGGCTGCCATCCTCCTGCTGATGAATTTCCTGATCTTCCGAGACGTCGGTAGTGAACTCGCCGACGATCTCTTCGAGTATATCCTCCAGCGTGACCAAGCCGTCGACATCCCCGTATTCATCGACAACGATACCGATACGGCGTTTCTGTTTCTGGAAATTGAGCAACTGTGTATGCAGGGGCGTCGATTCAGGGATGAAATAAGGGTCACGCGCTTCCTGAACGATGGCCGCCTTGGTCACTTCGTCACGGGAAAGAAAGCGAGCCGCATTACGCAGGTGCAGCATTCCGATGATGTTGTTGATATCACCTTTGTACACCGGTACCCGCGTGTGTTGGCTGGTGCGTACCTGAGTCAGAATGTCTTCCAGGGAATCATCAAGGTCGATCCCGACGACTTCATGGCGGGGCACCATGATGTCGTTCACGGTGACGTTTTCCAGATCCAGAATCGACAGCAGCATGGTCTGGTGACGGTAGGGGATCAGAGTACCCGCTTCATGCACGATCGTACGCAATTCATCCCGGCTCAGATTGTCCCCGCCGCCTTCCACGCTCTTGACCCCGGCCAGCTTGAGCAAGCTATTGGAAATCACGTTGACCAGCCATACCAAGGGGTAAAGCAGCTTGAGCAGCGGTTCGAGCACCACGGAGGTGGGGTAGGCCACCCGTTCGGGGCGAATCGCGGCATAGGTCTTGGGGGTGACTTCGGCAAAAATCAGAATGGTGATGGTCAATAACGATGTAGCCACCACCGGCCCGGTAACTTCGCCAAAGAAATGAATGGCGATAATGGTGGCGATCGAAGCGGCCAGGTTATTGACGAAGTTGTTACCGATCAGAATCACGCCAATCAAGCGGTCGGGTCGTGCCAGGAGCCGAACGACGCGCTTTGCTCGGCTGTCACCGCTATTGGCTTGATGGCTCAAGCGGTAACGGTTGATAGACATCATGCCGGTTTCAGAGCTTGAGAAAAAAGCGGAAAGTAAAACAAGCAAAGCTAGCAGGCCGAACAATAACCCCAAGGGGAAGTCGTCGCTCAAGTCGAAAGGTCCTCTGTAACGTGTCAGGCTTGATTTGTAGGGAGCGAGGGGCAATGTGTCAAGTTAGCGAAACGTCGCCTTGTCCCTGTCCAAGTGTCAGTTTTGGTTGAGCAGAATTTCCAGAACGAACTTGCTGCCGAAATAAGCCAGCAACAAGAGGGCGCAGCCCCACAGCGTCCAGCGTACCGCGCGCATGCCTCGCCAGCCGAACCGATAACGACCTACCAGCAAAGTAGTGAAAATCAACCAGGCTGCCAGCGAGAGCACGGTCTTGTGCGCCAAGTGTTGTGCAAAGATATTATCCAGAAACACCAGTCCGCTGATAATCGATAAGGTAAGGAGAATGACGCCCGCCCACACCAGTTCGAACAACAGGCGCTCCATGGTGGTCAAAGGAGGCAGTGATTGGACGATGCCGCGGATGTGATGATGACGCAGCGCCTGATTCTGAAGTCCCACCAGCACGGCCTGTGCCGCCGCGATGGCGAGCATGGCAAACGCCAGGGCGGAACTGGCCGCATGGAGCAGGATGCCCGGGGTCAGGCCGGTTTCGCGTCCTTGGCTGGGCAGCCAGGTAGCCATGACGAGCGCCAGTCCGGCCAGGGGAAACAGCGCGATGGCGGCATTGAGCACCGGCTTGAACAGGCTGGCGACCAGAAGCAGATTGACCACTACCGCCATCAATACAGTGGCGCTGGTGGTCAGTCCCGGCAACAAGCCGGGCGCTTGAGAGACTAGTTCGACCACGACCGGAATATGCATCAACAGCCCGAGCGCGCCGAGCAGACGCACTATGCCGGGACGTGGGGGGACGCGACGTAAAAGCGTCATGCCTTGCCAGATGGCGGCGGCAACGTAAAGTACAAAGGCTAGAGTGGCGAAAGGGAGCGCCTGCATTGTGCTATCCGTGCGCCTTGCCAGCGCGTTGCAAATGAATCGGTTATCTGGATCAAGCTCTATTTATCAGAGACTATGTATCAAGGCGGTTACTATAACCAATCCTGATGGCGCCGCACAGTCATAGCCCAATGACATCTTCGCAGACCATGGAGACTCGGCGCCACAGGGCGTATAATTGCGCCCAAATTATTTCAGGTCGTGATGTGCAAAGCGACGGAGGCAAGCAGCCCCATGTTTGAGAGTCTCAGTGAGCGTCTATCCCAGACGCTGAAATCGATCAAAGGTCAGGCCCGCCTGACCGATGACAACATCAAGGATACTCTGCGCGAGGTGCGTAAGGCGCTTCTCGAGGCGGATGTCGCCCTGCCGGTGGTCAAGGCCTTTATCGAGCGGGTGCGCGAGCGCGCGGTCGGGCAGGAAGTGTCGAAAAGCCTGTCGCCGGGCCAGCAGTTCGTCAAGATCGTCCAGCAGGAACTTGAAGCGATCATGGGGGAAGCCAACGAAGGGCTTACCCTGAAAGGCTCCCCTGCGGTAGTGTTGATGGCTGGACTGCAAGGGGCGGGTAAAACCACCTCGGTTGCCAAGCTGGCGCGCTATCTGCGCGAGCGAGAAAAGAAAAAAGTGTTGGTGGTGTCGGCGGATGTCTATCGCCCGGCGGCGATTGATCAGCTGGAAACCCTGGCCAAGGAAGTCGAGGTGGATTTCTTCCCCTCGCGCTCTGATCAAAAGCCGGTCGACATCGCGGAAGCGGCGATCAAGCATGCCAAGATTCAGTTTCATGACGTGCTATTGATCGATACCGCCGGTCGTCTGGCGATCGATGAAGCAATGATGGCCGAGATCCAGGCGCTGCACAAAGCCGTCTCACCGCAGGAAACGCTGTTCGTGGTCGATGCCATGACCGGTCAGGATGCCGCCAATACCGCCAAGGCCTTCAATGAAGCCTTGCCGTTGACCGGGGTCATCCTGACCAAGGCCGATGGTGATGCGCGCGGCGGTGCGGCGCTTTCGGTGCGGCATATCACCGGCAAACCGATCAAGTTCATGGGGGTGGGGGAGAAAGTCGATGCCCTGGAACCGTTCCACCCCGACCGGGTCGCATCGCGCATTCTCGGCATGGGCGACATGCTTTCCTTGATCGAGGAAGCCGAGCGTACCGTCGACAAGAGCAAGGCCGAACAGCTGGCCAAGAAGGTCAAGAAAGGCGAAGGCTTCGATCTTGAAGATTTCCGCGATCAGCTCCAGCAGCTCAAGAAAATGGGCGGCATGGGCGGACTGCTGGGCAAGCTGCCCGGCATGGGACAGATGGCAGAAATGGCTCAGGGCCCCGGCCCGGAAAAGGAATTGGGCAAGCTTGAAGCCTTGATCAACTCCATGACGCCCAAGGAACGCCATAAGCCGGACATCATCAATGGCTCGCGCAAGCGGCGTATCGCCGCCGGAGCGGGCTTGCAGGTGCCGGACCTCAATCGTCTGCTCAAGCAGCACAAGCAGATGCAAAAGATGATGAAAAAAGCCGGCAAGAAAGGCGGTATGCAGAAAATGATGCGCGGCATGTCCGGCATGATGGGCGGCGGCCCGGGCGGCCCGGGCGGTCCCGGTGGTATGGGGGGCATGGGCGGCCCCGGTGGTATGCCCCGCCGGTAAGCGTTCGGCTTGACGGCTCTGGGGTTTTCTGGCCGTCAGGCTTTCCAAGCCCTGCGCATTTGCGTAGAATGCGGCCTCTTCATGCGTGGGCCATGCGCGAGTGCCGTGAAAACCGGCCCGGCCGGTCCACATGAAGCAAGCATTACCCATGAAGCACACCTTCAACATGAAGTGTCATTTCAACTATTTGAAGGGCTACTTCACGTTCCCGTAACCTCAACCGAAGGATAGTTATCGTATGGTTACCATTCGTTTGGCACGTGGTGGCGCCAAGAAGCGTCCCTTCTATCATTTGACCGTTACTGACTCACGCAACGCCCGCGACGGTCGTTTCATCGAGCGTGTCGGTTTCTTCAACCCGGTTGCCCGTGGTCAGGAAGAGCGCCTGCGCGTCGATCTGGATCGTGTGACTCACTGGCAGAGCCAGGGTGCACAGGTTTCCGGGCGCGTTGCTGAATTGCTCAAGGAAGCTCGCAAGCAGGCCTGAGCCTGAGATGCGAACTCTTGCGCAATCGTTGCATATCATGGGAGCACAGTGAGGTCGTCGATGAATCGTAGTATTACCAACCGTTCTGGCGACGAGCATGTGGTGCTGGGCAAGCTGACCAGCCCCTATGGGGTGAAAGGCTGGCTCAAGGTGTATTCCTACACCAACCCCATGGATAGCATTCTGGACTACCCGGAGTGGTGGATACGCCAAGGGCAGAGCCTTTCACGTTACACCGTCCTTCAGGGGCGTCGTCAAGGCAAGGGGCTGGTGGTCGAGCTCAAGGGTGTGGATGAGCGCGGTGCGGCGGAAGCGCTTGCCGATGCCGACATTCTCATGAGCAAGCAGGAACTCCCCGAGCTTTCCGATGACGAGTTTTACTGGCATGAGCTTGAAGGATTGACTGTCTTCACTCAGGCCGGCGAGCGGTTGGGACAAATTATCTATTTGTTCGAAACCGGCGCCAACGATGTCATGGTGGTACGCGGTGACGACGACGCGATCGACAAGCGTGAGCGTTTGCTGCCGTTCTTGCCTGAAAAGGTCATCCTGGAGGTGGACCTGGAAAATCGCCGCATGGTGGTGGACTGGGACAGCGAGTTCTAGGAAGGGGCAGGCAACGCAATGAATGAGACGGCCAGGTGGGTATCTTCGACATGTGGATAGGTGTGGTGTCGCTGTTCCCGGAAATGTTCGAGGCGATCAGTCGTCACGGCGTAACCGGTCGGGCAGTGGAAAGGCAACACATCACGCTGGAATTCTGGAATCCGCGTGACTACGCCACAGATCGACATCGCAGCGTGGATGACCGTCCTTACGGCGGTGGTCCTGGCATGTTGATGAAGGTGGATACGCTACGTGCCGCCATTCATGCCGCCCGTGAACGGGCCGAGCAGGCCACCGGTCAGGCGGCCAAGGTGATCTATCTATCGCCCCAGGGGCGAAAGCTGGATCAACAAGGGGTCAAGATGCTGGCTGAGGCAGGACCATTGGTCGTGGTCGCCGGACGCTATGAAGGCATCGACGAACGCCTGGTCGAAAGTGACATCGATGAAGAATGGTCAATCGGTGACTATGTGCTCAGCGGCGGTGAGTTGCCGGCGATGGTGCTGATTGACGCAGCGGCAAGGCTGGTGCCCGGCGTTCTTGGTCATCAGGATTCCGCTGTCGAGGATTCATTCAACAACGGTTTGTTGGATTGCCCGCACTACACGCGCCCGGAAGCAATTGATGGGCGACAGGTGCCGGCGGTACTGCTGAGTGGCAACCATGGGGCGATCAAGCGCTGGCGCTTGAAGCAGTCCCTGGGGCGCACCTGGCAGCGGCGTCCGGATCTGCTCGAGAAGCAGACCCTCGACGCCGAACAGCGAACACTGTTGAAAGAGTTTATCGACGAACACGCCCTGTCCAGCAGGTAGGTCAGGGCGGAGGTGCAGGGCGATGCCCGGGGCTAACCCGAGGGCGGCATCTGCGTCACCCATGACGACTCCCGCCTAGCTCGTTTCGAGCGCCGGGATCACGGCTCCCGCCAGCCATGCCAGATACAGCCGGCACAACGAGTGGTGAGCCAAGACATTATTCAGGAGTAATAACATGAGCAGTAAGAACAAGGTGATCCAGGCGATCGAAAATGAGCAGATGTCCAAGCAACTGCCTCCCTTCGCCCCCGGCGATACCATCATCGTTCAGGTCAAGGTAAAGGAAGGCACCCGCGAGCGTCTGCAGGCGTTTGAAGGCGTGGTGATCGGCAAGCGTAACCGTGGTCTGAACTCCGCTTTCACCGTGCGCAAGATCTCTCACGGTGTGGGCGTCGAGCGTACCTTCCAGACTTACAGCCCGCTGGTTGACTCCCTCGAAGTCAAGCGTCGTGGTGATGTGCGTCAGGCCAAGCTTTACTACCTGCGTGAGCGCAGTGGCCGTTCTGCCCGTATCAAGGAAAAGCTGGCTTAATCAGCGAATTTCCGCGGGCGTTGCGGCGCCCGGGCATACAGGACCCCGTCACCGCTTTGCGGGGCGGGGTTTTGTTTGTTGATGAGATGAGAGAGATGCCATGGACAGGATAGAAGCGTTTCTGGATGCGCTGTGGTTGGAGCGCGGGGCGAGTGATCATACCCTGAGCGCCTACCGCAGCGATCTGGTGGCCTGGCAAGCGTATCTCGCCACCTCTGAGCAGGATATCCTGCATCCCGATTCCGAGGCGCTGCCTGTCTGGTTTGAACAGCGTCGCGAGTCGGGGTATCAGCTACGCAGCAATGCGCGGCTGCTGTCGAGTTTGCGTAGTTTTTATCGCTGGGCGCTACTGCACGCCATGATCCAACACGACCCCTTGGCAGAGGTGCGTTTGCCACGCGTGCGCCCTGGGCTGCCCAATATCCTGGATGAAAACGAAGTGGAACGTCTGCTGGCCGCCCCGGATACCGACACTGACCTGGGGTTGCGTGACCGGGCCATGCTGGAACTTCTATATGCCTGCGGCCTGCGCGTCTCGGAGTTGGTCGGTTTGACCACCGATGCGCTCAACTTGCGGCAAGGGGTTGTTCGGGTGCGAGGAAAGGGCGATAAAGACCGCCTGGTGCCTTTGGGCGAAGAAGCCGGATATTGGTTGGGTCGTTATCTGGAAAGGGCGCGTCCCGCGCTGATGGCGGATGTCACACGTCCGGCGCTGTTCCCAGGGCGAGGTGACAAGTCGATGACCCGGCAGACCTTCTGGCACCGGATCAAGGTGCATGCCGCTTGCGCCGGAATCAGCCGGCCGTTGTCACCGCATACCTTGCGCCATGCATTCGCGACGCATCTGTTGAATCATGGTGCCAATCTACGCGTGGTGCAGTTGTTACTGGGTCACAGTGATCTGTCGACCACACAAATTTACACGCATGTCGCCCAGGCTCGCCTGGAAGCGTTGCATGCCGAACATCACCCACGAGGTTGAACTGATGATTCGTCGTTCCTCTGTATTTTTTCTGGCGCTGGCGACTGCCATTTTGCCTTTGTCGGCCAATGCCGATACGGTGCCCGACCAACTCACGGAAACCCTGAGCGTCAACGGCCAGCGCATGCCGGTCGAACGGGTCGAGCCCACGCCGCTCGAGGGTATTTTTTCCGTGCGCCTGGAAAGTGGCGAAACTTTCTATTCCAATGCCTCGGGCAGTCATTTTCTGGTGGGCGATCTTTACGACAATAGCGGTGAAGGCTTGGTCAACCTGACCGAACAATCGCGCAACGAGGCACGCGCCACGGCGATTGAGGAAATACCGGAAAGCGAACGCGTGGTATTTCGTGGCACGCAGCCGACCCGGGCCACCGTGGTGGTATTTACCGACCCGACTTGCCCTTACTGCGCTCAGCTGCATGAACAGGTGCCCGAGCTCAACGAGCGCGGCATCGAAATTCATTACCTGGCGTTTCCACGCAGCGGAATGAACGGAGCCGCCGCCAGAACCATGCAGCAAATCTGGTGCTCGGATAATTCAGGCGATGCAATGACGCGTGCCAAGCAAGGCGAGGCACTGACTAACGCATCGAGCTGCGACAATCCGGTTGCAGCCCAGTATGATCTAGGCATGCAGCTCGGGGTTCAGGGTACGCCGGCATTGGTTTTACCTGACGGACGGCTGGTGCCGGGCTATGTGCCGCCCCAGCGGCTAGCCGACATGCTGGGTCTTGACGACTGATCGCCACGACCAACAATGAGCACGCGGCCTGTCGTAGCAGCCGTCGCATTATGCCAAATCACTCGTATGTTCACGTTATGCAAAGGGGAAAGACATTGAAACCGGTGAGAGTAGGTATCTGTGGATTGGGCACTGTCGGTGGCGGTACCTTCAACGTATTGACCCGGAATGCGGACGACATTGTTCGCCGCGCCGGACGGCCGATCGTCATTGAGCAGGTCGCTCACCGCAGCATTCACCCGGACTGCGATATCACCGGTATCAAGGCCACCAGCGATGTGTTTGAAGTGGCCACCAACCCGGACATCGATGTCGTTGTCGAGCTGATCGGCGGCTACGATATCGCCCGTGAATTGGTTCTGACCGCGATCGCCCATGGCAAGCATGTGGTCACTGCCAACAAGGCGTTGATTGCGGTACACGGCAACGAGATTTTCAAGGCCGCCCATGAAAAGGGCGTGATCGTGGCGTTCGAAGCGGCCGTGGCCGGGGGTATCCCGGTGATCAAGTCGCTGCGTGAAGGCCTGGGCGCCAACCGTATCGAGTGGGTGGCGGGCATCATCAACGGTACCGGCAATTACATTCTTACCCACATGCGCGATGAAGGCCGCACCTTCGAAGACGTCCTGACCGAAGCGCAGGCGCTGGGCTATGCCGAAGCTGACCCTACCTTCGACGTGGAGGGCATCGACGCTGCGCACAAGCTCACCATCCTGGCGTCCATCGCTTACGGCGTGCCGCTGCAATTCGACAAGGCCTTCACCGAAGGCATTTCACGGATTACCGCTGAAGATATCCAGCAGGCCGACAACCTAGGCTATGTGATCAAGCATCTGGGGATTTCCAAGCGCACCGATCACGGCCTTGAGCTGCGCGTGCATCCCACGCTGATTCCCAAGGAACGTCTGCTGGCCAATGTGCATGGGGTCAAGAATGCCATCGCCATCATGGGGGATGCCGTAGGGCCGACCCTGTATTACGGCGCCGGCGCCGGTGCCGAGCCTACCGCTTCGGCAGTCGTGGCTGACCTGCTCGATGTGGCGCGGGACATCACCACCGACCATCATTACCGAGTGCCGTATCTGGCCTTCAGCGGTATCGGCGAAGATGTCGGCAGCCTGCCGATCATGCCCATGGAAGATATCATCACGGCCTATTACCTGCGCTTGCTGGCCGTGGATCGTCCGGGTGTGCTGGCGCGAGTGGCGACCATCCTGTCCGAGCAGGGCATTTCAATCGAGGCCTTGATCCAGAAGGAAGCCACCGAAGGTGAGCTGGTACCGATCATTCTGTTGACCCACCGCACCAAGGAAAAGCAGATGAACGAAGCCATTCGTCAGATCGAAGCGATGGCAGATATCGCTGGGTCGGTGATGCGGATTCGCGTGGAAAGCCTCGACGAGCAGGAGTGAACATGCGCTATATCAGTACACGCGGCCAGGCGCCGGCGTTGTCGTTTGAAGACGTGGTGCTGACCGGCATGGCCAGTGATGGCGGCCTGTATGTGCCGGAAACCATCCCGCAGCTTTCCCATGATGACTTGGCCGCCATGGCCGGGCTCTCCTATGCCGAGATCGCCTTTCAGGTGATGCAGCCGTTCGTGGGCGGCGAGATCGACGACGAGACTTTCCGCGAGATCGTGCGCGAGGCTTACGCCACCTTCAATCATGACGCCGTGGTGCCGCTCAAGCAGCTGGATGCCAATCATTTCCTGCTCGAACAGTTTCATGGGCCGACCTTGGCGTTCAAGGACGTGGCTCTGCAATTGCTCGGACGGATTCTGGATCACTTCCTGAAAAAGCGCGGCGAGCGCGCGGTGATCATGGGCGCGACCTCCGGCGACACTGGCTCCGCGGCGATCGAAGGCTGTCGCCATTGCGATAACCTCGACATCTTCATTCTTCACCCGCACAACCGTGTCTCGGAAGTTCAACGTCGCCAGATGACTTCGGTACTGGCCAACAATGTCTTCAATGTGGCCATCGAAGGAAACTTCGACGACGCCCAGGCGATGGTCAAGGCCAGCTTTGCCGATCAGGGTTTCCTGAACGGTACTCGGCTGGTGGCGGTGAACTCGATCAACTGGGCGCGCATCATGGCGCAGATCGTCTACTACGTAGCGTCCGCCGTAGCGCTGGGTGCACCGCATCGCCAGGTCAGCTTCAGCGTACCCTCGGCCAACTTCGGCAATGTCTTCGCCGGCTACATGGCTCACCAGATGGGCTTGCCGGTCAAGCAGTTTATCATTGCCACCAACACCAATGACATCCTGCATCGCACCTTGGCGGCCAACGATTTTTCCAAGAAGGAGCTGGCGGCGACGCTTGCGCCCTCGATGGACATCGTGGTGTCGTCCAATTTCGAACGCCTTCTGTTCGATGCCTACGGACGTGATGGCAAGGCCGTGGCGGACCTTCTCGAACGCTTCCAGAAAGAACCGACGGCCTTGGCCGATGCGCCCCTGGCCAAGCTGCGCGAGCTATTTTCCAGCCATAGTGTGGATGACAGCACGATTCTGGAGGTGATTCGCGAGGCCCATCATCGCACAGGTGAATTGCTCGACCCTCACACCGCCACCGGCTACCGCGCCGCCGAGCGTGAGCGGGCCGATCAGTCCACGCCGGTGATCACCCTCGCCACGGCGCACCCGGCTAAATTCGCCGAAGCAGTGGTCAAGGCCGGTTTCTCAGGGGTGCCATTGCCACCGCACATGGAAGACCTGCTGGAACGCGAAGAACGTTACACGGTACTGCCTGCTGATCTTGCCGCGGTGCAGCGCTTCGTCGCGGAAAATCGGCGTTGAGCGTGATATGACGGCTTCCAGCAACCCGCACTACCATGCGACGCGGCCCCGCCTGGAGCCGCGTCTGCGTGATGCGAGTATTTACGCCCGTGCCCAGGCCGAAGGGCTTTCCGAGCTTCAGGCACGCATCCTGGCCGGTCGGTTGAATGGCTACGCAGGCGACTTGGCTCCCTTGGTGACCCCCAGCTTGCGCTACCTGGCGCATCCAGAAAAACTTGCCGATGGCCGCCGCGCCGCCGAGCGTATTGCCCAGGGGGTGGTGGACGGCGAGCACATCGGTATCCTCACCGATTACGACGTCGATGGGATTACTTCGCACGTGGTGATTCGGCGTACCCTGGTCGAGCTGTTCGGGGTGCCGGAAAGCAAGTTGCACAGCCTGATCGGTCACCGTATTCACGATGGCTACGGCATCAGCCTGCCGCTGGTCGAACGTACCCTGGCGCTCAAGCCGGTACCCAGTCTGGTGATTACCGCCGACTGTGGCAGCTCCGATGAGCCGCGTATCGCCCGGCTTAAAGCGGCGGGCATCGATGTGGTGGTCAGCGATCACCATGCGCTACCTGTGGAAGGCCCGCCACCCTCCGCGCATTCAGTGGTCAACCCCACCCGGGACGATTGCGCCTATCCCGATCCCACCATCGCCGGCTGCATGGTGGCCTGGTTGGTCATGTCGCTGGCGCGGGGAGTGCTGATCGAATGGGGGGTGCTGTCGGCAACCACGCCCAAGCTTTCGCCCTGGCTTTCCTATGTGGCGTTGGGCACCGTGGCCGACTGTGTCTCTCTGGGTGAAAGCCCTGCCAACCGGGCCGTGGTCAATTTCGGCCTGCAATTGATCAATCGCATGGATGCCGCCTGCTGGCGGGCCATGGCGGCACGGCTGGGCGCCGACAGTGTGCCCTTCAACGCCGAAACGCTGGCGTTCCAGATGGGGCCGCGAATCAATGCCCGTTCGCGCCTGGATGACCCCTATGCGGCGCTGCACTTCATGCTCGCGGAAAGCGATGCCGTGGCGCAGCGCCAGCTTGAGGTCCTGGACCAGGACAACCAGTCGCGCAAGGCAATCGAGCTGGACATGGCGGAAGAGGCGCGCGCCCTGGCGGCGGTGCCCTTGGCTGCCGGTGATCCGGCGCTGGTGGTGTTTCTGGAAGATGGCCACCCCGGCGTTCAGGGAATCGTCGCCTCGCGTCTGGTGCAGGCCTATGGCCGCCCGGCCATGGTGCTGACCCCGGCCTCGGCACCCGGCATGCTCACCGGCTCCGGGCGCTCCATCGATGCGCTGCATTTGCGCGATGCCCTGCAACGCACCTTCGCCTTGGCTCCCGAAACGTTACCGCGTTTCGGCGGCCACCGTGGGGCGGCGGGAGTGGGGGTGCCGGTGGCTCAGCTGGAACGTTTCCGCGAGGCTTTCTTGCAGGCCGTTGGCGAGCAGTTGGGGGATACGCAACTTTATCCGCGCGTCTGGACCGACGGGCAGCTGACCCCGGCCCAGCTGGATCTGGCAACACTGATCGAACTCGATGCCCTCGGCCCTTACGGCAGAGAGTTCGATTCCCCCCTGTTCGAAGGCGAGTTTCTGGTCGAAACGCTCAAGCCGGTAGGGGCCGATGGCACCCATCTGATGCTGGAGCTGTCCAGTGGGGCCGTGACTCATCGGGCGATCTGGTTTCGGGCACTGACGCCAGGTGAGCTGCCCGCCTTCGGCGTGGGAGACAGCCTCCGCTGCGCCTACAAGCTCAACCGCAACCGCTGGCGAGGCCGTGAGACGCTGCAGTTGATGGTCGAGCACGCGGAGCCGAGCTAGGCTTTCCCGCCTGGCATCTGTTGTTGAAGCATAAAAGGATGTTTTTCATGCACGAGGATAACTTGCCTCGGGACCCGCATCGGCCTTACGAGGATGTCATGGCGATGCTGTTGGGTACGCTGTTCGTCGGCCTGGGGGTAACCTTCTATACCCATGTGGTACTGCTTACCGGGAGCACCGCGGGCATGGCACTATTGCTGACCTATGCCAGCGAAGCGGCGGGGGTATCGAGTCTAGGCTTTGGCGCCTGGTTCTTTCTGATCAACCTGCCGTTTTATTACCTGGCGATCAAGCGCATGGGGTGGAGTTTCACGCTACGCACTTTCGTCGCCATCGGGCTGGTATCGTTGTTTTCCGAACTGACCCAGCGTTGGGTGCAGTTTGAGCAAGTGCCAATTCTATACGCGGCGATCATGGGTGGCGCCCTGATGGGAATCGGCATGCTCATGCTGTTTCGTCACCGTACCAGCCTCGGCGGCATCAATATTCTCTCGCTGTACCTGCAGCAGCGTTACGGTCTGCGCGCGGGCTATGTCCAGTTGGGCATCGATGGGGTGATTCTGCTGGTGGCCCTGGCGTTGCTGCCGCCGGACCGTGTGGCTTACTCGGTGCTGGGCGCCTTGATCCTGAACCTGATCATCGCGCTCAACCACAAGCCGGGGCGCTATATCGGAGTTTCCTGACAGCGCGGCTCTGCCGGCGCCGGCAGAGCCGCAGGCGTCCCCGCCTGTTCTGTCTTCTCTTTCATCCGCACTCCCTTCCCGTTCCCTTCCATGTCCTGCCGCCGGTCGTGAGTCTGGCGGCACGCATTCGATAAAGAATGCCTTCTACCGTCATTCGTAGATCGGGCTTGAGATAAATTCTTTGTTGAAGCAGGATAGTTTTCAGCTTCGACCAGTGTTCATTGTTGAGCATAGCAATCAGGACTTTTCAGGCAAACCGTAGAGTGCTAATAATTAAAATGTATTAGAAACATGTCGGTTGACTCACGGCGAGTCGATGCGGTGTAAGCGAATTCCGCGTCAGGCGTAATACAACGTTGGAACGACGAGCGTGGTGGTGCCTGGTGCAAGGCGAAATCTTCGAGGGGGACAGTATGGGAGAGGTCAACGGCCAGAGCGAATCCCGCTCCGGCGGCAATCTGCGTGAGTGGCTTGTCTTTGTTTTTGTAACAGCGGTGATAGTGCCACACCTCACCTTTGCCGCAGAACGCGACCAGAGCTGCGTGGACTGCAAGCTGCCCGAGCAAATGGGCAGCACCGATCCTATGCTCGCACGTCTTGTGCGTGAAGCGACCTCGGTCAGCCTGGATGAGGACGAAACTTACTATAGTGCCAAGTCTGTGGATCTGTATACCGATGCCGAGCGCACCATGCAGGCGGGCATGCTTCAGATTGCGACAGCAGTTATTGTGCTTGAGACTCAGGGCGACAGCGTAAAGCTGGCTATTCCTTCTTGGCGTAAGGAGAAAGGCTTTGGTCGCATGCTGTATGACGACTTAGGGCAGAACATCAGCAACGCCATTCTCGATAAAGACGTTGCACAGGATGAAGCGCTCATCGAGACTCAGGAGAGTGAGGTCGTCGATGACCTGACCGGCCTACCCTGGGCCAAAGTGAACGTGGAATTGTGGGCCGAGAAGGGGGCCTACCTTACAAACCGCGATGCACTGTGGGAGACCGCCGGGCAAATCTATCGCGATGCTTGCAGCGTATGCCATACCGAACCTGCTCCCGAACACTTCGATGCCAATACCTGGCCAGCCATGTTCTCCGGAATGGTGGGGTTCACCAACATGAGTGCAGGCACGCAAGGGCTGGTACTCAAATATCTTCAGACGCACTCCTCCGACTATGTCGACGGTACCCACTGATATCTCTTAAGGAACTTTCATGATTATTAGCCGTAGAAGTTTCCTCAAGGGGGCGATGGTGGGTTCCGCAGCCTCGCTGATTGGCCCGGGACTGCTCGCCAAGTCGGCCGCCGCCGGGGTGACCGAGCAGGGCGTCTGGAAAACCGCCGGCTCTCACTGGGGGGCCATGAATGCTCTGGTGAAGGGCGGCAAAGTCGCCGAGGTGAAGCCGTTCGGCGCCGACCGCTACCCCACCGAGATGCTTAACGGCATCAAGGGACTGATCTATAACCCGTCACGCATCCGCTACCCGATGGTACGCCTGGAGTGGCTCAAGAATCGCCACAATGGCGATCGCACCACACGAGGCGACAATCGCTTCGTGCGCTTGACCTGGGACGCCGCGCTCGACCTGTTCCACGAGGAGCTGGAGCGCGTCCAGACCGAGCACGGCCCCTGGGCGCTCTACGCTGGCGCCACCGGCTGGCGGCAGACCGGCCAGGTACACAGCTGCGGCAACCATATGCAGCGTGCGATAGCGATGCATGGGAACTTCGTCAAGAAGGTGGGTGACTACTCGACAGGGGCAGGGCAGGTCATCCTTCCCTATGTCCTTGGCTCCACCGAGGTCTACAGCCAAGGCACTTCCTGGCCGCTGATCCTGGAGAACAGCAAGACGGTGGTGCTGTGGGGAAATGACCCCTACAAAAATCTGCAGGTGGGGTGGAACTGCGAAACCCATGAGGCCTACGCCTATCTGGAGGAGCTCAAGGCCAAGGTGGCAGACGGGAGTATCCGGGTGATCAGCGTGGATCCGGTGCGCACCAAGACCCAGAAATATTTGGGGTGCGAGCAGCTCTATCTAAACCCGTTGACCGACGTAGCCTTCATGCTGGCCATGGCGCACACGCTCTATAACGAAGGCTTGTACAGTCAGGCGTTCATCAACGCCTACGCTCTCGGCTTCGAAGAGTTCATCGCCTATGTACAGGGCGAGAGCGATGACGGCGTAGCCAAGACGCCGGAGTGGGCTGAGTCCATTTGTGGCGTCGCTGCCGAGCGTATTCGCGAGTTCAGCCGCTTGTTAGCTGCTGATCGCACCCAGTTGCTGTTCGGCTGGGCGATACAGCGTCAGCAGCATGGCGAGCAGCCTTACTGGATGGGGGCCGTGCTGGCGACCATGCTGGGGCAGATTGGCCTGCCCGGCGGCGGTATCAGCTACGGTCACCATTATAGCTCCATTGGTGTCCCTTCATCGGGGGCCAGTGCACCAGGGGCTTTTCCGCGCAACGTGGATGCCGGCAAGACACCCGAACATACCAACACCGACTTCCAGGGAGCCGCATCGACCATTCCCGTGGCGCGCTGGATTGACTGCCTGCTCAATCCCGGGGAGAAGATCCAGTACAACGGCAGCGACGTGGTGTTTCCGGACATTCGCATGTGTATCTTCAGCGGCTGTAACCCTTGGCACCATCACCAAGATCACAACCGCATGAAGCAGGCTTTCCACAAACTCGAGACAGTGGTCACCATTGACTACTCCTGGAACGCCACCTGCCGCTTCTCCGACCTGGTGCTACCAGCCTGCACGCAGTTCGAGCGAAACGATATCGACATCTATGGCTCCTACTCCAATCGCGGCGTGCTAGCCATGCACAAACTGGTGGACCCGCTGTTCCACTCCCGCAGCGATTTCGACATCTTTACCGACCTGTGCCGGCGCTTCGGACGCGACGAGGAGTATCGCCAAGGCCTGAATGAGATGGGCTGGGTGAAGAAGCTCTATGATGAGTGTCGCGAGGCGAATAAGTCCTTCAGTCCCGCCCCCGGAGGCGATCAGGCGACCTCATCGATGCCGAAGTTCGCAGACTTCTGGAAAGAGGGCTACGTCGACTTCGGGCCCGGTGAAAACTGGGTACGCCATGCGGACTTTCGCCAGGCCCCCGAGGTCAATGCGCTGGGAACGCCCTCCGGCTTCATCGAAATTTCCAGCCGCAAGATCGCACGCTACGACTACGATGATTGCCGTGCCTACCCCACCTGGATGGAGAAGACAGAGCGTTCTCATGGTGGCCCCAACTCGGATCGCTACCCGCTGTGGCTGCAGTCGGTGCACCCTGACAAGCGGCTCCACTCCCAGATGTGCGAGTCCGAGGAGTTTCGCGCCACCTATACGGTGCAGGGCCGCGAGCCTATCTTCATCAGTCCGCAGGATGCGACGGAGCGCAGGATTCAGGACGGTGACCTGGTGCGAGTCTTCAACGACCGAGGTCAGCTGCTGGCCGGTGCGGTGGTGTCCGACGACTTTCCGCCCGGCGTGGTTCGCATCCAGGAGGGTGCCTGGTACGGACCGGTGGGGCCGGAGATCGGCGCGCTGGACACCTATGGTGACCCTAACACCCTGACCCTTGATGTAGGCACCTCCAAGCTGGCCCAGGCGCCAAGCGCCAACACCTGCGTGGTGGAGATCGAGCGCTTCGAAGGCGAGGCGCCCGCGGTGACTTCCTTCGGTGGACCGATCATGGTGGAGATATGAGAGAACAGACATCGTTTTCGCCACACGCTGGCCAGGCGAATGCCTCGGCCACTGTCGTCGGTTCGGAGGAGGAGCACGCCAGATGGGCGGCTGCCTGGGAGTCGGAAAGCCTGCTGTGCCGGTGGTTGGCAACCCTGCTCAGTATCGAGTTGGATGACGCTACGTTAGCGCGCTACCGCAAGGGGGAGGCGACTCCTCTGCTGGAGCTCCTGCGCGATGAGCATGGGCTCCAAGTGGAGGTGGAGCGGCTTGAATCGGCGTTGGCAAAGCTGGTCATGCTCACGACACCGCACCTTGAGCTGGCCGCCGATTTCGCCGAGCTGTTCCTGGGGGATGCGCGTAGCGGCGCGCCGCCCTATGCCTCGCTGTATGCCGACGAGAAGGGGAACTTTCACGGCGCACCGACCGAGCGCATGGAGGCGCGCTTGTCTCAGGCGGGCTATGCAGTCAAGCAAGAGGTAGGCGAGCCCGCCGACCATCTAGCTGTCATGCTCGACTACCTTGCCACCCGCTGCATGGCCCTAGTTGCGGCAAAGAGCAGTGAACGCGAGGCGCAGCGTGACGATATCCGGGAATTTCTGGGGCAGGAGCTGTGCAGCTGGCTGCCGCGTCTCGACGCCCGCTGCGCACAGGTAAAAATCGTTAGCGATTTTTATCCAGCACTGGTGGCGCTGACCGCTGCCTACTGCCAACGCCTGGGGGCATCGGAGCATTAGCCGGTCAATAAGTCGGCCAGACGCCTGGTGTCGCCAGTTCGATCAGGTGTCCGTCGGGATCGCGGAAGTAGAGGCTCTTGCCGCCGCGTGGCCAGTGGGTGCGGCCCTCGATCTTCACGCTATGGTCCTCGAGCTGATGCTCCCAGTTGATCAATTCTCGCTCGGTGATGGCGAAGGCCAAGTGGACACGTCCCTTGCCATCGTGGGGTGGGATGGTGCCCATGTCCTTGGGCAGTACCACCGTCTCCAGGGTTTCGCCTTGGCGGAACAATAGCAACACCGAACCCGCGCCGGCGTCGTAGGCGGTAAAACGATGGTCGGCATTGAAGGGCACGAGCCCCATTATTCCCTCGAAAAAGGCCCGTGCCCGGTCCATGTTCTCGACATAAAGCGCTGTTTCCAGCACGCCGTTGAGCTTGGACATGTCCGTATCTCCCCGCTACCGATTGGTTATCTCTAAGCGTAGCAGCTTTCGCTTCTTGCCCGGCTCTAGGTGGGTTTCCAGAACCACCAGACAATCGCCACGATTAGACCTAACCCTGCAAGATTTATCAGCCAGCTCATGATGTCGCCTCCTGTGCTTTTGTGGAGATAGGGGCTTTGGGAGCCGTCGATGCCGAGCTCGTCTTGAACAAGCGCAAGCGGTTGGCGTTACTCACCACGGTGATCGAAGAGAGCGACATGGCCGCCCCCGCGATTATCGGTGAAAGCAGCATGCCGGTGAAGGGATAAAGCACCCCGGCGGCAATCGGGATGCACAGGACGTTATAACCAAAGGCGCCCACCAGGTTCTGCTTGATATTGGTGAGGGTAGCCCGGCTGATCTCGATAGCATCGGCAACGCCGTGTAGCGACCCACGCATCAACGTGATGCCCGCGCTTTCGATCGCCACATCGGTGCCTTGGCCGATGGCAAAGCCGACATTCGCCCGGGCCAGTGCCGGCGCGTCGTTGATGCCGTCTCCCACCATGCCCACGATGGCACCTGAACGCTGCAGGCGCTCAATTTCGGCGTGCTTGTCTTCCGGCAACAGGCCGGCGCGAAACTCATCGATTCCCACTTCTCGGGCAATGGCGGCAGCGGTGTGACGGTTGTCGCCGGTCAACATCACCACGCTCAGACCGTCCGCTTGCAGGCGTTTGACGGCCTCGATGGTGTCGTGACGCAAGGGGTCGCTGATGCCGAAAACCGCTGCCAGGCGACCGTCCATGGCCAGATAGACCACGGTGCGAGCGTTCTCCTCCCACTCCCGCGAGACGTCGCCTGCATCAGTCAGGTCGATCCCCGCCTGCTCGAGCAAGCGTGCATTACCCAGCAGCAATTCAGTCCCCTGAGTCGTCTGCGCTTTTACCCCACCCCCGGTCACACTGTCGAAATTAGCAATCTCAGAGGCGCTGGCGCCCTGGTCTTCGGCATGGGCGAGCAGGGCATTGGCCAGGGGGTGCTCGGAGCTACGCTCCAGGGCGGCGACGTACCCTAATACTTGGCCGCTATCCTCATGAAATATCTTGGTGTCGGTCACGGTGGGCTTGCCCTGAGTCAGGGTGCCGGTCTTGTCGACGACCAGGGTGGTGAGTTTGGTGGCGGTCTGCAGGGCATCACCGCTGCGTACCAGCACGCCATGCTCGGCAGCCTTGCCCACGCCGATCATGGTGGAGATCGGTGTGGCCAGGCCCAGTGCACAAGGGCAGGCGATGATCAGCACCGTGGTGGCGGTGATCAGCATATGCAGCACCCGGGGTTCGGCACCGAAATTGAACCAGGCCAAGGCGGTTAGCACGGCGATGATCATCACCGAAGGCACGAAAACACTCGAGACCTTGTCGGCCAGATGGCCGATGGGTGGGCGCGAGTTCTGGGCGCTGGCGACCTGCTCGGTGATTTGACCCAGGCGCGTGTCGGCACCCACGCGCGTTGCGCGATACACCAGGGATCCCTTGCCGTTGACCGTACCGGCGTTGACCTCGTCGCCTGGTTGCTTGGTCACCGGTAATGGCTCACCGGTAAGCATGGATTCATCGATATGGCTTTTGCCCTCGGTAACCTCCCCGTCCACCGGCAGGCGCTCACCAGGGCGCACACGGATGTGGTCGTTCTCGCGTACCGCATCGATGTCGAGCTCGCGCTCTTCACCATCACGAATCACCCGGGCGGTGCGGCTTTGCAGATCCAGTAGGCGTTTGAGGGCGTCGCTGGTGCGCCCGCGAGCGCGTAACTCCAGCGCATTGCCCAGCAGTATCAGGCCGATGACCATCGCCGAGGCTTCAAAATAGATACCCAGCGCCATCTCCGGCAGCCAAGGAGCAAATATCACCACCATCATGGAGTAGAGCCAGGCGGTTCCGGTGCCCATGGCAATCAGGGTATCCATGTTGGCTTGATGATGTTGAAAATTCCTCCAGGCGTTAATGAAGAAGTGGCGCCCCGGCCCCATCAGGATCGCCAGAGTAAGCAGGCCGATAACCAACCAGAAAAGCCGCCCCATCCCTGTCGGGTGAGGGTGATAGATGAACATTCCAGCCATCAGCGGTACCGCTAGCGCCAGCGACCAGGCGCTGCCCTTGAGGCGTTGCCGGTAGGTTACGGCATCCTTTTGCGCACGCAGGCGTTCGGCTTCACGCATGTCGACAATGGGTTCGGCGGAATAGCCCGCACTGTCCACGGCAGCGATAAGCGCCTGGGTGTCGGCATTGCCGCGCACTTGCGCGGTGTGGGTGCCGAAATTCACCTCAGCGGATGTCACGCCGGGTGTTTTCTCCAAGGCTTTTTGCACATTACTGACACAGCCGGCGCAGGTCATGCCGGAAACGGCCAGGCGAATAGTAGGCTCGCTCTCGGAAGGCGCTTTCGAGTCGGTTGGCGCTGACGCTGAGCTATCTGAAGTCTGTCTTGAAGCCGGTTCCAAAGCCGGCTCTGAAGAGTCCGTGACGGGTGGCGACTCAATCTCGCCCGGGGGGAAGCCGGCATCGACCAGTACTTGATCCAAGCTGGCTTTATTCAGACGGCTGGTGACCTCCAGATGTTTCTCCGCGGGTGTGCCGATAACCTCGGCAGTGGGGTCTTGCGCCTGGATCGCTTCACGCATGCGTTTGACACAGCCTTGGCAATTCATGCCGGGAACCGTGCGCTCAAGGGTATGGCTCATGGAGTGTCCTCGGGAAAGTTTTCGATCAAGCGGCAAAGGCTGTGGCCGTCCGGTGTGCCGTCGGGCATGTCGGCCCAGGTCTCAAGGGCCTGTTCCATGCGCGCCGCAAGTGCTTGGAGTTCGGTAATACGTGCATTTATCTGAGGCAAACGCTCGGCCATCAGGTCCCGCACCAGCGGGCAGGGGGAGTCACCTTGGTCGGCATGCAGCAGAATGTCGCGAATTTCGTGCACGCTGAAGCCCAGGGTGCGTGCCCGTTGGATAAAGTTCAGGCGCTGCAGGTCGGTGTCGCTGAACAGCTGGTAACCGTTGTCCGGATGACGCCGGGGAGAGAGCAGCCCTTCCCGGCTGTAGTGACGTACGGTTTCAGCGGTGACCCCAGAACGCTTGGCAAGTTCACTGACTTTCATCGGCGGCCTCGGTGGGTGGAGAGTGTACCTAGTGTAAAACCTATTTGTTACCCATAGGTCAAGCGACTTTTTGGGTTAAGGTGATAGTGGAATAAAACAATGATTTAAAACGAACGTTAGACTTATGTCTGGGGGCTAAATAAAATAAAACGAACGTTTGCCCTTGAACCTTTTGGCCAGGTGCGAGAAAAGATGCAGGTACACACAAGCACAGTAGGTAAATAGTGCGGCCAGCATTAAAAAAATAAGCATGTTGGTTTATTAGCAAAAGGGTTTCATCATGAAAAACAATTTCCACAAGCTTGCCTTGGTAGTCTCCGTTGCCACAGCCTTCGCCAGCCAGGCTCATGCCGGTGGCTATCAAATCAATGAGCAAAGTGCCAGTGGACAGGGTTACGGTCATGCTGGGCGTAGTTCCAACGTCAACGATGCCACTATCGTCTTCGGCAATCCGGCGGGGATGTCGTTTCTCGATCGTGCACAGTTCAGTGCGGGCGGTACTTACCTGAATGTGAACAGCAGCATTTCCAATGCCCAGGCATCCCAGAGTAGCCCGGCATTTCTTCAGGCCACGGGAGGGCAGACCGATACATTGCCTGTCACAGGTTCCAACGATGGCGACATGGTGCCGGGAACGTTGATTCCCTATCCGTTTTACGCTCATCCGGTGGATGACAACTTGGCGTTCGGTTTTGGCGTCTACGCTCCTTTTGGCTCCAAGACCGACTATGAAGGCGGTTTCCAAGGTCGCAATCAGGGCAACTATACCGAAGTGAAGGTCATTAGCGCTCAGCCCACCGTCTCCTACCGCTTCAACGACCAGTGGTCGGTGGGGGCGGGGTGACTTATAACCGTGTCGAGGGTGAGCTGCATCGCCAAGTGCCGGTGGCGACTCCCCTTGGTCTCACCGAAGCGGATTCCCGCGTGGATGGTGAGGATGAGACTTGGGGCTATAACCTGGGGATAATCTACCAGCCGGTTCCGGAAACAACGTTCGGGCTGACATATCGCTCCAAGGTCGACTACAACCTGGAAGGCGATTTTACAGCGACTTCGCCGGTGCTGGATCAATTGGGCATCGGCACCGTCACCGACGATGCCACTCTTGATTTGACCATGCCGGAAACTGTCAACTTCTCCTTGACCCAACAGATGAGCGATAACCTCAAACTCATGTTCGGTGCTTCCTGGGCACGCTGGAGTCGTTTCGAGCAGATTCGCGTGGATGGGGGCGAGCGAGATGCCATCACACTGGAAAAGCAGGATTACAGCAATGCCTGGGCCTTGTCGACCGGTGGCGAGTATCAGCTGACGCCAGAGCTTGCCTTGCGTGCCGGTGTCGCACTGGACTTCACGCCGACCAACGATGATACCCGTAGTGTGCGCATCCCTTCGGATGATCGCCGCATCTTTTCCTTGGGTGCCGGTTGGTCGCCGACCCCTGATCTGACCATCGACGTGGCGTATTCCTACCTGACCGAACGTAGTACCCATATAGAGCAGTCTAAAACAGATAGTTTCAAGGTGGCGGGGCAGAGCACACCACCGATCACCTCGAATTATTCCGCCGACTACAAGAACGAAGCCCACGGTTTCGGCGCGCAGCTGACCTACCGCTTCTAACGCCTGACGTCTGAAACGTTTCGCTCGCAGACAACCCGGTATTCGCCGGGTTGTCTGTTTTGCAGTAGGGCAATGGATGCGAGTAATCGCCAATTTGGGTACAATGCCTGCCTTTTCCGCACGCCACGCTGCTTTCTTGGGGACAAGTCTTGGAGACAGGGCTTTCTTGAACCTGGCCTGAGCAAGCGCTGTGGCGGCGAATGCTTCCCCGCAACGTTATCAGTCACTCAATCAGGGCGAACCCATGCTGGAAACCAACCCGATTCATAACCTCATCAAGGACCTGTCTGAGCGGACAGACGTTCTTAGGGGGTATCTTTGACTATGCCGAAAAGCAGGATCGGCTAGAAGAAGTCACCCGTGAACTTGAAGACCCCGCTATCTGGAACGACCCGGCCTACGCGCAGAAGCTAGGCAAGGAACGCGCTTCTCTGGAAGCCATCGTGGCCACGATCGATGAATTGGATCAAGGCCTCGCCGATGGCCGCGACCTGCTCGAGCTCGCTGAGATAGAAGACGACGAAGACACGGTAGAAGAAGTGCGTAAAGAGCTTGATGGCCTGGCGGCTTCGCTCGAAAAGCTCGAATTTCGGCGCATGTTTTCCGGTGAGATGGACGCCAACAATGCCTATCTGGATATCCAGTCGGGTTCCGGGGGCACGGAGGCCCAGGATTGGGCCAACATCCTGCTGCGCATGTACCTGCGCTGGGCCGAAAGCCACGGCTTCAAGGCTGATATTACCGAAGTGTCCGCCGGTGATGTGGCGGGGATCAAGTCGGCTTCGATCCACATCCAGGGCGATTACGCCTTCGGCTGGCTGCGCACCGAAACCGGGGTGCATCGTCTGGTCCGCAAGAGTCCGTTCGACTCCGGCGGCCGCCGCCATACCTCGTTTGCCTCGGTGTTTCTGTCGCCCGAGATCGATGACAGCTTCGAGGTCGAGATCAATCCTTCGGACTTGCGCGTTGACACCTATCGTTCCAGCGGTGCTGGCGGTCAGCACGTCAATACCACCGATTCCGCGGTGCGGATTACCCACGAGCCGAGCGGCATCGTGGTGGCCTGTCAAGGCCAGCGCAGCCAGCATGCCAACCGTGACTTCGCCATGAAACAGCTCAAGGCCAAGTTGTGGGAGCATGAGATGCAAAAGCGCAATGCCGCCAAGCAGGAAGCCGAAGATGCCAAGGCCGATATCGGCTGGGGCAGCCAGATCCGCTCCTATGTGCTGGACGATCAGCGCATCAAGGATCTGCGTACCGGCGTGCAATCGAGCAACTGTGAAAAGGTGCTCGACGGCGACCTGGATCAGTTTATCGTTGCCAGCCTGAAACAGGGCTTGTGAGCTTCTTTTTTTTCTAAACACTCTTAATTTTCCAAGTACTTTTAATTATATAAGCACTTTTGATTATTTAAGTTCTTCCCGAGCCCGGGTATGTAATTTTTCCGATAGGGTATGACATGGCCAATCAGGACGCTTCCTCCAATAGTCCGCAGCATGACGAGAACCATCTGATCGCTGAGCGCCGGGCCAAGCTGACCGCGCGTCGCGAGCGTGCCGCTGCCACCGGTACCAGTGCCTTTCCCAACGATTTTCGCCGCGATAGCCTGACCGTCGAGCTACATGAAGAGTTGGGCGACAAGGACAAGCCCGAGCTTGAAACCCTTGGCCGGAAGGCATCCGTCGCCGGACGTATCATGCGCCAGCGTGGGCCTTTCATCGTGATCCAGGATGTGGCCGGACAGATCCAGCTTTACGTGGACAAGAAAGGCCTACCGGCGGACATGCTGGAAGACATCAAGAGCTGGGACATCGGTGACATTGTTGCCGCGCGCGGGCCGGTGCATAAATCGGGCAAGGGCGATCTTTACGTCATGATGGTCGAGGCCCAGCTTCTGACCAAGAGCCTGCGTCCCTTGCCGGATAAGTTCCATGGCCTGACCGACATGGAGGCGCGCTACCGCCAGCGCTACGTCGATCTGATCATGAACCCCGACTCGCGAAAGGTGTTCGAGACCCGGGCCGGGGTGATCAGCGCCATGCGCCGCTTCTTCGAGGAGCGCGGCTTCATGGAGGTGGAAACTCCCATGCTGCAGCCGATTCCCGGCGGCGCCACCGCGCGCCCCTTCGTTACCCACCACAATGCGTTGGACATCGACATGTACCTGCGCATCGCCCCGGAGCTGTACCTCAAGCGCCTGGTGGTGGGCGGCTTCGAACGGGTCTTCGAGATTAACCGCAACTTCCGCAACGAGGGGCTCTCCACCCGGCACAACCCCGAGTTCACCATGATCGAGTTCTACCAGGCCCATGCGAACCACAATGACCTGATGGACCTCACCGAGGAGATGCTGCGCAGCGTGGCCCTGCAGGTGCTGGGCACCACCACCGTGGTCAATACCGTGCGCAACAGCGAGGGGGAGGTGCTTGAGACCTTCGAATACGATTTCGGCAGCCCGCTGAAGCGCATCACCGTGTTCGACGCCATCCTCGAGTACAATTCCGACATCCACGCCGAGGCGCTGGCCGATGAGGCCGCCGCGCGCCAGATCGCAGAGCGGCTGGACATCGACGTCAAGGACGGCTGGGGACTGGGCAAGATCCAGATCGAGATCTTCGAGAAGACCGTCGAGCACCGCCTGAAGCAGCCGACTTTCATCACCGAATACCCCACCGAAGTGAGCCCGCTGGCGCGGCGCAAGGACAGCAACCCCTTGGTCACCGAGCGCTTCGAGTTCTTCGTCGGCGGGCGTGAGATCGCCAACGGCTTCTCGGAGCTCAACGACGCCGAGGATCAGGCCGAGCGCTTCCGCGAGCAGGTGGCCGAGAAGGAGGCCGGCGACATCGAGGCGATGTACTACGATGCCGACTACGTCCGTGCGCTGGAGTACGGCATGCCACCCACCGCCGGCGAGGGCATTGGCATCGACCGGCTCGTCATGCTGTTCACCGACAGCGCCTCGATACGGGATGTGCTGCTGTTTCCGGCGATGCGTCCCGAAGCGCCGGAATAAACTGGAAAGTCGCGGAATAATTGGTAAGGAGTGCTTCAAACGCCCATAATGGTCGGCGTTTCGACGGCGAGGAGAGTTCCCATGAAACTGCTTAACCGCTCCGCCCTGAGCGTCAGGCCGACCCAGGACTTTGTAGACTGGATCAATGCGCTCGAACCCACCATGGGAGACGACGACCTGACATTGGACGACGTCGAGCGTGAAAGCACGATTTACCTGATTCCCGAGATGGATACGCCGGAAGCGCTGGCCACCTTCGTTCACGAGCGCTACCCGAAAATCCTGGAAAACGAGCTGCGTGCTTGGGAAGAAGACGAAGAACAGTGGCCGGACAGCCTCGATTGGTCGCTGTTTCAGCGCTTTCTTCAAGTGGAACACAGCTATCTGGCCATCGATCTGGATGATGAAACCGCTCTGGAAATTTCCGAAGTGGATGATGCGCTGCTGCTGGATAATGAATAGCATCAGGCGCCGGCTCTCGATGAACCATAAGAAACCGGCTGCGGCCGGTTTCTTGTTTTAGAGACAGCGTATCGGCATGCGATTGTTTGAAACCCGCCCCGGTGATGATGGCCTGCCCGGACATGAACGGGCCTTGGCGGTATTGGCGTTGATCACCGGCACCTTGATGGCGGTGGTCGACACCACCATGATCAACCTGGCGCTGCCTTCCATTGCGCTGGACCTGAATGTTTCCGCCTCTCGAGTGGTGTGGGTGACCAACCTTTTTCAGGTGACGTGCGCCGCTTTTTTGCTGGTGTTTGCCGCGATCAGTGAATTGGTCACGCGGCGTCGCCTGTATCTATTTGGCACTGGGCTGTTCGTGCTGGCCTCCATGGGCAGTGCCTTTTCGACCAGCCTGGAAACACTGCTGGTATTTCGCGCCCTGCAAGGCTTGGGGGCCGCCGCGACCCTCTCTATCGGACCGTCGATCTATCGCTCGATCTTTCCTTCGCGGCTACTGGGCAGCGCCCTGGGCCTGAGTGCCCTGGTGGTGGCCGGAGGCTATGCGGCGGGACCCACCTTGAGCGGAGTGATTCTCTCTTTCGCCGACTGGCCGTGGCTATTTGCCTTGAATGTGCCCCTGGGCGCCTGCGCCCTGTTCTTCGGCTTTCGCGCCTTGCCGCGCGAAACCCCACGCCAGGGAAGTTTTGACTTCCTGGGGGCCATGCTGTCGATCAGCATGTTGGCAAGCTTCTTTCTGGCCATGGACGCCCTGGGACATACCGCACCCCCCTGGCAGAGTGGCGGCTGGGCCATGCTGACGTTAATCGCCGGGGTGGGGTTTGTGGTGCGTCAGAAACGAGCACCTTTCCCCCTGTTGCCGTTAATGGTGTTTCGCGAGCGCCGCTTCACCCTGGCGGTCTCCACCTCGGGCCTGGCCTTCGTCGGTCAGGGGCTGGCCTTCGTTGCGCTGTCGTTTCTGTATCAACAGGAATTGGGTTTTTCACCCCTGCAGACCGCCTGGTTGTTCACGCCCTGGCCACTGGCCATCATGCTGGTCGGGCCGATTGCCGGACGACTGGCGGACCGTATCAACCCTAGCGTGTTGTCGAGTACAGGGCTGGTGCTGTTGATTGTGGGATTTGTCGCCTTGGCGTTGGTGGATGAAACCACCGGTGTCCTGGGAGGTTTATGGCGCATGGCTCTGTGTGGCGTGGGTTTCGGTCTTTTCCAGCCGCCCAACAATCGCGAAATGATGGCCAGCCTGCCGGCGGAGCGCAGTGCCAATGTGTCCGGCGTGATGAGTACCACCCGCACGGTGGGGCAGTCGTTGGGTGTGGCATTGGTGGGGGCGGCGTTGGCGGCAGGTTCACCGGTGCAAACCACTCTCTGGTTGGGCGCCTTCACCACCTTGCTGGCCTTGGGTACAAGCCTTGCCCGAATGCCCCTGGCCAGACGTGCCATGCTGGAACGTCAGGCATCGTCGCGTCCTGACTAAAAGCGTATAATTGAGGTTTTGGTTTTATAGGAGAAGTGTCATGAAGTGGCAGGCACTGATTGAAGAAAAACTCCAGGCACTGACGCCGGAGTATGTTCAGGTTGAAAACGAAAGCCATCGGCATAACGTTCCGGAAAATTCTGAAACGCACTTTAAGGTCACTTTGGTGAGCGAGCGCTTCGAGGGCATGATGCCGGTCAAACGTCATCAACAGCTGTATGCCTTGCTTGCCGATGAACTTTCCGGCCCGGTGCACGCCTTGGCCTTGCACCTCTATACCCCGGTGGAATGGCAGGCGCGTGGCGGCGAGCGCCCGACTTCCCCTGATTGTCGTGGCGGCGGGCAGTGACCGGCGACGTCCAACGTCTGCAATACCTTCAGGCCATGGGGATTACCGCCTGGGCCAGTCGTTACCGCCTGCCCAATGCCCGACCCACTCCCGCCTGTGAGTGGGAGGCGCCCGAGCTCGAGACGCAGCACGCCAGCGCCAAGCTGCATGCTCTGCTCGATGAAGCGCAGCAAACAGCCTCTAGTCGCCAGGAAGAGCAAGCATTTGTCCAGGAGAAGGCGGGTGAGCCCGTAAAACTGGGAGACGTGCGGGCGTTGCTGGGAGATGCCGGCGCACCCACTGGCGAGAAGCCGCCGGTCTTGGAACAAGTGCCCGCCGCTGATAGCGTGAAAGCCGTGCAAGACCCGACCCAGCCGCTGCGCTTTCAGCTGTCGTTGATCTGCCTGGAGGGGCGCTGGCTGAGCCTTCAGTCGGGTGAGATAAGCGCGGAAGAGCAGCGCCTGCTGAGCGCCATGCTGAAGGCGGCGGGGATTCAGCTAGCCACGCCGCTGGTCATCGAAACCTTTTACTGGCCGATGGTGGAAGGACTGCCTGCGGATGACCCCCTGGAAGAAGCCCGTGAGGGCTTGGAGGCTTATATCGCCGGTTGCGCCACGCGCCATGGTTGGTCATTGAACCAGGTGTTGTGGTGGAGTGGGTCGTCATCAGACGATGAAACACACGCCACCTTGGCAGAAGTGCTGGATATCGCTAGCAGCGCCCAGGGGCAGGTGCAAAGCCAGGCGTTAGGTTTACCCGTGTGGCAGGCGCCGAGCCTTTTACAGCTACTTGAAAGTGCCGGGGCCAAGCGAGCCTTGTGGCCTGAGCTGGTCGAACTTGGTACCCGCTGGCGACAGCTGGCAGCCAAAGAGGATGACGCGCGGGAAGAGGCGGCACGGGAAAAGTCGGATGATCATTGAACTCTCGTCCGAACACCTGGAGGCGTTGCTAGCCCTCGAGGCCGTGGCCGGCAGCGGCGCAAGCGCCAATCAGCTGGCCACGGCACTGGCCGACGCTGACTGCCGGCTGATCGGTGTTTGGCAAGGCGCTCAGCTGGGCGGTTACGCCTTGCTGGCGCGTCTGCCGTTCGATGCCGAGCTTCAGGCGCTGGGTGTCTCGCCGCTTCATCGGCGCAAAGGGCTGGGGCAAGGCTTGCTGGAAGAGGTAGCCAGTATCGCGGAGGCGTGGCAAAGCGAGCGGCTGTTGCTTGAAGTCCGGGCCGGCAACACAGCGGCTGTCACGCTCTACCACCGCTGTGGCTTTCAACTTGACGGGCGACGCAAGGGCTACTACTCAAGCCGCTCCGGGCGCGAGGATGCCTTATTGATGTCGCGGGTGCTTTTGCCTATGGCGCCAAATTTACTCTAGCTCGGGGCCTAGCTCTGGTCGTCGATGCTATCGAACTTGCCCAGCAAGGCGCTCAGGCGCTGTTCCCATTCTTCACGTTCCTGCTTGAGCTTGGTGTTTTCATCACGCAGCTCGTCATTTTCCATTTTCATCATTTCCAACGCTTCTACAGCGTTAGTGACTTTTTGCTCAAGCTTATTGAACAGTTCCAGACTCATCGATACCTCCAAAAGGACCAAGGCAAGTGCGTAGCGCTCGCCGAATGATTGACAGCGGCGAGCGTAACGCCGGGGGCGTGGCGCGGCAAGAGGATAAAGGGAACTAAAAGCTGGCCAATGTTACAAAAGGCGCTGATAAAGACGGCCAATGCTTTCTCCCGCTCGGGTTTCGCGGTGCAGTGACCAGCAATTCGGCACTGGCGGTGACAGGCTGGCCTCGGTTTCCACATAAATCATTGCCTGGGGGGTAAGCCAGCCGTTTTCCAGTGCCTGGCAGCAAGGCTCGACCAGCGCTTGATGAAAGGGCGGGTCAAGGAATACCAATGAAAAGGCTGTGCTGGGGGGTGTGGTGAGAAATGCCGACACATCACGGCTGATCACCGAGGCGTTCTCCACTTCAAGCAGCGCCAGGTTATGACTCAATTGCGCAGCCACTTTCGAATCGCGCTCCACCAGACAGGCGCTTGCCGCCCCACGCGATAGCGCTTCAATACCCAGTGCACCGGTGCCGGCGAACAAATCCAGCACTTGTGCGCCTTCCACATGTGCCGCCAACCAGTTGAACAGCGTTTCCCGCACGCGGTCCGGCGTGGGGCGCAGCCCCGGGCTTTCCAGCACCGGTAATTGGCGGCGACGAAATTTTCCGCCGATGATACGCAATTTCCCACTCTTGTCGGGTGCGCTGGCGCGAGGGTCTCGCGACGGACGAGAGGAATTTTTGGAAGGGGAGCGTTTTGGTCTCATGGCGGGGATTGTAGCGGTCTGATTGTCCAAAGTCTCGATGGGCAATGGTAGGATGGAGCAAATGTTCACTCCTTGAAGTGGGATTCCCTAGATGCTCGGTTTTTTCAAGCGCAAGAAGAAGCAGGACGAGGACGCCAAGTCCAAGGAAAACGCTCAGCAAGCAGAGCGTGAAGTAAAACAGCAACGCGACGAAACCGGTGAACAGCCGGAAAAAGCGCCTGCCGAGGAGACGCAGCCCTCTCTTGAGCCCTCGCATGAACCATCGCCACCCGCGAAGGTGGAAGTGCCGCTGCCGGAAAAGGTGCCCGAGCCTGAACCCGAACCCGAAATAAAACCTGCCCCCGCGCCTGAGGCTGAACCGGCCAAACCGGCATTGCAGGAAAAACCGGTAGCGGAAAAGAAGGGTTGGTTTGCACGCATCAAGTCCGGGCTAGGCAAGACCCGCGCCAATTTTACGGAAGGCCTGGCGGGTCTGTTTCTGGGCAAGAAGCAGATTGACGATGAGTTGATGGAGGACCTCGAGACGCAACTGCTGATGGCGGATGTCGGTATCGAGGCGACCAGCGATATCATCGATAGCCTGACTGCGCGTGTCTCACGCAAGGAACTCAACGAGCCCGAGGCGCTTTATCGTGCGCTCCAGGAAGAACTGGAAGCGATGTTGGCACCCGTTGCCGTACCGCTTGAACTTACCAAGCAAGGTCCGGGGCCTTTCGTGATTCTGGTGGTGGGCGTCAATGGGGTGGGCAAGACCACCACCATCGGTAAGCTGACCCAGCGTTTTCAGCGTGAAGGCAAGAGCGTCATGCTGGCGGCCGGGGATACCTTCCGTGCCGCCGCCGTCGAACAGCTCAAGGTGTGGGGCGAGCGCAATAAAGTACCGGTGATCGCTCAGCATACCGGGGCGGATAGCGCCTCGGTGATCTACGATGCCGTGGCTGCCGCCACCTCGCGGGGCGTGGATGTATTGATCGCTGATACTGCTGGCCGGTTGCACAACAAGGGCCATCTGATGGAAGAGTTGAAAAAAGTCCATCGCGTCATGGGCAAGCTGGATCCAAAAGCGCCGCATGAAGTCATGCTGGTGCTGGATGCCGGCACTGGCCAGAACGCGATTTCTCAAGCCAGCACCTTCAATGAAGCGGTGCCGGTCACCGGGATTACCCTGACCAAGCTCGATGGTACCGCCAAGGGCGGGATTATCTTCGCCTTGGCCAAACAGCTCAACATGCCGATTCGCTTTATTGGCGTCGGCGAAGGTCTGGATGATCTGCGGCCATTCGCGGCGCGGGATTTCGTCGAGGCCTTGTTTTCCAAAGACCCGCTCGAGAAAGACTCGCTCGACAAGGATGGCCGGCAGCGAGGCGATACTAACGCATGATTGCGTTCGAACACGTGGGCAAGCGTTACGGCGGGCGTTTCGAAGCCCTGGCCAATATCGACTTTGGTGTGGCGCGCGGTGAAATGGTGTTTTTTACCGGCCATTCGGGGGCCGGTAAAAGCTCGCTGTTGCGCCTGATCATGCGCCTGGAGCAGCCCAGCCGCGGGCGCGTGATGGTGGCGGGACATGATATTGCCCGGCTGCATGCCAGCCAGGTGCCTTTTTATCGGCGCCAGATCGGAGTGGTGTTTCAGGACCACCAGTTGTTGTTCGATCGCAGTGTCTTTCATAACGTGGCACTGCCTCTGGAAATTCAGGGCGTAGAGCCACGCGAGTCGGCACGTCGGGTACGGGCGGCACTGGACAAGGTAGGGCTCTTGCACCGCGAGAAAGCCCTGCCCATCGAGCTTTCCGGCGGTGAACAGCAGCGAATCGGCATTGCTCGCGCAGTGGTCAACAAGCCGGCATTACTGCTTGCCGATGAACCAACCGGTAACTTGGACCCCCAACTTTCCGCCGATATCATGGCCCTGTTTGAGGATTTCAATCGCATCGGCACGACCGTGATGATCGCCAGCCACGACCTGGCATTGATCGCCCGGCTGCGCCATCGCACCCTGCGTCTGCGCGACGGCCGCCTGGTCGCGGATGAGAGAGCCACATGAGCCAAATACTTCCTTCCCAACGCGGAGCCCGTAGTCACAAGACCCGCTTATCCAGTCGTTTGCGTGCCTGGGCGAGACACCATCGCGCTATGCTGGTGGACAGTGCCTGGCGGTTGGTGCGTCATCCACTGGGTAACCTTCTGACAATGCTGGCAATCGCTATCGCCTTGGTGCTGCCCGCGGCCCTGTGGCTGACGCTGGATGGCGCACGGCTGTTGGATGCCGAGCTGGAAGAGAGTGCCACCCTTACCGTTTACCTGGCCCAGGAAGTGGACGAGATGCAGGCAAGTCGCATCGAACAAGCGGTCCAGGCGCAACCCGAGGTAGCCGCTACCCGCTTGATCAGTGCAGAAGAAGGGATGGCTGAATTCCAGCAAGCCTTGGGGCTGGATGATGCCTTGGTGGGGCTTGCCGATAATCCTCTGCCGGCAAGTATCGTCGTGCATCCGGCATCACCCGAGCCGGCGGCGATGCAGCGGCTTTCGCAGGTACTGAGCGAGTTGAACGGCGTGGATGACGTACGCCTGGATCTTGCCTGGATCGAACGATTGCGCCATCTTGCAGAATTGGGGCGGCGCTTGGCGTTGGCGTTGGCGGTGCTGTTCGGGCTGGGCGTGTTGCTGGTGGTGGGCAATACCATCCGTCTGGCGGTGGAGAGCCGGCGCCGGGAAATCGAGGTGGTAATGCTGATCGGCGCCACCCATGCTTTCGTACGGCGTCCTTTTCTGTATAGCGGTGCCTGGTACGGCGTGGGAGGCGGGCTGCTGGCGCTGGGGCTTCTGACGTTGGGCAATCACTGGCTGTCGCTGCCGGTGAGTGCGCTAGCTGCCAGTTACGGCGCTAGCTTCAGCTTGCCTCAGCTTGACTTGGCAGGCTCTACAATTCTGCTATCTTGCAGTACACTGCTTGGCTGGTTGGGCGCTTGGCTTGCGGTAGGGCGACATCTGTCGAGTATCCGGTCGCGTTAGTGCAAGGCATCCGGGTGATGTCCATGTCTGGATTTCAAGTCGTGTTGATTTCAGTAGGAATGCCAGCAGGGCAGCGTTTGTCATCGGTAATCAGAGTCAGCGGTATCGAGTGTCAGAAATAGATAGATGCAGGGTCAGTTTAAGTGATCGCAATGCTTGATTCGTGGTCAAATATATTATGGAACAGGTTTATAGGGAGACAAAACGTCACATGAGTAAAAGTCTTCTACCGATAGGCCAGATTTCTCCGGGGCATGACTTGGGCGGCTACATCCAGGCCGTGAACGGAATTCCGGTGCTTAGCGCTGATGAAGAGCGCGAGCTGGCCTTTCGCTTATACGATGAAAGCGATTTGGAAGCGGCGCGTCGTCTGGTATTGTCGCATCTGCGGTTTGTGGTGCATGTCGCACGCAGCTATTCCGGCTACGGCCTGCCCCAGGCAGACCTGATCCAGGAAGGCAATGTGGGCTTGATGAAAGCCGTCAAGCGTTTCGACCCCAACCAGGGCGTTCGGCTGGTGTCCTTCGCGGTGCACTGGATCAAGGCGGAAATCCACGAATTCGTGCTGCGTAACTGGCGTATCGTCAAGATCGCCACCACCAAGGCTCAGCGTAAACTGTTCTTCAATCTGCGCGGCGCGAAAAAACGCCTGGCATGGCTGAACAACAGTGAAGTCGAGGCCATCGCCAAGGATCTTGACGTCAAGCCGGAAGTGGTGCGCGACATGGAAGGGCGCCTCTCGGCCTATGACGCTGGTTTCGATGCCTCACCCAGCGACGATGAAGACAGCGTTTATCAGTCGCCGGCGCATTATCTGGATGATGCCGCCTCCGATCCGGCTACCAAGATTGAAGACAGCGACTTTGCCGGTGATGCCACGCGCCGCTTGCAGCTGGCGCTGGAGACCTTGGACGAGCGTTCGCAGGATATTCTCCAGCGTCGCTGGTTGAGCGAAGACAAGGCGACCTTGCATGACCTGGCGGATATCTACGGGGTCAGTGCCGAGCGGATTCGTCAGCTGGAAAAAAATGCGATGAAGAAGATTCGTCAAAAGATGGGCGATACCATGGCAGCATAACGGCTTTAGGTTGAAATATACCCGCTTCTTCGGCCTTGGCCGGGGAAGCGGGTTTTTCAGTCTCGCTTGCGGTTAGTCGGCATCGGTGATCAAGGTGCCGACCCCGGCATTGGTGAAGATCTCCAGCAAGACGGCATGAGCCACGCGCCCGTCGATGATATGAGCACTCTTGACCCCGCCTTTGACCGCATCGAGGGCACAGCGAATCTTGGGCAGCATGCCGCCGTGGATGGTGCCGTCGGCAATCAACTCATCCACCTGAGCAGTGGAAAGCCCGGTCAATACTTCTCCTTCAGCGTTCATCAGGCCGGCAACGTTGGTCAACAGCATGAGTTTTTCCGCGCCCAGTGCTTCGGCTACCTTTCCAGCGACCAAATCAGCATTGATGTTGTAGCTGCGGCCTTTCTCGTCCACGCCTATGGGGGCGATCACCGGAATGAAGTCCCGCGCGGCGAGCATTTCGATCAGTTCGGTGGAGATGTGTTCGACCTCGCCGACATGGCCGATATCGATGATCTCGGGGGCGGTCATTTCCGGGCTCTGGTGTTCCACCTGGAGCTGGCGAGCACGGATCTGAGCGCCGTCCTTGCCGGTCAAGCCGATGGCCTTGCCGCCGCTCTGATTGATCAGGTTGACGATACTCTTGTTGACCAGTCCGCCGAGCACCATCTCTACAACGTCCATGGTCTCGGCATCGGTGACGCGCATGCCGTTGACGAAGCGCGACTCGATATTGAGTTTCTTCAGCAACTCTCCGATCTGAGGGCCGCCGCCGTGTACTACCACCGGATTGATGCCGACTTCCTTCATCAGCACGATGTTGCGAGCGAAGGAGTCAATCAGAGTGTCTTCGGTCATGGCATTGCCGCCGTACTTGACCACGACGGTCTTACCGGAGAACTGCTGGATATAGGGAAGGGCTTCGGAAAGCACCTCCACGACGACACGAGGGTCGCGGCTGGTTGGGTTCATCGGGTTTCCCTTGCTACGGTTTTCACTCAGAGAGGTATTTCCAGTTCCGGTGCTGCCTGCTTGAGTGCCTGGGCGAATTGCTCGCGAATGCGTGCCAGGGCGGCATCGTCCTTGCCTTCGAAGCGCAGCACCAGCATGGGCGTGGTGTTGGAGGCGCGGCACAGACCCCAGCCATCCGGGTAATCCACTCGAATACCGTCCAGGGTAGTCTTGACACCTTGGCCGAAGTCGCCTTCGCGAGCAAGTCGAGCTACGATGTCGAATTTGTTCTCGTCGGTGACCTCGATGTTGATTTCCGGGGTGCCCACGTCCTGAGGGAAGCTGTCGAAGAAGGTGTCGGCATCGAGGTCCTGCTTGGCCAGTATTTCGAGTAGCCGCACGGCTGCATAGAGGCCGTCATCGAAGCCATACCAGCGCTCCTTGAAGAAGATATGGCCGCTCATTTCGCCGGCAAGCGCGGCGCCGGTTTCCTTCATGCGAGCCTTGATAAGGGAATGCCCGGTGCGCCACATTTCCGGCTCACCCCCGGCATCGCTGATCACGCGGGTCAGGTTGCCGGTGCATTTGACGTCGAAAATCACCTTGGCGCCCGGGTTGCGCTCGAGCATGTCGGCGGCGAATACCATCAGCAGATGATCCGGATAGATTAACCGGCCCTTGGGGGTGATCACCCCCAGGCGGTCGCCGTCGCCATCGAATGCCAGGCCGATGTCGGCATTGGTGTCGGCAACGCTTTTGATCAGATCCTGGAGGTTTTCCAGCTTGCCGGGGTCGGGGTGGTGATTGGGAAAGTTGCCATCGATCTCGGCGAACAGGGGAACCGTCTCCACACCGAGTTTTTCGATCAACTGCGGGCCGAGTTCCCCGGCAACGCCGTTGCCGCAATCCACCACGGCCTTGAGCGGGCGCGAGACCACCACATCACCCAGGATGCGATCGAGATAGGCTGAACGCAGGTCTTCCTGGCGTATGCTGCCCTGGCCGCTTTCGAGCTGGTTGTCCTGCAGGCGCTGATGAAGGGCGGTAATCGCTTCGCCGGAAAGCGTTTCTCCCTTCAGCACGATCTTGAAACCGTTATAGTCTGGTGGGTTGTGGCTGCCGGTGACCATGACACCGGAGGAGGTGCCCTCGAGAACATGGGTGGCGAAGTAAAGCACCGGGGTGGGCACCATGCCGATATCCACCACATCCCGCCCGGCGGCGTTGAGCCCGCGCATCAAGGCGGCCTGCAGCCGCGGTCCGGAAAGACGGCCGTCACGGGCGACGACGACGGTGGATTCACCACGAGCGGCGGCTTCACTGCCGATGGCGCGGCCGATCAGTTCGACGTTGGCTTCGGTCAGGGTGTCGTCCACGATACCGCGAATATCGTAGGCGCGAAAAATGGAAGCGGGTACCGGGTTTTCGAAGTTGGAATTCATGATCGTCCCTGCAGAATGTGTCAGTGAAAAGGGCTGAGCAAAGCCCTTGGTAACGCTCTTGGCAAAGCTATTGGCAAAGACCTCAGTGAGAGCCGGTGCTACCGAAGCCGCTGCTGCCGCGAAGGCTGTCGGTGAACATGTCCACCAGTTCAAGCTTGGCTTGCACCACGGGCACAAGCACGTACTGCGCCAACCGTTCGAAAGGCTCCAGCGTGAAGGCTTGCGTGCCCCGGTTCCACACCGAAATCATCAGCTCGCCTTGGTAGTCGGAGTCGATCAACCCCACCAGGTTGCCCAGCACGATGCCGTGTTTATGCCCCAGGCCGGAGCGTGGCAGGATCATGCCGGCAAGAGCGGGGTCGGCAATATGAATGGCCAGGCCCGTGCGAACCAGCTCGCACTGCCCCGGAGCAAGCGTCAGCGGGGCATCGAGCATGGCGCGAAGGTCCATGCCTGCCGAGCCTTGGGTCGCGTAATGCGGCAGATACTCACGCATGCGTTCATCAAGCAGTTTGAGTTGCAGGCGTGGCGCTGAAGCCGAGGCAGTCATGGGGTCTCTCCAAAAGCTAGCAGATTCAGGGCGCGCTGGATAATATCGCTGGCGAGTCGTGTCTTGGGTTGCGATGGTAGCGCTTCGCTGGCTTGGCCATCGGCTGTTTTCCACAGCAGCCAGGCGGCGTTGTCATCGCTGCCGAAGACACCCCCCGCCTGGGACACATCATTGGCCACAATCATGTCCAGTCCCTTGCGAGCCAGCTTGTCGCGCGCGTAGTGTTCAACATCCTGAGTTTCTGCAGCAAAGCCGACTACCAGTGGGCGTGAGGCGGTGGGCAGGGCGGCGATATCCGCGATGATGTCAGGATTTTTCACCAGGATGAGCGTCAAGCTGTCTTCGTTCTGGCGTTTTTTTATCTTGTGCTCGGCGGGCATTTCAACGCGAAAATCCACCACTGCGGCGCAGCCGATGAAGATATCCGCACCCTGAGCGAGCCGCTGGGCGGCAGAATGCATTTGGGCGGCGCTGTCCACATCGATGCGCTCCACCCCGGCAGGCGTGGGCAGGTTGACCGGCCCGCTGATCAGGCTGACCCGGGCGCCGGTTCTGGCGGCTGCGCCAGCCAGAGCATAGCCCATCTTCCCGGAGCTGTGATTGGATAAGTAGCGCACCGGGTCCAGGGCTTCACGGGTGGGACCGGCGGTGATCACGATGTGACGCGAACGACTCGATTGGGTAGGGCGAAAGATATTGAACACGGCCTCGGCCACGGCTTCCGGCTCGCTCATGCGCCCGGGGCCGGTATCGCCGCAGGCCTGGTCCCCTGCATCGGGGCCAACCCATTGCCAGCCATCGCGGGAAAGCTGCTCAAGGTTGCGCTGGGTCGCCGGGTGGCGCCACATGGCCTGGTTCATTGCCGGGGCCATCAGCCTTGGGGCTTCACTGGCCAGGCACAGGGTGGTGAGCAAGTCATCCGCCATGCCATGGGCCAGGCGGGCCATCAAGTCGGCGGTGCCCGGAGCGATCAAGATCAAGTCGGCCCAGCGGGCGAGTTCGATATGGCCCATGCCGGCCTCGGCGTTGGGATCGAGCAGTGAGGTGCGCACCGGCTCGCCGGAAAGGGCTTGCAGCGTCAAGGGGGTAATAAATGCCTGGGCACCGTCGGTCATGACCACGCGCACCTCCATACCCGCCTGCTTGAGCAGGCGAATGATCAGCGCGCTTTTGTAAGCGGCAATGCCGGCGCTCACGCCGAGCAGGATGCGCTTTCCAGCAAAGGGGAGCATGTGGGGTTCCCGCATCGTTAATTGAGGGATTTTACCATACCACCACAGCCATGCCTTGCGTAGGCAGTGCGCGGATTATCCTGAGTGTTATCTCACTAAAACAACTGGGTATACTGGTGGGACTAAAAATAATGAAGGGCGGTGTCACGAGGCCCGCCTGGCAAGCCAGGGACAATCAGGCAGGGAGGCGGATAGAATGGGAATCAATCATTGGCCGGAAGGTGAGCGGCCCCGGGAAAAATTGCTCAACCTGGGCGCTCAGGCATTATCCGATGCCGAGCTTTTGGCAATCTTTCTTCGGGTGGGCGTGCAGGGGCGCTCGGCGGTGGATCTGGCACGTGACTTGCTGAGTGCCTTTGGCGGTCTACGCCAATTTCTCGAGGCCGACCAAGTGCGTTTTTGTGAAGCGCACGGCCTGGGTAACGCCAAATATGCCCAGCTGCAGGCGACACTCGAACTTTCCCGGCGCCATCTGGCCAGTCAGTTGGCACGGGGCAATGCACTGACGTCACCGGCCTTGGTCAAGCACTACCTGAGCTCTCAGATGCGCCATCTCGGTCATGAGGAGTTTGCCGTGTTGTTTCTGGATACGCAGCACAGAATTATCCGTTACGAATCGCTGTTTCGTGGCACCCTGGACAGCGCCTCGGTGTACCCGAGGGAGGTCGCCAAGCGTGCGCTGGAGCTAGGCGCGGGGGCAGTCATCCTGGCGCACAATCATCCTTCCGGTATCGCCGAGCCGAGCGATGCCGACCGGCGCATCACCGAGAGGCTCAAGGAAGCCTTGGCGTTGTTCGAGGTGCGGGTGCTGGATCACTTTGTGGTCGGCGACGGCGAGGTGGTTTCGTTCGCCGAGCGCGGCTGGGTCTAAAAAATTGAATATGAAGAATAAAGCTGTTTCAGGCCTTTTTCAAAGGTATTTAGCGGCTTTGCTTGCCCGGCGGGAGTCTCTCTGGTATAAAGTTCCCCCTTTGAACTTGGGTCGAATCACGGACAGGGCTGAGTCGCGCGGTAACGGATGTTACGAGGTTATCCGGCGCGCCCTTTTCCGGTTTGCCCGACAGGTTTTGAACTACTCGCCAAGCGGTTGGAGGCTCTCATGTCCAAAGTATGTCAGGTTACCGGCAAACGTCCGGTGACTGGAAATAACGTTTCTCACTCCCAGCGTAAGACGCGTCGTCGCTTCTTGCCTAACCTGCACAGCCACCGTTTCTGGGTGGAAGCCGAAAATCGCTTCGTCAAGTTGCGCGTCTCCAGCAAGGGCATGCGCATCATTGACAAGAGAGGTATCGACACGGTTCTGGCTGATATCCGCAAGCGCGGCGAAACCATTTAAGCTTGAGCTACGGCTGCAAGCAGACGTTTTTGGGAGATTAAAACCATGCGCGACAAGATCAAGCTGGTGTCCAGTGCCGGTACCGGCCACTTCTACACCACTGATAAGAACAAGCGCAACACGCCGGATAAGTTCGAATTCAAGAAATACGACCCGGTAGTGCGTAAGCATGTCATGTACAAGGAAGCTAAAATCAAGTAAGCATTTGCTTGTTGATTGCGCTTTCACCGCAGGCGAGTGCCTGTTGAAGAACCCGGCTAGCCGCCGGGTTCTTGCATGTCCGCTGTATGTAAAATCGCTGTATGCAGAAACTGTCATTATAGGCCGCTATCATGCCTGAGCTGCCCGAAGTCGAAACCACGCGTCGCGGTATCGCACCTTACCTGGAAGGTGCCGAAATTACCGAGGTTCGGGTGCGTCAGTCACGCTTGCGCGTGCCGGTGCCTTCGGACCTTGTTGAACGTCTGATCGGTGCACGCATCGAGCCACTTTCCCGCCGGGCAAAATACCTGCTGATGCCCCTGGATTCGCCTGAAGAAAGCGCCACCTTGCTGTGGCACCTGGGAATGTCCGGTAGCTTGCGTATTTCCCGGGTGGGAGAGCTTCCACGCAAGCACGACCATGTGGATCTGGTGCTGGCTAATGGCTGGATGCTGCGCTATCACGACCCGCGCCGGTTTGGTTTCGTCGATTGGCTGCAGGGCGACGAGCATAGCGACAAGCGATTGGTTCACCTGGGTCCCGAACCGCTTTCCGAGGCCTTCAACGGTAAGCGGCTGTACGAGATGTCGCGCGGCCGTCGAATAGCGGTGAAGCCCTTCCTGATGGATAACCGGGTGGTGGTCGGGGTGGGCAATATCTATGCCTCCGAGGCATTGTTCATGGCGGGTATTGACCCACGCCGAGCCGCCGGGCAGATTTCGCAAGAGCGCTATGAACGGCTCGCCGAAGCCGCTCGCGAAGTTTTGGTCGCGGCGATCACTCAGGGCGGCACCACCTTGCGTGATTTTGTCAGTGGCCGGGGTGAGCCGGGCTATTTCGCTCAGCGGCTGAATGTCTATGGTCGCCATGGCCAGCCATGCCCCCGCTGTGAATATGAACTTATCAGGGTGACGCTAGGCCAACGTGCCAGTGTGTTTTGCCCCGGCTGCCAGCATTGATCTGTCGGCCCAATTGATTGTGGAGACTGTTGTGACCCAACGCTTGCGCCTGAACAAGAACGCCGACCGCCGCCTCAAGGCCGGTCATCTATGGATCTACTCCAATGAAGTGGATATCCAGGAAACTCCGCTGAAAAACTTTGCCGCCGGTGAGCCGGCGCTGGTCGAAGCGTCCAACGGCAGGCCGATGGGGGTCGCTTACGTCAACCCTCACTCGCTGATCAGTGCACGCCTGATGTCGCGCGACCCGGCCATGCGCCTGGATCGCTCGCTTTTCGTGCATCGTTTCAACCAAGCGTTGGGGCTGCGTCAACGGTTGTTCGCCGAGCCGTTCTATCGCTTGATTCACGGCGAAGGCGATTTGCTCCCGGGCTTGATCATTGACCGTTTCGGCGATGTGGTGGTTGTGCAGCTGAATACCGCCGGCATGCAGGCCCTGGCTGACGAAATTGTCGATGCGCTGGAAAAAGTCCTTGACCCTGAGGTGATCGTGTTCCGCAACGATACCGGGGGTCGCCGTCAGGAAGGGCTGGAGGCCAAGGTTGAAGTGGTCAAGGGCACCCTTCCGGATGAAGTGTTACTGGTGGAAAACGGGGTGCGTTTTGCCATCCCGATTCTGGGCGGTCAGAAAACCGGCTGGTTCTATGACCACCGTGCCAACCGTGCCTGGCTCAACAGCCTGGTAGCCGGTAAGCGTGTGCTGGATGTGTTCAGTTACGTGGGTGGCTGGGGCGTTCAGGCAGCCGTCAATGGCGCCTCTGAAGTGCTATGTGTCGATGCCTCGAGCAGTGCCCTGGAACAGGTGGCTTATAATGCTGCGCTCAACGGGGTAAGCGAGCAGGTGTCGGTCAGCGAAGGCGATGCCTTCGAGGTGCTGGCGGCACTCAAGGCCGAGGGTGAGGAATTCGACGTGGTGATCCTGGATCCGCCGGCATTCATCCGCAAGCGCAAGGATATTCCTAACGGCGAGCGTGCGTATTCCCGTCTTAACCGTGAAGCCATTCGCCTGCTGGGGCGCGATGGGTTGCTGGTCAGCGCCTCGTGCTCCATGCACCTGGCGCCCGAGCGTCTGATGGAGGTGGTGCGTGGCGCCGTGCGCCATCAGGACCGCCATGGTCAGGTGATCTTCCAAGGGCATCAGGGTCCTGATCACCCGGTACATCCCGCCATCCCGGAAACGTCTTACCTCAAGGCATTGGGCGTACGGATATTCCGCGACTGAATCACTTGAATGTGGAATGACGCTAGTTTTTTATTGTGTCGTTCCACATTTCAGTAGATTTTTCTTCTGAAAAGCGCCTTAAACGGCGTTTTTCTTGTTTTACTCTCAAGGGGATGGGTGAGCGGACGAGCTATGCTGTAATAGGGGTGGAATGTCATCCCCAACAGCATTGCATGCATCAGGAGAGTCTTCATGAAAGTCGCCGTGCCCAAGGAAATCAAGAACCATGAATATCGCGTCGCCCTGACGCCCACCGGTGTTCGTGAGCTGACCGGACGTGGTCATCAGGTAAGTGTTCAGGCTGCCGCCGGTGAAGGTGCGGGTTTCACCGATGCCGACTATCAGGCTGCCGGCGCACATGTAGAAGCGGATGTGGACGCTTTATGGCAAGGTGCCGAGCTGATACTCAAGGTCAAGGAGCCGCAGGCGGAAGAAGTGGCGCGACTGAATTCCGGACAGACGCTTTTCACTTACCTGCACTTGGCTGCGGAAGAAAAACTGACGCTTGGGCTTCTGGAGAGCGGCGCTACCTGTATCGCCTATGAAACCGTCACCGATTCCCGTGGTGGTTTACCGCTGCTGGCGCCGATGAGTACCGTGGCCGGGCGCATGGCTGTGCAGGCAGGGGCGCATAGCCTGGAAAAGGCGCAAGGCGGTGCCGGCGTATTGTTACCCGGGGTGCCGGGCGTCTCGCCGGGCAAGGTGACCGTGATCGGTGGCGGTGTGGTCGGGGAAAATGCGGCACGCATGGCGCTGGGGCTGGGGGCGGACGTCACCATTCTGGATAAATCTCTTGCACGCCTGGAAGTTCTGGATGACCGCTATCAGGGACGCATCAAGACCGTCTATTCGACTGCCGATGCGCTGGATGAGGCGGTGCGCGACTCGGATATGATCGTCGGGGCAGTGTTGATCCCCGGTGCCGCTGCGCCCAAGCTGATCACTCGCAAAATGCTTGCTGACATGCAGCCCGGAAGCGTACTAGTGGATGTGGCTATCGACCAGGGCGGCTGTTTTGAAACCAGCAAGCCCACCACCCACGCCGACCCCACCTATACCGTCGATGGTATCGTGCATTATTGCGTCGCCAATATGCCTGGGGCGGTGGCGCGCACCTCCACCCTGGGGTTGACCAATGCCACGCTACCCTTCGTGATCGCCCTGGCCGACAAGGGCTGGCAGAAGGCCCTGGCCGATGATGCGCATTTCCTTCCAGGGCTGAACGTGCATGATGGTCGAGTGACTTATCAGGCGGTCGCCGATGCCTTCGGCCTGGAGTACACCGATCCAGCCTCGCTGGTCGGCTAAGCACAAATCTTCAAACCGTTATTGGCGGCTCACGTTATTTACGACTCACGTATTTAGGGCTCAATAGTGCGGCGGCACCTCATCCTGCGAATTGAACCCCTCGGGATTGGGTGCCGCTGTCGTATCCGCGTCTTGCAAGGCCTGATGCTGCTCGCGCAGGCGCTCGCTCATCATGCTGCTAAGCTGTTCCAGGCGTGCCAGACGCCTCTCTTGTTGAGCGGTGGCTTGATCGAGGGTGTCCAGCCAATGCTCCTGGTAGGCGATACGGCTTTCCAGGGCTTCAAGACGATTGTCAAGCTCGGCGGGCGAGAAGTGTTCGCTCATGATAACATCGCAACCTTGTGTATATTATGCCCGGTTCTGTTGGGCGTGGGCCTGATAGACTGGGTATTGTCCTTTGTCTGTTATTGCTACAACAAGAGAGCTTTTATTAATCATGAATCTAAAAGTTGTGTTTCGCTGCATATTAATCAGCCTGCTTCTCGCCGCTCCGGCACCGCTACTGCTTGCCGGATTTGCCCACTTGGCCGACCCATTGCTTACCAAACAAGTGTTTGCCGAGTTTCTGGTCAGTGGTGTGGCGAGTATCTATTTTGCCATGGCTTTGGGTAGCTTCGCTATTTTACTTGTGGGTGCTTTAGCTGCTGCCGCCTTGGCGCCGTTGCCTGCGGCCTTGCCCACCCAAAGAAGAGTCGGGCAAGCGGACGCTCCCGAACCTGCCCAGCAGAGGCAAGAAACACTGGCTGATGAAGAGGACGATGATGAAGTCGATATCATCGATTACAACGATGGCCGAGAAGAAGGAGAGGTCAAATGGTTCAATACCAACAAGGGCTACGGTTTCATCACGCGGGATAACGGCGATGATGTATTTGTGCACTTCCGTGCGATTCGTGGACGCGGAAACCGGATGCTGACCGAAGGTCAGATTGTGCGTTATCAGGTGATTCATAATGAACGCGGCCTTCAAGCGGACGATGTCAGTATTATCGAGTGAATTTTTGCTGACAGTGCCATCTTGATCGAAGTAGTTGCAAACGGCTCCGCTTAGCGGGGCCGTTTGCTTTTGGCTTAACGGCCTGAGTCAGGCCACTCGATCGGTCCTTCGCGGCCGTCAGGCAGTACCTGCCAGAAACGATCCGGATCGTCACCCGGGTGCCAGCCGCCCAACGAGCAGCGCACTTCCACCGCCAGTTGCTCGGCGGCCTGCTGGGCGCAGTCCTGATCGGTGATCCAGGGCGTCTCGCCGCTATCGAACCACAGGCTGGCAAAACCTTCGGCGGCTTTTTCCACCAGCAAGACGGGAATGCGCCGGCCTTGGTAGGTCCCGTGAGTCTTCCACTGGCCTCTGCCTGCAGGGCTCAGTGGCGGGGCATCGATTGTCTGCTCCAGCCAGCGATTCAGCGCCGTTAATGATGCTTGGGCGAGGTAGATCTCGATATCCGGATAACGTTGCATCATGGCGTCACGCTGGCTGATGGGATGAATAGATGGCGCAGGGTCGCTTCGTATACCCGGCTCAAGTCATCCAGGTCGCTCGCGAGAACGCGTTCGTTGACCTTGTGGATGGTAGCGTTGAGAGGGCCGATTTCCACCACCTGGGCGCCCAGAGTGGCAATGAAACGGCCATCGGAGGTGCCGCCACTGGTGGAAAGTATCGGTCGTCGGCCGAGGGCTTCTTCCACCCCGCCGAGAACGGCATCCACCAACTCGCCCTCGGCGGTCAGGAAGGGCTCACCATTGAGTGTCCAGTCGATGTGATAGCTGAGCCCGAAACGATCCAGGATCGCCTCGGTGCGTTCACGCAGTTGGGTATGGGTCACTTCCGTGGAAAAACGTAAGTTGAAAACAACCTCCACTTCACCGGGAATTACATTGGTGGCACCGGTGCCCGAACGGAAATTGGAGATCTGGAAGCTGGTGGCGGGGAAGAAATCATTGCCCGCGTCCCAGTGCTCGGTGACTAGGGCGTCGAGTGCCGGCATGGCCTGATGAATGGGGTTGCGTGCCAGATGCGGATAGGCCACATGACCCTGCACCCCGGTCAAGTGGAGAACGCCGCCTAAGGAGCCGCGTCGACCGTTCTTGATCACATCCCCCAGCACCGCCGTCGAGGAAGGTTCCCCCACGATGCAGTAATCCAGGCGTTCGTGGGTTTCGCGCAGGTGCTCGACCACCGCCCGGGTACCGTCCATCGCGGGGCCTTCTTCATCCGAGGTGATCAGAAAGGCAATCCGGCCGTCATGATCCGGGTGTTCGGCAACAAAGCGTTCCACGGCGGTGAGCATGGCGGCCAGGCTGCCTTTCATGTCCGCCGCGCCGCGTCCGCAGAGCATGCCCTGGTCGTCGATGCAGGGAATGAAAGGGGGGAATTCCCAATTGGTGTGCGGCCCGCTGGGCACCACATCGGTATGCCCGGCAAAGGCCAGAACCGGGCCGTGATGGCCGCGTACCGCCCAGAAGTTATCCACGTCACCAAACGGTAGATGTTCCACGTGAAAGCCGATCCGCTCCAGGCGTTCGATCATCAGCGCCTGGCAGCCTTCGTCATCGGGGGTGACCGAAGGTCGGCGCATCAGGTCGAACGCCAGCGCCAGCGTCGGTGACAGGCCTTGAGGTTCAGTTATGGGCATGCAGTGCCTCGTTGAGCGCCACGGCACTTTTGTTGGTCAAGCATTCGATGCGGCCATTCTGGGAGTTGCGACGCAGCAGCAGGTCCGGTTGTCCGGCCAGAGTGCGTGCGGCAACGGTCTCGACCTCTTGGCCCTGGTCGTCGAGCAGCGTGACCTTGGCGCCGGCGGTAATGTAAAGCCCGGCTTCCACGGTGCAACGATCGCCCAACGGAATCCCGATGCCGGCGTTGGCGCCGATCAAGCAGCCTTCACCTACGGAAATAATCATATTGCCGCCGCCGGAAAGCGTGCCCATGGTGGAGCAGCCGCCGCCCAGATCCGAGCCTTTACCCACCATGACGCCTGCCGAAATGCGGCCTTCGATCATGCCCGGTCCTTCAGCACCGGCATTGAAGTTGACGAACCCTTCGTGCATCACCGTGGTGCCTTCGCCTAGGTAAGCGCCCAGGCGTACCCGGCTGGTATCGCCGATACGGATGCCGGTGGGTACCACGTAGTCGGTCATCTTGGGGAACTTGTCGACGCAGTCCACCGAAAGCGAGCGCCCGGCGAGACGCGCCTTGAGGCGACGCATGGGCAGCTCTTCGATGTCGATGGGGCCTTCGTTGGACCAGGCGATGTTGCGCAGCAAGCCGAACATGCCGGTCAGGTCAAGATCGTGAGGCTTGACCAGACGATGCGAGAGCAGGTGCAGCTTGAGGTAGACCTCCGGCGCACTCTGCGGCGGCAAGTCGGTATCGAGGAACATGGCCACCAAGGGGCGCTGGCTATGTGCCAGGGCTTCGGCAAGTTCGGCCTGTATGCCGTGGCCGGCGGCTTCCAGCGCCTTTGCCAGGGCGGTGCAATGTTCCGGCAAGAAGCTCACGGAAGCATTGCCTTCCGGCGCGTCGAGCACCTGCCTGGCCGCAGCGACCAGGCTGGCGTCGGGGTTGAGCAAGGGAGTGGGGTAGTAAATTTCCAGCCAGTCGCCCTGAGTGTTCTGGGTGCCGATTCCAAGCGCAAAGCTCAGCATGAGGTGATGTCCTTGTTCAAGATGTGGTCGGAGCCTAAAGGTTGGCTTCAAACTCGCAATGGGTAGTGAAAAAAATGGTCAGTGAAGAAAAAGGTAGCGTGAATAACGTGACTATCCCGAGGGATGAAAACCGATATTCAGCCCTTTAGATCGTCATAGTCACCCTCGCGATACCCCACGCGAATTTCGTCAGCGTTTTCCAGCAAAGGGCGCTTGAGCAGCGTGGGGTATCGCATGATCAGTTGGCGGGCGGCGTTGGAGTCAAGCCTGTCCTTGTCCGCCTGAGGCAGGTCGCGCCAAGTCTTGCTGCGCTTGTTAAGCACGTTCACCAGGGGCACACGGTGCAGGATATGTTCGAGTAACGCCGCGGAAAGGCCATCTTCACGCAGATCATGGGTCTTGAACGGGATGCCTCGGCTATCCAGTGCCTTGAGCGCTTTGCGGCAGGTGTCGCAGTTCTTGATCATGTAGAGCGTCAGCATTTAAAGCTTTCCTTCCAGCAGATCACGAATACGTTGGGCGGCCTGTACCGTCGGTTCCAGTTCGGCCACCAGTGCCAGTCGCAGGCGCCCCTCGCCGGGATTGATGCCTGTCACGCCAGCCCGGCCCATGTAAGACCCCGGCAGTACGCTGACATGGGCCCGCTCGAATAGACGCCGGGTGAAGGCTTCGTCGTCACCGTCGGGTACCGCGGGCCAGAGATAGAAACCCGCCACGGGAGTGGGGAAATCCAGTACTGGCGAAAGGATGCTAGTGACGGCAGCAAACTTTTCCCGGTAAGCGTCACGGTTGGCGCGCACATGAATTTCGTCCTGCCAGGCGCTGATGGAGGCACGCTGCAAGGGCAGCGACATGGCGCAACCATGGTAGGTGCGGTAACGCTTGAATGGCGTAATGAGAGCGGCATCCCCCGCAACGAACCCCGAGCGCAGCCCCGGCAGGTTGGAGCGCTTGGACAGGGAATGAAACACCAGGCAGCGCTGGTACTCGTGGCGACCAAGCTCGGCACAGGCCTGGAGCAGGCCGGGGGGTGGCGCCGCTTCATCCAGGTAAAGCTCCGAATAGCACTCGTCCGAGGCGATGATGAAGTTGTACTCGTCGGCAAGCTCGATCAGTTTCTTGAAATCTTCCAGCGGTGTGACCGCCCCGGTGGGGTTGCCCGGCGAACAGAGAAATACCATCTGTACCTCGCGCCAGGTATCCGCGGAAATTGCGCTGAAGTCCGGGCGAAAGTGGTTGCGCTCGGTGCAGTCGAGGTATAGCGGCTCGCCGCCGGCAAGCAGGGTGGCGCCTTCATATATCTGATAGAAGGGATTGGGCATGGCCACCTTTGCCGGTCGGGTGCGGTCGAGTGCCGCCTGGATGAAGGCAAAGATCCCCTCCCGGGTGCCATTGACCGGCAGCACCTGGCGTTCGCTGTCCAGGCCGGCCAGCGCAAAGCGACGCACGGTCCAGTCGGCAATCGCTTGGCGCAGCTCGGGCAGCCCAGCGGTGGCCGGGTAGCGGCCCATTTCGTGCTGATAGGCGACGAGTGTCTGAAGCGCCCCGCTGAAAGGGGCATGCTGAGGCTCGCCGATGGTCAGGGGAATGTGCGGCAGTCCCGGCGGCGGGCTCAAGCCTGCCTTCAGCGCCGCCAACTTTTCAAACGGATACGGATGCAAGGCGTCGAGATCTGGGTTCATGGGGCTTACCGGCTGTTGAGTAATAGGTGGCGAACAGGCCGTCGATTATAGGCAAGCCCCGGGTCGGTCTCAAACCTAACCGGGGTGGGTGCCCTTTACACGTCTAACACGTCGATCAGGCGAGCGCGTAGTTTCTCCTGGCGCTCAAGGTCGAGAAGGGGGCTTCCAGCCTTGGTGGTAATGAAGAAAACGTCTTCCACTCGTTCCCCCAGGGTGGCGATCTTGGCGGCGGAAAGGGCGATGTCCTGCTCCATGAAAATCTGCCCCACCCGCGCCAGCAACCCCGGGCGGTCAGGGGCGGTAAGCTCCAGCAGGGTGCGGTCGTTGGCCGGGTCCTGCTCGATCAGTACTTCCGTGGGCACCTTGAAATGCTTGAGCTGGCGCGGTGTATGACGAGTGACGATCTGGGGATAATCCTCCGGGTCGTCGAGTTCCTCCACCAGATGGCTACGCATTTCCTCGATGCGTTCGGGGTCGCGTATCGCCTGTCCCTGGTGATCCAGCACAATGAAGGTATTGAGCGTCCAGTCGTTGCGTGACGTGGCGATTCGGGCGTCATGGATCGACAGACCCAGCTGTTCCATGGCGGCAGCGGTCGCGGCAAAAAGATCTTCCACCGAACGCGTGTAAATAAACACCTTGGTACCACCTTCGGCCATGTCATCGGTCGGTGCGCTGATCAATATCAAGGGTAGTTGGGAGTCGCCATGGGCGAGAATGCCCTGCGTTTGCCAAACGATTTCACTGGGGGCGTACTGAAGAAAGTAGTCTTCGCCCAGCGAGTCCCACAAGTGGTCGATATGGGCGATGTCGACGCCGATGCTGATCAGCAGTGAACGGGCTTCATTGCGCGTTTCACGCACCCAGTCATCGCGATCGGGCGGGTTGTTGAGCCCGCGCCGCAAGGCACGCTTGGTTTCGGTATACAGCTGACGCAATAACGAGGCCCGCCAACCGTTCCACAGCGTGGGGTTGGTGGCATTGATATCAGCCACGGTGAGTACGTACAGATAGTCCAGCCGCATTTCGTTGCGCACGATTCGTGCAAAGTCACGTATCACGTCCGGGTCGGTAATGTCGCGTTTCTGAGCGGTCATCGACATCAGCAGATGGTATTCCACCAGCCAGCGCACCAGGCGGGTGTCGTGTTGGGGAACATGGTGGCGGATACAAAAGTGCTCGACGTCAACCGCGCCGATCAAGGAGTGGTCGCCGCCGCGTCCCTTGCCGATATCGTGAAACAGCCCGGCGATCCACAGAAGCTCCAGCCGGGGAAGCTGCGGAATCAATGCAACGGCGACCGGAAACTCTTCACGCGCCTCGAGGTTACGAAAGCCCTGAATGAATTTCAACAGGCGCAGGGTGTGGGCATCCACGGTATAGATGTGAAACAGGTCGTGTTGCATTAGCCCCACCGCACGGCCGAACTCCGGCAGGTACTTGCCGAGAATGCCGTAACGGTTCATGCGACGCAGTTGCCGCGGAACGTTGCCTCCCGAACGTAACAGCGCCATGAACAGGCGTTGATGGCGGGGTTCATCGCGATAGTGGTCATCGATCTGATGGCGGTGGTCGCGGATCAAGCGAATGGTATCGGCACGCACGCCCTCGATTTCGGGGTGCTTGGCCATCAGCAAAAACAGCTCCAGCATGGCCTCGGGATGGTCACGAAACAGGCTGCGCCTGCGCGCCTGAATGTAGCCCCCCTTGGTTTCAAAGCGAGCGTTGAGCTTGACCGTGGACAGCGCCTGGGTACCGCGCAATATCACCTCATCGAAGTGCTGCAATAGCATATCGTTGAGTCCGGCCAATGCCGTGACATGACGATAATAGCGCTTCATGAACTGTTCGACGGCCAGGCGCTCGGGCGTGTCGCGAAAGCCGAACAGCTGCGCAATGGTGCGCTGGTGGTCGAACAGCAGGCGGTCTTCCGCGCGGTCGGTGAGCATGTGCAGGGCATAGCGCACCTGCCACAGAAAGGCCTGGCCCTGGCTCAGAATACGCAGTTCGGCATCGTTCATGAAGCCGTTGGCGACAATGTCTTCATAGCGTTCGGTACCGAAATGACGTTTGGCCACCCAGCCGATCATCTGGATGTCGCGCAATCCACCGGGAGAGCTCTTGATGTTGGGTTCCAGGTGATACTCGGAGTTGTTGTAGCGGTAGTGACGCGCAATCTGCTCTTGCCACTTAGCTTCAAAGAAGCGATCCGCCGGCCATAGGTGCTCGCTGCTCAAGCGTTCGCGCATGGCGTTACGCAGCCGTTCGGGGCCGGTTATCAGGCGCGATTCGAGCAGGTTGGTGATCACCGTCACATCGGCTTCGGCCTCGCGTTCGCAATCGGTGAGCGAGCGGACGCTGTGGCCGATTTCCAGGCCGATATCCCATAGAAAGGTGATAAAGGCAGTCAGGGGTTCGCGGTAGGCCCTGTCGTCGTCAAACTCCAGCAAAAACAAGAGATCCACATCCGAATGCGGGTGCAGTTCGCCACGTCCGTAGCCTCCCACTGCGAGCAGAGCGATGCCGTCATCCGGCCAACTATGTTGTTCCCAGGCGAGTGCCAGCAGGCGGTCAAGGCACCAGGCGCGTCCATGGACGAGATCCCGAATGTCGGCGCCGGCGTGAAAGCGCTCATCCAGGCGCGCCTGAATCTGTCGCAAGGCTGCCTTGAACGGCGCGATGGGCGAGCGGCTGCCGGCGAGTTCGCCGTGAAAGCGCTGGACATCGAACAGCGAGGTGTCGGGGGTGAAATGGTAATGATGAAGTAGCATTAGCGGTCGAGAAAGCCGAGGTCTTCCTCGCCTCGCGCGGTGAGCACTTCCACCCCGGTTTCGGTGACCAGCAGGGTGTGCTCCCATTGAGCGGACAGGCTGCGATCCTTGGTCACGGCGGTCCAACCATCACGCAATACCTTGGTTTTATACTCACCGACGTTGATCATCGGCTCGATGGTAAAACACATGCCGGCAGCAAGGGCAATGTCCGCATCCGGGGCATAGCCGTCATAGTGGAGAAACTGGGGTTCTTCGTGAAAGTCGGCGCCGATGCCATGGCCGCAGAAGTCACGCACCACCGAATAGCCGTTGGCTTCGGCATGGGCCTGGATGACGCGGGCAAGCGTAGAGAGGCGCACGCCCGGTTTGATCAAGGCGATGCTCTTGTAAAGACACTCCTGGGTAATGCGACACAGGCGCTCACCCTGAATGTTTTCTCCGACGATGAACATCATGCTCGAATCGCCATGGTAGCCGTCGGCGGTCTTTACGGTGATGTCGATGTTCATGACATCGCCTTTCTTGAGCTTCTTGGCGTCATCGGGAATGCCATGGCAGACCACGTGGTTGATCGAGGTGCAGATCGACTTGGGAAAACCATGGTAATTGAGCGGTGCGGGCGTCGAGCCGAGCTCATTGACGATGTAGTCGTAACACAGCTTGTCGAGCTTGCCGGTGCTTACCCCGGCCTCGACATGAGGGGTGATCATTTCCAGTACGCTGGCTGCCTGGCGACCGGCTTCGCGCATTTTCTCGATTTCTGAAGGCGTCTTGATGGGAACGTTCATGGCGTCTCGATGTGGGAAGTCGCTTTGGGGAACACGCCGTAAACAGCAGGCGGCTTCATCTTAGCAAGGATCTATGGTATAAAGCCGCGCGCTTTCCTGCAATCGTCATCCTGCACCATGCCTGCTGAGCAAGCCTGGCCGCCGTTGCGATGCTGAAAGCGTTAATCACGGTAGTAAATGATAGTAACGCCTTGAAAACACACATGCACCGACACATGGTCCCGGGTGCCGCTGCGGCTGAATTGGTCGCGTGGTCGGATCCATGGGGTGCGTGGAGGCCTAACCCGTAAAGTCTAAGGAGTCATCCATGGCACACGTCAATATGCGTGACCTGCTCAAAGCAGGCGCTCACTTCGGTCACCAGACCAAATACTGGAACCCGAAGATGAGTAAATTCATCTTCGGTGCGCGCAACAAAATCCATATCATCAACCTTGAGCATACCTTGCCGGCGCTCAATGATGCGATTGATGTGGTCGAGAAGATGGCAGCCACCAACAACAAGATCTTGTTCGTGGGTACCAAGCGCAGCGCCAGCAAGATCATCAAGGAAGAAGCCAACCGCGTCGGCCAACCTTTCGTCAACCATCGTTGGCTCGGCGGCATGCTGACCAACTACAAGACCATCCGTGTTTCCATCAAGCGCCTGCGCGACCTGGAAACCATGCATGAAGATGGTACTTTCGAGAAGTTGACCAAGAAAGAAGTGTTGATGGCCACGCGTGAGCAGGACAAGCTCGAGCGCTCCGTGGGCGGCATCAAGAACATGGGCGGCTTGCCGGATGCCCTGTTCGTGATCGACGTCGACCACGAGCGCATCGCGATCAACGAAGCCAACAAGCTGGGCATCCCGGTGATTGGGGTAGTGGATACCAACTCCAACCCCGATGGTGTTGACTACGTGATCCCGGGTAACGATGACTCCATCCGCGCCATCCAGATCTACGTCAAGGGCATCGCTGATGCCTGCGCACGTGCCAAGGAAGGTCGCCCGGACGAATTCGTCGAAGTGAGCGAAGAAGCCGCAAGCACTGAAAGTCCGGAAAAAGACGCAGCGGCGGAATAACGGTCAAGCGTTTGTCGGTGCGGCCTTGTTGAGCGCCGTGCCAGAAAAGGGGGCAATGGCCCCCTTTTTTTCCCAATTGCGGTGAATGCCGTGGTGGGACGCATTCAGTCCGGCGCCCCGGTGTCGGCAGGGTAATGCTAGGCCTTGCAGGGTTCAGTGTTGCTTTTAAGTTCTCAGCTTTTAAAATTCTCAGTCAGATAGAACCATTCAGAGGTGAATTCCCATGGCAGCTATCAGCGCCTCTCAGGTCAAGGAACTACGCGAACGTACCGGACTCGGCATGATGGAGTGCAAGAAGGCACTTACCGAAACCGAGGGTGATATTGAAGTCGCGATCGAAAACCTGCGTAAAAGCTCCGGTCTCAAGGCCGCCAAGAAAGCGGGCCGTACCGCCGCCGAAGGCGCCGTGGTCACTAAAGTGGCCGATGACAACTCCTACGGTGTGATGGTCGAGATCAACTCGGAAACCGATTTCGTCGCCCGCGACGACAACTTCAAGGCGTTCACCGCCAAGATCGCCAGTGCCTTCTTCGATGCCAAGAGCGAAGATGTGGCCGCGGTCATGGAAGGCGCGCTTGAAACTGCACGCGAGCAGCTGGTGCAGAAGATTGGTGAGAACATCGGTGTGCGTCGTGCCGTGGTCGTCGAAGCGGGCGAGGGCGGCATCGTGGGCGAATACGTCCATGGCGGTCGCATCGGCGTCTTGACTGTGCTCAAGGGTGGTACTTCGGAAGTGGCCAAGGACGTTGCCATGCACGTGGCAGCCATCAACCCGGCGGTTGCACATCCGGAGCAGATGCCCCAGGAACAGCTGGATCAAGAAAAGGCCATCATTCTGGGGCAACCTGATATGGCCGGCAAGCCGGAACAGATCGCCGAGAAGATGGTGCAAGGCCGTCTGAAGAAGTACCTGGCCGAGAACAGCCTGACCGAACAGCCGTTCGTCAAGGATCCCAACCAGTCCGTGGCCGAGTACGTCAAGGCGGCGGGTGGTGAAGTGCTCGACTTTACTCGCTTTGAAGTGGGCGAGGGCATCGAGAAGGAAGAAGTCGACTTCGCCAAGGAAGTCATGGAACAGGCCGGCCGTCGCTGAGGTCTGAAGTTCCAATGTAATAATGGCGTGCGCGTAAGCGCACGCCTTCGTGTATCCGGCCCTTGCCCGTTCCGGTGCCGGGCTGCCCCGCCCGCCTGCTCTCAGGCCCACTTCAGGAGACATGCCATGACCCTTGATGCCCAGGAAACTTTCCCCACCCCCAATGCCAAACCGGCAAGCTCCAAGTCAAAATACAAGCGTATCTTGCTCAAGCTTTCCGGTGAGGCGTTGATGGGTGAGCACGATTTCGGGATCGACCCCAAGGTACTCGACCGCTTGGCGCTGGAAATCGGCCAGTTGGTTGGAATAGGTGTTCAGGTAGGTATCGTGATCGGGGGTGGCAACCTGTTTCGTGGCGCGGCCTTGAATGCTGCGGGAATGGACAGAGTTACCGGTGACCATATGGGCATGCTGGCCACGGTAATGAATGCGCTGGCCATGCGCGATGCACTGGAGCGTTCCAATATTCGTTCCAGAGTGATGTCGGCGATTCCCATGAGCGGTGTGGTGGAACATTACGATCGCCGCACGGCAATTCGTTACCTGACCTCGGGCGATGTGGTGCTGTTTTCCGCCGGCACGGGTAATCCCTTCTTCACCACCGATTCCGCTGCCTGCCTGCGAGGTATCGAAATTGACGCCGATGTGGTGATCAAGGCCACCAAGGTTGATGGGGTCTACGACAAGGACCCGGTCAAACACGCCGATGCCATCAAATACGAAAAGCTATCCTATGATGATGCCCTGGATCAGAAACTGGGGATCATGGATTTGACCGCTATCTGCCTGGTACGTGACCATGATATGCCGGTGCGGGTATTCGACATGAACAAGTCTGGTGCTCTGCTGAACCTGGTAGTCGGGGGCAAGGAAGGCACGCTGATAGACAGAGGATAATATTGTGATCAACGAGATCAAGAAAGATGCGGAAGCCCGCATGAAGAAAAGCGTTGAAGCGCTGCATGGCAACTTCAACAAGATTCGTACCGGTCGCGCTCACCCGAGCATTCTGGATACGGTCACGGTGGATTATTACGGTAGCCAGGTGCCGCTCAATCAAGTGGCCTCGGTCAACGTTGAAGATGCCCGTACGCTTGCTGTGGTGCCCTGGGAGCAAGGTATGGTGCCCAAGATCGAGAAGGCTATCATGACCTCCGACTTGGGTTTGAACCCTGCCAGCGCCGGTACTGTGATTCGAGTGCCCATGCCGATGCTGACCGAGGAAACGCGCAAGGGCTACATCAAGCAGGCGCGCAGTGAAGCTGAACATGCGCGTGTTGCCGTGCGTAATATACGTCGCGATGCCAATGGCGATTTCAAGGCCTTGCTCAAGGATAAGGAAATCAGTGAAGACGAGCAGCACCAGGGCGAAGATGCCATTCAGAAACTGACCGATAAGTATATTGCCGAAATCGACAAGATGCTGGAGGCCAAGGAACACGACCTGATGCAGGTATAACTGTTCTGACTATCCGGCGGGTGGCTTGGTGTCACCTGCCATGCTTTTGAGTTTGAGTGAGAGTTCAAGCTTTGAGTCAACGATCCACCTGGATGCGAGAACCCATGACGCCATCGCAACTTTCCGACGAGCAGCCCGGCGGCGCCCTTTCCCTTGCTTGTGATCAGGGCGGCTTGCCCGGTCATGTCGCCATTATCATGGATGGTAATAATCGTTGGGCGAAAGGCCGTGGCCTTTCCGGCGTGCGCGGCCATCGCGCCGGTGTCGAATCGGTCAGAACGGTGGTGCGCCGAGCCGTCGAACGGCAAATTGAAACGCTGAGCCTGTTTGCCTTTTCCAGTGAAAATTGGAAGCGTCCAGCAACCGAAGTCAACGCTCTGATGGAACTGTTTCTGATTGCACTCAAGCGTGAAGTGAAGAAACTTCATGAGCGCGATATTCGGCTTTCCATCATTGGTGACCGGCACGGATTTTCGCATGCCATCCAGAAGCAGATCGAGCGCGCCGAGACATTGACTGCCGATAATGCCGGCATGCACTTGGTGATTGCCGCCAACTATGGCGGTCAATGGGATATCGCAGAGGCGGCACGTCAGCTTGCACAGCGTGTCGCTGCCGGGGAATTGGCGCCGGAAGCCATCGACGAACAGTTGATGGCGTCATCCTTGTCGACCCATCACATTCCTCCCGTGGACCTGTGTATTCGCACCAGCGGTGAGCAGCGAGTGTCGAACTTCATGCTGTGGCAGCTGGCGTATGCCGAACTGTACTTCACGCCCCAGCTGTGGCCGGATTTCAATGCTGAATCCTTTGATGCGGCGCTGGTAGATTATTGCCGGCGTCAGCGACGTTTTGGCATGACGGACGAACAGATCGAGGCGCAAGGTGCTTAAACAGCGAATCATTACCGCCGCCTGGCTGGCACCCTTGATGCTGGCCGGGCTATTTGGCCTCGAGGGCGCTGCCTTCGCTCTGTTTACGGCAGTTATCGTGTTGTTGGCGGGCTGGGAATGGACGCGCCTGGCCGGTATCGAAGAGACTCCCCAGCGGCTTGGTTGGGTGGGGTTGATGATCGCGCTGATGGGGCTGATGTGGATACTTGATGCAGCACTCGCCATTTGGCCTTTGTGGCTTGCCGCCCTGGGTTGGCTGGTGACGCTTTACTGGGTGGCGCGCTATCCCGAGGCGAAGGCTCAGTGGCAGTCAGTACCGCGGCGCTTGTTGATGGGGTTGTGGGTGCTGCTGCCTGCCTGGGTAGGGCTTAATGTGCTGCGTGACAGCGGAGTGTGGCTGCTGTTCGTGCTGCTGTTGGTGTGGGGCGCGGATATCGGGGCTTATTTCTCCGGCCGTGCCTATGGTAAACACAAGTTGGCGCCACGGGTAAGCCCGGGGAAATCCTGGGAGGGCGTCTTCGGCGGCATGCTGGTAACGTTTCTTCTGGCGGTGGGGTTTGCCGTCTGGCAGGGGTTCGGTATGGCCAGTACGCTGGTGTTGGTGATAATCACCGCTCTGGTGACGCTGGTCTCGGTACTGGGTGATCTGCTGGAAAGCATGCTTAAACGCCATCGCGGGCTCAAGGATTCCAGCAATCTCCTTCCGGGTCACGGTGGCGTACTCGACCGTATCGATAGCCTGACTGCCGCGATTCCCTTGTTTGCTCTATGTTACCTGACGGCCCTTTCCCCATGATGCAACCGCAAGGAAGACAGGCCGTTACCGTGATGGGCGCCACGGGGTCCATCGGTACCAGTACCCTGGATGTGATCAGCCGTCATCCCGAACGTTACCGGGTCCATGCGCTCACCGCTCACCGCTCGCGCGAGGCGTTGTTCGAACAGTGCCGACTATATACACCGGATATCGCGGTATTAGCAACCGAAGCCGATGCAGCTTGGCTGCGCCAGCGATTGGCGGATGCTGGGCTTGCCACCCAAGTGCGTGCCGGAACTCAGGCCTTGATCGATGTTGCCCGGGACGATGAGGCCACCATCGTGATGGCAGCGATTGTCGGTGCTGCCGGGTTGCTGCCTACCTTGGCAGCAGTGGAGGCCGGCAAGCGGGTACTGCTGGCCAATAAGGAAGCATTGGTAATGAGTGGTGCACTGTTCATGGAGGCCGTGACGCGCTCCGGTGCCACGCTATTGCCAATTGATTCCGAACATAATGCCATCTACCAGTGTCTACCTATCGAGCATCGGGGTGGATTGGTTCGCCACGGTGTCTCCCAGCTGTTGCTAACCGCTTCCGGTGGACCGTTTCGTGGTTGGAGTGCCGAGCAAATTGCTCGGGTGACCCCTGAACAGGCCTGTGCTCACCCTAACTGGGCGATGGGCAGAAAGATTTCAGTGGATAGTGCCACCTTGATGAATAAGGGGCTGGAGTTGATCGAAGCCTGTTGGCTGTTCGATGCTTCGCCGGAGCAAATTCAGGTCGTGGTCCATCCGCAAAGCGTGATTCACTCCATGGCGGCCTATCATGACGGCTCGGTCATCGCCCAGATGGGCAACCCGGACATGCGCACTCCAATTGCCTATGGGTTGGCTTGGCCCGAGCGTATCGATGCCGGGGTAAAACCACTGGATTTGTTCGCTGTGGCCCGACTGGATTTTGATGTGCCGGATGAAGACACTTTTCCGTGTCTACGTCTCGCTCGTGAGGCGATGAAGGCCGGGGGTACTGCACCGGCGATTCTCAATGCTGCCAACGAAGTCGCGGTCGAGGCTTTTCTTGAAGGCCGACTGAGCTTTACCGGGATCGGCGAGGTGGTAGCCCGCGTCCTGGATCGCCAAACGGTGGCCTCTGCGGATACGCTGGAAGGCATACTTGAGGCAAACCGGCAGGCACGCCACCTCGCCCAGCAACTGCTCGACGTAAAAACGTGAACGACCCGAGGAAAAACATGCCTGTGAGGAGCCAAATGTGGGCCTGATTCAAAACATTCTTGCCGTCATCGTGGTGCTGGGCTTGTTGGTGACCTTCCACGAATATGGCCACTTCTGGGTGGCGCGACGTTGTGGTGTCAAGGTCTTGCGCTTTTCCATAGGCTTCGGTAAGCCGCTGTGGTCGCGCTATGACCGGCATGGCACCGAGTTCGTGATAGCTGCCATTCCACTGGGTGGCTACGTCAAGATGCTGGATGAACGCGAAGCACCGGTGCCTGAAAACCAGCTTGATCAGGCCTTTAACCGTAAGAACGTCTGGCAACGCATCGCCATCGTTTTTGCAGGTCCTCTGGCCAATTTCCTGCTGGCCATCGTGGCGTACTGGGCATTGTTCGTGGTGGGTACCACCACGGTGTCCCCCGTGATCGGGGCCGTGGAGCCGGAATCACCCGCCGCTCACGCCGGGTTGCAAAGCGGCCACGAAATAACCGCCGTACAAGGTGAGAAAGTCAACTCCTGGGGGGAAATCAACCTCAAACTGGTGTCTGCTATCGGCGAAAGTGGTGAGCTTGTTCTCCAGGCCCGTCAGGATATCGATCAGAGTGCGCGCGATTATCGGCTGCCGGTAGACGACTACCTGGTGCGCCAGGACCCGCCGCAGCCACTCTCGACCCTGGGTATTACGCCCTGGCAGCCGGAGTTTCCGCCGGTACTCGGCCAAGTGCTAGACGGGGAGGCGGCCGCTGAAGCCGGCTTGCGGCCGGGCGATAGAATCAAGGCGGTCAATGGCGAGCCGGTGGATGACTGGATGCAATTCGTCAATATCGTACGCGGTAACCCCGGTGAGTCGCTATCGCTGGAGATTGAGCGTGATGGCCAGCGCCAGAGCATGACGCTCACCCCCGGTCGCACCACGCTGGAAACCGGGGTGGAAATCGGCTACATCGGCGCGGGTGTTGAACCGGTGAGCTGGCCGGAGGAGTACCGGCGTGAAATACGCTATGGACCGGTCGAAGCGGTCGGCCAGGCCTTTTCGCGTACCGGCGAGATGACATTATTGACCCTGGGCGCCATTCGCAAGATGCTGGTGGGCCTGATTTCACCTTCCAATCTTTCTGGGCCGATTACCATCGCTCAGGTGGCTGGGGACTCGGCGCGTACGGGGGTGGAAGCTTTCATCACCTTCTTGGCGTATCTTTCGATTAGCCTTGGGGTGTTGAACCTCTTGCCCATCCCGGTACTGGATGGCGGCCATTTACTTTATTATTTCATTGAAGCGGTACGCGGACGTCCCGTATCCGAACAGGTGCAGGCGATCGGGCTACGTATTGGCCTGGCTCTGGTGGGTAGCTTGATGCTGATGGCGCTTTACTTCGACCTGATGCGTTTGTGGTAACCAGGCGAGCAATGACGATGCCTGGGATGGCTACGCCTGCGATGACTCAGTTTTTCATGAGCAAGTGTTTCATGAACCAGCCTGTCATGACCCGAAGCAGGGAAGACTGAGTCTGTGACGATGACGCGCGCGAGCAGCTTCTGCCTTGTCAGCTGCCCGCAAAAATGTATATGGTGCCTGTCTGAACAAGGTGGGTAGACCAACGCGAGCGAACTGACTGCATGAAAATAAAGACCTTTGGAATAGCGGCATTGGTGCTGGCTAGCGCTGGTAGCGTACAGGCACAACCCTTTGATGTTTCAGATATTCGTGTTGAAGGATTGCAGCGGGTTTCGGCTGCATCGGTGTTCAATGCCTTCCCGGTGAGTGCACGCGACCGTGTCGACGAACGTGAACTGGCCGAGGCAACGCGCAATCTTTTTGCCACCGGCCTGTTTGAAGACGTGACGCTTGCCCGCGAAGGCGATGTGTTGATCATCCAAGTGGTCGAGCGACCCACCATTGCACGGCTTAATATCACCGGCAATAAACAGCTTTCCGAAGATGACCTGCGTGAAGGGCTAAGAGAATCCGGCTTGGCCGCCGGCCAGGTGCTGCAGCTTTCCACCTTGGAAGAGATCCAGCGTGAGCTTGAAGGTCTCTATCAATCCCAGGGACGCTATAGCGCAAACATCGAAACCGAAGTTGAAGAGGTTGACGAAGGCCGAGTTCAGGTCAATATCAACATCAACGAAGGCGCGGTAGCCACGATTCGTCAGATCAATATCGTGGGCAACGAGGCCTTCGACGATCAGACTTTGCGTGACGTATTCGAGCTTGAAGATCAGCCGGGCCTTCTGTTTGGCTGGTTCTCGAGCGACGAATATTCACGGGCTGCGCTTGCTGGTGACATCGAGCGGCTGCGCTCCTATTACCTGGATCGTGGCTATGTCAATTTCGAGGTGACTTCGACTCAGGTCTCGATCAGCCCCGATAAATCGGACATCTTCATTACCATCAATGTCGATGAGGGTAATCAGTACCGTGTCGGTGACATTCGCTTTGTCGGCGACATGGAAATCAGCGAGCGTGAGGCGCGCGAATTACTCGAAGTGGAGCGTGGAGAAATCTTCTCGCGTCGCGATGTCAATGCTTCCGCTGAAGCATTGCGTGCCCGGCTGGGCGCGGACGGTTTTGCCTTTGCCGAGGTGGAAGGCATTCCCGAGCTTGCCGATGACGGTAAAACGGTCGATCTGGTGATGGCAGTGGAAGCCGGTCGGCGCGCTTATGTCAGGCGTATAGAATTCTCCGGCAACACCACCACCCAAGATGAGGTGTTGCGCCGTGAAATGATTCAGATGGAAGGCGCGCCGGCTTCCACCGAATCGATCACTCAGTCACGCCAACGTCTCCAACGTCTGGGATTCTTCAGCCAGGTGGAAGTGGAAACCCGCCCTGTGCCGGGTGAACCGGACATGCTGGACGTGGCTTACAATGTCGAAGAACAGCCCTCCGGCTCGGTTTCGGCAAGTGTCGGCTTTTCACAAAGCGCCGGGGTGATCTATGGTGCGGCGCTGGCCCAGAACAATTTCCTGGGCACCGGCAATCAGGTCAACATCGGCGCTCAACGCAGTGATACCTTCACCAGCGTCAACTTCGGTTTCACCGATCCTTACTGGACCATCGACGGCATTTCGCGAGGCTATAATCTTTTCTACCGCGAAACTGATTACGCTGATTCGGATATCTCTACCTATTCCACCGATGCTTATGGCGCGGGTGTCAATCTCGGCTATCCGGTTAGCGAGCTGTCACGGCTGAACTTCGGTGCCAGTGTGGAAGACCTTTCGATCAAGACCTATACCGATACGGCCTCGGAAATTCGCCGTTACGTGGAAGATCAGGGCTCCGATGCTCAAAGCCTCAAGCTCACCGCCAGCTGGACGCGCAATAATCTCAACCGCGGGATAATGCCCACGGCGGGTAGCTATCAGCGTCTCTCTCTGGAAACCGGCGTGCCGGGAAGTGATGCCGAGTACGTCAAGTTGCGTGCTCGCGCCCAGAAGCTTTACCCACTGGGCGATGACTGGTCACTGAAGTTCAGCGGCAATTTGGGCTATGCCGATACGCTGGGCAGCAACGACCCTTATCCCTTTTATGAAAATTTCTATTCCGGTGGCCTGGGGTCGGTGCGCGGTTTTACCTCCAATACCTTGGGGCAGCCGACCACACCGGCTCGGGAAGGCGGACGTGACCGCACCATGGGCGGTAACGTGGTAGTGGAGGGCAGTGCTGAAGTGCTGTTCCCCATGCCGTTCATTGAAGACAGACGTTCGATACAGACATCGCTGTTCTTCGATGCCGGTAATACCTTTTTGACGTCTTGTTACGATGTTCTGGAAGAAGATGCCGCTCGGCAACGTTGCAGTTCCGGAGTGGATATGGGCGATCTACGCTATAGCGTGGGGGTGGGGCTTTCATGGCTGACGCCGGTGGGCCCGTTGACCTTCAGTGTAGCGGAGCCCCTGAACGAAGAAAGTGACGACGATACCCAATTCTTCCAGTTCTCGCTGGGTCAGTCGTTCTGATCGAGCCTCGATACAAGGAGAAAGACCGATGCGCAAACTGACCGCAGCCATATGCTTGTTGGGCGCCATGATAGTGCCGGCCCATGCGGCAGAAGTGGCCGTGCTGGACTGGCGAGCGGCGTTGATGAACACCCAGTCAGCTCAACAGTCGGTGAGCCAGCTGGAGAGCGAGATCGGTGCTCAGCAGCGTGAAGCACAGTCGCTGGGCAACGAGTTGCAACAACTCCAGCAGCGTCTGCAGAACGAGGGTGAGATCATGCCTCAGACCGAACGTCAGGCGTTGATCGAAGAGCTGCAGCAAAAAGGCGGACGTTTCGAACAGCTACGCCAAGAGGTCATGCAGGCCCAGCAACGCTCCGAACAACAGTTTCTGGAAAGCGCGGAAACCCGGCTGGAGCAGGCCGTGGAGCAAGTCATCGAGCGCCACTCCATCGATGTGCTGGTGGAGCCCCAAGGTGTGCTGCATTCAGCCATCGACCTGCCCAACCTGACCGATGAAGTCACCCAGATATTCGATTCTCTGAATTGATACGGGTCCATCCCGATCCTGTCCATCGTAAGGGGCGGCTTCCAAAGCGCCCCTCCAGCTCCCCAGGCTCCCATGACGCACGTTCTCGACCAACTGACCCTGGCTGACATCGCCCGACATCTTGACGCCACCCTGGTGGGTGATGGCGGGCAAGCCATTCGTGGCTTGGCAACCCTCAAGGATGCCGAGCCGGATGAAGTGGCCTTTGTGGCCAACCGCGCCTACCTCAAGGACTTGCCTAGTACGCGAGCAGCCGCTGTGCTGCTGCATCCCGAACATGGCAAGACCTGCTCGGTACCTCGCCTGGAAATGGAAAATCCTTATCTGGGCTATGCCAAACTCTCCCAGCTGTTCGATCCGGTTCCCGCACGTGATCGCCCTGGAGTTCATCCTTCCGCCATCGTGGCCGAAGACGTCACGCTAGGGGCTGAGGTGTGTATCGGACCGCATGCCGTGGTCGAGGCCGGAGTGGTATTGGAAGCCAAGGTGGTGATCGGTTCAGGCAGTGTGGTGGGAGCCGACACCATGATTGGAGAGGAAACGCGCCTGCATCCCAACGTCACGGTGTGCCATGGCGTGATCATCGGCAAGCGCGCGATTCTGCACAGCGGATGCGTGATCGGCGGCGATGGCTTCGGCTTTGCTCATGACGGCGCCCGATGGCACAAGATCGCTCAGCTGGGGGGCGTGGTGCTGGGAGACGACGTGGAAGTCGGCAGCTGCTCGAGTATCGATCGGGGTGCGCTGGGAGATACCGTGATCGGCGACGATGTCAAGATCGACAGTCAGGTGCAGATTGCTCACAATGTGCGTATCGGTGAGCACAGTGCACTGGCGGGTTGCGTGGGCATTGCCGGTTCAACCCAAGTCGGCAGGCATTGCATGCTGGGCGGCGGTGTGGGGCTTTCCGGGCACCTTACGATTTGCGATGGCGTTCAGGTCACCGGCATGAGTCTGGTGACCAATTCGATTCATGAGCCAGGCGTGTACTCGTCGGGAACCGGTTCCATGAATAACGCTCAATGGCGCAAGAACGCAGTGCGTTTCAAACAGTTGGATGACATTGCCAAGCGCTTGTCGCGATTGGAAAAACGTACTCGCACCCCATGAAAGCAGTGTCGTTCGGTGGGTTTCGCGTATTGAAGCGAGGGGAAGGCGCGCTATAATCCCCGCCATTTTGCCGGCAGGGCTGCCGGCACTCGCCTGGCAGCTGGCCAGGCATCTTGTCATTTCAGAGGTTGCTACGATGGTTATGGACATCAACGAGATCCGCGAATACCTGCCTCACCGTTATCCGTTTTTGTTAGTGGACCGGGTAACGCAGCTTGTCGAAGGCGAAACCATCGTTGGTTACAAGAATGTGAGTATCAATGAGCCGTTTTTCAACGGCCATTTCCCGCACCATCCGATCATGCCAGGTGTGCTGGTGCTCGAAGCATTGGCGCAAGTGTGCGGCATCCTTGGCTTCAAGACCGTCAACAAGCGTCCTGCCGATGGTTATGTCTATTATCTGGTGGGAAGCGACAACGTGCGCTTCAAACGTCCTGTCATGCCGGGAGATCAGTTGGTTCTCGAAGCTAACGTGATTCGCGGCAAACGTGGCATCTGGAAGTTTGCCTGCCGTGCGACTGTCGATGGCGAGTTGGCCTGTGAAGCTGAAATCATCTGCGCCGAGAGGAAGGTGGCTTGATTCATCCTACTGCTCTGGTCGATCCCGCCGCCCGGCTGGCCGATGACGTCAAAGTAGGGCCGTTCAGCGTGATCGGCCCGGATGTGACGATCGGCGCCGGCTCACATATCGGTCCCCATGTGGTCATCAAGGGGCCGACCAAACTGGGTGAACGTACCCGTATTTTCCAGTTTGCCTCGGTAGGCGAAGACTGCCAGGACAAGAAGTATGCCGGGGAACCCACCCGCCTTGTCATGGGTGATGACAACGTCATTCGCGAGTGTGCAACCCTGCATCGGGGCACCGTCCAAGATCGCGGTGAAACCACCATCGGTTCGCGTAATCTGTTCATGGCCTACGTACACGTCGGCCATGACTGCGTTATCGGCAGCGACTGCATACTGGCCAACCAGGTGACTCTGGCTGGCCATGTCACGGTCGGCGATTTTGCGATTCTCGGCGGACTGGCAGCGGTGCATCAGTTCTGTCATTTCGGAACGCATGCCATGGCCGGTGGGGGTTCCATCATCACCAAGGACACCCCTGCCTATGTAATGGTCAACGGCAACCCGGCAAAAACCCATGGCTTGAACCTAGTGGGGCTCAAGCGGCGTGGTTTTTCCCGTGAGGCTATCCAGGCACTGGGTGAGTCCTACAAGCTAATCTATCGCCAAGGGCTTACTGTGGAGCAGGGGTTAGCTGAAATTCGCTCGCGCTTCAGCTTGGCCGAGACCCAGACATTCGCTGACTCCATCCAGGTCTCGACGCGCGGCATTGTCCGCTGAACAGGGCACCTCTATGACGATCAAGCGTGTCTACCTAGTGGCAGGCGAACTTTCCGGCGATATTTTGGGCGGCGGCTTGATGCGTGAACTCAAGGCACGGCATCCCCATATCGAATTTCGCGGTATCGGCGGCCCACGCATGCTGGCTCAAGGCATCGATAGCCGCTTTGCGCTTGAAACGCTGTCGATCATGGGGCTTGTCGAAGTGCTCAAGCACCTTCCCGGCCTGATCAAGGTACGGCGGGCGCTCAAGGCGGATGCCTTGGCCTGGCGGCCGGATGTCATGATCGGTATCGATGCGCCCGATTTTAACCTGGGGCTGGAACGCCAACTGCGCGAGGCGGGTATTCCCACCGCCCATTATGTCAGCCCGACGGTATGGGCCTGGCGCCAAGGCAGGGTCAAAGGCATCGCCAAGTCGGTGGATGCGATGCTGACGTTACTGCCGTTCGAAGCCGCTTTTTATCGCAAGCATCAGGTGCCGGTGGTCTTTGTCGGGCATCCTCTGGCCGATGAACTGCCGCTGGCAAATGACCGCTCTCAGGCCCGCGAAGTACTGGGCCTGGCGCAGGATCAGCCGGTACTGGCATTGCTTCCCGGTTCGCGCGCCAATGAAATTCGCTTTCTGGGCGCGACCTTTCTGGAAGCCGCCGAGCAGCTCTGCCAGACCCGCCCGGGGTTGCAAGTGGTGATTCCCGCCGCAACGCCGGCTCGCTATCAAGAGCTTGAAGCGCTGCTGACCCAGTATCCGGTACTGAACGCGGTGGTCCGCTTGCTCGATGGGCAGGCCCGCGAAGCCATGGTGGCCTCGGACGCCGTGTTGTTGACTTCGGGTACCGCCGCCTTGGAAGCCATGCTTTGCCATCGGCCCATGTTGGTGGCCTACAAGCTGGCGCCGGCGTCGTACTGGCTGCTCAGTCGCCTGGTCAAGAGTGAATGGATCTCCTTGCCCAACCTGATTGCTCGAGAAAACCTGGTGCCCGAATTGATACAAGAGCAAGCCACGAGCACGGCGATTACCCGAAAAATGAATGAAATGCTTGATGACCCGGATGGTCGCGCCGCCCTGGAAAAACGCTTTGTCGAGCTGCATGCCGGCTTGCAGCGCAATGCCAGTGCGCGCGCCGCCGAGGCGGTTGATGCTCTGGTGGCCAGGCGCTCGCTTGCGGAGGTGGCCGATGGCTTCATCCAATGAATGTTTCGAACCCTTGATAATCGACTATTCCGGCCGCTGGTTGGCTGGGGTGGATGAAGTCGGGCGTGGCCCGCTGGTAGGGGCGGTGGTGGCTGCAGCGGTGATCCTCGATCCTGATGACCTCATCGACGGCCTGGCGGATTCCAAGGTGCTTGCCTCGCCCCGGCGTGAAGCCCTGGATCGACAGATTCGTGCTCGTGCCCTGGCGTTTGCCGTCGCTGAAGCGTCGCCTGAAGAGGTGGATGCGCTGAATATTTACCACGCGACTCATCTGGCCATGCGGCGTGCCATCGATGCGTTGACGCCGGCGGCGGAATATTTGCTGGTGGATGGTAACAAGCTGCCCGGCCATGCGCTTCCTGGCCAGGCGGTTATCAAGGGCGATTCACGCCACATGGCGATTGCCGCCGCCTCAATCCTGGCCAAGGTGGCAAGGGATGCTCAAATGGTGGCACTGGATGCACGCCATCCCGAATATGGCTTCGCTCGCCATAAAGGCTATTCCACGCCCGAGCATCTGGCGGCGCTACAAGCCCATGGCCCTTTACCCGAGCATCGCCGCAGCTTTGCCCCGGTACAGCGGCAACTAGCGCTGCTCTAGCGCTGCTTTTCTTTTTCTGTTTTCTGCTGAGTTGCCCATGACGGTTCCTTTTGTTCATCTGCGTTTGCACAGTGAATACTCCCTGGTGGATGGCTTGCTTAGGCTCAAGTCGCTGATCAAGACCACCGCCGAACGCAGCATGCCGGCCTTGGCCCTTACCGATGAAGCCAACCTGTTCGGTCTGGTGAAATTCTACAAGGGCGCCCAGGGAGCCGGGCTCAAGCCGATCATCGGTTCGGATCTCTGGCTTGCCAACGCCCATGATCCCCTGCATCCCTATCGCCTGACGCTATTGGCGATGAACGAGACCGGCTACCGTAACCTCACCGAATTGATCTCCCAGGGCTGGATGGAAGGTCAACGGCACGGCAAGGCGATTCTCGATAGGCAATGGGTGCTGGCCAAAAGCGACGGCTTGATTGCGCTGTCCGGCGGCCGCGATGGCGAAATCGGCCGTCACCTGCTCTCGGATCACTATGCGGAAGCCGAAGCGCTGCTGGCGGAGTGGCAAGTGGCATTTCCCGAGCGCTTTTACCTTGAACTGGTACGTACCGGGCGCTCGATGGAAGAAGCCTGTGTGCATGAAAGCGTCAAGCTGGCCCTGGCCACCGGCACCCCGGTGGTGGCTACCAACGATGTGCGTTTTCTTGAGCGCGACGACTTCTGGGCTCACGAGACCCGGGTTTCCATCGGAGAAGGCCGGGCCTTGGACGATCCCCGGCGCGAACAGCGCTATACCGAAGAACAGTACCTCAAGAGCCCGGCGGAAATGGCCGAGCTGTTCGCCGATATTCCCGAGGCGCTGGAAAACAGCGTGATGATCGCCCAGCGCTGTAACGTCGATGTACGCCTGGGCGAAATATTCCTGCCGGAATTCGAGATTCCCGAGGGCCTGACCCAGGACGAGTTCTTTCGCAAGGTCTCCCACGACGGCCTGAACCAGCGTCTGGATTTCCTGTTTCCCGCGGAGCGTTACTCGAGAGATAGCGAGGAGTACGCGGAAATCGATGCCCGTTACCGCAAGCGGCTGGATTTCGAGCTGGATATCATTATCCAGATGGGGTTCCCCGGTTATTTCCTGATCGTGATGGACTTCATCCAATGGGCCAAGGACAACGACGTGCCGGTCGGGCCGGGACGTGGCTCCGGCGCCGGCTCGTTGGTGGCCTATGCCCAGAAAATCACCGATCTCGACCCTATCGGCTACGACTTGCTGTTCGAGCGCTTCCTGAATCCCGAACGTGTCTCCATGCCCGATTTCGATGTGGATTTCTGCATGGAAAAGCGCGACAAGGTCATCGAGTACGTCGCCGAGCGTTACGGGCGCGATGCCGTCTCCCAGATCGTCACCTTCGGCACCATGGCGGCCAAGGCGGTGGTGCGCGATGTGGCTCGGGCTCAGGGCAAGCCTTATCTGCTGGGGGACAAGCTCTCCAAGCTGATTCCATTCGAAGTGGGCATGACCCTGGGCAAGGCCATCGAGGCTGAGCCGGCGCTCAAGGAATTTCTCGATGCCGACGAAGACGCCCATGAAATCTGGGAAATGGCCCAGAAGCTCGAAGGGGTGACCCGCGGTACCGGCAAGCACGCCGGCGGCGTGGTGATCGCCCCCACCAAGCTCACCGACTTCGCGCCGCTGCTGTGCGACGAGGACGGCGGCGGCTTGATGGTGCAGTTCGATAAGAACGATATCGAGGAAGCCGGGCTGGTCAAGTTCGACTTCCTGGGGCTGCGCACCCTGACGATCATCGATTGGGCGCTGGAAATGGTCGACAAGGTGCGTGCCGTTGAAGGCCGGGGCCCGCTGGATATCGACAGCATTCCCCTGGATGATTCGCCGACCTTCGAGATGCTCAAGCGTGCCGAGACCACGGCGGTGTTCCAGCTGGAATCCCGCGGCATGAAGGAGCTGATCAAGCGCCTGCTGCCGGATTCTCTGGAAGACATGATCGCCCTTGTCGCCCTGTTTCGCCCCGGCCCGCTGCAATCCGGCATGGTAGACGACTTCATCAACCGTAAGCACGGCCGCGCGGAAGTGTCTTATCCACACCCAGATTACCAGCACGCCCTGTTGAAACCAGTACTGGAACCGACCTACGGCATCATCCTGTATCAGGAGCAGGTGATGCAGATCGCTCAGGTGATGGCCGGTTATTCCCTGGGTCAGGCCGATATGCTGCGCCGGGCCATGGGCAAGAAAAAACCCGAGGAGATGGCCAAACAGCGTGCCGGTTTCATGGAAGGGTGCGCTGACCATGGCATCGACAAGGAACTGGCGGGCAACATCTTCGACCTGGTGGAAAAATTCGCCGGTTACGGTTTCAACAAGTCGCACTCGGCGGCCTACGCCCTAGTGTCTTACCAGACCGCCTGGCTCAAGGCGCATTACCCCGGCCCGTTCATGGCGGCGGTGATGTCCACGGAAATGGACAACCTCGACAAAGTCGTGCCGTTGATCGAGGAATGTCGTCAGCTCAAACTCACCGTGACGCCGCCGGATGTCAACGTGGGTGGTTACAAGTTCACCGTGGATAAAGACAAGCGCGTGGTTTACGGCCTAGGCGCCATTCGCGGGGTGGGTGAAGGGCCGATCGATGCCATCGTGCAAGCGCGCGAGACCGGGGGTGCCTTTACCGACCTGTTCGACTTCTGCCGCCGGATCGACCCCAAACGTCTGACCAAGCGCACCCTGGAGGCACTGATTCGCTCCGGCGCACTGGACAAACTCGGTCCCAACCGTGCAGTGCTGGCGGCGGCATTGGAAGATGCGCTCAAGGCAGCGGCACAGAACCATAGCAACCAGAACCGGGGCATGGTCGACATGTTCGGTGAGGCCTTCGTGGAGCAGGACGACACGGACGTTTACGCCAATTACCTGAATGTCCGAGAATGGACGGACCGCGAGCGCCTTTCCGGGGAAAAAGTCACTCTGGGGCTGTACCTGACCGGTCACCCCATCGATGAATACGAGAAGGAGCTTGCGCGCTTCGTCTCGACCCGTATTTCCGATCTCAAACCATCGCGTGAGTCCCAGCGGGTCGCCGGCTTGGTGGTGGGCATGCGCACCATGAAGTCCAAGCGTGGCGACACCATGGCGTTTCTTACCTTGGACGACCGCACCGGGCGAATTGAAGTGTCGCTGTTCGGCGAGCTTTTCGAGCAATTACGCGGCTATATCGACGCCGATCAGGTGTTGATCGTCGAAGGCGAGGTATCGAGCGATGACTACTCCGGTGGCTTGCGCCTGCGCAGCAAGGACGTGACCCCGATGCTCGAAGCGCGCAAACGCTATGCCCAGGCAGTGGAAGTGGCGCTGGATGGCGGCAGGGTCAACGGACGCCTGGTGGACAGCCTGCGCGATTATCTGACCCCGCATCGCGATGCCCAGGGATTGCCGGTGCGGCTGAAATACCGTAACCATGAGGCCAGCGGTTGGCTGGAACTGGCCGAAGAGTGGAAGGTGGCTCCCAGCGATGACCTGCTGCTGATATTGCGTGAGGTCCAAGGCCAGACCGGGGTGCAGCTGCGCTACCGATGATCATTGCTGCTGTACCGTATCGCTTCAGCTTATCGTTACGTCGGCAAACATGCCTGATTTTGCCTTTCCTTGCGTGGCAGGGTCAGGGTGCGATAATGCCGTCATTGAATGCTCGTTTCACAAGGCCTAGTCGATGAACCCCAATTATCTTGATTTTGAACAGCCCATTGCCGAGTTGCAGGCGAAGATCGAAGAGTTGCGCCTCGTCAACTCCGACAGCCAGATCAATCTTTCCGACGAAGTGGCGCGCCTGGAAGAAAAAAGCCGCAAGCTGACCGACTCCATTTTCAAGGATCTTAGCCCTTGGCAGGTGTCGCAGATATCGCGCCACCCCCAGCGTCCTTACACCCTCGATTACCTGGATCTTGTGTTCACCGATTTCGATGAGCTGCACGGTGATCGACACTTTGCCGACGATGCGGCGATCGTGGGCGGCGTTGCGCGGCTGGACGACAAGCCGGTGATGGTGATCGGGCATCAGAAAGGCCGTGACGTGAAAGAAAAAGTGCGCCGCAACTTCGGTATGCCGCGCCCTGAGGGCTACCGCAAGGCCTGTCGCCTGATGGAAATGGCGGAACGCTTCAAGATGCCGGTACTGACCTTTATCGACACCCCGGGCGCCTACCCAGGTATCGATGCCGAGGAACGCGGCCAGTCCGAAGCCATCGCTTACAACCTAGCGGTGATGTCGCGCCTCAAGACCCCGATCATTTCCACCGTGGTCGGGGAGGGCGGCTCCGGCGGCGCTCTGGCCATCGGGGTGTGTGATGAGCTGCACATGCTTCAGTATTCGACCTACTCGGTGATCTCGCCGGAAGGCTGCGCCTCGATCCTGTGGAAAAGTGCCGAGAAGGCCTCGGATGCGGCACAGGCCATGGGAATCACCGCTGAACGCTTGAAAGAGCTGGGCTTTGTCGATGCCTTGATCAAGGAGCCCTTGGGCGGTGCCCATTGGCACCCGATAGATACCGCGGCAAGGGTCAAGGAGGCGCTGTTGGCAAGCCTCGGGCGTCTTGAAACCCTAGACACCGACGCATTGCTCAAACGCCGCTATGAGCGCTTGATGAGCTATGGGGCGCCGGTCTGACGCCGGATGTCAGTCAATGCTTTACTTGATGACGCCCTGGCCGACAGCGTGCCGGGGCGTATCGTCTGGGTGGCGCTTTCCGGCGGACTGGATTCCTCATTGCTTTTGACGCTGGCGGCACGCGCTTGCCATCGTCATGCACGACCCTTGTATGCCCTCCATGTCAATCATGGTCTTCAGGCGGCGGCGGCTGGGTTCGAGATTCATTGTCGGCGTCTGTGTTCACGGCTGGGGGTGCCGCTTTACGTCGAGCATGTTCAGGTGGAATCAGCCGGGCAAGGGATCGAGGACGCTGCTCGCAAAGCCCGCTATGGCGCTTTTTCAAGGCGTGTGAGAACCGGTGACACCTTGCTGTTGGCTCAGCACCAGACCGATCAGGCGGAAACCTTTCTGCTGGCCGCTCTGCGCGGCAGCGGGGTACGGGGCTTGGCGGCAATGCCCGCTGTCCGCCAGTGGCATGGCGCCCGGCTGGTGCGCCCTTGGCTTGCCATCAGCCGGGCACGGCTAAAGGCCGAAGCCGAGATCGAATTGCTTGCCTGGGTGGAAGACCCGACTAACCAAGACAGGCGCCTGTCGCGCAATTTTCTGCGCCAGGCGATTTTGCCGCGCCTGGAGCTGCATTGGCCTCAGGCGGTGAGCAGCCTGGCCCAGGCGGCCAAGCAGGCGAGTGAGGCGGATGCCTTGCTCGATGAATTGGCTGAAATGGATCTTCAGGCGGCGGGAGGCGAACCGTCACACTTGATGCTGGCCAGTTTGTTGACCCTTTCCAGGGCAAGGCAGCGCCTGCTGATACGTTACGCCTGCCAGCAGCTGGGGCTCGCCACGCCGCCACGCGCACGCCTGGAGACCTTGCTCGAACAGCTCGAGGCGCGCCATGACGCTCAGCCCCTTGTCGCCTGGGAGCAAGGAGAAGCACGGGTCTGGAAGGGGAGGCTGTATCTATCAGCCCCGCTGCAAGCCTTGCCGGCAGGATGGCAGGCCGGTTGGGATGGACGCTCCCGACTGGTCACTCCCTTGGGAACGTTGGCGTTAGTCGCGCATGAAGCTCCCGAGCCCTCACTTTGTGCCACCGCGCTTTGTGAAACGATGTTTGAGGTCAGGCTACGTGGCGGGGGAGAAGTACTGATGATACCCGGACGTGGCCGGCGCGACCTCAAGCGCTTGCTTCAGGAAAGTGAGCTTCCGCCCTGGGAGCGTAAGCGTCTATTGATAGTGACTTTTCAGGGGGTCTGTGTTGCGGTGCTGCGCCCGCCGGGCGAGGTCATCGCTCAGGCGGCGGGCTGGCGCTTCAGGCCTGCTTGAGCGACAGCGCAAACCCAGCAGTCTCCATGTAGCTTTGTTCCTGCTCCAGGTCGGTGAGCAGCAGGGTGGGCTCCTCCGTTTCCGGTAGGGCAAGATGCATGGCGTCGTTCTTGAGCGTAACCGCCGGTGGCGTGGAGGGTTGTTCCGGGCGAGAGTGGTTGAGTAGCACCGCCAGGCGCAGCAGGCGAGCTAGCCTTGCGTAGCTGGGTTGCAGCGATTTGGGCAATGCCTGCCACTCCTTGAGCGGAAACTTGCGCCGGTGAGCGCGCACCAGAAATGCCAGCAGCTGCTGTTCCGGGCGGGAAAAGCCCGCCAGGTCCGAATGCTCGAGTAAATAGGCCCCATGGCGATGAAACTGGCTATGCGAGATCGCCAGGCCGATTTCATGCACCTGGCAGGCCCAGGCCAGGTAACGTCCCTGGTGTTCATTCAGCTTCCAGGTTTCCTGCACGGCTTCAAACAATAAGTGTGCCGTTGTCGTGACGTTATCCGCTTGGCGGCTATCCACGCCATAGCAACGTTTCAGGGTCTCCAGGCTTTTAAGCCGTGAATCTTCCGCATTGCGGCGCCCGGCCATGTCGTACAGCACGCCTTCTCGCAAGGCGCCATCGGAAAAGCGCATTTGCTTGAGTGAAAAGGCTTCGAAGATGGCGCATAAAATTGCCATCCCGGCGGGAAACACCCGGGCACGGTCGGGCTTGAGCCCCTCGAGAGCGACCTTGTCCAGGTGTTTGTGCTTGAGTAGCCGCTCACGCAGCTTGTGCAGGCCTTCGCGGGTGATCAAACCCTCTTGCTGACTGTCGCCATAGGCGTTCAATACGCTGGCGACGGCCTTGATGGTGCCGCTGGAGCCGACCGGGTCCTCCCAGCCCAAACGCTGATAAGGACGTTGGATATTGGCGAGCTCGGAAAGGGCGGCGAGTTCGGCACGCCGCAAGCATTTTGCATTGAGTTCGCCTTCAGGGAAGAAGCGTCGTGAAAAGGTCACGCAGCCCATGCGCAAGCTTTCCAGCGCCTTGGGCTCGAACTGCTCGCCGATGATGAATTCAGTGGAGCCGCCGCCGATATCCACGATCAAACGGCGGCCGTTTTCCGCCAGCGCATGGGCGGCGCCGAGATAGATCAGGCGTGCCTCTTCGCGACCGGCAATGATCTCGATCGAATGCCCCAGCTGGGTTTCGGCGCGTTCAATGAATGCCTGGCTGTTGGCGGCATCACGCAGGGCATTAGTGCCTACGATACGCAAGTTCGCCGGGGGAATGTCTTCCAGAAAGGGGGCGAAACGGCCCAGGCAGTCAAGGGCGCGCTGGATGGCGTCCTCCCCAAGAAAACCCTGTTCATCCAATCCGGCGGCGAGTTGCACTTTTTCGCCTTCACGGGCGACCACCTGAAGCCGCTCATGTTGATAATTGGCTACCAGCAGGTGAAAACTGTTGGAGCCCAAGTCTATGGCGGCTAAGCGGCTTGGGGCGTCCGATGTGCCCTCGGCAGAAAAAGAGCTCTCGGTGGAAAACGAGGTGTCCTGGAGCATGGGCTATCCTTGGTTGGCTATGGCAAGGTTGCGGGCGAGTTCGGGTGTTGTCAATTCCTCTTGATACCGAGGCTTGCGTTTCCTGCAAGGCTTGACTAACATCGGGTCACTGGCCTGATCCGATGAACTCTCGGTTTTTACCTGCGGTCTATACTCGCGGTTCTTAGTTGAGTCTTCCCCGATCTTCGATTTCACATGGCAGCCAGATTCCCAAGTCGTCAGATAGCCCGCTGATCCAGCCATTATCCCAGTGCTGATCAGTCAACATGTGCTCGCACTCTCGATTGAGCCTAGAAAAATATCTGGTTTGGTCAACGTCCCTTTCATAACGAGCACCTGTCTTTTTCGGGTCTGAACGCATCACGCGGCGTTTTCTCCTCGCCTCCCGTCTATTCCGGCGCCTTGCGCCAGCTTCCATGAGCAACTTTCAACACACCGATGAATCTCACAGAACTCAAGCAAAAACCCGTTCCCGAGCTGCTGGATATCGCTCGCGAGATGGGTATCGACAATCTGGCCCGTTCGCGTAAACAGGACATCATCTTCGCCATCCTCAAGAAGCATGCCAAAAGTGGCGAGGATATCTATGGCGACGGTGTGCTGGAAATCCTCCAGGATGGCTTCGGCTTCCTGCGCAGTGCGGATAGCTCCTATCTGGCCGGCCCGGATGACATCTATGTCTCCCCGTCGCAAATTCGCCGCTTCAACCTACGTAAGGGCGATTGTATTTCCGGCAAGATCCGACCGCCAAAAGAGGGTGAACGCTATTTCGCTCTGCTCAAGGTCAGTCAGATCAATTTTGACCGCCCGGAAAACGCCAAGCACAAGATCCTGTTCGAGAACCTGACGCCGCTGTTCCCCGATGAACGGATGGTGATGGAAATCGGCAACGGTTCCACCGAAGATCTGACCGCACGCATCATCGATCTCACCGCACCGATCGGCAAAGGCCAACGCGGCCTGCTGGTGTCGCCGCCCAAGGCGGGCAAGACCCTGATGCTGCAGAATATCGCCACCTCGATCACCCGCAATAGCCCGGAATGTCATCTGATCGTGCTGTTGATCGATGAGCGCCCGGAAGAAGTCACCGAAATGTCGCGTACCGTGCGCGGGGAAGTGGTGGCCTCTACCTTCGACGAACCGCCGGCGCGTCACGTCCAGGTCGCCGAGATGGTGATCGAGAAGGCCAAACGTCTGGTCGAGCACAAGAAAGACGTGGTAATCCTGCTGGATTCCATCACTCGCCTGGCGCGGGCCTATAACACCGTGGTGCCCAGCTCCGGCAAGGTGCTTACCGGCGGTGTCGATGCCCATGCCCTGGAAAAGCCCAAGCGCTTCTTCGGTGCGGCACGCAACATTGAGGAAGGCGGCAGCCTGACGATCATCGCCACGGCACTGGTGGATACCGGTTCGAAGATGGACGAAGTGATCTTCGAGGAATTCAAGGGCACCGGCAACATGGAAGCGCACCTTGATCGCAAGCTGGCGGAAAGGCGGGTGTTCCCGGCAATGAACATTCGCCGCAGCGGTACACGCCGCGAAGACCTGCTGGCCTCGGAAGACGAAATGCAGCGCATGTGGATTCTGCGCAAGCTGCTCAATCCGATGGAAGATACGGCGGCTACTGAATTCCTGATTGACCGCTTGAAGGATACCAAGACCAACCTGGAATTCTTCGAAGCCATGAAACGTCGCTGATCGCGTCAGCTATGACCCAGAGAGGCCTGCCGTGAAGTACAAGGATTTACGTGAGTTCATCACCGCTCTCGAGGCCGCTGGTGAATTGAAACGTGTCACTGTCGAAGTCGACCCTTATCTGGAAATTACCGAGATATGTGACCGCACCTTGCGTGCCGGTGGTCCTGCGCTGTTATTCGAGAACGTCAAGGGTCATGAGATGCCGTTGCTGGGCAATCTCTTCGGGACCCCCAGGCGAGTAGCCCTGGGCATGGGGCAGGATTCAGTGGAGGCGCTGCGTGAAGTGGGCAAGTTGCTCGCCTTCTTGAAAGAACCCGACCCACCCAAGGGCTTGAAGGACGCCTGGGACAAGCTGCCGATCTTCAAGCAGGTGCTCAGCATGGGGCCGAAGAACGTACGTCGAGCGCCCGTGCAGGACGTGGTCTACGAAGATGATGAAGTGGATCTCGGCCGTTTACCCATCCAGCACTGCTGGCCGGGTGATGCGGCACCTCTCATCACCTGGCCGTTGGTGATCACCCGGGGGCCGCATAAAACGCGCCAGAACCTGGGCATCTACCGACAGCAGAAAATCGGCAGAAACCGCCTGATCATGCGCTGGTTGTCGCATCGGGGCGGCGCGCTGGATTTTCTCGAATTTCAGAAGGCCCATCCCGGCGAGCCATTTCCGGTGGCGGTGGCGCTGGGCGCCGATCCGGCAACGATTCTTGGCGCGGTGACACCGGTACCCGATACGCTCTCCGAATACGCGTTTGCAGGCCTTCTGAGAGGCTCGCGGACCGAGTTGGTCAAAGGTGGTCATGTTGACCTGGACGTGCCGGCATCGGCGGAAATTATTCTGGAAGGCTTTATCTACCCTGACGACATGGCGGCGGAGGGGCCGTTTGGCGATCACACCGGCTATTACAATGAAGTCGATCATTTTCCGGTATTTACTGTCACCCGCATGACCATGCGTCGTGACGCCATCTATCATTCAACTTACACCGGCCGGCCGCCGGATGAGCCGGCGATTCTGGGTGTGGCACTCAATGAAGTCTTCGTACCGATACTGTGCAAGCAGTTCCCGGAAATCGTCGATTTCTATCTGCCTCCGGAAGGTTGCTCCTACCGCATGGCGGTGGTGACCATCAAAAAGCAGTACCCCGGCCATGCCAAGCGGGTGATGATGGGCGTCTGGAGCTTTCTGCGCCAGTTCATGTATACCAAATTCGTGGTGGTACTCGATGATGATGTCAATGCCCGCGATTGGCAGGATGTGATCTGGGCGATCACCACGCGAATGGATCCTGCTCGCGATACCGTCCTGGTGGAGAACACACCCATCGATTACCTCGATTTCGCTTCTCCGGTCTCCGGGTTAGGGTCAAAGATGGGATTGGATGCCACCAACAAATGGCCCGGAGAAACTCAGCGTGAGTGGGGGACTCCCATCGTGATGGATGAGGCGGTCAAGGCGCGTGTCGACAGTCGCTGGGATGAGTTGGGAATCGATATCCCCTTGCCCAGGGCGCGTCATTGACGTTCTTGGCGGCTATTTTCTTTTATGACATCAAACCATTTTTCTCTCCCCTAAAAAACTGTAAGAGACGCTATGAGCGCAAGGATACTGACCTGCCAGGTTACCGCCGTTGAAGATCTTAGCCCCGACGTGCTCGGGGTGACCCTGCAAGGTCGACCCGAAGCCATGCAGCATGCGCCGGGGCAGTACCTGGAGTTACAGCTGGACGAGGACACCTGGGTCCCGTTTTCGATCGCCAGCGCCGAGCGCGGTGATGGTGTGATAGAGCTGCATATCCAGCACTGGCCTGAGCGTGAGAATTCCGCCCGGCTGCGTGAGTTGCTGCAAGTGGCCAACCGGCTCAATGTGCGCCTGCCCGGTGGCAAGAGCGTGCTGGACCTGGAAAGCCAGCGCCCTCTGCTACTGATTGCCGCGGGTACCGGTTTCGCCCAAATGAAGGCGATCATTGAAGCGGCAGTGCATCATCAGCCTGAACGCAAAATCTCGCTATGGTGGGCGGTACGCGAATGGCGCGACCTCTATCATGAGCAGCTCGCCAGTGAATGGGCTCGGACGCTGTCCCAGGTCAGTTTTCATGCCGTCACCGAAAGTCCGCTGGAAGCGGCGTTGCCCGCGGATAATGCCAGTTGGCATCATCTAGGACGTATCGACAGGGTGCTGGCGCAAGAGATCGACGATCTCCAAGGGTGGGATGTCTACCTTTCCGGCTCGCCGCCGATGGTGTATGCCTGCCTTGACGTTCTGGAAGAAAAAGCGCTGGAGGCCGATCGCGTGTTTTCCGATGTGTTCGCCTACGCACCGCGCAAGGCCTGAATCACGTTCTCGCTGAATGAAGCTCGATTGGTTAAACTTGTCTGTTGATCGTGTCGCTTTACCCCCGACAACATGGCATATGGCTCAGGCCGTAATACATAATAGATAAGGAAGCTTCAATGGCTCATCATGACGAAAACTTCAAGGATCCCTCAGGATTGCCGTCGATCATTCTCGGCTTGATTGTATTGGTCAGCATGGCGGCATTGCCGGCGACCATCGGCTGGGTACAAGTATTTACCGGCTGAAGGGTTGCCATCCGTGAATCCGACAGGCAGGATTGATTCATCGAGTTACCCATAATCCGGCTCACCCCGGTTAACCCTTGATAGGATATTCCATGAGCGCGACACGTTTTCCTTTCAACGCAGCTAGCATGTCGGCCTTCGCCGGCAAGGGTGCTGTGTTGAAGAAAACGTCCGCTCAGGCATATTTCTGGTATTGGTTTAGCCACGGTGTGCCCATGGCCGACGCCTAGCGTCGCGTCGACAGGCACACCCTTCAAGGGTCGCCTGCCGAAAACAAGAAAGCCCCGGTCGGCAACCCCGACCGGGGCTTTTTTATTTTTTAACCATGGAGAATTGATAATGAACGCCCCAGCAAGCCAAGCTCTTGCCATCACCGAAACGCTCTTGTCCAGGGATACCCCGGCCTCGGTGAGTTACTTACCCACGCCCGCTCAGTTGCGCGCATCCATCGATCTTTCTCCGGCACTCGAAGCGCGTATCCAGCAGCAGCGCGGCGCGGTCAATGCGATTCTCGATGGCAGTGATGATCGCATGCTGGTAGTGGTCGGGCCTTGCTCCATCGACGACCCCAGGGCGGCACTGGAATATGCCGACCGCCTGGCTGCCTTGAGCGAAGAGGTGGCGGATACGCTATTGCCGGTAATGCGGGTTTACGTAGAGAAGCCGCGCACCACCGTGGGCTGGAAGGGGCTGGCCTACGATCCGCATCTTGATGGACGTGGCGACATGGCGCAGGGCCTGACGCTTTCCCGTCAATTGATGCATGACGTGGCGGAACGTGGTCTGCCGGTCGCCACGGAACTTCTTCAGCCGATGCTTGCCCCTTACCTCGAAGACCTGTTGAGTTGGGTGGCGATTGGCGCGCGCACCACGGAATCACAATTGCATCGTGAACTGGCAAGCGATTTGCCTGCCGCGGTAGGCTTCAAGAACGCCACCAGTGGCGATGTGCAAGTGGCGCTTGATGCCATGATGGCGGCAAAGCATCCTCATCAGCGTTTCGCCCTGGAGGCCAATGGTCGCCCCACGGTTCAGCAAAGCGCGGGTAACCCTCATACGCATCTGGTACTGCGCGGTGGCCACGGTGAGCCCAACTATCAGAGCGACCATGTGGCGGCTGCCACGCGAGCGCTGCGCAAGGCCGGGCTCAACCCGCGCCTGATGGTGGATTGCAGCCATGCCAATGCGCGCAAGGACCATCGCCGCCAGGTGGAAGTCATGCTGGATGTATTAGCCCAACGTCAGGCGGGCAATCCGCATATCGCTGCCTTGATGCTGGAAAGCCATTTGCATGAAGGCAAGCAACCGCTCAAGCCGGGCGCCATGCGTTACGGTGTTTCGGTGACCGATGCCTGCCTGGGCTGGGAAACGACCGAGCGCCTGCTGAAACAAGCCGCCGAGCGGCTGGGCTGAGCAATACCCATCTCGGTGCTTTGTTTAGCACCGCCTGCGCCGTATCATGAGGGACTTTTGATATGGTAGAGAGACTTCGTATGGCGTTTTACTTGGAAGAGCATGACCCGGAAACCTACCGGCGCAAGGGACGCTTGATCAGTCTGGCGATGGCTGGGCAGCTGATCGTACTGGGCTTGGTATTTTCCCAATTATTGGTGGCCACGTTCGGTAGCAGCCTGTGGCTGAACGCGCTAGGGGTATTGCTGGGACTGCTTGCCACCGGTGCAACGTTCACCGTACTTAAGGATCGGCCATGGATGAAAGAAGTACGCTACGTCTGGCAGCTTAAACATCATCTAGGCCAGATCAGCGGCTACCTGCCGGGTTTGCGCAAGGCAGTTGAAGAAGGCAACACCACCGCGCTGGATCTACTGACTTTTTATCATCAGGGCATGGCGCAGCTGGCCGAACTCAACGGCCGTACGCCGGATGATGACTCCGAGCGACTTGCCGAAAAGATGCAGGTACGTCTGAAGCGGGAAGAAAAAGGGCTTCCCGATAAGGTCAATGGCTTTGATCCGTTGGATCTCCAAGCCTTCAAGCGTGGCTGAGCCCCGTTTCGCCCAGGCTGTTTTTCGCTTGGACTATTTTGTCGCCCCGATGTGGAGTATCGATTTTGCCTTTTGCCTACTTTTCCGCATGCTTGCCCGCCGCCTTGTTCGTGTTACTGAGTGGCTGTGTCGCCCCGGCGGCGAGTACAGCCCCCACAGCTCCGTCGAATAAGGCCTCCGGCTCGGCCGGTACTTCCTTAAATGCCGCGCCTTTGTTGCCCTCGTCTTTTTTTTCCGGTGGTGCCGAGCAATTTTCCGCCTGGCAGTGTCAGCCGGCCAATCAGCATTTGGTTACCGCCACCACAGGCAGCGACGAGCTTCGGTTATGGTCATTGCACGGTGCCTGGCAACTGCCGGCGGCCGTGGTGGCCAGTGGCGCACGTTATCAGGCGGGTGATATCAGCTTCTGGAATCGGGGCGAGCGGGCACAGGTGGAAACCCCGCGTGGCCAGCTGCAATGTCGCTTGACCACACAACGCGACGCCTTCACGCGTAGCGACCACCCTGGAGTGATGTTTCGTGGGCAAGGCAACGAGCCGGGTTGGTGGGTGGAACTGGCGCATGACACTCCGACCCTCTCATTGGCGCTGGATTACGCGACTCGCAAGGAAACCCGGGCCTACCGCGTTAGCGTCATGGACAATGAAGATGGGCGAGTGGTTCTGGAAAGTACCCGGCCTGAGCAGCCGTTTCGTCTGCGCCTGGAAGCCGGTGCCTGCTTTGACGGCATGAGTGGAAAACCTTTTCCCGCCAGGGTGACGCTGACCTTCGAAGGCACTCAATACAGTGGTTGTGGACAGGGGATTGCTCCGGGAGGCTAGTTTCTCTTGCATGAACAAGGTCTTGCGCGAAAGGCTCAAAGTCGTTAGGTTGAGTGGCGCGTCAAGCCGTGACGCTTGCCCGTCCACTTTCGAGATTCAAGTGAGATGGGGGCAAGATAGCAAATGAAAAAAATCCCTATAAGGAGCTTCACCCATGGCGTTTGAATTGCCTGCCCTGCCGTATGAAAAAAATGCTCTCGAGCCGCATATCTCCGCCGAGACGCTCGAATATCATTATGGCAAACATCACCAGACTTATGTCAACAAACTCAATGAGTTGACCGAAGGCACCGACGACGCCAAGAAATCTCTGGAAGAGATCATCAACGCCTCATCAGGTGGCCTGTTCAACCAGGCGGCACAGGTGTGGAACCACACTTTTTACTGGCATTGCCTGTCGCCCAACGGCGGCGGTGAGCCGACAGGCGCTCTGGCCGATGCCATCAATGCCAAGTTCGGCTCCTTCGAGGAATTCAAGAAGACCTTCAATGCCAATGCGGCGGGTAACTTCGGTTCCGGTTGGACCTGGCTGATCAAGACCGCCGATGGCGGTGTCGATATCGTCAACACCAGCAACGCCGACACCCCCATTGCTCACGGTCAGACGCCAATCATGACTATCGATGTGTGGGAGCATGCTTATTACATCGATTACCGTAACGCCCGGCCCAAGTACCTGGAAAATGTCTGGAACGTGCTTAACTGGGACTTCGTCGCTCAGAACTTTGCCTGAGACGTAACGCAAGCCCGCTAACACGACACCGCTTGAATGCAGCTCAATCGAATACGCTGCCCCAAGCCGTGAAAACCCCGCGAAAGCGGGGTTTTGTGTTTCTGGTCACTAACTGTTCCTGCTCAACGGCTGTTCCTGCTCAACAACTGCGGTCAGGCTCGATATGCCAACGCGGTTCGACAAAATCGCCCGGGCATAGCGCTGTGGGGCGGCCCAAAGCGCGGCGGGCGAGCCGCACCAGGACCTCCAGTTGCAAGTCGCGTGATGTGTCCACCAATCTGGGTGCTTCCAGTGCCTGCCAGCGCCTCTCATCACGTCTCGCTAAGGTAAAGCTGAACGGATAGAAACCGGGAAAGCCCAGACGGATGTCCGTGGCCACCAAGGTGAGCTGTTCATCGATCAGCTCCGTGGCGTAGCGCAGGAAGGGTCCGGCAAACCAGTCTAGACGTTGCCCATGCCGCGTTTCCAGGGCGAGCGGCTCAAGTTGGGCGCCGCGATGGAATCGCGCCAGGTACGGCTGATGGTCGCCATCGAACACGCTGATCAGGCTTTCATGATGCTCATCCTGGGCAATGATCGTGACTCGCCACAACAGGATATTGAAGGGCGTGGGTTGAACCAGACGGGGAGCTTGCTGCAGCCCATGCTCAGCGAGTACCGGCGCCAGGCGGTATTCCACCCATTGCTTGGCACCTGTCGCCAGCAGCAAGTAAAAGCAAGAGATAGCCAGCCCCCAGGCACAGGCACGCTGCACCCGATGACCGACTAGCGCCACACCGAACCCGAGCAGAAGGGGAAGGCTGTAAAGAGGGTCGATGATAAAAATGGTCGGCCAGGCCACCGGTGGTGTGGCCGAAGGCCAGAACAATTGGGTGCCGTAGGTGGTCAAAGCGTCGAGCAGCGGATGGGTAGCAAGCCCCAGGATAAAAAACCACCACCAGCGCGTCAGTGAGATATCGCGGGCCGGGGCGAAACGCGCGGCCAGAAGCGCCAGAAGTGTGCCCAGCAGGGTGAGGACCCACAGCGAATGAGTGAAGCCACGATGCTCGGTCATGTTGCTCACGGCATCGCCGTAATCCAACGCTATATCCAGATCGGGCAGGGTGCCCAGCAATGCCCCGATCACGACGGCCTTGTGTCCCAGACGCTTACCCAGCAAGGTACCGCCGACGGCGGCCCCGAGTGCCGCCTGAGTCAAGGTATCCACGGCTTTCTCCTGTCAGCAATCACAGCTAAGATGGGGAATCATTCAACTATACCGTTTTATTCAAGAGGTCGTCGCCATGTCACGTTCTCGTATAAACAAGCTGTTATCCGGTGCTTGTCTGCTGGCGGTGTTCGCGGGGGCTTCACCGGCCTTTGCCGACCCTGTCATCGAAGTGCACAGCGACCCCAATTGCGGCTGTTGCGGCGCCTGGGTGGAACATTTGCAAGACAATGGTTTCGAGGTGGCGCATCACAAAGAGCCCGATATGCGCTCGATCAAGATAGAACAGGGCGTCGCCCCGGAATTGGCTTCCTGTCACACCGCCATGGTCGAAGGTTATGTGATCGAAGGCCATGTGCCGGCAGCGGATATCAAGCAACTGCTGGAACAGCGCCCGGATATCGCCGGGCTGAGCGTGCCGGGTATGCCGCACGGCACCCCGGGTATGGAAACTGGCCGTGTGGATGACTATGCGGTGCTGAGCTTTACTCGCGATGACCGGACCCCGGAAATCTTCCGCGAATATACCCACTGAGCAAGGAGAGTCACTATGCAATACCTGCATAGCATGCTGCGTGTCAGTGACTTGGATGCCTCGCTGCATTTTTACTGCGATCTGTTGGGTCTCAAGGAAGTGCGCCGCAAGGAAAGTGAAAAAGGCCGTTTCACGCTGGTGTTTCTGGCGGCCCCCGACGATCAAGCCAGCTCCGAGGAGCATCAGGCTCCCGAGATCGAACTGACCTACAATTGGGACCCGGAAACCTATACGGGTGGGCGCAATTTCGGTCACCTGGCTTATCGTGTCGAGGATATCTACGCCTTATGCCAGCACCTGCTGGATAATGGTGTGACCATCAATCGCCCGCCGCATGATGGGCATATGGCGTTCGTCAAAAGCCCCGATGGCATCTCCATCGAACTGCTGCAAAAAGGCGATGCCCTTGCTCCCCGGGAGCCTTGGGTGTCCATGGAAAAGACCGGTACCTGGTAACAGGCCGGCACTTGTTAAGCGAGATATTGATGATGAAAAGCGCATACCGTATCGCCCCGCTGGCAGTCCTGGCGGCGGTGATTTTGGGACTTGTGGGTTGCAGCAGTACCCCGGATACCCAACGCCTGGATGAGCCGTCATCGCAAGGGCTTTTTGGCCCGGTGGTGGAGCAGCGCTGGAATCTGCTCCTGGTAGGCACGAATGAGCGACTTTCCATGCCGGAAACGCCGTACTTTCGTATCGAGGCCAACGGCAAGCTGAGCGGCCACGATGGCTGCAACCGCTTCAGCGGCGAAGTGGCATTGGGCGACAACCAGCGTATCGAAGTGAGCGAATTGGCCACCACGCGTATGGCCTGCCCACAGCTGGAAGATGCACAGCGAGTCACCGATATGCTGGAAACCGCCTATCGCTACCTGATCGACCATGATCGCCTGGTGTTCTTCGGCCCCGACAGCCGGGTGCTGGGCGGTTTCAGAAAGGCCGGTTGAAGCGGGCGATAAAGCGCGCATCGATGCGTTTTTTCCAGCGCCACACCCAGCGCCCGGAAAATCCGATAAAACCGCGGCTGGCAATGGCTCGGCCATCGCCGGTACCGATCAAGGCGAGTACGCGCCTGGGTGGTTGCCAGGGCTTGAGTGCCTGGCCATGGCAGGCGTGGCGCAGGTTTTCAGCCAGAGGTGGCCCCATGCGTACCGCATAGACGCCGGCATTGGGCAACGGCGGGTCGAAGGCCGTGCAGTCCCCGGCGGCAAACAGCTGAGGCATGCCGCTTACTGTCAGGGTGTTTTCTACCTTGATGAAGCCTTTTTTATCCAGCGGTAAGTCACTTGCGACAAGCCAGCCATGGCCGACCGCACCAGTGGCCCAGAGCACGATATCCGCCGGATGTTGCCGCCCCTGGTGATCGCGTACTGCGCCTTTAACGAGCGCTTCTCCCCGTGAGTTTCCTTGCCAGGTCACACCCGCTTGCTTGAGCGCGCGCCTCACCAGCGCGCGCGGCAAGCGGCCCGCCTCGGGCAGTGGCTGCTTTCCCGCACTCATCAAGGTGCCGCGCCAGATGATATCCGGGCGCTGTGACCTGAGTTGTGTCAGGACGCTCATCAGGGTTTCGCATCCCGCCGCACCGCCACCCACCCCAAGCACGCGGCGCTCGGTTCCGCCCGGCCAGGCCTGTACTGTTTCCAGCAAGTCTTGCCAGCGCCGTTGAAGCTCATTCAAGGGGCGCATGGCCAGAAGGTACGGCGGGGAATCGCTTTGCTGCGCTGGTCTTTCAAGGGTCGAGCCGACATTGAGAGAGGCGATATCAAAATTGATTTTCTCACCGCCAGCCAATGTTACATGGCGGTTTGCACCGTCGATCGCCACCGCGGGCTCCACAATCAAGCGGGCACCGGCCCGTTCGCATAAAGCGGCGATATCGATCTGCGCTTCTTCCAGGGAGCATTCCCCGGCCAGCCAGGCGGGTACACAACCGGAATAGGCGGCCTTGGGGCGATCGCTGATCAGCGTCAGCTCAATACCCGCATCCGGGCGTTCGGCGAAAGCTTCCAGCACGAAGGCATGGGCGTGTCCGGCACCGACCAGCACCAGCTTCTTCACGAAGACACCTCATCCTTGCGCCGCCAGGCAAAGTAGCGCTTTAGCAGGCGCAACAAGCGCTCGGGCTTGTGGGCGTTCTTCCATACCCCGGCCGTTGCCTTGGCGGCTTCACCCAGGGTGGGGTAGGGGTGAATGGTGCCCAATAACTTGTTCAGCCCCAGACCGTGCTTCATGGCCAGGGTGAACTCCCCCAGCCATTCCCCGGCATTTTCGGCCACGATGGTCGCGCCCAGAATGCGGTCACGCCCGGGCATCGTCAGCACCTTGATGAAGCCTTGCGTCGCGCCTTCGGCGATGGCTCGGTCACTTTCACTCATCATGTAGCGGGTGACTTCATAATCAATGCCTTTGGCCTTGGCCTGTTTTTCGTTGAGCCCCACCCGGGCGATTTCCGGTTGCACATAGACCACCGCCGGCATGAAGCGATAATCCACGCCAAAGCTCTTGAGTTCGCCGAACAGCGCATTGACCGTGGCGTGCCAAGCCTGATGAGCGGCGGCATGCGTGAGCTGGTAAGGCCCGGCGAGATCACCGCAGGCCCAGATATTGGGCATGCGGGTCTGCAGGCGGTTATTCAGCTCCAGCGTGCCTGACTCAGAAGCACTGATGCCCAGCGCCTCCAATCCCAGCCCTTGGGTATTGGCCTGGCGCCCCACGCTGACCAGCAGCCGGTCGAAAGGCAGTGTACGACGCTTTCCGTCATGTTCGATCACCAGAGCGTGGCCTTCATCGGTGGCAATCACTTCCAGTGCCTTTGCCTGGGTAAGCACATCGATTCCTTCGCTGCCGAGTACCTGGGTGACGTGTTCGCCGACCTCGCTGTCTTCGCCGCCGAGCAGTTGATCTGCGCCCTCCACCAGGCTGACCCGGCTACCCAGGCGTGCGAAGCTCTGGCTCAATTCGCAGCCGATGGCGCCCCCGCCAAGCACCACCAGACGCTCGGGTAATGTCTTCAGTGACCAGAGGTTTTCCGAGGTGAGCACGTCGATCTGCTCTATTCCCGGCAGGTGCGGCACCTTCGGCCGGGCGCCGGTGGCCAGGACGATATGCCGGGCGTTGAGAATCTTGTCGCCGACCTGAACTTCCCAGGGCGAAACCAGGGTGGCGCTGTCCTGAATGACATCCACCCCAAGCCCGGTATAGCGCTCTACGCTGTCGTGAGGGGCGACGTTGGCAACGGCTTCATGCACATGGCCCATGACCGCCGCAAAATCGACCTCGGGTTCCTGGGTCTTGATGCCGAAGCGATGGGCATTGCGAACCTCATGGGCGCTACGCGCGGCACGAATCAGCGCCTTGGAAGGCACGCAGCCGGTATTCAGGCAATCGCCGCCCATCTTGCCGCGTTCCACCAGCGCTACCTTGGCTTTCACCGCACTGGCGATATAGCTTGCCACCAGGCCGGCGGAGCCTGCGCCGATTACCAGGATGTCGTAGTCAAAGTGCTTGGGCCGAATGAAGCCCCGATACATCTTGCGCCGCTGAACCAGCAGCACCAGGCGCCGGGCGACCCAGGGGAACACCGCAAGCAAAGCGAAAGAAGCCAAGAGCGACGGCGACAGTACGCCGCCCAGGGATTCCAATTCGCCCAGCTGTCCCCCGGCGTTTACATAGACCAGGGTGCCCGGCAGCATGCCGACTTGGCTCACCCAGTAGAAGGTGACGGTCTTGATTCGCGTCAGGCCCATCACCAGGTTGATTATGAAAAAGGGAAACACCGGTACTAGACGCAAGGAGAAAAGGTAAAGGGCGCCATCGCGCTGGATACCGCGATTGACCGTTTCCAGCTGGCGGGGAAAGCGCTGCTCGATGAGCTTGCGAAACAGAAACCGTGACAGCAGAAAGGCAAGCGTCGCACCGATGGTGCTGGCAAAGGAAATGATCAACAGCCCCCAGCCCAGGCCGAACAAGGCGCCGCCCAACAGCGTCAGCAGGGTGGCACCGGGCAGCGAAAGCGCGGCCATCAGCACGTAAATCGCAAAGAAACCCCCGCCGACTTGCCAAGGGTGCTGCACGAACAGTTGTTGAAACTGAGCTTGATACGTCTGGAGGTTGGCCAGGGTGAAAAATTCATCGAGGCCGGTCAGAAAGAAGGCGGCGATGGCAAGCGCCACCAGGGCGGCAATGAACAGGCGTTGTCTCGTCACGGGCGTATCTCGTAGGAGGAATGAATAGCTAGGTCGCTGAAAACACGAAAACCTTACTAATTAGCGCGTAAAGCATCGCCCAGTCGGGCGGTGATGCAAGCGCGCACCGCGTAGCGGTGCCTCACTTGATACTGCCACTAACCCCTGATATTTTTCCAGTATGACAAAACGTGCCTACAAAGAACGCTTGTACCCCACCCCCGAGCAGTCTGTGCTGTTGGCACAGTCGTTCGGTTGTGTTCGTTTTATCTGGAACAATACATTGGCGTTTCGTACCGAGGCGTATCAGCAGCACGGCGAGTCAGTGTCTCACTCTGTCGCGGAAAAGCGCTTGGTGGACTTGAAAGCTGAGTATACTTGGCTGGGCGATGTGTCGAGCGTCATCCTGCAACAAACTCTGCGTGACCAGAAAGCCGCCTTCGACAACTTCTTCAACCCCAAACTCCAGGCACGCTATCCGCGCTTCAAGCGCAAGGATGGGCGGCAGTCGATCCGCTTGACGAAAGCGGCGTTTCGCTATCGTGATGGCGAGACCATTATCGCCAAGTCCAAGGTGCCGTTGCCGATCCGCTGGAGTAGGCCGCTACCCAGTGCGCCCTCAAGCATCACGATTTCGCAAGACCCTGCGGGCCGCTATTTCATCAGTTGCCTATGTGAGTTTGTCCCGGATGCCCTCCCGATCACGCCGAAGATGACCGGCATCGACCTGGGGCTCACTGACCTGTTCATCACCAGCGACGGTGCGAAATCCGGCACCCCGCGCCACTTGAAACGCTACGAAGCCAAGCTGGCCTACCTTCAGCGCCGGCTGGCCAAGAAGCAAAAAGGCTCGAAGAATCGGGCCAAACTGCGCCAGAAGGTGGCGCGGTGCCATGCCAAGATCGCGGACTGCCGCCGCGATGCGATCCATAAAGCAACCCGCACGCTCGTCAACGAAAACCAAGTGCTGTGTGTCGAGTCGCTGAACATCACCGGCATGGTCAAAAACCGCCATTTAGCCAAGGCCATCAGCGATGCCGGTTGGGGCGAGTTTGTCCGCCAGCTTGAGTACAAGGTTACCTGGGCAGGGCGGCAACTGGTGAAAGTGAGCCAGTGGTTCCCCAGCAGCAAGCTGTGTCATGGCTGTGGCCACAAGGTTGAAAAGTTGCCGCTGTTGCAGCGCCATTGGCACTGTGAAGGCTGTGGCCAAGCGATTGACCGCGACGTTAACGCGGCCAAGAATATCCTAACCGCCGGACTGGCGGGGCTCGCCTGTGGAGCGACTTGAGCGGGGGCAGCGGCCTAGCCGTTGTCTAGTGAAGGCGCGTCGAAGCAGGAAGGTTCTCGGGGTGACCCAAGAACCCACGCCCAAAGCGCGGCGGGCGGGGGAGTGTCAGAGCAGCGGTAGGTTAAGTGCTTGCCAGCGCGCCCAGTCTTCCGGGCGGTCGATATCCCAGAGGGTGGCCGGGCAGGCAAGCGATAGCCCCAGTTGCTGGATGCGTTGTTGAGTCATCGCCATGACGTGAGCGCTTCCCCAGGCGATTTCCCTGAACAGCTCCGGCTGGGGATGGGTCATGCCGATCAACCCATAACCGCCGTCTTCGGCGGGTAATATCACTACGTCATGGTCGGCGAGTGCTTGGCCACAGTGCCGCAGCAGCGCGGGGCTAATCAGCGGGCAATCGCTGCCCATCAGCAATGTCGGCCCTGGCGCGCAGCCTAGCGCATGCAACATCCGCGCACCCAAATCGCCTTCCGGCTGGGGCGCCAGACTTATGGCGTATTGCGCTTGTAGCTCGATGAACAAAGGATGAGCGTGATCCAGCGCCGTCCAGAGGGTGATTTGCGAGGCTGCAAGCGCCTGACAGGCGGTGGCCACGCTATGTCGCACCAGGTCGGCATGAATCTGGGCGGCGCGTTGTGCCCCCACGCCTGGAATCAAGCGCGTCTTGGACTGGCCGGGCAGCGGCGCCTTGGCCAGAATTCCCAACTGAATGTCAGCGTGCATGACTTAAGTCCACTTGGTAACATGTTACATGTATCTAACTGTCTGTTTTACAATGCATAGACTGCAGATAACACTTTTCAATATTTGGGTATCCAGATTAAGTGGCGTATCCGGTCTTTTACCAACACATTGTCACACTTTGCTCTCTCCGTATTTTCTGGTTGGCAGGAAAGGGGGAGTGGTGGCCTCAAAGCCGCTGTCGCTTAATGTCCCGAGGAGGGATCACAAAGGGCTGGAGAAGCATACGATCCAGTCGTAGGTCCGCGACTTCCTGAAGTCCTCAATGCCGATTGTCATGTTGAGATGCCCGGCGGCTGGTTGGTCTCTATAGGTGCCGAACAACCGATCCCACCAAGACACGCTGAAGCCGAAGTTGCTGTCGGTTTCCCGACGGACGATGGAGTGGTGGACGCGGTGCATGTCTGGGGTAACCACGAGAAGGCGCAGTCGGCGATCAAGCCAATTGGGCAGGCGGACATTGCCGTGATTGAACATCGAGGTGGCATTCAGCAACATCTCGAAGATCAGCACTGCTAGAGCAGGGGCCCCGAGCAACGCCACGACAACGAGCTTGATGCCCATCGACACCAGGATTTCCAAGGGGTGAAAGCGCAGTCCTGTAGTGACATCGAACTCCAGATCCGCATGGTGCATGCGATGCAGCCGCCAGAGCCAGGGAACCGCATGGAAGAGGCGGTGTTGAAAATAGATGGCCAGGTCCAGTACGACCACGGAAACGATCAAGGCCAGCCACATCGGGGCAGCGATCATGTTAAAGAGGCCCCACCCCCGTTCAGCAGCGACCAGGGAGGCACCGACGGCAGCCAGCGGGAAGACCAGACGAACCACCAAGGTGTCGAGAGCGACGATCGCCAGGTTGCTTGGCCAGCGCTGGCGACGCTGAATGCGCTGGGGCCGACGCCTGGCGGCGATTTCCCACAGCGCCATTGCCAGCAGGACGAAGGCGAAGACGGCCCCACGAATCAGCGGCTCATTCGCCAGGAAGATATCGGACATGGTGGTGCCTTCTATTACGACGCTACGGGTAGGCCCGCCGCTTTCCATTCCGGATAGCCTTCTTGGAAGCGTCGAACTCGGTAGCCGAGTTGCCGCAGGCGCTGCACGGCCTCATGCGACAGGACGCAATAGGGACCCCGGCAATAGGCGACGATTTCCCGATCCTGGGGCAACTTGTCCAGCATGTTCTCCAGCTGCGCCAAGGGTATGTTGATCGCCTTGGGCAGGTGGCCTGCCTCAAACTCCTCCTCGGGACGCACGTCTAGCAGTGCCACCTTGCCGCTAGAAAGCCCAGCTAGAAGCTCGTCCCGACTGACCGCCTCCAAAGCGCCATTGGCGTCCTCATCTGCAAACAGCTGACCGACCAGGCGCTCCATCTCGGCCAAATTCGTCTCGGCTACCTGCCTGAGCAGGCTCAGCAATGTGACAATCCGTTCGTCGGTCAGGCGATAGATCATCTGCTTGCCGGAGCGGTGGGCGGTAACAAGACCCGCTCGCCGCAGGTGTTGAAGGTGCTGAGAGGCATTACCGATGGTCAGATTGGCGGTGTTGGCCAAGGTCTCCACCGAGGTCTCAACTTGGGCCAGGCGCTCCAGCAATGCCAGTCGGTGACCGTTACCTAGGGCACGGGCAACCTGGGCCAGCGTATCAAGAAGATCCTGCTGCGAGGTCATTATCTGTCTCCGAAAAGTGCAAGGTAGCATCGTGCCACTTGACAAATATAGTTAATCTTACAATCATTCTATCAATTCATTGAATGATGGCAAGGAGAAGGCCATGCATACCCTGATCATCATTAACGATCCACCCTATGGTACCGAACGCCTTTACAATGGCTTGCGGCTGGCCCATGCCTTGCTCAAACGAGACGGAGAGGTGACGGTCTTTCTGATGGGCGATGCTGTGTCGGGCGCCAAGAGCGGCCAGAAGACGCCGGATGGCTTTTACAACACTGAACGCATGATCAAGCGTGTCACGACTAAGGGGCAGGTGCTGTTGTGCGGCACCTGCATGGACGCTCGCGGCCTCACTGATGACGAGGTAGTGAAAGGCGCCGAACGCAGCACCATGGACGCCCTGGCCGAGGCTACCGAGCAGGCCGACCAGGTGCTGGTCTTCTGAATCTAGCCAGAATCACCCTCACCTGAACCGCCAGCCAAGGAGCGCTACCGATGTCGACACTGCCCCGTGAAAAGCCCAACGTGGCCACCCTCTGGCTCCGATTGAACAGCACTTCACAATCTGCGGGCCAAGTCTCAAGCCTGCATGAACAATAAGGGCGCTTCCGCCATGTCAGTTCCTGTCTATCTGGATCATAACGCCACCACGCCAGTGGCCTCGGAAGTGGCCGAGGCGATGACCATCGCGTTGCGGAAAAGCTTCGGAAATCCGTCGTCTGCCTATCCGCTGGGCCAAGCGGCGGTAGAGCAGGTCGCGGTAGCACGAAATGCCGTCGCATCACTTATCGGCGCAAAGGCCGAGAACCTGGTGTTCACTGGCTGTGCCACCGAGGCCAACAACCCAGCCCTGCTGGGTGTGGCCAGTGCCTGTACCCCCAACAAACGACATCTGGTGATCAGTGCCGTCGAGCATCCGGCTGTCATGGCACCGGCTCGACAGCTGGCGGCTCAGGGATGGAGCCTGACCATCGTGCCTGTCGACGAAGCGGGACGGGTCTCTGTCGAGGCCGTTGTTGACGCAGTGCGTCCGGACACGGCCTTGGTCTCGATCATGTTGGCCAACAACGAGGTCGGCACTCTTCAACCTGTCGCTGACATTGCCAAGCAGCTCGATAACCATGACGTCTTGCTACACACCGATGCCGCCCAAGCCGTAGGCAAGATCGCCGTCGATGTCGAGGCACTGGGTATTGATTTGCTGACAATCGCCGGTCACAAATTCCAGGCGAGCAAGGGAATCGGTGCCCTCTACGTGCGTCAGGGTATCCCGATACGGCAGATCCTGTTTGGTGCTAACCATGAACGCGGGCTGCGTCCCGGTACCGAAAACGTACCGGCTATCATCGGCCTGGGCGTGGCTGCCGAGCTGGCTGCAAAGCGTCTGGCGCAAGCCAAGACCGCTATGCGTGATCGCCGAGACCAATTGCATCAACTGCTGAGCGCTTCCATCCCCGGCCTGAGCCTCAATGGCCATTTTGAGGCTCGCTTACCCAACACCTTGAACGTGTCGTTTCCGTATGTCAGCGGCCAGGCATTGCTCAATGCCGCCAGCGATACGGTGATGGCCTCGGTGGGCTCGGCGTGCCATGCCGGGGAATCTGCCCCCAGTGGTGTGTTGGGGGCGATGGGACTCGATACGCAACGTGCGCTCGGTGCCGTGCGCCTGTCGGTGGGTTGGGACACCACGCAGGATGAGATCGCGGCCGCCGCCGCTGCGCTGGTTCACGCTTGGCGGCGTCTCGCCTATGATGCTTAAGCACCTTGATCACGCTGCAATGGTGACGTCTGATCGTAGGCAGCGGCGCCTAGCTGGCCAGGTCTGCCACGACCAGCAGAAAGGCGCCGCTGATTCAGGAGGCCAAGCGCAACACGCCGACGAGCGACTGACCATTTCCCTCACCGCCTGACGCTCGTCATCGACAAAACACAGCGCGGTAATCGATAACAGCCCAACCCAGTGCCAGAGAGATGATTATGTCACCATCAAATCCCTCCCATGAACACTATACGCATGGCATCCGCGAGAACCTCCACCAATTCAGCCATCAACTGGGGCAGGTCTTTCTGGTTGGCCTGACCATCGGGATGATGCGTACCGTGGTCCCGGCGCTCGCCGAGTCAGAGTTTGGCGTCGCCGAGGGGTCTTTCATGATGCTCACGGCCTTCGTGGTCGTCTTCGGCTTCGTCAAGGGCACCCTCAACTTCGTGGCCGGGCGGCTCGCTGAACGTATCGGGCGAAAGAGAGTCCTGCTGCTGGGCTGGCTGTCGGCCATCCCGATTCCGCTCATGATCCTGTATGCCCCGTCATGGAGCTGGATCGTCGCCGCCACCGTGCTGCTGGGTATCAATCAGGGCCTGTGCTGGTCAATGACCCAGACCGCCAAGATGGATATTACCCGAGCAGACGAGCGCGGCTTTACCATGGGCATGAATGAGTTCTCGGGCTATGTGGGGGTGGCCGTGGCGGGGATCGTCACCGGCTACCTGGCCATCGGCCTTGGACCGCGCTTGGGGTTGTTCGTCTTCGGTGTCGCGGTCATCGCACTGGCCATCCTGCTGACCCTGACCTCGATTCGCGAGACTCACGGCTGGGCCAAGGCCGAAAGCGCCCGACACGCGAGCGGCACCCTGGCTGGCCCCAAAGCGCGGATTCCTAAGCACGTCTCTGACAATCCCACCACAGGCGAGATGTTCGCGCTGATGAGTTGGGGCGACAAGCGCATGGCCGCCTTCAGCCAGGCGGGGATGGTCGAGAAGTTCGTCGATGCCCTGGTCTGGGTCTTCTACCCGGTATTTCTTTACCAGCAGGGGCTGGGCCTAGGTGCCATTGGCTGGGTAGTCGGTGTCTACGGCTTTGTCTGGGGTGGCTCGCAATTCGTGACCGGACGGCTATCGGATCACATTGGCCGACTCAAGCTGATCATCTGGGGCATGTGGATTTGCGGCGGCGGCGTGGCGCTGATGCTGCTGGGCACCGGCGTGATCTGGTGGTCCTTTTCCGCAGCTGTAACAGGGCTGGGGATGGCACTGCTCTACCCGAACCTTAGCGCGGCGGTGGCCGACATCTCCCACCCCAACTGGCGCAGCTCCGCCATCGGGATTTATCGCTTCTGGCGTGATCTGGGCTATGGTATTGGGGCCCTGGGTTTCGGCCTGGTGGCTCATCTGTCGGGCGCGGTCACGGGTGGCTTCTGGTTCGTCGCCATCGCCATGTTCCTCTCGGGCGCCCTCGTCATGCTATGGGGGGAAGAGACCCACCCTCGATTGAACCCTGCGCCAAGTGCGAGAGCTGTTGATGGGCGATGACCTCATGGTGTCCGGTGGTAGTGAAATCATGTACACGCAAGACAGAAAGTGGCTGGTCAATGAAGTGGATGCGCTGATCGACCAGCATGGTTTCGATACTCTCGCGAAGGACATTCTTAGCGACTGAAACTTCGCCGAACCCGAAAAGAACTACGGCGTCGATCTATCACCAGGTAATCTAGTCTACTTATCATAGCGGTACTCCTTTGCCAGACGCTCGGCGGGCTCGCCACGCCAGTAGCGGTAACGCAGTCGCCACATCAGTAAAATGGTCTTCCAGGCGCCATGCTTATCCCATCGCCTTCCGGCACTGGTGACTTTCTGCTCCAGGCAGGCGGGTCTTGAAAGCCGCTTGAGCCTGCGTGATATCTCGATATCCTCCATCAGCGGCTGGTCGGGAAACCCGCCGACCCGCTCAAAGGCATTTCGGGTCATGAACATCGCCTGGTCGCCGGTGGCAATCCCGGTGAGCCGCGAACGCCGGTTCATCATGGCGCTGATCATGGGTAGCATGGAACTGGCACCGCTCAAATGAATATCGAATCGCCCCCACACTCTATTGCCCGCTCGACTGTCGCCCAATGCCTGGCAAAGCGCTGATAGCGCATCTTCAGGCAGGCGTGTATCGGCGTGCAGAAACAGCAACCACTCACCGCTGGCTGCGTAAGCCCCGAGATTCATCTGCCGCGTGCGGCCAACGGGGCCTTCCAGCACCTGATCGGCAAGCGGCTGAGCAAGGGTAAGGGTGGCATCCTGACTGCCGCCATCCACCACGATGACTTCCACGCCGCTGTGTCGCAGCGGAACAAGCGCTTCGAGTGTTGCAGCGAGCATGCCTGCCTCGTTCAAGACGGGAATCACGATGCTCAGGTGATGTTCAGAGTTCAATCAGTGGTCCTCCCGCTGCCTGGGCGTCTTCCTGATCATGGGTGACCAATAGGCTGGGCAGGCCCGCTTCACGCAGCTGGCTGAATACCAGGTCGCGCATTTCCCTACGCAGGGTGGTATCCAGCTTGGAAAAAGGTTCATCCAGCAGTACTGCACAGGGTTTGGAAAGCAACAGGCGCATCAAGGCGACACGCGACTTCTGGCCCCCGGAAAGGGTGGCCGGGTCGCGATTGCCGAAGCCGCTCAGGTTGATCTGTTCAAGCGCCCGCTCAATGCACTCGGCCTTGTTCGGTGTACGTTGCGGCAGGCCGAATCCCAGGTTGCCGGCCACGCTCAAGTGCGGGAATAACAATGGGTCCTGAAACAGCAGCCCGACCCCGCGAGACTCCGCCGGCAAATGGGTGATGTCGCGATTTCCCAGCCATATTTCCCCTTCGGCTTGAAAGGTGGGCGACAGGAAGCCTGCCACATAAGCCAGAAGCGTGGACTTGCCCGAGCCGGAAGGGCCCATCACGGTGAATACCTCGCCTGGAGGGATGATTTGATCCACGCCGACCAGACAGCGGTTTTCCAGTTGGATGCGTACCTGTTTCAAGATCAATGAATCGTTCAAGGCGCACCTCGCATGCCGCTTCGATTGGCCCACAGCAAGCGGGGCAGGCCGATTGCTAGCATGAAGCCGATTAACGGGAGCACAGCCTGCACCAGTGCCCAGACGCCGATCAAGCGACGGTTGCCGCCTGAGGCGAGCGACACCGCCTCGGTGGTAATCGTCGTGACACGCCCGCCGCCGAGTAGTTGCGTAGGCAGATACTGGCCGATGCTTATGGCGAGACCCACGGCCACGGCGGTGAGAATCGGGGCCAGCAGCAACGGTAGGCGCACTTGAAAGAAGGTGCGCAGTCGGGAAACGCCCAAGGTGCGCGAAAGCTGAAACCAGCGCGGATCGAGACGCCGGTACGCTTCGGCAAGCGATAGGTAAAGGTAGGGCAGAACGAAGAGTAAATGTCCGGCTACCACAAGCCCTAGCTGCGGGCGTATCCCCAGGCTTTCCGCCGCCACCACCAACCCGAACAGAAAGGCGATCTGAGGCATGATCAACGGCAGATAAAGTAGCCACAGGGCGCGTGAAGGCAGGATCTGTCGCCGGTATTCATTTTCCAGCGTGGCGAGTACCAGCACCAGGGCGACCAAGGTGGAAGCGCAGGCGATGGCCGCTGTCGTGATCAAGGGGGATTGCAAGGACGGCAAGGCACGCAACCAATGCACAACCACAAAATCTTGCGGCAATGCTTCGGGAAAGCGCCAGAAGCCGGCAAAGGAGAACAGAGCCAGGCCGCCGATCGCGGCAAAGGCGGTCAGCGTGGTCAGCAGAATCAACCCACGGCCTGCAATGCGCAGGGGGAGCTCGCCGCCTCTGCGGTTGCCACGCTCGATCCAGTGCTGCATCGAGCGGCGAGCCAGGGTTTCCAGCCCCCACCAGGTCGCCAGGGCGGCGAGGGTGACGCCCAGTTGCAGCACTGCCCCTGCCGAGGCCATGAAGCGGCGGGTCAAGTCCGGGTCGTGAAACCATTGCAAGACCGATACGCTGAGCGTGGAGGGCAGGGTCGGCCCCAGAATTATCGCCATATCGACAACCGAGGACGCATAGGCGATCACCGCATAAACCGGCAGGCGAATCAGCGGATAGAGCGCCGGCAACACCGCCTTGAACCAGGCAATCGTGGGTCGATAGCCCAGTGAACGGGCCATCATGATTCGCTGCTCCGGGTTCAGTTGAGGCAGGGCGGCCAAGCTCATCAGCAGCAGAAAGGGTATCTCTTTCAGAACGAGCCCTGCCATGAGCGAAAGCCCCCAGGCATCGTTGACGATCAATAAATCCGGCGGACGCTCCCAGCCGGTCAGCGCCGGCGAGATAAAGCGTGAAATCAGCCCCGAAGGCGCGATCAGAAATGCCAGCCCAAACGCCGTGGCGGCGTGGGGGATCGATAATAATGGCGATACCAGGCGCCGAATCGCACGGTCCAGTCGTGAGCCGCTGGCGGCGGCTAGAAACAGCACCACGATACTCAATGACACAATCGTGGTGAGAAGCCCGGTGGAGAAACTCACCCACACCGAGCGCCACAGTCCCGGCTGGGCGAAGAGTTCATACCATGGCGTCAGGCTCAGGGTCTCGCCACCGAGCACCGGTAGATAACCGAAGGCGGGAAGCAGCATCATGGCGAGCCCTGCCATTACTGGGCCGACCAGCAACGTCATGGTAATGGCGGGGGCGAGCCTTACCAGCATGAGGGCGTCCGAACGGCGTTATGGCATGTATTGGGGCTATTCTCAATTGCCCACATAGCGCTCTTGCCAAGCGTTCTGCAAGGCGGTCATCCAGCTTGGGTGTGGCTCGGGCAAGGTGTTGGCCAATGCCTCCGGCGCCAGCATGGCAGGGTTGTTCTCATCGATGGCGAAGCGTTCCCGTTCACTCGCGTCCAGGGTGCTCATGTCGAGGATGGTGCGGTCCCCCCATACATCAATATCCTGTTTATAGGCTTGAGCTTCAGGCGAAAGCAGGAAATTAGCCAGCAGCATGGCACCTGCCTTGTGTGGCGAGTTGTAGGGAATGGCGACGAAATGCACATTGCCCAGCGTGCCTCCTTCAAGCACATAACTGCGCGTGCTTTCGGGCAGTTCATAGCCGGCAACGGCGGCAGCGGGTTGGGAAGGGTAGAAAGTAAACGCCAGTGACAGCTCACCATTGCTCATCAAGGTGCGCAGGGTGGGCCCTGCATCGGGAAAGGCGCGCCCACTGCGCCAGAGGTATGGGTGCAACTCGTCCAGATAAGCCCAGAGCGGCGCCGTGACAGCCTGGAAATCGCTCTCTTCCATTGGCGCATAGAGGGCGTCGGGATTATCACTGAGTTCGATCAATGCCTGTTTGAGAAAAGTACTGCCGGTGAAGTCGGGAATGCGTGGGTAAGTGAAATCACCGGGGTTGGCTTCAGCCCAGTCGAGGAGTTCGGCCATGTCGGTAGGCGGTGTCTCGATACGCTCGCTGTCGTAATAAAACGTGATCTGGGCCTTGCCCCAGGGCGACTCGTAGCCTTGCGTGGGCAAGGTGAAGTCGGTGACTACCTCGGGGTTGGCATCGGCGTTGGTCAGCGTGAAGTTGGGTAGCGATTCCGCGAAAGGCCCGTACAGCAAGTCGTTCTCACGCATGGCGGCGAAATTTTCGCCATTGATCCAGATGAGACCCACGCTGCCGTCAGCGTCATTGCCCGCCTGCTTTTCCGCCAGTACGCGCGAGACGGCGCGGCTGGTGTCATTGAGTTTCACGTGACGTACATCGACATCGTGTTCACGCTGCATTTGCTCGGCGACCCACTCGATATAGCGATTGGTATGGGTGTCGCCACCCCAGGCATTCCAGTAGACGGTCTGGCCTTGCGCTTGTTCAAGCACGGCGTTCCAGTCGCTGGGGTCGGCGGCACTTGCGCTATGCGCGGGCAGGGCGAACAGCAAGGCAAGGGCTGCAAACGGCAAAGTGGGCATGGACATCAAAAGGTTCCTTTCAATTGTTCAAATTCATTTTGCACGTGAACGATGGCGTCTTGTGACAAGTAATGATCGACCCGATCACGTACATGGGTAATCAAGTTGTCGTCGCTCAATTCGAATGACCAATCCTCGCCGCGTTGGCGAGCGTCGCGGGTTTCCAGATGGCTAGCTCGCCATTTGGCACACCAGGTCAATGACCACAGCCAGGTGGCGCGACGACAAGCCAGAAGCGTCTCGGCGCTGACGCTTTCAGGCATGGCCGCTTGCCAGCCTCGATAAAAAGCCAGCACCTGCTCGCTATCCAGTATGGCGCGGTTGGTGATGTCCCAGGTGGTCGAGGTGTAAAGGCTGGTATGGGCCAGATCGATACCCGGCAGGCCATAGCGACATTTCTCCAAGTCTACCAGGATGGCGCGGTTATCCGGGGTCACCAGAAAATTACCGGGATGGGTATCGAAGCTTATCAGCGAGGGGCTGGCCTCCTCGAGGCCTTTCGGCAGGGCGGCAAGCTCGGCCTGGATTGCCCGGATAACCTCGCGGGGAAGACAGGCCGATTCCAGCCATCTTGCTTGAACTTCCACTTCATTGCGCATGGCGCCCCAAGGGTCGGCGGGTGCGAGTAACGGCATACGCTGCGCTCGGGGAGGAAGTGGCAGACTGTGCAGGCTCGCCAATGCCTTGGCAATCAATGCAAGGTCTTGCGGGAGACGCGCCAGGCGTCCATCGATGGCTTCCACCAACAGCGCACCACGTGGCAGCGACTCACTGGGTGCAAGCATTCCATGAAAATGCGGGGTATGCCCACCCTGGCTGGTGCGCTGATAGCAGGCCGCTTGATAGTCGAGATTGGCCTGGGGGGGCAGGTTCATCTGGCTCTGCTTGGGCAGGCGTGCCACCCAGTCGGCACCTTCTCGGGAAATCCATATGTGGTCATGGGCCAGGCCGGTGTCGGGCATGGGGTCAAGGTTATGGAACGCAATGCCCGCCTGGTGAAGCTCGGCCGCCAGCGCATTGAGGCGTGTCTCTGAAAGTGTCGGCATAGAAACGTCTGTTGTCCGTGAAAAGCGGGCTGTCTTGAGTCTTCAAGAAAGGCTGCTTGAAAAACTTGGTTTAGAAAATCTTTCTTGCAGACCCTTGTGCCGGAAAAGGCTTGGCATACTTGGGTGTCGCTGCATGGCAAGACCTTACACTGCCGGGACAGGAAAATTTCGTCAAAAATTTTTGGGTGCCGGGTAGCGCCTTCTTGACAGTGAGGCGAGACTTGCCAGGGACACCATTCCTTCTGCTTTTGGCCTTCTCTTGATCGCATGGAAGGTGACATTGGCTCATGCTCACGGATTATGCCTTTCGTTATTGTCTTTAAGCATTAAGTAGTTCTGATGTTTAAATGTGTGGTCAATGCATTCGTGAATGTTACTTTAGTAAATAAATTTTATTTTATTTTTAAGCGTATGTTTTTCTGGTATTTATTAGAATTTTTAACGTAAGTTGTTTTTTATGTTTTATAAGACGGAAAAATGATGAGATTTTTATTTGTTATTCAGTAGCCTAGGAGAGTGCTGGAAATGTCCGATTAACCTTGATCAATAAAAAATATAATATTTTACTATTAGTTTGAAAATTTGCTTACTTTGGTTAACAATAATAAGTTTGAAGCTGTCTAGCTGGCTACCTATGTTTATACTGCTAGTTCAAAAATAGACGTTAGTAGAAGCTGGTTGCCGAAGCTATCAAAGGAAGAGCAAGAGGAGTTAGTGACATAGCTATTAATGGCATAACTCTAAACTCTAAGGAGATTCGAAATGGCACAGCAAAACAATCCTGGCAATTTCGCCAATGATCCCGAGAAAGCTTCTGAAGCAGGCCAGAAAGGTGGTCAGCATAGCGGCGGCAATTTCGCCAATGACCCTGAAAAGGCTTCCGAAGCGGGTAAGAAAGGTGGTCAGCATAGCGGTGGCAACTTCGCCAATGACCCCGTAAAGGCTTCTGAAGCAGGTAAAAAAGGCGGCCAGAAGAGCGGCGGACAGCACTGATATTGTCTGCTTGACGTCTCGTATCTTACAGAGGAGGTAATGCATGGCCAGTCCTGTAAAAGACAAAGATTTCGATTTGATCAGTACGCTATATCATGCCTTGCAAGGGGCGGAACTTAGCGAACAGTATGCCTCTGATGCACAAATAGAGTCTGATCAGGAAAATCACGAGTTCTTTACCAAGGTGGCAAAGGATTATGCCAATATCGCACAAGAAGCGAAAAGATTGGTAAAGGATAGGCTCTAGTCTAGATGTGTTTGATCAAAACATGGTGCCAAGGAGGGCAAGCCGTCTAGGAAGCTCGGTAATAAAGGAATAAAATCCCAGGATGGGGTTGCAGAGTAAAGGAATGATAATTCAAGGAAGATGCTCGCTAAGGAAAGCGAGAGATCAGAGGAGTATCAGGGTAGACGCAGCTGTCAGAGAGTATGTTTTCTCTGACAGCTTTCTTAGGGCTACCCCTTCTGCTGTTGTCGTTTTCTAGATGTTGTCACGGGGAATTACTTTCTCCCAGTTTTTAGAAAAAACCCTATAATCGTCTTCATAAGCATCAAGTTGGGCATGAATATAAAAATTTTCGCTCGTACAGCTTAATATCGTACGGGTATAGACTTCCGCATTCCAATCTTCACGCCAAAAGACTCTCTCTGTATAGGTTTCACCCCGCGCTGAGCTGAAGTTTTCGTCCTCTGTGGAGTACCATTCGCGGGTGCTACGATGAATTTCCGTGCCTATATCATCGATACGAAAATTACCCTGGTCATTGACCACTTCCAAAGTGGACGTTTTTTCAGCAAGGTCACGATGGAACAACCAGTTATGCTCGCTCGATTGCAGAGTCGTGGTGGAAATCGGCTGCCCACCTTCTGGTTCAGCGAATTCCACCAAGGATTCGTCCTCTTTTCTTGGAGGCCGTATGGGTAACGTTAAGGTGCTGCTTTCGGGATAGATGTTAAGTTTGACCTGTTCGGGAGGAAGCCATGCCAAGGGCCAATAAGAGGTGGAGACCGACACTCTTAGTTGATGACCGACCGGGAAGCGTTGGGCTATTCCATTCAAGGAAACGTTGACGCGATAGCGGTGATGCGGTGTCATCGGTTGAGGGTCGGAGTCGCTGTCACGGTGCGATAAATTGAGCAGCCCATAGGTGACGCGGGTGGCTGTTCCGCTAGGCGCGACATCGGAAAGACGAACCGCCACCATACCTTGAGGTTTGTCCGCGGAAAGTTCCAGCGTCAGCGATGGCATACCGAATATTTCGAGGGGTTCTTCAAGAGGTGCGCTAGTAAAGACAAGCGCCCCCCCATCTTCTTCCCGCTGATCGCCCGGTAAATCAGGGGTAGCAGCATAAGAACACCATTTTCCGGCAAATTGTCCTACGCTCAATGGGGATTGCACCGTCAGTATTTTTTCTTGTGGACCTTCTTTTCCAAGGGCGACGTGGCTTTCACAGCGTGTCAGGGTAGCGTCCCCCAAGGTGTAGTTCGTCTCGTGAATATTAGTCGAGGGCCAGCCGGGCTCACTAATCCACCTGCCTGGACGTTCTTCATATGACGTATCGGGAGGAATACTATCCTGCAGCCAGGCACGTAGCGGTGGCTCCTCCATGATGCCGTTCTCTTTTCCCTTCAGCCAATAGTCCCACCATCTCAACGCTTCCTGGAGAAAACCAATAGCCGGACCGGGTATTCCTTGGTGAGGGTATTTGTGTCCCCAAGGGCCAATAAGCCCTTTGCGGGGCACTTCCAGGTGTTCAAGCAAGCGCAAGACGGTATTGGTGAAGCCGTCGGCCCAGCCACCAATGGCATATACCGGGCATTGAATGGCATCGTAATGCTCACAAAGGGAGGCGCTCGACCAATAATCATTACGCCGCTGATTTTTCAGCCAGGATTCAAGCCATAAACCGCTGGATTCCATCCGCTCGAACCACATGTCGCGCCACCGGTCTCCGACGATATGCGGGTCGGGTGGGAGAGAGTTGAAAGCGAACATGACCGTCGCTTCGGATAAGTTATCGCCGAGAAGACAGCCTCCCATGTAATGCATGTTATCCGCATATAGATCGTCGCTGGAGCAGATACTGATAATCGCTTTTAACTCGGGTGGTTGCTTCGCCGCTACTTGCAGGCTATTGAAGCCGCCCCAGGAAATGCCCATCATCCCGACATTTCCGTTGCACCAAGGCTGCTTGGCGAGCCAGGCGATCGCATCCACCCCGTCCTCTCTTTCCTGCAAGGTATATTCATCCGTGACGATGCCGTCCGAGTCGCCACTGCCACGAAGATCCACCCTGACGCATACATAGCCATGGCCTGCCATATAGCTATGGTTAGTGGCATCCCGAGCTCGGGTAACGTCCCGCTTACGGTAGGGGATATATTCCATTATCGCCGGTAATGGTTCAGCCTGGGCGTTTTCCGGCAACCATATGCGTGCAGCGAGCTGTGCGCCATCCCGCATGGGGATAAAGACGTTTTCTATGATTTCCGTCTTATAGGGATAGGAAGAAACAATCTTCATTATGCCTCCTCGGGATTCATTGATGAATGGGGTCGATCTTGAACTCAAGTGCATCCAGACAAGCCATATAGCGCTCATGAAGTTGTTCATGGCTTTCTGCAGGGACAAATAATGTGCCTAACTGATAACAAAAGGCATTTTGATTAATGAGCACGCTAAGTCGGGTGCCTTTCTTGTCAAGGGCTTCATTAAAGGGGTCACCGAAATGATGAATATGATCATGTATGGGCTTTAACGTTTCGTCGAATTGTTGCTTTTTTTCTATCTTGAAATCCAGCTGTGACGAGAAGGCTTTGATGGGTTTTAACCAGAAAGGGTAGTCTAGGGTGACCTGGGTAAAGGGGTGGTTCGCAACAGGGTTAACGCTGCAGAAGGCAGGCAGGCATTCAGGAATCACCTTGCTCTGCTGCTCTTGCAAGGCGATGATAAATACATTGCGTTTCATCCCTCTATGCTCCTTGAGCAGAATAAACTCCTGAATAAATTAACCTCGTTTTGGTTAATTAATCCTATGCTTATGCAATGCATTGCGAAATAGGCCAAGTAGCTCAAGGTAAAGCAGCTAAGCTGAACCCTGCTCCATTAACGTAGTAAAAGAGGGAGGGGCTTCCAAGCAAAAGAAAGAAAAATCAACCGTTATGCTTGGAAGAAACCCACTACATGCCGAGCATGGCGTAGTTAATTTGCTGTTTTTAAATGGACTATACGCAGGCAAGAGGGAAGGAGGCCTAGCGGTTCAGCGATATGGGTCCATCCAGACCAATACGCCCGCACCAAGGGTGCGAGCGTAAATGCAAGGACAAGGCTGCTGCTGGCTTTACAACGCCTGGATCTTTTCGTGCTGCTCCAACAGTAGCTTACGGGCAGCCTGGAAGTCCTTGAGCTTGCCACGCTCCTTTTCCACTACCGCTTCCGGGGCCTTGGCAAGAAAGGCTTCGTTACCTAGTTTCTTTTCAATGCCACCAATCAACTTGTCCTGCTTGTCGATTTCCTTGACCAGACGTTTGAGCTCAACGTCCTTGTCGATCAGGTCGGCCATGGGCACCAAGACTTCCATCTCACCCACCAGCTGGGTGGCGCAAAGCGGAGCGTCATCCGGGTTGGCAAGCCAGGTCACACTTTCCAGCTTGGCGAGCTTGGACAGGAACATACGGTTGCTCTCGAGCCGTGACTGATCTTCGGGTCTTCCCTTGGTCAACATCACATCCAACGGCTTGCCGGGGGCGATGTTCATTTCGGCACGAATGTTGCGCACTGCGATGATCACGCCCTTGAGCCATTCAATGTCCCGACTGGCCTGTTCATCGATCTTGGCCTGTTCGGCCTGCGGCCAGGGCTGGACCATGATCGAGTCATTTTCGCCTTTGAAGGTACCAGCCATGGGCGCCACGCGCTGCCAGATTTCTTCGGAAATATACGGCATCATCGGATGGGCCAGGCGCAGAATGGCTTCCAATACACGTACTAATGTGCGGCGTGTTCCTCTTTTGGCGGCGTCACTGGCCTCTGCATCCCACAGCACCGGCTTGGAAAGCTCCAGATACCAGTCGCAGTACTCGTTCCAGACGAAGTCGTAGAGCGCCTGGGAGGCGTGGTCGAAGCGGTACTCCTCCATTGCCTTGGTTACTTGGGCCTCGGTTTTCTGCAGCTGGGAAATGATCCAGCGGTCGGCCAGGGAAAGTTCGACTTCACCGCTCTTGTCGTTATCAAGTTCAGCACCGCAATCTTCGCCTTCGGCATTCATCAGCACGTAGCGTGAGGCGTTCCACAGCTTGTTGCAGAAGTTGCGGTAGCCATCCAGGCGGCTCATGTCGAACTTGATGTCACGGCCGGTGGTGGCCTGGGAAAGGAAGGTGAAGCGCAGCGCATCGGTGCCGTGGGCTTCGATGCCGCCGTCGAACTCCTGGCGAGTGACCTTGGCGATCGCCTTGGCTTTCTGCGGCTGCATCATGTTGCCGGTGCGTTTTTCGACCAGCGTTTCAATCTCGATACCGTCGATCAAGTCGATGGGGTCGATCACGTTACCCTTGGACTTGGACATCTTCTGACCTTGGGCATCACGCACCAGGCCATGCACATAGACGGTCTTGAACGGCACTTCGTCCATGAACTTCAGGGTCATCATGATCATGCGCGCCACCCAGAAGAAGATGATGTCGAAACCCGTGACCAGCACACTCGAAGGATGGAAGGTGTTCAGTTCTGGGGTCTTCTCCGGCCAACCTAAAGTGCCGAAGGTCCAGAGGCCCGAGCTGAACCAGGTATCCAGCACATCTTCATCCTGGGTAAGCGTCACGTCGACGCCAAGACCGTGCTTCTCGCGAGCCTCTTGCTCGGTGCGGGCAACAAATATATTGCCCTCGGCGTCGTACCAGGCGGGAATGCGATGTCCCCACCACAGCTGGCGCGAAATACACCAATCCTGAAGGTCGCGCATCCAGGCGAAGTACATGTTCTCGTAGTTCTTGGGCACGAACTGAATGTCGCCGTTTTCCACTGCCTCAATGGCCGGTTTGGCCAGGCTCTCGACGGCCACGAACCATTGGTCGGTAAGCAGCGGCTCGATGACGTCGCCGCTGCGGTCGCCATAGGGCAGGGTATTGTTGACCGCTTCCACTTGCTCCAGCAGGCCGAGTGCGTCCATGTCGGCGACGATCTGCTTGCGTGCTTCAAAGCGGTCAAGACCTGCGTACATGGCGGGCAGGGTGGGGTCGGCGTCCGGTTGCGGCTGGCCCTTGAAGTTGTAAACCTCGGCTCGCTCGAGAATCGCCGCATCCTTGGAGAAGACGTTGATCAGCATGTGATCCTGGCGCTTGCCGACCTCGTAGTCATTGAAGTCATGCGCGGGAGTGATCTTCACGCAACCCGAGCCTTTTTCCATGTCGGCGTGTTCGTCGGCCACAATGGGAATCCGGCGGCCGACCAAAGGCAGTTCGATGAACTTGCCCACCAGCGAGGCGTAACGCGGGTCCGCCGGGTTGACCGCCACGCCGGTATCGCCCAGCAGGGTTTCCGGACGGGTGGTGGCGACCACCAGATAGTCTTTGCCATCGTCGGTGGTGACGCCGTCGGCCAAGGGATAGCGGAAGTGCCAGAAGCTACCCTGCTGGTCACGGTTTTCGACTTCCAGATCGGAAATCGCGGTATGCAGGGTGGGATCCCAGTTAACCAGACGCTTGCCGCGATAGATCAGGCCTTCTTCGTGAAGACGCACGAAGACTTCCTGAACCGCCTTGTAAAAGCCTTCGTCCATGGTGAAGCGTTCGCGGGACCAGTCGACACTGGCGCCCATGCGGCGCAGTTGGCGGGTGATATGGTCGCCCGATTCGTGCTTCCATTCCCATACTTTGTCGATGAATGCCTCGCGCCCCAGGTCATGGCGGGTCTTGCCTTCTTCGGCGGCCACCTTGCGTTCCACCAACATTTGCGTGGCGATGCCCGCATGGTCGGTACCTACCTGCCACAGGGTGTTGCGCCCCTGCATGCGCTTCCAGCGCGTCAGCGTATCCATGATGGTGTCCTGGAACGCATGGCCCATGTGCAGGCTGCCGGTAACGTTGGGCGGCGGAATCATGATCGAGAAAGGTTCACCTTCGCCGCTGGGCGCGAAGCGGCCATCGGCTTCCCAGCGTTCGTACCAGCGGGTTTCGATCTGTTCGGGTTGGTAGGTCTTTTCCATGAATAGCGGCTCGCAACAAAGATACCCCGCGCCAACGGAGCATCGAATCGAATGGGCGGAAACGTTCCGAAAAATGGCGCCAAGTATAGCGCGTGAGAGGTGGCGGCGTCAGGTGGCAAAGCCCAACAGGGGCTTAGGTATGTAGTAAGTAACAGGAGTGCCGATGAGCCAAAGTAAACTTAATCGTCAATCAAGTGCTTGAGATTTCGATTATGCGATTGGAATTGTAAAAGCGCATGGCGATCAGTCCCAGCACTGGACCGGGAAACAGCCACCACAGAACCGTCAGTTGCTGGCTTGACCAGAGCGTGGTGGTGAGGGCAATGGCGGGAATGGTCAGGGCAAAACCGATGGCATTCATGATCGCCAGCGCCGCCCCTAGGCGCTCACGGGGCGCGGTGATAGAGGCCAAAGCAGAAAACTGGGGGGAGTCGGCAATCACACAAAGCCCCCAAATGGCCAATAGCCCAAGCAACAGCAGGGGCGAAGAGCCGCCGAGGAAGGGGTAGGTCAGACATAGAGTGCCGGAAACCGCTAGGGCACTGACGGCCACGCGGTCACTGCCCATGCGACGGCTCAGCCAGCCGCCGCCGACACAGCCGGGAAGGCCAAGCGCGATCACCAGAAACGCAAGCCAGGGCAGCCAGGAAGTGTTCCAGCCTAACCGTGCGACTTCACGACTGACCAGGTAAGGCACCAGCGCCCAGAAGGCATACAGTTCCCAGCAATGGCCGAAATAACCCAAGGCCGTAGCGCGAAAATTGTTGACTCGAAACGCTGCAAGCCCCACCCAGGGGCGTCCTCCCTTGGCGGGACCGGGAAGGTGTGGGCCATCGCCAAGGCGAAAGATCAACACGGCGGCAATCAATGCCAGAAGAGAGGCCAACAGCAGCGGCCACTGCCAGGGTAGTGCCAGGGTGAGACCGCGCAACAAGTGAGGTGAAGCGGTGCCCAGGGTCAACATGCCCACCAGCCAGCCGAGTGCCGCTCCGGCGTGGCTGGGGGTCCAGCTGACCACCAGTTTCATGCCCAAGGGATAAATGCCGGCCAGGCACAGGCCGGTAAAAAATCGCGCAACCACCGCAAGAGAAAGCGATTCGGCCATACCGATGAAAGCGGCATTGCATAAGGCACCGGCCACGGCGGAACAGGCGAACAACCGGCTGGCGTGTATTCTGTCGGCAAACCCGGTAGTGGCGATCATCAAGGTACCGCTGATGAAACCCGCCTGGACGGCGATGGTAAGCAGCCCCAGGCCCCGTTCGGTCAAGCCGACGGCCTCGCTCAAGGCCAACCCCACACCATTGACGCTGAACCACAATGAAGTACCGAAAAGTTGCGCAATGACGATGGTGGCAAGAGGACGGCGCGCGAACAAAGAAACATGCATGGAGTGATGCCTTGAAGCGGGTAGGTCTCACCAGTCTACCCTTCGCCACTTTCGAGAAACACTAAGTCCTTCGAAAACAGGGCCTTCGAAATAGCTATCTTCGAAAACATAAAGCCCGGCAGATAGAACCTGCCAGGCTTGTAGATGAATCAGGCGGCATTCAGCTTTCAGCTGACTTCGAGAGGCTGATGGCCTTTCATCTTTTCGATGACATTGCCTGCAATGTCGTCATTGATGGATGCAATCACCAAGGTGCGGCCCTGGTCGATATGCTGTTTCCACTTCTGGTAGGTATCGGTGGATTCATTCTCGTTGATGACGGCTTCGGGAACCTCATCCAGCGTCAATTCCTTGCCCATCAATCCAGCATGAAGCTCATGAGTCTTCTTTTCCTGACCGATAAGATGAACCTTTTCGCTAGGAATACCCCAAGAAACCAGGTCGCGCAGAGCACCTAGCGCTTGATCGACCGATTCATATACGCCGGCAATATGTCTAACCATAATAGCAGTCTCCTTACAGGTGTCAGCGCCGATTGGCGTCTGTTGAATCACTTGGGTCAGGTGTTTTCCTAACTATAGTCAATCATTCAGCTTTTGCCTGAAGGTAAGGACTCAAGACTTCAGCTGATGGGGAACAACCTCATGGCCGAGCTGCTTGTAACGTTGCCAGCAGGCACGCTTGGTGAGCAATACTTCCTGGTGCTGGTTGATGATTTCCGCAACACGCGCGTAATTACTAACGCCTTCGGGAATTTCCGGATGCAAGTTAAGCAGCGCCGTGGGTTTGGTGGGGGTGGGCAGTGATGCCCAGCCGAGTGTCACGGGGACGCTCCCGGCCATGTCGCTTTCGAGTACCGCATGGGGAAGGTAGGCGTCCGGGCGAAACGTCCATAGCATGTTATCGAGCTGTTCGGCCATGCTGCGGTCTGCGCAATGCAGATGCAGGCGGTAACCTTTGCCATGGATGGTTTCGGCCAGACGGCATGCAAAGGTCAGGCGTGCCTCAAGGGTCGTGTCGGGCAGGATGTAGAAGTCGATACGGGTCATGGGCGCTGGCTTGGCATGAGCTGTCCTGGTAGAGGAGCTTGGAAAATAAATGTCGCCGCCCGCAGGCGGCGATGCCACTGTCATCGCCTCAATGAAGCGTTAGATCAGTTGGGTTAGCCAGCCGCGGGTGTCTTCGCTGCGCCCGTACTGCAGGTCGAGCAGCTTGGTACGCAGGCGCTTGGCGATATCATTGTCACCGCCGGCAGTCAGACGAATGCGTTCGTTTTCACCCACCAGTTCGCCCACCGGTGTGATCACCGCCGCGGTACCGCAGGCAAATATTTCCGTGATTTCGCCGGATGCCGCGCCGTTACGCCACTCATCGATGCTGATATGGCGTTCTTCCGGAGTCAGGCCTTCATCCTTGGCCAAGGTCAGGACGGAATCACGGGTCACCCCTTCAAGAATGGTGCCGGTGAGCTTGGGCGTGACGATGCGACCGTCCTTGAAGACGAAGAACAGGTTCATGCCGCCGAGTTCCTCCACCCATTTGTTTTCCGTGGCATCCAGAAAGGCTACCTGGCCACAGCCGTGGGCTTCGGCTTCTTTCTGTGCCGCCAACGAAGCGGCGTAGTTGCCGCCGCACTTGGCAAAACCGGTGCCGCCGGGTGCTGCCCGGTTGTAGTTGGTCGACAACCAGATCGATACCGGTTCAATGCCGCCCTTGAAGTAGGCTGCTGCCGGTGAGGCGATCACGTAATAATCCACTTCATGCGCTGGGCGTACCCCGAGAAATTTCTCGCTGGCGATCATGAAGGGGCGCAGATAAAGGCTGCATTCGTCGGCGTCACTGGACGGCGTGGGCACCCAGGCGTGATCTTGGGCCAGCAGCGCTTTCAGGGAGCCGATAAAGTCGTCATCGGAAAGCTCCGGCAGTGCCAGGCGGCGGGCGCTGCGGCGAAAGCGCTCGGCATTCTTTTCCGGGCGGAAGGTCCACACCGAACCGTCAGCATGGCGATACGCCTTGACGCCTTCGAAAATTTCCTGGCCGTAATGCAGCACGGCGGCAGCTGGGTCAAGGGTCAGCGGGCCGTAAGGCCGTACTTCATGGCCGTGCCAACCGTTATCCACCGTCCAGCGAACGTGGGCCATATGGTCGGTGAAATAACGGCCGAAGCCTGGATTTTCGAGAATATTGTCACGAATGTGGTCTGCCGTGGGTTGAGTCGACGGCAAGGGATCAAAGCGAGTGGACACGACTGATAATCTCCGCTGTAATCAAACGCCCTTGGGCGTTTTATTATGGAATCCGGGAACACCGAAGGATAATCTTCGGTGTTTGTTTAATTACGCAGGTTTTAAAGGTTGCGGTGCCGAAAGGCAACCTCTAGTGGATCAGGTGCCACTATTTTCTACCTGTACATCGTTTTCCCGGTCCATCAGGTACTGAGTCAACAGCCCGACGGGACGTCCCGTCGCTCCCTTTTGTTTGCCGGAGTGCCAGGCGGTGCCGGCAATATCCAGATGAGCCCAGGGGAAGCTATCGGCAAAGCGCGACAGGAAGCAGGCGGCGGTAATGGTACCCGCCGGGCGTCCACCGATATTGGCCAGGTCGGCGAAATTGGACTCCAGTTGCTGCTGGTATTCGTCCCACAGCGGCAAGTGCCAGGCACGATCCCAGGCGGTTTCCCCGGCATCCAGAAGATCCAGCGCCAGGTCATCATCATTGGACAGAAGCCCGGTGGCATGATGGCCGAGCGCGATGATGGCAGCGCCGGTGAGCGTGGCGATATCCACGACACTTGCCGGCTTGAAACGTTCGGTATAGGTCAGGGCGTCACACAGGACCAGACGGCCTTCGGCATCGGTGTTGAGCACTTCGACGGTCAAGCCTTTCAGTGTGGTGATGATATCGCCGGGCTTGGTGGCGTGGCCGTCAGGCATGTTTTCCGCGGCAGCCACGACGAACACCAGGTTGAGCTTGGGCTTGATGCCGAGGATTGCCTTGGTGGTACCCAGCACGCTGGCGGCACCGCACATGTCGAATTTCATTTCGTCCATACCTTCGCCGGGCTTGAGCGAAATGCCCCCGCTGTCGAAGGTAATACCCTTGCCCACCAGCACATGCGGCGCCTCTTCGCTGTCATCGGCGCCGAAATACTTCATCACGATCAGGCGTGTCGGCTCGGCGCTTCCCCGGCCTACGGAAAGCAGGGAGTTTGCGCCGAGCGCTTCCAACGCTTCCTCGTCGAGAATCTCGACTTCCAAGTCACCCTTGGCGCTCTTGCCGAGTTCCTGAGCTTGTTCGGCCAGATAGCTTGGCGTGCAGACATTGCCCGGCAGGTTGCCGAGGGTACGGGCCAGGCTGGCGCCTTCACCGATGGCATTGCCTATTCGGGCGCCTGCCTGAGCGGCCTCGGTGTTAGCGGATTCGCTGACGACCAGGGTAATGTGCTTGAGCGAAGGCGCTGGGGCCGGGTCGGACTTGAAATGGTCAAACCGGTAAATGCCGCGTTGGCTCGCTTCAAGCACCATGCGTGCTTTCCAGGCACAATCGCGGTTTTCCACCGGCACGTCGGTAAAGGCGATGGTGATATCATCCAGAGGAAGCTTGACCAGAGCGCTGAAGGCACTGTCCAATGCCTTGATAAAGGCGGCTTCCTGACACTTGTCGCGCTTGCCCAGCCCTACCAGCATCAGGCGCTCTGCGCCAAGACCCGGGGCGAAGGGAATCATCTGTACATTACCCAAGGCGGCGTCGAAGTCGCCGCGCTCAAGCAGCTGGCCGATCAGCCGTTCGCTGGCATCATCCAGCTTGGCGACAGCGGGCAGCAATTCACTGTCCTTGAATACCGGTACCACTAAACAGGCAGTTTCGGCTTTGGCCGGATTGGCTGTCTGAACGGAAAATTCCATGACGTCTCCAACAAGACAAGCATCGAGGGATTCAGGATAATGTCGGTTCGGCGATACGCCTTGCCGCATAGCCTCAGTGTACCCAAGGCATGCTTGTATTGCATGGCATCCTGCACGACAAGCCGGAGAGTGCGTTGATTTTATTTCGTTACCTGACTCGTGAAGTCCTGCTGACCATGGCGGCAGTGACAGGTATTCTGTTGCTGGTCATCATGGGTAGCCGTTTTATCCGCTATTTCGGTAGTGCGGCGGAAGGCGATATCCCGGTGACAATACTCGGCAACCTGATGCTGTTTCACCTCCCGGGGTTTCTCGAACTGATCCTGCCGTTGGCGTTTTTCCTCGGCATTCTGCTGGCCTACGGGCAGCTTTACATGAACAGCGAAATCACCGTGATGGTGGCCTGTGGCATCAGCCCTTCCCGGCTGCTGCGAGTCACGTTATTGCCGGCAGCGGTGGTAGCGGTTCTGGTAGGCCTATGCAGCCTGTGGCTAACTCCGGCCGGGGCCTTGCATAATGCGGCGACACTGGAAGAGCAACGTAGCCGCCTGGATGTCTCGTTACTCTCCCCCGGGCGCTTCCAGGATTTCGGGGGCGGGCGTACCGCTTACATCGGCAGTTTCAGTGACGACGGCACGCTCATGCAGGACGTGTTCGTGCATCAACAGGGGCGGCGCGGAGACAACTTCGTTCACAACTATGTTACCCGTGCCCAACGTGGTTACCAGGAAACCAGCCCGCAAACCGGCAGCCGCTTTCTGGTGCTGGAGGAGGGCGAGCGTTACGGCGTCACGCCCGGAAGACAGGAAGCCGAGTACTTGGCATTCGAACGGTATACCCTGCGCCTGGGGCTGAGCCGTGACCGGCGCGAGCTGGACTCGTTGGAATACGCCACCACGGTGGAACTATGGCATGACGACAACCCGCGTGCCCAGGCGCAATGGCAATGGCGAGCCGGTTTGCCGTTGATGGTCTTTGTGCTGGCATTGATCGCTCAACCTCTGTCTCGGGTCAACCCACGCCAAGGACGCTTCGCCAAGTTATTACCCGCGGTATTTCTGTATGTCGCCTATTTGAGCTTGCTGTTGGCGGTGGTGGATGCCGTGGGTAGCGGTGCCTGGCCCATAGCGGCGGGCGTCTGGCCTGTACATGCAGTATTTCTGCTGGTCGGCCTTGGGCTGCTGTGGCACTCGCAACGCAAGGGGATGCGCTGATGCTGACAATAGCTGACCGGCTTGATCGCTATATCGCCCGTAATGTGCTGGTGGCGATCATCGTCGTGCAGATAGTCCTGCTGGGGCTGGACCTGACGATTGCCTACATCGGCGACCTCGGCCATGTCGAGGCGGGTTACAGTGCATTCGACGTGCTGCTGTATCTGTTCATGCGCATGCCCTGGCGCTTTTATCAGTATGCGCCGGTGGCGGTGTTGATCGGCGCCTTGATCGGCCTGGGGGGAATGGCCTCAAGCAATGAACTGACCGTGATGCGCGTCGCCGGGCGCTCCCTGACCCGTATCTTGTGGGGCGTGATGAAGCCGGTGCTGCTGGTGGTGGTCGTGGTCTTGCTGGTGGCAGAATACGTAAGTCCCCGCACCGAACAGTTCGCCGAAGCCTGGCGGCTAGAAAAGCGCCAGGGAGAAGGGGCGTTATTGGTCAGCCGGAGCGGCTGGCAGCTCGAAGGCGACAGCGTTTATCGTTTTGGCGCGATTCGTGCCGATAACGTGGTGCTCGACCTGACGCGTTACCGTTTCGAAGGCCAACGCTTGACCGAGACCTTGTATGCGGAACGTGGCGTATGGGAGCAAGGTCGCTGGACGCTGGAAAATGTCTCGATCACTCAGCTTTCCGATACCCGAACCCAGTCTGAACAGCATGCCAGAATAGACTGGGATACCGCTTTCACACCCATGCAACTTGAACGCCTGCTGCGCAACATCGAAAGCCAGGCGCCCAGCGAACTCTGGGCTTACGCGCAATTTTTGCAGGCCCAGGGCTTACAGGCCGACCAGCCGCTTTTGCATTTCTGGCAGAAAATGTTGATGCCGTTAACCATGGCCTCGCTGGTGTTGATCGCCGCTTCATTCGTGTTCGGCCCGCTGCGCACTGTGGCGGCGGGCACGCGGGTCTTTTACGGCGTAGTGACGGGCCTGGTGTTTAAATACACCCAGGATCTGTTGGCGCCGGCATCGACGATTTTCGGTTTTTCACCCGTCTGGGCGGTACTGGTGCCTACCCTGAGCGTTGCGCTGGTCGGCTTGTATTTACTGCGCCGCAATGGGTAGCGGCGCGCAACTCTCTTGATGGTGTGATGTTAATGATGCAACGACGATTTTCACAGCTGGACAGCGTATGGCCTGCCGGGCTGGCACGACGCTTGGGCGCCATGCTCTACGACGGCTTTCTGGTGGCGGGCATCTGGTTTGTGGTGACCGTGGCCCATGTGGTCTTTGTCCGCTTCGTGCTGGGGTTGGAGGCGGAGCAGGTGGGCCAAGGGCCTTTTCAGGTAGCTAGCTTGCGCCTGTTGCTGGTGCTTTCCGCGATGGCGTTTTTTACCTATTCATGGACGCGTGGCGGCATGACGCTGGGCATGCAGGCCTGGCGGTTACGCGTCCAGACCCCCGATGGCTTTTCAATCAGTGTGATGCAAAGCCTCATTCGTTGCCTGACTGCCTGGGTATCGTTGGCGGCCCTGGGCCTGGGCTATTGGTGGGTGCTGTTCGATGGTGAGCGACGCAGCTGGCCGGACATCGTTTCCGGCACACGCACGGTGGTATTGCCCAAACGCAACAAATGAGCCCAAAGAATAAGGAAAACCAAAAAAGCAGTGACGGCCAGCACATACGCAATATCTTGGATTGGGGCGCTTTATCCGGACGATAAAAAAAATACAATCCCACTTGCAAAGATGCATGCGAATCATTTACATTCACCTTAATGTCTTTTGTGAGGTGAACCACATGTATGTATGCGTGTGCAAGGGCGTAACCGACCACCAGATTCGTCGCCATGTCAGCGATGGGGCCCGCAGTTGGCGCGAAGTGCGTGAAACCACGGGGTGTGCCACCCAGTGTGGTAAATGCGCCTGTGTAGCCAAGAGCGTGACCCGTGAAGCGATCAAGTCGGAAATGCAACAGGCCGATATGGGACTCGCTTACGCCGTGTGATGTTAATCATTTTCACTTGGATTAACATTAACAACCTTATGATTTAATTTGATTTTTCTCTCAATTGTCTATAGTTTTCCTCACGCTGGGAGAGTGGGCCATATTGGCTTATACTCGATCTCTCCATAAATTTTTCTATTGCGTAATGGGCTTCGCCGGCAAAGGCAATCCATCCCTGCAATAGCGCAACGTGAGGTGCCATTATGAAAGGTGATCCGAAGGTTATTGCTTATCTCAACACAGCGTTGGGAAACGAGCTGGTTGCCATCAACCAATATTTTCTGCATGCCAAGATGTACAAGGACTGGGGTCTGAAAGCACTGGCCAAGTGGGAATATGAAGAATCCATTGAAGAAATGAACCATGCGGATAAGCTGATCGAGCGCATCTTGTTTCTTGAAGGGATGCCCAATCTCCAGGATCTCGGCAAGCTCCACATTGGGGAAAACGTCAAGGAAATGCTGGAAAGCGATCTCAAGATCGAGCATGACGGCCGCAATGATTACATCGAAGCCATCACCTACTGCGAACAGGTCAAGGACTATGTCACGCGTGACATCTTCCGCGATATTCTGGCCGATGAAGAAGACCACATCGACCACATCGAAACCGAGCTGGGCTTGATCGATAAGGTCGGCCTTCAGAACTATCTCCAGACCCAGATGCAGACCGCCGGCGACGAATAATCCATCGTCGCGGCAACTGATCAAAGGCAGCCAATTTGGCTGCCTTTTTTATAACACCGCTTGGCAGTCAACCTTTCAGAAAAGGTTTTTCCAGGGCAAAGCGGGCGACTGGTTCCCCTTGAACTTCCGCGCTTTGCATGAACATCTCAAGAGGCCGCACCCAAAGGCCATATTCGCCATATAACGCCCGGTAAACGACTAGGGTTTCCCCGGTTTCGCTATGCTGTGCGCTGCCTATCACTTCATAAAGATTACCCTTGTAGTGCCGGTAGATGCCGGGCACCGGGTATTGAACGGTAGCTTTCATGGGCTGCTTTCCTGTGACTCAAGAGGGGAGAGGGCCTGCGCTTTTTGAGCAAGCCGTGCCAGAACGCGCGAAGCGGCAGTGAAGCCGAAGCTGCCGGTCAAAAACGTCGCCGCGCCAAACCCTTCGGCACAATCCAGCCGGGTGACCTCGCCGGTGCCGGGCTTTTGCAGGCAAACTTCGCCGTCATTTCCCGGGTAAATCAGTTGTTCATCCGAGTAGACGCACTCCACGGAGAAGCGCCGCTTGGGGTTGCGCGAAAAGCCGTAATCGCGGCGCAGCCGAGAACGTACCTTGGCCAGCAGAGGATCGTGTTCGGTACGCGTCAGGTCGGCTATGCGAATGCGCGTGGGGTCGGTTTGTCCACCGGCGGCACCGGTAACGGTAATCGGCAGTTTGCGCCGCTTGCACCAGGCGATCAACGCTGCCTTGGCGATAACGCTATCGATCGCATCGACCACATGGTCGGCGTTTTCGGGAATACGCTCGGCAAGGTTGGTGGGAGTGACGAAAGCCGCATCGGCGACCACGTCGATTCCCGGCTGAATCAAGCGGCAACGCTCAGCCAGTACCTCGACCTTGGGGCGGCCGATGGTGCCGTCCAGGGCGTGGAGTTGCCGGTTGATATTGGAAACGCAGACATCGTCGAGATCGATCAGCGTCAGTTTGCCGATGCCCGAGCGTGCCAGCGCCTCCACCGTCCAGCTACCCACGCCGCCAACGCCCACCACCACGACATGAGCGTGGCGTAAGCGTTCGAAGGCCCGCGCCCCGTACAGGCGACGAATGCCACCAAAGCGAAAAGCATAATCATCGGAATTCACATCAGACATGGCAGCGCGTCTCGCGGAAATCATCAGGGGTTGGAAGAGTTCTGGCGTTAGAAAGTACTGGCGATAGCATTGGCGTTAGATGGCACTGGCGTTGGAAAGCACCTTGGGAGGCTCGAGCGGCGGTGTGCGAACACTATCCAGCGGGAGATGACCAGCCCAGCCGAAATGCTGGAAAAGCTGGGTCATGGTGTCATCCAGGGCGCAGCTCAGCATGACGCGCTTGGCGAGCACCGGGTGGTCAAATGCCAGGCCAGTGGCGGCTAACAACAAACGGGGGGCCTTGAGCTGTTCGGCAAAGAAACGGTTGTGGTTCCCCTTGCCGTGCTTGGCATCGCCGATAATCGGATAGCCGCGTTGCGAAAGGTGGCGGCGAATCTGATGGCGGCGGCCGGTCAGGGGGCGTGCTTCCACCAGGGAATAACGCGCTTGGGGGTAACGGTCCACTCGCACCGGCAATTCGACGCTATCCAGACGGCGAATATCGGTCATCGCTGGCATGGGGGGCATCTGCGCCTTGGGACGGCTACCATCTTCCTCGCGCAGCGGATAATCCAGACGATCCTGCTCCGGCGCCATGCCGCGCACCACCGCCAGGTAACGTTTTTCCACCTGACGCTCGGTGAAGCTTTCCGACAGGGCGCGCGCCACCTCGGGGGTTAAGCCGAACACGATGAGGCCGGAGGTCGGCCGGTCAAGGCGATGCATGGGATAGACACGCCGTTGCAGCTGGTCGCGTAACTGCTGGAGAAGAAACTCGGTTTCTCCGCGAGCGAGCACCGTGCGGTGCACCAGCAAGCCGGAGGGCTTGTGTACGGCAACCAGGCATTCATCCTGATACACAATTCTCAGTGGTGGCATACCGCTCCCCGACGAAAAAAACGAGGCGCCATTGTCGCGGCTTGAGCGTTCGGTGTCATCCCACCTGGGGTACTTATCGCATCGGCAACCCGACTTTGCTGGATACCGACCTCCTCCGGTAATGATTCATAACGTAGGCCGTTACTCTTCGGGACCCAACACCTAGGATGGCTTGTAAGCCAGCAAAGCGCGGAACAGTGTTCCCATCATGACCGGTTGATCTGCGTGAATAATAAACCCGGCGTCTTCCAGAAGTGGCTGGGCCTGGCGGGTAATGTCTGTGGCCAAGGCGGAGGTTAGGGCGTTGAGTGCTCGCCGACCCGCCCCCGCGGGGTGGTCATCCGCCTGAAACTTATCCATCACGCATAGCTGGCCGCCGGGTTTAAGGACGCGGTAGGCTTCCTGGAGCCCCTGTACCGGGTCCGGCATGACCGCAACAATCAGGTGCATGACCACTACATCGAAATATTCATCGGGGTAATCGAGAGACTGAGCATCCATCACGCGACATTCAACGTCACGCGCCATGGCATCGGCGCGTGCTTGTGTGCGTCTTACCATGGCCGGGGAAAGGTCAGTGGCATGCAGTTCGATATCCTTGGGCAGCCAGGGCAAATCCAGCCCTGTTCCGGCACCTACCAGCAGCACCTGCATGCCAGGTTGCCATGCCACTTGGGCAAGCGCTCGGCGGCGGGCCTGGCGAAACGCACGCTCGACAACGATGTCATACAGTGGTGCATAGCAGCTATAACGCAATCGGTTCCAGGCGGTCGTGTTGAACATATAAGCACTCTTGAGGAAAGTGACTAGAGAGTATCTTTAGCCATGAGTCTTTCGATTTCCTTGGATCAGTGCAACGCTATCTCAACGAATTAGGAGACGATATGCAACCAATCGAATTTCAAGACCCAGCGGAAGCCACGCATTGGCAGGCGGTGAATGACGATGTGATGGGCGGTGTTTCGCAAAGTGATTTCCAGGTGGAAAATGGCAAAGGGATATTTCATGGCGAACTCTCTTTGGAAAATGGTGGCGGCTTTGCCTCGGTGCGGCGAGCACCTCATCCACCGCTACAGCAGGCCTTGGCAGGGGCTGTCGGGGTGCGTCTCAGGGTGAGCGGCGATGGGCGCACCTACCAGCTACGCTTGAAAAGCCATGATCTGGATGACAGCAGTGTCTATCGCGCGCGTTTTACACCGAAAGCGGATGCCTGGGAAACCATCGACTTGCCTTGGCAGGCGTTCGAGGCCGTGTGCCGCGGCCGTCTGCTGAGCGATGCCCCCACGCTTGATCCCGCACGTATTCATCAGCTGGGCTTTTTGATTGCCGATCGTCGGGCGGGCACGTTTCGCCTCCAAGTAGCCTGTATCGAGGCACTGAATAGCCATTGAGCGCCACCATGGTCGTCTCGCTTTTGGCTTGCACATGAGGGAAGCTGAGCCGAAATTGCCGGAGTTTTCACTGTGAAATTGACCCCCGCCTATCGCCTGGCAATCACCATTCTGCATGGCTTTGATGAATACCGTGCTCGCTTCAAGGAAATCACCCACGATGCCAGCCGTCGTTTTCGTGAAGCGGCCTGGCGTGAAGCCCAACAGGCTTCCGCCGAGCGGATCAACCTATATGAAGAAAAGGTGCTGGATACCTTAGCGCGACTCAAGCGTAGCTTCGATGACGACGAGATGCTTTCTCACTGTGAGCATTGGCGCGAAGCGCGTAACCACTATGCCGACCTGATCAGCCAGCGGCTGGATTACGAGTTGGCGGAAACGTTCTTCAATTCGCTGTTCTGCTCGATCTTTCATCATCGCCACATCCGTAACGACTGGATGTTCGTTTACAGCTCACGCGAAAGTGCCGCCCATCACTCGGGTATCGAGTTGTGCCGCTCGCGTCCGGTCAATGGCAATTGGCAGGAAGCGTTGAAATGGGCCTTGCTCGAAGCGCCGCTGGATAATCCTTTCGACGATATCGAACGTGATACCCAGCTGGGCACCGACTTCCTGCAGGAACATTTGCCGGCAGTGATTCGCGATGCGCAAGATGCCGAGATCGAACTGCTCAATAGTGTGTTCTACCGCAACAAGGGCGCCTACCTGGTGGGTCGGATTCGCGGAGGGGGGGAGCAGGTGCCGCTAGTGCTGCCGGTGCTGCATGGTGAAGGTTTCGGCGAAAAGGAAGGCGCCAGTGCCGGGCTGCATCTGGATACGGTATTGATAGAGTCGGATGAAGTCTCGATCATCTTTTCCTTTACCCGGGCTTACTTCCAGGTGGAAGTGGTGGTGCCAGGCGAGTTCGTCGATTATCTCCAGCAATTGATGCCGAGCAAGCCGGAGGGGGAGCTTTATGCCTCCATCGGTTTCTTCAAACACGGCAAGACCGAATTTTTCCGGGGGTTGAATTATCAGGTGGCCAAGCGGGAGGATCAGTTCATCATCGCCCCTGGTGTGCGCGGCATGGTGATGGCGGTTTTTGTGCTTCCTTCTTACCGCACGGTATTCAAGATCATCAAGGACAAGTTCGATCCCACCAAAGACATGAGCCGGGAAAATGTGCGCGAGAAGTATCGCCTGGTCAAACGCCACGACCGGGTAGGGCGCATGGCCGACACCCAGGAGTTTTCCAACTTCATCGCCCGCAAGGATCACTTCTCACCCGAATGCCTGGAACATTTGCTGGAAGTCGCTCCTTCCACGGTTTACCTCAAGGGTGACAAGGTAATCATCAAGCACTGCTATACCGAGCGCATGATGATCCCGCTGAACATTTATTTGGAACAGTGCGACGAAGAAGAAACCACGATGGTCCTTAAGGATTACGGCAATGCCATCAAGCAGCTGGCAGCGGCCAATATATTCCCCGGTGACATGCTGTTGAAGAATTTCGGAGTGACGCGCCACGGACGGGTCATCTTCTATGATTACGACGAGATCTGTTACCTCACCGAATGCAACTTTCGCCACATTCCCGAAGCCATGTACCCGGAGCAGGAATTGGCTGACGAGCCTTGGTATTCCGTCGGCCCCAACGATATTTTCCCCGAGGAATTCGGTCCCTTCCTGTTTGCCAACATCCAGTTGCGCAAGTTGTTCTATCAACTTCATCCGGAATTGTTCGAAGCCGCCTACTGGAAAGGGCTCCAGCAGGCGATTCTCGATGGCCGAGTGATCGACGTTTACCCCTATCGCAACAAGCAACGCTTCAGTGGCGCGGGCGAGGAATTGGTATATTGATAGGTACCGACTGAGGAGGGCTAATGACCAGGACACCGCATCTTGTGGTCTTTACCGGCTCCGGCATCAGTGCCGAAAGCGGTATCAAGACCTTTCGCGCCAGCGATGGGCTATGGGACGAACACCCGGTTGAAGATGTCGCGACACCCAGTGCCTGGCGGCGCGATCCCGAGCGGGTATTGGACTTTTATAACGCCCGCCGCGAGCAAATTCGCCGCGCCAGGCCCAATGCCGCCCACAAGGCATTGGCGGGGTTGGAGAAGGCCGGTTTCCAGGTGAGCGTGATTACCCAGAATATCGATGACCTTCACGAACGGGCGGGATCACGTCAGGTACTGCATCTGCATGGCGAAATCCTCAAGGCGCGATCCAGCGTGGATATTCGCATGCAATACCGCCTGGCCAAAGGCGGCATCGCACTGGGCGATCTGTGCGACAAGGGCAGCCAGTTGCGCCCGGATGTGGTCTGGTTCGGTGAGTCGGTGCCGTTATTCGCCGATGCCTGCGATCTGGTCGGCGAAGCGGATTTCCTGCTGGTGGTCGGCACGTCGCTGGCGGTGATGCCCGCCGCCTCGCTGTTGAACCATGTCGCCTACGACACCCCTTGCGCGGTGGTCGACCCCAACGCCACTGAACTCAGCCCAGCCGGCGTGCTGGCGATCAACGACACCGCGGGGAAAGGGGTGCCTGCCCTGGTCAAGCACTGGAAACAGCAGGGTGTCCTCTCGTTGCCGTAAGTGGTCAAAAGGTGTAATTCACACCTAACCAGAAGCTGCGCCCCGGCTCGTTAAGCGGCAGGTTGAGCGTTTCCGGCGCGTCAGCCAGGAAAGGGTCGCTGGCGCTGCGGTTGCGATTCAAGAAGTCGCTATAGGTTTTATCGAGCAGGTTCTTCGCACCAGCGCTCAGCGTCAGCGTGTTCCAGTGCCAGGCAGCTTCGGCGTCCAATACCACGTAACCGGCGGTAGCGACTTCGCTTGGACCCAGGCGGTTTTGGCTGTCGGAGAAACGCGCGGTAAGGCCGGTTTCCCAGTCGTCACGTTGATAAAATTGCCCCAGCTGCTGCGCGCGAAATAGCGCTCGGTAGCGTCGGCGTCACGCTCTGCTCGACTAAGGCTGGTATAGAGTGTCTCTCGGTGGGGCTTAGTCGCACGTCGCCGCGTACAAAGCCGCCCACCAGCCAGGCATCATGATCCAGGTCGCCATCGATTCCGTAGGTATTACGGTAGAAATCCGCCGCTACATTCCCCGTCTCGCTGGATGCATAGGCAGCCTCGGCGTTGGCTTCGGAATAGTCCAGACGTAAACCGCCGCTCAGGATAATGCGCTCGGTCAGGTAGTGGTCCAGCTCGGCGAACACGCCGGACTGGCGGGTGGTGACATCTGGCCAAGAGAGGAACGCCACCTTGCCGGATGTGTCGTTGATGATCCGGGCATTACGCTCATTCTGGAGTACATTGACCCCCAGGCGCGGGTCGCTATCGGCTAGCTGCTGCACGAACATGCTCTTCAAGGTGAAAGTGTCGGATTCGGTGGGCGAGCGCATCTTCATGAGCATCCCCATCGTTACGGGGGGCTTGCGCAGCGAGTAATTGTCCATCACATGATCGATGGTGGTGTATTGCAGTCGGTTTTCCACGCGCCGCGTATCCAAGAAGGCGTGGTCGAGGCGCAGCCGCACGGTGTCGTTGTCACTTTCCGGGGAGTCCATGCCGGCTCCGGCGAACTTGACGTCGCGCTCGCGCACCGCTTCGTAACCCAGCGCCAGCTCGGTGTTCTCGCCGGGTGTCAGGCCAAGGGTCAGCCCGCCGCTGGTGGTCTCGAAGCCACTGTGAATGCGCCGATCGTCGCCGTCTTCGTAGTCGTTGGCCTCCTGGCGCTCGCCGAACACCCGTAGATAGCCTTGCCGATTGCCGGTTTCCAGGCTGCCGTAGAGGCCGACGCGTTCGCCGTTGTCATCGTAGCTGGCACCCACGCTGCCCTGCTTGTCAATCGCCTTGCCCTCAAAGTCCGGTGCGCTACGCTCAAACAGCACCGTTCCACCACTGCCGCCTGGGCCGTGCTGTAGTGTAGTGACGCCCTTGCTGACGATGACTCGGTCAAAGCTGTGTAGTGGGGCGTAGGCGGTGGGCGGGTCCATGCGGTTGGGACAGCCACCGAATACGTAGCCGCCGTCGATCAGGATGTTGAGTGCATTACCTTGCTGGCCGCGAATGACCGGATCGAGACCATGTCCGCCCATGCGTACTGCTTCAACACCGTTAAAACGCCGCAGCCAGTCCGCGGCATCCGCTGCCGGTGCTGGAGAATGCTGAGGCGAAGTGTTGATATCTCCTGGCAGCATCATTTCAGCCTCGACAATCATCGTATCTGACTGAGCATGAGAGGAAGGAGCCGCAGGTCGCTAGTGGCATGCCAAGGAGGCGCGATCGATGCATGGCAATATCCTTGTAACGATTAGTTATTAGATAAGTGCCGGAATCATACGGGTAGCCTTGCTGGTTAACGCGGGACAAAGTGCCGCACTTCGACCAAAGTCACCCACCGCTAGATCAATTTTCTCACATGTTCCTCGTGGGAAATTGATCTAGTGATTCACCCATCAATCGCTATGCTGGATTGAAAGATCTCACACAAACGATCAAGCATCACTTGAGTGTGTAAGGAAAGCGCCGGTTAGCTCACTAACACAGTGCTGCTATAAAGCGGCCTCTGTAAAACAAGGCAACGTGGCGAGGCGCTAATCGCTTTTCTTCAGAACAATAGCTATCCAGGGGTGAATACCATGTCGCTACATAATGAAAAACGCCGGGATTTATTGGCTAAGCTGCGCCGCCAAATGAGCTACACCGCGCCGGTGCTGGCCCTGGTGGCGAGCGGGATTGCGCTAGACGTGACAGCGAATGGCGGTACGCTGTATGTCAATGACGACAGCACACAGTCCAGCACCCTACTGCTGGCAAGCAACCACGCTGAGGCAGAGGCGCAACCTGAAGCACAAGCCGAGGGAGAGGCTGAAGGCGAAGCAGAAGGTGAGGCCGAGGGAGAAGCAGAAGGTGAGGCCGATGGCGGTGCCCAGTCCAGTGCGCGCACCCAAGCAGTCTCTCGCCCGGAAAACTACGTCCCCGGCTACGATGAGAACGGTGACAATCCCACTGAACTGGTCGAGCGGGGCGAGGCGCTATTCAACGATGCTTCGCTGAGTACCAATGGCCTTGCCTGCGCGAGCTGCCATGGCGCCGATGGGCAGTCGGGCTATCAAGCCTCGTTCAACCAACCCTATCCCCATGAAGTGAATATGGGCGTGAATCAATTCGGTATGGATACCGTCCACGCCGATGAAATGGTGCAGCTGTGCATGGTCGCGCCGATGGCGGCCGAACCGCTGGGTTGGGAATCCAATACGTTAGCGGCACTCGCTGCCTATGTGGTAGATGCCAGGCAGCGTTTCGTCGGCGAAGCGGACATCCCTGCTGATTAACGCTGAAACCACGCCTTCATCGTCGAGGTAATCCAGCGGATCTGTTCTTCGGTGGTGATGTAGGCGGGCATGGTGTAAAGCCAGCGGCCGATGGGGCGCAGCCATACGCCGTGCCGGCGGGCGAACTCTCCCACCCCTTCCAGGTTATCGGCGCAACGCGTCTCGATCACGGCGGCGGCACCCAACACCCTCACATCCACCACCTCCGGGTGTCGGCGAAGCTCCGCATCATCACACAGCTCGCGGCGCAATAGCTCGCTTAGCCGGGTGATCTTGTCCAGGTAGTTTTCCTGCTCGAAGACCGCCAGGCTTTCCAGCGCCACGCGACAGGCCAGGGGGTTGCCCATGAAGGTAGGGCCGTGCATGAAGGCGTGCTCAGGGGAATCACCGATGAAAGCGTCGTGAACGCGATCCGTGGCCAGGGTGGCCGCATGCCCCAGGTAGCCGCCGGTCAGACCCTTGGAAAGCACCATGATGTCCGGCATCACCTCGGCGTGGTCGGCGGCGAACATCTTGCCGGTGCGTCCGAACCCAGTGGCGACTTCATCGAAGATCAGCAACACATCGAATTCGTCACACAGCTGCCTGGCGCCTTTCACATAGTGTGGCGAGGTCATGTTCAGGCCACCGGCCGCCTGTAGCAGCGGCTCCATCAACAGGGCCGCTATCTCATGATGATGCCGTTCGAGCACGGCACGCAGCGCTTGCAGGTCGTGGTGTACATCCGCCTTGTCGGCATCGAAGGCGGCAGTGGGCGCCGGGGCGAAATGATGCTGGGGTAGGTAGCCGGAAAATAGCCCGTGCATGCCTTCTTCCGGGTCGCATACCGCCATGCAGCCTGCGGTGTCACCGTGATAGGCCTTCATCAGCGCGAGCATGCGGTGCTTGTGTGGCTTGTCCTGAAGGCGGTGATACTGCACGGCCATTTTCATGGCCACTTCCATGCCCACCGAGCCGCTGTCGGAATAGAACACATGGTTCAGCCCGGCCGGGGTGATGCGTACCAGTTCCCGGGCCAGACGGTCGGCGGGCTCATGGCTGAGCCCGCCGAGCATCACATGGCAGAGTTCTCCGGCCTGGTCGCGAATGGCCTGGATCAGACGTGGATGGCCGTAGCCGTGAATCATGCACCACCAGGAACAGGTGGCATCCAACAGCTGTTCGCCGGTTTCCAGGGTGAAGCAGGCGCCTTGGCCACCGCTGACCTTGGGCGCCGGTGTCTGGGTTTTCAGATGGGCATAAGGATGCCAGATAGGCGACTTCATGGCGACTCCATGGAAGGGGAAGTGGCCTGCCGAGGAAGGTTGAGATAGGCGGCGGCCTTGGCGATGCGCAGCACCTCGGTTGACTCGGCAAGAGGCGGAATTACGCCCAGGCAGGCTGTCGTTGCAGACGCACCCAGCGTCCGCGAAAGCGTCGCCATGTTGGCGTCGAACAGAGCGCTATCCGCGGCAAACGCCGGATCGATGACCGTACCCACCCAACCGACCAGCGTCAGGCCGTCGGCGCGGATGGCCTCGGCGGTCAAGCGCGCATGATTGAGACACCCCAGTTTCAGTCCCACGACCAGAATCACCGGAAGCTCAAGCGCCCGAGGCAGGTCGCTCAGGTCTTCCCGATCATTGAGTGGCACCCGCCAGCCGCCCGCGCCCTCTATAAGGGTGACATCAGGCTGGCTTGCCAGCGTCGGCTCAATCGCCTGGAGTATCCCGGCCACGCTCAGTTCGGCTCCCGCCTGCTGTGCTGCCAGATGCGGGGCAATGGCTGGGGCGAAGGCGAAGGGGTTGATCTGAGCGTACTCAAGTGGCGGGTAGCTCTGGGCTTGAAGGCTCAGCGCATCGCTGTTGCGAAGCCCTTCGGGGGTTGAATGGCTGCCGGAAGCGACAGGTTTCAGCCCCAGGGTACTCAGCCCCTGGGCACGGGCGCGGGCCAAAAGGGCTGCGGCGACCAGGGTCTTGCCGGCATCGGTATCGGTGCCGGTGATAAAATATCGGCTCATGAACGCGGCTTCTCCAGTCTCAGGGTCAAGCGTTGGTAACTGACCGGCAGGCCCTGGGACTCGCGCTGCTCTTCATAGCGTTGGGTGGCTTGGTTCAACGCTTGGCGGGTCAGCCGCTTGCCGGGTCGCGCGACCTGTGCCCCGACCCCTTTGATCGAGGCCATCACTGCGGCCATGTTCGGGTAGAAAAATCGTTCGGCCTGCGTCTGGTGGTGCCCCAGGGCAAGTCCCGCCTCTCGGGCGGCATTCAGGTAGTCCTGCCGGGAATGAAATTGCAGCAAGGCTTGCGGGCGTTGCCAGGCGTCGGCGACTTCCTGGAGAGTGCCGGGCAGCAGGGTATTGATCAGCGCGAGGCCGCCGGGGCGCAATACCCGCTGTATTTCCTGCATTACCGGGAGGAGTGACTTACACCACTGAATGGCCAGGTTGGAAAACACCAGATCGATGGCGTTATCGACCAAGGGCAGCTCGGCGGCATCCCCCTCTTGCCACTGCGCCTGGTTGCCGTAGCGTTGCCGGGCAACTCGTAGCATGCCAGGGGAGATATCCATGCCGGTGACCTGGCTGTGTGCGCCGTAATGCTGTGCTAGCCGTGCGCTCCAGAGGCCGGGGCCACAACCCAGGTCCAGCACCTGCGATGCCGAGACAGGTAGCTGCCCCCAGAGTCTTTCACCCATTGCAAGTTGCGCCATGGCTCGGGTCTCGTAATGCGGCGCGGCGCGGGAAAAGGCGTGAGCCACTTGCTGGTGCCAAGTACAGGCGGAAAACGGCAAGGGGGTCGCGGCACTCATGAATGCGCTTCCAGGGCGGATGAATTAAGCATTGAAGCCTTGGCCAGGCGAGCCAAGGTGAAGGCGAGCCGAGCGGGCTGGGAGACCATGGGGCAATGTCCGACCCCTTCAAGCAACATGCCGTGCTGGCGCTGTTCGGGGCTCACCAGGCGATCACGTCCGCCATAGACACGCTGCACCGGGCATGGTGGCTGTTCGAGTATTCGGGTGGCATCCAGCATGGCCAAGTGGCCGAGACCGGCACGCAGCGTGGCGATATCGGCGCTGGGGCGACTGCCCAGTAATTCCCGCAACCGGCGGTGGGCGTCGCCTGGCTTGGGCTCGCCTTGAGTTTGCCAGCGTAGAAAATGCCGCCAGGTAGCCTCGGGGTCGCGCGCGAAAGCCTCCTGGAAGGCACTCAGCTCAGCGTTGCTTACCCCGCCCGGCTGGCAGAATTTCGGCCCTGTTCCCAAGAGTATCAACGCCTTGGGTGCAGGGAGATGGTTCAATAAACAAGCCGCCAGCAAGCCCCCCAGCGACCAACCGACCCAGATGCTCTCGGCGGATAAGGTATCGCGCATGGCTTCGGCCAGCGCCGCTAGGTCGTGCGCTTGAGGGGCGGCCTCGTGCTCCGCGTAGCCCGGCCACTCCACGGCATTTACCTGGCAGTCGCCGGGCCAATGAGGCGCCAATGGCTGCCACACCCGGGCGTTCACACCCCAGCCGGAAAGCAACGTCAGATGGATCATGAACCGCTTTCGCAAGCTTGGCACTCGATCAGCGCACTGACCAAGCGGTCGATCTCGTGGCGCTGATGGGTGGCTTTCAAGGTGATACGCAGGCGAGCCTGCCCCTTGGGCACGGTGGGCTCGCGGATGGCACCTACCGCTATATGATGCGAGTTCAACCGCTCGGCCCAGCGCATGACCCGCTCACTATCGTGCAACATCAGCGGTTGGATGGGTGTAAATGACGCCGCGAGAGGCAAGTCGGCTTGCGCGGCGGCTTGGCGAAAATAGGCAATGGTGGCGTGCAGGCGAGTACGGCGTTCGGGCTCCTGCTCAAGTATCGTCAAGGCTTCCAGGGTAGCGGCGGCAATGGCCGGCGGTTGCGCGGTGGTATACACGTAACCCCGGGCGTACTGAATCAGGTGTTCGATCAGTGCCTGGCTGCCGGCGACGAAAGCTCCCGCCGTGCCTAGCGCCTTGCCCAGCGTGCCCACCAGAATGGGCACCTGGTCGCAATCGTAGGCCCGGCCCACGCAACCATCGCCGTCGCTACCCAATACGCCGAGGCCATGGGCATCATCGATCATCAGCCAGGCCCGATGCGAAGCGGCGGTGGCGGCAAGCCCGGCAATGTCGGCGCTATCGCCATCCATGCTGAATACACCGTCGCTTACCACCAGCTTGCGTTCTTCTTGGCTGCGAGCGAGCAGCCGGTGCAGATCAGTCAGATCGCGATGATGAAAGCGCCGTGAACGAGCCCCAGCCATGCGTGCGCCATCGAGCAGCGAGGCGTGATTCAGGCGATCTTGAAACACCGCGGTATGCGAATCGCAGAGTGCCTGGAGCACGCCCAGGTTGGCCATGTAGCCGGTGGAAAACAGCAGTGCCCGTGGGCGTCCCACCAGGGCGGCGAGACGCTGTTCGAGCTCCTCGTGCACGGCGAGATGCCCGCTGACCAGGTGCGACGCCCCTGCTCCGGCACCCCAGCGCCTAGCGCCTTCGGCCTGGGTGGCGATCACCCGGGGATCAAGGGCCAGGCCGAGATAATCATTACCGGCAAAATCCAGGTAGCCCTTGCCCATCACCCGGCGTTGACGCCATAGGCCCTGTTCACGCCGGCTGAGTGCCTGCTGATCGAGCCAATGCCGCCAAGGGGAGTCGACGTCAGGCGCCACTGACATCCACCGCCAAGGCCGCCGCGCGTTGCTGGGTTTCCTGCTGGGCGATGGTCTGAGCGAGTTGTGCCTGGTGAAGGTCGTCACTCCGGCAGGTATCGCGACGCTCCGGGTGCAGGCCAAGTTTGGCGAACAATGCCTTGTCGCGATCGACCTGAGGGTTGCCGGTGGTGAGCAGCTTATCGCCGTAGAAAATCGAATTGGCACCGGCCATGAACGCCAGGGCCTGGGTGGATTCGCTCATTTGCTCGCGTCCGGCGGAAAGGCGTACGTGGCTTTGCGGCATGAGAATACGCGCCACGGCAATGGCGCGGATGAATTCGATGGGGTCGAGGTCCTCGACGTCTTCCAGTGGTGTACCGGGTACCTTGACCAGCATGTTGATGGGCACCGATTCCGGATGCGGTTCCAGTTTGGCCAGCTGTTGCAGCAAGGCGCTACGGTCACGGGGAGCTTCACCCATGCCCAGAATGCCGCCGGAGCAGACCTTCATGCCCGCTTCGCGCACATTGGTCAGGGTATCCAGGCGGTCGGCGAAAGTACGAGTGGTGATAATTTCGGCGTAATATTCCGGAGAGGTGTCCAGGTTATGGTTGTAGTAATCCAACCCTGCCTCGGAGAGACGTTTTGCCTGGGCGGTATCCACCATTCCCAGCGTCATGCAGGTTTCAAGCCCCAGCGCCTTGACCCGGCTGACCATCTCCAACACCACGTTCAGGTCTTTTTCCCGCGGGCTTTTCCAGGCCGCTCCCATGCAGAAACGGCTGGCACCGGCATCGATCGCCGCCTGGGCCTGCTCCACGACTTTCTCGATTTCCAGCAGTTTTTCCTTGTCCAGCTTGGTGTTGTAATGGCCGGACTGGGGGCAGTATTTGCAGTCTTCCGGGCAAGCACCGGTCTTGATCGAGAGCAGCGTCGAGATCTGGACCGCATTAGGATCGAAATGCGCACGATGCACCTGCTGAGCGTGAAACAGCAAGTCGTTGAACGGCAGGGCGAAGAGCACATCGATCTCGTCCAGCGTCCAGTCGTGGCGGGGTTGGGTGGCTGCAATGACCGGCATCTGGTAAACCTTTTATTTCTTGGTAGTTGACGGCACCTTAAAACCTGACGGCTTTTCGAGTCAACCTGATTTTTATTTTTGGTTTACGCGATGTGGCCGATTTCTTTCAAACCTGGTCGTCATGGTCTGTTCGTCACGCTCGGGCGTCTGCTTTATACTCGGCGGCCTTTCCTTATGGCTGGAGCCAGGATGCCGGATTCAGAAACCTCGTCAGCAATGTCAAGCGAACGCGACCCCGCCACCGGGCATCCGAAACCGCCAAGCCGAGAGTTCAGGGCGCGGGGCAGCTTTGTCAAGCGTTGCACCGGGTGCAACTTGCCGGTCTTGAACTGCCTGTGTCCTTATCGGGTGGAGGCGCAAAGCGTTGCCCAGGTATGGCTGCTGACCCATTCATTGGAACATAACAAACCCACCAATACCGGGCGCTTGATTAGCGATGTGCTGCCCGAGACCCAGGTATTCACCTGGTATCGCACCACACCGGATGAAGGGCTTCTGGCATTGCTGGCCGATGAGCGTTATGCACCTTTTGTGATTTTCCCGGATGATCAACCAGATTATGCCGATCGGGTGGTTAATATCGAGGCGGCACTAGAGGCCAAGGTCCAGACTAGAATTCCGGTATTCATCATTCTGGACGGCACTTGGCGCCAGGCCCGGCGGATCTTTCGCAAAAGCCCTTATCTGGAAAACCTGCCGGTATTACCGCTTTGTACCCAACGGGAAACCCGCTATCGGCTACGCAAGCCGGCTTCCAGTGCGCACCTGTGTACGGCGGAAGTGGCCATAGAACTCTTGCGACAAAGTGGCGATGTGAACGCAGCGGAAGTGCTGGATGATTATTTTGAAGTGTTCAATGCAAGCTACGCGGCCAGCCGGGGACATCACAAGCTCCATGAGCTTTCCCCGGCGATGCGGCGCCTGCTTGAGCGCCGAGAAGCCTAGTTTTCAAAGCCCAGGCTTTTCAGGCAAGCGCCCAAGGGAGCGCTACCCGAACAGGGCGCCGGCAATGCGGAAGCCTGCGATCCAGGTACCGGCGGCAGACCCCAGCGTTGCCAGCAGGAACACCAGCAGAGTGCGCGAGACCCGGTTGGTCCACCACCCCTTGAGGGCGGTGACATCATGGCGCAGAGACGAGAAATCGCGCACCTTGGGCTTGCGCATGTAGAGCTCGACCCCGGCCGCAACGAAGCCGGCACCCACGGTGGGGTTGAGTGAGGTCAGCGGCGCAGCAAAGAAAGTTGCAATGACCGTGAACGGATGCGCCAGAGCCACTAACGTCGCCGCTGCCGAGAGCACACCGTTGATCAGGAACCATTCGATGACCAGCTGCCAGCCCAGGTCGGTGTCGCGGGAAAAGCCGATGAGAAAGCCGGTGAGCACCAGGGCGGTGATCAGCCAGGGCAGGGCTTTCCAAAGTTTTGACGGCGGCGGCGTTGCCTCGAGGGACTCACGCTCAACGGTAGGACTTTCCGGCAGCGGCGCTTCCAGGTGCTCGCCGGTACCTTTTAAATGTCCGGCACCGAGTACCACCAGAACATTACGATAACGCCCGGGCGGTGCTTCCTCGGCCAGGCGCAGCGCCATGTAACGGTCACGCTCGCTGATCAAGGGAATGTAGAGCGCTTCGGACTGTTCGGCAAACTCGTTGAAGGTGGCTTCGAGCATATCGCCTTCCTTAAGCTTCTCGATGTCGGCACTGGAGATTTCCTGGCGCGAAAGCACGCTGCCCAGCAGGCCGGAAAACAGCGAAAATCGCTGCCACCAAGGCACGTTGCTGTAAATGCGCTTGAGCGTAATGCCCACGTCCCGGTCGATCAGCAGCAGCGGCAGTTCATGGCGGCGAGCCTCTTCCACCGCCGCCCGCATTTCCGCACCGGGTTGAATGCCGGACTGCTCGGCGATGCGCTGCTGAAAGGCGCCCAGCGCCAGGCTGGCCGCGACCATGCCTGCCTTGCCTGCGCGAAAGATCTGAAACAGGTCCTGCTCACCCAGGGCGTCGGGGTTTTCCAGGCTGTGATGCCGGGCATCACACAGCTCGATGGCCACGGCATCGAAGGCGCCGCCTTGAATCAAACCGCGAACGTCATCGGCGCTCTGGGCCGAGACGTGGGCGGTACCCAACAGGGTGTAGCGAGTGTTGCCTACCGTGACCACCTGAAGGGGGCCGCTGATAGTCGGCGTCTGGGTGGTGGCGTCCTGGGCATCGAAAGCCGGCGTTTGGGATTCGTCAGTCATTAACAAGCTCTCAATTCAATACGGGGAATACCGGCCCGTTCAGCGCCGCCAGAAGGCGGGAGTAAACAGCACCAATACGGTAAAAATTTCCAGGCGACCCAGCAGCATGGCAACGACCAGAATCCATTTGGCCAGTGCCGGCAGATTGCCGTAATGGCTGGTGGCATCGCCCAGGGCGGGGCCGAGGTTGTTGAGGGCCGACCCCACGGTCGACCAGGCGGTCACCTGATCCACGCCGGTCGCCATCACCCCAACCAGCATCAAGAAAAACAGTAATACATACACCGAGAAAAAGCCCCAAACGGCCTGAGCGATGCCGTCGGGCACGCTGACCTTGCCTATTTTTACCGCAATCACGGCGTTTGGGTGAATCAGTCGCATCACTTCGCGCATGCCCTGCTTGACGATCAACAGAATGCGGATGACTTTCATGCCGCCACCGGTGGAGCCGGAACAGCCCCCCACGAATGCCGCCATGAACAGCAGAAAGGGCAAGGCGCCCGGCCAGGCGGCGAAGTCGGCTACCCCGAAGCCTGCGGTGGTCGCCACAGAGACTACCTGAAACAGGCCGTGGCGTAGGCCGCGCACGGTGTCATAGGTGTTAGTCAACCATAGCGAAACGACTGTAATAACAGTCAAACTGAGCAGAAACAGCATCAGGAAACGCGCTTCGGGGTCCTGGAAATAATGTGTCAGACGTTTTTCGCGCCAGGCGATGAAGTGCAGGCTGAAACTGAAGGCGGAAATCAGCATGAACCCCACGCAGATTAGCTCGATAAGGGCGCTATCGAAGTAACCGATACTCGCATCGTAAGTAGAGAAGCCCCCAATCGCCACGGTGGAAAAACTGTGGCCCAAAGCATCGAACCAGCTCATGCCGGCGGCCATGTAGGCCAGCATGCAAGTGATGGTCAAGGTGGCATAGATATACCATAGCGCCTTGGCGGTTTCGGTGATGCGCGGGGTGAGCTTGGAGTCTTTCAGCGGGCCGGGGATTTCGGTGCGGTACAAGGCCATGCCACCGACACCGAGGGTGGGCAGAATTGCCACCGCCAGCACCACGATCCCCATTCCGCCCAGCCACTGTAGCTGCTGGCGATAATAGAGAATCGATTCGGGCAAGAAATCGATACCGGTAATCACCGTGGCGCCGGTGGTGGTCAGGCCGGAAAAGGATTCGAAGACCGCATCGGTGATCGTCAGCGAGCCCTCGCCGAACAGCATCAGCGGCAAGGAGCCGAACAGGGCCAGCACCGTCCAGAACATGGCAGCGATCAAGAAGCCGTCGCGGATGCGCAGTTCCTTGTGCTCGTTGCGATTGGGCAGAAACAGCAGCAGCCCGGTCGTCACGGTGATCACCACACCGATAGCGAAGGCATCCCAGACGCCGTCACGAAACCATAATGAAATCAGTATCGGGGGCAACAAGGTCAGGCTGAACAGCATCAGCAGCAGCCCAAGAATGCGCAGAATTACCCGCAGACTCATGGCCTAGGCCTTCTAGCCAGCTGTCTTGAATCAATATCACTCATCAGAAGAAGCTCAATCCGACCTGAAAAAGCCGTTCCACGTCGCGAATTCGGCGTTTATCGATGACGAACAGGATGACGTGGTCGCCGGATTCCACGACCACGTCATCATGGGCGATCAGCACTTCCTTGCCACGCACGATGGCGCCGATAGTGGTGCCTTCCGGCAGATCGATCTCGCCGATGGCCCGGCCGACCACTTTTGATGACTGCTTGTCGCCGTGAGCAATGGCTTCGATGGCTTCCGCCGCGCCCCGTCGCAGGGAGTGGACGTTGACGATATCGCCGCGACGCACATGGGTAAGCAGACTGCCGATGGTGGCCTGTTGCGGCGAGATGGCGATATCGATTTCGCCGCCCTGAACCAGGTCCACGTAGGCGGCGTTATTGATCAGGGTAAGGACTTTTTTGGCCCCCAGACGTTTGGCTAAAAGCGACGACATGATGTTGACTTCGTCGTCGTTGGTCAGGGCACAGAAGATATCGCAGTCTTCGATATTCTCTTCTTCGAGCAGGCGCTTGCTGGTGGCGCTGCCGTGGAGCACCACGGTGCGGTCAAGGCGCTCGGAAAGCTGCGTGCAGCGCTCCAGGCTGTGTTCGATGATCTTGACCTGGTGGCTGTGTTCGAGGTGTTCGGCCAGGCGTTCGCCGATATTGCCACCGCCGGCAATCACCACGCGGCGAAAGTCACGCTCGACGCGGCGCAGTTCGCTCATTACCGCGCGAATATCGCGCCGGGCGGCGAGAAAGAACACTTCGTCATCGGACTCGATCACCGTGCTGCCGCGCGGAATGATCGGGCGGTTACGCCGATAGATGGCGGCCACCCGGGTGTCCACGTTGGGCATGTGACGGCGCAGAAAGGCTAGGTCCTGACCTACCAGCGGCCCGCCGTAAAATGCCTTGACCGCGACCAGCTGGACCAGCCCTCCGGCGAACTCCAGCACCTGAAGAGCACCCGGGTGCTCGATCAGGCGGCGTACATGGTCGGTGACCACTTGCTCCGGGCTGATCAGGACGTCGATTGGCACCGCTTCATGCGCGAATAACCCCTTGCGAGTGAGGTAGGCGGTGGCGCGTACCCGGGCGATCTTGGTGGGGGTGCGAAACAGGGTGTGGGCTACCTGGCAGGCGATCATGTTGACTTCGTCGGAGTTGGTGACGGCTATCAGCATGTCGGCATCGGCGCAGCCGGCCTGGCGCAATACCATGGGGTAGGAACCGGCCCCGGTGACGGTACGAATATCCAGCTTGGTATGCAGCTCACGCAGCCGGGCACCGTCGGTATCCACCACGGTAATGTCGTTTTCCTCGCGGGCCAGGTGCTCCGCCAAGGTGCCGCCGACCTGGCCGGCGCCGAGAATGATGATTTTCATCGTGTCACCCTATCCGTCGCTAAGCACCGACGCGAATTGTGCGGCGCAATAAATCGGCGGCTAGTGTAAACCAGCCGCCGATAAAAAGCAGGTGGGCGACGCTTACTCCAGCGTGAAACCGACCTTGAGGGTGACTTGCCAGTGGGCCACCTGGCCGTCTTCGATATGGCCTCGGGTGTCGGTCACTTCAAACCAGCGCATGTGCTTGAGTGATTGCGAGGCCTTGGCCAAGGCACTTTTTACCGCCTCATCCGAGCTGACTTCAGAGGTGCCGGTAAGCTCTACATGCTTGTAGGTATGATGACTCATGAGCTCTCCCTATTTTGCTAGTGAAATAAGCGCTAGTGAGATAAGCACTTGAACCTACCCTCGAAATGACGCTGTCATAAAGCTCATTTCTGGGCGTTCAAGTCGTCTATCACGCAGGGCGCTTCTCTAGTCTGGCATAGAAGAAGCCATCGTGGCTGCCCTCTACGGGAAACAATTGGCGCCCGCTGCCGCTTGCCTGGCCCCAGGCGACATCCTCGGGTGTGGTGGTCGCAGCATCAGGGGTGCGCTCAAGAAAAGCGCTGATCTGATCGCAGTTCTCCTGCGGCAATACCGAACAAGTGGCGTACAGCAGTGTGCCACCTGGGCGGAGCATCGGCCAGAGGGTATCCAGAAGCTCCGCCTGTAGCTTGGCCAGAGAACGGATGTCTTCCTTGCGCCGCAAGCGTTTGATATCCGGATGGCGACGAATCACCCCGGTCCCTGAGCAGGGCGCGTCCAGCAGGATGGCGTCAAACGGCGTGGCGTCCCACCAATCGTTCTGGGTGGCATCGGCATGGATCAGCTGCGCCTTGAGGCCTAACCTCTCCAGGGTGTCTTCCACTCGAGCCAGGCGGGTGTTGTCGCTGTCGATAGCGGTCAAGGCGCTGTCGAATTGCTCCAACAGGTGCGCCGTCTTGCCACCGGGGGCGCAGCAGGCATCCAGCACGCGTGCGCCGGGGCGCGGCGCCAGGGCCGGGCCGAGCAGGTTGGCGCTAAGCTGAGCCGCTTCATCCTGAACGCTGACATGCCCCTGGGCAAAGCCGGGCAGAGCGCTGACGTCGCAGGGCGTGTGCAAGGTGATGCCGTCCGGTGCATGAGGACATAGCGTGCCGGAGAAACCGTTTTCGGTGAGCATCTCGATATAGGCTTCGCGATCCAGGTGACGGCGATTGACGCGCAAGGTCATCGGTCCCGGCTGGTTATTGGCCTGGGCTATTTCGCGCCATTGTTGCGGCCAAGCATGACGCAATGCATCGAGCAGCCAGGCGGGATGTTCCAGCGCCACGTTTGGGTCCTGGTCGACCTCTTCCTGCAGGGCTTCCGCCTCGCGTTGCAGCCGGCGTAAACAGCCATTGAGCACCCGAGTGGCCCAGCTCTTGCCTAAAAGGCGGGCGGCACCGGCAGTTTCTCCCACGGCGGCGTGAGCGGGAATGCGCAGATACAACAGCTGATAGATGCCCAGCAATAGCAGCGCCTGGACATCACTATCCCGGCGCTTGAGCGGTTGCTTGAGAAGCAGGGAGGCAAGCGCTTCGAGTCGTGGCAGGCTGCGGCAGGTACCGAAACACAGGGCCTTGAGCAGGCTACGGTCGCGAGCGACCACGCTGAATTCATCCAGGGCCGCAAGCGAGCCTTGATCGGTGATCACCGGCACCAGGGCGCGAGCGGCGGCGGCGCGGACTTCCTGGCCGCTGCCCGCCGCAGGAGCGTTATGACGTGAGCTATTATGCGAGCTGTTACGGCTCATGGGGTAACTCCTTGGTCGCTAGCGCCCAGGCGTGAGCCTGGTACCAGCCGTGGATGCCGGGCATTGAGTAAGTCGCGAACAGCCATGGCTTTGCCACCGGACAGTTGGGCGCGGCTGATTTCGAGGGTTTCCTCGCCCTGCGCTCCGCAGGCAACCCGCAGGCAATCGTCGCCGGGTGTCAGCAGCGTTCCTGGTGGAGTGGCTTCCTGGGCAGGCTCCCCCGCTTGCGCCATCAACAGGCGCAAGCGTTCTTCACCCAAGGCGCACCAGGCCACCGGCCAGGGGTTGAAGGCGCGCACCTTGGCGGCCAGGGTGGCGGCGCCTTGGCTGAAGTCCAACTCGGCTTCGGCCTTGGAAAGCTTGGCCGCGTAGGTCACGCCATCCTCAGACTGGGGGCTGGGGGTTATCTTGCCTTCAGCGACGCCTTCCAGGGCATCTATCAGCGCGGTGGCTCCCAAGGTGGCCAGGGATTCGTGGAGCTCGCCACCGGTGGTGGTCGCGGTGATCGGGGTGCGTGCCTCCAGTAGCACCGCGCCGGTATCCAGGCCTTCATCCATCTGCATGATGGCGACACCCGATTGCGGGTCGCCGGCTTCAATGGCCCGCTGAATGGGCGCGGCCCCACGCCAGCGAGGCAGAAGCGACGCATGCACATTGAGGCACCCCAGCCGGGGAATTTCCAGCACCGCCTTGGGTAGCAACAGCCCATAGGCCACCACGACCATGATGTCGGGTTGCAGATCGGCGAGTTGTGACTGGGCTTCGGCGGCCTTGAGCGAGGCGGGCTGATACACCGGTAGTTTATGCTCAAGGGCCAATTGCTTGACCGGGCTGGGCGTCAGCTTACGCCCACGCCCGGCGGGTCGATCGGGCTGAGTGTACACCGCGATGACCTGATGGCGGCTTTCCAGCAAAGCAGCAAGACTGGCGGCGGCGAAATCCGGGGTGCCGGCAAAGACAATGCGCAACGGTCGAGACATGAAAACAAGCACCTGAGGAGTGTGAGCGTGATTATAACGCCTAACTTAACGACAAAGGCCGAGAAAACAAGCTTGAAAGCAGTTTTCTCGGCCCGACAAGAGTCGCGCTTGTTGGATTGGACAGCCTGACGGGTAAACGAAGGGGTCAGGCGTCCTGCAGTTGCTTGTGACGTTTCTGCATTTTTTTCATGATCCGGTCGCGCTTGAGTGGCGATAGATAGTCGACGAACAGCACGCCTTCGAGATGGTCATGCTCATGTTGAATGCAGTGGGCCAGCAGTCCGTCGGCTTCCAGTTCAAACGGCTCGCCGTGACGATCCAGCGCAGTGACATGCACTTTCAATGCGCGGGAAACGTCAGCGTAGTATTCGGGAATCGACAGGCAGCCTTCCTGCAGCGGCTCACGTTCTTCACCCAAAGGGGTGTAAACCGGGTTGATGAAGACCAAAGGGCTGGTGTGGTTGTCGCTGACATCCATCACGATCACGCGTCGATGGGTGTTCACCTGGGTGGCGGCAAGGCCGATACCGTTGGCGTCGTACATCGTTTCCAGCATATCGTCGACCAGCCGGCGTACGTCGTCGTCCACGCTTTCCACGGCAACCGCCTTGGTGCGCAGGCGCTCATCGGGGAATTCAAGAATGGGTAATTTGGCCATGGCGTTGGAATCACCGTTATGCTGATGTCTGTAAGGCATATTCTAGGCAGCGGGGACGTTCAGGGGAACCACCCGATACCTATCATCATGATAGCGTGAGACTATACCATGCCGAGAATGTTCCTTGGAGGCAGGTGCGAGTGAATACATACAGCAAATATTCCATCACAAGGTGCCGGGCGCAGCGCCGGTTGTGCCGGCTGACGGCCTGTCTGATTGCCGTCATCGGCGTGGTGGGAGGAGCCGGTTCGGCGGCGGCGCAAGCTCTCGATTGGGATAACCTGCATCACTCCGCCCCTGAGCGCTATACCGTGGTATCTGGCGATACGTTATGGGACATCGCCGGGCGTTTTCTGGAAAGTCCCTGGCAGTGGCCTGAGTTATGGCAGGATAACTCGCAGATTGGCAATCCTCATCGTATCTATCCCGGTGATCGCCTGACCTTGCATGACTGCGAGGGTAGCCCTTGCGTGAAGCTCGAACGAGGCCGCAATGTCGTCAAGCTGTCACCTCAAATGCGCACGACTCCCGCACGCGAAGCCATCGAACCGATCCCGTTGAATATCACACGCGCCTTCCTGAATGACCATCGGGTGGTGAATGATCCGGAAAGCCTCGATGAACTGGCGTATGTGGTAGCGGGCGAAGATCGGCGCTTGATCAGCGGTGCCGGGGATCGCCTCTATGCCCGAGGCCGTGTCAGCGGTAGCGGGCGCTTCGGTATCTATCGCATGGGGGAGGCCTTTCTGTCCCCGGAAGGTGACTTTCTGGGTCAGGAGCTCGAAGGCATCGGTGAGGCGCGGCATGTACGCACTGAAGGCGATATCGTCCAGCTGGAAGTGCTCAAGGCCCGCCGCGAAGTTCGCAACAACGATATTGTCCTGCCGCTGGAAAGCCGTGCGCTGATAAGCGAATTTCAGCCGCGCCCGCCCCTCAATGACATCGAAGGGCGTATTATCGCCGCCCCGGGCGGGGTGCGCTTCATCGGGCGGCTACAGATAGTCACCTTGAATCGCGGCACTCTGCACGGCTTGCAGCCGGGGCATGTGTTGCGGGTGGAGCAGCAAGGCGAACGGGTGAATGACCCTCGTACACAGGAAGTGCTGCAATTGCCCGGCGAAGAGGCCGGGGTAGTACTGGTATTTCGGCCTTACGATCAAGTGAGTTATGCCTTGGTGATGCGTGCCTCGCACCCGCTCGAAGTGGGCGACCGTGTGCACCGGCCGGATTGATATTGGCATTAGAAGTGAACCCGGCATTGAAGTGGGCTTGGACAAAAACAAATCAAGGAGGACGTATGGATGCCAGGGAATGGTTGGTGGTGGCCTCGCTACCCGGGATGGGGCCATTGCGCATTGCCGAGCTTGCCGCCCGCGAACCCAAATGGCCACAAGGTTGGCTTGCCGGGATGCCCCACAAAGCCGCCCAGGCTCTTCGGCTATGGCTTGAACATCCCGCGCGCAGCCCGCTGAGAGACATCCTCGAACACACCCAAGCCTGGCTGGATGGCGCACCCGGGCGCCATTTGCTGCATCCGGATCACCCGGATTGGCCGACATTGCTCAGGCAGCTGCCCGACCCGCCGGCGGTGCTATGGGCGCAAGGTGATCTCCAGGCACTAGGCCCGCCCACCCTTGCCATGGTGGGTACGCGTCGGCCTACCCAGGAAGGGGCGGGCAACGCTCGGGCTTTCGCCGGGGAGCTTTCCCGACGTGGCTGGTGCATCGTCAGCGGCATGGCATTGGGTATAGATGGCATCGCACAACAGGCGGCACTGGATGCTGGTGGCGCCAGCGTGGCGGTACTGGGGTGTGGTACGGATGTGGTCTATCCGCCGCGCCACCGTGAACTGCATCAACGCCTGGCTGAAACCCCCGGTGGACTGTTGCTTTCCGAGCACCCGCCGGGCACCCAGGCCCGCCCGGCATTTTTTCCTCGCCGTAACCGGATCGTCACCGGCCTGTCTCTGGGCGTGCTGGTGGTGGAAGCGGCGGAGAAAAGCGGTTCGCTGGTCAGCGCGCGCCTGGCGCTGGAGCAGGACCGTGAGTTGTTTGCGCTGCCGGGCTCGATTCATAACGTTCAAGCGCGTGGTTGTCTCAAGCTTATCCGTGAAGGCAATGCCCATCTGGTGCGCGATGCCCAGGATATTCTGGGCGAGCTTGGGCACTGGGCCTCCAGCTTTCTTCCGCATGATGCTCTGACGGCCGCTGGCGAGGCGGGCTCATTATTGACGGCTGAGTCCGTACCGGCCGAAAATTCCGCCGCTGGCGGGGAAGGGCCGCTGCCCGACGATCTGCTGCGGTGGTTGGGAGCCTCGCCGACACCCATCGATGCGCTGGTACAGGCATCCGAAGTGTCGGTCAGCGACTGCCAGCAACGCCTGTTGATGCTTGAACTGGATGGCTGGGTCACGCAGCAAGCCGGTGGCTGGGTGCGTCTGCTGCGTGCGTGATACCATGCCAAAGCGCTTGATTCCAACCCTCAGGAGAAGTGATGAACCAGGCTGTCGACCTTGAAACCGCTGTTCGCACCCTGCGTGGCGGGGGGGTGATTGCTTGCCCCACCGAAGCAGTATGGGGGCTTAGCTGTGACCCGGATAACGATGCCGCCCTGGCTCGGCTGATGCGCCTTAAAGAGCGAGACCCGGCCAAGGGCGTGATACTGGTGGCGGCCCATATTGACCAGTTTCAGCCCTGGCTTGAAGGGTTGCCGCTAGAACTGCATGCACCTCTGGTGGCCAGCTGGCCGGGGCCGAATACCTGGCTGGTGCCCGATAACGGCCGCAGCCACGGACTGGTGCGTGGCGGCCATAGCCGGGTGGCGTTGCGCGTGACCGACCACCCCGGCATGGCTGCCTTGTGCGACGCCTTCGGTGGGCCGCTGGTCTCGACCTCAGCCAACCGTAGCGACGAGCCACCGGCCATGAGCCCTGATGAGGTTCTGGAAATTTTCGGCGACCAACTGGATGGTATCCTGGATGGCAACCTGGGCGGGAACCCTCGCCCCAGCTGCATTCGTGACCTGGTCAGCGGCCAGGTGTTGCGCGAATGATGGGCGCTATTTTGACTAACGGACACTAAGCGAGGAGGCAGCGTGGCTCATGAGCGTCTCGATGATGTAAAACACTACCTGCTGGACTTGCAGGATCGTCTCTGTGAAGGCCTGGCAGCGGCGGATGGTGTGGGGCATTTCAAGGAAGACAATTGGCAGCGTGAAGACGGTGGAGGCGGTCGCTCCAGAGTGATCGAGAACGGTGTCGTATTCGAAAAGGGCGGCATCAATTTCTCGCATGTGTACGGTGCCACCTTGCCGCCCTCCGCGACGGCCGCCCGACCGGAATTGGCCGGGCGCAGTTTTCATGCGGTGGGCGTCTCCTGGGTGATGCACCCCCATAACCCCCATGTGCCTACCAGCCACGGCAATGTGCGCTTTTTTATCGCCGAGAAGGAAGGCGAGCCACCGGTATGGTGGTTCGGTGGCGGTTTCGACCTGACGCCGTTCTATCCGGTGCTCGACGATGTGTTGCATTGGCACCGCGTATCGCGAGCCGCCTGCCTGCCGTTCGGCGAAGAGGTTTATCCACGCTTCAAGGCCTGGTGCGACGAGTACTTCTTTCTCAAGCACCGCAATGAAACGCGGGGCGTGGGTGGTCTGTTCTTCGATGACCTGAACGATTGGGAGTTTGAAACCTGCTTCGCCTTCCAGCGCGCCGTGGGCGACAGCTTTCTGGACGCCTACCTGCCGATTGTCGAGCGGCGGCGTCATGATGAATGGAGCGAGCGCGAACGTGATTTTCAGCTTTATCGGCGTGGGCGTTATGTCGAATTCAACCTGGTATGGGATCGTGGCACCCTGTTTGGACTGCAAAGCGGTGGGCGCACTGAATCCATCCTGATGTCGTTGCCGCCACTGGCTCGGTGGGAATACGACTGGCAACCTGACCCCGAGAGCCCTGAAGCCGTGCTTACCCGAGACTACCTCATTCCCCGCGACTGGCTCGATGAAGCCGCTCAGGGGGAAAAATCAGCCTAGGAGCCTTCAATATGACGGACCGTTACTGCGTATTCGGCCATCCGGTCGAGCACTCCAAGTCACCGTTGATTCATGAGGAATTCGCCCACCAGACAGGCCAGTCCATTGAGTATTCCGCCATTGAGGCACCGCTGGATGGCTTTGTCGACGCTTGGCGGCAATTTGTGGCCGAAGGTGGGCGGGGCGCCAACGTGACCCTGCCGTTCAAGCAAACCGCCTTTGAAATGTGCGATACCCTGAGTCATCGCGCCAAGCGTGCCGGGGCGGTAAATACCTTGATCCTGGGCGGCAACGGGCGCACTTACGGCGATACGACCGATGGCGTGGGGCTGGTGCGGGATCTGGCCTACCACCGGCTGGAACTGGCCGGCAAGCGGATACTGGTGCTGGGCGCGGGGGGGGCGGTGCGCGGCCTTCTCGAGCCACTGTTGCAGAAAGCGCCGAGCGAGGTAGTCATCGCCAACCGCACGGCCGCGAAGGCGCAGCAATTGGCCGATGACTTCACCGATCTGGGCAAGCTTCAGGGCGGTGGGTATGAAGATATCCAAGGTACATTCGATCTGGTGATCAACGGCACCAGCGCCAGCCTTGCAGGCGACTTGCCGCCCTTGCCGGAGCAACTTTTCACCAAGGGTGGCTGGGCCTACGACATGATGTACGGTGTAGAGCCGACGGTGTTTCTGCAATGGGCCGGGCCGCGAGGCGCCAAGCTGCTCGATGGATTGGGAATGCTGGTAGAACAGGCCGCGGAATCGTTTTTTCTGTGGCGCAACGTTCACCCGGATACCAGCATGGTGCGCGACACCTTGCGCCAGTCGCTGAATTACTGAAGCTTTGATATCCAAGGAGTCTTGTGTGGTGAAAGAGCATTGGATCGATGTGCCCCAGGGCCTCGTCTATGCGGTTAGCTGGCATCCGGTCGAGCCTGTCGAAGTCGGCCTTTCTCCCATCGTGCTTTTCCACGACTCCTTGGGGTGTGTCGCACTATGGCGAGACTTTCCGGCACGGCTATCCCAGGCAACCGGGCGTGAGGTGGTGGCTTATGACCGGCTGGGCTTCGGGCGCTCCGACCCCTTTCCGGGGCAACTGTCGTTGAGCTTTGTAAGTGACGAAGCGAAAGGCACCTTTGCCGCCCTGCGCAAGCAGTTGACGCTAGATCGTTTTGTGGTGTTTGGGCATAGCGTGGGAGGCGGAATGGCCGCCGTGACCGCAGGCATTTATTCGGATAAGTGTGATGCGCTGATCACCGAGGCCGCCCAGGCATTTGTCGAAGACCGCACGCTCGCAGGGATTCTCGACGCCAAGCAGGCTTTTTCCGAGGTGAACCAGCGGGAGCGCCTGAAAAAATATCACGCTGAAAAGGCCGAATGGGTGCTGAGTGCCTGGATTGATACCTGGCTGTCGGAAGATTTCCGGACCTGGAATCTGGACTCGATGCTACCTAGGGTGACCTGCCCCACGCTTGCCATCCATGGCGAGCATGACGAATACGGCTCGACCCGGCACCCCGAGCGCATTGCTGGCCTCACGACGGGGCCTGCCGTCACTGAGATAATCGAGGGTTGTGGGCATGTGCCGCATCGTGAAAACGAAGCTTGCGTTATGTCTTTAGTAAAAAGCTTTCTGCGGTGAAAAACTTTATTTTTGCCCCAACTTAACGCTTCTTGACGTAAAACCCGACCATGCACAGGCCGAGACCCACCACTGACAACAGCATGCCGCCATTGACCAGCCACGGATAACGCTCCAGCCAGGACACGAATGGCTGGGGTGTGTCGCTACAAACGCCCACCACATAGTCCCAGTAACCACCTCCCAGCTGACACTCACGCACGTCGCCGAGCTCCCAGAAATATACTCCCAGTAGAATGAAAATCGGCAGTATCAACAGCAATAAACCCATTCGAATCATATAATTACATCTCTTGCGAATGCTTGCGTGTTCACGAAAGCGTTGATGCTTTCGTGAACACTGAAAGGCACTGAGCCCTTGAATAGGCTCAGTGCCGGGAGATACGCGGATTTACGGGCGTGGACAGTTGGGGGTGCGACCGCTGTTGCGCGCCTGATCATACATCTCCAGGGCGCGATCCATATCTGCCTGCAAGCCATCGATGCGTTGGCCCTGGCTGGGGTGGGTCGACAACCAAGCCGGGGGAGAGCCATCGGAAGCGGCCTGCATGTTTTGCCACAGGGTAACGCTGGCACGTGGATCGAAACCCGCTTGGGCCATCAAGTGCAGGCCGATGGTATCCGCTTCGCTTTCATGGCGCCGCGAGAAGGGCAGGATGATGCCGTATTGCGCGCCCATTCCCAGGACGCCCATCAATTGCTGGCCGCCGGGGCCTTGCAAGCCGGAAGCACTGGAAATGACCGACAAGCCCAGTTGGGTAGCGCTCTGAGTGGAGGCGCGTTCGTTGGCGTGGTTGGCTAGCACATGAGCGATTTCATGGGCGATGACCGAGGCCAGTTGATCCTGGTTCTCGGCAATGTCGAACATCCCGGTGTTGACCCCCATATAGCCACCGGGCAAAGCGAACGCATTAGGCTGTTCGGATTCGAAGACCTGAATCTCCCAGCCCTGTTCGCGCTCCTGGGGAGGCAATTCGGCTACCACCGCATCGGCAATGCACTGCACGTAACGCTGTCTGGCGCCACCTGCCGTGGGAAGGTCCTGCTGGTATTGAATGAAGGCCTCACGCCCCATTTCATTGAGCTGTTGATCGGAGAGCAAAAGTAATTGCGAGCGGCCTGTGGGTGAGGTGGTGCAGGCGGCAAGAACAGCGCATAAGGCGCCAATGGCGAGTGGGCGGAACCAGCGCATGGAGAAAATCCTTGGTAGCAAAGTAAAATGCATCAACCGCACCAATGAAAGGCAAGGCGATACGGAATATTCCCCACAAGATACCCGGAAGCGTTGTAAGGTCAACTATCGTTTTATAGTCATGAGGAGATAGTCATGGATGCCGAGTTAAGCCACCGGTTGGCAAAGGTGCTGGAACAGGTCGAGCATTGGTTGCCACCGATACCCGAGGCGATGGATTGGGATATCCATGTGGCGGCGTTATGGCAACGCCACCCCTTGGGTGGGCGGTTGCTCCCGGTGCCGCCGCGTGACGCCCTGAGTCTGGATGATCTACTGGGCATCGAACGTCAGAAGCTGGCGCTGGTGGACAATACCCGGGCGTTTCTCGAAGGCTACCCGGCCAATCATGCGCTTTTGTGGGGATCACGTGGGAGTGGTAAATCGTCGTTGATTCGGGCGTTACTCAACACTCTTGCTCCGCAAGGGTTACGTATCATTCAGGTGGACCGCCATGATCTTGCCGGCTTACCGATGCTGGTGGAACAGCTTCGCCATCAACCTCACCGCTTTGTGGTGTACTGCGATGATCTTTCCTTCGAGGGACATGACGATGCCTACAAGGCATTGAAAAGCGTGTTGGATGGGGCGCTCACGGGGCCGCCGGCCAATATGCTGTTGTACGCCACCTCGAACCGCCGGCATTTGCTGCCGGAATCCATGGATGACAACCAGGACTCGCGCCTGGTGGGCAACGAGCTGCATCACGGCGATGCGGTGGAGGAGAAAATCTCGCTATCGGATCGTTTCGGCCTGTGGCTGGGCTTTTATCCCTTTGATCAGGATGTCTATCTTGAAGCCTGTTGCCATTGGGTGTCGCAATTGGGCGAGCCCCAGGATTGGGGGCCTGAGGCACGTGCCGAAGCGATTCGCTTTGCCACCCTGAGGGGCGGGCGCAGCGGCCGCGCGGCATGGCAGTTTGCGGCACAGTGGGTGGGTCGCAAACGCCTGCATGGACACAAGACCTGATATTGAAACGCCCCGGCATCCCGTGACGTTACCCTTGGGGTATCAGGCATCAGCGACGGCTCTTGCGCGCCTCCTTGGTGCGGTTGAGTTCGCGCTTCTTGGCTTTTTCCTTGTCGCTGGCGCCGGCCATCTGATCGAAGGGGTTTGCACCGGAACGGAACTCGAAACGCATGGGCGTACCGCGCACCTTGAGCACCTTGCGAAAGATGTTGATCAGGTAACGTCGGTACGACTCAGGGACCGAGCCGGTCTGGTTGCCGTGCACCACGATGATCGGCGGATTGCTGCCGCCCTGGTGAGCCATGCGCAGCTTGATACGCCGGCCATGCACCATAGGGGGCGGGTTCTGGCTTACCGCATCCTGCAGCAAGGTGGTCAGGCGATTGGTCGACCAATGGGCATTGGCAGCCTCGAAGGCGCGCTCGATGGACGGATAAAGATCGCCCACCGCCGTGCCGTGCAGAGCTGAAATGAAATGCATCTCGGCATAGTCGGCAAAGCCCAGACGGCGCTTGATCTCACTGCGCATCTTGTCCTTGGCTTCGCTTTCCAGGCCATCCCATTTGTTGACTGCCAGCACCAGGGCACGGCCGGAGGTAAGGACGTAATCCAGCAGGTGCATGTCCTGCTCGACCAGGCCCGTGCGGGCATCGAGCACCATGACGGCAACGTGGCATTCCTTGATTGCCTCGAGGGTCTTGATGATCGAGAACTTTTCCGTGATTTCGCTGACATTCTTGCGTCGCCGAACCCCAGCAGTATCGATCAGCACGAAAGGCTTGCCGCGGCGTTCGAAAGGAATCTCGATGGCATCGCGGGTGGTGCCGGCTTCATCGAACACCACCACCCGTTCTTCGCCGAGCAGACGATTGACCAGGGTCGACTTGCCTACGTTGGGGCGACCGATCACGCCGATACGAATGCCCTTGCTGCCGGTGTCGGCGGGAATGCTTTCATCACGCTCGGGGAAAGGCTCCAGCACGATGTCGATCAAGCTGGAGACATTGCGTCCATGGGCAGCGGCAATCGGGAAGGGGTCTCCCAGGCCGAGTTTCCAGAAGTCGGCCATTGCCGAATGCTCTTCCAGGCCGTCTGTCTTGTTGACCACTACCCAGGTCTTTTTCTGGTTGACGCGCAAATGGTTGGCAATCGCTTCATCAGCCACGTTGAGTCCGGCCCGCGCATCGACCATGAACAGCACGATATCGGCTTCATCGATCGCCGCCAGCGACTGCTCGGCCATGGCGGCATTGATGCCTTCCTCGTCACCGCTGATGCCGCCGGTGTCGATGACTGTATAGGCCTTGCCGCCCAACATGCCGTTGCCGTACTTGCGATCCCGGGTCAGCCCCGGAAAGTCGGCGACCAGCGCATCGCGTGAGCGGGTCAGGCGGTTGAAAAGGGTTGACTTGCCCACATTGGGGCGGCCGACCAGGGCAATGACTGGGGTCATGGTGTTACTTCCAGAGTTTCCAGGCGACCATTATTGGCCAGCACATGAATGATATTACCTTCGGTCACCGGACGTACGCTGATGCCGGACTTGTGAATGCGGGTACGGCCCACTACTTCACCTTCCCGGGCATCGAGTAAATGCAGGTAGCCTTCGAAATCGCCGAATACCAGGCGTCCGTCAGCAAAGGCCGGAGCGGTGAGCCAGCGACCTTCCAATGACTCGTTACGCCAGATTTCGCGGCCGTTTTCGGCATCGAGCGCCAGCACATGGCTGGCATCGTTGACCGTGAACAGGAAGTCGCCCACCAGAATCGGAGTGTGGCGGCTGGAGTGTTCGCGCTCCCAGATCACTTCACCTCGAGTGGCTTCGAGTGCGACCAGGCGCCCGTTGTAGCTGGTGACGTACAAACGGCCATCCGGGGTCAGAACCGGCTGGCTGGTGACATCCACCAAACGGTCGATTTCGCTGCGGCCTTGGGGCGTGGCGATTTGCATGTCCCACAGCGGCTGACCGCTGCGGTTGTCCAGCGTTACCAGGCGGCCATTGGCTAAGCCGGTAAAGGTGACCGGGTCAATGACTTGAGGAGTGGCGGTACCGCGTAACGTTAGCGCAGGCTGTGAGCTGGTATACACCCAGCGTTCTGCCCCGCTTTGCCGATCCATCGCGGTGACGTTGCCATCGACGCTTTGCACGACCAACAACTGCTGGTTGGCCTGAGGCGCTGCCAGTATTTCGCTGGAGACGCGCGAGCGCCAGGTGACGCTGCCGTCCTGCTGGGAAAGTGCCAGCACTTCACCATTGCGGGTGCCCAGGTACAGCTGGCCGGCAACCGCCGTGAGCCCGCTGGAAACGGGAACATCGAGGTCGACCTGCCATTGGCGTGAACCATCATCGGCGTCCAGCGCCACCACTTGGCCTTCAACATCGGCGGCGAACAGGGTGTCGCCCTCGCGTGCCGGGGCGATGGGATAACGCGCCCGACCCAGGCCGCTGTCCATGCCGTAGCGCCACTGGGTATCCAGTTGGGAGGTTGCCTCGATGCTGGTCAGTTCCGCCGGGGTATATACCGGTGCGCCTTTGCTGGCACAGCCGGCAATAAGTCCCAGGGCCAGCATGCCAGCGGTCAGGGTGGCGAAACGGCGGGAAAGACGAAAATCTCTCATAGCGCAGTCTCCTGAGTGCCGAGGTCATCCAGCTTGAGCTGGACACCGTAAAGAGGCTGCTCCTGGTTTTCAGCCAGGTTCAGGGCTTCGTTCCAAGCGTTGCGCGCCTCGTCTTCACGGTTCAGGGCGAAGTAAGCGTCGCCACGCACGTTGGCACGTTGGGCGGCCAGGGAATCACTGATGGGTTCATCAAGTGATTCAAGCGCACGCTCCGGGTTGCCATCAGCCACTTCCACTCGGGCTAGACGCAGCCAGGCCAGACTTTTCACATAAGGCCGTGAGGAGACGGCGAGTACCTGCTCAAGCGTGGCCCGGGTTGTTTCCAGGTCCCCTTGCTGGGCGGCCATGTCGGCCTCCAACAGCAGCGCCATCTCGGCATAGAGGGTGTCCGCGTGGTTATCGGTGATGTCGCTGACCAGACTGCGAGCCTCGCCAAGCGCCTCTTCATCGAGCTCGTCGGTCGTGCTCAGATTGGTCAACTGCTGATAGCGCAATGAGGCAGCTTCGGCCTGGTTTTCCTGATGGGTCTCCCAGGCATTCCAGCCGAAAATACCCGCGGCAGCGAGTGCCGCGCCAACGATCAGGGAGGTGCCGTTTTCCTTCCACCAGCGCTTGATCGCATCCAGCTGTTCTTCTTCGGTTCTCAGCTCCGCCACGGGCGGTCTCCTGTCTTGTCTTATCGTTGGACGTTGAGCGTAGGGTTACGCGACTTCTGTGTGTTGCCGGCGGGCGTACGTTACGCCGGTCGGGTCGCCGTAGCCAGGTTCAACAGCTCTGCCAGGGTCGCGGAAAGCGCTGCCTGTGGCAGGTTTTGCTGATCGCGTTCCTGGCGCAAAAACTTAAGCGTTATGGCGTCGCTGGCCAGTTCGTCGGGTCCTAGCAGCAACGCCAGGGTGGCGCCGCTCTTGTCGGCCTTTTTCATGCGGCTCTTGAAACTGCCGCCACCACAGTGCAACTGCAGGCGCAGACCTGGCACTGCCGAACGCAGCGTTTCCGCCAGGGTAAGGGCAGGAATCGTGGCGCTTTCATCCATCGGCAGCAGGTAGACATCACAGCCGCCAAGCGCCTCTTCCGGTACCAGGTCGAGGGTTTCGAGCAATAGAATCAGGCGTTCGATACCCATGGCGAACCCCACTGCGGGGGTCGGCTTGCCACCGAGTTGTTCGACCAAGCCATCATAGCGGCCACCGGCACAGACAGTGCCCTGGCTGCCAAGGGCGGTGGTGGTCCATTCGAAGACGGTACGACAGTAGTAATCCAGCCCTCGCACTAGACGTGGGTTGAGAACGTAGGCAATGCCAGCGGCATCGAGCATGGCGGTGAGCTGCTCGAAATGGGTACGCGACTCCTCGTCCAGATGATCGAACAACCGGGGAGCACCGTTGAGCATCTCCGCCATGGCGGGGTTCTTGGAGTCGAGAATCCGCAGCGGGTTGCTGGCAAGGCGGCGCAGGGAATCTTCATCGAGCAGCTCACGGTGGGCCTCGAAGTAGCTCAGCAGCGTTTCACGGTAGGCCGCCCTGGCTTCGGAAGAGCCCAGCGAATTCAACTCCAGGGTCACGTGTTCGGTCAAGCCCAGCTCTTGCCACAGGCGGGCTGAAAGCAGGATAACTTCGGCGTCAATATCCGGGCCCTCGAAGCCGTAAGCTTCCACACCGACCTGATGAAACTGACGGTAGCGGCCTTTTTGTGGGCGCTCGTGACGAAACATGGGGCCTTGATACCACAGCCGCTGGGTCTGGTTGTATAAAAGTCCGTGCTCCAGAGCCGCCCGCACACAGCTGGCGGTGCCTTCCGGACGCAGCGTCAGGCTATCGCCGTTGCGGTCCTCGAAGGTATACATTTCCTTTTCGACGATGTCTGTGACTTCGCCGATGGAGCGGGCAAAAAGCGCTGTCTGTTCGACGATCGGCATGCGGATCTCGTCGAACGTGTAGCGCTGCATCAGGTCGCGCACCCGAGACTCGAAGAACTGCCAGCGCGGGCTGACGTCGGGAAGCAGGTCGTTCATGCCACGAATGGCCTGGATTTTCTTGCTCAATGCAAACTCCTTGACGAGCAGGGCTGGGACCTCAATGGCCGGCTAGGCGTGATTCGCTTGCAAGCGGGCCATCGAGAGAAGCTAGACACTGCGGGCTATCGTATCTTGTTGCTTCAACTGTTTTTCGCGCACTTTGTCCCGAATCAAGGCTTCCAGATCATCCACCAGATTGTCATTGCGCAACTTGCTGGCCGGTTTGCCGTCGATATACACCAGATTGGCGGGGCTGCCGCCGGTCAGGCCGATATCGGTCTCCTTGGCTTCGCCGGGACCGTTGACCACACAGCCGATCACCGAGACGTTGAGAGGCGTCATGACGTCTTCCAGACGCTCTTCGAGGGCATTCATGGTACTGATGACGTCGAAGTTCTGGCGCGAGCAGCTGGGACAGGCAATGAAGTTGATGCCCTTGGCACGCAGCTTGAGGCTCTTGAGCATGTCGTAACCGACCTTGATCTCTTCGACCGGGTCGGCGGCCAGCGACACGCGAATGGTATCGCCGATGCCATCCATCAGCAGCATGCCCAGACCGATCGATGACTTGACCGTGCCGGAACGCAGCCCACCCGCCTCGGTGATCCCCAGGTGCAGGGGTTGTTCGATTCGTGTCGCCAGCAATCGATAGGCGGCGACCGCCATGAACACATCCGAGGCCTTGACGCTGACCTTGAACTCGGGGAAGTCGAGCCGTTCGAGATGGTCGATATGGCGCATGGCGGATTCGACCAGGGCTTCCGGCGTGGGCTCGCCGTATTTCTTCTGCAGGTCCTTTTCCAAGGAGCCTGCGTTGACGCCGATCCGGATCGGAATGCCGTTGTCGCGGGCGGCATTGACCACTGCTCGCACGCGATCCTCGCGGCCGATGTTGCCGGGGTTGATGCGCAGGCAGTCCACCCCCAGCTCGGCCACGCGCAGGGCGATCTTGTAGTCGAAGTGAATATCGGCGACCAGCGGCACGTTTGCTTCACGCTTGATCTTGCCGAATGCTTCGGCGGCGTCCATGTCAGGCACGGAAACGCGCACGATATCGGCACCGGCCATTTCCAGCTGCTGAATCTGAGCCACGGTGGCTGCCACATCCAGAGTGTTGGTGTTGGTCATGCTCTGCACGGAAATCGGGGCATCACCGCCGACAGCAACGTTGCCCACATGGATCTGACGTGAGAGACGGCGTTTGATCGGAGAAGGAGCGTGCATAGGAGGGATTACTCTTCCAAGGTGAAACGGGCGACGTTATTGGCGCCGGCGCGGGCAGGCAGATCGACCGGTTCGCCCTGATAACGCAGCTCGACACCGGTGGCGTTGCCTATGGTCAGACGAAACGGCGGTTGACCTTCCACACTGACTTGAGTGTCGGGTGACTGCAAGCCAACTAGGATGCGCTGGTTCGTGGCATCGAAGATCTCCGTCCAGGACTGCTCGTTGAAACTCAGCTCCAAGGTGTTGGCGTTGGTGGCAGGCGCGGTCTCTTGCTCTTCGACGGCCTGGTTAGTTGCCGTCTCAGTCGTTGCCTCGGCGTCAGTTGACGCAATTCCCTGGGTCGGCTCCTTCTCTGCCTGAGGCACGATGGGATCTACCTCGGCGGAGTCGCGGCTTGCCATGGCATCAGGCGAGGTTGGCTGTGTGCCTTGCGACATACCGGTCGCTTCTTCTTCAGCCAGAGCGTTGCTGCGTTCGGCCAACGCTTGCGCTGTTTCGGGCTGCGTTGCCGAAGAGCTTTCTGAAAGACTTTCCGGCACCTCGCTGCCGGTTTGCGAGCCGGTTTCTTCATACTCCGAAGAAGTGCCGCCGAAACCGGGTGGCTCGTTGCCGCCACGGCTTTGCCACCACATCGCAGTGACCACAATAAGCCCAACTATCACCAGTAAGGTGACTAGCTTGAATAACCAGGCGCCCAGGCGTGACGGAGGTCTGGACGCCTGGATCGAGGTCACCTTGCGTTCCGGCTCGCTACTTCCAGCCTGGGCCTTGTAGGCATCGAGCACTTCCTGTTCGTCCATCCCCAAGTGCCTGGCGTAGGCGCGTAAATAGCCGCGCCGGTAGGCAGGAACGGGAATCTCGTCGTAATTGTCGCGTTCGAGACCATCCACGACGGCGGGGCGTAGATTGAGCGCTTCGGCCACATCGCTAAGCGGCAGGCCCAGCTGAGCGCGTTCGCGGCGCAATAGCTCGCCGGGAGAGGGAGACACGCGGCTCACGCTGTTCTCGGGCGTTTCATGGTTGTGAGTCTCGCTCATGGCTGAGCATCCTTCATTATAATAAGCAGTGGTCAGGGCGTAAGCCGTATGCCGGTTCAGCGCAAGGCATCAAGCTGGCGCTGATAGTCGGCCGCCTGGGCGTGTTCGCCCTCGGCGTGAGCGATATCGATAGCCATCGATAATGCCATCTGATTAGGGCCGGCAAGGCGTAAAAAAGTTTCCAGCGGTTGCCGGGCACGTTGGTAGTGGCCCTGAGAATATTCCAGTTCGGCTAACATCAAATAACTACGCGGGTTACGCGGGTCAATCTGTTGGGCACGCTGCAAACTGGTGCGCGCCGCTTCTGTTTCGCCCAGCGCCAGGTAACATTGGCCTAGATTGGTAAATAGCTGGGTGCGATTGGCATATTGAGCGTCTTGCGACGCTTTTTCCAGTTGCTCGCAGGCTTGCTTGAAACGTGCCTGATCATACAGGAAGGCGGCATAGTTGTTGCGTGCTCGGGTAAAATTCGGGTCGGCGCGTAGTGCTTGTTGAAAGTACTCATCAGCCAAGGCGCTTTCCCCCTGGCGCTGGTACACCAGTGCAATCGCTTGCAAGGCTTCGCTATGGGTGGGGGCTATCTGCAAGGCGCGATCCAAGGCATTCAAGGCACGCGAGAGGTTGTCGCGCTCCAGGTAAGCCACCCCTAGTTGCGTGTAGGCTTCGACTGCATTGTTGTTGGCGCCTGGAGAAGGTGTCGCCTGAGCAGCGCATCCACTCAGCCACAGGGCACTCAACAGCGTGAACAGCAAAGGCATCCGCTTGCAGCGCTCAGCGTTATAGCGACGATGCATGATGTAAATCCTCACGGCGTTGGAAGCAAACTGTCGGCCTGATATAAAAAGCCTGTTCAATCAAAGCGCCGTGCCTTGCGCAAGTCAAGGCGGTGACCGATTTAGTCGGCATCGAGTTGAATGGACTGAATATAACGCGCATTGCGCTTGGTGCGGTCCTTGACCCGCCCCACCAATTGGCCGCAAGCAGCATCGATATCGTCACCCCGGGTAGAGCGAATCGTAGCGTTAAGACCCAAATCATATAGCCATTGCTGAAAACGCATGGTCTGGTTACGCGAAGGCTTTTCATAGCCTGAGTGCGGAAAGGGGTTGAACGGAATCAGGTTGATCTTGCTGGGCAACTCCTTGAGCAATGCCGCCAGTTGTTCGGCATGCTCCTGTTGATCGTTAATGTCCTTGATCAGGGTGTACTCGATGGTGATCAGGCGAGCATCGCCACATTTGGCCAGGTAACGATGGCAAGCATCCAACAGCGCACGGATGTTGTATTTGCGATTGAGCGGCACCAGCTCGGTGCGCAGATCGTCGGTGGCGGCATGCAGGGAAATAGCCAGGCTCACGTCGATGTCGTCGCCGAGTTTGTCGATCATGGGCACGACGCCTGAGGTAGAAAGCGTCACCCGACGTTTGGAAAGTCCGTAACCATTATCGTCAAGCATCAGCTTCATCGCAGGCAGGACGTTGTCATAGTTCATCAACGGCTCGCCCATGCCCATCATCACCACGTTGGTCACGGCGCGATTGGCCGAATCCTTCTGCGGACCTGAACTGCGCTGGGCGACCCACACCTGGCCGATGATCTCGGCGGCGGTCAGGTTGCGCTGAAAACCCTGCTTGCCGGTGGAGCAGAAGCTGCAGTCCAGTGAACAACCCACCTGGGAGGACACGCAAAGGGTGCGGCGCTTGCCGTTCTCCGCAGGAATCAATACGGTTTCCACGTAGCTGCCGTCTTCGACTTCGAGTACCCATTTGCGGGTGCCGTCGTTGGAGGTGCCTTCGTAGACGACGCCCGGGCCGCGAATTTCAGCCACCTCTTCCAGGCGCTCACGCAGTGGCTTGGACAGGTTGGTCATGGCGGAAAAATCATCGCAACCTTCGTGATGGATCCATTTCATGAGCTGGGCGGCGCGGAATTTCTTCTCGCCGATGGAAAGAAAAAAAGCTTCCATGCCTTCGCGAGAAAGACCCAGTAGGTTAGTCCTTTCGGGTTGAGTACTTACGGAAACAGTGGTCATGGTGATTAGCGATTCGAAGAGGCGGGGGTGTCAACCCCCGCAAAAGTGGCCGGCAAGACTGCCTTGGCGCGGGCAGTATTAACGCGGGCAGATTTCGTCATTGGTAAAGAAATAAGCAATTTCACGCTCGGCACTGGCAGGTGCATCGGAACCATGGACAGCATTGGCATCGATAGATTCAGCGAAATCGGCGCGAATGGTGCCGGGTTCGGCTTCTTTGGGGTTGGTGGCACCCATCAGATCGCGGTTCTTGGCGATGGCGTCTTCGCCTTCGAGTGTTTGCACCATGACCGGGCCGGAGATCATGAAGCCGACCAGGTCACCGAAGAAAGGACGTTCCTTGTGCTCGGCGTAGAAGCCTTCGGCCTTTTCACGCGAGAGGTGCATCATTTTAGCCGCGACGATTTTCAGGCCGGCCTTTTCAAAACGCGTGTAGATTTCGCCGATGACATTTTTGGCGACGGCATCGGGCTTGATAATTGACAGGGTGCGTTGAGTTGCCATGGTAAAGGCTCTCCTTGAATGGATTTAAACAGAAGGTGCCGCCCGGGGAAATGCCTGGGCGGCACGCAAGACAAGCGGTTCGGGAGCCGGCGCGATATTAGTTGCGGCGGCAGGCATGCCGAGTGGGCGCGATTATAGCGCCTCGTCAAGGCATTGAATACCGGTGTGACGCTGGTTAAACGGTGAAGCTTTCGCCGCAGCCGCATTCATCCTTGACGTTAGGGTTGTTGAAACGGAAAAAACGGTTCAAGCCTTCGTTGACAAAGTCCACTTCGCTGCCGTCGAGCATTTCCAGCGCATTAGGCGTGACGAACACCTGAGCCCCGTGATCCTCGAAAGAGATGTCGTCGGGGTTGGCTTCATCGGCAAAATCCAGCACGTAACTATAACCCGAGCAGCCGCTGGGCTTGACTGAGACGCGAAGCCCCAAGCCTTGGCCGCGTTCAGCGAGCACATGTTGGATCTGATTTGCCGCAGCGGTAGTAATATTGAGAGTCGCCATGGTGGTTCTCCTGCAAAAATAAGTGACAGCGGTAACCGCTTGACGTCCATCGATAAGTCTTTGTATAGATAGCGCTATGTCTGGCTTGCTGTGCTGCGCAGCCCTTGCAACGCATGGCGCAGCACGGTCAGGGCGTGGTCGATTTCGGTATCGGTGGTGAAGCGACCAAAGCTGAAACGCAGCGATGCCAGCGCCAATGCCCGGGGCGTCTTGATCCCCAATAATACATAAGACGGGTCAACGCTTGCGGAGTTGCATGCCGAACCGGTGGAAATGGCAATATCCCGCAACGCCATCAGCAATGACTCACCGTCGACATCGGCAAATGCCAAATTGAGAATGTTGGGCACCGACACTTCAATGGCCGTGTTGGCATGCACGCCGGGTAGATCCGCCAGCCCTTGCAGCATCCTGTCGCGCAGAGCGGTAATGCGGGTTTGATCTTCCAGGCCTTCGTTCTGTATCAAGGCAAAGGCTTGGCCCATGCCGGCAATCTGGTGGGTGGGTAAGGTGCCCGAGCGCATGCCGCGCTCATGGCCGCCACCGTGAATCAATGCTTCCAGGCGGATGTCTGGATGGCGTTTGACGTAAAGCGCGCCGACACCCTTGGGGCCGTAAGCCTTGTGGCCAGAGAGCGACATCAAGTCGACGCCCAGTGCCTCGACGTCAAGCCCGATACGGCCAACCGCCTGAGCGGCGTCGCTATGGAAGGCGGCGCCGTGTTCATGGGCCACCGCCGCCAAGGCTTCAATGTCGTTGATGCTGCCCAGTTCGTTGTTTACCGCCATCAGCGATACCAGCACGGTATCTTCGCGCATGGCCTCGCGCAGTTGCCCGGGTTGAATCCGTCCGTCGCGTTGCGGTGTTAGCCAGGTCACCTCGAACCCTTCCCGCTCCAATGCCTTGGCGGTATCCACCACGGCTTTATGCTCGATAATGGAGGTTACCAGGTGGCGGCCGCGTGCCTGATTGGCCCGCATGAAGCCTGTCAGCGCCAGGTTGTCGGCTTCCGTGGCGCCGCTGGTCCAGACGATCTCACGCGGGTCGGCGTGGATGACATCGGCCACTTGGCGCCGGGCCTGCTCGACTACCTGTTCCGCCTGCCAGCCGAGCATGTGGCTACGTGACGCGGGGTTGGCGAACAGTTGGTCCACCGTCAGATAGCGGTGCATCACTTCAGCCACGCGGGCATCCACTGGCGTGGTGGCAGCGTAATCCAGATAGATCGGTAGGGTGGGAGCGGTTGCGTTCATTTAAGGATGTCTACGCTTGAAGGGTGCAAGTTGAACAAGCCAACGGCTAATGGATAAACACTATCGAGGAGGCGAGGCTCAGGAAGACGCCAGGATATTGCCCGTGACTCTCTGATCTTGGCGTGTAGCGATTTGTTGAACGTCGTGGCGGTGCATCAATTTCTCGAGGGTGACGTCGTCCAGAAAATCACGGATACGCGTCGAGAGTTCGCTCCACAGATAGTGCGTCAGGCAGGTGTCACCTTGCTGACAGTCGGACAGGCCCTGACAGCGAGTGGCATCGACACTTTCATCCACCGCATCGATCACTCGCGATACCGAAATGTCTTCAGGCGCCATGGCCAGAAGGTAGCCGCCGCCGGGGCCGCGTACGCTGCTGACCAGCTTTGCCCGGCGTAACCGGGCGAAAAGCTGCTCAAGATACGGCAACGATATTTGCTGTCGCTGGGAAATATCGGCCAGGCTGGTCGGGCCTTGGCCGCTGTGCATCGCCATGTCGAGCATGGCGGTTACCGCGTAGCGACCTTTGGTGGTCAAGCGCATGACAAGCACCTCGGTGCCGGCAAGGCCGGCGAACAATCAGCAAATGTAATAGCCATTATGGGAAAGCCTGAGTGCTAAGGTCAACCATTGTGCTGTTCATCCTGTGATCGAAAGCGGCCGGTGCCAGAACTGCCGGTGGGTTTTTCATCGAGTATCTCGGCGAAATCCTCATCGCGCAATTCCGGCAGGCTACCGTCACGGTAGCTGGCATCGAGCTTGCGCAAGGTAGTGCATATATGCTCGATACGCTCATCCACGGCATGCATATGGTCGAGCATGGCCTGCATCGAGCGGGCCATGGGATCGGGCATGTCCTGGCTGACGCCGTAGGCGTCAAAGCCGAATTTCTGGCACATGGCTTCGCGGCGTGCCGGGTCGACGTCAAGCGCTTCCTCCGCGTCCGGCTCCAGGCGCTTGACGATCTTGCCGGGGATGCCGACCACCGTGGCGCCGGGGGGTACTTCCTTGGTGACCACGGCATTCGAGCCTATCTTGGCTCCGGCCCCTACAATGAAAGGGCCGAGTATCTTGGCGCCGGCGCCGACGATCACGCCATCCTCCAGGGTGGGATGACGCTTGCCCTTGTTCCAGCTGGTACCCCCCAACGTGACGCCCTGATACAGCGTAACATCGTTACCCACTTGAGCGGTTTCACCGATCACGACACCCATGCCGTGGTCGATGAAAAAGCGTCGCCCTATCGTGGCACCAGGGTGAATTTCGATGCCGGTCAACCAGCGGGAAAACGTCGAAAGCGTACGCGACAGCCATTTCAGGTTCTTGCCCCACAACCAGTGGTTCAAACGGTGCAGCAGCAAGGCATGCAGGCCGGGGTAATTGGTCAGCACTTCAAAAAAATTGCGTGCGGCGGGGTCGCGGTCGAACACGCTATTGATGTCTTCACGAAGAAGTTGAAACATGCGGCGTTCCTTGAGGGAGTGGAGCCGTGCCTTTCATATAGTGAGGGCGTAAGCAGTGGGCTTCAAGGGTGTTCCGAAGGCGGCATCTCGGCTGACTTGGCGGTTTTTTCTGTAGCGGAAAGTATCCCGCGCAAGATGTTGAGTTCCATGCGTTCCGGCCGGGCGCGCAGGTACAAACGACGCAACCGGGCCATCAGTTGGCGCGGTTGGGCGGGATCATGAAACTCGATGGCGATCAGGGTGCGCTCCAGGTGAGCAAAAAAGTGCTCCAGTTCGGCATGGGTCGCCAAGGCTTGCGCCACGGAGTCTTCCGCCTTTTGCGGCTGTGGCGCATTTTCAAGCTGGTCAAGCCAAGTCATGCGACATTCGTAAGCCAGCACCTGTACCGCCGCCGCCAGGTTGAGCGAGCTGAAATCAGCATTGGTCGGGATGTGCACATGGGCATGGCAGCGCTGGAGTTCGGCATTGGTCAGGCCGCTGTCCTCGCGGCCGAACACCAAGGCGATTCGTGCCTGGGGGTCGCGACATTCCTCGGGTAGCCGTTGGCCCAGTTCACGAGGTGAAATCATCGGCCAGGGCAGGGTGCGCGAACGCGCGCTGGCGCCCACCACCAGGGTGCAATCGTTTACCGCCGCCTCCAGAGTGGGGTGGCTTAGCGAGCGGTGCAGAAGGTGGTCGGCACCGGACGCGCGGGAAATGCTGTCCTGGGTGATCACCTCACAGCGCGGTGCGACCAGGGCAAGGTCGGCAAGCCCCATATTGTGCATGGCACGGGCGACGCCGCCGATATTGCCGGGATGGCTGGTGCCGATAAGGACGATGCGAATGCGCTCAAGCATGAAGAAAAACTCAAAAGTCGAAAATACGGGCAAGGAAATACGGTCAAGATAGATAAGCCGCACCGAAGCGGAGCCTGTCTGAGTACAAACGTCGAGTTTAGCACGGCTGCGTGGCGTGCCGGAGGGGGATCTGCTAGGATTGCGCGCCAACAAGATACGCAATGTGCTTGCCGCTGTCTGCTGCTCTTTATTTGGTTGTCTTCAACAACCGTTTTTTAGCGTTTGTTTTTCAATACCCGTTCTTTAACATATTCGTAAAAAGGCTTGATCATGCATCCGATGGTCCAATTCACACTGCGTGCTGCGCGCAGTGCCTCCGAACAGTTCTTGCGTGTGCGTGAACGCATCGAAAACGCTCATGATGAGTTCAACCTCGACCGCCTGTTGGAAGAGACCGCCCACAAGGCGGAAGCCACCATTGTGCAACAGCTGGAACGCGGCTATCCCCAGCACGGGCTCATGGGGCGCTTTACGCCTCACAAGCCAGGTGAGGGGGAAAGCGAGGAGATTCTCTGGAAAATCGAGCCGATACACGGCTATTCCAATCTTGCGGTAGCGGGCAAGGGATTTGCGATCTCGGTAGTCTGCCTGGTCAAGGGCCGCCCGGAACATGGCGTCGTGGTCTGTCCTTTCAGCGATGACGAATACATCACCAGCCGTGGCCGGGGTGCTCAGCATAACGACAAGCGTATCCGGGTAAGCAAGCCTACCGCGGTCGAAGCCACTCGAATGGCGATGAGCTTGCCTGAACTCTTTCTACGTAGTCGTCATCTGCCGGCCTACCTCACTCTGACCCAGCAGCTTGGACCTCAGGTGAATACCCTGCTGGCCAGCGGCAGTGGCTTGTTGGATATCTGTGAACTGGCCAGCGGCCGAGTCGATAGTGCTTTCGTGTTGGGGTTGGAAGAACAGGATATGCATGTGGGTAGCCTGATGCTCAAGGAAGCCGGGGCCTTGATGGGAACGCCGGACGGCCGACCCTCGGTCACGGTCGAAGGCCAGTTGATGGCCGCCGGGCCGCGTCTCTACAAGGCCTTGGTCAAGCAACTGACACCGCACTTCTGAGTCGGATTTTGCGTTTCTGATCAATGAAAAAGCCCCCTGTCGGTTACCGACAGGGGGCTTTTTGCGTTGCGGCCGAGTCAGCGCCGCTTGAGTAACGCGGTCTTCAAGGCAGTTCTTCCTCGGCGTCTTCGTCTTCTTTCTTCGCCGGGATCAAGTCTTCGCGCTTGAGCTTGAGCGGTAGGAGCAGCGCACCGGAGATATAGATCGACGAAAAGGTGCCTACCACTACACCGATGATAAGCGCGATGGAGAAGTGATAGATCATGTCGCCGCCCAGCACCAGCAATGCCAGCAATACCAGCAGGGTGGTGCCGGATGTCGCCAGGGTGCGTGCCAGGGTGGCGTTGATCGCTTCATTGAAAATGGCCGGCATGTCATTCAGCAGAGACTTGCGAATGGTTTCGCGTATCCGGTCATACACCACGATGGTGTCATTCAATGAATAGCCGATCACTGCCAATAGGGCGGCCAGTACGGTGAGATCGAAATCAAGCCGAAACAGCGAAAAGACACCCAGCACGATAATCACATCGTGTAGCAGCGCCAACAGCGCACCGATGGCGAATTTGTACTGGAAGCGCAGCGCGACATAGAGCATTACCACGCCTAGGGCGACAAGCATGCCCAGCCCACTCTGGTCGCGTAGCTGGTCACCGACCTGGGCGCCGACAAACTCGGCCCGGATCAGCTCCACCGTCGCTCCATCGTCACGTAACAGATTGACGACTTCGGTGCCGACTTCCGGGTCGAAGGCTTGCTGCAAACGAATCAACACCTCGGTAGAGGCGCCGAAGGTTTGCACCGAGACATCCTGAAAGCCGGCGTTTTCGAGCAGCTGGCGGATGGCGTCGAGTGACGGCGCGACCGCGAAGCGGACTTCCACCAAGGTTCCGCCAGTGAAGTCCAGCCCCAGGCTCAATTGCTGAAAGAGAATAGACAATATCGAGACGCTGAGCAGTATCGCCGAGACGATAAACGCCAGGCGGCGTTTGCCCATGAAGTCGAGTTGTCGATGTGTTATGGGTTTCATTACCACCTCTTAAATCCAGAGCTTCTTCACCGGCTTGGTGCCGTAAAGCAAGTTGACCATGGCGCGGGTGACCAGCAGGGCGGTGAACATCGACGAGATAATGCCCAGCGAGAGGGTTACCGCGAAGCCCTTGACCGGCCCGGTGCCGATCGAAAATAGAATCACCGCCACCAGCAGCGTGGTGATGTTGGCATCCAGAATCGAGGTGAAGGCACGCTCGTAACCGGCATGAATGGCCTGTTGTATCGAGAGGCCGTTACGTAGTTCCTCGCGTATCCGTTCAAATATCAAGACATTGGCATCCACCGCCATGCCCAGGGTCAATACGATACCCGCAATCCCCGGAAGCGTGAGTGTGGCACCCAGCATCGACATGGCCGCCACCAGCAGCGTCAGGTTCAGCGCCAGTGCGACATTGGCGATTATCCCGAATACCTTGTAGCGAATCAGCATGAAGGCGACCACCAGCAACAGGCCGACGATCACCGACATCACGCCGCGCTCGATGTTTTCCTGCCCAAGGCTCGGGCCGATGGTGCGTTCCTGGACAAAGTAAATCGGCGCGGCCAATGAGCCGGAACGCAGCAATAGCGCCAGTTCCCCCGCTTCGGTGGGGGAGTCCAGCCCGGTGATACGGAAACTGTTGCCCAGCGCACTTTGGATGGTGGCCAGGCTGATCAGTCCGCGTTCCACGTAGGGGTCACGCACCACGGTTTCTTCACCATCTTCCATGACCACCCGGTCTTCGGTCTTGTGCTCGATGAACAGCACCGCCATGTTGCGCCCGATATTGGTGCGAGTGGCGCGATTCATCAGGGTGCCGCCGGTGCCGTCCAGGTTGATATTGACCTGGGGGCGACCATTTTCATCGAAGCTATGACTGGCGCTGGAGACGCTGTCCCCGGTGATGATCACATCGCGCATCAGCTCAGCGGTGCGCGAAGGCTCATTGCGAAAGCTGAAGGTTTCGGTTTCGGTGCTGGGTGTGTCCGGGCGGGCTTCCAGACGGAATTCCAGGTTGGCCGTGGCGCCGACGATGCGCTTGGCGGCGACGGTATCCTGCACACCGGGAAGTTCCACCACGATGCGATCCGGTCCTTGACGCTGTACCAGCGGTTCGGATACGCCCAGCTCATTCACTCGGTTACGCAGAGTGGTCAAGTTCTGGTTGATGGCGTAATCCTGGATTTCGTTGATGGATTGCTCCGTCAACGTCATTGCCAGACTGGCGCTACGGTCCTCACCGGGACTTTCATAGTCGAAGTCGGGAAATTCCTGGCTGATCAAGCGCCGCGCGGCATCGCGATCTTCACTGCTGGCAAAGTCGAACGATAGGCGACGCTCGTCGATTTCAGTGTTGCGGTAGCGTATACGTTCGCTGCGTAGCATTTCACGCATGGCACTGGCGTTAACTTCCAGGCGCTGGGTGAGGGCGGCTTCCATATCCACTTCGAGCAAGAAGTGCACGCCGCCGCGTAGGTCGAGCCCCAGGGTCATTGGTGAGGCGGACAGTGCCTGGAGCCAGCCCGGCGTGGCTTCGGCGAGGTTAAGCGCCACCGTGGCATCTTGTTCCAGCATATCGCTGAGGATGTCGCGCGCTTTAAGCTGATCGTCGGGATGTTTCAGGCGGATTAGCCATTGGCCGTTTTGCTCTTCGAAAGCCTTGATCTGGATATCGGCATCGGACAGTGCATTTTCGATCTGCGTGATACGGCGTACATCCAGCGCGAGATCGCTGCTGACTTGTACCGCAGGATCTTCGGGGTACAGATTGGGAAGCGAGTAGATCAGCCCGGTCACCAGAATGACCAGAATCAGCAGATACTTCCACAGGGGGTAACGGTTGAGCATGCAAGCCCTGCCTTCAATAACGGACGGAACGTTGCACGTCACTTATGCGACGTGCAACGGAAGGTCACCATCTTTCAGACCATTTCCACCCCTGCCGGGGTGGCTGGCACTAGGTTCGGCAGGGGGAAGAGGTGCTTAGATGGACTTGATGGTGCCTTTGGGCAATACGGCGGCCACGGCATTCTTCTGCACGTTGACTTCGGTACCCTCGGCGATTTCCAGCGTAATGAACTCATCGCCCACCTTGGTGACACGACCCACAAGGCCGCCGCCGATAACGATTTCATCGCCTTTGGCCAAACCGCTGATCAGCTGCTTGTGTTGCTTGGCCCGCTTGGCCTGAGGGCGCCACAGCAGGAAGTAGAAGATCGCCACGAAACCGACCAGCATGACAATTTGCGCAATGCCGCCGCCGCCGGGGGCATCCTGGGCAAGGGCTGGGGAAATGAAGAAATCCAGCATTGAAACGAGCTCCTGATTGAGGGAATGAAATGATGCGATAAAGTGAGTGGCTGTGGTCAATTCGGGGCGGGGGGCACAGGCATGCCGCGCCGAGCGTAGAAGCCTTCCACGAAGTTCGTCAATGTACCCGCTTCGATAGCCGCGCGCAAATCAGCCATGACGCGTTGATAGTAGCGCAAATTGTGAACGGTATTGAGCATCGAACCGAGCATTTCGTTGCAGCGGTCCAGATGATGGAGGTAGGCACGGGAAAAATGCTGGCAGGTATGGCAGTCGCATCCCTCTTCAAGCGGTCGGATATCAAAGCGATGCTTGGCGTTGCGAATCTTGACGGTGCCTTCGGCGGTGAACAAATGACCATTGCGGGCGTTGCGTGTCGGCATGACGCAATCGAACATGTCGATACCACGCCGCACACCTTCTACCAGGTCTTCAGGCTTGCCCACGCCCATCAGGTAGCGCGGCATTTCGTCGGGCATCCAGTCGGGCAAATAGTCGAGCACCTTGATCATCTCTTCCTTGGGCTCGCCCACGGAAAGCCCGCCAATCGCCAGGCCGTCAAAGCCAATATCGAGAAGGCCTTTCAGCGAACGTTCACGTAACTCAGGATGCATGCCGCCTTGAATGATGCCGAACAATGCGGAAGGCGAGTTCCCATGTGCTTCGTAGGAGCGCTTGGCCCAGCGTAGTGAAAGCTCCATCGACTTTTCCGCTTCATCGAATGTCGCCGGATAGGGCGTGCATTCGTCGAAGATCATCACCACGTCCGAGCCCAGGGAGCGCTGTACGGCCATCGACTCTTCCGGCCCCATGAATACCTTGGCACCATCCACCGGAGAACGGAAGTGCACGCCTTGTTCGGTAATCTTGCGGGTTTCTCCCAGAGAAAAGACCTGAAAACCACCGGAATCGGTCAGAATCGGTTTGTCCCACTGGGCGAAGTCATGCAAGTCGCCGTGGGCTTCGATGACCTCGGTGCCGGGCCGCAACCAGAGGTGAAAGGTGTTGCCGAGAATGATCTCCGCGCCAATCTCTTTCACTGAGTCAGGCGTCATGCCCTTGACGGTACCGTAAGTGCCAACCGGCATGAATGCCGGGGTTTCTACGGTGCCGCGCGGAAAGTGCAGGCGGCCGCGACGCGCCCGGCCATCGTCGGCCAGGCGCTCGAAGCGCATAAAACAATCATTTCGCATGGGGGTCTCTTGCCCTCTGGGTCTAAAAGGGTCGTTAAAAGAAAATTGTTAAAAAGGATCGTGAAAATCTGGGAAAAGCGCTTGGAAAGTGCTCAACGGCGGCTAAGAAACATGGCGTCGCCATAACTGAAGAAGGCGTAGCGCTTGGCGACGGCTTCCCGGTAAGCGGCCATCATGCTGTCGTAACCGCTAAAGGCGGCGACCAGCATCAATAAGGTGGATTCAGGCAGGTGAAAGTTGGTGATCAGAGCATCCACGCAGCGCCATTCATAACCCGGATAAATGAAAATATCGGTATCGCCACTATAAGGCGCTATGTTCCCATCCGGGCTCTTCAGGCAGGCACTTTCCAGGCAACGCACGCTGGTGGTGCCCACGGCAACCACGCGTTTGCCACCCGCCTGGGCCGCTCTGACCTGGCGGCAAGCTTCCTCGTTCACCTCAATCCATTCGCTGTGCATGTGATGCTGGGTAATATCATCGGCGCGCACCGGCTGGAAGGTGCCGGCCCCCACATGCAGTGTGACGTAAGCGCTTTCGATGCCTTTTTTTTTCAACGCATCGAGCAGCGGTTGATCGAAATGCAGCCCTGCGGTGGGAGCGGCCACGGCGCCATCGCGTCGCGCATAGACGGTCTGGTATCGCTCGCGGTCGCTGAGCTCATCCTCGCGGGTAATATAAGGCGGCAACGGCATGTGGCCGTGGCGCTCCAGCAGGTCGATCAATGGCGTCTCGCCCAAAAAGCGCAGCTCGAACAGAGCGTCTTGGCGGCCCTCCACGATGGCATGGATATCGCCTTCGAAAATCAGCTCGGTCCCCGGCTTTGGCGACTTGCTCGAACGGATATGCGCAAGCCCTCGATGCGCATCCAGCGGGCGTTCAAGCAACATTTCCACCTTGCCGCCACTGGCCTTGTGGCCGTGCAGGCGCGCGGGGATCACGCGGGTGTCGTTGAACACCAGCAAGTCGCCCGGCGCCAGCAGTTCCAGTAGGTCGGGAAAGCGCCGATGGGCCAGCTCGCCTGAAGGGCCGTCCACACACAAAAGGCGGCAGTCACTGCGACTCTCAGAGGGATAGCGGGCAATCAGCTCCTCGGGAAGCGGGTAATCGAAATCGGCACGCTGCATGGAAAAAGGGACTCTTGGAATGAATCGGGCGGCATAGGATAGCGATTAACCTCGCCAAAGTCAGCATTTGTGATTGACCTCTCCGGCTGCCTACGTATAATACGCAACCGTTGCCGGTGTGGCGGAATTGGTAGACGCAGCGGATTCAAAATCCGCCGCTGGAAACAGTGTGTCGGTTCGAGTCCGACCACCGGCACCAACAAACTCATGAAGCCCATAACCATGGGATTCAAAAGGGTTACGGACTAGATCAGACCCTGAGGTGTGACACTTTGGTGATCCACTCTCGAGATCTGACATGCCCTACGGAACCTATCTGACGCGCAGCCGTCACCGCACGAACTGGTATGCCCGAATTGTCATTCCCCATGACCTCCGCCATGCCTATCATCAAAGACGTGAAATCCGTAAGACACTCGATACTCCTTGCAAGATAACTGCTCGTCGCCGTGCCATGCTGCTGTGGCTGGCTTATCAGCAGGTATTCGAGTCACTCCGAAACGGTCAGGTTGAGAGTAGCGTCACCCCTGAGTGGAATGCCTTGGCCTCACTGGCTTCCACGCTACCGACTGACATCGCCCCTCAAGCCCGCCTTGCTTATCAGATACTGCATATCATCCCGTTGATCGCTATCAATCAGAGTGGCGAGAAGTGTGCTTGCTATAAGGTTAGGATCAACGCGGTAACCGGAGAGTTTGGATTCGACCAGCCTTCGCAGGCTGCCCTGGAAGGAGCGGAGGGGTTTCTCAAGCCCTGGTGGCGGGGAAAGCCTAAGGTTGAGCAGGGCAGGGCATCAGAGAGCTTACAGACTGTTCTGGCACAGGTGTCCCCACCCGATAAGGTGTCTCCGTGTATGAGTGTGCTGTTTGAACAGTTCGCTGCGGAGCGTCTCGCAGAAGCCCGTGAGAAGACCATAGAGACGATGAGGCAGCATCTTCATGTCTTCATCGAACTGATGGGAGACCTTCCTACCGACAAGCTGACGAAGTCAGTCGTGCGGGCATTCATCAGGCTGCTCAAGACTTATCCTGCCCACCGTAACCACGGCCGCTGGAAGACGATGACGCTGGCTGAGATCCGTGCCGTGGGTAAGCAGTCAATCGGCGATACGACCCAGCACAACATCATCGGTAACCTGCATACATTTGCGGGCTGGTTGGTAGAGGTCGATGAGCTCGAAAGCAATCCATTCAAGATCAAACTGAGAAAGAAGCCAAAGGTTCCTGATCCAGATCGGACGTGGACGGAGGAAGAGCTGTCTCGATGGTTTCATTCGGACTTGCTGCACAGGCACCGAGGAAGCAATAAGTATGCCTGGAAGTACTGGTTGCCACTCATTGCCATCTACTCGGGGGCGAGGCTGGAAGAACTGGCTGCTCTCTCTCCTGAAGATTTCTTTGAATACTCGGGAGTGCAGGCGTTCAAGATTCATGCTGAGGACGGCAGGTTCGTCAAGAATGCTTCCTCTTGGCGAGTGGTACCGGTTCACTCACAGCTGCTCAGGATGGGTCTTTTGGAATACGTGGCAAGCCGGAAGGGCAATGAACGGCTCTTCACCATTGAACCCTACAAGGGACAGTATGGGAAGCGTGCCTCGAAGGCGTTCGGCTATCTGAGGGAGAAACTCGAGATCAGCCCTGACTTTCATGGCTACCGACATACCATGATAGAGGCACTGAAGATGAAGGGCGTTCCTCTGACACATGTTGAGTGGTTGGTGGGCCATACAGGGGCTTCTATGTCAGACCACTACGGCAGTGCCACCGATAAGCGCAAGTGGCTGCCGGTACTGCAGGAGGTGGTGGAACTGCTGGACTGGTCCCATGTGATGCCAAGAGATGGGTACTGACATGCTGAAATCTGCTACCGGAGGTGGTTTCATCGGATAAGACACAACCTGACTCACAGAAGAGACAACTGGACTCATGACCCAATGTGAGGGGCCATGCGACGTACCGAAAAGGCAAGGGTAACCAGGAGCCACCCACCGATGAGTAGACAGACCAAACTTACTTACCTACCCGTGATCCTTCTTCTACTGCAGCGAGAGGAGCTGCGCCTCGAGGAGAGCATTCCGCCACTGCTGCGTTATGAGCTGGATCTCGATCAGCTGCGTGGGCTGCGTGATAGGTGGTAGGCGACCTGGCTCATTTCCTTGGCTTGAGATGAGGTATCTGATGGATGGCTATGACTTGCCACGACATGAGCTTTGCCCTGATGGAGCAGGCTGGAGGCTGGTCTATGATACCGCTCGTCCAGTAGAACAATGCCAGGTGATTGATCTGGCACTGGCCAGAAGACGAAGAAACCAGTGATAACTCCTCTATCTCTGCCGTTACCGGAGCCGGGAGTATGTCCGTGAGTCGTGGGATAGGAAGGGGATACCGTCCTCCGGGCGGTCAATGGGCAAACCAGGAAGTAAAAGACGTTTCTTACTACTATAGGTATTTTTCAGAAACTGCTCTGGAATGCGGGTTACAGCCCGAAGAGTGTTTCACAATCTCCAGCTTTTGAAACACTTCGAGACCAGGGAAACCAACCATCCTCCTTCCCTGGATTGCCCTCGTCTACCCAGGCCCTGTTGCAATACTGCACCGATCCAGTGGTTCAGTCCCCCCAGTAGCGCTGTACTACAACAAAGCATCCATCGCAGTACCCGGCCATTTGGATGAGGAGGATCGTCCTGTTGGCCTTGCTAAGCGTTACAGGCATGGCTTCCCACAGGAGGAAACCTATCCCCTGGTTCAGCACGGAACCCACCTGTGGAGCCTGTGAGGCCGTCTCGTCCGTGAGACAGCAGGCTTGGCTGAGAGAGGTAGGAACCCTGAGGGAAGCCAGGCAAACCCAAGCCATTACGCTCAAGGGTAACGCGATGGGTGGAGCTCGCTGGTTACCCCCTGGTACGGAGAAGGCGCCTGAGAGCCGCGGCTTGGCTGCATGGTGGTAGATCCGCAAGGGACTCAGGTGGCTGGCAATGGAGTGTGAGGGTGTAACGGGGCTGACGTCGAAGGGTGACATTGGTTTTGTCCTGATAGGGTTGATGGAATGGGAGCCCAATGAGCAAGGCCCTGGTGGTGTGTGTTTGAGGGTGACGATGCCGGGATCCTTCCCGTGGGTGGTTGAGCCCTTCCTGGGGAATCTGCCAGCAATCAAGCTGGGCTTTCATCCGGTACGTCCATGGCTCTATCACGTCCTATGCGGGCCGATGGGCCAAGGCAATACCAGAGTGGCGCTCCGGTCCTTGAACAGGCGTATGAAGCCAATTGAAGGCTCTCGGTGCCCTTTGCTGCTTGGCTTACTCAAGGGTGGCAGTTCCTTCCAGCAGGGGGTCAAAATGAGACCCCTAGTCTCACCAGCTATGAGACTCACTGGTTCCCCTTGGAGGCATGACCACAAGGTATTGGATTGCTTGTGTAGTGGGGCAAGAAGAGTAAGGGGTTCCCCTCCAGGTGATCGAAGGGAATGCAAGCCATGATGCGAAGCCAATCAAATCAATCACAGCAAGCAGCTAACCCAGGGCAGTGACATAGCTGAAGAGGGTTACCGATGCATCGTGGTAGAGAAGCAGTGTCGTGGTGAGGTGGCTCAAGAGAGAGATCCTGTAGTAAGGAATGGGATAGTGGTTCATGACGTCAGTTTTGTGAGAAGGGTTAAAGGAATAGCCGATGTTGGCTGCCGTAGAAGTAGGGTTCCTGTTTCTGGATGGTTTGGTCAGTTCACCTCCTTGCGTTGCATTTGGATGGGTTGGGCACGTGGTCGGTGACGTCGCGGGTTAACGCTGTGCTGTGCTACGGATGTTGCGGTTGAGGTATGCATGGGTCGAGTGCTCTCGTTTCAGGTAGTGGAGTAATGGATGAAGCCAATAACCCTATGGTTGAGTCATTCATTGTGTCGGTAGTGGATCATGGCATGGTGGTCTGACTGGCTTGAGGTAGTGGGGGAATGGTTCATTGGTTACGTCATTCATCAAGTCAGTCATGCGGTGCTTCATTGGTTCATGAATGCTGTGATTGCTGAATGTCCTAATCCAGTAATGCAATCAAGACTTCATGGGAGTCAGTAGACACCTCCCTGTCATTCAAGACGTGATGGTACTTGCGGACACTGTGACGCCGATGGAGCGTAGTGAAGTGCAGTGGATACGGGAGATGAGTGGGACATCAGCTCAAAATGTCTGGTGCTCCTTCGAGATTCCTTTATAGCTTTTCAATTAAGGGCACGGAGTGCCCCTGTGATCACTCATGTCTTGATCAAGAGAAGGACACTGGTTCAGCGTCTGGATTGGCAAGAGCAAACCAGGAAGGGAAGCGCTAAGGAAACTGTCTGCGTGTGTGTTGTGTGGTGTTCCCTTCGGGGAGCCACCACTATGGGGGTGCGCTTGGATTTTCTGGGCCGGCTAGGTGGGGGGGGGGGTACCTTTTGAATGAAGCCAGGCAGTCCTATGTACTGCCCTCGTAGGCAGATGAGGTATCTCGAGAAAACCTGAAACCAATAGAAGAAGAGTGGCCATAGGTAACCCCGTTAATGGGGCAATTGGTGGGATGATTGCGCATGGATAGGATATCGGCTGTGTACCCCCCCGTTGGGCTCAGGGGAGACCACTTAGTATATCGTAGAGAACTTCTATAGAAGTCTGGGAGAAGTTCTCCAACCCTTGAACCATGCGGGATTGGAGAACGTACTGGAGCGGAAGGGAATGGGTGAACTATCGGCTAGGTATCGGTCAGGCTGCTTTGCGTTTAGGTTGTAGTAAACCAGACTTCTCTAGCTCATCTCGGAATTCTTCCTTGTACCGTTTGTAAGTTGACATTGAGATGCCTGCCTTCTTGATAAGGACTTGCAGCTTTTCTTTCTTCTTCGCCTTTTCCGACAAGATGTGTGTGACGATCATTCGACGATTTTCTTCTGCTATTTTCTGGCTATCTTCGTACTGAGTAATGTAGGAAAATTGAGTGTCGATGGTGACGCACCCTGGCTCGAACCAATTGGCGATATAAGTTGCGTAATGCATGTCGGGGACAACGAAAACATGCTCCTTAGTCGGGTCATGATGTTCGTTACGAATACTTGTGCGTGCCACGCACTGATAGGCAGCCTCATGACATCGCTCTACGATAACTGAGTCGATTAGGTCTTCCCCATTCAGGCCATGGTCTTTGGCAAACATGAGGAGCGCCTTGATGTCGAAAGGCGTCGGATTACTGGAGGCAAGGTAGACGGCATGATCAAGGTGTCGATAAGAATTCATTCCGTGTACAGCGATCGTGGTGCTCACTATTCCTCTCTGTTCCAAGCTTTCGATCAGCTTGTCTTTGGAGTTCAGAGTGATGAGGAAGTCTCTGTTTCCCAGCACTGTTTCAGAAAACTCCTGAGCCAATATTCTCACCGATAGTATTGATGGTTCTGGCTTCCCATCTCGTATCAGGCATTCATTGGCTGGCTTCATTCTCAATGTGGTAGACCATTTTCCATTCTTGAGGAATGGAATAATTCGCACCTTATTCTTGTGCTTCATCTGAAGGTTTGCGGTGTCGTTGATCGGCTTGCGAACGATCTTGAGGTTGAGATGCTTTTCAGCGACGTACCCAAAGAGGGTTTCTTTAAGCTGAGCGCTGAGGATGGCCAGGAAGTCTACATTGTCGGCCAGCTCTTTTAACCTGTGGTAGTGAATGGCCTGATACAAACGGTAGAGAGGTCCGTCCATTTTTGTGGTTGTTGTGTACACGACCTCGTAATCCGCAAGCAGAAACTCCAGCAAGTCAGCCACATTTTCTGTTGTAACGTTGTCCCTACCCTTTCTCAGGTTGTCGATGTATCGACGTATGTCATCCCGATCAGCTTGCGGATCAATTCGAGTTTTCATGTAGCCGGTGTGACTGGAGGCTTCGTTAACGAGGTACTTCTCCCAAGGATAATCTTGGTCTTTGGCTTCGTGCCGTACAACGAGGCAACCGGCGAGTTCCTGCGGTACTTCATCCACAACGACTCTTGTCTTGCCTAGTAGGCTTGGGGCAATAGTGGCAAGCGTACTATGCGAGATGAAAATGACGCCTTGAAAATTGGTGATAAGACGTTCCGTGAGTCCCTGAATGACGGTTCCTTTGCTGGTTTCTGAATCGATCCTTTCGACAGGTATCGCATGCTGGGGAAACAGTTTGGCAGTACTTACAAACATTTCGTAGTTCTGCCGACTCAGGTCGTTGGTTTTGGACGCGAACAGGTAGGTCTCTCGGACAGGGTACTTGTTCAGAATGTTGTCTACGAGTTCCTTGATCGTTTCGCGGCTCTTTCCTCCACCGCAACGACTACTAACGTGCAGAATCTCTCTGGTCATTTAATGAACCCTTTTTAATTTAATTTAGGTTCATTGTTTCAGGTTCCTCACCTGCGTGCTGAGTTTTTTACATGCCTTGAATTTAAATTTGGAGTATATGAAAAAAGGGGTCACCCCCCTTAAAAGACCTTTAAGGGGGGTGACCCCTTTTTTATCTTCGGTCTTGGGAGCAGAGGTAGGTTGCTCTTTCCCCCTCACACCTCCTTCGCCAGCCGTGCCGGAACTAACGCAGCAGATACTCCCCCGCTTCGCTGCGCTCGCGGGGGCTTCTACTGCTGGTTCCTTACGGCTGACTCGGAGCCTGACGTCATCTGGGTTCCTGGGGTACCCTCGAGGGGCCCGAAGGGCGCCTTGGGGGTGGGGTTTGGGTTTGGGGTGGGGTTTGGGGTTGGCAGTTTCCGTTGCTATCCCTGGGGCCAACGAGCCTGCTAGCGTGAGCGTAGCGCAGCGCAGCGCAGCGAAGCGAGCGCGACGCCAGGCGAGGCTGGTCTCGGGGATGGCAGCGTAATGAATAAAGAAGAATATAGGTAAGCTTACTTTCTGGGCTTGGAGGTTAAGCCAGCAAAGGATCTCTTTCGCCTAGATGGAAAGCCAGTACCTGGCCCTACCGATACCGGGCCTTTATCCCTGATTGCATCAATGAGTGTGGTGGGGGCCAACCTGATCTGCTGCCTGTGATGTTATTGGTTTCGATGGTTTCCGGAGAGGTCGGTACACCCTCGGTATCTCGAGGTGAATTGGGAACTGAGTGGTGGGGATTGGCTTGGTGTGTTTGGTTTCTGGTTTGGCTGGGTAGTGAGACGTTATAGAACCAAGCTTGCAGAAGGGGCGGGGCTGCATGCTCTGGTGAACCGCTGGCCTGGGGTCTGGAATGAGGTTGAGCAGAAAAGATCTTCTTGACTGGTTTGTGGTTTGAGAATGACGAGGTGTTGTTCGACAAGTTCTCTGGCCATCCGTAGCAATTGAATTCCTTGAAAACTATGGGGTATTGCGGGCTAGGAGGTGACCTCAGGTCAAAGACTTCCGATGATATTCAGCTTAAAGACGTTGCTACTCTTCAAATCAAGGAAGCAATGCCAGATTCCCCTTTACATGAGTCATTGCAGGCGCAGTTAGAGTCCGCGGAGCGAGCGATCAATGTCATCGAAAACAGTTGAACCAAGAAAAATCAGCAAGGCGGAGCTGAAGTTCCGGGAAGCCTTTGAGCGTCTAAAGGCGGGCAAACCTGACATCCTGCCAAAGGGAACACCCCTGAGTCAGAACAATGTCGCCAAAGAAGCCGGTAAAGAAGCCGGTGTAGACCCTTCTGCCCTTCGTCGAGCCCGCTTTCCAGAGCTGGTTGCAGATATTCAGGCCTGGATTGAAGCCCATAAGGATGAAGCTCCCCATAAATCCCCAAGACAGATGATGCTTGCCCAAAGGTCAAGAAACCGTGATCTGAAGGAGAAGGTTGAAGCTCTTGAGGATCAGCGTGACAAAGCGCTCGGCCAATTACTGGGCGCCCAATCACAGATACTTGACCTCGCGCTGGAAAACCAGCGCCTCCGAGTGCATCTGCCGGAGAGCAATGTTAGGTACCTCTCCGATTCGCCAAAAAAATAACGAATGACCTCCTGTCTAAGGCCCTGCTGTAATGGAGTTATGCTCAATTATACTAATGGCCAACGGTGCGGACATTGGTAATTACCACTCCCATCATCCACCTAGCCTCTCACGCATCAGAAGACTGACATTTAGTAGCTTTGTTGTCCCTGGATAGACACCCTTGTACTATTCTGACATATTGATAAAATCCTGCACCAACTCAGGGCTATAAACATGGCTGAACAAATAATGACCGTTAGGGATGTTGCGTCGTACCTAAAGCTCAACGAACGCACTGTCTATCGCATGGCAATATCGGCGAAGATTCCTGCTTTCAAAGTAGGCACATCCTGGAGATTCAAACGTGAAGACATTGAGAGATGGATAGAAGAACAAAAAATAACAAGCAGTAATAGGGACATTTGAGGTGCTACTAGATAACAAAGCCAGCGGTCACGTTGGAAGCGAGCTAAAAAACCACTTTTTCGATGGAGCCAAGCTGTCCGTTCTGTCTAGCCTGTTCACCCTTTACGGTTTTGCCAGCCTCAAGCAAGAACTCAAGCAACTACAGTCAGCAAGGTTCCTGCTAACCGGATGGGAAGTGCTGTCCCTACAGCCCCTCATCGGCTCTGAAAGTGAGGTGCGATTACTGAACCAGCTGCAACAAAAGCAGATCGCTGCCGAATTCTCGCAATGGCTGGCGAACAAGGCTAACGTCAAAGCCAGCGTGATCCGTCAGCCTGGTCAAAACATTATCCACCTTGATTCAGGTGACCAAAGCTTCGCTGTTCACGGCAGTGCCACATTCTCTCCGACGGGGCTAGGCGAAGTACGTTCAGAGACCTTGCAGATGAATATGGGGCTTTCAGATCGGGAAAGCACCCAGCAGCTCTTGTCTTGGTTTGATAGCGTCTGGGCTGATGCTCAAAGTGTCGGAGATATCAAAAAAGAGCTAATCGCAAAGCTCGACTACATCGCAGCCGATCAACCGGCCAGCCTTATCTATTTCCTGACGTTGTTTCATCTCTTCAAGAACTTTCTCGGAGACATCGACGAAGAAAATATCATTCGCAGCAAAACCGGATTCAAAGACACTCTGGTATGGAACAAGCTGTATAAGTTTCAGAAAGATGGAGTTCTTGGTTCGATTGATAAGCTTGAAAAACACAACGGCTGCATCATCGCCGACAGTGTGGGCTTGGGTAAGACCTTTGAAGCCTTGGCGGTGATCAAATATTACGAGCTACGCAACGACCGTGTTCTAGTCCTGTGCCCTAAAAAGCTCCGTGATAACTGGACCATGTACACCATCAACGACAAGCGTAACCTGCTTGCCGCCGACCGATTCAATTACGATGTGCTCAACCACACGGATCTCACCCGTCCGAAAGGCTACTCCGGCGAAATCAATCTGGAGACACTGAACTGGGCAAATTACGATCTCGTAGTTATCGACGAGTCCCATAATTTTCGCAATTCCCCCAGCAAAGCTGAGGGCAAAAGTCGTTACGAACGACTAATGAACGACATCATCCGTTCCGGTGTGAAAACCAAAGTCTTGATGCTATCGGCAACGCCGGTGAACAACCGCTTGAATGATTTGAAAAATCAGGTCGCGTTCATCACCGAAGGGCGAGAAGATGCGTTCGTGGACGAAGGGATCAAGAACATTGAGTCCACACTGCGTCATGCACAAAAGCAGTTTAATCAGTGGGTAAAAGAGCCCGCTGAAAATCGCACGACCGCGACACTGCTCGACACCATGAACTTCGATTATTTCAAGCTTCTGGATGTTGTCACTATTGCGCGCTCACGCAAGCATGTTGAAAAATACTACGGCACGGCTGATATCGGCCGCTTTCCCACACGACTACCGCCCAAGAATATTTATGCTGATATTGATGCCACAGGTGAGTTTCCAGCGCTGAAAGAGGTGAACAAAACCATACGGCGTTTATCTTTGGCGGGATACTCGCCCCTCAAGTTTGTTCGTGAAGCCAAAAAAACTGAATACGCACGTCGCTATGACCAGGCAGTCGGTGGCGGCAAGGGGGTATTCAAGCAGGTAGACCGCGAAGAAAGCCTGATTCACCTCATGCGGGTGAACCTGCTAAAACGTATGGAAAGCTCCATACACTCCTTCACACTGACAGCTTCCAAGCTGGCACAGCAAGTGGACCGCCTGCTGGCAAAAATAGATGCCCACGAATCCGATGAGGTCGATGAACTAAGCATTGAGGACATTCACGATTTCGAGCTGGAATCCACCGAGTTGGAAGCCTTCATGGTGGGGAATAAAACCAAGGTGCTGCTGCAGGACATGGATCTGATCCGCTTCCGCCAGGAACTGGAAGCCGATCGAGTATTCTTGACCAGCATTGCCGAAACAGCTCAACGTGTAACCGCTCAACGTGATGCCAAGCTTGCACTGCTTAAACAAGCGATTGCGAACAAATTTGAGAACCCGCTCAATCCCGGTAACAGAAAGGTCGTTGTCTTTACCGCCTTTGCCGACACCGCACAGTACCTCTACGCCAACTTGGCCCAGTGGGCGCAGAACGAGCTGGGTATTCACAGCGCACTGGTGACCGGCGGTGGAACCAACAAAACCACCATTACCGGGTTGGGCTCTGATCTGAACAACATTCTCACCGCTTTTTCTCCCATCTCAAAAGAGCGGCAGAAGGTCGACCCAACCGCTACAACCGAGCTCGATTTGCTCATAGCGACCGACTGTATCAGTGAGGGGCAGAACCTTCAGGATTGTGACACCCTCATCAACTACGACATCCACTGGAACCCGGTGCGTATCATTCAGCGTTTTGGTCGAATCGACCGCCTGGGTAGCAAGAACACGCAGATTCAATTGATCAACTTCTGGCCCAACATGGAACTGGATGAATACATCAACCTGGAGGCAAGGGTTTCAGGACGTATGGTGTTACTGGATATCTCCGCGACCGGTGAAGAGAACGTCATCGATGAAAGCGCCAAAGAGATGAACGATCTTGAATACCGGCGTAAACAGCTCCAGCAGCTTAAAGATGCCGTGGTGGATCTTGAGGATATGAGCGGCGGCGTCTCCATCACCGATCTCACGCTCAATGACTTCCGTATGGACCTATCCGGCTATATGAACGATAAAGCCAATCTGGCCATGCTGGAGCAGTCACCGCTCGGTCTGTACTCAGCCGTTACCATTGATGCGGATTTGGCAGCCGATGGCATTAAACCGGGCGTCATCTTCTGTCTCAAGAATATTCGCTCAGGCAAAGAGGCTGTTCAGGTCGATGAAAACTACGCCCTGGCGCCATACTTTCTGGTGTACGTGGCAGACGCTGAGGCCCAAGGCAGCACCGCTGTAGAGCTCAATTTTACCCAAAGCAAGAAGATACTCGACCTGCTTAAACGGCAAGCATTTACGCACACCACGCTGGACCTGTCTGCCATCGAGTCACTGAACGCCCGTACTCGCAAGGGGCGAGATATGACCCACTACCAACACCTACTCGCAGTTGCTGTAGACAGCATCGCAGGCAAAAGTGAAGAAAAAGGCATCGAGAGCCTCTTCAGCAAAGGCGGCACGGTGCTGACCGCGACGTCCAGCCAAGGTATTGAGGATTTCGTGGTTGTGTCTTATCTGGTGCTGACCGGAGGTTCCGAATGAAAGACTTGAACCTTGGGCTACCTCAGTTTGAAACCTTTCTCGATGCTCTGGGCGTGCCGGATAGCTGCCTGCTGAACAAACCGCTCTATAAGAAGATGTTCCAGGAGCATGCTGCACTCGACGCCAGAGACAAAAAGGCGCTCAAAGACGATGTGGAAAAGGTTCGCTGGCTCTACACCCTTAAACCCAGCACCATCAACATCGCGCCTTACCGTGACGAACTGCGGGACTTTGGCGAACTGGCAGTTTTGCATATCGAACTCAAAGTGACCAAGCAAGCCGAGCGCATCGGCCACTTTATCAATGGTGCTATTCCCTATCCGCTGATTATCCTCTTTACCCATCCCATTGACGGAGAAGGCTCAGACAATAACGACGAGCTGGCCCTTTGCCTAGCCGATAAACGCATAAACAAGGCCGATAAAGAGAAATGGGTGATAGAGGACCTACAATTATCCCCTTGGATTCCGTTGCAACAGCCATCGGCCGACGAACCCACTGAGGCGAACCAGAACTTTTTGAAGAGCCTCAATATTTCAGGACTGCCATCAGCTAATTTTTGGGAGCTCTATCAGGCCCTGAGTAGTCGGCTGATCGCACGCAAATGTGCCGAGGTCACGGGTACTTATCGCCTGATAAACAACGTCGACGCGAGCCAGCAGCATGAATACCTGCGCCAATACCAGCAAACAGAGTTGGCTATTAAAAAACTACGAGCCCAGATCAAAAAGGCCGAATTTAGTCAACAGGTCACATTAAACACTCAGATCAAACAGCAGGAGCTAAGGCTTAAGCAACTAGCCGAGCACCTGTAAAAGAATTCTCACTGGACACCAAGAGTTTAAGAGGACGCATTGTGAGCAAAGTCATCCCGGAAATGGATAGCAAAACCCTGGATATCGTCGCCGAAAACGTAAACAAACTAAAAGAGCTTTTCCCCGAGGCCTTTACCGAGGGCAAAGTAGACTTTGACGCGTTAAAAGAAGTGTTGGGTGAATACGTGGATGGCCGGGACGAGCGCTACAGCTTCACCTGGAATGGTAAAAGCAAGGCGCGCATGCTGGCGCAAACGCCCAGCACTGGCACGCTGCGCCCCTGTAAAGAGGAGTCAGCTGACTGGAATACTACCCAAAACCTGTTTATCGAGGGTGATAACCTTGAGGTGCTCAAGCTCCTGCAGAAGAGCTATCACAAAAAAATAAAAATTATTTATATAGACCCACCATACAATACGGGTAATGATTTTATTTATAAAGATAATTTCAAAGATAATATAAATAATTACAAAGAAATCACTGGTCAAATAGACAGTGAGGGCAGAAATTTTTCGAATAACCCGGAAACCAGCGGGCGTTATCATACCGATTGGTTGAACATGATGTATCCGCGCTTGAAGTTAGCGAGAAATCTGTTGTCCGATGCAGGGGTTATATTCATATCAATCGACGACAATGAAGTATCAAACCTTCGAAAAGTTTGTGATGAGATTTATGGTGAAGAAAACTTTGTTGGCTTGATTGCCTTGGAAAACAATCCCAAAGGACGAAAAAACTCAAGGTTTGTTTCGGTTTGTAGTGAATCCCTAATGATTTTTGCCAAGGATAAGGCTAATGTAGACGCTGGATTTGTTGAAAATATACCAAAAGATCCTGATTCAATTCACACCGATCAGAATGGTAAAAGTTACACACCTGGTAAGAGAGTTATAGTCGGTGAAAGTACCAATCCAATAGTTTCTGAGAAAGTCTCAAGGAAACACTACTCAGTCTATTGGCATCCTGAATCCCATGACTTGGTGCTTGAGTCGGAAGACAATATTGAAGATAAAAATATATGCTTGATATCAAGTGGATACAAGAGATATATTTCTTTTCGTGATGGTTTTTTTATTCAAAACACATACACTTTAGAAGAATTTAGAAGGCTTCATGAATCTAATTCTCTTATCTATAAAGATAAAAATATATACGAAAAAGACTTTAATTTTAATGTTAGAGTAAAGTCTTTGATTGTCAATGACAACAAAAAAGGAATTGATGTAAAAACAGAAACGGCAAAGAAAGCGATTGATAAAGATTTGCGGGATTTGTTTGATAACCCTAAAAATATTGGATTACTAAAGCTGCTTTTAACGCTGCCGAAGTTTCAAAAAGGTGACATCGTCCTCGATTTCTTCGCAGGTTCAGCCACTACGGCCCATGCAGTCATGCAGCTAAACACTGAAGACTATGGGAATCGAAAATTCATCATGGTTCAGCTTCCCGAAGTCATTGATGAAAAATCCGAAGCCTTCAAGGCTGGCTACAAAACCATCGCTGGAATCAGCAAAGAACGAATTAAGCGCGCTGCTGCAAAGCTCAAAGAACAAAATACAAAATACCAAGGCGACCTTGGCTTCAAAGTATTTAAGCTCGACTCGACCAATATCAAGCCTTGGGAACTGAATTTCGAATTTACCGAACAGGACCTAGAACATCAAATTTCCAATATCAAGCCCGGCCGCGAACAAGAGGATGTTCTTTATGAAGTACTGCTCAAGTACGGTCTGGACCTGACGCTACCGATCACCGAACACTGTATTGCCGGGCATAAGGTTTTTGATATCGGTAAGGGTGCTCTAATGATCTGTCTGTCAGACGATATTTCTCTGGAGGTAGTAGAGGGAATCGCCAAGCTGAAAGATGAGCTGGCTCCGGAAATTATGCGTGTGGTCTTCAAGGACGCTGGTTTTGCAGACGATGTGGTGAAAACCAATGCGGTGCAGATTCTAAAACAGGCTGGCATCCAAGATGTAAGGAGCCTGTAAGATGAAGATCCAATTTGATGCAAACCTAGACTATCAAAAGCAAGCTATCGAGTCTGTCACCGGCGTGTTCGCCGGGCAGGAGATCTGTCAGACCAACTTTACTGTAGCGCCTTTGCAGTCCTGGGAAGAAGACTCGCTGTTTTATGGCAAAGAGGATAACACCTTAGGAATTGGTAACCGGTTGCGGTTACTGGATGAGGATATTCATGCCAACATCCGCAAGACACAGCTGAAAAATGGCTTGGCTCCCTCTGAATCATTTGATTCCAAAAGCGGAATCCACCTTACCGTTGAGATGGAAACCGGCACCGGTAAAACCTACGTTTACCTGCGTACCATGTTCGAAATGAATCGCCTCTATGGCTTCACCAAGTTCATCATTGTGGTACCTTCCATTGCCATTAAAGAAGGGGTGCAGAAGTCGCTGGAGATCACGGCTACCCATTTCAAAGAGCTCTATGAAAACGTCGCCTTTGATCATTTTACCTATGATTCCAGCAAACTATCCGATGTAAGAAGCTTTGCCACCAGTCCTGATATTCAGATCATGGTCATCAACATTGACGCTTTCCGTAAGAGCTTCAGTGACCCTGAAAAGGAAAATAAAGCCAACATCATCCACCGGGCTCACGACCGCATGACTGGGGCTAAACCGATTGAGTTTATCCAACAGACCAATCCCATCGTGATCGTGGATGAACCGCAAAGCGTTGATACCACCGCTAAGAGTAATGATGCCATCTCATCGCTGAATCCGATGTGCACCTTGCGCTACTCGGCGACGCACGTCGAAAAGCATCACATGCTCTACAAACTGGACTCGGTGGATGCCTATGATCAGAAGCTGGTCAAACAGATTGAAGTGGCAGGAATTGAGGTTAAAGACGGTCACAACAAAGCTTATATCAAGCTGCTGAGTGTGAATAACAAGAAGAGTCCCATTACAGCCAAGATTGAGATCGATAGCCGAAACAAGAGCGGTGGCATCCAACGTAAAGAAGTCACGGTAACGGGTGGTGCTGACCTGCTAGATAGCAAATACAGCGGTAGTCGCGATGTCTACGATGGCTACATCATCGAAGATATCTACTGCGAACTAGGCAACGAATACATCAGCTTTACCAGCAAGCCAGAGATCTTGAAGCTGGGCCAGGCTATTGGCGAAGTTGATCCGGACGAGTACAAACGTCTGCAAATCCGCAAAACCATTGAAGAGCACCTCGACAAAGAGATGCGTTTGCGCCCGCAGGGCATCAAGGTGCTGAGCCTTTTCTTCATCGACAAGGTGGTCAACTACCGCTGGTACGATAAAGAGGGTAACTCCCAGAAAGGCAAATTCGCGTTGATGTTCGAAGAGGAATACAACAAAGCGATTCACAAGCCAAAATACAGCCAGCTGTTTGAAGGGGCTGACCTGGATACTGCCGCTGAGGGCGTCCACAACGGCTACTTCGCCATTGATAAGAAGAAAGACTCATCCGGTAAGGAAATACTGAAAGAGTCAAAATTGGGTAAAGATGGAAAAGCGGCGAGTGCTGAATCCGACGGCAGTGCCTATAGCCTGATCATGAAACACAAGGAAAAGCTGCTCAGTTTTGATTCAAAACTAAAGTTCATTTTTTCACACTCGGCTCTGAAAGAGGGCTGGGACAACCCCAATGTGTTCCAGATCTGTACGCTGAATGAAACCAACTCCGTGATCAAAAAGCGTCAGGAGATCGGCCGTGGCTTGCGTATCTGTGTAAACCAGGATGGTGAGCGCGTTCATGGCTTTGAGGTAAACACCCTGACGGTCATGGCCAATGAATCCTACGAGCAGTTTGCTGAGCAACTTCAGAAGGAGATCGAACAGGAAGAAGGCATTAAGTTTGGTGTGGTTGAGAAGCACCTGTTTGCCAACATCGTTGTCCCGTTCGATGACTACAGCCATGAATACCTGGGTGTGGAGGCTTCTACGAAGCTATGGGACCATCTGGAAAACGCTGGTCACATCGATTCCAAGGGCAAAGTTCAGGACTCGCTTAAAACGGCTCTGAAGAGTGGCGACCTAGAATTGCCGGAAGAGTTTAAAGCGCATGCGCCACAGATTGCTGCGCTGCTGAAGAAGGTGTCAGGCAGTCTTAACATCAAAAATCGTGATGACAAGGAAAAGGTAACGCTCAATAAAGCCGTATTTCTGAGCCCTGAGTTCAAAGCACTGTGGGATCGTATAAAGTATAAAACCACCTTCCGGGTCGACTTTGATGCCGATGCGCTGATCGCAACATGCGCAGAAGAGATCAAGGCCAACCTTCAGGTAGGGAAAGCTCGGTTTATCTACCGCAAATCCAAGGTCAATATTGACCGTGGCGGTGTGCATGTTGAGGAAGATGCGGGGGTTGCGAGCACCTATGATTCGAAGTCATTTGAACTGCCGGATTTGATCACCTACCTGCAGAACGAAACCAATCTGACCCGACGCGCCATCGTCAAGATCATCAACGGCAGCGGTCGCCTAGAATCGTTTAAGAATAACCCACAAAAGTTTATCGAGCAGGTGTCCAACATCATCCAGAAGCAGATGCGCCTGTTTGTGGTCGATGGCATTCAGTACCACAAAATTGGTGATGATCAGTTCTATGCCCAAGAGCTATTCAGCGACAATGAACTTTTCGGCTACCTGCACAAAAACATGGTCGTGAGTCAAAAGTCGGTATTTGACCATGTGGTTTACGACTCTGATGTTGAGCTGGAGTTTGCTAAGGCATTCGAGGACAGTGAAGATATCAAGCTGTACGCAAAGCTGCCTGGCTGGTTCAAGATTGAGACACCGTTGGGAACCTATAACCCGGACTGGGCAGTTCTGATCGAAGCAGACGGCAAAGAGAAGCTGTATTTCGTTGTGGAGACCAAGGGCTCCCTCTTCACCGATGCGCTACGTCCAACTGAGAAAGCCAAGATCGCGTGTGGCAAAGAGCACTTCAAAGCACTAGGGAGTGACGTTGGGTTTACGGTGACTAATTCGTTTGAAGAGTTTTCTGGCACGTATGTGTGAAACAATAAATATCGTATCCATGGGTGGTGACAAAACCATTGGAAATGTCACCACTCATAGTGGGAACCCATGGACATTTTTGGAATCGCCTACAATGCAGGAAAATCGTGGCCTACAACCATTGTCACCAGTAGGCAACGTTACGGGTGGATGGGCACGGGGGGCATGCTGATCTCGTGCATTGCCGAGGTGAAACGACGGGGCGGCGACATCCGCACCACAGGGTTGTATGGGCAGGAACTGATCACGATTACCGCAGCCATCGCCCGGATGAATCTGGTTATCCATGGCGTGGAAGACTTCCATATCGCAAGTGGTAACACCCTGCAGAGCCCTGCCTTTATACAGGGGGACCAGCCACGCACTTACGATGTGGTACTTGCCAATCCGCCCTATTCGATCAAGAAGTGGAACCGCGAGGCGTGGAAGGATGATCCGTGGGGACGTAACTTCCTCGGCACTCCACCACAGGGCCGGGCAGACTACGCATTCTTTTTCAGCACATCCTGAAGTGCATGGATCCTGTGATCGGGCGTTGTGCGGTGCTGTTTCCGCATGGGGTGCTGTTCCGTAACGAAGAAGCCGAGATGCGGCGCAAGCTCATCGAAGCCGATCAAGTAGAGTGCGTGCTGGGGCTTGGAGCAGGATTATTTTACAACTCACCCATGGAGGCCTGTGTCGTCATCTGTCGTAGCCGAAAGCCAGAAGAGCGGCAGGGAAAAATCCTGTTCATTGATGCAGTGAACGAGACCGCTCGGGAGCGTGCTCAGAGTTTCCTCCGGCCAGAAAATCAGGAACGCATCCTGTCTGCCTATCAAGCCTTCGATGAAGAGCCTGGCTTTGCAGCGGTCGTCAGCACTGCTGATGTGTTGGCAGCTGAAGGCAACCTCTCCATTGTCCGTTATGTGAAGAAGTCGAAACCTGAGATAGCCGACGGTGAGGCCGTGACGCTGAAGACTGCTTGGGAGGCTTTTGAAACAGAAGGGCGAGACTTCTGGACGGGTATGGATAAGCTGGTCGATATGCTTGATGGCTTGGAGCAAGAGGAGAGTAATGATGTCTGAACAAGCCGCTCTGAATATCCTGCAGGAGACATCGAATCAGCTGGGCTGGACGCGTGTTGCTTTTGGTGACGTGGTTCGAAAGGTTAGCAACAAGGTTGACCCATGGGAGTCAGGACTAGAACGATATGTGGCTGGCGAGCATCTTGATACCGATGACCTACGCATTCGTCGCTGGGGGGTGATCGGTGATGACTACCTTGGACCGGCATTTCACATGCGTTTTAAGTCAGGACAGGTACTGTATGGATCACGTAGGACATACCTAAGGAAGGTGGCGCTGGCTGATTTTGAGGGGATTACGGCGAACACGACGTATGTGCTCGAGACCAAGGACCCATCACTACTGCTGCCTGAACTTCTACCGTTCATCATGCAGACGGAAGCTTTTCACGATCACTCCATTGCAAATTCAAAGGGATCAGTTAACCCTTATGTAAATTTCTCAGACATCGCTTCTTTTGTTTTTCTTTTGCCGCCAATCCAAGAACAGTCGCGACTTGTAGAGGTCCTGAGTGGGAATCAGCAATTACTAGAAAAACTTGAGGGCATGCTCTCGTCATTGCTTGATCTCGAGCACGCCATGCTCAAGAAAAATTTCGGGGGGAAGTATGGTGTCAATCCCCATGGTTACCCAGCCTCAAAGCTAAGCGAAATTGCCCTCATTAATTCAGGCCTAGCCAAAGGAAAGAAAGCCTCTGAGGCTACAGTTGAAATGCTGTATTTGCGAGTTGCAAATGTTAAGGATGGTGAGCTTGATTTAAAGGATGTTAAAAAAATCGTTGTCGACCGAGAGAAGATTTCTCGGTACGCACTCCAATATGGCGATGTATTGATGACTGAGGGTGGCGACCTCGACAAGCTTGGTCGCGGAACTGTTTGGCAAAATGAAGTAAATGGCTGTCTTCATCAGAATCATGTTTTTGCAGTTAGAGTCGATCCCGAGAAACTAGACCCTTGGTACCTTGCAGCGCTTGCTCGAAGTCCTTACGGAAGATCCTATTTTCGTCAAAGTGCAAAGCGGTCAAGTAATCTCGCCTCAATCAATAAGGGGCAGGTCTCTCAAATGATTGTTCCACACCCAGCGCTCGATGAGCAAAGGGAGTGGCTGAAAGGCTACAGTCATATCCGGAGGCAGCAGGACGAGACCCGACAGCGCATTCAAGCCTGCAAGGCATTCGGTGCACAAGTTCTGAGAAAGGGTCTAAATCGTGACATTTAACGAATCCAACACCGTCAAAGCTTTCATCCGTGACCGTCTCGCCGGCGGTGCTGGTCCAACTACAATCGCAGTCGGCCTTGCGCGGCAGGGTGATGTGATCGCTGGGCTTGGCTGGCACTACCTCGGTCCTAGTGATCTTCCACGCCAGCCTCAAGAAGCACTGGTAGAGCCTTACCTACGAGATGCTCTGGTTCGGCTGAATCCAGACATTGAGGCGAAACCATCCCGTGTCGACGATGTGCTCTACAGACTGCGTGCGATCATCATGGGGGTTCGCTCTGACGGGCTGGTGAAGGCTAACGAGGAATTCGCTGCCTGGGTGTTAGGGGAGCGCTCCATGCCCTTCGGCCCGAATGGTGAGCATGTCACCGTTCGATTGATCGACTTCGACGATCTTGAGCAAAACACCTACGTTGTCACCCAGCAATTCATCTTCCGTGCGGGCAAGGCCGAGAAACGTGCGGATCTTATTTTGTTGGTCAATGGCTTGCCTCTTGTGCTGATCGAGGCCAAGACGCCGGTACGGTCCAGCCAGAGCTGGCTTGATGGGGCGCTCCAGGTCCACGAGGACTATGAGCAGAACGTGCCCGAGCTGTTCGTGCCCAACGTCTTCTCAGTGACCACCGAAGGCAAGGAGTACCGCTACGGCTCCGTGCGTATGCCAGTGGGCCTGTGGGGGCCTTGGCGGACAGATGCGGAAGGTCTGCAGTCTCTGGGGGAGGTCGAGAAGTCGATCATCTCAATGCTGCGCCCCGCTATGGTGCTGGACCTCCTTGCCAACTTCACCGCCTTTGCAACCCAGAAGGGCAAGCAGCGGATCAAGACCATTGCCCGCTATCAACAGGTCGAAGGGGTGAACAAGATCGTTGAGCGGGTGGTGGCTGGGCAGCCTCGCAAGGGCCTGATCTGGCATTTTCAGGGCTCCGGCAAGTCACTGCTGATGCTGTTCGCTGCCCGTAAGCTGCGCCTGCATCCGACGCTGAAGAACCCTACCGTGCTGGTGGTGGTCGATCGGATCGACTTGGACAGCCAGATCGCGGGCACCTTCTACGCCGCGGATATGGCCAACCTGGTACGGACGGACAGCCGGAAGGAGCTTTCTGAATTGCTGGGCAATGACGTGCGCAAGGTGGTCATTACTACCATTCACAAGTTCGGCGAGGCGGAAGGGGTCCTCAACGACCGTGACAACATCATCGTCATGGTGGATGAGGCTCACCGCACCCAGGAGGGTGACCTTGGCCGCAAGATGCGTGATGCCCTTCCGAATGCTTTCCTCTTTGGTTTGACCGGAACGCCGATCAACCGCGCCGACCGGAACACCTTCTATGCCTTCGGTACGGAGGTGGACGAGAACGGCTACATGAGCCGCTACGGGCTCAACGACTCGATACGTGACGGGGCGACCAAGGAGCTGCACTTTGAGCCACGTCTGGTTGATCTACACATTGATCAGCAGGCCATTGAGGATGCCTACGCCGAGATTACCAAAGGACTGACCGACGAGGACAGGGACAAGGTTGGCCGTGCTGCTGCCAAGATGGGGGTTCTGGTGAAGGCTCCCAAACGTGTCAGTGCGATCTGTGCCGACATTGCCAAGCACTTCCAGGAGAAGGTGGCACCAAATGGTTTCGGTGCTCAGGTCGTTACTTTCGATCGGGAGAGCTGCCTGCTTTATAAGCAGGAACTGGACAAGCACTTCCCCCCGGAGACCTCGGATATCGTCATGTCGGTGAAGAGTGTGGAGGATAAGTACGCTGACTATCGACGTGACCGAGATGCCGAAGAGAAGCTCCTGGATCGATTCCGTGATCCCAAGGATCCGCTCAAGATCATCATCGTCACCTCAAAGCTATTGACTGGCTTCGATGCCCCAATCCTGCAGACAATGTATCTCGACAAGCCCCTGCGGGATCACACCTTGTTGCAGGCGATCTGTCGTACCAACCGGCCCTATGGTGAGCAGAAGACCCATGGCCTGATCGTGGACTACCTTGGGGTGTTTGATGATGTTGCCCAGGCGTTGAAGTTTGATGAAGAGAGTGTACAGAAGGCAGTGTCCAACATCGCTGAACTTGCAGCGATGCTACCGACAGTGCTTCAGAAGTGTCTGGAATACTTCGCAGGGGTTGATCGAACTTTGACCGGCTATGAGGGGCTGATTGCTGCGCAGGATTGCCTTCCCAACGATGAAAGGCGGGATGCATTTGCGTCGGATTTCAGCATCCTCAGCCGTATCTGGGAGGCGCTGTCGCCAGACCCGGTACTGACCCCTTACGAGAACGATTACCGCTGGCTGGTTCAGGTGTACGAGTCACTGAAGCCCTCCACGGGGACAGGCAAGCTGCTGTGGCATCGTCTCGGTGCCAAGACCATCGAGATGATCCATGAGAATGTGCATGTCGATACGGTACGCGACGATCTGGACAAGCTTGTTCTGGATGCCGAGCTCCTGGAGGCGGTTTTAGGAAGCCCTGACTCGGAGAAGAAAGCCAAGGAGGTTACGGTCAAGCTCACTGGACGCCTTCGCAAGCACTCTCACGATCCTAAGTACAAGGCCTTGGCTGAACGCCTGGAAGATCTCAAGAAGCGCCACGAGAACGGTCTTCTGGTCAGCATCGATTTCTTGAAGAAGTTGCTGGAGCTAGCCAAGGATGTCGTCAGGCTTGAACGGGAGACCCCTGTCGAGGAGGATCTTGATAGAGGTAAAACGGCACTGACGGGACTGTTCGAGGAAGCCAAGTGCGGTGATACACCGGTCATGGTCAAGCGGATTGTCGATGATATCGACGAGATCGTACGTGCGGTTCGCTTCGATGGCTGGCAAGAAACGCATGCAGGGGAGAGAGAGGTCAAGTTGGCCCTGAGAAAGACGCTGTTCAAGTACAAGCTCCATCAAGACAGTGAGTTTTTCGAGCGCTCGTATGAGTACATTCGGGAGTATTATTGATGCCGGAACTGGGTTCTGCTGGGGTCGTTCGAGTGAACTACACCTCAACTTTGATTGTGCAAATAGGATGTTTCGCAGCAGGTATGGGAGGTTGATATGCAAGGTATTGCTCAGCAGCTAGCTAGGATGGCTGAGGATAAAAACTCACTTTCCCTTACTCTTAGTGAAGTTTCAACAATCGATTCGCACCTTACCGAACGGTGGGAGGTGGATTTTATTAGGACCGATGAAGATTTTAAGGAAGTGGTGCTGGGGTCTATCCCTATGAGCGATAGGACCTTGTTTGAAGCCGAGTATGAAAAGGCTGTTAAGCATTTTGAAAAGCATGGGACGGAGCATACTGGCTTCTACGACATGATGAGCAATCAGCCACTTCTTGGTATATCGACTTCAAAGCGGCGAGGATTAGTAATCGATGCTATCTCGTTGGCAGCCTCCATCATCAAAAGCATGAATATTAACGGCGATGTAGTAGATGTGGGCTGTCACGCTGGCGTGATACCTGAAACCTTGTCAAAGCTAGTTGAGAATAATATTGATGGCATCGATCCTTCTAAGGATTCTATCAAAGTAGCTCGTGAAGAGACCCTTGAAAATCAGAGGCTTAACTTCTTTTTCGGAAGTGTGCCTTTTCCAATTAAAAAGCAATACTCGTTCTTGCTCGCAGTCTCGAGCATGCCGAAGAAAAAGGCTCCACGGCGCGATTTTCTTCAGGGAGTTTCTGATCTCCTTGAGGAAGGCGGCGTTGCCATGATTGTCTCAAGTCACTGGCTTGGTCATGATGGGAACCTTGATAAGGTGCTTCTTAAACAACTGCAAAAATTTCGTCTTGGCTTCGCGTTTGCTGACGTTCTGGGTGGATATGAAGACATGCCTACAAAGTTCGTGGCTGAAGGCTGTGTTGTGCTTGTAAAAGGAGGTGGTGATATCTTGCCTACTGATCTGCAAGACAGGATGGAAAGCGATTGGCCTGGCTTCCAAGAGTATGCCAATACTCCGAGTACGCCAGCGCGAGATAAGACTCAGGCTTTCAAAAGGGCTTTCGGGAAGCTCGTGTGATGATTCTTGAAATGAGTAGCTACAAGTTCTCCCGATACGCTGAGGATGTCTGGCCTCAGTGGGGAGGGGGTGAGCAAGCTGTCCAGGTTAGGCTCATTGATCTTTAAAGTGAAACTGGTCGGGGCTACTCACCTAAGGAAACGCTGCATAAATACTACCGGAGCTGTCCAAGCGTCACCGGTGAGATAAAATGTGGCTTTCTTACCACTGTCTGACAGAGGCTTGGTGAAGCAGATCTCGTTTGCTCAGGCTGAGTACCAGAACAAAAAGAAGGTCACCTATCGCGAGTGCATTCTTGGCCGACTACCGAAGGAAGCAAAGGCATGAAACGTCATGACGACGCTGTGAATGAAGTCTTGCTGTCAACCTTAAAGCGTGCGGTGAACGGAGAAGCCAATCATTGCAGCGGCAAACTGAGCGTGAGGTATCCGTGCTTTACCATCAAACCAACTGGTTGCCGTCCGTGGAATGCCCTCACTACAACCACAAAAGGGTTATTGACGCTTCAGGAGCTGTTTGAGGATCACGAGGACGAGGCCACCTGGAGTAATGTTGTGGCGGACGTGGCTGCTACTCAGGACTGGGGAGTCAAACCACTGACAAGGACTTTCGTTAATGGCGTGGCCGAGGTGTTCCAAGTACGGCTTGCCTATGGCTTGTCTGTTGAGAGCACTGGTAATCATCCATGGTTCGTCAAGGCACACCACACCAAAGGTAACTTGGAACCTTCCAATCTCTGGGTAGCAACCGAAAATCTAACCCCTGGTGACGTACTTGATATCAAGGTGGGGGTTTATACATCTATCGAACACGCTGCGCTCAAGCCCCTGAAGACAACGGCTCTGCGTATGCGTGGTGCAGCAAACCCGATCACACAACCTACCAACATGAATCCGGACTTAGCCTGGCTTCTTGGTTATTTGTGGGGTGATGGAAGCATGTCCCCACTCAAGTACCGCCTGCGCTGGCTTGACCGCAACACGGAGAATTTGGACAAGGCAAATCAGATCTTCAAGGAGCAGTTCGGTATTTGCGGCAATATCTTCAAAGACCCGAAAAAGGATGCCCATTCTTTGGAAATAGGTAATGCCGAACTCTGGCACTGGTTGATCAAAAACGGTGTGTTTAAATACCACGCCGATGAGATCGATCTGATTCCCCAAGTAGTACGAGCATCGGCACAGGAAGACATCATCGCTTTCCTCGCTGGTCTTATCGATGCAGATGGTTCGATTTCTCGGCAAAAAGATAAGACGGTTAGCCTGGCTGCTGCACAAGAAAGTTTTGCCCGACATGTACAGAATATTGGCTGGGCGGTAGGGGTTGCTTTTGGGTTGTCCCATAACACTGTTGGTGAGAACTGGCAGCAGGTCCGTAAATCCATGTTTCTTATGACTATAAGCTCAGCCACCCGGCCTGAGGCCATTGAGCTTCTTGTGAAACACAGCAATAAGATGGCGGCTGCCGATGCAGAGCCACGGCAGTGGCGCTGTGATCGTGAAGGTCGTGCGGTTCGCCGTATTGTGGGCAAGGTGGAATCTGTCGAGAGTATCGGTGAAATGCCAACCTTCGATGTGGAAGTGGCTGACAATCACTGGTTCTACGCCGGTGCGGTGAAGTCCCACAACACCTCCAAACTGTTCGTTCTTACCGAAAGAAGCGCACCCGCCCTCTATGTGTGTTTACCTTTGCTGGCTTCAGTTCAGGAACGATGATCTCTTAAAAGCCCAAACCTACCGTCGCCTGACTACTTGGTGCGCGAGCTGAAAGCCTATAAGGAATACTATTATTATTGGTTTCCCTCCTTCTCTTCGGGAGGTGCACTTGGTGCATTGAGACCGTACACCTAGTTGCGTTGCTCCTGTTAGGCTATGCCCAGGCTGGCCCACCACCGAGGCCGACCGCCTAGAGAGGGAACGTCACATGCAAGACAAGCCATTAAGTAGCGGTCAACAAACCGGCATGCTGATTTTTATACTCATGATGATCCCCGCCGTTGGCTTTTTCGGTGGGATCATCCCCGCACTGCTGATGGTATGGGGCGTGACCATGGCCAAGCGTAACCAAGATTTCAGCTACATTCGCAACTCCATGATCGCCATCAGGTGGTATCTGTACCTGTTCGCCGTCGGACTATTCGCCACAGCAGTTATCCTGTGGGTTGCCAGCTACACGCCTGGCATAGAGCAACTAGGGCTTTTCCTCACCCCGCTGATTCCGTTGATCTCCCTGGTCTTGATTAGGGTCATGTTTTACGAACCATTGCTTGAGCATAGGGAGTGGGTGATTAAGCACGGAATCTTTAGCAACGAACACTCGGTGCAACGCGGGAACACGTCTACCGGCCAGCACCTCATCAGTCGGCTCTTCTCCCGTAAGACACCCACGGCCCAACCGTCAGCCCCCGCACAGCCGGCGACTGCGGCAATCAACGCCGAGACCTCCCCGGTCGATGAGTTGGAGCGCTGGGTGAGACTGCGTGACGCCAATGCCATTTCGGAAGAAGAGTACCTCCAGGCGAAACAGGCTTTGATGCAGCGGATGATGAACAGGTGATCTCGGACACCTATCCTATCGTGCAGCAGAAGTGCCTCCATCGCTGAGGAGTTGATGGTGCTGGTGGAGGTTACCGTCTGAGAATCCCTGTTCATGCCAGTTTCACGAGCTGAACCGGACAAAGCAAGCTAGGTAGTTTTAGCCGTCCGAGGGAACCGGCTGCTTGCTGCCCCTGGTAAACGAAGTGAACGGTATGGATAGGGGCGATGGCTGACACTACGGTCGCCTGGCCCTCGGCAGTGCCAAGGTCTTTTGTGGTGAATGCTTGATGACCCCAATCACCCGGAGGTGATGTTCCTTCGCTGGTTTCGAGATGAGGTCATGCGGCCCCACCGGGTCGGCTATTTGCTCATTGCGTTGTACTGGCGAGTTGGCCCTCGCCTGGCTAGAGGGGTACGACGCTTACCCAGAGTAAAGAGAGGCTGCCGTGTCGGCATCAGCTGGCTTGTGAAGCAGTTGAGTCAGCGTTATGAAGCCGAGGCCCTGGAAATCGATCGCGCCCATCAGGAGCGGTTGGGACGCTAGTTCCTAGCCTTCCCGACGCAGCACCCGGACTCAGAAGGTATTGCGGTCAAATGAGCAAGTGCAACACCTGACTCATCAGGTATCGTATCGCCATGCCTCATGGAGACCCCTGTGTCATGACAGATTTTTCACTAACTGAGGACTTACCCCTGTCCGTCAAGCATCCGAGTCAACAAGTCCATCGAGAACGATTCGAGCAGATCGATCGCCATCTCTGACCGGAGTTGATCTTTACTCATGCACCCATGACGATGGGGCATTTTAAGGTGGGAACACACTGCATGGTTATTCGTTTTTTCGTGGCCTGGTTGGCCATGACGCCATTGATGGCCTGGGGTGATGTTCTGGTAGGAAGTTGGAATATCAGGCATTTGGGCTGGGACAACGACAAGGCCATTCCACAGGTCGCCCATATCGCCAACCACTTCGACCTGCTGGCCGTGCAGGAGCTGATGGATACTTCCGCTCTGGCGCGTCTCGAATCCTCCTTGGAGACGCTGTCCGGTGAAGCATGGTCCTCTATGGCCAGCCATGACCTAGGCCGCTCCTCGTACACCGAGCACTATGCATTCCTTTGGCGACAGAGTGAGGTTGCCTACGAGGATGGCGCCGTGGTGTTTCTGGATCACGGTGATATATTTGCGCGAGAACCGTACTCAGCGCGGTTTCGAGATATTGATACCAACCAGGTGTTTACAGTGGCGACGATACATGTGGTCTACGGAGATAGTCTTAGCGACCGGCTCCCAGAAATCGAGGCCCTGGCCGACTATTGGGAGTGGCTCGAGGAGACTGCGGCAGGCACGTTACGCCTGCTGGTGGGTGATTTCAATCTAGCGCCGAATCACGCCGGCTGGGCACCGTTACGGGAACATGGTGCTGTCCCGGTGATTACCCAAGGTAAAACGACCCTCGCAATGACAGAGGAGTCCTACGCCAATCTCTACGACAACATCTGGTACGACGCTGCTCTCTTAGATCCAACTGATAGTGGAATCTTGCGCTTCCCTGATCTGCTCTTCATGGACCACCTGGAGGCTCGGAAGAGGGTGTCCGACCATGCTCCGGTCTACGTCGGCCTCAATGGCGCGGGATTGCAGCCGATTCGCATAACCGGTGGGAAGCCAATTCCTAATACATCGACAACCGATTGCATCGATCTCAATACCAGTGATGTTACCCATCTTGATGAACTGCCGCAGGTTGGGCCCACACGTGCCGCGGACATCGTGGAAGGACGCCCTTGGCAGTCTCCTGAGCATCTCACGCGTATCAGCGGTCTCGGTGTAGCCAGGGTGCAGGCGATCCATGCCAGTGGATTGCTGTGTGAATGAGCAAAGATGCGGACCTGTGGCAGCTCGTCTCAGCGTGTCGTTCTGCTTTGTTCTGTCATCATGAGGATGGCAAGGTGTCATCGACATCGTAGAAGCCAGGCAAGGCAGCGTATCCGTATGACTGACTTCATCAGGATTGGAATTGAGTGAGTTCCAAGGATAGCTCACTGGTTGGCTGGTCTAAGTTCTTAATCCATTGGTTGTACTGACGAAATGTGTCAGAGATCCCCTACATACATCCTAGCTTATATAGGGTAGCTTTCCGGCGGCAGGTACCTGCCAATGCCAGAAGACGTATTTGCCCTCATTTCCTAAATATAAGGTAGCCATATTGTGAAGAAGACATGTATTGCCGCAGGGGTGGGAGTCGTGTTGGCTTCGCTGACATTTGGTGCGGTGGCGTATGAGCCCATTACTTTTGGAAGCAGTAACGACGACAGCAGTACGTCTAGTTCTGTCTATGGCGATACCAACAGTGGCGGCTACGAAAGTAGCTCAGGCAACCGCTACGAATACGATCTCAACGACCCAGCCGATCGTGTACGTTACGGTTCCGATCCGTCTGCACAGATTCGGGATCGCACCAACCCTCGGGTAGGTATTGATCGTGATATGGATCAGTACGGTGGCGGCATCTACGATTAGACCCATCCAAACCAGCATGATGATCAGCTCTTTTCCCCTGGCTTGTGCTGGCTTGCTAGAACCATTAATGAGTAGTAAGGACACGTTGCATGAAAGTAGTCTTGGCTTTGCTGGCAGCTGTATCCCTCGCGGGTTGTTCGATGACGCCCTACCAGGACCTCAACCTGGATACCACTTCAAACTTTCGCAAGCCTTCCAACACCATGGCAGGTGTCTATGTCTACCAATGGAAAACCGGTGTTCTTGGTGCAATGCTGGATGTTGATTTTGAAATTAAAGACGGCCCTACCGTTTCATTGAACACCGGAGAATATGGCTATTTTGAAATCGAACCAGGGCAATATGAGTACAAATACAAGGGAGGCTTATGGAAGATGCACGCACCCATAGAATTCCAGGCCAACCAGAACTACTTCTTTCGAGCAGCCTTCGCTAACCTAAGTGACCATGCTTTCCTGGTCAGAAGCCAGCAAGAGATCAATGAAGCCAAGCAAAACATCCACTCAGGCCGGTATGAGTGGCATGAGGATGATTAACTTTCTACCTTCAGCATCGTAGCAGTAGCTGTGCAGCCAACCCTACATATGGGTAACTAGTCTGCCCCCGAGCTGGCAATACGGAAGGTAGCGGTGGAGTGCCTGCTGCACCCATTCCGGTATCGCTGAGGAGAGAGGTAAGGAAGAGGAAACCAACTACATTGGATTGGACACCTGGTTTCTTGATTCACGATATTGCGGCAGTAGAAGCTGTGGTGATCACTTGTATGGCAGGCCAGCCCCAAAAGCACACCCCTTCTTAAAGAGCTTTTAAGAGGAGGTGTACTTTTTCAGGCCGCCCGCTTCTTGCGTTGGCAAGGCCCATTCAAGTGTTCTACCGCTTGCTGTGTCTGCCGGCCTGACATTCTGCGAGGTCAATCACAGCGATACCTCAGTAGCGGAACAGCAGCACTAGCTCCCTACACTTTGTCAGATGCTCCCTACAGTGTAGCCTTTTGCCCCCTACACAAAGGGTACGAGCCCCCTACACTTCTAGCTCAACCTTCTTTCATTGGCTTGGCTTATGCAGCCATTCCTTAATACGTTTCATCATGCGCTGGGTTAACCCGGTCAAGCAATTAGGATGGCCTTTAGTGAAGGCACCATCCTGGTAGGCGGCCTCAATGTCTTCTCGGCTGTGGAAACCAAGCTCTTCCATCAGCACTCTGCTTTTACTGGATAAGCCATACCACCAGGGAGATTCTGGCGGCACAGGTTGAAGTTGCTGGAAATAGGCAATGAACTGCGAGGCTCGATCATCGCTAATGTCCAGACACTCAGCGATTTCCTCAAGACTATGGCCACTCTGATGGAGCTCGAAAGCGTTGCGAGATTGGTCGTGGGCTCGGGTCATGAGTGGCCCTCCTTGGCTACTGATTTCGGCGATTTTGGCTTTAATGAGGAGATTGACTATGAAGCCTGGAAACAATTCTGCAAATGCCAATCTAGCTTTTCCCGATCTGGTTGTTGCTCAACATCGTTGGGCAATACAGTGAGTTTTTGGCCATCTAGCCGGTAGTAAGCTTTACCGTTGAAATACATCTCGTGAATTTTGGGACTGATGCGGATTCGGTAGTCAGGATCTACGCCTACCAACCCGATATCAAAAAGCCGGTGGAAATCAGCTCTGAGCAACAAGCCGTTGCGCACATCGTGCTTTTTCTCCTGAGCGAAAGGCACGATATGAGCGGCTTCAAGTGCAACCAATGTATTTTCGCCGGTCATGGCACAGCGACGCTGGTAAGCATCCGTGACCATCACTCGAAAAGACGACTGGCCTATACGTGGCCGGTAAATCTTTTCTTCACCATAGCCGCTAGAAACGCCACTGCCACCTTGGATGTCCGCTTCCACATGGGCTTCCATAGCTTCACGAAAATATCGCCAAATGAAGGCACCATCAAAGCTACCGGTATCATAGTGCTTGCCGCGCACAATGTTGCGTGACCATTCCGGTGGGTTCTCCAGCCATTCATTCTGCGGAAAGAAAAATGGGTTAGAGAGCACCGTGCATCCAACATCGCGGGATAAGTCATCACCCTTTAACGCGCCAACTATCTTGCTAAACTCTTCCAGAGAACTGGCACCATTTTTCTCGCCAAACACCTCCCAAGCTAGGTGAACAGGAAGAACTGAGGTTGTGACGTAAAAACCACCACCTGCGATGTGATTGTGAGGGCTTTTCAGCTTGAAAAGGAACGGCATCCCCGCTGGAGGCTGCCTAAATAATGGCTTAGCGCTTGGCTGCCAAAAATTGACTTCATCAAGTCCCTTCCGCTGAAGATGTGAAAACCAGCGATTATCAGTAACGCCAACCCAAAACTTCATAGGCCTTCTCCATTAGGCGCTTCACTGTATTTAGCAGCGCTATTAGCTACTCAGCAGGCCAGTAGACTTGCATCAGTGGCAGTAGTGCTCGCCCTTCCGTATCGAAGTTCGGGTAGTTCTCTACCGCCAGGTTCGCCAAATCATCGAGATCTACCAACGTTACTGGGTTCGGTGCTCGCTCTGCTTCATATCTGGCTTCACGGGTGAAACCACCGGTACTGACGAATAGGCCGTTTTGCCCGCTTCTTACGACAGTGATGAAGCTGCGTAATACAGTCGACCCCATGCTGCCGGCACGGTGTTTGATCTCGACTTTTATGTGTGGCTTGGTCAGACCCAACCCATCCGGTGAGGCTTCAACATCGACGCCGCGATCAGGACCACGAGGAGAAACTTTTGTGCGGTACCCCATCGCACGAAGGATAGCAGCAGCGAAGTGCTCCATCTCTTCTGGGGTGAGCTGCAGAATACGGTCTTTGATCAGCTCATGGCTTTGCGCACGGATGCTTTCACTCAGCTCTACAAAGTCTGCTTCTACCTCTTCTGGTTCTTGCACTGGTGCAGCTTGCTTACCCTCCAAGACAGCACGCATATCCTTGATCACAGACTCGGAAAGGCTGAACACCGCAAGCGTAGAGCCAAGTGAACTACGCGTAGTTTGCGTTAGCGCGTCACGCGATACTTTGCCCTCCCATTTCACCCAACGAACATGAGCATAGTCTTCTACCTGCTGGTCTTTGCTCAGGAATTCGTACTGGCCTTGATCGAGACCTACCAAGTATTGCCGGATTTCAGGACTGTAGGTGATGACGGTATCGTCTGCTTGAATGACATTGCAGAACTTGCGGATCATACCTACAGCGTTACCTGTTCTTCCTGGTTTGGCATTGCCATAGTGTTCGATATACGCTTGCCGTAATTCGGCATCGGCACTGTACTGACGAAGATCACCAAGGGAATTCCACCCGACGGCGACACAGTTGCGGGCTTCAAAGTGTTCAAAAAGCCGGCCACCTTCGCCGGCTCTGATCATCCATCCCTGGGGCATGATGGCTCCTATTATTTGTTAAGATGCGTTCAGAGACATTACTGCCACCGCTGAGCTGAGACTTGAAAGAATTAGTAGCTTTCTTGAGCACCAAGCGCGTTTAAGGTTGCTCTATCGGGGGCGCCAGTGACAGGCAGTCCGTTCTGCTCCTGAAAAGCACGCATTGCGTTTCGTGAACCACCTCCCCAGATTCCGTCGGTTGCTCCAGCCTCAAAGCCACCAACATTCAGCATTGTTTGTATTGCTCTATAGTCATCCTGTGAAAGATCAAGTGTCGACCACCCACAGGCACTTGCCACAGCTCCTATTGCATCCTGCACGCCTGCGAGATCGAATTCAGCATCATGCTGTTGACCATTTCTTTCCGTCAGACGAATAAAGAAAAGCTCAGCATCGTACAGCTTGCGCAGGAAAGACTCGGCACTTGATCCAAAAATTCCTGCGCCTTTATTGGATGTCAGTTCGTTCCAGCGAGACGACTGGGCAGGATTTTCATCGATACGGTAGATGATATCGAATGAGTTGCGACGTAATTCACTCATCAAGAAATCGTCTTGTACAAAGATAAGAGATGTTTCTCCTTCACTGCACCTTGTGATGAGTCCGGTGAAATTACTGAAGCTGTGATCGTTATATTCAGAATAATTAATAGCAAATATCTTCAGACTATCATCAATAGCAGCCTGCTTTTCCTCGATCACCCACCAGCCAGAAATCTGGTTCCCTTCGTTATGCGCTTGCTCGAATGGAATCAAACTGTAGTCGATTTCCGGATAGTCAGGGTCAGCCCATGACAAGTCGGTGCCTGAAAGCTCATCCATCGAGCTAGCAGCATTTTCATCAGGCATGTCTCCATTCGACGTAAAAGAAGTTGTCGAGCTGAAGTCAAACTTCATCGGAAAAGCGATACCATAGCGGGCTTGCAAATAGGCCATCTGCAGCTGAGCCAGTGTAAATTTCTCAGTTTCAACGCGGCTTAGTGCCATCGCACGGATAAGGCCACCCACAGAAGCAGCCTCTTTCTCGGCCTCCTCGATTTTCTTTTTCTGTGCAACCATTTCGCCAAGAAGCTGCTCTGCCCGTTCGGGGCTAGGTTCTACGGCCGGAACTGTAACCTCAATCTGCGCACCGCCCGCTTCAGCTTGTTGTCGGTTTTTTACGACTGTGCGTAGCAGCAAAAGCGCTTCCCGCCGTGTTTCAGCAAGGACTCTTATCAGGCCTCCTTCGTAGGAGGAAATAGTCGCCTCAACATCGGCAATTTGCTCATTAATCGCATTGATCTCAGCGTCAAGCGGGGAAACATCTTGAGCAAAAGCAAAGCCAATACAGCTAGAGCTAATTAAAAAAGCTGAAGCAAGTGTGCAAGCCCTGTTCATTATTTTTACTCCTTTAAAAAAGTCACCATCAATGGTTTTGATTATCATTATTCTATGTCTAGGGCTGGCAACGCCCGCACGACCTTCATGGTTTCCAGGCTGACCGTGATCACCCGCTGGAAGAGCTTGAGCGGGTAAGCAGGGTCTTTCATGGGCCAATGGCGATGTACAGCGTGCTAGCGAAATACTATCAAAGGGACAGCCAATAAGCTGTTAGCTATAAAGATAATTTTTCAGATGTGTAGGCTCTTCACTGACACGCACTACAGGCGTAATTACCATCAAAGGCTATGCAGCTGATGATTGATCTCATAACTGCCTGCATTGCTCGTCACTTGCTGTTGAGCAAACGCCTCTACGATGTCACGTGTATGGTCTGGCCGTAGGTGAGCATAGTGCTGAACCGTGGTTTGAATATCCGAGTGGGCCATCAGTTTGGAGACAGCGAGCAAATCCGCCCCGGACATCACCATCTGAGAGGCAAAGTTGTGGCGCAGGCTATAGTGATCTTAACCAGCATTTGTGGACACCGATCTAAGCAATTACTCAGGTCTCCAAGGCCGCTAGGCTGATCTTTCCTGTAGCCCTCCAGACTTCGCATCTCCTGGCTTATGAGATATCTCCCTTAAAGCGCGTGCGAGCGGTTTGCGGTTGATAGTGAGCCTGCTGCGCCCCGTCATGGTAAGTCTTGTTAAGGAACTCTTGTTCGGCCTGAAGGTTCGACTCGGCAACGACCGTCCACCAGCATTTTTTGCTGCCTTGGACGCCGGGATGCCACCGGTAGCCGCGGGACTTGAACGTTTCCCTAATATCGTAGGGAGCACCAAGCGCCCGCACGACGACCGTTTTTTGACGGACACTTGCCAGCAGAAGAGGGAAGGATTCGGGCTGGCAATGTAGTAGCCAAGTGGTCGCTAGACAGTCAACCTCAGCCCTGTGACCTTGATAAAAGTACCCTTGTTTGAGGAGTAGGTATTCCAGCTTGCGTGCTTCGAAACCTAAGCTTTTCCAATCCACCTCGCTCAGGCTGCAAGCCCAGATTTGCTTGTCGCAGGCGGGGAAACGCGCTTCCATGAAGCCCCTATCGAACTGGGCGTTATGAGCGACCACCAGAGGGTCGCCTTGGAGCATCATGGCGAGCCATGCGTCATCGATATACTTCCCTGCTACGTCCTGATCGGTGATGCCGGTGAGGCTGGTGATCACTTCGGGAATCGGGATCCCTGGGTCTTCGAATTGTGAATGAGACTCCAGAATCGAGGTGATGCGTTCTTCTGAGGGGCTGAAGGTTCCACGTACCAGCCCCAACTCGATGATCTTGTCAGCTGAGGGATCGAGCCCTGTGGTCTCGACATCCACGACAACCAAGGGTCGTTCGTCCCCTACGGGGGGATTCAGCTCGATGGGAAAAGTGGCATCTGACCGCGTAATAGGGACGCGTTGGATCAGGCGGTAATCCTCTGGTGTAGCCTCTATTTCAGGGATAGCTTCTAAGGGGAAAGAAGAAGGCGTGCTCATGATGGTCGCTCCTGGGGATCGAGACTGAGGTGGCGTGGTTTTCGTCTAACATATCCTTTTCGATACTGCTGGTAGCTAAGTCGCGATACCGATCAGAAGGCCGCTCACATGCCTCTGCAATATTGGGAATGATGGCAAGACATATTTCATTATAACCCTCGGGTGAGTAACACGATAATCACGGCAAATTGCCACACTGTTCTCTATCGACGCCGCCTAGGACGTGGAAGACGTAGCGCAATGCCGCCTTGCTCAGGTATCAGTTTACCAAGGGTTGGATGGCACTCTCACTCGAGGTGCCTCAGATCATGGTGCGTTCAGTCAGCTTCCCCATCAGCTATCGAGAGACCACCAGCGGATAAATGGTTCGATGATATAACCGCTGTGCGGAAGCCGTATGAGAGTGTCCGCCACGTGGATGTAATTGGTTGTGGCTCGTAGTCTGGAGCCGGTGGGGTTGGTTGGTGATTGTTTCATTGGAGGATGGAGCTAACCGTCAAGCGGCTCGAGAGGGGGGAGGGCAGCATGTCTATTCACCGTCTTCAGCACAACGCCAGCGTCGAGACATGCTTCATCTACTTAAGTAGTAGAGGGTGGCTGGTGGTTGTGAAGCCAGGCGACGGGCACTAAACTGCAAACAGTTCCACAGTTAGGTGTCACACTTTAGGTAAATCTGATTCTGCATGCCGATGGTAAGTTGTTGATAGGATTCAAAATCCGCCGCTGGAAACAGTGTGTCGGTTCGAGTCCGACCACCGGCACCACCTTCAAAATCAGACGCTTAAGCGTCTTTTTTTGTGCCTGAAATTCCTGTTTTCCTTTCTGAATATCTGAATCTGTCCACTTTTTGTCCATCTCGATTTTCAGCGCCTACTTGTAGCCTCTGTAAAGTTCAGAGCGGGGTCTGGCAAGGAGTGGGTTAAGCTTTCCGTTTGATATTCCAGAGTTGCCTGTATAGCTTGAAATGGACAGGCGCATGCATGTGGAGCCGTTAGTGATAATGAAGGGTCTTCTTGTGGATGCCAAGTTGAGGTGCGTGCCATGCTTCGTAATCTACTGCTGTGTATTCCGCTCGTGCTATCGCTCAGCACAGTGGAGGCGGAGGATGTCCGAGCCGGTCGGGTAGTGGGTCTCGCAACAACCATGACGGCATGGGTGGCTGCGCATACCGACTACGCTGCGCCTGAGCCGCCACCTGTCGAGTTCCAAGATCAGGAGACCCTTCGGCAACGCTGTTATCCGGGTTTCGCCTCGCATCAGGTACCGCTGATTCGTGGTATCTACGACCCCGAGAAGCCAATCATTTACTTGGACAGTGACTGTGACCTCGATAATCTCGTTGACGCCAGCTATCTCCTGCACGAGGTCGTTCACCATGTCCAGCTCGCTAACAATGCCCACCTGCAGGTGCAATGTCGCGACCGGCTTGAGGGAGAAGCGGTGACACTCCAGGCCCTATGGTTAAAGGAAAAAGGTATCTCCGAACCGCTGGAAGCGCTCGGTATCGACGAGCGCACCTTGCGCATTATTGGCTCGTGTCAGCGCTAAGGGCCAGCTGTTTGGTCACGCAAAGAGGCTCAACCAACCCTGCTGGGCGAGATCGGTGAGCCCTTGTACGCTTGAATTTCAGCCAAAGCGTCTATCGGTTGTTTGTCGGAACAGGTCTCTCGGGCTGAATGGTTAGTCGTCGCTTTTGTGCATGCTCAGGATCCAGTCGACCAGTTGCTCGGCTTCTTCCTCGCTCACTTCAGCGCGTTCACCGGCTTCCGGCATGGCAGCAGATCCCCAATGCGCTTCGCCTCCAGTCAGTACGACTTCGACCAGATAGCTCTTCATCTCAGTTCCTGAATATTTTGCCGCGATGCTGCTGAAACCAGGCGCCCTCGGTGTATCGTCCTTACTGGCGTGGCAGCTCAGGCACTGTTTCTCCTCCGCCAGTTGTTGCATGTCAGCATGCATGTCTGCCGATGCCGAGAGAGAACCCAAGAAAAGTCCACTTAATGCCAATGTAATCAATGCTGTTTTCATGTCTTTATCCTCACCTTGCCAAACAGGGTCAGCGGTTATTGTTTGATAATATTCAACCGCATTGCATTGCCACCTATTGAAACTTAGACCAGTCCTATGACTCCTTCAATTTAAGAACCATTGTTTATGTTGTCTGTGCCTGGGATGCGTGAGTCTATTCGTGAGGGGCGGTCTCCAACTCTTTCTTGGGAATATCTTAGTTGCGCTTTAGTCGTAGATTTTTGCCTTGGGAATATTGGTAATACCAAGGTTTTCTCAGCATTCGCACGGATTTACCTGTTAACAAAAATTGGTCTTACCATTGACTGACAAGGGGTTGCGTTGAATGTTTCGATTGGCCAGTTTGGGGCTTTTCGTTAACCTTGGTTGTGGAAGCATTTTCCAGTGCTCATGATATTTCTATCAGCCCAGCACGGAGATACGCTTTATTGTGTGACGGCCACAATGGGCAATCGCACATACCGATGGTCTACGGACGATAACAACAAGATTTAGCCGCCACTTGCCATCTATTGTATCGAGGGCGTGCTTTTCCATTAGGAGTCTCTGTCATGCCAAACGACAAGAAACCGTCAGATATTTCCGTTAATAACACCACAAACCCTCTCGACGCGCTCAAGACCCCCAGCCGACGTAATTTCCTCAAGACCGCGGCTATCGGCTCCGCTGCTGCAGTCGCCGCGCCCTGGATTGGCAATGTTCAGGCACAGGAAGGAATTCGGATTCGAATGCAGTCTTCCTGGCAGCCAGGCACCACGGGGTATCAAATATTCGAGAAGTGGGCGGCCGGTGTTGCCGAAGCCACGGGTGGCGAAGTGCGAATAGAGCCGTTTCCCGCTGGGGCCGTGGCGGGGGCTTTTGAGGTTGCCGATGCAGTGCGCAACGGTGTAATCGACGGTCAGAACTGGTTCACCGTCTACTGGCCCGGCAAGATGCCGGCTGGCGTATTCCTGACCGCCTATCCGATGGGGCTCTCTGTGCCTCACCAGTGGGACATGATGTTCGGTGCCTACGGAGGCTTCGGCATTGCCAAGGATCTCTATCGCAAGCAGGGCCAGGAACTGCTCGGTTATGTCCATCATGACATGAACCTGATCCACTCCAAGAAACCGCTGCGCAGCTTTGATGATTTTAAGGGAATCAAGTTACGCATGCCGGGGGGCATCGTGGCCGAGACGTTTGCCGCCATAGGGGCGCGTACCACGCTGCTCCCAGGGTCCGAGGTTTATCCGGCACTGGAGAAAGGCACTATCGATGCTGCCGATTACGTCGGCGCCGCAGTGAACTACGAACTGGGTTTCTGGCAAGTGGCCGACTACATCATCATGGGGCCGCCCTCGACACCTTGCCTGCACCAGGCCGTCGACCTCATGGACATTTCCGTCAACCGCCGCATCTTCGAGCGGATGTCGCCGCAGACTCAGGACCTGATGCATGATCTGGTGGCGGCTTACTCGCGCGAACATTACGCCGCCATTCAGAAAGCCAACGCCGAAGCATGGCCCAAATACCGCGAGAAGGGCGTGGAGATCATCCACCTCACGGAAGAAGATGCCACTCGCTTCCGCGAAGCGGCTATTCCCTTGTGGTTCAAGTGGGCCAACAAGGATCCCGATGCCGCCCGGCTTTTCAAAGCCCATCTGGATACCATGATGGACCCGGCGGTAGGCTTGGTAACGGAAGAGGATATCAAGGGCTACCAGTTGAACATCTGACCTGCCGAGAGCTTGTGCGAGAGCTCATGAATGTTGCCATCTGCGGATGGCAACGTTTGTGTCTAACCCGACCCAATCGAGCATCCCCCTCGATTCGTTGATCCGTGGTTATTGCCCAAAGGCGATGGCCTCTCGGAGGAGTGTCCATGAATCTTGAGATCAATTTCATCTTGCCGCATTGGCTCTACTGGTCGGTGCTGATATTGCTTCCTTTGGTGGTGATGTTTTTCGTCGAGCGAAGCTTTCGCCGCGGAGAAACCGTCAGCGGCGGCGATACGGCGGAAGTTCCACGAACCGATATTGGCTACAAGGCGCCGGGTAATTTTTTCACCACCGGGATTGACGGCATTTCCGGGTTTTTCGGGCGCTATGTCGCTTACTGGTCATTGATTGCGCCTTTTGTCTTCGCTTATGAAGTGTTGATGCGCTATGCGTTCAACTCGCCGACCAATTGGGCACATGAGTCGATGACATTGATGTTCGGCATGCAGTACCTGCTGGCGGGGGCCTTTGCCCTGCGCGAAGGTGGGCATGTACGAGTGGACATCCTCTACAGCCGGGCCAAGCCCTTGAACAAAACGGCACTGGATCTGTTGACCTCGGTGTTCTTTTTCATCTTCACGATTGCCTTGTTGACGACGGGTTGGAAGTTTTTCTCTCAGTCGGTCAGTGATGCCTATTTCTTTGGGTCGAGCTATGCCAATGAAGTGTCTTTCACGGAATGGGCTGTGCAGTATTACCCAGTGAAATTCATGCTGTTCTTTGGGGGCTTGTTGCTGTTGCTCCAAGGCATTGCGCAATTGATCCGTGATATTCAGGCCTTTTTTCATCATCGCAAGCGCCACGAGGGCAGCCAGACCTTTGCCAATGTCTTGGTGATCAGTGGGGTGATCATTGCCGCCTGGGCGTTGTTCGAAATGGTCAATATTGCCGTTACCGACTATGAAAGTTTGGCGCTAAGCCTGGAAAACAGCCTCTCTAACGTAGGCATCGGCGGTTTGACGTTGGTGATGTTCGGCACGCTGATGGTGGTGCTGGTGGCCGGGCTGCCTTTGGCCTTCGTCACCGGCGGCCTGGGGGTGTGCTTTTTGTATCTGGTGGGTGACCAGAACATGCTTAACCTGATGCCGTCGCGCATCTTTCCCATGATGACCAACTATCAGTTATCGGCGATTCCGTTGTTCATCTTCATGGCCACGGTGCTGGAAAAGGCCGGTATCATCGAAGAGCTGTTCGATGTGGTCTACAAATGGATGGGGGGGCTCAAGGCGGGTCTGGCGATTGCCACCATCGTCGCTTCCACGCTGCTGGCGGCGATGGTCGGGGTGATCGGCGCTGCCGTGGTGACCATGGGGTTGATCGCGCTTCCGGCGATGCTCAAACGCCATTACGACCCGGAAATCGCGATCGGCTCGATCATGGCGGGGGGCACCTTGGGGATTTTGATTCCGCCTTCCATTCTGGCCATCATCTATGGCGTTATCGCCCAGCAATCGGTGGGTGAGCTTTACCTAGGCTCGCTGATTCCCGGCCTGATGCTGGCGGGCATGTATGGTTTCTATGTGTGGATGCGTGGCACCTTGAACCCGAAACTGGCTCCGCCCATGCCGGTCGAGGATCGGGTGAGCATGACCGAAAAGCTGCGTCTGCTGCGCAACATGCTGGCACCGATCATTCTGGTGATGTTGGTGTTAGGGATCATCTTTACCGGGATCGCCACCCCGGTGGAAGCGGCGGGCATCGGTACCTTCGGTGCGCTGGTGGTAGCGGCGATGCACAAACGTCTCACTTGGCCTAACCTGCATGCCGCTTGCATGACTACCCTGGTGGCCACGGCCATGGTGATGTGGATTATTTTCGGGGCGAGCATCTTCGTGGGCTTTTACATCCTGCAGGGCGGCCAGACATTTGTTCAGGAGCTCATCTCCGGTGCGGGCCTGAGTCCCTACATGGTGCTGGCGTTGATGATGGTGCTGTTGGTGGCGCTGGGCATGTTCCTCGATTGGGTGGGTATCCTGCTGTTGGCGGTGCCGATCTTCGTGCCCCTGATCCAGGGGTTGAACTTCGATGGTCTGTTCGGGATGCCGGGCGTGGAGCCGATGAATGTGTCGCTGTGGTTCGGTGTCATTTATCTGGTCAACATGCAGATGTCATTTCTCAGCCCACCGTTCGGCTATGCGCTTTTCTATATCAAGGGGGTATGCCCGCCGCACATCACCATGGCGCAGATTTTCCGTTCCTCTTTTCCCTTCCTGGGCATTCAGGCACTGGGGCTGTTTCTGGTAATTGTATTCCCCAGCCTGGTCACGTGGTTGCCTAATCTCGTGTATCGCTGATCCATCCTGTCCACTGTGAAAAACGCCCGTTTCGCGGGCGTTTTGCTTGGCCATCGAGACAAAGAACGTTTGGTTCAAAGGACTTTTTAGTGACGTTAATTAAAGGTTTGTTGGCTAAACATTGAGAAGGTGCGAGCAGGCGTATAGTCAAAGGTTCCTGCCGCCAGGATGGAAAGACCATGCTTCCGCTTGAACTGCGCAGCTGCAATCTCGACCACGAACATGTCGCCCATAGCCATGACCACCATCAGTTGATTCTTGCCACCAGCGGGGTGACCGAACTCGCCCTGGAGGGGCGGGGCGGTGGCCAGGTGACGTCTCGGCGGGGCTGTTTGATTCCCTGTTCGCGCGCGCATGAATACCAGGGTGACGGCAGTAATTGCACCCTGGTGCTCGACATTCCTGTGACAAGGTTGACGCTGCTGGATAAAGACGCGGGTATCGAGCGATTGTTCGATACCCCGCGATTTTTTAATGTGCCCCCCGGTCTCAATCAATTGGCCCACAGCTTGGCTTACCAGCTGGAGCAGTGTCCGGCGTTGCAAAATGAAATTGCCATGCTGTTGCTGCGCGCATTGGAGGTGTATTTGCAAGGCTCGCCCGCTGGCTCTCAACCGACGGGTATAGGCTGTGTCACGCAACGTTTGGACATGGGGCGGCTGAATGCCTGGTTGGACCAGCATTTGGCTGATGAAGTGCGGGTTGAACAGTTAGCCGGGTTATGTGCCCTCAGCCTCGGCCATTTTCATGTCTGCTTTCGCGACATGGTCGGCATGACACCGCTCGCCTATGTGCAGCGCCGACGGCTGGAGCATGCACGTACTCTTGTTCAGCAACGCTCGTTGAGCCTTGGGCATGTTGCCGCCCTGGTAGGCTTTCGCGACCAAGGCAGTTTCTCGCGGGCGTACCGACGCTACTTTGACGTTTCTCCTTCCCGTGACCGCCAATCGCCCCTCGTAATCTGACTCGTGGGCAAATCTTTCGCAGCTTCGGGCAAGCGCAGTGCTTTACCTCGGTCTAGTCTTTAAAGATCACTTCTGTGTTTCTTTAATTTGCGAGACCGACGATGAGCATTAGCTACCACGACAGCAACTCCCGCATGAGCCAAGTGACTATCCACCAAGGAACCCTGTATCTGGCAGGCCAGGTGCCGACGGATACCGGGGCCGATATGCATGGCCAGACCGAGCAAGTACTGGCGCGTATCGATGAGTTGCTGGCCAAGGCGGGAACCTCCAAAGATCAGCTGCTTTCCGCCCAGATCTGGGTAACCAGCATGGATGAGTTCGCCGAGATGAACAGAGCCTGGGATGCCTGGGTAGCGCCCGGTCGGCCGCCGGTGCGTGCCGCCGTGGAAGCGAAACTCGCCAAGCCCGAATGGAAAGTGGAAATCATGGTGATAGCCGCGCTGCCGGAGGCGTGACATGCGAGTCGTCTCCGCTGATGAAGTCGCCGAATGCCTCGAGTGGCAAGGCCTGATAGAGCGCCTGGCGCTCACCTTTGCCCAGGGTGTCGAGTCGCCGCCCCGTCATCATCACGCCATGCATCGCCCGGATGGCGAAGCCACCATGCTGTTGATGCCGGCTTGGGAAAAGGCCGGTTACATTGGCGTGAAGGTGGTCAACGTCTTTCCGCAGAATGCAGACCACGGCATTCCGGCGATTTCCGGTCTGTACCTGCTCAGCGAAGGCGCCCACGGCCAACCGCTGGCCTGCATCGATGGCAGTGAACTGACCCGTCGCCGAACCGCGGCAGCCTCGGCCCTGGCCGCACGTGAACTGGCTCGCGAAGACGCTTCGACGCTGCTCGTCGTGGGTACCGGTAAGCTGGCGCCCATGGTGATTGAAGCCCACGCCAGTGTGCGCCCTATCAAGCGCGTGCTGGTGTGGGGGCGTAATCCCGAGAAAGCCGCCGCGATTGCCGAGATTTATGCCGACCGCTTCGATACCGCCGTAGCTGGAAATCTGGGAACCGCGGTGGCCCAGGCAGACATCGTCAGCTGCGTGACGCTCTCCACTCAGCCGCTGATCAAGGGGGAATGGCTCACGCCGGGAACTCATCTGGATCTGATCGGTGCGTTTCGTCCGCAAATGCGCGAAACCGATGCGCAATGCTTGCGCCGCGCCGAGGTGTTCGTGGATACCTACGCCGGTGCCAAGGGGGAAGCGGGCGATATCCTGCAGGCCATCGAGGAAGGAACTTTCCGTTTCGACCAGATTCAAGCGGAGCTGGCAGAAGTGCTCAAGGGTGAAAAGGCCGGTCGATCTTCGGCCGACTCGATTACGCTATTCAAGTCAGTAGGGGCGTCGCTGGAGGATCTGGCTGCCGCCATTGAAGTGTGGGAGGCGCTACCCGACGCTCACTGAGGGAGAGCGATCTCTTGAGCCAAGTGCCTTCCTGAAGGGTAATAACGCAAGTTCGACTCCACTTAGAATGAGGTGTGTTATGACAACAACAAAACGTTTACCATTCATCGCAGCAATGGCAACCTTGCCCTTGGCGATCGCCAGTACCCATGTCCAGGCACAATCCACGGAAATGGCCATCGCCACCATCCTGCCCGAGAACATGAGTAACAACGAAGTCTACCCGGCCTTGATGCACTTCAAGAATCTGGTCGAGATGCGTACCAACGGTGAAGTGGAAGTGAATATCTTCGGTAGTAGCCAGCTTGGCTCCGAAGTGGAAACCGCTTCCGAGGTGCAGGCTGGGCGCTCCCTGCAATCGACAATCATCACGACCGGTGCCATGTCGTCGTTTTACGATGATTACCAGCTAATGACGGCCCCTTTCCTGTTCGACAACTGGCGCCAGGCCTGGACGTTCTTTGATAGTGAATGGTTTGCCGACTTCATGTCCGGCACCATCGACGAAGCCAACATGCGTTATCTGGGCACCTTCGATGACGGCGGTGGCTTCGTGGCCTTCACCAACAACGAGCGACTGATCGAGACGGTGGAAGACCTCGAAGGGTTGAACATCCGCACCGAGGAAAACCCCGGCCATGTGGCGATCATGAAGGCGTTGGGCGCTTCGGCGACACCGCTGCCCTGGGGTGAGGTAATTACCGCCCTGGAAACCGGCCTGGCCGACGGTCAGTTCAACGCCCCGGTGCTCAACACTACCTTCAACTTCGATGAGGTAACCGATTACACCACTCTGACGGGGCACGTTTACAACAGCGCCGCCTGGCTGGTCAGCGAGGACTGGTTCCAGGGGCTGACCGAAGAGCAGCAAGAAGCGATTCTTACCTCAGCGAGAGAAGCCGTCGCGATCGGTCACGGCATGTCAGGCGCTCTGGCCACTGCCAGCTGGCAAGAGTCCTGTGAACGCTTCGAGGAGTGCTACATCATGCCTACCGAGGAGCGTCAGCGCATGGCCGATATCGCACGTCCGGAATGGCGGGACTGGATTGTCAATGACTTTGGTATCGAAGCTGACAAGGTCGATGCCTTCCTCGAGGAAGTGGCGCGTGTCGGTGAGCAAGTGAGCGAATCGGATGTGTCTATTTATGGCCGCTGAGGATTGATATCGATCCGCTACCCATCGACCGACCGACCGACCGACCGGGCCGGCCGGTCGATGTCGCCTGTGAGGTTATCTGATGCATTTACTTCAGCCACTTCGCCGCCTGAGCGATGCAGTCAATCAGGCGGCCATCGTGATGTGTGTGGGCTGCGTGCTGATCATGCTGGGCATCTCCTTTACGGCTTTCCTGTACAAGCTGGCAACCGGCAGTACCTTGAGCTGGACCTACTCACTGGCACGGCTTTTCCTGCCCTGGATTGGATTTCTCTCCATGACGATCTCGTTGCGCTATGGCGAGCATGTGGCCATGACCCTGCTGGTGCGTAGCTTGCCACGGGTACTGCTGACAGCAGCGGCGGTGGTCTGTCTGGCGGTGATTGCGTTATTCGCATTGATGTTGGTGTGGTATGGCTGGAGCTACTTCCAGGGCGCCACACAGGTCTACATGGTATCCGACCAGATTCAGATTCCCAGCAAGTTCACGGCTATCGTGATCCCGCTTTCCGGGGTGATCATCCTGTTACATCTGGTGCAGGGGTTCGATCTGCTGGAGCATTTCATCGATGACGAGACGCAACTCGATGAACTGATCAAGGCCAATGAAGGGGAGAAACGCTCATGATGCCGGCAATGGTGGCCTTTGTGGTGTTGTTATTGATCGGCGCACCCGTGGCCGTGGTCATGGCTATGTCCGGTCTGGCGGGTGGGTTTGCGATGGGTGGGGAGCGCATGCTGGGCATCATCGCTGATCGCATGTTTGCCGGTGTTTCGGGCTTTCTGCTCATCGCCGTGCCTTATTTCATCTTCACCGCCGAACTGATGAACCAGGGCGGGCTAACTCATAAGCTGATCGACTTCAATAATGCATTGTTCGGGCGGGTCCGCGGGGCGCTTTCCCATGTCAATGTCTCGGTGTCGGTGTTCTTCGCCGGCCTGACCGGCGCGGCGATTACCGATACCGTCGCCATCGGCAAGATCATGATTCCGGAGATGAAAAAACAGGGATACGACGCTGAGTATGCCGCGGCGATTACCGCCTGTTCATCGATAATCGGCCCCATCATTCCGCCAAGCGTGGTGATGGTGGTATATGCCACCCTGTTGCGCGATATTTCGGTGATCGACCTGTTCGCCGGCGGGATTATTCCCGGGTTATTGATGGCGGGCGCCTTGCTGGGCGTGAGCTTTTTCCTGGCCTGGAAACGTGGTTACCCCAAGCAGGCGCCGACACCCTTTAAGGTGGCGGTGATGTCGTTCGTGCTGGCGCTGCCCGCCATGATCGTGCCGTTGATCATTCTGGGCGGTATCCTGTCGGGCCTTACCACCATTACCGAAGCCTCGGGATTCGCCGCCGTCTACACCATCGTTATCGGCGTGGTGTTTTACCGCAACCTTACTTGGCGCAAGATATGGGATTCGTTAGTGGTGACCGTGCGCTTCTCGGGTGTGGTGTTCTTCCTGCTGGCGACCTCGGCGGTATTGGGCTGGTTCGTGACGCGTTCGGGTATCGCTCGGGATGCGTCGGGGCTCATCACCACCTTTAGTGATTCGGCTTTTCTGCAGTTGATGATGGTCTGCCTATTGTTGTTGCTGATCGGCACAGTGATGGATGTGCTGCCGGCGCTGGTGGTCGTGGCGCCGGTACTGGTGCCGGCGATGATTCAGTTGGGGTTTGATCCCTTGCACTTCGCCATCCTGATGATCGTGGTGCTCAATATCTCCAATGTGACGCCGCCGGTAGGCATGACATTGATGACGGCGGCACGTATTGCCGAGGTGCCCTATGAGCGGGCCATCATCGCTTCACTGCCATTTTATGTGGCCTTTATCGGGGTTATCTTGTTATTGGCGGCTTTTCCGGCCCTGTCGACCTGGATACCGTCGCTGCTAGGGTAGCGCCTCACTGCAAGGACATTATTCGATGAAGCTGTTTTACCATCCTGACCAGGAATATCACGCACCGCCCACCTTCTTGCTGCGTGGCCAACCGGTGCCTTCCCCGGAAGGGCCGCAACGCGCGGTACTGTTGTCCGAGGGGCTGGCCGAGGTTGGGTTATCGCTTACCGCGCCGACACAGATCGATAGTCCGCTGTTGCGCAGGCGGCTGGAATGTATCCATACACCGCGCTATCTCACTTTCCTGGAAACCATCCATGCGCGCTGGCAGGCATTGCCACAAGCCTCGGAAATGGTAATGCCCAACGTGCATCCATGCGGAGGCGGATGGCATTATCCCGACCATCCTATCGGCCAGGCAGGTTGGCACCTGCATGACATGGCCTGTCCGATCAGTGCCGGAAGCTTCAAGGGTATTCTAGCCAGTGCGGTCAGTGCCCAGGCCGCGGCGGAGGCGGTGCTGAGCGGTGACCGCCACGCTTATGCGTTGTGCCGCCCGCCGGGTCATCATGCCGGGCCGGACCGCGCTGGCGGCTTCTGTTTCGTGAACAACTCGGCACTGGCGGCCACGGTGCTGCGCGAACGTTTTGAGCGCGTGGCGATTGTCGATGTGGATCTGCATCACGGCAACGGCACTCAGGACATCTTCTATGCCCGTGGCGATGTATGGACGGGCTCGCTACACGCCGACCCGGCACAGTTCTATCCATTCTTCTGGGGCGGGGCGGCAGAAATTGGTAGCGGCGAAGGCGACGGAAGCAATCTCAACTTGCCGTTACCCTTGGGCAGCGACGGTGCGCTGTTCCTGGCCACTCTGGAAACGCTGCTGGAAGCATTGGCGGCCTATCGCCCCGAGGCGGTGGTGGTGGCCCTGGGCCTGGACGCTCACAAGGATGACCCTTTGGCCGGTTTTGTTCTGGAAACCGAGGCCTTTTTCCAGATCGGCCAACGTCTGGCGGCCTTGGATCTGCCCATGGTATTGGTCCAGGAAGGCGGCTATCCCACCGAACATCTGAGTGCCAACCTGGCGGCTTTCATGCGTGGGTTCCAGCAAGGCGCAGCTGTAGGTTGATGTCCACGTCGCCTAGGTGAAAAAGCTTTTATTTCAAGGCGTTTTCCAGTATTGCAAGCCGCCCCGGCTGCATGCGTCCTCCACTGCAAGTCGGCGCGCAGGCGGCGGATATCTACCTGTCGGGCATGTTGCGGGTGCCCTGTATGCCCTTGAGGCGTCGACGGAGGGCAGCCTTGCCCATCATGTGGGCACTGACCGGGGCGGTGGCAAACAGGAAAATTGTCACCAAGGCTTCCTGGACGGAGACGCCATCCTGCTGATGGCTGAAGTAGAGCAGCGAGCCGATCAGGGTGCAGCCGACGCCTAGGGTGCTGGCCTTGGTCGGGCCGTGGAGCCGGGTATAGAAGTCGGGTAGCTTGGCCAGTCCCCAAGAGCCAATCAGCGCCACCAAGGCACCGAATAGCAGGAAGGCGACAATGACAAGCTCCAGGTACCACGGCATGTCGATGCTGGTCATTCGATCACATCCCCCCGCAGCAGGTACTTGCTCATGGCCACGGTGCTGATGAAGCCCATCAGGGCGATCAGCAAGGCCAGTTCGAACAGCATGCCGAGTCCCATCCAGATGTCGGACAGTACGATCAGGGCGATGCTGTTGATCATCAGGGTGTCCAGCGCAAGGATCCGGTCGACAATGTCGGGACCGATGGTCAGTCGGTAGAGGTTGAGCAGAGCGGCGGTGGCGAAGAGTGCCATGGCCACCGGTATGACGGCAGCAATCATCGGAAGATCTCCTCGAGTGGTTTCTCGTAGCGTTCACGAATGTCAGCAATCATCCCGGCTTCGTTCTCCAGGTGCAGGGCGTGGACCAGCAGGGTGTTGGCCTCGGCGTCGTAGTGGATCGAAACGGTTCCGGGGGTCAGCGAGATGGTGCTGGCCAGGATGGTGATGGCGAAGTCGTCATCCAGGGCGAGCGGGTAGCTGAAGAAAGCCGGTTTCAGGTATCGGGCGGGGCGCAAAATGCGCAGGGCCACCACCAGATTCGAGCGCAGAATGTCCACCAGCAGCACCAGGAGATAGCGCACCAGCGGCAGGGGGCGCTTGATCTTCGCCTCCTCTGGCCAGAAGCCATGAGTCACGAAGGGAATGGCCACGCCCAGGGCCAGCCCCAGCAGGGCGTGAGCCGCGCTGAATTCGTTGACCATCAGCAACCACAGTAGCGCCAGGAACAGCGAGAACAGCGGGCGCGGCAGCCAGTATTGCCAGCGTCGGTAAGCAAGATTCATGGCGAGATTTCCTCCAGTGAGATGCCGGCCTCCGGCAGCACGGCGGCGATATAGCCGCCTGGTGCGCGAAGCTGCTCGGCGGTCAGCTCGAGATAGCCCATCACCGGGTCGCCGAAGATGGCCAGCAGACCGTTGAGACCGACCATGATGGACACCAGTGCCAGGGGGGCGCGCTCAAGCGGGTAGGGCTTGGCCATGTCGCCGGGGCGCCAGAACCAGCTGCTGCCGGTGCGGCTGGCGGCGATAATCACCAGCAGCGCCGAGGCCAGCAGCACCCCCCCTAGCCACAGCCCCTGGGCCGACTCGAGGCTGGCCTGGAGGATCCACGCCTTGCTGACGAAGCCGGCGAAGGGCGGCAGGCCCGCCATGGCGATGGCGGCGACGAAAAACAGCGTGCCCAGCACCCAGCGATGCCCGATGGGGCCGGTCGCCGAGAAGCGGTCGTAACCGGTCTCGCGCTGCTGGCCCAGGAGGTCGGCTAGAAGGAAGAAGACCGCGGCCATGAGGGTGCTGTGAATCAGGTAAAACAGGGCAGCGCCGAGGCTGGCTGCGGTGCCGAGGCTAATGGAGGCCAGCAGGGTGCCCACCGAGAGAATCACTAGGTAGGCGGTCAGGGTGCGCAGGCTGTCCGAACCCAGCACCCCGATGCCGCCCAATGCCAGGGTCAGCAGCGCCAGCGGCCACAGCCAGCCCCAGGCGGTCGCGGCGACCGGGGACTCGCCCAGCGCAAAGACCAGCAGGAAGATGCGCAGGATGGCATAGATGCCCACCTTGGTCATGATGGCAAAGAGCGCGGCCACCGGGGCGCTGGCGGCCGAGTAGGCGCGGGGCAGCCAGAACAGCAGCGGCAGAATGGCGGCCTTGATGCCGAAAACTACCAGCAGGATTAGGCTAGCGGCGGCGAGCAGCGGCGCATCTTCCGGCGGAGCCTCTGCCACCCTCAAGGCCAGGTCCGCCATGTTGAGGGTGCCGGAGAGGCCGTAGAGGGTGCCCAAGGCGATCAGGAAGAGCGCGGAGCCCACCAGATTGATGATTACGTAGTGGAGGCCGGCACGGCTGCGGGCGCGGCCGCCACCGTGCAGCAGCAAGGCATAGGAGGCGATCAGCAGGATCTCGAAGAATACGAAGAGGTTGAACAGATCACCGGTCAGAAAAGCGCCATTGAGCCCAGCCAGTTGGAACTGGAAGAGCGCATGGAAGTGTGCACCACGCTGGTCGGTGCCGCTGCTGGCATAGAGCAGGCAGCAGAGCCCCAGCACAGCGGTCAGCGCCAGCATGATGGCGGCGAGGCGGTCGAGGACCAGCACGATACCGAAGGGCGCCGGCCAGTCGCCGGCTTGGTAGATCAGGTAGTCGCCCGAGCCGGCCGTGGACAACGCCCAGATACCCATCAGCACCAGCCAGGCGGTGCTGGCGAATCCCAGCAGGCGTTGCAGGGCGAAAGGCGCCCGATAGAACAGCAGCTGACCGGCGCCGGTCAGCAGGGGCAGCAGGATGGGCAAGATCAGGGCGTGATTCATGCGCGATCTTCCTCAGGGTTCTCGCCGTCCACGTGGTCATTGCGTAACTCCACCGCGGCCTTGAGCGCCAGCACCACCACGAAGGCGGTCATTGCGAAGCCGATGACGATGGCAGTGAGCACCAAAGCCTGAGGCAGCGGGTCCGCCGAGCGCTGCGACAGACCGACAATGGCCGGGGCGCCAGCGACCAGGCGCCCCGAAGCGAACAGGTAGAGGTTGACTGCGTGGGAGAGCAGGGTGAGTCCCAGGATGACCGTGAAGGTGCGCGCCCGCATTAGCAGGTAGACCCCGCAGGTGGTCAGCACGCCGAGCGTGATTGCGTAGAGCAGTTCCATCAGCCGATCTCCTTGCCGGGGCCGGCCACCGTCATCAGCTTGCCGAGATTGGCCAGAATCAGCAGCGTGGCGCCGACCACGGTGGCGTAGACGCCAAGGTCGAAGAGCATGGCGGTGGCCAGTTCGAATTCACCAATCAGCGGCAGGTGCAGGTAACCGTGGGACGAAGTGAGAAAGGGAAAGCCGAACAGCCAGCTGCCCAGGCCGGTAAAGGTGGCGGTCAGCAGGCCGGCGCCGATCAGCGGCCGGAAAGGGGACAGCATGCGTTCCTGGGCCCATACCAGGCCGCCGGCCATGTACTGCAGGGTCAGCGCCGCTGCGGTGATCAGCCCGGCGATGAAGCCGCCGCCGGGCAGGTTGTGGCCGCGCAGGAAGATATAGGCCGAGACCAGCAGGGCAATGGGCAGCACCAGCCGGGCCACGGTACTGAGCATGATCGGGTGCGGCTCGGCCACCCAGTGGGCGGGATTGGTCTCGACCACGCGCGCCTTGAGGTGCAGGTCGTGGGTAAAGGCAAACACTGCTACGGCGGCAATGCCCAGCACGGTAATCTCGCCCAGGGTATCGAATCCGCGGAAGTCCACCAGGATGACGTTGACCACGTTGGTGCCCCCGCCGCCGGGGACGCTGTTGGCCAGGAAGAAGTCGGAGATCGTCTCCTGGGGACGGGTGAGGATGGCGAAGCTGAAGGCTGCCACGCCAAGGCCCATCAGCACGGCGATAGTAAGGTCACGGCCCATCCTGAAGCCGCTCGATTCCCTGGGCGAGGTTTGAGGCAGGAAGGAGAGTGCCAGCATCATGATCACCACCGCCATCACTTCCACCATCAGCTGGGTCAGGGCCAGGTCGGGCGCCGAGAAGCGGGCGAAGGTGACGGTGATGAAGAGCCCGGTGACGCCGAGCAGCAACAACGCCGGCAGGCGGCGATGGTGATGGACCGTCACGCCGATCGCCGCCAGGCACAGCAGGATGGCTGCCAGCAGGGTCAGGGGGTCGAGCGGGGAGAGCGCCACGCCGCCGTCCCAGTGGGTGACGGCGAGCAGCTCCATGCCGACCACCACCACCACAGTAGCCAAGATGAAGCTCAGGTAGCGCTGCAGGGAGCCGTTCTCGAGCTGGAAGACGCGGCGCTGGGAGAGAGCGATGGCGCGGCGCATGATCCAGTCGAAAATCTCCTTGGCATCGACCTCGGGCAGCCGCGCGTGCAGGCGGAACAGGGGGTCGCGGAAATGGTAGAAGAGCACGCCACCGGCCAGGGCGAACAGGCTCATGAGCATTGGCACGCTGCCGCCCAGTGTCGAGAAATCGTAGGAATCGACAAGCGCCTGACGCGCGGCGCTGAAGGCTGGCTGGATCAGGGCGGAATAGATGTGTTCCGGCACCAGCCCCACCAGCAGCGTGGCCAGGGCCAGCAGCACGATGGGCGAGAGGGCCGCCAGCCGCGGCGAGGCGGGCGGCCATACCGGAAGGTCGATCGGCCGACCGTTGAAGAAGACGTTATGGAAGATGCGGATCGAGTAGGCCACCGAGAACAGCCCGGCCAGGGCCACCCAGAGGGGAATCACCACAACCGCCCAGTCGGGGGTGGAGAGTAGCAGGCTCTCGGTGAACAGCATCTTCTTGCTCAGATAGCCGCTCATCAGCGGCAGGCCGGCCATGGCGGCGGCGGAGATGCCGGACAGCACCATCAGAACGGGCATGAAACGCCACATGCCGTTGACTCGGCGCATGTCGCGGGTGCCGGTAGCGCGATCCACGTAGCCCGCCATCATGAACAGCGGCGCCTTGAACAGTGCGTGGCATACCAGATGGAAGAGAGCGGCCGCCAGCGCCATGGGGGTGCCCAGGCCCAACAGCAGCATGATCAATCCCAGGTGGGAAACCGTGGAGTAGGCCAGCAGCCCCTTCATGTCGTGCATGAACATGGCCACGAAGGCGCCCACCATGAGTGTCAGCATGCCGGTCAGGGTGACCAGGTGGAACCACAGCGAGGTATCGGCCAGCGCCGGGTGCAGCCGAGCGAGCAGGAACAGTCCCGCCTTGACCATGGTGGCGCTGTGCAAATAGGCGGAGACCGGCGTCGGCGCTGTCATGGCGTGGGGCAGCCAGAGGTGGAAAGGGAACTGGGCGGACTTGGTAAAGGCACCGAGCAGGATCAGATTGAGCATCAGGCCGTAGTGTTCGTAGGCGCGGATGCGCTCGCCGGCGTCGAGCACTACCGAGAGCTCGTAGCTGCCGGCGGCATGGCCCAGCAGCACGATGCCGCCAAGTAGCGCCAGGCCACCACCGCTGGTGATCACCAGCGACATGCGGGCCCCGAGCCGGGCTGCATGGTCGTGAGTGTGGTAGCCGATCAACAGGAAAGAGACCAAGCTGGTCAGCTCCCAGAATACCAGCAGGAACAGCAGGTTCTCGGAGAGCACGATGCCCAGCATGGCCGCCATGAACAGCAGGATCAGGGTGAAGAAGCGCGCCGAGGTGTTACTGCCTTCGAAATAGTAGCGCGCATAGAACAGGACTAGACAGCCGATACCGGTGATCAGCAGAGCAAAGAGCAGTCCCAGGCCGTCGAGACGGAAGGCCACGTTGAGGCCCAGTGACGGCAACCAATCGAGCTGCTGGACCACGGTCTCTCCGCCACTCATGGCGTGGGGTAGCCAGCTGAGCAGCAGCAGCAGGGAGAAAAGGGCGGGGAGGGCCGAGACCGACGCCAGCAGGCGAGATGACTGACCCCGCATCAGCGTGGGGAGACAGGCGCCTGTGAGGGGCAGCAGGATGATCAGTGCAAGCGGCATGGGACTTGTCTCCCTCATGGTGCTTTAATCAGGATGCCCCGAATTTTTTATTTCAAGGCGTTTTCAAGTATCGCCAGGCGCCCCGGTTGCAGGGCGTCCTCAACTGCCGTGATACGCAGAATATGCCCCAAGGCTGGATTGACCGGGCGTGCGATCAAGCGTCCGGCATCGAGCAATTCACGGTTGATGCGCTCGGCCAGCGCCGCACTGGGCAGGCGAATGCCGATGAAGTTGGTGGCGCTGGGCAGGACATCGGCCCCCAACCCCTGAAAGTGCGCAGCTAACCGGGTGCGACGCGTCTTTACCGCCTGGATATGCGCCTTTACCTCCTCGGGGTGGTCGAGCACCACTTCCGCCGCGGCCTGGGTCAAGGTTGAAACTGCATAATGGATGCGGACTTTCATCATCATGGCCAAGGTGTCCGGTTCGGCAATTGCATAGCCGATACGCAAGCCGGCCAGCCCATGCGCTTTCGAAAGCGTGCGCAGGCGGATTACACCGGGAATCACTTCAGAGGCAAAGGGGCTTTCGGCATCATCGCGAAAGTCATGGTAGGCCTCATCCAACAGCAGCCAGCAATCCTTGGGCAAGTCGGCGCGCAGGCGGTGGATATCCTCGTCACGATGCAAGTGGCCGCTGGGGTTGTCAGGGTTGGCCAGATATACCAACCGGGCCTGTTCGCGCTTGGCGGTCTCCAATAGCGCATCGATATCCGGGGCCAGCACACCGGGGGCTTCACGATAAGGCGTTTCGACCAGACGGCAGCCTTGGCCCTGGGCAAAGTATCCGAAGGTGGGGTAGGTCCCTTGAGCGCTGACCACTGTTGTGCCGGGTTCGGCGACGGTGCGCAACGTCAGGGCAATCAGGCTGTCGGCACCGGCATCCACCAGCAGCGCATCGAACGGGATCGTCTGCTGGCGGCTTATCCGCTCGCGCACGCCCACGGCTTCCGAATCGCCATAACAATACACATGCTCGACCATGGCATCGCCGAAATGACGCCGAAGCGCGGCATGAGGCATGTCCAGACCTTCGTTCGACCCCAGGCGATGGGGAATCTCATGGCCGAGACGCCGCTCGAGCACCTTGATGCCGGGAAACGGATTGTTGGGGCCGGAGCCGGTCAAATGCGCGGGGTAACGGGGCATAATGCGATCCTGAATCTCATGAATGATGCAGCGGGGAATCTTGCCAAGGCCTCAGCCTAAGCAGTTCCCCGCTTGGCTTCAACGCCGCTAGCAGGGAGGGGGATGTCGTCACGCCAATCCTGTAGCGTTTTTAGCGGCGTTCAGTCCTGCTCCAGAAATTCACGCAGTTGCTCGCTTGCCTGGTCGATACTCACCACACCATCCAGATGGCCCCGGTTACCTTTCAAGGGTTGAATATCCACCTGGGTGCCGTCGGCTTCTATCAGTTCCGCCGTCCGGCGCACGCCTTCGGGAGTGAATATCAGGTCTTTCTCGCTGTACAGCATGAAGGTGGGTGCATCGATTGCAGCGAGGCCTTGTTCCAGGCTATCACCGTGGCCGGCAATGAACGCCTGGTTGGCTTGAACCAGATAGAGCAGATGATTGGCGTCGGACTGTTCCGCGCGAGCGGCGGCAAGCTCATCCAGGGTCTTCTCGAGGGCATAACGGGCGTTGATATTGCGTGCAGGGTCAGCGTTCTGTTCCGCCCAGCTGCGATCAAAGGTGTCGTTGAACCATTCCGGATGATTGGCATCGATGGTGACCAGCTTGAGTGCTTCCTTTAACCCATCCAGGGGGGGGTGATCATCGTAATAATCGCCTTCGTTCCAGTTGGCATCCAGGCGAATGGGCGCCGCCCAGGTGCCGAGCTTCGTCAGCAACCAAGGATCGGTGACGCCGGCGCCGATCACTGAAATCAAGCGTTCCACCTTGTCCGGGTAGGCACTGGCCCATTCGATGGCCTGCAAGGCCCCCATGGAGGCGCCCATCACGGCATGCAGTTGGTCGATATCCTGGCTTTCCAGCAACTCACGCTGCACCTCGACGAAATCGCGAATGGTGACCATGGGGAACGCCATCCCCCAGGGCTCGCCGGTAGCCGGGTTGATCGAGGCCGGCCCGGTAGTGGTGACATTGGGGTCGTGGGCATTGAGGTTGACCAGGGTATCCGAAGAGATAATGTAGTAGCGGTCGGTATCCAGCGGCTTGCCAGGGCCGATGATTGAATCCCAATAGCCGTTGTTGTCGCCATCCTCTTGGTAACGACCGGCGGCATGGCTGGTGCCGGAGAAGAAATGGGTAATTAAAATGACGTTGTCACGGGCTTCATTGAGAGTGCCGTAAGCTTCCCAGCCCACCTTGAGATCCTGGATGGTGTCACCGCCCTGCGTTGCGTATTCCTCCATCTCGAATAGCTGTTTTTCCACTACGCCGTCCCAGGCGTAGGCGGATTGGGAGGCCAGCAGACCGGCGCCTACAAGCATTCCCCATATCAACGACGCAGCCGGGCGCTGGGCAGAAAAATTCACATCATTCGCCAAACCGCTAGATCCAGAAAACCAGGCCATAATGGCTCCTTTCAGGTGATGAGCGTCGTGGTTGTTATCCCGTGATCCCAGCATAGTCGAGCCTGGGGATTCAGGTTCAACGCGAGCATTCAGTTAAAATGCCAGCTTTGGCACCTTGCGCCATGATCAGCTGTCATACAGATGAACTCCTATTGTTTCGAGGGCCATGTCTTGCCAGAGCCTAGCGCTTTTACTACCGATAACGTGCATGCGGCCAGCGAGGCCTTGGTGGAATTTGTGCAGCGCCATCCCAGGCTGTGGGTGATTACCGGGGCGGGCGTGAGTACCGATAGCGGTATTCCCGACTACCGCGATGCGGCTGGACAATGGAAGCGCCCGCCGCCGGTACAGCATGCTGATTTCATGGGTTCCCACAGCGTTCGTCAACGCTATTGGGCACGCGCCCTGGTGGGATTCAAGGCGCTGAGCGATGCCAAGGTGGGGGGTGCTCATCAGGCACTGGCGCAGCTGGAAGCCTTGGGCCATGTGGAGCAAGTGGTGACCCAGAACGTCGACCGCCTGCATCAGCGCGCCGGCTCGCGGCGGGTGGTGGACCTGCATGGACGAGCGGATCTGGTGGTCTGCATGCAATGCGATTACCGCATGATGCGCCATGCCCTGCATGCGGAAATGGCCCACTTGAACCCGGCCTTTGCCGCCCTGGATGCCGGCCATGCTCCAGACGGCGACGCCGACCTTGAAACCGACTTCAATACCTTCCAGGTACATGACTGCCCGCGCTGTGGCGGTATCTTCAAACCCGATGTGGTGTTTTACGGTGACGTGGTGCCGGCATTAAGGCGTGAACAGGCTCAAGCCGCACTCGACCGAGCCGATGCGGTTCTGGCAGTGGGCACGTCCTTGATGGTGTTTTCCGGTTACCGCTTCTTTCGCCATGCCCACGCCCGCAAGCTTCCCCTGGCCGCGCTCAATCTGGGGGTTACCCGCGCCGACCCCCTGTTATCGCTCAAATTGAACGCCCCCTTGACCCCGGTCCTGGAAGCGACGGTCAAATGCCTGCAGTCCACCTAGCGGGCTTTAGACACCCATTCATTGCCTTTTAACCACAACCGCCAAGGGGCTTCCCGATGTTCGGATTCGGCGTAACCGATACCCACCCTGGGGCCATGGGCGATCTGTGGTTTGAAACCAGCGGATCGAGGGCTGGCCCATAGCTGAGTTCCCAAGGTCAGGTCGTGGCCATAAAGCGATTTATCCACACCCAGCGCTCGTGTCAGCTTGCCCGGCCCATTGCTAAGTTGCTTGCCTTTGGCGGAGCGTAGCAGGCGCATTTGCGGCTCCCCCAGCACCGGTTCCACGGCACGCAGCAGGACGCCACACGGATAACCGTCACGCAAAGTGATGAAGTTGAGCATGTGGTGCATGCCGTAGATCAGATATACATAGGCATGGCCGGGTGGGCCGAACATCACTTCCGTGCGCGCGGTACGCCCCTTGGCGGCATGGCAGGCACTGTCATGCGGGCCCATGTAAGCCTCCACTTCGACGATACGTGCCATCAAATGCAGACCGCTTTCCAGCTCGCGAACCACATGACATCCCAGCAGATTCTCGGCGACCACCAGGGTGTCGCGGGCATAGAAGTCGCGCGAGAGCGGGGTCATATGGGGTGGTATCGCAAGCGTGGCAGGCATTTAAGCACTCCTTGGGAAACGGCTTTCTAGCAGTGACTCGTCTAGGCTGGGTACTTTTATTCCGCCTGATTTTTCTGGGACGGAAAGCCTGACTTGGCCACTCGGGTATGTCTGTTAGGCTAATGCGTATATGCACAGTCAATACGACAACAGGAGATGCTCATGTTCCTTGATTTCGAACACCATTATCGGCAGTTGCCACAGCGTTGCTGGACGGCCTGCGATCCTACCCCGGTGCCTGCGCCACGCTTGATTGCATTCAATGCACCGCTTGCCCAGCAACTGGGAATGAAAGAGTCGCCTGACCCCGAACAATTGGCCAAGTGGGTGAGCGGCAATCAACTGCCTCCCGGTGCCGATCCTTTGGCCATGGCCTATGCCGGGCATCAGTTCGGTACCTTCGTTCCTCAATTGGGCGATGGCCGCGCCCTGTTGCTGGGTGAGGTGCGCGATGGGGAAGGGCGGCTGCGTGACATTCAACTCAAAGGTGCCGGGCGCACGCCGTTCTCCCGAGGTGGCGATGGCCGCGCACCGCTGGGTCCGGTGCTGCGTGAATACCTGGTCAGCGAAGCCATGCACGCCTTGGGGATTTCCACCACTCGAGCGCTGGCGGCGGTGACCACCGGCGAACGGGTACATCGGCGAACCTTTGAGCCCGGTGCGGTGTTGACTAGGGTGGCCTCCAGCCACATTCGGATCGGCACCTTCCAGTTTCTGGCCTACGTAGGCGATGAGAAGAGCCTGCAGGAGCTGGCCGAGCACAGCATCGAACGTCATTATCCCGAGCTTGGCGAACTGCCGAACGATCAACGTTACCTAGCCTTGTTCGATGCCATTTTGCAACGCCAAGCGGCTTTGGTGGCGCAATGGATGGGCGTCGGTTTCATTCATGGGGTGATGAACACCGACAACATGAGCGTGGCTGGAGACACCATCGATTACGGTCCTTGTGCGTTCATGGACCGTTATCATGCCGAGACCGTCTTCAGCTCGATCGATGAAGGCAAGCGCTATGCTTACCACAACCAGCCGACTGTCGCCCAGTGGAACCTGGCTCGCCTGGCGGAAACCCTGCTGCCGCTGATCGATAATGACGGTGACCGAGCCGTGGAAAGGGCGACGCAGGTCCTTCAGAGCTTCCCCGAGCATTTTCAGGCGCAACGCCAGGTCATCATGAGCGCCAAGTTGGGCCTTGAAAAAGACGACCCTGAGGCGCTTTCCCTGGGTGATGACTTTCTGGAGCTCATGCAGGCCGGGTGGATGGACTTCACCTTGAGTTTCGATCGGCTATACCAGCTGGCAGCCAGCGAAGACGACAATGCCCGGCGGGCCGCCCATGAAGCCCTCTTGGCGCTTACCCAAGCCCCCGAGCCACTTGAAGCCTGGCTTTCGCGGTGGCAAACCCATCGTCAGGAACATGCCACCCCCACACCGGCCACCCTGGCTCGAATGCGCCACGCCAACCCTTTGATCATTCCGCGCAACCACCGGGTGGAAGAGGTGATCGCCGCTGCCGTGGAGCAAGAAGATTTCACTCCCTTCGAAACATTGTTGGCTTTGGTGACACGGCCGTTCGAAGATACTCAGCAGGCACGTGACTGGGCCGTTCCGCCTGCGCCCAGTCAAGAAGTGCTACGTACTTTCTGCGGCACTTGAATCAGGTGGTAAAGCGCTGACGCGGCCTTGCGTTGAAACACTGTAAAAGGAGCTGAGCTAATCTACTTGACGTCAGAGGTGTCGACGCTTAGCTTTTAATGTAGAAATTTTGCGTGATCGTCTGAATTTTATGACGTCACCGCGCCACCTTCACGCCGCGGGAAAATCGATGCCGACTAATACGAATCTTTCCAGTTCCGATCACTCGACACCCTTGGTTCGCTTTGACGCCGTACAGAAGACTTACGATGGCGAAAATCTGGTCGTCAAGGATCTCAATCTTTCCATTCATAAGGGAGAATTCGTTACCTTGCTGGGGCCTTCAGGCTCCGGCAAGACTACCTGCCTGATGATGCTGGCCGGTTTTGAAGTACCTACCAGCGGCGATATCTTCCTCGAGTCCCAGCGCCTCAATAGCGTGCCGCCCCATAAGCGTAACTTCGGCATGGTGTTTCAGAACTATGCGCTTTTCCCGCATATGACGGTGGAAGAAAATATTCGCTACCCGCTGAAAACCCGCCGCCTGCCTGCCGCCGAAATCGAGCGTAAGGTATCCGACATTCTCGACATGATTCAGCTCAGGGAATTCGCCAAGCGGCGCCCGACACAACTTTCAGGCGGCCAGCAGCAACGGGTGGCATTGGCTCGTTCGCTGGTGTTCGAGCCGCAATTGATCTTGATGGATGAGCCTCTAGGTGCCTTGGACAAGCAGTTGCGCGAGCGAATGCAGCTGGAGATAAAGCATCTTCACAAACAGCTCGGGCTGACGGTGGTTTTCGTGACCCATGATCAAAGCGAAGCCTTGACCATGTCCGACCGAGTGGCGGTCTTCAACGATGGCGTCATCCAGCAGATCGACACCCCTACCAATCTTTACGAATTCCCTGCCAACGCTTTTGTGGCCCAGTTCATCGGTGAGAACAATACGCTGCCCGGTCGTGTCGAGTCGGTACAGGGGCGTGATTGCCGGGTGAGTTTCGGCGAAGGTTTCAGCACCGGGGCGCTGCTCGGCCCGAATCTTGCGCAAGGCGATGCCACCCGGCTTTCGATCCGCCCCGAACGAGTCAAACTCAACGGTGCCGCGACCCAACTTCCCAATCGCCTCCAAGGCAAGGTGCACGAATTCATCTACCTGGGTGATCACCTGAGGGTGCGCTGCGAGCTGGCAGGCAACGATGATTTCGTGGCTCGCGTTCCCGTGGATGATTTTTCCAGCCGCTTGCAGCCGGGCGATATCGTGGAACTCGGTTGGCGAAACGAAGATGTTCGCGCCTTGAACGCTTCCTGATAGCTGGTTTTTTGTCTAACCGCTTAGCTTTACAGAACAAAAATTGTCCACCGCACGACTTCCAACGTGCACTTTCGATACCCATGAAAGGTCGCTTGCGACCAGGAGAATGGCATGAAAAAAAACAACCTTATGCGTACCCGTCTGGCCCGTAGTGTGGCGGTTAGTGGTTTATTGACAGCGGGGCTGGCAGCATCCGCCGGTGCGCAGGCATTGACCGTGATCTCCTTCGGTGGCGCCTCCGGCGATGCCATGCAAAAGGCTTACTACGGGCCCTTCGAGGAAAAGACCGGCATCGAACTCACCCCTGGCGATTATAACGGTGAGCTTTCCCGTATCCGCGCCATGGTCGAGACCGGTAACGTCAGCTGGGATCTGGTGGAAATGGAGTCGCCCGAAATGGTGCGCGGCTGTTTCGAAGGGTTGTTCGAACCTATCGACTGGCAGCGTCTGGGGCTTGGCGATGTATTGATCGATTCAGCCTTTGATGAATGCGGGGTTGGCTCCTTCGTGTGGTCCACGGTACTTGCCTACGATGCCGATGCCCTGGAGGCCGCTCCAGCTTCCTGGGAGGATTTCTGGAATGTGGAAGACTTTCCGGGCACCCGTGGCTTGCGTCGCGGTGCCAAGTACACCCTGGAATTTGCGCTGATGGCCGATGGAGTGCCCAACGAAGAAGTCTATGACGTCTTGATGACCGAGGAAGGCGTTGACCGTGCTTTCGCCAAGCTCGATGAACTCAAGGATCACATCCAGTGGTGGGAAGCCGGAGCTCAACCGCCTCAGTGGCTGGTCGCCGGTGACGTGGTGATGACCTCTTCCTACAACGGCCGCATCGCCGCCGCCCAGGAAGAGGGCAATAACCTGGAAATCGTCTGGGACGGCAGTCTCTACGACCTGGATTATTGGGCGATTGTCTCGGGCAGCGATAACGTGGATGAGGCCTATCAGTTCATCGAATTCGCCAGCCAGCCCGAAAATCAGGCGGTATATTCCAGCGAAATTCCCTATGGCCCGGTGCATCCGGACGCCATCGACCAGCTCGATGAAGAGCAAGCTCGGCGCATGCCGACGCATGCCGACAACCTGGAAGGCGCCCTTGCCATCAACACAGGCTTCTGGGTGGATTACGGCGAACAGTTGGAACAACGCTTCAACGCCTGGGCGACACACTGATTCAAGGCGCCTGCAGCGGTCTTCGGGCCGCTGCCCCTTCTCTTGAACGTCACGGCTCTGCCGGGGCGTCATCATATTCTTCGCTGGGGGTGGCATGAGCACAAATGCGGTAGCAGCGAGGCCGGAGGCTCCGCCTGAAGCTAATCTCAAAAAACAGCTCAAGCGTGCCGATCGGCTGCGCAAGTTCAAGGCCATCGGTCTGGTAGCGCCGCTCGCCCTGTTCTTGATCGTGGTCTTTGTGCTTCCCATCGGCAGCATGCTGTGGCGTAGCGTGGATAACACCGAGCTTGAATCGGTCATGCCAAGAACCGTGGCCGGGTTGCAGCAATGGGATGGCAGCGACCTTCCGGAAGAAGCCACCTTGGCGGCGTTCGCCGCTGAGTTGCGCGACTCACGGCGTGGCGGAGGATTGGGCAAGGTCGGTCGGCGTCTCAACTATGAAGATAACCAGTATCGCGGTTTGTTGATGCGTACCCTGCGGGGACTTCCGGCGAGCAGCGAGAACTGGACGCAGACCCTGATCGAGATCGATCCGGCATGGGGCGAAACCACCACTTGGCGCGAGATTCAGCGAGCGTCACCGCCGGTCACGGATCGTTATGTCCTGGCATCGCTGGACCTGGAGCGTGGTGCCGACGGTGAGATTCAGCGCATCGATGCTCAGGATCGCATCTATCAGTCGGTATTCAAGCGCACCATGGTGATTGCCGGTGGGGTGACCTTGATCTGCCTGGCGCTGGGCTTTCCGCTGGCCTATCTGTTGGCGACGTTACCGCCCAAGACCAGCAATCTGTTGATGATACTGGTGCTTTTGCCGTTCTGGACCTCGCTTCTAGTACGCACGGCAGCCTGGATCATCCTGTTGCAATCCAATGGCCTGATAAACCAGAGCTTGATCGCTACGGGGATAATCGACACGCCGTTGCAGTTGGTGTTCAACCGCATCGGGGTTTTCTTTGCCATGGTGCATATCTTGCTACCGTTCATGATATTGCCACTTTACAGCGTGATGAAGGGTATCTCGCCCAGCTATCAACGCGCGGCGGTATCGTTGGGGGCGCATCCTTTTGCCGCCTTCTGGCAGGTCTATGCGCCACAGACGATTTCCGGGGTGGCGGCAGGTACCATTCTGGTGTTCATTATGGCGTTGGGTTACTACATCACTCCGGCCCTGGTGGGTGGCCCAGCGGACCAGATGGTCAGCTATTACGTGGCCTACTATACCAATACCACCAATAACTGGGGCATGGCAGCGGCACTGGGTAGCATCCTGCTGGCGTTGACCTTATTGCTCTATCTGGTTTACCACCGTCTGGTAAACCGCAAACAGCTGATCAGGAGTTAAGTGATGGCCTTGCCTCCTTATGCCTCACCGGTGGAAAAGCTTTGGTTCTGGATATTCCGCGGTTCCTGCGGCCTGGTCCTGTTGTTTCTGATTGCACCGGTCTTCGTAATCATTCCGCTGTCGTTCAGCAGCGGCTCCTTTCTCACTTATCCGCTGCCCGGTTTCTCGTTGCGCTGGTACGAAGAAATTTTCAGTGACGGTCCGTGGATGGAATCGCTCAAGAATAGCTTGATCGTGGCGCCGCTGGCGACATTGCTGGCCATGACGTTCGGCACCTTGGCGGCGGTAGGGCTCAATCGTGCGGACTTCCCCGGCAAGGGCCTAATCCTCGCGCTTCTGATCTCGCCCATGGTGGTGCCGCTGGTCATCGTGGCGGTGGGCATGTATTTCTTCTTCGCTCAGGTGGGCTTGCTCAACTCCTACACGGGGCTGGTGCTGGCGCATACTGTCCTGGGGGTGCCTTTCGTGGTAATCACCGTGAATGCCACCTTGCAGGGGTTCGATTTCAATCAGATGCGCGCGGGGGCAAGCCTGGGTGCCAACCCGGTTCGGGTATTCTTCACCGTGGTGTTGCCGCAGATCGTGCCGGGCATGGTTTCCGGCGGGTTGTTCGCCTTCGCCACTTCCTTTGATGAAGTGGTGGTGGCGCTGTTCATTGCCAGCCCCACCGAGCGTACCCTGCCGATCCAGATGTTTTCCGGGATTCGCGAGAATATCAGCCCGGCCATCGCCGCGATGGCTACCATTCTGATCCTGCTTTCGACATTGCTGTTGATTACCATGGAGTTTCTGCGTCGGCGCAGCGAGAGGCTCAAGGCCGCGCCTTGATCAAGCTTGATTATGACGTCTCTTTCACTATTCCTGATTCGTGGTAGTCTGTGATTATGTACAGCTTGTCAGGGTCAGGGAGTGAACCAGGACGTTAGCCGGCGCAAGATCATTCATTGCGATTGTGACTGTTTCTTCGCCGCGGTGGAGATGCGCGACAACCCCGCGCTGCGCGATATGCCACTGGCAATCGGCGGGAGTATCGAGCGGCGCGGGGTGATTGCCACCTGCAACTATCCGGCGCGCCGGTTCGGTATCCATTCCGCCATGTCCACCGCCCAGGCGCTCAAGCGCTGCCCGCACTTGACCCTCATGCGCGGGGATATGGCCAAGTACAAGGCCGTGGCGCGTCAGGTTTTCGCCATCTATCGCGATGTTACCGAACTTGTCGAGCCACTGTCGCTGGATGAGGCGTTTCTGGATGTCAGTGACACGACGCTTTACCAAGGCAGTGCCACGCGAATTGCGCAGCTGATACGTCATCGGGTCGTAAGCGAAGTGGGCATTACTGTCTCGGCCGGGGTGGCGCCCAACAAGTTTCTGGCCAAGGTGGCCAGCGACTGGCACAAACCCGATGGCTTGTGCGTGATTCCTCCGGAGGAGGTAGATGCCTTCGTCCAGGCGCTTTCTGTCAAACGTATCAACGGGGTGGGGCCACGTACCGCGGAAAAACTCGCGGAATTGGGGATCGCCACCTGCGCTGATTTACGCCGCCGTTCGCTGGCTCAGCTGGTGGAGCATTTCGGTCGCTTCGGGCATCGCTTGCATGAACTCGGCTGGGGCCGTGACGACCAGCCGGTACGCACCTCGCGCGAACGCAAGTCGGTAAGCACCGAGCATACCTATTCGCAAGACTTGCCCGATCTGGCCGCCTGCCGAGCATGCCTGCCGGAGCTGCTTGCCGATCTGGATGCCCGCCATGGGCGACTTGCCCCGCCACGCGATATACGCGGACTGATCCTCAAGGTGAAATTCAACGACTTCACCCAGACCACGGTGGAACATGTTGCTCCAGTGTCGAGCCTGGCGCAGTTCGAGACGCTGTTGGAAGTGGGCTGGCAAAGAGGCAGCAAGCCGGTACGCTTGTTGGGAGTGGGCTACCGTCTGGCCGACGTGAGTGCCGAGGCGCAGCTTTCCCTGTTTTGACGACAGTTTTGACGATAATAGTTTTGAAGATAGTTTTTGAAGGCTGGCGTTAAAACAGTCGTATGATAGCCTTTGGATTCACTTGCCAATCACGAGTTCGCCATGACGTCTTCGCCTGCTTCTCCTCGGCCTCGGCTGGTATTCGCCCATGCCAATGGTTTTCCCGGCCTGAGTTATCGCAGCCTGCTGGCTCCTCTGGCCGAGCAATTCGATCTGCATCCGGTGGATCGTCTTGGGCACCATCCTCAATTTCCGGTCAACCACAATTGGGCCAATCTGGTGGATGAGTTATTGGCTCACCTGCCCGAGACGCAGGCACCGGTGCTGGGGGTCGGGCACTCGCTGGGGGGGACCCTGATGGCCATGGCTGCGCAAAAACAACCTCAGCGCTTCATGGGCGTCATCATGCTCGACCCGCCCTTGATGCTGGGGGTGGACGCCTGGGTCATGAAAGCCGCCAAACGATTCGGTTTCATTGATCGGATCACGCCCGCAGGCAAGACCCAGGGGCGGCGTACGTTATGGCCGAGCCGCGAGACCATGGCGATTTCACTGCGCAGAAGTGGGCTGTTTCGTCGCTTTACGCCCGAAGCACTTCACGACTACATTGAAGCAGGAACCCGAGTGTTGGATGACGGCAGAGCCGAGCTGACATTTGACCCAGCGGTCGAAATCGAGATATTTCGTCATTTGCCGGATCATCTATCGCGATTGCCCGAGCGCGCAGCGGTGCCGCTCCATGTGATTGCCGGTGATGAGTCGGACTTGTTGACGCCCGCGCGCATTAGGCGATTACGCCGATGTGGCGTGGCGCTCAGTATGGTGCCGGGTACTCATATGTTTCCGTTGGAACATCCAGAAGAAACTCGGCAGGCGTTGCTCAAGGCTTGGGAGCGCTTGAAAACTAGAAATTAAGGAGACGAATCATGTATCTTTCCGCGCAACTCAGCTATTACCCCCTGACCGACGATTTCAAACCCATCGTGAGCGAAATCGTCAAACGCCTGGAGCAAAGCGGCCTTGAGGTCTATCCCAACCGCATGAGCACGCAGGTATTCGGTGAGTTTGATGAGGTGATGCGAGTGGTTTCGGACACCATGAAATGGGCCTATGAAACCCACGGCAAGGCGGCGTTCACGGCCAATTTCATCGAAGGCGACCGCCGGCCAGGAAAGTGAAAGCCATTGACCTCCTCGCCGTCTAAAGAGGGTGTCGCGAAAGGGATAAAGCCGTAAAATGATTTCTCTTTTGCCTGAGAGCTTACCGTGACGACCGCATGTATGCCCACGCCTGATGACAGGCAGTTTTCGCTTTTTCAGGTGTCGCCTGCTTCGTCCACCCCATCCTCTCGCGTCACGGCAACCTCGTCGGGACGACGCTTTCTGCACGGTGATGCCACGGCGATCTTCCTGGGCATGACACCGCTTGAAGAGCATCTGAGGCAGGCCGGAATTCGCGCTCCTTTTGTGGTGGCCGACCTATTGGATGCCCAAGACTGGACACCCTTCGAGGATCGCTATGCCGCCACAGGACGTGCACCCTATGCGCCACGCGCGATGATGGGGCTGATTCTCTATGGGATAATGCACGGGGTCTCATCACTGCGGGCGCTGGAACGGCTGGCACGTGTCGACTTGGGATGCATGTGGGTGACCGGAGGCATCGCTCCCGATCATGCCAATATCGGGCGTTTTATCTGCCTGCATGAACAGGCCTTGGCGCAGGAGTTTTTCGAAGCGCTGACACGTACCGTTCTGGCCAGGACGGCGACATCCACCGCATGCCTGGCGGGTGACGGGACTGTGATCGAAGCTGCCTGCTCTCACTATCGTCTGCTCAGGGAGGAGGCGGTACGCACCCGGGTCAGTGACGCCCTGACACGCCATCAACAGACCCCTCTAGAGCAACAGGACGAGACCCGGCAGCAGCTGGATAGAGCGCACGCCTGTGAACAGGTTCTTGATGCGAGGATCGCGGCACGACGGCGCCATGGCAAGCGTACCGATACGGTTCGTGTCAGCCTGACGGAGCCAGAGGCCGCCATGCAGCGACAGAAGCGTGGACGCGGCTTTGCGCCGGCTTATACGCCCTCCGTCCTGGCCAATGAGGCACGGATCATCGTGGCACACGCCGTTGATCCCACGAGCGAGACGCGCGTGGTCGGTGAGCTGATCGATCAGAGCGAGCGCGTGGAACCCAAGACCCCACGCGAGCTTCTGCTGGATGCCGGCTATTTTGATGATGGCGTTATTAACGCGACACTGGCTCGTGATGTCAGCCTGCTTTGCCCGCCCAGGCCCAGTACCACTGACAAAGCGAAGGGCCTGTATCATAAAAACCTGTTCACTTACGATGCCGAACAGGATGTTTACTACTGTCCAGCGGGGCAGCGGCTTCAGCTCATCAGTCATACGCGAGCCTCGGCACGCTCGCGTGAGCAGTCGGTTTATGCCTGTGTCACCTGCGCGGACTGTCCGCAACGGATCGCTTGTACCCGTTCAGTCCGGGGGCGCCGAATCAGACGTTACCCGGAGGACGAGGCACGCCTGGCACTGCAACAGATCATGACCCACCCGGGTGCCCAGGCGGTATTCCGGCAGCGAAAGGCCATGGTCGAGCCAGTTTTTTCAGCGCTACGTCAGCAACAGGGACTGTCTCGCTTCCGGCGCCGTGGGCTGGCGGGTGTCAAACGCGAGTTTGCTTTGCATGCCCTGGCTTACAACCTGGCTCGCGCTGTAGCGCTGAGCCTTTATCATCGTCTCTGGGATCGGTTGTGGAGATGCCTGGGATTATCTTACCTAGCAACAAAGGAAATGATCGCGGCTGCCAGGGTGTGAGTGATGATGTCGTCCAGCCTTCGACGTCGCTGAGCATCGGTTTAGTTATGAGTCGTTAGGAGATTTGCGACAACCTCTAAAGGGCGGCGATTCTCGGTTATCACCTATCAGATTCAGCTTTTGGCCCTCATCTCTCGTCGATAGTGAAATAGTGCGTCCACTCGCCTTCAAAGAGGTGCGCTAAGGTTTCCTCGTCGTCGAGGCTGGCGGAAGCCACTTCAATATGACAGTAACGCCTTGTTTCGCCGGGGCGGCGCAGACCGTTCCAGCGCTGTAGGGCGGCTTTAAGCTGCGCGCACAGCAGCCTGATTTCCCCTAGGGTGGCATCCATTAACAACGCCGCGACCGTATCGTCGCCATAACGACCGATAACTTCGGCTTGAGAAGCGACCTTCGCCATGGTCTTACCCAACTGCTCAAGCAGTTGATGGCTCTCGTTACTACCAACTTCGCCGCCATCTTCATCACCATGAAGCTGACCGATTCGCGCCATGTTGAGGGTGCGTATTCTGATCAACACGGCATTGATGTCGTAACGTCGACATAAGGCGAGGGTGTTCGTGGCTCGGGGGGTAAAAGTTAGCTCGTCCAGGCACCCGGTAATATTATCCGTTGGATATTGGGTGCCAAGGGAAAACTCTTGTTCGACCAACAGCGCAATGTCTGAAAGTAGTTGCTTCTCTCGGGCCAGAAGCTGGCGTGGCTCCGGTTCTATCAGGCAGAGCGTGCCAATCCTCTCGCCTGTTGCCAGGTGCAATGGCTGGCCTGCATAGAAACGAACATACGGTGGGCCGGTCACAAAGGGGTTGTCGCGAAAACGCTCATCCAGGCGGGTATCGGGCACTTCCATGAGTTCGTCGTTCTGGATCGCCCAAGAGCAGAAAGCGATATTGCGTGGCGTTTCCCGAAGGCTTACCCCCTGGCATGACTTGAACCATTGACGGTCTCGATCCACCATCGATACCAATGCAATAGGCACCTCGAACAGACGATACGCCAGACGCGTTAGTCGGTCGAAGCGTTCTTCGGGCAGGGTGTCCAATAGGCCAGTGGCATGCAAGGCGGCGAGGCGCTGTTCTTCGGTGTGGTTTGGAAGATACGAGATAACAGGCGAGGGCTTCCCCCAGGAAAAATCAGGCATCAATGGCTCCATGGCATTTCGCAGCTGTTTCTATGGTGTGTCCGGCAACCGACAGTCGATTCTTTTGCCCACCGTGATAATGCCGGACAAGACCTTTTGTTTTATTTAGCCGTTTTCTTTAACCGGCGAGCTGCCTTAGGCTGTCTTGCACTTCCTCGAGAATACTGCAGGCATTTTTCTTTTGGGTGACGAATTCCTTTAGCAAGACATGCAGTTCCAGAGTGCTGCATGATTTCAACAGAAGCTCATAAAATTGATGAGAATGATGTGCTGCAGCCAAGGCATGGTTAAGTGCCTGATAGGCCATGTCTTCATTGACCACAAAAAAATGTTGTCTGCGCATTTCAGGCGGGATAACGCCATGCACCTCGCATTCTTCCAGGTCAACGCCTAGCTGAAGGTGTCCGGCAGTCTGGGCGAGGCTGGCCAGTCGTTGCTCGCACTCGAGCCCAAGCATCGCCATCAGTTGACTGGTGGCCGGGTTGAGAGGTAGGAAACTCAGCTCAAACCCCCGGTAACGGTGGCGTTCCTGGATTTCATGGTCTCTGGCCAGCAAGAATTGTTCTTCCGGCAAACAGGTACGAAAAGGTCTCTGGACGCTGGTGCTCGGCATTTTTCTTGAGGCAGTTTTTAGATTTTTTGTTGTGGTCATTAGCATTTGGCGACTCCTTCGTAATGCTTACAGCTTTAGGGCATTCCCTAGTCCCTATTAAGGTAGAGAGAGATTGCCTGAAAAACGTTGATGCAAGTTATAATAGAATAGGGAAAGGATAAAATAAGCTAACTATATTAAGATGCTCTTAGGTGTTTGGTGACTTTTGCAGTGCCTAAGTATTAGATTTTTTAATTATAAATTATTGTTTTAGTTAGCCTTTTATGAACTTTGCTAATCAAGTTCGAGGTAGATTTTATGAGTGTCTAGATGAGCGCGCTCAAGTTCATGCGGACATTGCGGCAATCGTTAACTCTCTAGACCACTGAAGGCGAGATGGAAGGCAATCGCTGCCATCATCAGGCCGATGGCCCCGTCGATCATGCGCCAGGCCCAAGGGCGCGAAAGCCAGGGCGAAAGTGCTGACCCGCCCCAGGCCAGCAGGCTGAACCAGAGGATCGAAGCGGTACCGGCACCGGCGACGAACACAGCCGCGCTCTCCTGCTGGGCGCCGACCGCCGGGATCAACAACAAGGTATCCAGGTAGACTTGAGGGTTGAGCACCGTTACCGTCAGAGTGGCGAGCAGCACCTGCTTCAGGCTGCGCTCCCCGGAGGCCGATAATGCCAGCCCCTGCCTGCCGGTAATCGCCCGGAAAAGGGCTTGGCCCGCCAGCCAGCCGAGAAACGCCACGCCCAGCCAACGCATGACTTCCATGGCATCGGGAAAGGTCAGCAACAGTGCTCCGACCCCGAACATGCCCGCGGTGAGCAGCAGCAGGTCACTGCTCATGCACAGGCCGGCCGACCACCAGTGGTGTTCACGGCGTACCGCCAGGCCCAGTACATAGGCATTCTGCGCGCCGATGGCCACGATGATCCCACCGCACACCAGCAGTCCCGTGAGATAACTTTCCAGCATTTCTCGTATCCTTGCACTCTTGGCAGCGACCCTGCGACGAAACAGGTCGCTCAGGGGGCGCGCCTGGGTTGTTGTGGCGGCAAGCATAGCGACAAGCCGTTATACTTAAAAATCATCTTGCTAATGGCACATCAGTTTTTCTTATATTGGGTACCGCATGCTGGACTACAAATTGCTCGAAGCCTTGGCCACGGTCATCGAGTGCGACGGTTTCGAGCGCGCCGGCGACGCGCTGGGACTTTCCCAATCGGCAGTTTCTCAACGCATCAAGGCCCTGGAAATTCGCCTGGGGCAACCGGTGTTGCTGCGCCACCCGCACCTGCAGCCGACACCGGCGGGACGCCGGCTACTCAACCATTACCAGCAAGTGCAACTGCTGGAGCGCGACCTGCGCGGTACGCTGCCCACCCTTGAAGAGGCCTCGCCACGCCTGCGCATCGCACTTAACGCCGATAGTCTGGCGACCTGGTGGGCTGATACGATCGGCCGCTTTTGCCAATCCGAGGGGCTGTTGCTGGATATCGTCATCGAGGATCAGGACGTCGGCTTGAAACGCTTGCGTGACGGTGATGTCGCGGCCTGTCTGTGTGCCAGTGCGCAACCCATCGCCGGGGCGCGCTGCGTTCCCTTGGGCAAGATGCTGTATCACCCCTGCGCCACGCCCGATTATATCGAGCGCTACTTTTCCCAGGGATTGTCGGCGGATGCCTTTCAGCGCGCCCCGGCCATCGTCTTCGGCCCCCACGACCAGCTCCAGCACCGCTTCCTGGCCCAGGTCGGCTACCACGGCGCATTCCCTTACCATCTCTGCCCCTCTTCAGAAGGGTTCCTCAGGCTGGCAGCCGCCGGTATGGGATATGGCATGATGCCGTGGATGCAGGTGGCCCCCTGGATGGAAAAAGGCCTGCTCGCCAGCCTCGCCCCGCAACAGCCACTCGAGATTCCGCTGTACTGGCACTTCTGGCGCCATAGTGGCCAGGTACTGGAACGCTTGACCCAAGTGCTTGGCGAAGCACGATTGCAGTGAGCCGAATCGCGACAATAACGGCAAGCCATTAAATTTCATCCGAAAAATAAAAAAACCGGCCGTGCCGCCTCGGCCCCAAGGAGGGCGTAGGCGACACGGCCGGTTCGGCAGCTTGTCAGACGCTTAGTCGTTTCAGACCAATTTTTTCAAGCAGGCTTCGAGGATATCCAGGCCTTCTTCGAGGATGTTGTCCTCGATAGTGACTGGCATCAAGAAGCGGATGGTGTTGCCGTACAAGCCGCAGGAAAGCAGTATCAGCCCATTCTCGCGAGCTTTCTTGCACAGGGCGCCGGCGAGGTTGGCATCCGGGGTGTGGTTGGCTTTGTCCGATACCAGATCAAATGCTGCCATGGCACCCATGTTACGGGCATTATCGATGCAGTCGTAACTTTCCTGCCACTTGGCGAAACGCTTGGCCAGCTTGTCGCCTAGCGCCTGGCTCTTTTCGAGAATGTTTTCTTCCTCGAATACTTCCATCACCGCCAAGGCCGCAGCACAGGCGGTCGGACTGCCGGTGTAGGTGCCGCCCAGTGAATTGGGGCCGGAGGCATCCATGTGCTTGTCGGTACCCACGATGGCCGAGATCGGCATGCCATCGGCCATGCTCTTGGCCATGGTGATGATGTCCGGCTCCACGCCGCTGTGCTCGATGGCGAACATCTTGCCGGTGCGCCCGAAACCGCTCTGCACTTCGTCGACGATCATCAGAATGCCGTGTTCGTCGCAAATCTCACGAATGGCTTTCAAGAAGCTTGTCGGCGCCGGATAGAAGCCGCCTTCACCAAGCACCGGCTCGAGAACGATAGCGGCGGTATCCTTGGGATTGGCATCGGTTTTGAGTGTCATCTTCAGGCCACGCAGGGCTTCATCTTCACTGACACCATGATACGGCACCGGATAAGGCGCGCGAAAAACGTTGCCCGGCATGCTGCCAAAGTCGGTCTGGTAGGGCGCGACCTTGCCGTTCATTGCCATAGTCATGAAGGTGCGGCCGTGGTAGCCGCCGTCGAAGCAGATCACGTTGTTCTTGCCAGTGGCGGCACGAGCGATCTTGACCGCATTTTCCAGGGCCTCGGCGCCGGAGTTGGCCAGCATCACCTTGGCGTGACCGCGCACCGGGGTGATATGGCTGAGTTTCTCCGCCACCTTCACGTAGCCTTCGTAAGGCATTACCGTCTGGCAGGTATGCATGAGTTTATCGAGTTGGGCCTTGATCGCTTCCACCACCTTGGGGTGGCGGTGCCCGACGTTCAGTACCCCGATACCGCCGGCGAAGTCGATAAAGCGTGTGCCGTCCGCATCCCAGAGTTCGGCATTTTCAGCATGATCGGCGAATTGGGTGGCAGGGCTGGCGGCGCCATGGGCGACATATTTCTGCTTGAGTTCGTTGAGCTGTGCGTTGTTCATCCTGACTCCTTGTTTGGAACGTGCTTGGGCGATCACAGACCGCCGATACAGACATATTTTAGTTCAGTGTATTCATCCAGGCCATGGTGCGACCCTTCGCGACCCAGGCCCGATTCCTTGACGCCACCAAAGGGCGCCAATTCGGTCGAGAGAATGCTCTCGTTGACTGCCACCATGCCATATTCCAGGCCTTCCATCACATGCCAGATATGCTTGTAATCGCGGGCATAGAAATAAGCGGCCAGACCGAATTCGGTGGCGTTGGCCATGGCGATGGCCTCGCCAACCGTTTCAAAGCGAAATAGCGAGGCCACTCGAGCGGCTAACTTTTCGGCAAAGGCGTCATATACCCCGGCCTGGATCAGAAAACGATTGGTGCATACGCAGGTCTGTCCCGAGTTACGAAACTTGGAAGCAATGGCACCTTCGATCAAGCGTCAGATGATGCCTTGTTGTTTCAGGGTGGCGATTTGTTGCGCATCGAGTTGCAACATTTCTTCAAGGACCTGCTGGGTATGTTGACCCAGGCCGGGCGGGGGCATGTCGGCATTCAAGGCAACATCATTGAAGCGAATCGGGTTGGAAACCAAGTCCACTTGTCCGGCTTGAGGGTGAGGCAAGGTCTGCTTGAGTTGGCGTGCCTTGACATGGGGGTCATCGAAGACCCGGTCCAGGGTGTTGATCGGCCCGCTGGGCACTCCTACGGCTTCTAGCGCCGCCAGCCAATGCGCGGTGTCATGACGCAAGAAGGCCGCCTGAAGGGTAGGTATCAGTTGTTCGCGGTTAGCCACTCGGGCGCCGTTGCTGGCAAAGCGCGGATCATGGGACAGTGCACCCAGTTCGAGCACCGTGCAGCAGCGTTTGAACTGGTCGTCGTTGCCTACCGCAAGGATCATATGGCCGTCCGCCGTGGCGAACGCTTGATAAGGCACGATATTGGGATGGGCATTGCCCAGGCGTTGCGGCACCTGATGAGAGGTCAGGTAGTTCAATGCCTGATTGGCGAGCACCCCGACTTGAACATCCATCAGCGCCATGTCGATATGGGTACCGCTATTGCTGCGTTCGCGTTGAAACAGGGCCGCGAGAATCGCATTGGCGGCATACAGGCCGGTAAAGATGTCGGCCGTGGCCACACCGGTTTTCACTGGCCCGCCTCCGGGAGCATCGTCCGGTTGGCCGGTCAGGCTCATGATGCCGCCCATGGCTTGAATCATGAAATCGTAGCCGGCACGGTGAGAATAAGGACTTTTTTGCCCGAAACCCGTGATCGAGCAGTAGATCAACCGCGGGTTTTCGCCCTTGAGACTCGGGTAATCCAGGCCGTATTTCGCCAGTCCGCCGACCTTGAAATTTTCCAGCAGGACGTCGGACTGGGCCACCAGCTGTTTGATCAACTGTTGGCCTTCGGGCCTGGCCATGTCCACCGTGACCGAGCGCTTGCCGCGATTGGCGGAGAGGTAATACGCGGACTCCCGGGTGCCCGGGAGCCACGGCGGCCCCCAGTGGCGGGTATCGTCGCCGCTGCCGGGGCGCTCGACCTTGATCACGTCGGCGCCCATGTCAGCCAGCAACTGGCCGCACCAAGGGCCGGCCAGCACTCGGGAAAGATCGAGCACCTTGACCCCGGCCAGCGGCTTGGGTGTAGAGGTAGCGTTCATGGGCTCATCCATTCAGAAAAACGCCTGAATGCCGGTCTGGGTGCGGCCCAGAATCAAGGCGTGAACATCATGGGTGCCTTCGTAGGTGTTGACCGACTCCAGGTTGACCATATGCCGGATCACGCCGTACTCATCGGAGACACCGTTGCCGCCGTGCATGTCGCGGGACTGACGGGCGATATCCAGCGCCTTGCCGCAATTGTTGCGCTTGATCAGCGAGACCATTTCCGGTGCCCAGTTACCGCTATCCATCAAGCGCCCGACCTGAAGCGCCGCCTGCAGACCCAGGGTGACATCGGTCTGCATGTCGGCGAGTTTTTTCTGGATCAGCTGGTTGGCGGCCAGGGGGCGGCCGAACTGCTTGCGGTCCAGGGTGTACTGACGTGCCGCGTGCCAGCAGAACTCAGCACTGCCCATCACGCCCCAGGCAATGCCGTAGCGTGCCTTGTTCAGGCAGCCGAAAGGACCTTTCAGGCCTGCCACCTTGGGCAAGAGGTTTTCTTCCGGGACGAAGGCGTTATCCAGCACGATTTCCCCGGTAATCGAAGCGCGTAGCGAGACCTTGCCTTCGATCTTGGGCGTGGTGAAACCCTCGGCGCCACGCTCGACGATGAATCCCTTGATCTGGTTGTCGTGAGCGGCGGACTTGGCCCAGACCACGGCGATATCGGCAATCGGGCTGTTGGTGATCCACATTTTCTGGCCGGTGAGGCGATAACCGCCGTCGACTTTCTCGGCACGGGTAATCATCGAGCCGGGGTCGGAACCATGGTCGGGTTCGGTCAGACCGAAACAGCCCACCATTTCACCGCTGGCAAGCTTGGGCAGAAATTTTTGCTTCTGCTCTTCCGAGCCATAGGCTTCGATGGGGTACATGACCAGCGAGGACTGCACGCTCATTGCCGAGCGGTAGCCGGAATCCACCCGCTCGACTTCTCGAGCGATCAAGCCATAAGCCACGTGATTGACTCCGGCACCGCCGTATTCGGGCGAGACCGTAGCGCCGAGCAAGCCCAGTTCACCCATTTCGGTCATGATTTCACGGTCGAAACGTTCTTCACGAAAGGCGCTCAGCACGCGGGGTTGCAGTTTTTCCTGGCAATAGTCATAGGCGGCGTCGCGGATCTGGCGCTCTTCCTCGCTCAGTTGCTGTTCCAGCAGTAGGGGGTCATCCCAGTTGAAATGGGTCATGGTGTAACTCCTTGGCGTGATCCAGGCAAAAGGATTCGGGTGACGATAAACCACCTCAAAACCCAGCATAGTATCAATGTATCGCTATTATTTTAAAATTTCTACATTTTTACCAGGCTGTTTTCAAGCCATGCCTTGGCGGCGCATGACCTCGGTGATGATGGGCACCGGCGTCATCAGGTGTTCCCGCATCATATCGGTTGCAAGCTGGGTATCTCGTGCCAAGATGACGTCGACCAGAGCGGCGTGTTCCTGGCGCTTTTTTTCAAGGGCGGCATCGGAAAATACCGTTTCCCGTAGCCAGAGGTGGCGATAACGCTCCACCTTGTCGAACAAGCCTTCGCGGACCTGGAGCAAATGCGGCGAATTGCACCCGGCGGCAATTGCACTATGAAAATCTTTATGCCGGGAATCCCATATCTCCAGGAGGTCATCCGGTGTGTTGACCTCGGTGACCTTGGCCAACGCATGGGCCTTGGCCAGAATTTGCGCTTCCCATATATCGTCACCGCGTTCGATGCCCAGCCTGAGAACCATGGCTTCGAGCTGGGCGCGGGCGTCGTAGATATCTTGCAGTTCGGCGAGCGACATGGGCGCGACTCGATAACCACGTTGGCTGATCGCCACCACCAGATGTTCCGCCACAAGTTGCGAAAGGGCTTCACGCAGTGGGCCAATACCTAAGTTGTAGGTATCTTTCAGGCGGCTCATCAACAGTTTTTCACCGGGTTGATAGACGCCTCTGATGATGTCGTTTTTCAACCAGCGGTAGGCACTGATGCCTAGATTTTGTCGGGGAGTGTTGTCCATAAAGGTATTGTGTCCATAAAACAGCAAATAACCGAAATTTTCCCACCATCATAATGGAACGCGCGTTCGGTTGGTAAGTAAGCTAGGCAAACTTACCGTTGTTGCCTGCATAATATCGTTAGCCGAGCAGTAAACGCAGCAAGATCGCGGTGATCACGGCTAGCGTCAGGCGCTTGATCCATAGCGCCCCCCTTGGGCTCATGTTGACTTTAACCGCAAGCCAGGCACCGGTCATGCTGCCCAGCGCCAGCAGCAGACCGTAATTCCAGCGGACCTGGTCGAACCATATGAATAACGCCAGGGCGGGAAGGCTGTAGATCAGGATGATGAAGACCTTGAACACATTCACCTGGGCCAGGTCGATCTTGAGCAGGCGGTAGAGCACGACGATAAACAAGAGCCCCACACCGACCTGAATGAAGCCACCATAGACGCCGATCAGAAACATTGCCGCGTAGATGGGTAGCGTCAGACGCTCGGGTGTCAATGGGCGTGTATCCAGCCTTGGCTGGGGCAATACCATCATTGCCGCGGAGCCGGCCATGACGGCGATCAGGATAGCTTCGAAGAGTACATCGCTGACGTGCAGCGCCAGCCAGGCCCCAAGGAGTGAACCGGCCACGGCGGGTACGGAAAGGCGCAAGCTCAGGCCGATATGCGAGGCCCCGGCACGCAGGAAATTGCCCGCAGCCGACACGCTTTGCAGCACGATCGCCACACGGTTGGTGCCGTTGGCCACCTGCGGTGGCAAGCCCAGAAACATCAGCAGCGGCAAAGTCAGCATCGACCCGCCGGCGGAAAGGACGTTGATGAACCCCGCGATAATTCCAATGCCCACCAGAGCGATAGCTTCCCAAGTCGTCATGGACAAGTGTCCATGCAATCTTTCCTCTTGAACATGCTTCTCTCCCGACGCACTACTCACTTAAATCATTGGTCATGTTAACGCAAGCCATTGGCATCCAACGCACAAGCCGTGCTAATTTCGAATCAAGGTGTTTCTTTGTCACCGCTTGATAGAAGGTGCGGTGATAGAAAATGTCTTCCCATTTCCTTTTCGTCATCGAAACCAACAAGTCCAATCAGGATGGAGGAAGCATAATGAGCGTTCTCAAATATGCAGCGGCGGCATCTCTTCTGGCCGTGGCGCTACCGGCATCTGCGCAGCAGCTTTCCATTGCCACGGGGGGGACGGGCGGCACTTATTACCCTTACGGTGGCGGCCTGGCCGAGCTTATCAACAACCACATTGAAGGAGTCAGTGCGGTTGCCGAAGTCACCGGCGCCTCCGTGGAAAACATGGGGCTTGTGTGGCGCGGCGATTCCGATATCGCACTAGCGCTGGCCGATACGGTGTATGCGGCCTATAACGGCACCGGCGATTTCGAAGATCGGCAGCTTGAAAACATCCGGGCACTGGCGTCCATCTACCCCAACGCCGTGCAGCTGGTAACCCTGGCCGACTCGGGTATCGAGTCGCTTTCCGATCTCGAGGGCAAGACGGTTTCCGTGGGCGCCCCGGGCAGTGGTACCGAGGTCAACGCTCAGACCCTGCTCGAGGCTAACGGCATCAGTTATGATGACTTCGACCCGCGACGCCTGAACTTCAACGAGACCGCAGATGCCCTTCGTGACGGCGATATCGCTGCCGGCTTCTGGAGCGTGGGTCCACCGACCAGTTCGATCCTCAACCTGGCGACCACCAGGGATATCCGCTTGGTCGGGCTTTCCGATGAAGAAATCGCCAATGCTAAGGAAGAAGAACCGGTATTTGCTGCATACGAGCTGCGCGCAGGCCTTTACGAGGGCATGGATGAAGCAGTTCAGACCGTCAGCATTCCCAACGTGCTGGTGACGAACAGCGAAATGGACGAGGAGCTGGCCTATCAAGTCACCAAGCTGCTGTTCGAAGAAACCGAAGACCTGATTGCGATTCATCCGGCGGCCAATGACACCACGGTGAAGTTCAGCGTCAACTCCACGCCGATTGCTTTTCATCCGGGAGCCTTGCGCTACTACGAAGAGGTCGGTGCTGAGATTGCCGACCATCAGCGCAAGTAAGCATGCCTGAACGTTCGACTCATCGTGGCTTCTTAAGCAGCGCGATGAGTCGCCTGGCCATCTTCAGCTTGCTAGTGGCTGGCGCCCTGTGGACCAGTGCTTTGTTGAATAGCGGCGGCGCCTGGGCGTCCATGGCGCAGTCGAAGGTTGAGGCGGCATTGGTGGTGCGCAATACGCAAGGGGATACGTTAGTCAGTATCCCCATGCCGGAAGGCGCGACCTGGTGCCTAGAGTGGAATCACTCCGTGACCGGTATTCGAGTGCAGGATTGCTATCGGCACCATGCCGGGCGCATGGTGCTTGAACGCAGCCACCAGCCTGACTTCGCCGCCGGCCTCGGCCATCTACTGGGCCGAGGCCGGCAGGTGTCGGATGGCGCCGGGGGTTACTGGATCGAAGAGATCAACGAACCCGTTCCCGGCAATCGCTATCGCTTGCGCGTCGGTTCGCTTGCAGTGAACCATCGCCTGCTGCATGAAGGGCGTCGGATCAGTCTTAGCGAGCAGGCTGCAGATCAGGCAGTGACGATTGAACTCCGGACAGGCCCGCTTGACACGACGCAAGCCGACCCTTGAAATTTCCCTTTTCGTTTGCCGGCGCATTCTGCCGGTAACAGCTCTTGAGAGGCTGCTGCATGAGTGATCTTTACCCTTCCACCGCCAGTGCCTCGGGGGGGCAAGTCCTGCAGCCCCGCCCGATCATGTGGGCGATCTCCCTAGTAGCCGTGGCCTTGTCACTGTTCCAGCTTTATTCCGCCGGTATCCAGCCATTGGGCCTGTTCTACCAGCGCAGCATTCACTTGATGTTGATCATGATGCTGGCGTTTCTGCTGTTTCCGGTGTTTGGCCCACGCCGTAAACGCGGCGTATTGGGTGGGGCAATCGATCTTGTATTTTTTGCCGGTGCCTTGGTTACCGGCGGTTATTTGGCTTTGTTTCTGGATGAGATCATCAGCCGAGCGGGTTTCTGGAGCCAGACCGATATCGTGGTGGGCGGTATCGCTGTGGTGACGGTACTTGAAGCCAGCCGTCGCGCAGTGGGGCTGGGAATGACTGTTATCGGCTTGACAGCGATTCTCTATGCCTTTGCCGGGCCACGCGGCGAGCTTCCGTGGCTGGGAACTTTCTTGCCCGGGATTCTCGAACATCGTGGCTATAACATTGACCGTCTGGTGGGCCAGCTCTATCTGGGCCAGGAAGGTATTTTCGGGTTACCGCTGGGTGTAGCGGCGACCTATATCTTCGTGTTCGTGTTGTTCGGCGCTTTTCTGGAAAGTACTGGAGCGGGAAAGTTCTTCATCGATATGGCGTATTCCGCCACCGGACGCCAGCGCGGTGGTCCGGCCAAGGCGGCGGTGTTGGCCTCGGCAGGCATGGGATCGATTTCCGGCAGCGCCATCGCCAATGTGGTGACTACCGGCGCTTTTACCATTCCGCTGATGAAACGCCTGGGTTACAAACCACATCAGGCGGGGGGAATCGAAGCGGCGGCTTCCACCGGTGGCCAGATCATGCCGCCACTGATGGGGGCCGGGGCTTTCTTGATCGCCGAATATACCGGGGTGTCGTACCTCGAGGTGGTCAAGGTCAGTATCCTGCCTGCGATCATGTATTTCACCACCGTCTATCTCTTCGTGCATATCATTGCCCTGAAACAGGGTATGCAAGGAATGCCGCGCTCCGAATTGCCGAAAATGCGCCAGGTGATGCGCGACGGTTGGCACTTTTTGTTGCCGCTCGGGGTATTGGTGTACCTCTTGGCGATGAACATGTCGCCGATGCGGGTAGGTTATTACGCCGTGGTCACGATGGTAATGGTGGCTGCGCTGCGTTATGCAGCGTGGTTCTTTTTCGTGGCGCCGACGCAAGGGCAGGCGGTGACGTTGCGTAGCACCCTGGATGTGGTGTGGGCGGGTATCGTCAAGCTCGTGCAAGGCCTGGAACTGGGGGCACGTAATGCGGTAGCGGTGTCTCTGGCTTGCGCCGTGGCCGGAATCATCGTGGGGGTGGTCGGCCTGACCGGGCTGGGGCTCAAGTTCTCATCCATGATGATGGCCTTTTCCGGCGGCAATATCGTTCTGGCGCTGCTCATGGTGCTGCTGGCCAGCCTAGTGCTGGGTATGGGGCTGCCGGTGACCGCAAGCTACATCGTGTTGATCGTGCTGGTCGGGCCTGCCTTGACCGCCGAGTTCGGTATTCCGTTGCTGATCGCGCATCTCGTGGTGTTCTGGTATTCCCAGGATTCCAACGTGACGCCGCCTATCGCCTTGGCCGGTTTCGCCGGGGCGGCGATTGCCGGAAGTAAGCCCATGGCGACCGGTTTCCAGGCCTGGAAGTTTGCCAAGGGGCTTTATCTGATTCCGCTGTTTATGGTCTTCAATCCGGAAATCATCATGGGGGGGGCCTGGCCGATAGTGATCTGGAACGGAGTGATCGCCATTCTGGCGTTAGGGGCCTTTGCCGCAGCTCTGGAAGGGTATCTGTTCACGCGGATGTCATTGATACCTAGGGTGCTGATCGTGCCGGCAATCGTTGGGGTGTTTTATCCCAACTTCCTGGCGGAAGTCGCGGGCGTTGCGGTGATGACAATCGCCATCGCTGGAAACTGGTTGGCCAGCCGGCGCGAGGTCGCGCCGGTGGCCTGAGACTGTCTTGCAGGTGCTCAGCAGCTTATTAGAAGATCGATTCAACGGTTCCCGACCCTTGGGAACCGCTGACTTCTTCCAGTTCGCGGCTGATGCCGCGCTGCTGAAACTCGGGCAGATGATCGCTATGGAATATCTCGGAAATGCCCCCGGACTGGTCGTTAGGTAGCCGGCGCCCGGTCGTGGGGTCGACACGGACCGTAACGATGTTCTCCGGGCGTTCTAGAACCGCTTCCGGGCGACCCTCGAGGGCTTCTCCCATGAAGTCGATCCACACCGGCAGAGCGGCATTGGCGCCGTATTCGGCTATGGTTTCGTTATTGTCCTTGCCGACCCATACGGTGGTCACAAGGTCGCTGTTGTAACCTGCAAACCAGGCATCGCGCTGGCCGTTGGTGGTGCCGGTCTTGCCCACGATATCGTCTCGTTCCAGGCTTAACGCGGCGCGCCCGGTACCCACTTCGATAACATCGCGCAGCATGTCACGCAGAATGTATACGGCGGCGGCATCGGCCACACGCGGGGCAACCGGGTAGTCGCGCCCACCGATGGTGACGGTTTCCTGGCTTTCGCTGCACTCAGGGCAAGCGACATGCGGAGTAGCCTGCTCGATAAGCTGGTCATCATTGATCCGCGTGACGCGCTCGATGATCCAGGGCGAAACCTTGTAGCCACCGTTAGCCAGAATGGCATAGGCGTTGGTCATTTCCATCGGAGTCAGGCTGGCGCTGCCCAGCGCCAGGGAAAGGCCGCGCGGCAAGCGCCCAGGGGCGAAGCCGAAGCCTTCCAGGTAGTTGATGGTGTGATCCAGCCCAATGGCCTGAAGCACGCGAATAGTGACCAGGTTGCGTGAACGGGCCAGCGCCGAGCGCAACCGGGTCGGCCCTCGGAAGTCACGGCTGGAATTGACCGGGCGCCACAGTTCGTCACTGCCATCCTGGAGTACCACGGGGGCGTCATTGACCACGCTTGCTGCGTTCATTTCCCCATCTTCCAGGGCCGCCAGGTAGATGAACGGCTTAAAGATGGAGCCGGACTGACGCTGAGCCTGAACGGCGCGGTTGAACTTGCTGGCGTTGAAGTCGAAGCCACCTTGCAAGGCCAGAATGGCGCCGGTGCGGGGGTCTTGAACCACGAGCGAACCTTCGACATCCGGCTGTTGAGAAAGACGGGCGCTGCCGTCTTCGTTGATCACCACCCGTACCAGGTCGCCGCGAGTCGCAATTGCTTCGGCTGAGGCGGGCTCGGCGCCTCGGCTATGAGGGCTAAGGTAGTCGCGTGCCCAGCTCAAGCCATCCCAGTCGATGGTGTGCAGCTCACCGCCACGCAACATGACTTGCATGTCACGGCCTTCGCTTTCCACCACCATGGCGGCCTGTAGCAAACCGTAATTGGGTGTGCGTTCCAGCACTTGCAACCAGTTACTGACATCGCCATCGATACCTTCCACATGGGTCTGGCTGCGCTCGGCTGCCTGGCGCGCGGTCTCGCGAATTTCCGGTGATTCGGAAAGCTCTTCCTCCAGGCCTTGCGTGGTGATCTGTTCCTGAGCTTCCACCAGGCTCGAGGCGATATCGCGTTGCTCCGGGCCGCGCCAGCCATGACGCAAATCATAGTCGAGTAGACCCCGAGACAGCGCCAGACGCGCAGCAGGTTGAAGTTCACTGTCGAGGGTGGTGTGAATGCGGTAACCGCCGGTATAGGCATTGTCGCCGAAACGCTCGATTGCATACTGGCGGGCCATTTCCGACACGTAAGCAGCCTCCACTTCGGCTTGCGTCCAGTGACGCTTGGCGCTAACCGGCTCTTGCACCGCCTCCTGATAAACACTCTCGTCGATATGCCCCAGCCCACGCATACGAAACAGGATCCAGTTACGGCGGATCAAGGAGCGCTCCGAGTTGGCCAGTGGATTGAATGCTGAAGGGGCCTTGGGTAGACCGGCGATCATCGCCGTCTGAGCCAGGCTGAGTTCTGCTAGGGGTTTGTCGTAATAGGTTTCAGCCGCCGCCGCGATACCGTAGGCACGGTTACCCAGGAAAATCTTGTTGACATAAAGTTCGAAGATTTCTTGCTTCGAAAGCAATTGTTCCATCTGCAGAGCTAACAGGATTTCCCGAATTTTGCGGGTGAACGTACGGTCCAGCGTCAGCATGTAGTTACGGGCTACCTGCATGGTGATGGTCGACCCCCCTGACTGGATATCCCCTCCGCTCTGCACAAGTTCGAAGGCTGCCCGCATGAGCCCGCGCGGGTCGACGCCGCGGTGTTCGAAGTAACTGCTGTCTTCGGCGGCAATCAGCGCATTCACCATGTTCTGGGGGATTTCATCGAAATCCACCGGCATGCGCCGCTCTTCGCCGAACTCGCCGATCAACTTGCCGTCGCGCGTGAAGATGCGCAGGGGGGTATGCAGTTCGAAATCCTGTAGCTGACGGACATCGGGTAAGCCTGGGGAGAAATACAACGCCGCACCGACCACCGACAGAGAGATGGCGCCCAGCAATGACACCAACAGCCAGAATAGGGAAAAAATCAGAGTTCGGAAAAACTTCATGAAAAAGTGACATCCATGGAAATAATGAGGGGTCAGCGCGCGCTGGCTGTCGGGTGACTCTACCGACAACCATTATAGAAAAGTGGCGAGTCGGTCACCAGCCTTGATATGCCACAATGAGGGTGGGTGTGAGTTCCCATAAAATCATGTAACCTCGAATTTACTCAATTATGCAGGCGGAGCCGAACCGAGATGCGCTTTCTCAGACCCAGTAAAGGGTTGATCGGTGTCGATATTACCTCGGCGACCGTCAAGTTGCTCGAATTGAAAAGTTCCGGCGATGGTTACCAAGTGGAAAGTTATGCCGTACGCCCGGTTCGTGAAGGCGCAGTGGTCGAACGTCGCATCCGCGACATCGATGCCGTGGCCAGCGTGCTCAGTCGTGCGGTGGAACATGCCAAACCCTCTACTCGTAAGGTGGCGGTCGCGGTGCCGGCGAGTGCTGCCATTACCAAGACGCTGAACTTTCCCATCTCGCTCGAAGAGGATGAAATCGAAGAGCGTATTGTGCTTGAATCAGACCGCCACATCCCATTTCCGTTCAACGAAGTGGCGTTTGATTTCCAGTGTCTGGGTCCTTCGCCGTTCGATGAAGAGCAGCAGCAAGTGATGCTGGTCGCATGTCGGCAACAGGATGTTACCCAGTTGACCGAAACCCTGGAGCGCGCTGGTCTTGAGCCGGCGGCGGTGGATGTCGAAACCTTTGCCATGGAGCGCACTTTCGACGCTTTGCGGCGCCAGTTGCTGGCGGGTGACGATCCGCATGCCAGCGTAGGGTTGGTAGACATCGGTGCCAACATGAACGCGTTCCATGTCATGCAGGACGGTCACATCGTGTATAGCCGGGACACCGTGTTCGGTGGGCGCCAACTGACCGATGCGATTCGTGAGCGTTACGGCATGAGCATGGATGAAGCGGGGTTCGCCAAGAAACGCGGCGCACTACCCGACGATTATCAGGAAAGCGTGCTCAATCCTTTCCTGGAAACCGTCGTCCAGCAGGTGGGACGTTCGTTACAGCTGTATTACACCGCAGGGCGCAAACAGGAAGTCAAGCAGATTATCCTGGCGGGTGGCTCCAGCGTGATTCCAGGGCTGGCCGAGCGCATTGCCGAGGACAGCGGTATGCAAGTCACTATCGCTAACCCTTTTCAAAACATGAAAATCAACAAGCGTCTCGATGTTCAAGCCTTGGCCAACGATGCTCCGGCGATGCTTACCGCCTGCGGGCTTGCCATGCGAGTAGGCAAAGGGCTTGTCAGGGAAGGGGATAAATGAGCGTGGATATCAATCTGCTGGGGTGGCGTGAAGCCCGACGCGAAAAACGCACGCGGCATGTTCATCTGTTGGTGGGGTTCATGGTGACGCTGGGGACCATCATCGGGTTCGGCGTAGCCCAAGGCTACCAAATGGCACTGGATAACCAGCAGCAACGTAACACCCATATCACTCGTCAAGTGCGCCAGCTGGAGGCGGATATACGCGCCATCCAGGATTATGAAAGCAATTTGAATCGTCTCGAGAAGCAAATCATGGTGTTCCAGGAGCTTCAGTCAGGGCGGACGCAAGTGGTGCAGGTCTTCAATAACCTTGCCGAAAGCTTGGTTGATGGCGTGTATTACACTCACCAGGAACTCATTGGTCAGAGCTTGAATGTGACGGGCCTTTCTGCCAGTAATCGCCAAGTTTCCGACCAGCTGCGTAGCCTGGCGAACGCCCCGGCCTTCGATGTGCCCAAGTTATCCGAGGTGGAAAGCGAATCCGGAGGCGCCGGGCGTCGCTTTCGCCTTTCGGTCATCTTGAAAGCCCCGGATTCATTGTTGGTTACCGAGGAAGACAGCGGGGAGAATGAGGCGTGAATCTCAATGCCCAATGGGAGCGGTTGGCGGAGGAAGGACGACGCCTGAAAAATACCGACTGGCGTGAGCTGGATGTCAAGGAAGCCGGTTCATGGCCTTTGCTGCTCAAGATACTATGTTGCGTGCTGGGACTGGTTGTCGCTTTGGCGGCAATGGACTGGTTCGTGATCAGCGAACGACGCGATACGCTGGAAAGCGCCCAGCGTCGTGAGGCCAGCCTGCTTGACGACTATCGCATGAAAGCGGCGGAAGCGTCGCATTTGCCGGAGATGCAGGAACAGCTGATGTCACTTGAAACTCAGATGCAACGTCTACGCGACATGTTGCCTACCACTGCCGAAGTGCCTTCATTACTTGACAGTATTAGTGATGCCGCTATCGATAACCGTTTGATGATCGATGCCATTCGGTTGCGCTCTTCAATAGCCCGCACGCATTACGTCGAACAGCCCTTCGATATTCAGGTGCGTGGGGGGTATCACCAGATTGCCAACTTCATTGCCGATATGGCCGCCTTGCCGCGCATTGTGACTCAGCACGATTTTACCTTGGAGCCAGTGGCACGCCAGGGTGATCAATCACAGGGTGATGAGTTGCGCCTATCCATGTTGGCACGCACTTACAATTACCGTGCCGAGGAGAAGGCTGAATGATGAACTCCCGGCGGGTGATGGGGCGACTTCTGTGCGGTGTGCTCCTGGCGGGAATTGGGCTTTACGGCTGTGGTGACCCCCAGCTAGGCCAGCTTGACCAACGCATGCAGAAAATTCGCGAGATGCCGGGCGGGCCGCCGCGAATCGTGATCCCCGTGGTACCTGAATACCAGCCACTGGAATATCGTAACGAGGCGTTACGCAGCCCATTTCTACCTCGCAAAGCGATCCTTTCCGATCCAGATGAATCGTTTGACGAGCGATTGGCCCCAAACCAGCAGCGCCCTGAGGAGCCATTGGAGCGTTATCTCCTCCAGGAGCTCCGGCTGGTGGGTACGCTGCGCATGGGTAGCCGCCATGTGGCGTTGATCACGGCGCCAGGCGGCGAGGTTTTTTCGTTGAGCGAAGGCAACTATCTGGGTACCCATCATGGACGTATCAAGCAGATCGATAGCAATGCCATCTTGATTGCCGAGCGGGTATTTACCCAACACGATGGCTGGCGTGAGCGTGAGGTGGAGTTGATGCTTGAAACCAACGCAATGAACAATAACGCGGAAGATGACCAATGACCTTGATGACCCGCAGTGTTGTGATGCTGGTGCTTATGTTAATGCCAGCGTTGGCATCAGCGACCTCGGTGCTGACCGACCTGGATGTGCGTCGGACAACCGCCGGCGACGTTGAGATCGACTTGTATTTTTCCGGCCCACTGCCCGAGCTCCGTGGTTACCGCCTGGATGAACCACCGCGCCTGGCGCTGGACCTTGCCGACACCTCCAGTGCATTAAAGCAGCGCCGACAGGAAGTGGGCGTGGCGGGAGTCGAGCGTATTACCGCCCTGGATTCCGGTTCGCGCACACGCTTGGTGGTGGAGTTGGCCCAGGCGCATCCTTATGTGACCAGCCAGCATGAGAGTCACTTGCGAGTTTCGATCGGTCCGGGAGCCGCTGTGAGCGCTGATCAGTCGCCGCCTGTCGAAACGCTAGAAACCGCAATAGGACCGCAGGTGGAGGCGATCGACTTTCGTCGCGGCGATGATGGTGCCGGACGCCTGGTGGTAACCTTTGATCGTGCAGGGGTGGATGCACGGGTGCGCGAAGGCGCGCGTAATCAGATTGTGGCTGAGCTTCGCCATGTCTCGATCCCGGATTCGCTCAATCAGGTTTACGATGTGACGGATTTCGGCACCCCGATCGTTCGCGTTACCCCGCGTCTCGGGCGGGAAGCGGCAATGCTTGAGCTTGAAACCCAAGGCCCCTATGCGATGGTGTCCTCACAAAGCGGGCGACAGCTGGTGATCGAAGCGCAACCGGTCAGCGAGGCGCCGGTCGAACAGCGCCGGCAAGAGCGGGAGGCTTACACCGGCGAGCGCTTGAGTCTGAATTTTCAGGATATCGAAGTGCGCGCGGTGCTGAACGAAATCGCCGAGTTCACCAACCTGAATCTGGTGGCCAGTGATAGCGTTACCGGGCGAGTCACCTTGAACCTTAATGAAGTGCCCTGGGACCAGGCGTTGGATTTGATTCTGCAAAGCCAGGGGTTATCCAGCCGTCAGCAGGGCAATGTGATTGTGGTGGCGCCGGCCACGGAACTTGCCGAACTCGAACGCCAGGAAATCGAGGCGCGCAATCAGCGTGAAACGCTGGCGCCATTGGTGACGGAATTCATCGAAGTCAAATACGCCCGCGCGGAGGATCTTGCTACCTTGTTGCGCGGGGCTGACGGCTTCGGCCTGTTGACCGAACGTGGCAGGGTGAGTGTCGATCAGCGCACCAATACGCTTTTAGTTCAGGATACCGCCGATCAGGTGCGGGATATTCTACGTACCCTGGATCGCCTGGATGTGGCCGTGCGCCAGGTGCAGATCGAAGCGCGGATCGTGATCGCACGGGATACCGCCTCGCGTGAGCTGGGGATCAATTGGGGCGCCGACACCACGCGTGGCTTTGAGCAGGAGGGTGGCACTTACAGTCGGCGAGATATCAACCCCGGTGGCATCAACCGTGCCATGGGTGGTTTGGAGGTGAACCTTGGCCAAGGTGCCGGAGCGGGTACGGGATTCAGTTTCGGTTATCTGTCCGGGGATATTCTGCTCGACCTGGAGCTGCGCGCCCTAGAGACGGAGGGGAAAAGCCAGACCATTTCCCAGCCGCGTATCATTACCGCGAACCAGCGCACAGCGACAATCAGCCAGGGCGAAGAGCGAGCCTATCAGACAGTCAGTGACGATATTCCCCAGACGGAATTCAAGGAGGCGTTGCTGTCGCTTGAGGTCACGCCGCAGATTACCCCGGACAACCGCATCATCATGGATCTGGTAATCACCAACGATAGCTTTCGCGAAACGGAATTCGGCGGGGAACCTCCGGTCGATACCAATACCATTGAAACGCAGGTGTTGGTAGATAACGGACAAACGGTGGTGCTGGGAGGTATTCTGACTACCGAAGAGCTGCGCCAGCTGAGCAAAACCCCTTTCCTGGGTGACATTCCGCTGCTGGGCAAACTCTTTCGCTATACCGATGAGCGCAATGAAAAGGTAGAGCTACTGGTTTTCATTACTCCACGACTACTCGACGATGGCTTGGCGGTTCCCTGATGCAGGATTTACCCAACCTTTTCCTCATCGGCCCCATGGGGGCTGGTAAAAGCACAATCGGCCGACTGTTGGCGGCCGAACTATCACGCGAGTTCTTTGACAGCGACCACGCCATACAGGCTCGCTGTGGTGCCGATATTCCGTGGATCTTCGACGTGGAAGGTGAACAGGGCTTTCGCCAGCGCGAGATACAGATGATCGATGAACTGACCCAGCTTTCCCAGGTGGTGGTAGCCACCGGTGGGGGTGCGGTGTTGCGTGAAGAAAATCGCTGTGCCCTGCGTGAACGCGGCACCGTGGTCTATCTGCTCACCACGGTGGAACAGCAGCTTAAGCGCACGGCGAAAGACCGTAATCGTCCACTACTGCAGTGTGATAATCGTGAACAGGTACTCAACGACATGTTCGCTTTGCGTGACCCTCTCTACCGTGCCACCTCGGATATTACGGTACGTACCGACAGGCGTAGCCCTCGTGCCGTGGTCAATGAAATTATCCGACGGGTACGCCGTCTCGTCGATCCTCTCCAATCCAAGGTTTCCCCATGACGCAGGTTGTTGATGCGGTACGCACGCTGAGCGTGTCGCTGGATGAACGTAGTTACCCTATCCACATCGGTTCCGGGATTTTGGGTGAGCCGCGTTGGCTGACGCCCTATCTGGCGGGTCGGCAGGTCATGATAGTCACCAACGAGACGGTGGCGCCGCTTTATCTTGAGCGTTTCAAGGCGGGGTTGTCCGACGAGCTTGAAATGCGCGAATTAGTGTTGCCCGACGGTGAACAGTACAAGTCCCTCGAGCAGGTGAGTCGTATCTGGGATGCCTTGCTGGAAGCGGGTTTCAATCGCCGTTGCACCTTGATCGCCTTGGGAGGCGGAGTGATCGGCGATATGGTCGGCTATGCCGCCGCCTGCTATCAGCGCGGGGTAGCGTTCATTCAGGTGCCGACCACGCTCCTGGCTCAGGTGGATTCCTCGGTAGGCGGCAAGACCGGCGTCAACCATCCTCGCGGCAAGAACATGATCGGGGCGTTCTGGCAGCCCAAGGCCGTGCTGATCGACACTGCTACCTTGACCACTTTGCCGCCGCGTGAGTTTTCCGCCGGGCTTGCCGAAGTCATCAAGTACGGCCTGATCCGCGATGTGGCATTTCTAGGCTGGCTGGAAGACAAAATGGCGGCGCTTCGAGCCTTGGATGACGAAGTCCTGGTCGTCGCCATCGAGCGCAGCTGCCGGCTCAAGGCCGAGATCGTTGCCGAGGATGAAACCGAGCAAGGCGTTCGGGCTTTGCTCAACCTGGGACACACTTTCGGCCATGCAATCGAAGCTCACCAGGGATACGGCAATTGGTTGCATGGTGAGGCGGTGGGCGCCGGCATGGCCATGGCCGCTGAGCTTTCCCGAGCCCTGGGATGGTTGAATGAAGGCGATGTGGCGCGTGTCCAGGCCATTATCGAAGGTGCCGGGCTTCCCCTTGAGATCCCTAACGATATGAATGCCGAAGATTTTCTCAGTCGCATGCGTCTGGACAAGAAAAATATCGATACACGCCTCAGGCTGGTATTGCTCAAGTCGGTAGGGGATGCCTGTGTATTCGATGCGACACCCAGCGCAACGCTGCAGGCTTTGCTGGAAGACTTTCCGCGTCGTTAAGCTTACGTCGTAAACGTATTAACTTTATTGCCCGCTTTTGCGGGCTTTTTTTGCCTGGGAGCAGGCTTCAGAAAAACAAGTTAAGCAATAATCCGCATGCCTTATGCGCTATCGGCATGGGGTGAAAGGACATTTTTAGACCAAAGTATAGATATCGATAATTTTCGTTTAAATATCGTTTGCCTAGTTTGCAAGTCGTTGAACTGTATGTTTTTTTTTAAAACTGCTGGTGCGCAAGTCTTGGATTTTCGGGGGTTTTTTAGAGAGGGAGGAGTAGTGGAGATTGCGCGAAAGGCCTGGGAATCGCTATGCTGAGCGGCCATTTTCGCCATGCAGCTAGCATTTCACTGGCACCTTAGGGGTGCGCTTGAACCCGGTAAAGTCAGCTCGAAAAATAGATTAACCGGCCTTTTTATCATAAAAAGCTGCGAAAAAAAATACGCTTATGAGAGGCACGCCCATGAACAGAGGTCTTCACCAGCCCGGCGAGTTTCGCGACAATTGTGGCTTTGGCCTGATCGCCCATATGCAAGGGCAGGCCAGCCACGACTTGCTCAAGACCGCCATTGAATCCTTGACTTGCATGACTCACCGCGGCGGGATTGCCGCTGATGGCAAGACCGGTGACGGCTGCGGGCTGTTGCTCAAGATGCCGACCGCTTTCATGCGTGAGGTGGCCAAGGATGCCTTGGGCGTCGAGTTGCAGGAGCGCTTCGCCGTCGGCGTGGTATTCCTGCCCAACGATGATAGTCGTGAGGCGCATGCGCGCCAGACCTTTGATCGTGAGCTGGAAGCGCGTGGACTTGACGTAATCGGTTGGCGCGACGTACCCACCGACTCGAGTGTCTGCGGCCCCATGGCCCTGGATTGCCTGCCGCGTATCCGTCAGGTATTCGTCTCGCCGGGCAAGGGCGAACATTTTGACGTGGATCTTTACATGGCGCGTCGCCGTGCCGAGCAGGCGCTGCGCGACGATGAAGACTTCTATGTCGCTTCGCTGTCTTCTGAAGTGATGTCTTATAAAGGCCTGGTGATGCCGGAGGATTTACCGGCGTTTTACCATGACCTGAACGACCCGCGCCTGGAAACCGCCATCTGCGTTTTCCATCAGCGCTTTTCGACCAACACCGCACCGCGCTGGCCGCTTGCTCAGCCGTTCCGCCTGCTGGCGCACAACGGCGAAATCAACACCATCGAAGCCAACCGTGGTTGGGCCAACTCGCGCAAATCCAATTTCGTCAATGAGCGACTGCCGGATATCGCCGAGCTCGATGAAATCGTCAATACCACCGGTTCCGACTCCTCGAGCATGGACAACATGCTCGAAGTGCTGCTTACCGGGGGCATGGAGCTGCATCGTGCGGTACGCATGATGGTGCCGCCGGCCTGGCAGAACGTGGAAACCATGGATGCCGAGCTGCGGGCTTTCTATGAATACAACTCCATGCATATGGAGCCATGGGATGGGCCTGCCGGTGTGGTGATGACAGACGGTCGCCAGGCGGTATGCATGCTCGACCGTAACGGTCTGCGCCCGGCTCGCTGGGTGATTACCAAGAACGGCTATATCACCCTGGCCTCGGAAACCGGAACCTACGGCTACCGGCCGGAAGATGTGGTGGCTAAAGGGCGTGTCGGTCCGGGTCAGATGTTGGCGGTGGACACCCATACCGGGGAAGTGCTGCATACCCAGGATATCGACAACCGCCTGAAGTCGGCCTACCCCTACAAGCGTTGGTTGAAGCAAGAAGCCAGCTACCTGGAGTCGGCCCTCACGGAGCTTGCCAGTTTCCAGAACCTGGATACCGATACCCTTAATATCCAGCAGAAAATGTTCCAGGTGAGTTTTGAGGAACGCGACCAGGTGCTGCGCCCGCTGGCCGAAAGTGGCCAGGAAGGCGTGGGTTCCATGGGCGACGATACCCCGATGGCGGTGCTTTCCACCCAGCCTCGCTTGCTCAGCGACTTTTTCCGCCAGAAATTCGCCCAGGTGACCAACCCGGCGATCGACCCCTTGCGAGAATCGATCGTCATGTCGCTGGAAGCCTGCTGCGGGGCCGAGTTGAATGTGTTCCAGGCAACCCCTGGGCATGCACATCGCTTGATCCTCACCACACCGGTGCTGTCGCCGCGCAAGTTCACCGCCTTGGTGACTCAGGACGACCCGGCGTTTGCCAGCTATACGCTGTCGCTGGGCTATGACCCGGAACAACAAAGCCTGCCGCAAGCACTCAAGGCGCTGTGTGAGACGGCCGAGGCCCAGGTGCGCGCTGGCAAGGTTATCTTGACGCTGAGTGATGCCGGACTGCCCCGCGGTGAAATTCCGATCCAGGCGGTACTCGCCGTGGGTGCGGTGCATACTCATCTGGGCCGCCTGGCGCTGCGCCCCAATGCCAATATTGTGGTGGAAACCGGTTATGCCCGGGATGCTCATCAGATGGCGGTGCTCTTCGGCGTCGGCGCCACGGCGGTGTATCCGTGGCTGGCCTATCAGGTCATGGCGGACATGCATCGTACCGGTGAACTGACCGGTAACCCGGCGGATGCACGCGAGAACTATCGTAAGGGCATGCAAAAAGGTCTGTTCAAGATCCTGTCCAAGATGGGCATCTCGACGCTGGCCTCCTACCGTGGCTCGATGTTGTTCGAAGCGGTGGGCTTGTCCTCAGAAATCATGCAGATGTGTTTCCCCGGCATGGCATCACGCATCGAGGGTACCGGTTTCAGCGAGCTGCAACTGCAACAGGAGCTGTTGGCGCGGGATGCCTGGCTGCCGCGCAAGGGGATTACTCAGGGCGGGATGCTGAAGTACGTGCATGGTCATGAATACCACGCTTACAATCCGGATGTGGTGACGACCCTGCAGCAGGCGGTGCAGGAGGGCAGCTACGCAAAGTGGAAGAAATTCGCGCGCCTGGTTAATGAACGGCCGGTCGCCACGATTCGCGACATGCTGGCGCTCAAACCTGCCGCCACACCTCTTCCGCTGGATGAAGTTGAGCCTGTCGAAGCCTTATTGCCGCGTTTCGACAGTGCCGGCATGAGCCTCGGCGCCCTGTCGCCGGAAGCCCATGAGGCCTTGGCGCAGGCGATGAACGAAGCGGGCGGTCGCTCCAACTCAGGTGAAGGCGGGGAAGACCCGGCACGTTATGGCACGGTGCGTTCTTCCAAGATCAAGCAGATCGCCTCCGGGCGTTTCGGGGTCACGCCGCATTATCTGGTCAATGCCGAGGTGTTGCAGATCAAGGTTGCCCAGGGCGCCAAGCCGGGGGAAGGTGGCCAGTTGCCGGGGGGCAAGGTCAACGCCCTGATCGCTCGCTTGCGCTATTCGGTGCCCGGGGTGACCTTGATTTCACCGCCTCCGCACCATGATATCTACTCGATCGAGGATCTGGCACAGTTGATCTTCGATCTGAAGCAGGTCAATCCGGATGCCCAGGTATCGGTGAAGCTGGTTTCCGAGCCGGGCATCGGCACCATCGCTACCGGGGTGGCCAAGGCGTATGCCGACTTGATTACTGTCTCCGGCTATGACGGCGGCACGGCGGCCAGTCCCCTGAGCTCGATCAAGCACGCTGGCTCTCCCTGGGAGTTGGGCTTGCCCGAAGTGCATCAGGCGTTGCGGATCAACGGCTTGCGCGACAAGATTCGCCTGCAGACCGACGGCGGCCTGAAAACCGGCCTCGACGTTATCAAGGCGGCGATTCTCGGCGCTGAAAGTTTTGGCTTCGGTACTGCTCCGATGGTGGCATTGGGCTGCAAGTACCTGCGTATTTGTCACTTGAATAACTGCGCCACCGGCGTCGCCACTCAGGACGATTACCTGCGTGGCGAACACTTCCGCGGCACCGTCGACATGGTCAAGCACTACTTTCGCTTCATTGCCGAAGATGTGCGGGAACTGATGGCCGTGCTGGGTGCGCGCCAGTTGACCGACCTGATTGGCCGTACCGACTTGCTCGAAGTGATCGAAGGCAAAACATCTTCTCAGCGCAAGCTGGATCTGTCGCCGCTTTTGAGCAACGATTTCGTGCCGGCGGATGCCCCTCAGTTCTGCCAAGTCAGCCGCAACGTACCGCATGACCCGGGTGCCAAGAACCAGGAAGTGCTCGAAGCCTTGAAAGGGGCCATCGAGTCAAAGTCCGGCGGTGACTTCGAATTTAGCATCACCAACTGTGACCGCTCGGTGGCGGCATTGACCTCCGGCACCATCGCCAAGCGTTATGGCGAGGCAGGGCTCGAGGACGCGCCCATCAATGCGCGCTTCACCGGCGTGGCCGGGCAAAGCTTTGGCGTATGGAATGCTCGCGGCCTCAATCTTTATCTTGAAGGCGATGCCAACGACTACGTGGGCAAGGGCATGAATGGCGGCAAGATCGTCATTGTGCCGCCCAAGGTCAGTACCTTTGAAAGCCACGCGACCGCGATTGTCGGCAACACCTGCCTGTACGGTGCGACCGGCGGCAAACTGTTTGCCTCAGGTACCGCCGGTGAACGTTTCGCGGTACGTAACTCCGGTGCCACAGCCGTCATCGAAGGCGCAGGGGACCATTGCTGTGAATACATGACCGGCGGCTTGGTCTGCGTGCTGGGTGAAACCGGAGTCAACTTCGGCGCGGGGATGACCGGTGGTTTTGCCTACGTGCTGGATGAAGATCGCACTTTCGTGGACAAGTACAACCATGAGCTGGTGGAGATTCACCGAGTCAACACCGAAAGCATGGAAGCGTACCGGCGACACCTGCGTGAAGTCATCGAAGACTATGTAACGGAAACCGGATCCAAGCGTGGCGCCGCCATTATCGAAGATTTCAGTGATTATCTTCGTCACTTCTGGCTGGTGAAGTCCAAGGCAGCAAGCTTGACCAGTCTGCTCGACGAATCGCGTAGGCGGCCCGAGTAAGCCGGATTTCCAGGAGAGACGAACATGGCTAACCGATTGAATAACGATTTTCAGTTCATTGATGTGGGGCGTAATGACCCCCAGAAGAAAGAGGCGCGCAAGCGCGCTAAGGAATTTGCCGAGATCTATGAGCCGTACAAGCCCACTGAGGCGGCCAGCCAGTCGCACCGTTGCCTGCACTGCGGCAACCCTTACTGCGAATGGAAGTGCCCGGTACACAACTATATTCCCAACTGGCTGCAGCTGGTTGCCGAGGGCAACATTCTTGAAGCGGCGGAACTGTCGCACAAGACCAACACCCTTCCTGAAGTATGTGGCCGGGTGTGTCCTCAAGACCGTCTCTGTGAAGGCGCCTGCACCCTGAATGACGGCTTCGGCGCGGTCACCATCGGCTCGGTGGAGAAATACATTACCGATACCGCCTTTGCCATGGGCTGGCGGCCGGACATGTCCAAGGTGGTGTGGACCGACAAGAAAGTTGCGATCATCGGAGCAGGGCCGGCGGGTCTGGGCTGTGCCGATATTCTGGCGCGTGCCGGGGTCAAGTCCGTGGTATTCGATCGTTATCCGGAAATCGGCGGACTTCTGACTTTCGGTATTCCGGAATTCAAGCTTGAAAAGAACGTCATGAAGCGTCGCCGGGCGGTATTCGAGGAAATGGGTATCGAGTTCCGTCTAAATACCGAGATCGGCCGGGATGTCGAGTTCGATACCTTGCTGGCGGAATACGATGCCGTCTTTCTGGGGATGGGTACCTACAAATACATGCAGGGCGGTTTTCCCGGCGAAGACCTGCCTGGCGTCTACAAGGCACTGGATTATCTGATCGCCAACGTCAATCACTGCCTGGGCTACGAAAAGAATCCCGAGGATTACATCTCGTTCAAGGACAGGCGCGTGGTGGTGCTGGGCGGTGGCGATACCGCCATGGACTGTAACCGCACCGCGATTCGTCAAGGTGCCACCGAGGTGACCTGCGCCTACCGGCGTGATGAAGAGAACATGCCCGGTTCGCGCAAGGAAGTCGCCAACGCCCGCGAAGAAGGGGTGGAGTTTCTGTTCAATCGCCAGCCGGTAGCGGTGGTGGGTGAAGGCAAGGTGGAAGGGGTCAAGGTGGTACGGACACGCCTAGGCGAGCCGGATGAAAACGGCCGCCAGCGCCCGGAAGTGGTGCCCGGCTCCGAGGAAATCATCCCGGCGGAGGCGGTGATTGTCGCGTTCGGCTTCCAGGCCAGTCCCGCCTCTTGGTTCGAAGGAGCCAATATCCAGGTGGATGAGCGTGATCGGGTCAAGGCGCCGGAACATGGCGCTTACGCCTTTCAGACCACTAATCAGAAAATTTTCGCCGGTGGCGATATGGTGCGTGGCTCCGACTTGGTGGTCACGGCCATTCACGAAGGTCGCCAAGCGGGCGAAGGCATTCTCGACTACCTGCAAGTGTAAAAGCGGCAGTGTAATTGAGCCGTTAGACGTAATCTGCTAGTCTGTCGACCCATCCTGGCGCGGTTTCCTGCCGCGCCTTCTGATCACGTTTCGACAGGTTATCCATGACACGATATATCTTCGTGACCGGCGGCGTTGTGTCCTCTCTCGGAAAGGGCATCGCCTCCGCCTCGCTGGCGGCGATTCTCGAGGCACGCGGCCTCAAGGTCACCATGCTCAAGCTCGACCCCTATATCAATGTGGACCCGGGCACCATGAGTCCTTTTCAGCATGGCGAGGTTTTCGTGACCGAAGATGGCGCCGAAACTGACCTGGACCTGGGGCACTACGAACGCTTTATCCGTACCAAGATGACCCAGCGCAACAACTTCACCACCGGTCGCGTTTACGAAAATGTACTACGCAAGGAGCGCCGGGGGGATTACCTGGGCGGTACGGTGCAGGTCATTCCGCACATTACCGATGAAATCAAGCAGCGTGTTTATGCCGGTGGCGAAGGTTTCGATGTGGCACTGGTCGAGATCGGCGGCACTGTCGGCGATATCGAGTCCTTGCCGTTTCTGGAATCGATCCGTCAGATCAGAAGTGAGCTGGGCGCGACCCGGGCGATCTTCATGCACCTGACGCTGGTGCCCTACATTAAGACCGCCGGCGAGACCAAGACCAAACCGACCCAGCATAGCGTCAAGGAGCTGCGCTCGATCGGTATCCAGCCGGATATCCTGATTTGCCGCAGTGAAGTGGAGCTCGAGGAGAGCGAACGGCGCAAGATCGCCTTGTTTACCAATGTCGAAGAGCGTGCCGTGGTGCCGCTGCAGGATGCCGATACCATCTATCGCATCCCCATCATGCTTCACGAACATGGGCTCGATGAGATCGTCTGCGACAAGCTGCGCCTGGAAGCCGGAGAGGCCGATCTTTCCGAGTGGATCAAGGTACTCGACGCCAAGCTCAATCCGCTCAAGTCGGTAAGCATCGCCATGGTCGGCAAGTACATGGACTTGCTGGATGCCTACAAGTCACTCAATGAAGCGCTGATTCATGCCGGTATTCAGGATCGTATCAAGGTCAACGTCGACTATATCGATTCGGAACATATCGAACACCACGGTACCGAACGTCTGGCGGGCAAGGATGCGATCCTGGTGCCGGGGGGCTTTGGCGAGCGTGGGGTGGAAGGCAAGATACTCGCCGCCCGCTACGCACGTGAAAATGGTATCCCTTATCTAGGCATCTGCCTGGGTATGCAGGTGGCGGTGATTGAATTCGCCCGCAACGTCGCGGGGTGGAAAGATGCCAACTCCACCGAATTCACCCATGATACCCAACATCCCGTGGTCGGCTTGATTACCGAGTGGCTCACCCCCGAAGGCAAGATCGAACTGCGTGATGCAGGCTCGGATCTGGGCGGCACCATGCGCCTGGGCGGCCAGGTTTGTCGTCTCAAGGAAGGTTCTCGAGCACGTAAGGCTTATGCCACTGACGAAATCGTCGAGCGCCATCGTCACCGCTTCGAGGTCAACAACCAGTTCGTCGAGCAACTCGAACAGGCGGGTTTGGTGGTGTCGGGCAAGAGTGTCGACCAGTCGCTGGTGGAAATGATCGAGCTACCGGACCATCCTTGGTATGTAGCCTGCCAGTTCCATCCGGAATTCACCTCCACACCGCGTGACGGTCATCCACTGTTCTCCGGGTTCGTCAATGCTGCAGTGGAGCACAAGGCCGCACGTACCCGTGCTCAAAATCCTCCTCAGGAGTGAGCGAGATGTCTGCACCTGAACGACAAATTCTCGAGCGTGATGTAACAGTGGCCGGCCTTCAGGCCGGCAACTCATTGCCGCTGATGCTTTTGGGTGGCATGAATGTGCTTGAATCACGGGAAATGGCCCTTGAAGTGGTTCAGCGCTATGTCGAGGTGAGCAGCAAACTTGGTATTCCCTATGTATTCAAGGCCAGCTTCGACAAGGCCAATCGTAGCTCGATCCACTCCTATCGCGGCCCCGGTCTCGAGAAAGGCCTGGAGATTCTGGCCGAGGTGAAGGCGCGCTTCGATGTGCCGATCATCACCGACGTACATGAACCCTGGCAGGCTGAGCCTGTCGCTGAAGTCGCCGATATCATCCAGTTGCCGGCGTTTCTTGCGCGCCAGACCGACCTGGTCGTGGCCATGGCCAAAACCGGCGCCGCGATCAATATCAAGAAACCACAATTTCTCGCCCCCCATGAAATGCGCCATATCCTCAAGAAATTCGAAGAAGCCGGCAATGACCGCCTGATGCTGTGCGAGCGTGGCACCAGTTTTGGTTACAATAATCTGGTGGTCGACATGCTGGGCTTGGGTGACATGAAGCAAACCGGTCGCCCGGTATTTTTCGATGTGACCCATGCGCTACAGCGTCCTGGCGGGCGTGCCGATAGTGCCGGTGGTCGGCGTGCCCAGGTTGCTGAGCTTGCCCGCGCCGGTGTCGCGGTCGGCTTGGCGGGGCTCTTTCTGGAGGCACACCCCGAGCCGGATGCCGCCCTGTGCGACGGCCCCTGTGCCTTGCCGCTCGACCAGCTCGAGCCGTTTCTGACCCAACTGGTCGCCCTGGACCGTCTGGTCAAAGGCTTTGCGCCGCTGGAGATAACCTGAGACGGCGCTGCTGCCGTTGACCTACTTGATTAAGATAAAAAGGATCATTTGATGACCAAGATTGTTGATGTCAGCGCCCTTGAGGTGTTGGATTCGCGCGGCAACCCCACGGTAATGGCCAAGGTTCGCCTGGAAAACGGCGCCGTGGGCGAGGCGTTCGCCCCCAGCGGCGCCTCCACCGGTTCGCGTGAAGCGCTGGAGCTGCGCGACGGCGACAAGACGCGCTACTTGGGCAAGGGCGTGCTCAAGGCGAAAAATGCCATCAATGGCCCGATCGGCAATCGCCTCCTGGGAATGAATGCCGAGGATCAGCGTGGTCTGGATAACGCCATGCTCGAGCTGGACGGCACCGACAACAAGGCCAACCTGGGCGCCAATGCGATCTTGGCGGTTTCGCTGGCCGCCGCCAAGGCCGCGGCCAAGGCCAAAAATCTTCCGCTCTACGCGCATATCGCCGACCTTTACGGTCAGCCGGGTCAGTTCTTGATGCCGGTACCCATGATGAACATCCTCAACGGCGGCGAGCATGCCGACAACAACGTGGATATTCAGGAATTCATGGTGCAGCCGGTCGGAGCCGAGAATTTTCGCGAAGGCCTGCGCATGGGCGCGGAAATCTTCCACGCCCTGAAAAAGGTGCTGTCCGCCCGCGGCCTGTCGACCTCCGTGGGCGACGAAGGCGGTTTCGCCCCCAGCCTGGCCTCCAACGCCGAGGCTTTGGCGGTGATCAAGCAGGCGGTGGCGGACGCTGGCTACAGTCTGGGCAGCGATGTGACCCTGGCGCTGGACTGCGCCTCCAGCGAGTTCTACCAGGACGGGCAATACAACCTGGCGGGGGAAGGCAAGGTCTATGACGCCGCCGGTTTCACCGACTACTTGGCCGGGCTGTGCGACGATTATCCCATCGTCTCAATCGAGGATGGCATGGACGAGTCCGACTGGGACGGCTGGAAAGCATTGACCGACAAGCTGGGCGATCGCGTGCAGCTGGTCGGCGATGATCTGTTCGTCACCAACACCCAGATTCTCAAGCGCGGCATCGACGAGAAAATCGGCAACTCGATCTTGATCAAGTTCAACCAGATCGGCTCGCTTAGCGAAACGCTGGACGCGATCCGAATGGCCCAGGATGCCGGCTTCACCGCGGTGATCTCGCATCGCTCCGGCGAAACCGAAGACACCACCATTGCCGATCTGGCCGTGGGCACCTGTGCTGGCCAGATCAAGACCGGCTCGCTGTGCCGCTCCGACCGGGTGGCCAAGTACAACCGCCTGCTGGTGATCGAAGCCGAGTTGGGTGATCAGGCGGGCTATCCGGGGCTGAAAGCGATCAAGGGCCAATAAAGCGAAATATTGACGCTGCGTAAGAGATGTCCCCATTTCTTGTAAGACATCTCTTACAAAGAGCGAAGAGAAACGCTATTTTTGAAGGATGGCTTCAGCATGATTTGCTATTAACTACATGTTTTATAAGTGTTAAAAAATCAAGAACGAGCCGACGAGACTCGCTCTTCGTCGCCGGGACCGTCTTGAGTTAATGCCCCAAGCTGCCAGAATAGCCACAGGAGAAAAGAGAAGCAGGGACGCTTCGGGCAGGATGCGACGGGATGCAAGCAGGTTTGGTGCGCCGGGTGAAACAGGAGGTTAACCTTGGCAAGGAAGGCACCCAGGGATGTCGGCAAAGGGATATTGCAAGAAAAGTTTGGAGCGGGCGGCCTAAGGGCCGCCTTTTTTTGTTTCAACGTTCGAGTTTTTCCAGTTTGCCCGGTTTGCCATCCCATTCTTCCGCGTCCGGCAAGGGATCTTTCTTTTCGGTGATGTTGGGCCACACTTCAGCCAGCTCGGCGTTAATTTCAGTAAAGCTTTCCTGATTTTCCGGTAGCTCGTCTTCAGAGAAGATAGCCTCTGCCGGACACTCTGGCTCGCACAGGGCGCAGTCGATGCACTCATCGGGGTGAATGACCAGGAAATTCGGCCCTTCATAGAAGCAGTCGACCGGGCAGACTTCCACACAGTCGGTGTATTTGCATTGGATGCAGTTTTCGGTAACGACAAACGTCATCTCGATATCCCTCTTGCTTGGCCGGGCAGGGTTGCCGCCCGTCAGTCGTGAATGGTGAGTATGGTTATAAAACGATAGGTTTTTATAAAGAAAAAATTTATCGCCCCATTCTAGTCGGGGGGCTATCCCGGCGGCAAGCTCTATCCCTACAGTAGGTCGCGCCATTGATACAGCATGGTCAAGGCCTCGCGTGGGCTCAGGTCATCCAGCACCAACTGGGACAATGATTCCACTACCGGGTGGGGGGCAATGGCAAACAGGTCTGCCTGATGCGGAGAAGCGACACTCCCCGGTTCTTTCCCAAGGTCATTAACCAAACTTTTTGGCGCCAGCGTATCCTGGTCGATTTCCCGTTGCTCGAGCGTCACCAGCTTTTCCCTTGCCCGGGCAATTACCGGCGACGGCACCCCGGCGAGTTGCGCCACTTGCAGGCCGTAGCTCTGGCTTGCCGGCCCCGGCTCGATACGGTGCATGAACACGATACCTTCGCCGTGTTCCGTTGCGGTCAGATGCACATTGGCCACCCCCTCGATATGCTCAGGCATCGTAGTCATTTCAAAATAATGTGTGGCGAACAGGGTCAGTGCCTGGGTTTGGGCGAGGTGCTCGGCACTTGCCCAGGCTAGCGAAAGGCCGTCGAAGGTGCTTGTGCCGCGACCGATTTCATCCATCAGTACCAGGCTCTGGGCAGTGGCATTATGCAGAATATTGGCGGTTTCGGTCATTTCCACCATGAAGGTGGAGCGTCCACCGGCCAGGTCATCACTGGAACCAATACGGGTGAAGATGCGATCAACCGGCCCGATTCGGGCTTCATCGGCCGGAACGAAGCTTCCTGCATGCGCCAGCAGGGTGATCAATGCCGCCTGGCGCATATAAGTCGATTTACCCCCCATATTGGGGCCGGTAATGATCAGCATGTGCTGTTGCTGATCCAGGCTCAGATCATTGGGTACGAAGGGCGTTTCGCTGACCTGCTCGACCACGGGGTGACGCCCGGCCTTGACCTCTATGCCCCCGTCCTCGCTCAGCGTGGGGCGTACCCAATGCAGAGTCTCCGCCCGTTCACTGAACGCACAGAGGACATCCAGTTCCGCCACGGCGCGGAAGGTGGCCTGAAGCGGATGGAGTGTTTCATTGAGCTCGCTCAGCAAGCTGTCGTAGAGCCATTTTTCCCGCGCCAGGGCGCGGGACCTTGCCGATAAGGCCTTGTCCTCGAACTCCTTGAGCTCGGGAATGATGAAACGCTCGGCATTCTTGAGCGTCTGGCGGCGAATATAGTCGGCGGGCGCGCTCTGAGCCTGGGCGCGGGGCAACTCGATGAAATAGCCGTGGACCCGGTTATAACCCACTTTCAAGTGGGCAAGCCCGGTGCGCTGGCGTTCACGGGTTTCCAGCTCCACCAGATAGGCACCGGCGTTTTCCGCCATGCCGCGATGCTCGTCAAGCTCGCTATCGTAGCCCTCGGCAATCACACCGCCATCGCGAATCACCACCGGAGGGTTGTCGATCAAGGCGCGCTGCAAGGTGGCGCTAAGCTCGGGAAAAGGGCGGATATGCGTCTTGAGCACATCCAGAGCGCTGCCAGGCTCGACTTCCGTCAGTTGCCGTTCAAGGTCGGGGAGAACGGCCAGGGCATCGCGCAGGCGGGCCAGATCGCGTGGCCGGGCGCTGTAAAGCGCGACACGCGCCAGAATGCGTTCCACGTCGCCTACCGCGCTCAATGTTTCGCGCAAGGTCATGTAGGCAGCCTCGAGCGCAAGCAATGCCACGGCGGCCTGACGTGCGGTGACGACATCGCGTTGACGCAAGGGCCGGTTCAGCCAGCGTTTGAGCAGACGTGACCCCATGGCAGTCATGCAGGTATCGAGGACGCTGGCCAGGGTGTTATCGGTGGTGCCACCGAGGTTAATGTCGATTTCGAGATTGCGGCGGCTGGCGGCATCGATGACCACGGTGTCGTCGCGGTTTTCCACGGCGATGGCGGTGACATGCGGCAGGCGCGAGCGCTGGGTGTCGCGGGCGTAATCGATCAGCACACCGGCGGCGACGAGTGCCGTTTTCAGGTGGGCGCAGCCGAAGCCGCGTAGATCCTGCACCTCGAATTGATCGCATAGGCTTCGAATGGCGCTTTCCAGGTCGAATAGCCATTCGCTCTGACGGCACACGCCACGTTGCTGGGCAAGTGCACCGGGCAGTGCCAGATCTTCCGGAACCAGCAACTCGGCAGGTGCCAGGCGGGTGAGTTCAGCCAGCATTTCGGCATCGCCTTCCACTTCCAGCACGCTGAAGCGGCCACTGGAAAGCTCCAGCCAGGCCAGGCCCCAATGCGGTCCTTTGGAATACAAGGCGGCCAGGACATTGTCGTGCCGGGCGTCGAGCAGAGCTTCATCATGCAGAGTGCCCGGGGTGACGATACGCATTACCTTGCGCTCCACCGGTCCCTTGGTGGTGGCGGGGTCACCCACCTGTTCGCAGATCGCCACGGATTCACCGGCTGCCACCAGTCGCGCCAGATAGCCCTCGGCGCTGTGGTAGGGTATTCCTGCCATGGGAATCGGTTTGCCGCCGGACTGGCCGCGCTGGGTGAGCGTGATATCCAAGAGTGCGGCGGCGCGCTTGGCATCATCGAAAAACAGCTCGTAAAAATCCCCCATGCGATAAAACAGCAGAACCTCGGGGTGGTCGCGTTTGATCGAGAGGTATTGTGTGATCATCGGCGTATTCGCTGGACTGGCCTGGGACATGAGCTTCCTGATTGAGCGTGGCGCCCGGCAGCACGATCTGGCGGTGGCGGGCGGCATGTTCTGTGGGCAAGGAGAACGCGGTATTCTACGCTGAACTGATCATCGAGATGAAGCTGTCGCTATCATGTATTCTCAGTTCCTGACCCTCGCCAATATGAGCGCGTCATCATCAAGGAGTCGCCATGCCACGCCCATCCAATACATTTCCCGGCTACGAATCGGAGCCGGGGGCGCTGGCCGAGCAGCTGGGGCGGCTATGCCGCGAGCATCGAATAGAGGTGACCACGGCGGAATCCTGTACCGGCGGTGGGATTGCCGCCGCGATCACGGAAGTGGCGGGGAGTTCGACATATTTCACTACAGGCTACGTCACCTATGCCGATGCGGCCAAGACACGCCTGTTGGGGGTAAAGCCTGCGCTGCTTGAAACCCATGGGGCGGTCAGTCGGGCCGTGGTGCAAGCCATGGTGGAGGGTGCCTGTCGTGATAGCGGGGCGCAATTGGCGGTAGCGGTGAGTGGCGTGGCAGGGCCGGGCGGCGGCAGTGACGCCAAGCCGGTGGGCACCGTCTGGCTCGCCTGGGGTAATCTGTCGCACCAGCAGGTGGAGTGCTTTCACTTTCCGGGGAGTCGACAGGCGGTACGCGAGCTGGCGGTGCATCAAGCCCTTGCCGGGCTGATATTGTGGATCAAGACCATGGCATGAGCAGCGAAAACACAACAGAGATTAAATCGGTTTGCTAAGCGATATGCGTTTTTTTGCGCAGCAATGTTTGGCATAATACTGGCTAATTATACAGCTTATGATGAGGAGCCTTGAATGGCACAGGATGACAACCGCGCCAAGGCGCTGAATGCAGCACTCAGCCAGATTGATCGCCAGTTCGGTAAAGGCACCGTCATGCGCTTGGGTGATACGCCCCGCGTGGTCATGCCGTCGGTTTCCACGGGTTCATTGGGTCTGGATATCGCCTTGGGTATCGGGGGGCTGCCCTATGGCCGTGTAGTGGAAATCTTCGGCCCGGAATCCTCGGGCAAGACCACGCTGACCCTGGCCGTGATTGCCGAGGCCCAGAAGCAAGGCAAGACCTGTGCCTTCGTTGACGCCGAGCACGCCCTTGATCCCAGCTATGCCGAAAAGCTCGGCGTTAACCTGGACGATCTCCTGGTGTCCCAGCCGGATACTGGTGAGCAGGCCCTGGAAGTCACCGACATGCTGGTGCGTTCCGGCGGCGTTGACGTCATCGTCATCGATTCGGTGGCGGCACTTACGCCGCGAGCGGAAATCGAAGGTGAAATGGGCGATACTCACGTCGGCTTGCAGGCACGCTTGATGTCTCAAGCATTGCGCAAGATTGCCGGTAACATCAAGAATGCCAACTGCCTGGTTGTTTTCATCAACCAGATCCGCATGAAAATCGGGGTGATGTTCGGCAGCCCCGAAACCACTACCGGGGGCAATGCGCTGAAGTTCTATGCCAGCGTGCGCCTGGATATTCGTCGCACCGGCTCGGTGAAGGTCGGCGATGAAGTTACCGGCAACGAAACTCGCGTGAAAGTGGTCAAGAACAAGGTGGCGCCGCCATTCCGTCAGGCGGAGTTCCAGATTCTCTACGGCAAGGGCATTTATCACGCCGGTGAGGTGATCGATCTCGGTGTGCAGTGCAATCTGGTCGACAAGGCCGGTGCCTGGTACAGCTACAAGGGCAAGAAGATCGGCCAGGGCAAGGCCAATTCGGCGCAGTACCTGGAAGACAACCCGGCGATCATGGAAGAAATCGAAGCCCAAATTCGCGCCCAGCTGCTGGCTCCCGTGGAAACGAAAAAAGACAAGGAGGCTGCCAAGGGCAAAGAACCTGCCAAGGGTAAGAAAGAGCCTGCCATTTCTCCCGCCGACACATCCGTCGAGCCTCCCGAAGACGACCTGATCTAACCCATGGCCGGTGCAGCGACACCCCGCGAGGCTGCCATTGTTCTGCTGGCTCGGCGCGAGTATTCGCGTGCCGAGCTACGGCTACGGTTGGCACGCAAGGGGCATGCAGCGGACGAGATAGAGGCTTGCCTGGATACCCTGGCTGAGCAGGGGCTGCAGTCGGATACGCGCTTTGCTGAAAGCTTCGTGCGCTCTCGCGTGATGCGAGGTCAGGGGCCAATTCGTATCCGCGGCGAGCTTTTTCAACGAGGAATCGACAAAAACCTGGCTCGCGACGCCATCGATGCCGTGATCGAGCAAGAGCGAATCGATTGGTTCGCCTTGGCCGGACAGACGCTGTCACGGCGCTTTTCCATGCCTGGCGACACACCCAAGGAACGGGCCCGGCGTGAGCGCTTTCTGGCCTCGCGGGGGTTCGATTTCGAACAGATTCGCTATGCGCTTGATTGCCTGTAGCGCTTCTTCTCCTTCTCATGGCTTTAGTCATTTGCCAACTGCGCTATAATACCTGTCTTTCTTTGCGACCCCGACGGGTAGTGGCTCAAGCGCCCTGGGGCATCATGTTTCTTTTTTGGATACCCTATGAAAAGCGCAGACATCAGACAGGCCTTTCTGAAATTCTTTGAAGAACAGGGACATACCATCGTTCCAAGCAGTTCGTTGGTGCCGGGCAACGACCCGACCCTGCTTTTCACCAATGCGGGTATGGTGCCGTTCAAGGATGTATTTCTGGGGCGTGATCCGCGCCCCTATGTGCGTGCAACCTCGGCCCAGCGCTGCGTGCGTGCCGGTGGTAAGCACAACGACCTGGATAACGTGGGGTATACTGCCCGTCACCACACCTTCTTCGAGATGTTGGGCAACTTCAGCTTCGGCGATTACTTCAAGCGCGAGGCCATTCGCTTTGCCTGGACATTCTTGACCGAAACCTTGGGGCTGCCCAAGAGCAAGCTCTGGGTCACGGTCCATATCAGCGATGATGAAGCCGAGCGCATCTGGAAGGATGAGATCGGTATCGATCCTGAGCGTTTCTCCAGGCTGGATGAAGACAATTTCTGGCAGATGGGCGATACCGGCCCCTGCGGGCCGAGTTCCGAAATATTCTTCGATCACGGCCTCGAAGTCTGGGGCGGTCCGCCGGGAAGCCCGGAGGAAGAAGGTGACCGTTATATCGAAATCTGGAACCTGGTGTTCATGCAGTTCGACCGTGATGCAAGTGGCACCTTGAACCCATTGCCCAAGCCTTCCATCGATACCGGCATGGGGCTGGAGCGTGTCGCCGCGGTGATGCAGGGCGTGCATTCCAACTACGAAATCGACTTGTTCCAGAACCTGCTCGCGTCGGCAGCTGAGGTGACCGGGTTCAACAACACGGAGAACCCTTCTCTGCGAGTGATTGCTGACCATATCCGTTCCTGTGCCTTCCTGATTGCCGATGGCGTGCTGCCTTCCAACGAGGGCCGTGGCTATGTATTGCGTCGCATCATTCGTCGCGCCATTCGTCACGGCCATACTCTGGGTGCCGAAGGGCCGTTCTTCCACCGCTTGGTGGATGCGCTGGATGCGGAAATGGGCGAGGCCTACCCGGAGTTGCGCGAAGCGCGCGAGCAGATCACCCGTGTGCTGCTAAAAGAGGAGGAGCAGTTTGCGCGCACGCTGGAACACGGCATCACCTTGCTGGAAACCGCCCTGGACAAGCTGGAAGGCGTGGTGCTGCCCGGCGAAACCGTCTTCAAGTTGTACGATACCTACGGTTTCCCTTACGACCTCACGGCGGATGTGTGTCGTGAGCGAGGCGTGCGGCTGGACGAAGAAGGCTTCAAACGTCAGCTTGACGCCCAGCGTGAACGGGCGCGTGCCGCCAGCCAATTCGGAGCGGATGCCAGTATTAACATCGAGCTGGAAGGCAAGACCGACTTCACTGGCTACGAGCAGCTGGAAGACAGTGCCCAGGTCATCGCGCTGATGGATAGCGCCGGCAATGAACTTGTCACCCTGGAAGCTGGCAAGAAAGGCCTGGTGGTGCTGGACCGCACGCCGTTCTATGCCGAGTCCGGCGGGCAGGCGGGTGATACCGGTTATCTCTACTTGGCCAACGGCCGGTTCGAGGTGACGGATACGCAAAAATACGCGAGCCACCACCTGCATCACGGGGTACTGGTGGAAGGCGAGCTGACCGTCGGCGAGCCGGTGACCACCCAGGTGGATGCCGGTCTGCGCGATGCCACGGTGCGCAATCACTCGGCCACGCATTTGTTGCACAAGGCATTGCGCATGGTGCTTGGCGATCACGTTCAGCAGAAAGGTTCCTTGGTGACCGCTGAGCGATTGCGTTTCGACTTTAGCCACTTCGAGCCCATGACCACCGAGCAGCTGGACGAAGTCGAGCACATCGTCAATACGCAAATATTGGCCAATGCGCCGACCCGAACCGAACAGATGAGCTTGGAACAGGCCAAGGTCAAGGGGGCGGCAGCCCTGTTCGAGGCCAAGTACGAGGATAACGTCCGTGTGCTTACCATCGGCCCTGACGATTTTTCCGTCGAATTATGCGGTGGTACGCATGTGGGGCGCAGTGGCGATATCGGCTGTTTTCATGTGGTCTCGGAAGTGGGTATCGCCTCGGGAGTACGGCGCATCGAAGCGATTACCGGTGAAAATGCCTTGAGCTATTTCCGTGAACAGGAAAGTCGTTTGAATCGCATCGGTGAGCGCCTGAAGGTCAAACCCGAGCAACTGGAGTCGCGGGTCGAATCATTGGTCGAGCGTAACCGTACCCTGGAAAAAGAGCTTGAACAGCTCAAGGGCAAGCTGGCCAGTGCTGCGGGCAGCGATATGCTGAGTCAAGCCCGTGAGATCAGCGGCGTCAAGCTTCTCGCTACACAGCTGGAAGGCGTTTCCGGAAAGGAATTGCGCGGTATGCTCGACCAGCTCAAGAACAAATTGGGTTCAGGCGTTATCGTGCTGGCGGTGGCCGACGAAGCCGCCGGTAAGGTCAGCTTGATTGCTGGGGTCACCCAGGACCTGACGGATCGCGTCAAGGCGGGTGAGTTGATCAACTTCGTGGCGTCTCAGGTGGGTGGTAAAGGCGGAGGTCGTGCCGATATGGCGCAGGCCGGAGGAAATCAGCCAGCGGCCTTGCCTAGTGCTCTGGAAAGCGTGCCTAGCTGGTTGGAAGCTCAGCTCGGCTAAAAAACCGGGCCGGTGGCGAAATGCCCCGGCCCGGTTTTTTGTTATTATCCCTTTTTATTCATTTTCCAGTTTCATTCACCCTCCATTCCCGAACGAACAGGAAAAACGGCATATGGCACTATACGTACAGAAGTTCGGCGGCACCTCGGTAGGCTCTCCCGAGCGCATCAAGGCCGTGGCGGAAAAGGTCAAGGGCTTCCGCGATCAGGGCCATCAGGTCGTGGTGGTGGTCTCCGCAATGAGCGGCGAAACCAACCGGTTGACCGAACTGGCCCGCTCGATCAATGAAGAACCCACTCCCCGTGAAATGGACATGCTGCTTTCCACCGGTGAACAGGTGACGATTTCCTTGCTGGCGATGGCGCTACAGAAGATCGGTGTTCCGGCTACCTCACATACCGGTGCCCAGGTGGGTATTCATACCGACAGTGCCTACACCAAGGCGCGTATTCAGCGTATTGAAACCGATGATCTTAAGGCTGACCTGGATGATGGTCAGGTGGTCGTGGTCGCTGGCTTCCAGGGAGTGGATGAGGAAGGCAATATCACCACGCTGGGTCGGGGCGGCTCGGACACTACCGGTGTTGCCCTGGCGGCGGCGTTGGGTGCGGATGAATGTCAGATTTACACCGATGTGGATGGCGTTTATACAACCGACCCCAGGGTGTGCTCCAAGGCCAAACGTCTGGAACGCATTACCGTTGAGGAAATGCTTGAGCTTGCCAGCCTGGGCTCGAAGGTGCTGCAAATCCGCGCGGTCGAATTCGCCGGCAAGTACAACGTTCCCTTACGGGTGCTGTCGAGTTTCGAAGACGGCCCCGGCACCCTGATTGTTGCAGAATCTGACCAAGACGAGGACTCCATGGAAGAACCGCTGATTTCCGGTATCGCTTTTACCAAGAACGAAGCCAAGCTGACCCTGTTGAATACGCCTGATGTCCCTGGCGTTGCATCACGCATTCTCGGGCCGATTGCCGATGCCAACATCGAAGTCGACATGATCGTGCAGAACGTGGCACCGGCAGGCGATTACACCGACTTCACTTTCACCGTGGCCAAGGGTGACTACAAGGCTACCAAGCGCATTCTCGAAGAGACCGTGATTCCTGACTTGGGCGGCGGTGAGCTGCGTGGTGACGACAATATCGCCAAGGTATCCCTGGTCGGTGTGGGTATGCGTTCGCATGCCGGGGTGGCTTCCAAGATGTTCCGTGTGTTGGCGGATGAAAATATCAATATCCGTATGGTTTCTACCTCGGAAATCAAGATATCGGTAGTCATCGATGAGAAACGCATGGAGTTGGCGGTAAAGGCGTTACACACGGCGTTTGGACTCGATAAATCCGATATTGAAAGCGAGTAACGTTCACGTCACGAACCTTCTACCCTGAAAGGGACTCGCTGCCGAGTGGTGGTGGGCTTTATTTCAACGGAAAGTTTCAGTGCTATGAAACTGGAGCATTGGTGACTAGCATCACCATGCCGCATAATGGCATGGTGGCGCTGTTAGCGTGCACATCCCGTTGCTACAAAACGACTGAGAAGGAGATCAGCCATGCTCATCTTGACTCGCCGTGTCGGCGAAACCCTGATGATCGGTGATGAAGTCACCGTGACCGTACTGGGTGTAAAAGGCAACCAGGTACGTATCGGCGTTAATGCGCCTAAAGACGTCGCCGTACACCGTGAAGAGATTTATCAGCGCATTCAGCGTGAGAGAAGCAGTGAAGAAGGCGCCGAATAAGGTGCTTTCCACTGCCTGCCGAGCAGGCTGTTTCCGGCGCTGCCAAGCAAGATGGTTTGATGCGTGCGCGAAAAAATCCGCGGGATGACTGGACAAGCATCTCTGAAATCGGTAATATTCGCGCCGTGCCGTTAAGGAGAGGTGGCCGAGTGGCTGAAGGCGCTCCCCTGCTAAGGGAGTATAGGGTTTATAGCCCTATCGAGGGTTCGAATCCCTCTCTCTCCGCCAATCGGTAGATGTGAAGACAAGCGCCCGTAGCTCAGCTGGATAGAGTACCTGACTACGAATCAGGTGGTCGGAGGTTCGAATCCTCCCGGGCGCACCATCTTCATCCATGAAGTTAGCTGTAAATATCAAATTCTTACATCAGTCTTCATGCATTTGTTTAGCGCCCGTAGCTCAGCTGGATAGAGTACCTGACTACGAATCAGGTGGTCGGAGGTTCGAATCCTCCCGGGCGCACCAGATTCCAAACCCGCCCTCTCGTGAGGGCGGGTTTTCTGTTTCAGAGTTACTGTTTCAAAAATACTTTTTCTTCTTTTTACTGGCTAGACCAACTGCTGCTCGCAAGACGGTCTGGTGATCGTGTTTGGCGCCCTCGCTTTGCGAAGGGCGCTTTTTTTTAAGCCGCTCCCAGGGCGTCCAGGAGTGTAGGCAGATCAGTGATGCGCTTGAGCTGCTGAAAGCGTGTTTCCACTTCCTGGCTACGCAAGCGCATCTGGGCCAGCCACTGCTTGACCAGAGAGACCACAACACGCGGCGGCAAGCTTTGGCTCTGCCGAGCCGCGTAATGCCGGAGCATGTCTGCCTGCATCGCCCAGGTGGTGGCAGGTAGGCGCTCGCCAGTGGCTTGCCAGTGGCGAATACGGCTTGCCAGCCAAGGGTCGGCCAAGGCGCCTCGCCCAAGCATGACATCGCGACAGCCCGATAGGGTGCGCGCTTTCCAATAATCTTCCAGTGTCCAGATATCGCCATTGGCGACCACCGGTATGCGTAAACGGTGATGAATCCTGCCTATCCACTCCCAATGTGCCGGTGGGCGGTAGCCTTCGTCGCGAGTACGCCCATGTACCACGAGCTGGCGAGCACCCCCGGCTTCGGCAGCCAGGGCGCACTCAAGTGCCAGGCGGCGATCAGAGAACCCGAGGCGGATCTTGGCGGTTACGGGGATAGACTCACCGACGGCGTCGGCAACCGCCTGTACGGCTTGATGCAAGCGCTCCGGCCGACGCAGCATCGAGGCGCCACCATCATGCCGGTTGACAATTCTGGCTGGGCAGCCAAAGTTAAGGTCTATGCCGATTGCGCCCAATGCCAGTGCTTGGCGGGCATTGGCGGCGAGTGCCTCGGGTTCGGAGCCCAGTAACTGAAGATGTACCGGTACTCCACTAGGCGTTGCCACCGGTGTCCTATCGAGTTCTGGGCAATGTTTGCGAAACACTCGCGGGGGAAGGCGGGCATCGACCACGCGCACGAATTCCGTTACTGCCCAGTCGAAGCCGGAGACCTGTGTCAGAAGGTCACGGGTGGTGGCATCGATGACGCCTTCCATTGGCGCCAAGCCAATTTTTCCACTTTGTAGTAAATTAACAACGTTGACTTCCACCATGGCGACCTTGCAATCTTTTCAGGGTGTGGCAGGTTAATGCATCATTCGTAGTGGGCCAAGTTGCTTTTCTAGGCAGTTATACTGGCAACAAGTGCAAATATTCAGGAGAGAAACCGTATGCAGGATACACAGCTGCTCCGTGAAGGACTGGCCTTGATGGGACTGGGCATGGGGTTTGTTTTTGTTTTTCTTACGGTTTTGGTCATCAGCGTGACGCTGATGTCGGGCGTAATCCGACGTTTTGCTCCCGAGGCTGCGCCGGTCGCGACAGCTAAATCAGCGACACCAGCAACGTCGGGCACCCCCCAGGAAGATGAACTGAAGGTGGTGATCAGCACCGCCATTCACCGTTATCGCAACCGTCATCGGGATTGAACCACACACGACAGGCCGTTTGGGCGCCTGTCGTGTGTCGTTTTCGTGTGTTTATTTCCTATTCATATTTGCGTCTTTTTTCTTCATTTTTCATTAAAACGACACTAGGGCCTACATCATGAACGACACAAAACGTCCTCTAGGCATTACGGATGTTGTGCTGCGCGATGCGCATCAGTCACTGTTTGCCACGCGCATGCGCCTGGATGACATGCTGCCGATCGCCGAAAAACTCGACAAGGTGGGCTTCTGGTCGCTGGAGTCCTGGGGTGGCGCAACCTTCGACGCCTGTATCCGTTACTTGGGCGAAGACCCTTGGGAGCGCATTCGCGCCCTGAAGGAAGCGATGCCCAATACCCCGCAACAGATGTTGCTGCGTGGCCAGAACCTGCTGGGGTACCGCCACTACGCCGACGATGTGGTGGATAAATTCGTCGAGCGGGCCAAGACCAATGGGGTGGATGTCTTCCGGGTGTTCGATGCCATGAATGACCCGCGCAACCTGGAGCGGGCGATTAAGGCCGTGCGCCAGGTGAGCGGCCACGCCCAAGGCACGATCTCCTACACCGTGAGCCCCGTCCACACCCTGGATAGCTGGGTCGAGCTGGCCCGGTCGATCGCCGACATGGGCGCGGATTCGCTGGCGATCAAAGACATGGCCGGGCTGCTGACGCCTTACACGGCGTTTGAATTGGTGTCGCGGCTGAAAAAAGAGCTGTCGATTCCCATTCACATGCAGTGCCACGCCACCACCGGGCTTTCCACCGCGACCATTCTCAAGGCGGTGGAAGCGGGCATCGATAATGTGGATACCGCGATTTCCTCGATGTCGATGACCTATGGCCACAGCCCCACAGAGTCGGTCGTGGCGATGCTCAAGGACACCGACCGGGATACCGGCCTGGACCTGGAATTGCTTGAAGATATTGCCGGTTATTTCCGTGAGGTACGCAAGAAGTACGCCGCCTTTGAAGGCTCGCTCAAGGGCATCGACTCGCGCATCCTGATCGCCCAGGTGCCCGGCGGCATGCTGACCAACATGGAAGGCCAGCTCAAGGAGCAGGGCGCCGGTGACAAGCTCGATGCCGTGCTCGAAGAAATTCCGCGGGTGCGCGAGGATCTGGGCTTCATTCCGTTGGTCACGCCCACCTCGCAGATCGTCGGCACCCAGGCGGTGATGAACGTCATGATGGGCGAGCGCTACAAGTCGATTTCCAAGGAAGTCCAGGCGCTGCTCAAGGGCGAGTACGGTACCGCCCCGGCGCCGTTCAACAAGGAGCTGCAGAACCGCGTGCTCGAGGGCGGTGAGCCGATTACCTGTCGCCCGGCGGACAACCTCAGCCCGGAAATGGATAGGCTCACCACCGAGCTCAGGGAAAAGGCCAAGGCCGAAGGCATCCGTCTGGCCGAGGGCGAGCGCGAGATCGATGATGTGCTCACCTATGCGCTGTTCCCGCAGATCGGTCTGAAGTTCCTCAAAAACCGTGACAATCCGGATGCCTTCGAGCCGGTGCCCCAGGCTCAGCAGGCAACAGCTCAACCGGCCCAAGCGCCGGCCAAGTCCGCTGCCAAAGTGTCGGCCACTGCCGCCGCCCCGGAAACTTACACCATCAAGCTCAATGGCAAGGCCTATGTGGTGGAAGTCGCTGAAGGCGGCGAGGTCGGCGATATTCAGCCGTCGGCTGCAAGTACGCCATCCGTGTCACGCGACGAAGGCTCGGCGCCCTCTTCGGGGGAAATCATCAGTGCACCCTTGGCGGGCAATATCTTCAAGGTCAACGTCAAGCCCGGCGAGAGTGTCGCCGAAGGCGACGTGGTGATCATTCTCGAAGCCATGAAAATGGAAACCGAAGTGCGGGCCGCAAGCGCGGGTACCGTCACGGCTGTCAAGGTCAGCGAAGGCGATAGCGTCGCCGTCGGCGACACCCTGATCGAACTTTAAGGACAGGACATGGATAAATTACACATCCTGTGGGAAGGGTCGGGGCTATATAACCTGGAAGTAGGCCAGGCCGCGATGATTGCGGTGGGCTTATTACTGTTGTATCTGGCCATCTACAAGAAATTCGAACCGCTGCTACTGGTCCCGATCGGTTTCGGCGGCATCCTGGCCAATATTCCCGAAGCGGGGCTGGCGATTTCCGCGCTGGACCAAGCCATCGGGGTGGCGAAGCCGATGGTGCTCAACCAGATCGCCTCGGCTTTTGGGACCACTCTGGACCCTCTGACCAGCGTCGAGACCTGGCGCGAGACGCTCAAGCTGATCGCCAGTGACGGTGCCTCGCCGGATCAGTTGCGCGCCGCGCATGACGTCTCGGTCAATGTTGGCTATGGCGACGGCCTGCTGTATATGTTCTACAGCGTGGCGATTACCTCCGGTATTGCTCCCTTGATTATCTTCATGGGGGTGGGGGCGATGACTGACTTTGGTCCGCTGCTGGCCAACCCGCGGACCTTGTTTCTGGGAGCGGCGGCGCAGTTTGGTATTTTCGCCACGCTGTTTGGCGCCGTGGCGCTGTCGTCGATGGGCGTGATGGATTTCTCGCTCAATCAGGCGGCCGCCATCGGTATCATCGGTGGGGCCGATGGTCCCACCTCGATCTATGTCTCAAGCATTCTGGCGCCGGAACTGCTGGGGGCCATTGCCGTGGCGGCCTACGCCTACATGGCCTTGGTGCCGCTGATTCAGCCGCCGATCATGAAGCTTCTGACCTCGCGTAAAGAACGCGAAATCACCATGACCCAGCTGCGCCCGGTGTCCAAGCTTGAAAAAGTGGTCTTTCCCTTGCTGCTGCTGCTGCTGGTGGCGATGTTTCTGCCCGATGCTGCGCCGCTGCTGGGCATGTTCTGCTTCGGCAACCTGATGCGCGAGTGTGGCGTAGTCGAGCGACTCTCCGATACCGCCCAGAATGCCCTGATCAACATCGTCACCATCGTGCTGGGTCTGGCGGTGGGTTCCAAGCTGATGGCGGAAAGCTTTCTGGCGATCGAGACGCTGGGGATTCTGGGGCTAGGCATTGTGGCCTTCGGTATCGGCACTGCCGCCGGGGTGTTGATGGCCAAGCTGATGAACCTGATGAGCAAGATGCCGATCAATCCGTTAATCGGTGCCGCCGGTGTCTCGGCGGTGCCCATGGCGGCGCGGGTAGCCAACAAGGTGGGGTTGGAGTCCAATCCGCACAATTTCCTGCTGATGCATGCGATGGGCCCCAACGTGGCCGGGGTCATCGGCTCGGCGGTGGCCGCCGGGGTGATGATCAAGTACTTGGGATAAGTACTTGAGAAAGCCACTTGGCTTGAACGTATCACTGGTAAGAATATAAATAACGCGGCATGCCAGGGCATGCCGCGTTATTTTTTGGTGTCGAGATCCTGGTAGCTGAGTGACGATTTCAAGCGATTTTCCAAAGGCGAGAGATCCAGAGGGTGGTCGCTTGGCCAGCCAATGGTCAGATAGGCGCCTTGAGCATCATAAGAAACCTCAGTGATAGGAATGGCCTGCTCAGCTAGCCAGGCTCGCGCCTCGGCTTCGCCGGCAAAGGGCAGTTGCAAGCCATAACGGCGGCGCTCCACCAGTTCCTTAGTGGGCAAGTCGACAAGGGCTGCGCTGACTGCCTGGGCGTAGGCGCGGGCCAGCCCACCGGTTCCCAGCTTGGTGCCGCCGAAGTAGCGAGTCACCACGCAGCCGACTTGTCCCAGGCTACTGCCTTCCAGTACCTGAAACATGGGGCGTCCAGCGGTGCCGCCCGGTTCACCGTCATCGGAAAAGCCGATGTGGTTCTGCTCACCGGGCGGGCCTGCGATAAAGGCGCTGCAATGATGGCTGGCATTGGGGTGAGCAGTGCAGGCCGCCCTGAGCAGTACCTGGGGCTCGGCGGGAGAAGGCGCATGAGTTACCCAGGTAATAAAGCGGCTTTTTTCTACCTCGATATCGGCACTGTGCCATGTCCCAGGAGAAAGATGGGGAACGAGGAAGCGCATCAGTGCGCCGTGACACGGTGATTAATGCCCATGACCAGGCCCAGTACTTGAATATCACGATTATGCAGGAACATGGCGGGCTGCAGGGTGTCGGCGGGGAGCAAATGAACCCCAAGCCGGTTGATCGAGAGCTTTTTCAAGGTGATTTCCTGTTGATTGATCTCTGCGGTAAGCGTTTCTTCATCGGCGTCATTCTGGAAACGCCGGATAATGATGACATCGCCATCGAAAAGGTTGCAATCATGCAGGGCATTACCGCGAATTTTCACGGCATAGGTATTGCGGCGCATGACTCGACCGTGAGTGGGGGGAATCATGCGAGGAGAGGGTGCGGCGGAAGAGGGCAGCATCAGGGAGCTCCTGGCGGTAGCGCAAAGCGATGGGCTGTCATCCATGGTGGGAGTTTCCATACGTAGATTCTCTTGAATATGTCTTTTTATACAGTGATTGCCAGTATAGGCCTGTCTTTAATTACAGTGCCAGCGACGACTATCAACGTTTGGCTTTCCATGCGACCCGGCGCCGCAGGGCTCGACTAGCGACAAACCACCTTTCCGTGTAAAGTCTGGCTCGAATTCAATATGCTGGGAGAGTCCCTTTGAGCCTGCGGCTACACGCCCGAAACCTAGCCTGTGAGCGCGATGATCGCTGGCTTTTCCAAGGTCTCGACCTGGAGGTGCGCGGCGGTGAAATCGTTCGAATCGAGGGGCCTAATGGGAGTGGTAAAACCACGCTGTTGAAAATCCTTTCCGGCCAGCTGGCGGAGTACGAGGGCGAGCTCTTCTGGAACGACACCCCCATGCGCCAGGCGCGCGAGCATTTTCTGGCCAACCTGCTGTATCTGGGGCATGCCCCTGGGGTCAAGGCGGGCCTGACCCCCTTGGAAAACCTGAAGTGGTACCAGGCGTTGAGTGGCGAGACCGGCAATGAAACGGCTCGCTTCGCTGCACTGGAAAGCGTTGGGCTCGCCGGGTTCGAAGACTTGCCGGCAGGCCAGCTTTCCGCCGGCCAGCAACGTCGCGTCGCCTTGGCGCGGCTGGAACTGACCCCGCGTGCCCTTTGGGTGCTGGATGAGCCGTTTACCGCCATTGACCGAGATGGTGTCGCAGCACTCGAAGCGCGGCTTGTGGCTCATGCGCGGGCCGGGGGCAGTGTTGTGGTCACCACCCATCATGAGTTGGCGGCATCCACAGCATTAAGGCGCATTCAGCTGGGCCAAGGAGATAACCTTGCAGGTATCTGATACAGCTCCCGTGGCCTCTGCTGGCGTGGCGCTTGGGGAACCCGGCGGTAATCTCATGGTCGCTATTACAGCGACCCTAAAGCGTGACCTGACGTTGATGTTGCGACGGCGAGGCGAAATGCTCAATCCACTGGTGTTCTTTGCGCTGGTGATCACCTTGTTTCCGATCGGCATTTCTCCCGACCCCGAACTGCTCGCGTTGATCGCGCCGGGGCTTCTATGGGTGGCGGCGCTACTGGCGGCCCTGCTTTCCCTGGATAGTCTGTTTCGCAGTGATTATGACGATGGCAGCTTGGAGCAACTGCTGCTGGCCCCCCAGCCGCTGGCGGCATTGAGCTTGGCCAAAGTAGCGGTACATTGGTTGTTGACCGGCTTGCCCCTCGCCCTGATGGCGCCGGTGCTGGGCATCATGTTGGCGCTGCCGGCGGGCAGTTATTTGATCCTGGCCCTTTCGCTGGCGTTGGGTACCGCCAGTTTGAGTCTTATCGGGGCGATTGGCGCAGCGCTTACCGTGGGGCTGGCGAAAGGCGGTGTCTTGCTTTCGCTGCTGGTGCTGCCACTCTACATTCCGGTATTGATTTTCGGTACCGGTGCCGTCCAGGCGGCCGTTTTCGGTGATGGCGTCACCGCGCACCTGGCTATTCTAGGCGCGCTACTGGCAGGTGCGCTGATCTTCGCCCCTTGGGCAATTGCAGCCTCGCTGCGAATCAGTATCAACGGTTGAGGACGCATACAGAATGTGGGCTTTCATTCATAAACTGGGTTCGCCCAAGTGGTTTTACCGCATCAGCGCCAAGCTGCAACCTTGGTTCTGGGTGGCGGCAGCCGGTCTGATCGTGACCGGCTCGCTCTGGGGGCTGGCTTTCGCTCCGGCGGACTACCAGCAGGGCAACAGCTTTCGTATCCTCTATGTGCACGTCCCCGCAGCATTTCTGGCGCAATCGATCTTCGTGTCGATGGCCATCGCCGGGCTGGTGTACATGGTGTGGAAGATCAAGGTGGCGGACATGGCGGCGGCGGTCATGGCGCCGCTGGGAGCGGCGATGACCTTCATCTCGCTATTTTCCGGCGCGGTCTGGGGCGTGCCCACCTGGGGAACCTGGTGGATGTGGGATGCGCGTCTGACCTCGATGCTGATACTGCTGTTTCTGTATTTGGGTGTGATTGCCTTGCGTGGTGCCTTTACCAGCCGCGACAGTGCCTCACGTGCCGCCTCCGTGCTGGCCATGGTGGGGGTGATCAATATTCCGATCATCAAGTATTCGGTAGACTGGTGGTACACCCTGCACCAACCGGCCACCTTTACCATTACCTCGCGTCCGGCGATGCCCACTGAAATGTGGCTACCGTTGCTGCTCATGGTGTTGGGTTTTTACAGTTTTTTCATTGCACTGACCTTGATGCGCACGCGCAGTGAAATATTGCGGCGTGAATCGAATAAACGCTGGGTGCGTGAGCTGGTAGAGGAAAAACAATGATGGCATTCGATTCGTTTGGAGACTTTCTCGCCATGGGCGGCCATGCGCCTTATGTGTGGTCCTCCTGGGGAATCACCTTCATGTTGCTGATTGGCGCCGTGCTGCATGCACGCCTCGAACGTCGCCAACTGCTCACGACACTCCGGCGGCGCGTTCGCCGCGAACAGGCACGCCATCAGCCGGTGGCATCTCAGGCCCCGTTGAACACAGCTCAAGGTGGAGGCAATCATGACCCCCAAGCGTAAACAGAAACTCTTTATCGTGCTCGGCCTGGTGTCACTGGCGGCAATTGCCATCGGGCTGACCCTGTATGCCCTGCGGGCCAATATCAATCTGTTCTTCAGCCCGGTGCAGATCGCGGCGGGTAGCGCTCCCATGGAACGACAGATTCGCGCCGGCGGCATGGTCAAGGAGGGTTCCGTGTCGCGTAATAAGGAAAGCCTGGAAGTGGAGTTCAAGGTGACCGACTACGTCGATGATCTGGAGGTCTATTACAGCGGCATCCTGCCGGATCTGTTTCGTGAGGGTCAGGGCGTGGTGGTCGTGGGTGAGCTGCAGAGCGACGGGCGTTTTCGTGCCGATCAGGTACTGGCGCGCCATGATGAAAACTATATGCCCCCGGAAGTGGCTCAAGCCTTGGAAGAGGCCGGCTATTCTCCCGCCGACTATCAGGCCAAGGCGGCTGAAGTGGGTAAACGTCTAAAAGCCCAAGGTAATGCCGAAACCAGCCAGTATTGATCCGGAGCCCCCATGTTGATCAAGATGATTCCTGAAATCGGCCATTTTGCGCTGATCATCGCTTTGCTGCTAGCCGCAGTGCAAGCGGTCGTGCCACTGGCCGGTGCCGCTACACGGCGTCCGTTGTGGATGGCCTACGGTCGCCCCATGGCGATGGGGCAATTTCTGTTCGTGTTGATTGCATACGCCTGTTTGACCGCCAGTTACATGCTGGATGATTTCAGCGTGGCCAACGTGGCCAATAATTCCAATTCCTTGTTGCCCTGGTATTACAAGTTCAGCGCGGTATGGGGAAACCATGAAGGGTCTGTCTTGCTGTGGAGCTTGATGCTTGCAGGCTGGGCCTGTGCGGTCGCGGTGTTCTCACGGGACTTGCCCCGGGATATGGTGGCCCGGGTACTCGGAATCCTGGGCATGGTCTGCATGGGGTTCTTGCTGTTCATTCTGGTGACCTCAAATCCGTTTGAACGCCTGTTGCTCAATATTCCCCAGGACGGCGCCGACCTTAACCCCCTACTGCAGGATTTTGGCCTGGTGGTGCATCCGCCCATGCTCTATATGGGTTATGTGGGCTTTTCGGTGGTATTCGCCTTTGCCATTGCGGCATTGCTGGGAGGGCGGCTGGATGCCGCCTGGACACGCTGGGCACGTCCCTGGACCAATCTGGCCTGGGCCTTTCTCACGGTCGGCATCGCGCTGGGTAGTTGGTGGGCTTACTACGAGCTTGGCTGGGGTGGCTGGTGGTTCTGGGATCCGGTGGAAAATGCCTCTCTGCTACCCTGGCTGTCCGGTACCGCCCTGATACACTCGCTTGCGGTGACTGAAAAACGCGGCTCGTTCAAGAGTTGGACCGTACTCCTGGCGATTACCACCTTTTCGCTGTCGTTGATGGGCACTTTCCTGGTGCGCTCCGGGGTTCTCACCTCGGTGCATGCCTTCGCCAACGATCCAGCCCGCGGCTTCTTCATTCTCGTTCTGTTGGCCATCACGGTGGCGCTATCCCTGCTGATATTCGCTCTGCGCGCGCCACGGGTGAGCCAGAACGTGGGCTTCAGCTGGTTGTCGCGGGATGCCTTGTTGCTGATCAACAATATCCTGCTGGTGATCATGACGGTGACGGTGTTGCTGGGAACCATCTACCCCTTGATTCTGGATTCCTTGGGGCTGGGCAAGATCAGCGTGGGTCCGCCTTACTTCAACTCCCTGTTCGTCCCCTTGACCGTGATCATGTGTGTCTTCATGGGGCTTGGGCCGTCTTCACGCTGGAAGCGCATGTCGGCCTCGGCATTGGCTCGCAAGCTATGGATGTCAGGGGTGGCCGCACTGGCCATCGGGATATTGGCGCCATTGGTATATGGCGGCAGCTGGAATCTCTGGGTGTCGCTGGGCATCGTCTCGGCGCTGTGGATCGTGCTGCCCATGCTGCGTGACATGTTCGACAAGACACGTAACGCCAGCTCATTTTTCGGCGGGCTGCGCAAGTTGTCGCTGGCGTACTGGGGCATGGTGTTAGGACATTTGGGTGTCGCGGTTACCATCATTGGGGTCACGGTGGTTTCCAACTACACTATAGAACGCAATGTGCGCATGACCCCCGGGGAAACGGTCGAAGTAGCGGGTTATCAGTTCACCATGACCAAGCTGGGCAGCCGCCGCGGACCCAACTTCCTGGCCGATACCTCAACGCTGCAGGTACAGCGTGGCGAGAATGGACGCAGCTTTACCATGAATCCGGAAAAGCGCCTGTATATCGCCACCGGTATGCCGATGACCCAGGTCGCGCTGCGCCCTGGCTTGTTCCGTGACCTTTATGTCGCCATGGGGGAAGACCTGGGGGATGGCAGCTGGGCCATGCGTGTGCAGTACAAGCCCTTCGTGCGCTGGTTATGGCTGGGGGCTCTGTTGATGGCTTCAGGTGGCATCATGGCGATTGCCGACAAGCGTTATCGGCGCTTGGCGGGCCGACGTGAGACGCAGCCCGGACAGATCCAAACCCCCTCTCGGGAGGCCACCGCATGAAGCGTCGTTTGTTGTTGCTGTTACCGCTGGTAGGTTTCCTGTTGCTGGCGCTTTTCTTCTATCGGGGCTTGGCACTGGATCCTTCGCATCGCGATTCAGCGTTGATGGCACGTGATTTTCCCGCCTTCGATCTGGCAACTCTGGAAGAGCCGGAAAGACGCGTGGATACTTCGCTGCTCGAAGGTGAGGTGACGTTGGTCAATGTATGGGGCGAGTGGTGTCCCGCCTGTAAGCAGGAAATGCCGCAGCTTCTGAGCCTTGCCGAACAAGGCATTCGCATGGTGGGGATCAATTACCGAGATACCCGTGAAAAGGGGCTGCAGTTTCTTGATGAATTCGGCAATCCTTTTGAAGTCAATATCTTCGATCCCGAGGGAGACCTAGGGTTCGAACTGGGAGTCTATGGGGCGCCGGAAACCTTTCTAGTCGATCGTGATGGCGTGATTCGCTACCACCATACCGGCTATATCTCTCCGACGGATGTGCGCGACACGATTTTACCGGAGGTGGAAAAATGGCAATGATCCGCCCGTTCCTGGGATTGGCGACCGCATTGGCAATGGCGCTGATGCTACTGGGAAATAGTAGCGTTGCGATGGCGGCCGGCATCGAAATTCGTGAGTTCGATGATCCGGTGATGGAGCAGCGTTACCGTGACTTGACCGGCTCCATGCGTTGCCCGTTATGCGAAAATCAGGCGATTGATGACTCGGATGCGCCGATTTCCGCCGATATGCGTCAGCGAGTGTATGTATTGCTGCAAGACGGGCGTGCGGACATCGAGATCGTCGATCATATGGTGCAACGTTTCGGCGAATACATCCTTTATAATCCGCGTCTGGAAAATCGTACCTATCTCCTCTGGGGCACCCCTATTGCGCTGACGCTGGCCGGCTTGCTGCTGGTGGTGTTAATGGTGCGTAGCCGACGCAATGCCGCGGCCCGAGCGCTGAGTCCGGAAGAGCGCGCCCGCTTAAATGACCTTATCAACCGTAAGAGGCCTAAATGACGCTGCTCTGGATCGCTTTCGCTATATTGCTGTTGCCGGCCTTGTGGTTGTTGGTCTCGCCGTTGCGCCAAGCCCGCGAGTGGCACGACGCCCAGCAAGATTTTGAAGCCAATGACACTTCTGCGGAACAGAACGTGGCGATTTTCAGACGTCGAGTAGAATCGCTCGAGGCGGCACTGGCGCGGGGTGATATCGACCAGGCACGTTTCGATGAAGATCGTCTGGAACTTGAGCGTAGCCTGCTCGAAGATACTGCCAACGATCAGCGCCGCCCGCTCAAATCGCCTTCTTCCGGGCGCTTGTTGGTGCCTCTCGCCATGCTGGTGGTAGTGATCGCCGCGGTGATCGGCTATCAGCAGGAAGGCGCAGAAGGTGACCTGGCCCTCTATGCCGTGCAGCAGGAAGTGCAGAGCCATCCCGAGGGGTCGCTGAGCATGTATATCGAGCGTCTGGAAGAACAGGCCGAGCGGCAACCCGACAACCCTAATGTCTGGTCGAGCTTGTTTCCGTTGTACCGCGATTCCGGCAAGGTGCCCGAGGCAGTGGATGCGCTGGAGCGCTTGATCGAACTCGAAGGGCGTATCCCTCCTTTGCTGGCGCAATTGGCCCAGATTCGTTTTTTCATGGCCGGACGTGAATTGACCGCCGAGGTGCAGGCATTGGTCGATGAAACGCTGGAGCAGGATCCGCGCCAGCCCACCGTGCTGGGCATGTTGGGTATCGAAGCTTTTGAGCGTGGTGCTTATGAACAGGCCATTGGTCACTGGCGTCGTGCGGTGGCCAACGTTCAGGATGCTGAAACCGCCGAGTCGCTGCGCGAGGGAATTCGGGTGGCTCAGCAACGCTTGGGTGTCGAACCGGAAACAGTGGCAACCTCTGCAGCCGACGGACCGGGAATTCAGGTGCGTGTCACGCTGGATGAGACCTTGGTTGGCCAGGTTGAAGACGATGCCACCGTGTTCGTGACGGCGCGGGACCTGGAAGGGGAGCTGCCGCCACTGGCCGTGGTACGCGCGGTGGTGGGTGAGCTTCCCATGACCGTGGTGCTCAATGACAACGTCGCGATGTCGCCGCAGGCAACGCTTTCCATGGTCGATCAGGCACGCCTGATGGTGCGCGTATCACCTTCAGGCCAGGCCATGCCACAACCGGGAGACCTGTTCGGCCAATTGGATAACGTCCACGTGGGTGAGAGCGATGCTGAACCGGTAGAGGTCGTTATCGACCGTGTCTTTGAATAAAGCATTGACCGATGCACCGGCCGGGTTTAATCGATGCGTTTGATCTCGATTCGGTTGGCTGGCTTCAAATCGTTCGTTGACCCGGTGACGGTACCCTTCGATGGCAATATGACCGCCATCGTCGGACCCAATGGCTGCGGCAAGTCCAATATCATCGATGCGGTGCGCTGGGTCATGGGTGAGTCTTCCGCCAAGACCTTGCGCGGCGAATCCATGGCCGATGTCATTTTTAATGGCGCCTCCGGACGCAAGCCGGTGGGCCAGGCCGCCATCGAACTGCGCTTTGACAACCGCGACGGAAGCATGGGCGGGCTCTACGCCCAATATGCCGAAATTGCGGTCAAGCGACTGGTAACCCGAGACGGCCAGTCGAGCTATTTCTTCAACGGTCAGAAATGTCGACGGCGCGATATCGCCGACCTATTCATGGGCACCGGTCTTGGCCCGCGCTCCTACGCGATTATTGGTCAAGGCATGATTTCACGCCTGATCGAGGCTCGCCCGGATGACTTGCGTGCTACCCTCGAAGAAGCCGCGGGAATATCCAAGTACAAGGAGCGTCGGCGAGAAACCGAAAACCGCATGCGCCGCACCCAGGAAAACCTGGAACGCTTGGATGACATTCGCGAAGAGCTCGACAAGCAGCTCGATCGCTTGAAGCGTCAGGCGGAGGCCGCTCAACGTTACCGAGATCTGAAACAGCAGGAATACCGGCTCAAGGGAGAGCTGGCGCTTTTGCGTGGACGTACGTTGCGTGCCGAGCAAACTGCCCAGGAAAATCGCGTCAACGAGCTCGAAACCGCCGTCGAGCGTGATGTGCTGGGGGTCAGGCAATGTGAAAGTCGCCTTGAGCAAGCCCGTCTGGCGCATGACCGTCTGGCCGAAGACCTGGATCGTCATCAACAGCGCTTTTTCGAAACCACCACCGCCATTGCCCGCCTGGAACAGGATAGTGCCCACCGACGCAGCCGGGATGCCCAGTTGGCCAGTGATATAGCCGCTGCGGTCAAGGAACAGGTAGAGCAGCGCCAGATTCATGCCGGCGATGCTGAGCGTCTGGAGACGATTACCCAACGCCTGGCTGAGCTTGCGCCGGAACAGGCGGCGCTGGAAGAGCAGCTCGGCGATATAGAGGAAACCCAGCAACAGTGTGAGCCCGCGGCCAGGGCCGCTGAGCAGGCCTGGGAGGAAGCCAACGCCGGCTGGCAACAGGCTAGCCGTGATGCCGAGCGGCGCCAGGACCAGCTACGTGACCTGGAAAGCCGTATCACACGCCATCAAGCGGATATTCAGCGTCGCCATCAACAGCGCAGCGAACTGGAAAGCTTCGAGGAGCTTGAGATAGCCCACCAGCAAGCGCTGGAACGCCTGGCGATCGCCGAAGACCAGACCCGGGCGTTTGCCGCGCGTCGTGAAACATTGCAGCAGGCGCGTACCGAACGTCGCGACGCCCAGCAGCGCCTCGAGCAAGAGCGTGACCTCTGTCGCGACAAGGTCAGTCAATGCCAGGGAGAACTGGCATCACTTCAGGCATTGCTTGATGTCGCCCTGGCCGATCACGACCCTCAACTGAGCGAGGCACTCAAGCAGCGGGGGCTGGAAAATGCGCCTCGCCTGGGCGAAACCCTGGACGTGGCAGACGGCTGGGAGCGGGTCGTTTCCTGGGTGCTGGCGCCTTGGTTGAACGCCCGGCTGGTCGGTACGCAACAACTGAGTTTATTGGATAGCCAGGTAGCGGCGGACTGGCAGTTGGTCGATGTGGCGCAAAGCGGTGAGGCTTCTGCGGCGTCCTTGGCCGCACTCGTTTCAGGAGCGGGGGCCCTGAGCGACTGGCTGAGCCGGATTCACTGTGTCGACAGCGCCGCAGAGGCATTGGCCATGGCCGCTCGATTGCCCGACCACTCATCTGAACGGCATAGCGTGCTTAGCCGGGATGGTGTGTGGTGTGGCAACGGCTGGCTATGCCGCCAGGGTGAAGGCGAGGGGGTGGATGCCCTGCTGGTCACCCGTCGCCGCTACGCGGACACGCAACAGCAGTTAGAACATAGCCTGACACAACTGGAAGCCTGTGAAAGCAAGCGACTGGAAGAAAGTGAACGCTTGCATGAGGTGGAGCAATCCCTCGATACCCTGGCTCAGGAAGAGCGCGACCATGCCACCGACCATCAACGCCTGGCGCTCCAGGAACGCGAACTTTCCAATCGGCTGATGCATCTGAAAAGCCGTGGCAGGGAGCTGGACGAGGAGCTTACCCAGTTGCAAGCGGATGCCGCCGAACTCGAACTGACCCTGGACGAACAGCGCGAGCAATGGGACCAGGCCATGATCCGCCTGGAAGAGGCTGCTTTGGCTCGTGAACAAGCTGAGCAGGCCAGGCAGGCGGCGCGTGAGCGACTCGGTCTTTTGCGCGAGCGTCATGCCCCTCTGAAAGACCAGCAGCAAGCCCTTGCATTGGAAACTCAGCGTTTGATGACCGAGCGTGACGGCCTGCTGGCTCAGCAATCCCGCAGCGATGACACCCAGGAGCGTCTGGCGTTACGCATAGCCGAACTTGAGGAAATGCGCGAAGCCCTGATCGAGCCGGATGAACTGGGGCGTGAAGAACTCGATGAGCTTTTGGAGCGCCGCGCCCGGGAAGAGCAGGGCCTCAATCAAGTGCGTCAGCAGTCCCAGGCGTTGGCCGAACAGTTGCGTGCGGATGAGCAGGCCCGCCAACAACATGAGCGAAGCCTGGAGCAAAGTCGCGAACACCTTCAGCAGCGACGCATGGATGTTCAGGCACTTTCTCTCAAGGCCGCCGCCCAGGAAGAGCAGCTGGCCGAGCTGGGCCACGATGCCCAGGTACTGAGCGAGGGCCTGGCGGTTGATGCCACTGAAACGGCTTGGCAACAGCAGCTAGAAACGACTACTGAAAAAATCCGCCGATTGGGAGCGATCAACCTGGCGGCGATCGAGGAGTACGAACAACAAGCCGAGCGGCGCAATTACCTGGAGGCCCAGCATCAGGAACTTAGCGAAGCGCTGGAGACGCTGGAGCGTGCCATCCGGCGTATCGATCAGGAAACACGGCTACGCTTCCGAGCCACCTTCGATCAAGTCAATGAAGGGCTGCAAGTCCTGTTTCCGCGTGTTTTCGGGGGTGGCGCCGCCTGGTTGACCTTGACCGGCGATGACCTTCTGGAAACCGGGGTGGCGATCATGGCACGACCTCCGGGCAAGAAAAACAGCACGATCCATCTGCTTTCAGGGGGAGAAAAAGCGTTGACGGCGCTTTCCCTGGTGTTTGCTATCTTTCAATTGAATCCGGCACCGTTCTGTATGCTGGACGAAGTGGATGCGCCCCTCGATGATGCAAACGTCGGTCGTTATGCCAAACTCGTCAAGGAAATGTCGGAAAGCGTCCAATTCATCTATATCACTCACAACAAGATTGCCATGGAAGCCGCCGAACGTTTAATGGGGGTAACAATGCAGGAACCTGGCGTGTCTAGACTTGTCTCTGTTGGAGTGGAAGAAGCAGCTGCCTTGGCTGACGCTAGCATCTAGCAAGTAGCTAACGGCATGTTAATAGGAAGAAGTTCAATTTTTTGCATGACGCCGCGCTATTTTTGGCTAAACTCTAAAGTGTTAGTTGACAGTCAAAAGTATCAATTAAGCAGTGATAGAATAAGAAAACTGGTGAAAATTGGCTCTTTTTGTAGCAATCGCGCTATGCTTGCGGGCAGTATTTATTCAGGCACGGTGACTTAGCAACAGGCAAGACGACCCATGGAATTTTCAACATGGAATTAAGAGAGTGGCTTATCATTCTGGGGCTGGCATTAGTAACGCTGATCGTCATAGACGGCGTACGGCGTTTACAGCGGCAGCGTCGTGTCCCTCGCCTGGACCAGGCGGAAGACAACCCTACGAATTCTACGAGTTCGGCGGCATCAGATGCCGATCCGGAAGAGGCGGCCCGCGAGGCGGAAATTAATTGGGAGCTGCCCAACGGTGGCGCGCGCGTGATTCGCTCGGCGGATTACGGTGTCGGGGAAGAAAAGCCCAAGCTCAAACGTCAAGATCATCCTGGACCTTCAAAAGTACTCTCGGAATTCCGTCGCTCCTTCAGCGCGAAGAAGGCAGAGAGTGAGAAGAAGGCAGAGAGTACTGACAAGACAAGTGCTAGCCAGGCAGACAGAAGTCATAAAGTACATAGAGGAAATAGCCCCTTTGATGCGCCGTCTAGCGAACCGCGCCGCGAACCGCATATTTCAGCATTGGGGCGGGAAGAGCAGCCTACGCCCAATGTTAACCCGACGGCACAAGATATATGGAAAGCCGAGCCTGAAGTCGATCAGGCCGATTTGGGAAAAAATCCATCAACCGAGCAGCAAAGCGAACCGCTAGCGTCATCGCCCTCATCCAGTCGTCGCCAGCTGCGTGGCAACACTGCCGGTAATGACAGGGGAACTTCCCCGATGCAGGCAGAACTGGAAGAAGACCAGGAGTACGAAGAGGAAGATCGTTACCGTCTGGTCGATTTCGAAGGCCTGGGCCGCTCGTTCAAGGAGCGCTTGGCCCAACGGCGTGAAGCCAAGCAAGAGCGCAAGGCAGAAAAGGCACGTCGCGCTGCTGCGTTGGCCGAGCGTAAGGCGCTTGAAGCTGAGCAACACCGCGAAGCAGAGGCCGCTGCCCAGGCCCAACGGCTGCGTATTGAGCAGGAAAAGGCCCAGGAAGCTCAAGAACGAGCTCAAGAACAGGCCTTCCAAGAAGAACGTGAGCAAAATATTTACGAAGACGATTATTCAACCGATAATCACGAATACGTTCATCCTGCGATGGAAAAGGCCCTGCGCAACGACGTCGGTGGTGCTCACGCTAAGGAAACGTTGACCAATGCCGAGGAAGTCGTGGTCATCAGCATCATTTCACGGGACGAAGAAGGTTTCTCCGGCGGCAGGTTGCTTGACCTCATGCTGGCATGCGGTCTGCGCTACAGCAGTGAAATGGGTATTTTCCATCGTTTCGAAACCGAAAGTCCCGACAGCGAATTGCAGTTTTCCATGGTGAACATGGTCAAACCGGGCACTTTCCCGATTGAAGCCATGAGCGACTTTACGACGCCAGGTATTACGCTGTTGATGCCTTTGCCGGGTGCCGATAATAGTTCCGCTGCCTTCGAAGCCATGGTGGAAACCGCGATGGTCGTGGTGCGTCATATGGGTGGGGAGTTGAAGGATGAAAATCACAGCGTCATGACCGCGCAAACCATCGAGTTTGCCCGGCAACGTGTGCATGAATTCGAGCGCCGCCATCGCCTGAATCGTCAACTCCAGGCTCATTGATCTTTACTTCGCCAACAGCCGTCATCTTGAATAGATGACGGCTGTTGGCGTTGCCGTTATAACCGCCAGATTTGGATTGCCCGATGAGCCAGCCTGACTCCAAGACGCTTGATGAAGTGGCGCAGCTGCGTGCCGAACTCGATGAAGCCAATTACCGTTATTACGTACTGGATGACCCCACGCTCAGCGACGCCGACTACGATCGCATGATGCAGCGTCTGAAAAAAATGGAAGCAACCTACCCTGAGCTGATTACTCCCGATTCCCCCACGCAGCGTGTCGGCGCTGCTCCCGCAGCAGGTTTCCCGCAAGTCGAACATGCCATCCCCATGCTGTCGTTGGATAACGTCTTCAGTGAGAAGGATATCCAAGCCTTTGCCCAGCGCGTCGCCGAGCGTTTGGAAATACGTGCCGAGTCACTCAGCTTTAGTTGTGAACCCAAACTCGATGGAGTAGCGGTATCGCTGGTGTATGAAAAGGGTGTGCTTATCAGTGGGGCTACCCGTGGTGATGGTCGTACCGGTGAAGGGATTACTTCCAACTTGCGCACCTTGCAGACGGTTCCGCTCAAGTTAAGAAATCAGAGTACCCCTGAACTTCTCGAAGTGCGCGGGGAAGTGATCATGCGCCATGCCGGCTTCGAAGCGCTGAACGAACGCGCCCGTGAGAGAGACAGCAAGATATTTGCCAACCCACGTAATGCTGCCGCCGGTAGCCTGCGTCAGCTCGACCCTGAGGTTACCGCCACTCGCCCGTTGGAGTTTCATCCTTATCAACTGGCGCGGCTTGAACCGGACATGGGCGACGAACGCCATAGCCAACTGATGCAACGTCTGGGCAAGCTGGGGTTTCGCTCGAGTGTCGAACTTGAAGTGATTAATGGCGCTGAGGCAGTGATCGATTACTGTCATCGGCTGGAGGCCAAGCGTGACCGCCTTGGCTATGATATCGATGGGGTGGTGATCAAGATCGATGACTTGCGTTTGCAGCGCGAGTTAGGTTTTGTCGCTCGCGCCCCACGCTGGGCGGTGGCGTACAAGTTTCCGGCCCAGGAAGAAACCACGGTGGTCAATGATGTAGAGTTCCAGGTGGGACGTACCGGGGCAATTACCCCGGTGGCTCGCTTGGAGCCGGTATTGGTCGCCGGTGTGACCGTCTCCAATGCCACGCTGCATAATGCCGATGAAATTGAGCGGCTGGGGGTGATGATCGGCGATACGGTGGCCATTCGGCGAGCGGGGGATGTGATTCCCCAAGTGATCCGGGTGGATAAGGATAAGCGCCCTGACGATGCGCGCCCGATTGAATTTCCCACGCATTGCCCGGTATGCGGAGCCGACGTCGAACGCCTGGAAGGCGAAGCCGTAGCAAGGTGCTCCGGAGGGCTTTACTGCGCGGCCCAGCGCAAGGAGGCGCTCAAGCACTTCGCCAGCCGCCGGGCACTCGACATCGATGGGTTGGGAGATAAGCTGATCGAGCAGTTGGTCGAGCGGGATTGGGTGAAGACGCCGGCGGATCTATTTCATCTGACGGCAGAGCAACTGGCAACGCTGCCCCGGATGGGTGAAAAATCTTCCAGCAAATTGATCAGGGCGTTGGACAATGCTCGCCGAACCACACTTTCGCGTTTTATCTATGCCTTGGGTATCCGGGAAGTAGGCGAGGCGACCGCGGCTAACCTAGCTCGCCATTTCGGCACGCTTGAAGGGGTGATGCAAGCCGAAAAACCCGCCTTGGAAGCGGTGGACGATGTTGGTCCGGTGGTCGCCGCGCATGTGCATACGTTCTTTCGGCAGCCGTATAATCGCGAGACCATTGACGCCTTGTTGCAAGCAGGGGTCACCTGGGAAGAAGCCCAAGTGACGCATGGCCCTCAACCACTGGAAGGCCAGACCTGGGTGTTGACCGGTACCTTGGAAAGCATGACGCGCGACGAAGGCAAGGCCCGGCTGCAAGCCTTGGGCGCCAAGGTGTCCGGCAGTGTCTCGAAAAAGACCGCCTGCGTGGTGGCGGGGGAAGACGCCGGCAGCAAACTGAGCAAGGCAGAGCAGATGGGCGTTGAGGTGATCGACGAACCCACCTTTCTTGCGCGTCTGGGAAAGTGGGAAAACAGCGTGACGCAAGGAGAGGAATCATGAGTCGCTTTATCGAAGTCCCGGCGCGCATGTTGCCGCCGGAGACATTGAATGCCCTGCTTGAAACCTTTGTCACCCGCCAAGGCTATGACACCACTGATACCGGCGAAGGCATGGCCGGCTGGGTGGTGGAGCTCAAGCGACAGCTGGAGCGCAACGAGCTGATCATCGCCCACGACCTGGAGCTGGAAATGACGGAAGTGATGACGCTGGCGCAGTGGCGTGCCTTCGGTCGCGACCTGGCCGACGACGAAGAGGAAGGCGAGCACTATTGATATAGATCAATAGTGCGGTGATTGCCTTGCTCATTTTTGGCTGCTTAGGCGATATTCGTTATGGCTTTCTGGTCATTCTGGCGTCCTCATTAGCATGCCTTTAACTCCATGTTTCGGGTCATGCGCCAAGAATGGATCCGCGATGATCTTGAAAACTTCATCGAAGCCACCAAGGTGGCTCATGCAGACTCGCCTTTCAAAATTGAAATCTATTGCGGTTCCAGAAACTCAAGTAGGCCTTCGGGGATATAAATATGGTTCGGGGCTCAGCGACTCAAGGACGCGGCCGTCGAATTAGCGCGCTGATCAGGCGGCGGCCGGGGTGCAAGTGGTCGACCAGCGGGGCTTCAAGCGGCAGAGGCTCGTCACACATGCGTGAGGCAATCACCTCGGCACACAGCGCAGCGCTGGCCAACCCCCGCGAACCATGCGCGGCACTGATCCATAAGCCGGCATGGTGTCGCCCGGGTGTCCGGCCTACCCGGCCGGCATCCTTGCTGAGTAGGGCGTAGTCCGTCTGCCAGGCCTCGGCATTCGGCACCGGCCCGGCGTAGGGGGTTTTATCGGGGCTCGCGGCGCGTATCGCCGCCCGGCCGGTCAGCTGGGCTGGGTCGAGCGTTGCCCCCGCCTTTTCCAGTGCCTCCACCAACGAGGGCAGAGTACGCTTGAGTTCCTCAAGGTTGCTTTGATGTTCTGCCTCGCGCAGCTCGTTTTGGGTGTCGCCGGGAATGAAACTGGCACCAAAGGTCAGCACTCCCTCCCAGGCCGGGGATACATACCCACCCGCGCAGACCACACGTTTCAGATTGGCAACGCCTGAAGGCAAGGCAAGCTGCGTTACCTGTCCGCGTACCGCTTGTAGCGGCAATTGACGCGTCTGGTGGAAGCTGTCGGCCAGGCTAGCGGTGGCAATCACTACCTGGTCCGCCTGCAGAGTTTCGCCGTTTTCCAGCGTCAGCAACCAGCCCTCATCCTGTGCTTTCAGACTGGCCACCTCGGCCTTTCGAAAGTGAATGCCAGGGCGTTGAGCCAGGTGGTCGCACAGCGCTTGGGGACGGACCCAGCCTGCCTGTGGATAATCCAGCGCGCCTGTGGCCTCCACCTGCATGCCGATGCGCTCTCCCGCCTGAACAGGGCTCAACTCTTCGATTAGCGTGTCTGGAAATTCATGGTCGCGAGCAAAACGTGCCTGGCGTTGCGCTTCCTTTGCGGTCAACGCGAGTTGCGTCACCCCGCAATCTCGCCACAACTGCTGTTCGGGGTCGAGGCGCGCCAGCCATCGGCGGCTATGCATCAGGCCTGCCAGATAAAAGCGGCTCTGAAGATTGGTCTGTGCCGCCAGCTTGACGTAAAGCGCCCCCTGGCGATTGCCCGAGCCACCCGCGCCGGGAGCGTCGCGGTCCAGCAAGGTGATGTGGACGCCCCGCCGAGCCAGGGCCTCGGCGACACTGGTGCCAGCGATACCCGCACCGATCACCGCGACATGCGACGTGGCCTGAAGCGCTGGGGGAGTGAACCAGGGGGTAGCCTTGCGCCGCTGGTCGGCAGGCGGAACTGTGATTTCACCGGCAAGCATTTCTCGCTTGCGCCCGAACCCCGGCTCTTTTCGCCAGGCAAAGCCTGCCGCTTTCAGGCCACGCTTGACGATGCCCGCACAGGTGAACGTTGCAAAAGTAGCCCCGGGTCGTGAACGTGCCGCCATGGCATCGAATAGCTCGGGTTGCCACATCTGGGGATTCTTGGAAGGGGCAAAACCGTCCAGAAACCAGGCATCCACAAGGCCGTCGAGCAACTGCAGGCGCTCGGTGGTATCGCCAAAGTGCAAATCCAGGGTGACTGCATCGCTTAACCACAGCCGATGAACGCCGCTGATGCAAGGCGGCCATTGTTCGAGTAACACCCGAGCATGGTCGGCAAGCGTGGGCCAGGCGGAAAGTGCCTGTGCAAGGTCTTCGCGTCTCATGGGGTATTTTTCAGTGGAAATCAGATGCAGCCGCGCGCCGGGCGGGGCATGCACCTCAAAGCAGGCCCAGGCACACAGCATGTTGAGACCGCTACCAAACCCGGTTTCACCGATCACGAAAGGGCGGGGAGCCGCCCACTGGGCGAAGCGTTCGGGCAGTCGGTTGGCATGCAGAAACACATGCTCGGTTTCGGCACGTCCATCCTGGCGCGAAAAATACACATCGTCGAAAGCGCGGGAGTGGGGCGCACCGTCTTGCCAGTCCAGAGGGGGTGGCGTCAGATGGGTCAGTGGCGGTAGAGCGGGAAAGCGATGAGACACGCACGACACCCTTTTTAATTAGAAAAATACAAGCGCATGAAATGGCATGTGATAAACATCAAAGCCCATGAAGACTGAGATTGGTCATCATCGACAGTCGTCAAAATAGGTTAAAAAATAATCAATCAGTGGACAGTGCCGCTAGCTCTGGCTTAGCACAAAGCGTCCGCCGTCTTTCAACAGAGTTTTCCACAGGGTTTGTGCAAAACCCCAGCCAAAATGCCTGGGGTGGTGAAAACTGTGCCTATCCTGGGTATAAGCGGGTATAAGCGGGTATAAGCGGGTATAAGCGGCCGGGCGAAGGGTCAGGGCAAGACTTTCTTGAAAGGCTTCACCGTTACCTGTGCATAAACGCCGGCAATCATGTAGGGGTCGACCTCCGCCCAGGCCTGCGCCGCTTCCAGACTTTCGAATTCGGCAATCACCAAGCTACCGCTGAAGCCTGCTTCACCGGGAGTTTCGGCATCAATCGCCGGGTGCGGGCCGGCCAGCACCAGGCGTGCTTCATCACGCAAGGCTTCCAGGCGAGCCAGGTGATCCGGTCGTGCGGCGAGACGTCCTTCCAGACTATCGGGTACATCTTCACTGATAATGGCATACAGCATGGGACAACTCCTTGGGAAAGCCCGGCGTGATTGACCACACGGGCGCAAGCGCGCACCATATTCGGGCGCGTCGTTAACGACATCCTATTTTGACAAACTCGCCGGACGGCGTCATTCCTATGCCCCCATTACCTTGTGCGTTTGCCACCGAGCAACGCTATTGTATCGACCTGCACATGCATTCCACGGCTTCCGATGGGGCGCTTTCGCCTACGGAACTGGTCAAACTGTGCGCCGAACGCGGCCTGACGCATATGGCGTTAAGTGACCATGACACCATGGATGGCGTGCTCGAGGCCGGTGAAGCGGCTCGTGAAGCAGGCCTTTGCCTGGTACCGGCCAGTGAGTTGTCCAGTCGCTGGCAGGGCATCAATATCCATGTGGTGGCCTTGCTGCCCGGCGGTTTGCAGGGGCCGCTGGTGGAGGCGCTCGAGCAGCAGCGATTGGCGCGTATCGCCCGCGGCGAAGTGATTGCCGAACGTCTGGAGAAGCTGGGGCTGGAAAATGCGCTGGCCCGGGCGCGTGAACAGGCGGGCAGCGAACGGCCACTGGGGCGGCCTGACTTTGCCAATGCCCTGGTGGCGGCGGGAATGGTGCCGGATGTCGCGACCGCCTTCAAACGTTACCTGGGAAGCGGAAAACGCGGTGATGTCAAATCTCACTGGCCGGAAATCGCCCAGGTGGTGGCCTGGATCGTGGCGTCCGGAGGCGTTGCGGTGCTGGCGCATCCCATGCGCCATGGCTTGACCCGACGCAAGCGCGGCCTGCTGCTGGATGCTTTCAAGGCCGCCGGCGGGCAGGCGGTGGAACTGGTCAGTGGGTATCAGAACCCCGATGCCACCCGTGACTTGGCGCGCCAGCTCGATGAGCGGGAACTCTACGCCTCACTGGGCAGCGATTTTCACTTTCCCGGAGGACACCTGGCGCCGGGAAGCATGAGCCCGGTGCCACGTACCGCAGCACGTCCTGTGTGGCGGCATCCAAGATTGCTGCATCTTGATCAGGCCGAGCCAGGCCCATTGGCCGCCGGCTGAGCCGTTCGGTTATGCTAGGCTGAGACAGGCATGAGTTTTAATGCCTAGTTCCTTACGGTCACACTGGTTCCTTAGGTCACAGGAGTACTGCATGAGCCAATTTTTCCAGATTCATCCGGAAAACCCCCAAAAGCGCTTGATTGATCAATCCATCGAGATCATTCGCAAAGGCGGTGTGGTGGCCTATCCCACTGATTCGGGTTATGCCTTGGGCTGCCATCTGGGCGACAAGAAAGCCATCGACAAGATCAAATGGTTGCGCTCGCTGGATGACAAGCACAACTTTACGTTGATGTGTTCGGATCTTTCCGAGATTGGCACTTATGCCAAAGTGAACAATGATGTTTTTCGCCTATTGAAAGCGCATACCCCCGGGCCCTACACCTTCATTCTGGATGCCACCAACGAAGTGCCGCGCCGGTTGTTGCATCCCAAGAGGCGTTCGATCGGGGTGCGGGTGCCGGATCACCGGATCACGCATGCCTTGCTGGAGGCCCTGGGAGAACCCTTGATGAGCGTCACCTTGATTCCGGTGGGCGAAGAGTTGCCCATGACCGATCCGGAAGATATTCGTGAGCGTTTCGCCGCCCATCTGGATGCGATCATCGACGGTGGCGCCTGCCATCTCGAACCCACCAGCGTGATTGATCTGCGCGAACTGCCGCCCAAGATACTGCGTGAAGGCCGGGGAAATGTTGAGCCTTTCAAGGCTTAACAATTGATGCTTTACCTATTCAGTGCTGAGGCAACAGAGCGCTGACGTAACAGAGCAGGGCGATGCTGAGACAGAGCCGTTTTTCCCGGAAAATTATCAACCATTGGGTCAAATGGGCGCCGATATTCAAGGTGATGGCAGTGCTATGGCTAGTGCTTGCCATGTTCATGATGTTGCCCTGGTTGGTGCTGGTCATCGAACAAGACCCTGATGCGTTAGCCTTTGGCATTTCAATTCTCATTATATTGGCCGCAATACTCCTCTGTTGGCTGGCTACGCTGGGCGTTCAGATTGCTCTCAAGCCTTGGCAAATGTTCATGCTCACTACCAGCAGCTGGGTCACTATCAGTGGGTTCGCCAGCCTACCGCTGATACTGGGAGCGCCACAGCTTTCCTTTACCAATGCCGTTTTCGAGTCCGTTTCCGCGATTACCACCACGGGCTCCACCATCTTCGTAGGGATCGAATTCCTTTCCGATGGCCTCAAACTTTGGCGAGGCATCATGCAGTGGTTGGGAGGCATCGGGATTATCGTGATGGGCATCGCCATTCTGCCCTTTCTGAAAGTGGGTGGTATGCGGCTGTTCCATACCGAATCTTCGGATTGGTCCGATAAAGTGATGCCGCGCACGGGGGGTATTGCCAAGGCTACCTTGGGTATCTATTGCGGCTTCACCCTGATGGCCATCGTGGCTTATCGGCTGGGAGGCATGACGATGCTGGATTCGGTCGTCCATGCCATGACCTCGCTTGCAACCGGAGGGTTTGCCAACTCCGATGCTTCTTTCGGGTTTTATCGAGACCAACCGCATTTGATGTGGATGGGTAGCTTTTTCATGCTTACAGGAGCCTTGCCTTTCGTGCTTTATATCCGCTTTTTGCGGGGTTCACCCATGTCGCTGGTGAAGGACCAGCAAGTACGGGGGCTATTATTGCTGCTGTTGTTGGTAACGTTAGGCTTGACCACTTGGCGGATCTGGAATGGCATCGCCCCTTTCGAGGCTTTGACGCACGTCACCTTTAACGTGGTCTCAGTGGTCTCCACCACCGGCTATGCCTCGGACGATTACAGCGCCTGGGGGCCTCTGGCCTTTGTCGCCTTCTTTTATCTTACCTTCGTTGGTGGTTGCAGTGGGTCTACCAGTGGCGGCATGAAGATATTTCGTTTCCAGGTGGCGGCCATCATGCTGAGAAACCAGCTACGTTTTTTGGTGCACGCCAGCGGCGTGTTCTCCGCACGTTACAACAGCTATTCCCTGACGGATGAAATAACCCGCGGCGTGGTGGCTTTTTCGTTCTTCTTTTTCTTGACCGTTGCAGGCTTGGCCCTCGGCTTGGCCTTGATGGGGCTGGATTTCACCACGGCACTGTCCGGTGCCGCCACCGCAGTGGCTAACGTGGGTCCGGGGCTGGGTAATATCATCGGTCCTTCAGGTAACTTCGCTACCTTGCCCGATGCCGCCAAATGGCTCCTGTGCGTCGGTATGCTGATGGGCAGGCTGGAAATCTTGACCGTCCTAGTGCTGTTAACGCCGATGTTCTGGCGTCAGTAACAGACTGTCGGTTGCTTGCCGCGATTATTGCTTGGACTCAGGGGATGAAGTTAATGCTTCTGTGCGGATTGCCTATGAGTGCTTGCGAGGATCTTCGGTGGTTTCATCCAGCCAAGTGCCGCATCGCAAGCAATAACGGGCTTTCTTCTCATGGCGGTCATAGCCGCAGCCGGGGCAGGCTTCATTGGAATAGCGTTCCTCGCGGATCGAACGAATGACTTGCGCGGAAAACACCCCGGTGGGCACGGCGATGATCGAGTAGCCGATGAGCATCAGCACCACCGTGATCGTCTGGCCTAACGAGGTGGCGGGGACGATATCCCCATAGCCTACCGTGGTCAGGCTGACGATTGCCCAGTAGATGGACTTGGGAATGCTGGTGAAGCCCGCTTCAGGCGATTCGATCAGGAACATCAGCGAGGCGAACAATGTCACCAGCATGAAAATGCTGCAGAAGAACAGCAGTATCTGCCGTAGGCTGCGCCTCAGCGCATCCAGCAGCAACTGGGCCTCGCCGACAAAGGTAATCAAACCGAGTATGCGAAATATCCGCAGTATTCGCAGCATGCGAACCAGCACGAGAACCTGAACCCCGGGGAACAGTAGCGCCAACCAGGTGGGAAGCACCGCGATGATATCCACGATGCCGTAAAAGCTTTTCAGGTATAGCCAGGGCCGCTCTAGGCAGTAAATTCGCAGCGCGATTTCCACGGTGAACAGCAGCGTCAGCATCCAGTCGAGATAGTAAAAAAAACTACCGAAGCGCAAATGAAGAGCAGTGACGCTATCCAGGATGACCACCATGACGCTTATCATGATGGCGACAATCAGGGCGATATCAAAACCCTTGGCAAGGGGAGTATCGGACTCAAAAATGATCTGAAACAGACGCTTGCGAATCCCTACGCTAGCCGGTTTTAATCCAGACTCCATGCTGTTTTCCTGTGTGTAAATGCGGGTGGCTGAAATGATGCTTCGGCCAGCTTTTTCAGGTAGGCGTGGTTTTGAACGCCATGTGACGCGAGAGCGTCAGTGCCGCCTGGCCAAATGCCGCAGCAAACTCCCCATTGTCGTCGAGTTGCGAGATCAAGCGTTCGGCCAATAGCCGCTCTTCGCAGTGTAGCGCCTGATGGTGTGCCAATTCCCGCAAGGCTTCATGGGCTGCCTGGAGAAAATAGCCATCCGTGCTGTCGTGATAAGCATCCAATGCCACAATGGCACGCTGCAACCATTGAGCGGGAGTCTCTGCCTCCGGCAATGCCCAATGCCGCTGCAAGAGGGCGTTGCCTCGGGCGGCCTTGCTCATGTCGGCGGGACGTAACCTGATGGTTTCAGCCAGGGAAAACGCGACCGCCCAAAGTGCCTGGGGATCGCCTTTGACAAGTTCGAGTTCTGCCTCGCGGATGCTGGCGCGGTGGGAGCCGGCACGAATTTCACCCTGATCGAGTGCCACTTCCATAGAGCTTCCCGACGCATCGAGCTGCCAGGTGGTACGGTTGAAATTTGTCTGTAGGCGGGGGGCAAGCCGCTCAAGTGCCGCGCTTTTCCAGTCGTGCATCACAGGAAGCGCACTCAGACCGTCAAGATCAAGCTGGCCGGCGGGTACTTCCCATTCCCACTCGCCGCGTTCGGACATGCCGCCGCCGCCCTGGCCTGCGGTTTTCAATGTTTGCAGGGTGCGGCCGTCCACCTGGCGCAGGCGCAATGCCATGCGGGCATTTTCCAGGACGCCTTCCGGAGTGTCGAAATAGATATTGATCAGCTGTTGCCGGCGGCAAGGCAGAGAAGCCAGCAGGGCATGCGTGGCGAGTGCCTCGGGGCCGTCTTCGGTCAATGCCAGTTTCAATTCGACTTCCCGAGTGTTTCGGCTATCTTTTGCCATGCTGCTACCTCGGTTGCATGATGTTTTGATGAATTTTTGATGACATTATGAACTTTTCATGACGGCACGGTATGCAGTCTTTATACTGGCGCCGCCATTTCCAGGCTCCCCCGAAAACAGGCTTAAAGGCATTATGGTAACCACCAACCCTTTTTCCGCGATGTTCGGCCGCTCGCCATTTCAGCCGCTGCTGGCCCACATCGTCAAGGCCAATGAATGTGCCGATCAACTTCTGCCGTTTTTTGAAGCATCCTTGCAGGAGGATTGGGACACCGCCAATGAACTGCGTGAGAATGTCACGCGCCTCGAACACGAGGCTGACGAGCTCAAGACCGACCTGCGCTTGAATCTGCCCAGTACCATGTTCTTGCCGGTATCGCGCTCGGATCTGCTCGACCTGATCAGCGTACAGGACAAGATAGCCAACAAGGTGCGCGATATTACCGGCATCATGCTGGGACGCAAGATGCGGGTGCCCGATGCATTGGCCGACCCGATGCGCGATTACATGCGTACCTCGGTGGCTTGCGTGGCCCAGGCGCGTCAAGCGCTGGAAGAACTCAAGGACCTGCTTGAATCCGGCTTCGGCCGCAATGTCTCGGATGTCATGCAGAACATGATTCGTGAGCTGCATACCCTGGAACATCAAGCGGATGGCCAGCAAGTGGCGATTCGTCGTTTGCTGTTCGAACTGGAAAGCGAATTGCCCCCGGTGGATGTGGTTTTTCTGTACAAGATCATCGATTGGGTGGGTGAGCTATCCGACCGCGCCGAGCGCGTGGGTAGTCGGTTACAGATTCTGACAGCGCGCTAAGGGGCCTTTATGCTGATCATTACTCAGTACAGTGAAGTATTCATCATTCTAGCCTGTCTATTCGGCTTCTTCATGGCGTGGGGTGTGGGGGCCAACGATGTCGCCAATGCCATGGGCACCTCGGTGGGGTCAAAAGCGATCACCATCAAGCAGGCAATCATCATTGCCGTGGTGTTCGAGTTTCTAGGGGCCTGGTTGGCCGGGGGGGAAGTTACCGATACCGTGCGCAAGGGTATCGTTGATCCTGCCTTGCTCAAGGACGACCCCCAGTTGTTGGTCTACGGCATGCTGGCAGCGCTTTTGGCAGCGGCTACCTGGCTGCTGATCGCTTCCATGAAAGGCTGGCCGGTTTCCACCACGCATTCGATCGTGGGGGCTATTGTAGGCTTTGCGCTGGTAGGTCTTGGAGCCCATACCATCGACTGGGGCGGAGTCAGCATGATTGCCGCCAGCTGGGTGGTGTCACCGCTATTGGCTGGTTCCCTGGGCTTTCTATTGTTCAAGTCCGTGCATCATTTGATCTTTGAAAACCATGACCCCTTTGCGGCGGCCAAGCGCTACGTACCTGTCTATGTGTTCCTGGTAGGGTTCATCATTTCCATGGTGACCATGACCAAGGGGCTCAAGCACGTCGGGCTCGACTTCAGTTTCGGTCAGAGCTTCCTGCTCTCCCTTGGGGTGGGGCTGTTGATCATGGGCCTGGGTATCCTCATGGAACGCCGGGTGACGTATGTGAAAGACGCCGAAGATCACTTCGGCTATGCCAATGTCGAGCGTGTATTCGGCGTTCTGATGATCTTTACCGCCTGTGCCATGGCGTTTGCCCATGGCTCCAACGACGTGGCCAATGCCGTAGGCCCGCTGGCAGCGGTCATCAGCGTGGTACAGAGTGACGGTGTCATCGAAAGTGCTGCCTTGGTGCCCTGGTGGGTGCTGGTGCTGGGCGGTGGCGGTATCGTGGTCGGGCTGGTTACTTACGGCCACAAGGTCATTGCAACTGTGGGTACCGGGATTACCGAGCTGACCCCCAGCCGGGGTTTTGCTGCAACACTTGCTGCTGCTACTACCGTGGTACTGGCATCGGGTACCGGCCTGCCGATTTCCACCACGCATACGCTGGTCGGCGCAATCTTAGGTGTCGGCTTGGCACGGGGTATGGCAGCGCTTAATTTGCGTGTGATCGGCACCATCGTCATGTCATGGTTGATTACCTTGCCGGCCGGTGCTGGTTTGGCGATTGTCTTCTTCTTTATTTTCAAGGCCATTTTCGGCTGAAGTTGACTTATCACGGCTAGAAAGACGTAACGAAAAAGCGGCGGTATCACGACAGTGGTGCCGCCGTTTTTGTGGGTCTGGTAAAGTAGGGGCGGATATTGTCTTTCACCTGCTGCCGGAGAGCGGCCCTTGGATACGCGTTTCCCTTTCGTTGACTGGTTCCGTAACGCATCGCCCTATATCAATGCGCACCGTGGACGAACCTTCGTGATCCTCGTCGAAGGTGAAGCCATGGCATCCGGTCGCGGCGAACAACTGATTCAGGACCTCGCCCTGTTGCATACCCTGGGCGTACGCCTGGTGGTGGTGTTCGGTATTCGTCCCCAGGTTCAACAGGCGCTAATGACAGCGGGCATCGTTCCCACACGTCATGACGGCCGCTGGGTAGCCGATTCCACGGTCATGGCTCAGGTCGAGCAAGTCGCGGCGCATCAACGCCTGTGGTTGGAAGCGCGGCTATCGCTGGGTTTGCCGAGTACACCGCTGCATGGCGTGGAATTGACCGTGGTCTCGGGCAATCTGGTCATGGCCAAGCCGCTGGGGGTCCGGGATGGCGTGGATTTCGACCACAGCGGTGAAGTGCGCCGGGTGCGGGGTGGTGCCATTCAGGGGCTACTGGACAAGGGCTCGCTGGTGTTGCTCTCGCCGCTGGGATTTTCCAGCACCGGCGAAGTGTTTGATCTGGATGCCTCGGAAGTCGCCCAGCAGACAGCGGTGGCACTGAATGCCGATAAATTGATTTTGCTGGGGGAATCCGAAGGCTTGCGCGATGAAGCGGGGGCCTTGTTACGCCAGCTGACCCCGGCGGAGGCCGAACCCCGCCTTGAGTATGCCCAAACCGACAGTGAATTGAGGCGTCACTTGCAGGCTGCCTGTAATGCATCACGCCAAGGCGTGGCCCGCACGCACCTGCTTTCCTGGCACAATCACGACGCCCTGCTGGGAGAACTGTTCACCCGCGATGGCGTGGGCACCATGATCACCCAGCATCGCTATGAGCAGTTGCGCCCTGCCACCCTGAACGATATCGCAGGGCTGCTTGATCTCCTCGAGCCGCTGGAGCGCCGTGGCATGCTGGTAGCACGTTCCCGCGAGCGCCTGGAGCATGAAATCGACGATTATGTGGTGATCGAGCGTGACGGTATGGTGATCGGCTGCGCGGCACTGCACGAGTTTCCGCAAAGTGATATTGCCGAGCTTGCCTGCGTGGCGGTTCACAGCAGTTATCGAGGTGGCGAACGTGGTGAAAGGCTGGTGGAAGCCTTGGAGCGCCGTGCCTGTAAACACAACATAAGCAGCTTGTTCGTGCTGACCACTCACACGGCTCACTGGTTCGTCGAGCATGGCTTTCGCCCGGCCACCCTCGAAGAGCTCCCGCCACTCAAACGCGACACTTATAACCAGGCGCGAAAATCCAAGGTATTGCTCAAAGAGCTTTCATGAGTTGCCGAGATGTAAGTGGAAGTGATCCTAAGTATTAAGCATAATTGCTATTATGTTAAACATACTTCAAGCTATGGTGAAATTCTTTTCTAGGAAAAGACTCGTGACAGCAAAGCCACTCAAGACTCCCCGACGTCCTAGCGTTGCCGATTACCTGGCAGAAAATATTTTTTCCGGACATTATCAGCCCGGCGATTTTGTCCCCAAGGAAATCGATCTTTGTGAACAGTTTTCCATCAACCGTTCCGCTGTCCGTAGTGATCTTCGGCAATTAGTGGATCTTGGCATTATCGAACGGATTTCCGGGCATGGCTCCAAGGTAAGAGATTATGAGGAGTGGAATATCCTCGATCCCGTCGTGACCAATTGGATAACGCGCCATGCTTCTCCCAACCCCAGAATTCAACAAGAAATTCTGGCATTTCGATTGGATGTCGAGCCTTACGTGGCTATGACGGCAGCTAGACGCGCTAAGGCGCGTGATCTCGTGGCTATCGAAGAAGCCTTTGAGGGGATGGGAGAAAATCTACGTAATGCAAGCTGTGCGGCGGAGCGTAAATTGCACAGCGATTACGACTTGGCCTTTCACGTCGCTATTTTCAAGGCAACTCATAATATCGTCTGGTCACAGCTCTCGCATATCTTACGACCCTCCATCTATCTGCTGGTGTCGGAGTCCAATATCAATGCGACAGATCCTGAAGACAGCCTTGAGCGTCATCGCCTGGTGATGGAACATATTCGAGCCCGCAATCCACGCGAAGCCTTCCTGGCTTCACAAGAGGTTCTGAAAGGCACGGCCCAGGCGTTGGGCATCAAAACGGCTGAGAATATTCTGGGCAAAGAATTGGAACTGCTGTAAGAGCACTAAAAATAAGCGCTTCAATGCCTGGTCGGCAGCCGGAAAATAATCAAAGCCGCAACAGCCCGGCTGGGACGGATATACAAAGCGGGAATCCGGCACCAGAAATGTGGCGTGGTGCTGATAGACCTCTGCGACCACGATAACGAGCAGCTGGGCCTGCTGGCTGATCCCTGAGCGATGAGAAGCGCGAACGCAACGAACGATTAATGGCAACGCTGGACAATCTCAACAAGGAGCACGGCAAGAATACAGTGCGGCGGGGAATGCCGAGGAAAGGAAATGCATGGGAGTTGCACTGCGCGCATCGCTCGCCGCGGTACACCACCAGGTGGGATGAGCTGCCAGTCGTGCGGGTGAAGTGAGAAGCGAGATACAAAGAAGCCCGGCCAGTGGTCGGGCTGTGTCTTCCCTTCCTTGTATTCCATCGTAGGCTTCCTGCCTGCGCATCCTTGAGCTTAAGTCATCCTGACTCGTCCTTCCCTGATGAGCCTCCCTGGCTCAGTACAAATAGATTGCCAACCCAGTACCGCCTAGGAAATAACTTAAGTTAAGGGACCGGATAAAAATAGTCTACCGCGCTCACGCCGCAACAGGATTTGGAGTCACGATTGGGTCATAGCGCATTACGGCATGAGTATGCACAGGTGCTACTCTGTGTTCTTTGACACAGGAGAAGCCCATGCAAGATATAAGTTATCTCGACGTTGGCATGAAAACAGAGATTGGCGCGGATCAAGTGGAGGGGCCTGAGGTGGGAAAGGTGTATGTGCGGCCGCTCGATTCGAATACCTGGCTTCCCTTTAAAGAAGATGCTGCCGAGGATCGCCCGCTTGTTGTTCGCATTGATAGTATCGATGGCGATGTGTGCCACTGCACGGTCACAAGAAAGCCAAGTTTATAGCAGCATCGCACCTTAGCCGCTGGCATGCGCACATGGTGTGGCCGGTGAGCTATGAATCCACACTATCCATCTCGAACGCCGGGGATGAATGGTTGCCCGATGACCACCTGGCGCGCTTCGTCGTGGACGTCGTCGAGCAGTTGGACCTCTCGGCGCTGACGCGGCGGTACGCCGGCCGGGGACACAAGGCGCATCACCCCGCCGTGTTGCTGGGGTTGTTGGTCTACGGCTATGCCACCGGGGTGTATTCCAGCCGCAAGATCGAACGAGCCCCCCTATGACTCGGTGGCGTTCCGCTATCTGGCCGCCAACACCCATCCCGATCACGACACGCTGGCCACCTTCCGGCGGCGCTTCCTGCCGGAACTGGAGCAGCTGTTCGTCCAGGTGCTGCTGGCCCGCGAGATGAAACTGCTCAAGCTGGGTACCATCGCCCTGGACGGCACCAAGCTCAAGGCCAATGCCAGCAAGCACAAGGCGCTGTCATATGGCCATGCCAAGAAGCTGGAGGCGCAGTTCAAGGCCCGAGGTGAAGGCGTTGGCCCAGCGGGCCGAGTCCGCGGATCGGGATGACGCCGCCGATGGCATGGATATCCCGGCCGAGATTACCCGGCGCGAACAGCGCCAGCCGCCTATCGGGAACGCCTGGCGACGATCCAGCAGATTGCCATCATTTCCGGCCTGTTTGTCGCCTTCCTTAGTGATTTCCTTCTCGCCGATATCGCCGAATCCTCGATCGCCGTGCTGTGGCTCGACCATGCTGCCTGGCGCTGGGTGTTCTGGGTCGAATTGCTGCCGGCCTCTATCTTTCTGCTCGCCCTGTTGTTCATCCCCGAAAGCCCGCGTTTCCTCATCAGCACTGGCAATGAGGAAAAGGCGCGCCAGGTTCTGCGCCTGGGAAAACGAGGTGGAAGGCAAGCTGGAGGAGATAAATGCCACACTGGACCGGGAGCACAGGCCGCGGTGCTCAACCGGGCCACCGGTAAGGTACACGGTGTCGTCTGGGTGGGTATTGTGGTTGCCTGATTGCCATTGCGCTGATCGATAGGATCGGTCGCAAGCCGCTGCTCTGGATAGGCTCGGTGGGAATGGCCGTCACTCTAGTCTGTATGGCTTATGCCTTGTCCTCGCCAACTCGTTGGCATAACGGATGGTAATGGCATCTTTGTGCCATCACCTCTTTCTCACTGAAACGAATCACCGGCGGCTCATCCAGGTGACACCCGGGTCTGGGCATGCCGGCGATTCTTGGTGGTAACGCAGTGAAAGGGAAAGCTTATTGTTGCGTCGTCAGATAGGCCTGCCATTGGCGAATGCCAAAGGTCCAGGGTGGCAGGCGATCGCTGCGATCTACCTGATTGACGAGGGCACCCAAGGTCGGTGTAGCAATAGTTACGGTGTCGTTCAAGTGATGGGTGAAGCCCTGGCCTACGCCATCACGATCCTGTATCGGCGAGAACATGGTGCCGAGAAACAACATGAAACCATCCGGGTACTGGTGATGGGCACCGCAGGTCTGCTGCACCAGATCTAGTGGATCGCGGCTGATCTGGCGCATATCACTGGCGTCCTCGAGCACGAAGCCGTCATCGGAACCTTCGATGCGCAGGGAGACACGGGCCTGGCGCACGGTGTCCAGGGTGAAAACATCGTCAAAGAGGCGAATAAAAGGGCCGATGGCACAGGAGGCGTTGTTGTCCTTGGCCTTGCCCAACAGCAGGGCACTGCGCCCCTCGACGTCGCGAAGGTTGACGTCGTTACCGAGTGTGGCTCCCCGGGGCGTGCCTCGAGCATCCACCGCCAGCACGATTTCAGGCTCGGGGTTGTTCCATTGTGAGGCAGGATGAAGGCCGACCCTGGCCCCGAAGCCTACCGAGGAGAGGGGTTGAGCCTTGGTGAATACTTCGGCATCGGGGCCGATACCGACTTCCATGTACTGAGACCAGGCGCCACGGGACTGCAGTTCCGCCTTGAGAGCCAAGGCTTCCTCGGAGCCGGGCACGATTTGTGACAGATCGCTTCCGATCAGTGCCTGGATTTCCTGGCGGAGTTCGACAGCGCGAGCTGGGTCGCCGGCGGCCTGTTCCTCGATTACTCGTTCCATCAGACTGACGGCAAAGGTCACGCCGCAGGCCTTGATCGCCTGTACGTCACAAGGGGCGAGTAGATAGGGTGCTCGCGGCGGCTCTGCCAGCGAGTTCTCAAGCAGTGCTTCTACCGGGCCGAGGGATTTCCCCTCGACCTTCGATACAACCTCCACCACGTCATCGCAGTCCAGCAGGTCGGCCATGCAGCGATAGTCGGCACTGATATCAATGACTTCGCCATGGCGAATCACCACCAGCGCCGGGCCCGATCGAGGGGCCTGACGCCAGACGCGCCCTACCAGCAGGGCCTGGGTGTGATCCTCGGGAAGAAAATCACTCATCTTGTTATCGTCATTCATGTCCTATACCTCGCGCTTGCCATCCACCAGCCGGCTTATAGCCAAGGGGTTGCCTTCATGCAGGGCATCGGGCAGCAGCCCTTCGGGCAGGTTCTGATAGCAGACCGGACGTAGAAAGCGATGGATCGCCGCGCTGCCCACCGAGGTGGTACGCGAGTCGGACGTGGCTGGGTAAGGGCCTCCATGCACCATGGCATGACATACCTCGACGCCGGTGGGCCAGCCATTGGCCAGAATACGGCCGGCTTTGCGTTCAAGTGTCGGTAGCAGGGCTCTTGCACTGCTCAGGTCGCCCTCGTCGATATGCAGGGTGGCGGTGAGCTGGCCTTCGAGCTGCTCGGCGACGTGCTGCAACTCGTCGATGCTCGAGCATTCCACCACCAGCGAACAGGCCCCAAACACTTCTTCCTGTTGCAATGCCTCGTCAGCGAGGAATTCGGAAGCGGTGGTTTGAAATAACGCCGCTTGGCAATCATGAGGGCCGGAACCCTGCTGGCCGCGGGCCACTTCACGGACCTTGGCATGGCTGGCGAAGCGATTGACACCTTCTTCGTAGGACTGGTGGGTACCCGGCGTGAGCATCGTTTGCGCCGCACTCTCCTTGACCGCAGTGCCTGCAGTCTCGAGGAAAGCATCCAGAGCGGGACTTTTCACTGCGAGTACCAAACCCGGGTTGGTGCAGAACTGGCCGGCGCCCATGGTGAGGGAGCCAACGAAGGTCTTGGCGATCTCCTCACCCCGATTGTCGAGTGCTGCCGGGAACAGGAAGACCGGATTGATACTGCTCATCTCGGCATACACCGGGATCGGTTCGGGGCGGCTCTGGGCCGTCTTCATCAACGCGGTTCCGCCTTGGCGCGACCCGGTAAAGCCCACCGCCTTGATGCGTGGATCGGCGACCAGTGCCTGACCGAGATCGCGGCCCGAGCCGTAGAGTAGCGCGAAGACACCCTCCGGCAGACCGCAGTGTTTTACGGCTTTCTGTACTGCCTTGCCGACCAGCTCGGAGGTGCCGGGATGAGCCGAATGCGCCTTGACCACCACGGGGCAGCCTGCGGCTAACGCCGAGGCGGAATCACCCCCGGCGACGGAAAATGCCAATGGGAAGTTGCTGGGGCCGAAGACAGCCACCGGCCCGGTAGCCACATGTCGCTGGCGCAGGTCGACCCTGGGCATGGGTTGACGTTCCGGCAGTGCCGGGTCGATGCGCACATCGAGCCATTCACCGGCACGCACCACGGAGGCGAACAGACGCAGTTGACCACAGGTACGCCCCCGCTCGCCCTCGAGACGTGGCCGGGGTAGGCCGCTTTCAGCCATGCCTCGCTCGATCAATTCATCGCCGATGGCTTCGATTTCGGTCGCGATGGTTTCCAGAAAAACCGCACGCTCCTCAAGCGAGGTCTCGCGATAGGTGTCGAAGGCAGCCCAAGCCATCTCGCAGGCCAGATCAACTTCGGCCTGTCCTCCGCCTTGGTAGGTGGGTTCAAGCTTCTTGCCGGTAGTAGGGTCGATGGCGTAGATTTCAGCGGCATTGCCGCCGACGGTTTTTTGACCGATCAGTGATTTACCTTCCAGTGTCATGATGAACTCCTTGGGTGATTAAAGTGATGCAATTGCGCTAGTGATCGTTTCCGTTTCAAAACGGAGGGGGTTGCGCAGCGGCCGTCCGAATTCAGGCAGACTGATATCGAAGCGATCGCCTTCTTGAGTGCTGATGCCGTCGGCGAAACTCAGGGTGGCGGTGCCGAAAAAATGCACATGTACATCGCCGGGACGACGAAAATTGTCGTACTTGAAGTGATGGTATTCAAGGTTGGCCAGGCTATGCGCCATGTTGGCCTCGCCGGTCAGAAACGGCTTTTCCCATAATGTCTTGCCATTGCGCACGATGCGACTGCTGCCTTCCAGATGCTCGGGCAGGTCGCCGATCAAGAGCTCCGGTCCGAAGCTGCAGGCGCGCAGCTTGGAATGCGCCAGCCACAGATAATTGAAGCGTTCGGTGACATGGTCGGAAAACTCGTTGCCGATGGCGTAGCCGACCCGCCAAGGCGTGCCGTCGTTGCCGATCACATAGAGCCCGGCCAGTTCCGGTTCCTCGCCTGCATCCTTGGCGAAGCCGGGTACCGGAATCGCGGTTTCCGGGGCCACCACGCAATCACCGTCACCCTTGTAGAACCATTCCGGCTGGGCGCCCGTCTCGCTGGGGGAGGGCTTGCCACCTTCGACACCCAGCTTGAACATGCGCATGGAGTCGGTCAATTCGGTCTCGTCGGCTTGTGTCTTGGCATGCATGGCCGAACGGGTGTCGGCACTGCCCAAGTGAGTGAGGCCGGTGCCGGTGACCAGGCAGTGGGCAGGGTCGGTATGAGTCAATGGCGGTAGCAAGCGCTTTTCATCGATCAACTGCTGATAGTCGAGTCGGCTGTCGGTCATAGACGACTCGACGATGTCACTCAACGGCTTGCCGCTACCGATCGCACGCATCGCCATGGTATAGGTGTCGGCATCGAGAAGCCTGACCTGTTGTTCGTTTTCCACCAGGGCGGCGCGGACTTGGCCCTGATGGGAACATTGAATCAATCGCATGATGATTTCCTCATGGGGGTATTGAGCCGGTGCATCAAAGAGGCCAGATAGCCAGTTGCGGCCAGAGCAACAGCGCCGCCAGTACGCACAGCTGGATGGCCATGAACGGCAGAACCGATAAGTAGATGTCTTTCAGACTGATATCCGGTGGCGCCACGCTTTTCAGGTAGAAAGCGGCGGGGCCGAAGGGCGGCGACAGGAACGAGACCTGCATGTTGACTGCGAACAGGATGCCGAACCAGATCGGGTCGAACCCCAGCTGAATGACGATTGGCAGGAAGATGGGCAGGGCCAGCATGGCGATGCCGATCCAGTCGAGAAACAGCCCCAGTACCAGCATGATGGCCATCATCACCAGAATGATCACGATCGGCGCCACATCGAGCCCGAGTATCATGTCCGAGACGAAGCGGTTGCCGCCCATCAGGTTATAGACACCCACCAGGGCAGCGGCGCCGATACCGATCCAGATGATCATGCCGCAGGTGTTCATGGTCTGGCTCAGGCTGTGGTGCAGCATGCCCATGTTGAATTCGCCGCGTACCAGCGTGGCGAGTAGTACCCCGAACACACCCATGGCGGCGGCTTCGGTCACCGAGGCGATACCGCCATAGATGGTGCCCAGCACCAGAAAGGCGATCAGACCCGGCAGCAGGATGGCCTTGAGCGCATCGAGCCGGCTGGCGAAAGGGTTGTCCTGAGTGGTTTCGTCGAGGGGCGGTCCGAGAGAAGGATTCTTGAGGCAGCGCACCATCACGTAGGCGATGTAAGACCCCATCAGGATCACTGCCGGGGTAATGGCCGCGGTAAACAGCTCGGCAATCGAGACGCTGGCGATCAGGCCGTAAATGATCAGCACGATGGAAGGGGGCATCATGGTGCCCAGGGCGCCACCTGCACAGACCACACCAATAGACAGGTGCTTGTCGTAACCCAGCCGCAGCATCTGGGGCAGTGCCAGAATGCCTAGCAGCACTATTTCACCGCCGATGATGCCCGACAGGGCGGCGAGGAAAAATGCCACCACAATGGTCTGTACTGCTACGCCACCCGGAAGTCGTCCGGCGAATACGCGCATGGCATTGAACAAATCCTTGGCGATTCCCGAGCGGTCGAGTAACGAGGCCATCAGCACGAACATCGGTACGGCCACCAGCGAATACTCGGTGATGAAGCCGTAAACCCGGCTGGTGATCAGCGGCAATGCCATCTCGCCGAACCAGCCGAAGGTGAAGGCCAGGGCCACCAGGCCTGTAATGAAAGCCAAGGGGAGACCGGTGATCAGCAGGGCAAAGATTGCACCCACCATCAGGATCGTCGCGGTTCCGATATCCATCAGTTCGTCTCCTCGGTAGCGGCGGGCCTGGCACGAATTGCCTGAATCAAATGCAGCAATGCCTGAACACTCATCAGTACCAGGGCGAACAGGATCACGCCCTTCACCATGGCGGGAAACGGCGGATTCCAGGAGGTCCCGGAACGCTCCAGCGACCATTCGCCGAGCGGGTTATGCGATGCGCCCCAGAACATGTGGAAAGCGGCATAGCTCATGGTCAGGCAGAAGCACAGCGTCAGGAAATCGTTCAAGCGGTCCATCCAACATTTGAGACGTGGACCGGCGCTGTCATAGAGCACCTTGACCCGGATATGGCTGTTTCTCGCCAAGGCTGCCGGACCACCGAGGGCAAAGATTATCGCGATTAGAAACACCACGGTTTCATGTACCCACGAAGTAGGGTTGTCGAACCCGTAACGCATGAACACTTCCACGACGCTGATGCCCATGGCCAGCAGTACCAACCAGGCGGCGACACGACCCCCTCGGGCAACCACACGATCAAGCGCCGTGCGTTCGGGTGGAACCTCTTCGACTTTTTCCAGGATGTCGGAAAGATCCTGGGTGTCAGGTACGAGGTCTTGGGTAGCAGGAATTTTTTTCGGCATGACTCGTCTCTACGCATATCGCCCGAGGGGCTTTCTCGAGCGATATGCCGTTTGGGATTAAATGACGCCGGATCAGAGAAGGTTGCGCGAGCGCAGGAAATCGGTGGCGGAGTCATAGATCTTCTGGGTCATCACGTTTCTGTCGGCCCACTCCTTCCACTCCTGCTCCGCCGCAGTACGAAATTTCTTGCGGTCTTCGGCAGAGAGATCGTGGGGATGGACATCGGGATCATCCTGAAGCTTGCGCAGGGTCTCGATGTCCTGCTGCTTGAGGCGCGCGATCAGGTCATAAGACATGCCATCGAAAGCAGTGTTGAGAGTGGTCTGCAACTCCTCGGGCAAGCCATCCCAGATGTCCTTGTTGATCGATACTGCAATCATCGGCATGGAGTGAAAGCCGGGATACAGAGGGTAAGGAGCGAACGCATGCAGGCCCATGGCGTCGTTGTTGGAGAGTACCGTGGAGTCTGCAGCGTCAATTACCCCTTTCTCCAGGCCGGTATAAACCTCGGAGCCCGGCAGGTTGACCGGTGTCGCGCCGATACGCTCAAAGATGTTGTAGACCATGCCTTGAGGCGCGCGGATCTTCAGGCCTTCAAAATCTTCCAGAGATTCGATAGGTACGGTGGAAGGGATTGATTCCAGAGGAAAGGTGGCCGCAGCGATCAGGTGAGTACCATAAGGCTCGACCAGCTCGTTGTAGAGTTCCTCGCCGCCGGCGTATTTCATATATTCCAGAAAATCATAGGGGTTACTCCAAGCCCCCACCAGGTTACCCAGCATGCCGAAAGCTGGATCCTGTCCTGAGAAGTAACTGGGGTCGGTCATGTGTCCTTGGAGAATGCCGGCGCTGACAGCGGTCAACGTCTCGGTAGGCCCCACCACGGCATTGATCGGCATCACTTCGATTTCAATACGGCCATCGGTCATCTTGGTGATCTTATTGGCCCATTCCTGCTTGATTTTAAAGCTCGGCTCACCGGACGTCTCCGAGGCCTGAAATTTCCATTCATATTCGGCTGCTTGGGCTGTGGACAGTCCTAGCATCAAAGCGGAACCAGTGAGAAGAAGGCTGTATTTCGTGTATTTCGAATTGAGCATGTGTTTCTCCGGCGAAGAAGATTGTTGTTGTTCCATGGAGGGGTAATTCCCGTTCGGGCATGTATAATGTTGAACATTTATTTAATTTGTTCAACATATACTTTCGTATGTATCGACTATGCAGGGGGGAGGGAGTAACGTTTTAGGCGAATTTACGCCATATACGGGTTGGGCCATCGGCCGTGACCCTTTAAGGAGTGACTACGATGTCCCAACGACAGCGGCCATTACGCAGTGCCGAGTGGTTTGGTAGCGCGGATAAGAATGGTTTCATGTATCGCAGCTGGATGAAGAATCAAGGAATTCCCGATCATGAGTTCCAAGGTAAGCCAATCATCGGTATCTGCAATACCTGGTCGGAATTGACGCCATGCAATGCCCACTTTCGTAAGCTTGCCGATCACGTCAAGCAGGGTGTGCTAGAGGCCGGCGGCTATCCAGTGGAGTTCCCGGTGTTTTCCAATGGTGAATCCAACCTGCGGCCCACGGCGATGTTCACTCGCAACTTGGCGAGCATGGATGTCGAAGAAGCTATTCGCGGCAATCCCATGGATGCAGTGGTGCTGTTGGTAGGATGTGACAAGACTACCCCGGCGTTGTTGATGGGCGCGGCGAGCTGCGATATTCCCACCATTGTGGTCACCGGTGGGCCGATGCTGAACGGCAAGCATAAGGGCAAGGACATCGGCTCGGGTACGGTCGTCTGGAAACTCTCGGAAGAGGTCAAGGCGGGCAAGATATCCATGCACGAGTTCATGGCGGCGGAAGCCGGGATGTCGCGTTCGGCAGGTACCTGCAACACCATGGGCACCGCCTCGACCATGGCGTGCATGGCAGAGTCCTTAGGCACCTCGCTGCCTCACAACGCCGCGATTCCAGCGGTAGATTCGCGTCGCTATGTCCTGGCGCATCTTTCCGGCAATCGCATCGTCGAGATGGTCAATGAAGACTTGACCCTGTCGAAGGTACTGACCCGCGAGGCCTTCGAAAATGCGATTCGCACCAATGCCGCCATCGGCGGATCGACCAATGCGGTGATCCATCTCAAGGCGATTGCCGGGCGCATCGGTGTCGATCTCGCTCTCGATGACTGGACCCGAATCGGGCGTGGCACGCCCACGATCGTCGATCTTCAGCCGTCGGGGCGCTTCTTGATGGAAGAGTTCTACTATGCTGGGGGGCTGCCTGCGGTGCTGCGGCGTCTGGGAGAGGCCGACCGCTTACCCCATAAGGATGCCTTCACCGTCAACGGCAAGAGCTTGTGGGAAAACGTTCAGTATGCGCCGCTCTACAATGATGATGTCATCCGTGCCCTGGATAACCCTCTGCTGGCTGATGGTGGGATCTGCGTGCTGCGCGGCAACCTGGCCCCCAACGGTGCCGTACTCAAACCATCGGCGGCGACGCCTGAGCTGATGAAGCACCGTGGTCGCGCGGTGGTCTTCGAGGACTTCGATGACTACAAGGCGCGTATCGACGATCCGGATCTTGACGTCGATGCGACCAGCATATTGGTAATGAAACACTGTGGGCCACGTGGTTATCATGGCATGGCCGAGGTCGGCAATATGGGCTTGCCGGCCAAGCTGCTCGAACAGGGTGTGACTGACATGGTGCGCATCTCCGATGCCCGCATGAGCGGTACGGCTTACGGCACGGTGGTACTCCACGTAGCACCGGAAGCCGCTGCCGGGGGGCCGCTCGCGGCAGTGCGTAACGGCGACTGGATCGAGCTCGACTGCGATGCGGGTAGCTTGCATCTGGATATCGGCGATACCGAACTCGCCTCGCGCCTGGCCGAAAGTGATCCCACCGAAAAATCGCGGCGTATCGCCAGCGACGGTGGCTATCGTCAGTTGTATATCGAGCATGTGTTGCAGGCGGACGAGGGCTGTGATTTTGACTTTTTGGTGGGCTGTCGTGGCGCCGATGTACCGCGACACTCGCATTAAGGATGGCTAAAATCTCAAAAACTGGAGGCTCCATGGCCAAAAAAAACGACAAGATGACCGCCGATAAACTACGTTCACGTTGGTGGTTCGATAATCCTGAACATCCCGGCACTACCGCGCTGTGTATCGAACGCTACATGAACTACGGCATCACGCTGGAAGAATTGACCAGCGGTAAGCCGATCATCGGGATTGCGCAGTCCGGTTCCGACCTGACGCCCTGTAATCGCCATCACATCGAGCTGGTGAAAAGAGTCAAGGACGGTATCCGTGAAGCGGGAGGGGTGCCCTTCGAATTCCCCATGCATCCCATTCATGAGAATGTACGGCGTCCGACAGCGGCGCTGGATCGCAACCTGGCTTACCTGGGATTGGTCGAAATCCTGCACGGCTACCCCCTGGACGGCGTGGTGCTGACCACCGGCTGCGACAAGACCACCCCGGCCTGCCTGATGGCGGCGGCAACGATCAATATTCCCGCCATCGTGCTTTCGGGCGGCCCCATGCTCAATGGGTGGCGCGGCAATGAACGTGTCGGATCGGGAACCATTATCTGGGAGTTGCGCAAACGCCTGGCCGCCGGGGACATCGACTACGATGAGTTTCTTTCCCGGACCACCAATTCCGCGCCCTCCATTGGCCATTGCAATACCATGGGCACCGCTTCCACCATGAATTCTATGGCCGAGGCGTTGGGAATGAGCTTGCCCGGCTCGGCGATGATTCCGGCTCCCTACAAGGAACGTGCTGCGGTGGCCTACGAAACGGGCCAGCGAAGCGTGGCGATGGTATGGGAGGATCTGCGGCCCAGCGATATCCTGACGCGAGCCGCCTTCGAGAACGCTATCGTGGTCTGCTCGGCGCTGGGTGGGTCTTCCAATGCACCGGTGCATATCAATGCGATCGCCAGACATTCGGGCATCGAACTGAGCAATGATGACTGGCAGCACCTCGGCCATGAAATACCGCTACTCGCCAATGTCATGCCGGCGGGTGCCTATCTCAGTGAAGAGTTTTATCGTGCCGGCGGGGTGCCTGCAATACTCCATGAATTGCTCAAGGCGGGGCACCTCCATGGCGATACCTTGACGGTCAACGGTCGAAGCATCGCAGACAACGTCGAGCATAGCGAAACCCAGGACCCAGAGATAATCCGGCGTTACGACAATCCATTGGTCAAGCATGCGGGTTTTCTCAATCTCAAGGGCAACCTGTTCGATTCCGCCTTGATGAAGACCAGCGTCATTTCGCGTGAATTTCGTCAACGCTTCTTGAGCGATCCTGACTCTCCCGATGCTTTCGAGGGAAGGGTAGTGGTTTTCGATGGCTCCGAGGACTATCACGCGCGAATCGATGACCCCGCCCTGGGGATCGATGCCCGCACTATTCTGGTAATGCGCGGCGCTGGGCCGGTCGGTCATCCAGGCGGAGCGGAAGTGGTGAACATGCAGCCTCCCGAAGCGTTGATCAAGGCCGGTGTCGAATCGCTGCCATGCCTGGGCGACGGTCGTCAGTCGGGTACCTCGGGTTCTCCTTCAATTCTCAACGCTTCGCCTGAAGCGGCCGTTGGCGGTGGTTTGGCGTTGCTTGAAACCGGCGACCGGCTGCGAGTCGACCTCAAGAACGGTGAAGTCAGGTTGCTGATCAACGATATCGAGCTTGAAGGGCGCCGTCAGCGTCTGGAAGCTGCCGGTGGCTATCAATATCCGGCACACCAGACGCCATGGCAGGAAATTCAGCGCAGCCTGATCGAGCCGTTGGACCGAGGCATGACGTTAGACTTGGCAACTAAGTACCGTGATGTGGCCCGGCGTAGCCCTCCTCGAGACAACCACTGAAAGTGGTGAAGTGGTGCGCTCGACATTAAATTCCATTATTTTTTTCAAATTTTACAGCCAGGGTGTGGAGAGATTTTTCTCTCTACACTACGCTGTAGTTGGGTTTTGTTAAATAAAATTGCATATATAACGTTTGTTAAAACTGGAGAGCGAGTTTTTATAAAGGTTTAGCTGTGAGGACTCAAGGAATGAGGAAATCAAGTGAAAATAATGATCGAATGTCGATTATGACGGATGGGTGGCAAACGTTCCGGGATGGTTTTTTTTATCATTGTCTGGGACGGTATGCCGAGCTGCCAATTGATTGCAGATATCTGTTTTTAAAGGAAGAAAGTGAGCGGATTGATGTTGAAAAGCATCAAGTGTTGAAGGCGGGTGGGGGTGCGGAATCAGATGTTTATGTTCTGGAAAGCGGGTGGGCTTGCTCGTTTGTTCCTTCGGGAAATGGCGATCGTGAAATAATCGATATATTTTTACCTGGAGATATTATTGGTTTACGTGAGGGTTTTCTGACAGGGGAAAATGCTGACGTGGTAATGCTTACCAGTGGCAGTTTGGTGGGTATGAAATATTCCGCATTACATGGCTTAGCTAAAGAGAATGAAAATATTGGTAGTGCAATACTGCGTTTAATTATTATCCATGACAATATTTTGATAGAGCGCTTAAGGAGTTGTACTCAATACCAAGCGGAAAAGCGAGTGGCGCATTTCCTGCTTGAGCTGCACGCCAGGCTGTCTTTTTCAAAAATAATAACAGGAAGTTATTTTAATATACCGATTACGCAGGCCATCACCGGTAATTTGCTAGGCATTACCAGTGTCCATGTCAGTCGATGTATGTCTGCCCTAGAAAATAGAAAGCTCATAAGAAAACAACGTAATGGCGTCGAATTATTGAAAGCCAAAGTGATGTCTCATGAAACAGGGTTTAATGAGGATGATCTTTATAAGAATTTTATGTTTAAGGGGGGGTAAAGCTTTTGGGTAATGACCTCTCATTGTAATTTGGCCTGGCGCTGGAAGGAGGTAATGTGCCCGATACCTCGTGCCACAGCGGAAATACGCGAACTGAACTGGTAACCTGCGAGGGAGATGGGTAAGTTCGTCAAGAAATACAGCGAACCTGGATGCCTAGCCTCTTGAGCCATAAAGACCCACCGACACATGACCGGCTTACGTCAATTCAGCGCCTGAGTGGCGACCCTTTTGAGTTGGGCAAGACGCTGGGCCGTTTGGGGCGCGATGCGGTTCAGCATGAGCTCACCGCGACCACGTTATGGGCACAGATTCAAGCGGCGAGGCATCACCCGGCTGTCGCCCGGATGGCGGCTACCACGCAACGCCATTTTCCGTCGATCTGGGCGGAACTCGAAGGCTTGGCCGCCGGACTGCAGCTGCCTCTGGAGCAGGTGCTCGCCTGGCATTGTCGAGGGGAATTGCTGGCCGACACGGCGGATGGCTGTACCTCTGTGCAATTGCCCGGCGAGTCCCCACTGATCGCCCATAACGAAGATGGCTTGCCGTGCCTGCGTGGCCACTGCTTCATGGTGGACGTGGAACCCGCGCAGAGCCAGGGCTTTACCGCTTTCTGTTATCCGGGGTCACTGCCCGGGCATACCTTTGCCTTTACCCGCCAAGGCCTCGTTCAGACGGTCAATAATTTGCGCTTGACGGCGTTCTCGCCCAGCGTGCCACGCATGGTGCTGGGCCGCGCCGTATTGAACCAGCCCAGCCTGGCGGATGCCCGAGAAGGGGTAGCACGCACTCACCTGCTTTCCTGGCGCAACCACGACGCATTACTCGGGGAACTATTTACCCGCGACGGCGTTGGCACCATGATTATCCAGCACCGTTACGAGCAGCTGCGCCCTGCCACATTGAACGATGTGGCAGGCCTGCTAGAACTGCTGGAACCCCTAGAGCGGCGTGGCATGCTGGTTGCTCGTTCGCGGGAGTGATTAGAGCACGAAATCGACGACTACATGGTGATCGAGCGGGACGGCATGGTCATCGGCTGTGCTGCGCTGCACGTTTTCCCAGGCACTACCGTCGGGGAAATGGCCTGTGTTGCGGTACATGGTAACTATCGTGGCGGTGAGCGTGGCGAGCGCTTAGTGGAAGCGTTAGAACGACGCGCTCGCCAGCGAGGGCTTTTCGAAATGTTTGTGTTGACTACCCATACGGCCCATTGGTTTGTTGAACGCGGTTTCCGCACAGCCAACCTGGACGACCTGCCGCCGCTGAAACGCGAAGCCTACAACCATGCCCGTAAATCCAAGGTGTTGGTGAATCATTTAGCGTAAGCGCCCTTTTTTAAACAGGAAACGCTAACCGAACCGGGTGCCTTTGTGGCACCTGGTTTCGCATGTGTGTAAAAAATTAATGCAAATATTTGGTCATTTTAAATATTTATGCAATTATATTTGCATGTGTGTTTGTAGATAAATTCGGCCAAGCCATTCCAAACCCATAACAACGAACAACGCCGATACCAGCACGCAACGTCACTCACAAACTGCCAATAACATCGACGTCACGAGGATTTCTCCATGAAGACACTCACCACTTTAATGGCTGCTACTGCTTTCTCTCTCTCCGCAGCAACTGTTGCCGCTGACAAGCTGGTCGTTGCCACCGACACTGCCTTTGTGCCCTTTGAGTTCGCTCAAAACGGTGAATACGTCGGTTTTGATATCGACATGTGGGCAATGATTGCCGAAGAGCTTGAGCTGGAGTTCGAGCTGCGGCCAATGGATTTCAACGGCATTATTCCCGGCCTGCAGACCGGTCAGTTAGATGTTGCCCTAGCGGGCATTACCATCCGCGAAGATCGTGCTGAGGTGATTGATTTTTCAGATGGCTACTATGAGAGCGGCTTCCGCATCATGGTGCCAATTGATAGCGATATCGAAAGTGCGGAAGACCTGGCGGGCAAAACCCTGGCCGTACGCACCGGCACTTCTGCGGCGGACTATGCGCGGGAAAACTTCACCGATACCCAGCTACGCCAGTTCCCCAATATCGACAATGCCTACCTTGAGTTACGCACTGGCCGCGTCGATGCCGCTATGCATGATACGCCCAACGTTCTCTACTACATTGCCACGGCAGGTGATGGCCAGGTAAAAGCGGTAGGCGAGCAGATGATGGCGCACGAGTACGGCATTGCTTTTCCCAAGGGGAGCGAGTTGGTCGAGCCGGTTAACGGTGTGTTAGCGGCCATGCGTGAAGATGGTCGCTACGACGAGATCTACATTAAATGGTTCGGTGAAGCGCCGGCTGAATAACGCCTGATTATTCTAAGCATCCTGCGGAGGGAAATAGATCCCTCCGCTGAGTTCGAACTATCAGGAGTACGGCGATGAATGTCGATTGGTCGATTATTATTAATTTCCTGCCTCAACTCTTCCACGGGGCAAAAATCACGCTGTATATCACCGTAACAGGCTTGATCGGTGGTATTGCATTGGGGGCTGTTATTGGCCTGATGCGCGCCTACGGCGGCTATATTCTCAATACCCTTGCATTTATCTATGTCGAAGTCATTCGTGGTACGCCGATTGTTGTTCAGGTGATGTTTCTGTACTTTGCCTTGCCGGTGCTGGTGGATATCCGCATTGACCCGATGACAACGGCAATTCTGGCGATCGTCATTAATGCCGGCGCGTATGTTGCCGAGATTGTCCGCGGCGCGGTGCTATCGATCTCAAAAGGATTAACCGAGGCTGGGCGCGCTATTGGTCTGCCGCGCTGGAAGGTGGTGGTCTATATCGTTGGCCCGCTGGCCTTTCGCCGGTTGATTCCGCCGCTGGGTAACCAATGCATTGTTAGTTTGAAAGACACCTCCTTGTTTATTGTTATCGGCGTTGGTGAACTGACGCGTACCGGCCAGGAAATCATGGCGGCCAACTTTCGTGCGGTTGAGATATGGACGGCGGTTGCTGTGTTCTATTTGATCATGACCGGCACCCTGTCGCTGCTGTTGCGCATCATTGAGAAACGGATGAGGATCTTATGAGCGCCATCATAGAGTTCAAAAATGTGTCCAAACACTTTGGCCCGCTTAAAGTGCTTGAAGAGGTTGATTTGGACATCAGCCGTGGCGAAGTTGTTGTGCTCATCGGTCCATCCGGTTCTGGAAAATCCACCTTGCTGCGCTGTATTAACGGGCTGGAAATGATCACCTCGGGTGATCTTCTGGTTGACGGCCTGAGCGTAAAGGGCGGGAACAAAATTCTGCGCGAAATTCGTCAGGAAGCGGGCATGGTCTTCCAGCAGTTCAATTTGTTTCCACAAATGACCGCGCTGGAAAACGTCGCCTTTGGCCAGCGCCATGTGCGAGGTATGGGGCGCAAGGCTGCAGACATCAGTGCCCAGGAGCTGCTGGAAAAAGTCGGCCTGGGGGATAAATCCCGCCACTACCCACACGAGCTTTCTGGTGGGCAGCAGCAGCGGGTAGCTATTGCTAGGGCGCTGGCGATCAAGCCCAAAGTAATGCTGTTTGATGAGCCTACCTCGGCGCTTGACCCTGAGCTTAAGCAGGAAGTATTGAGTGTGATGCGCAAATTGGCAGAAGAGCAGATGACCATGGTGGTGGTAACCCATGAAATGTCGTTTGCCAAGCAGGTGGGGACGCGCTTGATCTTTATGGAGCACGGTAAAATTGCCGTTGATGCCAACCCTGTTGATGTTATCGATAACCCGCCTAATGACCGGATGAAGGATTTTCTGCGCCATGTCTAATCAAGCAAGCTCTCTTGGTTGGCACGTGATCAACGGATGCCCTTATGATATCGGCGTTGCCCTTGGGCGCGCCGGGCGCGACGCGGTGCACCGGTTTCTGCTGCCGAGCGCTATCTGGGCTGAGATTAACGATCCGGTTCATCGGGATGCTGTTGCCACCATGGCCGCCAATACCCAGCGTGATTTCCCCCAGGTATGGGAAGAGCTGGAAGGTCTGGCGGAAGGTCTTAATCTGCCCATTGAGGCGGTATTTGCCTGGAACTGCCGTGGTGATCTGTTGGCCCACGTGCCGGATGGCTGTACCACCTTGGTGGTTCCCGGAGAAACACCGCTGGTGGCGCATAATGAGGATGGCCTGCCATTTTTCCGCGGCCACTGCTTTATGGCGGAAGTGATGCCATCAACGGGAGTCGGGTTTACGGCCTTCTGCTACCCAGGTTCCATACCTGGCCACACCCTGGCGTTTACCCGCCAAGGCTGGGTGCAGGCGGTTAATAATTTGCGCTTGCTTGCTGTTACGCCCAAGGTGCCACGCATGGTGTTAGGTAGGGCATCCTTAAACCAGCCCAATGTAATCGACGTGGTGGCACTGCTGCAGCGCTACAATGAGTGCGGCGGTTTTCATTTTTCGCTAGCCCAGTGCGGCCAGCGAGAGGTGACAAGTATTGAGTTCGGTGGCGGCGACGCTGCCCAGGTCGCGCTGAATGTCCCCAGCATCCATGCCAATCATGCGCTGTATCATCCAAGTGGTGTGGCGTCACAATGGATTACCGACTCTTCTAGAGACCGTCAGCAGCGCGGGGACCAGTTGCTGGCCGAAGGCGAGACCACGCCGCTGGGAATCCTGCATGATCAACAAGCCAGTGGTCTGCCCATTCTGCGACTTAGCGCTGATGATCCTGATCACGAAAACACTCTGGTTACGGCGGTGATGCGTCTTGAAGCGGATGGTGTAGCATGGCAACTTTATGATCGCCCTGGAGAACCGCCCGCTTATGACGGAAAACTCTTCTGCGCACATTGACAGCGCAAGCCGCCCCCCGGAAACAGTCGATGGACTCCGTGAGCTGGCGCTCAGTATTGCCCGTGGCGAGAGCGAGCTACGTCTTGGTCCCAAATCACGGGAAGTACTGGCGCGCCTTATCGACCTTCAGGGTGACCAGGTGCTGCTGTCTATTTCCTCGGTAGCCCGTCGGTTAGAGGTCAACCCGTCGAGTATTTCACGCCTGGCGCGCTCGCTGGGTTACGCCCGTTTCAGCGATCTGCAAACAGTTCTGTTAAGTGCGCACTTTAGCTCGTCTGCATCTTTCTACCGTGATCACGCCGCTAGTGCGCTGGCTGCAGACAGACGTAGTTTGCATGTCCAGGCGCAACAGCTCTGCGCTGAAAATAAACACAATATTGATCGTTTTCTACAGAGCGTGAAACATGAGGATATCGAAGCATTTGCCCAAGCGGTGATCAGTGCGCCGAGAGTGCGGCTATACGGCGTGCGTCAGTTTCATGCGCTGTGCAGTTTTTCAGCTTATGGGCTGGGCATGTTGCGCCCTGATGTGGCGTTGCTCAGCGATGCTACCAACGGCGTAGCAGAAGGGTTGGCGTCGTTATCTGAAGGTGACGTGCTAATTGCCGCTAGCTGTCAGCCCTACACACGCCAAGTGGTGGATGTATGTCGTATGGCCCAGGCGCACGGCATTCAAACCCTAGCGGTGACCGACTATGCCAGTTCCGCACTGGTCAAGTATTCCCAGGTATCCATTCTGGTGCCCCACGAAAGCAGCTTCATTTCCAATAGCATGGTGGCCTACTTTGCCGCCATGGAGTGTCTGATTAATGCATGCGCGACATTGGCCGGGGATGATGCAGGCAAAGCCATTTCACGGCGTGACCGCTTTATTACCGAGCTGGATATCGAAATACGCTGAGGATCACTTCGTCTGTTTAAAGCGCCGTTTTACTTCCACGTTTAGCCGGCCTTCGCCCAGCCGTAGCGAGAGCTTCTGGCCTGGCGCGGTGTCCTCTGCCCGGCGGATGACATGGCCCTTTTCATCCTGGGCAATGGCATAGCCGCGCCCCAATACCGCAAGCGGGCTGACTGCATTTAGCTCACGGGCGGCGCTACTTAAGCGTGTCTGACGTACTTCCAACGCCCGCTGCATAGCGCTGGCTAAACGGCGCTGAAGCTGGCTAACATGCTCTTGCTCTGCGCGGTGCAGGCGCGCCATGTCTTGGCTGGCTAAGCGCTTGCTTAACTGCGTGACCCGCGCTTGCTGTTGCTGAACGCTTTGCTGCATGGCGCGCTGCAGCCGTTGATAAAGGGCGGTAACGTGTTGGCGCTGGCGGTCAAGCTGCTCGCCTGGGTGGCGAAGGCGAGCGCGCAAGGTATCCAGCCGTTGGCTATCGCGTTCTAAGCGTGCCTGCATGGCACGACGTAAGCGGTTTTCTAGCTGTGACAATTGGTGCTTTAGCGCTTTTTGGTCAGGTACTAAACGCTCGGCTGCCGCTGATGGGGTAGGGGCGCGCATATCCGCGGCGAAATCTGCCAGAGTGACATCCACTTCGTGACCTACCGCCGACATCACCGGCAAACGGGAGTGAAAAATCGCCCGTGCCAGATGCTCGTTATTAAACGCCCACAAATCCTCTAAGCTACCACCGCCGCGGGTGATCAGCACCACATCCTGGTCAGGGTCCAAGCGTGTTTGACGGTTTAATAATCCCAGTGCAGAAATCATCGCAGGGGCGGCCTCGGCGCCTTGTACGGGCACCGGAATCAGCGTGACGTCCACCAGTGGCCAGCGCGCCGCCAGTACCGCCAGCACATCGCGAATCGCCGCCCCGCTGGCGGAACTCAATATCAGTAGCTTGCGTGGCGGAAAGGGCAGGGCGCGGGCGTTGGCGAACACCCCTTCGCCGTCGAGTTGAAGCTTCAAACGCTCATAGGCCGCCAGCAATTCCCCCAGGCCCGCCGCCTGCACCGCATCCACCAGCAACTGATAGTCGCCGCGTGGCTCGAACAATGACACCCGCCCGCGCAGTTTCACCTGGTCGCCGTCGCGCATGGGTGCCCCCACGAAGCGCGCCCGCTGGCGAAACAGCGCACAACGAATCTGGGCGCGGTCGTCCTTCAGGGTGAAGTAGATATGCCCGGACGCGGGGCGCGAGACATTGGAAAGCTCGCCTTCCACCCACAATTCACCGAAATCGCGTTCCAGGGTCTGGCGGGTGCGACGATTCAACTCGCTGACGGACAGGGCTTCAATAGCGGGAGACGACATAAAGGGTTTCATGATTAAAAAATGAGAGAAAAACCGCTACGCAGCTTATCACGCCCAAGACTTGCCATGCCTCACATTGCTGGGATGGGGCTCTAGCCGTTACAATGGGGGATTAACCCTTCGTATCTCCTCTTCCCATCTGCTCAACCATGGGTGTTGCCGCTATGCTACGTATGGCCCAAGAAGCGCTTACGTTCGATGATGTATTACTCGTTCCCGGCTTCTCCGATATCCTGCCCAAGGATGTCAGCCTCAAGACCCGCCTGACACGTCACCTTTCGCTGAATATCCCGCTGGTTTCCGCCGCCATGGATACGGTGACTGAAGCGCGCCTGGCGATTGCCATGGCCCAGGAAGGCGGCATCGGCATCATCCACAAGAACATGAACATCGCCCAGCAGGCCGCGGAAGTTCGCAAGGTCAAAAAGCACGAAAGCGTCATCGTCAAAGACCCCGTGACCGTCAGCCCCAAGGCTAAGCTTGAAGACCTGCTGGCCATGGCCCGTGAATACGGCTTCTCCGGTTTCCCGGTGGTCGAAGGCGAGACCCTGGTGGGCATCGTTACCGAACGCGACATGCGTTTTCAGCCCAACCACGGCGATAGCGTCGAGGCGATCATGACGCCCCGCGAGCGCCTGATCACCGTGGCCGAAGGCACCCAGCTCGAAGAAAGCAAGGCCAAGATGCGCGAGCACCGCATCGAAAAGATGCTGATCGTGGATGATGAATTTCATCTGCGTGGCCTGGTGACCTTCCAGGATATCGAAAAAGCCCGCACCTACCCCAACGCCGCCAAGGACAGCGACGGCCGCCTGCTGGTCGGCGCCGCCGTCGGCACCGGCCCGGAAACCGCCGAGCGTATTGCGGCACTGGCGGAAGCCGGCGTGGATGCGATCATCATCGACACCGCTCACGGCCATTCCCAGGGCGTGATTGACCGGGTGCGCTGGGCCAAGAAGCACTTCCCGCAGATCCAGGTGATCGGCGGCAACATCGCCACCGCCGCCGCCGCCAGAGCCTTGGCCGAAGCCGGTGCCGACGGCGTGAAAGTCGGCATCGGCCCCGGCTCGATCTGCACCACGCGTATCGTGGCGGGTGTCGGCGTGCCGCAAATCACCGCGGTTTCCAACGTTGCCGAAGCGCTCAAGCCATATGATATTCCGCTGATTGCCGATGGCGGTGTGCGTTTCTCCGGCGATCTGTCCAAGGCGATTGCCGCCGGTGCCAGCTGCGTGATGGTCGGCGGCTTGCTGGCGGGGACCGAAGAAGCCCCCGGCGAAGTCGAGCTTTACCAAGGCCGTACCTACAAGGCCTACCGCGGCATGGGCTCCATGGGCGCCATGTCCCAGAGCCAGGGCAGTGCCGACCGCTACTTCCAGGACAAAAGCGACGGCGCGGAAAAGCTGGTGCCGGAAGGCATCGAAGGCCGCGTGCCGTATAAAGGCTTGATGAGCGCCATCGTTCACCAAATGATGGGCGGCCTACGGGCCTCCATGGGCTACACCGGCTGCCGCGATATTGAAGAAATGCGCACCAAGCCGGAATTCGTCCAGATCACTGGCGCAGGCTTCAACGAGTCCCACGTGCACGATGTCCAGATCACCAAAGAAGCCCCGAACTACCGGGTAGGCTAAGAGACCGAAATGACTGATATTCATGCCCACAAGATTCTGATTCTGGATTTCGGCTCTCAGTACACCCAGCTGATCGCCCGCCGGGTACGCGAGATCGGCGTCTACTCCGAAGTGCGCGCCTTCGATATCACCGAAGACGAGATTCGCGACTATAACCCCAACGGCATCATCCTTGCCGGGGGGCCGGAGTCGGTCACGGAGCTGGACTCCCCCCGCGCGCCGCAGTGCGTGTTCGAAATGGGCCTGCCGGTGTTTGGCATCTGCTACGGCATGCAGACCATGGCCGAGCAGCTGGGCGGCGCCGTTGAAGGCTCCAAGGTGCAGGAATTCGGCTACGCCCAGATTCGCATCGACGCCGAGACCGCGCTGTTCAAGGACATCAAGGACCACCTCGACCACGAAACCGGCAAGGGCCTGTTGGATGTGTGGATGAGCCACGGCGACAAGGTCGCCAGGGTGCCCAGTGAATTCACCGTGACCGCGTCCACCCCCAGCTGCCCGATTGCCGCCATGGCCTGGGAAGAAAAGCAGTTCTATGGGGTGCAGTTCCATCCGGAAGTCACCCACACCCTGCAGGGCCAGCGGATTCTCGAGCATTTCGTACTGGGCATTTGCGGTGCCGAACGCCTCTGGACCCCGGCGCAGATCATCGAAGACCAGATCGGCCGCGTTCGCGAGCAGGTCGGCGACCGCCACGTCTTGCTGGGTCTCTCCGGCGGGGTGGATTCCTCGGTGGTCGCGGCGCTGCTGCACAAGGCCATCGGCGACCAGCTGACTTGCGTGTTCGTGGATAACGGCCTGCTGCGCAAGAACGAAGGCGACCAGGTGATGGAAACCTTCGCCAAGCACATGGGCGTGAAGGTGATTCGCGTCGATGCGGAAGACCAGTTCCTGTCGCGCCTGAAAGGCGAGAACGACCCAGAAGCCAAGCGCAAGATCATCGGCAACACCTTCATCGACATCTTCGATGAAGAGTCGAGCAAGATCGACGGCGTGGACTTTTTGGCCCAGGGCACCATCTACCCGGACGTGATCGAATCCGCCGCCGCCAAGACCGGCAAGGCGCACGTGATCAAGTCGCACCACAACGTGGGCGGCCTGCCGGAAACCATGAAGCTCAAGCTGGTCGAACCGCTGCGCGAGCTGTTCAAGGACGAAGTCCGCAAGCTGGGCGTGGAACTCGGCTTGCCTTACGACATGGTCTACCGCCACCCCTTCCCGGGGCCGGGCCTGGGCGTGCGGATTCTCGGCGAAGTGAAGAAAGACTACGCCGACATCCTGCGTGAAGCCGACGCCATCTTCATTGAAGAACTGCACAACTCGGGTTGGTATCACAAGACCAGCCAGGCGTTTGCGGTCTTCCTGCCGGTGAAATCGGTAGGCGTGGTCGGCGATGCCCGCCGCTACGAATGGGTCATCGCCCTGCGTGCAGTGGAAACCATCGACTTCATGACCGCCCGCTGGGCGCACCTGCCCTATGAGCTGCTGGAGAAAGTCTCCAACCGCATCATCAACGAGATTAACGGTGTCTCGCGGGTCACGTATGATGTGAGCAGCAAGCCACCAGCGACGATTGAGTGGGAGTAGCGATTAACGATTAACAAGTAAGCTACTGATTTTTAAGTGGATTAAAGGCACATAAATTGAACGCGCAAGGAATTCACTCGTTGATTTCCTTGCGTTTTTTTATAGTGTTGCACATGGTCTTACACGGAACTGTTAATCAGCAGTAATTTGTTTTGAGCGCCGGCGAGTGAGATACGCGCCTCTTCGCCTTGTTGCGAGAACAAAGGGCCTCGTTGCCGCTGTTGCAAGTGTTCCGCCACGGTCTCCCAGCGAATAGGCCGGTAGTGCGGCGGAGCCGGTGACTCGCTTGGCGAAAGCAGGGTGAAGCCGCTGGCCGTATCTCCACCAATGGCTTTCAGCAGCCCAAAAACAGTCGTGGTGTGATGGCGAAGTCCCAGGTGGTGGCGAAGATCACCTTCCGGCAGAAGGTTCTCAAAGTAAGCCAACACGTTATCGCCTGCGTGAACCTGCTGCGAGAGAGGCATTGAAGGGGACAAACTCACCGCTTCGGAGTACTCCAACCACTCAGGGGCATACTCGAAGCGTAGTGGCTGGGTATCGTACAATAACCCGACGTGCCTTTCGCCTCGGTACACCGCCAAGGCATCGTCATTTGCCATGGCGGTTGCAACCCTTGCGCCTCACGACCACCTCAAGCCCCATCAAGTCCCATCAAGTCCAGCACGTCCAGCACTTTCTGCAACTGTAGCGTCGGCTTGCCCCGTTCCAAATCGACGATAAAGCGATTGCCGGTACCGCCGAGACCGGCCAGATCGATCTGTAATAGGCCTTGCTCGACACGTAGCTGGCGTACCAGTTTGCCGAGATCTTCGCTTTGGCGAATGGTAGTGGTCATGGGGGAGGAGGCGTTGTTGGAAGTCATGGGAGCCTGGATGTGATTACCGATCGGTAATCAACTATGCCGCCTTGTGGCACTGGGGCAAGAGTCCGTCTGGTTGAGTCAAGCACATTGCTTCCACAACGCTGCCAGTGGCCCGCCTATCGGGGTTTTTTCCGGTATGTCCACGGCAGCCACCCGCGCCTGTGCGGCCGCAAGCTGTGCTGGGTCGCCGCGCTCTATTTCGGGGTATTGCCCCGGTGGGTAGGCACCTACCATGCAGAAATCATCGTCTGCTTCTAGGCTGGCATGCCCAACTCCCGCGGGCAGCACCAGCACATCGCCCGCGTAAAGCATCAATTCGCGACCGTCGGGGCCACCCAGCCGTGCCCGGGCCTGCCCACGGAAGATGCCCAATGCTTCGTGTGCGGTGGAGTGAAAGTGATCGAAGTCATACAGATAGTAACGCCACGCCGGCGGCCAGCCGTGGCGCTTGAACATGGTTTCGAACGTATCGGCTCGCTCCTCGGCATTACCGGTGTCGAGAACCTGACGGTAAATCAGCACCGGCAGCGGGGAGTTGGGGTAGCCGTTGGCTTCATCGCTGTCGAAATGAAGTAGTTCGGGCTGGGGGATGCTCACCATGGCCTCCTGGCACTGGGTTGAGTGGTTGGATTAAGTAACGCTATTCTTCAATAGTAGGTCGCTTCTATTTTTATTCATTCATTTTTTAGGATGATGATTCAAGGAGGCTACGTGGCCTACCTTTCGCCGCCACACTCGCGCGCGGCACCGCCGCGGGGATATCCCGCAGCAAGCCGTTCAACGCATTATCCGCTTTGCCTACAGGGGGTGATAGCCACACCCTGGATGGAGGAGAACAATGAGCGAGTTACCCGCACCCATGCAGGACCGCTTTGGCGCGGCCACGCACAGGGTAAAGAACCAGCCCGCCCCGCTTGAGGACTACAACCCTTACCTGGCCGACTTGGTACTGCAGGCGGCGGTGAAGCGCGAAGGGGCTGGCTGGGCGGAGGAGGAGATCCGCAGCTTTGCCGAGTGGGCGGGCCGCGCCGAGACCATCGAGCTGGGGTTCCAGGCCAATGCGCAAAAACCGCGGCTACGCACCCATGACCGTTACGGGCATCGTGTAGATGTCGTGGATTTTCATCCCAGCTATCACGCCTTGATGAAAGCATCCATTGAGCAAGGCTTACACAGCCGACCCTGGCGAGAGCCTGGCCCAGGCGCCCATGTGGCGCGGGCGGCGAAGTACTACCTGCAAGCCCAGGTGGAAGCAGCCCACGGCTGCCCTATTACCATGACCTTTGCCGCAGTACCGGCCTTGCAGCACGAGCCCGCGCTTGCCAGGTACTGGCAGGCGAAAGCCACGGCTGAGCATTACGAGCCTCGCAATTGCCCCGATGGCGAGAAACAGGGCGTAACGCTGGGCATGGCGATGACCGAAAAGCAGGGCGGCTCGGACGTGCGCCAGAACACCACGCGGGCTTATTTCATTGGCCACGACGGCCATGGCGAGGCGTATGAACTGGTGGGGCATAAATGGTTCGTCTCCGCGCCGATGTGCGACGCCTTTTTGGTACTGGCGCAACTCGATGCGGGCCTGACCTGCTTTCTGGTGCCGCGCTGGCGCCCGGATGCCAGCAAGAATGCACTGCAAATTCAGCAGCTCAAAGACAAGATGGGCAACGTGGCCAATGCCTCGAGCGAGGCGGAACTGCGCGGAGCGCTGGGCTGGCGGGTAGGCGAGCCGGGGCGCGGCGTGCGCACCATCATCGAAATGGTCGGCATGACCCGCTACGACTGCATGATCGGCTCGGCGGCGGGCATGCGCCAGGCCACCGCCCAGGCGGTGCATCACGCCAGCCAGCGCAAGGCGTTTGGCGCCACGCTGAGCGAGCAGCCACTGATGCAGAATCTTCTGGCGGATCTGGCACTGGAGAGCGAAGCCGCTGCCACCTACATGATGCGCATGGCAAGGGCCATGGATAACCAGCACGATGAGCACGAGCGGCTGCTTTCACGTATCGCCACGCCAGTGGGTAAATACTGGATCTGCAAGCGCACGCCCAACCACGCTTACGAAGCGATGGAGGTCATCGGTGGAACGGGCGTAATAGAGACCCACATCATGGCGCGGCTTTTCCGTGAATCGCCGGTGAACGCCATCTGGGAGGGCAGCGGCAACGTGCAGTGCCTGGATATTCTGCGCGCCATCGGCCGTGAACCAGCGGTGCTGGAAGCGTACTTTGCCGAGCTGAACCGAGCTTCCGGTAGCGAGCCTGCCTTTGACCGCTTTGTCGGCCAACTCAAGGCGCAGTTTGCCGACCGCGAAACCCTCGAGTACCGCGCCCGCCAAGTGGCCGACAGCATGGCCCTGGCACTTCAGGCTGCCCTGTTGATTCAGCACGCGCCGAGTGCGGTGGCGGACGCCTTCGTCGTCTCGCGCCTGCAGCCCCAGCCCGGCATGAACTACGGTTGCCTGCCAAGCGGGCTGGACTGCCGGGCGATTATCCAGCGAGCCCGGCCTCAGTAGCGCTGCGTTTAAACAATCTCAACCAGAACAAGGATGCAGCGAGAGTTATTGCAAAGGAAACACTGAACAATTCGTCTCGGGATCACCTACGAGGCCTCTTGCTGCCTAGCTCACCGTATTGGATGACGTAAGCGGTATGGCAGAGCCGGCAGCGCTATTTTTGCTCGGGTACGACCACGATCACGGATTCCAGCCTTTTCTTTTCCAGGGTTGCCAAAGCAATGGCGTAACAATCTTCGACATGGCTGTTTCCCATGTACTTCATGGCGGTGAAGCTGATGCCGCCTGCCACGGCGCTGCCGACGAAGGGAACGAACTTGGCGACACCTTTCGCCGCTACCTTGCCTGCCGCCTTGTTTAGCAGCAACACGATCAGCTTTTTGGTGATGTATTTCCCGGCCATCTTGCTGCCCGTGTTGGAAATGGCGGTCATCACAAATAGCTTGGATTCGGTATCGAGGCTTTCGATCTGTTCAAGCGATAAACCAAATTTTTGATTAATTTCGGGAATTAACCGCATCAATATGGCAATGTCTGACCCTATATCTACGCCAGGGATTGGAATGATCGCTGCGCCGGCAGAAAGCCTTGCGCTCTTCGCGACCAATGAATGACACGACTTTTTAACGGCGTCGAGATCTTCCAGTGACTCGATCATGATGTTGCCCTCTTTTCACGAACGACAGGGTATTTTCTGGCGGCGAGCTTATCCGAGAGAACCGTTATGATGACCCCTCAATAACTTAGCAGTTAGACAATCATCGGCAATAAAAGGATCACTCACAGCGGTTGAGGTAGCGGTCGGCGCATTGAAAAGCCGACCAAGGGCAGCAAGGCCCGCCTGGTAGTGGCGCTGGAGCAGGCGGTGAATCTGCTGAGTCGCACCTTGACCAATCAAGGCCTGGTTTCGTGGGGCTGTTCGGGAGGAATCGATGCAAGACGATGATAATGAAAAGGAAACATCTCAGACGCACAGGCTATTACACGATGAGTTGCCGAAGGAGCATGAAGATCCGCTGATCAGGCGGTTGCATATCATCATTCGCTTCGCCATCAAGCTACTGGCAATAATGATGGTGCTGGTAATCATCTGGGGCGTCCTGGATGTCATCTATGTGCTCTACACCAAGTTCATCTCACCGCCGGTAATGCTTTTTGAAGTCGCCGACATCTTCGTTATCTTCGGTGCCTTCATGGTGGTGCTGATCGCCGTGGAAATCTTCATCAACATTCGGCTTTACCTGGGCACCAATGTCTTGCCCATTCGGCTGGTCATCGCGACGGCCTTGATGGCTATCGCGCGTAAGGTGATCATCTTGGATATTGCCACCATCTCGGCCGAAGAGATGCTGGCCATCGCGGCTATCGTGCTGGCGCTCGGCGTGACCCATTGGCTGGTGGGCAAGTAGGAGTAGGGTGAGGCTCCTGAGTTGAGATCCATGCCGACACCATCCCGTCTCACCATACGTCCCGAAACGGTCCACGACGCCGAAGCCGTCACCGTGCAGCTTTCCGCGAGCCCCCAGCGTCAATGCACCGGGAGCTCGTGGTCGGGCATCAGGGTGTTGATAGCGGTCAGGAATCCTGATCGTCGAGCATCATCTGGATCATGGCCTCGAGCTCTTCGACCTTCTCCTCAAGTGCCTTGATCTTGCCTTCTTCCTCGGCAGTCTTGATGTAGTTGTCGTTGATCTTGGCCATATGCTTCTCGACGGCTTCGGAATCCATGGCCAGGGCAGAGCCGGCCATCATCAGGCTTGTGAGCAGGCCAGCGGTCAAAAGCTTCATTTTCATGTCACACCTCGTCGTGTCGGATTGTTGAGCACTTGAGACCTGCCGTCACCACCTCTCGTCAGGTCTAAGCTTTAGTGTGACGGAGCAAGAAAACCTTACATGCCAAACGCACAAGCCTGGCAACGCTTGGGTAAGGTGGGCGACAGGCACTAGATCGGCGCTACACTGTCCAGATCATCTCACGAAGCCAGATCCCGTCACCAAACCAGAGCAGCGACAGCCAAGAGGCCGATCATGAACGCAAGCAAGATTCTTCAGCAGTTGATGCAACAAGCCGGTGGCAGCAGCAATAACAAAAAAGGCAGCAGCGGCACAATGGATGTGAAAGGCATTCTGGAAGGGCTTTCCAAGCAGCTGGGCGGTAACGAGGGGCAAAAAGGGCAGTCCGGCAAGGCGTCAAGCGAGGGCGGTTTCGATATGAAAAGCCTGCTGGGCGGTAGCGCCATGGGGCTATTGGTGGGTTCCAGACGCGGCCGTAAACTGGGCGGCAAGGCATTGAAGTACGGCGCGATTGCCGGGGTGGGCATGTTGGCCTGGAAGGCTTGGCAGAATTCCCAGGCAAGTGCCGCTAATGAAGCGGCCGAGGGTAAACCGGTGGAGAGCCTGAGCGGTTCCACTCAGGAGCGGCGAAGCCTGGAATTGTTGCAAGCCATGATCATGGCGGCACGTGCCGATGGGCATATCGATGCGCGTGAGCAGGAACTGATTACTCAGCAAATCGACGCCCTGGGCGCTGACCAGGAGCTGCATGCCTGGGTAGAGCATCAACTCAAGGCACCGCTGGATGCCCAGGCGTTGGCGCGCGAGGCAGACTCCCCGCAAGCCGCCCGTGAGATCTACCTGATGAGCGTGGCCGTGATCGATGAGAAAAATCCCATGGAGCGTGCCTGGCTGGAGCAACTTGCCTCGGCATTGAAGCTGGAGCCGGGCATGGTCGATGAGCTGGAGCGCCAGGCCCTGGCCGCAGGGTAGAGAGCGATACGGTTTTTCAAAAAAACGTCTCGAAAGCGTCAGCCGCCAACGAGATCCCCACCGTTGGGATGCAGCGTCTGGCCGGTCATGAAGGAGCTATCCTCGCAGGCCAGAAATAGCATGCATGAGGCGACTTCATTGGGTTGGCCAGCCCTGCCTAACGGTGAACCCTTGCCGAATTTGGCTAACTTTTCCTCGGGGAAGGAGGCGGGAATCAATGGCGTCCAGATAGGGCCAGGGGCCACCGCATTGACCCGAATGCCGTCTTCCGCCAGCTTGCTGGACAGGGCACGTGTCAACGACAAAACGGCGCCCTTGGTGGCGGAATAATCCACCAACAGGTCCTGGCCGCGAAAGGCGGTGACCGAGGTGACATTGATAATCGAAGCCCCGGCTTTCAAATGCGGCAAGGCGGATTGCACCACAAAAAATGGGCCGAACAAATTGGTATCGAAGGTACGCCGAATCTGCTCTTCGGGAATATCGGTGACGTTGGATTGGGCGTACTGTTCACCGGCGTTGTTGACCACGATATCCAGGCCGCCGAACCGTTTGACGGTTTCCTCCACGGCCCGCTTTGCTTCCTGCTTGGTGCCGATATCGCCGTTTAGCGCGAGACCGTCACAGCCCTCGTCTCGCATGAGGGCCAGGGTGGTCTCGGCATCCTCGTGTTCATCCTTGTAATGAATAGCGACATTGGCGCCTTCGCGTGCGAACAACACAGCGGTGGCGCGTCCAATCCCGCTATCGCCCCCGGTAATCAGTGCGGTCTTGCCTTTGAGCCGATCAGAACCGGGATAACGCGGTTGGTAGTCGGGCTCCGGTGACATGAGATGTTCCATGCCGGGTTGGCGTGGTTGAGCCTGTTCTGATGTATCCATCGTTTATTTATCCTTTTCTATACATTACACATTGACGTTGAGCCTCTTCACCTGAGCTATCGCTAACGTGAAGATTGGCTTTTGTCGGCAGTATAGAAAAGAAGGTGCGGTTATTCTTGGCTATTCAGCGAGGCGGTATGTTCAATCGGCGCCGGTAAATGTCGGCCCGCCGGCTTCTTCACCCCAGACCTCCTCCAGGCGTTCGTCACGCCCACAGCGGTAACGGTAAAACTTGTAGCGCAGTGGATTGCGTTCCGCGTAGTCCTGATGGTATTCCTCGGCTTCCCAGAACGTATCGGCAGGCACGATCTGCGTGGCGATGTCACGGCCGAAATGCGCTTCCAGCTCGGTTTTTGAGGTTTCCGCCAGGAGTTTTTGCTCTTCATCATGATAGAAGATCGCCGAGCGGTATTGAGAGCCGACGTCACAGAACTGGCGGTTCTCGGCGAAGGGGTCGATGTTGCGCCAGAACACTTCCAGAAGCTGCGGGTAGCTTATCTGCTCCGGGTCATAGTGAAACTGAACTGCTTCAGCATGGCCGGTATCGCCCTGAGTAACGGCTTCATAGCTAGGGTCTTCCACGCTACCCCCGATATAGCCGGAGACAGCATCGTCAATGCCCGGCTGGCGTTCAAAGGGAGGTTCCATGCACCAGAAACAGCCACCGGCAAAGGTGGCAAGGCGGGTGTCGTCAGTCTCGGCAAGAAGACTGGAGGAAGCGCTCAGCCCTAGCGCAAGGACCAGAGGGCTGAGCAGGAAAGTGTGCATCGAGTGGCTCATAGGGGAAGCGCTCCAGTATGGGTGTACCTCTCCCATTGAGTGTCAGTCGCAGTAAGGGTTCCGTGAAGGGAGTTAAGACGCCGCATGGTTAACGCTTAATAGATTGTTTTAATGCTTTTGTATTGGCTTTTTTTTTCGGTTTAATTTGTTGATATTTATATTTTTTACATTCCGGGGTTAGTGACTGAAACGGATACTTCCGGCCGGCTTTTCCATACCTCTGCCAATATCTCCAGTGTGGCGCGAATGGCAGATTCCTCGTAACGGTCACGGCGCCAGATAACGCTGAGGGCACAGGCCAGGCGTATGTTGTCGACCACAAGCAGACCGTGCTCTTGGCGTTCGCTCATCGCCAAGGCATCCCGTGCCAGGCTAAGGCCGACCCCAGCGCGTACCAGATCCAGCATGCAGGCTTCCTGGTCGACCTGAGCCACTTGATTGGGAACGGCGCCAAGGGGTGCGAGCACTTGGTCGAGCAGGCGGTGATGCACGGAATCACTGGGAGTGACGATCCAGGGCAGCGCGGCAAGGTTTTTCCAGTCGCTCTTGGCCAGGCGGGTTTCCCAGCCGGCAGGGGCGATCACATGATAATGAAAGTGGGTCAGCTCCTGATGAGCCAGCACGGCGTCACCGGGGCCTTCAGCCGGGGGGGCGAGGTAAAACCCCACGTCGAGTTCGCCGCTATGCACCCGCGATAGGACACTGCCGCTCATGCCGTGATGAAGCTCGGTTTCCAGCTGTGGCGCACGTTCGACCAGGCGGCGCAGGAAAGCGCCCAGCCGAATGAACTCGGGGTCGATAATGGTGCCGATCTTGAGGCGTCCCCGCAGGGTGCTGTGCAAGGCAGCGGCGGCTTGTTCGAAGGTCTGGGCAGCCGCCAGAGCATTTTCGGCGGCGGGCAACAGCGCATGGCCGTCCGCGGTCAATGCCAGCCCTTGCGGACGCCGAATGAATAGCGTCAACCCCAAGATTTCTTGAAAGTGCTTCAGCTTGAGGCTGATGGCCGGTTGGGTCAGATGAAGGCGCTCGGCCGCGCGCGAAACGCTACCTTCCCGAGCGACGGTGACAAAGGCTCTCAACGCATGGAAGTCTTGCATGGGCTATCCACCTGGAGTGATATGAGTGCCTGATATTAGGAAAGCTTATAACCAGCTTTTGAATTTCTCAATTGATCCCTGGGATGAGGGCGATAAGCTGGGATCAACTGCAAGAATTCTTCTAGACCATTCTCCTAGACCAAGCTGACGGGACTTTCTGATATGTCTGACACAATAATTAATCATTATATCAATGGCCAAGTAGTAGAAACTGAACCCACCCAGCGCCAGGATGTTTTCAATCCCGCCAGCGGCAAGGTGTCCGGGCAAGTCGCCTTGGCTTCGCCGGCGGATGTCGAAAGCGCCGTGGCGGCGGCTCAAGCCGCTTTTCCAGCCTGGGCGGATACGCCGCCGCTGCGCCGGGCAAGGGTCATGTTTCGTTTTCTGGAATTGCTCAATGCCCATAAGGATGAGCTGGCCCGGGCGATCACCCTTGAACACGGCAAGGTGTTCACCGATGCCCAGGGTGAAGTCGCTCGGGGGATCGATATCGTCGAATTTGCCTGCGGCATTCCGCAATTGCTCAAGGGCGATTATACCGAGCAGGTCAGCACGGGGATCGACAACTGGACCATGCGCCAGCCGTTGGGCGTGGTGGCGGGTGTCACCCCGTTCAATTTCCCGGTCATGGTGCCGATGTGGATGTTCCCCGTGGCGATTGCCGCCGGTAATACGTTCATTCTCAAGCCCAGCCCGCTCGACCCCAGCGCTTCCTTGTTGATGGCCGATTTACTCAAGCAGGCCGGCTTGCCGGATGGGGTATTCAACGTGGTGCAGGGGGACAAGGATTCCGTTGAAGCGTTACTCGACCACCCGGACGTAAAAGCCTTGAGCTTCGTCGGCTCCACGCCGATCGCCAACCTGATCTACGAGCGTGGCGCCAGGAACGGCAAGCGCGTTCAAGCCTTGGGCGGGGCCAAGAACCATATGGTGGTGATGCCCGATGCCAATCTGGAAAAAGCCGTGGATGCACTTATCGGCGCCGCTTACGGCAGCGCCGGCGAGCGTTGCATGGCGATCAGTGTGGCGGTGTTGGTGGGCGATGTCGCCGACAAGATCATGCCGGCCCTGGCCGAACGCACCCAGGCCCTGAAAGTGAAGAACGGCTTGGAGCTGGACGCCGAGATGGGCCCCATCGTGACCGCTCAGGCGCACCAGCGCATTACCGGTTATATCGAAAAAGGCCTTCAGGAAGGCGCAGAATTGCTGGTGGACGGGCGGGATTTCGATTCCTCCGTGACCGGTGACGGCAATGCCGAAGGCTTCTGGATGGGCGGCACGCTGTTCGATAACGTGACCCCGGAAATGACCATCTATCGCGAAGAGATCTTCGGCCCGGTATTGGTCTGCGTGCGGGTGCCGGACGTGGCGACAGCGATACAGTTGATCAACGACCATGAGTTCGGCAACGGGGTGAGCTGTTTCACCGAAAGCGGCAGCGTGGCGCGTGAATTCGGCCGCCGCATTCAGGTGGGTATGGTAGGCATCAACGTGCCCATCCCGGTGCCCATGGCATGGCATGGTTTCGGTGGCTGGAAGCGTTCGCTGTTCGGTGATACGCATGCTTATGGTGAAGAAGGCGTGCGTTTCTACACCAAGCAGAAGTCGATCATGCAGCGTTGGTCGGATTCCATCGATGCCGGCGCCGAGTTCGTGATGCCGACTGCAAAATAACCACGCGCGGAGACAGTGGCCATGGCTGACACCCAACAACAAGCACATGACTACGATTACATCATCGTGGGCGCCGGTACCGCCGGCTGCCTGCTGGCCAACCGCCTGAGCGCCGACCCGAAAAACAAGGTGCTGCTGGTCGAGGCGGGGGGACGCGACAACTACCACTGGATTCATATTCCGGTGGGTTATCTGTATTGCATCGATAACCCGCGCACCGATTGGTGCTTTCGAACCGAGCCCGACAAAGGCTTGAACGGCCGCTCCTTGCTCTATCCCCGAGGCAAGACGTTGGGCGGCTGCTCGAGTATCAACGGCATGATCTACATGCGCGGTCAGGCCCGGGACTACGACGACTGGGCCGAGGCTACCGGTGATGATGCCTGGCGCTGGGAGCATTGCCTGCCGGATTTCATCAAGCACGAAAGCCATTATCGGTTGGACGACAATAGCGACAGCGATGCTGCGCATGGGGATTTTCATGGGCATGGCGGTGAGTGGCGGGTAGAAAAGCAGCGCTTGAAATGGCAGGTGCTGGACGATTTTTCCGAAGCCGCCCAACAGGCAGGGATTCCCAAGACCACCGACTTCAATCGCGGTTGCAACGAGGGGGTGGATTACTTCGAGGTCAACCAGCGTTCCGGCTGGCGCTGGAACACCGCCAAGGCCTTTCTGCGTCCAGTCTGCACCAAGCGCGCCAATTTCACCTTGTGGCATTCCTCGCAAGTGCTCAAGCTTGAATGTCAGCCTAATGCGGACGGCACTTCTCGTTGTACCGGCGTACGTCTTGAGCGGGAAGGCAAGGAAGTGGTCGCGCATGCCCGGCGTGAAGTGATTGTGTGTGCCGGGGCTATCGGCTCGCCCCAACTGTTGCAGCTTTCCGGCATCGGCCCGGTGGACCTGCTTGCTGAACATGCGATTCCTGTCGTGAAAAATCTGCCGGGGGTGGGAGAAAATCTCCAGGACCATTTGCAGATTCGCTCGGTATATAAGGTGAAGATCGGCTCCAAGACGCTCAATACCATGGCCAGCACTTGGTGGGGCAAGACGGGCATCGGCTTGGAATACATCTTGAAGCGTTCCGGCCCGATGAGCATGGCGCCTTCGCAGCTGGGGGCTTTTACACGTAGTTCCAGCGACTACCCGCATCCCAATATCGAGTATCACGTCCAGCCGTTGAGCCTGGAAGCGTTCGGTCAGCCACTGCATGCCTATCCGGCGATTACGGCCAGCGTGTGCAATCTCAACCCCACCAGCCGCGGCACGGTGCGCATCAAGAGCCGCGATCCACGAAAGGCGCCTGCGATTGCCCCCAATTACCTGAATACGGAGGAAGACCGGCGTGTGGCGGCAGATTCTTTACGGATTACCCGGCGTATCGCTGAGCAGCCAGCCTTCGCCAAGTATGAGCCGGAAGAAATCAAGCCCGGGGTGGAGTACCAGAGTGATGACGACCTGGCCCGGCTGGCCGGGGATATCGGGACCACCATCTTTCATCCGGTAGGAACGACGAAGATGGGCCGGGAGAACGATCCTATGGCGGTGGTGGACTCGCGTTTGCGTGTGCTCGGCGTGCAAGGCCTGCGCGTGGTGGATGCCGGCGTGATGCCCACCATCACCAGCGGCAACACCAACTCACCGACCCTGATGATTGCCGAAAAAGCGGCGGGATGGATCCTGCAAGAAACTAATGGGTAATGAATAATGAATGGTGAGTAAGTTTTTGGCGAACAGTAAGCCCTCGGTGAACAAATGCAAATAAGGTTTGACGGGGGCTGAAGAAAGGTGCAGAATGCACGCAGTTGGTTAGCAAGTCGCACGAAGTCAGCAGTATCGAAACGCTCTATAGCATCGAGTCTGGTGAAGGTTTCTTGTTCTACCCACTGTAATTCGGGTATTTCCCGGCTCTATATTTTAGCTATTTGAGGAATTCGATAATGGCAACTGGCACAGTTAAGTGGTTCAACGATACTAAAGGTTTTGGTTTCATTTCTCCGGACGACAATGGTGACGACCTGTTCGCTCACTTCTCCGAAATTCAAGCCGATGGCTTCAAAACTCTGCAAGACGGCCAGAAGGTTTCCTTCGACGTCACTCAGGGCAAGAAAGGCCTTCAGGCTTCCAACATCAAGGTTGTCGGTTAATTCCTTCAACATGATGTTCGCTAGTTAGGCTTTCGAGCCAGACAAGCAGAAAAGACCCGCTTCGGCGGGTCTTTTTGCGTGCCTATGATTCACGTTATTCAAGAATTAGCCCTTTTCTATATCGCTTAGCTTAACTCTTTTCTGCCTTGTTATTCTTTTATGGAATTTCAGAATTTCTAAAAATAACTTTTTAGAATATAGGATGGGCGTCACAATGCAGCATCACGTTATTAATGGATACTGTCATGTCGTTGGATGCCTGGGTTTCGGTAACGGTAGTGCTTACTATCTTTCCCCTGATGGCCTTTACCCGGCTCGGGCCCGATATTATTTTGCTCGGTGCCGTCATTTTACTGTTGACCCTCGGAGTGATCGACCCCAGCCAGGCGTTGGGTGGTTTTTCCAATAGCGGCTTGTTCACCGTTGCGTTCATGTACGTGCTGGTCGCCAGCATCCGGGAAACAGGCGGCATCGACCTGCTTATCCGTCATGTGCTGAAACGCCCCGATTCGGAACGCACAGCGCTGGGCCGCTTGCTGATCCCCGTCGCGGCCTTGAGCGGCTTTCTCAATAATACGCCGGTGGTGGCGACCTATATTCCTGCCGTGATGAGCTGGAGCCGCCGCCTGGCACTGTCTCCCCAGCGCTTTCTCATGCCATTGAGTTTTGCCTCCATCCTGGGGGGCACCATGACCCTGTTCGGCACCAGTACCAATCTGGTGGTCCACGGGCTGCTGCTTGAGCGCGACCCGGCATTAAACATGGGCTTGTTCGACTTGGCCTGGGTGGGGGTGCCGGTGGCGGTCATCGGATTGATTTATCTGATCGTACTGGGACCATGCTTGCTCCCACGCCGCCACAGTGCTTCCACTGCCTTCGAGAATCCGCGGGAATTCACCATTGAAATGGAAGTGGCGCCTGATGGGCCGCTCGTGGATCGCAGTGTCGAGGAGGCTGGATTGCGGCATTTGCAGGAGCTATTTTTGGTGGAAATCGAACGCGAGGGAAATATCGTCACGGTGGTAGGGCCGGGGGAAAGACTTAAAGCCAATGATCGACTGGTATTCGCCGGGACCTCTGATGCTGCGGTGGAATTGCAGCAGATTCGCGGCCTAGTTCCCTCGCGCCACGGAGATTTTAGTCTGGAAAAAGACTTCAAGGAGCGTCGGCTGGTGGAAGCGGTGGTCTCGGATCAGTGCCAGTTTATCGGTAAGCGTATTCGAGATGGCCATTTTCGCACCTTATACGGTGCCGCTGTATTGGCTATCTGCCGTGGAGGCGAGCGCGTGGCGGGTAACCTGGGCCAGGTACGGTTGCAGCCTTCCGATGTGTTGCTGCTGGAGGCACGGCCGCCTTTCATCGAACGCCATCGCCAGTCACGGGATTTTCTGTTGATCAGCCAGCTCAACGGAGCGGCTCGGCCGGTGCATGAAAAAGCCGGACTGGCCTGGGCAATTCTGGGCGGGGTGGTCATGCTCGCGGCTTTTGGTTTGATGAGTATGCTCAATGCCACCATGCTTGGCGCCGCCGCTGTACTGTTGACCGGCTGCTGTTCAGTGAGTGCGGCCAAGCGTGGCCTGGATACTCAGGTACTGCTGACCATTGCCGCCTCCTTTGGCGTGGGAGCAGCACTGGAAAGCAGTGGGGCTGCCGCCCAAGTGGCGCAATCGGCCTTGGCGTTGGCGGGAGGCAATCCTTTGTTGCTGCTGATAGGGGTATATTTTCTAGTGTCGCTGTTGACGGAACTTGTCACCAATAATGCTGCAGCCGTGATCGTTTTTCCTATCGTCATGGCCAGTGCCGAAAGTCTCGGCGTCAACCCCATGCCCTTTGTGGTCGCGGTGATGTTTGCCGCCTCTGCCAGCTTTTTGACACCCATCGGTTACCAGACCAACCTGATGGTCTATGGTCCCGGTGGTTATCATTTCGGTGATTTCCTGCGGCTGGGGGGTGGGCTTAACTTACTGACCGCTGCCGTAGCGCTGGTTTTAATTCCTGTGGTATGGCCGTTTTAAGAATGGCGCTCGCTGTGATTGATGCTTTACGCTAGGGTATCGCTTTTGATTGAAGTGGAAGCTACCCATGAGTAACCCCGGTGAACTGATCCTTGAACCGCGCAACGGCCAGCCTGCCAACGCCTGTGTGTTTATTCTGCACGGCCTGGGTGCCGACGGTAATGATTTCGAACCCCTGGTGCCGGCGCTGAAATTGCCGGAAGGGGCCAATGTACGCTTTATCATGCCGCATGCGCCACGCTTGCCGGTCACGATCAACGGTGGGATGGTAATGCCGGCCTGGTACGACCTGCAGTCCATGGACCTGGATCGGCGAGTGGATGAAAAGCAGTTGCAGGCTTCTGCTGAGCGGATCAAGGGCTTGGTGCAAGAGCAGATTGATCAGGGCATCGATAGCCGACGCATCATCATGGCGGGATTTTCTCAAGGAGGGGCGGTGGCTTACGAGGTGGCGCTCTCTTTTCCTCAGCCGCTGGGTGGGCTGTTGGCCTTGTCGACGTACTTTGCCACCGCCGACAGTATTCAATTGGCCGATGCCAACCGGCATATTCCCATAGAGATCCATCACGGCAACTTTGATCCGGTGGTGCAGGAAGCGTTGGGACGGGCTGCCTATGAGCGGCTCAAGGCCTGGGATTACACGGTGAACTATCACCGCTACCCCATGGCGCATGCCTTGTGCCCGCAACAGGTGCAAGATATCGGCACTTGGCTGAGTGAACGCCTTGCATGAGCCATGATGAGTGCCACTCCGCCTCTTTTTGACCTGCTTTTAGCGCTGGGGCTCACCGCCTTGGCGCTAGGCTGTCTGTTTGATCGCCACCTGGTACGTGCTTGCATTGTGTTTGTCGGTTTTGCGTTGAGCATGGCGCTTGCCTGGTGGCAGCTTGAGGCACCTTGGCTGGCGCTTGCTGAATTTTCGCTGGGCGCTGGATTGACCGGCTGCAGCCTATTTTACGCCTTGGGTATCCTCCCGCCCGGTTCTCCCTTGCCTCCACGGCGCGACTGGTTTCGCGAGCCCTTTCGACAAGCCGCCATTCGCGCGGTACTGGCGCTGGCCTGGATGGGCATGATTGGTGCGGCTCTCAGACACAGCGTACCGGTGATGGCTTACTCACCTATTCAACAACCTTTATTGCTGGCCGGGGTGGCGATGAGTGCTCTCGGGCTTGGAGCGTTCGCCTTGCACCGGCACTTGTTGCGCCGGTTGCTGGCGTTTAATGTGCTGGGTTCCGGGGTGTTCCTGTTGCTGGCGGGGTTGACGGGCACCGTGGCTCAGGCGCAGGCATTGATCATCACGGGGTTGGGAGTGGCCTGGTTAGGTACCTTGCTGGGTGCCATGCTGATACGACGCTTGTATCACTTGCAGGGAGTCAAGGCGCTTATCAGCGATAATGAAAGCCTCCGGAAAAAGCGATCAGGGCCATGATGAGCATGCGCTTCGGCCTGGTCGAAAGCTCACAGATGGTATTGCCTCTCACCTACCCGGCGCTTTGGGTGGCTCTGTGCCTGCCTTGTCTCTTGGGTGTGCTGGGTGCCTGGCTGCGCCCTCAACGTACCTGGCCTATCTTGCTGGCTGGGCTGCCTCTGGTGGCCAGCGGCATCGTGCTGTTGATGATAGTCGAGCAGTACGGCTTGCAGCGTTGGCAACTGGAATGGGGCAAGCTGACCGTACAGTTGCGCCTGAATGGCCTGAGTGTCTTGCTGTTGTTGCTCACCCAAGGGTTGGGGCTGGTAGCGGCACTCTATACACCGGGTGAATTGCGCCACGCTGACCCAGCGCAACGCAGCCTGGAGCGCTGGCTGTGGCCGCTGCTAGGGATACTGATCGGTTCGCTTTCGCTGATCTGGGTGGCAGCGGATCTGCTCACCCTCTATGTCGCTCTGGAACTGATGGGGTTGAGTGCCGTCGCCATGTTGTTGCTGCCAGGTAAGGTGGAGGCGCTGGTGGCCGGCATACGCTACTTGCTGTTGGCGTTGGTCGGCTCGCTGATGTATTTATTGGGAGTGGCGTTGATTCTAGGCCACTGGGACAGGCTGGACCTGGCCGGTCTGGTGCAAGTGGTGGAAGCGGGGCCGGTGGCCTGGACGGCTGCGGCGTTGTTGGGGGCGGGGCTGGCCCTCAAGGCGGCCTTGTTTCCGTTGCATGCCTGGCTGGCCCCGGTACATGGCAATGCCTGGGTGCCGGTCAGTGCCTTGCACGCCGCCCTGGTGATCAAGGCGTCACTGTTCATCTTGTTGCAGTTATGGAGCGTGTTGATCCCGGACAGCGTCTTTGCCGCTCAGCTAGTCGCCTGGCTCGGGGTGATTGCCATTTTCTGGGGAGGCGGGCTGGCCTGGCGTGCGGTGGAATTGAAGTCCTTGGTGGCGTATTCCACGGTCGCTCAGATGGGGTATTTGATGGTGGTGTTTCCCCTGTTGCTGGGCCCCGGCATCTCGGCATCGGTGCAGGTGTTGGCCTGGCAAGGGTTCTGGCTGTATCTGGTAGGCCATGCCCTGGCCAAGGCGGCGATGTTCCTGGCCGCCGGAAATTTGATACTCGCCACTGGGAAGACTTCACTGCAAGGCCTGGTCGGTGCCAGTCGTCAGTTACCCTTGTCATTGCTGGCCTTCGGCGTCGCCTCGGTCAGTTTGATCGGATTGCCCCCGAGCGCAGGCTTCACCGCCAAGTGGTTATTGTTGCGGGCAATGGTGATGCAGGCCCAGTGGGCCTGGGTGGCAGCGCTACTCTTGGGCACCTTGCTTTCCGCCGCCTATGTGTTTCGCGTGTTTCGCTACTCCTTTGTCGAAACTGCTCCTCATTATGCGTTTCGTGCCTTGCCCCCTTGGCTGGATGGCTTGGCGCTCGGCCTGGCGTTGGCTTCTTTGCTGCTAGGTCTGTTTGCCTATGGCCCCTTGAATCTACTGCAAGGGGACCGCTGATGAACGCGGCCTGGTTGCCGCCAATGGTGTTGTCCACTTCTCTGTTGGCAGCGGTGGTTATCTTTGCGCTGCCGGAAAACGCTTGGCGTTGGCGTACCGGCGTTAATCTGGGAGCGGCGCTGGTCAAGCTGACACTGGTGGTGCTGTTGGGGTACCGCGTAGTAGAGGGGCATCGCGATACGTTTCGTTTTCCGGTAGTGGAAGGCATCGACTTCGTCTTGCGCGCCGATGCCTTGGGCATGATGTTTGCAGGGCTTTCGTCATTGCTGTGGTTGTGCACCACTCTCTATGCCATCGGCTATTTGGAGGGCTCACCCAACCGGAAGCGTTTTTTTGGTTTTTTTAGCCTGTGTGTGGGCAGCACCTTAGGCATTGCGCTGGCGGGCAATCTCTTCACCTTCCTGATTTTTTACGAAATACTGACCTTATCTACCTACCCCTTGGTGGTGCATCGCGGTACGCCGAAGGCATTGGATGCCGGGCGCGTTTATCTGCGTTATACCTTGGCAGGAGGCACGGTATTGCTGCTTGGTGTGGTGCTGTTGTATAGCCTGGCCGGTGAGCACTCTTTCGCCTTGGAAGGCAGCGGCCTTGAAGCCTTTCTGCCCGACTACCGCGGCTTGTTGCTGCTGATCTTTGCGCTACTGGTCGGTGGGTTGGCGGTCAAGGCGGCCATGGTGCCGGTGCATGGCTGGTTGCCTCGTGCGATGGTTGCCCCGGCGCCGGTCAGTGCACTGCTGCATGCGGTGGCGGTGGTCAAGGCCGGCGCCTTTGGGATATTACGCGTTGTCTATGATGTTTTCGGCATCGAGCTCAGCGTGGAACTGGGTGTGACCACCGTATTGGCTGTGGCGGCCTCGATCACCATTGTCTACGGCTCGCTTCGGGCGCTGGCACAGGAGGAGCTCAAGTCGCGCCTGGCTTTCTCCACCATCAGCCAGGTTTCATACATTGTGCTGGGAATCAGCTTGTTCGGCCCCTTCGGCACCATTGCGGCACTGACTCATCTGCTTCACCAGGGCCTTATGAAAGTCACCTTGTTCTTCTGCGCCGGCAATTACGCCGAAGAGCTGGGGATTCATCGCATTGATGAGCTTAACGGTGCCGGGCGCCGCATGCCCTTGACCAGCCTGGCGTTTACCGTGGGTGCTCTGGGGATGATCGGCTTGCCACCGGTAGCCGGCTTTATCACTAAATGGTATCTGGGTATGGGGGCTGTGCAGGCGGGTATGCCCTGGGTAATCGTAGTGCTGGTGGCGGTTAGTATGCTCAATGCGATGTATTTTCTGCCTATTCTGTATCGTTTGTGGTTTCGCCTGGGCCCGGCTCATGGTCACGGAGCCTGGCCCGAAGAACGACGCCTGGGGCATATGGAAACCAGTGCCTGGCTGTTATGGCCGATGGTTGCCACCGCCTTGCTCAGCCTGGGTGCGGGGCTGTTTGCCGCCATGCCGTTCAGCCCCTTGGGCTGGGCTACTGCAGTCGCATTGGGAGACTAACTGCCATGATGCTGCCGGATACGCTTTCAGCCAATGCGCTCTGGTTCAACAGTCTGCTGGGCCTGGCTTTGCTCTGGCCGTTATTGCTGTCCATTAAGGTGATGTGGCGCCATGTTGCTGCAGGCGATCAGGGGGTGGTGCAGTACTTGAACGGTTGGTGGCTGAGTGCCGCCTGGCCGGCGTTGGGGTTGGTGCTAGTAGGTAACGGTCAATGGATACTGGATGGCTGGATACTCGGTGGGCAATGGGAACTTACAGCCCTGAGCCGAGCGTGGTTGATGTTCACTGCCTTGCTCTGGGCCTTGGCGGCCTTGCATGCCCGAGGCTATTTCGCCCATGAGCAGGCCGAGGCAAATGCTGGAGATACCGCCGCCAGACGGCGCCTGTTGCGCCTTGCCGTGTTATGGCCATTGACGTTGACGGGCAATATTCTTTTGATCGTCGCTCAGGATATTGCCAGTTTCTATCTTGGCTTTTCGCTGATGACTTTTGCCGCCTACGCCTTGGTGATACATGACGAGTCGCAGCGAGCGGTTTTGGGTGCCCATGTTTATTTGATCATGGCGGTGCTCGGCGAAGGCATGGTGCTCGGGGGCTTCCTATGGGTGGCGGGGGAGGCGCAGGTACTCACCCTGGAAGGGCTGCGCGAAGGGATTGCCCAAGCCCCGCATGGGGTGGCCATAGCGGCGCTGCTATGGGGTGGATTTGGCATCAAGGCCGGGGTGATCGGCCTGCACGTATGGTTGCCTTTGGCGCACCCGGTGGCACCGGCGCCTGCCAGTGCCGTCTTGAGCGGGGCCATGATCAAGGCGGGTTTGCTGGGCTGGCTCAACGTCTTGCCGTTAGGTAATTCTTTGCTCAGCGAAGGATTCTTGCGTCTTGGTCAGCTGATCATGGTCGCCGGGCTGCTGGCGGCTTTCGGGGCGGCGATATACGGCGTGATGCAGCGTCATCCTAAGGCGGTGCTGGCCTATTCGAGTATCAGTCAAATGGGCATGATGACCACTCTGGTGGCCACCGGCCTGACAGCACCCGAAAACTGGCACCTGGTTTGGCCGGCGCTGGTATTGTTCGTCGCTCATCATGCCCTCGCCAAGGGGGCGCTGTTCATGGGCACCAGCATCAGTGAGCATCTGCCGGCTTGGCCACTGACACTGATGTGGGCATTGCTGGCGCTTCCTGGGCTTTCGCTGGCAGGCACGCTGGGAGCAGGAATGGTATCCAAATGGGGGTTCAAGTCAGCATTGTACGACAATGAACAAACCACCTTGATATGGCTCTTGTCGCTGGCAGCGATAGGCACCGCCGCGCTAGTGAGCGTGGCGTTGTGGCGCCAATGGCAGCAGCGTCAGGTCGGCAAGGGAAATGGCTGGCAGCTTTATGCTTGGCTGGCAACCTTGGGACTGGCGCTGATTACGCCTGTCTGGTTACCGCTACCGGCGGAGTCCATGCCGTTTCCTTCCTTCGCTGAATGGCCGGGACTAGTCTGGCCGCTCCCCTTGGGAGTATTAGCCGCCGGGCTGATGTTGATGTTATGGACGCCAAGGCCTTTTATCGTACCGACCGGTGATCTCTGGTGGCTATACGCCGCACTCGGGCGTGCCGGCGCCAACGTCTATGGTGTCATGGTGCACCGCTTGTTCATTACCAAGGCCACCATAGTGACGCGCGCATTGGCGATGGAAACCCTGCTGATGAAGCGCCTGGAACAGCTCCTCGCCAGCGACGCCTGGATGCGCCGCCATGCCAGTGGCTTGATGATGGCGCTCGCGGTGGGATTGGTGGCACTGTTAGCATGGGAGAATATTCCGTCGTGAAAGTTGCTGTATCATCCAGACAATTTCATGGCATATTTTTCCCGACGCGAGAACTTTCATGAGCGAGCGGTTACGTGGCCGTGAGGCCGAAGTGCCCTGTGACATTCCGGTAAAAGGCTGGCTGGATATCGCCTGGCGGGTCAAGCAGCAGATGGAAGCTCATCGCATCACCATGCTGGCGGCCGGTGTGGCGTTTTACGCCTTGCTGGCGATATTTCCCGCGATTGCCGCAATGATTTCGCTATGGGGGTTGCTGTTCGATCCTTACGACATCATTCGCCAACTCAATGAGCTCAGCCGTCTGATGCCGCCGAATGCGGCCACCTTGATCGACGAACAAGCGCAGAAGCTTATCGAGGAAATCGATACAGGGCCGGGTATTACGGCAGCCTTGGGCACGGTATTAGCCATTTTTGTGGCTTCCAAGGGCGTCACCGGACTTGTCGTGGGGCTTAATGTCGTTTATGGGCAAGTAGAAAAACGCGGGTTAACCAAGCGCATCCTGGTAGTGGCCGCCCTGACATTCGGCTTGCTCGGCATTACCCTGCTCACCCTGGGGTTTATCGCTCTGTTCCCGCTGGTGGTCAATATACTGGGAATACATAGCCCCTATGATCGAATCGTGGGTTGGTTGCGCTGGCCGCCGCTGCTAGTGCTTATGAGTGTCCTGATTGCACTACTGTATCGCTTCGCTCCTTACCGGCGCGCGCCACGCTGGCAATGGCTGAGCGTGGGAACCTTGGTCGCCACGGGATTGTGGTTGCTTGGCTCCGGCGGGCTCTCCTTGTATGTGCGCTATTTTGCCAATTTCAGCGAGCTCTACGGCTCGTTAGGGGCGGTAGTGGTATTGATGTTGTGGTTCTGGCTTTCGGCCTTCGTCATATTGTTGGGCGCGGAAATCAACTGCCAGATGGAGCGCCAGACCCGGCTGGATACCACGGTCGGTGAGCCGCGTCCGATGGGGGAAAGAAAAGCCCATGCAGCGGATACGCTGGGACCCATGCATCCCTGGCAAAAGCCAACCCACCATTTACCCAGCGATGAAGATTAACCATCTGAACAGAGCGTGTCTGTTGAGTCGCGAAGGCCGGGGCGTAATGCCCCAGCGGTGGAGTGGTATGATTATCAAGTTATTGATATTAAAATTTTTATATCGACTTCTATAACAGCTCTTCAGCGGCCAGTGCCAGGCGCGAGCGTTCCACGCTGGTCAAGGTGATATGCCCGGCGTGGGGCCAGTCGCGAAAACGCTCGACCACGGCGGCCATGCCGCAGGTGTTGGCGGTGAGGTAGGGAGTGTCTATCTGCCCCACGTTGCCCAGGCAGACGATCTTGGTATTGCGACCGGCACGGGTTACCAGTGACTTAAGTTGCTTGGGAGTAAAGTTCTGTGCCTCATCGATAATCAGGAAGGTATCGTTCAGGGTGCGCCCACGCATGAAGCCCGGCGAGCGAATCTGGACGCGAGAGCCGATCAATGAACGGGTGGCGTCATTGTCCCAGCTGCTTTCTCCATCGTCATTGCGCAGCAGGTTGTCCATGTTGTCGTGAAAGGCCCCCATCCACGGCGACATCTTTTCTTCCTCGGTACCGGGCAGAAAGCCGATATCCTCGCCCATCGGCACGGGTATGCGCGTAAAGACGATTCGCTCGAATTGCTTGAAATCCAGTGTCTGCTGGAAGGCCGCCGCCAGGGTCATGAAGGTCTTTCCGGTTCCTGCATTGCCGGCGATGGTGACCAAGTCGATCTCCGGATCCATCAAGAGATTGAGGGTGAAGTTTTGGCGGCTATCGTGGGCATGCACGCCCCATACACCGGTGTGGTGACGATAATTGGTCAGCAGCTCCAGGCGTGCGCTGGAGGGACTCAGCTCGCGTACGATGGCCTCGAATTCAGCACCGTTTTCACCATCGGACACCAGCATGCCCACATGCCAGTCATGAGGCATTATTCCGCTGAGCTGATAAAACGTATGGTTTTCGAGGCGCTCGACCTTCACCTCGACATTAAGCGATCCCCATAGTCCCTTGGCATCCAGACCGACGGGTACATAGACCTTGGCTCCCTCGATCATGGTGTCGGTATCGGAAAATACCCGATCGTTTAGATAATCCTCTACCGGTACCTTGAGTGCGGCCGCCTTGACTCGCAGGTTGATGTCCTTGGTGACCAGCACCACCGAGGCATCGGGCCTTTCCTCACGTAGCCGGCAGGTCTCGGCCAGAATACGGTTGTCGGGACTGTCCTCCATATTATCCAGTGGCTTGAGATCCTGATAACAGAGGAAGCGCAGGCGGCCGGTTTCCCCGCTGAGCTTGGGGATGAGAATGCCTTGCTGAATCTCCTGGAAATCGACCTGGTTGGTCAGGTCCGAGAGGGTGCGGATGATCTGGCGTGCCGTGCGGGCAATCTCGCGAATGCCGTTCTTGTGCTTGTCGAGTTCTTCTAGAACCGTCATGGGAATGACCACGTCATGCTCATCAAAGTGATAGAGCGCGGTGGGGTCATGAATCAATACGTTGGTATCCAGCACGTAAAGCCGTGTGGCTTTCTTATCGAATCGTACCATCGGTCAAAGTTCTCCTTGGTTGACGGCAACATCGACACTGGCACTGAAACCTTACGGTCATGTGACAGGCTCTCAACTGCTTTAGCCAGTGTCGCTTCCCTGACACTTATCCGATCCGCCTCCTTTGATTTTGAGATGGGATTCAAGGCATATTTCTGACTCCATTCAAGCATGAGTGGCTTTTTCCGACTTTGCCACATGGCGTTTAAACGCAGCGTACCTTGGCTCATGGATTTAGCTGACAACTTTCAGGCTCGGGGAATCATCGCCTCCGATCAACGTTTCGTTTACGGATATGTTTCCTATACTTCCGTTATATCTTTAATGCAGCTGAGAGCCATTGAGTCGTTGGGCAAGAAATAGTGGAGACGCAAGTGGGTTATCAGACTGGAGAAAATGCTTTTCAAGGGAGCGTCATATGCAACAAATGGAACAGGAGGAAAAAAGCTTGGCCTCACGGGGTTCCATTCCGGTAGTGATGACATTGTTGATACTCAATGCCCTCAGTTTTCTGGCGCTGTTGAACGCCCCCTATCTGGGAATGCAGTATCTGGCGTTATGGCCCTTGGGGGCGGAAGTGAGCGCTCAATTACCGCCGGAGTTGGCAGCGGGTGAATTCCGTCCCTGGCAGCTGGTTACCTATGCCTTTCTGCACGGCGGCCTGTTCCACCTGTTTATCAACATGTTCGTGTTGTGGATGTTCGGTGGGCCGATAGAGCGAGTCTGGGGTTCGTTGAAATTCGCTGTCTTTTACGGTTTCTGTATTGTCGGGGCCGGGGTGGTACAGGTGCTGCTATCTTCCGTTGGTGCGATACCCCCGGCACCCTCCGTGGGGGCTTCGGGCGGGGTGTTCGCCATCTTGCTGGCGTTCGGCATGAAGTTTCCCAACCAGATAGTGGTGCTGCTTATCCCGCCGATTCCCATGAAGGCGAAATACTTCGTGGTGTTTTTGGGGATACTCGAGCTGATGGCCGGGGTGTTCGGCACTCAACAGGGGGTGGCCAATTTCGCTCACCTGGCCGGCATGCTGTTCGGGCTGATCTTTATCGTGTTGTTCGATCGCCAAAGGCGTGATTAGTTATCCAACCGACGAGGTGGCCACTTATTGATGTGCAGCCAAGTTTATTTATATTAAATACTTAGAGCAATTTATGCTTTTGCGTACGATTTTAATTTCCCTCCCCTTGATAACCCTTCGAATGTTTCCGACACTGATATAGCAGGTGCTTTACCCCATGGATATTGACAAAAAAGGAGGTGTTAAAAAATGGATACGCACAAGCTTTCCCCATGGAACTGGCTCAGGAACGAAGGAAGCGATACTGGGTCAGGTTCCACTCCTGCGAAATCCAGCGGTGGCGAGGTCTCGCCGTTGCTGGGTATTCATCAGGAGCTTGATCGCTGGATGGACAGGGTGATGGGCCAGTTCGGCATGCCATCGACCGTCGCCGGAGAAGCCCCAAGCCTGCTGCGTCCCAGCGTGGATATCGCTGAACGTGACAAGGAATACGTGATCAGCGTTGAAGTGCCGGGTGTCGAAGAAAAGGACATCAAGCTGAACCTTGAAGATGACCAGTTGATCATCGAAGGTGAAAAGCGTCAGGAGGAAAAGTCTGAGGAAAAACGGTATCAACGCATCGAGCGTTCCTACGGTAGTTTTCGCCGGATGCTGAATCTTCCCGCGGATGCCCGAAAGGAAGATATCCAGGCCTCTTTCAACAACGGTGTGCTCACCGTGACCGTTCCCCGCGATGCCGAGGCGGCACCGAAACGTCAGGAAATACCTATCAAGCACTGAACACATTTTTTAGGCACCTCGGTAGGAGGTGCCTATCTTGTTGCAGTCGACCGTTAGTGAAGAAGGAACTGAACATGAACGATGAGCGCGAAGTGCGTCAACAACTCGAAGACGAGGCGAAGGGTAAGAAGTATAAAGACGAAGTGATGCTGGGTACCCAGATGGAAGGCACTATCGATGATCACCTCGATCGGGGTGTCATCCTTACCCCGGCCCAGCACGCCGGTATGATCATACGAGATAATCTCAATTCCTCGGTTTCTGTGGATGCACAAACGAAAGCGGGAACCGCTGGCTTCGAAGCTGGGGAGGCAGGTCTGGACCCCGCCTATTTCGGTCCTTTCCTCGATGAACAGCAGCGACAACGTTTTGTCGAAAAGTACCTGGTCGGAGAAGAAAACCGTGCAGCCGATATCCAGGGAGAACGGGAAGAATAGTCGTGTCTGGGCCAGTGAGATGAGAAAGGCATTCACCAAGCGGTTAGCGAATTCTCCGATGTGGGTGAAATCAATCGCCCGATAGCGTCAGTACCTTGCGTATGTGGCTGCTCAGCAAACTGTTGAAGGTTCCAGCGCCTTGCTGACCCTCGGGCGAATCCATGTCGCGCCGCATGGGTGTCGCCAGACTGCCGGCATAGAAGATCACGGCGTCGGCATGCAGGCTCTGCTGCTCGATACTGGGTTGCCCAGCTTTCCAACCGAAGCGACCAATCACCGTCGAAAGGCGCAGCTCAAGGGCTGCGTTTTTTACGCTGCCCAGCTCAGCTATCCTGTTCCAGCCCGGCCTGGCCGGGCTGGGTCGTGAAGGCTATGATGCGCTGGGCGCAAGGCATGCCTGCGGTACACAATGTGGTAACTGCGTTCCTGAAATAAAATCCCTGATCGAAGAGGAGAGGGCCCCATGCGCACTCTGACCCAAAGTCTTAAACAGAAGTGGCTTGAAGCCTTCGCCCGTTTCAATCAGTCCCGCTTGAGCCAGGGAGCGTGGCGTTACCTGTCCTGCCTAACGTCCAACAAGGAACACCGTGCTACCCCCAGCCTTTCGTTGCGCGGCACCTGTCATCGAGGGTGCGTGTACTTGGTGGGATCAGGCAGCGGTGATGGGGAACTGTTGACGCTCAAGGCAGCGCGGTTGCTGATGCAGGCCGATGCGGTGGTCTACGACCGTTTGGTGGGGGATGATGTGCTGGCGCTGATTCCGATGGGAACCGAGCGCCATTACGTGGGCAAGACGCGCGGTCATCACAGTATGCCCCAGGCCGAAATCGGTGCGTTGCTGGTCAAATTGGCGGGGCAAGGCAAGTCGGTGGTACGCCTGAAAGGCGGTGACCCCGGCATCTTCGGTCGTATGGGTGAAGAGCTTGCTTTGCTGGGCGACGCTCAGGTGCCCATAGAAATCGTTCCCGGCATTACCGCCGCTTCGGCTGCCGCCGCCTGCATGGGTATTCCGCTTACCGACCGTGGCCATGCCCAGCAGCTGCGGTTTATCACTGCTCAACTATGTCGTGAAGACGGTACGCCAGACTGGGCGGCATTGGCCAGTCGTAATGAAACGCTGGTGTTCTATATGGGGCTTTCCAAGGTGGGGGCGATTTGCGCTGGGCTGCGTAGCGCCGGGTTGCCCGACGACTGGCCAATCATGCTGGTGGCCAACGCCAGCTTGCCGGAACAGCGCGCGCTTACCGGTACACTGGCGGATATGCCCGAAAAACTCGCCGCCGAGCCACTGCCTTCTCCTTGTCTGATCGTGGTTGGCAGTGTGGTGAAAATGGTGGAACAAAACCCGGCGATGCTATGTCATCAAGCAGCTGTAACGGTTTTAAATTAACTAAAATTAAATGTTTTGGAAATGGCAATTATTTGTATGGGGCTTTTTGTTGTTGTTTTAACTTGATTTTTAGATGTCGAATAAGTGGTCTAGATTGAAGCTTGCAACCTAATCAAGGAGGCATGCTATGAAAAGGACAGTGATTGTTATCGCACTCGGGGCACTTAGTGCCGGTATGGCCAGTGGTGTTCTGGCACAGAACGAAGAGCAGACTGACCAGCAGCAACAGACCGATCAGCAGCAAGCCGCCGAGCAAGCTGAAGGCACCACGGTGATGGTGGATGAATAAGCAGCGGATGTTCAGGTAGAGCAAGAGCCTCTCACGGTGACCGTTGAGCAGCAGAGCCCGGATGTAACCATCACCCAGCCCGAGCCGGAGGTGCAAGTAGAGCGTAGCGGAGAAGTCGACGTTGAAATGCAAAGGCAAGAACGCCAACAGCAAGACGACCAAGCGCAGCAACAGGAAGAAGATCAACTTCGGTCCGCCGCTGAAGAGTAACGTGATGAAGACTTCAGCAGATTAACTGAGTTTAAAATACATCCTTTTTATCCAAAACAATAATATTACAAGGCTAATTTAATTGAACACTCCAAGCCTCGCTACTACTCTTCTTGGTAATCGATCGGGGGAATTTCTTGGGGAAATTGATCATGTCTGATTATAAGCAGGAGCTTGGCGCGGATCATTGGGCTTCAGGGAAAGAAGGGGAGCAACACTCAAACCTCTCGCCGGCAAGCCAATTTCCACCGACCGAAAATGAGCCGAGGCAGGACGATCACCTCAAGGCGGCGCTTGCCGAAACGAAGGCAGCACTGTATGCCGAAAAGGCGTGGGCGCGAGTGGCGCTCAATTCGGTGGGTGACGCCGTATTGGCTGTCGATTTATATGGCACGGTGACCTACTTGAACCGAATGGCGGAAACCCTGACCGGTTGGGCAAGTGAGGACGCCATCGGCAAGCCGCTTGCTCAAGTCTTTCATATCATCGATGCCAAAACCCATGAAGCCGCCGCCAATTCGGCGCGACGTGCTATCGAGGAAAACCGAACCGTAGGATTGGCAATGAATTGCGTGTTGATTCGTTGTGATGGAAGTGAATATCACATCGAGGATTCAGCTGTACCGCTGCATGATGAAGAAGGAAATGTCACCGGTGCGGTAATCGTCTTCCACGATGCCTGTCAGTCTCAGACCATGTCGGAAAAGATGACTTACCTGGCACAACATGATGTGCTGACAGGCCTACCCAATCGGGTATTGCTCGTGGAGCGACTTAATCGAGCGATTGGTCTGGCACAACGCCATCACCATCAGGTGGGCTTGATTTATCTGGATCTTGACGACTTCAAGCCTGTCAACGATACGCTGGGTCATGCTTTAGGCGATATGCTGCTGCAAGCGGTAGCGGAGCGTCTAAGCAAGTGCGTACGGGATACGGATACCGTCTGTCGCCAGGGCGGTGATGAATTCGTGATTCTATTGACTGAAATTGAAAAACCCGAAGATGCAGCGAAGGTGGCTGAAAAAATACTTTCCACCATTATTGAGTCTTATTGCATCCACAAGCATGAGGTGCGCGTCAGTGCCAGTATGGGTATCAGCCTTTACCCGGTTGATGGCATCGATACGCATGAGTTGATGCACCATGCCGATCTTGCGATGTACCATTCGAAGAAGGATGGACGTAATACCTACCATTTCTTTCGTCCCAGCATGAATGCGATTACCGTCAAGCGTTTGTTTATCGAGAGCCACCTTCAGCAAGCGCTTAAAGAAAACGAAATTTTTCTCAATTTTCAACCCAAGGTCGATATAGAGACGGGTGAGGTGTGCGGTGCCGAAGCGCTGGTTCGTTGGCACGAACCCTCTCTGGGGCTGGTGCTTCCTTCAGAGTTCGTACCCGTCGCCCAGGCATGCGGTCTGATTGTCCCCATCGGCCAATGGGTGTTGCATGAAACCTGCCGGCAACTACAGGCATGGCGTAACGAAGGGATTGATATCGTGCCGGTCGCGGTGAATATCTCAACGGTGGAGCTATGCAACAAGAAGTTTCTAGAAAGCATTATCGAGATACTTGAAGATACCGGATTGGAAGCCCATTTTCTCGAGCTGGAATTTACCGAAAGCAGCTTGATGCATGATGCAAAAGCCTCTTTAACGATGCTCGAATCATTGCAACAGCTGGGCCTGGCATTAACCATTGACGACTTTGGGGTCGGTCCTTTATCGATCAGTTATTTGCAGCGCTTTCCCATTGATACCGTCAATGTCGATCAATCCTTTGTACATGGCATGCCGCATGACGCTGATGCTATCACTATTATGAAAGCGATTATCCAGTTGGCGAAAAATCTTGATCTTCGAGTTACGGCCAAAGGCATTGAAACCAGAGAGCAATATAACTTTTTGTGTAGCCAGCAATGCGAGGGTGGCCAGGGATTTCTTTTTAGCCCACCGTTAGCCGTGGAAGACTTCAGGAAGCTTCTCGTAAAGGATAAGACGCACAGAAGTATTGGTTTTATTGCGGGAAATAACCAGGAATTGATAGAAGAGGAAACGCGGCAAATAAATAGATAAAAAATAAGTGGTTGAGGGAGTGGTTGCCTCCACGAATGCCATTTTCATTTCTAATGAAATTACTTGAAGGCTGGAATTTTCAATAAAAGACAGAGTACAGCGTTTTTTTCTACACTGGCTGAAGCAAGGTTTAAATGCTGCTTTGAGTTAAGCAACACGACGATACAGTCAATCAAGGACAGGAGGTTTCATGGTTACTAAATTTGCTCTCATCTTCGGTATTATTTATGCCATCATTGGTGTACTGGGGTTCATTCCGGGTCTCGTTACTCCACCGGAAATGACGGGTGGCATGACGAATGAGATGGCAGTCGAAATGGGCCATGGCAGGTTATTCGGGCTCTTCGCCGTCAATTTCCTGCACAACCTGGTGCATCTTGGCGTGGGTGTCTGGGGGATTATGGCTTCCCGGCAAGGCTTGAGTGCCTCGGTCTTCTTTGCTCAAGTCAATGCGGTACTATTCGCCATATTGGCGTTGCTCGGCTTGATCCCTTTCACCAATACGCTGTTCGGCTTGGTCCCGCTCTACGGCCATGATGTTTGGTTGCATATCCTCACTGCCTTGGCAGCCGGCTATTTCGGCTTCGGTCCGCCTGCGCGTCCCGTGACAGAAACCAAGCGTGCTCCGCGGTAACTCACCTATCCAAGAAGGGCGCCGTGGTGCGCCCTTGTTTTTTAAGCGTTGCTCACCCTGGTGGGATGGCAAACGTCCCGCTTATGTACGGCTGAGAAGCTCGAGCACAGTCTCGGCACTGCTATCTTTCACGCCCTTGCTGTCCACGCCAATGTAATTCACTACCCCATCGTCAGCAATCAGTGCAAAGCGCTTGCACCGTGTGCCCATGCCCGCACCGGAGGCATCGAGCTCGAGCCCCAGCGCCTTGGTGAATTCGGCATTGCCGTCGGCCAGCATGGTGAAGGCCTGGGCATTCTGGTTCTTCTGCCAGGCGTCGAGCACGAAAGCATCGTTTACCGCCATGCAAGCGATGGTATCGACACCTTTCTCGAAAATCTTGTCGGCGTTGACCACGAAGCCGGGCATGTGGGTGTTGGAACACCCCGGCGTGAAAGCGCCGGGCACCGCAAACAGCACCACGCGTTTATCGGCAAACAGCTCCCCGGTGGAGATATCTTGAGGTCCTTCCGGGCCGTTGGTCTTGATGGTGATGTCGGGTATTTTTTCGCCTACGGAAATCGTCATCGGGCTTCCTTGTTAAATGATGGATAGCGCATCGAGGAATGCGCTGCCTCAGTGTGACGCCTTACCCACTCCTTCGCCAATGGATGCTGTGTCAGCTAATCGGCACTGGGGCAGGCGGCTCTAAAATAAACGCCATAACGCGGCGGTGGCGATGCCGGCGGTAATCGCAGCCAAGGGTTTGCGAGTGGCCAACATCACCCCGAGTGTGGCCACCAGCGCCATTCGTGCGGCCCAGTCGCCTTGTGCCGCCATGGGCACAATAACCGCGACCAACACCGAGCCCGCCATGGCGTTGATGAAACGCTCCACTTTAGGGCCGATGGGTACATGTGCCATCACCATCACACCGCCGATACGGGCAAGGTAGGTTACTCCCGCCATGATAATTATGGCCACCAAGGCACCTGCGGGTGTCAGGGCAAGACTCATGCTGTTTCCTTGGGCTTGGAGGTTTCCTTGGGCTTGGGAGTGTCAGGGAGGAAAAGCCCGGCGATGCCACCAGCCAGAGCGCCGACGATCACATGCGAGTTGGCAGGTAAGAAATATAGCGCCAAAAGTGCCGTCATGGCAGCGACACTCCAGGGAAACAACATCGAAAGTTTGGTCTTGCCGCCGACCAGCATGGCCAGCATGAAACAGCCCATGATCACATCCAGCCCCAAGCGCTCGGGTTCGCTGATCCCACTGCCGAATATCACCCCCAATGCCGTGCCCAACATCCAGGCCAACCACAGGGCAATACCACCGCCCACCAGAATGCCGATGTTGGTTTCGCCACGCTGGTAATCTGTCGCCGCCATAGCCCAGTTGGCATCGCTCATGACGCTGAGACTGGTATAGCGCTGCAGGGGAGGAAGGTGGCGCAGCCATGGGTAGAGAGCAGCACCCATCAACAAATGTCGGGCATTGATGGCGAAAGTGGTGGCAATCAAGGCAATCAAGGGAATCTCTGGACCCCATAGCTCCAGGGCAGCGAACTGCGCCACCCCGGCGAATACCAGCCCGCTCATCAACAGCGTTTCCAAGCCGGAAAGACCGCGCTGAATGGCGGCGACACCGAACGCCAGGCCGAACGCGACCACGAACAGCGAAAGCGGTGCCATGCGCTTGAAGCCCGAAAGAGAGCCTTTCAGCGTGAGTTCGGCGCTCACCGTGCGGCCTTAGCGACGATCTCGTAGCTACGCAAGCGGTCCTGATGACGATAGAAGTCGCTGTTGATCATCAGTTCATCCGCCCCGGTACGAGCGATAAAATCTTCGAGCCCGGTGCGCACTGTTTCTGGACCGCCGATGATCGCGGCCCCCAGGAACTGCTGAACCTGGGCGCGCTCATGCGGGTTCCAGTCGAGCGCTTCGGTGGGCGGCAAAGATTGGGTACGTTTGCCACGAATCAGGTTGAGGAATTTCTGCTGGGCGGTGGTGGCCAGGAAGTCCGCCTGTTCATCGCTGTCGGCGGCAATCACCGGCAGTCCCACCATGGCGTGGGGTTTTTCCAGGTGCTCGGAGGGCTGGAAATTGTCGCGGTACAGGCGTAACGCCTCGAATAGATAGCCGGGGGCGAACTGGGCGGCAAAGGCGAACGGTAAGCCCTGCCGGGCCGCCAGCTGGGCGCTGTAGCCGCTGGAGCCCAACAGCCAGATGGGCACATGGGTACCTTGGCCAGGCACGGCTTTGACTCGCTGACCGGGCTTTGGCTCACCCAGGTAACGCTGCAATTCGGCGAGCTGTTGGGGAAAATCATCCACACCGGAATGCGCCGAGCGCCGCATGGCGGCCATGGTAGCGGCATCGGAACCCGGGGCGCGGCCCAGACCCAGATCGATTCGTCCAGGATACAAGGTTTCCAGGGTGCCGAACTGTTCAGCCACTATCAACGGCGGATGGTTGGGTAACATGATGCCACCGCTGCCTACGCGAATACGTCTGGTCTGCCCGGCCACGTGGCCGATCAGTACCGAGGTCGCGGCGCTGGCGATACCCTCGATATTATGATGCTCGGCCAGCCAGTAACGGGTGAAGCCCAGGCGTTCGGTCGATTGCGCAAGCGAAACGGTATCGCGGAAGGTGTCGGCAGCGCTGCTCCCTTGACGAATCGGCGCGAGATCCAGAACGGAAAGCGGTGTGGTGGAAAGTTGGCTCATACAGCACCTGAAAGTGAAAACGTGTGGCGCAGTGGCTAAGCGCTTGATGCGCGGGCATCCGAAAGGTGGCATCGAATGTCAGACTCAATACTTAGCCTGCTTGCTAATAGCTGTTATGAGGGTCGCCACCGGGAATTGCAAACGATCTCGGAAAAAATAAACCAATCCTTGGCGCAGCCAGGAATTCTCGGCGTTGAGCAGCGGTCACTCTTCCGGTGGGGTAGGGCGTATCAGGATTTCGTTGACATCGACATGGCGCGGCTGCCCGAGTGCATAAATGACCGCATTGGCGATGTCGCGATCTTCCAATGCATGGGCGGGAGGTTCGTCGAAGAAGGGGGTGTCCACCATACCCGGTTCGATCAAGGTGACGCGTATTCCCGTGCCGCGCAGTTCCTCGCGCAGGTTATAGCCGATCCCGGTAACCGCCCATTTGGTGGCGCTGTACATCGAACCGGGAATGGTGGCTCGCCCGGCGGCGGAGCCGGTCAGCAATACATGGCCCTTGCTATGCCGCAGCGCCGGCAAGCAGGCCTGTAGAGTCAGGCCGACCCCGTAAATATTGGTCAGGATCATTTCCCGCCAGCTGTGATGGTCGGCCTCGCTAAAGCCGCCCGGGGAGCCGCCTCGACCCGCGTTGGCAAAGACCGCATCGAGACGTCCGAAACGCTCCATCGCCTGCTCGACCATGCTCTGAAGCTGCTCCATGTCGGTGACATCGACACTGCAGGTCATGACATTGTCCGTTCCTAGCTCCTGCCCCAGTGCCTCGAGCTTTTCATGGGAGCGGGCGGCCAGTACCAGTTTGTACCCTTCTCGTGAAGCCGCTCTAGCTGTGGCGGCACCTATGCCGCTGGAGGCACCGGTAATCAACACAACACCTTTATGCATGAGAACTCTCCATGATCGAAATAAGAGGAGACTTCAGCATGATAAATCTTGTGTCGCGGTGCAACCCGCTGCTTGAAAATCAGCTTGAAAAGAAAGGTATCATCGAGAAAGTTCGTAAGAGTATGCCGCATCATTGGGGCGTGTTTTCTTCATTTGCGACATTATGCCGTTTTGCAGCATCAGCGTTGGGCGAGGTGACCGGCAGGAGAGGAGCAGGCGAGAAACGCTGAGGTTTCCAGCCACTCCTGATCAGGGTAATAGGCAAAGACGTATTGCTCGTCTTTGAGGCTGTCGATCAAGGGATAAGTGATTTCTTCACGCACGGCAGGGCATCCCTGGCTGCGTCCCAGTCTACCGGTTTGCTGGATAAAATCATCGCTGACGTAGTCGGCGCCATGGATCACGATGGCGCGCTCGTAAGCCAGGTCATTGATATTGGGTTCCAGTCCTTCCAGGCGTAAAGAATAACCGTTACGTCCGTAGTAGCTGTTCATGGTGCGAAACAAACCGATGCTCGATTGGTAGCTTTCCGGGGTGTTGGAAAAGATTTCGGCCTTGGCGTCTCCCGAGCCGCTGCCATGCGATACCAGTTCTTCGAACAGCAGGGTCTGCTGTTGCAGGTCGAAAACCCAAAGGCGCTCTTCGGTGGAGGGCAACGAAAAATCAATCACTGCCAGACGCTGGGCACTGGGTGCGGCACATGACAAGGCTTTGGCGGCAAGTTGTAGTACATGTGGGTTGGCATGGGGAGCAAGTTGAGCCAGACGATGCTCAAGTGATCCTGAAATTGGCGGTGAACTGCCGTTAATCCGGGACATGAATGTATCGGCATGTGTGATGAGGGGTAATAGAGAAAACGGTAATGTAAACAACAATACTGTAGCGTTTGAGTGTGCCGCCATACTGAAAGATTCCGCAAGAATGGTAGATAAGGCTGATAGAATTGTAGCAGTCGTAACGCAAGGAGTGGACGATGAAAGGTATCAAGTCGAAGAGGCGATGGGTAGGGGGGCTAGCCTTATGTCTGGTCCTGTCACATGGCCTGCTTGCAGCGACCCACGACGATGTTGCGGAGCCACAAGCGCTATCAGAGGTTTTGATGCAGCGTTTGGCTGCATTGCCGGAAAACGATCTACCGGTGGATGCGTTTTACCGGTTACACGAAAATCAGCCGGTCTGGCAGGAAGAGGCCGCGGTCGAGGCCTTGGTCAAGGCATTGGAACAACTCGAAGACGATGGTCTCGAACCCGAAAATTATCAGGCGTCACAGTTACTGGCAGCTTACCGGCAGGCTCAACAAGCGAGTGCCGATACACAAGCGGCATTCGAGATTCGGGCCACGCGTCAGTTGCTGCTTGCCCTGGATCATCTGGAGCGCGGCAAGATCAATCCACGCGAAACAGTGGAAAACTGGGAAGCCGAGCTGGACTCAAGGCGCTACAACCTGGCCAAGGTGGTGCAGGGCGTCGATGCCCGGAACCTTGACGCTGTGTTTGCCCTGGCGCGCCCCGGCACTAGTGAATATCAATCTTTGCGTGATGCACTTCGCTATTACCGGGGGTTGGCCAACCAGCCTGCACAGGCCTCCTTGGGCTATTTGCCGAGCCGCGATGAAGCCCTGCGCCCTGGCATGGCCCATGAGGATGTGGCACTGCTGCGCAGGCGTCTGGTCCAGGTGGGTGAGCCTGAGGTGATGCGCGCGGACAGCAACGCTTATCCGGAAATTGCCGTAAGTTCACCTCAGCCGCTTTATTTTGACGAGACGCTCGAGGCTGCGGTCAAACGCTTTCAGCGGCGCCATTTGCTTGAGGCGGATGGGGTTATCGGCCGCCAAACCCTGGCGGCGCTCAATACCTCACTTTCTTCACGTATCGATCAGCTGCGCGTCAATCTGGAGCGCGCACGCTGGTTGACGTCGATTCCCCGGGACACACCCAGGGTCTGGGTGGACGTCGCCGGTTACCGGTTGCATTATTTCCGCCCGGATGGCGGGCTATGGCGTTCAAAGGTGGTGGTGGGCAGGACCGGGCGGGATACACCGATCATCCACTCGGCGATTACTCATCTGACCCTCAACCCATCTTGGACGTTGCCGCCGACGATTTTACGTGAAGACGTCTTGCCCGAAGTGCGGCGTGACCAGGAGTATCTTACTCGGAAGAATATTCGGGTGCTGAATGCAAACGGTGAACGTCTTTCGCCTAACTCGGTGGATTGGTCGGCACCGGGAAATATTATGCTGCGCCAGGTAGCAGGGCCAGGGAATCCCTTGGGTGACGTGGTGATCCGCTTTCCTAACGACCATATGATTTACCTGCACGATACGCCGGCGCAAGGTCTATTTAAGCATGAACAGCGTGCCCTGAGTTCCGGCTGTGTGCGTGTTGAAAATGCCGAGGAATTTGCCCAGCTGCTGCTGGAAGACAGTGGAAGCAAGCAGCGATTGAGCCGCTTGCTGAACGGCAGTAGTAGCGACCGTACGGTGCGATTGCCGCAACATATTCCTGTTGCGTTGGATTATTTGACTGCCTGGCCTGATGCTCAGGGCAATGTGGAATTTCGCCCGGATATCTATCAGCGTGATCAAAAAGTGCTCGCGGAGCTGCAGCGTCCCCTCAGGTAGTCGAGACAATCAGTCGATCAGTTTCAAGTCATGAAAGAGCGCCGCTACCTGCCTGATGAGCAGACTAGCGGCGCTTTTTCAATGTCATCGGCGTCTTACTTTCACCGAGAAGTGAAGGTTAGCCTTCGTCTTCCTCGTCGTTACCCGCCTGCGCCACGCTGATGGCGCCCGCTTCGCCGCTTTGCAACGCGACCATGATCGGCTGGGTCTGGCGCTTGAAGGCTTCCAGGCTCTCGCCGTTCAGACTACGGTTTTCCGGTAACTCGACGTTCATGGCGTTGACCGGAGAGTTGTTGACGATGACTTCATAATGCAAATGAGGGCCGGTGCTACGTCCGGTATTGCCTGACAGGGCGATACGCTCTCCCATCTCGACTCGGTCGCCACGGCCGACCAGAGGGCGCGACAGATGTAGATAGCGGGTACGGTAACCATTGTCATGACGAATGACGATATAACGCCCGGCTGCATGGTGGTTGCCGACGCGCTCTACGCGACCAGTCGCTGGTGAAGTGACGGGAGTGCCAATCGGCATGGCAAAGTCGGTGCCGTTATGGGGACTGGTGCGCCCTGTCACAGGATGCTTGCGCCGTGGGTTGAAATTTGAGCTCAGACGATAGCTGCCTTCAAAGGGGTAGCGAGAAAAAGCAGGATCAAGGCTGCTGCCGTCGGGGGTATAGAAGTTGTTGTCCGTCAGGTTGCGCACCAAGGTCAAATCCATGCGTGCGCCTTCATATTGAACGGCCAGGACACGAGAATCGAGGGTTTCACCTTCGATCATGTCGGACTCGAGCAATACCTGGAAACGGTCGCCGCGACGGCTGTCGCGGCGAAAATCAAGTTTTTGTTCGAGCAGGCGGGTCAATTCGGTAACGGCGCTGCTATTCAGGCCGGTGGCTTGGGCCGAGCGGGCAAAACTACCGCTGACACTGCCGGCGTATAGGCGTTGAACCGGTTCACCATGACGCTGTATATCGGTGACGGCGAACTGGCTTCCTTCACGCTCGATCAGTACACCTTCACGGGTATTTTTCATCATGCGCAGTGAGAGTAACTCACCCTGTGCATCGAGCTTGTAGTCGAAACTCTGCCCGGCTCGCCAATGAGTCAACAGTCGCTGGTCGGGGAGGTCGGCCAACAGTTCGAGGACTCGGCTATATCCCAGCCCCAGCTGGTTTTGCGCTAGAATGGCGAAGGTCTCTCCGGAAGCCACACTATGGGTGGCCCATTCTGGTACGAAGGTTTCTTCCGCGGCAAGCTCCAGGTCGAGAAAGGAAATGTCGTCAAAAACGTCGAGATCGGTGGCGTAGTCATCGTAGGAAGTGGCATCGCCTATTTCCGAGTCGTTTTCCATGGAAGTATCGGCAAGCGTGGCTAGAGTCGGTGAGCTGTCGAGCATACCGCTGGCCAGGGTGCCTACCACCATCGCCATGTGCAGCGAATCATCGTCAAGTGGGATGAAGGTGTCTTCGGGAGGCTGAGCGGCAATATTCGCTTCTGCGGCAACAATGACATCAAGGTCAACGATCTCGGTGGCGGTGAGCTCGTTTAAGGGAATATGTTCCCGAGTCGCATCCAGTGCGCGCGAGGCACGTCCGATGGCGTCGGCTACCGGCGTTTGTTCTTGGCGAAGAGAGGGCACCCCAGGACGGGAGTCGGCGGGAAGAGGTACCAGTACACTTTCCAGAGATGTAGTAGGAGTAGAAAAATCATTAAATGTCGTCAATAACTTTTGTGCGCCCAGCACTGTGACCATGGTCGCCACAGGTAAAAGTAACAATTTATGCGTGCGGGGCAGCGAATGAAGGATTCGCAACATGGGTAATAAGACCGCCAAAATCAGTGAAAGAGGTAACCAAACTATGAAAAAGCTGATAAACCTTACCCCATGCAAGCAGGAGTGCATAGACTGTATGCCCATACAAAAACCTGCTCTTTCAGGTAATAAAGGAAGCAATAATAGCACCCTTCCTACCTAGAACAGTGTTTGCTATTTATTGTTAATTTTTGTGTCAACCGGTTTCATTGGTGGTAGTTAAAGTCATAGAGGAGAAAAATGACTCAATCCTCTATAAAGAAGCCTCGAAGGAACCATTACGGTAATCCTGCAATGTCTGCTCGAGTTCATGTTGTTCGTTCATTACAAAAGGACCGTAGTGAGCGATAGGTTCATGATGTGGTTCGCCGCTCAGCAGTAATGCTTGAGCACCCCCGGAAGCCGTCAGGAATAGCTCATTGCCAGGCGCAAACCTTGCCAGCTCTCCGGCTCGTACACGCTTGTCGCCACATTCAAGTTGCCCTTCAAACACATAAGCCAGCAGGGTGGCGGCGGGTGTGGCGAGCGTTACATTGCCGTGAGGTGACAATGCAAGATGGGCGATACCCCCATTACCGGCCAACGCATTCAGAGGACCCTGGATCGATGTGCCTCGCTTGGTCTGCCATTTTCCGCCGAGAGCGATCAAGGTGCCGTTGTCTAACGCCAGCTGCGGCATTTCCTCACTGTGCACATCACGATAAGTGGCGGGGCTTAACTTGTCCTTGGCGGGAAGGTTGAGCCAAAGCTGAAAGGCTCTGAGGCCTTGATGATCGGTCAAAGGCATTTCCGAATGGATCATGCCTCGACCGGTATGCATCCACTGAGCATCTCCGGCACGGATGGTGCTGGTGTGGCCTAGATGATCTTCATGAGTCAGACCCCCATGAATCACATAGGTGAGTGTCTGAATGCCCCGATGAGGATGGGCGGGAAAGCCACCAATATAGTCGTTGGGTTCGTTCGAGCCTAACTCATCGAGCATTAGAAAAGGGTCGAGCGCACCGCCGAAGGCGGAAATACGTTTGATCTTGACGTCGTCACCATCCTGGCTGGGACGTGCCTGAATAAGATGATCGATAACGCGCTGAGTGGACAATGCCATCTAGGCCTCCGGTAAGTGTCTTTGAAGCAATTCGCGGTCGGTTACAGCGTTCAGCTGTGATTTAATGGCATTCTAGTGAGATTTTTTCGAATATTAAGCGGATTATTTCGCTGTTTTGCATCGAGGAAATCGAAATGTCTCGGGTAACGCTTGCGCAGTGGCAGATGTTGGCCGCTGTGGTTGACTATGGAGGCTTTGCACGTGCTGCCGAAGCCGTGCATAAAAGTCCCTCCACGCTGAATCACGCGGTTCATAAGCTTGAAGAGCAGTTGGGCGTGCAGGTATTGGAGCCCATCGGCCGTCAGGTGCGTTTGACGGAAGCTGGTGAGTTGCTTTTGCGCCGAGCACGCCAATTGATCGAAAGTGCCGCCTCGCTTGAAGATGTGGCAACGCGATTAGCGGCAGGGCTCGAAGCAGAAGTGGTCGTGGCCATTGATCAGATATTTCCCGCCGCCGCACAAGCCAAGGCGTTGGAGAGCTTTTCGGCAACTTACCCGCAGGTTCGTGTCCAGTTGCATGAAAGCGTGCTTAATGGCGGCATTGAAATGCTTTATGACGGCCGAGCCGATCTAGTGGTGACAGGCATCGAGGCGCAGGGATTTCTCGGCATACCCATGGTCACGGTTCGTTTTGTGGCCGTGGCGCATCCGGACCATCCCCTGCACCGTTTGGGACGAGCGCTGGACCTGCGTGATTTGACTCAGCATCGCCAGCTGGTGGTGCGCGATTCGGCGTTACGCCAGTCGGCCAGTGCCGGTTGGCTGAAAGCCGAGCAGCGCTGGACGGTGAGCCACCTGGATACCTCCATGGACATGCTCAAGCGTGGCCTGGGGTTTGCATGGATGCCGGAAACACGTATTGGTGAGGCCTTGGCTTCCGGCCTGTTAAAACCCTTGCCCCTGGCCGCCGGCGGTATCCGGGAAGTGCCTATGCAGTTGATCTTTCGCGATCGCGACAGAGCAGGCCCGGCAGCACATGCCATGGCCGAAGCACTGAGACGGGCGGTGGTCGAGTGCCAGCCACATGATTCGATGTGATCGAATGAATGGGCGCAAAACCTCCACTTGAGCCGGGCACACTTGGGCGTATGCTGAAAAGAGACGCAAACAAACCCTTTTCAGGAGACATTCAATGGGACGCTTGGTTAATGGGGTGTGGCACGATCAGTGGTACGACACCAAAAAGCATGGTGGCGAGTTTGTGCGTGAATCGGCGCAACTGCGCGATTGGGTCAGCGACGAAGCGCGCAGCGAAGAAGGCGAGCGCAAGGTGCTTCCGGCCGAGGCAAACCGCTATCACCTCTATGTTTCATTGGCCTGCCCTTGGGCACATCGCACCTTGATCATGCGTCGCCTCAAGGGGCTCGATTCGCTGATAGACACATCGCATGTCAGTCCTCTGATGCTGAAACATGGATGGACCTACAATACCCGGGAGGGGGCTAGTGGCGACCCGGTCAATCAGGTGGCGTATCACCACCAGCTGTATACCATGACAGACCCTCATTATACTGGGCGAGTGACCGTGCCGGTATTATGGGACAAGAAGCGCAATGCCATCGTCAATAATGAATCCGCCGACCTGCTGCGTATCTTCAACGATGCCTTTGACGATCTCAGCGGTAATGACCTGGATTTTTATCCGCTCGATCTGCGTGAGACGATCGATGAAGTGAACGCCGATGTCTACGACCATATCAACAACGGGGTCTATAAATCCGGCTTTGCCACCGAGCAAGATGTTTACGAAAAACACGTCAAGGCGTTGTTTGAAGCACTGGAGAGGATGGAAGCCCGCCTGAGCCGACAGCGTTACCTGGCCGGAGAGTGGTTTACCGAAGCGGACATCCGTCTTTTCACCACGTTAATTCGTTTCGATGCGGTATATTACGGTCATTTCAAATGTAATCTAAAGCGTATTGAAGATTTCCCGAACCTGTCGAATTACGTTCGCGAACTGTATCAGTGGCCGGGTGTGGCGGAAACCGTCAATATGAATCATATCAAGCGCCATTATTACTACAGCCATGACACTATCAATCCTACCCGTATCGTGCCGGTTGGTCCGATATTGGCCCTGGAACGCCCCCATGACCGCGAACGCTTACTCGGTCGCGGCGTGCGTAAAAAGAAGATCGGCTGAAAAGAGTGGTTGAGATGAAAATAGCGGCGAACCAAGGTTCGCCGCTATTTTCCTTTAGAAGGGATATTAACGTTTTTAACTTTAATTAGTTCGTTCAGTTATTTTCTATTGCCTCACGTGTGCGCTGCCAGGCACTTTCCACATCCTGGCGAGTGGTCTGCCAGGCTTCTCTAGTAGTCTGTTTGGCTTGTTCCCACCAGTCGCGATCATAGGTGGGGAAATTTTCCATTTCTTCGGAAGTCGCGTCGATAAGTATCCGGTGTTCGGTATCGCCGTCTCCCTCGGTGCTCGTTTCCAGCTTGAAATATTCGGGCTCGATAACGATTTCACGCCCACCGAGCCCGAGAATGTCGCCGCTTTCAATTACAAGCGCACTGATGCTCATGGCGTCATCGAACAGAATGTCTTCCACTTCACCGATTTCTTCATCAACATTGTGAGCAAAAAAGACATCGGCATCCAGAATGTCTTCTGCCGAATACAGGCCTTGGAGATTCTGAGAGCCGTGCGGCTGAGCGTCATCGGATGCATGCGTTCCCAATGCGTAACCGCTGGCAATTGCCGCAACTGCTAAAGTGAGTGTCGCCTTGCGCATTTCATGTTTCCTTATCAAGGTCTTTCGCCCATTCGTCGGCCTGCTTGTCAGCTTCCTCACGTGCTAAGCCGTATTTTTGCTGAAGCTTACCTACCAACTGTTCACGTTTACCATCAATCTGATCCAAGTCATCGTCCGTCAGCTCTCCCCAACTGGCACGGGCCTTACCTTTGAGTTCCGTCCATTTGCCTTCCACTTGATCCCAGTTCATTGTGTGCCTCCTTGGACTGATGAAACATCTTGCGACTGTTTTTGATAGATATTTTCAGACTAGTTGAAATTTCATCAGACGCAAGCGTGGTAGTTCTCATCTTTCTTCAGGAGAAACAAGGAAAAAATTGGCCAGGCGTCGATGATAATGATAGGATGCGCACTCCTCGCATGTGTTGACCCCTCCATCACGACGATACAAGCCTTTGCCTTCATGGCAAGCTTGCGCGAACATCAAGCCGTTTGCTGATGTTCATTGCTGTGAAGATGGCGCGCCTCCAGCATTTCACCACCCGGGTGAAATCGGCGCAGTAAGGTCGCCACAGTGCTCTGGTGAAATAGCCGGCTGGCTACCCAGAACAAATGCTAGGCGCGACCGGTGTCCCCGACTCAATTTGATGCCGCCCTCAAGAGGGCCTTCGTATTATGCCGATTGGAATCCAATCGTTGACAGAGTCAGGGACGCTTTAGATGTTCTTTGCCGGTAAAAAAACCGGTCTACCAAGGTGTGATTAATTAATGACCACGACTTCCGTTACCTCGCCGAGCTTCGGCGACCTGTCCTTGTTGCCTGCCGTCCTGTCCGCTGTTGAAGCACAGGGCTATGAAACGCCGTCGCCGATTCAGGCGCAAACCATCCCTGCGCTGCTCGAAGGCCGCGATATGCTGGGCCAGGCCCAGACCGGTACCGGCAAAACCGCTGCTTTTGCATTGCCGTTGCTGTCGCGTCTCGACATTCAGCGTCGTCAGCCCCAGGTGCTCGTACTGGCACCTACTCGCGAACTGGCCCAGCAAGTTGCCATGTCGTTCAGCAAGTACGGCCAGAACATGAAAGGCCTGGAAGTGGCGACACTATGTGGCGGCCAGGAATATCGCGAACAGCTGGGTGCGCTCAAGCGTGGTGCACAAGTCGTGGTCGGCACGCCGGGTCGAGTGATCGATCACCTGGATCGCGGTAGCCTCAAGCTCGACGGTCTCTCCGCTCTGGTGCTGGATGAAGCCGACGAAATGCTGCGCATGGGCTTTATCGACGACGTCAAACGTGTGGTTGCCGATACCCCCAAGGATGCCCAGCGTGTGTTCTTCTCGGCGACTCTGCCGACTGAGATCGAGCGCATTGTCAACCGTTATCTGGTCGACCCGGTCAAGGTTGCAATTGCTTCCGCCGTGGGTACCGCCGCAAGCATCGAGCAGCGTCTGGTGCGCGTCGATGGCGGCGCCAAGCTGGAAGCATTGGCCCGTATCCTCGAAGTCGAGCCCGTCGACGGTGCCATCGTCTTCGTGCGAACCCGGGCTGCCTGTACCACCCTGATGGAACAGTTGTCCGCTCGCGGTCTGAGCGTGGCCAGCCTTTCGGGTGACCTGGATCAAAGCCTGCGCGAGCGCACCATTACTCGCCTGAAGCGTGGCAAGGTCGATATTCTGATCGCCACCGACGTGGCGGCGCGTGGTCTGGATGTGTCGCGTCTTACCCACATCATCAACTATGACCTGCCCCAGGATAGCGAAGCCTATACACACCGTATCGGTCGCACCGGCCGCGCCGGTCGCACCGGGGTGGCGATTACCTTCGTCGGTTTCCGCGAAGGCCGCAAAGTGGGCTGGATCGAGCAAGCTACCGGCCAGAAACTGAGCGAAATGGCCGTCCCGGATGAAGCGGCTATCCGTGCTCACCGTGACGAGATTTTCCATCAGCGGGTTATCGCTTCCTTGACCAAAGGTGCCGATGAGCAACGTGCGTTGATTGAGCGCCTGGTGGAAGAAGGTCATGACCCGATCGAGCTGGCGTGCTCTTTCTCGGCCATGGCGCGTGCTGACGAAGCACCGATCGGTCGTCTGCAGGCGCCGCGTAAAGAGAAAGAGAAAGAGCGTGGTGCTACCACGCGTGATGCCAAGCCACGTCGTGACCGCAATGCCGGGCCTAGCGAAGGCATGACCCGCTATCGCGTGTCCGTCGGCCATCAGGACGGCGTGAAACCCGGCCAGTTGGTAGGGGCGCTGGCCAACGAAGGCGGTATTGAAGGTGCGCGTATCGGTCGTATCGATATTCGTAACGCCTTCTCCGTGGTCGAGCTGCCCAATGGCTTGCCGCCCAGTATTCTGGTCAAGATGGCACGTGCCCGTGTAGCCGGTCGTCAACTGGAAATCAGCGAAGATAGCGGTGCTCCCGAGCGTGCGCCGCGTCGTCGCCAAGAAGATGATGCGCCGATTCGTCGCCGCGAACGCGCCTGATTCAGGCCGGGCATAAGCCCGGCAATTAAACAAGCCTCCGCACCGAAAATTTCGGTTGCGGAGGCTTTTGCGTTAGGGGTGAGCTCAGCATGAATGGGTGTCGGCCTGCCTGTTCAGGGTGCTGGCGTTAACCCAATAGCGAAACAAACCGTGGGAGCAAGGCAGTGGCTTCCGGGGTGGGTCTGACGGCATCCATCAACACCTGCGGGTCTTCACCTTGTTCACGCAAGGCGCTACGTTGGCGTTCCAGGTAAGCATGCATCACCGGTACGGTGAACTCAGGATGAAATTGTACGCTCCACTGGTGCGGACCATAACGCAGCGCTTGGTAGGGGTCATGCTTGTTTCCAGCGAGTATTCGAGTATTTTCAGGCGGCCTCAATACCGATTGAGCGTGGGTCAGATGTGCGTGAAAGTGCTGGGGCAATTCACCCAACAAGGGGTCGCCTTGTGCGTATTCATTGAGCGTCACCTGGCGAGTGCCGGATTCGCGCCCGGCTGGATGATAATCACTGACCCCGCCGAATGCCGATGCCATCAGTTGATGGCCGTAACATACCCCGAGCATGGGGATATCACGTTCAAGTGCCTCGACAAGCCAAGGCTTGAGCGCTTCACTCCAGGGCTCGGCCGCACTTACCATGCTATGCGAGCCGGTAATCACGATCCCTGCGAGCGAAGAAAGTTCAGGTAGCGGGCTTTCGCGTGGGGCATCGAACACATGAAGTGTCAAGCCGGGTGGCAGGGCGGTTTTCAGCTGTCGCTGGAATAGCGCCTCGAAGTTGCCGTGAGCATCGATGATTTCGGGAAAGGCATTGCCGGTCTTGACGATGAGAAGTTGCGCCATGTAAGCGACTCCAGCAGACAGAAAGGGATTTTCGACTGGCTATTCGTGAAGCGGAAAAATAGCCTACCATGAGGATTCCCTAAACAGCAGGGCAATCAAATGAGTGTGTGTTGCGTGAAGCAGCCGAACGCGCTCAGGAGCTGGAAAATCCATGGGAATGGTGAAGCGTTGTGAAGTCGCTTCTTCAGGAGAACTGCGATGATTTCGCAACCGCTGCATGACTGGAATTTGGACCCGAAGGCGGCCATCGCCCTGCAGCGGCGCCTGGCCTCGTGCGTGGAGCTGGAGGATCGCCTGGCGCCGGTGCGCCATCTTGCCGGGGTGGATATCGGCTTCGAGGCTGGTGGCGAGGTCACCCGGGCAGCCGTGGTGGTGCTCGAGTGGCCATCTCTTGGTGTGGTGGAAGAGGTGGTGCATCGCGAGCCGACCCGCATGCCCTACATTCCGGGGCTGCTTTCCTTTCGCGAGTTGCCCGCGGCCCTTGCCGCCTTCGGCAAACTTAGTATCCGGCCGGAGCTTGTCATGGTCGACGGCCAGGGCATCGCCCATCCGCGGCGTCTGGGTGTGGCCAGCCATCTGGGCCTGTGGCTCGACCTGCCCAGCATCGGTGTGGCCAAGTCGCGGCTTTGCGGTCGCCACGGCGAGCCGGGACCCGAGCGCGGCGACTGGGTGCCGCTTCTCGACGGCCGGGGAGAGCAGCAGGAAACCATCGGCGTGGTACTGCGCTCACGCCAAGGCGTGAAACCGATCTTTGTCTCGCCGGGCCATCGCATCAGCCTTCCCACGGCGCTTGACTGGGTGATTCAGTGCCTGGGGCGCACCAAACTGCCCGAGCCCACGCGGCTTGCCGATCGCCTGGCATCGCGGCGCATCGCTTCACATCACAGCTAGTGACGTGCTAGTCGTGTTGCACCCGCCGGGCGGCCTTGACCAGGGCGCGAATCAGGCGCTGCTGGGGGCGGTTGAAAATCAGCCATTCGGGGTGCCACTGCACGCCGATCAGAAAGTCATGCTCGGTTGACTCGATTCCCTGGACCAGGCCGTTGCGGTCGCGGGCGACGATCCTGATGCCGGGACCAGTCTTCTGCACCGCCTGATGATGAAGGCTGTTGATGCGACACCAGCTGACTCGCAGAATGCGGTAAAGCTGACTGTCGCCGACGATGTCCACCGTCTTGCGCGGTAGCACGGTACGCCGTTGCTTGAGTCCTTCATGAGTGGTGTAGATATCCGGGTCCAGGGTGCCGCCCAGGTGGACGTTGATCAGCTGGGCACCGCGGCAGATGCCGAGCACCGGTGTGCCCTTGGGAATGAAGGTTTCGAGCAATTGCAGCTCGAGCTTGTCGCGCTGGGGATCGACCCGCACGTCCAATTGCACTTCGCCGCCGTAGAGGTGTGCTTCGATATCGTCGCCACCCCCGATGATCAGCCCATCCAGAGTATCCGGCAGGGCACGCGAAGGCGATAAGCGCAGAGGGCGACCGCCATGACGCCAGACGGCGAACCAGTCAAACCACCAGGCAAGGCGACTCTTGGCATCCGAGGTGGTGATGCCGATCAAGGGGCGTGACATAGGCGTATTATCCCTCTCTCAGCCAGTGACGGATTTTTTCCAGCCAGCGTGTCACTGGTGAGCGGGCATGGTCGGCCACGTATTCTTTGCAACGCGCCATGAGCACGTCGCGCCGTGCAGCGAGTTTCTCGATTTCCACCCAGCGATTCCATTCCACGACCGCACCCCAGCCAGGTTGTGAAAGTTGCGCATTGGGCAGGCGGTAATGAAAGGTGGGCCGTGGTTTGACCAATTTATTCTGCATCAACTCGTGAGGGTGCTCCGGGCGTAGGTAGGCAAACAGGGGGAACATGTCCAGTTCGCGGTTGCGTGTGGGGTTGTAGGCGATGTAATCCTCGATCAGGGTATCGAGATCCGGTGTATAAGAGCTATTCAATACTTTCAGCGCGTATTCCTTGGGAAAGGGGTTAGCGTGAGGCAGCACTTCTCGGGTGATATCGACCTTGATTTCTTCACGTAACCAGACCGCCATCAGTAAATAGGCGCGCAACTGAGCCAGAATATCATCCACCTCCAGACTGGCCACTTCCGGGTTCAAATGCAGGCCGAATCCATAGAGTAGGCTGGCATCCGTGCCCTTGGCGCCGTGTTCACGCAAGGCATCGAATAAGCTGTCGAGCTCCTCCAGTTCGTTCCAGGGAACAGGCGGGCAGACGATTTCCGTGGGTACCAGACCCGAGACCATGTCGCCGATAAGCTCACGGGTCTTTTGGTGAAACTCGATCCGCATCTGGTGACGCTGACGTTCCCACTCGCTATCTTGATGGGGGCTTTCTTCAAGCACCGCCGTGTCCGGGTGCGCGTACTGGGTATCCAGTTCGATACCGAACTTGCCCCAGCGCGTACCGTCCACGTTAAGGCGGTGAGGGCTGATGACGTTGAGCTCGCCACCAAAGAGATCGCGTATAATCAATGCGGTGTCCCGGGGCGGCAAACCGGCAAATTCAATTTCCACCCCGATATGTCGTGGCAGGCCTTCAAAATTATCCCGTTCGGGTGGTGCTTGCAACGTCATCTCGGCATCCTGTGAGGTGAACGAATATCACCTTAAGTCTATCATACCCCCGGTTGGTCTTAGCCACAGGCCGCCACCCTTGCCAGCCAGGAGAAGCAGGTGCGACAGCACAAGGTAATACAGCAGCCAAGAAAGACGATGTTATTCGAGGCGATGTTATTCAAGATCATGTTATTGAAAACAGAATTAATCAAGACGGGGCTCAAGGCAAACGTAGCCAAGATAATGCTAGGGCTGTTTATCTTCACGGCACTGATGGTGGCGCCGGTACAGGCGCAGACATTGAGCCTGCCGGGGATGAATGGAAACCAGGAAAACACACAAGCGGATAGCGAATCATTTCAACGCTCGTTGGATAACATCATCACCACCTTGGAAGATAGCGAGCGTCGCAATGAGCTGCTGGAGTCACTGCGTGACTTGCAGATGGCCCATGAAGCCGGCGAGGAACCCGGTGCGCGCCAGGGCCTACTGGGTGCGCTGGCGGACACCTTGACTGACTTGGGGGAGCAGGCGGAGGCCGACACATCACCCATTAACGAATGGTCGCGCCAGCTATCCCAAGGGGCGGAAGACCTGCGTAACCTGATGGAAAGTGCCGATGCCAGTGAAGCCATTCGTGTCAGCGCCAGCGGGGCAATTCTGGGGCTGGTCTGGGTTGGCTCGCTAGTGATGCTGATTGCTCTTGGGCGCTTGTTGGCCCGGCGTCGACAGTGGCCGCTGGATCTGCCGCGTGATCCCCCGGCCTGGCTGCTGGCGGTGCATTTTCTGCGACGCATGCTGCCTTGGGCACTCGCTTTCGTGTTGGTGCTGGGCGTATCCCAGCTGTTGGCTTATAGCCCAGGGCGCGTGCTGGTACTGGTGTTGGCCTATGTATGCCTATTCGGGCGGGCGTTGTCGGTGGTGTTTGAAACCGTCATTGCGGTGTTCAGTCGTGGGCACCGGTTTACCGCCGTGCAGCTTCTACAGCGACGCGCGCTGCGTTGGTTATTCGTCATCGGCGCCTTGATTGCGCTGGGCGATGCGGTCAATTCCAGCCGCCTTGTAGACATGCTGGGGGAAGAGCTTTCAAGCCTGGTATCGGTCTTGGCAAACATGCTGGCGGCACTGATCAGTGCGCGCTTCATCCTCAAGTTCAAGCGCCCGATTCGCCATTTGATCTGTAACCGTTCTTACCCTCAGCGGCGTGATGCGGGAACCGTGGTTGAATTGGTCCGGGTACTGGGCGCGCTCTGGCATGTGCCAGCATTGCTGGTGGTCGGCGGCTCGTTGTTGGCAATTTTCATTACCGTGGGAGGGGTAGGTACTGCACTGGCACGCTCGATCATATCGGCTGGCTTGCTGGTACTGACGCTGGTGGTCACAGGACTGCTGCGTCGCCATGCCGAGCGTATGGGCAAGCGTCGCCATCATCATCGGCGTAGCCAGTATCGTAAACGACTGGAGCGCTTCGGTTATGTATTGGGGCATATCTGCGCATGGGGGATCTTTGCCGAGCTCTCTGTCCAGGTATGGGGTGGTTCGTTGTGGGGATGGGGGCAGCAAGGCATGGCCAGTGCGCGTATCGGCCAGGCGATTGCGAGTCTCGGGCTTACGCTACTACTGGCTTGGTTGATCTGGATTTTTGCCGACACCGCGATTCAGCGTGCTCTGACCTCATCGGCGCGCTCGCGGGGGCGGCGTGTCAACCAGGCACGAGCCCAAACGATTACCCCAATGATCCGTAATGTGATCTTCGTCACCATTCTGATCATTACGGCCATTGTGGGGCTGGCGAACCTAGGGGTAAATGTGACCCCGCTGTTGGCAGGTGCCGGTGTCATCGGTCTGGCGCTGGGTTTTGGTGCCCAGACCTTGGTGCAGGATTTGATCACCGGTATTTTCATTCTGATCGAAGATTCACTGGCGGTGGATGATTTCGTGCAGATCAACAGCCACACGGGGACGGTGGAAGGACTGACTCTGCGTACCGTGCGCCTGCGTGACCTGGATGCGGTAGTGCATATCATCACCTTCAGCCGGATTGAGTCAATTCACAACATGTCGCGCCAGTTCGGCATCGCCCTGATGCGGATTCGTGTGCCGCATGCCATGCCGATCGACGATGCCATGCACTTGATGCAGGAAACCGCGATGGAACTGCGCAAGGATCCCATGATGCGTCACCACATCTGGTCACCGCTGGAACCCCAGGGGATTGATCGTTTTGATGAAGGTGGGGCTATCTTGCGGATGCGCTTTCGTACCGCGCCGGAAATGCAGTGGGACGTGGCGCGCGCCTTCAACCTGTTGCTCAAGCAACGTATGGAAGAGCAGGGGCTGGATATGGCGATGCCCCGCATGAGCATCAGTGTGGAAGGCAAAACCGGCGAACTGGAAGACAAAGCCGGCGACTCATTGGAACCCAAAACCGAGCATGATAGTCGACGGGTTCACCCCGCCGCTCCCCAGGAGGCGCCTCGGCCGACGGAGGCAGAGTACGCCAAAGGTGATGAATACAAGCAAGCAGGGTTACGGCGTTCCCAGGCTCATGCCCAGGGCGACCCCGGCAGCCAGGCCTATGCTTCCAGCGATGGCGAGCAAGGTGATAAGTAACTTAAATATTCATAGGCCTGTTTGATATGTTGAAAATGGACGAAGGCTTGGGCAGCTAGCTGTTTCTCGTCACGTTTTAATGAACATGGCGGGAAATGGTCGCTCTGGATCAGTATGACAACCTCGGTACCATATCCATATGGTATAACCTTAAGGCATCCAGTAGAGCAGGAGTTTGTTCGGGTGATCAGCGTAGAACGCAAAAACGGCTTTCAGTTGCGCCTGTCCCGTACGCTTCAGGAGGAAACTTCTCACCATCTGGACGTGTATTTGTTCGTTCCCAGCGAACTGGGGCTGAGTACGCAAGTCATCTCCGAAGACGTGCTCTACCACAGTGGCGTGCATGTCACGCGGACCTATTACAGCGATGAACATCACCTGCCGTTGGTATATAGCCGGCTGTCCAGCCGCAATCGTCTGGGCACGGAACATTACCGGCTTAACTTGAGCCTGTATGCCTATCAATACGTCGTGGCCATGGAACGCAGCACCCAGGCGATGCTGGAGAATGTTCGGATTCTGCGCAAGGCGTGGCGCGATGAAGAGCTGCAAAGGGACGACCCGACACAGCAGCGACTCGGCCCCGAACTGGAAGCTCAATTGACCGAAGTCAGCGAGCTGAGTGAAGGCATTCTCAAGCGCCTGAGACGTAACCGGCCCAAGGATGAAGCGCTGCACAAGTACTTTGCCAATGTCGACAACTACCTGTCCTGGTTTACCGAACAACAACTGCTGGCGTTGGTGGCGCATTTACCGCGAGGAAGTGAGTTTTCCGAGGTTCGTCGGCATTTCGTTGACCTGTGCCGATATGAAAGTGACTACCGCCAGCAGCGACAGTACAACGCCGAACGCGTCAACCGAGATCCGACGCGCATGTCCAACAAGATGCGCCTGTTGCGCCGTCTGATTGAATATCCGATCACCTTGAAACAGCGTACTCAGGAACTCGGGGGAGGAGAGCAAAGAGCGGTCAAGGGCTTGGCCACGGCCGTGGTGATGGTTTTTGTCTCGCTGGGTCTTTTATACCTGCGCAACTACATGGGCGACGTGACAGCCTTGCTGGTGCTGGCCATTGCGCTGCTGTATGCCATGCGGGAAGTCTTCAAGGATGATTTACGCAATACCTTGTGGCGCCTGTTGCGCAAGGGACGTCCCAAGTGGCGGCGTCACTATTTCGATGCCACCCATAATGTATTGGTCGGGCGCCAGTTGGAATGGTTCGATTACACGCGCTTTGCCTCGCTTGACGAGGATATTCGACGCGTGCGCAAACGCAAGGTGGCACAACGAGAAGAGGTCATCGTTCATTATCGCTCCAGCTCACGGATGTCGCCGACCCGTTTTCTCAGTGGTTATCAGCATACCCGTGAGATCCTGTCGCTGGATATTGGCATGCTGACGCGTTTGATGGGCAAGGAAAAGCATTACATCTATCGGCTCAAGGATGGACAGGCAATGCGCGAAAGCGTCGAACGTCGCCATCTGTTCAATCTGGTGGTGAAGGAAAGTGGCAGTGGTTCGTCACCGTTGTTAGCGCGTTGGAAGGTGGTGGTAAGCCGTTCGGGTATCGTGGTGGTGGAGAAGGTCCATGAAGAAGGCGGTGATGCTTACTGAGCTGTATCAAGTAAGTCATTGCCCCGAGGCATGGAAGATCGCGGCATGTCGCATTCCAAACTAGAATTACAAGAGAGTGTTCTCGCCACACCAGGGGTCCCAAGCCACTGCAAGTCATTGAAAGCCAATGCAAGCCAGGAACGAGGTAATATCATGCAAGCAAACGATGTCATGACCCAGAATGTGATCACGGTAGAACCGGATACTCAAGTACGCGAAATCGCCAGACTGTTGATGGAAAACCGAATCAGTGCAGTGCCGGTGGTCAATGCCGAAGGCAAGGTGCTGGGTATCGTCAGTGAAGGGGACTTGATGCGTCGGGTGGAAAACGGCACCGATCAACGCAAATCCTGGTGGCTGAAATCAATTTTTACCGGGGCCAACGACGCCGGATCCTACGTCAAGTCTCATGGGCGCAAGGCGAGTGAGATCATGACCCCGAAGCCATTGACCATCGAGGAGAGCATGCCGCTGGAAGATGTGGCCCGGTTGCTCGAAAAGCATCACATCAAGCGTGTACCGGTGGTGCGTAACGACAAACTGGTGGGAATCGTGAGTCGTGCCAATCTATTGCAGGGCCTGGCATCGACCAGTACCCAGCCTTCCGAGGCGCCGGCGGATGATCGCGCCATCCGTGACGCCATCATGAAGGAGATCGAAGACAATGCCGGGGTGCGCATCGGCGGCATCAACGTTCTGGTGGAAAACGGCAACGTGGAACTTTGGGGATTGGTCGATGCCCCGGAGCAGCGCACTGCGGCACAGGTAGCCGCTGAAAATACCAACGGAGTGAAGAAAGTAGAAAATAACCTGGGCTTGGCTCCCAGAGGAGTCGGCGGTTATTGAGCCACCACTTTTGAGCCGCCAAACCCAAGGCCGCTGGGCGAATGCCCAGCGGTGTATCCCATCGATTCGTGTCTTGTAGACCGTTTCCGGAATCAGGCCGTTGTGGCTTGAACGATGGCGGCTTCCAGAGACTTCACGCTGCGCTGGGTATGGTGAAGCTTTTCCAGGCCGAACAACCCGATACGAAAGGTCTGAAACCCCTCGCCTTCATCGCACATCAGCGGAACGCCGCCGGCCACCTGCACTCCTGCCTGCGCCAGCTTGGCTACCATGGCCGGGTCTTCGCTATAACAGACCACCACGCCAGGCGCTTCGAAGCCGGGTGCTGCGACACTCTTGAAACCGTGACGTTCGAGCATGGCGCGGGTGTCGCGGCCCAGGCGCTGTTGTTCGAGCTTGACCTTGTCAAAGCCGTAGTCGCGGGTCTCGAACATGATGTCGCGTAGCCGATTCAGGCTGTCGGTGGGCATGGTGGCGTGGTAAGCATGACCGCCGCTTTCATAGGCCTGCATGATGGTGTGCCACTTGCCCAGATCACAGGCGAAACTGCTGCTGATGGTTTCGCCCAGCCGGGCTGTGGCGCGCTCGGAAAGCATGACCATGGCGCAACAGGGCGGGCCGCTCCAGCCCTTCTGCGGTGCGCTGACCACCACATCGATACCCAATGCCTCCATGTCGACCCAAAGCGTGCCGGCGGCAATGGCATCCAGCACGAACAAGCCTCCGACCTCATGCGTCGCCTGAGTGAGCTGCTGAATGTAATCGTCCGGCAACAGCAGACCGGCCGAAGTTTCCACCTGGGGGGCAAAAACCACCGCGGGTTTTTCGGCACGAATCTGGGCCACGGCCTCTTCGATCGGTGCCGGCGCAAAAGGGGAGTGCGGGTCGTCAGCGTCCAGGCGCCGAGCCTTGAGAACTGTCTGCTGGTGCGTGATGTGTCCCATGTCGAGGATTTGCGTCCAGCGATAGCTGAACCAGCCGTTGCGAATCACCAGGGTTTTTTGGTCGGTAGCGAACTGGCGAGCCACCGCTTCCATGCCGAAGGTGCCACTGCCGGGAACGATCACTGCCGCATGGGCGTGGTAGACCTCTTTCAAGGTAGCGGATATATCCCGCATCACCCCTTGAAACCGCTGAGACATATGATTCAAGGAGCGGTCGGTGTAAACCACGGAATATTCCAGCAACCCATTCGGGTCGACATCGGGTAGCAGGCCAGTCATGCAGTTCTCCTGTGCGACAACCCTCGCCCGTCAGAGCGAGAAGTATGTTGAATACGAGTAACGAGAGCTCAGAGCATAAGTGGGTTTGGCCTGCCAAACCAGCTCTGTCGGGTTAGCTCATTCAGTGGTAGCTGCCTCTCTGTGCCGTGCCACTTCGCTATTCTGGGTGGCCTGAATGACGGTCAAGGCGATGGTATACACGATATCGTCCACCAGAGCCCCGCGTGAAAGATCGTTCACCGGCTTGTTCAAGCCTTGCAGCATGGGACCCACGCTCACCACTTGAGCGCTACGCTGTACGGCCTTGTAAGTGGTATTGCCGGTATTGAGATCGGGAAAGATGAAAACTGTGGCACGTCCGGCCACCGGCGAATCCGGCGCTTTTTGCCGGCCGACGCTTTCGATGGCGGCGGCATCGTACTGCAGCGGGCCGTCGATCAATAGGTCCGGGGCGCGCGCTCGGGCCAGTCGGGTGGCCTCGCGGACCTTCTCGACATCCACACCACTACCTGATGAGCCAGTGGAATAACTGATCATCGCCACTCTCGGCTCGATGCCGAAGGCCTGGGCGGAGCGCGCGCTTTGCAGGGCGATTTCCGCCAAGGTGTCGGCATCCGGGTCGGGAATCACCGCGCAGTCGCCATAGACCACTACCTGTTCCGGCAGCAGCATGAAAAAGATTGATGACACATTGCGGTATTCAGGGGCGGTCTTGATCAGCTGAAATGCTGGACGCACGGTATTGGCGGTGGTATGCACCGCACCGGAGACCAGACCGTCGACTTCATCGAGTTGCAGCATCATGGTGCCGAGCACCACATTGTCGTGAAGCTGGGCCTCTGCGGTAATCTCGTTGAGTTTGCCATGCCGTAATTTCACCATGGGCTTGATATAACGGGTACGGATGCTGTCAGGGTCGATGATTTCCAAATCTTCGGGAAGTGTGAGGCCGCGATTGCGCGCCACATTTTCGATCTCTTCGCGGTCGCCCAGCAGCACGCAGTCGGCGATGCCGCGACGCTGACAGAGGATCGCGGCTTCCACGGTGCGCGGTTCGTTACCTTCGGGCAGCACCACCCGTTTCTTGTTTTCCTGCGCCAGTTTGACCAACTGGTAGCGAAAGGCCGAGGGCGAGAGGCGGCGGGTATAGCCCCGGCTCAGGTTTTCCTTCAGCCATTCCAGGTCGATATGCGCGGCAACGAAACGGGCAATCTTCTCGGCACGCTCCAGGTCATCCATGGGAATTTCGTTGTTCATGCGGCTGAGGTTGGTCGCCGTGGTCAGGCTATCGGTATCCACGGTAAGCACCGGTAGGCCGGTATTGAGTGCCGGACGGCACATTTCGATCATGTTGTCGTTGGGCATGTAGCCGTTGGTCAGTAGTATCCCGGCAAGTCGCGTGCCGTTCATGGTGGCAAGTGCCGTGGCCAGTATCACGTCATCACGATCGCCGGAGGTCACCACTAAGCTTCCGGGCTTGAAGATATGCAAGGCGTTGGCGGCGCTACGCGCGCACAGACTGGTGGAGAGCACGCGTCGACTGACCGCCTCGCCTTCATTCAGCAGACGTGCTTCCAGCGCCCGGGCCACATCCAGCGTGCGGGGAGCGCTCAAAGCCTTGCTATAAGGCACCACGCCGATCAAATGAAAACGCTCGGTGGCCAAGGCCGGCGAGTAGCGTTGCAATTCATCCAGCACCGGTTTCTCCAGCCGGGCATTGGCCGTGCCTGGGGCGGGAGCCAGACTGTCCTCGTCATAAGGCAGATTCTTCATTCGCATCAGAATGCAGCCCAAGGTTCGGCTGGAACTGACGCCGCCAAAGCTTCTGGCGTGCATGTCGAGCTGTTCGGCCAGTGCCTGGGGTTCGTTCAGGTCACCGGTGCCCACCAGAATGATCCGCGCATTAAGTGCATGCGCCAGTTGGGCATTGGTCTGGGTGGCATAAGTGGTGTGCTGTGTGGGAACGACGCCTTCCACTACCACCAGATCCAGCGCACTGCCATCGCGATAGGCTTGGCGCATAACCTGGTCGTAAAGCTCGATCACGTTTTCCATTAGCTCGTCGAGATGGTTGTCGCGCAGCAGATGCTCCAGGCGAGCTTGGGAGATCGGCGGGGGAGGGCGTTGGTTCAAGGTACGTGACACCAACGCCGTGGAGTGATCCTGGCCCGAGCCGTTGAATTCATCTTGCATGAACGGCTTGAGAAAACCGGCTTTCAGACCGATGGTGTCCAGCGCCTGGATCAGCCCCAGGCAGGCCGACGTCAAGCCTGCGCCGATGCTAGTGGGTACCAATAGGATGCATTGTGGCTGATCGGATTGGGTAGGCATTATGGCATCTCCAGGAAGGGTGAAGGACAGCAGCGCATGCGGATCTAACTGCAGTGACTAGGCGGAAGACGCCTACTTTAGTTCAATATATTGCGCTGCGACAAATACGAGCTGCATAAACACCAACACAAGCAAAAAGACAAAAACAGGGTTGCGTGAATCCATGGTATGGACCACATTGAAAGAGAGGTAATAAAACGCCGTTCTTTAACGGAGGTACATAGCTATGAAACCGCTAATTCTCTCTGCAGTCTTGCTAAGCGCGGGGGCTTTCGCTGTATCGGCTCAGGCCCAGCAATGGTCGACATATCCCGAAAGTTACTTGGGTGGCGACGCTATGTGGTGGGAGCTTGACCCGGATGGTGGTGCTTCGTCCTCGGACGACTTCGGCTTGCGCCTACGGGGTGGTGCGCAATTCAATGAGCTCTTCGCTGTGGAAGGGCATTTAGGTACCGGTGGCTCCGATGGTGACGTTAGCCTTGAATACCTGGTAGGCGCCTATGCCAAGGGGATCGTGCCGATTGCCCCGGAACTGCGTGTCTACGGCTTGGTAGGCGTCACCGAGGTGGATTTCGACGTCGAGAGTGAAAGTGACTTTTCCTACGGTTTGGGCGGCGAATTCGACATGACGCCGAACCTCTCGCTGGGGGCGGATTACATGCGTTATCTGGATAAGTCCGATTACACTTTCGACGCCGCCAGCGTGGGGCTGCGCTTGCGTTTTTGATTGAGGCACATCCCCTCATGCTTGTGGCATATGGCGCTCCGTCTTGTATCTTGGCGGAGCGTTTTTGTTGGTTTCGTTATAAAAATGCTGACAAGCTTGCCGTGAATACTGGCGCCGCTATTGTCGTAATGCCTCGAACTCAAAGATCAGTTCGATTTCATCAGCGACCATCTCCTCTTCCAGTGCATAACGCATATCCCAGCGGCTACGTTCGATCGTGGTACGTGCGGAAATTCCCAGCGTGTATTCACCATGTCCGAAAGGATATTCCGTCGCCTTGTTGAGTGTGACGTCAAGTGTCACGGGATGCGTTTCGCCGAGCAGGGTGAGCTCCCCTTCAAGTAGGCCCTGATTGTCGCTTTGTGCGGTGAAACGCGTGGCTTCGAAGACAATCGCTGGGTGGCGCCTGCTATGCAGGAAATCATCGCTTCGCAGATGCTTGTCACGTTCTTCGTGATTGGTAAAAACGCTGTCGGCCGCGATTGTCACTTGCGCCGAATGAAGCGTCTGGCTTTGTTCGTCGTAAATGAATTCGCCTTCAGCCTTCAGAAACATGCCAAGTATCTTGGCGTAGCCGACATGCTCGGCCAGAAAACCGACCGAGAAGTGCTCCGGGTCGATAGCGAATGTTTCCGGTGCCGCCTGAGCTGATGGTGCGCTAAACGCAATGCTGGCAGCCAACAGGGTTGCCGGGGAGCGTTTCAGGACGCTATGGAACAATGTCATGGTCAGGTACCTGCAAGAGATGAAGACGTATGCCGATATAGCCAGCGTACATCGAGTGCAAACGAGACCGTCAAGGCTACCAATGCCGAACTTACAAGGCCCAAGGCAATACCGGATGGTATGAAAGGAAGTAGCGCCAGCAATAACGCCACTATCTGCCAGACACAGATGACCTTGCGTCGCACATTTTCGGGTAACGGGGCCTTCAGCCATGGCCATACATGGCCGCTTAACACAAAAACATAGCGCATGATGCCGATCAACAGCACCCAGGCACTGATGATATCGGCAATCATCAGCCCCAGACAGAGCATCAAGATGAAGAAGGCATCCAGTTCCATGTCGAAACGTGCGCCCAACTCGCTTTGGCAGTTCTGGCGTCTAGCCGCCCAGCCGTCCAGGCCATCTAGCAACAGCGCTAGGGTCGCCATGCCCAGCCAGGTGAGGCGGCGGGCCTCGAAGGAGTCGGGCGTGAACAGGGCGGCTGTGAGTAGCAGGATTAGGATGCCCCGCAACAACGTGATGCGATTGGCCCAGCCAAGCGCACCCTGTCGCCAATGGTGCAATAGCCAGCCTGCGAGTATGGCGTACAGCAGCGTAGCCCCGAGGGTTTGCGCCAGTGTCAGGGAAAGTGGATAAGGTAATGCCGCCAGCAACCAGAGGACAGCTACTCCCAAGACTAGCTCGCCCAACGTGCGCTCAATACGGCGGCTTGAAAATGGGCCTAATGGGTCTGCATCGGAGGAAAAAAGGGCCATGGCATTACCCGCTGGGGAAGATTACGTTCAACATAGCTCAAATAAATTGATGCATAAATATTTTTATGTACCATCCTTGTAGAAGTGTTAACGTCGACCGAACACTTGGCTAAAGCAATGCGATTGAGCCGACCATTGTGAATCAAGGCATGTTTTGTTAACTATCTTTTAAAGCATGTTTCATGAAACGAGTTTTATAAAGCGCATTTTTCTCTTTCGGTTAAGGATTGCATTATGGCTGCGGCGGCTGCTGAAGATTCCCTCATTAAGGCCAAGGCCTTCTGGATGAGCGCCAAGGAGAATGGTGAGCTACGTGAATCACGCCTGGAGTGGCCGCCTCACGCCTCGCAGCCACCTATGGCATTGGTCAAGGCGCTTTACAGTGGTATTAGCCGAGGTACTGAGTCCTTGGTATGGCACTGTCGGGTACCCCCGTCGGAATACCAGCGAATGCGTGCGCCCTTTCAGCAAGGCGAATTTCCGGCGCCGGTGAAGTACGGCTATGCAAGCGTCGGCCAGGTGGAGGAGGGCCCTGAAGAGCTTCTCGGTCAGACGGTTTTCTGTTTGTTTCCCCATCAGGAGCGTTACGTGGTGCCTGTGGATGCCTTGATGCCGCTTCCGGCAATGCTTCCCCCGGAACGTGCGGTGCTGGCCGCCAATATGGAAACCGCGATCAACGGTGTTTGGGATGCCGCTCCCAGCGTCGGCGACCGCATCGCTGTGGTCGGCGCAGGCGTGGTAGGGAGCTTGGTGGCTTGGTTGTGCCAGGCGATTCCCGGCACTCAGGTCAGCTTGATCGATATCAACCCTCAACGCGAAGCCTTGGCCCGCGAGCTGGGCGTTGCCTTTGCCATGCCTGGACAGGCTCCCAGCGAATGCGATTGCGTAATTCATGCCAGCGGCAACCCCGAGGGGTTGCGCCAGGCCCTGACACTTGCCGGGCCCGAGGCAAGCGTCATCGAAATGAGTTGGTACGGCGAACGTGAGGTCACGCTCTCCTTGGGGGAAGCCTTTCATTCACGGCGATTGACCTTGCGTTCCAGCCAGGTGGGAAGGCTACCCACCCAGTGTCAGCCCCGCTGGGGCTATCGGCGCCGCCTTGAGCTTGCCTTGTGCCTGTTGCAAGACCCCTGTCTGGACGCCCTGATCAGCGGCGAAAGCGATTTTTCCGAATTACCCCGTCGCATGGCGACAATTCTGGCGCCAGGCAGTACCGAGCTTTGCCATCGTGTGCGCTATCTCTAACCCCAAGGAGTCCGTTCCCTATGTATCGTCTCTGCGTTCGCGATCACCTCATGATCGCCCACAGCTTTACCGGCGAAGCCTTCGGCCCCGCCCAACGCCTGCATGGCGCCACCTATGTGGTGGATGTGTGCTTTCAGCGTGCTGAGCTGGATACCGATGGGCTGGTGGTGGATATCGGGCTGGCAAGCGAGCGGCTCAAACAGCTGTTGGCGCCCTACAACTACTGCAACCTGGATGAGGTGGAGTCGCTCAAGGGCCATAACACCACCACTGAATTCATGGCCAAGGTGATTTTCGATGCCTTGGCGGGCGCCATCGAGCAAGGTGAACTAGGAGAAGCAGCGCGGGGTATCCAACGTATCGAGGTGACCTTGCATGAATCGCACATCGCCTGGGCGAGCTATGAGGGCGAGCTGTGCAGCGCCTAACATTAGTCGTGGCAGGTGACCCTGGGCAACGCACCGGCGGCTACCTCTATGACGCCCGGGTAGTGAATGAACTGCGCGCCCAAGGCTGGCAGGTAAGCGTGCAGGGGCTTGAAGGCCGTTTTCCCGATGCCGATGCCATCGCCGAGCATGAGCTCGACCAGGCATTGGGTAGCCTGCCCGACCAGGCGCGGGTAGTGCTCGACGGCCTGGCCATGGGCGCCTTGCCCGAAGTGGTGGCGCGCCATGCCCGCCGCCTGGATATCACCGCCCTAGTGCACCACCCACTCTGCGATGAAAGCGGCCTGAACGAGACGCAGAGGCAGCGCTTCAAGGCGCGGGAGCTCAAGGGGCTCTCCTGGGTGAAGCGCATCATCGTTACCAGTGCCTTTACCGCCAGACGCCTGGAACAACTCGCCGCAACGCTGCCAGCCATCGAATTGGCGCGGCGGCATGTGGTGGAACCGGGGGTGGAGGGAGCGCCGCTGAATGCTTTTGATCCACAAAACCCCACTCCGAGGTTGCTGTGCGTGGCCACTCTGACCGAACGCAAAGGCCATGACATTCTGGTGGCTGCGCTGGCTTCGTTACGCGATCTCGATTGGCGATGTGACTGTATCGGTAGCCTGGATCGTGACCCGGCGCAGGTGGCGCGGGTACAGCAACTGATCCAGCAGCAGGGCCTGCAAGACCGGGTTCAGCTGCGCGGTGAGTGCAGCGCAAATGAACTGAATGCCGCCTACGCCGCCAGCGATCTGTTTGTGCTGCCTTCCTGGTATGAAGGTTACGGCATGGTGGTCACCGAGGCGCTATCCCGGGGCATCGCCGTGGTGACCACCCAGGGGGGCGCCCTGGCCGATACCCTGCCGCAGGGCGCGGGGTGGTGCCTGCCCCCCGGCGATATAGATGCATTCAGCCAAGCGCTGCGCCGTTGGTGCGAGTCGCCTGAGCTGCGTCGGACACTGCGCGATGGTGCGGTTCAGGCGCGGGAAACATTAAGCGATTGGCAGGCGGCGGGGCGGGGATTCGCTCAGGCGTTGACGGATTCCCTGCCCGAGGATGGCCGCTTCGAGGCCGACTGGCTGAGCCTGCGCGAAGCGCTAGACGGCAAATCACGCAGCCATCGGCTCACCGGCTTGGCGCATGACTGGCTCGAGCGCCGCCCGGGCACCAAGCGAATTCTGGACTTGGGCAGCGGCACGGGGAGTAATCCACGTTTTCTCGCCCCGCGCTTGCCCGGCCCCCAGCATTGGCGCCTGGTGGACCACGACCCTGGGTTGCTGCAGCAGGCAAGCGCCCCGCAAGCATCGATTCGGGATGCCGCTTCTCGACCCGTCATGCTGACGCCCCAGCGTCGCCACTTGGCCCCGGTGGATGCCGACTTGATGGATGGCGTGGATCTGGTCACCGCTTCGGCACTGTGCGATCTGGTTTCAATGCAGTGGGCGAAATCTTTGGTAGAGGCGTGCCGTCAGCGCCAACAGGCCCTGTTGCTTACCTTGAGTGTCAGCGGCGACTGGCACTTCTTGAACCATGGCGGGGAGGCTATTTCCGATGCGGAGGACGCCATGGTGCTAGGGTTATTCCAGGCGCATCAATCTCGCGACAAGGGGCTGGGAGCCGCCCTGGGAGGGCGCGCGCCCAAGCTTCTGGTTGAATGCCTGCAACAGGCCGGTTACCGCGTGGAACAGGCATCGTCACCCTGGTGCCTGGCCGCCGGAGACCGGCGCTTTCTGCCGTTGGCGCGGGCCTTGGTGAATGGCTGGCATGAGGCCGCCCTGGCTCAGGCGCCCCATCGAAAAGACATGTTGAAGGCTTGGCGTGACCAGCGCCTGGCGGCACTCGGCAACGGCGAGGTGGGCATCTACGTGGGTCATGTGGATATATTCGCCAGCCCCGAGGGTGAGCATTGAGCATGTCGGGATCATTCTGGCGGCCCGTTGCGAGCTTGATCGTGCTTGCAGGGCTTTTTCTGTGGGTATCTCCCCAGCAGGTATTTCAGGAAATACGCGGGCTGGCGCCGGCCTGGGTAATCCTGGCGTTAGTGCTCAGTGGTGGGCAAGTGGCGCTCAGTGCCTGGCGCTGGTGGCTGACCGCCCGCTGTCTGAAGGTGCCGCTGGGTTATGCCCATGCGCTAAAAGAGTATTACCTTGGCCTGTTGGTCAATCAATTGTTACCTGGCGGTGTGGTGGGCGATGCCGGCCGTGCCTGGCGCCATGCGCAACACAGCCGGGCGCGCGGCAGCGCCTGGCGAGCGGTGATCATCGAGCGCACCTCGGGGCAGATGGCGGTGGTTATCTTGACCTTGGCGGCCTTGCTAGCGTCTCCGGTATGGCATGCGGTGCTGGGGTCGGTGGGGCTTGTGCTCTTGCTCGCCCTGAGCGCTTTGCTGATAGTGGCGCTACGCTGGGGGTTACGTAAAAGCCGGCTCTCGCCGCATGGCGGGCCGCGCTGGTGGCAAGCATTGCGTCAAGATATACAGAATGGACTGTTACGTCCGGGTATATGGCCACAACAGCTGGGGGCTTCGTTGCTGGTGGTCTTCAGTTATGGCTTGGTGATGCTGTGTGCCGCCCGGGCGATCGGCGCGGATATTTCCAGCATCACTCTGTTGGCGTTGACGCCACCGCTTTTGCTGGCGATGTTGATTCCCTTTTCGATTGCCGGCTGGGGGCTGCGGGAAGGTGCCGCCGCCGGTGCCTGGGCGTTGGTGGGGCTGCCCCCGGCCCAGGGGGTGGCGATCTCGCTGGCCTATGGCGTGCTGGTATTGCTGGCCAGCTTGCCGGGTGTGTGTTTTATGCTCCGGCACCCATACCGCCCGGTGGGCTCACCCGGAGGCCAGAAGCGTCACATCGAACAAGGTGTCGTCACCGCAGGCGAAACAACGCACCGGGGGACGCAGGGCGGCGTGCAGCGTCTCGATGGGCGGCAGGGTAAGCCCCGGGCGCCCCGAGCCGATCAGCAGCGGTGCGACCAGCAAATGCAGGTGGTGAATCACGCCGGCCTGGATGAAGCGCGAAACGGTAACGCCGCCACCTTCGATCAACACGCGTTTCAGCCCGTGTGCGGCCAAGGCATCGAGCACGGCCTGCGGCTGGAAGTGGCCCTGGGAATCCAGCGCCAGACGCTGTCGGGTGACGTGCCCGGCGGCGTGGGTGTCCAGGCTGACGTTGTCACCGATCAGGTGCAGCGTAGCCGTGGGGCCGTTTTGCAATATTCCGAGTCGCTGCGGAGCGCGGCCACGGGGGTCGAGAATGACGCGAACGGGACTTTCGCCCTCGACGTGCCGCACGCTGAGTTGAGGGTTGTCGGCACTGGCGGTACCCACGCCGATGACCACGGCATCCACCAGTGCCCGCAAGCGGTGCAGGTGGACCAGGCTTTGTGGGCCGTTGATGTAGTGCGAATGGCCGCTTTGCGTGGCGATGCGCCCATCCAGACTTTGCCCCAGCTGCGCGAGTGCCAGCCGCTTTGTGGTTTCGACCAGCGGCGCCAGGCATTCAAGCAGAGAAATCGCTTCCTGGGAAAGGGGAACGGGTCCATGCCACTCGCCCGATACGGTGCGGGTCAATGCAAACGGCGGTGGCTGGCGACGATGCCGCGCGAGCAGCCAGTGCCAGGCTTGGGTCGGTGAAATTTCATCCATAGTCAATAGCGTATCTTCAGTGGGTGGCGTGTCTTGGTGAAGAACCATTGGCCGCATCATGCGGGGCAGTGGCAAGGAGCACAAGCCCCATCCATCGACGCCATCATCACCGCTTGGGAGGTGTTTATGCACCAGGTTGAACGTGCCATTTTCGATATTCGTCGAGGTTTGCCGGTGGTGTTGCAGTCCGGTGATGAACTGCTGCTGGTCCAGGCGCTGGAAGGCAATCATTCGGTACGTACATTGAGCGCCTTGGCAAAAGCATCTCCGGCGCTGGTGATGACTCGGCATCGCCTGGCCGCCTTGGACGTAACGCTAGACGCTGAGGCGGGTCGCTTGCCGCTGCACGATGAACTGAGCGAAGCGGAACTCTCGATGTTGTCGGTAGCGCCTCTCGCTGAACAGCCGCCCGCCAAGCCACGCCTGAACGGTCTGGAGGCCGCAAACGCTGCAGAACAGGCGGCGTTGACCTTGATGCGCCGCGCCTTGCTGGTACCGGCGGCCTTGTGCGCAAGAATTGACCGCCAGCAGCACGACGCTATCGTCGAACAGATACACCAAGGCAGCTTGCTAAGGGTGTCGCTGGAAGCGGCTCAGGCGTGCTTGCATGGAGCGCCGGGCATGCTCAAGCGTGTCAGTGAAGCGCGTATTCCGCTTGCCGAGGCCGCCGAGGCACGTTTCGTACTGTTTCGCGAGCCCGATGGCATGCGCGAGCATGTGGCGGTGATCATCGGTGAACTCGATATTGAACGTGCCGTTCCGCTGCGGCTGCATTCGGCGTGCCTGACCGGCGATCTGTTCGGCAGTTTGCGCTGCGACTGCGGCGAGCAGTTACGCAACGCCGTGGCGGACATTGATGCCATGGGCGGCGGCGTGCTGCTGTATCTCGCCCAGGAAGGCCGCGGGATCGGGCTGGCCAACAAGCTGCGTGCCTACACGCTTCAAGACAGCGGGCTGGATACCCTGGATGCCGACCAGGTGCTGGGGTTCGGCGAGGATGAGCGCCAGTACAGCGTGGCGGTGGACATGCTCGATGCCCTGGATATTTCCCGAGTGCAGCTTTTGACCAACAACCCCACGAAAATCTCGGCGCTGACCCAGGGCGGCATAGAGGTGGTGTCGCGTCAGGCGCTGTACGGTAGCCTGACCGACCATAACCACCGTTATCTGAGCGCCAAGGCTGAACGTGCCGGGCATTTGCTGGATGCCATCCTCGGTGACTTACCACGCTGAGAACCTTTTTGGATGCCGGCTGCTTCGATACCGGCTGTTTCGGTATCAACTACCGGCACGTGATCAACGTGCGGGTAGTCGCATGGAAGCAAGCTCCACCGCCACATCGGCAAGCCCTGCGGCGTAGTGTTCGACCAGACGGCGTCCAAGCTCGGCACTGGCCAGAGTGGCGTTGCCGGCCAAACCTTCCGGTGTCAGGTCTTCGGCCAGCCAGGCAAGCGATGCCTGACCTTCCAGGCCCAAGCGACCGTCTTGGGCTGTGCCGCTGCAAGTGAAGTTGCCCGCATGCTGCATGGTGACTTTTTCGGGCGCCAGATGCAGCATCATGGCGGTTTCCACGGCCCCGCCATGCAGGCCGTGGCGCCATTCGTTGGTGGGCAGCAGGTCCACCGGTGGCGACAGGCGCGTGTAAGTGGTCTTGGCTACCCACATGGCATGGCGCCGGCGTAAGGTGAGAGCGGCGATATCCATCACCGCCTTGTTGCCGCCATGGCTATTAAGCAGCACCAGTCGTTTGATACCGGCGCGCGCCAGGCTGTCGCCATAGGCTTCCAGAGTGGCAATGGCTAGAGGCGCGGGTAGGCTCAGGGTGCCACTGAAACTGATATGTTCGTCACTGGCGCCTACCGCCAAGGCGGGTAAACACAGAACGTCTGGGGTGGCGTGGCGAGATGCAAGGGCTTGCAACATGGCTTCCTGCAAACCCAGGCCGATATCCAGGTCCGTGGAAAGCGGTAGATGAGCGCCATGCTGTTCGATAGCACCGAGTACCAGCACCGCCACCGGGTCGCGTTCGGCGCAGGCGGCCAACTCCGGCCCGCTCAAATCATGCCAGTGAGCTTGCATGCCTTCTCCTTTTCTCATGGATTTTCCGAGTGACGTATCTATCGACTCGGAGACGCCGCCAGCCCCGCCTCGTCAGGTCACTTTCAATCACTGATTACTCTGCCCCTTCATAAAACTAACATCAACGGCTCATTCAACTGTCATTTGTAGAACTTACCGTTCCCGGTGACTAGCTTTTGTGCTAACAACCGATTCACAAGCGAGGCCACCATGAGTAAGCAGATCGAAGATCATCGCCTATTTAACCATAGCGGCAACCAGCCCTTTGCCGAGGTGCTTGCCAAGCATGTATCGCGCCGTGATGTGATGCGCGGAGGGCTGGGGTTAGCCGCCGCCTCCATGCTGGGCACGGGGGTGACCTCTAAAGCCTTGGCCTCAGTATCCGACAGGAAACCGCTGGCGCTCGCCTTCGAAGCGATTAGCGGGGCGCACAAGGACGCCGTGGTCGTGCCGGAAGGTTACACCGCTCAGGTTCTCGTGCCTTGGGGCACCCCGCTGAAGGCCGGCGGCCAGTGGCATCCTGCCCAGGCGATGACCGCCGAGCAACAGGCCGCCAGTGTCGGCATGCACCATGACGGCATGGCCGGCTTTGCACTCGACAGCCAGAGTGCGTCGCATCGCTTTGTGCTGGCGTTGAATAATGAGTACATCGATCAAGACGCTCTTTGGTCAACCCAGGGTGGCCCGACCAATGCCGAAGAAGGCAAACGCCCGGCCGAGGAGTCACGCACTGAAATCAATGCTCATGGGGTGACGCTGGTGGAAGTTCAGAAGGATGGCGAAGGCCGCTGGACGCATGTGCCTGGTTCGAGCTACAACCGCCGCCTTACCAGTGCCACGGTGATGGATCTGGGTGGCCCCGTAGCGGGCAGCGACTACGTCAAGACCCGCTTCTCGCCGAACGGTGCCCAGACACGCGGCACCAACAACAATTGCGGTAACGGTGTCACTCCGTGGGGCACCTACATTGCCTGTGAAGAGAACTGGCCGAATATTTTCGTCAACACTGGCGAACGTTTCATCGACGATGCGCGTATCGGCATACCGACCGAGCGCAGCCGCTACGGTTGGGAAACCGCCGCCGGTGATGCCAGTGAAAGTGGTGACGAATTCGCGCGTTTCGATATCACTCCGCGCGGAGAAGATGCCATCGATGACTACCGCAACGAAGCGCGTACCTTTGGCTATCAGGTCGAAGTCGACCCTTACACGAATCAGCATGCGGTCAAGCGTACGGCGCTTGGCCGCTTCCGCCACGAAGGGTGCTGGATAGGCAAGCTGGAAGCGGGTGAGCCGGTCGTTTTCTATTCCGGCCACGATGCGCGCAACGAGTATGTCTACAAATTTGTTTCCGAGGCGTCCTGGGATCCGGCGGATGGCAATCGCCCTGGCGAGCAGTATGACCGCCTGGCCATCGGTGCCAAATACATGGATGAGGGCACCCTCTACACCGCGCGCTTCAACGCCGATGGCAGTGGCGAATGGCTGCCTCTGACGCCCACCGCCACCAGCCGCGACGGGCGCCGGCTGGCTGACGCGCTCGGCCTGGCCGAGGATGACCTGGCGGGTATTATCGTGCATACCTGCGATGCGGCTGACCTGATGGGGGCCACACCGATGGATCGCCCCGAATGGGCCACCGTTGATCCGGCTTCCGGTGAGGTTTACCTGACGCTGACCAACAACAGCCAGCGCACCGAAAAAGCCAGCTCTCCCACCTATACCAACGAGGGTGAAGACATTGCCCAGCCGGGTATCGGCTTCAAGACAGCGCCGACCAACGCGGCCAACCCGCGCCCCGACAATGGAGCGGGGCATATCATCCGCTGGTGTGATGATAAGCACAGCAATGCCTTCGGCTGGGAAGTGTTTGTTTTCGGCGCCGGTGTCAACGACGCAGATAACCTGTCTGGTCTGACGGAGCAGAACCAGTTCGCCAGCCCCGATGGCTTGTGGTTCGACGAGCGCGAAGGCGGTGAGGGCATCCTCTGGATTCAGACCGACAACGGCTATGAAAGCATTACCCAATACACCAACGATCAGTTGCTTGCCGTGGTGCCCAGCGCGCTGAAGGCGGGTAAGAGTGGCGGCGACCCTGTGGTGAAGCAGAACAATCAGCACCATATCAAGCGGTTTGCCGTCGGCCCGAACGGCTGCGAGGTCACCGGTATCTTCACCACGCCTGACAAGACGGCGCTGTTCATCAACATTCAGCATCCGGGCAATTGGCCCGCGGACGACGCTTCGTTGGCACAAGATGCCACCCGTGAAGCATCGGGCAGCGTACGTCCTCGTGCAGCCACCGTGGTCATTCAGAAAAAAGATGGAGGCCCGGTGGCCGTCTGAAGCAGCATGAGCGCACTGAGCCCGGCTAATTGAACAACGAATGATCCGAACGACAGGCGTAGATATCGCCCGAGGCCATGGCGTCTGCGCCGTCTTTCAACCATTGCTCCATCCTGTGTGCCGGTTGCCAGTGTGGCCAAAGAAAATGGCGCTGCTCGCCACTCACGGCGTTATAGCGATAATCGCCCAACTGCTCCAGGCGGGAAATACAGGCATTGCCCACACTCAGGGCACCCGCCACGACTTCAAACGACAGCGCCGGTACGGCATGGCTGAGCCCTTTCAGCACCTCTGCTTCAAAGCCTTCGACGTCGATCTTGATAAAGGCCGGTTGGCCGTGCTCACCAATCAACGCATCCAGGGTGGTCACCGGCACCCTGAGTCGCTGCTCCCAACGAACCTGACGAAAATCGGGGTTGCGTTGGCCGATCTGCTCACGCCATTCGCTTGCCAGCGTCGCCAGTGTCGGGTGGGTGGTGCTGAGGGCGATGTCAGCATGGCCCGCCTGAGCGCCGGCCGCCATCTCCAGCAAGGTGATCGACCGGCTTCCCAGCAAGCGGGCAAGCCAGCGAGCCAGTTCCGGCTGTGGTTCCAGGGCGACCACTTGGGCGCCCAGGCTGCGAAAAGCGGCGCTGCGATCACCCAGGTGGGCGCCCACGTCGAAGGCGATATCGCCCGGCGCCATGAACGGTCGATACAACCGCTGCAAGCTTGTCTGACGACCGGGGCGCCAGTAGATGAATAATGACCGTCCCAGCCCGACGGCACCTTTTAGCCGCTGGGTAAGCGACGTCTCGACCCTTTCAGTCATCCAGTGAATTCCTTGGAGTGGCCCTGAGTGGCAGCTTGTCCCGGCTCGAAAAGCGGCGAAACGATTGAACCGGCATCTCTTTTGCCTGGTGTGGCGGCGGTTCTAGAAGCCGCTCGGCTACCGGCATGCCGCGATCCAGGCAGGCGGAAAAATGACCCAGGACATTGGCTTCGGCGTATTCGACAGGCACCCCGAGCAAGGGCCGGGAGAGCGACCGGCTGGACAGTTGCACGACCAGCGTGGCCAGACTCAACCCCAGCCAGACGGGCAGCAGCCAGACTGCCGCATTGAGTGTCAACAGATAAAGCGCCACTGCCCATAGCATACCTGCCAGGCTGATCCAGCGCGTATGGCGCCAAGCTTCTCTCCAGGTGACGGCGCGATCGGTACGTTGCTGAGGAAGCCAAGTGATGCTTTGACCACTCAGCATCGCCAGCAGGAAAAAACTATGGAGCACCATCATGAGCGGTGCGATCAATACCGCGAAAGCGCTTTCCAGAAGGGCATTCACTGCCAGGCGTATACGGCCGCCAAAGGCCTGCGGACGTTGTATCAATGCCAACGACACACCGAGCAGTTTGGGCATCAATAATAAACTCAGCGTGATGCCCAGCAGTGTCCAGGCGTGAGGCGGCACCTCTCGAACGCTTGCAGAACCGGACGTGGCAAAGACGATATCCACTTGATAGAACGCCACGATCAGCAGCCACAGGAAAGATGCCATATAACTGAAAGCCCCCAGCAGGAAATGCAGACGGTTCAATGGGTGCAGGCCTGAACCTCCCAGCAGGCGCAAATGTTGCAGATTGCCTTGTAACCAACGCCGGTCACGATTGGCGTAGTCGAGCAGATTGCCGGGCAGGCCTTCGAAGCTTTCGTCCCAGTGGGTGTCGAGCAACACCTTCCAACCGCCGCGCCTTAGCAGGGCGGCTTCGACGAAATCATGGCTGAGCAGGTAACCACCCCAGGGAGCCGGGCCGCTGAGGGTGGGCATGCCGCAGTGGGCCATGAAGGCATGGGTGCGAACGATGGCGTTATGGCCCCAGAAATTGGCGGCATCGCCTTGCCAGAAACTCTGCCCCACCGCCAACATCGGGCTATAAAGGGTGGCAGCGAACTGAACCATGCGGCCGAACATACTGCGCTGGCCGATGGGAATCGGTACGCTTTGAATCAGGCCCACATCCGGCTGGCGCTGCATTGCGCCAATCATGCCTAACAGAGGGCGTCCGCCCATCAGGCTATCGGCATCCAATACCACAAAATAGCTGTAACGGCGCCCCCAGCGTTCACAGAAATCCATCAGGTTACCGGCTTTTTTCCCTTTATTTTCCTCTCTGCGGCGATAGTGCACCCTAAGCTTTCCGGCCAGGCGTTGCTGCAATCCGGCGACTAGGGCTTGCTCCCGGGCAGCAATTTTCGGATCTTGGGTGTCGCTCAACACAAACGCCTCGATATGCGCATCGACCGGCCCGTTCGCCTCTTCCAGCAACGACAGACAACTCGCTTCAAGACCGGCAAGCGTCTGTTCCGGTGGCTCGTTGTAAATCGGCATGATCAGGGCGGTGCGGCTAGATAGCTGGGTGGAATCCGCCTCACCACGGCACGATGTGGGCAAAAGCGTTATCGGGTCGCGCCTGGCCAGCATCAGCACAAATCCGATGAGGGAACTCCAGAATGCCACCGTCAACCAGCTGAAGGTAAGTGTGAACAGCAACCAGGCGCCTACTTTCAGGGGTGTCAGCCCGACCTGCTGAATCAGCTGCCACATCATCAGGCTGCCGAGCGTGCTGCTGCCTAATGTGAGGATGGCGAAAACAAGGCGGCGTGTGCCTTGCCAGGCAATGGCGGTAGCTGCGCGCTCAGTCGGGGACATCGCTACCTCGCTTGACGCCGAGTGCGTCAAGCTCCTCGGGGTACCAGGTAAAGTGCCAGGTTTCACTCAATGGGCGCCCGTGCAGCGCCAGCCATAGGCGTATGTCGGCGGGCTCGTGAGAACTGTCGACACGAAAGCTGGCTCGCCAATCGCCGTTGGGCAGGCGGTGAACCTGAAGGTCGGAGATTTGGCTTTTCCCGGCCTCCAGCCTCGCTTGTACGGGTTGCCCGGCCGATAAACCGGAAAGCTGGTCACCCTGAAAATCGATGATGAAGCGGCGTTGGGTAACGGGGTTGGCTTCTTGGCTTCCGGGAATGCCTACCGAGCCTTGACGCGTACGCACGACCTTGGCCAATGCATGTCGGGCAAGGTCCGCATCGAAGGTATGTGTCATGTACCGGTAATGGCGGCTATTGCCCGCCTGCATGGCTTCGGCAGGTACCCAGTAGGCAACGATATTGTCATGGGTTTCATCCGGGGTGGGCAGTTCGACCAATTCGACGTGACCTTCCCCCCATGACTCCAATGGCTCGATCCATTGGCTGGGGCGACGATGATAATGCGCTTCTCTATCCAGATAATGACTGAAACGCCGCTTGCGCTGTACCAGCCCGAAGCCTCCGGGCGAGGCATCCTGAAAGGCGGAAATGCGTGGCCTGCGTGGATTGTGCAATGGATGCCAGATCCATTCGCCGTGCCCGGTTTGAGTCAGAAGCCCCTCGGAATCATGCACCCGAGGCCGAAAATCATCCGGCGGCGCGACACTGGTGTCACCATGGGTAAACATGCTGGTAAGCGGAGCGACACCCAGCTTGTCGATATCCCGGCGAGCGAACAGCCGGGCCTCGACGTCCACACGGCTCTGGTGGCCGGGTTGGATATCGAAACGATAGGCGCCGCTGAGCGAGGGGCTATCCAGCAGGGCCAATACCGTCATGTGGGTGTCCTCGGCCTGGGGTTTGACCAGCCAGAATTCACGAAACTCGGGAAACTCCTCGCCGCCGGGGGAGGCGGTATCGATTGCCAGGCCACGGCCGGAAAGTCCATAGGCTTGGTTGCGTCCCACCAGACGAAAGTAGCTGGCGCCCAGAAACACCATGAATTCGTCGGCGTAGTCGGCATTATTGAGGGGGAAATGCAGACGAAACCCGGCATGGCCGGCACCGCTCAAGTCTTCCTCGAGCAGCCCGGCAGCGTCATCATCGTAGCGATAGAAGTCGCTGGAGAACTCCAGCGGTGTGATTTGGCCTTCCTCGATGAGAAACAGCTTCACCGGTGTCTGAAACAGAAAGCCACTGTGAAACAGCTGTACCGAGAACAGACTCTCGTCTTTCCATATCGCCTGTGCCGGGTCGAAGCGAATCTGGCGGTAACCATCGTAATCCAGCGTTTGAAGCGCGGCAGGCAATTTGGCACTTGATGCCTGATAAGAGACTTCAGCCAAGCGTTGCGCACGTTCGGTGAGTTGGGAAAAATACGCCTTGGTTTCGGCATTCACCACACCTGACAACAGGATGTATAGCAGGGTCATGCTTGACGCATTTTTCAGCATCGGACTTTTCAGTAACGGGCTTGTCAGCAAAAGGCTTGGCAGCCGCAAGAAGGGCATGGACTCGCATCCTTGAAGATAATGAAAATAACCCGGCCGCAAGGCGTGAATAAGTGCAACAATAATTGTACGCTTGAACAGTAAAGTTCATTTTTGTCTAGCTTGCCAGAAAAAAGCCTACCTTGAGGATAGCCATGAACCAACGAACCTCATGAAAAGATTGCTGCTGAGCACGATGGCGCTCAATGCGATGCTATTAGCGCCGCTATGGTGGCGTTTCGGTGAGCTGTTTCCCCGGCTATTGGCTTGGGAAGCCTTGAGTGTGGCGGGGCTTTGCATGCTGCTGCCCCATCGTGGTGGCGGCCGTTGGTTACGTCTTGCATTGCTTGTCTGGGTAATGCTGACGGTATTGATTGGGCTGGGAGAGGCCGCCACTCAACAGGTATTCGGTCGCTCATTGAATCTGTATCTTGACGTTCCGCTGCTGCGTTCGGTGTATCACCTTCTGGAAGGCAACCTGGGTAGCTTCGCGGCAACCCTGGTGATGGTCATCGGCGCAGGTCTGATAGGCGCCGCAGCCTGGACGCTGTGGCGCGGGCTCTCTCCCACTCCTCCCTACTCGTTAAGCGCCAGGTCGGGGCAGTTGGCCCTGGTATTCGTCGCCTTGGGCGGTTTGATGAGCGTACTGGAACTGGCGGGACAGCGACCGCTTGCCGTTGGGCGAACGCCCTTGCTTGACACCACCGGCTTTCAAATCGAACAAGTGATGACGACGCATCATGCTCGGCAGGCGTTTGGTCAACGCCTGGCAAAAACGCCGATCATGGCGCAACCTTTACCCGGGCTTGAGCAACGTGATGTATTGCTGGTGTTCATCGAATCCTATGGGGTGACGGCGATACAGGACCCGCGCTATCGAGACGCGGTCTTGCCCACCTTGCACGAGATGCGTGAGCGGCTGGAAGCCGCTGGATTGCATCTGGTCTCTGGCGTGCTCGAAGCGCCGGTGCGCGGCGGCCAGTCCTGGCTCTCTCACGCCACTACGCTCAGTGGGTTATGGATCGACAATCAACTCTGGTACCGGCTGATGCTGGAAAGTGGCCAAAGCACCTTGGTGGACGATTTTCGCGCTACCGGCCAGCGGACCCTCAGTGTCATGCCGGCCATCACCATGGCTTGGCCGGAAGGCGAAGCCTACGGTTTCGATGAGATTCATGCCGCCTCCGACATCGACTACGCCGGGCCGCCGCTGAACTGGGTCACCATGCCCGATCAATTTACTTTGGATTACTTTCAACGCCATCTGCGTGAGCCTGGGCCGGTGTTTGCGCAAATTGCCCTGATCAGTAGCCATGCGCCTTGGACACCGATTCTCCCGGTACTGGACGACTGGGAAATGATCGGTGATGGCGCGGTCTTCGCCCCTTGGGAAAATGCTGGCGACCCGCCTGAAGTGTTGTGGCAGGAGATCGAGCGTATCCGCGATCATTACGCCTGGTCGGTGGATTACTCGCTCAAGGCCGCGGCACGCTGGGCCGAACGCGCAGCGAACCAGGACAGCCTGATCATTCTGATCGGCGATCATCAGGCGGCTCCCTTGATAACCGGCGAAAACTCCACCAATGATGTGCCGGTACATATCATCAGCGGGGACACCGCACTGCTTGCCCCTTTTCTGGCACACGGCTTCGTACCGGGCTCGGTGCCGGAAGCCACAGACGATGCCCCTGGCATGCATCGCCTGCGACACTGGTTACAGGAAGCGTTCGGCAAACAGGCACAACCAGCCATCTCCGCAGGAGCAGCCCCATGATTCAGCCCGTGATTCTCAGCGGCGGCAGTGGCACGCGGCTATGGCCGTTATCACGCCGTGACTACCCCAAACAATTTCTGCGCTTGACCGGTGAATCCAGCTTGTTGCAGTTAACTCTGGTGCGCCTGGACGGCCTGCATACGCTGCCTGCGATTGTCATCGGTAATCAGGCGCATCGTTTTCTGCTGGCCGAACAGTTACGCGAAACCGGGCATGCCGCACGGATCATGCTCGAACCGGAAGGGCGCAATACCGCGCCGGCAATTGGCTGTGCCGCTTGGTTTGCGTTGCAGGGCGGTGATGACCCCTTGTTGCTGGTGTTGCCCGCCGACCATCAGATTCGCGATACGGCGGCATTTCATGCCAGCCTGAAAGCCGCGCAGCCGCTGGCCGAAGCTGGTTATCTGGTGACGTTTGGCGTGGTGCCTGAGCGAGCCGAAACCGGCTACGGCTATCTCAAGTGTGGTGCGGTAATGGGGAAGGGGTACGAGCTTGAGTGTTTTGTGGAAAAACCCGATCTCAGCCGCGCCGAGGCCTATCTGGAAGAAGGGGGCTATTTGTGGAATGGTGGTATCTACATGTTTCGTGCCTCGATCTATCTCAATGCCTTACAGCGTCTTCAACCGGGCATGCATCGGGCCTGTGAACAGGCCGTGGCATTGGCCGAGGAAGACCTGGATTTTTTGCGTTTAGATAGCCAGACGTTTTGTCAAAACCCTTCTGATTCCATCGACTATGCCGTCATGGAACCGCTGGCTTCCATTGAAGGTACAGAAGGCGTAAAAGGTGCCGCGGTGGTGCCGCTTGATGCTGGTTGGAGTGATATCGGAAGTTTTACGGCGTTGTGGGAAGTCAGCGACAAGAATGACCTAGGCAATGCTACCGAAGGGAACGTCTGGACGGTCGATAGCCGCAATCTTCTGGTGCGGGCCGAACATCGCTTGGTGGCCACACTGGGGCTGGATGATCTGGTTATCATCGAAACATCGGATTGTGTTCTGGTGGCCAGGCGTGATCAAGGTCAACAAATCAAGACATTAATGACCGGGCTGGAACAAGCCGGGCGAGAAGAAGCCAGTCGTTCGGCACAGGTGCATCGCCCTTGGGGCAGTTTCACCGCAGTGGACCGTGGGCAGCGCTATCAGGTCAAGCATATCAGCGTGGCACCCGGTGGGCGGCTATCGTTGCAGCGTCATCATCATCGTGCCGAGCATTGGGTGGTCGTCAGCGGTACCGCCAAGGTCACATTAGGTGAAACGACCTTTCTGGTCAGCGAAAATCAGTCCACCTATATTCCCATCGGCGAAGTGCATCGACTGGAAAATCCGGGCAAGATTGCGCTGGAGCTGATTGAAGTACAGTCAGGCGCCTACCTGGGAGAAGACGATATTCAGCGCCTGGATGATGCCTATACCCGCCTGAACGATAAATGAAAGGCTCGTTGGTTGCTCGTTACCACAGCCAGCTATCCGGGCGGGCGGGCGGGTGCTGTTTGCGGATGGCCAGCCAGCCGAGTATGCAACGTACCGCTAGCCAGATGGCGAGTAACGGCCAAAGCAGCACGCCTATATAGATGATACTCAGCACGAAGGCGATGCTGGAGTACAGCATGCCGATCCAGAAGGTGCGGATCTGGTAGCGATAGTGCGTCTGCAACCAGGGGGCGGCATCCTTGCGATAGACGTAGGCAATGATCACGCCGATGAACAGAGTGAGGTTGGCGGTGAAAATGCCGGCCAGGTAAAGCCCATAGATAATCTGTGGTGTGCGGGTTTCATCGCGGGAAATGTACGTTTGAGACATGGTTCTCTCGTTGGTGATACCGGCTCAGTAGAGCCGGAAAGAACGGTAATCAGGATGGCCTTGCTGTTCTTCGGCCACTTTACGGTAGCGTTTGTATTCCCACTGATACTGAGCGGCATCCAAGGCAATGGCGGCTTCCACGCTGGCGTTGACGCCGGTGGCGGATTCCAGCTCATCTTCGGCGTAGACACCTGGATCGGCATCGATGAAGTGAATCTCGAAGCATTGACCCGGCACACGCTTGGCCACCCCCACGACTACTCGCGCCTGAGTGCGCGCCACAAGCTTGGGTAGTAGGGTGGCGGTGTAGGCATCGCGACCGAAAAAGGGAGCGAACACGCCACTGCCCCAGTCGGGCTCCTGGTCGGGTAGAATGCCGATCGCTTCGCAGCGTTTGAGCGCCTTGAGCAATGCGGCCACGCCACGCGGGTTGGTGGGTACCAACTTTGCCCCCATGCGCTCCCTGCCATGACGAATGACCGGATCAAGCTGATGGATCTTGGGCGGTTCGTACATGGCGGTAAACGGGAAGTGACTGGAAAGCCAGAAATTGAGCACCTCCCAATTGCCGAAATGCGGCGCCAGCACAATCACCCCGCGCCCCTCGGCACGCGCTCGATCGAGCTTGTCGCTTCCGTGAACCGCGATAATACTGGCTTCCACCCGGGCAGGGGCGGCCATCCAGGCATGGCCCAGCTCGAGCATGGTCGCGGCGGAATGCACCAGGCTTTGGCGTGCCAGTCGGCGACAGGTGCTTTTATCCAGCTGGGGATAGACCACGCTCAGGTTGCGCTGGGTGATATTGCGTTCACGCTTGCTGAAACGATAAGCCAGGGGGCCGAGAATTTTGGCCAGGCGCCAGATGCGCATGAGCGGCCAGCCGGATAACCGGCGCCATAGCCAGGCAATACCCCCCGCCCGCGTAAAAAGCGGCACGGCAGCAGTCGTTTCAGGCGTCGGGTCGTGGTCTGCCATAGGCGTTACAGCCACCAGGTGGTTACGTTAGTGGGTGCTTGCCGTCGTTGCAGCCCCTTGATTCCCTTGACGCAACGTATCACCAGCCATACCACGGCAATCATCCAGGTAACGAAGCCGATAAGGATCAAGGTCAATAAGGCAGAAACCGAAAAGTAAAGCAACGACAGCCAGAACGTTCGAATCTGGTAACGGTAGTGGTCATCGAGCCAGCTGGGGCCGTCGCCGCGGTAAACATAGGCAATCACCACACCGAGAAGCGATGTCAGCCCGCCGGTGGCAATGCCAGCAAGCTGCAGGGCGTAGCCCACAATCGCAATGGTAGTGTCGGGGGAACGCCGCTGCTCGGCAACAGCATGATCATTGGTATTGCTGAGGTTGTCCGGCGTTGCATCGTCATTCATACACAATCCTGGTCACAGACGAGTTGAGCCGCTGTAATCGAGCCCGGTGGCAAAGAATGGCTGATGGAGTGACTGAGAGTAGCGGCTGAAACAGTTTGTTGAAAAAGTGTTGTTGAAAAAGTTGTTGAAAGAGCGGCCATGATAACGTGAGTGGCCTGGCTTGGCATCAACGTGCAGGGCGGCAGATTTCCAGGAGGTTGCCGTCCGGGTCGCGCAGATAGATCGATTCGATCGGGCCTGTCGCGCCTTGGCGGGCTACCGGACCGAGCTCAATCTCGATATTCAATGCTTCCAGGTGCTGTTGAAACTCTTCCAGAGGCAGCTGGCAGCGCAGGCATAGATCAAGACTGCCGGGGGTCGGGGTGGCGGATATCGGAGCAATGTCGGTATCCGTCTGGTGCAAGCGCAGGGCGGTATCGCCGAGCAAGAGGTCGACCCGCTGGGTATCGCGATAGCGTACTTCCAGCCCCAATACGCGGGAATAGAAGTCCACCGCGCGTCCCATGTCGGTAACGGTAACGACAAGATGATCCAGACCTGAGAGCATTCCTACTTCCTTAACAGATAATCGTGAGCCAAGAGAATACGACGATGTTGTCCTGTCCGCTATGTGCCAATGACAATCCGGTGGCTTATCACCATGATAAACGCCGCGATTACCACCAGTGTGCCACGTGTGAGCTGGTATTTGTTCCCCCTTCCCAGCGCCTTGACCCCGCTCAGGAAAAAGCCGTCTACGATCAGCACGAAAATTCTCCGGATGATCCGGGCTATCGACGCTTTCTAGGCCGCTTGTTCGATCCGTTGCAAAAGCGCCTGGCACCGGGCGCTTGTGGGCTGGATTTTGGCGCAGGTCCGGGGCCAACGCTCTCGGTGATGTTCGAGGAAGTTGGCCATCCCATGGCGCTTTATGACCCCTTCTACGCGCCGGATACAAGCGTGTTCGAGCGTGACTACGATTTCATCACCGCCACCGAAGTCGTCGAACACCTGTTCGCTCCGGGCGACGAGCTTGCGCGGCTGCTAGCCTTGGTCAAGCCAGGTGGCTTTTTGGCAATAATGACCAAGCGTGTCCAGAGTCTGGAGGCCTTTGCCCATTGGCATTACATTCTCGACCCCACGCATGTGTGTTTTTTCAGTGAAGAAACCTTTCGCTGGTGGGCGAAACAGCAGGGTTTGGTAGCGGTCTTTCCGCATGCGGATGTGGTGATCATGCAAAAGCTTTCAGCATGCAAAACCGTTAATTATGCCAACACTGGATAGCCGCCGGAAAAATCATTGACTTTATAGGCGTTGAGGCAATAATTGCGCGCCGCAACATAGCTCGCGACACACCATGTCCGGTGATGAGTGGGTACATTCCGTTTCAAGATGGTGAGGTTATTCATGTCGCGGCAACTACTGGCCATGGCCCTGGCGCCCCTGCTGGGGCTGTTCATTCTGGGTATCGGCAATGGCTTTCTGGCCACCCTGATCACGTTGCGGATGGACGCGGCGGGAGAGTCAGCGACGATGATCGGTGTGGTCTCCTCGGCCTATTTCATCGGTCTTGCGCTGGGGGCCATGGTCAACGACCGCCTGCTGCTGCGCATCGGCCACATTCGTGCTTACGGCAGCTTTGCCTCGCTGGTGGCGGTGACAGTGTTGCTGCAGGGGCTCTTCTTCGAGCCCTGGGCCTGGTTCGTGTTGCGCCTGATCGGTGGCTGGGCCACGGTGGGTGTCTATCTGGTCATCGAAAGCTGGCTTCTGACTGCGGGAGAGCAGAAGGTGCGCGGTCGCCTGCTGGCGCTGTACATGATCTCGCTTTACGCCGCCGGTGTGCTCGGCCAACTGCTGCTGGGCGTGACCGATGCCATGGGCGTCACAGCACCGTTCATGGTGATCGGCTTGCTGGCATCGCTTTCGGTATTGCCGATGGCGATGATTCCGCGTGTCTCGCCATTGATCGAACATGCCGAGCCGCTGCCTCCGCATCGCCTGATTACGCTCACCCCCACCGGTGTGGTGGGCAGTTTCGGCTCGGGCATGCTGGTGGCGGCAGCCTATTCATTGCTGCCGCTTTACTTGCAGCGTATCGGCCTGGGAGTGAGCCAGGTGGGGCAAATGATGGCGGTGGTGATTCTCGGTGCCATGCTATTGCAATACCCCATCGGGCGTTGGTCGGATCGTCATGATCGCCAGATGGTACTGATTGGCATCAGTATCTTTTGCGTGCTGATTTCCGTCGCCATGCTGGTTCTGCCAATGAATACGCCCTTGTTGATAGGCTTGCTGTTCTTGCTGGGCGGCGGGGTATTTGCGTTTTATCCGGTGGCGGTCAGCCACGCCGCCGACCGGGCTCCGGCGGGGGCGCTGGTGCGCATGAGCCAAGGCTTGCTGTTGATCAACGCCCTGGGTTCTACGATAAGCCCGTTGATGATTTCCCCCTTGATGACTGCCTTGGGCGATGCTGGCTTGTTCTGGGCCTTGGGGGGCTTGAGCGCTATCTTTCTTGCCTTCTTCAGTTGGCGGCGCAGTGTACGTCCGGCCCCGATACCCGTGGCGCCCTTCACCGCGACCACACCGATGTCCGCCGCCGGGGCGGAACTGGTGGTAACCGAGGAACTGATCAAGGGCGCCACGGAGCACGAGCATATGGAAGATCTTTCCAATGCGGTGGCGGACGTGGAAGTGGCCGAACCCTTGGCCGGCCCTCCGACACGTGATGAGGAATACGTTCAGTACTTTGACGTGAACGAAACTGACGAGAACGAAACTGACGCCAACACGAACACGGATTCTGAAACGGGTCCTGAGGTGCAACCAAGACGTTAGGCTAATGGTGTGTGAAAAGTAGTGAATCTACTATCCCGGGTAGAAGAATCACTAATTTCACCATCCGAGGTCTTTTCATGAATTATTATGCCGCGCCAGTGCGTGACCTGCGCTTTGTGCTCGAAGAGCTGCTCGAGCATCGCTCACTGGCGTTGCCGGGCTTCGAAGAAACCAGCCCTGATTTGGTCGAGGCGGTACTTGAAGAAGCTGCCAAGCTTGCCGGGGATGTCTGGGGACCGCTCAATGCCAGCGGTGACCATCAGGGCTGTCAGCGTCAGGAAAACGGCGATGTCATGACGCCAAAGGGCTTCAAGGACGCTTATCAAGCGTACGTGGAAGGCGGCTGGAATGGCATCGGGGTCTCCGAGGAACTGGGCGGGCAGGGCCTGCCCGAAGTCGTGGCAAGCTCGGTTCAAGAAATGCTTCACGGCGCCAACATGGCCCTCGGCCTGTGCCCGATGCTCACCGCGGGTGCCATCGAGGCGCTTTCCCATCACGGCAGCAACGAACTCAAGTCCGTTTACCTATCCAAGTTGGTGGAAGGTCGCTGGACAGGCACCATGAATCTCACCGAATCCCAGGCGGGGTCGGATCTTTCCCAGGTGCGTACCCGCGCCATCCCTTGTGAAGAGGCCGAAGGCGATCACTATCGCGTTTTCGGTCAGAAAATCTACATTACCTGGGGTGAGCACGACTGCGCCGAAAACATCATCCATCTGGTACTGGCACGCAAGCCCGATGCGCCGCAGGGCAACAAGGGCATTTCGCTGTTTCTGGTTCCCAAATTTCTGGTCAACGTGGATGGTTCGCTGGGCGACCACAACGACGTGGTGTGTGCCTCCATCGAGCATAAATTGGGCATTCACGGCTCGCCCACCTGCACGCTGAGTTTCGGCGAGAAAGACGGCGCCATTGGCTATCTGGTAGGGCAGGAAGGTCGCGGGCTCAACCATATGTTCACCATGATGAACGAAGCGCGTCATAAGGTAGGCATTCAAGGTATCGGTGTGGCCGAACGCGCCTGCCAGCATGCCTTCGCCTACGCCCAGGATCGCGTGCAAGGCAAGACGCCCAAATCCCGAGGTGGCAAGGACTGCACCATCAGCGATCACCTGGATGTACGCCGCATGTTGCTTTCCATGCGCTCGCGCACCGACGCCCTGCGTGCCCTGGCACTGTACTGCGCCGCCGAGCTGGATACCGCGCGTCGCAGCGCCGATGAAGGCGAGCGCCAGACCGCTCAGGCGCGAGCCGATGTATTGATCCCGGTGATCAAGAGCTTCTCCACCGATCAAGCTGTGGAAATCGCCTCTCTGGGCATTCAGGTGCATGGCGGTATGGGTTATGTGGAAGAAACCGGAGCCGCTCAGCTGCTGCGCGATGCGCGTATCGCGCCCATTTACGAAGGCACCAACGGTATTCAGGCACTCGATCTGGCCGGGCGCAAGCTGCAACGTGACGATGGCGCGGCGCTTTCGGGACTGCTGGATGACGTGGAAACCACGGCCCGGGAGCTGGACGAAAATGCAGCACTTTCCGGCCTGGGTCAGAGCTTGGCGGCGGGCGCCGATGACCTGCGCGCCGCCATGGCCGTCGTGCTGGGTCAAGGCAAAGACCCGGATAACGGCCCCGATGCCGTCCAGGCGTATGCAACGCCGTTTCTCAACCTGGCCGGCCATGTGCTGTGTGCTTGGCAGATGGGCCGGGCCGCACTCAAGGCCCAGACCGCGCTGGACAACGGCAGCAATGATCCTTTCTATCGCAGCAAGACGCTCAGCGCCGACTACGCTATCAAACAGTGGCTGCCGGTGGGCCGCGCTCAGCGGGCGGTGATCGAGGCGGGCATGCAGAGTTTGAGCGCCTTCGACATAAGTGTCTGACAAATGCCATGCCGCCAGTGGCTTTTTCGGTCATCGGCGGATCACTATCTTCCGACTTATCCGCACCGTCAGACATAACACTTCACACCTGGAGCCTAGCCCTCATGTCCCAGAATATCTTCGAGCAAGGCCTGCCTAAGACGGCAGCCAATTTTGTGGCACTTTCACCGCTGACCTTCATCGAACGCACGGCTTCGATTTATCCGGATTACCCGGCGGTAGTACACGGCAACATTCGCCGTGACTGGGCCACCACCTGGGCGCGCTGCCGGCGCCTGGCGTCGGCACTAGAAAAGCGCGGCATCCAGCCGGGCCAGACCGTGGCCGCGATGCTGCCCAATATCCCTGCCATGTTTGAAGCGCACTTCGGTGTGCCGCTGGCCGGTTGCGTGCTTAATACCTTAAATATCCGCCTGGATGCCGATGCGATCAGCTACATGCTGGAGCATGGCGAAGCCAAGGCGGTTCTGGTCGACCCGGAATTCGCCGATACCATCAAGGAAGCGGTGTCAAAGCTCAAACACAAACCGCTACTGATCGATGTGGCGGATGTGGAATTTCTGGGTGAAACCCAGGGCATCGGTGAAATCGAATACGAAACGCTGCTCGATGAGGGCGACCCGGACTACGCCTATCAGCTGCCGGAAGACGAGTGGAGCGCCATCTCGCTCAACTATACTTCCGGTACCACCGGCAAGCCTAAAGGTGTGGTGTATCATCATCGCGGCGCCTATCTCAACGCGGTGAGCAATATCATGGAATGGGCCATGCCCCACCATCCGAACTACCTGTGGACGTTGCCGATGTTCCACTGCAACGGCTGGTGTTTCCCCTGGACGATTGCCGCCAATGCCGGGACCAGCATCTGCCTGCGCAAGGTCGATCCGAAAAAGATCATGCAACTGATCGCGTCGGAAAACGTCACCCATTTCAGCGGCGCCCCGATCATTCTCAACGGCATGGTCAATCTGCCGGCGGAAGACAAGCATGAATTCGATCATCAGGTAAAAGTCACCACGGCCGGCGCCGCACCGCCCGCCTCGGTGATTGCGGGTGTGGAAAAACTCGGCATCGAAGTCACCCACGTTTACGGCTTGACCGAAGTGTACGGGCCGGTGACCGTCTGTGCCTGGCGCGAGGCCTGGGATGAATTGCCGTTGGAAGAGCGTGCCAAGATCAAGGCCCGCCAGGGCGTGCGCTATCACATGCTCGAAGCGTTATGCGTCGCCGACCCCAATACGCTGGAGCCGGTACCCAAGGACGGCGAGACCATCGGCGAAATCCTGATGCGCGGCAACAACGTGATGAAAGGCTACCTGAAAAATCCCGCCGCCACCGAGCAGGCGCTGGAAGGTGGCTGGTATCACACCGGCGACCTGGCCGTATGGCACGCCGACGGCTACATCGAGATCAAGGACCGCTCCAAGGACATCATCATCTCCGGCGGGGAGAACATCTCCACCATCGAAGTGGAAAACGTCATCTATGATCACCCAGCGGTGGAAGAAGCCGCTGTGGTGGCCAAACCGGATGAAAAATGGGGCGAGACGCCTTGTGCCTTCGTCAAGCTCAAGGTGGGATATGGCGAGGTTACCGAGGACGATATCATCAAGCATTGCCGCGAGCGTCTGGCGCGTTTCAAGGTGCCGAAAAACGTCATTTTCACCGACTTGCCCAAGACCTCCACCGGCAAGATTCAGAAATTCGTGTTGCGTGAAGAAGCACGCAATCAGTAATCCAGGGAGAGCAAGATGAGTGATAAAGCGATTGGCGTCGTCGGCGCTGGCACCATGGGCCAGGGGATTGCCCAAGTCTTGATCTCGAGTGGCTTCGATACCCAGCTTTACGATGTGGCCGACGAACAGCTGGGCCGCGCCCGGGGCAACATCGAAAAAGGCTTGAGCAAGCTGGTGGCCAAGGACAAGCTCAGCGAGGCCGACAAGAATGCCGCCCTGGCGCGGCTTTCCACCTCCACCGCGCTGGATGCGCTGAGCGACTGCGAGGTGATTATCGAAGCTGCGCCCGAACAGCCCGCGCTGAAGGAAAAACTGTTCCGCGACTTGAGCCACCTGAGCAGCGATGCGATTCTCGCCTCCAACACGTCCTCGCTTTCGCTGACGCGGCTGGCGGCGGTGTGCGAGCGCCCTGAGCGCGTGGTGGGCATGCACTTCTTCAACCCGGTACCGGTACTCAAATTGGTGGAAGTGATTCGCGCCGAACAGACCAGCGACGCCACGGTGGAACGCATCGAGCGCCTGGCCGAGGCATTGGGCAAGACCGCCGTGTCGGTGGGCGACTCGCCCGGCTTTGCGGTCAACCGCCTGCTGGTGCCGATGATCAACGAAGCCGCTTTCCTGGTACAAGAGGGCGCCGCGACGCCGGCGGCGGTGGATGCTGCCATGAAGCTGGGCGCCGCTCACCCCATGGGGCCGTTGGCGTTAGCGGATTTGATTGGTCTGGATGTCTGCCTGGCGATCATGAATGTATTGCAGGATGGTTTCGGCGATCCTAAATATCGGCCTTGCCCACTGCTCAAACGCATGGTGGACGCGGGCTATCTGGGACGTAAAACCGGCCGAGGCTTCCACCGCTACGACTAAGCCGTGAAGGGACGACCAAAGAAGTGATTGCCTACCAACCAAGCGTTCGCTAGGGTTGGTGGGTACCCTTTTTAGTACAGTTCGTTTAACAGCAGCGCTTTTAACAACAGCGCTTTTAATAACAACGCAAGGAGCCCCCTCATGAGCGAAGCCGTGATCGAAAAAATCGATAACGATGGTGTCGTCCGCCTGACCATCACTCGCCCCAAGGCCCTGAATGCGCTCAACAGCGATGTGTTGAGTGCCCTGGAAGCGCATCTGGTCGAACTGGAAGCGCACCCTGATCTGCGTGCTGTGCTGATTACCGGCGCCGGAGAGAAGTCTTTCGTTGCCGGTGCCGATATCACCGAAATGCGTGAAAAGACCCCCGAACAAGCGCGAGCGTTCGCCTCTCAAGCCCTGCATACCATCAAGCGCCTGGAAGCGTTGCCGGTGCCGGTGGTCGCCTTGGTGAACGGGTTTTGCCTTGGCGGCGGCTGCGAACTGGCGTTGGCCTGCGACTGGGCGGTAGCCAGCGATAATGCGGTATTCGGCCAGCCGGAAGTCTTGCTGGGCGTGATTCCCGGTTTCGGCGGCACCCAACGCTTGCCGCGCCGTGTCGGTCCGGCCATGGCGATTGACCTGGTCACCACCGGTCGCAAGATCAACGCCGAGGAAGCCCTGCGTATCGGCCTAGTCAACCGGGTGATGCCGCAGGCGCAGCTCGATGCCTATGCCGATGAGTTGACCAAGCAGCTTTCCGGCAACGGCCCCCAGGCGGTACGTAACGCCAAGCAAGCGGTTCACGATGGCATGGACCAGGATCTCACCAGTGCCCTGGCACTCGAGACCAGCTTGTTTGCACTGTGCTTTGCTGGTGAAGAGCAACGCGAAGGCATGGGTGCCTTCGTTGAGAAGCGCAAGCCCAACTTCTGAGCTTGAGAAACAATCCGATCAACGGCAGTGGGAATCCCCATTGCCGTTTTTTATTCAACAAAGCTGAAAACGGCCCTGACGGGCCGTTTTGCATGCTATCCATCAACCTTTTCCTGCAGCTTATCTTGGGTCTTGTGCTCGAAGTCGCTGGTGGCGTGGCGCTCATGCAGCTGTTCATGGGGTTCGCCCCAGGTACGGTTGACTATGCGGCCACGTTGTACCGCCGGGCGCTGGGCAATTTCCTCGGTCCAGCGCAGCACGTTCTTGTAGGTATGGGCGTCGAGAAATTCAGCGGCTTCGTATACCTGGTTGGTCACCAGAGCGCCGTACCAGGGCCAAATCGCCATATCGGCGATCGTATAGTCCGCGCCCGCAATAAACCGCTGATCGGCTAATTGTCGATCCAGGACGTCGAGCTGACGCTTCACCTCCATGGTGTAGCGGTCGATCGGATACTGGTATTTTTCCGGCGCATAGGCGTAGAAATGACCGAAACCGCCGCCCAGCATCGGGGCGCTGCCCATTTGCCAGAACAGCCAGGAGAGGCATTCGGTGCGCTTGGCGATATCCTTGGGCAGGAAGGCGCCAAACTTTTCCGCCAGATAAAGCAGAATGGCGCCGGACTCGAATACCCGCTGGGGCGGGGTCATGCTCTGGTCCAGCAGAGCGGGAATCTTGGAGTTGGGGTTGACCTCCACGAAGCCACTACTGAACTGGTCCCCTTCGGTAATCTGGATGAGATGAGCATCGTATTCGGCTCCTTCGAAACCCAGTGCCAGCAGTTCCTCCAGCAAAATGGTGACCTTGACCCCGTTGGGCGTGGCCAGGGAATAAAGTTGAAGCGGATGTTTGCCTAGGGGAAGCGGTTTGTCATGGGTGGCTCCGGCTTCAGGGCGGTTGATGTTGGCAAACTTACCGCCGTTGCCCGGTTCCCATTTCCAGACGCGGGGTGGGCTGTAGGTATCGTCGCTCATGAAGTTTCTTCCTCAGGGATAAATATGTTTTAGTTTACTAGGCTGTAAGGGTTAAGCGAAAAACGGTACCTTGCTTGCCTTTCCATTGGCCGGAATAACGTCACAGAGAGTTATGAAATGGTTAGCTTTCCCAAGGCCTTGATCCATCCGTTAACTGATATTTTCCACTGGTGCGACTGGCCGAAATTCTGCCAGGTGGCTTTGCGGATTTTTGTGCTGATGGTTCTTTTAGCATTGGGTACTCTGATTGTTTATGCAACGGGTGGCACACGCTACGCTTACTCATATCTGATGCTATTGCCGGTGCTGCCGGTGCTTTGCAGCATGGATGTACTGTGCGCTCCTGGTGGCCTTGGCGACAGGTTGTCGATGGCAGTCATGCCGCTCGTTGTGAGCAGTAGTGTTTCTCAAAGTACTCCAGTTGGTTGGTAAGATTAACTATGTATCTCTTGAATGGAGGGTTTTCAGGATTTCTTTTCAGCACGTTGCTCGCAAAGAAATACAGGCACTGGTGCGAAGCATATGCCGAGCGTCATGAGTCGCTGTTGGTCTAAACAAGGATGGTTTCAATGGAGATATTCCTGGAATATCTGGAAGAACAGGTGAGTCATATGGCTTCCAGCACCTCGGCATTATTGGTACTGGGATTCCTGCTTTCGGTGAGTATCGTGGTGGATACGATTGCGCGACGCACCTCACTGCCGCGTATTTCGCTATTGGTATTGGTGGGGGTAGGTTACGCGGTTGTGCAACAGGTGATTTTGAGTGAAGCGTACTCATCGCCGCTGGGCGAACTTCGCGAGCCCTTGATCAATGTCGCCTTGGTAATGGTGGCGTTTCTGCTTGGGGGTGAACTGACGACTGAGCGTCTGAAATCCATCGGGCCGTTGATTCTTATCGTCTCGTTTGCGGTTGTGGTTGGCTCTTTGGCGGTAGTATTTGTCGGGCTTACGTTGCTTGGGTATTCACTTGCGGTTGCAGTGTCGCTGGCGGCGATTTCGGTAGCAACGGACCCTGCCGCCGTGACCGAAGCCATTCATGACAGCGGAGAGAAAAACCTTAAAGCCCGGGTGATCCTGGGGATTGTCGCGATTGATGATGCTTGGGGCATTATTGTATTCGGCTTGTGCATGGCGGCGCTGGGCTGGTTGCATTCCGGCAACGGAACAGCAACGCTGATGCATGCTGGTTGGGAATTGGGTGGGGCGGTGCTGCTGGGAGTGGTTCTGGGATTGCCCGCCGCCTGGCTGACGGGGCGCCTGGAGCCGGGCCGGCCTACCCAGGCAGAAGCACTGGCGCTGATTTTTCTGATGGCAGGGCTTTCCAGTTACCTGAACGTTTCGGCGTTGCTAGTGGCCATGGTGGCAGGCTTCACTATCGTCAATCTATCACCGCACCATACGCGTTCCTTCACGGAAATAGAGCAGATCGAATGGCCGTTTCTAGTGTTCTTCTTCGTGCTTGCGGGTTCCAGCATCGACTTGGAATACATGAGTACGGCGACTTGGCTGATTGCCGCATATTGTGTCTTGCGTCTGATAGGGCGTTATCTTGGGGGATACATAGGCATTCTCGGGGTGAAACAGCGAAAACAGCTTACCCCCAAGCTGGGGTTGGCGCTGATGCCCCAGGCCGGTGTGGCGATGGGTATGGCGCTATTGGCGGCGGAACGTTTTCCCGAGGAAGGCCACTTGATCGTGGCGACGGTGGTGACCTCCACGATTGTATTTGAATTGTTCGGCCCCCTGCTGGTAAAAAAAGTAGTTCGATAAGAAAGGGGGTCGCTTGCACATTAGTGAGATCAATTGTTGCCCGGTCAAGTCGCTCAAAGGCATCTCTCTGTTTCAGACGACCTTGCATACGTCAGGTAGAAGAGGACTTTCTACAAGGCGAGGGGCAGGTCGTCAATTGGGGTTGACCACTGCCTTGCGACGCAAGCGCAGCAATCGGGTGGCGATGGCGGTGCCGAGCAAGGTGATCGCCATGCCGGCGATAAGCTGCAAACTGAGCGTCTCGTCCAGTAGCAAGTAGCCCCATAACAAAGCGCTGACAGGTACCAGGAAGGTAACGGTGGACGTGGCAGTGGCCCCGGCACTGGCAATGAGGCCGAAGTAGAGCAAGAACGCCAGGGTGGTGCTGAGTACCGCGAGCGCTATGGCGTTGCTCCAACCCAAAAGGCTGATCGGTTCGCTGGGCCACAGCAGAAGGCCGGGAACAAGCAGGACCAGGGCGGACATGCTGGTGCTGCCCGCAGCCAGGACGCGAATGGGCAGGTGCGAAAGGTAGGTCTTGGAATAGTTGCCGGCAATACCGTAGCAGAAGGTGGCGCCGAGCACCGCCAGGATGAACCAGCCATCACCGCCCAAGGCGAAATCCAGACGATTGGCCGAAAGCACATAGACACCGAAAAATGCCATGGCCAAGCCCAGATATTGTTGGCGCTGAACCGGGGTAGTGAAGAACAGCGCTCCCAGCAGGGCAGTGAAGATTGGTGTGGTGGCATTGATCAAGGAGGTAAACCCGGCTTCCAGGCGTGTGGTCGCCAGAGCCAACAGCGTAAACGGCAGCACATGGTTGATCACCCCCAGCAACAATAAAGGGCCTTTGTGTTCCCACATCAGCTTGAGGTAGCGCAGGCTGAACAGTAAAGGGATCAACAGCAGGGCACCGATACCCATGCGCACCATGATCAGCGATACCGGGCCGAATTCGGGTACCGCGACCCGCATGAAAATGAACGACATGCCCCACAAGGAAGACAGCAGCAGCAGGCGCAAGGTATCGGCAGCTGACATGCTGCCTCCTTTGTCAATTGGCTAATGGATCAGGTTACGTTTGATTAGCGAGCTAGGGAAGTGGGCTGGCGCTGATTTTTTACGGACTTGCGCGCAGTGTTCTGTCAGAAGCATACAAGGAGAGTTATATCGGCTACCTTGATAAAGGCAGCGTCGGCACTTTACGGTGAACGTCGACAATACATTTCTGCTTACATTATCGAGGAGAAACGCATGGATCGTCATGCCACTGCACATTGGGAAGGTAGCCTGAAAGCGGGTAAAGGCACGGTATCCACCGAAAGCGGAGTTCTGGATGCCAATCCCTATTCGTTCGGTACACGCTTTGAAGAGGAAAAGGGCACCAATCCGGAAGAGCTGATCGGTGCCGCCCATGCGGGGTGTTTCTCCATGGCACTTTCCATGATTCTGGGCGAAGACGGCTATGAGCCGACGTCCATCGATACCCAGGCGGCTGTCATGCTGTCAAAAACCGATGAAGGCTTCGAAATTTCCAAGATTCATCTGAAGGTCAAGGCCTCCATTAGTGGAATCAGCGAAGATGATTTCAAGAAGGCAGCGGAAGCGGCCAAGGTCAACTGCCCGGTATCCAAAGCGCTGAATGCGGAAATCACCATGGAAGCGCAGTTGGTGTAATCGACGGCTGTGCTTTTTTAGCGTGCTATCCTGCAAGCGCTGTTACCAAAGAGCAAGGACATGCCGGCAAAGGAGCGCTTGTTAACGCTCGGTGAAACCCGGTGCTTGGTCCGGTAGGCAGGCCACAAGCTCTAGAGCGACTGCTTGGCGCACCAGTTGCGCCAGGTTGGCAGCCCCCATGGTTTTCATCGCCCGCAGCCGATATACCTCGACCGTTTTGCCACTTACCCCGATATGTGCGGCAATTTCCCGGCTGGTCATGCCCTGGGCCACATGCAGGATGATCAGTTGCTCCTTGGGTCGCAGCGACCGATAACGTGCCTGCAGTGCCGCAAGTTGGCTTTGCGCCAGGCGCTCGCGCTGATGCAGGTTCAGGGCTTGTTGTACGGTATCGATAAGTTGTTGAGGATTGAACGGCTTTTCAATGAAATCAAAGGCACCGCCCTTGAGGGCAGTTATCGCCATGGGTACATCACCGTGGCCGGTCATGATGATGACCGGCAGGGTAATGCCTTCGTCATGCAGTTGTTGATGCACTTGCAAGCCACTCAGGCCGGGCATGCGCACATCCAGCAAAACGGCATCGATAGTGGCTGTCCGGGTAGCCAGGAAGGTTTCCCCATCGGCATAGGCCTGGGTGGCAAGCCCGACGGATTCCAGCAGCCAAGCCAGCGATTCACGCAAGGCTTGATCATCATCCACGACGGCAATGCAGGGTAAAGGGGGCGGGGAAAGAGGGTCGCTCACAGGAATCTCCCGGATGCTAGGGCGCTATCGGATTCAGTGCGCAGTGTACCGGCAAAGGTGGCGCCACTGAACTCGCCCTGGTCCTCTAGCATGAGTTGACCCCCCATGGCTTCCATCAAGGAACGGCTGATCGCCAGGCCCATGCCTAGCCCTTCGGGGCGGGTGGAGTGAAAGGCCGTGAAAATATGCGCGACTTGATGGAAGGCAACGCCCGGGCCTTGGTCGCTGACCTGAAAGCTTGCCTGGCGCAGGCCGCTGCGCCAGGCGCTGAGCTTGACTTCACTGGCGCCGGGATGGTGTCGGCTAGCTTCCAGCGCATTCAGCAGCAGGTTGACCAGGACTTGTTCAAGCGCCACCGGATCGGCTTGCACACGAGGCAGCGACGCCGGCAGCTTGTACGTCAGACTGATCCCGGCTTGCTGGTACTGCCATTCGCACAGCCGGCAAGCGGCCTCTGCCACCGGGTTGAAATCCAACGGCCGTACCTGAGTACGTCCTTTGCTGACAAAGGTGCGGATATGGCGCAGACGTTGAGCCAGGCGATGAATCTGCTCGTCGATACGCGCAAGCGGCAATTCCAGGTCAGCGGCAGGGCGCCGGGGGTCGGCGCGCAATTGCATCAAGGCGCCGCTGGCGTAGTTGGCCATGGCCCCCAACGGCTGGTTGAGTTCATGGGCGATATTTGAGGCCAGTTCGCCCATGGTGGCCAGGCGGTTGGCGTGGGCAATCTGCGCTTGATGGTGGCGTGCCTGCGCTTCGGTGGCCTTGCGCAGGCTGATATCACGGTTGAGCAGGGAAAGGTGGCCGGGTTCTGCCCCTAGCCCGCGATGAGCAAGAACCACGCTCAAGACCGGCACCGGCTGTTTGCCATTACCCATTTCCAGCTCGCCGCTCCAGGAGCCGTAGCGCGCCACCGCAGGAAACACGATCTCGCGCAATACATGCAGCGAATAGGCGGTATAGACATCGCTGAGGTGCATCCGCGGGTTTTCCCGGGGAAGCGAAAAGCGCCGTCTGGCGGCTTCGTTGGAGCTGAAAACAGCCTCGTCGCTGCCGGTGAACAGTACGTAATCGGTGGTCGATTCGACGACCTGAGCGAGGCGTTCACGGTTGGCTTCCGCGTGAATACGACGCCCCACATCCCGAGAGACGCAGAGAATATCGATCAAGTCGCCGGTTTGAGGATCACGCCTGGTACGACTGGTGGTTTCGAACCAGACGTAATGCCCGGCCTTGGCGCGAAAGCGGTAGGTCTGCTGATAGAAACCGGCGTGGTAATACACCTGCGGTGACTTGTTGAGCAGGTCATTGAGGTCGGTGGGGTGAAACAGGCCGTAAGCGGAAACGCCAATCAGCTCTTCGGGCTCATAGCCGAGCAGCTCGAGGGCGGCTTGCGAGGCATACAGAAAGGTGCCATCGCGGGCATGGCGTGAAATCAGATCGGTGGTGCTTTCCGCCAGCCATCGATAATGGCGCTTGTCGTTTTCCAGTTCGGCATTGCGCGCTTCGAGGGCAGCGATGCGGGCGTGAAGCGCCTGAAGGTTATGCTCGGTCATTGCTTTGCGCGGGTCTCATGGGATTAACGTGCCGGGTCGATAACGCTGCCAAGGGAGGCATTGCGCCGAAACCAGCCGGCAATGCTGGCGCGCGGCAAACGGGTGGGCAGCACTTCGTGGGGAACGGTCTCGGATAGAAAGCAGGCAAAGGTACCGGCTTGCGGCCGTACTCTGGCGACTTCGCGATGGGGAGCGCCGGGGGCGTAGATGACCATTTCACCTCCACCATCTTCCGGCCAGCCCGCGTTGAGGTAACTCACGGTCGAGAGTACCCGGTTGGCGCGCCCGCGGAAACTGTCCAGGTGCGTCTGGTAGAAGGCGCCGGCGGGGTAATGGGCAAAATGCGCTTCGTATTCGAACAATCCCAGAAATAGTGTCTGGTTAAGCTCTTGCTGAAGCGTTGCCATGGCTTCCAGGTAACGTCGCTGGGCCTGGCTTTCCCGGTCCAGCCAGTGGATGGCATCGCCGCGTACGTCTCGGCGTATGTTGTGCTGCTTTCCTCGACCGATTCCCGCCGGCATGAGAACGCCATGCTCGGCCATGTTCAGGCATTCCTGATAGAGAGCCTGGCACAGGTCGGCATCGATGACGTTCGTGCCCAGGTACCAACCCCGTTCGATCAAGGCATCGACCAATGCCGGTAGCGCATCGGAGCGCAATACGGGGGCGGAGTTGCCGGTGGAAGAAAGCGTGGCGAAAGGCGAGGCCTGCATCATCGTAAGACTCCCCGGGAGGAATGGCGCCTGGTACGCGGGATAGGGCGTTCGGGATGATGACGCAAAGCCCCCGGGGGGCGCTGGTAGATATCGATCGGCATACCGAAACCCTCGGCGAGCAATTCGACCAGCATCATCGCCGAGAGCCCCCAGATCACATGCCCCTGAACGTGATAGCTGGGCACGTAATGGGCACGGCCATCCACCGTGATCACATCGGTATGGGTGCGATTGTCTTCCAGAAAATAGTGCAACGGCACCTCGAAGATGGTGTCGAGCTCGGTGGGGTCGGGGTGCAGAGGCAAATCCGGCGGAATGATCCCCACCCAGGGCGTCACGCAGATGCCATGCAGGGAGAGCACATCGGATAAGCTGCCCAGGCAGCGTACATGTTGCGGTGCCAAGGCGACCTCTTCCTCGGCTTCACGCAGGGCGGTAGTATATAAATCGGGATCGTCGGGTTCACGTTTGCCGCCGGGGAAGGCGACCTGGCCGCTGTGGGTGCTCATGTGGCGTGCTCGCCGCGTGAACAGTAACGTCGGCTCGGCTCGTTCGACGATCGGCAACAACACGGCAGCCTCGGGAAGCGCCAGATGGGTAAACCGTTGAGGGCGAAGCAGTTGCAGCCGTTCGTTGAGTTTCTCTAACATGGCGTATCCATCGAATTTGATACCTTTACTCTTGGGCTGTGATCAGCGTCAAGGATAAAAGATTGTCTTGTCTACCAGCCGCAGTAGGAATGCGCTCAACAGAGGAAACACGATGAACTTTTGCAGCCACTGTGGCCATACGCTGTGCTTCGCCATTCCAGAGGGCGATGATCGACCGCGCTATCTGTGCGAATCATGCGGCACGATCCATTACCAGAATCCGCGTATCGTGGCCGGCACCCTGCCGGTCAGCGGCTCCCGAGTATTACTCTGTCGACGCGCCATCAGCCCACGCAAGGGCTATTGGACACTACCGGCAGGTTACATGGAAAACGCCGAAACCACCCAGCAAGCCGCCGCTCGCGAAACGCGTGAAGAAGCGTGCGCCGAAGTGACGTTGCGCGGCCTCTATACCTTGATCGATCTACCGCATATCAATCAGGTGTACATGATGTTTCGTGCCGACTTGCTGGGTGGCTTCGATGCCGGCGTGGAAAGCCTGGAAGTTGCGTTATTCGAGGAACACGAGGTTCCTTGGGACGAGCTCGCCTTTCCCACCATCGAGCGCACCTTGCAGCATTTCTTTGCCGACCGTCGCCATGGCGAGTTTCCTCTGCATATCAGCGCAGTCACTCTTGAGGACCGTGAGCGTTACTTTGGTTCAGCCTAGCCAGGTTCAGCCTAACAACGGCTTCAGCATCCTCCGTGGAATTGTAGGGTCAGGTGTCATCCAGGCGCCAGACATCGAACGCCGGCTCCTCGTAAGGGTGAGCCAGTTTGAGCGCGGCCACGGCGGTGTAAATCAGCGTATCTTCACAGACTAATTCCACCTTGAGTTCTTTCACGTATTCGAGCTCCCCGATTTCACCGATATGGGGCTCGGCACCCGGCAAGGGACGAAACTGGCCGGTCCCCGGCGTCTGGAAGCAGCAGGCCTCATAATTGCCGATTCGTCCGGCGCCGGTTTCGAATACGGCTTCCTTGACGGTTTCGGCGTCTTCTTCAGGTACGAAAAACACGACTTTGTACATGATTCATTCCTCCATGGGGATGCGATGCTTGAAGAGCCGGTTCGTGAAGGCAGGCTTACCAGAAAAGATAGCATGGCATTGAAGGTGGCGTCGCGGGTGGCGGTTCAAGAGACGAAGCGCTGCTTCAGGCGTTGCCACCAAGGTAATGAATGGGCATTACCATGCGCCTGCAAGAAAGTGGCGATAGGCTTGACCTGGCCGGGACGGTCGAGCATCGGCGCATGGCCGCAGCCTGGGGCTTCCAGGGTGACGAGCGAAGGCTGTATTTCTTGCATCCGGGCGACACTTTTAGTGGTAAGTAGAGGCGAATGCGCGCCACGAATCAGCATCAAAGGGCACTGTATGCGCGCCCAGTCGGCCCAGCTATCTCGCGGGGTATCGTGGATGAATTGCTCACTGATACGTGGATCGAAATGGTAGCTCCAGGTGCCATCAGGCAGGCGTCGAGCGCTTTCCAAGGCCATCTCTCGCCACCCGGCTTCGGTATCGATACCGAAGTCACGGTAATGTTCCTTGAGTTCGGCAAGCAGTTCACTGAAATCGTTGAAGCGTTTAATCACGCTGAAGTAGGTGGCCATGCGGGTCAACGCCTGAGCATCCAGTTCGGGGCCGACATCATTGAGTACCAGGCACTGAATACGTGAGGCGGACGGTTCTTCAGAGGCCAACAGCATTCCCAGCAAGCCTCCCATGGACGTGCCTATCCAGGGAACACGCTCCAACTGGAAGTGGTCGAGCACAGCCAGAGCCACACGCATATAGTGAGAGTAGAGATAATCATGCGCTGGATGCAACGACCAGCTGGAGAGTCCGCGACCGGGGGTATCCGGGGCGAGAATGCGCCACTGCGGCCCAAGCTCCCGTGCCAAAGCGGCAAAATCACCCCCGTGGCGGGCCAGACCGTGCCAGGCGATGAGCGTATTGGGGGCGTCAGGATGCCAGATGCGCACGGCTATCTCCAGTTCGCGTACCTTGATCATTTCCAGAGCAAGCATGCGACGTCCTCTACGTGGTGTATTGCGGTGCAGCATAGTAGAGATGAAAGTGCCCTACATGAAAAAATGTGCAAAACCAGCACCACTGTCTAGCTTCGACTCTAAAACATGCGACAATGTATGTATATGTATTCCGACTGACAAGTACGAGGAGAACGCTATGTTGCGATTCATTTCATCACCGGCGAGTGTCGCCACTAACGGCCGTTTCTTGCGGCGTGGCCTCTTGCCGGCACTTATCGCCATGACATGGGTAACGCCTGTGTTTGCCGCGGATTTATTGACGATTGCCCGCGATGCATTGGGCAACAACTCTGAATTGGGGGCTGCTCGTGCCCAAAGCCAAAGTGTCGAAGCGGGGCTCGATGTTCAGCGAGGAGACCTGCTGCCTCAGGTGAATCTAGGCGGCAACGCGGCGCATACCCGGCAGTTTGAAAGCCAGACCAGCACACAGCAACAACAGTTTGGTGGTGCTTCCGATCGTTTCAATAGCGTCAGCTTGACGCTTGAAGCCTCCCAGGCGTTGTTCGATGCCATTAATCAGCGTGAGGTGGAGCGCTCCGAGCGTGAAATCGGTCAGCAGGTTTACGTCCTGGCCGCCACTGAACAACAAGTGTTGATCAACGTGGCCAGCGCCTACTTCGATATTCTAAGAGCGCATGACGTTCTTGAAGCACGGCGGGCTCAAGAGCGCGCTATCGGTCGCCAGTTGGAGCAAGCTCGAGAGCAGTTTGAAGTGGGTTTGATCGCCATCACTGAAGTGGAAGAGGCACAAGCCAGGTTTGATCAATCACGCGCGATACGCATTGCAGCGGAAAGTGACCTTCAAGTCAGTTTTGAAGTGCTCGAACGCTTGACCGGAAAGCGCTATTCCAGCATCGAGGCGCTCGATGAAGAATTCCCCGTCGCCCTACCGACCCCGGCGGGACGTGACCACTGGGTCGAGATGGCTATCACCAACAATCCCTTGGTTCTTGCCGAACAGGCAGGTGTCGAAGTATCCAAAAGTAGCGTCAATATCGCCAAGGCGTTGCGCCTGCCCAGCGTTGACGCCTTTGCCAGCTATCAATACGCCGACAACGATATCGATGGGATACAAGGGCACGACGCTACCGGCCAGTTAGGTGTCGGGCTTAACTGGCCTATTTATACCGGGGGCAGAACGCAGGCGAGTATTCGTCAGAGCACCTACCTGCTGGAAGCCAGCCAGTTCGATTTCGAGGCCCAGCGTCGCGATACGGTCCAGCAGGTACGTTCTTTATATACTCAGGTAAGTAATGACGTCTCGACCGTTGAGGCGCGCCAACAAGCCATCGTTTCCAACGAGAGTGCGTTGGATGCAACCCGTGCGGGCTATGAAGTCGGCACGCGTAATATCGTGGATGTGTTGAATGCCGAGCAAAACTTGTACAACGCCTTTTCCGATTACGCCCAAGCCCGTTACGACTATGTGATTAACCTGCTCGCGCTGCACCAGCAGTCGGGCATCCTGGATGTCGAGGTGGTTAATGAGCTCAACGATTGGCTGCAAGGCGACAGCATTACGTTCACATTGCCGGAAGATAATGCGGAGCAACGCTCGGACAGTGTCACAAACATCGGAGATAGACCTCGTCTGAACGATAGGTGATAGGTGGCGGATATTTACATTCATACATGTATGAATGTAATCTACGTCAACTTTTCACGCACGCAACGGGATATAAACGTATGAGAACGATGGTTAGCGGTGTCCGCCTTGCCTTGCTGGCGGTGGGCATGGGCACGTTGCTGGCGGCTTGTGGCCAGGAGGCTCCGGAGCAGCAGGCCTCCGCCGGGCAACAAGAGACTCCTCCCCATCCGGTGGCAGTGATGGAAGCGGCTCTCCAGGACTTACCCCTGGATAAATCATATCCCTCCTTGCTGCGTAGTGATGACGAAGTCACCCTGGTGGCGCGGGTGACGGGTTTTCTTGAACAACGTCATTTCGAGCCGGGCCAGTTGGTGGAAAAAGGCCAGCAGCTGTATTCCATCGAACCTGACTTCTACCAGGCCACAGTGAATCAGCGTGAAGCGGACTTGCAGAGCGCGCGTGCCGAACTTGCCCGTGCTCAGCGCGATGCCGAACGCTTCGAACGGTTGCTTAGCCAGAATTCGGTCAGCCGCCAGGAATACGATCAGGCGCGTGCCGAACTGGCCGTGGCCCAGGCCCGTGTGGCACAGGCACAAGCGGCATTGGAAAGTGCCGAGATCGATCTGGGGTACACCGAAGTCTCGGCGCCCGTCGCCGGCATGATCGGTCTAAGCCAGATCAATGTGGGCAATCTGGTCAATGCCGGAACTGAGCTTGCCACCATCACGCCGCTCGACCCCCTGGAAGTGCGCTTTCAGTTGCCTCAGCGCGATGCTTTTGAGCTGCGCCGTCAGCTTGATAATGGCTTATCGATTTCCGATATTCCCGCGCGCCTCAGCGTGCCCGGGTTCGATGGCAAAGAAGATAGTCAACTGGAAGGGCGTCTCGACTTTCTCGGCTCTCGGGTGAACGAAAGCACCAGCACGGTGCAGGCCAATGCCACTTTTGCCAATCCCCGGGCTACTGTGCTACCCGGCCAGTTCGTGCGTGTGAGCATTGAAGGCTTGAAGCGTTTCGACGTCTTTGCCGTTCCAGAAATTGCCGTCACGCAAGGGCTGATGGGGCCTCAGGTGTTTGTACTAGACGAGGAAAGCAAGGCGCGCGCGCGTTCGGTCACGCTGGGTGAGATTGCCGGCCCCTGGCAGATCATTCGCGAAGGCCTGGAAAGCGGTGACCGAGTGATCGTCGGAGACCCTGCCGGTCTTCAGCCTGGTACATCGATCGACCCGCAGCCCTTTGAAGAAAGCGCTGAAGAAATCGTCGAGGAAGTAGAGCAAGAGCGAACGGAAGAACAGTCCGAGCTCCGCGAAGTGATGCAGGAGCAGGCCGGACCGAGTGCCCCTGCGGATGAAGAGGAGGGGGAAAACACCCCATGAATTTCTCCAACTTCTTCATCAAGCGGCCGATCTTCGCCACGGTGCTGGCGATCATCCTGACCTTGGTCGGTGTCATGAGCATGCGGGTGTTGCCGATCGAGCAATACCCGAGCGTGGTGCCGCCTTCGGTCTCTGTGCAGGCTCGTTTCCCCGGTGCTGATGCCGAAACCGTGGCCCAGGCGGTAGCGGCCCCCCTGGCCGAGGCGATCAACGGCGTCGAAAACATGCTGTACATGACCTCGAACAGCGCGGATAACGGCAGTGTCAGCCTCAGTGTCGCCTTCGATATCGGCACCGATGGTGATATCAACACCATCAACGTCAATAACCGGGTTCAGGGTGCCTTGTCCCGGCTTCCTCAGGAAGTTCAGGATCAAGGCGTAACCGTGGAGCTGAGCTCCAGCTCGATTCTGATGCTGGTGGCGCTGACGTCGCCTCAAGACGATTATCCACGTATCTTCATGCAGAACTACGCCACCCTCAATATTCTCGACACACTACGTCAGGTGCCAGGGGTGGGTAATGCGGAAGTGCTCGGCGGTGGCGAGTTCGCCATGCGGATCTGGATGGACCCCGACAAGCTGGCGCAATACAACCTGACGCCCGCCGAAGTGGCCACGGCTATCCGCACCCAAAACACCGAAGTGCCGGCAGGCAGCCTGGCGGCTGCACCGCAGAGCGATCCTCGCGCCTATACCTACACGATCACGGCGGGAGGGCGGTTCAACGAGGTCGATGATTTCCGCAATATCTATCTGCGTACCAACCCCGATGGTTCATCGCTGCGCCTGAATGACGTGGCGCGCATTGAACTGGGCGCCTCGTTCTATGGCATTGAAGCCCGCCTGAATGGCGCCACGATGACCCCGATCATCATCAACCAGCAGCCGGGGGCCAATGCGCTGGAGACCGCCACCGCGGTGGAAGCCACCATGGCCGACATGGCCGAGCGCTTTCCACCGGGGCTGGAATATGTGGTGCCTTACGATACCACCCTGTTCATCGATGCCTCGGTGGAAACCGTGCTCACGGTTTTTGTCGAAGCCTTCTTGATCGTGGGTGTCATTCTGTTCATCTTCTTGCAGAACTGGCGCTTCACGGTGATCGCCATGTCGGTGGTGCCGGTGTCGGTATTGGCCACTTTCGCCGGCTTCTACATGTTCGGCTTCTCGGTCAACCTGCTCACCTTGTTCGCCCTGGTGCTTTCCATCGGCATTGTGGTCGATGATGCGATTCTGGTGGTGGAGAATGTCGAGCGCGTATTGAGTGAAGATGAAGACATTACCGTGCTTCAGGCCACCATCCGCGCCATGAAGGAAGTCGGGGGGCCGGTTATCGCGACCTCCCTGATCATGGCGGCAGTATTCGTCCCCGTGGCATTTCTGGGCGGCTTCACCGGGCAGATATACCAGCAGTTCGCCCTAACGGTGGCAATCTCGGTGGCCTTCTCGGCGTTGATGGCCTTGACGTTTACCCCGGCGCTGTCGGCGATTTTTATCAAGCACAAGCCTTCCGTGCAAGACGAGTCGAAATTCAGGCGGGTACTCAGTGCGCCCTTGCGGCTTTTTGACCGGCTTTTTGCGGCAATCACCGCAGGCTATATATGGCTGGTGAAAGCCCTGGTACGTTTCTGGGGCCTGGCTCTGCTGCTGGTCGCCATGGTGGTCGTGGGCTCCTGGTGGTTGTATCAAGTCACCCCTTCGACCCTGGTTCCCCAGACAGACCAGGGAATCGTGCTGGTGAGTGTATCCTTGCCCGATGCGGCCTCACTGGACCGCACCAGTGACTACATGGGCAAGCTTAGCCAAGCCATCGAAGAGATCGATGGGGTGCGTTATTCGTCGGCTGTGGCGGGTTACGATATTCTTTCGAGTTCGGTCAATACGGCGCGCGGCATCATGTTCGTCAACCTTGACCCCTGGGCGGAACGCGAGCTGACCGCCGATGGCCTGGTGGGGCGCATCATGCAACTGGGCGCCCAGGTCGAGGGTGGCTCGGCGATGGCTTTCAACGTGCCGCCGATTATCGGGCTTTCCACCACGGGCGGTTTTACCGGTTATCTGCAGTCCTTCGAAGGAGCGAGCCCCCAAGAGCTATTCCAGGCGTCGGTGCAGGTGATGCAGGCGGCCAACCAGCATCCTGCGCTGCAGGGGGTGTTCACCACCTTCAATGTCAACGTGCCGGGTTATCGAGCGGAAATCGACCAACAAAAGGCACTCAGCTACGGCGTTTCATTGAGTGAGCTGAATACCACCCTGGCGAATACCTTCGGCGCGGGATTCGTCAATTACTTCAGTTACCAGAATCGCAACTTCCAGGTGTATCTGCAGAACGAGGACGAGTTTCGCAGAACGCCGGATGATATCAGCCGGGTGCATGTACGGGGCGGCAATGGGCAGCGTATTCCCTTGTCTGAATTCGTGACCCTCGAGCGACAGGCCAAGCCTGCGGTGGTGTCACGTTTCGGCGTCTATCTGGGCGCTCAGTTCCAGGGTGGACCGGCACCCGGCTATAGCTCGGGTGAGGCGATTGCCGCCATGGAAGAGGTTGTCGAAGAAACCTTGGGAGGTAACTGGGGGATGGGCTGGACCGGCACCGCTTACCAGGAGAGCCAGATGGGCAGTGCGGCCACCTTGGCGATCGTGTTCGGTTTGATCATGGTGTTCTTGATTCTGGCCGCTCAGTACGAAAGCTGGTCATTGCCTCTCGCGGTTCTTACCGCAACGCCCTTTGCTTTTCTGGGGGGTATCGGGGGGATCGCCATGCGCGGGCTGGAGACGAGCGTTTACGTGGAGATCGGCATGCTGGTGGTGGTGGGACTGGCGGCCAAGAACGCCATCCTGATCGTCGAGTTCGCCGAGTTGCAGCGCAAGGAACAGGGCAAGTCGATTCGTGAGGCCGCGATTACCGCCGCTGAACTGCGTTTCCGGCCGATCGTGATGACCTCGCTGGCGTTTATCCTGGGGACGCTGCCATTGGCATTGGCCACCGGGGCCAGCGACGTCAGCAGCCACCATATCGGTACCACCGTGGTGGTCGGCATGGCATCGGTTGCCACTCTGGGTAGCCTGTTCATCCCCACCTTCTATGCGATGATTGCGCATATTTCGGACTGGCTGCAGCGCAAGATGGCAATAGGCGACCATCGCGAACAGCAACCGGCGGTTGAACGCAAAGCTTTAAGCGAGCGCTAAGTTTCACGCGAACGTGAAGCGTTTTCGAGGGGCGTCATTCATTTGAACAAAATCCTGCCGCATTCTGCGATTCGATTCTTTGAATGAATCGGCAGTTAAGGCAGGGCAAAGCGTCAGCCTTGCTTGTTCTTATAACTGGTTGAATATATAGTTTTCTTATGCCGATCATCCGTTCCGACTCCCTGGCGCTACACGTCACCAGTGCCGACCAACAGACCGCTCTGACGGATGCGCTGGCGCTGTATCGGCGATTGGTGCGCGATCTGATGACCGTGGCGTATACGCACTGGCCGCAGGTCGGCATCTGCGAAGGGAGCGCGGTGGTCGAGGTAATAGAACGGCTGATACATCCCACCCAAAAACGACCACAGGTACGCTACACGTCCTTTGCTAAACGCTACTACAAATTTCCATCGTACCTTCGCCGTGTCGCTATTATGGATGCGGTCGGTCAAGTCCGCTCCTTCGTGACACGGTTTGAGGCGTGGCGCAGCGGTGATCGTAAACACCTGCACGCCAAACCACCGCGCCTGACATCCAGCACCAAGACCTTTCCGAGCATTTACGGGAGCCAGTGCGCCAAGATCAATGCCGATGCCAGCCATGCCTTTATCAAGGTGCGACAGCACAATGACTGGGTCTGGATGGGATTTCGGCTCAAGGGAATATGCCGGTTCCGGGGGAAAGGCAAGGCCAAATCCCCGCTACTGACCACTAACGGTCGACAATGGCAGCTCTCGTTGCCCGAACAGTTCGATCCACCCAAGCCCGCCAAAGGCGCCCCTGACCGGGTGCTGGCGGTGGATGTTGGCATTAACACGGCGGCGACCTGGGCGGTCGTCGATGCTCAAGGCACTGTCCACGCACGCGGGTTTCTCTCGCGCACGGATAAAGACCGGGAGTATCGGCTCATGCAACGCATCCGCCGTCAGGCACGGAAGCCGGTTGCCACCGGGCTTCTGCCGTCGGGATCACCAGCGTTTAACTCACCTGGCTGATAACCAAGCCCATCAGATCAGTCGACAGCTGGTGAATCTCGCGTTCGACCACGGCTGCCAAGCCATTGCCGTCGAAGACCTGAAAGGCTGGCGTCCGAAAGCGGGTAACAAGCGCACGCCGATGAAAGCGCGGTTTCACCGCTGGTTCCATCGCCAGCTCGTGACGCGCATCGAAAGCAAAGCCGAAGAAATCGGCCTGCGCTTCGTGGCGGTCTATGCCCGTGGTACGTCCAGCCAAGCGTTCGACGGGTCAGGGCCGGTGAAACGCGATAAGGACAATTATAGTCAGTGTACGTTTAGCACCGGCAAGCACTACCACGCGGACCTTAATGCCGCTTATAACATCGCCGCCCGCGGGCATGTTGTTTACCAAGGGCGTGGCCGCAAGGCTACCGCCCGTGTGAGCTCGCAAACGCCGACTCGCACACCGCGAACTCCGGTCACGCTCTCCACGCTTTGGCAACAAAGCGCGTGAGAGTGATGGGAATCCGCGATTCTATTCTTTGAATGAATCGTCGGAGGGTTCAATGGCGCCCTTTTCTCGTGGTGTGTCCGAGCAAGGTTAACGTTAGCTGTCCGGTCTCGAAGAGTTACGCAGACGCAGAGAACGGAGGAGGACTCATCAACAGCAGCAATTGATTGATAAGTGTTTCGCCGCGTTCACGGATGGAAAAGCGTTCAGGGTTGCGCAGCCATTCATGAAACAGCCCACCCAGGGTGGCATGCAGGAGGTCGGCGGCCACCGAAGCGGAAAGGTCGGAACGTAAAGCGCCTTTCTGTGAGGCAAGCGTGAAGTGTTCCTGAAGCGAGGTGTGACACTCTTCGGCGATTTCCGTCTGCATGGCGATGGGGTCGATATCACTGAAAAATTCACAACGATGAATAAGAATCGAATGCACACGATGGTAGCGCGGCTGTTCGAGGCGGGAAAAACCTCTCAGGCAGGCAATGCGTATGGCTTCCAGCGACGAGACGTCATGTTCCAGCGTCTCGATTTCATCCACCAGGTCTTGAAACGGCATGCGAACCCGTTCGAGCATGGCGTGAAAGACATCGCTCTTGTTCTTGAAGTGCCAATAGACTGCACCTCGCGTCATTCCTGCATGCCGAGCGATCTGCTCAAGTGAGGTGCGCGCCACCCCGTGCTCCATGAACATCTCTTCTGCCGCATCGAGAAGCGCCTCACGTGTGGCGGCCGCTTCTGCCTTTGTGCGCCGAGCCATAGGGCTCCTCCTGTCGTAAGCTGCCGCTGGTGGGAATGGATTGATTTTATCCGATAGGGCATGCAAAAGCATTGATACATGCATGATTGTATGTTGAAAGTGGCAAACTGTCATGGAAAGGCTCGTCATGCCTTGCCTATGACGTTATAAAGACACTTTCGTTTCCAGGGGGAAGTATATGGTCCGTGCCGCTTTTGAATTGGCAGGAGAAAAAGTGAATCCCGGCCAACGCTTGCAAATCGATGTGCCGGTTGCTCGGCTATATACCCATACCCCGCTGCATATTCCCGTCGAGGTGGTACATGGGCGCAAGGAGGGGCCGGTCTTGTTGGTGTGCGGCGGCATTCATGGCGACGAGATCAATGGCGTGGAAATCGTGCGCCGTGTGCTGCGCTCCAAAGCCATCAATAACCTGAAGGGAACGCTGATAGCGGTTCCTGTGGTCAACGTCTTCGGTTTCTTGCAGCAGACCCGCTATCTGCCGGACAGGCGCGATCTCAATCGGTGCTTTCCCGGCAGTGAATCGGGTTCCCTGGGCGGTCGTATTGCCACCTTGTTCCGTGAGCAGATCGTCGATCAGGCCACGCATGTGATCGACCTTCACACCGGCGCGATCCACCGTACCAACTTGCCCCAGATCCGGGCGCAACTTCGCCCCGGCAGTGAAACCGAGCGTATGGCGGATGCATTCGGTGCGCCGGTGGTACTCAATGCGGAGTTGCGCGAGGGCAGCCTGCGCCACTATGCCCAGAATCGCGGAATTCCGGTGCTGACCTACGAAGCCGGGGAGGCACTGCGTTTCGATGAGTGGGCGATTTCACCCGGTGTGCGCGGGGTGCTACGCGTCATGCGTCGCCTGGGCATGCTCACCGGCGAGCAGCGTCGGCGCCCCCCGCCAGGGGCCGAACTGGCCAATGGTTCCAGCTGGGCTCGCGCGCCCATCGACGGGATATTGAGACCCCAAGTGCGTCTGGGCGCGCGCGTGGCCAAGGGGGAGGTGCTGGGCAAGATAGCCGATCCGTTCGGCAACGATGAAAGTGCCGTGCGAGCGATAGCTGATGGCATCGTGATCGGCATGAGCCGCCTGCCATTGGCCAACGAGGGTGAAGCGCTGTTTCATATCGCTCGTTTCGATGCGATCGAGGAGGCGGAAACGGCGGTGGAAAGCTTCAACTCAAGCCTGGCGCCGCCTCCCGACTCGCTTTATTGAGTCGCCAGCTCAATCTCACGTGCATCGGGCTCACGCACCAGGCTCAAGGCATCGTCGAAGATCCGCAGCCCGGCACCTTCCAGGTGTGCGTGTTCTGACAGATGGCGACGAAACCGCCGCCCGCCGGGGCAGCCTTGAAAGAGCCCCAACAAATGACGAGTGATGTGGTTGAGCTTGGCGCCTTCTTCCAAGCGCTGAGCGATATAAGGACGAAACGCCTGGGCGGCAGCCATTCGGCTAGAGGCCGGGCTGCGCTCGCCGTAAAGCGCCTGGTCGACGTCGGCCAACATCCAGGGGTTCTGATAGGCTTCGCGGCCTATCATCACGCTGTCGACATGCGCAAGATGCTCGCTGCACTCGGCCAGCGTCTTGATGCCTCCATTGATGCCGATATGCAGCTCCGGGCGGCTCTGTTTCAAGCGATGCACGCGCGGATAGTTCAACGGTGGCACATCACGGTTGGCCTTAGGGGAAAGCCCCTGGAGCCAAGCCTTGCGTGCGTGCACGATGAACACCTCGCACCCGGCATCCGCGACGGTGGCGATGAATCGCTCAAGGTCGGCATCTTCGTCCTGGTCATCGATACCGATACGGCATTTCACCGTCACCGGGATCGAAACGGCCTCCTGCATGGTACGCACGGCGGTGGCGACCTTTTCCGGGTGCGCCATTAAACAGGCACCGATCAGATTGTTCTGCACCCGGTCGCTGGGGCATCCCACGTTGAGGTTCACCTCGTCATAGCCCCACGCCTGGGCAATCGCCGCGCACTCGGCAAGCTCCCCGGCATTGCTTCCCCCCAGCTGAAGCGCCAGTGGATGTTCGACGTCCGTATGGCCCAAAAAGCGCTCTCGCGGCGTGCCATGCAAGATGGCACCGGTGGTCACCATCTCGGTATACAGCAGTGCATGGCGCGTCAGCATACGGGCAAAGGCGCGATAGTCGCGGGTTGTCCAGTCCATCATCGGCGCCACGGAGAATGTTCTATCCAGCGCAGGGCGTGCGATGTCAGGCTTCATGCGGGTTTGCGGGGTTGTGTGATCATTCATGGCTGTTCATATTTAGTAGTTGAGCGGCGTTTTACCTGGTTCGTTGTACATATTTGCTACGTGAGCCGCTTTTGATTGGGTACATCTGAGAGGCAGTGATGGCAACGATCCGCAAGCGCCGGAAAAAGGACGGCAGTTTCTCATATCTGGTGCAGGTGCGCATTTATCTACACCTCTACATAGCTTTAACCGCTTCCAGCGCTGCCGTAAATTCCGCTTCGATGTCGAAGGCTACCAGGTCGTCGAGCGACCCGGCAGCACCGATCTGCTCGCTCATTCGGTGATCGGTGGTAAAGCAGCCTTGTACATGCTGTGCGACTACAATGGGCTGGGTGTAACCATGAATAGGGTCGTCATGGGCAGCCACTTGCGAGACGATCTGTATGGGAGTGTTTTGAGTATTCCAGGATGACAAAGGAGCGAGATTCTATGACTATCTACACGAACGCAACGATCAGAATTGGCAACCATTCCATGGCAGGACAGGAAGTGGAAATTATCGGGGACGGCTCAACCACTACGGGTGCAGAGGGAGCAAGCACGCCGAGGACTGTCGTGTGGCATCGAGGCGCGCAGCACTATGGAAAGGTGTCTCTCGATAATGTCTGTATTTACGATTCAGAGGGTACCGTTGTTGCTGAAGGAGAACTGAAAAATCCTGAATGTGAAACCGTTGAAATGGGAAACGTATCATTTGAAATTTGAAGTAAATGAACTGGCTACGAGTGCTGTTTTGAACGGACTTACTCGAACTGGGTTAGTTGCTCCACAGGCTAGTGGTGTTGGTAATGCTGTTAATATTCAAGGAAATAGACTAACTCAATTGGCTAGAGATCTGTTTTAATATGTCGATCATGCTCGACGACTCACAAATTAAATGCCCGCTGTTTGGCGGGCTGGGTTGTGCTTCGACGAACTATCAGTGCTACCAAACCACCGCCTTTATCCCTTCCCGATTGCCATCGGCCAACGCCGGGTCGATGGCATCCTTACGATCCCAGCTTTGCTGGTAGACCCCCTCGATATGCGAGAGCGCAGCCATGGTGAGCGTGTCCATTTGCTGTGCCGTCAGGCTGCGATTGATGTTCGACAGGGCACGAAATTGAATCAAGGTCTCGGCATCACTGGCGGCAAGCAGACGCTGCGCTTTCGACGATAGGCCGAGCTTCTCATAACCGGCTCGATCGGGCTATCCGCCCCTCTAGTGCATTGCTGGATTGTAGGCGGTTAATGTATTGCACAAGGACCTTTAGGACTTTTTTTTGAGCGAAGCAAACCGTTAATATCGAGGTTGCGCTGCGGTGTTGCCGGTTCTCTAGAAGCTTGATGCTTTTCAACGCGGGAGCAAGCGAAAGCCACTGTGTGTCGCGGGTAGCAATGATAAGGTAGAGGCTCCGCTGAGTTTCAGGAGGATGTCATGGTCTACAGGCACGGGATGGGAGTGCTAGCGGTAGCCGTAATGCTGGTGCTGAGTGGGTGTGGGGGAAATAACGATGCAGTGGATGAAACATCAGAGATACAGCCGGAGGCCAGTGAGCAGCAAAGCGAGGTAATGGAGCCTGAACCTGAGCCGGCTGTCGAGCCTCTCGAGGTGGCGGTCTCTTTGTCGGTATCGCTGCGTAATGACCGACGTTTGATGGTAGAAGGCGAGACTAACTTACCGGATGGCGCACGCCTGCAAGTGGTGGTGGAGCATAAATACAACCGTGTGAGCTGGCAAGCACGTACAGAAGTGGAGCAGGGATATTTTGTTGCCGGGCCGTTTGGCTCGAGCACTGGGTTATCGGACGGCGAGTACCAAGTTCGTGTGCAGCTCTCCGAAGCCAGTGTTCAGCCTGACACGGTGCAGCAGCGTATCGGGGAACAGGGCCAACATCTGACTGGGGAGCTGGTAAGAACGTCACAGCACGGCTTGGGGCAAATAGCGGTTTATACCAAGGATTACATGATTGGCAGTGAACCGCGTCGGTCCCAAAGCCAGGTCGAGGTGATTGAAGATCCCATCTGATGCCTTTATGGCGCGGTAGAAGGCTGCCAACGGCCTAACAAGATAGCGCGGATGGCATCTGTCTTGGGCGGTTGTTCGAGATATTGCATATTAAAGCGCTGCTCGTTTTCCACGACCTCGTTTTCCACGACATAGTGCCCAGGCTGATGAAATTCACGGGTAGGACCCAGCAGGGCGAGTTCGCCTTCTTCCAATGGTGGAAAAGAGTTCTTGGGAGCCGGTGTGACGATAAAACACGCTTGTCGCCATTGAATCGCCAGCGGCAGATAGGGAGGCAGTTGAAATGCCGCCTGTTGCGATCGGTGCCAGGGTAAAGGGCCTTCGTGATGCAGAGGCAGCAAAGCCGTTGAGGTCGTCTCGCCTTCCAATAAGGTGGCAAGTGAGCATTCCAGAGCCTCAGCCAATGCCACCAGGCGCTCATGGCCTATCTGCTTGATGGCTCCGGATTCCCAATAAGAAACCGTCACGTCCGATACGCCTACTTTGCGGGCAAGGGCAGCCTTGTTGAGTTTGGCCCGAAGTCGTAACTGTTTGATGCGGGAGCCTAGCGATTCCATCTGATTTTCCTGTTGCTGAGCCAAGGGAGGCTGGATGTATATTCACGAGAAAAGTGAAGGGGAAAGCGTTTTTTTCTTGGTTCGCTTAATACCCGACCGCTAATCCCTACCTCGCCATATAGATGCAAGATAAGCGCAATAAGGCGACGTGCAAGGCGTCAGATTTTAAGAGACATGCCTATTATTTTGTGCTCATTCGCGCATTTTGTGCTTAAACGCGCATCCAATGCAACCCTTCCCCTGCAACCTTGATTGCATGGCTAAGACGTTAGTTTTCTCCAGTGGTTCCTACTTCGTGGCTTTTGGTTGATGGCTGGGTGCGTATAATGTGGCCCACGCAAAATATGCTCTCAACAGGACGTCACTATGACCGTACGCACCCGCATTGCGCCTTCGCCCACGGGCGATCCGCACGTTGGCACAGCCTACATTGCCTTGTTCAACCTGTGTTTCGCTCGCCAGCATGGTGGGAAGTTCATCTTGCGCATTGAGGATACCGATCGGGTTCGTTCGACACCTGAGTCTGAGCAGATGATCCTTGATTCGCTTAGTTGGCTGGGCCTTGAGTGGGACGAAGGCCCCGATGTGGGTGGACCGCACGGCCCTTATCGGCAGAGTGAGCGAGGGGATATTTATGCCCGCTATGCTCAGCAACTGCTGGATGAAGGCCATGCGTTCGCCTGCTATCGCACCAGTGATGAGCTAGATGAATTGCGTGAGGCACGCAAGGCAGCCGGTATGCAGCTGGCGCTGAAACCGGCTGATCTGGCATTACCTGACGAGGAAGTGGCGCGACGCACGCAGGAAGGCTGGCCTTATGTGGTGCGTATGCAGGTGCCTACCCAAGGGGTATGCGTGGTGCAGGATATGTTGCGCGGAGAAATAGACGTTGAGTGGGCGCAGGTAGACGCTCAGATACTGCTCAAGTCCGATGGCATGCCCACGTATCATCTGGCCAATGTGGTCGACGACCATCTGATGGGTATCACCCATGTGCTACGGGGTGAAGAGTGGATCAATTCGGCACCCAAACATCAGTTGCTGTACGCGTATTTTGGCTGGGACATGCCGCAGCTGTGCCATATGCCTCTGCTGCGTAATCCGGATAAATCCAAGCTTTCCAAGCGCAAGAACCCTACCTCTATCAATTATTATCGTCGCATGGGCTTTTTGCCGCAGGCCGTGACCAATTATCTGGGCCGGATGGGCTGGTCGATGCCGGATGAGCGTGAAAAATTCAGCCTGGATGAAATGATGGCCCATTTCGATATCCAGCGTGTCTCTCTGGGAGGGCCGGTATTCGATCTGGAAAAGTTGACCTGGCTCAATGGGGTATACCTGCGCGAAGACCTGGACGACAGCGCTTTTCTCAAGGCGCTGATGGATTGGGCCTTCAATGAAGCCTACGTGAGCAAGATTCTTCCGCAAGTACGCCCAAGGGTCGAGACCTTGGCGCAGGTGGCGCCATTGGCGGGGCATTTCTTCTCCGGGCTACCTTCGATCAGTAAGGAAAGCTTTTCCTCGGTGAAGCTGGAAGACGAAACCCTGGTCAAGCTTCTGCAGTTTCTGGTGTGGCGTTTCGAAAATGTTCCGGCATGGCACAAAGATGCTCTGCTGGAAGAGGTCAAGACATTGGCCGAATACTTCGAGCTCAAGATGAAGGCGTTTCTGGCTCCTGTGTTCATCGCGATTACCGGCTCCTCTTCGAGTACCTCGGTCATGGATGCGATGGCGATTTTAGGCTCCGATGTCACTCGGGCGCGGTTACGACATGCCATCGACGTGCTGGGTGGCGTCTCCAAGAAGCAGGTCAAGCGTTTCGAGAAGGAATATCGCGACGTGTAAAAACATAGCAAGAACTCGTTGCACGACTATTGACGAAGGCGGGCGTAATCAGTACTATACGCTCCGTCTTCAAGGCATGTGGGGCCTTAGCTCAGCTGGGAGAGCGCAACACTGGCAGTGTTGAGGTCAGCGGTTCGATCCCGCTAGGCTCCACCAATCGCTTTGTCGAAGATCCTTTCTTTATTTTGTAAAGCGTCGTACCACGTCCCATTCGTCTAGTGGTCCAGGACACCGCCCTTTCACGGCGGTAACAGGGGTTCGAACCCCCTATGGGACGCCATTAACTTGCAGTTTCCTCCTCTTGTTTCTCAAGGCTTGCCTGCCAAGTCCTGATGCCGGAACGTTATCTATAATAGCCGCGCCTCAAGATGATTCTTGAGGCGCTTATGTTGCTGTGCGGCGTTCTCTGATCAGCCTGTCCAACTCCTCGCGTTTTTAGATTTTTTGCCTGCCAAAAGCTATTTTTATGTAAATTTGGGCTTGACTTGTCCACTTTTCCTGTTTGCGCTGGATGCGTTATGCACAAGTGGTTTTTAAAATTCGGCCACCAGTGAAACTTAGTTAAATTGTTTAAAAACAACGAGTTACATTAGGTCAAAAAATGATCAATTTGAGGCTGGGCCACTGAACATGGCGATTGTGGGGCATTGTGTAATGGTTATGAACAGGGTTATCCACAGATAGTGTGGAAAACCCTGTGCGGCATGGCTGGAAGGTAAAAAGTACCCGGTTAATCCCTTGGACGTAAGCGTTTGAGTAGCGAGGAAGTATCCCAGCGACCGCCCCCCATTTGCTGCACGTCAGCATAGAATTGGTCCACCAGGGCGGTCACCGGCAAGGTCGCATCGATACGTCTGGCTTGCTCCAGACAAATCGCCAGGTCCTTGCGCATCCAATTCACCGCAAAACCGTGCTCGTAGCTATCCTCGATCATGGTCTTGTGGCGATTGTTCATCTGCCACGAGCCGGCAGCTCCCTGAGAAACCACATCGATGACTTGCTGCCTGTCGAGCCCGGCCTGCTCGGCAAAATGCAGGCCTTCCGCCAGTCCCTGGACCAGGCCGGCGATACAGATCTGATTGACCATCTTGGTCATCTGACCACTACCGGCGGAACCCATCAGTGTCACGGCTTTGGCATAATGCTCAAGAGAAGGGCGCACATGGGCAAAGGTTTCCTCTTCACCGCCGCACATGATCGTCAAGGTGCCATTTTCCGCCCCTTGCTGACCCCCTGAGACAGGGGCGTCGATAAAGTGAACGCCTTGCTTGCGACAGGTAGCATCCAGTGATTCGGCAAGATCGGCGGAAGCTGTGGTGTGATCAACGAGCACCGCGCCCTCATGCATGCCACCCAGTACGCCATCTTCCCTAATGGTAACTTGGCGAACGTCCTCATCATTTCCCACGCATACCAATACCAGGTCAGCGCCTTCAGCCGCTTCACGGGGCGTGGCGTGGGCGCTGCCGCCATATTCAGCTACCCAGCTGTCGGCTTTTGCTGCAGTGCGGTTGTAAACGCGCAGGCTAAGCCCGGTCTTGGCAAGATGGCCAGCCATGGGGTGGCCCATGACGCCCAGGCCGATAAAGGCAACGGTTGTAATGTCACGCATGCTCAAACTCCTGTTGAGTAAGCCATTATTTTTGACGTAGTGGGAAAAATATGCAAAAGGCCGCCCGAAGGCGGCCTTGTATTACATTGGCGGGCGCACGATCATTTGCTGGGATAGCTACGCTGATCATGACCGGTATACAGCTGGCGCGGACGACCGATCTTGAAGTCGTCGCTTTGCATCTCGTGCCAATGGGAAATCCAGCCAATGGTGCGCGATACGGCAAAGATGACCGTGAACATGTTGGTCGGAATGCCCATTGCCTTGAGAATGATGCCGGAATAGAAGTCGACGTTGGGGTAGAGCTTGCGCTCGATGAAGTAGTCGTCTTCCAGGGCGATCTGTTCCAGACGCTTGGCAATCTTGAGCTGAGGGTCATCGGCCATGCCCAGCTCGGCCAGGACTTCGTCACAGGTTTCCTTCATGACTTTGGCGCGCGGGTCGAAGTTGCGATAGACGCGGTGACCGAAGCCCATCAGCTTGAAGGGGTCTTCCTTGTCCTTGGCCTTGTCGACAAAGTGCTGGATATTCTCTTCGGAATCGTCACCGATTTCGTCGAGCATCTTGAGCACGGCTTCGTTGGCGCCACCATGAGCCGGACCCCAGAGAGCAGCGATGCCGGCACTGATGCAGGCGAACGGATTGGCACCGGTGGAGCCTGCCAAGCGAACGGTTGAGGTGGAGGCGTTCTGTTCATGGTCGGCATGCAGCATGAAGATGCGATCCATGGCCTTGGTGAATACCGGATTGCTCTTGTAGTCCTCGCAAGGGGTGCTGAACATCATGTAGAGGAAGTTCTCGGCATAGTTCAGGTCGTTGCGCGGATAATTGAACGGCTGACCGACGTTATACTTGTACGACATCGCCGCCAGGGTCGGCATTTTAGCAATCAGGCGGACTGCACTGATCTCACGATCTTCTTGCTTGGTAATGTCCATGTGGTCATGGTAGAACGCCGCCAGGCCGCCCACGACACCACACAGAATGGACATCGGGTGAGCGTCGCGCCGGAAGCCCTTGAAGAAGTTATTGATCTGATCGTGAACCATGGTGTGGTTGCGAACCCGCGATTCAAAATCAGTATATTGCTGGTCTGTGGGCAGGTCGCCGAACAGCAGCAGATAGCACACCTCGACGAAATCGGACTCCTTGGCAAGCTCTCCGATAGGGTAGCCGCGATAGAGAAGGACGCCTTTGCCACCATCTATATAAGTGATAGCGGACTGGCAGGAAGATGTCGACATGAAGCCAGGGTCATAGGTGAACAGGCCCTCAGCCACGAGGCTGCGTACATCAATGACATCGGGGCCAAGAGTGCCGGAATACATCGGTAGTTCGATCGTCTTGTCCAGACCATCTACCGTTAATGTTGCTTTCCTGTCAGCCATACTGGCCTCCTTTCGAATACGGGTTGGGACGTAAGGTCGGTGTTTCGCATGCCGCGCCGGCGAAAAGACTCGCCCACTATAGAAGCGTAAAAAGGATTGTCAATTAGCCTAAATGCCAGCTCGAGCTATACTGGTAGTTACATTTTGTGCAGCTTTTGTATAATATTAAGGGGCATCAGTTAAACATTTAGTGTTCGAGCAAGCGAGTGCTTCTCCGTTATTCTGTGCGTTCTTCTGAATGTGGCCACCTGCGTCTGGCTTGATGCTGTAATCTACTATAGCTATGCTGCAATGCAAAATCGACTCGATATCTGGCTATCTTCTTGAACCATGGTCGAGTTAATCGGAGTTCGGTTTGTCAGCGGAGCCTAAGGTTCTTATAATCTTGGCGCGCGACCGACAGGTAGGAGGTCGTGCCCGACTTGGCAACGGCCGAGCTGCTTCCAGAAATCACCCCGCTCGGGCCATGCCCGACCTGTCGCAGAGCGGGCCAAGAGAGTGTATAAAGCCGTGAATAGCAAACGACCCGTAAACCTAGATCTTTCGACCATACACTTCCCTCTTCCTGCGTTGACTTCGATCACACACCGCGTCACGGGTGTCATCCTGTTCGTTGGTCTGATTTTCGCTTTCTGGGCATTGGACAAGTCGCTTTCATCACCGGCAGGTTTCGATGCGGTAAGCGATGCACTGGCCCATAACTTTCTAGCCAAACTGATTGCCTGGGGTCTGCTCTCCGCCTTGGCGTTTCACTTTGTCGCTGGTATCAAACACCTGCTCATGGACGTCGATATCGGCGTGACATTGGAAGGTGGCATAAAAAAAGCACAGGCCACCGTCGTGGTCAGTGTCCTTCTGATTATTCTGGCGGGAGTCTGGGTATGGTAACCAACATTACGAGCTTTGGCCGCAGCGGCCTTTCCGACTGGCTGATGCAGCGTGTATCCGCCGTGATCATGGCGCTGTACACCGTGTTTCTTGTCGCCTATCTGCTATTCAACCCGGGGCTCGATTATTACACCTGGAGCGGCCTGTTCGACCAGGCATGGATGCGAATCTTCTCCTTGCTGACCTTCATTTCCCTGGCGGCACACGCCTGGATCGGCTTATGGACCGTAACCACCGATTACCTCAAGTCTACGCCTCAGCGCGTGGGTGCCCAGATGCTGATCATTCTGGCCATCTTCGTGTATCTGGTGTGGAGCATTCAAATTCTGTGGGGAGCTTGATTCATGTCCAACCTGCGTAGCTTGACATTTGACGCCATCATCATTGGTGGCGGTGGTTCCGGTCTGCGAGCCGCACTTGAACTGGCCAAGTCCGGCAAGAAGACAGCAGTGCTCTCCAAGGTGTTTCCGACGCGCTCACACACTGTCTCCGCCCAGGGTGGCATCACCTGTGCGATTGCTTCCGCCGATCCTGATGACGATTGGCGCTGGCACATGTACGACACCGTCAAGGGCGGTGATTATATCGCTGACCAGGACGCGGCTGAATACATGTGTTCCGAAGGTCCCAAGGCGGTGTTCGAGCTGGAACATATGGGCCTGCCGTTCTCGCGCTTTGATAACGGCCGTATCTATCAGCGTCCCTTCGGCGGCCAATCCAAGAACTTCGGGGAAGGCGGCCAAGCCGCACGCACCTGTGCCGCCGCTGACCGTACTGGCCATGCCTTGCTGCATACCCTGTATCAGAACAATATAAAGAACAACACCGTCTTTCTTAATGAATGGTATGCGGTGGATCTGGTCAAGAATGCCGAGGGCGATGTCGTGGGCTGTATCGCCATGTGCATCGAAACCGGTGAAGTGGTGCATGTGAAATCCAAGGCCACGGTGCTGGCCACCGGGGGTGCCGGACGTATCTACGCCTCCACCACCAATGCCCTGATCAATACCGGTGACGGTATCGGTATGGCGCTGCGCGCCGGCTTCCCGATGCAGGACATGGAAATGTGGCAGTTCCACCCGACCGGTATCTATGGTGCGGGTACCTTGGTGACTGAAGGTTGCCGTGGTGAAGGTGGCTACTTGATCAACAAGGATGGCGAGCGCTTCATGGAGCGTTATGCGCCCAACGCCAAGGACCTTGCCGGCCGTGACGTGGTCGCGCGCTCCATGGTCATGGAAATCCTTGAGGGTCGCGGATGCGGCGAGAAAGGCGATCACGTCTTCTTGAAGCTCGATCATCTGGGTGAAGAAGTGCTGGGCAAGCGCTTGCCGGGTATCGTCGAACTGTCCAAGACCTTTGCCCATGTGGACCCGGCCAAGGAGCCGATTCCGGTGGTGCCGACCTGCCATTACATGATGGGCGGGATTCCGACCAACGTGCATGGTCAGGCGATCATGCAGGGCGAAGATGGCAAGGACCAGATCGTCAACGGTCTGTTTGCTTGCGGCGAAGCGGCTTGTGTCTCGGTACACGGTGCCAACCGTCTGGGTGGCAACTCACTGCTCGACCTGGTGGTATTCGGGCGTGCGGCGGGCATGTTCATTGAAGGCGCTCTCAATGCCGGTGTCGAGTATCTGGATGCCACCGAATCCGATATCGAAGCGGCCATGACTCGCATGACGCGTTGGAACAAGTCTGAAGAAGGCGGTGAAACCGTCCCCGAGCTCAAGGCGGCCTTGCAAGACATCATGCAGGCTTCTTTCGGCGTCTTCCGTGAAGAAGAGAATATGCAGAAGGGTGTCAAGCAGCTTGCAGAATTGCGCGAGCGTATTGCCAATGCGCACCTGCCGGACAAGTCCAACACCTTCAACACGGCCCGTGTCGAAGCCCTAGAGCTTGATAACCTGATGGAAGTGGCCGAAGCAACGGCAATTTCTGCCCTGGAGCGCAAGGAAAGCCGTGGTGCGCACTCTCGCTACGACTACCCGGATCGTGACGACGTCAACTGGCTGAAGCACTCACTGTACTTCCCGGCGACAAAGCAGCTGAAAAAGCGCGACGTCAACTTCAAGCCTAAGACCATGGCAACGCTCGAACCGAAAATTCGCACCTACTAAACTCCGTATTGACGAGAGGGAGTCACTATGTCCAACCTTCAGGTATCCGTATACCGCTACAACCCGGAAACCGACTCCGCGCCGTACATGCAGGAGTTTCAGGTCGATACCAAAGGTCGCGACCTGATGGTGCTTGATGTTCTGCATCTGATGAAAGAGCAGGATAGCGCCTTGGCATTTCGCCGCAGCTGCCGTGAAGGCGTTTGCGGTTCCGACGGCATGAACATGAATGGCAAGAATGGACTGGCATGCATCACGCCGCTATCCGAAGTCATCAAGGATAATAAACTGGTGTTGCGCCCCTTGCCTGGGCTGCCGGTGATCCGCGACATGGTCGTGGACATGGGGTTGTTCTACAAACAGTATGAGCGTATTCAGCCCTATCTGCAGAACGACACCCCGGCGCCGGCTATTGAGCGTCTTCAGTCGCCTGAGGACCGCGAGAAACTCGATGGGCTTTACGAGTGCATTCTGTGTGCTTGCTGTTCGACAGCTTGCCCATCGTTTTGGTGGAACCCGGAAAAATTCGTCGGCCCGGCCGGTCTGCTGCAGTCCTATCGCTTCCTGGTGGATACGCGCGATACCGCTACACAGGAGCGTTTGTCCGAGCTGGAAGACCCGTTCAGTGTGTTCCGCTGCCGGGGCATCATGAATTGCGTTGCGGTATGTCCCAAGGGTTTGAACCCGACTCGGGCTATCGGCAAGATTCGTGAAATGCTATTGGCCGAAGCCACATAAGAAAAAACAAGCGAAATGCCACTTAAGTTGCCGTGTAAGCCACTTAAATCGTGACGGCTCGCTTGTTATCATAGAGGCTGAGCGTTGTGGTGCGGCATCAAGTCGCGTCACATCGTAGCCAGGTTCAAGAGCCGGTGCCGTGAGTACCGGCTCTTGAGCATGGCGCGAACGCGAAGTACTGAAAAAAGAGATACTGAAAAAAGAAGTACTGAAAAAAGAAATATCGAAAAGTAAGAGCAGAGAACGAAAGGGCTTCCGGCTATAGGCCGGCGCCGCCGGCAAACCTCCCGCCCCGCCGGCAGGGCAACAGCGATGTCGTCGCGCATGCGTGGCGATGCCGATACCACCCCATCAGTGCAGGGTGACCGAGAGATGCAACAAGGCATAATGGAGTTAATGTGGCGTTCCTCTCACGTTAGTGGTGGCAATGTCCACTACGTGGAAGCGCTTTACGAGCAGTACCTTGATGATCCTGATACTGTCCCTGACGAGTGGCGCAACTATTTCGACCAGTTGCCGCGCCCCGAGGGCAGTGCCTCCCACGATGTTCCACTAAGCCCCATCCGTGATCAGTTCTATCAACTAGGCCGAGAAACGCGCCCAGGCGCTGCGGTCGCCGCTGTTGACAGCGGAGAGAACAAGAAGCAGGTCAAAGTCCTGCAGTTGATCAACGCGTATCGCTTTCGTGGCCATCAGAAGGCCAATATCGATCCTCTGGACCTGCGTAATCCCACCCCCGTCCCCGACCTTGACCTGTCGTTCCATCAGCTTTCCAAAGCTGACCTGGACACCGAGTTTCAGACAGGCTCGTTTTTCCTGGGTATGGACAAGGCCCCCTTGCGTGAAATCGTCGACGCCCTCGAGCAGACCTACTGTCGCTCGATCGGCTGCGAGATCATGCACATTGTCGATACCGAAGAGAAGCGCTGGCTACAGCGGCGTTTCGAAGCGGTACGCAGTGCACCCAAGTTCAATGAAGATGTGCGCAAGCACGTGCTTGAGCGTCTGACTGCCGCGGAAGGGCTGGAAAACTACCTGGCATCGAAGTATCCGGGCACCAAGCGCTTCGGCCTGGAGGGCGGTGAAGCCTTTATTCCGATGATGGACGAGCTGATCCAGCGTGCCGGCGGTTACGGTACCAAGGAAGTCGTCATCGGCATGGCTCACCGTGGCCGTCTCAATCTTCTGGTCAATATTCTCGGCAAGAACCCGGCGGACCTGATTGACGAGTTCGATGGCAAGAAAGTCATCGAACGGGGTTCCGGTGATGTCAAATATCACCAGGGCTTCAGTTCCAATGTCATGTCGCCGGGCGGTGAAGTGCACCTGGCCATGTCATTCAACCCTTCACACCTGGAAATCGTGGCCCCGGTGGTCGAAGGGTCGGTGCGTGCCCGTCAGGACCGACGCAATGACAAGGACGGCACCAAGGTACTGCCGATCAATGTTCATGGCGACGCCGCCTTCGCCGGCCAGGGCGTGGTCATGGAGACATTCCAGATGTCCCAGACCCGCGCTTACAAGACCGGTGGCACGGTACATATCGTTATCAACAACCAAGTTGGCTTTACCACGTCGCACCCGGCGGATACCCGTTCCACCGAGTACTGCACCGATATCGCCAAAATGGTTCAGGCGCCGATCTTCCATGTCAACGGTGATGATGCGGATGCGGTGTTGCACGCCACTCAAGTAGCCATCGATTATCGCCAGGAATTCAAGCGCGACGTGGTGATCGATCTGGTGTGTTACCGCCGTCGCGGCCATAACGAAGCCGATGAGCCATCGGGCACCCAGCCCATGATGTACTCCAAGATCAAGGGCCATCCGTCTCCACGCTCCATTTATGCGCAGCGGCTGGTGGAGCAGGGCATACTTAGCGAAGCCGATGCCAAGGCGATGGTGGAAACCTACCGCGAGGATCTGGTAGCGGGTAACCATGTGGCCAATGCCTTGGTGCAGGAACCCAATACCTCCCTGTTCGTTGATTGGGCACCCTATCTGGGACACGAGTGGAGCGGCGATGCCGATACCACCGTGGACATGAAACACCTGCAGCAGCTGGCCGCCAGGATGTGCGAGATTCCCGACGGCGTGGAAGTGCAGCGCCAGGTGGCCAAGATCTACGAAGACCGACGCAAAATGCATGCCGGTGGCATGGGCCTCAACTGGGGCTTTGCCGAGACCCTGGCTTACGCCACCTTGCTCGACCAGGGACATCCGATTCGCCTGACCGGTCAGGATGTGGGTCGCGGTACCTTTTCCCACCGCCACGCTGTGGTCCACAACCAGAAAGATGGCAGCACTTATGTGCCGCTACAGAACATGGCGGACGCTCAGCCGACATTTACCATTCACGACTCCTTCCTTTCCGAAGAAGCCGTGCTTGCCTTCGAATACGGCTATTCCACCACTGCCCCGAACGACTTGGTGATTTGGGAAGCGCAGTTCGGTGATTTCTTCAATGGTGCCCAGGTGGTGGTGGACCAGTTCATCTCCTCCGGTGAAACCAAATGGGGGCGTCTGTGTGGTCTGACCATGCTATTGCCGCATGGCTATGAAGGCCAGGGGCCGGAGCACTCATCGGCTCGCCTGGAACGTTTCCTGCAAATGTGCGCCGAGCACAATATGCAGGTGTGTGTGCCGACCACACCAGGGCAGATCTTCCATCTGTTGCGCCGCCAGGTGATTCGTCCGCTGCGCAAGCCATTGGTGATCATGTCGCCGAAATCGCTGTTGCGGCATAAGGAAGCTGTTTCCAGCCTGGATGATCTGGCTTACGGCAAATTCCATATGGTATTGCCCGACCAGGCCGATCTCAAACCGGAGAAGGTAAAACGCGTGGTGTTGTGCGCCGGTAAAGTTTATTACGACCTGGCAAACTGGCGAGTCGATAATGAGCGTGACGATACCGCTATCGTGCGTATCGAACAGCTGTACCCGTTCCCCAAGGAAGAGCTGCTGGAAATTCTGACGCCCTACACCAATATCGAGGATGTGGTGTGGTGTCAGGAAGAGCCGCTCAACCAGGGAGCCTGGTACTCGAGCCAGCATCACATGCGGGCCGTGGCCGATATGCTGAAAGATAGCTTGGGGCGCAACCTCAAGTTTGCCGGTCGCCCGGCATCGGCAGCACCGGCAGCAGGTTATATGTCCGTTCATACTCAACAGCAGCGCCAGCTAGTGGAAGATGCCTTCAATCTGTAAGGCACCCGCTGGAACACGAGAACACATAAGGGAAACGACATGGCTACCGAGATCAAAGCGCCAACCTTTCCGGAATCCATTGCCGAAGGCACTGTAGCCGCGTGGCACAAGAAACCGGGTGACAGCGTTGAACGCGACGAGCTGATTGTTGAAATCGAAACCGACAAGGTCGTGCTCGAAGTGTTGGCACCAGAAGCAGGTACGCTGACTGATGTCATGGCTGAGGAAGGCGACACCGTTGAGTCCGAACAAATACTGGGCAAGGTCGGCGAAGGCAAGGCCTCCGGTGATGGCAGCGGCAAACCGGACGCCAAGAGCGACAAGAAAGATGAAAAGAAAGCCAAGGCCAAGTTAGACAAGAAGCCTTCCGGCGGTGGTGAACAGCATGAAGTGAAGGCGCCTTCTTTCCCCGAGTCGATTCAGGAAGGCACCGTTGCCACCTGGCACAAGAAGGTCGGAGAGGCGGTCAAGCGCGACGACGTCCTGGCTGATATCGAAACCGACAAGGTTGTGCTGGAAGTCGTCGCCCCCGCGGATGGTGCCTTGAGTGAGATCAAGGCGGAAGAAGGCAGCCAGGTAGAGTCCGAGGAAGTGCTGGCTATCTTTACCGAAGGCGCTGGTGGCGAGAGCGGTGCTGACGAAGGCGCGGGTGAAGAAAGCACTGGAGAACGTACCGAAGACAGTGCCGGCGAGAAAGCCGATGAAAAAGTCGGTGACAAGATTCTGGCCCCGGCGGCACGCAAGATGGTTGCCGAACACGACCTTGACGTTGCCAAGATAGAAGGCACTGGCAAGGGTGGGCGCATCTTGAAAGAAGATGTGCAGAAAGCGGTAAAAGACGGTTCCGCCAAGAAAGCCGCCAAACCTGCCAAGTCACCGGCCAAGGCTGCTGCCGCCCCGGCTGTCGAAGGCGAGCGTCCCGAGAAGCGCGTTCCGATGAGTCGCCTGCGCAGAACCATTGCCAAGCGCCTGGTCGAAGCTCAACAGACGGCCGCCATGCTGACCACCTACAATGAGGTGGACATGAGCGCGGTAATGAGCCTGCGTGCTCAGTACAAGGATACCTTCCTCAAGACCCACGATACCAAGCTGGGCTTCATGGGTTTTTTCGTCAAGGCAGCCAGTGAAGCGCTAAAACGCTTCCCGGATGTCAATGCCTCTATCGATGGCGACGATATGGTTTACCATGGTTATCAGGATATCGGCGTGGCGGTTTCCACGCCGCGTGGTCTGGTAGTACCGGTGTTGCGTGATACCGACCATATGAAAATCGCTGATGTCGAGAGAGGTATTGTCGACTTCGGCAAGCGGGCGCGTGACGGTAAGCTGGGTATCGATGAGATGCAGGGCGGCACCTTCACCATCACCAATGGCGGCACCTTCGGTTCATTGATGTCCACGCCGATCATCAACCCGCCGCAAACCGCCATTTTGGGAATGCACAAGATTCAGGAACGTCCCATGGCGGTCAATGGCAAGGTCGAAATTCGCCCGATGATGTATCTGGCGGTCTCCTACGACCACCGCATGATCGATGGCAAAGATGCCGTGCAATTCCTGGTGACTATCAAGGAATTGCTGGAAGATCCGGCACGCCTGTTGCTGGACGTGTAATCTCCCTATCGCATTTCACGTTCAATCGCACTCAGCCTCTGCCCTCACAAGGGGAGAGGCAACCAAGCTAAAGGAGCCGACATGGCTGACAAGTTTGATGTGATCATTATTGGTGCAGGCCCCGGTGGCTATGTCGCTGCCATCCGTGCCGCTCAGCTAGGGCTCAAGACGGCCTGTGTCGAGAAATGGATCAGCGAAGACGGTAGCAAGACGGTGCTGGGTGGAACCTGTCTCAACGTAGGCTGCATTCCTTCCAAGGCTTTGCTTGAAGCCTCGCACAAATTCGTGGAAGCCAAGCATGACTTCTCCGATATCGGTATCGAAACCGGCGACGTCAGCATGGACGTCAAGAAGATGATGGCGCGCAAGGACAAGATCGTCAGCAATCTGACCGGGGGTATCGCCGGCCTGTTCAAGGCCAACGGCGTCACGGCACTTCAGGGAACTGGCAAGGTGATTGCCGCCAAGCAGGTCGAAGTCACCGATCAGCATGGCAAGGCCACCACCTTTGAAGCCGACAATATCGTGATTGCGGCGGGTTCCGTGCCGGTCGAGATTCCCCCGACGCCGCTGGTCGAAGGCCTGGTCGTCAATTCCACCGGTGCCTTGGAATTCCAGGAAACCCCTAAGCGTCTGGGTGTAATTGGTGCGGGTATCATTGGTCTTGAGCTGGGCAGTGTGTGGAACCGTCTGGGTAGTGAGGTCACCGTGCTTGAAGCTATGGATGATTTCTTGCCCATGGTGGACGGCGCGATTGCCAAGGAAACACAGAAGCTGCTCAAGAAGCAGGGGCTGGATATCAAGCTCAGTGCGCGTGTGACAGGCTCCGAGGTCAAGGACGATGAAGTCATCGTCAAGTACACCGATGCCAGCGGTGAGCAGGAAATGACGTTCGATAAACTGGTCGTCTGCGTCGGTCGGCGTCCTTACACCAAGGGCGTGGTTGCCGATGGCCTGGGCATTGACCTGGATGAGCGTGGTTTCATCTTCGTCGATGACCAGTGCCGCACCAGCGTACCCGGTGTCTATGCAGTGGGCGACTGTGTGCGTGGTCCGATGTTAGCGCACAAGGCCTCCGAAGAAGGCATCATGGTCGCGGACATCATTGCCGGCCATAAAGCCGAAATGAACTACGACACCATTCCTAACGTCGTCTATACCTTTCCGGAAGTGGCGTGGGTCGGCTTGACCGAGCAAGAAGCCAAGGCCAAGGGCATCAAGGTCAAGACGGGTAGCTTCCCGTTTGCCGCTAGTGGTCGTGCCATGGCCAACAATGCCACCGAAGGTCAGGCCAAGATCATTGCGGATGCCGAAACCGACCGCATTCTGGGCATGCATATCGTCGGCCAGCATGCCGGTGAAATGATTGCTCAGGGTGTCATCGCCATGGAATTCGGCTCCAGTGCCGAAGATCTGGCCTTGACCTGCTATGCTCACCCGACCATGTCGGAAGCGGTGCATGAAGCGGCTCTCGCCGTTGACGGCCATGCCATCCATATGGCCAACCGCAAGAAACGCAAGTAATACCTAGATAAATAAATAAGCGCCACCGTCTCGGTGGCGTGACGCTCTCGGCTATGTATCGAAAGCGCGGGGATGATCGGCAGCCGCAAAGGCGCGGGCTTTCCGATCATCGTTCGAGTCACATGCAACCAATGGCATGAATCGATGAACCTTCACGAATATCAAGGCAAGCAACTGTTTGCCGATTATGGTCTGCCGGTATCCAAGGGCTTCGCCGTGGACACCCCCGAAGAAGCCTTCGAGGCTTGCAAGAAAATCGGCGGTGATAAATGGGTCGTCAAAGCCCAGGTTCACGCCGGTGGCCGCGGTAAGGCGGGTGGCGTCAAGCTGATCAAAAGCCCGGAAGAAGCCAAGGCTTTTGCCGAGCAATGGTTGGGCAAGAACCTGGTCACCTTCCAGACCGATGAACATGGCCAGCCGGTCGCCAAGATTCTGGTCGAAACCTGCACCGATATCGCCGATGAGTTGTATCTGGGTGCGGTAGTCGATCGCACCACACGTCGTGTGGTGTTCATGGCGTCCACCGAAGGTGGTGTGGAAATCGAAAAGGTCGCCGAAGAAACGCCTGAAAAGATTCTCAAGGCCGAGATCGACCCGCTGGTCGGTGCGCAGCCGTATCAGGCCCGTGAGCTGGCGTTCGCGCTGGGCCTCAAGGGTAACCAGGTCAAGCAGTTCACCAAGATCTTCCTGGGCCTTTCCAAGCTGTTCCACGACAAGGATCTGGCACTTCTCGAGATCAACCCTCTGGTTGTTACCGACGAAGGCAACTTGCATTGCCTGGATGCCAAGCTGGGCCTGGACAGCAACGCTCTGTATCGCCATCCGGACCTGCAGGCCATGCGCGACCCGTCTCAGGAAGACGAGCGTGAAGCCGAAGCGGCGGCATGGGAACTCAACTACGTCGCGCTGGAAGGCAATATCGGCTGCATGGTCAATGGCGCGGGTCTGGCCATGGGTACCATGGATATCGTCAACCTGAACGGCGGCAAGCCGGCCAACTTCCTTGACGTTGGCGGCGGTGCCACCAAGGAACGCGTCGCGGAAGCCTTCAAGCTGATTCTTTCCGACGATTCGGTCAAGGCCGTTCTGGTCAATATCTTCGGCGGTATCGTGCGCTGCGACATGATCGCCGAAGGCATTATCGGTGCCGTCGAGCAGGTCGGTGTCAACGTGCCGGTCGTGGTGCGTCTGGAAGGTAACAATGCCGAACTGGGTGCCGAAAAACTGGCCTCCAGTGGTCTGAACATCATCGCGGCTACCAGCCTGACTGACGCGGCACAGCAGGTCGTGAAAGCGGCGGAGGGCAAGTAATGAGCATCTTGATCGACAAGAACACCAAGGTCATCTGCCAAGGATTTACCGGTGGCCAGGGCACTTTCCACTCCGAGCAAGCGATTGCCTACGGTACGAAAATGGTCGGTGGGGTCACGCCGGGCAAAGGCGGCCAGGAGCATCTGGGCCTGCCGGTGTTCAACACCGTCAAGGAAGCGGTCGCAAAGACTGGTGCCGAGGCCAGCGTGATCTACGTGCCGGCTCCGTTCTGCAAGGACTCGATCTTGGAAGCCGCCAATGCCGGCATCAAGCTGATCGTGTGCATTACAGAAGGCATCGCCACACTCGACATGCTGGAAGCCAAGGTCAAGTGTGACGAGCTGGGCGTGCGCCTGATCGGTCCCAACTGTCCTGGCGTGATCACTCCCGGTGAATGCAAAATCGGCATCATGCCGGGGCATATCCACCAGCCGGGCCGTGTGGGCATCGTGTCGCGTTCGGGCACTCTGACCTACGAAGCGGTCAAGCAGACTACCGACCATGGCTTCGGCCAGTCCACCTGCGTGGGCATCGGTGGCGACCCGATTCCGGGCTCCAATTTCATCGATATTCTCGAGATGTTCGAGAAGGATCCGAAAACCGAAGCGATTGTCATGATCGGTGAAATCGGCGGTACCGCCGAAGAGGAAGCGGCAGCCTACATCAAGGCCAATGTTTCCAAGCCGGTGGTGTCTTACATCGCCGGTGTCACCGCACCTCCGGGTAAGCGTATGGGTCACGCCGGCGCTATCATTTCCGGTGGCAAGGGGACTGCCGATGAGAAGTTCGGCGCTCTGGAAGATGCCGGTGTGAAAACCGTGCGTTCGCTGGCGGAAATCGGTGATGCATTGAAGGAAGTGACTGGCTGGTAAAATCCTGGTCTTTACTTCAAGCATGAACAAGAAGGGGCACCTGAAAAGGTGCCCCTTCTGCTTTTTTGAATGAAAAAAATGGTACTACAAGCGGGGTGTTTGGGTCGGCCCTGTGCTTGACAGGAAATGCCGTGTCGCTTATTTTTACATTGTAATTTTAATGTCAATAATGTTACTTAACGTAATCTTTAGCCGTTTTTTATTGTCGCTTGCTTGGGTCGGCAATCCGGAATGGCTGAAATTTAATCTCTAATTCGAGAGAAAAGGAAACGGGAATCAGCTTTTTTATAGCGGTAAAAATAAATAAAGCAGCTTGAAGCTGGGCCATGGAAAGACTTGGCTAACTGATGACAATGCCGAGGTGATATTTTGAAAATCTTGATCGTGGGAAATATGGGTTACGTCGGCTCCGTCGTGGTACGTGAGTTAGCCGTACAACACCCATCCGCTATTCTTCATGGTTATGACAATGCCTATTTCGCGCATTGTTTGACGGGTACCGAGCTTCTTCCCGAGCGTTATCTTGACCAACAGTTTCTGGGAGACATTCGGGATATTTCGGCTGATTTTTTTGAAGGCTATACGGCCGTGATTCAACTGGCTGCGATTTCCAATGATCCCATGGGAGATCGTTTCGCTGCCGTCACGGCTGCGGTCAATCAGCAGGCTACGGTGGATATGGCTCAGGCAGCGGCCCAGGCGGGTGTCGAAAGCTTCGTCTTTGCCTCTAGTTGCAGCATCTATGGCGTCGCTCTGGGTGCTCCGCGTTGTGAAGCGGATCCCGTGGCTCCCGTTACCGCCTATGCCTGCTCGAAAATAGCGGCTGAAGAAGCCTTGGCGGGCATCGAGGGGGACATGGTGATTACCAGCTTGCGCTTTGCGACTGCCTGCGGGATGTCGGAACGTTTACGCCTGGATCTGGTGCTCAATGATTTCGTTGCCTGTGCCCTAAGCCAGCAACATATTACCGTGCTTAGCGATGGATCTCCCTGGCGGCCCTTGATTGATGTCTCCGACATGGCCAGAGCTATCGACTGGGCGGTACAGCGCAAGCCCGAAAACGGGGGACGCATACTCAATATCAATACCGGCTCTGACGAACGCAATCATCAAGTGCGGGACTTGGCGACTGCCGTTGCTCAGGCAATCCCCGGCACCACCCTGAGTATCAATACTCAAGCGCCGGCGGATAGCCGTTCCTATCAGGTGGATTTCAGCCTGTTCGCCAAGTTGGCACCCGGGCACCAACCGCAAATGACGCTTTTGCATTCGATCATGGGGGTAGTCAATGGGCTCAAGAGCATGAAATTCTCCGATGCCCAGTTCCGAACGTCACGCTATATGCGCCTGCATGCGCTACAGGCGCATATCAACGAAGGACGTCTATCCGAAAACTTGAGTTGGCAAATTCGTAATGCATTGACCCCCAGTGTTCTGCCTGCCTCTCCCCACGTTACCTTGGTGCCTGAAATGGAGGTTAGATCATGAAAGTCGCAATTTTTGCGGGGGGGTTTGGAACACGCTTGAGTGAAGAAACGGCGATTCGCCCCAAGCCGATGGTGGAAGTGGGAGGGCGGCCGATCCTTTGGCATATCATGAAAATGTATGCCCATCATGGCTTCAAGGAATTCGTCGTGTTGGGAGGCTATAAGGTGGAGTACATTCGCGACTATTTTCTCAACTATCGCGGCAATCGAACCGATTACACCATCGACCTGAAAACGGGCAGCATCGACTGGCTTCAGAGTGTGAACGATGACTGGAAAGTCACTGTGTTGGATACGGGTGCCGATGCCATGACCGGAGGACGGCTCAAGAAGGCCATGCCTTTCCTGGCGGACGAACCTTTCTGCTTGACCTATGGTGATGGGGTGAGTGACCTGAACATTACGGCATTGATCGATTCTCATCTGGCTTCGAAGAATTGGTGCACCCTGACGGCGGTAACGCAGCCCGGCCGCTACGGTGCGCTGCGCTTGAAGGAAGGTAACAGTCAGGTAGAAGGCTTTCGCGAAAAGGGAGAAATAGATGGAGGCTTGATCAATGGCGGCTTCTTCGTCTGCGAGCCGGAAGTGTTCGAGGCGATCAACGATAGCCAGACCGTGTGGGAAAACGAGCCCATGAACCGGATGATCGAGCTTGGCAAGTTGGGATATTTCCATCACAACGGTTACTGGCAAAGCATGGATACGCTGAGAGATAGAATGGTGCTTGAGACCGCCTGGGCGGAAGGTGCCCCCTGGAAGCTCTGGAAGGAATGAACCACCGATGATTATTGTTGATACAGCGCTTGCCGAACGAGAGGCACAAGGCAATCCTATTCGAGTGGGGATGGTCGGGGCGGGGTTTCAAGCCAGTGGTATCGGCCTGCAGATCATGACCGCGACACCTGGAATGCGGCTTTGCGCCATTGCCAACCGTCACTTGGATGCAGCGATCAAGGTCTTTCAGCAAACCGAGGTCGAGCCGGTCGCCTGTGACACCCAGCAGGAACTGGAAGCGGCGCTTGCGGCTGGGCGGCCGGCAGTCACCGAGGATGCTGTGGCACTGGCTCGTGCTGAGGGGTTGGATGCGATCATCGAGGTAACCGGTTCGTTGGAGTTCGCGGCGCATGCCATATTGGCAGCTCTGGAAAGCGGTAAAGACGTCATTCAGATGAATGCGGAACTCGACGGCACGATTGGTCCCATCCTGAAAGTAAAAGCCGATGCGGCGGGGGTCGTCTACAGCTTTGCCGATGGCGATCAGCCCGGCGTACAGATGAACCTCTATCGGTTCGTCGCCGGCCTGGGGGTGAAACCTGTGCTGTGTGGCAACATCAAGGGTCTGCATGACCCTTATCGCAACCCGGCTACCCAGGAAGGCTTTGCCAAGCGCTGGGGGCAAAAGCCGGCGATGGTAGCGTCTTTTGCCGATGGCACCAAAATTTCGTTCGAACAGGCGATCGTCGCCAACGGCACCGGCATGCAAGTGGCACAGCGTGGCATGCTCGGCCCCGATTTTTCCGGCGGGGTGCCTGGTGGTGGTCCCCTGGTACCCATCGAGCAGACAGTATCGGCCTTCGAACCCTACCTGGACCCGACGGGACCGGGGCTGGTTGACTACGTTGTCGGGGCGCGGCCGGGGCCAGGTGTGTTCGTGCTGGGCACCATCGACAATCCCCGCCAGCGCCATTATCTCGAACTCTACAAGATGGGGGAGGGGCCGTATTACTGCTTCACGACGCCCTATCATCTGTGCCATTTCGAAGTGCCCACATCCGTTGCCCGAGCGGTATTGTTCCGTGATCCGGTATTGTCTCCCCTGGATGGCCCCAAGGTGGGTGTGATCGCCATGGCCAAAAAAACCTTGCATGAGGGCGAGACAATCGAGGAGCTTGGCGGCTTCGAAGTCTATGGAGTGGCTGAAAACATCGAGGTAATCCGGCGGGAACGGCTGTTGCCTGTCGGGTTGGCGCTGGGTTGTCAAGTGGTAGGGCATGTGGAAAAGGACGCGGCGCTGACCCTTGATGATGTGCGTATACCGCCAGGGCGCTTGATCGACCGCCTGTATGCCGAGCAGGAAGCCATGTTTGCCTTGGCACCCCTGCCTGGTAACGCCGCCACTTCCATGGAGTAAGTCATGCTTTTTCATCAAACGAACCTCAAGGATGCCAGACTGATAGAGCTTGAACCGCGTGGGGATGAACGGGGTTTTTTTGCCCGCACCATGTGTCGTGCGGAGTTCGAGCGCCATGGCCTGCTAGGTGATTTTGTGCAGCAGAACACCTCCTTTTCCGCCCAGCGCGGTACCTTAAGGGGGCTGCATTACCAGCGACGCCCGCATGCCGAAGCCAAATTGATACGCTGTATCCGGGGAGCGATTGTCGATGTCATCGTGGATATTCGTGAAGACTCGGAAACCTACCTGCACCATCAGCTGTTCGAGCTGACCGAGGCTAACCGGCACCAGCTTTATGTGCCGCAAGGCTTTGCGCATTCCTTTCAGACGTTGACCGACGATGTTGAAGTCAGTTATCTGGTCTCGGCGGCCTATCATCCCGAGGCCGAAAGCGGCTTGCGCTATAACGATGAACGTCTCGCGATCGAATGGCCCCTTCCGCCCACGGTGGTGTCCGACAAGGACGCTGGTTGGCCATTGATCAGTGAGCGAAGCGACACGCTTTTCTAGCCATCAGCGAATCTAGCCATTGACCAAATCGCACCAAAAAAGGGGCAGCGTGATCGCTGCCCCTTTTGGGTGGTGCTTGCTACGTGCTTACTTAGGGATCAATCGGCGGGACGCGCCACCAGCGAGCGGGTTTCCTCACGCGCTTCGGTGAGAGCCACGCGCAGACTATCGCCTAGCTTGTAGCGTTCTTCGCCTTCGATCTGGATGCGTCCTTCCTTATCGTCGATCACCACCTTGCTGCGGTCGCTGTGCATCAGAGGCGCCGGGACGAAAGCCGTGGCGCCATTGGCCACCAGGCGCACGCGCATGCCGCCACGATTGACTGCCATGATCTCGGCATCGAAGGTTTCCTGATTTTCCGCCGACGAAGTCAGGTAACGCACATACAGCCAATCCTTGACGTCGCGCTCGGCCATGCGGTTCAAGCGACGACGTTCAGTGAGCTGATCGGTGAGCTGCTGGCTGGCTTCCGCCGGTGCCTGCTCGCCCTTGAGCACACGTTTGATCAAGCGGTGATTGACCATGTCGCCGTATTTACGAATCGGCGATGTCCAAGTGGCGTAGGCGGGCAGGCCCAGGCCGAAGTGCGGGCCAGGCAGGGCCGACATGCTGGTGAAGCCCTGGAAACGCCGTAGACGGACATCCAACCAGGCGTCTTCACGACTTTCCAGAGCGCGCTTGAGTTCACGGTAACGTGGCAGTTCGGTGAGCATTTCGCGCTCGACTTCGATCTCCTGCGTGGCGAGGAACTCCTGAGCGGCCTCGGCCTTTTCCGGCTCGAAAGCACGGTGCACGTTGAAGATACCATGGCCAACATGAGTGGCCAGCAGATCGGCGCAACAAGCGTTAGCGGCAATCATCGACTCTTCGATCATGCGATTGGCGATGCGCCGGTCTTCAGTGCGAATGCCCAATACATTGCCGGCAGCATCCAGGTCGAAGACGTAATCCGGCGTGTCCTTGAACACCAGCGCATGTTTGGCACGCCAGGCACTGCGAGCTTCGGTAAGGTCACGTAGTGCCTTGAGCTGCTCGCCAATCTCGTCAGACGGCGCCCAGTCGCCTTTTCCTTCCAGCCAGTCGGATACCTTTTCATAGGCCAGCTTGGCATGCGATTTGGCGTTGGCAGCGAAGAATCGATATTCGCCCAGGCTGCCGTCTGCACCGATCTCCAGCGCACAGGCGAGCACCGGACGCTCCTTGCCTTCCCATAGCGAACAAAGGTCGTCGGCGAGCTGCTCGGGCAGCATGGTAACGTTCTGGCCCGGCAGATAGACGGTAAAGGCGCGTGTGCGGGCTTCGAGGTCGGCCGCATGGCCTTCTTCGATGTAGGCGGTGGGGTCGGCGATCGCCACACTTAAGCGCCAGCCACCGTTCTTGTGGGTCTCGATGCGCAGGGCATCGTCCATGTCACGAGTCTTTTCGCTGTCGATAGTGAAAAAAGGCTCGGCGGTCAGGTCTTCGCGAGTCAGGCCTTCGTCCTGCAGCGGCCATTCATCCGCGGCCGGAGGGCAATCCTGTTCCAAGGCATGGCGGGCCAGAGTGACACGCCATGGCACGGCGGGATTGCTGCTTTTAGCCACTAACTCGTCGATCTGAGCGAAAAAGGCGCGGTCATCCGGCTTGAGCGGATGACGCACCAGGCGCGCCACTACCCAGTCACCTTCTTCAATGCTGGCTTCATCCAAGTCGCGTTTGATACGCGCCTTGAGCACATTCTTGATCAAAGGGTGATCCGGCACCACAGCAAGCTGACCTTCACGCTTTTGCACGCGGCCGACGAACCGGTCGAGCCCGGCCTCGAGCAGCGTTTCCGGGTCGACGGATGTCTTGTCGCCTTCTTCATGAATCACGGCTTCGACACGGTCGCCATGCAACACTTTTTTCATGGCGGGCGGCGGCACGAAATAAGACGTGCCATCCTCGGTTTCAAGGAAACCGAAGGCCTTGGCCGTGGCCTTGATCACGCCTTCGACGCGCGGCGTGGTTTTACGAATCTGCTGTTTGAGCTGAGCGAGTACGGAGTTATTCTGCAACATTGGGCACGATCAATTGGCGAGATAAGGGTGCCACTATACGGATGGTTTCGCGCGGGGCCAAACTCTGCAACCGAAAAGGCGTTTCGGGCACATGAATTCAATTGGTTACAGCCACATAAACCCAGGGCGCCGAGCAGTTTGGTGCAGTAAACCCTTTAGCTTCCGAAAAGATCGGCACGAATGTGCTTATGACGACTCTTGGGAACGCTCTTGGGAAGGCGGGGTTTCCAAGCGTTTCAGTTGATGCCAAAGGTCCCGGCGTAAATCGGCTAGTTTGGGTCGGCTCTCACTGTCGAAAGGCAAGGGGCGGCACAGCCGTTGGGCTCGAAGCCCCAGGCGGGCGCTAAGCAGCCCGGAAGCCAGCCCTTGGCCGGCACGCGAGGAAAGACGTCCGGCGAGATCGAGCGACAGCATGTCCATGCCGGCGTCGGTTACCAATTCGCTGGCACCGGCAAAGGCCATGTTGTGGAGCACGTTCTTGAACAGGCGCAAGCGGCTGGCATAGCCCAGTTCCAGGCCATACAGCCGGCACAGCTGATCCACCATGGCCAGGTTGCGCCACGCCACCAATCCCATGTCGACCAGGGTCAGAGGGCTGATGGCCACCATGACGGCGGTTTCCCCGGACATCCGTGAGATCAAACGTTGGGCTTGTCGGTCGCGTGGCGCCAGAAGGTGGTGAGCCAGTAGTATCTGGATATCGGCACCGTCATGATGCGGCTGGCACGCCTGGCTGAACGCCTGCCAGTGCGGGTCGTCGCTAGATAGCTTGAACTGACGGCGCAACTGTTCGGCCATGGCGTGGGCTTGAGCGGGGGACGTCTCGGGGAGTCGGGTCAACTGACGGCGCAAGCGTTCGTGGCGTCGCAAACGCTTCAAGCGAAACAGCTCGCGTCCAAGGGAGAGCCCGCCCAAGCCGATCAGGATGATGCCGAACGCCTGCCAGGCCAGGGTCAGCCAGTCGGCACGGCCTAGGGCATCAAGCATGCCGCTGGCAAGTTCTGCGCTGCCTAGTCCCAGTCCGCCGACCAAGGCAGTCAAAAGCCCCCAGCGACGTTTTCGCGGCGCTCCCAGGCTGGCGGCGGGAAGGGCCTGTTCCTCAGCGCCAGGGTCTTCTTGCCACTGGCGGTGAGCCACCTCCTGACCGAACTGCTGGTGGCCGCGTAACCCGGATGTCGTGTCGGTCGGTGGGGCTTTCGCCGGGTCATCATCCAGCGCGAAGTGCCTGCGCGGCTTGGGGTGGTCGGGTGAAGGCTGGGTCATGTGAGCTTGTCTCCGATCAGCCAGTCGATGGCGCTGTCCATACGAATGTGCGCCAGGACATCGGTGGTTCGCGGCATGGGGCGAAACGCCGGAAAATTGAAACCCTGCTGGTCCCAGAAGGTGGCATCGGGCAATTTTGCGGGAACGTCGCCGGGGTAGACCAATACCTCTTCGCCCTCGAGGGTGGTGCCGCGCAATGCCGCCGATTGTTGGCCCTGCTGGGTTATTTCACGGGCCTGGGTGGCGCGAATGGCCGCCAGCGAAAATGCCTTGACCGGCACATCGGCAAAGCGTAGATCCTGCAACGGTTCCGCCAGCAAGGCTTCGAGCAGATGAATGAGATTGGGATGCTGGTCAGGGGTAACATGATCGGCTTTGGTGGCGGCGATGGCCAGGCGGTCAATCTTCGGCGCAAACAGCCGCGTCAGCAGGCTGCGTTTGCCGTAATCGAAACTCTGCATCAAATGGTTCAGGGCACGCGATAAATCATCGAAACGTTCTGGCCCGGCGTTCAAGGCGCCGAGTACATCGACCAGCACGATCTGACGATCGAAGCGACGAAAATGGTCCCGGTAAAAAGGGCGAACCACATGCTGTTGATAGTAGCGAAAACGCTGGGCCAGGGTCGCGTAAAGGCTTTCCGCGGGTAGGGCGTCAAGCTCGGCACGCTGGGCATCGATCAGCCCCGGCAGCGGAAAGAACTGGAGCGCAGGCGCCCCTTCAAGCTCGCCGGGCAACAGGAAACGTCCTGGCTGCAAATCCGAAAATCCGGCTTTTTTGGCGCGGCGCAGCCCCTGGGCGTAGCGTTCGGCCAGTTCAGCTAACAGTGCTTCATCGGCCTCGGCGGCAGGGTCGAGAGCGGCGACCCCTTCTTGCCAATCGGTAAACAGGGCTTGCCGCTGTGGGCCGTGGGCTCGGGTCTGGGCCTGGCTCCAGCTAAAAAAATCGTGTTGGAGAAGCGGTAAATCAAGCAACCATTCGCCAGGGTAGTCGAACAGATCGAGCGTCAGGCTGGTGGTCTGCGGAGTCAACCAGCCACTGCGCGCCGGGCGATAACGCAGTTGCAAGCGCAACTCGCTGATACCCCGGGTGGGGTCGGGCCAGCGCGGAGGGGTGGCATTGAGTGCCGCCATGGCCTGGTCATAGGGAAAGCGGGGGACGCCGAGGTCTTGCTGATTGAGGCGTTGGGCACCCAATAGGCGACCTTCCCGGGCAGCGGGCAGCATGTCCAGGCGCGCTTCAAGCCCGGCATGGCGCAGCTGGTTGACCAGCGAGGTGAGAAACGCCGTCTTTCCCGCCCGGGAAAGCCCGGTTACCGCCAGGCGCAGCTGCCGGTCTCGGCCGCGAGCGAGAAGATCGGTCAGCTCACGGCTGATTTTTCCGCGCTCACTGGCCATAACGCATGGCGCTGATGTATTGATAGAGCATCGGTGTGGCGGCGATCAAGAAGCCGATCAATGCAATGACGTAGCCCGGCCAGCGGCGCGTCATGCGTTGCGCTAGCGTCAGACCGCCGATACATACCACCAGACCTACCAGGTTGAATGCCGGCGTGGCTGCTTCAAGCCAGTATTGTGGAAACATAACACTTCCTTAGAGGACATTGGCGCAGAAGATGCCCTTGGAGAAGGGCATCACTGGAGCAGGGTAGCCATTGGATCAGCACAATATCATACCGACTGGGCCGGTTCAGGCCTCAGCCACATTCACGTTAGCCTAGACTTAACGTTGTACCCAATAGATGCTGGGCATCAGGCACCAGCCAGACAGGATCGAGACGTGTATTGGCGGCCTCTACGCACAAGAAATGACGGCCAGCGTCTGCGGGAATATCGGCGGGCCGATTGTCCGCCGGGTGCCAGACCACCGTGGAGTCGCTGGACTGCTTGCCGATTCGCAGGCTGCGTTGACCATCGTTCAACAGCAAGGCTTGGTTGCTGTGGTAAATGCGGTCGATAGCGCCACGAATGGCCAGCGTTCCTTGTTGCTCGCTTTCCGAGAAATCCTTGAGCTTGTCCAGATAACGCGCACCGGCGAGGCCTTCCAGGCGGCATTGGTGGACGTCGCTCACCGACAGATAGCTGTGCAGGGCGCCACTCACCTTGAGCGGTTCATGCCCGATATTCTCGCTGATCAACTCAACATGCAGGCGCTGGGCATTGGCCTGGATGACCACTCGCGCTGTGAGCTGAGAATGTAGGCGTAGCGTGGGGGAAAGGTGAGCTTCGATGCCTTCTTCGTGCTCGTCGACCGCTTCCAGTCGCCAGAGAGCGTTGCGGGCCAGGCCATGAAAGGGACCGCTGCGATCGGGTGTTTCATCGGCATAGCGTTCGTCACCAAACCACGGCCAACACAGCGGAATTCCTCCTCTTATGCTGCCGGGGCAAGCGTTGGGGGTCGGGGTCAGCCATAACCAGCCGCTGTCTTCTCCACCCGAGCCGCGAGGCAGGAAATGTAATACCTGGGCACCTTGCAGGGAGATTGCCAGTTCGCCCCAGATGGTATTAAAGAGCACCACCTCGCGGCCTTCCCAGTGCGTGGAGCGTTGTCCTTGGGTGGCGTTCAGCAAGTTCTTGAGCGAGGCGGGGATCATGAAAGCTCCTTTGAGTGAGGGCGAGCGGAGCGAATGTCTCGCGCACGCTGTCGTTCTGCTAAGGTATGGTTAGGCACTAAAAGTTATTATGCACTATGGTATGGCAAGCTGAACCAAGAGGTAAAACACAAGGAGAATGCAATGGGATTGATAGCATGGTTGATCATTGGTGGGTTGGCTGGCTGGATTGCCGGAAACATCATGCGCGGCGGAGGTTTCGGTATTCTGGGCAATATCGGTGTCGGGGTCGTGGGAGGTGTGATCGGCGGTTTCCTGTTCAGCTTGCTGGGGCTACAAGCCGGTGGATTTATCGGCTCGCTGGTCACTGCAATCGTGGGGGCGGTGGTGTTGCTTTGGGTGATCAGCAAGGTCAGGCAAGCCTGACCCCCAGCTCTTTAAACCCGAAACATTTTCATATCTTGCCCGGCCTTGCGCCGGGCTGTTTGCGATAAGCGTTAAAGAGTTGGCAGAATAATCGTCTATTGCCTGCTTTCCGTTACACTATACCGTTCTGCCGGTATTCATCCGGCTTGGTTGTATTTTTTCGAGGTGATCCTTGGTTGACCCCCTGAATGCCTGGTGGGCCCAGCAGCTGGTGTTATGCGACTGGGCATTTACTCCTCCCCCTACGGTGGTGGACGCCGAGGCCGCCGAGCAACGTCTGGTCGAACTGAAGGTGGCCAGCCGGGGAACCCTGGCTGGCCAACTCCTGGATTCCTTATCGCCTCAGGCAAATGCCGAGACACTGCTCTCTGCGCTGGAATTGACCGCCCTGGCAGGAGCGGCCGGCTGGCTGAGCGAACCGCGAGCCAAGGCATGGGTCTGGCAGCTCGTGCTGCGCATTACACGTGAATATAGCGGCCTTGAGCACTGGCTCAAGGCCTTGCGCCGCGCACGAAATGCACGCGGCTGGCTCGAAGGTGACGATGGCTTCATACAAACCTGTGAAGCCCTGGAAACCTTGGAACGTGAAGGGGAGGGTGTTACCTGGGAGCGACTTATCGAATGGCTGGCGCATGCCGGCAATGCACCGACACTGTGGCCTGATACGCCTGATCAGCAGAGCTGGCGTGCATGTGCGTTGTTGCGTCCGGTAGTTGTGTACCCCGCAGGTGACAGGGACTGGCCCGAGGCTTGCGAATGGTTAAAGCAGGTATGGCAGTTACAAAGCCGTGATGAGTTAGTAACGGCTTTGTTATGGCTGGGAGCTCAAGGCGACCGTCAGCGTTGGGATATCGAGGCTGATATGTTGGTGGCGCTGGATGAGTCCCAACGTAGCGCGTGGCGGGAAAGTATGCCCTCACAGGAGCCACATTCGCCGATTCTGTATGGATTCGTCACTCAGGGTGAGCCACTGGAGTGGGCTGCCTGGGACTGGCTTCGCCTGGTCGAGTTGGCCTGGGCGGGAGCCTGCTGTGGTTGGCTTACGCAGCAAGAAGCCGATGCCTTTGCCGCCCACGCCGTCGACTTGCTAGGGCGGCGCTACCATGACTGGCATGCAGTGCTGAACGCCTTTCAGCGTGGGCAAAGCCTGTTCGAAGGCAAGGATCTGCGCCACAAGGCAGCATTACGTCATGATGTCTTGCTCAAGAACCCGCTTAGCCCTTGGCACCTTCCCCTGATCGAGCTGCTGGATACAACCACCCGAGAGGCCTCGCAAGAGGCCATGCGCGCCTGGCGACGCGACCCTGACCATTGGTTATTGGCCTTGGCAGGCGTGCGTGAGCCGGATTTGATGTTGCGCCAGGCCAATCCCCGCGCACCGGTGCCTGAGGCGCGCCGTGCTGATGCGGCTGAATACCTTCAGGAAACACTGGGGTTGCATGCCGAAGAAGGCGCGAGATCACTGGCTCGCTATTGGTTGCCGGCCCAGGCGCATCATTTGAATCAGTTGGCTGCCGATGCCGCCCATGGTGCCCTGCCTGCCTCCCATACGCTATTTGGCGATCCGATGCCCGACGACTTGCGTCAGCGCAATGCCCTGAAAGGGGTGAGTCGCCATGCGGCAACCATTCATATGGCGGAAAAGTTCGCCTTTTACCTGCACATGTCGATGGATAGCGGTCTGTTCGAGGCTGCTGAACTGGATCAGTTTTCCACGTCGCTGCGCAGCTGCTTATGCCGCTTTTATCCGGATGCTCGGCGATTGCTGGAAGCTTGGCTTGCTTGGGAAATTTGCCTGCCCGAACTCGATGAGGCGTCGTTGATTCAAGAGCTTCAATGGCACCTGCAAGACCCGGGGAGTATCTTCCATTGGCTGGACTGGCATCCCGGCGATTGGCAGGAGCCCGGCGCCCGGCCGAGTCTGTCGCATTTTACCGCCATGGCGCTGGTCGGCCCGCTCAATACAGCTGTCTGGAGCGAGCCACAGCCTGAAAGCGAACGTGAGTGCCAAGCCATTCGTGAATGGGTGGACGGACATTATGGCTTGAACGGTGCCACGGAAATGAAGGAGTTCCTGGCCTTCATGCTAGAGTCCGGGGATCGTCAAGAATACCAGATCAATTACGCGCCCTATACGCTCAATCCTGAGCGCCTGGAAGCGGAAATCGCCATTATGGAGTCGGGAGACTGTCTCGACGAGGAACGTCATCATCTGCTGCGGCTCTGCCGGATCAGAGACAACGAAGATCAGTGCAACGACGTGGATATGGCCGCCTGGGACGTTGCGCAATTGGTGGATCTAACGATCGCCGGGCGTCAGCTCGGTTGGCTGTCGGCAACCGAGTTCGCCGCTCAGCTGGAAAAGGCTTATGCCTTGGCGGCGAATCACTATGCCGGCTGGGAAGATTATGCGCGGGGCATGTATGCCGGATTTTCTTTTTTCATGGGAGAAACGCCGGAGCGTGAAAGTTTTCTGGCGGGTTTTCGCCAAGCACTCATCGCATGGCTCAGCGGCGCGCCGCCCTTGGCCGGGGCTTGGACAAGCCTGGATTTCCCCGGTGCCAAGCCACGCCATTTCGCCCCGCTGCACATTGATACGCTGCCGGGAGATTTCCGCACCTTGCATTGAGCCGCCGACAATCGACGTGGCTGAGTCTCGCCAGCGTCGATTAATCCGGCTATAGTCGTGGCGCCAGCGTCTTTTACTCAATTTTTTTCATTTTTTTAATCGGTTATCGGAGATATTGCGCATGGATGCTACGCCACACCCTGCTGTGACAGCAGTACGTGCAGTCAGCGCCTGTCTTGTAGTGGTCTTGCTGGCCGGTTGTGCCGGCTCCCCCTCCCAAGACGATATCGAACCCCCCGGAGACTATTTTGCTTTGACGCTGCCGGGTATGGCGACGCCAAGGGGCGCGCGGATGTCGCCGGTGGACAATCCCATTGCTCAGGGGCGTGGTTTGCAACAACCCTCTGTCACTCTGGTGCGCCAAGCCTTGATGGTCCAGCACCAACGCTGGTCGGGAACGCCGTATCGTATCGGCGGCACCACCGACCGAGGCATCGACTGTTCGGCACTGGTACGCAATATCTATCGTGACATGTTCAATTTGGAATTACCCCGTACGACCCGAGGACAAATTCATCAAGGAAACCAGATCGACCGCCAAGAGCTTCAGGCAGGCGATCTAGTCTTCTTCCGTCCTCCCGGCCCCTACAACCATGTGGGTATTTACGTGGGTGATGGGCACTTCCTGCATGCCTCTACCTCTCGAGGGGTTACCCTTTCGCGGCTGGACAACAGTTACTGGCAGCGTTATTACTGGCAGTCGCGTCGTGCTATCGAGCCAAACCATATTGCACAGCTGAGCGTCGCTCTAAGCCAATAATCTTTTTGACGAATCCTCCGGCCGGCCATATGCATGATTGAAGCTCACAGTCGCGCCTGGTGGCGCGCCACCCTGGCCCTTTGCCTGGGGTCTTTCCTGGTATTCATCAATCTCTATGCTCCACAGCCGCTTTTGCCCGAACTGCGTCAGATTTACGGAGTCTCGACCCTGGGCGTCAATTTGGTGATGTCGGTAGCTACCCTGTCGTTGGCTTTTTCGCTGCTGGTATTCGGTCCCCTCTCGGATGCGATCGGCCGTGAAGGCATCATGCGTCTGACCCTGCTGCTGGCGGGGTTGTGTTCACTGGCGCTGGCATTTGCGCCGAGTTTTGAAGCGTTGCTGATGTTGCGCCTGGTGCAGGGGTTTGTACTGGGCGGACTTCCGGCGGTGGCGATTGCCTGGATGGCCGATGAGTTCGAACGGCCGGCACTGCTCAGTGCGGTGGGGCTTTATATCGCCGCCAATTCGCTGGGAGGCATCAGTGGACGCGTGATAGGCGGGAGTGTGGCGGAAATCGGCGGACCCATGGCCGGGTTTCTCACCGTGGGCGGACTGACCCTGGTAGGCGGGGTGGTGTTCTGGTACCTGCTGCCCATGAGCCAAGCGTTCGTTCCGCGTCGTTTCGAACTGAATAGGGCGCTGGGTGATTTGCGCGGCCATTTACGCAATCCGGTGTTGTTGGCCGCCTATCTGCTGGGCGGGATCAATTTTCTGATTTTCATCAATCAGTACAGCTACATCACCTTTCGCTTGGCAGAGGCGCCTTATGCATTGGCTGCCAGCGGGCTGGGGCTGATCTTCCTGACATATCTGGGAGGAACGCTGGGCTCGATGCTTTCAGGGCGCTTGGCGAAGCGCTGGTCACCCTCGTTGTGCATGATGGCGGGTGTGGTGATCTTGATGCTAGGAACCGGGATCACGCTTGCCCAGCCACTGCCTTTGATTATTCTGGGCCTGACCATCAATGCGTTCGGGTTCTTTCTGGCGCATTCATTGGCTTCCGGCTGGGTGGGGCGTCATGCCCAAGGCGCACGTGGCAGTGCCTCGGCACTTTATCTGGTGTTCTATTACGTGGGGGCAAGTCTGGGCGGGTTCTGGCTGGAACCATTCTGGCGCCACGCCGGCTGGTCAGGCGTGGCAACGGCTTCCTGGTTGCTGCTGGCGGTGACGTTGGTTATCGCCGTGGGGCTATGGCGCTTCGAACGCCGGGTGCCAGCGGTCAAGCAATAAAACGCTTAACCAATAGGTATGGCTATAGAAAAGACAAAAGGGCGGCCGATAGGCCGCCCTTTCTGTGTCTGGCTGCGCAATGGCTGCGATATCAGTGCTCGACACCACCTTCGCCGTGCACATGGCCGTGCTCGGTTTCTTCTTCGCTAGCTTCACGCACCTCGGCAATTTCGACATCGAAGTTGAGATGTTGGCCCGCCAGCGGATGGTTGCCATCAACCAGGACGGTATCACCTTCCACTTTCGTCACGGTGACCATCAGTGGGCCGCCCTGAGTCTGCGCCTGAAACTGCATGCCCGGCTCAACGCTTTCCACACCCTGGAAGGCATCGCGCGGCACTTCCTGCATCAGTTGCGTCTGGACTTCACCGTAGCCTTCTTCCGGTGTTACCTTGACGGTGAGCTTCTCACCAGTTTCATGTCCTTCCAGTTCTTTTTCCAGACCCGGAATAATGTTGCCCGCACCGTGGAGATAAGTCAGCGGCTCGCGGCCTTCTGAACTGTCCAATACCTCACCTTCATCGTTGGTGAGGGTATAGTGAAACGCGACGACTGCGTTTTGTGCGATTTGCATGGGAATAGCCTTTCGCTGAGTGCATGTCCCAATATGGTAACGCGTGAAAGAGGCTGTGTCAGGGGGAAACGAGAATTTCCGGGCTTACTCGCCTTTCGGCGATGTTGCGCCGTTGCTCGGGCAGGGATACCCTATGCCACATCTTTTCCCCTCGTCCAGTGAACTGCTTGCGGAGACTTTCATATGACCATCTTATTGATTTGGGTAATTGCGTTTGCCTTGATTCTCTATTTTACCTACGCCCGTTGGGATAAAGGCATCAGCCAAGGTCTCGATAAAGTGCTTCCAGGTGTGCTTAAAAGCCATGGAGAAAATCGCTTGATGTGGTCTGTAGTATTGGCCATTCTCGGCGCCACTACCCTTGTGCGCCCAGTGGATATACTGCTGGTGGTGTTGCTTCTTGCCATTATCGGGATTATTGCGGTCAAGCTTGCGACCTGGCTTTCCGGCAAGTTCACGCATTGATGTCAGTGCCTCGACTTGGCGAGGCACTCTGATGCAAACAGAAGTAGAAATAAAAATGCCCGGGATTTTGCTCCCGGGCATTTTTTTCGGTCAATTTTAGGTGTTGGGTGTCGTGGGATCAGTAAGGGGCTACGCTGACGTTTCTGCCGCTACCGATCAAGCGGACCCGCTGGCCGGGCTGAAATTGATGGTCGGCACGTTGTACCACGACGACATCAGTACCGTCATCGCGACGGATTTCCATTTCCAGGGCATTGACCCGGTTAGTCGCATCTTCCGCGGCAGTACCCGCGACAGCGCCACCCAAGGCGCCGGCGACAGTTGCCAACTGGCGGCCACTACCGCCACCCACCTGATTGCCCAGCAAACCACCGATGATGGCACCGCCACCTGAACCCAAGAGACCGCCAGCACGGCTGTCGGCCTGGATTTGTACCGGGCGTACCGCCACGACGGTGCCGTAGCTGACACTTTGACTGGTTTTTGCCTGATCGCCACGGTAGACATCACCGGAATAAGGGGCTGTATTGGCACAACCTGCTAGTGTCAGAAGGCTCATTGCGGCAATAGGGAGAATACGTTTCATCAAAACCTCCAGGACAGTTACGTCACGACGTGTATTTACGATTATCGAATATTTTTAGGCGTGCACTCAAAGCGGGTTCGAGTAGGGCTTAGTTATAGAACGCTGTTCTTTAACAAGATACGCGACTTAAGCCATTAAGACCAGCGGATAATGCAAAAGCTCCCGAGAGAAGCGGCATTCATGTCGAATCATGTAAATTCAGCGCGAGTGTAGCAAGAAATAAAAGCGGGCAAGGTGCAAATAACACGCAAAAAAGGAGGCCTGAGGCCTCCCTTCGGGTGGTGCTTGAAGCAGTTCTTGAAACCTATGCTTAGAACTGGTTCATGGTGTTGTCTTTGCCACCTGCCTTGAGCGCCGCTTCACCGGCGAAGAATTCCTTATGGTCATCGCCGATGTTGGAGCCGGCCATATCCTGGTGCTTGACGGTCGCGATGCCCTGGCGAATTTCCTTGCGCTGCACGCCGGCAACGTAAGCCAGCATGCCTTCGTCGCCGAAGTAGCCCTTGGCCAGGTTGTCGGTGGACAGGGCCGCCGTGTGGTAGGTGGGCAGGGTGATCAGGTGATGGAAGATGCCTGCATCACGTGCGCCGTCGCGCTGGAAGTTGGCGGTCCAGTCGTCGGCCACCTTGCCAAGCTCGGTATCGTCGTACTTTTCGTTCATCAGGTCGGCTCGCTCGTAGGCGGAAACGTCCTTGCCTTTCTGCTCCCATGCATCGAACACTTGCTGGCGGAAGTTGAGTGTCCAGTTGAACGACGGCGAGTTGTTGTAGACCAGTTTGGCGTCTGGGCACACTTCGCGAATGCGGTTGACCATTGCAGCGATTTGACCGACGTGAGGCTTCTCGGTCTCGATCCACAGCAGGTCAGCGCCGTTTTGCAAGCTGGTAATGCAGTCGAGCACCACGCGGTCTTCACCGGTCCCTTCCTTGAATTGGTAGAGGCCGGAGGCCAGGCGCTTGGGCTTGACCAGCTTGCCACCTTGCTTGATCACCACGTCGCCGTTGTTGATGTCTTCCGCTTTTTCGATGACATCGCCGTCGAGGTAGCTGTTGTATTGGTCACCCAGATCACCCGGCTCGTTGGTTACGGCGATTTTCTGTGTCAGACCAGCACCCAGTGAATCGGTGCGTGCCACGATGATGCCGTCATCCACACCCAGCTCGAGGAAGGCATAACGCACGGCGTTGATCTTGGCGATGAAGTCTTCGTGCGGGACGGTAACCTTGCCAGCCTGGTGGCCGCACTGCTTCTCGTCGGATACCTGGTTTTCCAGCTGGATACAGCAGGCACCGGCTTCGATCATTTTCTTGGCCAGCAGGTAAGTCGCTTCGGCGTTACCGAAACCGGCGTCGATATCGGCAATGATCGGGACAATATGCGTTTCATGGTTGTCGATCTTGCTGATCAGTTCTTCTTGCTTGGCCTCGTCACCGGCTTTCTGGGCTTCTTCCAGGTCACGGAAGAGGTGATTGAGTTCCCAGGAATCGGCTTGACGCAGGAAGGTGTAAAGCTCTTCGATCAGTGAGGCGACCGAGGTCTTTTCATGCATGGACTGATCGGGAAGCGGGCCGAACTCGCTGCGCAGTGCTGCGACCATCCACCCGGAGAGGTAGAGATAGCTGCGCTTGGTGGTGTTGAAGTGTTTCTTGATGGAAATCATCTTCTGCTGGCCGATGAAACCATGCCAGCAACCCAGCGACTGGGTGTACTTGGAGGTGTCGGCGTCGTAGGTCGCCATGTCGTCACGCATGATCTTGGCGGTGTACTTGGCGATGTCCAGGCCGGTATGAAAACGATTTTGAGCACGCATGCGAGCCGCATGCTCAGGATTGATGTTAGCCCACTTGCCACCCTGGGCTTCGCGCAATTGTGATATTGCCTTGATGTCTTCGAGCAGTGTTGACATGAGAACCATCCTTTCGTTTTCAGTGTTAGCCGTTTGCCGTTGTCTTTTATAGCAAATGTCTCTTGCGGCAAATGAGCGTTGTCTTATGCTGCACCTGCGAAGTCGCGTCTAGATTCGACCACTTGGTGTGAATTGTCTCTAGCAAAAAGGTCTCTAGTATAAAAGTCTGGGTACCAAGGAATCCTTGGCAGTGATCAGGACGCTGTGTTGGTGATCACTATCCTGGAAGCAGGCAATTGGCACAATTGGCAGTTGGGGGCAGGCATGGTTGTAGCTTGACTACAGAAGTGGTCTGGCGACGCACTTGCTGTAGTCATTTTTCGCTGGCGGGAAACAAGGAGGTGGGATGATCAACCGGTAAGGGGGCGCACCATTTCAAAGTGGGGAATGCCGGCATCAAGGAATTCTTCGCCTTGGCTGACGAAGCCGAGGGACTCGTAGAAAGCCAGTGCATGGGTTTGGGCGCTGAGCACCACCCGGCGGTGACCGTGGCGCTGAGCGCAGGCAATGGCGGCCTCCATCAATGCTCGCCCCACCCCCTGGCCACGCGCTTCCGCGAGTACCGCGACACGGCCGATGTGACCGTCGGGAAGCAGGCGTGCGGCCCCCAGCGCCTGCATGCCGCGATATGCCAAAAAGTGACGGCAGTGCGGGTCGAGCCCATCCCATTCCTCTTCCTGGGACACCTGTTGCTCAACGATGAAGACACATCGGCGAATTGCCCCGGCGGCTTCACCGAGGCTCGCCCAGTCGCCCTCTTGAAGAGTCAGGGTAGGGCTCATTCCTCCAGTTCCTCCACCGGCCAGGAAAGGCTTCCACGATCGACCAGGTTCGCCAGGAGTTCCGGTGCGCCGGGAAGCTTGAGTAGTGTTGCATCCAGCGGTATGTCCGACGCCAAGGCTTTAGCCAGCGGCAAGGCGCAGGCAATACCGTCACCATCCACGAACAAGGTGGCCTCACGGCCGTCCTGGGCGCGCCAGGCGAAGCGTGACCCCAGGCTGCGCATCAGCTCGGCACCGTTTTGTAGCTCAGCGACAAGCGATTCGGTATCGGTGGGGGTGTCGGCAGGTATCAGTTGATCCGCATACTTGGGTTGGGTCATTACCCGGCCGAACCATTGAGCCAGCTGAGTCGGATTGTCCAATGTGTCGAGAATCAATGCGCGCATGCGCTCCACTGAGGCATCATCCACTTCGCCGGGGTCGGCAGGGGGTGCCATGCCGGCATCGGAATAGCGCAGTGAAGCCGGAAGTTGCTCGCCCAGGTAATCGGCGAAGGACGTGATGGCCTCATCCGCTGAGGGAGCGCGAAAGCCTACCGAGATCGTCATGCAGTCATCGGACTGGCTGACGCCGTGATGCGCCCAGGCCGGTGGCAGGTAGAGCATGTCACCGGGTTCGAGCACCCAGTCGGCACCGGCCTCGATCTCGAACTGCTCGAGAATACGCAGGTCGATACCGGCAATGATCGGTGCCTCATCGCCTATCTTGCCCCCCAGTTGCCAACGACGCTGGCCGCTTGCTTGGAGCAAAAAGACATCGTATTGGTCGACATGCGGACCCACGCTACCTCCCGGTGGGGCGTAGCTGATCATGATATCGTCCGCCCGCCAGCGGGGCAAAAAGGTGAAATGCTCGAGCAGAGCGGCCACTTCCGGCACGTAGTGGTCAACCGCTTGCACCAGCAGCGTCCAGTCCTGTTCGGGCAGCCGGGCGAAGGTGGCTTCATCCAAGGGGCCATGGCTGATCTGCCAGGGGCCTTCGGGCCCGTTTTTTTCAACCAGGCGGGCTTCGATACCGTCTTCGCAAGCCAGACCGGCCAGTTCATCGGGATCGATAGGGCTGATGAAATCAGGCAAGGCACCGCGAATCAGCAGCGGCTTCTGTTGCCAGTAATGGGCCAGAAAATCGGCGGGCGTAAGATCGCCCAGTAGAGACGGTGGTGGCTCGCGGTGGCGCATGGCGCTGCCCTCGGTAATGGCGATGAAAGTCATTCGGTCGAAACGACGCTTTGACAGAAAACTACAGAGACGCGATTCGGCTCGACAATGCCCGCGCCTGCTCTTCGGCGTTACCGATATAGCTGGCAGGCGTCAATGCCTTGAGGTCGGTCTTGACCGCCGAAGGCAGCTCCAGGGTGTCGATGAAGGCGGCGAAACCCGCTTGATCGATTCGCTTGCCGCGAGTCAGTTCCTTGAGTTTTTCATAGGGTTTTTCAATGCCGTAGCGGCGCATGACGGTCTGGATGGGTTCGGCGAGCACTTCCCAGCTGTTGTCCAGGTCGCTTGCCAGGCGTTCCGGGTTGGCTTCCAGCTTGCTGATGCCCTTGAGGCTGGCTTGATAGGCAATCAGGCCATACGCCAGGCCGACGCCCAGGTTGCGCAGCACGGTGGAGTCGGTCAGGTCGCGCTGCCAGCGTGAGATGGGCAGTTTCTGCGCCAGATGGCCGAGTATCGCGTTGGCCAGCCCCAGGTTGCCTTCGGAGTTCTCGAAATCGATGGGGTTGACCTTGTGCGGCATGGTCGATGAGCCGATTTCGCCTTCCACGGTCTTCTGCTTGAAATAACCCAGCGAAATATAGCCCCACACATCGCGGTCGAAATCGATCAGGATGGTGTTGAAGCGACACATCGCATCGAACAGTTCCGCCACATAATCATGCGGTTCGATCTGAGTGGTATAGGGGTTGAAGGCAAGTTCCAGGCCCTCGACGAAGGTTTGGGCGTTGGCTTGCCAATCGACCTCCGGATAGGTGGTCAAGTGGGCGTTGTAGTTGCCCACCGCGCCGTTGATCTTGCCCAGGATTTCCACGGCTTCAATCTGCTTGAGCTGACGCTTCAGGCGATAGGCGACGTTGGCCATTTCCTTGCCCAGCGTGGTGGGCGTGGCGGTTTGGCCATGGGTGCGCGAAAGCATCGGTTCGGCGGCATGGACATCGGCCAGTGCGCCGATCGCATCCGCCATCTGGTGCATGCCGGGCAGCAAGGCCTTGAGGCCGTCGCTGAGCATTACCCCATAGGAAAGATTGTTGATGTCTTCGCTGGTGCAGGCGAAGTGAATGAACTCGGTGACCGCATTGAGTTCGGCCTGGGGTTCGATGCGTTCCTTGAGAAAATACTCCACCGCCTTGACGTCGTGGTTGGTGGTGCGCTCGATATCCTTGATGCGTTCGGCGTCTTCCACGGAAAAGTCCCGCAGCAGCGCTTCCAGAAATGCCGTGGCCTGGGCGGAAAACGGGGGCACTTCGAGGATTTGCGGATGTTCGGCCAGGCGCTGTAACCAGCGCACCTCGACGATCACACGGGCACGAATCAGCCCGAATTCGCTGAAATGTTCACGCAGAGAAGCGGCTTTGGCGCCGTAGCGGCCATCGACGGGGGACAGGGCGGTAAGAGCGGAAAGTTGCATGGCATGGGTTCCAGGTCGATCGTGATCAAGTGAAGCGGCGAAGAAGTCGGCGCAGGTATGGCGGTAGGCGTGACGGGCGCTCAGCTCAAGCTATCCAGAGCGGTGCGCAGGGCCTTGCGCTGGAATATCAGCTTCCAGCGACGGCCGCCTTGCTGATGCCACAAGAGGCCGAAGCGGATGCCGGAAAGCAAGCAGGCGCGCACACGCTCGGGCATCATGCGGCTTTGCAAGAGAGAGGGATCGCCCTGCACCACAACGCGGGTCTTGAAGGTTGAAATGGTTTCCTGGTAGGCCTCGCCCAGGCTGGCAATCACATTTTCATGGGTAGCGCCGAAATGCTCGGCCTGGCCTTGAATATGGCTGAGCTTCCGGCCCAGGGTGTCGAGCATATCGGTGTTGGCGCGCAGCTTGTTGGTCAGCAATAACAGCGAAAAACCGTAGCGCAGCACCACCGGATTGGCTTGCTTGCGCCCGACCAGGGCTTCGAGTGTTTCCAGGCCGCGCCGCAGGTTGTTGGGATGCCCGCCGTAGATCGCTTCGAAATTTTCCGGGTTGGTGTCGACGGTGGCGCGAATCAGGGTATCCCAGGCACGTTGGTCAACCTGGCCGGTGTGCGCCAGTTCATCGACCAGGCTGGCTGCCTGGAAGACGCCGGCCAATGCCAGTGCCTGACGCGTTGCCGGGGAATCAGGAGCGCGATGAATCGGAGTGGGAGAATTCATGCGATTGACTCCAGGGCATTCCAGGTATCTCGAATCACACCGCCACCCAAGCATATTTCACCATCATAGATGACCAGTGATTGCCCGGGAGTGACGGCGCGTTGCGGGGTGTCGAAATGTACCTCGACACCGCCGTCGTCGCGGGTACGTAGCGTGCAGGGTACATCGTTCTGGCGATAGCGGGTCTTGGCGGTGAAACGCCCCTTGTGAACGGGAGGCTTGCCGGCAATCCAGTCCATGGCTTCGGTCGCCAATGAATCGGTATAGAGCAGGGGGTGATGCTTGCCTTGAACGGCCACCAGTACATTGCGTTCAAGATCCTTGACCGCCACGTACCAGGGGTCTTCCGAGTAATCGGCCAGACCGCCAATGCCCAGGCCCTGGCGTTGGCCCAAGGTGTAGTACATCAGCCCCATGTGCTCACCGATCACCTGGCCATCGGGCGTTTCGATCTTGCCCGGTTGTGCGGGCAGGTACTGTTGCAGAAAGTCACGAAAGCGGCGCTCGCCGATAAAGCAGATGCCGGTGGAATCCTTCTTCTTGGCCGTCACCAGGTCATGACGTTCGGCAAGCTCGCGTACCGCGGGTTTTTCCAGCTCGCCCACCGGGAACAGAGTTCTGGCGATAGCCGCTTCGGGCACGGCGTGCAGGAAATAACTCTGATCCTTGTTGGGGTCGAGTCCTTTGAGCAGGCGGGGGCGAACCTCGTCCGTGCCTTGGCTTGCCAGCCCCTGACGCACATAATGGCCGGTGGCGATCTTCTCGGCTCCCAGCATTTCGGCGTATTCGATAAATACTTTGAACTTGATTTCGCGATTGCACAGGATATCGGGATTGGGCGTGCGCCCGGCCTTGTACTCGGCGAGAAAGTGCTCGAAGACATTATCCCAGTATTCGGCAGCAAAATTGGCCGTATGCAAGGGAATGCCAAGCTTGTCGCATACCGCTTGGGCATCGGCGAGATCGTCCTTGGCCGTACAGTACTCGGTGCCGTCGTCCTCGTCCCAGTTCTTCATGAACAGGCCTTCGACGTGATAGCCCTGCTGCAACAGCAACAGGGCGGACACGGAAGAGTCGACGCCGCCGGACATGCCGACGATCACCTTGCCAGTGGTGGATGTCATTGCCATCCTCGGTTGAAGTGGTCTGCAGATGGCTGGCGATTATACACGATGCGGCCACATCGCTTCGAGTGTTGCGCGGTTACTCGTGGATAACGCTCAGCGGAAAGAGGCGCCCGGCACGCATGTCATGCAAGCGCTGCATGACCAAGGGACTGCGCAACCGCTGCGCATGCTCATGAGCAGCCAGTTCTTCGAGTGTCAACCAATGGGTGGCGTGAATGTCGCCGTCAAGGGGTGTGGCTAGGTACGTCTTGGGCTGGGCCGCGAAACCATGGCTGTAAAACGTCAAGCCCTCCGCGCTTTGAAACACATACAACCCCAGGTAGCCGGTCAACTGAATTTGCCAGGCGGTTTCCTCTTCCACCTCACGCCTGATGGCCGCCATGGGACCTTCGCCGGGCTCCACATGCCCCGCCGGTTGGTTGAAACATGTGAGCGGGCCGCCACGATGTTCCTCGACCATCAGGTAGCGTCCCTGACGTTCGATGACGCAGGCGACCGTCACGTGCGGAGAATAATGTTCCATCAGGACCTCTTAGTGCGTGAACGTGGTGTGGCAGGCTGGGGGGCATGCAAGGTCTCTCGACGCCACTCTCCCGGCGCCAGGTCATCCAGTCGCCAAGCGCCGATGGCGGCTCTGATCAAACGGAGTGTCGGAAAACCGACGTGGGCGGTCATGCGCCTTACCTGACGGTTGCGGCCTTCACTGATCGTAAGCTCCAGCCAGGCGGTGTCGGGATGCCGCCGGGAGTCGATGGGCGGGTCGCGTTCGGGGAAGGCAGGGGGTGACATCAGGCGCACTTTGGCCGGGCGAGTCGGTCCATCCTTCAAGGTAATACCTTTACGTAATGCTTGTAGTGCCGTTTCATCCGGGCAGCCCTCTACCTGGACCCAGTAGGTTTTAGGCTGTTTATGGCGAGGATGCGCGATGCGGTGAATCAGCCCGCCGTCAGCGCTGAGCAAAAGCAGTCCTTCTGAGTCGTAATCGAGGCGGCCCGCAGGGTAAATATCCTTTATATCAATAAATTCGGAAAGGGTGCGGCGTCCTTCGCGGTCACTGAACTGGGACAGAACGCGATAAGGTTTATGCAGTAAATACAGGTCGCTCATGGGGGTTGGATGACCCTTGGTTAAACTATAGTAGTGGCCGACTTTAGACCGGTTGACTGTGCTAAGGCTACTCCGCAGCGCGGGTGAGATGCTATACTTCGCGCTCCAACGAACAGACCAAACAGGGGAGTTCTCTATGGGTTTTCAGAAAATTGTCGTTCCTGACAGCGGCGAAAAGATCACCGTCAATGCCGACACCAGCTTGAATGTGCCGAATGAACCGATCATCCCGTTCATCGAAGGTGACGGCATCGGCGCCGACGTCACGCCGGCCATGAAAATTGCCATCGACGCTGCCGTACAGAAGGCTTACAACGGCGAGCGCAAGATTCACTGGATGGAAGTTTACGCCGGTGAAAAAGCCACTCAGGTATACACACCTGATACCTGGCTGCCCGAAGAAACTCTGCAAGCAGTGAAGGATTACGTGGTTTCCATCAAGGGACCGCTGACCACGCCGGTAGGTGGCGGCATTCGTTCCTTGAACGTGGCCCTGCGCCAGAAACTCGACCTGTATGTCTGCCAGCGTCCGGTACGTTGGTTCGAAGGCGTGCCCAGCCCGGTCAAGAAGCCGGCCGATGTCGACATGGTGATCTTTCGTGAAAACTCCGAAGACATCTATGCCGGTATCGAGTGGAAGGCAGGTACCCCGGAAGCCGACAAGGTCATCAAGTTCCTGCGTGAAGAAATGGGTGTTACCAACATTCGCTTCCCGCAAGACTGCGGTATCGGTGTCAAGCCGGTTTCCAAGGAAGGTACCGAGCGTCTGGTGCGTCAGGCCCTGCAGTACACTGTGGACAACGACCGTGAGTCGCTGACCCTGGTGCACAAGGGCAACATCATGAAGTTCACCGAAGGTGCCTTCAAGGATTGGGGCTATGAGCTTGCCAAGAACGAATTCGGTGCCGAGCTGCTCGACGGCGGCCCCTGGATGCAGTTCAAGAACCCCAAGACCGGCAAGAATATCGTGGTCAAGGACGTGATCGCCGACGCCATGCTGCAGCAAATCCTGCTGCGTCCGGCCGAGTATGACGTCATCGCCACCCTGAACCTGAACGGTGATTACCTCTCCGACGCTCTGGCGGCGGAAGTGGGCGGTATCGGTATCGCCCCGGGCGCCAACCTATCCGACGACGTGGCCATGTTCGAGGCGACTCACGGCACCGCGCCGAAGTATGCCGGCCAAGACAAGGTCAACCCGGGCTCGCTGATTCTCTCCGCCGAAATGATGCTGCGTCACATGGGTTGGGTCGAAGCCGCTGACCTGGTGCTCAAGGGTGTTGAAAAAGCCATTTCCAAGGGCGAAGTCACCTATGACTTCCATCGCCTGATGGATGATGCCAAGCTGCTGAAATGCTCCGAGTTTGGCCAGGCTGTCGCTGACAATATGTAATTTATTGTCGCTGGCAAAAACCCTCGCCCGCGCCTGCGGGCGGGGGTTTTTGCGTTTTACGCTATGCTGAATTGGAAATTCAATGAACCCTTGAGTCTTGGTGACGTCTTATAGCGTTGAGAGATCCGCGCCAGTCTGACTTGAGTAAATCGACAGTGCCTTTTATGTTCAATGTAATCAGAATGAGTGCAGGTAGGGAATCAATGCTGGAAGTAGCGGGAATGACGCGTCCCGGGCAACCGGAAGAAGGTGACGACGTAACGGTTCAGACGGCTGAACCGGCATTGGCGCAACCGCCTCTTTATAAAGTCATATTGCATAACGATGACTACACGCCCATGGAATTTGTAGTGGAAGTGCTGCAAAGCTTTTTTCATATGGATAATGAATCCGCCGTACAAGTGATGTTGGCGGTGCATACCCAAGGCAAGGCGACTTGCGGTGTATTTACCCGAGATATCGCCGAAACCAAAAGTTATCAGGTCAACGAGTACGCTCGTGAGTGCGAACATCCATTGATGTGCGATATCGAAGCCACTGATTGACGACATCGACCAAAAAATTGGCGACGATACTTGCAACCACGCGCTTTGTACCTGATGTTGAAGATGTCAGGCGACACAGATTCGACGCAAGCCCTAGGGGGCGACGAGTCCTAGGTAGCCAAAAGGGGACTGCCATGCTTAGTAAAGAACTTGAAATGACCCTGAACACGGCCTTTACCGTGGCACGCTCCAAGCGCCACGAGTTCATGACCGTTGAACACCTGCTGCTGGCGCTTCTGGATAACGCTTCCGCTGCGGATGTACTGAAGGCCTGCGGGGCGAATCTCGATAAATTGCGGTCCGACTTACAGGACTTCATCAATTCGACCACGCCGTTGATTCCTGATGACCAGGGAGATCGAGAAACTCAGCCAACACTGGGCTTTCAGCGTGTTTTGCAACGTGCCGTTTTTCATGTGCAATCTTCCGGTAAAAGTGAAGTGAATGGGGCCAATGTGCTGGTCGCGATCTTTTCCGAGCAGGAAAGCCAGGCGGTATACTTCCTCAAGCAACAGAACGTTGCTCGCGTGGATGCGGTAAATTATATCGCTCATGGCATTTCCAAGGTTGCCGGTCATGGCCCCTCGCCTTCACAGCCTTCCCCCGAAGCGGAAGATGCCGAAGAAGGTACGGCGGATGGGGCGGCACATCCGCTTACCGGTTATGCGACCAACCTCAACGAACAGGCCCGGCTGGGCAAGATAGATCCTTTGATCGGCCGTGACCATGAGCTTGAGCGGGTGGTCCAGATTCTCGCCCGTCGGCGCAAGAACAACCCATTATTGGTGGGTGAGGCCGGCGTGGGCAAGACGGCCATCGCCGAAGGATTGGCCAAGCGGATCGTGGAAGAAGATGTCCCCGATGTGATCGCCGATGCCGTGGTTTATGCGCTGGATATGGGCGCATTACTTGCCGGTACCAAATATCGTGGTGATTTCGAAAAACGCTTGAAGAGTCTGCTGGGCGAGCTCAAGAAGCAACCCCATGCCGTGCTGTTTATCGATGAAATTCATACGGTCATCGGGGCGGGTGCCGCTTCCGGTGGGGTGATGGATGCCTCGAATCTGCTCAAGCCGTTGCTGTCTTCCGGTGATCTACGTTGCATCGGGTCGACTACCTTTCAGGAATTCCGCGGGATTTTCGAGAAAGATCGAGCGCTTGCCCGGCGCTTCCAGAAGGTGGATGTAATGGCGCCGTCAGTGGACGACACCATTCGCATTCTCAAGGGGCTGCGTTCACGCTTTGAAGAGCATCATCAGCTGAAGTACACCGACAGTGCCCTGGAAAGTGCGGCGCGTCTGGCCGATCGTTATATCAATGACCGTCATCTGCCCGATAAGGCCATTGATGTGATTGACGAAGCTGGTGCGCATCAGCGCATGCTTCCTCCGGAAGTGCGCGTTGACACTATCGACGTGGATCAAGTCGAGGCCGTCGTGGCATCGATTGCCCGTATTCCACCGAAGAGTGTCTCCAGTTCGGATCGCAAGTTGCTGGAAAAACTCGACCGTGACTTGAAAATGCTGGTGTTCGGCCAGGATGAAGCGATCGACAGCCTGGCAGCGGCGATCAAGCTCTCGCGTGCCGGACTCAAATCTCCCGACAAGCCAGTGGGCAGCTTCCTGTTTGCCGGTCCGACCGGTGTGGGCAAGACCGAAGTGGCCAGGCAGTTGGCCCATATCATGGGTATCGAACTGGTACGTTTTGATATGTCCGAGTACATGGAGCGCCATACGGTCTCCCGCTTGATCGGCGCACCCCCAGGCTATGTGGGGTACGACCAGGGCGGTTTGCTCACCGAAGCCATCACCAAGCAGCCGCATTGCGTGTTGTTGCTGGATGAGGTCGAAAAGGCGCATCCCGAGGTCTTCAATCTGCTGCTGCAGGTCATGGATCACGGCCGTCTGACCGACAATAACGGTCGTGAAGCAGATTTCCGCCATGTCATCGTGATAATGACCTCGAATGCTGGGGCCGAACAGGCATCCCGCCGTTCGATCGGTTTCCAGCATCAGGATCATTCCACCGATGCAATGGAAGTCATTCGCAAGACGTTCTCACCCGAGTTCCGCAACCGTCTGGATAGCATCATTCAGTTCCATTCCTTGCCTACCTCGGTGGTGCGCAACGTCGTTGATAAGTTCCTGATCGAACTGCAGGCGCAGTTGGACGAGAAACGCGTCCAGCTGGACGTGGATGCTGCAGCGCGTGATTGGCTGGCGGAAAAAGGCTATGACCCGGATATGGGTGCACGGCCGATGGCTCGACTGATTCAGGAAAAACTCAAGAAGCCTCTGGCCGAAATGATTCTGTTCGGCGAACTTGCCGAGCACGGCGGGATTGTGCATATCGGCTTGGAAGATAACGAGCTGACACTCTCCACCGAATCGGAAATGGCTGACGCGCCCTAAACGGGTTAGCGGACGCTAAAAGACAGCGCCCTGTCCATGGACGGGGCGTTGTTGTGTCTGGCGGGGGAGAATCCGTCGACAGGAGGGGGCGGCTCAGCGTGAGCGGTAGACGATACGTCCCTTGGACAGGTCGTAAGGCGTCAGTTCTACCTTGACCTTGTCGCCGGTCAGAATGCGAATGTAGTTCTTGCGCATTTTGCCAGAGATATGTGCCGTGACCACGTGGCCGTTTTCCAGCTCGACACGAAACATGGTGTTGGGAAGGGTATCGACGATGACGCCTTCCATTTCAATATGATCTTCGCGTGCCATATAGGCAGTTCCTCACTTGATAAAAAACAGAGACATTCAGAGGTCTTCTGGCGAGCTGAATTATCAGCACGCCGGGAAACAGCGCTATATTGTGCCGTAAGCCCGTCGTCAAGGCAAAAAAGCCGTGCTCATTGGAGGATTAATTGTCGCCAATGACGACCGTCGAGCACTTCCAGCGGCGAAAAAGTCTGTTTGTAGCGCATCTTGCGACATTCTTCGATCCAGTAACCCAAGTATAGATGGGGTAATTGTTTTTTCTGAGCCAGCTCGATCAGCTTGAGAATGGCAAAGGTACCCAGGGAACGACGCTCATAGGCGGGTTCCGTGGCGAAAAAGGTATAAATCGCCGATAATCCGTGCTCCAGCTGGTCGAAGGCGGCGACGGCCACCAACGCATCGCCACAATGCATTTCCATCAACTGGGCATAAGATTCGTTCAGCGTTAAAAATGTACGGTATTGCTCTTCGCTGGGGGGGTACATGTCGCCATCGGCATGGCGCTGGCCGACATAGGCGGCATACAGTGCGTAATGCGCAGGCTCGAAGCGAGCGGGCTTTAGCGTGACGGTCACGTCCTGGTTGCGCTGTTGCAGTTTGCGTTGGGTGCGGTTGGGAGTGAATTTATCCACGGGAATGCGAACGGAACGACACGCATTGCAGCCATCGCAATGAGGCCGATATAGATGGCGGCCACTGCGACGAAAACCGAGCAATGAAAGCGAATCGTAAACACCCGGTACTGGCGATTCCTGGGGGTCGAGAAACAACGTAGTGGCTTCCCGGTCTTCGAGGTAGCTACAGGCATGGGGCACGGTGAGGAAGAAGCGCAAATCCCGCACCGGCTTCCGGGGAGCGTTACTGCTCACGGCTTGCCTCCTTGTGAATTAGCTGGCGCCTTCGTCATCAGTGCGGCCGATAGCATCGAGCCAAGGTGATGGAGGAACCACAGGGGGGTCATCAGGTTGATTGGTTACCTCGAAAGCGTTATCGGGCAACCAGTTTTCAAGATAGTTGATGAACGTCGGGCGAGCGATAGTCGTTGCCCCCAAACTGGCCAGATGCGGGGTGTGCATTTGACAGTCAATCAAGTTGCCTCCCTGTCTGACCATGGCGTCGGCCAAATGCGCCAGAGCCGCTTTGGAGGCATCCGGCACCTCAGAAAACATCGATTCTCCGAAAAAGACCGGCCCCATCGCCAGACCATACAAGCCACCCACCAAGCGCTGGTTGTGATGCACCTCGATGCTATGAGCGATACCCAAGCTGTGCAACCGAGCATAGGCGGCTTTCATCTCGGCGGTGATCCAAGTGCCGGGCTCACCCTGACGAGGCGCCGCGCAGGCGTCAACCACCTCATGAAAATGTTGGTCTACGCTGATGCTGAACCCACCGTTACGCAAACGCTTGGCCAAGCTGCGTCGACATTTGAAGTCCCCGGGGAACAAGACCATCCGGGGGTTGGGGCTCCACCATAAAATGGGGTCACCTTCACTATACCAAGGGAAGATACCTTGTCGGTAGGCTTGTACCAGCCACGCCGGGGTAAGCTCTCCACCTGCAGCGAGTAAACCGTTAGGCGAGTCCATCGCCAGGGCCACAGGCGGGAAAGCAGCATGAGCGGAGGGTAACCAAGGTAACATTGCCAATTCCTGTCGGTGATGGTTCGCGAGAAGCCCTGTGACGAGCTCAGGATGCTCGGTATGATGCATTCTCGCAACAGAGTATGAAGTTCGCGTATAAAGAACTTGTAGAAAGCCTGAGTATGAAAGACAGAGTATAAAGACACCCTCTGGGTGCAAAGGGAGAGGTCGCTTGAAACTCGATAAAGCTGCAAACAGGCGGACTGGACAATCAACCGGACGTGGCGGTACCCAGCGCAAGCCGCAAACTAAGGTGGCTTCGCCGCGGGTCAATGCCGCCAGGGAAAAGGCGCGCCGTATGGGGTTGAAGTTGCAAGGCTCCGTACGCGAAGGCGTGGTGGTGGTATTGCTGGCGTTATGTACCTTCCTCCTGTTGGCATTGTTCAGTTATCAATCCACGGATCCTGGTTGGTCGCATCGTGGCCCGGAAACGACGGTCGAAAACTGGATGGGTAGCATTGGCGCCTGGCTTGCCGATGTGCTGTATTCACTATTCGGCGCCAGTGCGCTTTGGTGGCCTGGCATGCTGGGATTTGCGGCCTGGTGGTTGATTCGCTCCCGGCAGGTACGTTTCGACGTGGACCCGGTGTCGATTGCGGTACATGCCGGCGGCTTGCTGTTGCTGATTCTGGGCACGACCACGCTCGGGGCCTTGCATTTCTATCACCCGGAAAGCTCTCTGCCTTATGCTTCCGGCGGGATTCTCGGCGAAGGACTGGTCAGTGCTCTATTGCCGTTGCTGGGCAGTGGCGGTGTCGGCCTGGTAGCGGTGGCATTCATCTTGAGCGGTTTTCCGCTGTTTACCGGCATGTCCTGGTTAACGGTTGCCGACAAGCTGGGTAGCCAGGCCTATCGTTTGGGTGGTTGGTTGAAAGCAAAACGCAACAATCGCCCGGCCAAACCAGCGCATCACTCAACGTTTGCTGCCGAGGGTGCCACAGCTGAAACGGCGGTTAGCAAGAATGATGCCGTACGCCAGGCTGCGCCGGAAAGCCCCGTTACGCCATACTCTCAGGACAACCCTAGTGCCAGCACTGCAAGCCGCCGTGAACCCAGCCTTGGCACTGCGGCCGGCTCGAATGAGGCTGATCGAACGGCAGAAGGGGAGCAATCGGCAAAGGAAACAACGATTCCTTGGGAGGCAGCCGAAGAAGAAACGCTCAAGCCGGCGCCGGTAGTCAAGCCTGAGCCGGTTTCGTCACGCAAGGAGCCTAGCCTATCGGCATGGACGGCCGAGCCTGACAATGAACCCGCTACCCCGCAGGAATCCGAACCCAAAAAAGAACAACAGCAAGCGGTCGAGCCGGACCCTGTGCCAGCAGAGCCAGAACTTAAGCCTGAACCGGAGCTTAAGCCAGCGCCCGCGCCCGCGCCACAGCCAGCTTCAGTATCTCCGCCTGCAGAGGCGCCACTTCCGCCAGCCGATATCCCAAAAAAACCCTTGGAACGCGAGAGGGTCCCGGAAGTGGTACCCGAACCGGTATGGGACGACGAGGAGCCTGAGCCCCTGCCCACTTTTCGGCAAATTCCGGCAGCACCGCGAGAGAAGCCGCTTGAGGAGCCACGCCAGGAAGAGCGTCATGTGTCTCCTCCCGAGGTTTCCATTCCCGAAGCGCCCGAGCGAGAGGCCACGGAAGAGGTAGCGCCAACGGCGAATAGCGGGGATGAGCCTGCGCTATGGACCGTAGAGCACCTGCAGAGTCAGCGTCCGGTATTCGAAGATATGCCCGAGCCTGAAGGTGAGCTGCCCAGCCTGCGATTGCTCACCCCACCGACGCCGCACCAGCCCAACTACACCGAGCAGCAATTGGCGGATATGGCCGAGCTGCTGGAGGTCAGGCTGCGGGAATACGGGGTCAAGGCCGAAGTGGTGGATACCTGGCCTGGGCCGGTGATTACCCGTTTTGAAATCAAGCCCGCCGCCGGGGTCAAGGTTTCCAAAATCAGCAACCTGGCCAAGGATCTGGCACGCTCCTTGATGGTAAAGAGCGTGCGCGTGGTGGAGGTGATTCCAGGGCGACCCACGGTGGGGATCGAAATTCCCAACCCGCACCGGGCGATGATCCGCCTGCGCGAAGTGATCGACTCCGAGCGCTATCAACAGGAAACCTCCCCGTTGACCATGGCGTTGGGCCAGGACATCGGCGGTGGACCGGTTGTCGCCAACCTTGGGAAGATGCCACACCTTTTGGTCGCCGGCACCACGGGCTCGGGTAAATCCGTCGGGGTCAACGCCATGTTGATTTCCATGTTGCTCAAGGCCACCCCGGATGAACTCAAGCTGATCATGGTCGACCCCAAGATGCTGGAACTGTCGGTTTATGACGGCATACCGCATTTGCTGGCGCCGGTGGTCACCGACATGAAGGAAGCGGCCAATGCCTTGCGCTGGTGTGTGGCAGAAATGGAGCGACGCTACAAGTTGATGGCGGCCATGGGCGTGCGCAACATTGCGGGTTTCAATGCGCGTCTGGACGAAGCCAAGCAAGCCGGTGCCCAGGTGGCGGATCCCTTATGGGAGCCTCAGCCCTGGGAAATGCACCAGACACCGCCGATTCTCGAGAAACTGCCGTATATCGTGGTGGTGATTGATGAGTTCGCCGATATGTTCATGATCGTGGGCAAGAAGGTCGAAGAGCTCATTGCGCGGCTGGCACAAAAAGCACGTGCCGCCGGGATACATCTGATTCTGGCCACGCAGCGCCCCTCGGTGGACGTAGTAACCGGCTTGATCAAGGCCAACATTCCATCGCGCATGGCATTTCAGGTGTCGTCGCGGATCGATTCGCGCACCATCCTGGATCAGGGCGGGGCGGAAAGCTTGCTGGGCCATGGTGACATGCTGTATTTGCCTGCGGGCTCAGGTCCCCCCAATCGTATCCACGGTGCCTTTGTCGATGATGATGAAGTCCATCGCGTGGTGGATGACTGGAAGCGGCGCGGCGAACCGGAATTCGTCGAGGAAATTCTTTCAGGAGGGGTTTCCGCCGATGCCTTGACTGGCCTGGAGGCCGAGGGTGTGGACGGCGACGACGCGGAAAAGGATGCGCTTTACGATGAAGCCGTGCAGTTTGTGACGGAAACCCGGCGTGCGTCGATTTCCGCAGTACAGAGGCGATTCAAGATCGGTTACAACCGGGCGGCCAGATTGGTGGAAGCCATGGAAAGCGCGGGTGTGGTGACTTCAATGGGAACCAATGGCGCGCGGGAAGTGTTAGCGCCACCGCCTGTGGGTCATTAAACTGGTCACTCATGGAGCAGTCTTTCATGTGACAATCGTGCATGAAACGTGAAAGCGTCGCCGGTCAGGAAACCCGGCGGCGCTTTTGTCGTCTTAGTGAGTAAGTTACTGAGCAAATTACTGAATAAGTTCTTGAGTAGGTCTTCGGATTTCAACGTGATTCGTTGAATAGCCAGTTGAATAATCAAGGCACAGAGTGCCAAGGGAGTTAGCCATGAAAGTAACCGCCCAGAAGGGATACAAGCACTACGCCACCCTGATCACGGCAGTGGCAGGGGTGATGATGGCACCGATGGCTTGGGCCGATGCCGGGCAAATGTTGACCGAGCGTCTCGACCCGCTGGAAACCTATCACGCGGATTTCGAACAGTTGATTCTGGACAGTGCCGGTGAACGCCTCCAGGAAGCGCAAGGTGAAATGTGGCTGGCTCGTCCCGGACTTCTGCGCTGGGAAGTGGAAGCGCCTTATTCTCAAGTGGTGGTCTCGACCGGCGATGAAGTGTACATGTATGACCCGGACCTGGAGCAGGTGACCGTTCAGGCAGTGGATCAGCGTGTGACCCATACCCCGGCACTGTTACTTTCCGGCAGTAGTTCTGAGCTCACGGAAAACTATGAAGTGTTCCATAACCGGGAAGAAGGCCGCGATGTGTTCACGTTGGTACCTATGGGAGCTGATACCCTGTTTGAAGAACTCACCATGTTCTTCGATGACGATATCTTGACGCGTCTGTTGATGACCGATAGCACCGGTCAGCGCACGGCCATCACTTTCAGCGATATCGACTACAACCGTTATATTGATCCTGAACGTTTCATTTTTAGCGTGCCAGATGGGGTCGATGTAATTCGCGACACCTATTGATTCAATCTCTTGTGATTCACCCTTTTTGACCCGCTTCGTCATCCTGCCTGGCTCGCCAGGCCATAATTTCGGCGAAGCGCTTTTCCTGTCCCAAATCGCTTGGCTGGTAGAACTGCTCATGAGGTAGTGCGTCCGGCCAGCAATCATGTTCACTGCCCGCCGGGTAGCCTCCGGGTTCGTTGTGAGCGTAGCGATAGCCTTGGCCATGCCCTAGGGTTTTCATCAGCGCCGTTGGGGCATTGCGTAAGTACGTAGGGACTTCCAGTTGCGGCTGTTGCCTGACAAAGGCATTGGCCGCTTTCCAGGCGCTATCGATACGGTTGCTTTTGGGGGCTACCGCCAAGTGAATCGCCGCCTGAGCCAAGGCGCGCTGGCCCTCGTAATCGCCTAAACGTAAATAGGCATCCCAGGCGGCCATGACCAAGGGTAGGGCGCGTGGGTCGGCATTGCCGACGTCTTCCGAGGCGATGGCTGCCAAGCGGCGTACCACGTCCAAAGGGTCGCCGCCGCCCTGCATGAACCGGGCCATGTAAAGCAGTGCTGCATCCGGACGTGAGGAACGCACGGACTTGTGAATCGCCGAAAGCAGGTCGTAGTAGACATCGCCCTGTTTATCGAAGGCGCCAGCCTGATGGCCCAGTACATCGGCCAGCGCCTCTTGGCTAAGTACTTCCCGGCCGTTTTGCTGTTGAGTGAAATCACAGGCGGTTTCAAGTAATCCCAAGGCACGCCTGGCATCGCCGGCACTGGCGTGCGCCAATACACGCAATATCTCTTCATCTACCTGAATTGACCTGCTTCCCAGCCCGCGGGCTGGGTCATGTAAGGCTCGATACATTACCTCGACCAGCTCAGTATCACTCAGCGGCTTCAACACATAGACCCTGGCTCGCGAAAGCAAGGCGGAGTTGACTTCAAAGGAAGGGTTCTCGGTCGTCGCGCCGATCAAGGTAACCAGCCCAGATTCTACATGGGGCAAGAGGGCATCCTGCTGGCTTTTGTTGAGCCGATGAATCTCGTCGAGAAACAGCAGGATCGGCGTGGGTGCGAGAGCCTGGGCGCGCTCCACCACGGCGCGCAGCTCCTTGACCCCCGCCATCACGGCACTTAGATGCTCCAGATGCGCACCAGACTCGGCTGCGAGTATCTCGGCCAGGGTCGTTTTGCCTACGCCTGGTGGTCCCCATAGAATCATGGAGCGGATAACACCGGTTTCCACCATGCGTCGCAGGGGTTTTCCGGCTGAGACCAAAGCTTGTTGGCCAACATAGTCGTCCATATTGCGCGGGCGCATCCGAAATGCCAGCGGCGCTTGGTCGTGAGGGGTGGCGCGACTAAAAAGATCCATGAGAAACTCCGTAGAACAACCGCCTTTTTAGGCGCTGCCTGTGGTAATAGCCTACATAGCGGGCTACCTTAGGCATTGGCACTCGCCTATCAGACCATCAGCATTATGTGTCACTGAGTGGCTGAAGCCAGTCGAGCGGCATGAGTTGAGAAAGGAGATGATTCGATGTTAAGTCAACTACGTCAAGATCATGCCAATATGGCGCGTATTCTGCACGTTTTGCAGCTTAAGTATAAAACCCTGGACAAAGGGGAGCGCCCGAATTTCCAACTGATGCGGGAAGTCGTCGACTACATCCTGTCCTACATGGAAGGGTTTACCCAGCCGATCGAACGGGTGTGCGTCGATTATCTTCAAACCAAGGCGCCCGAATATGCCGAGCTGGGCAAACAGATGGCGGAAGATTATCGAGCACTTCACGGTCGCCTCAAGCGTCTTTCCAATGATATCGACATGATCCTGATGGATGCGATAGTGCCGATGGATCGCTTCGCTGCCGACCTTAAGGCTTATGTGGAAACGCATCGTCGTTACCTGCGCCAGGAACGTGAAGAGCTGTTTCCCTTGATTCGCGAGCATTTGAATGAAGAGGAAATGCAGCAGCTCAAGAAGACACTGCCAGATGGCACGGAGCAAGCGCTCAAGCGCTTGCAAGAAGCCTACCCCGAGATTTACGCGGAATTGCGTGAGGCAGAAGTCCCATCTTTTTGAGCGAAGTTAAAGTCGTTATCACCTGATCAAGGCATGGTAGCATGGCGGTTTTTAGGGCCGAGTGGATGTTTTGATGCTTGTCGAAAGCGCCATGGCCGGGCCGGTACTGATATTTGATTCCGGTGTCGGTGGGTTGTCCGTTGTCGCTGAATTGCGCGCTCATAACCCTGAAGCGGCCCTGTGCTACGCCTGTGATAATGCGATGCTGCCTTATGGGACTCGCGAAGATAACTGGCTGACTGCGCGCATTCTTGCGGTATGCAGTGCCGCCGTGGATGCCTGTCGTCCGAGTATACTGGTTGTGGCCTGCAATACCGCCAGTACGCTGGCATTGGGCAAGCTGCGCGAACATTTGAGCATTCCCGTCGTGGGGACGGTTCCGGCGATAAAGCCTGCCGCTCAGGCAAGCCGAACGCATCACATCGGGCTTCTGGCCACCAGTGCCACCATCGCTCGGCCTTATACCCATCGCTTGATCGATGCCTTCGCTTCTGACTGCCAGGTAACGCGAGTCGCTGCCGATGAGTTGGTCGTAGAGGCGGAAACCCTGTTGGCAACGGGGAAGGCGCCGAATACCACGCGAATCAACGCCGTTTTGAGCCCGATTTGGCAAGCCACTCGCCAGACCCCGCCAATGGATACGGTGGTACTTGGCTGCACCCATTTTCCATTGTTGCTGCCCTGGTTGGTCGAACTTGCCCCATGCCCTCTGAATTGGATCGATTCCAGCCCGGCGATTGCCCGCCGCGTCGCTCAGGTAGCCCCGGATCTAGCCACTCACCCGCTTGATGGCAGCTGCTTTACCACAGCACCGATTACGCCACTTGAGCCCAGGCTTGCCGCCTACGGCTTTGTCGATTTTCATCTGCTGGACATACCCCAAATATCCTGATGCCCGTCTTGGCCGACCACAGGTACGAAGCGTTTTTATTGGCCCGTTGCGGACTAATTCACCGTATTGATTCGACTTGCATTACACCGACCTAGCATGCCGTCATTGAGAGGAGCTCCTTTGGCTATTCCCGTTGTTGACCCCGCACATTACACCGCACAATTAGCTGAAAAGCGTGAGCAAATCATCCATGACTTTGCCTGTTTCGAGCCCCCCGAGCTTGAGGTATTCACCTCGCCTCCCAGCCATTACCGTCAGCGTTGCGAATTTCGCATCTGGCATGAAGGCGACGATCTATTTTATGCCATGTTTGAGGTCGATCCGGAAAACCCCAAAGACAAACGCACCGTGCGAATGGATCAATACCCAGTGGCGAGCCGCCGAATCAATGAGTTGATGCCTCAGTTGCGTGAAGCGTTTCTGGAAAGCGATGTCTTGCGATGCAAGCTCTTTCAAGTGGAATTTCTAACCACGCTTTCCGGTGAAGCGTTGGTCACGCTGGTCTACCACCGCCCGCTGGAGGATGCCTGGGAGGCTCAGGCGCGCGCCCTGGAAGCTCGATTGGGAATCATGATTATCGGTCGTTCGCGCAAGCAACGGTTGGTACTCAGTCATGACCATGTATGGGAGCGGCTGGAAGTGGGTGGCCGAGAACTGGTTTATCAACAAGTGGAAAATAGTTTTACTCAACCTAATGCGCAGATATGCCGGGCCATGTTGAGTTGGGCGCTTGAGGTGACCCAAGGGAGCGAATCAGCGGATCTGGTGGAGCTTTATTGCGGCAATGGTAATTTTACCGTGGCGTTAGCGGGAAATTTTCGCCGCGTATTGGCAACGGAAATTTCACGCACGTCGGTCGCAAGTGCCAACGTCAACCTGCAAGCCAATCAGGTGAGTAACGCTCAAGTGGCACGTATGTCCGCGGAGGAGTTCTCGCAGGCGTTGAAAGGCGAGAAGAAAGGGCGGCGGGTATCCGAGATGGCGCTGGAAGACTATGCCTTTTCAACGGTGCTGGTGGACCCGCCACGTGCCGGGCTGGACGAGGAGAGTTGTCGGCAACTTAGCGAATATCAACGAATTGTCTATATTTCATGCAATCCCGCTACCTTGCTTGACAACTTGCAGGTACTGACGAGCACTCACCGAATAACGCGATTTGCGTTATTTGACCAGTTCCCATTCACCAAACATTGTGAATGTGGTGTGCTGCTGCAGCGAATCGATGGTACAGCATGACGGGCTTGATGCCTGATCGGTATGCGTTATGAGCAAGATGGCAGGGGTTAGGGTGTGGCGACTCACTAGAGTAAGCTAGAGTTCAAAGTGGGCCAATGGCCTGTTGTCATGTGTTTTTCGGCCAAATTACTGGCCCAGGCAGTCGAGGTGATGGATGCATTACGTTGCAATCGAAGAAAGCCGGCAAGATATACTCAAGCAGTTGCGTGAACGTCTGCAAAGCCGCCTGGATGCCCCTCGCGCTGCTGCGATTGAGGCGTTTGCCCGTCATTTCTATGCCACCGTACCGGTCGAAGACCTTATTGATCGCCGTCTGGATGACCTCTATGGCGCGACCCTTTCGGTCTGGCAGTTTTTACAACGGCATGACCCGGAAAAGCCCAAGGTTCGCGTCTTCAATCCTGATTTCGAAGAGCATGGCTGGCAATCCACGCATACCTTCGTGGCAGTATTGCATGAGGACATGCCGTTTCTAGTCGACTCGGTACGTATTGAGCTTAATCGCCATGGCTTGACGGTACATGCCATTCAGAATGCGGTATTGGCGGTGGAGCGTGATAGCCAATACCAGTTGCAAGCTTTGGCCTCGCCACGTGATGAGAATGCCCCGCCGATGCGGGAATCCCTGATTGTGATCGAAGTCGACCGCCATACCGATCCTTCCGCGCTGCATGATATCGAAGTTCAGCTACACAAGGTTCTGCGAGATGTGCGCACGGCCGTGCGCGACTACGACGCCATGTGTGAGCGTATCAGGGCGGCAATTCAGGAAACTGAAAGGGTCTGCCCTCCGCAAGTCGATCCGGATGACCATGAAGAAGCGATTGCCTTTCTTGAGTGGCTACTCAAGGATAATTTCACCCTGTTGGGGTACGACGAATATGTGCTTGAGCAAGGTGAGCTAAAGCGCGATGAGTCGAGTGTGCTGGGGGTGTTCCGATTGAACCAGCCGCGTTACCGCGAGCGCATTCGGACCTCTGAAGGAATCGATGATACTCACGGCTATGTCGTGGTGCCGCAGCTACTCTCGTTTGCCAAAAGTGCTCATCATTCCCGGATACATCGCCCGACATATCCCGATTACATCACCGTCGACCGCTATGATGAACAAGGCAACGTGCTTGGCGAGCGGCGCTTTTTCGGCTTGTTCACCGCCACGGTATATAACGAATCGCCCCGCAATATTCCGCTACTCAGGCGCAAGCTCAAGGCGGTGATGGACATTGCCGGTTTCAACCCGCAGGGGCATAACGGCAAGCAGCTTTTGCAGGTATTGGAAGTCTTTCCTCGTGACGATCTTTTCCATATCGATACCGAGTCGCTGGCCAGCACCGCCTTGGGGATTCTCAATATCCGTGAGCGACGGCAGGTGCGGTTGTTCATTCGCGCCGATCTTAGCGGTAAGTTCTATTCCTGCCTGGTGTTCGTGCCGCGTGATGTGTTTTCCACCGACTTGCGCCAACGCTTGCAAAATATGCTGTGTGAAGAACTGGATGCCAGTTTTGGCGACTTCAACACCTACCTCTCCGAATCGATATTGGCACGCATTCAGCTGGTATTGCGCTTCAATGGCGAAACGCCCAAAGATTTCGATCTCAAACGCCTGGAAGCCAAGGTGGCGCAGCTGGCGCGCAGCTGGCGAGATGAACTGCATGCCGCGATGGTCGAGGGGTTCGGCGAAGAACAAGCTAACCATTTGATGGATGATTTTCGCGATGCGTTTTCCGCAAGCTATCGCGATGATTACGGTGCGCGTACCGCAGTGTTTGATATGCAGCACCTAGTGGAGCTGGATGGCGGCGAAGACCTGTCCTTGTCGTTATATCGGCCACTGGAAGAGCAAGGCGGTGGGGTCAATCTCAAACTGTTTCATAAGCAGACCCCGATCCCGCTTTCCGATGTGTTGCCGATGATGGAAAACCTGGGCTTGAGAGTGGTGGGTGAGCGGCCCTATGAAATCGATGCAACCCATATGCGTTACTGGATTCATGATTTTGAACTCGAGCACAGCCGTAGCGTGAGCGTGAGCTTGAGTGAAATGCGTGATTCCTTCGTCGAGGCCTTCCGGCATATCTGGTCGGGAACAGCCGAAAATGACGCCTACAATCGCTTGATCATCGGCGCTAATCTGGGATGGCGAGAAGTCGCCATGCTGCGTGGTTACGCACGTTATCTGAAGCAGGTTCGTTTCGGTATGTCCCAGGACTACATTGCCGCCACGCTGGCCAATCACCCCGATATTACTCGCAACCTGGTAGAGCTGTTTCGCCTGCGTTTTGATCCATCTCAGCAAGAAGCGAATACCGAGGTTTGCCTGGCACGTCTGCATGAACAGCTTGATAGCGTAGCGAGCTTGAACGACGACCAACTGATTCGTCGCTTTATAGAATTGATAATGGCTACGCTGCGTACCAATTACTATCAATTGACCAAGAGCGGTGAACCCAAGGATTACATCGCCTACAAGCTGGAGCCCTCCAAAGTCACCGGGATGCCCAAGCCGCGCCCGATGTATGAAATCTTCATGTGTTCGCCCCGGGTCGAAGGCTTGCATCTGCGTGGCGGCAAGGTGGCACGCGGTGGGTTGCGTTGGTCGGATCGCCATGAGGATTACCGTACCGAGGTGCTGGGTCTGGTCAAGGCGCAGCAAGTCAAGAATGCGGTGATCGTGCCGGTGGGCGCCAAGGGTGGATTTATATGCAAACGCATGCCGGAAAACCCTGACCGCGATACGTTGCAACGCGAAGGGATCATCTGCTACAAGACCTTCATTCGGGCACTGCTGGACGTAACCGATAACCTGGTGGGCGGTGAAGTGGTGCCGCCGCCGAGCGTGGTGCGTCATGATGAAGCCGATGCCTACCTGGTGGTGGCCGCCGACAAGGGCACGGCGACTTTTTCCGATATTGCCAATGAAATCTCGCTGGAGTACGGCCACTGGCTGGGGGATGCCTTCGCCTCGGGGGGCGCCAATGGTTACGACCACAAGAAAATGGGGATTACCGCTCGTGGTGCCTGGGAGTCGGTCAAACGTCATTTCCGCAGCCTGAATATCGATACTCAGCAAGAGCCCTTCACGGTGGTGGGCATCGGTGACATGGGCGGTGACGTCTTCGGTAACGGCATGCTGCTCTCCGACAAGATTCACCTGGTGGGGGCGTTCAACCACCTGCATATCTTTGTCGACCCCACCCCGGATGAGCAAACCAGCTTTGCGGAACGTAAGCGCCTGTTCGACATGCCGCGCTCCAGTTGGGATGATTACAGCCGTGAACTGATTTCCGAAGGCGGCGGTATCTTCAGTCGCAGCGCCAAATCCATCGCGATTACCAAGCCGATGCAAAGTGCTTTGGGCATTACGCAAACCCACCTTTCTCCCAATGAATTGATTCGTGCCATGCTCAAATCCTCGGTGGATTTGATCTGGAACGGCGGTATCGGTACCTACGTCAAAAGTAGCGAGGAAAGCGATGCCGATGTGGGCGACAAGACCAATGACGCCTTGCGCATTAACGGCATCGATCTCAATTGTCGAGTGGTCGGCGAAGGCGGCAATCTGGGCCTAACTCAGCGTGGGCGCATGGAAGCCGCTGAGCGAGGCGTGCTGCTGTATACCGATTTCATCGATAATGCAGGTGGGGTCAACTGCTCCGACCATGAGGTCAATATCAAGATATTGATCGATGAAGTGGTCAAGCGCGGTGACATGACCGAGAAGCAGCGCAATCAGCTCCTGGCGGACATGACCGAAGAAGTCGCTGACTTGGTCATCAGGGATAATTATCGCCAGACTCAAGCGCTGGATTTATCGGCTCTGCTATCGCGTCAAAGCATCGGGCCTTTCCGGCGTTTCATCAGCGAGCTGGAAGCCACGGGTCAAATTGACCGTGAACTGGAATTTCTGCCTACCGATGAAGTGATCAAGGAGCGTGCCGGAAGCGGCCAGGGAATGACATTGCCGGAATTGTCGGTATTGATCTCCTATGCCAAGAGCACCCTGAAAGGCGACTTGATTGCCTCGGAAGTGCCGGATGATCCGATCATTACCCGCTACCTGGAACGCATTTTCCCCAAGGTGCTGGTCGAGCGCTTCAAGCCCGAGATGTACGATCACCGCCTCCGGCGTGAAATTGTGGCGACCCAGGTAGCCAATGACCTGGTTGACCACATGGGCATCGTGTTCACTCGTCGCTTGATGGATTCCACGGGGGCGGGGCGCGCCGATATCGCCCGTGCTTATATCGTGGCCCGCGACAGTTTCAATTTATCCGAGCTTTGGCAGCAGATTGAAGCCTTGGACAATCAGGTCGAAAGCCAGGTGCAGTATTCCATGATGCTGGATGTGATGCGGATGTTGCGCCGCGCGACGCGCTGGTTCCTGCGTCAACATCTGGGTCTTGCAACTCGGGAGGCCATCGAATACTTTGGCCCGCGTCTGGGGCAATTGCAGGAAGATATCGGTGAGCTACTGCGTGGCGAAGAACAGGCGCGTTGGGAGCAGCGCCGTGACCAGCTGCTCGAGGCCGGTGCCCCGGCTACCTTGGCTGCCTCGGTGGCGGCTGCGCCGAGCCTCTATGCCGGGCTGGGTATTATTCAGACGGCACGCCAGACCAACGAAAAACCTCAGCGAGTGGCGGAGGTGTTCTACGAAATCGGCAGTCGCCTGGAACTGCCGTGGATGATTCAGCAGGTCACCGAGCTGGATGTGCGTGACAGCTGGCAGGCGCAAGCGCGAGAAACGTTCCGCGACGATATCGATCGTCAACAGCTGGCGCTTACCAGTAGCGTGCTCAAGCTAGAGGCCGGAAATCGCGACACTCAGGAGAGGGTGGCGCAATGGCTGGAGCTTCATGCTCACTTGCATCAGCGTTGGTGCCGCCTGATCGAAGAGGTGCGCAGCGGTCATGAGGGTGGTTTTGCCTTGTTTGCCGTCGCGGTACGCGAGCTGGTGGACCTGGCCGAGAGCGATAGCGAAAGCTAGCACTGCCGCAATGGCCGGATGTTCCCGGCAACCTCAACCCCGTGCTCGTTACCGAGCGCGGGGTTCGTCGTTATGCGGCTTTACGCTATACTCGCCGCGCATCGTTATTTGTCGCCCGCCTGCTTTGGAGCATCTATGTACGCATTGGCCCGTTCGCTGTTGTTTCGCTTGGATCCGGAAACCGCTCATGACACGACCCTGAGTGCCTTGGATCGGTTACATCGGCTGCGGTTGGTGCAGCGCCTGGCAGGCAAGACAATCGCAGCCCCGGTCACCTTGATGGGACTTACCTTTCCCAACCGGGTAGGTCTGGCGGCGGGGCTCGACAAGAATGCCGACCATCTGGATGCACTCGGCGCCTTGGGGTTCGGTTTCGTCGAAGTAGGCACCGTGACCCCCAAGGCGCAGGCAGGCAATCCCAAGCCGCGCATGTTTCGTCTGCCCGAGCAGGGTGCCATCATCAACCGGATGGGCTTCAATAACGCCGGCGTGGCGCATCTGGTCGCCCAGGTGAAAAAGCACCGTTATACCGGCGTGGTAGGTATCAATATCGGCAAAAACCTGACCACACCGGTGGAAAGTGCCTTGGATGATTACTTGGTGTGCTTGAACCAGGTACATGAGGTGGCGGGTTACATCACCGTGAACATTTCATCCCCCAATACCCCTGGGTTGCGCACTCTGCAGTTTGGTGAGCAACTCAATGCGCTGTTGGAGCCACTGCGTGAACAAGCCACCCGGCTGGATCAGCAAAGCGGGCGGCGCGTGCCGCTGCTTATCAAGATCGCCCCGGACATGACGCCGGAAGAAGTCGAGCTGGTGTCTCAAAGTATTCGTGACAATGCCCTGGACGGCGTGATTGCCACCAATACCACGGTGTCACGCGAGGCAGTACTTGGCCTGGAACATGCCCAAGAGCAGGGCGGGCTATCCGGGCGGCCGGTGCTCGAGGCATCCAATACCGTCATTCGTGAACTGAGACGCCACCTGCCGACACTTCCGATCATCGGGGTGGGCGGGATCGATAACAAGGAAGCAGCGTTAGCCAAACGCGAGGCCGGTGCGGATCTGGTGCAACTGTATTCGGGGTTGATTTATCGTGGCCCCAAACTTGTTCAGGAGTGCGCCAAGGCATTGGCCGAGAAAGACAAGGAGGAGGCTTAATAGCATCAAAAAGCCCGCGAAAACGCGGGCTAGGTGCACAACTCAACCAGGCATGGAGCCAATTAAAAGATGAAAGGTGGCTGAGTCGGTTACATGACCATGGGGTTTTTATGGATGCCGGAAACGCCGGTCATTCCATCCCATTGGTCTCCCCGACCTTCACGCCAACCGCTCATCCAGTATTCGCGAAGATTGACCTCTTGACTGGGACAATCATCGCGGGAACGACCGGTAAGCCCTGCCTTATAACCGTGAACATAAGCACGCTGGAAGCGATCACGTTTTTGTCGTTTCATTGGCTAACCTCTTATCATGAAAGCCGTTTTTTTAAAAATAAAAGCCTGTTTCGACGTGCTGGATTTTTGAAGCACTGCCTCTACTGCTGCTTTTATTTCAAGAGCTATCTTTCAAGAGAAGGTACCTATACTAGCGGAAATGACCGGCTATGAAGTACCCATTTTGGCCAGCGGTAACCATACCGTTACCGTGACAAGGAACGCATGCGTTTTGTGTAGCTACCCTGTTATTGTTAGCTCATTATGGTCCCCTTTGTCGACCCCCAAATTGTCATAAGACGTAAACTTAATCGTTATAAATAGGAATAGGCGCCGAGCCGCCACACATACCATGACCGAGCCGACCCACGAATCCCCTCTGAATCTGCTGGCGAGCTGCCCCAAAGGCATCGAACTTCTCCTGGCCGATGAACTCACCGACCTAGGTGCCACACCTGGAAAGACCACCGTCGCCGGCGTTTATTTTACCGCTAGCCTGGAAACGGCTTACCGCATCTGCCTGTGGTCCCGGTTAGCCAATCGCATCATCCTGTGTCTGGTGCGCGAATCGATGGTGGAGTCCCCGGAACAGCTACGCATGGCAACTGCGGCCTTGAACTGGGCGCAGCATGTGGTGCCGGGCCGCACCCTTGCAGTGGATTTTCACGGACGCAGCGACCAGATTCGCCATACCCGTTTCGGCGCCCAGACCGTCAAGGACGGCGTGGTGGATGCCCTGCAGCTGGCTGGCCAGCCACGTCCCGATATCGACCTGAAAATGCCCGACCTACGTCTCTACGCCAACCTGCATCGCGCCAACCTGACCCTGGGTATAGATATTTCCGGGGAAAGCCTGCACCGGCGTGGCTATCGCCGTGAGGTGGGCCATGCGCCGCTGAAGGAGAACCTTGCCGCCGCCTTGCTGGTAAGAGCTGGCTGGCCCAAGCGGGCCGAAGCAGGCGAAGCCCTGCTTGATCCACTGTGCGGTGCCGGCACCCTGGTGATCGAGGCAGCAATGATGGCGGCGGATGTCGCCCCCAACCTGGCGCGTCAACGTTTCGGTTTCCACGGTTGGGCCGGGCATCAGGAAAATGTCTGGATAGACGTCAAGAAACAGGCCGAAGAGCGTGCCAGCCTTGGGCGCAAGCGCTGCAAGTCTCCACTGTTCGGATTCGATCAGAGCCCGACGGCACTTTCAGCCGCCAATGCCAATGCCATGCGCGCAGGCATTCCTGCCTTGATCCAGTTTGAAGGGGCAAGCCTGACGCAACTGCAGCGTCCCGCGTCCCTGGAAGACACTGACCGGGGACTGGTGATTACCAACCCGCCCTATGGTGAACGCTTGGGTGAATTGCCCGAGCTGGTCACGCTTTATGCAAAGCTGGGTGAGCGCGTCAAGGCAGAATTTCCCGGCTGGACGCTTGCCCTATTCACCGGCAACCCTGACCTGGGGCATCGCCTCGGCTTGCGTGCCCATAAGCAGTACGCGCTAAAGAACGGGCCTTTGGATGCCAAGCTGCTGCTCATGAATATTCCCGATACCTCTGAGCAGGCCGTGCAAACGTCGCCAAAAAGCATGCCGCAAAGCGTCAGTGAAAACCTGAGCGAGGGGATGAAAGAAGCGGTCCAAGAAACAGCGGAAGGCACCCAAGACGAGGCAGGGGAGAGTGCTGCAGAGCCAGGCGAAGGCGCCCAGATGTTTGCCAATCGCCTGCGCAAGAACCAGAAGCGGCTGAAGAAATGGCTCAAGCAAAGCGGTGAGACGTGCTATCGCCTGTACGACGCCGACATGCCTGAGTACGCTTTGGCGATTGACTGCTATCTCGACCGTGTTCATGTGCAGGAATACGCGCCGCCGCGTTCGATCAATCCCGCCCAAGCGCAAAAGCGCCTCTACGACGCCCTGGAAGTATTGCCTGAAGCCTTGGGGGTGGATGCCGGCAAGATTTATGTCAAGCAGCGCGAGCGTCAGACCGGGAAGGCTCAGTATCAAAAGCGCGGCGCCAGTGGCGAGCGTTTTGAAGTGCGCGAGGGCGATGCCCGGCTATGGGTGAACTTGCGCGATTATCTGGATACCGGTCTGTTTCTCGATCACCGTCCGGTGCGTCGCATGCTGAAAGAAATGGCCGACGGCAAGCGGTTTCTCAACCTTTTCTGCTACACCGCCACTGCCACGGTGCAGGCCGCACTGGGGGGTGCCAGCGACAGCGTCAGTGTGGACATGTCCAATACCTATCTGGACTGGGCACGGGACAACTTTGCCCTGAATGACCTGGACCCTGCCCAGCATCGCCTGGTGCGAGAGGACTGCTTTCACTGGCTGGAAACCGCTTCTACCCAATTCGACCTGATCTTCTTGGACCCGCCGACATTTTCCAATTCCAAGAAGATGCAGGAAACCCTGGATATCCAGCGCGATCACCCGCGCTTGCTGGACTTGGCCATGGCCCGTTTGGCTCCCGGCGGTACCTTGGTGTTTTCCAACAACCAGCGCCGTTTCAAACTGCATGGGGCGGTGGCCGAGCGTTACCAGGTGGAGGATATATCGGCGAAAAGTTTCGATCCTGATTTCCAGCGCCGCACCAACCTGCACCATGTGTTCCTGCTGCGTCATCGGGAGGGGGCGTGATTCATCTTCGCCTTTACACCACCCTGGGCTGTCATCTGTGCGAACAGCTGGAAGCCCTGGTTCATACCCTGGCCAACGACGCGGTCGTGCTGTCGCATGTCGAAATCAGCGACGACGCGGCCTTGATGGAGCGCTACGGCATGCGTATTCCTGTGGTGATGGATGAGGCGGGAAAAGAGCTGGACCGAGGGTTCGAGCTGGAACGTCTGAGCGAATGGTTGAAGGTACGCGGCTGGCTGGATGAAGTAGCGCTGGCAAAGTTTACCGGCCCGGCCCCGGCCCCTTCGCCCAAAGCGGCTTATCAGCGCCATGGGCGGCGGTTTCTGGGCTAGCTAGAGCATGTCCAGCAGCGATAGCTGGCGCATGGCCGCGACGCCCTCGGGACTCTCGTCATCCACATCCAGTACCTTGCAAAAGCCACGCGAGGCCTGGATGGTGGTTTCGTCTTCCAGCCACATCCTGGCTTGGCCGTGATGCTCGGCCAGTTGATGTTTCAGCCCGCCGTACTGGGTGCCGATCTGGCCCCAGGCACGGCTGAATATCCAGTCCCCGAACATATCCTGATGGATATGCACCAGTACATAGTCGTGGTCGGTTTCCCAGCGTACGATCACAAAATATCTCCGGGCAGGGGTAGGTGAAAAGCGCGCCTATTGTAAAGCTGACCAGGCCCAAAGCCTATTCACATCCGCCTATTTACGGCTAAGAAACTACAAGGAGTCGTCCGTGAAAATCGTTGTCGATGCCAATGTTCCGGCGGCTGAACGCTGTTTTGGATTTTTTGGGGAGATGCTGCGTTTGCCGGGGCGTGAGATAACCCCGGCGGATGTGCGCGATGCAGATGCGTTGATCGTGCGCTCGGTTACTCCGGTGAATGCCGCTCTGGTGGCGAACAGTACGCTCAGCTTCGTGGGAACCTGCACCATCGGCACCGATCATATCGATCTCGACGCTCTCAAGGCGCGGGATATCGCCTTTGCCAGTGCCCCAGGGTGCAATGCCGAGGCGGTAGTGGATTACGTGATTTCGAGCCTTTTGACCTTGGCCGAGCGGGGAGGCTGGCAGTTGGGAGAGCGCTGTGTCGGCATCGTCGGGGTGGGTAATGTGGGTAGCCGTCTACGCTCGCGCCTTCAAGCCATGGGCGTGGCGACGCTCGCCTGTGACCCGCCACGGGCGGAGAAGGAAGGCGAAGACGGTTATGACAGCTTGGCTACCTTGCTCAAGCGTTGCGATGTGATTTGCCTGCATACGCCACTGGTACCAGACGGCCGGCATGCGACCCATCATCTACTGGGCGCCCAGGAGCTCGACAGGCTGGCGCCGGGAAGCATCGTGCTCAATGCCGGGCGTGGCGATTGTATCGATGGGCTGGCGCTTCGCCAATGCCTGGTGGGCAGGGGCATGGCAGGTAGAGGTTTGGTAGGCAGGGACAGTATCAGTGCGGTGCTGGATGTATGGGAGCATGAACCCGGCATTGATGCCGGGTTGCGTGACCTGGCAGCGCTGGCCACGCCGCATATCGCCGGTTACAGCCTGGATGGCAAGCTGCGCGGCAGCTGGATGATTCACGCAGCGCTTGCCGCCAAGACCGGCCGCACACCGTTGAGCCTGGACGCTCTGCTGCCGCCACCGGCGCTCGCCGAGCTCAGCCTGGCGCAGGCATTGGACGCCGAAGACGCGCTCCGGCTGTGTGTCCGTGCGGTATATGACGTGCGCAGAGACCATGACCGCCTGTTGTGTCAGATGCATGAGGAAGGGATGACACTGGGTTTTGATCGCTGCCGGGTGGACTATCCGCTACGCCGTGAATTCTCCACCTTGAAGGTGAATCTCAAGGGTGAAGCCCTGAGTCTGGCGCCACTGCTGCGAGCAGTGGGATTTCAAGTCAACCAACAAACATAAAGCCCATAAGCAGGCTTTATCCTCAGGAAATGGCTGGCAAGCAACGTGGCTGTTACCGCTTATTGACGATAGGCGGCTTCTTTCAAGGCACGAATGCGGTCGTCCAGCGGCGGGTGGCTGGCAAAAAGGCGCTCCATGATCTTGCGGGTCTGGCCGGTGGTGATGGCGAAGGCAGTCAGGGTGTCCGGCATCTCGTCGGGCATCTGGGTTTCCGCTTTCAGGCGTGCCAGAGCGTTGACCATGGCGCCGGTGCCGGCCAGGCGTGCCCCCGCGGAATCGGCACGGTATTCGCGAAAGCGCGAGAACCAGGCGACGATGATCGAGGCAATCAGGCCAAAGACGATTTCCGCCACGATAACCACCACGAAATAGCCGATAAATCCCAAGCCTCCGCCTTCGCTGCGGCTACGCAGGAAGTTGTCTACCAGATGAGCGACCACCCGGGCGAAGAACATCACGAAGGTGTTGAGCACGCCCTGAATCAGCGCCAAGGTCACCATGTCGCCGTTGGCCACGTGGCCGATCTCGTGAGCCAGCACCGCGCGTACTTCGTCCGGGCGCATGCGGTTGAGCAGACCGGCAGACACTGCCACCAAGGCGTCATCCTTGTTCCAGCCGGTAGCAAAGGCGTTAGATTGCTGGGCCGGAAATATTCCCACTTCCGGGGTCTTGATGCCTGCCTCGCGGGCCAGTTCGGCCACGGTGTCCACCAGCCACTTTTCAGTGGAATTAGAGGGTGTCTCGATGACGACCGTGCCGGTGCTGCGTTTGGCCATCCACTTGGAGATGAACAGCGAGATCATCGAACCCGCCATGCCGAAGATAAAGCAGAAAATCAGCAGACTGGTAAAGTTGATGCCCTGCCCACGCAGATAGCTCTCCACCCCGAGCAGGCGCAGGGTAATGCTGGCGATGATGATAACCGCCAGGTTGGTTCCCAGAAAAAGCAGGATTCTCATCATGGTGCACATTCTCCGTGGGACATGTAGGAAGCCGTGTCTAAACGATGGCTTAGATGCGGCGGCCGCGCTCGAGTTTCAAGCTCGGGCATGACGTTAACTCATTGCCGATAACGTGACAGGAAGTTGGCGAAGCGATCCAGGGCGTCTCCCAGTTGCTCGGCCCAGGGTAGGGTCACGATGCGCACATGATCCGGCTCCGGCCAGTTGAAGGCGCTGCCCTGTACCAGCAGAATTTTCTCTTGCAGCAACAGATCCAATACCAGTTGTTGGTCGTCCTGAATATTGAAGACCTTGGGATCAAGCCGCGGGAAGGCATATAGCGCTCCCTGAGGTTTGACGCAGGACACCCCGGGAATTGCATTGAGCTTTTCGAAGGTAATGTCGCGTTGGGCAAGCAGGCGCCCGCCGGGCAGAATCAGGTCGTTGATCGACTGGTAACCACCGAGTGCCGTTTGGATGGCGTGCTGTGCCGGTACGTTGGCACACAGGCGCATCGAGGCCAGCATTGTCAGCCCCTGGATATAATCGGCGGCACGTTTTTTGGCAATATCGCCGGAAATGATCATCCAGCCCGAGCGAAACCCGGCGCAGCGATAGCTTTTCGACAAGCCGTTCATGGTAATGACCAGTTGGTCATCATCGGCCAGGGCGCCAGTCGAGATGTGCTCCACGCCGTCATACAGAATCTTGTCGTAGATCTCGTCGGAAAACACCACCAGATTGTGCTCGCGGGCGATGTCCAGCAGTTCACGCACCACGGCTGGAGGGTAAACCGCGCCGGTGGGGTTGTTGGGATTGATCAATACAATCGCACGGGTATGGCTGGTCACCTTGGCGCGAATATCGGCCATGTCCGGTGCCCAACCCGCCTGTTCATCGCAAAGGTAATGCACGGCATGCCCGCCGGAAAGATTCGCCGCAGCGGTCCATAAAGGGTAATCCGGGGCGGGAATCAGTACTTCATCGCCGTCGTTGAGCAGAGCCTGCATTGCCATCACGATCAGCTCGGATACGCCGTTGCCGATATAGATATCTTCCACGCCGACGCCGGGGATTTCCTTGCGCTGGCATTCCTGCATGATCGCCTTGCGTGCCGAGTAGAGTCCTTTCGAATCACAGTAACCCTGGGCGGTGGCCAGGTTGCGCATGACATCTTGCAGGATTTCTTCTGGTGCTTCGAAGCCGAACGGCGCGGGATTGCCGATGTTGAGCTTGAGAATGCGCTGACCTTCCTCTTCTAGGCGTTTGGCATGATCCAGCACCGGGCCGCGGATGTCGTAGCAGACATTGGCGAGTTTATCGGACTTCCGAAGCTTTTGTGATTCGAGGGGTTGCGGGGTATCCATGTAGCGTATCCAAAGGGGTCCAGGGGCGGCCCGACAAGGCGGGCCGACACAACGTAGCGCAACGTATTATGCGATGGGAGGCTCGGCATTGTCTTGCTCGGGAGGCGCAGGCTCCGGAATATCCTGTGGCGTTTCCAGCGTCAAGCGCCCGAGCTTGCCGTCACGCAATTCATGCAGCAAGACTTCTGCGCCTCGGTGCAAGTCGACTTCACCGCCAGGGCGCAGGCCAGCACGCCGAGCGGCAATCTCCTTGAGAATGGCGTAGCCATCGAAACCTGCCAGCGCCAGGAAATCCGGCTTTTGCGGGCCGTCTGCGTCCACGTCATGGGGTTGTTCGACGGGAGCATAGGGTGCGAGTGCCTTGAGCTTGAAGCGGGCCTTGAGCGCTTCCGGATAGCGCTTGGCTAGTTCTGCGCTGGTGACGATAGCCACATCGGTGTATTCGATTGCGGTATCGCGGATGGCGCCACTGGCGGCCAGGCGATAGGCGCTGGCTTGATCCTCGATTTTCGGCCACAACACGCCGGGAGTATCGATCAATGCCACGCGTCCATCGATACGCACCTTTTGCTGGCGCTTGGTCACCGCAGGCTCGTTGCCGGTCTTGGCGATCTTTCTGCCGGCCAGACCGTTGATCAAGGTGGATTTACCCACGTTAGGAATGCCCATCACCATGACGCGCACGTCACGGTCGGCGCGAATATGTCCGGCAAGCTCATGGCAAAGCTTGGGAATCTGCTTGAGTTCGCGCAGGTTGGTGGTGGTGACCGCCAAGGCGCGCGTGGCGTCCTGGGCATCGAAATAATCGACCCATTCCTGGGTGCGTATCGGGTCGGCCAGATCCGCCCGCGACAGTATCTTCAGCACGGGTTTATGCCGGGTCAACACCGCAAGCATGGGGTTGGCACTGGAGTAGGGAAGACGAGCATCGAGTACTTCAATCACCACGTCGATTTCCGGCAGCGCCTCCTTTATCTGGCGGCGGGCCTTGTTCATATGTCCCGGGAACCAACCGAGCATGGCATTCTCCTGCAAGCACAAAAAAGCGGGCTGCCATTCTAGCAGATGGCGCCCGCTATGCTTATGAGATATGCCTGGTCATTCGCCGGGATGAAATTCAAGCGCCACATCATTGATGCAATAGCGCAGGCCGGTGGTTTCCGGCGGCCCATCGGGAAACACATGCCCCAGATGGGCGTCACAATGCGAACAGAGCACTTCGGTGCGCTGCATGCCATGGCTGGCGTCGGTATGTTCTTCCACGCTGCGACTGCCCAAAGGACGGTCGAAACTGGGCCAGCCGCAACCGGCATCGAACTTGTGTTCGTTTTCAAACAGCGGCGCATGACAGCATACGCAATGATAGATGCCGATTTCGTCGCTGACGTGATGATTGCCGCTGAAGGGTGGTTCGGTGCCTTTTTCACGGGTGACGCGATATGCCTCCGGCGTTAATTGCTCACGCCACTGTTCAGGGGTTTTTTTGATCTTGGTCATGTATTTCTCCTTCGTGCATTAAGGCGCATGACAGCGGGGCGGTATAGGCCTGAGAATTAGCATGCGTGATCCTGGATCGCTTCGCCAGTGTGGCGTAGTGCTTGACAGTCAATCAAGCGCTGAGTACTATACGCGCCACCTCGACGAGGCAGAAAAGTGTCCCATTCGTCTAGTGGTCCAGGACACCGCCCTTTCACGGCGGTAACAGGGGTTCGAACCCCCTATGGGACGCCACTTGCATCGCCAAGGTAACCGGAATGCGGGAATAGCTCAGTGGTAGAGCATCGCCTTGCCAAGGCGAGGGTCGGGAGTTCGAATCTCCTTTCCCGCTCCAATGCGTCCCATTCGTCTAGTGGTCCAGGACACCGCCCTTTCACGGCGGTAACAGGGGTTCGAACCCCCTATGGGACGCCACTCCGGCTACGAGAAACTGCAATACCCAGTAGAAACAGCGCGGGAATAGCTCAGTGGTAGAGCATCGCCTTGCCAAGGCGAGGGTCGGGAGTTCGAATCTCCTTTCCCGCTCCAGTTTCTTCTTGATTATGTCCCATTCGTCTAGTGGCCTAGGACACCGCCCTTTCACGGCGGTAACAGGGGTTCGAACCCCCTATGGGACGCCATCTCGTCTTTGCAAGTACCCTTTGTAAGTACAAGCAGTTCGCGTTGCGGGAATAGCTCAGTGGTAGAGCATCGCCTTGCCAAGGCGAGGGTCGGGAGTTCGAATCTCCTTTCCCGCTCCAGGCGCCAGATATAACGTTTGTTCTTCTGCAGTATCCAATCATTTTCCCTGCTTTTTTCTCTTGCTGACCCCCTGGTTAGCGGGACATTTCGCGTATTTACGATTCGAGTAACATGGCGGGCATGGCTTGAAAATGGCTGTTATGCCCCGATATTCAGGATTCCGACTGATAATTTTTGCTGACAGGACATGTTCATGGCCGAACCGGCACTGTCCATCCGTGGGCTAACCAAAGTCTACGGTAATGGATTTCACGCGCTCAAAGGTATTGACCTGGATGTCGAGCAGGGCGATTTCTTTGCGCTACTGGGCCCCAATGGCGCGGGTAAATCGACCACGCTGGGAGTGGTTTGCTCACTGGTGCAGAAAACCGCCGGCCGTGTGACGATCTTCGGTATCGATATCGACAAGGACTTTGCCAAGGCCAAATACCATCTTGGCGTGGTGCCGCAGGAATTCAATTTCAACCAATTCGAGAAGGTCGAAGACATCGTGCACGCTCAGGCCGGCTACTACGGCATGTCACGTGCCGAAGCCTTGCCGCGTGCCGAGCAGTTGCTCAAGGATTTGAGCCTGTGGGACAAGCGCCACGGCAGCGCCCGGATGCTTTCCGGTGGCATGAAGCGACGTTTGATGATTGCTCGCGCCCTGATGCACCGCCCCAAGCTGTTGATTCTGGACGAGCCGACTGCCGGAGTAGATATCGAACTACGCCGCAGCATGTGGGAGTACATGCGTCGTATCAACCGCGAGGAAGGCACCACCATCATTCTCACCACGCACTATCTGGAAGAAGCCGAAAGCCTGTGTCGCAATGTGGCGATCATCAATAACGGCGATATCATCCGTAACACCGGGGTGCGCGAGCTATTGGCGGAGCTGAATACCGAAACCTTCCTGATGGATCTGGCCCACCCCATTGAGAAGCTACCTGAGGTAAAAGGCTACGAGATACACCAAGTGGAGCCCACGCAATTGGCCGTCGTGATCGATCGTGGGCAGCGCTTGAATGATGTGTTCAAGGTGCTCAGTGAAGAGGGAATACAGGTAATTTCAATGCGTAACCGCAGTAACCGCCTTGAGGAGATGTTTGTGTCGATGGTCAAAGGCGGTCAGAACACGGAGGTGCGCTCATGAATGCCCGTCAGACACTGATCGCCCTGTGGACGCTGGTGCTCAAGGAGATCAAGCGTTTTACCCGAATCTGGCCGCAAACGCTGCTTCCACCTTCCATCACCATGACCATGTACTTCATTATCTTCGGCAACCTGATCGGTTCGCGCATTGGTGAGATGGATGGCTTCAGCTACATGGATTTCATCGTTCCGGGCTTGATCATGATGGCGGTGATCACCAACAGCTATTCCAATGTGGCCTCGTCGTTCTTTTCCAACAAGTTTCAGCGCTCGATCGAAGAAATGATGGTTTCACCGATGCCTAACTGGACCATTTTGATGGGGTTCGTGTTGGGTGGTATGTCGCGAGGATTGGGGGTGGGGCTGATCGTTACCCTGGTCTCGCTGTTTTTCACCCGATTGAGTGTCGAGCATGCCTGGCTGACCGTGCTGGTAGTGGTGCTGACTTCCGCGCTATTTTCGATCGGTGGGTTCATTAATGCGTTGTTGGCTGATAAGTTCGATGATATTTCCATCGTGCCGACCTTTATCTTGACGCCACTGACGTACCTGGGCGGGGTTTTCTACTCGATCTCCATGCTGCCGGATTTCTGGCAGGGCGTGTCGATGCTCAACCCCATCCTCTACATGGTCAACGTCTTCCGTTATGGCTTCCTGGGGGTCTCGGATATCCCCGTGGGCTGGGCGCTGACTGCTATCTTTGCTTTCATTACGGTGCTGTTCGGCGTGGCCCTGTGGATGTTGGAGCGCGGCAAAGGCATCAGGAGTTGAACATGACACATGAGCGTCCCGATACACTGACGAATGCTCCTTTAGGCCGTGATACCGCCTACCCGGAGCGTTATAATCCCGCCTTGCTGTACCCCATTGCGCGCGCTGCCAATCGCGCGCCATTGGGTATCGAAGAGGGCGCCTTGCCTTTCGTGGGCGAGGATGAATGGCACGCCTTCGAGATGTCCTGGCTCAATGCTCGCGGCAAACCGCTGGTGGCGGTGGCGCGCTTCCGGTTACCGGCCGACTCGCCCAATCTGATCGAGTCCAAATCCTGGAAACTCTACCTGAACAGCTTCAACCAGACTTGTTTCGAAAACAGTAATGCGGTCATCAAGATGTTGGAGCAGGATCTTGGCGTGGCTGCTCGCGCTCCGGTGAGGGTAGAGTTAGTCGATGTGGACGACGAGACGCTGACGCCGCGCCCACTGCCGGGGGAGTGTCTGGATGGACTGGATATCGCGGTCAGCGACTACACGCCCAGCGCAGAGCACTTGCAGGTAGGCGACACCATCGTCGAAGAAACGCTTTATTCGCACCTGCTCAAGTCCAACTGCCCGGTAACCGGCCAGCCCGACTGGGGGAGTGTGTTGATCCGCTATCGCGGCCCCAAACTCGAACGCGAAGGGTTGCTGCGTTATATCATCGGTTACCGTCAGCATCAAGATTTCCATGAGCACTGTGTCGAGCATATCTTCTGTGACCTGATGGCTCGAGCGAAGCCTGAGCGGCTTCTGGTAGTGGCGCGTTACGTACGCCGTGGCGGACTGGATATCAGCCCGTGGCGGGGAACGCCCGGCGAACGGCCGCCCGAACCGCTACGCCTGGCGAGACAATAAATCAAAAGTCACACCGCGATCACCTTTTAAGCTGGAGGCAAGATGGATGCGATAACGCTGTTGCATGAGCGCAGTTCGATGGGCAAGTTGAGAGCACCGGCGCCATCGCCTGAGCAGCTGGAGGCCATCTATCGCGCCGCGTTACGCGCCCCCGACCACAAGGAACTACGGCCTTGGCGGTTCATAGAGTTCAGCGGCGAAGGGCTAGAGCGTCTGGGTGAGCTATTTGCCGAAGCCGAATTTCACGAAGACCCGCATGCCAGCGACTCTCTCTTGAACTCGGCGCGCAAAAAACCGCTACGTGCTCCCATGGTGATCGCGGTCATCGCCAAGGTGACGCCGGATATTCCCAAGGTGCCCAAGATTGAGCAGGTGATTTCCGCTGGCTGTGCCGCACACGGCATTCTGCTGGCCACGCATGCATTGGGCCTGGGCGCCATGTGGCGCAGTGGCAAGTACGCCTTCGACCCCACGGTGCGCAAGGGCCTGGGGCTGGACGAAGACGACGAGGTGGTAGGCTTTATTTATCTGGGCACGCTCGGGGGGCGGCACAAGCCAATACCCACCCATCAGATCAGTGACTTTGTCGAACGTTGGGATTAAGCATGACAGTGACTAGCCGCCAACCCGGCATTCCTCACCCACGCTTGGCGCTGCCTAGCACTCAAGCCCCGGAAGACCTGAAGGCCTTCCAGCGCTGGCTGAGTGAGGCGATTCCCATGGTCTCGCAGCTGGGTATTCAAGCTATGTATCAACAAGACAATGGGCTTGAATGGCAGCTGGCGTTGGCACCGAATCTCAACGACAAGGGCACGGGTTTCGGCGGCGCATTAACCGCCCAGGCGACCTTGCTTGGCTGGTGCTGGGTCACGCTATGGCTGCGCCAACAGGGCCTGTCTCGGGATGTGGTGGTCGCTGAAGCCTCGCAGCGCTTCCTGGCGCCGGTGACCCAGGATTATCGTCTGCGCTGCCAGCCAAGCGAGGTTGACGGGCCACAGCAGCTCCAAAAGCAGTTGCGTGAACGGGAGAAAGGACGCATTCAACTCACCCAGCAGCTCTACTGCGGCGAAACCCTTTGCCTGGAAGCGTCCGGCAATTATGCCGTCCTGCCTCAACCCCCGGCATAAGCCAGAAAAGGCTTGTCATTTCGTAGCTTAGTCGTTAGGATATGCGCCGTTCCGTTGAGAAAGCCAAGTGCTCAAAAGCGGAGCGAAAATGCGGAGGGGTGTCCGAGTGGTCGAAGGAGCACGCCTGGAAAGTGTGTAAGCCGCAAGGCTTCGAGGGTTCGAATCCCTCCCCCTCCGCCAAGAATTCTAATTAAGTCGCTGATTTCAGCGGCTTTTTTTATGTCTGTATGTTTTTGACCCACACGCTGACCCACACTTTTGCATTGGCTTTCACTGAAACGCACAGGATGCTGTTGGACAGTTTTTCCTACAGCACCGGGTTGGCCAAAGCAAATAAGCTAAACAGCTGTGCCTGGTTGGCTAGTTCCCTGTAGCGGTCCTTCGCAACAATCGAAGAGGGTTATTGTCTTTCCTGACCCGCTTCATCTCCGGTGCTTGGCCGGAAGGTGCTACCACCATGATGATGCCCTTTACAAATGAGCAGCATGCTCGGTTGATCTCCTTGACGTTAAGGGCATGCTTTTACAGTATATGGTGAAGGTGAAGCAGCGTGGCCGTACTCTCGATGGCCAAGTCGATACCGATAAAGTTACGCATGGACTGGCTCTCATAGATGGCATCTTCCAACACTTCATCGGCATGCACCTATTACTGCGAAAGGAAGTAAATCCACAACATCTGTTGCAGCCTTATGGTGGCTGCATCGAGTCGGGCAGTGAGGGCGACAGCGCCTCGGTTCGGCTTTGCCATGGCGAGAAAGTACCCAAATGTGCCAGGAGCCCTTCCTGGCGTGTAACCTTGCTCTGGAGCCCAGCCTGGGCGAACAAGACCAGCTTCATCGGAGTTCTGTCAGATGGTAATAGGAAAGCCGCATTTCAGCTCCCGCAGTATTTATGCAGCGTTACGCTGAGTAAATTAAAATAACTCGTTCATTCATGCTGTTTTCTGCGAGCAGCCGTTTTTAATGCTTGGCGATCATTGCCAAGATCTAATATGTGCATTTTTTGGTGGCAATTTGGACAAAGCGCAACAGTATTCTCTATGGTGTCTTCGCCGCCCTTCGCAAGCCATTCGACGTGATGACACTCAAGGTAGGGCCCTTTCTTTGTTTTGAAGGGCGCGGGTTGCTGGCATAGCTGGCAGATTCCCTTTGCGCGTCGCTTGGCATACTCAGCTACGAAAGGAGACCGGCTATGCTGTGTCGTCAGTGTCGGGCGAGATCCTGCAATTGCCGGGGCGTCTTTGGCCCGCTGCAGCAGCTCAGTGTCGGATAGTTTAGCAGCCTGTCTCTCCTTTTTTTCATAGGCTTCCTTGGCCGCTTTTCCATGCATTATTGGCTGATTGGAATCCTTGAGTTTCAGCGGAAACAGCCATACAAAACGTTCGTTACCTTCCTTGTCTGGCTGTGCTGCCTGGTAAGGCGGAGCAACCCGGACGACCTCGCCGACATAGGTGTATTCTTTTCGCTTGAAAACCTCGAAAAGATGTACCGAGACACCGTTAGTAGGATTCTCGTTCAGAGTTTTATTTTGGGCAGAATCGAGTGACATGTTGCCTGTTTGGCCCATGCCAGTGTAGTGGATCACGTTTTCTTCCCACCGATCCTCATAAATTGACTCGATATGATTTGTCACAATGACCAGGGTGTTAGTTCTTTTTGCTCTTCGCATTCCACCCTGCGGGCTGCAACCGAAAATCTCGCAGAGTTGATCATTATTGAGTACGTCACCTGGTGAGAGTGTGCTTATACTTTCCAGCGACATGGATCACTTCCTTAGCAATGGGTATGTGTCTGCAGATGTGAGTGCATAACTCAGCATCCCTTGGATGGGGGTTCCAGGCCACTCAGTTGTGGATTGTGAGCACTGGATCGCCTTTATTGAGGATTATCACAACGCCGACCAGCTTGATGGCGCCATCATTACACAGGTAGATGAGTTCCGCGGATATCTGTCCTGCAGCACAAAAAGTGAAGGCTTTTCATGGATCTTTCACTCAATGTATTGCTGAATGGTTTCACTGGGCTTTTGCTTGTCGCCAGGAAACTCTCATCGCCCCTTGAGACTCTGGCCCGTCCAGGGTCAACGAGAACCAGGCCAGCGGTTTGCTATGCAAATAAGCTATATCAACGTACAGTCAGCGATTCACCCCAGTGGGTAGACCTGCCCGATGTTTGACTGACGCAGCGCAGATGTTATGCGGTGCCCGAAAGCGGGGCATTCGAATATGACGCAGCCCATGGCTATTGATGGCATATCGGGCGCTACCGCACCCTTATGCCTGAATTGCTAGTCTGTCAGACGTGACAACTGCTGCCGGTTGGCCACCAACCAGGCCGATCAGAATCATTCCTCTTTCAGGCCTTCCCAAACAGATCCGTAGGCGCTGCAAGATAAAAATGCTAGTCTAACTAAATATTAGTATTTAGGTATATATTGCATAGACATAGAATCATAGATAGCGGTGCATTTCACATAAGCTACGGACAAGCATGATGTCCGCTTTCGACCAACAATGTCTTTTAGTTTGTTCCGATCCTTGGCTTTACATCGTAAGTTAATTTCAGGACACCGATTATGGCTGCCTTTAGTCGTCGGGTGGAACGCAGGAGAATCTTTTGATGAGTTGCATCAAATGCGGTGGGCAATTAGCGAACATCAATGGTAGAACGTTTAAGGAGGCGCTGGGGTTTACGAAGGCGGCTTTTTCAAAAATGAAATTTTCAAATATCCAGTGGGTGAGCGTATGCCCATCATGCGATGCTTATGCTCTTGGCGCTGAGACAGTTCATCCTTGGCCTTTTCAAGCAGCGGATGGAGTCATGCGGGTTGTCGATGATTACGACCAAGGGCGTGTGTCTGCAAAAAGCAAAAGCTTGGAATTTATTGGTTTTGAATTTTCTGAAGCCGCGGTTCGTAGCGCGAACTTACTGCTTAGAGTCGAAGCCGAAAGTAGCCAACTCCTAGAAGAAAGAGGGGCGTTACTAACAAAATTATCGAGTACAAAGGAATTCCTTCTTTTTTCCCAAGGCGTATGTGAGTGGGGGCGGGGACAACGTGTTTGGGGGAATTTGCAACGGCATTACGAACCTGAAGACCTTGGGCAAGTACTCAAATCTTGGTTGATTTATGCCATTGAATCCGCCGACGATGAAGAGGCTATTACCAGAGGCGAAGAAATAAAGGGTCTTGGTGTTTCTTTTGCCAGTAAGCACTTGCGAATGTTAAGGCCAGATCGCTATGCAGTCCTCGACGATGTGTTCAAGCAGGGTTTAGGCATTGCCTTAAATCCTAAGGGCTACCGTTTATTCATGTCTGAACTTCGAAAACTTGCCAATGAGCTTGAGCAACCATTGAGAGTCGCAAATTTAGAGGCCGCTGTGTTTTTGTTGGTTCGCCAGGCCGTCAGGGCAAAAAATTGATGCCTGAAAAACTCGGGCACAGATAAAAATTTTCGTGCAGAGGGCAATATATGAAGATGTGCTTAACGGCAGCTCTTGGCCGGATACTGAACGTCAGACTACATTGATTTCAAAGGCTAGGTACCTGATGACATAAAGCCGTTATGGAGAAGAATATTCATTGTTTATCAAATCCAAAACGTTTCTTTTGAATACAATTAGGAACTAATATGATTAATAAGATAATACTAAATTCATCATGGCGTATTTATTGTTTAGTGCCCATTTTTACAATCCTGTTAACTGGGTGCGGAAGCTCAGAACCGACTGCAGATGAAGCTTATCGGGTGGGCTATGACATCGGACTTGCAGATGAATGTAGCAGGTACGGCGAGCGAAAGGAACAGATGCCATCTGCATATGATGACTCTCTCGATAAAGATGAACTCTCATCGGCATTCCAAGACGGATATTGGGCAGCCCGAAGCGAGCCGCGGCCTTGTAAATATGACTAATATATAAGTCTTTGTTGAAGAAGCGCAATCAATGTTCCCTCTACAGCACTTTGCGCTGCCAGTTATATCAGATCACTTTTAAGGGACGCTTCTGGCCGGGTAACGACGGCCCGAAATAGGCCGTCGTTCATCCTCATCAAACTTCTGTCTGTTCTGCCATTTCCAACGCGTCATCTACCTCTATCCCTAGATACCTGACGGTGCTTTCCAGCTTCATGTGACCCAGGAGCAGTTGCACTGCCCTCAGGTTTTTCGTGCGACGGTATATCAGCGAAGCTTTTGTACGGCGCATCGTGTGCGTGCCATACATTGCGCATCTAGACCTATTTCGTTGACCCAGGCTTTCACAATACGGGCATATTGGCGCGTTGAAAGATGCTTTGCGCTATTGATTCGGCTAGGAAACAGGAAGTCTTCGCTTCGGAGCTGAGCCAGCTGTATCCAGTCGATAATAGCGATGCGAGCCTGCTCGGTAATTTCGAACTGGACAGGCCGATGCGTCTTTTGCTGCATCACAATGGCTCGTGGGGATATGCACGCACCATGGGCTATATCCCGTACTCATAAATTGACAAGGTCGCAGCCCCGTAATTTGCTATCGATGGCTAAATTGAAGGGGGTGAGGTCTCTCGTCTTTTTGGCAAGCTGTAGGCGCACACGTATGGCCCAGATATCTCGAAGGCGCAGAGGTGCCATCTGCTCAACTAACTTGCCTTTATTCCAATATTCCAAGGTATAGGTTTACAGGAAATTTCTGTCAAAACGTTCATGGCATGTTCCTCTATCAGGTGGAGGACAAAGAATGGCTCAATTCATGCTCGTCATATGCTAAGGTTAATTTACAGTCGGGCTCGACCCAAAGCGGACGCATAGGGAAATGCAGCAGGTGCGCAAATTTGGATATGCAGACTACTTAATAATTCATAGAATCAGAGGCTTGGGAGGATTTAGCAGGCTGCATTTTCAGATGAGCATGCTGGTACTGGCACGTTCACCCAATCATAGGACAGGCCGTCTAATACCTCTTGGGCGTCATAGGAGGAGAGTTTAATGCCATCGATGTATGACAGGCCCGTTCGTATTCTGATGCAGGACATGATCCCAGCACTTGGCATCTCTCCTGGCGATACGTTCACGCGGGAGCAAGCTGTTCATTGGTTCGCCGAAAACTATCCAAAGATCAAACAAGGCACCGTCGCTGCACACTTGGTTCGTCTCTCCACCAACGTGCCGACGAGATTGCAGTATAGCGTGCGATCCGATGGATCTGATGATCACTTCTACAAGATCGATAGCAGCACTTTTCGGCTATATGAACCCGGAAGAGACCCCACTCCGATCTCGCAATCCACTCCAGTTCCTGAAGAGCCATCTGAGTCACCCTCTGACGGAACTGGCGAGTTTGCCTATGAGCATGATCTCCGAGATTTCCTAGCGAGGAACCTTCAACTTCTTGAGCCGGGCCTTACCTTATACACCGATGAGGGCATCACTGGCGTAGAGTTTCCCGTCGGCGGTCGGTACATCGATTTATTGGCAGTTGATTCATTTGGAAATTACGTCGTAATCGAACTGAAGGTATCTAAGGGCTATGATCGAGTAGTCGGCCAGCTCCTTCGGTACATGAACTGGATCAAGATCAACCAAGCTGACGAAGGCCAGAGTGTTAGAGGTGTGATTGTCGCGAAAAACATTAGTGAAGATCTACGTCTGGCTTGTGCTAGGTTGCCAAATGTCGCATTAGCTGAATATAAACTGGCTGTATCGATTAGACCAATATCTGGGCTGAAGGCATGACGCCCAACAAATCGCTACAGGTGACGTTTGACCCGCAGCCCACTTTTACTACCGCAAAAGCAGACGGCGCCTCAAAAGCACCTGAGCCAAGGCGTTAGCTTTTAAGAGATAGTCATGGAAATTCAGCAGCATGCAATAAAGAAGCTCGCCAATTCGATGAGAATCTACGTTGAAACACACGTTTATTTTCAGCGACTAAAGAATATTGATCTAGAAGAGGCTGTAGACAACCTTGATCGAGCTTTTGAGGCTAAGTTAGAAGCATTCCATAGTTTATATGATGTGACTAAGTTGGATATTGATTACTTTGCACACGGAGATACCGCAGCTTTAATTCTCTTACGTAATGCAGTTCATCATAGAGACCACTTGCTTTTTAGGAGCTGGAATCAAGATATGGCACTAAATGAAGGATATAAGAAATATCTTGGCGCGGAGTTTCTTCTCGCTGGTTATAAGTTTTCAGACTCTCCAGCTATGATGCGCTACTTCTATAAGCTTGAGGATTTCTACTTCAGAATCGATGAGAGCCTCGGCTCGCCGTACCTTGAAAATCGAATGAAAGCATCAAATAGGAGAAAGCTCAAATATCAACTAGACGTTGATTTGCACTTTTCGGATATAAAACAACGAGCAAAAGCCGATAGATACCCAGACCATCAAGTTTATATAAACGTTATGCCAATATTTATTTCGGCTGTTTGTCGAGTTTTCAAAGCATTAAAGGAAAAAGGCGTCGAGTTTATTGGGTTTGATGCAAAAGCATACGAAGAGCCATTTATCAATGAGCTTGAAGTAAACTTTGCAAAGGTAGTATATGAACCTTTACGCATCATTTAAAAATAACTCAGATGGAACCACGGCGCTTATCGAAAGAAAGCGCGTGGTTCTATGCTGTCATGTAATCTTTATAACCAGCCTCGCTCCGCAAACGAGACATGCCCCTCACTTCCCACTACTACATGATCAATCACGCGGATATCCATCAGCCCGAGCGTTTCTTTGAGACGCTGAGTGATGCGGCGATCAGCATCGCTGGGCTTGGGGTCACCACTTGGGTGGTTGTGAACCAGGATCACCGCGGCAGCGTTATAGGCAAGCGAGGCCTTCAACACTTCACGCGGGTAGACGCTGGCAGCATCGATGGTGCCGCGAAACATTTCTTCGAAGCGGATCACGCGGTGCTGGCTATCCAGAAACAGCACGCTGAAGACTTCATGCTCGTAATCTTGCAATAGAAGCTGCAGGTGCTCAAATGCCTGGGCAGGCTGGGTAATCTTGCGTCCTTTGGCTAGTCGGCGGCGGGCAAAGCGCTTGGCCATGTTGATGATATCGGCCTCGGTGACCGGGGCAGTGACATGATAAGTCCCTGCCACTTCCCCGGCTTTCAGTTTGGTATGTGTCATGGTTCCCTCCAAAAATAAAAACGCCGGGGTTGGCCCCGGCGTCTATAGGCGTGAGATAGCGTGTTGAGTCGTGGTATAGGGCTCGCGTCACGCGGCCATCACCTGGGCCAGGCGGCGTTCCATTTCCTCGTGAAAGGCGTCGACCCGTTCGGCAATGCTGCGAATCAGGATATCATCACGATAGGCCCGCTTGATAAACAGCGGCATCCCGGGCCAGTAGCTCACGAAGTCGATCCATTCCCGCTCGCTGACCCAGAGCCCGCCTTGGCATTGGGCGATGTGCTCGGCAGGGATCTCGCCATTGAGCAGCACCTCGATCTGGTACTTGGGCAATTTGGTCTTGATTTCCAACAGGCCGTTTTCACCCACCAGGCTGTCGGGCGAGTAGCCCACGCCCTGGTTGAGAATGATGCCGACTTCCCGGGGCGCAGGCTCGCCGGTGGCATCGCGGTAGAGCTCTCGGGCCACGCCTTCCAGCTCATGCCCACGGCGGGTATGGACGTTGCCCTGAAACGGCTCGGCCAATTCGCCGGTAATCCGTTCGCCCATCAGTTGGTGCATATACGAAAAAGCCCCGGTGCCAAATCCCCGGGGCCTTTGCCCTTGACCAGCAAGGTCTTGAGTTCCGACATGGTGACGCGCCCTAAGCGTGCCGCCAGCCAGTCGGGGGAGCCTTGCGCCATTGTCAGCAGTTGCATGGGATCTCCTTTTTAAAGGGGGGCTAGGCAGGTTATTGAACGGCGCGCTTGGAAAGCGATGCCCGCAGCTTGTCAAAGTCAGCTTGCGGCACCTGGACCGCCGCGCCGTACTTGCCGCTGAACTACTCCTGGGTCGTGGCCGGGCATTGGCTGATCAGCCGCTGGAGTTGCCCCGCCTGGAAGGGGGTGACGCTTTTGATGCTCCCAGCTTGGTTGCCATTGTCGTCCTGGCCTCGGGTGGTGATATTGAGCAGGGCGCAGAGCACATAGCGCCTGCCATAACTGGTGGAGGAGCCGAATGCCTGGACGGCGTTCTTGTTGCCGCTCATGTCGGCGGGCAGCAGCATGCCGGTCTCTTCACGGTGACCATCTTTATGCATCAAGACCCCGGTGATTTCGATACCCCGTTCCTGGGTCTGAATGCGAAAGCTCACCGCAAAGCCGTGCTTTTGCATGATCGGCCGGACGGTATCCACGATATCCTCCAGGGTGGCGTACTTGCCGTTATTGCCCTGGCCATGTTCTTCGATGCTTGGCAGTTCGGTCTGCATGGCCGCCATGGCAGTGCTATAGGCCATCATCGCCTGGCGATCCATGACACGCTCCTGCATTTGCAGCAGCCGCTCCATTTTGTCGATATCCACGTCTGGGTTCAGCGCGGCACGCTCGATCACTTGGATGATCGCGGTGCTATCGGCCGTGGGGTGGGCATCCACCGAGGTTGGCGTATTGGCCGTGGTGGCGTCTGCTTGAATGGCAGAGGGAACTGAATGGCGGGTGGAAGAATTTACCACATGAGTACGTTGTGCCATGGGGCACCTCCTGTTCTGTTGAAGCGATAATGCGGGGCGTAGAAACGCCAATGCGGGGGTGAAGTGGCGGAAAGTAAAAGATTAGTCGGGCAGATAATCCCCCAGCGCCGAAGGATCGATGCGCTCAAGGCGCACCTCCGCCCGGTAAAACGCGCCTTTGGCACACACCAACGACGTGGCGTGATGGGTTTGTTGTTCCAGCAGTTGCTTCGTAAGTCGGGTCAGTGCGGTTTCAATCGCATGGGAAATAAACATCCTCGTGTTACCTCGCGGCATAAGCCCCACAGCAAAACGCCCAGCCTGTTAAGGGCTGGGCGTTTGTCGCAGTGGTGAAAGAGAAATACTCAGGCAGAGCAATATCCAATCATTCGGTATGCAACTCTGCTTAGAAGGTCATAGCAAACCATTAATGATGGGCCGGATTATTGCTAATGTAGATGGTCCATTCTTGAAGCTCCATCGGTTAACGATAAAGATGATGGTCAGGATTTAGACCGATCACCTCCATATTTTCGTCATAACAAACCTCTTGCATGCAGTCCGATGTATCGGCAGCTATAGGAATGTGTTGAGGGAGGTATTCCCTAGACAATTTGTAGTTAGTTCCATCGCTGTCAGTAAACGTGCAAAGGTCCCCGCGAGGATCGCACCACAGATCATAGACATTACCAGTTGCTGATACTTTAGTGGACACTATTTCCTGAGTATCATTTTGATAATAGGTGACATGATCATAAGACCTTCTATCCATAAAAACCGGCTTCTCAATTTTCCCGTCGATTGCCCGATTATAAGCACTATGATCTAGGTTTTGTACGAAAAGTTGGCTCGCAAGCAACGGTCGATGCACGCCACGCATACCATCGCCTTAAAGCTACTTGCCAACTTTTCATAGCGTGTGGCAATGCGGCGTAATTCTTTAAGCCAGCCAAAGCAGCGTTCTATCGCATTCCGTTGCCGATATTTGGGTTTATCGAACCGCCTGGGTAGCCCAGGCCGGGTTCTTCGGTGCATGTTGCGCTGAGCAATCACGGGTTTCATGCCGTGCCTGTCGCAATAATGACGCAACTCATCGCTGTCGTACCCTTTATCAGCCACCATATAGCGACTACGTTTGCGTGGTCGCCCGACGTTACCTGGCAGAGAGATTCTCTCCAACGTGGGAACGAAGTGCCGAGAATCTGCTTCTTGACCAGGAGACAGCGTGAACACCAGAGGCCAGCCATGACGATCACAAACCAAATGAATTTTGGTTGTTAAACCCCCGCGACTACGGCCAAGTGCATGGTCTAGCGGTTCTTTCGAGCCCCCTTTTTACCGCCTCCAGCGGCAGCGCGTGTGGCTCGCACTGAAGTGGAATCGATCATCCACGTGTCCAGGTCCATAAGACCATCTTCGCGTAACTTGAGCTGCAAGCGAGAAAGAACCGCTTCAAAGGTGCCATCATCACGCCACTTGCGGAATCGGTCATACACCGTCGACCAAGGACCATATCGCTCAGGTAAATCACGCCATTTGGCGCCAGAGCATAATACCCAGAAAATGCCATTGAGCATTTGTCGGTCATCTCGCCTGGGTCTACCCATGGATTGAGGGGGCGACACGATATCTTCAATCTGTGCCCAGCCGTCATCAGAGATCTCGTAACGTCCGACCATTGCTTTCCCCTATGCTGCTTTTGCATAGGTAAAATTAGCAGATAAGGCTTTTCGTACAAAACCTAGACCATAAACAAATCCATCACGATTCAGACACATAATGGCGCCGGAGGGACAAAAGCCTCCATCAGCTTGAGTAAAAGGAATGTAATGATGAAGTTCGTTTAATGCTAAACCATCTACCCTATCGCCATCGGGAAAGATGACACTGTAGTCATTGCCATTTTTGAGAACACTATAATGATCTTCAGGGAGCTTCGGTTCCTGATAAATGGCACGCTGGCTTACCGGTATATTCCAGTAGGCATCGTGATCGTTTTCAATAACGTCATGAAAATTAAAATCATTAGCCATAGGGCCTGTCATGAAACGATGAGCTTTAACATGATCACCTTCCATCTGATGAAGGTAGTAACCTTTTGTTAAATGAAAAAAAGCCCCATTAGCTGCCGTGACAGTACCTTGCTTTATATGACCTAGGAATTGGTCTGTATTCATGTCCTGACACATTCCATCAGTCGAACAAATGATACTCATATGGTTCGGATCTTTTCTAACAGTAACACGCCCTGTTTTTATATCACGTATTTTTAAATTTTCTGCTCCTGATAAATCAGGTACACTACAAGTCATTCTTTTTGAATTTGATTCGTAATATATTCTACATGGAACTTCATCAGGATATTTGGCAGTAAGTCGTAAAGGAGTATCAACATACTGCCAATCACTGGCATGGATATCAGCAACCACACCAAAGGACACGATAGCAATAATAGTTTTCAGTGAATTCTTAGCTGACAAAGGATTTCTCCATTTTTAGGTGGGGGGTGACTGATAAGGTTAACTTGTCTTATGCATATTTGTGAAACATTATCTAAACTTGGTTAATCAAATTCCCCTCATTTTGATAGAAAAATACCCACCCAGAGCGCTAATTGTGGCTTCTTAAGCTTTTTCATCCGGGCGGGAAATTCGAGTTTTAGGCTAACTTAACTGACTAGGGCCGATGCGGCATTCAGTGCTTCTTGCTTGAGCTGTGCGCCTTGACCGAACCAGGCTGAATCCATACGGGTATCGTTACTGCGTGCCCGCTTGTCGTGATCGACGTACTCGGTTACGGCATTGAGCAAGCCCCAAGCCGTATCTTTGGCCGTTACCAAGTGAGCGCCCCGGCCTTCACCGTGATAAAGCTTCTGCACTTTATTCAGTGCCCGGTAGTTGGGTAGCTTGGTCGGATCGTCTATTGGCTTCTCAGCCCCGCAAATCACCGACTGAAAATACTGCTGCGCTTCGCGGTGGTCAATTTTGCGCTCGGTCAAGGTTTTCATGCGGTACATAAAGTCGTTCCACTGGGAGACCGAAATCCCCAGCTGACGCTTCACGGCACGCGGATCAAACTCTGAGCGATGCGGTACCTTCACCGCTTGCGTGGTGCCATCCACGGCAATCTGCAGGGTGTTGTTGCACACCACCCGCACCGTGGTGGGGGTGGCCATGGTCGCCAGCGTGCCGTCGCACGAGGTGGCCAACAGCAGGTAATCGTTGACCTCATCCTGGCCCTTGAGCGAGGTGCTCAGGCCACTGCGCGCCAAGGCCCAGAACTTGCGCCCACCTTTCAATACCCCAGCAGTCTCCAGCTCATACTCGGCGTACTCGGTCAGGTCGCGGTAAAACTCCAAAATTTCCTCGGGCTGCACCACCTTGTAGCGCTGCGAGACCACCGACAGTGGCGCCTTGGAATCGGAACGATAAAGCACCTTCTGCTCGGAGAAGGAATGAATGCTGCCCAGGTGGCTTGCGCCTTCGGCAATAAAGCGCACCGGCGCTTCTTCGATGTGCCAATCCATCCCGGCTTGCTGCTGCCAGACGTCCAACGGTTGGTTGCGGGAAAGCTGCTGCCCCAGGCCATGCCAGGGGGTATCGCCAACGTAGGCCATTTGTTCAACGAGATGTGCCATGAAAATGACTCCTTTAAAACACGAAAACGCCGGCGGGTAGCCAGCGCATTAGGTTGGGCAAGAAAGAGGGTTAGCCGCCAAGCGGCGAGAGGGTCAGGAGGGGGAGGCCACCGAGGGCGTCGGCTGACGAAAGGCATAGCCGCACGCCAAGCACAGCCAGGGCGTGCCTTCACCGGGCGGCATCCATTGAGAGAAACAGCGTTGCACGGCGAGAGAGCCCGCTAACCCACCGGTACTTGCGCCCATGACCGCCATAGGTAATTGGCAAGTGGAAAACGCGAAGCAGGGTCAGGGGTGCCATCGGAACTGAACGAGCGATAGGCCCCGACGGCACCACCCATCAGTGCGCCACTGGCAATGCTGAGTTGTCGGGCTGTCTCGAGATTAAGCGTGCGTGTGGCTGTGCAGCGTAAACAAGGTGGGGGCATGGAGCGCACTCCTGTGATTGAGAAGATCCCAAGGGCTGGGGGACACAGGAGTGATATAGGTCTCAAATAATGTTGAGCACAGTTTTCACCGTCATGCATGCGCAGACTGGTTTTACACCAGGTGAATTTTTACCGTTATTCAGTGATCTGAATCACACCAGGTTTCGTGGTGGCCTTAATTCTTGAGCATGTCAAAATCTAATAACACCTACTCCGCTGAAGGCCGGCACTTGGGCGAATTTACAGGGCCGACTTCCTTATCCAGCCTATGGCTGGATCGCCAAGAATCACCATGCTCTGTCAGTCCTGCGCCATTAGGCGATAGGCGATAGGCGAGCATATTGGACAGCATCGCGTCGTCACCGTCGCCAAAAGCTACCCTAGCATGTTGATGGAGCAGCTCGAACTGTGGGCCGTGCCGGTGACACTCCTCAAGAGCCCATGCCGCTGGGCCCGGCTGATAGAGGGCATCGACCAGGGAGCTGGTGAGCATCTGACCGGTCTCCCTCTGGCGCAGGGTCCAGTCGAACGTGGGCTCCACTTGGCCGACAAACGCACACAGGGATGATCTTACCCAGCATTGGTGGACACCGATCTAAGCGATCATTCGGGCCTCGAAGGCCTCTGGGCTGATCATTCCAATGGCACTGATGGGTATCATTCAGGAGTGCAGGACATATGGTGTTGCGTGGAACAATGCTGAATTTTTCCTTGGTGACCTTAACATTGCAGCTCCGGTGCTAAATGCAGCAGGTGAGCCCGTAGCGGCTGTGCATATTACCACGCCCAGCAGTCGTTGGACTCTTCAAGATGCTCTAGGCAAGCTGGGGCCACTTTTAGTGGAGTGTGCACGAGCGATCACGAAGGCGGCCAGAACAAAATCCTGAGCGAGTGCAGGAAGACGATTTCGGGCCACCAATTACGATAAACCGGCGACAGGCTGGTTGTCGTAGATGTCTTGCCTTATGGTTCTTCGCTAGCGGTCGGGCTGCTGCAGATTCAGCTGCGCTCCAACCGGCAAAGCTGGTCGCTATGCGCCTTTCGCATCCTTGGCGCTCTTGCGCTCCGTGCGCTAATGCGGGCCGGTTCGTTCCTCACCAGCCCTTGAAGGACCAGCTACGCTCGCACAGCTCAGGCGCGGCCAGCGCTTCGCGCACGCCTTGCCAACCCCATTGCTCCAGCGCCTGTTCGTTCCTCACAAGCGCTTACGCTAACCCTAGCTGCGACTACAAAACAGGCGCAAGCGCCGCTGTTGTTTTCTCTGGCTGCCTTTTGCGCAGGGCTGGGAGGTCTCGGCGAGAGTAACTGGGTTATTTTGCATGATCGAAAGCTCTGAACGATTGGCACTGGTGATCGCCCATATGTGGCGATTTGTCTACCAAGCGACGGCCGCACCGTCCGTACGCGGCTCGGTACCGGCGCTGAGCGTACCGCTGTCCGGATCGCGCAGGATGATCTGGCCTCGGCCGAAGCTCAACGCATCGGTACGCTTGACCACATCGTGACCGCGACGCATCAGCGCTTGGGCTAAGTGGTCTGGGAAGTGAGGCTCGACTTCCACGGTGCGTCCGGCAGTCCACTTCCAGCGTGGAGCGTCGAGGGTGGCCTGCGGATTGAGGTGCTCGTCGAGCATGCCGGTAATGACCTGGACGTGTCCCTGGGGCTGCATGAAGCCGCCCATCACGCCGAACGGGCCGATAGCTTGGTCGTTGCGGGTGATGAAACCGGGGATGATAGTATGGTAGGTTCGCTTGCCCGGCTCTAGGCTGTTGGCATGCTCACCATCCAAAGAGAAGGAGCAGCCACGGTTCTGTAAGCTGATCCCGGTGCCGGGCACCACAACACCAGATCCGAAGCCCTTGAAGTTGCTCTGAATGAAGGAGACCATGTTGCCATCGGCATCAGCCGTGGCCAGGTAGACAGTACCGCCGCGAACGGGGTCGCCCGGCTTGGGATCCAGGGCCTTCTCGCCGATCTCCTCACGGCGCTGGCTTGCGTAGCGGGGTGAGAGCAGATCCTTGACGTCGACCTTCATATGCTGACGTTCGCTGATGTAGTGGAAACCGTCAACGTAGGCTAGTTTGATGGCCTCAATGCGCCGATGCAGGGTTTCCACCGCATCGAAACTGGCATCCATGCCTTCCAGCATATTCAGCGCCATCAGGGCGATCATACCTGAGCCGTTGGGCGGGATTTCCCAAATATCGTGGCCGCGATAACGCACGCTGACGGGATCGACCCACTCGGGCTCGAAGGCAGTCAGATCTTCCTTACGCAGGAAGCCGCCATGCTCGGCGGCATGCGCCACGATGCGCTCGGCCAGCTCGCCCTGATAGAAATCCTTGGCATTGCTGTCAGCGATCGCACGCAGGCTGTTGGCGTGATCGGGAGCCCGCCACAATTCGCCGATGCGTGGCGTGCGTCCGTCGATGGCGAAGGTATCGAACCAGGGCTTGAACACGGCATCGTCATAGGCGCCATAGGTGGCGTGAGCTTCTTCCCACATTTGGCTGACCACCGGCGAGATGGGAAAGCCCTGCTCGGCGATATCGATGGCCGGGGCCAGTAGTGCCTTAAATGGCAGTTTACCGAAGCGCTGGGATAGCGTGGCCCAAGCGGCCGGGGCGCCGGGCACAGTGACCGGAAGCCAGCCGTGCAGTGGCATCTTCTCGTGGCCCAGCGCACGAACCGCCTCGCGCGAGATGCTCTGCGGTGCTGGACCGCTGGCGTTTAGGCCGTGTAGCTTGCCATCGATCCAGACGATAGCGAAGGCATCACTGCCGATGCCGTTCGAGGTAGGTTCGACCACGGTCAGTGCGGCGGCGGTGGCGATCGCCGCGTCTATCGCGTTGCCGCCCTGCTTGAGGATATCCAACCCCACTTGTGCGGCCAGCGACTGCGAGGTCACCACCATGCCGCGCTGGCCATAGGTCACCATGCGACGGGAAGGAAATGGATAGTAGAGTGCATCGTTCTGCATCGGAACTCCTGTACCGGGCCGGCGTTAACCTTCGCCCAGGGGCTTCTTGAGGTTGAGAGAAATCTTGCGGTTCTGCAGTAGTGCGAACGCTACCGAGGCGATGGAAAGCGCGAAGAAGGTGGCCGACAGCGGGCGAGTGAAGAAGGTCATCCAGTCTGGATCGAGCTCGAGAGCACGGAACATCTGGTTCTCGAGGTTTTCACCCAACACTACGCCAAGAATCAGCGGTGTCAGTGGCACGTTTGCTTTCCACAGCAGGTAGCCGAGGATGCCGAAGCCGAACAGAACCCAGATATCGAACAGGTTATTGTTCAGCGCGTAGGAGCCAATGGCGCAGAGCATCAGCACAGAGGGGACCAGGATCTGCTGGGGGATTCGCGAAATTTTGGCGAACCAGCGCAGCAGGAAGAGCTGGCATGCCACCATGATGACGGCACCAATTAACAGGCTGGCATAGATGCTGCCCACGAGTACGGGGTTCTGCTCGAACATCAGCGGCCCGGGCGTGATGCCATGCAAGATCAGTACACCCATCATGATCGCCATGGGCAAGTCGCCCGGAATGCCTAGCGCCAGGGTCGGGATGAAGGCGCCCCCGGTCACCGCGCTATTGGAGGCCTCCGATGCGATGATGCCATTGGGGATGCCGGTACCGAAGCGCTCGGGGTGGCGCGAGAATTTCTTGGCTTGGTCGTAGCTGAGGAAGTTGGCCACCGTGCCACCAGTGCCAGGCAGAGCGCCTACCAGGCTTCCGATCAGCGACGAGCGTAGTATGTTGAGCTTCTGACGCGAAAGATCGCTGAGAATCTGGCGATAGGGGATGGAGACCGAAGTATTGATGCTCTGCTCGTCGCCTTTCTTGGCATTCAATTCCTCGATGTTGTTCATTAGTTGCGAGAAAGCGAAGATACCGATCATCACCGGCAGGATCTCGAAGCCGGAGTTGAGAAACTCTAGGCCGAAATCAAAGCGCAAGTTACTGTTGCGATCGAAGCCCACCGTGGTGATGAACAGGCCGATGGCCGCCGCCATCAGCCCCTTAATCAAGGCGCCGTTGGAAAGGCCGGCGACCAGAGTCAGAGTGAAGACGATCAGCGCGGTGATCTCCCAGGGCCGGAAATTCATGCTGAACTTGGCGATCAGCGGGCCGAAGAAAATCAGCATCAAGACGCTGAACAGCGTGCCGAAGAAGGACGACAGCATGCCGATGCCTAGAGCCCGGCCTGGCTCGCCGTTTTTGGCCATGGGGTAGCCATCGTAGACGGTCGTGATGGAAGAAGGCGTTCCAGGGATGCCCAGCATCACGCCGGAGATGATTCCCCCAGAATAGCCACCGACGAAAACGCCTACCATCAGAGCGATCCCACTGACCGGATCCATGGCGAAGGTGAACGGAAAGACGACCAAAATTGCCATGGTCACCGTGAAGCCGGGAATGCTCCCGCCGATGATGCCGAACAGTACCCCGGCGAAGATCAATGAAAGAGTATAAACATCGCCGACCTCTCCCAGCGCCTGTAGAAATGATTCGCCCATGAGTGCGCTCCTGTAAAGTTAAGGTAGCCAGACGTTCAGGCCGTATTTGAATATGACATAAACCAGCGGAACCAGAATGCTGGCGGTGGCCAGGTTGACTACCCACTTGCGACGCGTATCAACGCCCAGAAGTAGCGCTTGTGTCGTCACCATGAACGCCATGGTGGAAACTAGGTAACCGAGAACGGGAAGCAGCGCTGCATAGCCGCCGAAGAGCACGAAGATGCCTAGCACTTTCAGGTTGCGTTCTGGGTGCTTCGCAGACGTTTCTCTATCTTCTGCAGTGGCTTTTCTGCAGGAGTGAAATAGCAGCAAGAAGGCGAATGAGGCGATACATCCCAGCAGTATTTGGGGGTACAGTGACGATTCATAGGCCTGCCAACTCGTCTTTTCGGGAATGTTGCCCGACTCGACGAACAGAATGGCGACCATGAGCAGAACTGCAGTTGCGAGGTAGCGATCCTTGGTCATATGCATGACTGCTCCAGGTTAAGCTGATGGGTCGGCCGGTCAGGCCGCTTTATGCGGTCTGTATCGGGCCGACCCAGACAGAGCCGACTATTTTGAGAAGTCGATATTTTCGGCGACCTTCGTCAGGGCGGCTTCATTGGCGCTCAGGAACTGCTGGTACTCATCGGGCGACTTGTAATTTACCACCGAGCCGAATTCGTTCTCGATACGGCTGGCGACGGTCTCGTTTTCGAGCGCTTTCTGGTAGGCGTCGGCGATAATCTGGATATGCTCCTCGGAAGTCCCCTTGGGCGCGAACAGGCCGCGGCTGGTGGCATTGACTAGGTCGATGCCCTGCTCCTGCAGAGTCGGCGTATCGGGGAGGGCGTCGAGGCGCTTTTCGTAGGCCACACCCAGTGGATGGAACGAGCCTTCCTCGAAGAAGGAGCCGCCGGAGGGCATGTTGAGCATGGTGAAGTCGATCTCTTCGGCCAGCAGCGCCGAGACCTGCGAACCGGTGTCCGGATAGCCAACCATACGTACGTCTTCCAGAGGAATGCCGGCTTCCTCGAGAAACTGGACCCAGAAGAAGTGGTCGGTGGAGCTCGGGATCATGCCAATACGCACATCTCCCTTATTCTCTTTGACGTACTCGGCGATGTTCTCGGCGTTTTGTGCCTGGTGGCCGGCATAGGTGGTGGGAATGTTGACCGTCTGCGTCAGCAGAGCGATGGGTTCGAAGGCGCCATAGGAGTAATCGGCCATGCCGGCAAGCTTGGACAGGGCGATGGTGTCGTGGCTGCCGAGCAGGGTGTAGCCATCGGGATCGGCATTTTTGACCTCGCGAGAGCCGCGGGTAGCGCCGGCGCCCTGCATATTGACCGGGACGATGGACTGATCGAAGCTTTTCTCGGCCTCTTGGGAGACCAGGCGGAAGATGATATCGGTGGCACCACCGGGACCGAAAGGAATGACGAGCTTGATATCCTTGGCGGGGTAATCTTCAGCGGCTTGTACCGATGAGAGACCTGCCAGTCCCAGTGAGGCAATAGCGACGGTGAGAGTCAGTAAGTTGCGCTTCATATGTATACCTGTTTTTGTGAGTGTTGTTGCAAGCTTGGGCCGCTTCATGACGAACCCGGGGGTGGCCCGCCTGCAGGGAGGTAGGCCGTAAATGCGCATGCTGTGTGCTTATAGTTGTTGTTCAATTTCGGTTCGAGGCATTCGTCAACCGAGAAGTAACCCTCCATAAGCCAGTGCCGCGAGCACCACGAAAGCGGGATGAATCTTGAACCGGATCAGGGCGAGTGCGGCCACGGCCGCGATCAGCAGAGTATGGATTGGACCGGATCCTTCCAGGCCCTCTGTCAAAAAGCCCAACGTCAGCCACGCCATCATCAGGGTAATGACCGGGCGCACCCACTGGCTCATGCGCTTGACACGCGGGGAGTCCCGATGACGGTAGAGCACTCCGAGCGCACCCAGCATGAGCAACAGCGAAGGGACGACCGTCGCCAGTACGGCGATCGCTGCGCCGCCGGCACCAGCTACCTCGTAACCCACGTAACCCGCCATTTTGGTCGCGATGGGGCTGGGCAGAGAATTGCCTAGGGCCAATGTCTCTGCGAATACTTGGGAGTCCATCCAGCCATAGCGGCCGACAACCTCAGCCTCGATAAGCGGGATGATCGCCGGTCCACCGCCGTACCCGATGATGTTGGGTATAAAGAAGGCCAGGAACAGCTGCCAATAGATCACTCGGTAGCCTCCTTCTTCTTGAAGGAACCGGTGGGGAGTAGCAGTGCGGTGGCCAGCAGCACGCCGATCACCCAGCCGGGGTGAACGCCCAGCCAGTAGATCAACCAACCGGCCACAGCCATCAGAGACAGGCTCGCGATCCAGCCTAGGGCGATACGGGACTTGCTCCAGAAGTCCCATGTCAGTTGCGCCATCATGACCATCACGACCGGAACCACAGCCTGCCCCATGCCGTGAATCCATCTGACGTCGCGATAGCGACTGAACAGACCGAGCAGCAGTATCATGACCACAATCATCGGCAAGATGACGGCAATAACCGCAGTGATGCAGCCGAGACTGCCGCCGACGCGGTAGCCGATGTAGCCTGGCATCTTAGTAGCGATGGGGCCGGGCAGGGTATTAGCTATAGCCAGGGTATCGGCGAATTCCTCTTCGTCGAGCCAACCATAGCGCCTTACTACTTCCTGATGAACAAGAGGGATCATTGCTGGCCCACCGCCGAAGCCGAGGAGACCAATGCGCAGGAAAGCCATGAAAAGGGAACTTTGATTAGCCAAAATTAAACTTCTCTTTTATTCGTTATTTTTAATAAAATCGATTTTTAAAGCATAAGTCGAGTAATGTGAACGAGTCAAGTTTTACCTGCATTGCTCAATAATGGATGTGAAAGGGAGCGGATCGTGTAGAAAGAATGACGATATTACTATTAGCTGGCTATCTATATTCTGTATCTTGGTCTAGTTAACTGATGCTTTGCGAAGAGCTCAGAATTCGTCATGAATCTTCGCTGAAATGGCGGAATAGTTCCGCCAGGCATCGAACATGTCGAACACAGTAGTGGGCAGCTTGACGGTTTTCAGGGTGAGATTTATTGAAGTGGTGTTGCTGAAATTGGATTCGTGGAGTTTGCCATTTCAACTACTGGCTGCAGCGATCAGGCCGGCACGAAGTTATCGCCATTGATTCCGCAATCGGCGGGCTCGACAATTCGTCAGACATTGGAGCCATCCGTACTGTCTCTTTGCGTCAGCATTGTTATGCTATAAATCTTATTATGAAAAAAACGATTTTTTGCTATAATTTCGAGCTGAATAGCGCCAACCTGGCCAGGCCATTCATCGTTTGGTTAACGAGTAGCACACTATGACACTATCAGAATCGGCGAGCGCGACTGTCTCTACGCAGGTCTTCAATGCCTTGAAAAAGGACTTGATCCGGGGACGTTTCGCGGCTGGGGAGAAGCTGGCCATAAGCACTTTGAAAGCACATTATCAGGTGGGACTGAGCCCGTTGCGAGAAGCGCTCAACCGGTTGGCAGCCTATGGGTTGCTAGTGCAGGAGAATCAGCGTGGGTTCCGTGTGCCGACGATGTATCTAGAAGAGTTGAATGATATCGCCAAGCTGCGCTCGCAACTAGAATGCATGGCGTTAGCCCAAGCATTCCAGAATGGCGATGCAGAGTGGGAGTCGCTGTTAATCGCGGCCCAGCATCGACTTAAGCGAGCCGACGAACAGCCGCAACAGGTCGAGGAATGGGAGCAGGCGCACTTACGCTTTCACCGTGCGCTATTGGCACCCTGTGGTTCGACATGGCTATTGCGCTTTATTGAGCAGTTGCATGATCAGTTTGATCGCTATCGTCGCTTAGCACCGCCCAATCCCGAGGTGCGCCGGGTGCTAGATGTCCAGCATGGCGAATTGGTAGCTTTGGCGTTGGATCGTAATATTGGTGACGCACGGTCACTATTGGCTGACCATATTCGTCTGTCACATAAGGTTGCCATGGACTGCTGCCGGTTATCCTCAACCGGTTGACTATTTCTCAGCGTCCGTCACTGCTTAAAGTCTGCTCTCACTGTCCACCAAGTCTGGTATTCTACAGTTTTGCTTGCCCGTTACCCTACTTAGATTACTTAGAACCTATCCGTAAATAATATTTAACGTACGCGGTATCTTCCGAAAAGCAATAATGGCGGTATGTCCCGGTAGCTGGCATCGGCACATAGGTAATTGGAGCGGCGAAAAGGCGGGCTGAGGCGCTTGACCTGGATGGCAGTGAGTGCGGACTCGAGCTGGTTGACATCGCGCCGGTAACGGTAAGCGTTAACGGGACGCCACTCCCGTCGACCAGCAGGTGGCGCTTGCTCCCGTTTTTCTACCCGATCAGTCGGGCTGGGACCGACCTGCTCCTGAGGCAAGGGAGCCTTTGCTGTCGCTCCATCAATGATATTCTCCATCTCGTCATACTCGGCCGGCAAGGCCTTCCAACTGACATCCAGTGCACAATGTTTCGACGACTAGACGAGCAGGCTTGGGTTTACGTCCACCGCCAGGCTTGCGCCGTTATTTCTCGTTCGCTGGCCTTGGTTGCGCCGGTGGAATCAGTGGCTCTACGCAGCTCCGGAACTCATCCGCGACTTCCCAAGATTTTGCACCCATGGTGAAATCCTTAACATTGATGATTCATCACAGCGTGGATCAGATGCTATTTACGGACAAGTTCTTAATCCACTAGGCAGTCCAGCTCTTCTAGGTAGCTTTCTAACACCAAGTTTGGCGGCGCCCCTTTCCGAGTAATGGCGCTGTAGCGGGTCACGTACTGGCAGGTATCCGGCATCAAGGTACGCATTTTACCATCCCGGACCCAGCGGTATGCATAATGAGTCGGTAGGTACCCAATGTAACAACCAGTGAGGATTAGGAAGGCAATTCCCTCGCGATCGGTCGCGGAAGCTAATTCTCTGAGAGGTTCCAGACGTGCCTTGATCTCCGGTGTCTGAGCATACGCTGGCATTACAGCATCATATTCGGATAGCGTTTCAAGACTCACCGGCTCCAGCTCAAAGAGGGGATGGCCGATACCGCAGTAGAGATGAGAAATTTCCTCGTAAAGGGAGCGATATTGCAGCCCAGGCAGTGTCTTTAGGGTTGGTACCACGCCGGTGTGCAGGCGACCATCCAGTACTCCGAGCTCAATGTCGTTGGGTGGGGTCATGCGAATATTAATCTTTACTTCTGGGCCGCGTTTCTTTAACGCCCTGAGAACGTTGGTTATATGCATTTGGGGTATGGTCACCAAGTTATCGGTGATGCCGATATTTAGCTCGCCCTTTAGCCTGGCATGCAAGCCATTTACCCGGGTGCGGAACCCCTCAACAGAGGCTAGTAGCTGAAGCGTTGCCTCATAAACTTCAGCACCTTCGTCGGTCAATGAGAATCCGCTACGGCCACGCTGGCAGAGCCGCAGGGTAAGCCGTGTCTCAAGATCGCTCATGGCCATGCTAATTGCCGCGCGACTGATGTTCAGCTCGACTTCCGCAGCCGAGAAGCCACCACACTCAACGACTTTACGATAGATCCTGAGTAATCGCAGGTCGGTATCACTGACCTGTCCAGCTATGGCCGTATTGCGACGCTTCATGCCGTTTCCCCTGATGACTGATCTAAAATGAAGTGAAAGTTAAGCAAATGCTTTTATGAAATTAAATATATCTATATTTAATTTACCAAAGGACTGTTCCATGGTGTGTATACGTAAACACTGAACAACAATCCACATTAGGGGGCGGCATGAACAATCTGGCGACTCAATACGGTGCTGATAGCAGCAATAAAATTGCTAACTCTCAGTGTGCTGGGTTAAGTCCTGAGCAACTTGATGCTTACTGGATGCCCTATACAGGCAACCGTCAATTCAAGCAGGATCCGCGCATCATCACAAATGCAAAAGGCCATTACCTGACTGATGCCAACGGTCGCCAGGTCCTTGATGGCCTATCGGGACTTTGGACCTGCGGTGCTGGCCACTGCCGCCCTGAGATTGCAGAAGCGGTAAGCCGACAGCTCCGAGAATTGGATTATGCTCCATCCTTCCAATATGGCCATCCCAAGGCTTTTGAGCTGGCCCATCGTCTACGCGAATTGACACCGGCCGGTCTGGATCATGTCTTTTTCACAGGGTCAGGCTCCGAAAGTGCCGATACTTCCCTGAAAATTGCTCGTGCTTATTGGCGGAAAAAAGGCAAGCCAACCAAGACTAAGCTAATCGGACGCTCCAAGGGCTATCATGGTGTCAACTTCGGCGGGATTAGCGTGGGTGGTATCGGTGCCAACCGCACTCTGTTCGGCCAAGGGGTGGACGCCGATCATCTTCCGCATACCCTACTCAAAGAGAACGCCTTCACCCGAGGCATGCCGGAACATGGTGCCGAGCGTGCCGACGAGCTGCTTGAGCTAGTCGCCCTACACGATGCTTCCAATATTGCCGCAGTGATCATAGAGCCAATGTCGGGTTCGGCGGGGGTTATTCCGCCGCCTCGCGGCTATCTAAAGCGTCTTCGAGAAATCTGCGATCAACATGATATTTTGCTGATTTTCGACGAAGTTATTACTGGTTTCGGGCGCATGGGATCCATGACCGGCGCTGAAGAATTCGGGGTAGTGCCCGACATCATGAATGTAGCTAAGCAGCTAACCAACGGTGCCGTGCCCATGGGAGCGGTGATCGTACAGAGCGAGATTTATCAGACATTCATGGAGCAAGGCGGTCCAGATTATATGATGGAACTGCCTCACGGCTACACCTATTCGGGTCACCCAGTAGCCTGTGCTGCGGCCATGGCGACGCTGGATATTCTTGAGCAGGACAGCCTGATTGATCGGGTACGCTCAATAAGCCCGGTATTCGAGGATGCTTTGCACAGCCTCAAGGGTACACGTTATATCAGTGACATTCGTAACTATGGTCTGGCAGGTGCCTTGCAGATAGAGAGCTATCCTGGTGAGCCAGCTCGACGTCCATATGAGATTGCCATGAAGTGCTGGCAGAAAGGGTTCTACGTGCGCTATGGCGGCGACACGATCCAGCTTGGCTTGCCTTTCACAATAGCCGAAGACGAGATTGATCAGGTGATTAACGCTTTGGGCGATTCCATCAATGAACTCGGTTGATCCTTGCAAAAAAACTCTTGTCCTACGAGATCCTCACGATGAAAATTAACGGGACATTTGATTAATAGCGAAATCATCACGATAGACGAACGCACTCAAGACGTCGGAACAGGCCCAGTTCTGCCGGACATTTCGGCAGCACTTTGGTTACTCCGCCAGTGAGCTGCGTAGCTTACCGTCTGAGGCATCTCGTCTTAATGCTCGACGGAAATAGCCATCCTGAAGGACAACCTCCAATCACGCCATACCAACAAATAAGGGCGTTACCATGGGAAGACCACAAGCCAACAGCTATCTGCAAATTGATAACCATCAGGTCATTGTCACCCGCTGAGATTTTCCACCCGGTGCGGAAACCGGCTGGCATCGTCATGAGCATGATTACGTTATTGTCCCGATCATTGATGGCAAGATGTTGCTGGAAACGCCTGACGGTAATCGTGAAGTGATGCTGGAAGCAGGCGTTTGTTATAACCGCGTGGAAGGCACAGAGCATAATGTGATCAATAACGGCGAGACGGTTTTTTCGTTCGTGGAAGTTGAACTGAAATAAACAGGCCGCCGAGGTAACCGCGTGCAACAGGCCACACGGCACTCTTCCTTGTGGTTACTCGGGATAAGGGAGGAATGTATGACGATCACAATAAAAATGCCTGACGAGAGCAAGCACCAAGCGTGAAAATCTCTCTATCGTGGCTATGCGGCACTCTACAAGATACCGATTACAGACACGACATTGCACACCGTCTGGGGTTGGATTCAGTCCGGTACGTGTTTGCAGGGGCGCATCGTGATTGATGCCACGGTAAGGCTGTCAGGTTGGCAATATCGCCAACTGGGGTGAGGTGCCAAGCATTGATTGATGACTCGCCGCCTGGGTGGTGCACTGGTGGCTGAAAAGGGCTATGACGGCATGCGTATCCGTGAGCAGGTCAAGGCAAAGGGCATGAATGCGGTGATTCCACACAAACACAACTCGAAAAGAAAAAATGCCAATTTTGACAGAGGGTTATATCGCTATCGGTATCTCATAGAGAATGCCTTTTCTCGATTGAAACCGTATCGCGCCATAGCGACGCGTTACGATAAGCTCAACAGAAACTATGAAAGCATGGTGGCCTTGGCCTGCGGCTTTTTGGCTACCCATGTGAAACATCAACAGGCCTTAGTCAACATAGTAAGAAGTCCAGGCTCCTTACTATAGTTTGGCATCCGGCCACGGGGGTCAACTGAGCTGACAGTATCAATTTGCTCAACAAAGCGCATGGCCACGGAAAGGTTTGGGTTGTGAGGCTGGAGGCAAAAGAGCCTCCAGGGTGACGGCAATGGCTAACAACCTCGAATCGCTATTACCAATGCCATTTAATTGCAAGCCAAGTGGCAGCCCATCCGAATTTTTGCCCATGGGTAGGGTAACGGCACACCAATCGAAATAATTGGCAGGTTGGGTATTACGTGTCATACCCATCGCAGCCTGCATGGCCATGTCAGGATTCTCTAGATCCTTCAGTTTCTGTGGCGGCGCTTGGGTGGTAGGGCTAATGATCACATCGACTTTATCAAACAAAGACTTAGCTGCATCAATATGGCGGCGTCGTTCTTTCGCCAGTGTTAAGTAGTGGTGGGCCTTGATACCAATGCCCTTATCAATACGTGCACGGATAATGGGGTCTATGAGCTCTTTGTGATTCAGAAAGAACTCCTCGTCCAGCCAAGCCAGTAAGTGAGCGGGCATAGCGGCAGGGAAGTAGCGCTCGCGTCCATCAACATCTGGCACATAAATGGATATCTGCTTTGCGCTACTTGCTTCAAACACTGAAAGGGCATGCTCAAACGCGATTTTCATCTCAGAATTGACGCCATCAAGAAAGTAATTATCTGGCACGCCCAACGTCAGCTGGCCAGGTGTTATCGAAACCTGATGTGTGTGAGATAACGGGTTAATGCGGGCGTTCAACGCATCGAAGGCAATGGCGGCGTCCTGAGCAGTCCGGGTGAGCAGACCGATTGAGTCGGTATTAGGCTCTAGTGGAAAGGCGCCGTCAGTGGGCCATAGTCCTATGGTGGTCTTTAAACCGAACAAGCCGCACATAGCTGCCGGAACCCTAACGGATCCCCCTGTATCACTACCTATGGACAAGCCGCACAAACCTGATGCGAGCGCCACCCCAGCGCCTGAACTAGATCCCCCTGGTAGTCGATGCTGCTGGTCATCCCATGGATTCCAAGGTGTGCCACGAGACTCTGAATGCCCCGTTATTCCGAGCGCAAACTCTACCATTCGCGTAGTCCCCAGAATCACGCAACCTGACGATTTCAACGCACGAATAAAAGTTCCTTCTTGAGTTCCCAGCTTGCCCTGAATGGGAAGGTTGGAGCCAGCGTGTGGGGTTATTCCATTAACCACGAACAAGTCCTTAACCGACACCGGCAGCCCCATCAGTGGCCCCAAGTCGACCCCATTGGCCAACAGCGTATCCATGGCGCGTGCCGTAGCAAGAGCACGGCTAGCATCCACTGTTTCATAGGCGCAGAGCAATGGGTCCAATATATTAATGCGGGCTAAATACGCACTAACGGCTTGCTCCGAGGTGATTTTACCTAGGCGCAGTGCATCAGCAAATCCAGCGAGTCCCAGTGATGCCACGGGATCCTTGGGGATAGTCATGAATACTCCTTTTTCAATAATTAAGGGGCGACCTGGGCAAATGGCTTGAGTGAGGGCCGTACCGTTTATTTAATTGGCTTGCGAACGATTGCAACTTGATTTATACATAAATAGACATAAATAATCGAAAATTTTTAAAAAATCGACTTTAAATATTTTAACTATATTAACGGGAGATAAAACAATGAAAAAAATGATCGCTATCGCTTCAGTGGCACCTTGGCTATTGGCGGCACCTGTGGTGCTGGCCGATATCGAAGTTGGGGTCATTAACAGCCTGTCTGGCCCCTTCGCCGCCTTCGGTGAGCGCTATCACGCTGGGATGGAAGTAGCGTTGGAAGAAATCAACTCCGATGGCGGTGTTAGGGGTGAGCCTCTGGCGCTGTCCATACAGGATGATCGTTCGGAAGCTACCAGTGCGCTGGCTGCGATTGAGTCACTCAACCGTCAGGATGTTCCTCTTATCTTAGGCTCCTATGCATCCAGTATCACCGGCCCAATGGCACAGCTGATGACCCGCCAGGAGATTCCGCTCATCGTGCTTGGTAGTGCAGACAACAGTATTACCAAGCCAGGCTCACCCTGGGTGTTCCGTGCAAAACACAACTCCTCGATTGTGGCCGAGAGCTATTTCGACTATTTCGACTTCCTGCGTGAAGGTGACGATAGTCTTAATACTGTTGCCATGCTGTATGGCAATGGTGCCTGGCCTGAATCCTTGGCCGAGGAAGGCGCGCGCTTAGCAGGAGAGCGTGGCTATGAGATCGTGGGTGACCAGTCTTACGATCAAGGTACATTCGATTTCCGGCCCATACTCAACCGCTTCCGTTCCGAGGAACCCGACCTACTTTATGTGGTTGCCTACGCTGAAGATGGAGTAGCTATTGCGCGTCAGATGCGTGAGGTGAACCTCAATGCTAAGGCCGTAGCCATCGATACGGGTGCCGCCCTGCCCAGCTTCATCGATCAGGTAGGTGATCTTGCCGAGTATGTGGCCACTGTGGTGAGTTGGAGCAAGGATGTCCAATATGATGGCGTGGAAGACCTCTATGAGCGCCTCAAGGCCAAGACGGGTGAAGAGCCTACCTTTTACGAAGCTGAAGGCTACCTGGCACTCCGTGTGGCTGCCGATGCGCTTGAACGTGCCGAATCCCTTGAACGTAGTGACGTGAGGGATGCGCTAGCCAAGACCGACCTGGATACACCGGTCACTCATGTTGCCTTTGAAAGTTTTGACGGCTTCCAAGGGCAAAACCCGATTCGCAGCCTCGTATTACAGATTCAGGATGGTGAGCATGTCACCGTATTTCCGGCCGACCTAGCTGCTGAGGATGTTCGTTATCCAGCACCGGTGTGGAACGAACGCTGATCGGGACGCCTGCATGGCACAACTAGAGAGAACATGATGTTTGACTATGTATCTTTACTGCAGAACCTGTCCAATGGAGTGCTGATTGGTGGGGTTTATGCGTTGATTGGGGTAGGACTGACGCTGGTGTTTGGGGTGATGAAGATAATCAACTTCGCTCATGGAGACTTCGTTATTTTGGGCATGTATTGCGCTGTGTTGCTCAACTCTCTACTTGGCTGGGACCCTTACCTGTCTCTTCTTGTTGCCATGCCTTTTGGGTTTCTGGCCGGGGCGATGCTACAGCGGTTAGTACTCTCCCGATTGATGGAAGCACCGCCAGAAAGTTCGCTACTGGTCACACTTGGGTTAGCTCTGGTCATTGGCAATATACTGCTGCTGACCTTTGGTGCCGAACCCAAATCCGTCAACGTGTCATATGCCTCCAATACGGTAGCCCTAGGGAACATCAGCTTCTCGGTGATTCTACTTCTGGCTGGCCTAGCGACGATGGTAGTGATTGCCGGACTCTATACGGTACTCAACCATACTGAGCTGGGCCGGGCCATTCGGGCCACCGCTGACAATCGTCTAGGTGCTGAATTGGTTGGTATTAATACGCGCTGGATCGAAGCAGTAGTCTTCGGTATTGGCATGGCCTTGGCAGTTACGGCAGGCGTGGTGCTGATTCCGCTACTGTTTGCCACTCCGACTTTTACGGGCGCCATCTTCACGCTCAAGGCTTTTGTGGTCACCGTGCTAGGAGGGCTAGGGAACATTGGGGCTGCTATCGCTGGAGGATTATTGCTGGGGGTGGTGGAAGTGATGGGTGCGTCATACCTCACATCGGACTACCGAGATGCTTACGGACTGCTGGTGTTCTTATTGGTACTGCTGCTGCGACCTGAAGGCCTGTTCGGTAAAACGGTGAAACGCGTATGAAAAAGCATTACATCATTTTTGCTGGATTGGTTCTGGTGGGTATTCTCTATCCGCAGATGTTTCCCGGCTATCTATCGGTGGCTATTACTTTACTGTTATACGCTGGCTGGGCCACCGCCTGGGACATACTGGGTGGATGGGCCGGGCAGGTGAGCTTAGGGCATGCTAGCTTCGTAGGGCTCGGTGCCTATTTCGTAGCTGTTGGGACTGCACACCATGAGCTCGCCCCTTGGTGGACAATTCTAATGGCATTGGTCGCTGCCGCCATGCTGGCATACCTCTGGGGACGTCTGACCTTCAAGCTCAAGGGGCCATATTTCACGCTATCAACTATCGCCATCGCTGAGATCTTTCGACTGATTGCCATCAACGAAGGCTGGCTGACCGGCGGCGCTACCGGGGTCTTTATCATGACATTACCGGAGCCCTTCGGACTGGATCTGTTCTCCCGTCAGGCCAACTACTACCTAGCCTTGGCATTCGCGGCGCTAACGGTGCTGACAGTGATGCTCATATCGCGCAGCAAGTTCGGCTACCAGCTACGTGCCGTGCGGGAGGATGAAGATTCCGCCATGGCATCGGGCATAAACCCCACAGCCGTGAAGCTTAAAGCATTCATGCTCTCAGGCACCCTGACAGCACTTGGAGGGGGTATTTATGCGATCTTTCTCTCCTTTATCGAACCTCACATCATCTTCTACCTACTGCTATCGATACAAATAGCCTTAACGGCCATTATCGGTGGGCGCGGAACTATCTGGGGGCCTTGCGTAGGCGCGCTACTGGTCGTGGGCTCAGGTGAGATATTCCGTACTACGTTCGCAGAGGCCAATATGCTGATTTACGGGTTGTTGATTATGGTAGTGGTCATATTCATGCCCCGGGGAATTGTCGGTGAGCCGGCGCGTTATTTGATCAGGAGGGTTTATGCCAAGCGCGCTCAAGGCTGATGGTATCACCGTAACGTTCGGTGGCGTGGTGGCGGTGAATGATGTATCTCTGGAGGTTGAACAAGGCAAAATTCTTGGTTTGATCGGGCCGAACGGGGCAGGCAAGACTACGTTATTTAATGCCCTCACCGGCTTTGTTACACCTCAGGCAGGCCACATTTATTTGTATGGGAAGGAGGTCACTCATCTTCCGCCTTATAAGCGCACCCGTGCTGGCATTGGACGTACGTTTCAGACGGAAAGGCCCTTTGAGGAGCTCACATTGCTTGAGAACGTGCTGGTAGCGGCCTTCCTTAAGGAACCCAAACGCAAAAAAGCCGAACAATTGGCCATGGAAGTTCTGGAAAAAGTGGGGCTTGCTGATCGCTATGATCAACCGGCACTGGATCTGAACCTGGCTAGACGAAGACGTCTAGAATTGGCCAAAGCACTAGCTGTACAACCTAATGTCTTGTTTCTTGATGAGATGATGGCCGGTCTCAATCCACCAGCCCTGAAGGAAATGATCGGTTTTGTGCGTCGATTAGCTGATCAGAACCTGACCATCGTGATGGTGGAACACATCATGGAAGCCATCATTGAGCTATCGGATCATGTGGTCGTCATGGCAAACGGCAGTGTGATTACTGAGGGTTTACCACGTGATGTGATTGAAGATCCACGCGTCATTACCGCCTATCTGGGAGAAGATTGATGTCAGATCAAGCGGCTAATGTGCTAAATGTCCAGAACGTAGATCTTGGGTACGGTTCATTAAAGGTGGTTTTTGATGCCTCATTAACGGTCAACAGTGGTGAACTGGTGGGATTGATCGGCGGTAATGGCAGTGGTAAATCGACAATTCTTCGAGCGCTTTCAGGGATGATAAAACCCTGGAAAGGAACCATTCATTTTGATGGGCAAGAGGTCTCAGGGCGTAAGCCGTATGAGATGGCACGATTGGGGCTCGCTCATGTACCGATGGGTCGTCAGCTGTTCGGCAACATGACAGTACACGATAATCTGTTGCTAGGGGCCTCTCTACCTTCCGCGCGTGAGCGGCGGAACGTAAACCTGGAGAAAGTTCATACGCTGTTTCCTGATCTTAAAAAGTACGCGAGTGAAAAAGCTGCGCAACTTTCGGGAGGCCAGCAGCAGATGGTGGCGATTGCTCGCGCGTTGATGCTCGGCCCCAAGATGCTACTGCTGGATGAACCCAGCCTGGGTCTGTCGCCACTATTGGTCAAGGATGTGATGGCGGCGATACGCCGAGTAGCCGATACCGGCATGCCCATTTTGTTGGTTGAACAGAACGTTAAACAGGTACTACAGGTTAGTGATCGCGCTTATGTGCTGGAAAATGGTTATCAGGTTCTGGATGGCCCGTCTTACGAACTGCAGGATAACGAGATGATTAAGAAGGCCTATCTGGGTCTATGATAGTGATGAAAGGGGTTAACAGAGAGCTACGAGGGTCTCAATGATCAAGTGTAATACCTTACCCTTCAGGTACGGTATTGCCATGCCTCATTGCTATCGCCACCTTTCTGCTGAAGACTGAGCTGCCATCATGCTTTTGCGGGCTCACCACTCGATCCGTGCTATCCCGCGGCAACTGGGACGTGCACCTAGCTCAATCTCATGGGAACTGTTAGGCCATACGGTCAGGCCTGACATGGCGTATGACGCCAGTTTCGCTGGTTACCGAGCCCGACTGACCCGCTATCGGCCTCGCCAGCGCCCTAGGCTGCATCTTGATGGTGAGCGCAAAGCCGTTGCGCTTATTGCTTAAGTTCAGGAAGGAAACCGTAATCCCTATACAGGCGAAGCCGATCCCAAAGCAGGTACGCAAGCGCTTTTCCGTGGTGCAGGAACGGATTGTCTAGAAGCTACGAGGGCGACCCGCCATTCAGCTGGATGACATGAATGAGCCGAAACAACAAATCATGGTGTCGCGCTCATTCGGGCGGGTTGCCGGTAGCCCGCACGACCTGCGCGAAGCGTTGCGTCACCACGCCGCCAAGGCAGGGGAGAAGCTTCGCAAGCAGGGCAGCATTACCAGTGCCATCACGGTGTTTGTGCGAACCAACCCGTTTCGTACCGACCTTCCGCAGTACCATAACCGCGTAGTGATAACACTGGATCAGCCGACTGATGACAGTCGAAAATTCGTCGCCGCGGCAACCCAAGGACTCCGCCACCTGTGGCGCAAAGGTTACGCCTATCACAAGGCAGGTGTGATGCTGCTTGATCTCTCGCCCAGGGCAAACCGGCAGCTCACACTGACCCAGACGCCGCAGATAGAAGAGCAGGCAAGACGAAGTGATCGGTTGATGGCAACAGTGGACAAGCTCAACCGGGAATTGGGGAAAGGCACTGTACAGCTCGGCCTGTCACGCAAGCAAAATGCTTGGTTATTGCGCTGTGAGCGGAAGGCTCCGCGCTACACCACGCGGTGGGAGGAATTGCCAAGGGTGGGGCAGGAAGGAGCTGAGTGGATTATCGGCCGTTACCAGTTAAGCTGAAGTCGAAAACAACGGCTCAGGGGGCTGTATGCAACAGCGGATCGCACTGGTTAGCTGCGTAAAATCAAAGCAGAGCGTGCCGTCACGGGCACGTGATCTGTATACATCAGCCCTGTTTCGGGGATTGCGTGGGTACGCAGAGCATCAAGCCGATGAATGGTTCATTCTGTCAGCGCAATATGGCCTGGTGCATCCCGATCAAAAAATCGCGCCTTACGAAAAGACTCTGAACAAGATGAGGAAGAATGAGCGAGCTGCCTGGGCTGAAAAAGTCATGCATGAACTCACAGAAATTCTTCCCGAAAAGGCTGAGGTGATTTTTCTGGCAGGGGTTCGATATCGGGAAGGTCTTGTACCTCTGCTCAGAGATATGGGGCACACGGTCAGCGTGCCTCTTGAAGGGTTGTCGTTTGGTCGGCAACTCCAGCAGTTGAAGGAGTTGGAGGCGCGTGGCTATGGTGACCGATGATCTAGATCGTTTTTACCATCTTCTCGGACTTCTAGAGTCCATGCCGGGGCAGGGGCGTAGGCTGGCGGATTACGATGGGCGCTTTAGCTGGCCAACGCACGGTGTCTATTTTTTCCAGGAACCGGGAGAGTATCGTCGTAGACAATCCGATGTGCCACGCATTGTGCGGGTGGGAACGCACGCAGTGAGCGCGAACTCAAGGTCAACATTGTGGAGCAGGCTTCGCGCGCACCGTGGTAGCCGAAATGGTGGTGGAAACCATCGGGGTTCCATTTTTCGTCTTCACGTTGGGGCTGCGATGCTTCACCGAGAAGCAAAGGTGTTGGCTGAACTCTCCTCCTGGGGCACGGGATCGACCGCAACAAAGGCAGTCCGTGACGACGAGTCAGAGCATGAACGGCGGGTTTCAGAGTGGATTGGCAAGATGAAAGTGCTGTGGGTTGAGGTACCTGACGCCTCAGGGCCACATAGCATGCGAGCCTTCATCGAAAGGAATGCCATTGCACTGTTGTCAGATAGGTTAAGCCCCCTTGACTCTCCTAGTCAGTCTTGGTTAGGGAGACATAGCCCAAGAGACGAAATTCGCAGCAGTGGACTGTGGAATTTGAACCATGCGCAGGGTCAATATGAACCCAGATTTCTGAATGATTTTGAGCTTTTCGTCAAAAATACGTTGGCTGAGTAGCAGGTGTGTCTAGTAGCAAGGGGAAAGATAATGTCGGAGCGATGAGGAACTGGAGACGTGACTAGAGCGCTGGGAGAAGTTTTGCAGGGAAAACTCGCTGTAATCCCAGCGGATTGGGGGTTTCTGATAGCTGCCTGAGCTAGAGGTAAGTCGGCAATTACTTGCCGATACCAGCTGTTGAGATTGCTGTTTTTAAGCTAGGCGCTGCAGCGATGAGCTGAGCAGCAGGTGTTGGCTTCGGAACCTCTACTCTGCGGGTTTGTTCTTATCCTGCCAATACCCCTGTCATGAACGTCAATAACCTCTAGAGCGGTGCCTTGGGTCAATATACATCACCTGTGAATAGGAGGAGGGCGGTGCCATGCCGAGGAAAGCACGGCGTCAGCGTCAAGATACCTTTGATTTTTAGTATCTGTGGCTTACGGGGTACGACGTTCGGGTCGAGCTAGGAGTGAATCATCGTCTGAGGATGAACCCTCTATGGAGCGATCTCGATACGCGCGTGATGGAAGCCCGCAGCGAGCTGGAAGTGAGAGGAAAGGGCTTTTACCCCGAGGAGCGGAAAGGGGAGAAGCTCATACTCACGCTGATGGGAGACCCTTGCCCAGCTGATTTTGCCCATACTGTGGCTGACATTCAGCAACGCGACGCACATGGAGCACCACGATACCGTACGTACCGTGGCTACCCGGTACCAGTCTTCGAGTGCCCGAAAGGAGTGGCGAGACTGAGACGTGAGCGTCGCGCCGATGAATGGAACGCTTGGATGTACGCTCCCGAAAGTTATATCAATGATTGCTTGGTAATACTGCGCACCAAGGCAGCGCGGTACATTTATATCCACGAGCATATTGTTGAGAAGGAACGTTGGATCAACAGCTTCTCGATTCAGTCAAACGATCCCACGGAATAGCCCTCGACAAGCCAACATGCCGAGAAGTGCATTTCGGTTGCTTGCTGATGTATGCCGTATAGGGTTGAGTAGTGATGCCGAAGTTGGTAGTTCACGTAATATAATCCGCCCACTCCTGCATCATTGCCCGCCGCTTCTCGAATAGATCCCCGCGCCGGTAAGCTGCTTCCACCTTGTTCTCGATGGTGTGAGCCAGCGCCATTTCTGCCACGTCGCGGGGTAGCTGGCGATTTCACCGGTCCAGTCACGAAAGTTAGAGCGGAAGCCGTGCGGCACATATTCACCACGATTACCCCCCGACTCCATACCCCATACCACGCATCAACTGTAGCATCGCCATATTCGACAAGGGTTTACCAATCCGGGCACCTGGGAATACGTACAAATTACCCTGCACCTGTGGCAAGTTGGAAAGCAGTGACACTGCCTGAGTAGATAGTGGAATTCTATGCTCGCGGCGTGCTTTCATGCGCTCGGCTGGGATGGTTCAAGTGGCATCCTCGAGGTCGATTTCTGGCCAGTCCGTGCGCAGAACTTCCGAAGTTCGCGTTGCCGTCAGGATCAGGAACTGCAGCGCCTTGGAAGAAATGCTTGTATAGCCTTGGAGCTCGGCCATGAAGACAGCAACTTCATCGTAGGGGATAGCCGTGTGGTGGCTGACTCTCCTGCCTCTACCATGTGGTCCAAAGTGCCGCGGTTATTCTATGAATTCAGGAGCAGAGTTGCTGGCCTGGAGTGGCTTATTATCAAATCTTTTTAGCACTGGCGGCGAGTGCCAACATCCAGAATCCCGTGACGATGAAATCGACGCCTAACAGCACGCCAAGAACCCAGGGTAGCGCCTCAGTAAATAGCAGCAGAATGAGAAACCCGAGAGCCAATGACATCAAACCACTGAATAGAATCCATCCCCAGCCAATGGCCGGTCTGACTTGTAGCGCAAAAATGGTTTTGAGCCCCCCTGACAGGAGAAAAAAGAGCATCACGACTGTTGTCAGTGTCATCACACCTGCCCGTGGAAAAAAAACCATCAGCGCGCCTGCAATGATCGCAATCGCTGACAAGCCAATGCTTAGTAGGAATCCTCTCCAGCGTGGAATGGAAAATGACTGCAACATCTGGGCGATACCGGCTACGAACAATAAGAGACCGACGATGATATCGATGGACAGCGCCGCGACCCAAGGAAAGATCATCGCCGCGATGCCGAGTAGCAGAAAAACGATGCCTAAGCCCGTAAACCAGCCTCGGTGACGTTTGATATCCCTGATCAGTGTGTCTTGGATTCGGATTTCAAGCTTGTTCGTCGAATTAACCATGACGTCTTCCTTTTAATGCCGCGTCGATGTGAATGGGGATTGATAATCAGGAAATGGGCTCCAGTATCTGTATTTCAACTGGAAAGGTGTTTCCGAGCGTCAGAGCCAGCTTACAAAGGGCTAACTGCACGTTTCACAGGCAATCAGGCTCGTCTCGGTCAAGGGGAAGTGAAGTCACGAGCTTTCGCCTGCACAGCATCGCTCCTAGGTGAAAGATTTAGGATGGCCCCAGAAAGGTAAATTAGCCCTGAAAATAGTGGTATTAATGAGTGATTATAGAAGAGCTTTGACACATATGCAGAAGTGCTGAAAGATCGCTTTTGGCCCTGGCTATCCAGGAACAGCACGCTGAATACCTCGTGCTCGTAATCCTGCGAATCAGGATGTCGTTGCGGTAAGCGCGCTTGAAGTCGGTTGCGCCCAAAATTGGCTGTGGACCCACAGACATTGCACGGTTGGATTGCGCAAGCAACCCACCGAGGATCGTGAGCGTATGAATATTCAATCTGGAAGTCGGAAACTGCCTTTAAAAATTCACGATAGGCGCGAATCTTGAATTCCAGGGAGGTGAGGCGAGGCTTTTCTTGATCTGAGTCATTTCAGAGCGACTTTGAATTTTTGAGCACTGCTAACTTAACTTAGATCAATTCACTCCTAGTTTAGGGAAGTTACCTTGACGACATGGGGTGACGAGCAAGGATACGCTTGATATGGCCAGGAGGCCTTGCCCCATACCTGTTTCCATTGTCCTGTTTCCATTGTCCTGTTTTCTAGCCTGCCCGCAGGGCGATTTTTATTTCTAGCTCCTCTCAGCTATTTTCTCCCGACTCTAGGGAACGTTCATGATTGACCAATCCGTTCGCATTGACCTCGCTGATGGGACTTCCTGGTACTTTCCTTCGGATACCACGTTGAAGGAAAGGGCCGGCCTGGTGCTTTCACATATTCATGCCACGCTCAAAGATATTGAATTGAACTACGATAACGTCCGGCATATAACCGACGATCGACGGCGTCAGCTGCTCAAAAAACTTACCTATGAAATGGACTTTGCTACGGGACTGCTGGAAGAAGCAGCCTGATTCCTTTCTGTTTGTTCTCCTTGATTATCCACCTCAGTCAACCATCAGGCCGTTTCGGATGCTTCGGTGGCATCGCCAGTGACGTGTCGCCATGTCTCATCCGTTCGAAATGCCGCAGTTCTCACGTCCTGCCTTCGGAAATGTTGCACTGCACAAAAAACCCTGCTATTGTGCACTGCAACAGAGCGGGAATCTCCCGTTCCATCGCATTCAGAACCCGGAGGTTCTCATCATGACCAACGCATTTGACACCAAGCAGATCACCAATCAATTCGAATCCATGTTCTTCGGTCCGGCTCGCGCCTACGCCGAGCTTTCCGTGAACTACACCGAGAAGCTGGTCAACGCCCAGCAGGACGCTGTCAAGGCTTACTCCGAGACTAGCCTGACGCAGCTGCGCAACCTCATGAACGTCAAGGATGCCGAAGGCCTCCGCGAGTACATGGAAGGCCAGCAGCAAGTCGCCAAGGACCTGACCGAGCGCCTGAAGGGCGATGCCGAGAAGGTCGTGGCCCTGCAGCAGGACTTCGTCAAGGATAGCCAGAAGCTGACCGAAGAGAACGTCAAGCAGACCCAAAAGGCTGCTGAGAGCACCGCCAAGACCGCTAAATCTGCCTGATCCAGGCACCGGCATGGCCGGCGCACTGAAAGGGTAATATCAAGGGCCGCCGATCATCGATCGGCGGCCCTTTTATTGGTGAGCGCAAAGGGGTGAAAGCAAAGCGGTCTCAAGTTCCAAGTGCAGCGCTATTGAAGGTAAGCGCCGCTAAATCTGCCCACTTGACCTAAACATATTGAGCCACTTTTTTGCGACGGAGGCCATATACGTCAACAGTGGCCATGCATGGCTTGGCTTATGACGTGGCTCTGCACCAGGACTGTCTCGCTCAACAGCAAGGCGAGCGAGTGGAGGCTCTGGCCGAGGCGCCGGTGGCCTTCGGCTGCCGATTGCGTGAGATCATCCGTTTCGGTGACCAGCCCTTGGCCGGCAACCTGGTGCTTGCCGAGGTGGTCTCGATCCACGTCGACGACGCCGTCTGGAACGGTCGCCACGTCAGCGTCGAGGGCCTGCGCCCCCATCGGATGCATGGCGGGCAGTGACTATGTCCGCACCACCGACCTCTTCGCCTTGGAGCGGCCAGGCTGAGCGCGCAGCCGCTCAGTAGCCTGCCGGCGTTGGGTACCACCGGCGCCAGCCCCATTTCCTTGAGCATCCGGTAGGTGGGGCATGGGGAAAGCCTCGACGGTTCAGCGGTAGGTATCTTGGAACTGCTGGCGCAGCTGGTTCTTTTGCACCTTGCCCATGGTGTTGCGCGGCAGGCTGTCGACGAAAAAGACCCGCTTGGGCTGCTTGTACTTGGCGAGGCGGCCCTGCAGGAAGTCGAGCACTCGGGCCTCGTCCACTTGGGCATCTGCTCGCGGTACCACCACAGCGGTGACACACTCGCCTAAATCGGGGTGCGCCAGGCCAATTACCGCGGACTCCTCCACCTCGTCGAGCTCGTCGATCACCTGCTCAACCTCCTTGGGATAGACGTTGTAGCCTCCTGAGATGACCAAGTCCTTGTCGCGACCGACGATGTGCACATAGCCGTGCTCGTCGACAATCGCCAAGTCGCCGGTGACGAAGAAGCCGTCCTCAAGTAGCTCCTCGCGGGTCTTCTCGGGCATGCGCCAGTAACCGGTGAAGACGTTGGGGCCGCGCACCTCGAGCATGCCAATCTCGCCTTGGGGCAGCTCCTCATGGGTCTCACGGTCGGTGATGCGAACTTCTACTCCCGGAAGTGGCAGGCCCACGGTGCCGGCGCGACGTTCGCCATCGTAGGGGTTGGAGGTGTTCATGTTGGTCTCGGTCATGCCGTAGCGCTCGAGGATGGCGTGGCCGGTCTTCGCCTCGAAGGCCTGGTGGGTCTCGGTGGTGAGCGGGGCCGAGCCGGAGATGAACAAGCGCATGTTGGCGGTCGCCTCAGGGGTGAGGCGATCGTCGGCCACCAACCGAGTATAGAAGGTGGGCACTCCCATCATCACTGTGCCACGGGGAAGTTCCTCGAAGATCACCTCGACGTCGAACTTGGGCAGAAAGAGCATGCTGGCGCCCGCCATCAGGGTGACGTTGCAGGCCACGAAGAGGCCGTGGGTGTGGAATATCGGCAGCGCATGGATCAGCCGATCCGTCTCGGTGAAGCGCCACACCTCGGCCAGCGTCTCGGCGTTGGAGGCGAGGTTGCGATGGGTGAGCATAGCGCCCTTGGATCGCCCGGTGGTGCCAGACGTGTAGAGGATGGCCGCCAGGTCGTTGGCGTCGCGGGGCTCGATCGCCTCCCGAGGCTCAGCATGAGCGGCGGTCTCCATCAGGCTGCCGTCGGCATGGCTGCCCAGGGTCGCCACCTGGGGACAGCCGGTTTCGGCGGTAATGCGCTGGGCCTCGTCGAGACTACCCGGGCGGCAGACAAACAGCGCTGGCTCGGCGTCGCCGAGGAAGTAGCGAATCTCCTCCCCAGTGTAGCCGGTGTTGAGCGGCAGATAGACACCGCCCACCTGTAGGCAGGCGAGATAGAGCAAGACCGTTTCCGGGCTCTTGTCGACTTGCACCGCCACCCGGTCTCCCGGGGTTACCCCCAGCTCGGAGAGGGCAGCGGCTAGATGAGCGGTGGTCGCCAGCGCCTGAGCATAGGAGTAGCCGCGTGCCTCGCGGGTGGTGATGAAATCAGCGTCGCCGCGCTGTTGCATCCGGCGGGCGAAGGTAGCAAAGAGGTTATGGTTCATTTGACGGTGTCTCCCTTGAGCAGCTTGCGGGCCCTGCGACCCAAGTCGCGCACGCCTGAGGAACGGGCGATCGTGCCGTTGGTGGTGTATTGCTCGTGGTTGCGTTCGATCTCCTCGAGCACATAGAGGTAATTGACCATCAGTCCGGCGGACTGCTGCATGCCCTTGCGCGAGGTGTCGCCCAGCCAGTTGAGGCGATGTAACTCGGCACCGTTACCCAGGTGGAAGCGAGCAACGGGATTATGCGGTAACCCTTTGGCGTTCTTCTCGTGAAGCAGATAGTAAGCGGCCAGCGGCATGATAAGCTCGCGCAGCTTGGCTGAGCGCTCCGGATCATCGGGCCAACCAGGGTCGTCGAGCTGGGCCAGCAGCGCCCGTGCCTCGGGCTCCAGGGGGCTGTCGTCGCCACGATAGGCGCTCTCCAGCCACTGGCGGAAGCCGGGCACCGGCGACAGGGTGACGAAATATCTCAAACCGGGCAGTTCCTGCTTGAGCTCCTGCACGACCTGTTTAATCAGAAAGTTGCCAAAGGAGATGCCGCGAAGCCCCGTCTGGCAATTGCTGATGCCGAAGAAGGCGGCGGTGTCGGCGGCCTCGGCGTCCTCGATATCGTGGGTGTCGCTGTCGAGGATCGCCTGGATCTGGTCCGGCAACCCCTTGTGCAGCGCCACCTCGACGAAGATCAGCGGCTCGTCGCCGAGCGCTGGATGAAAGAAGCCAAAACAGCGGCGGTCGCGGGAATCCAGGCGTCGGCGCAGGTCGTCCCAGTCCTGGATCTCGTGAACCGCCTCGTAGCGGATGATCTTCTCCAGTATCGCTGCCGGGGTAGTATTCCAGTCGATGCGCTTGAGTACCAAAAAGCCACGGTTGAACCAGGAGCCGAACAGGTGGGCGAAGTCGGCATCCAGGGCCCTGAGTTCGGGATTGTCGCGCAGTAGCCCCAGCAGATCTTCGCGCATGCGCACCATCTCGTGGGTCCCGCCGCTGGTGAGGTTGAGGCGGCGCAGCAATTCCTGGCGACTGGGTTCGCAGGCATCGAACAGCACCTGGAGGTCGCGGTTGTCGCGCGAGTCCCGGTAGGCGGCGTAGGCCGTGTCGACGCGCTCGGGGTCGGCGGAGAACTCCACGGTCAGTCGCTCGAAGAAGCGCTGCTTCTCGGTGACGTCGAGCCGCGCATAGATAGCCAGGACGCGGCTGGCCAGAGCGATACTGGATGCCTCGCCGTCGCTGTTCAGAAGTGCGTGACACGCCTTGAGCAGGTGGGTGTGGTCGAAATGAATACGATCGTCGGTGCGTCGCCTGAGTAGGGCATCACGTCGGGTGATGCTGCTGAAGAGCTCCTGCAGGAAAGTTATGTTCATGTTCGAGTGTTCTCCTTCAGCCCATGAGTAGATTGGGTAGCCACAGCGCAATTTCCGGGAAGAGACACAGCAGCAAAATGGCCAGTACCATGCACAGCGCATAGGGCAGGCTGCCCATCAGCACGTCGCGCAGCGAGATGTCCGGCGCAATGCTGTTGATGATGAACAGGTTCAGCCCCACCGGTGGCGTTATCAGGCCGATCTCCAGGTTGATGGTCAGTATCACGGCGAACCAGTAGGGGTCGAAGTTGGCGGACAGGATGATCGGCATCAGGATCGGCGCGGTCATCACGATTACCGCCACGGGGGGCAGGAAGAAGCCGGCCACCAGCAGGAAGACGTTGACCACTCCCATCAGTACCCAGCGGTTGACCTCGAGGTCGGCGATGGCGCCAGCCACGGTCTGGGTGATGAACAGCGATGACAGGGCATAGGCGAACACCTCGGCGGCGGCGATGATCAGCATGATCATTACGCTTTCGCGTAGAGAGTCGCGCATGATCAGTTTGATGGGCTTCACCTGCCACATGCGATAGATGATGATCGCCAGCGCCAGACACAGGAAGGCACCCACGCCGGCCGCTTCCGAGGGCGTTGCCACACCGCCGTAAAGGGCGAAGAGAATACCGATCACCACGCCCAGAAAAGGCAGTACCCGCACCAAAGCCTTGAGATTGGCATCGACGTTCTCGCGGACTGTCTTCTTGATGCTTTCGGAGGCGATCTCCATGGGATTGCCGTAGCCGCCAGCCAGCTTGCAGGCGATCAGGGTCCAGACCATGAACAGCCCGGCGAGCATGAAGCCAGGGACCACGCCGGCGATGAACAGTCGTCCAATCGAGGTCTCGGTGGAGATGCCGTAGATGATCATGGTCACCGAAGGCGGGATCAGGATGCCTAGGGTGCCACCTGCGGCGATGCAGCCGGCGGCGACGCCGTCGGGATAGCCGCGCTTGCGCATCTCGGGGATGCCCATCTTGCCGATGGCCGCGCAAGTGGCGGGTGACGAGCCAGAAAGGGCGGCGAAGATCGAGCAGGCGCCGATGTTGGAGATCGCCAGTCCGCCGGGCAGCTTTCCCAGCCACAGGTCCAGCGAGCGATAAAGGTCGCGTCCGGTGGGCGATGATGCCACGGCCGCCCCCATCATGATGAACATGGGGATGGCGACGAAGCCGAACTCGGCAATGCGATCGAAGAAGGTCTCGCCGAAGTAGGTCAGTTCAGACACACCGCGGTCGGCGACTAGGGCGATCAGCGAAACGCCGCCTAAGGCGAAGGCGATGGGCGTACCGATGGCCATCAGTACGACTAGGCCGATGGCAACGGCGATGCCGGCAGTAACAGGATCCATGGTCAGACCTCCCCGCGCATGATTTCGGCAACGTACTGTAGCGTTAGCAATGTGCTGCCCACAGCCATGGGCAGCACCGCCGGCCACAGAGGAGGATTCCACACCGTGCCGGTGGTCCAGCCACCGTGCCAGGCCTCGGCAACATAGACCCAGGAGGCGTAGGCCAGGGCAGCGCAGAAGCCGAGCCCGACCAGCGAGGCGGCTAGTCGCATGAGGCGGCGCGGCAGACCCGAGAGGCTGTCGGGCAGCACAGTGACGGCGACATGGCCGCCGGTCATCAGGACATAGGGGCTACCCAACAGCATGGCGGCGGTCACGGAAAAGACCGTGAACTCGGTCTGCCAGCTGGTACTCTCGCCGAGGATGTAGCGCACGAACACCATCTGGCAGACGACCACTACCCCGGCGATGAACAGCACCGCGGCGAGATAGGCGGTGGCGCCGGAGAGCCTGTCCATCAGGCGTATATAGCCGCCGACGAGCCCGCCGGGCGTCGTGGCGTCAGTGTGGGAGTGTTCCATGAAGCCCTCCGATATAACGGGATGGCCGCCCTCGCAGGGCGGCCGGTCGGGTCCGAGTGGATCGCAACGTCGGCGTCATTCCACCGCGAGGGCGGCGTCGATAAGGGCTTGGCCGTTCTCGACATTATCGGCGAAGTTCTTGTAGGAACTCTGTTTGGCTATCTCCAGCCAGGCGTTGTAGTCCTCCTCGCTCATGCTGACCACCTCGACGCCGTTCTCCTCGAATACCTCGACCATCTGCTGGTCGATGGCTGCGGCCTCGGTGGCGAAGAATTCCTCGGCCTCCTGGCCGGCCGTTTTCAGGGCCTGTTGTTGCGCCTCGTCGAGCCCTTGCCAGACCTGCTCGGAGATCAGGACCGGCTCGTACATGAACCACAGGGCGTGCTCGCCGGGTTCGGTCAGGCAGTCCACCTGCTCGTAGAGGCGGTAGGAGATGAAGGACATGGAGGAGGTGTTGGCAGCATCTAGCACGCCGGTCTGCATGGCGGTGTAGATTTCGGAGGAGGGCATGGAGGCGATCGAGGCCCCGGCGGCTTCCAGCATCTGCTCGAAGGCGGGCCCGGCGGCGCGGAAGTTCTGGCCTTCCACGGTCTCCGGTGAGGTGATGCAGTTCTGGCTGGACGCGAAGGCCCCCGAGAGCCAGGCATCGGCCAGTACCCGGGCGCCGCCTTCCTGGATGACCTCCTTGATCATGTCCATGAACTCGGAGTCGTTGAGGCGCTGAGCGTGCTCATGGTTGCGTACCAGACCGGGCATCAGGGTGGCAGAGAACTCGGGATGGCGACCGCTGGCGTAGTCCAGCGGCAGTGCGGTGATGTCCAGGCGTCCGCGAACCAGCGCGCCCCACTGCTCCTTGGCCTTGAACAGCGATTGGCCGGGGTAGACCTCGATCTCCAGGCCGACATCGGCCTCGGCAACCTTGTCAGCCATCATCTGCACCATTTCGTCGCGCACGTCGCCCTGGCCGCCAGGGAACTGGTGGGAGGCTCGCAGCACGGTCTGAGCGGAGGCGGCACTACTGAAGGCGATGGCAGCCAAGGTCAAGGCAGCGATAGTGGGGGTGAGTGAACGTGTCATAGTATCTCTCCAGTGCATTGTTGTTGTAGTGTTGAAATATCTATCAGGTAGTCTGATATATACATCAATACACCGTGGATTATACTAGTGTCAATTTCGATGGGTTAGACAAAGGTGTAAATTTGGCCTTGCCCGGCATGACACAATAGGACAAGAAAAGAGGGACGATATGAAACGATCCAGTGCTCAGCGGCTTCGGGATGCCTTGGAGGACGACATTATCAATGGCCGCCGCCTCCCCGGCGAGCGGCTCGACCCGGACGCCCTGTGTCGGGAGTTCGATGTGTCGCGTACGCCGGTGCGCGAGGCCGTCCAGCAACTGGTGGCCAGCGGTCTAGTCACTGTCTCGCCCAAGAAGGGCACCTTCGTGGCTCGGGTGGGTCTCGACGAGCTGGTTGAGATGTTCGAGGTGATGGCCGAGCTGGAAGGGATGTGTGGGCGACTCGCCGCGCGGCGCATCACCGAGGAAGAATTCGCCAAGCTGGAGCGGGCTCACGCGCGCTGCGAGGCCGCTGCCTTGGCCGGCGATACCGACGAGTACTACTACGAGAACGAGGGCTTCCACCAGGCCATCTACGCGGCGAGCCACAACCGCTATCTCGCCGACGAGGCCAGCCAGCTCAAACAGCGCCTCAAGCCCTACCGACGCCTGCAACTGCAGGTGCGACACCGCATGGGCACCTCCCTGGCTGAGCACCGCGGAATTCTGGCCGCCATCGAGAACGGCGACACCGGAGCTGCAGAGCGTCTTATGCGCAACCACGTGCTGATTCAGGGCGAGCGTTTCAGCGACTTTGTGGTCAGCGTCAAGCGCCTCGACGGTGCCTTGACAAGGACCGATTGAGTGTCGTGCGGCGATGTCATCCTTTCGTGTATTGGCGCACGGTCCAGCGCATGACAGCAAGGAAGGCTCGGCGCTGATGGCGATTATATGGGCTTTAGTGAAACGAGAGTTTTCTTGATCTGAGTCATTTTTAGGTGAGGTTGAATTTTTAAATGCTGTTAACTTAACTTGGGTTAATTCGCTCCTAGGTCAGGGGGATTATCTTGAAAATATGGGGTAACGAGCAAGGATACGCTCGATATGGCCAGGAGGCCTTGCCCCATACCTGTTTCTATTGCCCTGTTTTTTAGCCTGTCCGCAGGGCAATTTTTATTTCTCGTCCTTTCATTCGAAATCGCGGTTCCCACGCCCTGCCTTCCGAAATGTTGCACTGCACAAAAAGCCCTGCTATTGTTGCACTGCAACAGGGCGGGAATCTCCCGTTCCATCGCATTCAGAACCCGGAGGTTCTCATCATGACCAACGCATTTGACACCAAGCAGATCACCAATCAATTCGAATCCATGTTCTTCGGTCCGGCTCGCGCCTACGCCGAACTTTCCGTGAACTACACCGAGAAGCTGGTCAACGCCCAGCAGGACGCTGTCAAGGCTTACTCCGAGACTAGCCTGACGCAGCTGCGCAACCTCATGAACGTCAAGGATGCCGAAGGCCTCCGCGAGTACATGGAAGGCCAGCAGCAAGTCGCCAAGGGCCTGACCGAGCGCCTGAAGGGCGATGCCGAGAAGGTCGTGGCCCTGCAGCAGGACTTCGTCAAGGATAGCCAGAAGCTGACCGAAGAGAACGTCAAGCAGACCCAAAAGGCTGCTGAGAGCACCGCCAAGACCGCTAAATCTGCCTGATCCAGGCGCCGGCATGGCCGGCGCACTGAAAGGGTAATATCAAGGGCCGCCGATCATCGATCGGCGGCCCTTTTATTGGTCAGCACCTGATTACGCATGTTGATCAGCTATCATGCCGCCCCGGGGCTATATTGGAATCATATGGACGGTCAAGGAGTTAGTGTCATTGCTCAAAATCCCATTCAGTGTCATCACTGCCATCATCAAACCTCGCTCACCGCTGGTACCATTCTGGCCGAGGTTCGAGTACCGCTTCAATCGGCGCTATGACCTCAAGGCCATGTCCCGCGCTTTCTGACAGTGGCGGTGAGAACATCGCCGATGTCGTACCGGCTCTTATGGAGACCTTCGATGCCCCGGCCGTTGCAAAACCTCGAAGAACTGCTCGATCGAATTGGCGAATTGGCACGCGACAACGATCAGGTCTCTATCGGGATGGTCGTCGAGTCGATTGGCAGTCGCTCTTTCGGGCCGCTGTTGATGCTCATCGGTATCACCCTTTTTTCACCGCTGAGTGGTGTGCCGGGCATGTCGGTCTTCATGGCGTCGTTCGTATTGCTGATAGCCGTACAGATGCTGATTGGCCGAAAGCAGTTCTGGTTGCCACATTACATCCTCAACCGTTCGGTTGAGCGTGGCAAGCTGCAGAAGGCGCTGGACTGGCTCAACAAGCCGGCGCGGGGCATAGACCGGGTTCTCAAGCCGCGGCTGACATTTCTGGTGCATAATAAAGGCGGCAGCTACGGAGTTGCCGCGCTATGTGTGGTCGTCGGCCTGTGCATGCCGTTCATGGAGCTGGTACCGTTTTCAGCCTCGGCCGCTGGCCTGGCGCTGCTGACACTGGGGCTTGCACTAGTCGTGCACGACGGCTTGTTGGTACTGCTTGCGCTTGTGGTATTGGGCACAACTTTCACGTTTGTCTTTGTCAACATACTGTGATTCGCCCCACCTGCTGACCGACGCGATATTTTTCAGTTGTAGCCTCTCTCGTCAAAGTTTTCATGATGCTTCTCATGCCACGGTAGGCTAATGAACATATGGAAATTCCCCGCAGGGAGTCGGCATGGTGACTGGCTGAATGACCTTTCCCGCGCCCTGTCACCCAAAGATAAATTCGATGGGTATCTTGCCATGGATGACACACCATGAATCGGCCGCTCGGGCCGATAATTGCTTGTGGAAAATAAATAACCATAGGCGATTAAGATCATGATTGTCAGCTCATTAAATTATATACGCAGCGCTGCCCAGTGTTGAGATGCTACCGCCTGTCGTTCGGTGGCGCTGCGGAGGGTCCGACCCCCACCGATGGCCGCAGGGATGATGACTGACCCAGGAAACCGAACCGGGAGGAGGCTTATTCGCAAGAGCAGGACCAAACGGCCTGCGCTTGGTTAACAATTGGCCTGTTCAGGCTTATTTGTCTGTGGTTTTCAGTCCGCATTGTAATGCCAGGTGCGGTTATAGTTGGTTTTGCCGAATATCAATGAGTTCGCGCAATCAATTGAATGCTACAACAAGAAAGGTAACCAGCATGGCAAATGTTACGTCAAGAAAGATAATCAGCATGGAAAAAGAAGATGATTTTGGCTTCGGAACACAGATCCGAAAGTCCCCCTACTTTGACGCAACAGTCCGTTGGGGGGCAAAAGGTTTTTCAGTATACAACCACATGTATATCCCGCGTGACTTCGGGGATCCGGAACAGAATTTCTGGAACCTCGTGAATGAGGCTATCCTTTGCGATGTTGCCGGCGAACGGCAGGTAGAAATCACCGGCCCGGATGCGGCGAAATTCATGCAGAGCCTAACCCCGCGTGATTTGTCGGAGATGGCTGTTGGGCAGTGCAAATATATACTGATCACCAATGCGGACGGTGGCATTCTGAACGACCCGATTCTGCTACGGCTGGCAGAAAATCACTTCTGGATCTCTCTGGCTGACAGCGACATCCTTTTGTGGGCGCAAGGTGTTGCGGTTCATGCCGGGCTGGATGTGAGTATTCGCGAACCTGATGTTTCCCCCTTGCAATTGCAGGGTCCGAAGTCGGGCGAGGTGATGAAGAAACTCTTTGGCGAGAGCATCATGGATCTGCGCTACTACTGGTTGCGCGAGGTCGAACTTGACGGCATCCCACTGATTGTCTCGCGCACCGGCTGGTCGAGCGAACTGGGCTATGAACTTTATCTGCGTGACGGCACTCGAGGGGACGAACTCTGGGAAAAGATCATGGCTGCAGGTGCGCCCTTTGGGTTGAAACCTGGTCATACCTCTACGATTCGCCGCATCGAAGGTGGGATGCTTTCCTATCACGCTGACGCGGACATCAACACCAACCCTTACGAACTTGGGATGGACCGTCTGGTGAACCCCGACATGGAGGCCGAGTTTATCGGCAAGGCCGCATTGCAGCGCATCCGTGAAAATGGCGTGAGTCGCAAGCAGGTCGGACTGTGTATCGACATGGCGCCCCTCAAAGGACCCAACACTACATTCTGGCCGCTTAGCAAAGATGGCGAAACAGTCGGCAAGGTGACGTCTGCGGTTTATTCCCCACGTCTTGAACAGAATATTGCTCTGGCCATGGTTGCTATTGAACATGCCAGGATTGGCAATGAACTGGAAGTTCAAACCCTATCCGGGCCAGTGCAAGCTGTTGTTGTCGAAAAGCCTTTCTTCGACCCCAAAAAGAAGATCGCTATATCCGCTTGAACGCCAGCCCGTTATGCGGGCGCCTGAGTGTGTGCTCGAGTACGACGACAGCGGCAATAATTGGCTCCACGGCGGTGCTGCCGTGGTAGGAGAGGCTTGTGTATTCTGTTCGTCTTTGGGCCGTGCGGCACGCGAGATTTTTTGAGGTCATCTACCGAATATTCGAACCGGTGATCGTCAAGTTGCACCCGCTGTGGAAGTCGGTAGGTTACCAGCGCGCCGAAAAGCCGGTGGGCATGCTGGAGAAGCTCAGCAAGGGGTTGCTGTTCGACTGCAAGATGTGTGGTCAGTGTATCCTCAGCTCTACCGGGATGTCCTGCCCTATGAACTGCCCTAAAACTATGCGCAACGGTCCCTGTGGGGGAGTACGCGCCAACGGCAATTGCGAGGTCAAGCCGGAAATGAAATGCGTCTGGGTCGAAGCCTGGGAGGGAAGTCAGAAGATGAAAGGTGGCGAACAGATTCAGGTGGTGCAACTGCCGGTTGATCATAGTCAGAAGGGCAGTTCGTCTTGGTTGCGCGTGGCACGTAGGGCGTCGGATCTAAAACAACAAGAACATAAGGGGGATTCAAAGTGAGCTTTAACGATGGAGCTGATGATTGCAATCCAGTATCAAGGAAGCCGGGCTATAGCTCTGCCGGACGGCTGGAACGGGTGCTGAGGACCGGGCATTTTGCGGTCACCGCCGAACTGGCTCCGCCTGACTCGGCGAACCCGGAGGAGGTCTACGCCCGGGCCCGAGTCTTCGACGGTTACGTAGACGGCATGAACGCCACCGATGGTTCCGGCGCCAACTGTCATATGTCAAGCGTTGCGATGTGTGCGCTGCTGTCACGGGTAGGTTATGAGACGGTGATGCAGATCTCCTGCCGCGATAAAAACCGGCTTGCCATTCAGGGGGATGTGCTGGGGGGGGCAGCACTGGGTATCAACAACATCCTCTGCCTGACGGGTGATGGTGTGCAGGTGGGGGATCATCCGGAAGCCAAGCCGGTTTTTGATCTCGACTCCATTTCATTGCTGGAAACGGTAGCCAGGTTACGCGATAAGAATGAGTTTTGCAGCGGTCGAAAGATCAGTGATCCGCCGCGGGTTTTTCTCGGTGCGGCAGAAAACCCATTTGTTCCGCCCTACGATTTCCGACCTCATAGGCTGGCGAAAAAAATAGCAGCAGGTGCTCAATTTATTCAGACACAGTACTGCTTCGATCTACCGCGTTTCAGAACGTTTATGGACCGCTCGCGTGATCTGGGGTTACTGGAGAAGTGTTTTATCCTGCCCGGAGTGGGGCCGTTGGCCTCAGCGCGAACAGCAGTCTGGATGCGTAATAATGTCCCGGGAATTCACATTCCGGATGCAGTGATCAAGCGTCTGGAAGGCGCAAAGGATCAGAAAAAAGAGGGGCAGAAGATCTGTATCGAGCTCATCCAGCAGCTGCGAGAGATTGAGGGGGTTAGCGGTGTCCACGTGATGGCCCATCGCCAGGAAGATACTGTAGCAGAAATTATCGAAAAATCCGGAGTGCTTGATGAACGACTGCTATGGTCTCCCTCCTGCGACGAAGTGCTTAAGAGAGACCACGCTTAAATAATTAGTGTTTATATTCCCGGTTGAAAAGTGAATAACTCGCTAAACAATTGAGTCTGAAATTCCACTGAATCAGATGAGAGTGTTCAGGTTGTTGTCTAGCGAATCGAAAAACAATCATTAATATTTATAGGCTTTCTGTTATGACAAAAAATCTGGACCACACTAACCAATTTGTTCTTACCGTCAGCTGCGAAACTGGGCCTAATATTGTTGCCGGTATTACATCTTATCTGTCAGAGCATGGTGGCTATATCTACGAATTATCTCAATTCGATGACAAAGTCACCGGCCAGTTTTTCATGCGTACTGTGTTCAATACTCTTCCTGATTCCTGCTGCTCCTTTGAAGAGATGCGCACCGGGTTTGCTGACCTTGCAGATAAATTCGGCCTGAAGTGGGAGATGCATGAGGCCCACCGCCCGACAAAAGTCTTGATCATGGTATCTCGGTTTGATCACTGTCTGGTTGATCTTCTCTACCGTTATCACAAGGGCGAGTTAAACATCGAGATTGTCGCGGTGGTATCCAACCATCTGGACCTTAGACCGATAGCCGAGCATGAAGGCATTCGCTTTATTTACCTGCCGGTGACAAAAGAAACCAAACCGGAAAAGGAAGCTGAGCTGCTCAATATCGTCAACCAGACCGGCACCGAGCTGGTGGTGCTAGCGCGGTATATGCAAGTGTTGTCCGATAAGCTCTGTGAGAAGTTGCACGGCCGGGCTATCAATATCCATCATTCCTTCCTGCCCGGCTTTAAAGGCGGCAAACCTTATCATCAGGCGTTTGAGCGTGGCGTTAAGCTGATCGGTGCCACTGCGCATTATGTGACCGGTGACCTGGATGAAGGTCCGATTATCGAACAGGCCGTGCAGCCGGTTAACCATGCTTACTACCCGGACGAACTGGTTGCTCTAGGTCGGGATACCGAAACGATGGCGCTGGCACGCGCGGTGAAATTGCATACAGAGCACCGCGTCTTTCTCTCGGGTAACAAAACCGTTATTTTCAAATAGAAGTAGAGGGAGTCATGGCTCAATTAATTGACGGAAAACAGCTCTCGACTCAGGTTCTGCAAGATGTTGCTTCTGAAGTCGAATTGCTCAGGGCCGAGTATGGCATAGTGCCGACGCTGGCTGTGGTGCTGGTGGGCGAAGATCCTGCCAGCCAGGTGTATGTGAGAAATAAGGTAAAACGGGCGGAAGAAGCGGGGGTGTGTTCTATTGCGCACCGCCTTGACGCCGAATGCACCCAGGATGCCCTGAATCAGCTAATCGATGTTCTGAACAATGATTCTCAGGTGCACGGCATTCTGGTGCAGCTGCCACTACCCTCGCATCTCGATGAGGAGGAGGTGATAGCTGCCATCAATCCGGTCAAGGATGTTGATGGCTTTCACCCGCTAAATGTTGGAGCACTGGCTGCCGGGCGAGCGTCGCTAGTACCGTGCACGCCACAAGGTTGCATGATCATGCTGCGTCAGGTCCATTCGGATCTTAGTGGTAAAAATGCCGTGGTGGTGGGGCGCTCTAATATTGTGGGGAAGCCGATGGCTGCGCTGCTGTTGCAGGCAGACTGTACTGTCACTATTGCACATTCACGAACGAAGAATATCGAATCACTTTGCCGCAATGCCGATATTGTGGTGGCGGCGGCTGGCCGGGCGGAACTCATCAACGCTGACTGGATCAAGCCTGGTGCAACGGTCATTGATGTCGGTATCAACGCCATTGATGTTAATGGCAAGAGAAAGCTCATGGGTGATGTGGCTTTTGAATCGGTTGCCCGGGTCGCTGGTGCAATTACGCCGGTACCTGGTGGCGTGGGCCCGATGACGATCGCCTGCCTGCTTTTGAATACGACACGCGCAGCAAGGCGTCAGTTGGCCTGACCTTCAGGTCATGCCCTGATCGATTCCGACGCCGCCAAGGCGGCGTTATAGGCGAGGATCTGGAGCAGACGCTCCTTCCGGTTCAGTTCCCTGGGTCAGTCATCAGGTTAGCAAGATTGGGTTGGGTCGATTTGATCTCTCTGGTTGCGATGTAAGTCATGTAGCGGTCGATCCCCAGCTCCGCTGAAAGAAGTTCTTCCATCACGTGCTGAAAAGCGGGAAGGCTGGGCGTCACTACTTTCAAGACGTAATCCATGCCACCCCCCGTCGCTATACATTCGACGATCCCATCCACTTGACCGATATGATTCTCAAAGCGGTCGAAATCCGATTTGCGATGCTCCTTGAGCGAAACTGTGACAATCACCTTCGTGACAGCCGCGATTTTATCGAGCGCGATGTCCGCATGATATCCACGTATCAGCCCAGCTGCCTTTAATCGGTTGAAGCGAACCCAACATGGCGTCGGAGAAAGATTGACTAGCTCTGACAGCTTGATTTTGCTGAGCTGCCCATGCTGTTGCACTGCGCAAAGAATGCGAATGTCCGCAGCATCAATAGCAATTTTTCTCATTTATTAGCAGCCTTCATTGTGATCCCAAAACCCAGCACGGTCTTGGCCCCGTTGAAGGCGGGGATCTGCGCGCTGGCACGGCCACTGACGGTGATGAGGCGCCCATGCTGGAACTGGATGAAGTTACGGGCCATGGCGCTAAATCCTTGACTGACAAGAGGGTTCCAGTATAGCTCAGACTGTCGTAATAGCATGATCAGCAAGCGTAATCAGGTAACGCCTGCGCTTTTCCCGAGCGTCGATCAAAACATCCCGCAACAGCTCTTCGGCACTGGGATGGTAAATTGGCATCGATAGGACTTGCTCCGCCGTCATGCTGTGTGTGATGGCTAGGGCAAGCAGATGTGCCAAGTGTTCAGCCTGGTATCCCAGCAATTCGGCTCCTAGAATGACGCCGGTTCGCGCGTCCAGGTAGACCTGAATACGCCCTTGGATCTTGTTCCAGACCACATGGCGGGGACTGGTAAACGGCAGGTCGCCAATGACAATCTCCTGACCTTCAAGTTGCCGGAAACTCTGGCCGATGATGGCGATCTGAGGATCGGTGAAGAATACCATCAATGGCGGTCTACGCTGTGCAGGCACCGCTTCCGGGTAGTTCAGCGCATTATCGGCGGCGATACGTCCCTCATCGAAGGCTTCGTGCCACACCGGCAGGTGGTCGGTCGCATCTCCGGCAATAAAAACGGGATGGCCAGAGCAGCGCATCGTCTGCGGATCGACTGTCACCACGCCGGCTTCATCGAGTTCCATGCCGCTATGCTCCATGCCCAATCGGTCTACGTTGGAGACCCGCCCCGTGGCGACCAGTACCTTGTCGAACACCTTGATGACCCGCTGGCCATTCGACTGCTCGTACTCGATCCAGGCGCCTTCAGCATCCTCCCAGGTGCTCATCACCAAGCCGCTGGGGTAGATATCCAGTTCGGTGGCGAGGCTACCAAGCGCTTCCTGCTGCATGGCCGGGTGGGTGAGGGCGTTGATCGTTCCGGAGCGGCCATAGATTGTCGTTTCGACGCCCAGTCGATGGAGTGCCTGCCCAAGTTCCAGCGCAATGACGCCCATGCCGATCACGGCTATCGAGCGGGGCAGGTCCTCCAGCTCGAAGACCGTATCGCTGGTGAGGACGCGGGCCATCACGGGCTCGAACACCTCGTTGACCGCAGGCCGGGAGCCGCAGGCGAGGATGAACTTCTTCGCATTGACCTCGACCGATTCGCCCACCCTGAGGCGGCCCGGTGCGATGAACCGGGCGCGTCCTTCCAGCTTGTGGTGGGCCGGAATCTTGTCGACGTAGCGGAGGTTGTTGGCGACGAATCGATCATCCCGCTCCCGGCGCAACCGTTCGAGGACCTTGCGGCCATCCACGCGACCCGAGGCTGGCACCCCGAAAAAATCGCTGGTGGCCAGGTGGTGCGCGTGATCGGCAGCGGTGATCAGTAGTTTGCTGGGCATGCAGCCGACCCGTGCGCAGGTGGTGCCGTAGGGACCGTCCTGGATCATCACCAGGCTATCGGTCTTGCGGCTGATCTTCGAGTAGGCGCCCAACCCCGAGGTGCCGGCGCCGATGATCGCGTATTCAACATTCAGGGTCTGCATACTAGATTCACTCATGGGACTCCTCGTCTTTTTATTGGGTGTTGTCGGTTTTGGCTTCGTCTCCTGTTTGAATGAACAAGAGCAAGTACAGACTGGCCGGGGCCTTTTACGGGGTAAAGCGATCATTTCTAAGCGTTTGACTTACTTTTCGTAATCCATGGATTGCTGCTTGGCCGGTGGGCCTCCTTCTGACCTCGTGTGAGGATACCAGCCCGCTGATAAAGCAGTTTGCAAGATTTCACATTAGCCAGACTAATCTAGCTGCTTAGAAATCGTCGTTTTACAGGTATTCCCCGGATCACTTACGGTGACGTCATTCGTAAGCAGGAGACTTATCCATGTCAGTTCATCAGTCCGCCATCAGTTGGCAGCGCAAACCCCACGAAACCGATGCAAACACCTTCTCGCGCAATCATCACGTCACGTTGAATGGTGGCCAGAAGGTCAATGTTTCCGCATCGGTCGAATTCAAAGGTGACCCGAGTTGTGCCGACCCGGAACAAATGCTGATTAGCTCGGTGTCCAGTTGCCATATGCTGTTTTTCCTGGCCATCGCCGATTTTCAGGGGTATCAGGTCGAATCCTATGAGGACGACCCAGTCGGCCATCTGGAGAGCAATGATAAAAAAGGCCTGAAGATAACGCGTATTGAATTGTCGCCCCGAATTACTTTCGGTGGTGACAAGATGCCGGATCAGAAGGCGATATCCAGAATCCACGCCAACGCCCATAAAAACTGTTTTATTCGCAATTCGATCACCGCCGAGGTGACGATCAATCATCTTTAACCAGCCATCTCTGGCGGGAGTCATCTATGAATCACAGTCAAGCGTCGGAAGACATTCTTCTCAGGGAGGACAAGGATGGGGCCGTCTATCTCACATTGAATCGGCCGGATAAATTCAACACTCTTTCCGAAACGATGCTGGCCGCCTTGCAGCAGGAGCTGGATGCGATCGCCGCCGACCCCGCTGTCCGCTGTGTGGTGATCGGTGCCAAGGGGCGGGGATTTTGCGCCGGTCACGACCTGCGGGAAATGCGTGAAAATCCCGACCACTCCTATTACCAGGCGCTGTTTCGTGGCTGCAGCCGGCTGATGCAGAGTGTCGTCGCGCTGCCGGTGCCGGTCATCGCCAAGGTCCAGGGTATGGCCACGGCGGCCGGGTGCCAGTTGGTGGCCAGCTGCGACCTGGCCATCGCCGCCCGATCGGCCAGCTTCGCGGTGTCGGGCATCAACGTGGGCCTGTTCTGCTCGACCCCCGCCGTGGCGCTGTCACGCAATGTCTCTCCCAAGCGGGCGTTCGACATGCTGGTATCAGGCCAGTTTATCGATGCGGATACTGCCCTGGAGTGGGGGCTGTTAAGTGATGTCACCGCTGACTCCGATCTGGAGGCTGCCGTGGCCGACAAGGTGGAACAGATCCTGAGCAAGAGTCCTGCGGCGGTGCGCTTTGGAAAGTCCATGTTTCATCCCCAGCGTCAGATGGCACTGGCCGACGCCTACGACTTTGCCGGCGAGGTGATGGCCGAAAACATGCTGAGTCCTGACGCAGGCGAGGGGATCGATGCCTTTCTCGGAAAGCGTAAACCCGTCTGGGCACTACCGGGCCGCTAGCGAATATGTCGCACAATAAAAACAACAGGGGAAAGACCATGAATGATATCTGCGATTTCAATGAGGCCCTCGAAAAGACAACGGCCAATTATGTTCCGCTGTCGCCCTTGAGCTTTATCAAACGGGCGGCCGCCGTTTATCCCGACCGGACGTCGCTGATCTACAACGAGAGGCGTTATAGCTGGCGGCAGACCTACTCCCGCTGTTGTCGACTGGCATCCCTGTTGAAGCATTTCGGCATTGGCCGGGGCGATACGGTGGCCGTCATGCTGCCGAATATCCCGGCCATGTACGAAGCCCACTTCGGCGTGCCCATGGTTGGAGCGGTATTGAATGCGATCAACATCCGCCTTGATCCGGAAGCCGTGGCCTTCATTCTCGATCATAGCCGCTCGCGCCTGCTGCTGGTTGATCCCGAGTACGTGGACGTGGTCGAAAAGGCCTTGGCCCGGTTAAAAGGACCGGCACCCATGGTGATCAACGTGTCCGACCCGAGTCAGGGCGAAGAGCGCTTTATCGGTAACCTGGAGTACGAGGCGTTGCTGGCCGAGCAACCGGAGCGGGACGACTGGCAGCTGCCGGCCGACGAGTGGGATGCGATTGCGCTGGGCTACACCTCCGGCACCACCGGCAACCCCAAGGGGGTCGTCAGCCACCATCGCGGCGCCTACCTGAATGCGGTCAGCAACGTCCTGTCCTGGACGCTGCCCCGGGAGGTGGTCTACCTCTGGACGCTGCCGATGTTTCACTGTAACGGCTGGTGCTTCCCGTGGACGCTGGCGGCGATCGGCGGGACCAACGTCTGTCTGCGCCGGGTCGACCCGGAGGTGATCCTGGGCCTGATCAGGCAGCATAGGATCAGCCATTACTGCGGTGCGCCCGTCGTCCACGCCATGATCGCCGATGCCGCAGTGGCTGCGCGGGAACCGATCGAGCACAAGGTGTCGGGGCTGATCGCCGGGGCGGCGCCGCCCGCATCGGTGCTGGAGCGGATGGAGAAGATCGGTTTCGAACTCACCCACGTCTACGGCCTGACCGAGACCTATGGCCCCGCTTCGGTGTGCGCCAAACAGGATGGCTGGGATCAACGTCCCCTGGAGGAGCGGGTCCGGCTCAACGGGCGTCAGGGGGTGACCTACCCGCTGCAGGAAAGCATCGCGGTGCTGGACATGGTCACGCAGGAACCCGTCCCCGCCGACGGCGAGACGGTGGGCGAGATCATGTTCCGGGGCAATATCGTCATGAAGGGCTACCTGCGCAACCAAGCCGCCACCCGCGAAGCCTTTGCCGGCGGCTGGTTTCACTCCGGGGACCTGGCCGTGGTGGAGTCGGATGGCTACATCAAGATTCGCGACCGGCTGAAGGACGTGATCATCTCGGGCGGGGAAAACATCACTTCTCTGGAGGTCGAGGACATCATCCAGCGCCACGGCGACGTCGAACTCGCGGCCGTGGTGGCGATGGCTGATGCCAAGTGGGGTGAAGTCCCAGCGGCCTTCGTCCAGCTGCGGCCCGGCAGCGAGTTGAGCGAAGCCGCGCTGATCGCTTTCTGTCAGGAGAATATCAGCCGCTTCAAGGCGCCCAAAAAGGTGATCTTCGGGCCGTTGCCGACCACCTCGACCGGGAAGATCCAGAAGTTCATGTTGCGCCAGCAGCTCGAGGCCAGTCTTTCCGCCTGAGTCGGTCGGGAAACAGAGCTTGAAACAGGGCTTGAAACAGGGCTTGAAACAGGGCTTGAAACAGGGCTTGAAACAGGGCTTGAAACAGGGCTTGAAACATAGCCATGGGGTAAGCGGTATGGCTTACGCACCAGCAGCGATTATAGTGGCCCTCAACGGGGTCACTTGATCGCGTGCCCCACCGCCATTCTTGCGAGTACTGGTCATGTTACGACGCCCACCCCTGATCGCACTCTCCTATTTCGAGGTCGCCGCGCGAACAAAGAGTTTCGCCGCGGCCGCCAAGGAGCTCAATGTCACGCCGGCGGCGATCAGCCACCAAGTCAAGGCGCTGGAGGAATATCTCGGCGTCGATCTGTTCGTCCGCCACCACCGGCGGGTCAGCCTGACCCCGGCCGCGCGCCTGGCCCTGCCGGAGCTTCAGGAAGGCTTTCAGACGCTGGGTCGCGCGGTGGACAAGATCCGCGCCTATGGCGAGGAGCGCCTGATCGTCACCGTCTGCGCCGAACCCCTGTTCGCCACCAAATGGATCGTGCAGCGCCTGCACCGTTTCTACGCCCGTTGCCCGGAGGCCGAAGTGCGGCTGCAGGCGAGCCTGCATACGGTGGACCGCACCCGTGATAGCGGCTTCGGGGTGGCCGAGCTCAAGCGCGCTGGCATCGACGTTTCCGTGCGCCTTGGCTACGGTAGCTACACGGACTTAGAGCCTCAGCGGCTGATGAGTTTGGAGCTGGTGCCCATCTGCGCACCGGAACTGGCCGCCAAGGTGGACGGTGTCGAGACACTGCGCGGGCTGCCGTTGCTGTGCGACAGCACACTCAACCGCTTCGACGAGCCCTGCGGCTGGAAGGAGTGGTTCAGGCAGCAGGGAGGTGAAATCGGCGCGTTCCGGGAGCTGCGGTTTGGCAACGGGCTGCTGGCGCTGGAGGCGGCCCTCGCCGGCCAGGGCGTCCTGCTCGGCAGCCGGGACCTCCATCAGGCGGAATTGAGTACAGGAAAGCTGGTGGTAGCCTTCGATAGCCCGCTGAACTGCGACCAGGCGTACTACGTGGTCAGCGCGGGCGCGGGCGCAGGCCTGGAACGACCCATCGCCGGACAGTTTCGTGAATGGTTGTTGGATGAGGCAAATATGCTTGCCTGATACTGCCGTCGTAACTCAATAAGCCATAACGGTGGTCGGGGTGACCAGGCTCTCGACCTGGCGATGGTGATCTATCCACTGGTTACCGGGACCCTGGAGCTCGCAGATCTCCAAGCGAGTACCTTTCTTGAAGGCACCATCCACGCCGGGGCCCAAGTCGTGGGGGCCGGCTAGATGTTCTCTGCGCCACCTCATAATCATAGCCCGACTTTTTAGTTCGGTTGACAGAGCAATTGCCTACTGTTTCTCAGTCAGCTTTACTCACGCCTTGACAGCTGGGTCATTGGCTCGCCGGTGACAGCTAATAGCCTTGCGTGACCCCACCAATTGATGAGTAGCGTCTGGTAGATAAGTACTGTCCAGAAAGGGAGCAATACGCTAGCCTCTAGTAGTTCCGTCATTTTTTGTAAACGACAGAGCTACGCAGAAACTATCAAGGGAGATTCCAAGAATGAAAAAGGAAATTTACGCGTTCATGTTGCTAGGCATGATTTCTAGCCCCGCTTTTGGGGAGGCCGCTGGAACTAGCTATGCAGGATTACAGTACGCAAAGATTAACTATGAAGATGTCTATGGTGGTGAAACTGAGCCAAGTGCAGTGATAGGCAGGGTGGGACATTTTGCGAATAATTATTTTGCCATCGAAGTTCGGGCAGGTATGGGCCTTGACGATGATGACGTAGAATGGAATGGCTATAGAACAGACGTAACGGTTGAATTAGATTACTTGTATGGCGTGTACGGCGTGGGTCACTTGCCGCTTACCGATATGCTCTCTGTCTATGCCCTAATTGGATATACAGGCGCAGAAGCGACAGCAGAGCTCTATTCCATGTCAGAGAGTGATACCGATTCAGACTTTTCCTATGGCTTAGGTGGGCAGGTGCAGTTTAATCCAATCGTCTCTGGAACGATTGAGTATGTCTCCTATTTAGACAAGTCAGAATTTGAAGTCACAGCCCTAAGCGCGGGGCTTAATTTCAAGTTCTGAAATTAATCAGAGGCAAGCCGCCTGAATCAGTTTCTTCTTAATCTCTTAAAGAGCCAGTCAAAAGCTGGCTATTTAATTACATTAACAGCCTAGACCTCAACAGCCCCTGGAAGCTTGCAGGATTTCTTACCGGCCCTCTTCGCGATCGTGCTATAAGCGAGAGACATGAACTGAATTGTCCTGACCTATGCCCATAGACCTGCAATCGCTCTACCCCAAGCTGATTCATCTAATGCTGGACACCGTCTTCGTGGTCGATGGTGACCACCAGATCGTCTTTGTGAGTGATGCCTGTGAGTCACTGCTAGGTTACCGTGCCGACGAGCTGATCGGCACCTCGATCACCGACCACATGCATCCTGACGACCTGGCGGTCACCCAGGCCTCCATTCTGCGGGTCATGAACGGTCAGCCCCACCTCGATTTCCGCAACCGCTATCTGCGCAAGGACGGCAGTATCGTACATATCCTGTGGTCTGCGCGCTGGTCCGAGGAGGAGGAGGTGCGGATCGGTGTCGCGCGGGACGTGACGGCCCTTATGCAGGCCGAGGCGGAATTGCGCTTTCTCGCCCATCATGACCCCCTGACCAAGCTGACTAACCGATCGCTGTTCTACGATCGCCTGGACTCGGGGCTGAGTGCGGCCCATCGCCACCAGAACGGCCTGGCGTTGCTTTTCCTGGATCTCAATGACTTCAAATATATCAATGATATCCATGGCCATGCGGTGGGTGATGGTGTGCTCTGTACGGTGGCACGTCGGCTGGAAAGTTGCGTACGTGAGACAGACACGCTAGCCCGCATGGGCGGTGACGAATTCACGGTTCTGTTGACCGACATCCAGTCCGCGGATGCCGTTTCGAAGAAGATTGAGCAGATTCACATGGTCATGGCCGAGCCGCTGGACGCTGAATTCGGCGGGCTCAGAATGCCGTCCTGCAGTATCGGTGTGGCCAGTTATCCCGCTGATGGGGAGGATGCCGCTACCCTGCTGAGCCGTGCGGATGACGATATGTACCGGATGAAAAGGCTCCGTTCGGTAGCGAGATGACTGCGCCCCTTGCCCCTTCCCGACTATGCGTTTTCGCGCATCCCGCCTGCCTGTGCAAGATCCTTCTATAGTGTTGCAAGATAATTCAAGCGTAACTGCTCCGTAACAGCGATGATCAATCACGTGAGCGTTCGGAAAGGCCGGCGCTCCTCAACGAAGTAACTCAAGTTGATTGGCAAACGCCTGGGAGAAGTGACATGAACAAGTTGATGCAAGGAATCGAGCGTTTCTGGAAGGATGAAGAGGGCGCAGAGACGGTGGAGTGGGTGTTGGTCTGCGCTCTTCTTGTGGCCGGGTTTGTGGCGGGTTATGCAGCACTTGGTGAGAATATTAGCGGCGTATTTACAGCAATTGCCAATAAACTTAGTACGTCAGCTACAGCTATTGGAGGATGATTTTAGTTGTTGATATTAACAGGGCACCGAAGGTTGGTGCCCTACCTTATGAAGCTACAAATTTTGGATTTTGAAAACAAAATGATAACAGCATTCTTGGTGCTTTTTATAATGCTTTGTGTTGCTGCAGCTTGGGACATTAGGCAGCGTCGCATCCCCAATTTTCTTGTTCTGTCCGGAGCTGCTGTGGGGTTTCTTCTCCAGGTAGCGCTGGCAGGCCCGGCCGGTGTTCTGGTCGCCATGTATGGATTATTGGCGGGCTTAGCGATCTTGATGCCCGGCTACCTGATGGGCTTTACCGGCGCTGGGGATGCCAAGCTGATGGCGGCGGTGGGAACCTTTCTAGGGCCATTGGGGGTCTTTCAGGCGGCATTGGCCAGTATTCTGGCGGGCTCATTGATCGCTATTGGGTATATCGTTTTTGCCGTTTTGTTTCGCCAGACGGCTTCGCCCATGGCGCGCTATGGATTGATGGCTAAGACCTTGGTAACGACGGGTAGGCCACTCTATATCGCGCCGGAAAAAGGCGAAGTGATGGGGCGAAAATTCCCCTTTGCGGTGGCCATAGCCATCGGCACAACGGCCTGGATGATCTGGCAATGGCCGCTGGGCTAATTACAACAAAAACTAGTCACGATAAAGATTAAAAGCTCAGTGATCATCGCCAGGCCATCGGATTTCTTATTTTACAATTTGTAACAATAATGCGGGGTCGACCATGCTTCAGGAAGAGGCGCTAAAATTACAAAGCGTTACCGAAGGCCAGGCGGCTGCCCGGCGGGCGCCACGCCCCGGTACGGTGGCGGAAACCGGACTGTCGCTGCTCTATCTGGGCGATCTGCTGGTCAAGCACCTCTTCGAGCAGGGCGTGCTCGACCTGCACCAACTCAGCCGCGAGAGTGCCTTGGCCGGCAGCGTGGTGGAGGAGGTGTTCCGCTTTTTGCGCGAAGAGGGGCGCGCGGAGGTGCGCGGCCAGGGTGCCAGCGGGGCGCTGCGCTTTGGCCTTACCGACCGCGGCCGTGCTTCGGCGCTGGAAGCATTCAACCGTGACGGCTACAGCGGCAAAGCGCCGGTCACGTTAGAAGCCTACAACGAGCGAGTGCGCGAACAGGCGCTCTCCAACGTGGGCATTCGCCGCGACACGGTGATGAAAGCCTTTGCCGACACCGTAATCGACCCGGCGCTGCTCGACCAGCTCGGGCCGGGACTGCACTCCGGCCGGGCCATGTTCATTCACGGCCATGCCGGCACCGGCAAGAGCTATATCGCCCGGCGCCTGGTGCGGCTGCTGGAAGGCGAGGTACTGGTGCCCCACGCCATCCTGGTGGGCGGCAAGGCAGTACGCTGTTTTGATCCCGCCGTGCACCACTCCCTGGAAGACCCGGCCGAGACGACGCCCGCCGTGCAGCTCTACCTGGAACAGGGCCACGATCCGCGCTACGTGCGCTGTCATCGCCCCTGCGTGATCACCGGCGGCGAGCTGACCCTGGAGCGCCTCGAGGTGCAGTTTGATTCTGCCACCCATATCCATCAGGCGCCGGTGCAGCTGCTGGCCAACAACGGCATGCTGGTGATCGACGACCTGGGCCGCCAGCGCATGTCGCCCACCGAACTCTTCAACCGCTGGATCGTGCCGCTGGAGGAACACCGCGACTTCCTGTCGCTTGCAAACGGCTATCACTTCAGCGTGCCTTTCGACGTGGCGCTGGTCTTCTCCACCAACCTCGACCCCCTGGCGCTGGCCGACGCTGCCTTCCTGCGCCGCATCGGCTACAAGATCCGCTTCGCGCCGCTCGAACGTAAGGCCTACCTGGCCATCTGGCAGCAGCAGTGCCAGGCGCAGGGGCTGCCCTTCGAACAGGCGCTTGCCGACTTCGTCATCGACGAGTTGCACGCCCGGGACGAGGTACCGCTGCTCGCCTGCCATCCCCGCGACATTCTGAGCCTCGCACAGGACCAGCTCGACTATCAGGGGCTAACGGCCCCAGACCGCGAGACCCTGAGCTGGGCCTGGCGGACCTATTTCGGTGACTTCTCCGACGCCGCGAACAAGGCGAACGGGAATGCCGCCAACAACCGGAGGGCCGCACCATGAAACGCAAGGGTATTTTTGCCATGTTCGCGATTTCGCTGATCATGGCGCTGGGGGCCGCCGTGGTGGCCATGAGCTGGATGCAGGAGCAGGGCGGCGACGACGAGCGCGTGGATGTGAACCAGGTGGTGGTGGCCGCGCTGCAGGTGCCCTTCGGCACCACGGTGGAGGCCTCCGACCTGAAACTGGTGAACATGCCGAAGGATGTGGTGCCGCCCAACAGCTTCACCGATATCGAAAGCGTGGTGGGGCGGGTCAGCAACCAGGTGATTTATACCGGCGAGGTGGTGCTCGAAGGGCGGGTTTCCGAGCACCTGGGCGGCAGTGCCCTGGCGGCGCTTCTCGACCCCGGCATGCGGGCGATGAGTGTGCGCGTGGATGACATAGTGGGGGTGGCTGGCTTCCTGCTGCCCGGCAACCGGGTCGACGTGGTCTCTTCCAAGCGCAACGGCAGCCGCAACAACGTCGAGTCGAAGACGGTGCTGCAGAACCTCAAGGTGCTGGCCGTGGATCAGATCACCGGCCAGGAGCGCGATGGCCCGGTGATCGTGCGCGCGGTCACCCTGGAGGTAACCTCCAAGCAGGCCGAGACCCTGGTCAATGCCACCCAGGAAGGCAAGGTGCTGCTCACCCTGCGCAACCCCCTGGAGAAGGAAGAACAGGAAGACATGATGGCGGCGCAGCGCTCGGTATTGAACCTGCCGACGCTGGAGAAGCGTGACGAACCCACACCGCCACCACGCCGGCGTGCCGCCCCGGTGCAGCATCGGGTGAGCGTGCTGCGCGGCACCCAGATGAGTTCTGTCAATGTACGTAACTAGACTAGACTAAGAATAACAGCCCAGGAGGGCTGAACAGGGGAGCATTACCATGATCATCAATAACAAGCCCAAGGGGCGCCACGGGGCCATGAAGGGGCTGGCCCTGGCGCTGGTGGCAATGCTGGCGGCAGGCTGGGGTATGCAAGTTCCGGCACAGCAGCGACCGGACATGGATAATTCCCGCCGCGTTTCCATGCCGCTGGAAGGCCGGGCAGTGTCGGTGGCCGTGGCGATCAACAAGGGGCAGGTGCTGGAGTTTCCTCGCCCGGTGCGGGTGGTCTCGGTGGGTAACCCCGAGATCGCCGACATCGTGGTGATGGGCTCGCGGCAGCTTTATGTACTGGGCAAGTCCACCGGCACCACCAATGTGGTGCTGTGGGACCGCTCCGAGAACCTCCAGGGCGTGCTCAACGTCACCGTCACCCACGACCTCGAAACACTCAAGAGCCACCTGCATGAATTGCTGCCTGGCGAGCGTATTCAGGTGCGTTCGGCCGAGGAGGGCATCGTGCTGAGTGGCGAAGTCTCCAGCGCCGCTCGGCTGGAGACCGCCATGCGCCTGGCCAACCGCTTTGCCGGCGGCGAGGAGGACAGCGTGCTCAACCTGATGCAGGTCGGCGGTGCCCAGCAGGTGATGCTGGATGTCAAGGTGGCGGAGGTGTCGCGCTCGCTGGTCAAGCGGCTCGAAGCCAATTTCAACGTCTTCAACGTCGGCTCCTCGGCACTGCGGATCGGTGGGGTCAGCGGCGGGGCCAGTTTCCCGGATGCGATTTTTGATGATTTTGATGGCGTCGGTGGCGGCCGAATGCCGGCTTTCGGTGGTGGCACACCAGTTGGGCCTGTCGTGGATGAGTTTGCACCGGCCACCGCCACCATCGCAGATACCGGCATCTTCGCCAGCTACCAGCGCGCTGACTACCTGCTCAACCTGGTGCTGGACGCGGCAAGCCGCGAGGGGGTGGCCAAGATCCTCGCCGAGCCCAACCTCACCACGCTCACCGGCCAACCGGCGCGCTTTCTGGCCGGCGGCGAGTTCCCGATTCCCGTGCCCCAGGGCGATGGCCAGGTGGCCATCGAGCACAAGGAGTTCGGCGTGGGGCTGGGCTTTCTGCCCGTGGTGCTGGACTCCGGCATCATCAATCTCAAGGTGGATGTCTCGGTTTCCAACCTGGTGTCGGCCAACAGCCTTCAGGTGGGGGTGGGAAGCGGTGTAGACACGCAGTTCTTCGTGCCGGCGCTGACCAAGCGCAGTGCCAGCTCCACCTTGGAGCTGGCCTCCGGCCAGACCATCGCCATCGCCGGCATGCTCAACGAGAGCCTGCGCGAGAACGTCTCCAAGCTGCCGGGCCTGGGTGAAGTGCCGGTGCTGGGGGCGCTGTTTCGCAGCCAGGAGTTCATCAAGGAGCAGACGGAGCTGGTGATCTTCGTCACGCCGCGCCTGGCGCGCTCCTTCAATCCCGAGCAGGTGCGCCTGCCCACCGGCTCCTTCGTGCCGCCAAGCGATCTGGAGTTCTATCTGCTGGGAAGCTTCCAGCCCGTCGCGGAGGGCGTCAGCCCGCGGCCGAGACCTTCGAGTCTCGACCTGGAGCTGATGTCAAACCGCCAGGAGGGCGGAACCGAGGGGCGCTTCGGCCATGATCTCTGATCACCCACAGGTTTCACCACTATGTCGATACAGGGTATACGCCGGCACAGGCTACGGCCCAGCCAGGGAGAACACACCATGACGAGCTTTGACACGACCAGAACGACTGCCCCGGCTAGGGGAGCTGCCAGGCGGGTCACGAACCGCGGATTCGGCGGATTGAGCGGATTGAAGGCATTAGGTGTAGCCGCCCTTGCCCTGGCGCTGGCCGGTTGCGCGCCGCGCCCGGGTGCCGACCTGCCCGCCTACGGCGACAGCGTGCGCCATACCAAGGCGCTCCAGACCTACGAGCCCGGCGACAAGGTGCCGCTGCTGCATGGCGCCAAGGCGGCCGATGCGATGCGCACCTATCGCATTTCGCCAGCCGGGGGCGGTCAGGCACCCAGTTCCACGCAGTGACCGATTCACTTTTTGATGACAGACAGGTGACATGATGCGCAAACGGCTCAAGATACTGCTGGCAGGAAGGGGGCAGGAGGAGTTGAAGGCTCTGGAGGCGCTACTATGCAGCCAAGGGGATATAGAGGTGAGTTCACGATTGATGGTCAACGGCAGTGTCGATGCGCTGCAGGGCATCGACTCCCTGCCCGATGCCCTGGTGCTGCTGGTGGGAGAATCTCAGTGGGAGGCCGAGTTGACCGCGCTCTGCGAACGCCCGGCCAGCGCGCGCCCGCCACTGATGGTGGTGGGACCCAAGGGCAATGTGGAATTGATTCGCCTGGCCATGCGCGCCGGTGCCCGCGACTTCTTCTCGCCGCCCATCGACGACAGCGAGATCATCCAGTTCCTGCGTGAACTGACTCGCGATCGTCCGGTGGAGCCGGGGCGAGCGGCGCGTACCACGGCGGTGATCAATGCCAAGGGCGGCTCCGGTGCCAGCCTGGTGGCGGCCAACCTGGCCCACCGCCTGGCCCACGATGGGCACAACACGGTGCTGGTCGATATGGACGTTCAGTTCGGTTCTTTGCCGCTCTACTTCAATCTGGTGCCCGAACATGGCCTGGTACGGGCGCTGGAGTCCGCCGACAGCCTCGATGCCCTGGCGCTGGAAGCCTACCTGAAGCGCCATGAAAGCGGCCTGGCGCTGCTCGCCTCGTCGCCGGGCGATCACCTGGGGCTCGGCGAGGTGCCCGAATCGAAGGTCGAGCAGCTACTGCAGGTGCTGGGAAGCGCCAACGAGGAAGTCGTGGTCGACCTGCCGCGCTGGCTCAACGGCGCTACCGCCTGCGTGCTGGAGCGCGCCGACAATGTGCTGATAGTGATGCAGCAGAGCGTGGCCCACCTGCACGATGCCCAGCGCCTGCGCGACATTATTGTCCACGAGCTGATGATTCCCGCCTCGCGGATCAGCGTGGTGGTCAACCGCTTCGATAAGAGAAGCGACATCGGTCTCGCTGCAATCGGTGATGCCCTGCCGGGGCTGACGCTGCGCACCCTGCCCAATGATTTCAAGCGTGCCAGCCAGAGCATCAACGTGGGCAGCCCGCTGCGCGACCTTGCCCCCAAGGCACCGCTGACACGCCAGCTCAAGGCACTTGCCGAGGCGCTGGAGGCCCCATCGCCGAGCGCTGAACCCGTCAGGAAGCGCTCATTTCTAGGCTGGGCCCTGCCGGCGAGGCACTAGCAGGACCACGAATCATCCATCAGGTCATCCATCAGGAGAACCGCCATGAACCTGCACGAGCGCACGACACCGCAAACCGATGGCGAACTGCGCGCCAGCTGGGCCAGCCGTGGCGCCGGGCGGCTGTCCCAGGAAGAGCAGGAGTACAAGCAGCAGCTCTTCCGCAAGCTGGTCAAGGTGATGGATCTCACCCTGCTGAGCAGCCTGGCTGAGCGCGAGGCTCGCCAGCAGGTGCAGCAGGTGTGCGAGTCGCTGATGAGCAAGGACACGCTGCCGTTCAACGCCGGGGCGCGCCAGCGTATCGTCACCGAACTACAGGATGAGGTGTTGGGCCTGGGCCCGCTGGAGACGCTGCTCGCCGACAAGACGATTTCGGACATCTTGGTCAACGGCACCACGCCCATCTACGTTGAGCGCCGCGGCAAGCTGGAGCAGACGGCACTGCGCTTCGACAGCGATGCGCATTTGATGAGCATCATCGACCGCATCGTCTCCGGTGTCGGCCGGCGTATCGACGAGTCCTCGCCCATGGTGGATGCGCGACTCAAGGACGGTTCGCGGGTCAATGCGGTGATTGCGCCGCTGGCCATCGACGGCCCCATGCTCTCCATTCGTCGCTTCGCCGTGGAAACCCTGGGTGTCGACAGCCTGATCGATTACGGCAGCCTCTCACCGGAGATTGCCCAGTTGATGGAGAAGGTGGTCAAGGCGCGGCTCAATGTGCTGGTCTCCGGCGGCACCGGCGCCGGCAAGACGACGCTTCTCAATGTGCTCTCGAGTTTCATTCCCCACAACGAGCGCATTGTTACCATCGAGGACTCGGCGGAGCTGCAGCTCCAGCAGCCCCACGTAGGGCGCCTGGAAACACGCCCGCCCAACATCGAGGGCAAGGGTGAGATCAGCCAGCGCGACCTGGTGCGCAACAGCCTGCGCATGCGTCCCGATCGCATCGTGGTGGGCGAGGTGCGTGGTAGTGAAGCCTTCGACATGCTGCAGGCCATGAACACCGGCCACGACGGCTCGCTCACCACCGTCCACGCCAATACCCCGCGCGACGCTCTCACGCGCATCGAGAACATGGTGGCCATGAGCGGCTATCAGCTGCCGCCCCAGGCGCTGCGTTCACAGATCGTCTCGGCCATCGACGTGGTGGTGCAGATCGAGCGCCAGGAAGATGGCGTGCGCCGCCTGGTCAGCGTGCAGGAGGTCAACGGCCAGGAAGGCGAGATCATCACCATGTCGGAGATCTTCCGCTTCGAGCGCGAAGGCCTCGATGCCGAGGGCAAGGTGATAGGCCGCTACCTGGCCACCGGCGTGGTGCCGGGCTTCCATGAACACCTCAAGCGCCGTGGTCTCGACCCGGGTCTGGAGATCTTCCAGAACACCGGGGGAGGCCAGCGGCCATGGATCTGAGCAGCCTGCTGGATATCGAGCTCTCCGACCGGATGATCGTCATCGGCATGGTGTTCATCGCCGTCTTTCTGCTGATGCAGAGCTTTCTGGTACCGGCCTTCGGCGAGAACCGCCAGGCCCAAAAGCGCCTCAAGAAGCGCCTGCGGGCGATCTCCAGTGAGGGTCAGCAGAGCAGCAGCTCGTTAATTCAGAGCAAGTACCTGAGGAAGCTGTCGCCCCTGGAGCGGATGCTGGAGCGCCTACCCGGCATGGAGCGCCTGCATCAGCTTATCGAACAGACTGGGCAGGAAATACCTGCCTATCGCGTGGTGCTCTACTCGGTCTGCCTGGGAGGCATCAGCGGGGTGGCAGGCTACCTCTTGTTGCCTCAGCCCATGCTGGGCGTGCTGCTGGGGTTGGCCGTGGCGGCGTTTCCCTTCATGCGTCTGCTACGTGCGCGGAAGCGCCGTCTGGCTCGTTTCGAGGAGCAGCTTCCCGATGCGCTGATCATCATGGCCCGTGCCCTGCGTGCCGGGCATCCTTTCAGCGATGCCATGCACCTGGTAGCCGAGGAGCTGGCCGAGCCCATCGCCGGTGAGTTTCGCATCGCTTTCATGGAGATCAACTACGGCGGTGACGTGCGCAATGCCCTGCTGGGGCTGCTGCGGCGCGTGCAGAGCGTCACGGTGATGATCTTCGTTACCTCGGTACTGATCCAGAAGGAGACCGGCGGCAACCTGGCCGAGCTGCTCGATGGTCTCGCCGCCGTGGTGCGCGACCGCTTTCGCTTTCAGCGTAAGGTGCGCACTCTCTCGGCCGAGGGGCGGATGGCTGGCTGGATTCTCTCGCTGCTGCCGTTCGGCATGGTGGGGCTCCTTACGCTGGTCAACCCGGATTTCATACCCATGCTGACCCAGGATCCCTTGGGTCGGCAGTTGGTAATCGCGGCTTTCGTGATGGTGGTCATCGGGATTCTGTGGCTGCGCAAGATCGTCCGCGTCGAGGTGTAAGGAGGAAACGAAATGGAAATACTCCTGGTATGGCTTCAGCCACTGAATGACTGGCTGGAAAACCCTGCAGCGGCACAGATGGGCTTTGCCGCTCTGCTCGGGCTGGCGATCTTTGCCCTCCTGATTGCGCTTACCATGGTGGTGATGGGTGCCTCCGATCCGCTGCGCCGGCGCCTGCGCAGCCTGGAAGCGGGTGGCACCGATGCCACGGCGAATTCGGAATCGGGCCTGCATGAATGGCTGGGTCCCATGGGCGAGCGACTGGTGCCCACCAAGGAGGAAACCCGCAGCCGCACCGCTCAGGAGTTACGCCGAGCCGGCAAGCGTTCTCCCGGCGCGATCAACCTCTTCTTCGGTGTGCGTCTGTTGCTCACGGTGGGGCCACCCCTGGTGATGTTGCTGGTGCTACCTTTCCTGCGTATTCCGCTCAACGTCGGGGCCTTGCTGATTGCATGCCTGGCGATAGCGGGCTATCTACTGCCGCGCTTCTGGCTGGAGCGAGCCATCAAGCAGCGCTCGAAGCTGCTCAGCCGCGGCCTGCCCGATGCCCTCGATCTGCTGGTGGTCTGCAGCGAGGCGGGGCTGGGCCTGGGGGCGGCCATCCAGCGCGTTGCCCGCGACCTGGAGATCAGCCACCCGGAGTTGGCTGATGAGTTGAACCTTTACACTCTTCAGACGCGTGCCGGCATGGACAACAGGACGGCACTGCGCGACCTGGAGGAGCGCACTGGTGTCGACGATATTCGTGGCCTGGTGACTACCCTGCTGCAGAGCATGCGCTTCGGTACCAGCATCGCCATGACGTTGAGGCTTTTCGCCGTGGAGCTGCGCGACAAGCGCACCCAGCAGGCCGAGGAGCGGGCCGCCAAAGTCAGTACCAAGATGCTCTTTCCTCTGATTTTCTGCATCCTGCCTAGCTTCATGCTGGTAACTCTGGGGCCGCCGATACTTGGTGTGATCGCTGCGTTCTCGCGGAATGGGTTGTGATTTTCAAGTGATCATTGCCATGACGGGGTGAGTACTTAAGGAGTTATATGATAATGAATAAAATTAACAAAGCGGGCTGTGCTGTTCTTCTGATGACCTTGGTGCTCAGTGGCTGTGCGACGACCAACCAGCAGGCAGGTTCGGATCCCTACGCGGCATTGGGCAGTGGCGGCTCTTCGGTGGAGTACAGCACGGCTTTCCCCGTGGCCTCGCCAGAGGAGGCCTACCGCAACGGGGCGACGGCGCTGCGCGCTCGAGACCCCGACCGGGCGCTCTTCGAGTACCTGCGAGGGTTGCGCATGGAAAGAACGCCCAAGGCCGACCCGCTTTATCGTGTAGGGATCATCCATCACGGCCGGGGTAACCATGATCTGGCCGAGAAGGCCTACCTCTGGGCGCTGGAGATTGATGGCAGCCACGTGGGCGCCCGCACGGCGTTGGGGGTTGCCCTGCTTGAGCAACAAGCCTTTGATGCCGCCGAGCAGCAGCTGCAGCCACTGGTTTCACGGGGCAACGCTCCCTGGCAGGCGTATAACGCTATGGGGGTGATTGCCGACATGCGCGGTGAGTACACGCTGGCACAGAGCCATTATGAGAAAGCGCTGGAGGCAAGCCCCGGCACCCCGCTGGTACTCAATAACCTAGGCTACTCGCGATACCTGGCGGGCGACTGGGAAGAGGCCCGCCGGGCGCTGCGCCGTGCGGTAGGTGTCAACCCCGGCTATGAACTGGCCTGGCGCAACCTTGGCCTGGTCTATGCCCGAGGAGGCGACTTCGAAACCGCGGTCGAGGCGGTGGCGCGCAACGGCGATCGGGCCAAGGCCTACAACGACATCGGCTATATCTCGATGCTGGAAGGTCGCTATAACGACGCCATGGGTTTCTTCGAGGAGGCGATGCGGCTCTCGCCGGCGTACTACGTTACCGCCAGCCAGAATGCCCAGAATCTGGATAGTCTGATGCGGCGCAACGGTAATAAGCTGTCTATCAACTAGTGCACAGAGGGGAGGGGCGGTCATGAAAAGGATACGGTCGTTACACAAGCAGCAAGGGGCAGAAACAGTCGAATTCGCCATAACATCAATTCTGCTGTTTATCATCCTCTTCGGAATTATCGAGTTCAGCGTGGCGCTGTATGACAAGGCCGTTTTGACTAATGCCAGCCGGGAAGGGACCAGGGAAGGGATCCTCTTCAAGCCCGGACCCCGGGATCTGACGGCGGAAGACGCCGCCATCAAACAGGCGATTCGCGACTACGCCGAGCAGTACTTGATTTCTCTGGGTGGCCCTGCAGAAATGACGATTGATATTTTACGATCCGATACCAGCATGTCACCTGGAAGTGAGGTGATCGTTACTGTTGATTACCCCTACCGTTTTCTTCTCTTGCCGGGATTTGTTGGTACCTTGGGCGGCATTATTGAGATACAGGCTATAACCAGCATGCGAGCGGAATAAACATGAAAACTTACAACCATAACGTAAGGAATAACCGCTTGGGGGGAAGCAAACATCAGCGAGGTGTGTCGACGGTGCTGGTGGCTGTTTCTCTTCTCGTGCTGTTGGGTTTTGCAGCGTTGGCGATCGATGTTGGCAATCTCTATGTGGCGCGAAATGAGTTACATAATGCCGCGGATGCGGGTTCCTTGGCAGGTGCGCGGTTTCTCTATTGCGAGGACGGTAGCAGTGTCAATGACGGGACCTGTGTCGAAGCAATATCCAGCGCCGATCAGATCGCAACTACAGCGGCACAAGCCAACCAGAGCCAGAACAGCACGGTTGAAGTCATCAGCGCGCGGCGGGGCCACTGGAGTTTCACTACCCGAGAATTTACGGCCAGCTCTTTGACAACGCCACCTGATTTGACCCAGTCAACCGCAGACTTGGATCTGAATCTCAACTTTATAAATGCTGTTGAAGTCGTCTCGGCGCGCCAGCAAACACCTGTAGAAACCTTCTTTGCCCGTGTCCTAGGTATTGACGACGTTGACGTCATGGCTCGCTCGGTCGCCTATATCGGTTTTGCCGGGGCGCTCCGCCCCGAAGATGTCGACCAGCCGATTGCCATGTGCCGCCAGGCCCTGCTTGACGGTGACTCATACTCCTGTGACGTGGGGCGGTTCATTCCCGAGGGAGACCAAACCGGTGGCTGGACGAATTTCGAGCATGACGATAGCGGTGCGACGAATGCCAATGACCTCAAGGAGCTGATTTGTGGCGATGGCAACCCTAATGAGTTGCACTTTGGAGAGGATATCGCCACTAACAATGGTCAGGTTCAGGCGGCTTTTCAAGCACTATACGATTGCTGGGTCGAGGAAACCGACAAGGAACGCCTGTGGAACCTGACACTGCCGGTCGTGGATTGTGAGGAGGGTATCGCTCCGAGTAATCCGCTGGTGGGCGCGGTAAACCTGAATATTGCCTGGATCGTCGACCAAAGTAACAAGATCGACGACGATGCCCCCTTGCAAATGGAGTTGCCCCCGGAAGACAGCGATGGGATCTCTCCCGGTACCTGGAGCAATACTGCTCCCGATGGCGTGACACGTTGGGATGATTTCGTGACCGCGATGAATATCCGTGATTCCGATGGGGGCTTGGCAACGTGGAGTAGTGATTCCCAGGAAAGTGGTTGGCGTCAGAAGAGCATCTACTTCCTGCCTAGCTGCAGCTATCACGAGCCCAAGGGCCAGACGGGCGGCGAGAACTTTGGCATTCTTGCCGAGATACCGGTACTGGTGGATTGACCAGCAGGCAGACATGCCCGTTCAGCAGAGCGCCGGCGGAGTCTTGCTCCGCCGGCGTTCCTGTTGTTTCGGCCTTTTCCGCGTCGCTTGGATGCTTGCTCTCAGGGGATGAGCGATTTCAGCAGAGGGGAGAGTTCGGGCAGTGCTGTTGGTGGGGTGGCAAATGCAGCCTTCGCCCGTGCGGTTGCCAATTCGGTGGCCTCCAGCCGGTAACGGGAAGGGGGTTTGCCGACGTAGCGCTGGAAGGTACGTGTGAAGTAGGAGAGATCGCGAAAGCCTACCGTGAAGCAGACGTCGGTAATGGAGACCTTGGGGTTGGCCAACAGCCGCATCGCCTCGCTGATGCGCCGGTGCAGCAGGTATTCCTGAAAGGTGATGCTGGTCAACCGCTTGAAGAAACGACTGAATTGAAATCCGCTCAGCCCACAGAGTTCGGCGACCTCGCCTTGGGTGATCTTGCTGTGAAGGTTCTGGTCGATGAAGGAGATGGCGCGCTGCAGACGCGCTTGCTCGTCGCCAAGTCCCGAGCAGTGGAGTCGTGCCTCTGGCGGGATGTGATTCTTGACCTCGACAACAGCGCGCTGGAGTGCCTTGGCTTTTTCCGGCAGGCGCATGCTGTAGAGCGTGCCCAACACTTCAAGGAAACGCGTCATCTCGAAGGGTTGGACGAAGTAGTCCCATACCCTGGCGCGAAATGCCCAGACCGCGAGGGACTCGGAATGGGCCTGGGTGACCATCAGCAGGGGAATGGAAGGAAATGCCTGTTTGGTTTCACGCAGGCTGGCGAGACCGTCGAGGTCCGGATAGTCGTACTGGAAGCAGGCGGCGATGGGCGGCCTGGCTTTCATCAATGGAAGCGGATCCTGTCCGGGGGCAACGATCTCGAGGTGGTATCCCTGCCGTTTCAGGGCATCATGGTATCCATCTTCGATCGGTTCCTGCAGGGTTCGCAGTACTATTAGCATGTAGTTATGAGCGATCATGAATGTTCCCCCTTGCTCACTCTATCGCTGTACGGCAGGGTGAATAATGCTTTGCTCAGCATAGTACCAGCACGCATCTGTGCGACATTTCTTTAATTTTTTTAACATTGATGTGGAAGATGGCCACTTTTCTTTTTATTTCAAATGCTTGAAATAGAAGTGTTACGCCTGTGATTCTCCAATGTTGAGAGCAAGCTCACTCATTATAGTGTAGCCATCCTGACAAGTAGTGTAGACGCCTTGACAAAAAACATGCGGTATCTGATGAGAAAGCGTGAAAATAAAGTGTGGTAAAGCTGCTTTATATAGACTTATGTATCTATATTGGCCGAGGTTTCACGTAATATAACAATACGGTTGGCTTGTGTTTGCATGAAAGCTGCCTGGACTGCCTGGAGCGACACACCCCAGCGTCATCAAGCTTTCGTTGTCTCCCGTGGCCTGGCTTAGGACGCCAGTCAGCGCATCCAGTCATGGGATGGGCAGTCTAGCGGTTGTTGAATTATGTAAGGCAGTGTCCCGCAGTGAGCTTTTGCAGCATGTCTGGGGCACTAGTTATCAGGGAGGCAGCAACGTGGTCGACGCCGTTGTGCGCACCTTGCGCCGCAAACTTGGCAGCCAGGCTGCGCGGATCGAGACGTTGACCGGCGTGGGTTATCGGCTGCGATGATCGATTATCGTCTAACATGATTTGTGTGCTTTCTTTATCAATGCCTGTGAAGAAAGCAAGGGGTTTAAACTGACTCAGTCGCTTAGCTTGAAGAGCTAGAAGGAGAACATTGTGTTCAGGACAATATTTATCTCAGCGGCGATAACCACAGCGCTCGCCGGTGCTGCTCCCGTCCTTGCGCAGCAGGACAGCCAAGGTGATTACAGTACTCAAGGAGGAGAGCAAAACTCTCAAGGCGTAACGCAAGATGCCGAAAGCTGGGATCATGAGCCAGGGCGCGAAAGCCGCAATCCAGGCCCTGATATTAGCGAGGAGGCCGAGTCGCAGCTGGAAGGCTCTCGTGAAGGAATGTCGCAAGACACCGAAAGCTGGGATCATGAGCCAGGGCGCGAAAGCCGCAATCCAGGCCCTGATATTCAAGACGAAGCCGAGGCTCAGCTGGAAAGGTCTCGAGAAGGGGTAACGCAAGATGCTGAAAGCTGGGATCATGAGCCAGGACGCGAAAGCCGAAATCCAGGCCCTGATCTTGGGGAGGAAAATGAGCCGCAAACTGAAATCCAATAAGTGACATCTATGCTCAGTAGTACCTTGAAGGCTCAGCCGAGCTCTATAAAAGGCGCGCAGAATAACTATGCGCGCCTTTTTATTGGGTGCTGAGAAGCTGGCGTAGATCGGCAAGCACGGCGTCTCTTGGATCACTTTCTCGCATCAGTAGCTGCGCCTCTCCGTCACGATTGAAGGCAAAAACCGCACTTGAGTGCGACACATCGTAGTTGCCGGCATCGTCCTTGGCTCCATAGCCGTAGGTAACGCGATAGCGGCGCGTCAGTGTTTCCAGCTGAGCCTTGTCACCGGTAAGGCCGATGAATTCAGGGCCAAAGGACTCGGTATATTCGCGTAATGTCTCAGGGTCGTCTTGGTCCGGGTCCACTGAAACAAACAGTACGCGCAGGTCATCGCGCAACTCTTTCTCCAGCTCTTCTTCCAGTTCATTCGAGACTGACGCAAGGGTGGCGAGCGTCGTCGGGCAAATATCCGGACAGTGGGTGAAGCCGAAAAACAGCAGGATGATTCGGTTTTGATAATCTGCAGCACTGACCGTTTCTCCTTGCTCGTTGGTAAGCTCGAATTCAAGCGGAGGCATGAGCCCGGAGATATCCTTGGTTTGCCAGCTTGGCTCGGAGCAGCCGCCAAGCAACATGATCCCCGCGAGCAATAGAAATTTTCTACCCCTTTGTCGGCTAGTTCGCCGCATCTTCTGTTCTCCTATCACCTTGGATAATCGGGTAGCCAGTGGAAAGCATAGCCAGTGGAAGCATAGCAATATGCCGAGAAAGGCACGCCATGGCTGGATTAGCATTCTTGGCTAGACTGACATCATAGCGTATCGACACATGCGCCTTTTTATACGCCGAAAATGGAAAGGGAATGATTCCAGGGACGCGCTCAAGGGCCATCGTAATACTGGGGGCTGGCATTGCCACACTGCTATCTGGCTGTTCCGGTTCGCAGTCGGCTCTCAATCCTGCAGGGTCGGCGGCCGACCTGATCGCGAGGCTGTGGTGGCCGGCCCTGGTCGTTGCCAGCCTCGTCACAATGCTGGTGCTCGCACTGCTGCTGGTGGCCATCTTTCGCGCCCACAAGAAAGGCGCCGCTCTTCCGCTCAGTGCACGTCAGAGCCGTAATCTGGTGATCGCCGGCGGCATCATTCTCCCGCTTGCAGCGACCATCCCCTTTGCCCTATCCAGCTTTTCCATCGGGCGCGAGATTGATGCTCCGCTTCCCGATGGCGCCCTGACCGTGGAGGTGGTGGGAAAACTGTGGTGGTGGGAGGTGCATTACCTGGACGAAACGGGAGGACGAATCGCCACGACCGCCAATGAGATCCATATCCCCGTGGATGAACCGGTTCGGTTCCTGCTGAAGTCGGACAACGTGATCCATAGCTTCTGGGTGCCCAACCTTCAGGGCAAGACGGACATGATGCCGGGCCGTACGAACGTCACCTCGGTGACGGCGAACCAGCCCGGCATTTACCGTGGGCAGTGCGCAGAGTACTGCGGTACACAACACGCCCTGATGGCGTTCTTGCTGGTCGCCGAGGAGCCGGAAGTATTCGAGGCTTGGCTGGAGGGTCAGCGACAACCGGCGATGGAGCCGGCAACGGCTCAGGAAATGCTTGGGCGTGAGGTGTTTCTAAACGAGGATTGCGCTGACTGTCATGCCATTCGCGGCACATCGGCAGAGGGGCAGGACGGCCCGGACCTGACGCATATTGCCAGCCGTCGGACGTTGGCCGCAGCCACGACTCCCAATCGTATCGGCCATCTCGGCGGCTGGATCACCGATCCTTAGCACATCAAGCCCGGCAATCAGATGCCGTCGACCGAATTGTCGCCAGCTAATCTACAGGCACTACTTAGCTACTTGGGGAGCCTGGAATGACCCTCCATAAAGCCGCCGAGCAGCGCGACATCATCGATTCGCCGGAGGAAACGGCACATCTGGCCAGGACATGGTATTCGCCTCGTGGGTTTCCCGGCTGGTTTACCCAGGTCAACCAGCGAATGATTGGTAAACGCTTCATCATCACTGCCTTCATCTTCTTTCTGCTGGCAGGGATTCTAGGCTTGCTGATGCGGCTCCAGCTGGCCGCACCCGAGCAACAGCTTCTCGGGCCGGAGCTCTACAATCAGTTTTTTACCATGCACGGGACGGTGATGATGTTTTTCTTCGCCATTCCGGTCATGGAAGGCGTTGCGATCTACATCGTGCCGCTGATGGTCGGTACCCGCGACATGGCTTTTCCCCCGGCTCAATGCCTTCGGTTATTACGTTTACCTGATTGGCGGGATTGTGCTGTTCGGGTCGCTATTGCTGGGCATGGCACCGAATGCCGGTTGGTTCAATTATGTGCCCTTGGCGGGAAAGCTCTATTCGCCCGGCTATGGGGTGGATGTCTGGACCACCATGATCACCTTTATCGAGGTCTCGGCGTTGACGGCGGCAGTGGAGCTGATCGTGACCATTCTGCGAATGCGCGCGCCGGGCATGTCGCTGAACCGTATGCCGCTGTTCGTCTGGGCGGCACTGGTGATGTCTTTCATGATCGTGTTCGCCATGCCCGCGGTGATCGTCAGTAGTACCTTGCTGATTCTCGACCGCTTGGTGGATACCCAGTTCTTTATTGTCGAAAGCAGCGGGGAGCCGCTGTTGTGGCAGCATCTCTTCTGGTATTTCGGGCATCCGGAGGTCTATATCATTCTGGTGCCGGCGTTGGGGATGATCTCGACGATCATTATCACCTTTACCGGACGCCCGATTTTCGGCTACACGGCGCTGGTGCTCTCGGTGGTGGCGATCGGCTTCGTGAGTTTCGGCCTGTGGGTGCATCATATGTTCACCACTGGTTTGCCGCAGCTCGGCATGAGTTTCTTTACCGCCGCCAGTGCGACGATTGCGATTCCCAGTGGCGTCCAGATATTTTGTTGGATCGCCTCCTTGTGGGGGGCCAAGATTCGTTTTCACACCCCTATGCTATGGGTGCTGGGTTTCTTCGCCATCTTTGTTATCGGCGGGCTTACCGGGGTGATGGTCGCCTCGATTCCCTTCGATACTCAAGCACATGACACCTTCTTCGTGGTCGCGCATTTCCACTACGTCCTGATCGGCGGGGCCGTGTTTCCATTGATCGGGGCGGTTTATTACTGGTGGCCCAAGATCGTCGGGCGGCTGATGAACGAGACGGCGGGAAAGTGGAGTTTTTGGCTGGCGTTCATCGGTTTCAACATCACCTTTTTCCCCATGCATCAATTAGGGCTCGAAGGCATGCCGCGCCGCATTTACACCTATGCCGACGAGATGGGGTGGGGGGATCTCAATATGCTGGCGACGATTGGTGCCCTGGTGTTGGCGGCCGGTTTCGGCATTACGCTGATCAATGCGCTCTGGAGTGTGTCTCGCGGCCAGCAGGCCGGCGCGAATCCGTGGACTGATGCGCGTACTGGAATCCGTCGATGTGTCGGGAATGAGCCGCTTCAATCCGGATCGGCGAGCGCCGTTGTGGTGGGGAATTCTGGGTCTGATTACCATCGAGTCGGCCGTCGTCCTGACGTTTTGCGTCAGTTATCTTTATCTGGCGGCCTATGCCGAGACTTGGCCACCGACAGGAAAGGCGCCACCGATACTCTGGCCAAGTATTAACCTGGGACTACTGTTGCTCAGCAGCTTCACCATGTATCTGGCCGGGCAGGGAATCAACCGTGGTGACAAGTGGGTTCTGGCGATCGGGGTCACTACCAGCGTGTTGCTGGCCACAGTTGTGTTAGTGCTGCGTTCGCTGGAACTCATGGCTTACGAGTTCAGCTGGAAAGATCATGCCTACGGTTCGATCGTCTGGGCCATCTCCGTTTTTCACTACGTTCACGTAACCTCCATCGTGGTGGGTAGCGCGGTGGTCGCCATCCTGGCATGGCGTGGCTACTTCACCAGGGAGCGGCAGATCGGCGTCGTGGTGGATACCAATTATTGGTACTTCGTGTGCATCGCCTGGATTCCGTTTTACCTACTACTCTATTGGGTGCCTCGTCTTTATGTCGGCTAAAGCGCGAAAAGGAGTGACTCGCCATCCCCTGCGGTTATGGACCGGCTGGGTAGTCGGGATCATCGCTTGGACATTGCACCTGATCGCAAGTTACCTCCTGGTGTCATGGGTATGTGCCACAGGCAATTACTGGGCATTGCATGGCGTGACATTAGCGACCCTGGCGATGAGTGTCGCCGGGGGATGGGTGGCCTGGCGGCAGTGGAGCGAGGTCGGACGACAGTGGCCGGACGCTGGCGACCCCCAGGCCCAGACATCAAGGATACGTTTCATGGCAGTGGGAGGCTTGATGATAAGTGGGCTATCGGCACTGCTCATCGTGGCCGAAGGCATCCCCAATTTTTTCTTGAGTGCATGCCTATGACGACGAAACCTGCTTTTTCTGTTTTGCTCATGCCCTTGTTCTTCGCCGTGGGCTGTAACGAGAGCGAGGTGATGTCGCTGCCGGGTGACCCGGCGAAAGGCAAGATGGCAATTGCCGCCTACGGCTGTGGGAGTTGCCACGCCATCCCCGGTATTCTGGGAGCGAATGGCCGTACAGGCCCGCCTCTTGAGCGTATCGCCGAACGCACTTATCTGGCGGGGGTGCTGCCGAACACACCCGAACAGATGATGCGCTGGATACGCATCCCTGAAGCGATAGATCCGCTTACGGCCATGCCGAACATGGACGTAAGCGTAAACGACGCACGCGATATCACTGCTTATCTGTACACACTGAAATGAATGATCGAGTCCCTAAGCGTTTAGTCGACCGGGCCCGCCATCGCCTAGTGGTCCGTCTCACCATCATCGGAGTGGCAGTAGCCATCGCCATGGTGGCAGGCGCGGCTACGTTCGTGTTTTGGGGAGCTTATAATGTCTCTGCATTGCAACAGCACACCGAGCCCGTTTATACCTTGCTCAATACGGCCTTGGATCGCTCCATACGTCAGCGGGCCGAAGACATTGAAGTGCCGCCTCTGGACGATCCGGCAATGGCCGAGCAGCGGCTGCGTTATTATCGGGAAAAATGCGTGCAATGCCACGGCGCTCCTGGTATCAGCCGGGACGACGTGGGTAAGGGCATGACGCCTGTTCCTTCCAATCTGGCCCATACGGCGCGCAGCCGGAGCCCCGCTGAAATATTCTGGACCATTAAACACGGTATCAAGATGACCGGTATGCCGAGCTGGCAGTTCATATTCACCGATGAGGAAATTTGGCAACTTGTGGCTTTCCTCATGCAAATGCCAAGGCTCTCTCCGGCCGACTACCAGGCATGGGTTGCCGAGGCGAGAAAGGAAAGCACCTTCGCTGCAGCGCCGGTCTCTACACCTGACCCTGAGCGCGGCCGACTGGCAATGTATGGCTATGCCTGTATCGCCTGTCACCGGATTCCGGGCTTGGTCGGGCCGCAGGTCGATGTCGGCCCCCCGTTGGAAGGCATTGGTGAGCGCCGTTACATTGCTGGCGTATTGGCCAATAATTTCGACAACATGGTGCACTGGCTTCAGCGTCCCACTGAGGTGGATCCCCTGACAGCCATGCCGGATCTAGGCGTTACCGAACAGGACGCGATGAACATCGCAGCCTATTTGAGCTTATTGGATTGAACATACGTTTATCCCTACAGGTCACTTCCCCCTCGCTGAAGCCCACGTAAGCGCGCATGAAATAGCCAAGCTGAAAAGCATCGCCATACAGAAATATGACGATGCATTAGTGCGTTTAATTTATATTTTTTTCTGTATAATCGCGCCCCTTCATTAATATGCCCCAATTAAAAACATAATTGCAGGAAGGAGTGCCCCTTGACGAACCATCCGGAAAATGCCAAGAGTAACTTGTGGCGACGTATCCCTTTGTGGCAAAAAATCCTTGCTGGCCTCGTGCTGGGTATCCTGGCGGGTGCCTTGATGGGAGAAAACGCCAGTGTCTTCAAACCTATCGGCGATATCTTCATAAATGCCATCAAGATGCTTATCGTGCCCTTGGTGTTCTCCACCCTGGTGGTGGGCATCACGGCAATGCGCGATCCGCAAAAGATGGGGCGTATCGGCGTTCGCACCATCGGGCTTTATCTAGTCACTACCGCTTTTGCGATTTCCATTGGTCTGCTCGCCTCGCTGATCTTTCAGCCTGGTGTTGGCCTGGAGATGAGTTTCGAATCCGGGGTAGAAGCCAAGGAAGCGCCGAGTCTGATTGAAATTCTGGTTGGCCTGGTGCCGCAGAACCCAATCGATGCTCTCGCCAAGGGAAACATCCTCCAGATCATTGTTTTTGCCATTGGTTTAGGCATTTCCTTGACGTTGATTGGAGAGAAGGGCGAGCCGGTCATTCGTGTTTTTGAAAGCTTCGCCGAGGCTATGTACAAGCTGACCAGCTTCGTCATGGCGCTCGCGCCGTTCGGCGTGTTCGGCCTGATTGCGCATGTCTCCGGCAGTTACGGGCTTGAAGTATTGTTGCCGTTGGCCAAGGTCATCGGCGTGGCTTATTTGGCCAGCGTGCTGCACGTATTGGTGGTTTATACCGGTTTGCTGTCATTGATCGGCCGGCTCAATCCGGTGCGTTACTTGCAAGGGATTCTCGATGCTCTGGTTGTCGCCTATTCGTCGGCTTCATCCTCGGGCACGCTGCCGGTCTCTCTGCGCTGTGCCCAGAAGAACCTTGGTGTCTCGGAAGGTGTGGCCGGTTTCGTATTGCCGGTGGGTGCCACCATCAACATGGACGGCACCGCCATCTATCAGGGCGTGGTGGCGGTATTTATCGCCCAGTTGCTGGGCGTCGATTTGAGCCTCATGGATTACGGGATGATCATTCTCACCGGTACCTTGGCGTCCATCGGGACCGCCGGTGTTCCCGGTGCAGGTCTGATCATGCTGTCCATCGTGATGGCACAGATCGGATTGCCGCTGGAAGCGATTGCGGTGATTGCGGGTATCGACCGTATCCTGGATATGGCACGTACCAGTGTGAACGTGGCGGGTGATCTGATGGTCACCACTCTGGTCGCCAAGAGCGAAGGCGAGCTCGACGAAACGATTTACAACGCCCGTCACAAGAGCTGAACCCATGCCAGCAGCACCGGTGCAAGGCCGGCGCTGCTTTTCTTGTTACTGATTTTCTTGCTGATTTCTGACCGATGTCATCGCCCGGCAAGCGTTTTAGGCGCTGGGCGGTTTCGTCTCCGCATCCGTTTCGTCTTTTTCCGGCTTGGCCGACCCTTGGTGTTGCAGGGTTCCGGCCTGGTCCAGGCGTGGGTGGTTATCCAAAAATTCACGCTGAAGGTCGGGCAGGGCATCCAAGGCCTGGAGGGTATATGTCAGCGCGTGAACGGCTGCCAGTACGTCCTGAGTATTGCCGGTTTCGGAGATGGTGTGCATGTTGCGGATCGGGAAGCCAATGGAGGTGGCGGCGCAATCCACTGCGGCCAATACCCCGGCCATGCCATCGGTGCCGGTATCCGGCCCCACCATGTCGCGCTGCATGGGAATGTCGTACTTCTTGGCGGTAGTCTCGATGATCCGGTTCAATTGCTCGCTGGCGATAGAGCCCACCGCCATGGTGAAGCCTTTGCCCATTTCCAGCGGCTGCATGCGCTTGTCACCAATGCCGGGTGCCGCCACATAATCGTGGTTTACATCCACCCCTATCACCACATCCGGCTTGAGTTCACCGGCCAACACGCGGCTACCGAAGCGGCCAATCTCCTCATAGCTTGCGATGGCGAAGAGAACGCGTACCTGTTGCGTGCCGCCTGCCTCGGCGATCAGACGCGCCACTTCGGTGGTGACAAAGCAACCCAGACCGTTATCCAGATAGGCACCATAGAAAGTGTCGGGGCTGAAGCCCGGGCGGATGGGGCGGTCCAGAATGATGGAGTCACCCGGGCGAACGCCGAGGTTCAATATCTGTTGTTTCTTGTTCTCTCCATGAATCTGCAGATCCAGGTAGATCTGTTCTTTCTTGATACCTTTATCACCCGCGCGAACCGACGGGTCGGCAAAGTGAATGGCGCCCAAGGCCTCCACCGTACCGCCTTCGATCACCCGGTAGCTGCCGGGTTGTTCCGGGTCTTCGCTGAATAGCTTGACTTCGTGGCCGACAAGCACGGTCGGCAGAAAAGAATCGGTGTTGATCCAGATCTTGCCGTCTTCGCTGATGCTGCGTACCTGCATGCGAATCTTGTCTGCATGACCGATGAGCATCACTTTGAACAGGTCGTCGCGATCCGGATGAGTATCCAGTACCACGCCGGCGCTTCCCTTGTACTGGTGCATGTGCCAGTCCTTGGGCGCGAAGGTCTCGAAATAAGGTTTGAGCACGCCGTAAGTCATGGCGCCTTCCAGGCCAACCGGGCTTGGGGCATCCAGAATGCTGCGCATCAGATTGAACTGTTGCTTCGGCATCGGTTGAGTCCAGGGCTTTTTCGCTTCGCTCATTGGGCTTACTCTTTTCGTTGATTCAGGAATAACTAGACGTTAATAACTATGCGTTCAGTTTGCCAGATTGCAATGGGGTCTGGGAGACCCGAAGGCGGTGCGCACCGTTTGAGCAGTTATTGTTTGGCAAGCAGGCACAAAAAAACCAGGCCCGCATAAGCGGGCCTGGTTTTTCGAAGCCTTTCGGCTCGAAGCTCGTAACTAAATGCTAGTTAGGCGAGCTGGATGTTTGAAGCCTGGAGGCCTTTTTTACCTTGGGTCACGTCAAAAGAAACGTTTTGACCGTCTTGCAAGGATTTGAAGCCTTCAGCTTGAATTTCTGAGAAGTGAGCGAACAGATCGTCGCCGCCGTCAGAAGGAGTAATGAAGCCGAAACCTTTAGCGTCGTTAAACCACTTAACTGTGCCAGTTGCCATGTGATAATTCCTTTGCGCTTAGCGCTGTATACAAGTTGCCGGGTTTTGCCCCGAAAAGTGTAGCGGGTAAAACAAGGGGATATGACCAGGCCACCGAAAGAATCGACTACAACTGACAATATTCACTTCTTGCTAACCAACTGCAAGTAATAGTCCCACATCTGTGGGGTGATGTCAACTTTATTGAAAGAGGACCTGACGCTGTCTCGCTGATAAGCTCTGGCTCAGTGCCGTAAGCCGCATTACGATGGCCGGTGAGAAGAGCCGATACCTGGTTGGCCGAGCGGCACGCCACGCCAAGTGAATGGCCCGCTTGGCTATTGATGAGTGGTGCTCAGATCTACGCCGATGATGCGGCAGCCTCATGCTGGTTGCCATTCATGCGCTGATACAACGCCTGGAACTGTTCGACGAACCTTTAGCCGGCGCCACGGTTGATGCTCATGATATTACCGATGATTGGAATCTGACCCCGGACTGAGAAAATGCAGCCTATGGTCATCCATTTTCGAAACGGATTATCAATCAGCGCGGAAAACCTCGTACTTCTAGTGCGAGGATGGATAGCGAGGCACCCGCCAGGGTGCCTGGTGGTTGACGCTTACAAACTTACAAAATATTTCCTATCCTGTAATCCATGATAACCGAACGCGCCTACAAATACCGATTCTACCCGACGCCCGAGCAGGCAATCCTGTTGGCGCGGACGTTTGGGTGCGTGCGGTTTGTCTGGAACGCGGTGCTGCGCTATCGCACCGACGCGTTCTATCAGCGTCAGGAAAAGGTCGGCTACAACGATGCCAGTGCGTTCTTGACGCAACTGAAAAAGGCACCGGACACCGCGTTCCTGGCCGAGGTCAGTTCGGTGCCCTTGCAGCAATGCCTGCGCCATCAGCAAACGGCGTTCAAGCATTTCTTTGCCAAGCGGGCCAACTATCCCCGCTTCAAGTCAAAGAAGCATCGCCAATCGGCCACCTTTGCCAGCTCGGCGTTTGCGTATCGTAACGGCCAGATCATGCTGGCCAAGTGCAAGGAACCCCTCAACATCTGCTGGAGCCGCGAGCTTCCGTCAGCACCCAGCGCCGTCACGGTATCCAAAGACGGGGCGGGCCGCTATTTCATTAGCTGCCTGTGCCAGGTAGAAACCGAATCACTGCCCATCACGCCGAAAATGGTGGGTATCGATCTCGGGCTAAAAGATCTGTTCGTGACCAGTAACGGCACGCGCGTCAATAACCCGCGCCACACGGCGCGTCACGCGCACAAACTGGCGCGGGCGCAGCGGCAGCTGAGCAGTAAGCAGAAGGGCTCCAACAACCGTGCCAAGGCGCGGCATACCGTGGCCAAGCGCCACGCGAAAATCGCCGATACCCGGCTTGACCACCTTCATAAACTCACCCGGCAGATCGTCAACGAGAACCAAGTGATCTGTGCTGAAAGCCTCGCGGTGAAAAACATGGTCAAGAACCGGCATCTGGCAAAAGCCATCAGCGATGTGGGCTGGGGGGAGCTGGTGCGCCAGCTTGAGTACAAGGCCGAATGGGCGGGGCGCCAGTTCGTCCAGATCGACCGCTGGTACCCCAGCAGCAAGCGCTGCCATGGCTGCGGGTTTGTGATGGAATCTCTGCCGCTCAATGTTCGCACCTGGGATTGCCCTGAGTGTGGCACCCAAGGCATTGACCGCGACGTCAACGCAGCCCGCAACATTCTACAAGCCGGCACCGCGCTGTTAGCCGGTACCGAAAGGTGAGGAGTACCGTGGGGCACACGGGAATTTACGCCTGTGGAGTCTGTGTAAGACCGGCAATGCCAAGGCATTGAGGCAATGGGCGCTGAAGCAGGAACCTGGGAGGTAACGACCAGGGGATCCCCTTCCTTTCCGCCGCAAGGCGGCAGCGCAAGCTGAGGGAGGGGAGGATGTCAACGGTAACGCTCTAATGGGCTATCTGCTCTGCCAAGGGTGGGGAAATGACCCGGACCGGCTCGCTGAACCGATAAATGAAGCCAGACACGCTGAGCACGTTGCGCCATCCCCTTCTATAGTGAAATGGCTATCGCCATTTACATGGGGAAAGTTTCAAGGAAAGTTCCGCACAAGCCGATTGGCGGTAGGTAGAAGGAAGCCTGTTATCACCGCCATTATGGATCAATAAGGAGGACACCATGTTGCCGTCCACGACGTCTCGGGTAGAGCGTAATACCGCTGCAAGCGTCAACCGGGAAATTCAGCAGAGAACAGAAGAAAATATAGCCTATTTCGCTGAAAATCCTCATAAAATAGAACTGAGGCTCCATGAGCTCGAACAAGAATGGGACATAGAACGCACGCTTGAAGCCAATGCGTCCACGCTCAATCTGGTGGGCATCACCTTGGCCGCCGCGGGCTACCGACGTTGGTTAATACTACCCGCCGCTGTCTCGGGATTCTTGCTGCAACATGCATTGCAGGGGTGGTGTCCACCTATTGTGATCCTGCGAAAGCGAGGCATTCGAACCTCCTCGGAAATTGATCTTGAGCGCTATGCGCTAAAGGCGTTACGCGGTGATTTCGGCGGACTGGAAGATACCACGACGTTGAGTACCGAGGAGCGGGTGCGAAAAGTGCTCGTGGCCTTGGGCAATAAAACGACTTTTTAAGCGCTGTCTTTAAAGAGCATTTTCCACAGACCATTTCCAGCTGTTAGCCAGTCTCTTCCATGGCGCCTAGCGTGCCAGCCACAAGCCGACCACAATGGCGCTGGTCACCGCAATCAGGAAAACCAAGTTACGGACGCGGGTATCGCGGTGTTTTTTCATGGGAGGCACCGGTGGCGAAGGGATATATTGGCTGCGCATGGTAACGCTTTCAGGCTGGTTTCGTCACCTTGAGGCCGTATACTGAAAATTTTGCAACCGGATAGTATGCTGATGATGTCGTTTCCCGAGCCTCTTCCTCTTACCTTGTGTCAGGGGCGTTTGGCGGCACTTGCTTGGGGTGATCCCCAGGCGCCCGTTTGGCTGGCGCTTCACGGCTGGCTGGATAATGCTGCCAGCTTTTCCCGTCTGGCCCCCCGATTGGCTACCCGGCTCGGGGTGCGTATCGTCGCCCTGGACTTTCGTGGGCATGGGCTTTCCCAACCGGCCCCCGAAGGGTCTGATTACGCTCTTTGGGACTATTGCCACGATCTGTTGGATGCCATGGAAGAGCTAGGCGTAGCGCGTGTGCCACTTCTGGCGCATTCCATGGGCGCAGCAGTCGCTTGCCTGATTGCCGCAGCCTTTCCGGAACGCACCGAAAAACTGGTATTGCTCGATGGGTTGGGTGCATTGAGCACGCCGGCGACAGAGACCCCTGCGCAGTTACGCAAAGGGCTTGTCTCCCATCGACGCCCGCTGTCTCTCCCTCCGCATTATCCTGATCTTGATACCGCGATTGCCGCGCGTGTCGCCGGCGGTGTCACGCCTATCGACTTTGATACCGCAGCACCTCTAGTCAAGCGTAATCTGGTGGTAGAAGACGCTGGCGGTGTCAGGCTGCGTTCCGATAGCCGATTGCTCAAGCCGTCGTTGGTACGTTTCAGCCCAGAGCAGGTGAATGGACTATTGGCAGCAATTGCCTGTCCAGTACTGTTGATCGAAGGTGATAGCGGTATTTTGGGAGAGCGCGAGTCAGCGCAACAGGCACGCCGAGTGGTCACTCGCTTGACCCGCCACGTGATGAAGGGCGGCCATCACCTACACTTGGAAAAAGGGATAGTCGATGCGGTCACGGAAGTGATCGAAGCCGATCATCAGGCGGCATTGCCGATGTGAAGCGTTTGAGCAAGGAGAGGGCATGGATAAGCTGATGGCTCCCGAAAAAGGAAATAAGGTGGCGCTGGTGTTAGGCAGTGGCGGAGCGCGCGGTTATGCCCATATCGGGGTGATTGAAGTGCTCGAAGAGCAAGGCTACGAAATTATCTCCGTGGCGGGGTGTTCCATGGGGGCGTTGATAGGCGGTATCTATGCCTCGGGAAAACTGCCGGCGTATCGTGACTGGGTGTGTGGGCTGGACTATTTCGATGTCCTCAAGCTGGTGGATGTGACCTGGAGCCCTATGGGGGCCATGCGAGCCAGCAAAATAATGAACAAGCTTGAAGCCTTGGTGGGTGATGTCTTGATTGAAGACTTGCCTATACCGGTGACCACGGTAGCCACGGATCTGGTCCGTCAGCGCGAAGTCTGGTTTCAAAGCGGACCTTTGTTGCGTGCCATTCGCGCCTCGATTGCCGTGCCTGGCGTGATCACGCCGGTGCATCTGGGCGATCAGGTGTTGGTGGATGGTGGGCTGCTCAACCCCCTTCCCATGATGCCGGTGGGGGCCGCTCATGCAGCGGACTTTGTAGTAGCGGTCAACGTCACGGCACATACTCCACAGCCGGTGATGCTGGAAGATCTGTTGCCGGATACCGACTCCCTGGCCAGCGAAGCCGAGCTTGAAAAAATGCGCCCCGTTGGGGGCTGGGTGAACGATGCCCGGGAAGCCACTAAACGATTGTGGGAAGGGTTTGGAGGCAATGGGGGCTCCCAAGATAAAGGCGAAGTCGGCAAAGAGGAAGCGCCGGAAGCTCGCAGCAAACGCGAGTGGAGCAAGCTGGCAATGATTCTTGAGTCATTTGATGTCACTCAGGCGGCGTTGGCCAAGTACAAGGTGGCCGGCTATTCCCCGGACATGCTGATTGAAATACCCAGGACGGTATGTGGCGCTTATGAGTTTCATCGCGCGAATGAGCTGATACGTCTAGGGCGCCATTTGACCGAGCAGGGGCTTTCGCGGCATATGCCGAAAGTAAAGGTAACATCTTGAAAGTTAGCGTCCCGGCTTGCGCAGTAATACATAAACCGCGCCGGTGCCGCCGTCCATGTCGATGGCGGAGCAGAAAGCCAGTACGCCGGGCCATTCGCGCAGCCAGGTATTGGTATGGCTTTTAAGTACCGGATAATCGGCAGTGGTGCCCCATGCCTTGCCGTGCACCACCAGTACGCAGCGTAATCCTTGCCCCACTGATTCACGCAGGAAGCTTTCCAGCTCGATACGCGCTTCTTCCAGGGTATAGCCGTGCAGGTCGAGCCCCGCTTGCCAGGCAGTCTGGCCGCGCTTGAGTTGGCTTAACGTACGCCAGGGCAGGTCGGGTACACTGAATTCCAGGTATTCCGAAGGTCGTACGGCTTCCACCCGGCCATCTGAGGTGCGGCCATTGGCCTGAAGCGTATTGGCTTCGACAGCAGCTTGGCGGCGCACGGCATGTGCCGAGCTATCTTTTCTTGGCTTGCCCGGGTCGGCACGGTTGGAAGGCAAGCGACGCACCCCGGCGGCTTGTAATGCCTGGCGAAAGGCATTGATCTCATCATCGTCGGGTAAAGGGGGGCGGCGTGTCATGGCAGGCTCTGGTGTAATGATTGAAGTGTCAGTGGTTCGGTCAAGTTTGTGACAAACGTGAGCGTATTGGCTCGCTAAGTCCTTCAGTCAAGTGCTTCAGTATAGCGGGCTGAGCGTAGCTGTGAACCGGGCAGCGTGAAAGGTACAATCATTGCAACCCTCATCGTTCATCTCCCCTTGGGGAGCGAGCATCCACTTTCGACTTTTGCAATGCAGGATATCCCGTGGCCGCGCCTTCCGATTCTATTTCTTCCGGTTCTATTTCTTCCGGTTCTGTCTCTTCTAGTACCGATGCTAATGCTGAACCTTGTAACGCCGGCATGTCCGCCGCCTCCACGTTGAACCTGGACGAGGCTGACATCACCAGTGACTTGATTACCCTGCGTGATTACCTGCGCTGGCTCGCCAGCGAGTTTCATCTGGCCGGCTTGCATTACGGCCATGGGACAGCCTCGGCCTGGGATGAAGCGGTAGCATTGACCCTGGGGGCGCTGCACTTGCCCTGGAATGTCGACCCGGCGGTGCTGGAAGCTCGCCTGTTGATGACCGAACGTCAGCGGATCGTGACACTGGCGCGAGAGCGTATCACTAGTCGGCGTCCTTTGCCGTATCTACTCGGGGAAGCATTTTTCGCCGGCTTCCCGTTTGATGTGGATGAGCGCGTGCTGATTCCGCGCTCACCCATCGCCGAGCTGATCGAAGACGGTTTCGAAGCCTGGTTTCCTGAGGAGCCACCGGCTCGGGTGCTGGACCTGTGTACCGGCTCGGGCTGCATCGGTATCGCCACGGCCTTGCATCTGCCTGGTTGCGAAGTGGACCTGGCCGATATCAGCCAAGATGCATTGGCCGTGGCTCGCCGCAATATCACTCGCCACGCTGTGGGAGAAAGAGTCAGAGTGGTGGCGTCAGATGTATTTTCGGGGCTGGAGGGACAACGTTATGACCTGATTGTCTCCAACCCGCCCTATGTCGATGCGCGTGATTTGCGAACCATGCCGACGGAATTTCAACACGAGCCGGCATTGGCATTGGGTGCTGGCAACGACGGACTGGATATCGTTCGTCGTATTTTGCGTGAAGCACCCGAATATCTTACCGAGAATGGCTGGCTGATCGTTGAGGTCGGCAACTCCGATCACCACCTGGAGGCCGCCTTCCCCGAGGTGCCTTTCATGTGGCTGGAATTCGAGCGTGGCGGCCAAGGTGTATTTGCCTTGAGCGCCGCTGAACTCGACGCCCATGCGGCGTCTTTCACACAAGGAAAATAACCCAGATGTCAGGCAATACCTTCGGCAAGTTGTTTACGGTGACTACATTCGGCGAAAGCCATGGTCCGGCACTGGGAGCCGTTGTGGATGGCTGCCCACCAGGGCTGGAACTGAGTGAAGCCGATCTGCAACACGATCTCGATCGTCGTCGTCCGGGTAGCTCACGCCACACCACCCAACGCAAGGAACCGGATCAAGTCCGTATTCTTTCCGGGGTGTTCGAAGGCGTTACCACCGGCTGCCCGATTGGTCTGTTGATCGAGAATACCGACCAGCGCTCCAAGGACTATTCCAAGATCAAGGACCAGTTCCGCCCGGCGCATGCCGACTATACCTACCATCATAAATATGGGGTTCGCGATTATCGCGGAGGAGGCCGCTCCAGCGCCCGGGAAACCGCCATGCGTGTTGCCGCCGGTGCCATTGCCAAGAAATACCTGGCTGCCAAAGGAATTCAGGTGCGTGGCTACATGAGCCAACTCGGCCCCTTGCCTATCGAATTCAAGAGCTGGGAGGCGGTGCAGAACAATGCTTTCTTCTGTCCTGACCCGGAAAAAGTCGCGGAACTTGAAGCCTTCATGGATCAGCTGCGCCGCGACCAGGATTCCGTGGGTGCGGAAATTACCGTGATTGCCGAGGGGGTGCCGGTGGGGCTGGGTGAGCCGGTATTCGATCGTCTGGATGCTGATCTGGCACACGGCTTGATGAGCATCAATGCGGTAAAAGGGGTGGAAATAGGGGCCGGGTTTGCCTGCGTCAGCCAACGAGGAAGTGAGCACCGTGATGAAATGACCCCGGATGGATTTCTTTCCAATCATGCGGGTGGGGTATTGGGTGGAATTTCCACGGGACAATCCCTCATTGCAAGATTAGCGCTCAAGCCTACTTCCAGCATCACCACGCCGGGCCGTTCGATCGATGTGCACGGTCAGGCGATAGACGTGATCACCAAAGGCCGCCACGACCCTTGCGTGGGCATTCGTGCCACACCGATTGCCGAAGCGATGATGGCGCTTACGTTGATGGACCACTGGTTGCGTCATCGAGCTCAAAATGCTGAGGTAAGCGTGGATACGCCGCGTTTGGAACAGTACTCGAGATAGTAGCGAGCCAACTTTCGTTGTTAGCGGATACTGCTACACTTTGATTATAGGTTTAAGGAGCTGGCCATGAAGATCAACGTTGAGTTCGATCTCACTCCTGATGAGTTTCGTCAGGCCTTGGGACTGCCGAATGTGGAAGCATTTCAGCAAAGCCTACTGGAGCAGATCCAGCAACAAATGGAATCGGGCGTGGAAGGTTACGACCCGATGACTTTGATGAGGCCTTTCATGCAACAGCCCGCGTTGCAGCAGGGTCTGTCTCAAGGAATGACCAACTTTGGCACCTACCAACAGATGATGATGGATATGCTGAAAAAGGCAGGAGCGAGCAGCTATAGCTCAAAGACTGAGAGCTCCGATAATGAAAATCCCGATGCGCAAAGCAGGCAAACCTCTGGCCATACCTCCCGGGATTCTTCAACCGACAGGAGTTCATCCACCGAAAGTGGCGGTACGGAAAGTGCTAGTGGCGCGCACAATGCCAAGGCCAATGAAAAACCTAAGCCGGCAGCGGCATCATCGCGTAGTAAGCGAAACCCCTGAACTGAGAAAGACTGACGAAAGTGTAGGCAAAGTAAACCTTAGCGCTATTGCAAAGTCTTAGGTGACACACTAATCTTTTTGCGGTGCAGCAAGTCGCTTGGTTGCAATATTTTCAGAGCGGGATTTTCAAGAGCGGGCTTGTTGTCAAGAATGAGCGTTAAGAACGACTGTCAATAACGAGTTTCGATGATAGGGCTGAGTGATTGGCCTTGAATATTGCCAGCTACTAGAGGTTGGCAAATGGTAATATTGATAATAAAGAAGGAGCCACCATGCAAGATAAAATGACGGAAGCATTCAACAACCAGACACGCCAGCTATTCGAGCCGATGCGTAAGCTCAATTCGCTGATGCTCAATAACATGGAAAAAATGACCCAGTACCAGCTGGAATCCATGAAACGTTACAGCCAAATGGGTACGGAGCGTATTCGTAGTGCCACGGAAATTGAAGATGCCGAAAGCATGCGCGACTTTGGCACGCGTCAGGCAGAAATGATGAATGAGCTTTCCCAGCAGATGCAGGAAGACGCTCGCGTCATGGGCGAAATGAGCCTTCAGTTCAAATCTGAAATGGAAAAACTGTTCAGTGAGGCGGGTCAGAAAATGACTGATCAAGCCAATGCTGCCGCCAAAGGGGAGCAAGCCGGTAAAAGCGAACAGCCTGCCAAAAGCGAACAGCCCGCCAAGTCCACCAGCCAAGGCTCACGCAAGAGTTGAGCCATGAAACAATGCGCGGCGCTTTATGCATGCGCCGCGCATTGTTTCATGTTGATGACAGGTTATGCGAATGACAGGTCAGGTTGCCTCGGCGTAATACCGCACGCCATGACATGCTAGGGGAGATAGGGTATGCAGCCAGGGTGGGATACTGCATCACAGGCTGATTTAATCGCCTGGAATGTACAGCTCAAAGAAATTGGTGAGCAATATCAAGGTTTAATGCAGGATTTTCTGACCCGAATGGAGCCTAATCAAGGTGATAGTTCCGTTCTCAAGGACATGCGTGAGAGCTTCAAGGCAGGTGCTTACTCTTTGATGCAAAATCCCGTGCTGTTATGGCAAACCCAGGCTCGTCTGGCACAGGATCAGTGGTTGCTATGGCAGCAGAGCATGCGGGCGATGGCGGGTGAAGAGGTCGAGCCGTTGATAACCCCGGCCAAGGGTGATCGTCGCTTCAATGATGAGGCATGGGTGAAAGACCCTCAGTATCTGGCGATCATGCAGCAATATCTGTTGTTTTCTCGAACCGTCGAAGAACTGATCAAGAAGCTGGATGGTCTGGACGACAAGCAAAAGCGCGACTTGGAGTTTTATGCGCGCCAATTGGTCAATGCTGTGGCGCCGACCAATTTCGTCACGACCAATCCCGAAGTCATGCGGCTTACCATGGAAACGCGGGGACAGAACCTGATTGATGGGCTGACACGCTTACGCGAGGATCTGGCCAATTCCGCAGCCGGAATCAATGTGAGTATGACCGACCGCGAGGCGTTCAAGATCGGCGATAATATTGCCGTGACGCCCGGCGCGGTGGTGTATGAAAATGAACTTATCCAGCTGATTCAATATACGCCGACCACGGAAAAAACGTTCAAGACGCCGCTACTGATCGTGCCGCCCTGGATCAACAAGTATTACATTCTCGATTTGCGTCAAGACAACTCCTTGGTCAAGTGGATGGTCGAGCAAGGTCACACGGTATTTTTGATTTCCTGGCGTAACCCCGGCCCCGAGCAGCGTGACCTCACCTGGGCTGATTACATGCAAATGGGCCTGATTGAGTCCATTGAGGCGATTGAGAAAGCCACCGGTGAAAAGTCAGTAAATCTTCTTAGTTATTGTATCGGGGGCACATTAGCGGCTTCCGCCTTGGCGTACCTGACCAGCACCCATAGAGGAAGAAAAGTTAAGTCAGTGACTTACATGGCCACGTTGCAGGATTTTCGTGACCCGGGTGAGCTCGGGGTCTTCCTCAATGAAAGGGCTTTGAGTGGCATCGAGAAGACCTTGGAAGAGAAGGGTTACCTGGATGGACGCTCGATGGCGTATACCTTCAACCTGTTGCGTGAAAATGACTTGTTCTGGTCGTTTTATGTAATGAATTACTTGAAAGGTAAAAAGCCCGCGGCCTTTGACCTCCTGTATTGGAACACCGACGGCACCAACTTGCCGGCAGGTACCCATGCCTGGTATCTGCGCCATATGTATCTGGAAAATCGATTGGTACAGCCGGACGGAATCGAGCTTGATGGGGTCAAGATAGACCTGCGCAAGATTTCCACGCCAAGCTATTTTGTATCGACGAAAGAAGACCATATTGCCCGTTGGAACAGTACCTATTACGGTGCCTTGTTGCCCAAGGGCCCGACTACCTTTGTGCTGGGAGGCTCCGGGCACATTGCGGGCATCGTCAATCCGCCCCACAAGAACAAGTACGGCTTCTGGACCAATGACGAATTGCCCGAGTCTCACGAGACCTGGCTGGAAAATGCTGACTTCAACGAAGGGTCCTGGTGGCCGCACTGGCAGCAGTGGGTAACCTCGAATGGCTATGCCGACCCGGAGAAAATGGTGCCGGCTCGTCAGCCTGGTGAAGGCGAACTGGCTATCATCGAACCGGCGCCTGGTCGCTATGTGCAACAGACTATTCCTGAAGTGCTGGGAGAAGTCGCAGAGAAAGCGTCGGCAAAAGCTCAGCAGCCAGCTGAGGAGAAAAAGGCAGCATCTTCGCAGTCCAAGTCCAGTGAGCGGTCTTCCTCGCCACACAAGCAAGAAGCTCAAGAAAAGAAGAATCTGGCTAGTGAAAAACCAACGCCAGTTGCAGACAAGCCGGACATGAAAAAAGCCACTGCAAAAAAGCCGAGTACTGAAAAGCAGGGTGCAAAAAAGCCGAGTACTGAAAAGCCGAGTACTGAAAAGCCGAGTACTGAAAAGCCGAGTACTGAAAAGCCGAGTACTGAAAAGCAGGGTGCAAAAAAGCCGAGTACTGAAAAGCAGGGTGCCGAAAAGCCGAGTACTGAAAAGCAGGGTGCAAAAAAGCCGAGTACTGAAAAGCAAAGCCCTGAAAAGCCGAGTACTGAAAAACCAGATATCGAAAAGTAGAAATGCCAACTTGGTAAATGAAAAAGGGCGATTTTTATCGCCCTTTTCATTTTTTGATACTGGATTTCAAATGCCGGATTTCAGGTCTTGTGCTTGACGAGCTTTTTGCCCTCGAAAAAAGCAAGGCTCGGTATCATCATGAGGGTGGCCAGTAGCCACACTGGCCAGCTGCCCAGCCGAGTAAACGGCGTCATGCCGTGCATGGCATGAATATCGCCGACCAGGACGGTGGTTTCAAACTGCGGTGCCCGTGTCACGAGCTCGCCCTGGGGATCGATAATGGCGGTGATGCCGTTGCTGGTGGCACGAATAACGTAACGTCCGTTTTCCAAGGCTCTCAAACGTGCCATCTGAAGGTGTTGAAGTGGACCGATAGAGGCGCCGAACCAGGTGTCATTGGAGACCGTGACCAGTACGTTACTGTCACGTGCACGATTGGCAACCAGTTGTGGATAAATAATTTCATAACAAATCGCATTGCCCAGTTTGAGGCCGGCAGCCTGCATGGGGGGTTGGTCGGTATCGCCAGCGGTGAAGCTCGACATGGGCAAATCGAAAAAATCAATCGCACCACGCAGCACGCTTTCCAGCGGCAGGTATTCACCAAAAGGCACAAGATGCTCTTTCTGGTAACTGCCTTGCGTATTGCCCACGCCGATCATGCTGTTGTAGTAACGCCCCTCTGCGTTGCGCTGAACGATTCCGGTCACCAGTGCCGTTTCCGAAGCAAGGTTGGCCTGCACCCGTTCGAGCACCGGTCGTGCCTGGGTCTCCATCATGGGTAAGGCGGTTTCCGGCCATAGGATCAAGTCGATGTCGTCATCAAGATCGCGGGTCAAGTCACTGTAGGTATTGGCGGCGACACGCTGGCCTTCCGAGGTCCATTTGATCAGCTGAGGCAAGTTGCCTTGGAGCAGGGCGACACGGGCGGGCTCAGGGCCGGGTGTGGTCCACTGGCTGGGCAAGGCGAAAGGCACAAGCCATATTGCCGCCAAGGGCGCCAGAGCCCACCAGCGTGCTCGAAGCAGCTCGACGCCTAAGGCACCGCTGAGGGCGACCAGCAAAGAAAGCAGGTAAACGCCACCTACCGGCGCCCAGGGAGCGAGCGGAGAATCCACGAGCCCGGTGCCCAGCAGCAGCCAAGGAAAACCGGTAAACAGGTAAGTACGCAGGACCTCGCCTAGCACCCAGGCCCCGGCAAAAGATAGCACCGCCCAGCGTGGGCGGGTCAGGCGGCGATACAGCCAGAACGTGGCCGCGAAGAACAAGGCCAGACAACCCACGAAGAGCAGAGTGAGAAATACCGCCAACGGCACTCCGGTATAACCGTAATCATGGATCGAGACATAGACCCAGGATGCCCCGGAACCAAACAGTGCCACGCCATATAACCACCCTTTGAAAGCGGCCTGGCCGGGAGTGAGGTTATGCACACCGGCATACATCAGCCCAGCAGCAACAGGTGCCAGCCACCACAGCTCGAAAGGCGAAGCGGTCAGGGTGGTGAAGCCTCCAGCTATCAAGGCCGCAACATAGTTGAGCACTTGGCTAAGGCCGGGGTTAAGACCGCGGGAGTCAAACGAAGTGAAAAAAGCAGCAGTGCGCGACATGTGCCTCCATACCAGACGTTACGTGGGTAAGCGGTGAGTTGTTAGCTGCTCATCGAAAGGACTAATCTTCGCGTTGAGAGGAGGAGTCACGCTGCGCTTCGAGAAGCCGGATTCGGCGGTTATCGGCATTGAGAACGGTAAAATGCCAACCCCCGAAGGAAGCATGTTCGTCGCGGCGGGGAAGGTGGCCGAATTGCTGCATGACCAGACCGCCGAGGGTATCGAACTCGTCATCGGAAAAGTTGGTGCCGAAACGTTCGTTGAAGTCCTCGATCGGGGTCAAGGCACGAATGGCGTAGCGGCCGTTCTCCAGTTCACGAATATCTTCTTCTTCGTCGATATCGTGCTCATCTTCAATATCGCCCACGATCTGTTCCAGAATATCCTCGATGGTGATGATACCGGCAGTTCCACCGTATTCATCCACCACGATAGCCATGTGATTGTGCGTGTCACGAAACTCCTTGAGCAAGCTATTCAGGCGCTTGGACTCAGGAATGAACATGGCCGGACGAATCACATCGGATAGCTGAAAGTTATCGCGCTGTTCCTGGGTCTGGGAAAGCAACGGCAAGAGATCCTTGACCAGCAGAATCCCTTTGATGTCATCGAGGTTTTCACCGATAACCGGGTAACGTGAATGCCCGGTTTCATGAATCAGCGGAAGATAGCCATCGCTGGTTTGATCCAGGGCGATAGCATTGACCTGTGAGCGGGGTATCAGAATTTCACGCACCTGTTGGTCGCTGATCTGCAGGGCACCTTCGATGATCATCATGGCATCCTGGTCAAGCTTCAACCGACTGGCGGTGTGGCGAAGGAACTCCATCAGTTCATCGCGAGAACTGGGTTCTTCGTTGTCTCCGGTAAGGGCGCCAAAGAATTTTTCGAGCCAGGATTTTTGCGTTAAATTGCTCGATCGGTCTTCGCTCATGCGTCGGTTCTCTTGTCTTTGTCTGCGTGCGTGCGAGTCATGGACTGGAGCGCTGGAATACGCCTCTCAGTGGCTTGGGTCGTCAGGAGGGAAACTCCCGCCATCCTCGGCGGTATAAGGATCTGGAATTCCCAATGTAGCCAAAATATCGCGTTCCTGCTGTTCCATGATCTCGGCTTGATCATCTTCAATATGATCGTAGCCCAGTAAATGCAAGGTGCCATGAATCACCATGTGCGCGTAATGGTGTACCGGCGTCTTGTGTTGTTCACTTGCTTCACGATTCACTATGGCAGGGCAAATCACCAGATCCCCAAGCAACGGCAAATCAATCTCCGGTGGGCTTTCAAACGGGAAGGAGAGAACGTTGGTGGGTTTGTTTCTGCCACGATAGGTGTGGTTAAGTTCACGGCTCTCATCGTCTTCAACAAAACGGATGGTCAGTTCGCCGCGTAGCTCGTCAGGATGCTGCTGCAGCACAGCGCTCACCCAATGGGTGAGCTGATTTTCAGTGGGCAGTGCCGAGGCAGGTGGTTGCTCAGCACAAGCAATTTGACGATCCACTACAATCTCGCGGTCCACTGCGTCCGTATTCTCCCTTGGGTCCATATCGCTCATTCGCGAGAAGCTCCGGATTGCCTGTTGTCACGCGCCTGAAGCCGTGCTTCGCGCTCTTCCCGACGAGCATCGTCGCGGGCACGTTCTTCGACTTCCTGCTGGGACTCGAACATATCGTAGGCTTCGATGATGCGTTGCACCAGGGGGTGGCGTACCACATCCTTGGCGGCAAAATGCGTCACTCCGATGCCTGGGGTGCCCTTGAGCACATCAAGCACCTGAATGAGCCCTGAACGCTGGCCACGCGGCAAGTCGACCTGGGTGACATCACCGGTGATCACCGCTGTGGAGCCGAAACCGATCCGCGTCAGAAACATCTTCATCTGCTCGGGAGTGGTGTTCTGACTCTCGTCCAGAATGATAAAGGCGTTGTTGAGTGTGCGCCCGCGCATATAGGCAAGAGGAGCAATTTCGATAACTTGCCGTTCGATCAGCTTGGCGACTTGCTCAAAGCCGATCATCTCGTACAGGGCGTCATACAGCGGACGCAGGTAAGGATCGATCTTCTGGGCCAGATCGCCGGGCAAAAAACCCAGTTTTTCGCCGGCTTCCACCGCCGGGCGAACCAGAAGAATACGCCGTACTTCCTGTTGATTGAGGGACTCCACAGCAGCGGCAACGGCCAGGTAGGTCTTGCCGGTGCCGGCTGGCCCGATACCGAAATTGATGTCGTGAGCCCGGATACTTTGCACGTAACGCTGCTGATTGAGACCACGCGGCTTGATCATGGTTCTCGGGGTACGCAGCACCACTTCATCGCTATCTTCCGGGGTCTCTTCATCGTCCAGGGCTTCAAGGCCGGATTCCTGTAAAAACAGGTGAACGGTGTCGGGTGAAAGTTCCTCGGCGCCCGTTTCGCGATAGAGGTGCTCAAGGACGTTGGCCGCAGCCTTGATACGATTGGCGGGACCCGCCAGTTGAAAAATGTTGCCGCGGTTGCGTAGTGTGACATCCAAGCGGCTTTCAATCAGCTTGAGATGCTCGTCCTGCTGGCCGCATAGCCCGGCAAGACGCTGGGGATCGTTGGGCTCAAGGCTCAGGGTAATAATGCGGTTGGCCTGGGTAGATGGCTGGCTCAAGACAAGGAAACCCGTAAGTTGGTGTATGTGACACTCAGCTTACTGCCCCGGCGGGTGCCGGGGCAATCATGCTGATTGATCAATAGCGCTCAGGAGAGGCAAGCTCACCGCGCAATGAGTTGGGCAACGCCTCGGTGATTTGCACATCGACAAAATAACCGATCATTTCGGTCGGGTTGGCGGCGCGAAAATTGACCACGCGGTTGTTTTCCGTGCGTCCGGAAAGCTGCCCCGGATCGCGTGGAGAAAAGCCACTCACCAGTACGCGCTGGGTACTACCCACCATGCGCCGGCTGATCTGCATGCTTTGCTGAATAATGCGGTCCTGCAGAATCGCCAGGCGCTGCTTCTTGATGCTTTCCGGGGTGTCGTCCGGTAATGCCGCCGCCGGCGTGCCGGGGCGTGCGGAATACACGAAGCTGAAGGAGTGATCAAAACCGATACGGTGGATCAGGTCCATGGTCGCTTCGAAATCTTCTTCGGTTTCCCCGGGAAAGCCAATGATGAAGTCCGATGAAAAGCTGATATCCGGGCGTTGTTCGCGGATACGCTCCATCTTGTCGACGTATTCTTCAGTGGTGTGGCCGCGCTTCATTGCGCTGAGGATACGGTCGGAGCCGGATTGCACCGGCAGATGCAAGTGGCCGACCAGTTCGGGGATCTCGCCATAAGCGTCTATCAGGCTGTCGGTGAACTCCACCGGGTGAGAGGTGGTGAAGCGTACCCGGTCGATGCCATCAACGGCGGCGACGCAAGCAATCAATTCGGCAAGGTCGATTTCGTCACCGACAAGGTTTTCGCCGCAATAGGCATTCACGTTCTGGCCCAGAAGATTGATCTCGCGCACGCCCTGGTCAGCCAGGTGAATGACTTCATCCATCACGGCTTCAAAGGGGCGAGAGACTTCTTCCCCGCGGGTATAGGGCACCACGCAGAAGGTGCAATACTTGGAACAGCCTTCCATCACCGAGACGAATGCCGTGGCTCCATCGGAAGAGGGCTTGGGCAAGTGATCGAATTTTTCGATCTCGGGGAAGGTGACATCCACGGCGGCAATTTGATTGTTGCGCCGAGCATCGAGCATCGAAGGCACTCGGTGCAGGGTTTGCGGGCCGAAGACCATATCCACGTGAGGGGCGCGCTTGCGCAGTGCCTCGCCTTCCTGGCTGGCCACGCAGCCGCCCACACCGATTACTAGATCCGGATTGGCGTCCTTGAGCTTTTTCCAGCGCCCTAGTTGGTGAAAGACCTTTTCCTGGGCTTTTTCACGAATCGAGCACGTATTCAGCAGAATGACATCGGCTTCCCGCTCGTTATCGGTCAACTCAAGCTGATGGGATACGCCGAGTAGATCCGCCATACGGGAGGAATCGTACTCGTTCATTTGGCAGCCGTGCGTTTTGATGAAGAGCTTCTTCGCCATCGGTACCTGTCGTCTGTGAGTCGTCAAAGGACGAGTGATGAATTTGCCTGCTTTTGGCAGCAGGCCGTCAACCAGGATTCGGGTGGCTTTTCGCCACTGATATGGAGATGCGCTATTATACGGACAGGGGCGATAGGGGGCCAGCATTCGAGGTCAATGAGGCTTGACCCCCAGGCTACAATACGTATACTACGCACCGTGCTTAAGGCAGATCCCCGATAGCTCAGTTGGTAGAGCAAATGACTGTTAATCATTGGGTCGCAGGTTCGAGTCCTGCTCGGGGAGCCAATTTCAACAGCACATGATGCGGATTCCATTGTTCCTCGATAGCTCAGTTGGTAGAGCAAATGACTGTTAATCATTGGGTCGCAGGTTCGAGTCCTGCTCGAGGAGCCAAGCACCGCATTTTTCTGCAAGTCGCTTAACAGCAAGTCTAGTTCACGTCAGCATAATTCCTCGATAGCTCAGTTGGTAGAGCAAATGACTGTTAATCATTGGGTCGCAGGTTCGAGTCCTGCTCGAGGAGCCAACGTGACATGTACGTCCCTTTCCGTCGCTAATCCCGCTTTTCTGATGTGATGCCCCTGGCGCTTCTCGAACGTCACCAAGTTATCGTTTACCTTCTCGCGATTGCCGTCGGCTTGTCTTATGGTGCTTTCCATCATGTGCCTGACGCTTTCGATGCTTTGTTATGGCCGCTGCTGGCTGCCTTGCTCTACGCCACCTTTAGCCAGATTCCCTTGATTCGATTGGCCGCTGCCTTCAGGGACCGCAATTTTTTCGCGGCCGCTCTGGTGGGCAATTTTGTGTGTCTGCCATTCGTGATTGCAGTACTTTTGTGGCTGGTGCCGGACGACCCCGCCTTGCGCCTGGGTGTTGGGCTGGTGTTGCTGGTGCCTTGCACCGACTGGTTCATAACGTTCAGCCAGTTGGGCGGCGGGGATACCCGGCATGCGATTGCCTTCGCCCCCTTGAGTCTCTTGCTTCAGCTGATGTTGCTACCGTTTTACCTGAGTTGGTTAGTCGGGAGTGATGGTGCGTTGGACCTCGCCCTGGGAGACACCTTTCAAGCATTTGCGCTAGTGATCCTGGTGCCCCTGGGGTTGGCGTTCCTGACCCAGCGCTGGGCGGCGGCTGGACGACACCCCGAACGAAGCGCTGAACGAGCAAAATGGCTGGCACGGCTGGGCTGGCTGCCGGTGCCGCTGCTGGGGACGGTGGTGGGAATCATCGCCTTGACTCAGGTGAGTGTTGTCCTGGAAGCAACGACACAGCTACCTCGCTTGGCGCTCGTTTTCAGCCTCTTCTTGCTGGGAGCCGGGTTTCTTGCGAGGGGCTTGGCGTGGCTTTTTCGCTTACCTGTCGCGCAGGGACGCGTGCTGGCGTTCAGCTTGGGGACGCGCAATTCCTTCGTGGTGTTACCCATCGCCCTGGCCTTGCCTGCGGGGTTCGAAATGACCGTGATCGTGGTGGTGTTTCAATCGTTGGTCGAATTGCTCGGCATGGTGGGATACCTTTATTGGGTGCCGAAAAAGCTGTTTCCGAAACCCTGTAAATAAATTTCAAGTGACTGACGATAGATAACGGTCAAGTGACTACCGAGCCGTGGCCGCTTCGCGTAGATTATCGTTTCTGGCTGTTGGCCCTTGATGAGGCAGGAGAATCCCCCGCGTGGTAACCACTTTCCGTTTTTTTAAATGCCTGAGCGACGAGACTCGCTTGATGCTGACCTTGTTGATTCGTCACGAAGAGCAGCTTTGCGTCTGTGAAATGACCCACGTGCTGCAGGAGTCCCAGCCTAAGGTCTCGCGGCATCTTGCGCAGTTGCGCAACTGCGGACTGTTGCTCGATGAACGCGAAGGGCAGTGGGTGTATTACCGCCTAGCCCCCGATCTGCCCGGCTGGGCCCATACGGTTCTGGAGGCCGCCGCGACAAGCGAGAAGGACAGGCTTTCCCGGCTACAAGCGCGACTTGGCAAGATGGGCAGCCGCCCTGAGCGGCGTGCTGCCTTGTGTTGAATGCGAATTCACTCGCTAATCAATTCTCGCATAGTGCTTGATAGGCTTCGTCCTGGGTCACTTCATGGCCAGAGGGCAGTGAGGCGTCGGGGTTTAGCAACCAGGCAAGCATATCCATCTCGGTACGTTCGCGCTGGGTGTAGCGCGTCAGCATATGATAACCCTCCGGATAAAATGCGATCCGAAACGCGTCTCGCTCCGGTAGCTGGGCGAGAAGAGCGCAGATCGCTTGCGGTGGAATGATGTCATCGGCATCACCGTAAAGAATCAGGGCCGGAGGAGGTAGGTCCGATGCGCGCTTGAGCGCTTTATCCATGGTGTGGGTTAGTCCATGCAATGTATCGACGCGGGCATGGCGCAGTATCAGTGGATCTTCAGCCAGCTTGCGCTTGATTTCGGGGTCGTCGGTGGGCTCGATACCCAAGTTGCGTACCCAGTCACCGGAAAAACGCATTGACGGAAATAGGTGTACGCCTAACCACAGCCCCAGGCGCTGATACCAGGGCATTGCCTCCCATCCCCAAACCGCCGGAGCAATCAAGACGCTACCCGCCATCGGCGGAGCATCGTCACGGCTCAGTGCCAGAATAGTCACCGCCGCTCCCATGCTCTCGCCGACCAGGTAGAGTGGAGCGTCGGGATGGCGCTTGCGTAGCAGCTCGGCAACCAGCATGGCATCGTCAACCAGGCGTCGGTGTCCGGGCCAGATGCCCCGTTGCCGGGTAGCGCCGAAGCCGCGCTGGTCGTAAGCATAGACCTCGATCCCATGAGGCGTTAAGGCGTCGGCGAGTATCGAAAAACTACCTCCATGATCGTTGAAACCATGTATTCCCAACACCACCGCTCGTGGCTGTGTTTTTGCTTCGCCGGCACGATCTTTCTCTGTTTGCCACTTATTCGATAGATCTGCATCTGCCCAATGATGCAAGGGGAGCCGGTAGCCATCTTCAGCGATGACCTGCTGCTTTTCCATGCGCGCCTTCTCGGTACCCGGCCCGGGGTGTTGTCGAGCGATTTGCGACAAGCAACCGGCCAGGGTAATCGTCATCATTACGACGGGTATCGAGAAGAGTCGCTTCATCTTATCGCGTGATGACATCTTCGAGCGCTTCATGGTTTTTGTTATTGGATATCATTCCCTTACCGACCGGATATGCGCAATGATAGGTCTCTTGCCGTGCTGCTGCCTTTCAACCTCGAACACAGAGTACTCAGGTATTGGTTGCCAGCGCTCGCTGGTTAGCGGTTCCGAGGCGAAGAGCAGTGCGTGATAGTCTTTTGTGTCTCCATCGGGAGGCTGTCCGCAAATTTCGGTATCGCGCAGTTCTGTGCGCTGAAGCATCCACAATGGCTGCTGCCAGCGGACGCCGAAAAAGCGGTTGCCGTCGCTCAACAAAAAGCTTAGCCCGAGGTTCTTGCAGGGCCCAGCGGCGGCACACCAGTCAGCCACGTCGCGAATTACTGCGGCAATGACCTCGATCGGGGGCTTGCCGGGCTGCGCGTCCAGGCGGGTGAGTAACAGCTGGAAAAGTACTTCACTGTCGGTGTTTCCACGTATCCGTGTTCGGTAATCGGGGAAGATCTCGGGCCACATCATCGCCTTAACCTGTTCGTTGAAATGGCGGATGGTGCCGTTGTGGACAAACACCCAAGGGCCCTGCACGAATGGATGGGTATTTTCAAAGCAGACATCACCGGTTGTGGCCTGCCGTACATGCGCAATCACCTGTCGCGCCCGGATCGTACGAGCAAAATTGCGATAGTCCTCGCCTTCATGAGCCGCAGCAAGGTGACGCATGACCGAGACACCGTCTTCGCCCCACTGTGCAATGCCCCAGCCATCAGCGTGGGCGAAGCCCTCAAGGTCTTCGATGCTTTGAACCAGTAACGAATGGGGCGCATCGACCAGCGCGCAACTGAGCGTGGTGGGATGGGTGGCAATGAAGCCAATCATTCGGCACACGGCGTGGCTTCCTCAGTGGGGAGAGTGGTGGGGAGAGCCGCCATGAGCGGATGATGGTGCCTGGAAGTGGCGATTATGCATCGCCATCTGCACCATGCCATATCGCCCCTCTTCTTCAAAACCGTGTCGCCGATAAAGGTCTATTGCTTTACTGTTGTCGTCGTGCACCTCTAATTTCAACTCGGGCAAGCCGAGTTCGTCAAAGCAGTAACGCTCAATGGCCTCCAGTGCCCGGTCACCGATGCCACGATGTTTGCGGGCGACCACGATACGGCGGAGAAGTACCGTCTTTTCGGGACGCTGTAACCCTTCCAGAATCGCATAGCCGGCCGCTGCCCCATCCTCATCCTCAATGATAAGGTGCTTGCAGTGCGCTTCGTGAAGAACGTCGAGGTGCTTGTCCGCGGGCCATTGCTCGACAAGATTCTGGTTCTCTGGCGCCGACTCTACCTCGCGGACGAAGGCGATATCTTCCGGTCGGGTGAGGCGGAGGCGGATGCCGCGCGCATTCACGACAGGTGACAGGGTTTTCGGGAATAGCGCCGGTGCTTTCCTCGGCGCGGCGCGGCAGCGGGCGCTACTTATAATTTGAACCAGAAAGTCCTCGTACTGGAGACCCGCAAAGCCCGCCATCTGGGCCATCATGCTCTCTGCTCCCCACTCCGGATGCGCATTCGCATCAATCAGTCGCGGCGTACCATGATCATCGGTTCGGAAATCGAAGCGAGCATAATCATGGCAACCCAGGCGCTGGTACATCTGAATACAGTGGCACTCTACGGCTTTACGGGTATCCTCCGGTAGTCCCGCTGGTACTATCACCAGTTGCTGCCAGTATGGCGAGGTTGAGTCCGCTTTTGAGTCGTGCGTCATGATTCTGGGCAGGCTTTCAGGCAGCTTACTGAAGTCGACTTCCAATGCCGGTAGACAGAATGGTGGCTGGCCAGGCTCCGAACTTCCCAGTACGGCTACGCTGAACTCGCGGCCGTCGAGGTATTCCTCTGCCACCACCCACTCGGAGTGCGGGCTCTCCCGAGCCAGTTTCGAGAGTCGTTCCGAGGCTTGCTGCTGATCTCTAACCACCGAGCCGGTGGAAATGCCCATGCTGCCACTGCCCTCATTGAGTTTCAAAATGGCGGGATAGCGCTGCGGCAGGTCAGCAGTGCTCAGGCGCAACAATTCCATGCCTGGAACCGGGATATGAAGCTTCGAGGCTGCAGCATTAATTGAAGCTTTGTCATGGCACTTCGCCAGGCAGGTGGCATCCGCTCCGGCGAACGCCAGACCGAACATTTCCAGCAACGCTGGCACATGCATCTGTAATTCGGGCTGGTTGCCGAAACCGGCATTGCAAAAGTTCAGAACAAGATCGGGATTGATCCGACGCAGCTCGTCGACCAGGAAACGATGATTGTCCAGGTAGGTGATGTGATTATCTTCGATCAGCCGGCTCATGGCTTTTTTCAGCCGCAAAACATCGCTGCGGTCGTGCGCCTTTTGCGCCTCGTTTGCATGGTAGGGATTGTCAAGCCGGGGATCAGCCAGCACGATGACGAGATTGAGCTCGTTAATCGACAGAAATTTGTCGTCCATGTATGTTCCCCCTACTCCTGGTCCCGTGCTGCTATCGAGTGACTTTTGAAAAGGCTAGACCGGTTCACTGTTTCGTCAAGTTTGCTCGCGCTTCGCTATCCTGTTCGGTCTGGGCCGCGCCGCGCTCACCATCGAAAAGTTGTATTTCGACAGTATCGGCTTCTGAATTGACGGCAATGACGTGGAATCGTTGGCCTTTGCCCTGCTTTGAATAGAACAGCGAAGCCGTCTACTTTTAAAATACAAGATAAGTGGAAATATAAGCGGAAAGACTATCTGAACTTGTCGGCAGTATGGAGGCAACATGACTTGGAATGTTTTCGTAGTGGGATATGACGACTTGGGCAAGGAATTATTGCCCAAGCTGCGCCATGTGGAGGACTACCATTTCCGTGGTCTATTGCCACTGGATGAAGTGGCACATGCCGCCGAATATGATTTCGATCAGCTGGTAGCAGATGCCAGGCGGGAGCTGGAAGATTTTTCCGGCGTGGTGGATGCCATCGTGGGTTACTGGGATTTCCCTACCAGCGCCTTACTCCCGGTACTCCGAGAGAACTTGGGACTACCGGGACCCTCGCTGGAGGCAGTGTTAAAATGCGAGCATAAGTATTGGAGTCGTCTTGAGCAGTCCAGGGCTGTGCCGGACTGCGTGCCGCCGTTTCAGGCGGTCGACCCCTTCGATGAAAATGCTGTCGATACCATCGAGATTGACTATCCGTTCTGGATAAAGCCCGTGAAGGCGCACTCGTCATACCTCGGCTTTCTGATCGAAAATGCCGAGCAGCTTGAATCCGTGCTGCCCACCATCCGCAAGGGAATTGGTAACTTCGGAAAGCCGTTGAATCAGGTGATGAAATATCTCGACTTGCCCGATGACATCGCGCCGGTGACAGGGAATCAATGTATCGCCGAGGGGATTATCTCCGCTGGCTGGCAATGCACCTTGGAAGGGTTCGTGCAAAATGGCGAGATCCAGGTGACCGGAATGATTGATTCTGTGCGGAAGGGTCATCGCTCGGTGTTGCTGCGTTACGAGTATCCCTCTGCGCTTCCCGATGACGTCCAGCAACGGATCATCGACTATGCCCGGCGGGTGATGACCCAGATTGGTTACGATAACGCCCCCTTCAATATTGAATTCTACCATGACCAAGAGAATGACAAACTCTGGCTCCTGGAGATCAATTCGCGTTTATCACGCTCGCATGCGGCGATCTTCCAGTTGGTGGATGGTGCACCGCATTTTCAGGTGATGGTTGATCTGGGAGTGGGCATAACGCCGCGGATGCCTCGAGGTGAAGGCCGCTACCCGTTGGCAGCTAAGCAGATGCTGCGGGTTTTCGAGGATGGCATCGTGCGTCGCGTCCCCTCGGAAGAGGAAATCCAACGGGTCAAGCAAGCATTTCCGGGCACGATTTTCTATCTTAATGTACGCGAAGGCGTGCGCCTGTCGGAGCTTTTTCACCAGGATTCTTATTCTTATGAGCTTGGCGTGCTGTTTATCGGCGCCGAGAATCGAGACGACCTGGAAGAGCGGATTGAACAGTGTCGCGATATGTTGACGTTTGATATCGAGCCGTTATAGCAGGAGAAAGCTCAATGAAAGAGGTAACTGACTTTCCCCGTCGCGTTGAGTGCCGTGACCCGGTATGGATTCCCATGAGTGACGGGGTCCAACTCAATGCGCGCCTGTGGCTACCGGAAGATGCCGATGAGCGGCCGGTGCCTGCGATTCTCGAGTATATTCCTTATCGTCTGCGCGATGGGTCCGCGCGACGAGACGCCATGCACCACCATTATTTTGCTGGGCATGGCTATGCCTCGATTCGCGTCGACTTACGGGGCAGCGGTGATTCCGGTGGTTTGCTGAAAGACGAATACCTCGAGCAGGAGCTGCTCGACGGGGAGGAAATTCTGCGCTGGCTGGAAAATCAGCCTTGGTGCACCGGTCGTGTCGGAATGATCGGGATTTCCTGGGGTGGGTTCAATGGCTTGCAGCTTGCCGCCCGGCAGCCTTCCGCACTCAAGGCGGTAGTCAGTATCTGTTCTACCGATGATCGTTATGCCGATGATGTGCATTACATGGGGGGCTGTCTGCTGGGAGATAACCTTTCCTGGGCCTCCACCATGTTCGCTTATAATTCATTGCCTCCCGACCCCTCGGTGGTCGGAGATGCCTGGCGTGAAATGTGGCATGAGCGCCTGGAGGGCAATGACCCCTGGTTGATCACCTGGCTCAAACACCCTCACCGCGACGCTTACTGGAAACATGGTTCCATTTGCGAAGACTTTTCGAAAGTGAAAGTGCCCGTGCTGGCTGTCAGTGGATGGGCGGACGGCTATTCGAATGCCGTCAAGCGGCTGGTAGAGAACCTGCCCGAATTATGTAAAGGACTGATTGGCCCATGGAGCCACAAGTATCCGCATCTGGGCGAGCCTGGCCCGGCCATCGGCTTTTTGCAGGAATGCCTGCGCTGGTGGGATCAATGGCTCAAGGATGAAGAAACCGGGGTCAAGGAGGATCCGGCGGTCAGGGTCTGGATGCAGGACAGCATGCCACCCACCACCAGTTACGGCCACCGCCCTGGTCGCTGGGTGATGGAGCCGAGCTGGCCTTGTCCTGAGATTACCACTTGGTATTTGCCATTGGCACAAAGAGCATTGTCCATTGACGGCACTCGAACGGATGAAGAAACGGCGCTGACCGTACAGTCGCCGTTGAGCTGTGGACTTTTCGCTGGTAAGTGGTGCTCTTATGCGGCAGGGCCTGATTTGGCCCATGACCAGCGTGAAGAAGACGGGGGAGCCTTGACTTTCGATAGCCCGCCACTGGAGCAGACGCTGGAGCTCATGGGTGCGCCGGTGTTTGAACTGGCATTTTCGGTGGATCGGCCGGTGGCTATGGTGGCGGTGCGCCTTTCCAATGTCGCGCCTGATGATAAGGCCACGCGAGTCACCTACGGCTTGCTCAACCTGACTCACCGAGAAAGCCATGAAACACCCACGCCACTTGAGCCTGGCCGTCGTTATACTGTGCGGGTCAAGCTCAATGACGTGGCTCAGGTATTCCCTCGCGGCCATCGGCTGCGTCTATCGATTTCTACCTCCTATTGGCCGCTTGCTTGGCCACCCCCCGAGCACGTTCGTCTTTCGGTAATAGAGCGCGATAGCACCCTGGAATTACCGGTGCGAATGCCACGGGCGGAGGATAAGCAGCTGGCCTTTGAAGAAGCCGAAGCCGCTCCCACGATTCAGGCGAAGCGTCTCGAGCCCGACCATCATAATTGGTATATGCATCGTGACTTGGCCGAGGATTCCTCTACGCTTGAAGTGATCAATGACAATGGGGTCATCCGTCTGGAAGACTCGGGTCTTGAAGTGCAGACCAAAGCAGTGGAGTGCTACCGTTCGAAAGACGACGACTTCGACAGTGTGGTAGGGGAGGCACGTTGGGATCGTTCATTAAAGCGCGGTGACTGGGAGGTTAGAACCGTCACCCGGACGATACTCACCTCGAACTCGAAGGAGTTTATAGTGCATGCCACGCTGGATGCCTACGAGGGAGAGCAGCGTGTCTATTCTCAAAACTGGGATGTCAGCATACCGCGCAAGCTGGTCTAGGTAATGCCCGGCTCATCATTAATGTTCGGCTTGCAGCGTGGCGGATTCGAGGATTTCCAGGGATAACAAGTGGGGAGGAAGTAAGCCACGTTCAAGATGTTGCCAGCGAATCAAGGCGTCAGGGTCAGCACTGTCTTGCGGATAATGAGTGATATTGCTACTCGTGGTGACTTTCAGCCGCTGGCCTTCGATGGTGAAGGGCAGGCTGATAGCGTCCGCCAAGCCGCCACGCTTTAACCCAGTCGCGGGCTGTTATCCAGTGATATATCGCGGGTAACTGGTCAAGTTTGATGATGGCTTCACTACAGCAAGCCTCAAACTCTGGGATGGCAACGAGTGGCTATGGCACGACGTCGCCATCAAGGCGGTGCGCCAGCGCCATCTTCTTGGCACGGTGAAATCTCCCACGCTGGTTATCAACCGCCGCTGTCATCTTGCGGTGCAGATAAACACGCCGCATGATTCGTGGGTGCATTCACTTGGTAGGTATCGCTGAAAGCTTGCTGGTGGTCGATGACTTGATTGAACCCTCCGCCGATTCATTCACAGAATAGAGTCGCGGATTCTAATCCCTCTCACGCGCTCTGTTGCCAGAGCGTGGAGAGGGTTACCGGGGTTCTCGGTGCGTGGGTCGACGTCTGCGACCTCACACGGGCGGTCTGCTTGCGCTGACCGCCCTGGAAGTAGACATGGCCGCGAGCGGCGATGTTATAGGCGGCATTAAGATCGGCGTGATACCGCTTGCCGCTTGAAAACGTGCATTGACTGTAATTGGCAACGTCTCGTTTCACTGGCCCCGAGCCATCAAACGCTTGCCGCGACGTGCCACGCGCATACACGCGCACACGCTTTAGGCCGACTTCTTCTGCCTTGCTGTCGATACGATTAACCAGTTGGCGGTGAAACCAGCGGTGAAAGCGCGCTTTCATCGGCGTGCGCTTTTTGCCTGCTTTCGGGCGCCAGCCTTTGAGGTCTTCGACGGCCATGGCTTGGCAGTCATGATTGAGCGCCAGGTTCACCAGCTGTCGACTGATCTGATGGGCTTGGTTATCAGCCAGGTAAGTTAAACGCTGGTGATCCTGACGGCAAAAGCCCACCGGCAAACGGCACCCGTGGCGGGTGTGTTTGCGCGCAGCACGACGGATGCGTTGCATGAGCCGATACTCACGGTCTTTATCCGTGCGCGAGATAAACCCGCGTGCATGGACAGTGCCTTGAGCATCGACCACGGCCCAGGTGGCCGCCGTGTTGATACCGACATCGACCGCCAGCACCCGATTAGGCGTGCCTTTGGTGGGCGTCGGTGGGTTTTGAACTGTTCGGGTAACGAGAGCTGCCAGTGGCGACCGTTATAGGTCAGCAGCGGTGATTTCGCTTGGCCCTTGCCGCGAAAGCGGCATTGGCCCTTGAGCTGAAAGCCCATCCAGATCCAGTCGTTCTGCCAACGCACCTTAATGAAGGCATGCGTGGCCTCAGCATTCACTTTGGCGCACTGGCTGCCGTAAAGGCTGGGGAACGTATGGGTGCGGGTGGTCAGGCGTGGCGGCTTCGCGTGGGAGTGCTTGCGCTTACCGCATCGCCACTGATCGAATCGAGTGCCAAATGAACGCACTTGGCCCACGGCATCCATAATAGCCACGCGGCGAAGGTACGAAGGGAATTTGTAGTAACGTTTGGCGAAATAGGGATAGCGTACTTGCGGCCGCTGGCGGGTCGGATGAATAAGCCCTTCGATCACCTTAACGACGTCATTGCCTTTGCCAGCCCCCCCACCATCGGCCAGTGGGTATAGGCCACGGTCATCAGATCGCGCACCAGCCGTCGATACAGCCTTAGCGTATCCGCCAACGCCTGCTGCTGATCGGCATTAATGACCTGAAGAGTGAGGGTGTCAGAACGAATGATGGCCATCGGATAACTATATATCCATACAGCACTAAGAGCAAGCAAGGCTAACGCCTTGCTCTGCCTTAACTGACGCTTCATTCAGAGAATCGAATCGCAGAATGTGGCAGGATTTTGTTCAATGCCTGTAATCGCTGGGGCTCATTGGATGAAAAGATGCCGGGAGCATACGAAGCCTGTGCAGTAGCGTGCATGTTTTTGCCTACTTTCCATTAAGTTGCAGGTACTGTCTAGCCTGTCGACAAAACTGAGCGAACGGTGGAGTATGGCATTTTGCTTACTTGCGCGAGAGCTTATTGATGAGCCTGGTCGAACTTTTTTCTCGTACTTTGGATATCACTCTACCGGTATTTGCCATGGTGTTTATCGGGCTGGGGCTTAAAAAATTAGGTTGGATTGATGGCGCCTTTGTGTCCACCGCTTCGACCTTGGTATTCAAGGGAACATTGCCGGTACTGATTTTCCTCAGCCTGATAAAGGCGGACCTTCAGGTGGCTCTGGATGTGAAGCTGTTGCTGTTCTTTGCTTTTGCCACGCTAGGCCAGTTCCTGCTGAGTTGGGGTTGGGCGCATTATCGAGTGCCCGCGGCTGACAGAGGCGTCTATGTGCAAGGCGCATTTCGTGGAAATTGCGGCGTGGTGGGGCTGGCGCTAGCGGCGGGCATGTATGGCAACTATGGGCTTTCGACAGGTAGCTTGCTCTTGGGAGTGGTGATTTTGATGTATAACATTCTCTCGGTAATCGTGCTTTCCAATTACCAGCCTGAGCAGTCCACGAATTGGCGCAGCCTGTCATATAGCCTGGTGAAAAATCCCTTGATTCTGGCAGTGCTGGTGGCGCTTCCCTTTACCGCCTGGGAAATTCCATTGCCTAGTTGGCTGATGACCTCCGGCGATTATTTTGCTTCCCTGACGCTACCGCTGGCACTGATTTGTATCGGTGCCACGCTCTCGGTTAGAGAGGTGCGCAAAGGCCAGGCAGTGGCGTTCAGCGCCGCCAGCATGAAAATGCTGGTGCTGCCGATAGTGGCCACCATCGCCGCCCGGCTGTATGGCTTTTCGGGGCGCGAGTTAGGGCTGTTGTTCCTGTTCTTTGCCAGCCCGACGGCAGCGGCAAGCTTCGTGATGGTGAAAGCGATGGGGGGCAATTCAGCGCTTGCGGCCAACATCATTGCGCTCACCACCTTGATGGCCAGTCTCACGGTTACCTTGGGGATTTTCGGATTGAGCCTGCTTGGCTGGATCTAAGGCAGTGGTTGGCCTGGAGAGGGCAAGAAGTTATACTACCCGCCCGCCTAAGTCCCTGTAGCTCAGTAGGATAGAGCAGCCGCCTCCTAAGCGGCAGGTCGCAGGTTCGACTCCTGCCAGGGACGCCAGAATTACATAGCGAGGAAAACCGGAAAATTTTCCCGCGATTCCGCTTAGATAAAGAAAGGTGAGTGTCAGAGCTCAGACTGCGACCTCTCGCCTCCATCCGTGGCGATGATCCGTTGATCGCTACAAAACTCAAGATTTTCCACCTGTCGCTTTTGCCTATTGCCCAATCAGTTCGACCAGCTGTCTGGCGGAGGCCTTCACCTCTCGGATCGCCCTCTCGGTATCCAGATCATCCATCGCCACCACCCCGACGCAGGCTTCGATCCCAGCGCGCAGACGAGCGGTGGCGATGGGGCTGGCTACTCCCACGGCTCCGCGCTGTAATTGTCCGCGGGTGAGGCTGTAGCCTTCGGCGCGGGCCTGGCATACCTCGGGACTGTCATCATCCTGCGGGATTCTCCCAGCCAGGATCGCAATGCCAGCTGCGCCTTGGGTCAGCGGATGGCGGCTGCCGACTCGATAGCTCACCCGCAGCATCCCCTCGTCGGGCTCGGCGACCAGCGTCACTACGCACTCCTCTCCTTGGGCGATGGAGACGAAGGCGGTGGCACGAGTCGCTTTGGCCAGTGTTTTCAATAACGGCTGCGCCACGGCGTGCAGCTGCGGTTCGAAGCGTGAGGCGAGCAGGGTGATGCCGGCGCCTAGCCGCACAGGGCCCTCGGGGGTGCGGGTGAGCAGGGCGTGTGCCTCGAGGGTGGTGACGATGCGGTAGGCAATAGCCCGGTGCACTCCCAGCTGCTCGGCGAGCCCGGCGATGGTGATGCCCTCTTTATGCTCGGAGACGATTTCCAGGGCGAGCAGGCCGCGATCCAGGGTTTGCAGGGTGGAAGACATCGGTGGTGCACCTCGTACTGGCGTAAGAACGTGGATGGTTAGTGGTCGGCAAGCATGGCGCAGTGCATACGGCCGCAGGCATGTATTGACGACGCAGGTGACTTCGCCTATTTTGCCTATGTGCGCTAAAAGATTTTAAGTGTGCGATAAAAGTAACAAGAAAAAAAGCCCTGGCAAGCAGACTGTCCCTTGGAGCCATCATGACGATACCCTCCCATCAACCCGAGACCATGGCAGAAGGCTGCCCTTTTCATCCGCCGGGTCATGCCGACGACCAGGCGACGATGAAGTCGCCTACCGGCTGCCCGGTCTCGCCCGAGGCGGCCGCCTTCGACCCCTTCGGCGCGTCCTACCAGCTCGACCCCGCCGAGGCGCTGCGCTGGTCCCGTGAGCAGGAGCCGGTGTTCTTCAGCCCCAAGCTTGGCTATTGGGTCGTGAGCCGCTTTGATGACGTGAAGGCGGTATTTCGCGACAACATTACCTTCTCGCCATCCATCGCGTTGGAGAAGCTCACTCCGGCACCGCCCGAGGCAACGAAAATCCTCGAGAGCTACGGTTTCGCAATGCGCCGCACCATGGTCAACGAGGATGAACCGGACCACATGGAACGCCGCCGCCTGCTGATGGATGCCTTCCTGCCCGAGAATCTCGAACAGCACGAGGCATGGGTACGTGAGTTGGTGCGTGACTATATGGATCGCTTCATCGATAAGGGACGTGCGGATCTGGTGGGTGAGATGTTTCGGGAAATTCCCATGACCGTCGCACTGCGCTTCCTTGGTGTACCCCATGAAGACGCCAAGGAGCTTCGCAAGTTCTCTGTCGCTCATACGCTTAATACCTGGGGCCGCCCCTCTCCGGAGCAGCAGCTTCAGATTGCCGAGGATGTCGGCCGGTTCTGGAAGACGGCTCAGGATATCCTCGACCGCATGTATGCCGAGCCTACCGGCGAGGGTTGGATGTACGATTCGATCCGCATGCACAAGGTGCATCCCGCCATCGTCCCGGAGAGCTACCTGCGCTCGATGATGATGGCGATCCTGGTGGCTGCGCATGAAACTACCGCCTTCGCCACCACCAATGCCTTTCGTACCTTGCTATCGAACCGTGAATCCTGGAACGATATCTGTGAGAATTCCGCGCTGATTCCCAGCGCGATCGAGGAGTGTCTGCGTGTTGCCGGCTCGGTCGTGGCCTGGCGTCGTATCGCTACCGACGACACTATCGTGGGTGGAGAGAAAATTCCGAAGGGTGGCAAACTTCTGATTGTGCAGGCGTCGGCCAACCGGGATCAGAGCCACTTCGAGAATCCCGACGACTTCGATATCTACCGCCATAACGCAGCGGAGCACTTGACTTTCGGCTACGGTGCGCACCAATGCATGGGCAAGAACATTGCCCGGATGGAGATGCGTGTCATCCTCGATGAATTTGTCCGCCGTCTACCGCATGTGCATCTGGTCGAGGATCAGACATTCGAGTATCTGCCCAATACTTCGTTTCGTGGACCCACGTCGCTGTGGGTGGAATGGGAGCCGGCACAGAATCCTGAGCGGCGCACCCGCTCGGTGCTGGAGAACCCCACGCACTTCCACATTGGTGCGCCTATCAAGGATGACATCCTGCGCCGGGTCGTGGTCACCGAGGTGGAACGCGAGGCCGAGGCGGTAATCCGCATTGATCTGGTCGATCCACATGGACGTGATCTGCCCGACTGGTCCCCCGGCTCGCATATCGAGCTGGTCTCCGACGAATGGCGCCGTTACTACTCGCTGTGCGGGTCACGCGGGGATCGTAGCCGCCTGTCCTTCGCTATCCTGCGCGAGCCCGAGGGGCGCGGCGGCTCGGTACATTTCCACGATACGGTCAAGCCGGGTGATGTGCTGCATATTGCCGGTCCCAAGAACCGCTTCCATCTGGACGAGACGGCAACGCGCTATACCCTGATTGCCGGTGGTATTGGTATTACGCCGATCCTTGCCATGGCCGATCGACTCAAGGCGCTCGGCAAGCCCTATACGCTTCACTACTGCGGCGCCGGGCGGCGAACCATGGCCTTTCTTGATAGGGTCGAGCGTGACCACGGCGCAGCGCTGACTGTCCATGCGGGTGATGAAGGCTGTCGACTCGATCTGCCAAGGGTACTGGGCGGGCTATCCGAGGGTGAGCAGGTCTACTCCTGCGGCCCGGAGCGCATGCTGGAGGCGCTTGAGTCGCTGGCGGTGAATTGGCCCGAGGGGACGTTGCATGTTGAGCATTTCACCGCCCGCTCCAGCATCCTTGATCCCGCGAACGAACATGCCTTCGAAGCGGTGCTTGCGGACTCCGACCTGACGGTACAGGTCGGCAACGATCAGACCCTGCTCGAGGCGCTAACGGCGGCCGGCGTGGATGTGCCTAGCGACTGCTGCGAAGGCCTGTGTGGTACCTGCGAAGTGGCTGTGGTCGAGGGCCACATCGATCACCGTGACCTGGTGCTCAGCCGTACCGAGCGCGACGCCAATGACCGTATGATGGCCTGCTGTTCGCGCGCCAAGGACAAGCGCCTGGTGCTCTCTCTCTAATACCGACAATAATCAAAACGCCCCGAGGCGTACGCCAAACCTGAAGTGAATAACAAAGGAAATCAACAATGAAAAAATTGGCAACACTGACGACATTCTCCGCCCTGATGACCCTAGGGGCCTTCCAAGGCGCCACCGCCGCCACCGAGCTGCAGGTCAGCACCTGGGCGGGGCCTAATCACGGCGTCAATACCATCGTCTGGCCGACTTGGGGCAGTTGGGTGGAGGAGGCTACCGAGGGTCGCGTCACCGTCAACGTGATCCACGACCTGGGTCCGCCCGATGCCCAAATGGAGCTGGTGGCCGACGGGGTGGCCGACGCCACTTGGCTGTTCCACGGTCTAATGCCGGGACGCTTCGAGCTGACCAAACTGCCCGAGCTGCCCACCTTCGAGGACTTCTCCTCCGAGGACGCCTCGGTAGCCTACTGGCGCACCCATAACGATTACCTGGCCGAGGCCGGTGAGCACCGCGGCGTCGAGGTAATTGGTCTCGGGGTGCACGGACCCGGCGCGCTCTACCTCGACGAATCGATCGACAGCCTCGATGATCTTGACGGCAAGCGCGTGCGCATCGGCGGCGGGACCATGGCCGACATCTCCAACGCACTCGATCTCACCGGTGTGGCGCTGCCTCCGGCAGGCACTTACGAGGCCGCCACACAGGGCGTCATTGACGGCGCCATGCTGACGCTAGAAGGGCTCAAGAGCTTCCGCCTGGCCGAAGTGCTGCCCTACACCGTGCAGATGCCCGGTGGCTTCTACCGTGGCAGCTTCTCGCTGGTGATCAACCCCGATACTTGGGCGTCGCTCTCCGAAGAGGATCGTAAAGCCATCGAAGAGGTCTCGGGCGAGCGGCTTTCCCGCCTGTTCGGCTACATGATGGATGTGGTGGACGAGCGCGGCGTCGAGTTCGCCGAGGAGCAGGGCAACACCTTTATCGAGCTGCCTGACGAAGAAGTGGAACGCTTCCAGCAGATGGTGGCGGACCTGCCGGAGCAGTGGGAAGCCGAGGCCGGTGAGCGCGGTGTTGACGGTGAGGCCGCCCGCGCTTTCTTCCTCGAACAGCTCGAGGTGGTGGGCAATGAAGAAGGCATGAGTGAAGACGACTTGGTCGATCAGAGCACCTAAAGCTCTGCATCGCGCCATACATAATGGGCCTGACGCGAGCACGGTACCGCCGTGCTCGCTGTCGTTACGCTTGCTAGGTCGTCATAAGGGTGAATGTCTTGAGTTATTCTGTGCGACTCACGTCATAGATACATTTTCCCGCCACAAACGTCTGCTGCGGCTGTAGTTCACGGTCGAGTAGCGTCACATCGGCCTCGAAGCCGATAGCTAAACGTCCCTTGCTGGCGTGTAAACCGAGTACCCGGGCCACGTTGGTGGAAATCAGACCCAAGGCCGATTCGAGAGGTAGTACACCTTCACGAACGAGACGTTGCCAATCCGCAATCAAGGTCGTATTTTTGGCTACCTTCATTCCCAGGTACGCCCCATCGGCATCGAATTCAGGCAAACTGCCATTGCAATCGGAGCTCATGGTGATGCGCTCCGGGGCTACGCCGCGCTCCAATAGCCGAGACACCGCGTCGAAACCGGAGAGGCCGTCGCCAGCATCTTCAAAGGCGGTAACATCGACACTGGCGTTGAACGCCAAGGCATAGTCGGCGGCTTCCTCGAGCAAGGCAGGGTGGCGATTCACATGGGTGGGAATCACCTGATCGGCGGGAATCTCGGTCTCGGATAGCAATCTGCGCAGCGGCTCCAGTCCTCGCTTTCCGTCACCGATATGGAAATGACAGATACCTCGCTTGCCGGCCAGCATGGCACCGATGCGTGTATCACTGACGAGCCGTTCGATTTCATCCTGACGTGGCTGGCTCGAACGATGGTCCGAGATGGCGATTTCGCCCAGGCCGATGACTTCAGGAATCCAGGCCAGATCGCGCTGAATGTCGCCGGTCAGGGTGGGAGGTGGAACACGATACGCACCGGTATACATGAAGGCCGAGATGCCTTCGGCCCCCAGCCCCCGTACCTTGGCCAGCAGATCTGCCGGGGAGCGGCTGATGCTGTCAGTGCCAAGCACACCCACCACCGTGCCAATTCCCATCGCTGCGATTTCCCGAGCCGTAATCTCCGGGCAGCGGGTACCGCAACCGCCTTCGCCTCCGCCTCCGGTAACATGCACATGCTGGTCAATGAAGGCGGGAACGGCGATAAGGTCGCGGGCCTCCACCACACGTATAGGCCAGTCCTTGGGAATACTGAAGTCGTTTCCCAAGGCGATGATTTTTCCTCCCGCCATGAGGATATCGGTTGCCTCGAGCCGTTCGGGCGAAAAGACGCCGCCGACACGCAGCAGGGTCATGAGCCCGGGACTACACGCATTGCGGGATGTCATGGTCGGTCACCTGCATCGCTACCCGGCGCCGGTGTATCCGGCAGGAACCGGCGTCCACGCAGGCGTTCGGTGGCGCTATCGATGTCATCGATCAGCAGTACCAGCAGATCGCCTTCCCTGGCCTCATTGAACGCTCTGTCGACGGCGTGATGTTCTTTCATGACCACCTCGACTCGGCAGGTGCCGGATCCTGACTGCGCCCCAGCGCGCAGCAGGTTGACGGTTTCACCGGCGGGGCGGCCTCGCGGGTCGGTTTCATACAGAACGACAATGTCATGCATGCTGGCAAGCTGAGCGCCCAGGCTATACAGATCCTCGTCACGCCGGTTGCCCGGGGCGCTGGCCACGCAAATACGCCGCTGCGCGGGGATACGGCTCACGAGTTCGCTCAAGGCTTTAAGCGCCGGCACGTTATGGCCGTAGTCGATCAGCACTTTTATGTTGCCGGCGTCGATAAAATTGGTACGTCCCGGATTCTGCCCCGGCGTCGGGTGGAACGTCTGCAGGCCCAGCTGGATATCGGCAATGCTTAGCCCCAAGGCATAGGCCGCGGCGCTGGCGGCCAGGGCATTGGCAACATTGAAAGGGGCATGGCCTTCGAAGGTAATAGGGGCATCCACCACCGAAATGATGCTAGCTTCGACATTTCCTTGGCGCAGCACGATGCAGTCGTCATGAACCGTGAAAGCGACCCCATGGGCTTGCACATGCTGACGGACAGGCGCTGAGTCGGGATTCAGAGAAAAATAGATCACATTTCCTCTGGCCCATTCCCTGCTCGCCAGCACGCGCGGATCATCGGCATTGAGCACAGCCGTCCCTTCGGGGCTGACCGCATCGACAACTACGGTCTTGCAGCGTGCCAGCTCATCCAGGGTATGGATGTCGTTTTCCCCCAGATGATCGCTCGCAATGTTCAGCAGAACGCCGACCTGGCATTCATCGAAGCCCAAGCCGCGACGCAAGATGCCGCCTCGTGCGACTTCCAGAACGGCATACTCGACGGTGGGCTCGCGGAGCACGGTCGTGGCCGCTTGCGGCCCGCTATAATCTCCCCGCATGATGGTGTGGTTGTCGATCTCGATGGCGCCTGTGCAGGCCGTGCCGACACTGCGTCCCGCCTGGCGGAGCAAGTGCGAGATCAGGCGCACCGTGGTGGTTTTGCCATTGGTGCCGGTTACCGCAACGATGGGTATCCGCCCGTTGTCTTCGCTATCCGGAAAAAGCATCTCGATGACGTGATGACCGACATCCCGGCCCGTGCCATGGGTCGGCGAAAGATGCATCCGAAACCCCGGACCAGCGTTGACCTCGACCACCGCGGCAGACTGTTCCTCCAAGGGCATCGTCAGAGTCTCGGCGAGCAGGTCAATGCCAATGATGTCCAGTCCGACCAGGCGGGCGATGCGCTCTGCCGTGTACCTCACGTCAGGATGGACATCCTCGGTGACATCCGTCGCAGTGCCCCCGGTGCTCAGGTTCGCCGTGGACTTCAGATAGATGACCTCATCTTTCGTGATGACAGTCTCCAAGGTCAGATTCTGCTGAGCTATCAGCCGGTGCGACTGCTCGTCCAGGTGAATCTGTGTCAGCAGGTTTTCATGACCGATACCGCGGCGCGGGTCCTGATTTTCCCTGTCGATCAGTGCCTGCAGCGTCGCCTGTCCATCGCCGACCACATGTGCCGGGCGCCGCCTGGCGGCGGCGACGAGCTTGCCATCGATCACTAGCAGCCGGTGATCCTCTCCCTTGATGAACCTCTCGACGATGATCGATGAATTCTGCAGGGAGGCGATGGTAAACGCCTCCCGCAATGCCGGTTCGTCGGAGATGTCTGTGCTGATACCGCGGCCGTGATTGCCGATCAGCGGTTTTACGACAACGGGATAGCCGATATCGTGAGCGGCCTCGAGCGCTTCCTCGATCGAGTGGCAAACGCGCCCGAGCGGCACGGGAATCCCGGCCTCGCCGAGCACTTGCTTGGTCCAGTGCTTGTCATCGGCGATGCCGTGACTGATCAGGCTCGTGCGGCAAGTCACCGTCGCTTGGATGCGTTGCTGACGGCAGCCGTGCCCCAATTGGACATAACTGCTGTCCTCGTCAAGGCGGATGCAGGGAATCCCTCGGCGCACGGCGGCATCCACGATCGATGCCGTGGATGGCCCCAGCATATGCGCATCGCGCACCTGCTTGAGACGGGTGATTGCCGAGGCGATATCTATCTCGTCGCCATTGAAGAGCCGGGCGACGATATCGACGGCTTCCACGCCGGCCGCCAGACCGCAGGCCTCGTCCCGGTAACGATAGACGACGTTATAGATGCCGGTTTCGTAGGAATCGACCGTCTTGCCGTAGCCCACCGAAAAGCCGATCAGATTCTGTAGTTCGATCGCGACATGTTCTACCACATGGCCGGCCCAGGTGCCCCGCTCGAGCCGTTCCAGAAACCCGCCGGCCCGCCCCACCGAGCAGCGGTGTTCGTATAGGGTCGGCAGAAGTTCGGTGATGCGTTCTGCGATGCCGGGAACGGTATCGCTTGGCCGCTCCTCGAGCTCACCAATGTCCAGTCGCATGAAGATTGTCGGATAGCGACTATAGAAATTCGGACCGCGTAGCGCTCGATGCTCAAGAATGTTCATCGACTCTCCGCGAGAATGGCGCCAAGTTCATGAGGAACGAGATAGCGCCGGGCCTCGACATCGTAGCCTTGGCCGCTAACCAGCGCATGGAGGATCATGTGCTCGACGGACACCGGTTCACCCATGGCCAGTTCCGCGATATTGGAACTCGCCAGTTCCCGGCTATCGATGAGGATGACATGCCCCGGCCCGATGGCTTCGAGAATGCCGTGGGGATGGATGATCACGCCGGCATCCTCACCCAGGCCCACGCCTAGGTGTTCCGGGTTGCTGGCGCCAACCTCCATCAGCCGCGTAAAGCGCCCGCGCTCAAGGAAGTGGCTGTCGATGATCAGGCCTTCGATGAAATCCAAGCCAAAGGTCATGTTGACGGCGCCCTTGCGCAGGGCGTCAGCAGCGGCACCGTTATAGATCATGGTGCTTGGCATGGCCGCGGCGCCGGCACTGGTCCCAGCCACGACGGCGCCGGCCCTCAACCGCTCGCGGATGGCCTTCAGAACCGGCGAGCCGCCTAGCACATTGGTCAGGCGCAGCTGGTCACCGCCGGTGAAGAAGATGATGCCGCTCTGCTCAATCAGGTGCACCGTCTCGGCATCGGCTGCCTCCTGGCGGTCCCGGATCCCCAGCGAATGGACCTGGCTTGCGCCCAGGCGAGAGAAGGCCGCTTCGTATTCAGGCAGGATCTGGTCGGGAATGCCACTGGCCGTGGCAATGACCGCGACCTCCTGGTTACCCTCGGGGGCCAGGACGAAGACCTTCTTTAGGATTTCGAGATTGGAGGTCCTGTCCTCGGCACCGCCGATGGCGACGAGGTGGCCGGATGCCAAGAAAATTGGAGAGGCCATATTCCTTTCGTCGCCCAGCGACGCTTTTGAGGGACGCTAAATCATTACCGATACCGGCAATGTCGTATCGTATGATGCTTTAACCCGCCTCTTCACTTATAACAGCTGAAAACCGCCCTAGCCAGATTAATAATGAACCCTCGGCCTAGCTAAATCCCTCCTGTGGAATAAGTGGAGTTCCTGCTCTTTTGCGTATTTTTGCGTATTGCCCCAGCGCAGCAACGATAACCCGCTATGCTTCGATAAACGGCCTTCCCTAAGCCTTGACCGAAGGTCAGGAAGGTAAGCGCCAAACCTGCTGCGCTTAAGCGGCGAGGGCTGCGATAGCCGAGCTTGCGCCAGGAGGCGATCATGAGCGTACGGAATATTTTTGTAGTCGGGCTGGATGAATACAATCGTAAACGGCTCGAGCATTTACGTGGGGCCGAGAAGTACCGGTTCCATGGCGTGATCGAGCCAACGGAAGTCTATGATACGGAAATCTTTCCTATCGAAGAGATGCTTTCCAGAGCCGAAACCCAGTTGAAAGAATTCAGTGAGCCTATCGATGCTGTCGTTGGCTACATGGATTTTCCCGTCTCGACCATGCTGCCGCTGCTCTGCGAGCGACTGGGGACGCGTTCCACCAGTCTCGAAAGTCTGCTCAAATGCGAGCACAAGTATTGGAGTCGGCTCGTTCAGCATGAAGTGATTGCCGATTATATTCCCCGCTTTACCGCCTTTGACCCCTTTGACGCCCAGGCACTGCAGCAGATAGGGGAGGCGGGCCTGTATTTCCCCTTCTTCGTCAAACCCATCAAATCCTCAGGTTCGCGACTGGGCTTTCGCATCGAAAGCCCCGAAGACTTCGCCCATGCCGTAGCGCGGTTATGTGAAGACATCGGGACGATTTCAGAGCCTTTCAACTACGTGCTGGAGCACGCCAGCCTGCCTGACGACGTACGCTCGGTCGATGGCGGCCACTGTATGGCGGAAGAGATTATCGGCGGGTGGCAATGTACGGTCGAGGGATACGTGTTCCAAGGTGACGTCGTCCCTTATGGCATTGTCGATTCGATGCGCTATCCGCAAGTCCTTAGTTTTTTCTCTTATCGCTATCCATCCCGGCTCCCTGCCCCTATTCAGGAAAAGATGCAAGAACTGACTCGTCAAATCATGGCCCATATCGGTTACGACAATGCGGCTTTCAACATCGAGTACTTCTGGGATGAAGTGCAGGATCGCATCTGGTTGCTGGAGATCAATACCCGCATTGCACAATCGCATTGCGACCTGTTCGAAAAAGTCGATGGAATCAGTCATCAGCAAGTGACGGTGGACCTGGCGCTGGGGCAGTTGCCCGACATGCCTTACCGCCAAGGGGCATTCAAGGTCGCAGCGAAATTCTTCTATCGGGTGTTCTTCGCCGACGCCACCGTCAGCCAAGTACCGAGTGCCGAGGAGGTCGAGACACTGCAGCAAGCCTTTCCCGGCACCATGATCACGCTACAGGTCGAGGTCGGTATGCGCCTGTCATCCCTGCCTGAGCAGGACAGCTACAGTTTTGCTCTGGCTTACGTGTGGATGGGCGCAGACGACGACGTCACGCTGGAAGAGAACTATGCACGACTTGCCGAGCAGCTGCATTTCGCGTTCGAGGACATCGTCGGCTGACATGGTCTCGTCGCGGGCATGAATCATAAGAAATCCAGTGAAGAAAAAGGGAGCAGGCTCATGCATATCGTCAGCGATTTTCCCCGTGAAGTGCAGGAGGAGGAAGGCTGGATCACGCTGGCCGATGGCTGCCGGCTGGGCATACGCATCTGGCGTCCGGTGGATGCCGAAAGCGATCCGGTGCCGGCGATCCTCGAATACCTGCCTTATCGCAAGCGAGACCTGACGGCGGAGCGCGACGCTCAGACGCACACTTACTGGGCCGGCCACGGCTACGCCGGGGTGCGTGTAGACATCCGCGGCTGCGGCGAGTCGGACGGCGTGCTGACCGACGAATACTTGCAACAGGAACTCGACGATGGCGTCGAAGTCCTGCACTGGCTGGGTGAGCAACCCTGGTGTACCGGTGATGTCGGCATGATCGGCATCTCCTGGGGCGGGTTCAATGGCCTGCAGGTTGCGGCACTGCAACCGCCCGAGCTGAAGGCCGTCATCACGCTGTGCTCGACCGATGATCGCTACGCCGATGATGTCCACCACATGGGTGGCTGCCTGCTCGGCGACAACTTGTCATGGGCATCGACCATGTTCGATGGCAATACCTGCCCCCCCGACCCGCTATTGGTCGGTGAGCGCTGGCGGGACATGTGGCGTGAACGCCTTGAGGATAGTGGGCTGTGGCTGGCTACCTGGCTCCAGCATCAGCGCCGTGATGACTATTGGAAACATGGCTCGGTCTGCGAAGACTTCTCACGCATTCGCTGCCCTGTCTATGCCGTTAGCGGCTGGGCTGATGGTTACTGCAATGCCGTGTTCCGGTTGCTTGCGGGGCTCGACGTACCACGTAAGGGCCTGGTCGGCCCTTGGGCGCACATGTATCCCCACCTCGGCGTTCCGGGCCCGGCCATCGGCTTTTTGCAGGAATCGCTGCGCTGGTGGGACTATTGGTTGAAGGGTAAGGAAACGGGCATTATGGATGAGCCGATGCTGCGCGTATGGATGCAGGAATCGGTTCCGCCGTCGGCCCGCTACGAGGTACGCCCGGGACGCTGGGTTGCCGAGCCGACTTGGCCATCGCCGCGGATCGAGCCGAAGCACTTCCGCCTCACCAGTGGTCATGACCTGATGCCTGCCTTGGAGGAACCCGCGGCTTGTGTATCGGGCGATGATGTTCCTCTTGCTGTTCGCTCGCCACTATCGGTAGGACTGTTTGGCGGCAAATGGTGTTCCTACAATGCCCCGCCGGATCTGCCTCACGACCAACGCGACGAGGATGGTGGTGCGCTGATATTCCAGACGGCAAGACTCGATCAGGACATCGAGATTTGCGGACAAGCCATTGTCGAACTCGACATCGAATCAGATCAGCCGGTGGCGATGGTGGCGCTAAGGCTCAGCGACATTGCAGAAGATGACCAGGCGACCCGGATTACCTATGGCCTGCTCAACCTGACCCATCGTGACAGTGACGAATTTCCCCAGCCCCTGGAGCCCGGCAAGCGTTATCAGGTGCGTGTGCCACTTAAACACATCGCGCAGAAGTTTTCCGTCGGCAACGCCATGCGGCTCTCGCTCTCGACCAGTTACTGGCCGGTGGCCTGGCCGTCGCCAGTTCCCGTCAAGCTGACAGTGCACCCTGCCGGCTGCCGACTGATCCTGCCATGCCGCGAGCCTCGACCTCAGGAAGAAGCGGCACTGCCCCCATTTGGTCCACCCGAGGCCGCACCGCCGTTAGCGATGACTCTGATACAGCCGAGCCAGGAAGCCTGGCGAGTGATACGTGACCTGGCCAATGACCAGACCACACTCGAAGTCATCAATGACCAAGGCACCTTCCGTCTCGATGATATCAATCTCGAACTCTCGTCACGGGTCGCCGAGTGCTATACCTATGCCTACGGCAACTATGACAGCCTGAGCGGCTGGACCGAGTGGGAGCGCCGTTTCCGACGCGGCGACTGGGAAGTGCGCAGCGTGACCCGTACCTTGATGACGTCCAACGCAGCAAGCTTTCGTTTGCGTGCGACGCTGGATGCCTTTGAGGGCGATAGCCTGGTTTTTACCAAGAGTTGGGACGAGGAGATCCCGCGCGACCTTGTTTGAGCGCAGGTGTTTGAGCACAGGTATTTGAGGATAGGTGTTTGGGCGTAGATGTCGGGCTCTATTGACGTTCTTGCTGCCCGAAAAAACTACTGCCCCGGCAGTGTCAGCGGGCCCGCACGCTCTACCACGCGCTGCCACCCGGAATCGGCGGCGATACGCTCGACAAAAGCCGTAATCGCTGCGTAGTCATCAAGCGATTGAGACATCGCCAGCACCTTTAGTGGGAAGCTCATTTGCACATCGGCCCCGCTCGGCCAAGTGCTGGAGAACTGCCGGCGCTTGGCAAGATGGCTTTCTATCATGGCCAGGTGCTGGTTTAACTGCGGCGCGATGAATCGCTTATTCACCGTGTCGTTAATGCCCTTGGCAATCGGTTTGATCACCCACGGCGACTGCTTGGGCAGTTGAGCGAACACTAAGCGCATGACTAACAGCGGCATCAGCGAGCCTTCCGCGTAGTGCATCCAATAACGATAATTGGCCCACTCCGCGATATCGTCACTGCTTGGCTGGCAGCGGCCCTCACCGTAGCGGCTAAGCAGGTAGTCGATAATGGCGCCAGATTCTGCAACCGTTATTTCACCATCGGTGATGACCGGTGACTTACCCAGCGGGTGAACGCGCTTGAGGGCCTCAGGCGCAAGCTGTGTATCGCTATCACGCTGATAGGTGATGACTTCGTACTCAAGCGCTAGCGTTTCCAGCAGCCAGAGAATTCGATGTGAGCGCGACTTTTCCAGGTGATGAACGCGAATCATGGAAGCTCCAAGGATAGGCGGGTCGGTTAAAACGGCATCGATACAAGAAGAGCTTAACACCCCAATGCATTGAATCCGCATCATAGGATCCTCTGATTAGGGGCGGTCACATGCGAATGCTCACAAAATCTGGAATTTGTTGACGTCTGTCTTTGCGTCGGCTTCAGGGACGACGCTTACCGTTTCCCGAGCGCAAGCAATCAGCTTATGACATTTCTTTGGCCCCAGGGCACGCAATCGACTCATGCTCCGCGATCACGCCTTCGAGCGCTTGGCAAAAAGCCTGAAAGGCTTCACTAGAGTGCCCAGGGCGTTGGTGAAGCTCGATTTCGACATGCCCTAAGTGAGGAAGGCCCTCTTCTTCTGCCACCATCCGACAGCCTGTTGGCACGCTACGCGGTGTTTTAATAGTTACCGCAAGCCCATTTTGTACGGGAATGTTAATTCCTGTCGGGGATTGGCTGACGTAGCGAAGCTCCCAACGCTTCTCTTCACGCCCAAGCGCTGACAACGCATGCGCACGAAAAATGCAGCCCTCAGGATTTAAAGCAAGTGGTAATGTTTGCCATTGTTCAATAGACGCGTGCTCAGCGATAACCCAAACCATCGGCTCCCAGCCGAGTAGCTGCCCGGATTGTGTGGGTTTATGCCTCACCGAAAGCACAACATCTAACAAGCCTTCCTGGAATCGCTTGACCAAGTTATCGCTGATATCACACTGCACCTCTAGCTGGATATGGGGGAACTGAGCAGAGAAGCGTGGTAACAAGTCCGGCAAGTAGGCAGCTGCTTGTTCTTCAGAGGTGCCTAGCCGAATGATTTCGCCATGCGTCCCACCTCTAAGCAAGTCTTTAGCTTCATCCTCCAACTTGAGTATATGGCGTGCGTAGGGCAGTAAACGCTCTCCGGCGGCCGTCAACAACACGCTACGGCTAGTACGCTCAAACAGCGGCTGCCGCATCTTATCTTCAAGGCGCTTTATTTGCAGACTCACCGCGGATTGGGTTCGATGCAGCACTTTGCCGGCGGCGCTAAACCCTTGGCATTCCGCCACGGTGACAAAGGCGCGAAGTAAATCCGTATCCATGATAAATGAGCCTTCTAAATGGGTCGTATCTCAACTATTCATTTCTATTATGGGGTGTCTGTCACTACCCTGTCCAAAACATCTTCAACGCGACCTCATTCGACACAATATCCGTTAATTCGACAGGAGTACTTGTCATGCAAGCGACCGTGGTTACTCCATCGGCAAATGCATTAGATGGCCTTATCGATCTCAAAACGTACCCCCTTGATGCGCTGGACGGCGAAACCGGGCGTGCGTTAATCGCAGAATGCCGCCGTCAGCTAGACGAAGACGGCTGCGTGGTGCTTAAAAACTTTGTTCCTGAAGAGGCGTTAGCACGCCTTGAGCGTGAAACAGAGCGGCTATCCCCGGATGCTCACTACAACCAAACCGAGACGAACCCTTATAACAGCGAAGGAGATCCCTCACTGCCGGCAGATCACCCCAAAAACCGTTTTGACGATCGCACAAACGGCTTTGTGGCGGGAGATCGTATTGGTCGTGACACGATTATTCGTCAGGTGTACGAGAATCCTGAATTCCAGCGCTTTATAAGTGAAGTCGTGGGCATAGAAGAGATTCATCGGTACGCCGACCCGTTGGCGGATTTGGTGGTGAACGTGCTGCGTGAAGGCTGTCAGCACCCGTGGCACTACGACACAAACGAATTCATCGTCACCATGATGACGCGTCAATCCCACGGCGGGGGCCGCTTCGAGTACGCGCCGGGTATCCGGAGTCCTGAAGGCGAAAACTTCGATGAAGTGGAAAAAGTCATTGACGGTGATCGCTCACGCTTGAAAGCGCTTGATCTCCAACCGGGTGATTTACAGGTGTTCTTTGGTCGCTACTCACTTCATCGGGTCACGCCGGCTGAGGGAGATAAGGAGCGCCACACCGTGATTTTTGCTTACGCCAAAGAGCCGGATTTTGTGGGCCGCCCAGAACGTGCCCAACGTATTTTTGGCCGCATGGCGCCGGTGCACGAAAAAATCCTCAAAGAAGGCATGCAGCGCAGCGATAGCCTAGCGGACTAGCGTAGCGCCGAGAATGCCGTCTATCTAAATTCAACCCTGACACAAGAGACACCATGAGTATTGTCGAGAGTGAAAACCTTACGGATAACGAACCTGATCATATTCCGGTCGTTCCTTCAGCCCCAATGGGCAACGGTGACAGTATCCCTACCGCTTTTGATCCTAAGCAGCTGCGTGCCGGGCGACTCAAGCGCCTGCGCGCGATGATGGCGGATCAAGGCTATGCGGCGCTGGTGCTGTTTGATCCTAATAACCAGCGCTACGCGACCGGGTCGCGCAATATGTTTGGTTACTTTTTGCGCAATTCCACGCGGTATATCTATGTGCCGCTGGAAGGGCCAATTATTCTATTCGAATACCCCGGCAGCGCGCACGTTTCCACCTGGCTTGAGACCATCGATGAAGCGCGCACCTCCAAGGTGGTGTGGTCGGCGGTCAATCAACGTGATGGCATGTCTTCCGATCCTTTTGGTATCGAAATTGCTGAGCTGGTCGAGGAGCATGGCAAAGGCAACAAAAGGGTGGGCCTTGACCGCTGCGCGCTTAACCACGCGCGCGCGTTAGAAGCGCAGGGCTTGGATGTCTACGACTGCATGCAGGACACTCTGCATTGCCGCCGCATCAAAACCCCGGAAGAAATTGCCTGCTTGGCACAATCCATGGCCGCCAGCGAAGCTTCCGTGGCGGAAGTCGAAGCGGCTATAAAGCCCGGCATTAGCGAAAACGAGCTGTTTGCGATCATGTATGGCGAAGTCATCAAAGGCGGCGGTGAGTTTATCGAGACTCGCTTGCTCTCGTCTGGGCCACGCACCAACCCTTGGTTTAACGAGGCGAGTGATCGCAAGATTCGTCCTGGGGAGCTGGTGGCGCTGGATACCGATACCATCGGCTGTCACGGCTATTACTCGGATTTCTCGCGCACTTTTCATGTCGGGCCGGGCAAGCCAACGGCGTATCAATGCGAGCTCTACCGTATGGCGTATGACCAAGTACATCACAATATGAGCTTGCTCAAGCCCGGTATCAGCTATCGTGAAATCGCTGAAAAGGCTTGGAAAATCCCCGAACGCTTTATGGATCGCCGCTACCCCTCGATCATTCACGGCGTGGGAATGCACGGTGAGACGCCGCTGGTCGCCCACCACGCGGATTTTGATCGCTTCTCCAAGGACGGCATTCTAGAGCCGGGCATGGTGGTTTCGGTCGAAAGCTATATCGGCGAGGTCGGCGCCGCCGATGGGGTCAAACTCGAAGAAGAGGTGCTGATTACCGAAACTGGTATCGAGAAGCTCTCTCGCTACCCGTTTAATGAAGCGCTACTGAATAAGGAAGTATAAGCCTGTGACAGATTCATCGCTTATGACTGTGCACCATTGGATCGGAGGGGATCCTGTACAAGCGTCGCGTCACTTGCCCGTGGTTGACCCGGCATACGCAAAGCCGGTTCGCCAAGTGGCGATGGCTGATGCGTATATCGTCCACGACGCAGTGACGAAGGCGCTAGCGGCGTATACCGCCTGGCGGAATACGCCGCCCAACAAGCGCGCTCAGGTTATGTACCGCTTTAAAATGCTATTAGAGCGTGATGCCGATGCATTGTGTGAGCTGATTAGCGAAGAGCATGGCAAAGTATTGGAAGATGCCATGGGTGAACTCAAGCGCGGCATCGAAAACGTCGAATATGCATGCGGCATTCCTGAGCTGTTAAAGGGGGAGTATTCCCACAATGCTGGGCCGGGCATCGATACTTGGTCGAACCATCAGCCAGTGGGGGTTGTCGCCGGTATCACGCCGTTTAATTTCCCGGTGATGGTACCGCTGTGGATGTTTCCCATGGCGATCGCCTGTGGCAACTGTTTTATTTTGAAGCCGTCAGAGCAGGTGCCCTCTGTGGCAATCAAAATGGCGGAGCTACTTGAAGAGGCGGGACTGCCAGCCGGCGTGTTTAGCGTCGTTCAGGGTGACCGTGAAGCCGCCGATGCGCTCATTGATCATCCAAACGTTAAAGCGCTGTCGTTCGTTGGCTCGACGCCGGTGGCCAAAGCGATTTATCAGCGTGGTGCGGCACTGGGCAAACGCGTGCAGGCGCTGGGTGGAGCAAAAAATCATGCCGTAGTGTTGCCTGATGCCGACCTTGAAAATGCTGCCAATACTTTGATTGGCGCCGCTTACGGTAGCGCAGGGGAGCGCTGCATGGCGATTTCGGTCGTTGTGTGTGTGGGCGAGCAAACCGCCGATGTGCTGTCAGACAAGATCGCTGAGAAAGCGAAACGTCTGAATATCGGACCCGGAACGAAGCCGGGGCTGGATATGGGCGCGTTGGTGAACCAAGCGCACCGTGATCGCGTGGCAGGCTATATTGCACAAGGTGAGGCGGCTGGCGCGGCATTAAGGCTCGATGGACGCAAGCATCCGCTGGTAGAAAATTCCCCCGGCTACTTTCTTGGCGCGACGTTGTTTGACCACGTCACACCAGCGATGCGAATTTACCGCGATGAGATTTTCGGCCCGGTCCTATGCGTCGTTCGTGTGGAGAGTTTTGACCAAGCCGTCGAGCTCATTAATGCGCACCAGTATGGCAATGGCACCTGCTTGTTTACCCGCGAGGGGGAAGCAGCGCGCCGTTTTGCCGATGAGATTGAAGTCGGCATGGTGGGTATCAACGTGCCGCTACCCGTGCCGGTAGCCTTTCATAGCTTTGGTGGGTGGAAAGAGTCACTGTTTGGCGACTTGCACGCCTACGGTCCGGACGCAGTACGCTTTTATACTCGACGAAAAGCGATTTCGCAGCGCTGGCCGCAGCAGAGCGCACAGGAGTCGGCGCAGTTTAGCTTTCCCTCCCACTGAGTTTTTCGTTTACCCCTTCATTTGATACTTCCTCTGGCGGGTGAGCTGGCCGTTGCTAGCGATACCCCGCCATAAGTTCCCTGACCAATGGTGTATCCGCGTCGCGATGGGTGGGTAATTCAAAGCGTGCTTTGGCGATTGCGGTGCGGGAAAGGTCCGCCACAATCAGTGCCTCTTTGTCGTCAGCCTGCGCGAGCGTTTCACCACAGGGCCCGAGAATGCGCGAGCCGCCCCAGAAGTGGCTCTCGCCCTCCGGTCCAAAGCGGTTCGCCATGATCACCGGTGTGCCGTAGGTCATGGCGTAGAAGCGCGTATTCAATGCCCAGTTTTCCTCATTGGAAAAGTCGTCGCTGACGATGCCGCTGGCCGAGTTGATCGGCGCGCAAAGCACCGTGGGGCGAGCAAGTAGGGCAGCATGCACCAGCGCTGGGTTCCATAAATCCGCACAAATCAGCTGCGAAGCCGACCAACCTGGGCAAATATCGGTGTGCGTGAGCTCGCTGCCATGAGTAAACCACTTGCCTTCTTCCAGACCACCGTAGGTCGGCAAGTTGAGCTTACGGTGCACGGCAATCAGCTGGCCGTGTTGAAAGATGGCCAGCGCGTTGTAATACTCACCGGGGCTTGCCTCTTCCACAAATCCGACCACGGTCTGCATATGGCCGCAGGCTTCGGCCAGTGCTTTAAGGCGCGGGTCTTCTAACGGCATGCCGACTTGCATTACTCGGCTTGCCAGGCGATACCCCGTTAGCGAAAGCTCGGGGAATACCAGCAGTTCCACATGGTCACGCTGTGCTTCGGCAATTAACGCCAGATGGCGCTCAAGGTTGTGATCCACGTCGCCAAGCGTGGTATTGATCTGCGCAGCGCCTACCCGAAGTTTATTTTGATAATGCATTGGTTTCCCCCATTGAAAAAGCCGCTCCAATGGAGCGGCTTTGCTGAGATGTAACGGTAAGGCATCATGCCTGTGCCATGCACGAGCGCCTAGAAAGTTAAAGCAGGTCATTCGCTTTTAGGAAGCTCTCTGCTACGTCTTCAATTGTCTCGCGCTCGACATCCACGCGGGCATTAAGCTCGGCCATGGTCGCGTCGTTTAGCAGTGCCGAAAGCGTGTTCATCTGCTCGGCAAGCTCAGGATTGGCTTCCAGCGTTTCCGTGCGTACCACCGGGGCGAGGGCGTAAGCCGGGAAAAAGCCCTGATCATCTTCGAGAACATAAAAGTTAAAGGCGGGGATGCGACCGTCGGTGGCAAACACGAGGCCGACATCGACTGCTTCATCACGCAGCGCTTGATAAACTAAGCCGGTATCCATGCGGCTCACTTCGCTGCGGCCCACGCGAAAGTCGTAGGCTTCCATCAGCGGACGCCAGCCATCTTCACGGGCATAGAACTCAGCGTTAAGCGCAAACGTTAGATCTTCGCCGGCGTTGACCGCAGCGGCCAGGTCGGACAGTGTTGCGATACCGCGTGCTTGCGCGTCTTCTTCGTGCATAGCCAATGCATAGGTGTTGTTGGCATCAGATGGTGCGAGCCAAGTCAGCCCCTTCTCCGCGTCGAGCTCCTTGACCCGTTGGTAAGTTTCTTCGGGACTCAGGCGTTCACTGATGTCGTTATAGTTGATCAGAGAGGTGCCGGTGTACTCCCAATAAAGATCAATCTGACCATTTTCCTGCGCTTGTCGCAGAATGGCTGAGCCCATGCCTGAACGGTTATCGACGTCGTAACCCAGGCCATCCAAGTACTGTGTCGTCATGGTGGAGAGGATCTGCTGCTCGGTAAAGTTCTTTCCACCAACGCTGATTTCGTTGGCGTTAGCTAGCGAGACGCTACTCGCAAGGGCAATGCTTGTCAGTGCTGTGGTTAATATTTTCATCATCGAATCCTGCTTTTGTTAGTGAAGCTTAAGTCGTGGTGATACTTAAGCGCGGCCGGGGTTGACCCCACGGGGGACAACGAGAAAAGCAATAATCGCGATCAGCGCATCAATCACGATCGCCAGCAGCGCAGTGGGAATAGCACCCGAAAGCATCATGACCGGGTCATAAAGATCAATGCCGGTGAAAATCAACTCACCGAGACCGCCAGCGCCGATCAAAAACGCCAGGGGAACCGTGCCCACATTAATCGTTAGCGCTGTGCGCATTCCCGCAAAAATGACATAGAGGGCATTGGGTAGCTCGACTTTTAAAAGCCGCTGCATCGGTGACATGCCAATGCCTGCGGCCGCCTCCATGAGTGCCGGGTTAACGCCTTTAAGGCCCGCATAGGTGTTACGGGTAATGGGCAGCAGCGTGGCCACAAAGAGGCCAAAGACGGCCGGTACCGTACCAATGCCTAAAAAACTCATCGACAGCGCGAGCACGGCGAGGGTGGGGATGGTAGTCCCTACGTTGAGCACCTGCATGAGTGACTCGGCCACGTTCGCCATTTTCGGGCGCGAAAGAACAATACCCAGCGGAATGGCGACGAGAATCGCCAAGCTACCCGACATCACCGTGAGCCAAATATGCTGCACCATCAAATACTGAACGTCAGGTAGATACCACAAAAACTCGTCGATAATGCCGCTGGACTGACTCCATACGCCGGCGAAAAAAATTGCGACCAGCACCAGTACCTTAAGCGCCCCTTTAATGGATCGAATAGGCATGGTTACTCCTTAATCGCCGCCGATGGCTTGCGATCATCCCCCTGACGCGCTCGATAGCGTGCGCCTAGATGACTGGTCATGGCGCGCTGGGTAATTTGGCCGCACACCGTTCCTGCTTTATCTACGCAGGGAAGCCAGGTCTGGTCGTGGGCAAACATCAATGAGGCGGCTTTGCGTAGGTCATCGTCGAGATCCACAACCGCAGGGACGGCTTGGAAATGATCGCGGCAGTAGCCTTTGGTGGTGCGAGCGAGAGATCGGCTAATTATACCGGCGGGCTGCTTCCGCTCATTGATCATCAGGATGGCGTTTTGATAGCCGTAATCGTCGATTTTCGCCAACGCTGTTTCTAATGTATCGCTCGGTGTGACCGTGCCGATTTCGTCAGTGACAATTTCGCGCACTTTTACCAGGTTCAAACGCTTTAGCGCGCGGTCTTCACCGAGGAAAGATTCCACAAAAGCGTTTTTGGGCGCTGCCAGCAAATCATCGGGCGTGGAGTACTGAACCAGCTTGCCCTCTCGAAAGACGGCAACACGATCACCCATCTTAATGGCTTCATCAATGTCGTGACTTACGAACATGATGGTCTTGTTGAGTTCCTGCTGCATTTTTAGAAACTCATCTTGGATGACGGCGCGGTTAATCGGGTCGATGGCTCCAAAGGGTTCATCCATCAACATCACTGGCGGGTCGGCGGCGAGGGCGCGAGCCACACCAATGCGTTGCTGTTGGCCGCCCGATAATTCACTGGGGAAGCGCTTTAGAAAAGCATCCGGCTCCAGTGCGATCATTGCCATCATTTCGCGTGCCCGTGCTTTGTATTTGGCTTTATCCCAGCCTAAGAGCTTCGGCACAATGGTAATGTTTTCCTCAATAGTCATATTGGGAAATAGGCCGATTTGCTGGATTACATAACCAATATTGCGGCGCAGTGTTTGGGTATCGAGGCCGGTTGTATCATCCCCATTGATAAAAACTTTACCGGACGTTGGCTTAATGATCCGGTTGATCATCTTGAGTGTGGTGGTTTTGCCGCAGCCCGAGGGACCTAAAAGGATACAAATTTCCCCTTCCGGCACTTCCATACTGATATGGTCAGCGGCCACCACCGCGCCTTTTGGCGTATCGAACACCTTCGTCAGGTCATCCAGTCGAATCATAGTGGTATCTCTTACGATTAGAGTTCACATCAAGAAAGAAGCGTTATGGCGTTTCTGCCGCGCGGCTCATGCCTTTGGGCGTCAAGCGCTTTTGTAAATATAAAAGTGCGTAGTCAACGATAATGGCCAGCAGGCTCACGGTGATCGCACCGACAATCAACTGGCGCGAATCGGATTGAGAAATTCCACGGCTGATGAAAGTGCCCAGGCCGCCTGCGCCGATATAGGCAGCAATCGCCATGACGCCAATGTTGAGAACGACCGCTGTGCGAACCCCAGCCATGATGACCGGCACGGCTAGCGGAATTTCGACCAAACGCAGGCGCTGATTGGGACTCATGCCAATCCCTCGTGCGGCCTCTCGTAGCGCGGGGTTGACATTATTAATGGCTGTGTACGTGTTACGGATGATCGGCAGTTGGGAGTACAGCAATACCGCGATGACTGCTGGCACATAGCCGATGCCATGCCCGATAAGCGACAGAACCGGAATCATGATCCCAAAAAGTGCGATCGAGGGGATGGTGACGATAATGGATGCAAGGTAAAGCACATTCTGAGCGACTCGCTCATTTTTGGTAATGGCGATGCCAATTGGGACACCCGTCAACGTGGCAATGCCTACGGCGACGCCGACAAGAGCAATATGCTCAACCGTGCGTGACAGCAGCAGACTTGCATTATCTAAGGCGTATTGAAGTAGCTCCAAACGCAGCCTCCTCGTTATAAAAATTAATGATGGACAGAGCGCAGTCCGTCAGAGCATGGCTCGCTTGTGTTTAGAAGGAGGGAAGCTTATCAAAAGGGTGGCGTGATTATTGGAAATTGGTATGAAGATGCGAAATAGGCTGAATCAGGACTGGTCATAGTGAACGCGCCCTATGGCAGCGGTGATCGGGAAGCGTGGGAAAGATCACTGCTCTGACGGGCTCGTTTGTTGGGCACTACTCCTGTGAATCTTCTGCGGATTATCGATTAGAGGCTGTTTGGCGCAGGGTCTCGCTCTATGTCTTACACTGAGAAGGCACCTTGTCTTGGCAGGAAAGACCCATAGCGATTTAGGAGGTTTCATGCTGGAAAGTAAACTCGACGAGAACCGAGGCATCATCACGCTCTACCCAGGCGATGAGTTGCGTGAGGCGGATTTCGAGTACGCCACGCGCCTGGCAGATGAGTTTCTGGAAAAGGGTGGAGAGATAAAGGGGGTTATCATCAATACCCGCGACTTTCCGGGCTGGGAGTCCTTCAATGCCATGCTCACGCATTTTCGCTTCATCCGCGATTACCACGAGAAGATTCCCAAAGTCGCCCTCGTCACGGATTCCGCGGTCGGCAAGGTAGGAGAAAAAGTGGCCAATCATTTTGTCGCAGCCGAGATCAGGCATTTTCCCTTTGATGATTTGAAAGATGCAGAGCAGTGGGTTCTTGAAGAGAAGGGCACGCAGCAAAGGTGAGGTCTGCAGAAGATCACAAGTAAAAGGGGCCTGCGCATCTTAAGCAGAGCCCCTTTGAAAATCCTGGCCTGATCAGCATTTCCTCGCGTCTTTCGGACAAGAAGGCGAGAGAGGTATGCCGTCACCGGAGTAGCCATCTATCTCCAGGAGTCCGTTAGCAAAGTCCATGTCATAGGCAAGCTTTTGGAGCAACGGGAACAACTGATCATTGGGCATATACCGAGCATCGTCGGATTTCAGGGTCATGTTCTCGAGAGTCTCACGGACGTGGTCAAGAATCAGATAGGCCCGTTTTTCCGGGGTGTCATCAGCGTGAAAGTACCAGGCTGATCCATCAGCAAGATCGATACGAACGCGTTGTTCAATCATGGCCATTCTCAGAAGAGTAATAAAAATTTCAGCTGACTGGTTATGTGCTAACCAGTCTCTGAGGCTCATTATCATGTCTTCTAAGATAATTTTCAGGCAACAAAAGTCATATAACTTATGTTAATTTTTTTATTAATATTAAGGTCTTAATACGAAGTAATTGCGCTAAGGCGAGATCAAGCATCATGCTTGCATGAACGTCAAGAGGTGCTGGAACAACATATCGGGTACTTCTTCAGGGATGTAATGCCCGCAAGGAAGGGGTTCTCCATCAACGTGTTTTGCGACCGAACGCCATTCCTGCAAGGGGTCGAAACAACGTTCGATGATGCCGTGCTTGCCCCAAAGAATTCGCATAGGACAACTGATTAGCCGCTCTGCAACGCGATCGTCACGATCATGCTCCAGATCGATGGTATTTGACGCTCGGTAGTCCTCACAAAGTGCATGTGCTGCGCCTGGCTGAGCCAGTGTGCGTTGATATTCGCTAATCGACACAGGATCGAAGATTTCCAAGTTGCCATGACGGCCACCCATGGTGCGTTTGATATAGTCTGCGGGAGAAGCCTCTATCAGCGTTTCCGGTAGTGGAGCAGGCTGGATCAGAAAGAACCAGTGAAAATAAGCGGTCGCAAAGGTGCGGTCAGTCTTTTCGTACATAGCAAGGGTCGGCGCAATATCCAGCAGCATCAGTTTTCTGACTGCTTGCGGGTGGTCCATGACCAGTCGATGAGCGACTCGTCCCCCTCGGTCATGCCCGCAAAGAAAAAAATCCTTGAAGCCTAATTCATCCATCACCGCTACCTGATCGGCAGCCATCGAGCGCTTGCTGTAATTGGCATGGTCGGGCTCTCCTGCCGGTTTGGAAGAATCCCCATAGCCTCTCAGGTCGGTTACCACGATGGTGTAGTGCTGAGCCAGGCGCTCAGCCAGCCGATGCCAGATAAGGTGTGTCTGGGGGTGGCCATGCAGCAGCAGGAGGGGAGGGCCTTCTCCACCGATACGCCCATGGATACGGATGCCGTCATTGTCGATATCAAAGGTACGAAAGCCCTGAAACATCATCTCTTCCTCCTGTTGCCTGATCGCTCATTGGCTTGATCTTGAAAAACGTTACTCTCGAGCAGAGGGGCAGGGAGCCCCGCATGGCGCACAGGCCGTGCTGTCTTGCTGCATCAACGTGGTTTCGACATTGCCACGTCCCATGTTGAAAGCAAAGGTGGGACTTTGCAGATGATCGGCCATAATCAGCACCAGGATCACCGCTAGGGCTATCAACATGCTGCTACGTCTGTAAACGGCTTGCATGAATCTCTCCAGTGCTCAGTTGGGTAGACGGAACCAAGGGCGTAGGCGAATGCCTACCATCGACCCCAGGAAAGCTGAAGCAAACCATATCCAGCCGTGCAGGCTGGCCGAGGCGATGCCTGAAAACAGCGCACCGATATTGCAACCAAAGCCCAGTCGCGCGCCGTATCCCAACATCAAGCCGCCTACAATAGCCGCCAGGAACTGGCGCCCTTGGGGGCGAGTGCGGCTGGCCTCATTGAAGCGGTTCGCCATGCCGGCAGCGAGCATCGCGCCCAGCAACAAGCCGAAGTTCATCACCGAGGTGATATTGACCAGCACGGAGTCGGCCAAGGCCATGGCCGGGTAATCCCACGTCCAGAATTCGAACTGGCTCATGTCGACGCCGACGGCCTGTAATGCCTTGGCACCCCAGAGATTAAAGGCAAAGGTAATGCCCCAGGGCGAACCACCGAGCACCAGGGTCAAGGTATTGCCGATGGCAAGCACGGCAATTGCCCAGAAAAACGGCCAGCGACCGGTCAGCAGGGTGCGTAAAAAACCGTTATCCCCACCGCGAAAACGCCATTCGGCACGCTCGACGTTGCCATGCGCGCGCCGTTCGATGTGCGTTACCCACCAAGCTATCGCACCCAGTGCCAGCCACTGCGCAGCCATGGCGCCGGGAATGCCCAGTCCGTCGATCAGGCTGATAGGGTCCACCGCCGGCAGGTCCAGCCACCAAGGCAGGTGGATCGAGCCGATCACCGCGCCAATGATGAAAAACAGCAGCGTGACCACCATGCGGAGATTGCCCGAACCCACGGTGAATAGCGTTCCTGAGCCGCAGCCTCCGCCCAGTTGCATGCCCACGCCGAAAATGAAGGAACCCACTATCAGAGAAGTGCCTACCGGTGCCACAGCGCCGATCAAGTCGTCGGGATTGTTACCTAACAGGGGCACCATCAGCAGCGAGGTCAGGGCGAATAATAACAGCTGGGCCCGCATTCCCGCCCCGCGTTTTTTTGTCACCAGGTTGCGCCAACCGGCAGTGAACCCAAAGGCGCCGTGGTAAAGCGCCACCCCGAGAAGCGTACCCACCGCAAACAAGACTACCAGGAAGGGGGCGGTTTCCAGCCAGATCAAAAAGCCGAGAAGGGCGAGCCCGAATAGAGACACACCGACCACGAAACGGTCGACCTGCAAGGGCTGTCGAGTGGGAGTGAGAGTACTTGCTTGACTCATGAGAGGTCTCTTCCGTAATGAAGGCCGCCCTGCATGAAGGCTCAGGCAGGGCGGAAAGCACGAAGGGCGATAGGCGTCTTAGTTGAAGAATTCGATGACGCGCGCGAGGCCACGTTTGGCGGTTTGCACCGGGCGACTGTCGCTGAGCGTCCATTCCGCCATTGAACCGTCGTACATGGAAACGTTATCAAAGCCTGCCACTTCACTGAGCACGAACCAGTCGGTCGCCGCCCAGTGCCCGGTATTGCAGAACGCTACGGTCTGAGTATTGCTGTTCAATTGCGCTTCGTTGATGCGTGCCTGCAGGTTTTGCGTATCCAGATAAAAGGCGCTGTCACGGTTTTGCATCAGCGAGTTGTGGGGCAAGCTAGTGGCACCGGGAATGGTGCCGGCGGAACGAACCGCAGGCGAGGTCATCTCGCCGGTGAAATAATCGGAAGGCCGGGCATCCACCAGTTGCGTTTGAGTGTTACGAGCGGCTTCGACTTCTTCCAGCGTGGCGATCAGTTCCTGGCGAAAATCGACATCGAAAACAGTCATCTCTCGCGAGGCCGGAGAGCCACTTGCTACCTCGTAGCCTTGCTCTTTCCAGCCATTGAACCCGCCATTGAGCACGGCAACGTCATCATGGCCGAGTACTTTGAAGGTCCAATAGATACGCGCGGCGCTGCCAAAGTCGGTCGCGCCAGTGCCTGCCGGGACAATCACCACCGAATCGTCGTTGCCGATGCCCAGGCCGCCGATCAAGCGCTTCAGTTTGTCTTCTGGAGGGAGAAGGCCTACGACATCGCCACGTTTTTCGCGCCAGCCATCATTGGTATAGCTGCTATAAAGACTGCCGGGAATATGCGACTGCTCGAAGGTCGAACGATCGCCGCCATTATCGATGCCGGAACGTACATCGAGGACCACCAGGTCATCATTTTCCAGATGATTGCTGAGCCATTCTGCGTCTACCAGGGCCGAAGGGAGTTCGATAGCCAAAGCATGCGAGGCAAACGCAGCCATGCCCAGAGCGAGCAAGGCCGGTTTGAGGAATAATTGCTTGAGCATAATCTTGATCTCTTGGGTCGGGTATAAGCATTGGTATTATCCGAGGATTATCGAGATTTTCAATATGCTTTAGAAGAATTAATAATAACTTTGCTATATTTTTTGGGAATATAAGCTCAAGTCACCCCTTCAATTTCCAAGGTCGGTATGCAAGAAGGAGCAATGTCAGCGTTGGGTCGCGCGATCGGCGATTGCCATGAAAATAGCGTCGAGTTTCTTCGCGAGTTCGAGCAGGTTTTCATCGCCTTCACCGGCATAGGGCGTGAAGACATGCGTCGGGGTTTTCCAGGATAACGTGGCCGTGCCATCGGCTTGTTCCGTGACGTAAAAACGCACAGGCGCTTCTATCATCGCCGGTACGCTGCTGCGCAGAGCTCGCACGGCAAAGTCATTGCGGAACACACCCACGACGCGGTTGCCGGGAATCGTTTCACCTCGCTGCGCGGCCGCTTCGGTGGGGCCGGCTTCCGTCACTACCGCCATGCCTTCGGCGGGAACGGCTTCACGTAGAGATTCGAGAAGTTCGGCGTAACTCTGTTGAGTGGGCATTACCTGCCAGCCTTCTTCGGGCCACTGGGTCTCGGCAGCCACTGGAAAGGCCACCGCCAGCATGAGTATGGCGGCCAGCAAGGCGGCGCCAATGTGACAGAATTTCGAATGCTGCCGAGAGGTGGATATGGATCGAGTATGGTAAGACATCAGGCACTCCTTGCAGAGGTTTCAAGCGATTCGCGTTGCCAGTGGCGCAGGGTGGAAGGGTGAACGCCAAAGGTTTCAGGGACGCGCAAGCCGAGACTTTCAGCCAACAACCCGATAAGCGCCATATGATGGATGGTATGGCTGGTGAGAAAGGCCAGTTCGCGTTCAAGGCTCGAATCGAGCGTCAAGGTGGTGAGGTCGTCAGGGTAGGTCAAGGAAAGATGCGATGTAGCTGAGCCTTGCTTCAGGGCTTGCAACCCGCGCTCAATCCACCTCAAATGCTCGACGGCCAGGGGTGGCGATTGCTCCAGCGCGACATCACGTTTGCGGTTTTCATAGTTGAGGCTAGCTGGGAAGGATGAAATGTCTTTATCCAGCAATGCATCGTAATGATCGATAATGTGGCGAACGTGTTTTCCCAGGGTATGCATTTTGCGTTCGCCCAAGACCTCCTGGTAGTGGTGAGGCGATAGGCTATTGAGGAATTGTCTGAGTTGAGCAAGGGGATGAAGGCTTTCCTCGATGAGCGCCTCCAACGCCAACGCCTTGTCATTTAATGCCATTGCACTGTCTCCCTCTGGTTTTAGGGGCCTGGTTTTAGGGGCCTGGTTTTCGGGACAGGGTTTCGACGGCGGGGTCTAGCATGGCCACGGCGATGAAAGGGAGAGGCTGAAGCTGGTCAGCACCAACCTCTCCATTGGATGCAACGGCTCGGGATCAGGAAGCTTCCGCTTCACCTTCTCCCTCACCTTCTCCCTCACCTTCTCCTTCACCCTCAGCTTCATGCTCTTCCTCGCCTTCTCCTTCGCCCTCGCCCTCGCCCTCTCCCTCAGCTTCGCCTTCGGCGTGCATACTCGCCAGCAACAGGGTTTCTTCCTGATAAGTACTAAACCCTGCTTGAGTAGCTTCATCGCCTGCCACGGCCTGGAAAGCCGCAGTGCCAGCGATAAGCGCCAATGCCGGTGCTGTATAGCCCAGTTGACGGCTCAGTCGACTCAGCAGGCTGCGGCGTTTTTGATCTTGTAATGACATGATCTATCTCCTTGGATGGTCTCGATTGACATACGGTGCATGTCGTCCTGCAATGAAGTCAGCCAGCTGGGCCGACTCCGGTTTTGCCCAGGATGAAGCTGCTTTTGCTGCATTATTCGGCTTTGGCTTCATCCTCGGCTTCTGCTCGGGCGACTGAAGGCTGAGCCTTCAGTCGCTGTGTCAGTACCTGAGTGACGTCGCTGCCGTCCTCCAGATGGATCACACTGCGCTCACATTGGGAGAGCCAGTCATTCAGGCCGGTGATGGCATCGGCATCCAGCAGTTTGCCATGGGGGGCATGACAGCAGGGCAATAACGCCCCCAGCGCATCCAGGCTTGAAAGGGGCTCGGATAAAACCGGGGAAGCTTCTTGGGCTTTTTCATGGTTGATCCATATCACCTGTCGCACTTCGCCTTTTTTGGGTAACGCTAGTAGCGAGGTTGTGGCTTCGCCCAGCTGATTGGCTGACATCGGCAGACCCAGGGGTTCTGCCTGCATGAAGGTGGTGGTATCCAGGCGGATTCCCCGCGTCAATGACAGCGCTGAAGAGGGCGCAAGCCGTTTTGCCAAGGCCCCGCCTTCTTCAGAGGAGGCAAACAGGCATAGCGCCATTGTCCCTTCCGGCGTCGTCAGCAAGCCGGTATCAATGACAAGTTGGTGTGTCGATGTGGCCTGGCGGGCCAGATAGGTAATCAGTACAGGAGCAAGCGAGGCCAGTTTCAGGCGTGAAGCCAGCACTTCTCCATGGGTGACTAGGGTGAAACCCGGCGAGTCTCGCAGGATTTCGAGGCGAGGCAGGCCCTTGACGTGGTCTTCTTCAGACATAGGCGTCAGAAGCGGCGCCAGGCGGGCCAGAACGGGGGCACTGTCAGTGTGCAGTTGCCATTGCTGGTCCTTGCCTACCAGTTTCATGGGCGGGAGTGATACCTCAGAGGCACTCGGCTGAGTCTCATCGGCAGAAGAGAAAGCGTGGCCGGAGGGAGGCTGCTCGCCCTGTTGTCTTGGAAAATGCTGTCTGAGTAAACCATTGCGACACCATTCTGAAAGGCTCGCCCATACCTCGTGACGCAACACCTGGCTATCGGCAGCTTCACCTTCGGTGAGCCCGGCGGAACAGGCGAACTGCTCGGCGATGGCGTCCGGGTCCAGGCCCTCTGTCGCCAACAGCCAGATCAAGGCGGCGCTATCGTTGAGCCGGTAGTAATGCCCGGTATGCGTGGCGTAGAGCGCAAGCTGGTCATCATCGAACACTTCTGCTGCCTGCCAACGGCACAAGGTCGGACGTGGAACAGCGTGGCTTGCCAGGGCGTCGGCCAGCTGAATATCGGCAAGTCGGGGCAGCGAGAAGTACGGCAGATAGCGTGACGCTGATTGGTTGGGGTACAGGCGCTGGAAATCACCGGCACGGGCCAGTTCCTGGTCGGCCTGTTGAGCGACTGTCTCGACGGCTTGCTGCCCGGGTGCACCAATCCCCACCAGCGCAACCATATCGTTTACCAACCCATTCTTGATTTTTTCCTCGACGATGCCGCCATCCTCGGGCTTGGCGCAGATACCCAGCGAAGGGCTGAGGTTGCATTCCAGAATCCAGGGTTTGAGGTCGGCGTCCACCATGCAATCAAGGCCCAATAGCTCATAGCAGCCTTGGGGGTCAGCGCCAAACTCGCCCGTGCGTTGGCGCATGGCATCCAGGGCGGAAATCACGGTCAGGGTGATCAAGTCATGAATTTGCTCAAAGAGCCGCTCGTCGTCATGACCTTGGTGACACAGCCATTCACGGTAGCGTTCCAAGTCGATGAACTCGACGGGAATCTCCGCTGAGGTATTCAGGGCGTTGATATCGGGGTTGGTCAGCTGGCTGTAGGGGTTGCCTGCATCGTTGACGTCATAAGGTTCCGAGGCCAGCTTGGCAAATCCCTGGCGATAGACATACAGCCGAAGCGGTTCGAGGGAAGCAATCAGCACGTAAAGGCGAAGCACGTATTTGTGGCCGCGAATGGTATGCGGGTTGGCCAGATACTCTTGAACCATCCAATTGGGTTCGAGCGGTGTCTCGCCCACGTCTTGCAGCACGCGAATACCTTTGCCCTTGGACGCATTTTTGGGTTTGAGGATCCAATGTTTCTCGGGATGCGTCAGGGCCGCCTGTTGAAGTGCATGGTAATCCTTGGGCATGGAGTAGACCTGAGGAAAGAAGGCCAGCCGCGAACTTGCTTCGTGATTCGGGCCGAAGGTCTCGTGGATGCGGGTACGCAGCGCCGCCAGGCTGTCATGCAGGCGACTTTTTACCGTCAGAGCATTGTTGCCGGGAAAATGATTGAGTTTGCGTTGCGCGGAGACATGTTTGAATTGAGCTGGGTCGGGCATGCCCGTGTACCAACCGGCATCCCATTCATCCGCATTGCCTGGCTCCCAGCCTTGAGTCTCAAGGGCTTCCCGAAAGAACCGATCCTGCTCGGCAGCACGCTTGCCCCCCAGCCAGTAACGACGCCTTGGCATTTTTTGCTCAGCCATTCCGATCCCTCCAATGACTCGGTTTTTTTATTTACTGATCCTTAGTCGTTAACTCTAGGAAGGCCTTACAGTTCTCGCCGATTTTTTTATGGCTCAATTCTGTTTGTTTGATTGCTTAACGCCTGGCCCGATTTTTGGGAACCATGTCAGTCGTCAGGTGAAGCCAACGTGCCAATCGAGAAGTAGGGCGGCGACGCAGGTAATAAGGCAGCAGTGTCATCAGTGTCAACACCGCCAGAGCTGCGGTGACTGTCAGAAAGGGATTGAGCTCGAAAGTGGTGCCCAGACCGGAAAATATGACCGTCATGGGGAGCATCCCGAGAAACGTGGCCAGGGCGAAACGCCAGGGTGTGATGGCCGTGACGCCGGCGGCGTAACTGACCAAGGCAAACGAGAAGAGTGGAATAAGCCGGGTCAGAAAGACCGTCCAGAACAACATGCGCTGCGCTCCATCCGCTGCGAAAAGAGGATGATGCGAAAGCCGTTTGCGAAGAAGCTCCCGCCCCAGCAGGCGAGCCACGAAAAAGGCCACCAGAGCGCCGATCATCGCTCCCACCGCGGCCACCAAGGTTCCCTGGAATATGCCGAATGCCAGCCCGGCGGCCGCACTGATGGGCAGGGTGGGGATAGGCCCCACCACTACCGCAAGAATCATCATCAATACGAGTAACAGCGGTCCGAGAGGGCCATGTGCATTTAGCCACTCGGAAATGGCTTGGGTCGAAAGACTGTTGGGCATTCCCAACCTATGCAACACCCACCAGATCCCTAGCATGACCAGGGTGACCGAGCCCACCATGCCGAGTTTGAATAGCCAACCTTCTCGCTTCATGTACTGATTACTCGTTGAATTATAAAAATTGGCATAGGGCGCAGGCACCGAGATGTTTTTCAGCTCAGGCTCAAGATAGCAGGCTCCTCAAGGGTCAACATTTCCTAGGCTACGCTTATCGGTATGGAGTGACACTCACGGGCTAGGAGCGCAGCGCAGCCATGATGGAAGGATTGAGCGTCTTAGCGGGCTATGTTCACCCTTGGGAGTTTTCCCCGAGTTGGTCGCTAGGTTGTCTGGCGGCTATGCTGCTCTATCTGCGTGGCCTGCGTTCAAGGCGACATAAGGGGCTGACAAACGGCTTCTGGCGGGCGACGGCTTTCCTGGTGGGAGTGGGGGCTATCTACACCGTCACTCAAACCTACTACGATTATCTCGCCCAGTTCATGTTCTTCACCCACCGCGCGCAGCACTTGGTACTACACCATGCCGCGCCTTTTTTAATTGTTTTGGCGGCGCCTCTTCCTGTACTGGCGGCGGGTATGCCCACCTGGTTGAAAAGCATCTCGGTGAACAGTTCGCTGGCCTATGTCCTCGGACGGTTTTATAGGTTGATTCAACAGCCGGCAGTGGCGGCGGTGCTTTTTGTGGGATTGATCTATTTCTGGCTAATCCCCGAGGTGCATTTTGACGCCATGCTGAGCAGGCGGCTCTATGCAGCAATGAATTGGAGCATGCTGCTCGATGGGCTGCTCTTCTGGTACCTGATGCTTGACCCTCGGCCACAAGAAGAAGGCGGCCTGGGCTATGGAGCCCGTATCTTGATTCTATGGCTGGTGGTGATTCCGCAGATCCTTCTGGGGGCGGTCATCACCTTCAGCGAGCGTCTGCTATTTGATGTTTACTCGGTGTGTGGCCGTGCCTGGCCGCTTGCTCCCCAGACTGACCAACAACTCGGTGGGCTTATCACCTGGATTCCCGCTACGATGATGAGTGTGCTGGGGGTGTTGGTCATACTGAGTTATATCTTACGCAAGACAGCGCCTGAAACAGTGCCGAAGCATATGGTGACGTGACGTACGCTAGTTCACTGCCTCCTTGGTTTTAAGCGTGTATACTGCCTTTATCTATATAAGCGATAGCTATAACTATTATAATAAGCCAAGCCGAACAAGGAGAGAGGCAGTGATTGACCCCTTGATTAATAAATTGAGTTACTACATGACTCTCTCCGAAGAAGAAAAACAGGTGCTGGCGAAGGTGGGTACCCGAAGCACTTTCGTCGAAAAAGGTGAGGTCATTATCAACGAGGGCGAGCGGCCTGACTACGTTTACCTCATAGAAAAGGGATGGGGATGTCGCTACAAACTTCTGGAAAATGGCGATAACCACATCATGGCCTACTTGATCCCCGGGGATCTATGTAATGTACATATCGCTATCCTTGAGGAAATGGACCACTCGATACGTGCGCTTACTCCCGTGACGCTGCGCAAGTTTCCAGCAAATGATATACGCCATATCATGGAAAACCATTATCGCTTGGCGCGAGCACTTTTCTGGTCGAACCTGGTTGATGAAGCCGTTTTGCGAGAATGGTTGGTTAATATGGGGACTCGCTCGGCCGAGTCGCGAGTGGCGCATGTCTTTTGTGAAATGTTGATACGCTCACGTATTGCCGGCTTTGCTGAAAACGACAGTTTTGAGTTTCCACTGACCCAGGCGGAACTCGGCGAGACGATGGGACTAACATCGGTCCATACCAACCGCGTTCTGCAAAAGCTGCGCCAGGAAGGCTTGGTATCGCTGGAAAAGAAACGTTTGACGATTCTTGATTGGGAGCGATTGAAGACGTTTTCTCAATTCGATCCTATTTACCTGCATTGCCAACACATACCTTGATAAGTCTTGGTGGAAAAGTGTGAAAGATATTGTTGCAATGCACAAATAGCATGCTATTGTTGCATTGCAACAGAGCAGGGATCTCCTGTTCGCTACTTCAAGAACCTATGGAGGTTCCTATCATGATGAACAACTTCAATTTCGATCCTAAGCAGTTCGACACCAAGCAAATCGAATCCATGATGTTCGGTCCGGCTCGTGCATACGCTGCCCTGTCCGTCGACTTCACCGAGAAACTGGTCAACGCGCAGCTGGATGCCAGCAAGGCTTATGCTGACAACGGCCTAGCCCAGCTGCGCAGCCTCATGAACGTCAAGGATGCTGAAGGCCTACGTAGCTACATGGAAGGCCAGCAACAAGCTGCCCAGGACTTGGTTGAGCGTCTGAAAAAAGATGCCGAGAAAGTGGTTTCCTTGCAGAAGGATTTTGTTCAGCAAGGCCAGAAGCTGACCGAAGAAAACGTCAAGCAAGCACAGCAGACTGCTCCCAAGACAGCCAAGTAAAACGGCTAGCCGACGTCTAGTCGGCGGGACGTTACCCAAGAAGGCCGCTGATCATCGATCAGCGGCCTTCTTGTTTGTGATTGAGCAAGTCAAAGTGGTTTAACGACGATAGATACGACTATGAAATTAACGAGTACCATGGCGACTTTCATTGCTGTGGCGCTTGCTCATGTCATTTTCCGCACCACCCTTATCCTCTGCCGGGGACCGCTACTTCGATGGTCTTGTCGACAAGTTTTCCCGGTCGTTATACAACACCCCGCGAGGAGACCTACGCCTGGCGATGCTGGATGAGTTATTACCGCAGATGCTGCGCCTGGAACAACAACCGGTGCTGGATATCGGAGGCGGTCTGGGGCAGTTGGCACAGTGGCTGGCCGCCCGTGGCCACCCGGTCACTATGACCGAACCATCCGGTGAGATGCTGGCCTATGCAGCTGAGACATTATCCACGCTCGAAACTATGACTCCCATCGAATTCGTGCAGGCGCCGCTTCAGGCTCTTCGGGCGAAAACGCCCGGCCCTTGGTCACTGATCACCTGTCATGCAGTACTTGAATGGCTGGGCAACCCGCAAGATGCCATGCGGCAGCTGACGGCACTGCTGGCGCCAGGAGGTCAGTTGTCGTTGATGGTCTTCAATCGCGATGCGCTGCGTTTTTCCAACGTGATAAAAGGCAACCTGGAAAAAGCCTTGAGTGATCGTCTGGCCGGCACCGGCCATCGCCAGCGGCTAACACCGATTTCGCCTATCTCGCACGATGAAATCACTCGCTGGGCGGCGGATAACCGGTTACAGATCGAATCGGTGGCCGGAATCCGTGTTTTTCAGGACTATCTGCGACAACCGCCGCAGACTGACGCTGAGCGTGACAATCTTCTGGCATTGGAGCGTCGGTATTGCCGCAGTGAACCGCATTGGCGCCTGGGGCGCTATCTGCTTTATACCCTGATTAAACCGGAGAAAAGTTGATGAGTGCACAAACACCGGCTTGCCAACTGTTGGAACGTCATTTTGACGCACACGCCGACCTGTGGGTGATCGCACCGCCCCAGGATGCCTGGTTGAAGACCCATGCCAACACCTTGGTAAGCGCCGATCAGACCATTCTGGATGTTTGGCGGGCACTTGGAAAATCCGCTTATAGTCCCTTTGACAGCTTGCCCGCCCCGACTGGGCCCTGCGTGCTGTTTTGGCCCAAGGCGCATCGCCTGGGACAATGGTGGCTGGCGTGGTTATGCCAAGCGCTGCCAAGCGGTACAGCGCTTGTCGTGGTGGGTGAAAACCATGGGGGAATCAAGCGGGTGCCCAAGGTGTTGGCTGAGTTGGGGCTGCAAAGCGAGAAACTGGATAGTGCGCGGCGTTGTTCGTTGTTCGTCACACGGACCGAAAAGCTTGCTAAGTCGCTGGACGATGCCTGGACAGAGTTTTCCGCCGCCGGGTTGAGATTGGCAAGCCACCCGGGTGTGTTCGGCCATGGAAAGCTGGATGAGGGCACGGCACTTTTGTTGGAAACGTTAATACAAACCCTGCCAACCAGTGTCGATAAGGTCTTGGACATGGGGTGTGGCGATGGTGTCCTGGCCGCCAGCTTGGCAAAACAAGGGCGCAGTGTGACGGCGGTGGACGTAAACCTGTTTGCGGTGGAAGCGACGCGGCGTACCTTGAGCGCCAATCAACTAGCCGGTGTAGTGCTGGCGAGTGATGTCTATCAGGCGCTGGAGGGTCGACGTTTCGATGCCATTATCAGCAACCCTCCGTTTCATCAGGAACGCGCAATTGATTATGGTCCGACCGGGCGCCTGATACAGAAAGCGCCTGGCTATTTACGCCCTGGCGGTCGCTTGATTGTCGTGGCCAATGCGTTCCTGCCTTACCCGAAACTGCTTGACGAGACGTTCGGTCATTTCACGCTGCTCGCTGATAACCGTCGTTTTCGCGTTTATCAAGCCGGTTTGGAGGCATTGGCGTAACGAATGCCGGTAATCAGATAGGTAGCCTCGCCACCCGGTGCCATCACGGTGACCTCGTCATCCAGCGTCTTGCCGAGCAGGGCGCGGGCCAGGGGAGCATCGACACTTATCCAGCGCTGTTCCGGCTTCATCTCGTCGTGCCCGACGATCCGTAAGTCGATAGTCTCGCCTTGCGCATCCTCCAGAGAAACAAAGGCCCCGAAAAACACTTTTTGGGTATCCGCCGGTAGTCGGTCCACCACACGCAGTTCGTCCAGGCGCTTGGTCAGATAGACGATGCGGGCAATTACCCGGTTAAGCTCTTTCTTGTTGTAAGTGTAATCGGCATTTTCGCTACGGTCGCCCTGGGCGGCAGCTTCGCCTACCTTGGCGGAAAGCGCTGGGCGCTTGATGCGTGAAAGGTGATCCAGAATGCCGCGCAGGCGTGCGGCGCCTTCGGCAGTTATCAGGTTACTTTTAGGTTCCTGGCGAGGATCCTTGGCGGGATCGCGCCAGCGGGTCATATTACGGCCTTTCATGTATTACTCGATCATTACAGCGGAGGGTCCAAGATACGTGATTGCAGGCTTATGGGCCAGCGATGTCTCTTGACTGGAAAATAGTTCAAACGTTCGCTTCATTTTTGAATGAGCCGTTGTTAGTGAATTTATGGGGTTGATTGGCATTCCCGGGAGCAAGCATTGATAATGTTGCGAGTCATTAACCAGGAGTGCCGTGATGTCTACGACGCCTCACACTGATGAGTTGGATATGCCGTTGCTGGGGCATGGCGATGTCGATCTGCAGCAGCGGCGCTGTTTATACCAAGGCTTCTTTCGCCTTGAGGAGCTGGAGTTGCGCCACCGCCTTTTCGATGGTGGTTGGAGCAAAACGATGCTGCGCGAAGTGCATCAACGTTTCGATGCGGTAGGGGTGCTGCTCTACGATGCTCAGCGCGACACTCTGGTACTGGTCGAGCAGTTTCGCCCTGGTGCCATTGACGATGCACGCTCGCCTTGGAAGCTCGAAGTTGTGGCGGGCTTGATCAAGGAAAGCGAATCGCTGGAAGAGGTGGCGCGTCGTGAAGCTTTCGAAGAAGCCGGCGCCGACATCAGCGAGCTGATCAAAATGCATACCTATTATCCCAGTCCCGGAGCCTGTAATGAGGAGGTCACGCTGTTTTGCGGCTTGATTGACAGCCAGGGCATGGGCGGCATTCATGGACTGGCCGAAGAGCACGAGGATATCCGCGTGCATGTGGTGAGTTACGCTCGGGCTTGGGAACTTCTCGAACAGGGTCGACTCGATAACGCCATGTGCTTGATCAGCCTGTACTGGCTGGCTGCGCAGCGTGCCTCACTCATGGCTTCATCACGGCGTTCCTCACCAAGGGACACAAGGAGCTAACATGGCAAGACATGCCTATGTCACCGACTTGAGATCCCTGCAGGGAGAATGTAGCGCCAACTATTTGCGTTTATTGCGCCTGCTGGGCGACATGGAAGCCGGTCAGCATCGTGAGATTGCGCTGGGCGGCGCCTCAGGACGCGAGTTCGGCTCACTACATCTGCACGTACAGGAACAAGCCCCCTATACCACCGTGCTGAATGTCTCTCAGTCCGGGCCACTGGACGAGATGATCGAAGCGCAGCGTATGCGCGTGCACCTTTATCATGATGCGCGCATGGCGGAAGTGACACACTTTCAGCGTGAACGCCATTTTCATGGCCGTTACCGCTACCCCAATTCCCGCATGCATCAACCGGACGAGAAGCTGCAGCTTAACCGTTTTCTCGGCGAATGGCTGGCTCACGCCCTGGCGCATGGACGCAGTCTCGATTTGCCGGAGATGCGTTGATGCGTTTGATTCAGATCACGGATGCCCATCTGCATGCCGACCCCCAAGGGCGCTCGCGTGCAGGCCTGCCGTGGCGCCAGTTTCGCACCGTGATCGAGTCGGTGATCGCCGAGCGCCCCGCTGTAGTGGTGGTAAGTGGCGATGTCAGCCAGGACGCGACTTCTGCCTCTTACATCTTGGCCAAGGAAACCCTGTCCGCCTTGCCTTGCCCATGGTTCTGGTTGCCGGGCAATCATGATCAACCGGAATTGATGAAAGCGGTACATCCCCTGCACGATGACGTGGACCTTGAACATTGGCATATGGTGCTGCTCGATACGCGTGTGGAAGGCCGGGAAGAAGGTGAACTGGGGCCGGAGCGTCTGGCCGCCTTTGCCGAATGTCTCGAGCAGGACGCCCGGCCCACTTTGGTGGTGCTGCATCATCCCCCGGTCGCGGTGGGAAGTGCCTGGATGGACCGCATTGGTTTGCAGGACCGTGAAGTGTTCTGGCAGATGCTATCGGCTTACCCGCAAGTCAAACTGGTCTTGTTCGGTCATGCTCATCAAGCCTTTGCCCACTATCAGGTGCTGAATCACAACCCTGTGGGCGTCTATGGTTGTCCGGCCACTGCCGATCAGTTTCTTGCCGGGGCCAAGGACTTCGCCCTCGACCAGGCCGCACGCCCTGGCTACCGAATAGTGGACCTGCATGATGGCGATTGGCTGACATGGGTCGAGCGTGTCGATATATGAGCTTTCAGGTTGTTAGATTTTAAAAGTCTAAAAAGATAGTTATTAATTCTTTTGGGTTATGATTGGCTCGGCGTTACCCTACGCAGATTAAATCGACAATACCATTTGATATTTGTCCTGCGAGGTAGCCGGGCCATGAGCCAGTTTTCTACTTTATCGACCACGGCCCAGCGTGGGGCGCCAAAGGCGCCTTTCGAAATCGGTGCCGAGCGTCAGACCCATCTCAAGCAGTTGGAAGCCGAGTCGATCCATATCATTCGTGAAGTGGCCGCCGAGTTTCGCAATCCGGTGATGATGTATTCCATCGGCAAGGACTCCTCGGTGATGCTGCATCTGGCGCGCAAGGCGTTCTACCCGGGAACTCCTCCTTTCCCCCTGATGCATATCGATACCACCTGGAAGTTCCGCGAAATGATCGAGTTTCGCAACCGCATGGCGTCGCAAGCGGGCATGGAATTGATCGTGCATACCAACGAAGAAGGGCGTGCCGCCAATATCAATCCTTTCGATCATGGTAGCGCCAAGTACACTGACGTCATGAAGACCTCGGCGCTCAAGCAGGCGCTGGACAAGCACGGTTTCGATGCCGCCTTTGGTGGCGCGCGACGCGACGAGGAAGCCTCGCGGGCCAAGGAACGTGTCTATTCGTTTCGTGACAAATACCATCGCTGGGACCCCAAGAATCAGCGCCCGGAACTGTGGAACGTTTACAACGCCAAGATCAACAAGGGCGAATCGATTCGCGTCTTCCCGCTTTCCAACTGGACCGAGCTGGATATCTGGCAGTACATCTATCTCGAGCAGATTCCCATCGTGCCGCTTTACTACGCCGCCCCCCGCCCGATTGTCGAGCGGGACGGCATGCAGATCATGGTCGACGACGAACGCATGCCGCTTGAGCCCGGCGAGGTGCCCGAAGACAAATGGGTGCGCTTCAGGACCCTGGGCTGTTACCCCTTGACCGGCGCGGTGGAATCGCATGCTGCCACCTTGCCCGAAATCATCCAGGAAATGCTGCTGACCCGCACCAGTGAGCGCAGCGGCCGTGCCATCGATCACGATCAGGCCGGGTCGATGGAGAAGAAAAAGCGGGAGGGCTATTTCTAATGTCACATCAGTCAACCTTGATCGCCGATAATATCGAGCAATATCTGCATGAGCATGAGAACAAGGACCTGCTGCGCTTCATCACGTGCGGCAGTGTGGATGACGGTAAATCGACCCTGATCGGTCGGCTGCTCCACGATTCCAAGATGATCTTCGAAGATCAGCTTGCCGCCATCACCCAAGCCTCAAAAACCAGCGGCACCACTGGGGATACCGTGGACCTGGCGCTGCTGGTCGATGGCCTGCAGTCAGAGCGTGAGCAAGGCATCACCATCGATGTGGCGTATCGCTTTTTCTCCACCGACAAGCGCAAGTTCATCATCGCCGACACGCCTGGGCATGAGCAGTACACCCGCAATATGGCGACCGGCGCCTCGACGGCCAGCCTAGCAATCATTCTGATCGATGCCCGTTATGGCGTGCAGACACAGACCCGTCGGCATAGCTTTATTGCCGATCTGCTAGGGATCCAGCACTTGGTGATCGCGATCAACAAGATGGACTTGGTGGGGTTCTCCGAAGCACGTTTCGAGGAAATCAAGGCCGAGTATCGCCAGTTCGCTACCAACCTCAAGGCACCCGATATTCACTTTGTGCCCATGTCGGCGCTGGAAGGCGACAACGTGGTCAACGTGAGCGAGCGGATGCCCTGGTACCAGCACAATGGCAGCCCCGGCCCGGCATTGCTCGAGTTGCTGGAAAGCGTCGAGATCGAACGCGACCAGAACCTGAGCGACATTCGTTTGCCGGTGCAGTATGTCAATCGTCCCAACCTGGATTTTCGTGGCTACTGCGGCACCCTTGCCGCCGGTGTGCTGCATCCGGGTCAGGCAGTCAAGGCGCTGCCCTCGGGCAAGAGCTCGACGGTCGAGCGTATCGTCACCTTCGATGGCGACTTGAAAGCCGCCTATCCGGGTCAGGCGATCACCGTGACCTTGACCGATGAAATCGATATTTCACGGGGCGACTGGCTGGTGGCAGTGGATGCCGAAGTGCCGCTTTCCAATCTGTTCGCGGCGGATATCGTCTGGATGCATGAGCAGGCGCTGACACCAGGCAAGCTGTTTGATTTCAAACTGGCCACGCGTGATCTATCCGGTGAAATCTCCAATATCGATTACCAGATCGATGTCAACAGCTTGGAGAAGCATCCGGCCGAGCGGCTGGAGCTTAATGCGATTGCGCGCTGCCAGGTCGAGCTTACCGCCGCGATTCCGGTGGATGACTACCGCACCAGCCCGGGTACCGGGAGCTTTATCGTGATCGACCGTTTGAGTAATGTCACGGTGGGGGCGGGCATGATTCGCGGTGTTGCCGAAAGCCGTCAGAAAGCTCAGCATCAAACCGATTGGGCAGCATTTGAATCCGATCTCAATGCATTGGTACGCAAGCATTTTCCCCACTGGGAAGCCAAGGATATAAGCAACATCCTGAAGCGCTAGGGTAAAATTCACGGCTTGACGTCGGGCTATCATGATTCACACTTCTTTAGGCGAAATACCCAAAATTGCTCAAAAGAAGGAGTCTCGAATGTCTCAGTCTCTACAAGGAAAGCGTGTGGCCATCCTGGGTACCGATGGTTTCGAGGAAGCGGAATTGAGCAGTCCGCGTGCGGCACTGCAGAAAGAAGGCGTTGAGGTGGATGTCGTTAGCCCGAAAAAGCAAGGAATTCGTGCCTGGGCAAAGACCGATTGGGGTGATGTCTATCAGGTCGACAAGGCTCTTGATGATGCCCAGCCGTCCGATTATCACGCCTTGGTGTTGCCCGGTGGGCTGTTCAATCCGGATACCTTGCGGCTGGACGAAAAAGCCTTGGCCTTCGCGCGCGGTTTCTTCGAGCAAGGCAAACCGGTCGCGGCCATCTGCCATGCACCCTGGATATTGATCAACGCGGGCCTGGTCGAAGGGCGGCGTATGACCTCGGTATCTTCCGTAAGCCAGGATCTCAGGAATGCCGGCGCAAATTGGGTCGATGAATCCGTGGTGGTCGACAACGGCTTGGTGACCAGCCGTACCCCAAAGGATTTGGAGGACTTCAATGCCAAGTTGATTGAATCGCTCGAGCAGGGCGCAGAGATGGAAAAGCACGCTTGAAGAAATTATTTCGTCATGGCGTGAGTTTCGTCCAGCGAATCATCCGTGTACTTGCCAAGCCCGTGAAGCGCGATAGCGGGCGAGGCGGAATGATGGTAAACCCCTATCGGGGGTATGGGTCTCAAAAACAGGCCTTCCTGATGGGCCGCGTGTTTCATCAGGCGTCCTTGGGACGCATGATTCCACGGCGGGGTATGCTGCGCGACACGGCGGATGTGGTGCGGCGTATCGCGCGGCGTGGCTTATCTGATGCCAGTGTCGAGATCTGTTTAGGTGATAATCGGGTGAGGGTAATCACGGACCGCGATGGTTACTTCAATGCCCACATTCCGTTGACCATTCCTCTCTCTCTGGAGGTTTCCTGGCACTATGCCGAGGTGCATGTCTCCGCCGCTGATGAGCACCCGGTAAGAACCCAGGGGGAAGTGTATGTGCCGCCTCCGGCAACGGATCTGTTAGTGATCAGCGATATCGACGATACGGTGATGTTTACCGGTGTGGCGGAGAAATTCCGCATGTTGTACCGCCTGTTTGTCGAAAAACCTCACCGTCGCACGGCATTTCCCGGCGTGGCTTCGCTTTATCAGGCGCTTCATCGGGGTGCCAGCGGGCATAGCGAACGCCCGATTCTCTACGTTTCGCGCGGGCCTTGGGCGATCTACGAAGTGCTGGAAACCTTCTTTCAGCTCAATCGTATCCCGGTAGGCCCTATCCTGTTTCTGCGGGAATGGGGCCTTACCTTGCGCCATCCCTGGCCGCGCCGCGCCGAAGATCACAAGCGTGATGTCATCAAGCATATGCTGGCGCTATTTGAAGACATGCCTTGCATTCTGATAGGCGACAGCGGCCAGCATGATCCGGAAATCTATGCTGATATCCTCAGGGCTTATCCCGACCGTATCAAGGCAATCTATATCCGGCGGGTGGATAACAAGTCCAGCCGCGAGCGCACCATTCAAAAGCTGCAAGAGCAACTGAGCCATACGGCCTGCGAATGGGTGGTGACCGATGACAGCAGCCTGATGGCCGAGCATGCCTATACAAAGGGGAATATTTCCATCTATGGGTTGCAAACCGTGCGCGAGGATGTAGCCCAAGAAAGGAAGCTGGATTGCTGAATCAGTAGGATGCTAGGGGGTCAGGGGCGCTGAGCTCCCGGTGTTGGCAGTTTGGCGCGTGGGACGGGCCACTGGACCGCCAGGATGCTTCGCTGCAGGAAAGCGCAATGTTCACCAGAGCGTAGACGGGCATGCCCGGCGTTAACCTCAGCTGTTCATGGGCGTGACGGGCGATGCGCGCGATCAGTTTCTGGTCACCGAAAGCCAGGCCCACCAGCACATGACAGGGTTGGGGGTCATCGCTTATCGATTCCACTTGTGCCGCCAGGCAATTGGAGACACTGGAACCCGCCGGTGGCCTGAGCGCGATGGCGACGTCCCGGGCTGTCACCCGTACGCGCAGGCGTTGTCCCGGCGAAGCGTTTTGTCGCGAGACCAGCAGTCGCTCGCCGCCACATTCCAGTACGCTTAAATGATGCTGTGCATCCTGATCGACCAGGGTGGCATTGAGCACGGTGGAAGCATTGCCGCTGCGGGCTAGCGGCAAGTCGGGACGGGTAAGCATTTCCTGCAGCGGTCCTTGGGCCAGAACGCGTCCGTTTTCCAATAGCAGCATATGGTCGGCCAGCCGGGCGACCTCATCGATGGAATGGCTGACGTAGACCAGGGGTATCGACAGGGACTCATGCAACCGCTCGAGCCAAGGCAGTATTTCCGCCTTGCTGGTGTCGTCCAGGGCGGCCAACGGCTCATCCATCAGCAGCAGGCGGGGGCTGGTCAGTAGCGCGCGACCGATGGAAACCCGCTGTCGCTGGCCTCCGGAGAGCTTGTCCGGATAACGCTCCAGCAGGTTTTCAAGCCCCAGCAGGGCTACCGTTTCAGCGAAGGTGACGCTGCGCTCGGCAGTGGCGACACGCTGGTAGCCGTAAAGCAGATTGCCGCGTACGCTCAGGTGAGGAAACAGGCTCGCCTCTTGAAAGACATAGCCCAGGGCACGCTGATGCACGGGCACGAAACGCTCGGCATCCTGCCATACTTCATCGCCGAGCCGTAGCCGGCTGCCGTCCAGGCGCTCTAGCCCCGCCAGGCAGCGGAGTATCGTCGTCTTGCCCGAGCCGGAGCGGCCGAACAGCGCGGTGACCCCGCATGAGGGAATTGAGAATTCCACATCCAGGGTGAAGTCGCCGTGCTCAACGTAAAACCGCGCTTGCAGCTCTGTTTGGGTCAGCAGCTCTGTTTGGGTTGTTTCGTTTTGCATCTCCCGCCTCATCAGCCTATTCCCACTACCTTGAATTTGCGGTTGAGCCCGTACACCGTCACCAGCAAGGCGAACGACAACACGACCAGAATCAGTGACAAGGTATGGGCGGAAGCGTAATCCATGGCTTCCACATGGTCGTAGATGGCGATTGAGGCGACTTGGGTGCGGCCGGGAATGTTACCCCCGAGCATGATGATGACCCCAAATTCCCCCAGCGTATGCGCGAAGGAAAGCACCGCTGCGGTTAAAAAGCCGCGGCGTGCCAGCGGCATTGCCACGCTGAAGAATCGGTCCAGCGGTGAGGCGCGCAACGTCGCCGCCACTTCCAGCATGCGCCCGCTGGTCGCCTGAAAAGCCGCGGTCAGTGGCTGCATGACGAAGGGCAGCGAATAGATCATCGAGCCGATGACCAAGCCGCTGAAACTGAACGCCAGATGGTTGAACCCCAGCGATTCCAGGGTGCCGCCGACCCAGCCGCGAGGGCCGAGCAATATCAGCAGGTAAAAGCCCAGCACGGTGGGCGGCAGCACCAGTGGCAACATGACCAGCGCTTCGATCAATGTCTTGCCACGCCAGCGGGTATGGGCCAGCCACCAGGCCAGGGGGGTACAGAGTATCAGCAGAATAAGGGTACTGGTCAGGGCGAGTTTGAAGGTGACCCACAGTGCGCCGGCATCCTGGGGCGAGAGCATGGCTTGGCTCCTGTTCTAATGGGGGACGCTGTAACCGGCGGCTTCGATGATCGCCGTTGCCTGGGGGGCACGCATCCAGCTCAAGAAACGTTGGGCAGCTTGAAGGTCTTGGGTTTCGGTGAGAATCACCGCCTGTTGGATGATAGGGGCGTAAAGTTCCGCGGGGGGAACCCAGTAGGAGCCGGGAATGCTGCCATCCTCGGCTTTGACCTGCGAAAGTGCCACGAAGCCCAGCGGCGCCGCACCCGAGGCGACCTGGCTGTAGGCCTGGCCGATGGACTGAGCGCGAATCAAACGCCCCTCTTGCGTCAGTGTCTCCCATACTCCGACTTCTTGAAGTACTTGTTGCGCGGCGGCCCCATAGGGGGCATTGCGTGGCTCGGCGATACTCAGATGACGATAATCTCCCTGTGACAATACCGTGCCGTTGCTGTCTACTCTCTGTGAGTTGGATGACCATAGCACCGGCACGCCGACAGCATAGGTGAAACGCGATGCCTCCAGCGCCAGGCTATCGGCGACCAGCCGTTCCGGGCGCCGGCTATCGGCCGAGAAGAACACATCAAACGGTGCGCCATGGTGAATCTGAGTATAAAAAGCCCCGGAGGAGCCGGAGCTCAGTATCAAGCTTTGCCCACTATGCGCCCGGTAGTGCCGAGCAAGTTCCTGCATGGTGCCGAGAAAATTGGCGGCTACCGCCACCCGCAATTCGGCGCTGGCGGAAGTGGTGGTTACCAGCAATAGGCTAAGGCCCAGCAGGAGCTTTTTAAGTTCGATCATCTTCATCGTTTTGCGCGGGAAACCCGGTTGCTTTAGCGCCGGTAGGGATAGCGCGTCGTGCGCCGCACGACTCGGGGTTCCCTGTCCGCGCCTCCTTTAGTGTTGAGCCGTGGGTATCTGGTGGTAGCCGTAGCCATCACCGCGTTGCAGCAGGGTGCAGTAGCGCCAGGAGATACCCTGGACCGCGCCTTGTTCGGTTTGAATATTGAAACTGCCGGTCTTGCGAATCGCCACGCGCCCCGTGTGGCTGCCGGTCTTCTTGCCGGTCGGGACAATTGCCCTGACCCTATCGCCGGTCTGAAAGCCCTTCACTTGCTTTTGGCGCATCAGGTAGCCACGCGGAAAGCCGTACTTGTCGAGCCGGGTGCGCTTGTAGCTGCCGCGCCCCATGGCCTTGATGACCTGGGTGGGTACCCGCCAGCCTTTCAGGGTATCGAACTTGCCGACACAGGCCGCATCCAGCGCATGGGTTTTGGGAATACCCAGGCGCTGACGGTTGTACTTGGTGCGACCGCCGCTGCCCACGGCGACGGGTAGGCCAGTGGACTTCATTGCACCGAACAGTGCCCAGCGGGTGGCATTGACAGCGGTGGCATCCCGCAGCGGTAATTTGAGCTGGCGCTGCACCCGAGCCAAGCGCATTTCCGCCGACAGGCCATTGGCTTTCAGGCGGCGCTTCAACCCCTTGTCGGTGGCAAAGAAGTCGGCAAGCGACTGATTATCCTTAGCGATATTGCAGTCGTGACAGGCGACGGTCAGGTTGCTCACACGGCTAGAGCCGTCCCGAGATTTCGCTACCACATGCTCGATTTCCAGGGGTGTATCACCGGTGCCGCAGTAGGTGCATTCCCGGCCCCATTTTTCCAGGAGGTATTCGCGCACCTCATAGCCCAGGAGCGTGCCTTGCTGGTACTCGACGCCGGAAATCTCGGGGTTTTCCATCTTCTGCATATCGAATCGCACCAGCTCCATGCTCAGGTGCGTGACCGGTGCCCAACGGCACAGCTTGTCCACCCAAGCCATGGTGGTATCGACCCGGTGTTGCAAGCTGGGCGGCAGCCAGCCCTTCTTGCGCGTCCGGTTGTCGAAGCGTGGCTTGCGATGGCGCAGGTTCTTGCTGCGACGCCGACGCCGAAAACCGGCACGTTGCTCCAAGGCTTGGCGAATCTGGAAGCCCCGATGCACCAACTGAAACAGGCAAAGCACATGGCGGGTTGCCGGTGCCTTTTCTTCCGTTGCGTTGTTTTCCAGCCGCATCAGCGCCAGCCCGGCTTCCTTGCTGCCCGGATCGGCAGCCAGCAGGGTTGGCTGCAAGGTGCAGTTACTCAGGCACCGATCACGCAGGCGGATCACGAAAGGCGTCAGGTTCACCACCGCCGCCCGTCCGCGCTCCAGCAGCAGCCGTGCGCGTTTTTCGCTACACGGCATCAACGGCTGCTTGTTCTTTCCCAATACGAAAACCGCCATGCGATCTCCTCCTAAACATTGCCCTTACGGGCCTGGTGACGCAGGTCTTCCAACCTGTCTCCCCTCGGGAATGTCTGCAACCGGCTCCTACCTTGTGGTAGCGATCAGAACCTTCGGCGCTTTACCTTTCACCAGCGTGATCCTGACCTTCCAGAGCGCCGAACTGAGCGAAGCATTCGGCGGTGGGTCTTGACGACCTATTGCAAACGTAGCGGGTTGGCTACCGCTTTCCCTGGTCAACCGGGCTTGTTGTCACAAGCCTCGCCCTTCAGAGGTTGTCGCAAATCTCCTAACGACTCATAACTAAACCGATGCTCAGCGACGTCGAAGGCTGGACGACATCATCACTCACACCCTGGCAGCCGCGATCATTTCCTTTGTTGCTAGGTAAGATAATCCCAGGCATCTCCACAACCGATCCCAGAGACGATGATAAAGGCTCAGCGCTACAGCGCGAGCCAGGTTGTAAGCCAGGGCATGCAAAGCAAACTCGCGTTTGACACCCGCCAGCCCACGGCGCCGGAAGCGAGACAGTCCCTGTTGCTGACGTAGCGCTGAAAAAACTGGCTCGACCATGGCCTTTCGCTGCCGGAATACCGCCTGGGCACCCGGGTGGGTCATGATCTGTTGCAGTGCCAGGCGTGCCTCGTCCTCCGGGTAACGTCTGATTCGGCGCCCCCGGACTGAACGGGTACAAGCGATCCGTTGCGGACAGTCCGCGCAGGTGACACAGGCATAAACCGACTGCTCACGCGAGCGTGCCGAGGCTCGCGTATGACTGATGAGCTGAAGCCGCTGCCCCGCTGGACAGTAGTAAACATCCTGTTCGGCATCGTAAGTGAACAGGTTTTTATGATACAGGCCCTTCGCTTTGTCAGTGGTACTGGGCCTGGGCGGGCAAAGCAGGCTGACATCACGAGCCAGTGTCGCGTTAATAACGCCATCATCAAAATAGCCGGCATCCAGCAGAAGCTCGCGTGGGGTCTTGGGTTCCACGCGCTCGCTCTGATCGATCAGCTCACCGACCACGCGCGTCTCGCTCGTGGGATCAACGGCGTGTGCCACGATGATCCGTGCCTCATTGGCCAGGACGGAGGGCGTATAAGCCGGCGCAAAGCCGCGTCCACGCTTCTGTCGCTGCATGGCGGCCTCTGGCTCCGTCAGGCTGACACGAACCGTATCGGTACGCTTGCCATGGCGCCGTCGTGCCGCGATCCTCGCATCAAGAACCTGTTCACAGGCGTGCGCTCTATCCAGCTGCTGCCGGGTCTCGTCCTGTTGCTCTAGAGGGGTCTGTTGATGGCGTGTCAGGGCGTCACTGACCCGGGTGCGTACCGCCTCCTCCCTGAGCAGACGATAGTGAGAGCAGGCAGCTTCGATCACAGTCCCGTCACCCGCCAGGCATGCGGTGGATGTCGCCGTCCTGGCCAGAACGGTACGTGTCAGCGCTTCGAAAAACTCCTGCGCCAAGGCCTGTTCATGCAGGCAGATAAAACGCCCGATATTGGCATGATCGGGAGCGATGCCTCCGGTCACCCACATGCATCCCAAGTCGACACGTGCCAGCCGTTCCAGCGCCCGCAGTGATGAGACCCCGTGCATTATCCCATAGAGAATCAGCCCCATCATCGCGCGTGGCGCATAGGGTGCACGTCCTGTGGCGGCATAGCGATCCTCGAAGGGTGTCCAGTCTTGGGCATCCAATAGGTCGGCCACCACAAAAGGAGCGCGAATTCCGGCCTGCCTCAGATGCTCTTCAAGCGGTGTCATGCCCAGGAAGATCGCCGTGGCATCACCGTGCAGAAAGCGTCGTCCCGACGAGGTTGCCGTGACGCGAGAGGATGGGGTGGACGAAGCAGGCGACACCTGAAAAAGCGAAAACTGCCTGTCATCAGGCGTGGGCATACATGCGGTCGTCACGGTAAGCTCTCAGGCAAAAGAGAAATCATTTTACGGCTTTATCCCTTTCGCGACACCCTCTTTAGGGCGAGGTAGTTGACGCAGATAAGCTCCAATGGGCGCAGTGACTGCGGTCGATGATAGCGCAACCGCCGACCCCATCGCCATTGGTGCAAGGCGGCCTGTGACATGAAGGCGCAGTGGTTGACGCTGGGCTTGCCGTTTTCTTGTAAGCTGGGAGACATTACCGGAATCGTATGCGGCGCGGGAGTAATGAGATGGTCGTGGTATTGCTAGGTATCGTGTTGCTGTTGTTTTTCCTGCCCAACTATTGGGCCAAATGGGTGCTCAAGCGCCATACCCGCGGGCGCGATGATTATCCGGGGACCGGCGCCGAGCTTGCCGATCATCTCTTGCGCCGTCTGGGCATCGATGAGGTCAAGGTCGAGCTGACCGAAGATGGTGACCACTACGACCCTGAAGCGCGCCGTGTGCGGCTTTCCCGGGATATCTATCATGGGCGTTCCTTGACGGCGGTGACGGTGGCCGCCCATGAGGTGGGGCATGCCATTCAGCATCACCGGGGCTACCCACCGTTGCTGGCGCGCAGCCGGATGGTGAAGGTCGCACAGAAGGCGGAAAAACTCGGCGCGCTTTTGATGATGGCCGCGCCTTTTCTGTTCCTGCTCACCCGCGTGCCCGGGGGCCTGTTGGTGGTGGTGGCCATGGCGGTCATCAGTTTCGGCACCGCGGCGCTGGTGCACCTGGTGACCTTGCCGGTGGAGTTCGACGCCAGCTTCAACCGCGCCCTGCCATTATTGAAAGAATACGTGCCACCTTACGATATGCCCGGCGCGCGCCATGTGCTTACCGCCTGTGCCTTCACCTATGTGGCGGCCTCGCTGGCCGGGATCATGAACCTGGGGCGCTGGCTGGTAATCCTCAGGCGCTAGGCTTGTTGGCGATCACCACCGCGCGACGGGGTGCCGGGTAACCTTCCAGCGTGCGGCTAGGGTCATTCGGGTCGAGAAAGTCTTCAAGCGACTGAAACGTCATCCAGTCGGTGGCGCGCTGTTCATCCAGGCGGGTCGTTGCTTCGTCGACCACGCGCACATTGTCGAACCCACAGCGCTCGATCCACTGACATAGCGCCTGGGAAGAGGGCAGAAAGTAGACGTTGGGCATGGCGGCGTAGCGCTCGCCGGGCAACAGCACCGTGGTGACGTCGCCTTCCACGACCAAAGTTTCCAGCACCATTTCGCCGCCGGGGCGCAGGGCATCTTTCAATTGTTGCAAATGCTCCAGCGGGGAAGGGCGGTGGTAGAGCACGCCCATGGAAAATACCGTATCGAAAAATGCCAGTTTTTCGGGGACGTCCTCGATGCCCACCGGCAGAAAATGCGTGCGCCCATCGTCGGCGTCACCGATAAAGTGGCGCACCGCCTGGAACTGCCAGAAAAAGCGTGGCGAGGGGTCGATCACCAGCACGAAATCAGCGCCTTCTCCCGCCATGCGCCAGGCGTGGTAACCGCTACCGCCGCCCACATCCAGCACCTTGCGATGTTTCAGCGGTGCCAGGTAGGGTGCCACACGCTGCCACTTCCAGTCCGAACGCCATTCGGTATCGATATGGATACCACCCAGGCTATAAGGACCTTTGCGCCAGGGAGCCAGTTTCCGCAGCAGGTTGTCGCACTGGCGGCGCCGGCTGTCGGAAAGCGCAAGCTCTACCGTGACGGTATCGGTGTTCAGGCTGACTTCTCGCGCCGAGGGCAGCGGGGGCAACTTGGCCACGGCTTTCTCCCAGGCGGGCAGGTCGCCGAAACGCTTGCGGTCCAGACCATGGGCGAGCTGCTCGGGTAGCCGGGCAAGCCAGCTATCCAGGCCTTGGTCGACAAACGCCTGGTACAGAGGGCGGTGAGCGGGAGGTATCGGCACGTCAGGCTTCCTTGAAGGCGATCAGCGAGGCGAAATTCAGGTATTGAAACCAGGTCAACGAGCGCGTGAAACCGGCATTTTTCAGGCGCGCATGATGAGCGTCGAGGCTGTCCGGCACCAAGATGTTTTCCAGGGCGGTGCGCTTCTGGCTGATTTCCATGTCGCTGTAGCCATTGGCACGTTTGAAGTCATGATAACGTTCCACCCGCCAGGCATTATCGCGTTCATCGGCGTCGATGATCTTTTCCGAAAGCAGCAAGACCCCGCCGGGTTCCAGGCAGTCATATAACCGCGCAAGCAGGGCGTCGCGATCCTGCGGGGGCAGGAACTGCAGGGTGAAGTTGAGAATCAGCATACCGCAGGGCTGGTAGTCGAAACGACGGATATCACTTTCCACTACCTGCATGCGATGATCGGGACATTCCGTCTCGAAGGTTTGCCGGGCACGTTCGACCATCGCCGGGGAAAGGTCCAGGCCCGTGTAGCGAAACGCATCGGGGCTGAGTTGCCCGGCGAGTGCGAGGCCGGAGGCGCCCAGCGAGCACCCCAGGTCGTACACCTGGGCGCCATGGCGCAAATGGCGCTGGGCGATTAGGCTCAACATGCCCAGTATCTGGCCGTAGCCGGGTACTGAACGGCGAATCATGTCGGGGAAGCACGCCACTACCTGCTCATCGAAAGAAAAGCGGGCCACCCGGTCAAGGGGTGTCGAAAAGATGGCGTCACGGTAAGATGCATCACTCATGGATAAGCCGGAATTTGGATTGAGGGAGAGGTATTTTACGCCCCCCAAGCCCCGGCTGCACGGATCGAAGCCTTTGGAGACAATCATGGCCTCAGCATCAAGCGCTACTCCTGATACATTGCCTGCCTGGCAAACCCTGCGTACCCACGCCAACCAACTCAAACATGTCCATCTGAAAACCTTGTTCGGCGACGACCCTGGCCGCTGGCAATGCTTTACCCGGCAAGTCGCAGGTCTGACGCTGGATCTTTCCAAGCAACGCTGGGACGAGGATACGCTGGAACACTTGTTGGCCTTGGCCGAAGAGGCCGGGGTGCGAGGGGCGATTCAAGCGCTTTTGAGCGGTAAAAGGGTCAATACCAGTGAAAATCGTCCAGCATTGCATACTGCCCTGCGTTTGCCCCGTGATGCTAGCCTGGTGGTGGACGGCGAAGACGTGGTGCCGGCGGTGCATGAAAGCCTGAAACGCATGGCGGAGCTGGTGGAAAGGCTACATGCCGGGCAATGGCGCGGCGCGACCGGCAAGCCGATTGAAGACGTGGTCAACTTGGGAGTGGGTGGCTCCGATCTAGGACCCTTGATGGTGACCCATGCGTTGGCAGACTTTCGTCCCGAGGACGTCCATCCGATCGAGGTGCATTTCGCATCGACCATGGATGGCTCGCAGATGGCGGACTATCTGAGTCGTTTCAACCCGGAAACCACGCTCTTCGTGCTGTCTTCGAAATCGTTCACCACCATCGATACCCTGTCCAACGCCAGTACCGCTCGCGACTGGCTGACCAACCGCCTCGGCCGGTATGGAAGCATGTCGGCAAGTGCGGAATTGGTGGTACGTCAGCACTTTATCGGTGTTTCCGCCTGCCCGAAAAAAATGAGCGAATGGGGCGTCGCCCCGGCTCATCAGCTCAGGTTCTGGGACTGGGTGGGAGGGCGTTATTCATTGTGGGGGGCTATCGGGCTACCGGTCGCCCTGGTGGTAGGCATGGCCAATTTCCATGAGTTGTTGGCCGGCGCCCATGCCATGGATGAGCACTTCGCCAAGGCACCCCTGGCGGACAACATGCCGGTGCTGCTGGCGCTGGCGGGAATCTGGAATGTCAATTTTCTGGATATTCGGGCCCATTCGATACTGCCTTACGATGGTCGCCTGGAGTATTTCGCCGCCTACCTCGAGCAGCTGGAAATGGAGTCCAACGGGAAGTCGGTCACGCGCCAGGGAAATCCAATCAATTATTCCACTTGCCCTGTACTATGGGGCCAGCTCGGCCCCAATGCCCAGCATGCCTTCTACCAGCTGTTGCATCAGGGTACCCAGCCAGTGGTGTGCGACTTCATCGCGCCCTTGCGCCGTTATGATGAAGTCGAAAACCGTGACACTCGGTCGCATCTCAAGGCACAGCACCGCTTGGCGCTGTCCAATTGTTTTGCTCAGTCACGGGTGCTGATGCTGGGTGATGACGCCCTTGATGACGATGGCCCGCGTCCGCAGCATAAGCGCTATCGTGGCAACCAGCCTTCCACCACGGTGCTGCTCGACAAGCTGACCCCATCAACGTTAGGGGCCTTGATTGCCATGTATGAACACAAGGTGTTCGTGCAGGCGATGATCTGGGATATCAATCCATTCGATCAATGGGGGGTGGAGCTGGGCAAGAAAATTGCCGGTGAAACCCAGAAGATCCTGGAGCATGACGGGGATATTCAAAGCCTGGATGCCTCCAGTCGTGGATTGATCGAAGCCTTCTGGGCAGCCGAGGATCACGAATGACGTGACTCCCCCTCTGGCTGTATATACAGCTTTTCGCTATGCTGTGCGGCCTGAGATGAGCGCCGGTGCTCCCGGTTGCGCTTGCGCGTAGCCAGGCCGGCGTTTCTGCGTTTGCACGAGTGGATTTACCCTTCAGGAAACGTCTTACATGACCCAGTACGATGCCTACAGTGCCAGCGCTATTGAAGTCCTGTCCGGGCTCGAGCCCGTGCGCAAGCGTCCCGGCATGTATACCGATACCTCCCGGCCCAATCACATGGTGCAGGAAGTCATCGACAACAGTGTCGATGAAGCCCTGGCCGGTCATGCCACAGAGCTCGATGTCGTGCTGCATGAGGATGGTGGGGTAGAGGTGCGCGATAACGGGCGCGGCATGCCGATCGATCTTCACCCTGAGCACGGTGTCTCCGGGGTGGAACTGATCTTGACCAAGCTGCATTCCGGCGGCAAGTTCTCCTCCTCCAGCTACCGCTTCTCCGGCGGCTTGCATGGGGTCGGGGTCTCGGTGGTCAATGCGCTCTCCACGCGCTTGGAAGTGGAAGTGGTGCGTAACGGCGAGCGACATGCGATTGCCTTCGAACACGGGGAAAAGGTCCGTGAGCTGGAGCTGATCGGCAAGGCTCCCAAGCGCATGACCGGCACCCTGGTACGTTTCTGGCCGGATGTGAGCTATTTCGATAGCCCCAAAGTGTCTCTGGCGCGCTTACGCCATTTATTGCGCGCCAAGGCGGTGTTATGTCCCGGCCTCAAGGTCACGCTGCGTGACGCCGAAGGCAACGACACCGTCTGGGAATACGCCGATGGCTTGCGCGACTATCTGGCCCAGGCAACCGATGGCTATGAGGTGTTGCCGGCGGAGCCTTTTGTCGGGCATTTCAGCGACGATGAACATGGTGTCGACTGGGCGATCCAGTGGCTGCCGGAAGGCGGCGAACCGCTCACCGAAAGCTACGTCAACCTGATCCCTACGCCCCAGGGCGGCACCCACGTCAACGGCTTTCGGGCCGGGCTTCTCGATGCACTGCGCGAGTTCTGCGAATTTCGCAGCCTGTTGCCGCGAGGCATCAAGCTTACCGCCGATGATCTGTGGGAACGGGCCTCGTTCGTGCTCTCGGTGAAAATGCTCGACCCCCAGTTCGCCGGCCAGACCAAGGAGCGGTTGTCGTCGCGCACTATTTCAGGCTTCGTGGGCGGCGTGCTCAAGGACGCCTTTTCACTGTGGCTCAATCATCATGTCGACCAGGCCGAGGCGCTGGCCGAGCTGGTGATCAATGCCGCCCAGCGGCGTCAGAAAAAAGCCAAGAAAGTGGCGCGCAAGAAGGTCACGTCGGGACCCGCCTTGCCCGGCAAGCTGGCGGACTGCTCCAGCCAGGACCCCTCCCAGGGTGAGCTGTTTCTGGTCGAAGGCGACAGCGCCGGCGGCAGCGCCAAGCAGGCCCGTAACCGCGAGACTCAGGCGATCCTGCCGCTGCGCGGCAAGATACTCAATACCTGGGAAGTCGAGACTCACGACATCTACGGCTCCCAGGAGGTGCATGATATCGCCGTGGCGATTGGTGCCGACCCGGGAAGCACCGACCTGGAAAAGCTGCGTTATCACAAGATCTGTATTCTGGCGGACGCCGACTCCGACGGCCTGCATATCGCCACGCTTTTATGCGCGCTGTTCGTGCGCCACTTTCCCGCCCTGGTGGATGCCGGTCACGTCTTCGTGGCCATGCCGCCGTTGTATCGCATCGATCTGGGCAAAGAAGTGCATTACGCCCTGGATGAAAGCGAAAAGGCGGCGATTCTCAAGAAACTGGAGAAAAAGCGCGGCACGCCCAACGTCCAGCGTTTCAAGGGGTTGGGTGAAATGAGCCCGCTGCAGTTGCGTGAAACCACCATGGCGGTGGATACCCGTCGATTGGTGCAACTTACCCAGGAAGTTGGCGACGGCACCATGGAAATGATGGACATGCTGCTGGCCAAGAAGCGCGCCAGCGACCGCAAGCGCTGGCTGGAAGACTACGGCAACCTGGCAGATATCGAGGTCTAACGATTCATGGTAATGGATATTCAAGTGGCGGAGGGTGACGTCGAACGTCTTTCCCTGCGTGACTACACCGAAAAGGCGTACCTCGACTATTCGATGTACGTGATTCTGGATCGGGCCTTGCCCAATATCGGCGACGGCATGAAGCCGGTGCAGCGGCGTATCATCTATGCCATGCGCGAGCTGGCGTTGAACGCCAGCGCCAAGTACAAGAAATCGGCGCGCACGGTGGGCGATGTGCTGGGCAAGTTTCACCCCCATGGTGACAGCGCCTGCTATGAAGCCATGGTGTTGATGGCGCAGCCGTTTAGCTACCGCTATCCACTGGTGGACGGCCAAGGCAACTGGGGGAGTCCGGACGATCCCAAGTCGTTCGCCGCCATGCGCTATACCGAAGCCAAGCTTTCCCGGTTCGCCGAAGTATTGCTGGCCGAGCTCGGCCAGGGCACGGTGGACTGGACGCCCAATTTCGACGGCACCATGAATGAGCCGGTAGTGTTGCCGGCGCGCTTGCCGCATGTGTTGCTCAATGGCGGCACCGGTATCGCCGTGGGCATGGCCACCGACATTCCGCCGCATAATGTGTCCGAAGTGGTCGAGGCGACCTGTCATCTTCTGCGCCATCCCGAGGCGACCACCACGGATCTGATGGAATTCCTGCCGGCGCCGGACTTTCCCACCGATGCGGAAATCATCACGCCCCCCAGCGATCTGAAAAAACTTTACGAAAGCGGGCGTGGTTCGGTGAAACTGCGCGGGCGTTATGTGCGCGAAGGCAGCCATATCGTGATCACCTCGCTGCCGCATCAGGTCAGCGGTGCCAAGATTCTGGAACAGATCGCCGCCCAGATGAATGCCAAGAAGCTGCCCATGGTGGCCGACCTGCGTGATGAATCGACCCACGAAGAACCCACTCGCCTGGTGATCGAGCCGCGCTCCAATCGTGTGGATGTCGAGGCGCTGATGGCGCACCTCTTCGCCACCACCGACCTGGAAAAGAGTGTTCGCGTCAACATGAACGTGATCGGGCTGGACGGCCGACCAAGCGTCATGTCGCTACCCGTCATGCTGGGAGAATGGCTGCGTTTTCGCCGTAGCACGGTGCGTCGGCGTCTCGAGCATCGGCTGGGCAAGGTGGAAGACCGCCTGCACCTTCTGGAAGGCTTGCTGACCGCCTACCTCAATCTCGACGAGGTCATTCGGATCATTCGCGAAGAAGACGAGCCCAAGGCACAACTGATAAAGGCATTCGCGCTTTCCGATCGTCAGGCGGAAGCGATTCTGGAGCTGCGCCTGCGCCATCTCGCCAAGCTCGAGGAAATGAAGATTCGCGGTGAGCAGGATGAGTTGGAAACCGAGCGCAAGCGCTTGAGCGCCTTGCTCGGCAGCGAAGCCAAACTGACCAACCTGATCGAGAAGGAAATTCGTGCGGCAGGCAAGGAGCATGGCGATGCTCGCCGCTCGCCGCTGGTCGAACGTGAAGATTCCAAGGCGCTTTCCGAAGTGGAATTGCTGGGCGCCGATCCGATCACCGTGGTGCTCTCGGAAAAGGGCTGGATTCGCGCCGCCAAGGGCCATGATATCGACCCCGAAGGGCTTTCGTACAAGGCCGGGGATCGCTTTCACCTGGTCGCTCGTGGCAAGACCAACCAACCCTTGGTGCTGCTCGATGACACCGGCCGCGCCTATACCTTGGCAGCACATAACCTGCCCAGTGCGCGCGGCCAGGGCGAACCGGTGACCGGCCGGGCCAATGTGGCGGCCGGGGCGCAAATGACGGGATTGATGTTGGGGCCTGCGCAAAGCCGCTTCCTGCTGGCATCCGACGGTGGCTACGGCTTTATCGCGACACTCGAGGCATTGACCGGCAAGAACAAGGCGGGCAAGGCCGTGCTGAGTGTGCCCAAGGGGTGCAATGTGCTGCCACCCGTACCGGTGCCTCAGGTTGAGGGCGCGGCTGAGGACGAAGCCCGAGCCTTGTGGGTGGCGGTGGTTTCCAACGAAGGGCGTCTGCTGTTGTTCCCCTTGGATGACTTGCCGCAAATGGCCAAAGGCAAGGGCAACAAGATGCTGGATATTCCCGGGCCGAGGGCGGCGCGGCGCGAAGAATTTGTGCGTGATATCACGGTGCTGGCCCGGAATGCGGCCTTGGTGCTGCATGCCGGCAAGCGCAAATTGACCCTGAAAGCAGTGGATCTGGCATATTATCGCGGTGAACGTGGCCGGCGAGGCAGTAAACTGCCGCGTGGCTTTCAGAAAGTGGATCGAATTGAGGCAGGGGACTAACCCATGGCAAAACGTCTGTTGATTCGCGCCACCGGCATGGCGCGTCCCGGCCAGCTGGCGGGGTTGGGCAAGGCACTGGCCGGCAGTGGTGCGCGGCTTCTGGATATCAATCAGAGCGTGACGTTCGGCATGCTGTCACTGGAAGCCTTGGTGGGGCTGGATCACGACAGTGCTCTTGAAGCCGCTCTCAGTGACGCCGGGGATGCCCTGGGGCTGGATGTGCAAGCGATTGCGGTAAGTGCCGAGGATTATTATCGCTGGAGCAGTGAGGCCAGCCAGCCGCGTTTGATTTTGACGCTACTCGCGCCACGCCTGCCCGCCGGCATCCTGGCCGAAGTAGGCGCCCTGACTGCCGAGTTCGGCTTGACGGTGGAGCTGATCCATCGGCTTTCCGGCCGGGAGCCGCTGGATGGCGAACCCCCCGAACTGGGTGCTTGCGTGGAATGCTGGCTGCGCGGCGAAGCCGTCGACCTGGATGCCCTGCGCGTAAAGGCCTTGGCACTGGGGGCTCAGCACGGCGTGGATATCGCTCTGCAGGAGGACTCCATCTGGCGCCGTCATCGTCGCCTGGTGTGTTTCGATATGGACTCCACCCTGATCCAGGCTGAAGTGATCGACGAGTTGGCACGGCGCCACGGCGTCGGCGATGAGGTGGCGGAAATCACCGAGCGCGCCATGCGCGGCGAGCTGGATTTCCAGCAGAGTTTTCGCCAACGCATGAGTAAGCTCAAGGGCCTGGATGAGTCGGTGCTTGCCGATATCGCCGAGAACCTGCCGCTCATGGATGGAGTCGAACGCTTGATGCGCCACCTCAAGCGCCTGGGGTATCGCACCGCGATTCTCTCCGGCGGTTTTACTTATTTCGCCCGCCATCTTCAGGAAAAGCTCGGTTTCGACGAGATTCATGCCAACGAACTTGTCATCGAGAACGGCAAGGTCACCGGTGAGGTGCGTGAACCCATACTGGATGCCAGCCGCAAGGCGGTATTGCTGGAAGAAATTGCTCACCGGGAAGGCTTCAGCCTGGAGCAGACCATTGCTGTCGGCGATGGCGCCAATGATCTTCAGATGCTGGCCAAGGCTGGGCTGGGGATTGCGTTTCGCGCCAAGCCGCTGGTACGTGCCCAGGCACGGCAGGCGATTTCAACCTTGGGAATCGACGCAGTGTTGTACTTGATCGGCTATCGTCAAGTCGATCTGGAGGAGTAAGCGGTGAGCGAAGCGCCAAAAAACGAGCCCTTCATCAGTTGGCAGGGGCGCCTTGAGCGCCTGCGCTCGAACAAGCTGTTCGAGATAGGGGTGATTTCGATCATCGTCATTTCGGCGCTGATGATCGGCGCCAAGACCTACGAGGAAACCACGCGTTTCGAGCAGTGGCTGCTGTACCTGGATGTCGCGGTTACGGTGTTTTTCCTGATCGAGATATTGATCCGTATGGCCGCCGAACCCAACCTGCTGCGCTTTTTCAAGCAGGGCTGGAATGTGTTCGATTTTCTGATCGTTACCGCCAGCCTGATTCCCATGGATGATTCGGAAATGGTGCTGTTGGCGCGCCTGCTGCGGATTTTCCGGGTGCTGAGGCTGGTGTCGATGATCCCTGAGTTGCGCATGTTGCTGGCGGCCCTGGTCAAGTCGATTCCCCGCATGGGCTACGTAGTGCTGTTGATGTTCATCATTTTTTACATCTACGGCGCCATCGGCAGCTTCCTGTTCAATGACGTGGACGAGCAGCTTTGGGGCAATATTTCCCTAGCCATGCTTACGCTGTTTCAGGTGGCGACGTTCGAGAGTTGGGCCACTGCGGTGATGTATCCGGTAATGGAAGATTACCCCTACAGCTGGATCTTCTTTCTTACTTTCATCTTTCTCAATGCTTTCATTTTCCTCAATATGATGATCGGGATTGTGCTGGATGTCATGCAAAAGGAGAGCGCTCAGATAGAGCTGGAAAGCGGGGAAGGTGAAGTGGCCGAGATGCACGGTCTACGCGACGATGTCCGGGCCTTGCAAGCTCAGCTCGACCGGATGGAAGCGGCCTGGAAAACACCGGCTGTGCAAGACGGCGGTCGGGATAGAGAAAAAGAGTCTTGACAAGTATCGCCCAGACTGATTTTCTAAGGGGTATGACTACCCCATTGAACCGCCTCGCACTAGACCTACGACTACTAGCCCGCCGCTGAAGCTTCAAGCGCCGGGCAATGCCTTCTGCATTGTCGTTTGTTTTATCAGTTGCGAGGTTTTCAATGTCTTACATCACTTTCACTATTTCAACCTGTGCCACCCGATTCTCCCGATCTTGCTGCATGAATAGCCGCTCGGGCTGTTCATCGTTTGACTCTCGCGCCCCCTCGCACATTGTTGCGATGGGGCGTTTTTGGTCTGCGCCGCCAGCGCATTCCCAGCCCTATTCCCAGCCCTATTTCGCTACCGTTTAATCAGGAGAGCCGCCATGATGTTGTCTGATCCCTCCAAGAAATATCGTCCCTTCGTCGCCATTGACCTGCCCGACCGTCAATGGCCGAGCAAGCGCATCGAAACCCCGCCCCAGTGGTGCAGTGTCGACTTGCGTGACGGCAACCAGTCGCTGATCGACCCCATGGACCAGGAGCGCAAGCAACGCTTTTTCGACTTGCTGGTGAAGATCGGCTTCAAGCAGATCGAGGTGGGCTTTCCTTCGGCCTCGCAGACCGATTTCGATTTCGTGCGCACCCTGATCGAGGAAGACCGGATCCCCGAGGACGTCACCATTCAGGTATTGACCCAGGCACGTACCCATCTGATCGATCGCTCTTTCGAGGCACTCAAGGGCGCCAAGAGCGCCATCGTGCATGTGTATAACGCCACCGACCCGATGTTCCGTCGCGTGGTGTTCAATGTCGACAAGTCCGAATGTGTCGAGATTGCGGTAGACGCCACCCGGCAGATTCGAAAGCGCATGCTCGAGGCGCCGGAAACCAACTGGACGTTCCAGTACTCGCCGGAGCTTTTCACTACCACCGAGATGGATTTTGCGGTGAAGATCGTGGAAGCGGTGATGGACGCTTATCAGCCCACGCCCGAGCACCGCATGATCGTCAATCTGCCGGCCACCGTGGAAGTCGCCACCCCCAACAATTATGCCGACCAGGTGGAGTGGTTCTGCCGCCACGTCAATAACCGCGAAAGCCTGATCGTCAGTGTGCACCCGCACAACGACCGGGGTACCGGGGTGGCCGCCGCCGAGCTGACCTTGATGGCCGGTGCCGACCGGGTTGAAGGCACCTTGTTCGCCAATGGCGAGCGTACCGGTAACGTGGATATCGTCACGCTGGCGATGAATATGTACACCCAGGGCGTGCATCCCCAGCTGGATTTTTCCAATATCACCCCGGTCATGCGTGAAGTGGAATATTGCAACCAGCTGCCGGTGCATCCACGCCACCCCTACGTGGGCGATCTGGTATTCACCGCTTTTTCCGGCTCCCACCAGGATGCGATCAAGAAAGGCATGGCCGCCCGCCGTGAAGACCCTGAGGCAATCTGGGCGGTGCCCTATCTGCCCATCGATCCTCTGGATGTGGGGCGTTCCTACGAAGCCGTGATCCGCGTCAATAGCCAATCCGGCAAAGGCGGGGTCTCGTACCTGCTGGAACAGGAGCACGGCATCGAGCTTCCACGCCGGTTGTCCATGGAGTTCAGCCAGGTGGTGCAGGAAGTCGCCGAGCGCACCGGCAAGGAGATCACCTCTCAGATGATTTACCAAGCGTTCGCCGACGAGTACCTGGAGCAGGACCGTCCGATGGCATTGGTCAATCATCGCCTGTCATCCGAGCCGGATAGCCCCAAAGTCACCCTGGAAGCCATGATCGAGTCCAATGGCGAGCGTCAGTCGCTGCAGGGTGAAGGCAACGGCCCGCTGGCCGCCTTCATCAAGGCGCTGGCCGCCGCCGGGCATGACGTGGAAATCATCGATTATCATGAGCACTCTCGCGGCCAGGGCGCCGATGCCGAAGCCATCGCCTATGTGGAAGTGCGTATCGAAGGCAAGGCGGTCTTCGGCGTGGGCACAGACGAAAGTATCACCAGCGCTTCGATGAAAGGGGTGTTGAGTGCGATCAACCGCCACCGTTCAAATCAGCTACCGGCGGCCAACGTCACGGCTGAAACGCTGGTTTCGTAGCGCAACATGCTGACTAAGCATGCTCGAAAAACGACAGCCCGAAAGGGCTGTCGTTTCCAGACATATCAGAAGTTCTTTTTCTGAGTTCAAAAAGTTTTCCTGATTACTCACCTCAGTCAGCCATCAGGTCAGCCTTGAGCTTCAATTAAAAAAATTTTATTATCAATGAGTTATCGGAATTTTTCGCAACCCTTTCCAGTTCCAACCCGGCCTGTCGCTGCCGGCCTTGATCGAACAGTACGGCACGGAAGAGCAATGCCGTGCGATCCTCTACCGGCTTTGTTGACCCAAGGGGTTCGTATGTCCCGACTGCGGCAAATGCCATCCGTGGGCAGCACGCCCCTCGCTACCCGGCCGAGTTCGAGTACCGCTTCAATCGACGCTATGACCTCAAGGCCATGATCCCGCGCTTTCTCGCGGTGGCAGTAAAAACGCCGCCGATGCCTTACCGACTGCTGAAAATGGCTGAGCCATAAGCGTAATCAGGTCTACCTGTGGAGGATGTCCTGCGTGAGCTGCTTAGTTGGCTGGATAGCCGCTAGCTCACTGCCAAGTGCAGAGGCGAATGCTCACTATCCTGCTAACTCATCAACCTGGAATCGAGAGGAAACTGCTCAACTGAAAGTGCGGCAAGGCTGGCTTCCGGGTGCCGTGGGTTAAAAAGATAGTTGCAGTTATGCGGCACAATCACCGTGGGTACTTTGAGCAGTAAAGAGCTACTTTCATTCAGCCAATTTGTACCTAGCGAGCGGGTCAGGTGCTGTTGCTGATGCCAGATTTCTGGCAAGTCATTATAAATAGACGCTTCGCTGGTTGTTGGCGGTAGCTCAACGCGCAGTAGCGTGAAGCGATCGGGTAGCTCATCAATGCTCATTTCGAAGTTAACGAGCACTTCAAGCAGTGCGGTGGCCGGTGAGTCAGCCAGATACACCACCGGCTGGCCTTTATGATGCCAGCGGCCAGCTGTGATGGTGCCCCCGATGCCCGAAAGATCTGTATGGTTTGAAATGCGCCACAGCACCTTGATCACGCCGTAAAACCATAGTGAAGCTGCTGAAGAAGCTCTTCTACCGCTTCATAGCCTGGGGTAGTGGTCACTGCCGCTAAAGCACTTATTCCCCCTAACGCACGGCGAGGTTTCTCTAACCAGCGAATCGCTTTTTCACGGTTGCCGAATACCTCTTCGGCAAGAATGACAATTCTACTCGTGCGGTAGAGGCGGTCGCCCTCGTCTTGTGTCAGTGGCTTTCCTTTGGAGCGTCGGTGATCATGAGTGCGGCGATTAATGATCCCAGCACCGTATGCATCAATGCCGTGCTCTTTACGTAGTCGATCAAGCGCATCGAGCGGTACACCTTTGCGGATCAGCTCATCCGAGCGTGTGCCTACGGAGCCGCCCATTAGCGCGATGACTTCACTTTCCACCACATCGGTACCTTCCATCGAAGCGCTCCCTTTCACCTGGCATGTCATCAAAGTATAGGTTGGATCATGCTGTTCGGCAATTTGCTCATCATATCTGCGCAAATTGCTGGATTTTTAAAAATTGTCAATTTAGCGTGTCATTTGCATAAATAGGCCGTGGCGATAAAGTCTGTTAAATAGCCTGATAGCAAAGCCTCAACGGGAGAAACGGTCATGCGTATTGGGCGGGTGATACGTACTGGGTGGTTGACAGTAGTGGTAGCCATCGTGGCAGCGGCGATGTTTTCAGCCGCAGCCTCTCACGAGCCGTTCGAGGCCAGGCTGGTACGCCTTGAGGCGCAGCGGGCACTCCCTGCGCTAGCGCCGACGCTTGCACAGGAATCGCCGGAGATCAACGCGCTGTTTCTCGGCTACGCCTCAGAGCAGGCATTATGGATGAGCGCTTCTCTGGCGATGTTGCGTTATGGAGATGTGGCCCGCGCAGTGTTGCTGGAGTACGGCCTGTTACCTCAATTTCAGCGGGTGCTGGTACGCTTTGGCGCCGATACTGTGCTCCCTGTGAGCTACTTCCGTACTCATGATGTGGCTACGCTGAGCGCGCAACACTGGATTGGTGAGCGCTATCGGCAAGTCAGCCGCTGGTGGAGTAATGAGGGTGTATCCACGAATGCGCAGTTGACCCCTTACCGCCGTGGCCAAATGGGAATTGCGCTACTCAACGACAATGGCCACGCGCTGCTTAACCAGTTTGTGGTAAGCGACCAAGGCCGGGTGGAGTGGTTACAGGGTGAGCGAGTGGTGACGGGGGTCAGCGACTTCTTCACCAGTGGCCTGCGCGATTTGGAAAGCCAGTGGCGGCGAGGTGAAGCGATTGGCTCAGGCGATCTCGGCTGGGCGGGTATGGATCTGTTAGTGATGGCCAGCACCGTCAAGGTGCTGCGGGTGGGAAGAGCCGCCCGTGCCACTCGGGTGGGCAATATGGAAGCACAGGGCGCTCGCACTGGTTTGCGCCAAGGCGCGTTGGCCACTGGCGGTCGTTTCGCGGCCTTGCCGCGTATGGCCAAAGTCGCGGCGGTGGCGACCACGGCCTATGTGGTGATTCGCCACCCCAGTCTGGTGAGCGCGTTAGGCGCCAATCTCTCAAGCTGGCTCGGCTGGCCGGTATGGTTCGGCCAGTTTCTTATCTGGCTGATCGTGCTATTGCCGGTACTGATCATTGCGCGGTTTGTCTATCGCTGGCTACTCACACCGTTGCTGTGGCTGTTGGTGCCTGTTGTGCGGCTATGTTTTAAGCGTGCAAACCGTGCGTTAGCCAAACTGTAGTGGTCCACTTATCCCAGACAGTGTTTCAAGTTTTTCTTCCGCGACCACAGGTGGCATGCCGTCATTGAATTTGTGCTTCTATGTTAAAGCGGCGTCTTGCTCAATTCGCCGGGGATCTCGCGCACCAGGCGCGGCATCAGAAATCCCGGCAGTTTGACCCTCAGGCTTGCGACCAGCTCGCGAGCCTCGTCGTCCGGGACATTGAAATGGGCGGCGCCCGTCACCGGGTCGAGCACATGCAGATAATAGGGCAGCACCCCGGCATCGAACAGACGCTCGGAAAGGATTGCCAGGGTATCGCTGTCATCGTTGACGCCGCGCAGCAGAACGCTCTGGTTGAGTAGCGTCACGCCTGCCTCCTTCAGTCGCTTGCAAGCCGCGACCACTGGCGTATCGATTTCCTGGGCATGATTGATATGCAGCACCATGACTTTTTGCAAGCGGGTGCCGCTCAGCCAGCCGAGCAGGGCGTCGTCGATGCGCTCGGGAATCACCACCGGCAAGCGGGTGTGAATGCGCAGCCGTTTTATATGCGGGATGTTTTCAAGCTGCTCGACTAACCATCCGAGTTGACGGTCGTTGGCCGCCAGGGGGTCGCCGCCGGAAAGAATCGCTTCATTGATCGAGGTGTCATCGCGCAAGTAGTCCAGGGCTTGTTGCCATTCGGCACGAGAGGGCGAATTTTCCGCATAGGGAAAATGGCGACGAAAACAGTAGCGGCAGTTGACCGCGCAAGCAGGGCTGGCAATCAACAACACTCGCCCCGGGTATTTGTGAATCAGCCCGCTGGCTGGTCGATGCTCGGCTTCGGCAAGAGGGTCGTTGACATAGCCGGGGGTGGCAAGGCTTTCCTCGTTGAGTGGCAGCACCTGGCGCAACAAGGGGTCGAAAGGGTCGCCTGGGCGCATACGGGCAGCGAATGCTTCGGGAACGCGAATCTCGAACAAGGCATGGCCTTGCTCGGCGCCGGGCAGCCAGTTTGGTTCAAGCCCAAGGCGTCGGCACAGCTCGCGAGGGTCGCGAATGGCTCCCGCCAGCTGGCGCTGCCAGCTGGCGGGAGGCGGTGCATCACTGGCGACTACCTGAGTCTTGGTCTGCACATTGGCGGGGCTTCGGGTTATCATGCGGCGCACCAGTCATTACGGGCGAAGCTTGAACTTCGCTGAATATTTATCGAGGGCAATATGGCGAACTATTCTACCAATGAATTCAAGGGCGGTTTGAAAGTCATGCTCGACGGCGATCCTTGTTCTATCGTCGAGAACGAGCTGGTCAAGCCGGGCAAGGGCCAAGCGTTCAACCGCGTCAAGCTGCGCAACCTGATGACCGGCCGCGTGGGTGAGCGTACCTTCAAATCCGGTGATTCGCTGGAAGCCGCCGATGTCATGGACCTGGAGATGGAATATCTCTATACCGACGGTGACATGTGGCATTTCATGAAAACCGACGGCTCCTTCGAGCAGTACGCTGTGGAAAAGAAAGCCTTGGGCGATACCGCCAAATGGCTCAAGGAACAGGTGCCCTATACCATCACGCTGTGGAACGACAAGGCCATTTCCGTCACCCCGCCCAACTTCATCGAGCTGGAAGTGGTCGAAACCGACCCCGGTTTGAAAGGCGATACCGCCCAGGGCGGTTCCAAGCCGGCCACGCTTTCCTCGGGTGCGGTAGTGCGAGTGCCGCTGTTCATCAACCAGGGTGAAGTGTTGAAAATAGACACCCGTAGCGGCGATTACGTTTCCCGCGCCTGATGCTTGATTGGCAACCCACTGCCACGCTAGAAACGCTGCGCGCCCGCACTCGCCTGTTGGGCGAGGTGCGGGCGTTTTTCGCTGAGCGTGATGTGTGGGAAGTGGAAACGCCGGTACTGGGGCATGGTGGCAGCACCGATGTGCAGCTGGCCTCGCTCAAGGTTACTGCCACCACCCCCGAAGGCCCTGAACGCCTGTGGTTGCAGACCTCACCGGAATTTCACATGAAGCGGCTGTTGGCCGCCGGTAGCGGGGCGATTTTTCAGTTAGCGAAAAGCTTCCGTGATGGCGAAGTCGGGCGGCGCCACAATATCGAATTCACCATGCTGGAGTGGTACCGGCCAGGGTTTTCGCTGAACCAGCTGATCAAGGAATCCGCCGCCTTGATCGTTCGGTTACTACCGCAATCGCCCGGTCCCGTGAGCCACTATCGCTATCGCGATCTGTTTCGCGAATATCTGGCCGTCGACCCTTTCAGCGCCAGTACTGCGGTACTTGGGAAGCTGGCTTCCCGGCATGCCGGCACCGACATGAGCGGAGAAAGCCGCGATACCTGCCTTGATCTGTTGATGAGCCTGGTCATCGAGCCTCGGCTGGGCCAGGGCGAACTCAGCGTCGTGGTGGATTATCCCGCCAGCCAGGCGGCACTGGCACGTCGCCATCAGGACCCTGAAGACGGCGCCTGGGTGGCGTCACGCTTCGAGCTGTACCTGGCAGGGCTGGAACTGGCCAACGGTTACGATGAGCTTACCGATGCCGAGGAGCAACGCACCCGCTTTGCCGAAGACAATCGCGAGCGCCGAGCACTCGGCTTGCCCGAGGTGGATGTCGATAGTCGTTTGTTGGCGGCGCTGGAGCACGGCCTGCCCGAAGGCGCCGGGGTGGCGCTGGGTATCGACCGGGTGATTCAGCTGGCACTAGGCAAGAACAGCGTGGCCGAGGTCATGGCCTTTGCCACGCCTCGCTGTTAGCGGTTAATTATTGAAAGTTAGTCGTTAATCCTGCCTATCGACTGGCCCATCTGCACCATGCTGTTGGGGGAAAGATCGGCAAATTCCACCGGATTGGCGAAGCAGGTCACTACCGTGGAGCCTAGCTTGAATAGCCCCATTTCCTCGCCTTTTTCCAACTGGATGGGCCGGTCGAATCGCGTGCGCTGGGGCGTGCCGGAAAGCGGGGTTACCTGGCCGGCCCAGGCGGTTTCGATCGCTGCGACGATCATCGCGCCGACGAGCACCATGGCCATGGGGCCGTGCTGGGTATCGAAAATGCACACCAGGCGTTCGTTGCGCGCAAATAGATTGGGCACGTTGGCGGCGGTGGCCTGGTTGACCGAAAAGATCCGACCGGGGACGTAGATGGTTTCGCGCAATGTCCCGGTGAGCGGCATGTGCACACGATGATAATTGCTCGGCGAGAGATACACCGTGGCGAAGCTGCCCTTGCTGAACTCTTCGGCCAGGGCGGGGTCACCGCCGAGCAGCGTCTGCGCGGAAAACCGATGGCCCTTGGCCTGCACCAGCTGCCCGTCCTCGAGCTTTCCGTATTGCGAAAGCGTGCCATCGGTGGAGCAGAGTAGCCCCTCTTCAAGCGGGCGCGCATCCGCTTTCAGCACCCGGGTGAAGAAGGCGTTGAAAGTGGCGTAGGCGGTGGGGTCGGGCTCCAGCGCCTGGCTCATGTCGACATTGAAGCGTTTGATGAATGCCTTGATCAGCGCATTCTTGAGCCAGGGCGTGGAACAGTCGGCCAGCCGCCCCACCGCACGAGAAATGGCGTGATGGGGCAGGGGATACTGGATCAGGGAAAACAGCTTCCCCGGCAGGGTGTTCCTTAGCAGCGGATTTTTCGAATGATTGGTCGTTAAATTGTCGCGCACGATAACCCTTACTTTTCGATAGGCGTGTCGTCGCGGTTGCCCCACTCGGCCCAGGAGCCGGCATAGCCGCGAATCTTGTCAAATCCTAGGGCACGACCTACCAGCCAGGTGAAGCTGCTGCGATGGTGACTCTGGCAATGGGTGGCAATTTCCATGTCGGGCGTCAGGCCCATGACTTCCAGTTCCGTGACCAGTTCCGCGTAGTCGCGAATGCGCAATGCGCGGTTGCGATCCATGGCGGCGACCCAGTCCATGTTCACCGCACCGGGAATGTGCCCAAGGTGCTTGTTGTTGCCCCGTTCGCCGTCATATTCGGCCGGTGAGCGGGCATCCCATACCGCAAAATCCCTGTCGTTGAGCCGTGCCTTAATCTCGTCGCGGTCAATTGCGACCTGCGGATTGAGAATCTCGGCGTCATAGTCGCTCGGTGTGGGCGTGTTGGGCTGAGATTCCAGGGGCAGGCCGGCATCGCGCCAGGCATGAATGCCACCATTGAGGTAGGAATAACGGCTATGGCCGATCAGTTCCAGCGTCCAGAGAAGTCGTGCCGCCCAGCCACCGCCTTCGTCGTCGTAGGCCACCACATGGGTGTCGCGGGTCAGGCCGAGACTGCTGAACAGGCGTGACAAGGCGTCTTCGCTCGGCACCTCGTTGGGCACTGGGCCTTCACCGCGCATCAGCTGGCGAAAGTCCAGAAATACCGCGCCGGGTACGTGGCCCTGGGCATAACTGTCAGCATTCGAGGGCACATCGATGATCAACAGCGACGGCTCGTCCAGGTGTTCCTGGAGCTGTTCGGGTTCAATGATTAGCGGCAAGACGTTGGTTTCGGAACTCATCTGGCAGTCTCCTGGAAAGCGGTTCAGAGTGGGCTGGGGCCTGCCTCTAGACTATCGAGTATGCGGCGATAGCTGGCAAAGCGTTCAGGATGAATTTTGCCCGCCTCAACGGCTTCGAGCAGTGCGCAGCCCGGCTCATGCCGATGGCGACAGTCGCGGAAACGACAGTAGCCCAGAAAAGGATGAAATTCGATGAAACCTTCGGTGACTGCCTGCTCGTCCAGGTGAATCAGGCCGAACTCACGAATCCCGGGAGAGTCGATCAAGTCGCCTTCTTCGACGCCACCGCCGGTCAGTGGGTAGAGCCGGGCGGTGGTGGTGGTATGGGTGCCTTTGCGTGAATCTTCGGAGAGCGCACCGATGCGCAGTTGCTCATCGGGCAGCAGAAGATCGATCAACGAGGATTTGCCCACCCCGCTCTGGCCGACGAATACCGAGGTGCGCCCTGCCAGCAACTGGCGCAACTCGTCCAGGCCGTTTTCAGTGGCGGTGGTGGTGCGTACCACCGGATAACCAATCTCGCGGTAGCGTTCAAGCAAGCGTCCCAGTTCACCACCATCTTCGGGGAGAAGGTCGGTCTTGTTGAGTACCAGTACCGGGGGAATGCCGGTCGCTTCGGCGGCGACCAGGTAGCGGTCGATCAAGTTGGCATGCGGCGCCGGTTCCACGGCAAAGACGATCAGCAGTTGATCGACATTGGCGGCCACCGGCTTGAGCTGGCCGCGCGCGTCTGGGCGCTTCAAGGCGGTATCGCGCGGTAACTGCGCCACCACTACGCCGGAGCCGTCATTGGCGGCCCGCCAGATTACCCTGTCGCCGGTGACCAGACCGTCAAGATTAGCGCGCAGTTGGCAGCGCACCGGGGAGCCGTCGGTATCGTGAACTTCCAGGGTGCGGCCGAAATGGGCGACGACACGACCGGTCTGCTCGGCGCCGTATTCACCGGCAGCGAGCTTGTCGGTCTCTTTGACGTCGAGCTTTTCCGCCCGCTTGGCGCGTTCGGCCTGGATCTTTTCGACACGCCAGCGTTGCTGACGGCTAAGTTTGCGTTTGCTCATGATTACCCGAAGGGTCGTTACAGTAGCAGCATTGTAACCACCAATTATGCCGACTGTCCTGCTGTGATCGCACTGGGCGTCAAAACGACAGCTTGTTTATTCATTAATATGCATTATGTTGCTCCATGAGCGCGCAATAGCGTGTTTCAGTGAAAAGTAACCCACCGTAAATCTCATGAATTGATGGATTAGCTACAATGCAGCACGGGATGCGCTTCGTCATGTTGGTCACCCTGTTGGTCACCGGCTGTGCTCGGCAAGGCAGTGTGGATCTGCAGGCGCCACTGCCGGAAACGGCGGCGTTACCCACAGTGCAATCCCAGCAGCTGGGTGAATGGTGTCAGGCCTACCTGCCTAGCCCATTGAAAAGCCTGACCCTTCGCGCTCTGAAGAATAATCACGACCTGTCCATCGCCCGAGCCAATCTGCGTGAAGCACAAGCCTCGGCCCGTGCCGCCGGTGCTTCACGTTTGCCCAGCCTCAATCTGGAAGGTAGTGCCTCTCGCAGTCGTCTGGCTTCTGTGGGCGGTGTCTCGGCTGCTCCCGGCAGGAGTATGGATAGCACCATCAGCCGTTACCGGCTGGGTATGGCGATGCAATACGAACTGGATTTCTGGGGGCGGGTCGCCAGCGAAGCTGAAGCGGCGGCGCTGCAGGCGGATGCCAGTTGGGATGATTTACAGGCTGCACGGGTGACCCTTTCGGCGGAAGTTGCGCAGCGCTGGTTCGAGCTTGTGGCAATGCGACAAGTTACCGACCTGCTTCAAACGGAAGTAGCGGCTCGCGAGCAGATGCTGGAGCTTGTTCAGCTACGCTTCGCGCAAGGTCAGGCGCAGGGCTTGGACGTGGTGGAGCAGCGTCAGCAAACTGAAGCCATTCAGGGGGAACTGGCGTTGACACAGGCGCAGGCAGAGGTGGTGACCAATGAATTGCAGATCCTGCTGGGAGAGTCCCCGCTAGAAACGTTCGTGTATCAGCAAGAGCGTGGCTTGCCGTCATTGATGCCATTGCCCTTGGAGGGCATTCCCGCCAATCTGCTGCAGTTGCGACCCGACCTTTCCGCTACTGGAAAGCGCATGGCCGCAGCAGATCAACAAGCCGCAGCAGCGGTGGCGGAACGGCTACCCATGGTGCAACTGACCGCAGAAGCCTTCGGGGAATCACGCACGGTAACTGAACTCTTCGAGCAGATTTTCTGGAACTTGCTGGGGTCAGTGAATGTTGTGGTGTTCGATGGCGGACGGCTCAAGGCCCAAGCTGAAATGGCCGATGCCCAGGCCGAAGCAGCCATGGAGCAGTTTGCCCAGGCTTATCTCACCGCTCTGGCGGAGGTGGGTAACGGCTTGGTGTTGGAGCAGGGACGACGCTCCCAGCTCAACAGCCTGCGGGCCCAGGCTGAAGATGCCGACCGTGCTCTGGCGCTTTCACGTACTTACTACCTTCAAGGGGTTGTGGATTATCTTCGGGTGCTCAATGCGCAGCAGCAGCGCCTGCACGTTCAGCAATCGCTGATCGAGGCGCAGCGCGAACTCCTGGCTTCACGCTTACAGACTTGTCGTGCCCTGGGTTACTCAGCCGCTGAAGCTGACCTATCCGAGGGGGTAGCACCTCCCAGCGGAGCGAGCGCGCTATGAACCCGCCTCGGCGCAAGCATTTCAAAACCTGGCTTTGGCCGCTAGGGGTTATCCTCGCCGCCGTAGGCGTGGCGGCAGCGCTGATGCTCACGCAACAGCCTCCTCCCATGGTAGAAGAGGGGCCTAGAGAGCCATTGGTGGAAACGCTCACCGTTGAGTCTGGCACCCATCAGCTCGAAATTGCGGTTCAAGGGCCGATCACCGCGGCCCGCCGTGTCATCATCCAGCCCCAGGTGGCAGGGCGCCTGGACTGGATTCATCCTGACCTGGAACCTGGCGGGGTGGTTGAGGCGGGTGAAGCGTTGCTCAGGATAGAAGACGATGACTTTCGCTTGGCCGTACAAGAACAGCAATCTCGGGTGATCGAGGCAGACGCCCAGCTGCGTCTTGAGCTCGGGCGTGGCAAAGTGGCCGAGCGTGAGCTGGAAATGTTTCGTGGCGAATTTTCTCAAGACGCAAGCCCGGACCTGGCGTTAAGAGTGCCGCAACGTGAAACGGCACGCTCGCGGCTGGATGCCGCCCGTGTGGCGCTTGAACAGGCTCGCCTGCAGCTTTCGCGAACCGAAGTGACTGCGCCCTTCACCGGATGGGTTGAGCGCGAGCAGGCGGCGTTGGGTCAGTTGGTGAGTGCCCAGGCGGACGTCGCCACCCTGGTGGCCGCCAGCCATTTCTGGCTGCAGGTGTCGGTCGAGCGTGAGCGCCTGGCGCATATCGCTATTCCCGGTGTCACGGCGGATAGCGGGGCCGAGGTCGAAATCCATTACCCTCTCGATGAGCGCACGCTTACACGCAGGGGAAAGGTCGTGCGGTTACTGGGGGATCTCAGCCCACAAGGACGCATGGCCCGCTTGTTGATCCGCATTGATGACCCGCTAAGGCTCGAACATCCCGACGATGAACTTAGAGGTATCCCGCTATTGCTGGATTCCTTCGTTGAAGCGAGCATTATCGGGCCGCGGATGGATAATCTGGTCGAGCTGCCACGCCGGGCGCTGCATGAAGGCAAGCGGGCTTACGTCGTCGAGGCGGATAACACCTTGGCGGTCCGCGATCTGGATATTGTCTGGCGCCGCCGCGAAAGCGTGCTGGTACGCTCGGGGCTAAAGGGCGGTGAAAGGGTGGTTCTCAGTCCGCTGCCTTTTGCCTTCGAAGGCATGGCGGTGAGGCACGAAGCCCCCAAAGGCCGCGTGCAGGAGGGTGGCAATGAATGAATCCTCTACTCGGATGAGCCCCCTGGAATGGGCCGCCAGGCATCCGGTTTTTGCCAATCTGGTGATGGGGCTGCTGCTGATCGGTGGGTTATTTTTGGCCTTCGATGTTGAGCAGAGCGTATTTCCCGATATCGAGCCCAACCAGGTCATCATCACCGTGCCTTACGCCGGGGCTGCTCCCGAAGAGGTAGAGCAAGGCGTGGTGCTGGCGATTGAAGAGGAGGTGCGTGGCATAGAAGGGGTCGAACGGGTTCTTTCCACTGCCGCCGAAGGCCGGGCCACCGTGGTGGCGGAGCTTTTTACCAGCGCCGATCGGGATCGGGCGCGTACCGATATTGATGCTGCCGTGGCGCGTATCGTCACCTTTCCAGCCGGTGCCGAAGACCCGGTGATTCAGGTACCCGACCCCAGGGTGCAGGTGGTATCGCTGATGGTCTCGGCGCCGCTTTCTCCCGATACCTTGCATCGCCTCGGTGAGCAGTTGCGTGAGGCACTGCTGCGCGACCCTGATATCAGCCGGGTGGAAATCGGTGGTCTGCAACCGCCGGAAATCAGCGTGGAAGTGCCTCAAGCCAACCTTCGTCGTTATAACCTGAGCCTGCCGCAGATTGCCGGTCTTATCGACCAGGCTTCCATTGATCTGCCGTCCGGCGAAATCCAGGATAGCGGAGGTGACATTTTGCTGCGCATCACCGAACAGCGTGACCGCACGCAGCAATTCGCCACCATTCCCGTGGTCAGCCTAGCCGATGGCACCCAGGTTCGATTAGGCGATATTGCCACAATTCGCGAAGACTTTAGTACCGACAAGCTTGAGGCATTTCTGGATGGACAGCCTGCCATTCGCTTGAATGTTTTCCGTGTGGGTCAGCAAACTCCCATGGACGTTTCCAAGGCGGTGCATGCTGTAATAGCGCAACAACGCCAGCTGCTGCCTGAGCAGGTTCAGCTGCTCAGCTGGGATGATAATTCCGAGATCTATGCCGATCGCATGGGCTTATTGGTACGTAACGGCTTGATCGGCCTGGGGTTGGTGTTGGTGCTGCTGGGCCTGTTTCTAATGCCCCGCCTGGCCTTCTGGGTCACTGTGGGCATGGCGGTGTCCTTCCTGGGCGCATTTGCCTTCATGCCCTTGCTCGATGTTTCCCTGAACATGATTTCTTTGTTCGCCTTCCTGCTTGCCTTGGGGATTGTGGTGGATGATGCCATTGTGGTGGGAGAGGCGGCCTTCAGCCATCGTAACCGCGGGCTGGGCTCGCTTGATGCAGCGATTGCCGGGGTTCACGAGATGGCCAAGCCGGTAACGTTTGCGGTAACCACCACGGTCATCGCCTTTTTACCCTTACTGTTCGTGCCCGGAACCTCGGGGGATTTCTTTCGCAATATTCCGCTGATCGTGATCCCCATCCTCTTGCTGTCCTTGTTCGAGTCGTTTTTCGTCCTGCCGGCGCATATCGGTCATAGCCGTCAAACTGCCGACAACCGGGTTTCGCGTTTACAGCAACGCTTTACTCAGGCGCTTGAACGCTTCATCGCCGAGCGCTATACACCGTTTTTGCGCCTGGCGATCCAATGGCGCTATTTGACCCTGGCCTTGGGTCTGGCTGTCTTGCTGGTAGTGGCGGCAATCGTTGCCAGTGAACGTATCAGTTTTACCTTCATGCCGGAAATCGAAGGGGATAAGGTCACCGTCAGCCTGGAATTTCCTTTTGGAACCCCCGCTGTACAAACTCGTGCCGCCATAGAGCGTCTGATGACTAGCGCACAGGAGGTGGATGAGGAGCTTGGCAATATCAGCCAAGGGATTTTTGCTCAGTTGGGTAGAAGGAGCGAAGAAAATGCGATGGATGCGGGAGAAGGGGTTGAGGGCGCTCATGTCGCCTATGTTCAGGTTTTTCTGGTGAAAGCTGGGCGTCGAGAGGTGGGCGCGGGGGATTTCGCCGAGCGTTGGCGTGAGCAATTGGGCGAATTGGCCGGGGTGCGTACCTTGCGTTTCAGTACCGATGTCGGACCCTCCAGCGGTGAGGCCATTGCTATCGAGCTTGCCCATCAGGATCGTGAGCGCCTTGAGGAGGCCGCTCGTGGCCTGGCTGCTGAATTAGAGCAGTATCTTGGGGTAATCGAGATCGATGACGATGTGGAATTGGGTAAGCGACAACTGGATTTGCGTCTGTCACCGGCAGGCTATGCACAGGGCTTGATGCCTCAGGATTTGGCTCAGGTACGGGGGGCTTTTTTCGGCGCCGAGCCGCAGCGTCAGCAACGTGGGCGCCATGAACTGCGTATTTTCGTGCGTCTGCCCGAGGAGGATCGTGGTACACGTCATAGCATGGAGACGCTATTTATCCAGCTTGCTGACGGCGGGGAGATGCCGCTGGAACAGGCGGCCATCATCGAAAAAAGCCGGTCACCACGCAGCATTACCCGTACTGATGGGCGTCGAACCTTGACCGTCACTGCCGATGTGCAAGCCGGTGTCATTACCCCCAATGAAGTGATTGCCGATCTGGAGGCCCAAGTGCTGCCGGGGTTGCTAAATAAGCTGCCGGGGCTTGATTATCGCCTGGCCGGTGAGTTGCGCGATCAGCAGGATGCCTTGCAGGCTCTGGGCCGGGGTATGCTGTTGGCGCTACTGGCCATGTACGCACTGATGGCGATAGCGTTTCGCAGCTACGTGGAGCCGCTGCTGGTCATGTTTGCCATACCCTTCGGGGTGGTCGGCGCCGTTATTGGCCATCTCCTGATGGGCTATAACCTCAGCCTGATAAGTTTGATGGGGCTGGTGGCTCTGGCCGGGGTCGTGGTCAACGGCACGCTGGTGTATATCCTGGCCGTCGACAACCTGCGCCAGGAGGGGCGAGACGTCGGCGATGCCATCGTGGCTGGCGGCGCCCGCCGTTTTCGACCCATCCTGATTACGTCGCTCACCACCTTCTTTGGTCTGGCGCCGATGATTTTCGAAACATCCTTACAGGCACGCTTCTTGATTCCCATGGCCATCAGCCTGGGATTTGGCGTGCTTTTTGTGACCTTGATCGTGCTGGTGCTGGTGCCGGCGGTTTATCGCATCATTGAAGATGCTCGCCAATTGCGTAAGGCGGATTGAGTTGCCTGGATTGGGATGGTGTCTGGACAGGCGGTTGGCTAATGCATTTCACTGTTATAATGATGAGAATATTCAGATTGACGAAATCGGGCCTGACACATCCTACCAGGCCATTTTTCACAAGCCATCTTTTCAAGAACCGGGAACACTGACCAATGACGGATAACCCCCAGCCGCGCAAGGATGTACTCATATGGATCGATCTGGAAATGACCGGTCTGGATCCCAATCGCGAGCGTATCATTGAAATAGCCACATTAATCACCGACAACGACTTGAATATCATCGCTGAAGGCCCAGTGCTAGCGGTCAAACAGCCGGATAGCCTGCTTGAAGGCATGGATAACTGGAATCAGAAAACCCACGGTGAGTCAGGGTTGGTGACGCGAATCAAGGAAAGTACGGTGGATACCGCTGAAGCTGAGCGTCGTACCCTGGCATTTCTTAAAATCTATGCGGTGGCAGGGGTGTCTCCCATGTGTGGCAACAGTGTCCACCAGGATCGGCGTTTCATGGAACGGGAAATGCCCGAGCTCCTGGAATTCTTCCATTACCGCAATCTGGACGTCTCCACTCTCAAGGAGCTTGCCAAACGCTGGAACCCTGGGGCCACCGCCGGCTTCAAAAAGCGCAATGTGCACTTGGCGATGGAAGATATCAAGGAGTCAGTCGAGGAACTGGCGCACTATCGCGAGACCTTCTTGCGTGTGGATAGCATGCGTGATGAAGAGGAGTAACCCTAGCGATGGGCGATCAGCGCCGGGCGTTTGGCGTCTTGTTCTACCAGCGCCCAGGCGACGTGCTCACGCACCAGGGCGCTGGGATAGCTGCGGCGAGCGATCAGTGCCGCTTCAATAGCCGTACTCCAAGGGGCGTTGCCCAGGCCAATAGCCACATTTCGCAGCCAACGCTCATAACCGATACGCCGAATGGCACTGCCGGCGGTCTTGGCGAGAAATTCTTCTTCGCTCCAGGCGAACAGGCTCAGAAGCTCGGCGCGATCCAGATCATGGCGGGGGGCGAAGTCGGCTTCCCGGCTGGCGCGGGTGAAGCGGGTGAAGGGACATACCAGTTGGCAATCGTCGCAGCCATAAATCCGGTTGCCCATGGCGCGCCGGTAACGCTCGGGAATCGCACCGTGCAGCTCGATGGTGAGATAGGAAATGCAGCGGCGCGAGTCGACCACCTTGTCATCGACGATGGCGCCGGTGGGACAAGCGGTTCGGCAAGCATTGCAGCTACCGCAGTGGTCTTTTTCGAAGGGGGCATCCACGGGCAGCGGCAGGTCGGTATACAATTCGCCAAGAAAAAACAGCGAGCCTGCCTGGGGGTTGAGCAACATGGCGTTCTTGCCGAACCAGCCAAGACCGGCTTTCTGAGCCAGGGCGCGCTCCATTACCGGGGCGGAGTCGACAAAGGCGCGGTAACCGATGCGCCCGACCTCGGCCTCGATCTGCTGGGCGAGCCGAGCCAGGCGCTTGCGCATCAGCTTATGATAGTCACGCCCCAGAGCGTAACGTGATACATAGGCACGCTTGGGTTGGCCCAATACCCGGGTAGTTTCTACCTCGGGGGGCAGATAATCCATGCGCGCACTGATCACGCGCCTTGTGCCGGGTTCAAGTTCGTCGGGGCGCGTGCGTTTGGTGCCGTGCTTGGCCATGAAGCTCATGTCGCCGTGATGGCCGGCGTCCAGCCAGTGTTGCAGATAGGCTTCATGCGCCTGCAAGTCGATATCGGTAATACCCACTTGCTGGAAACCCAGCTCGCGGCCCCAGGTCTTGATCAGTGCCGCCAGACGGTCGAGCTCGGCAGCGGATATACAGCCAGTGGAAGGCATGCTACATCACCTAGATGAAATCAGCCGCGCTATGCTAATGCATTGGACGCCAAGAAAACACGGATGAGGAGATATCGTGACTAGCTTAAGCACTTCAATGCTTCGCCCGCTCTATCGAGCAGCCCAGGTCGGTGAGCTCGACCGACGCACGATTGCCGCAGGCATAGAAGGATTCGCCCTGATGCAGCGCGCCGCCTCCAGTGCCTGGCACAGCTTTCGCGGGCGTTGGCCCCAGGTGCGTGCCGTCAGTGTGTTATGCGGAGGAGGTAACAACGGTGGCGACGGTCATGTGCTGGCTGCGCTGGCGGCGCAGGCTGGCTTGAAGGTGCAAAGAATCGTACTCAAGGAAATCAGCGAGCTGCAAGGTGACGCAGGGCGTGCGGCGCAACTGGCTACCTCGGCGGGCGTAGGCTGTGTGGCCTGGCATCCCGAACTTGAACTGACCGGCGAAGTGGTGGTGGACGCCTTGTTGGGCACCGGACTTGACGGTGAGGTCAAAGGTGATTTTCGGCGTGCCATCGAGACGCTCAATCGGAGTGGCTTGCCGGTGCTGGCCATCGACATTCCCTCGGGGTTGGCCGCAGATACTGGCGCAGTACTCGGCGTGGCGGTACAGGCCAGCCGCACGGTGACGTTTATCGGCGACAAGCTGGGGCTGCACACAGGGGCGGCGCCGGGCTATACCGGTGAGGTGGATTTTCGTCCGCTGGGCGTCAAGGCCTTGGCGTTTTTCGATATTCCTCCTGCCGCCTGGTTGTTGGATGAAACAATTCTTGCCGAAAGTTTTCCACCTCGGCAGCGCACCGCGCACAAGGGCGACATGGGCCATGTACTGATAATGGGTGGTGCACCGGGCCTGGGAGGTGCAGGAATACTTGCTTCCCAGACCGCTGCGCGCTTGGGCGCTGGCAAGATAAGCCTGGCAACGGCGCCGGAACATGTAGTGGCGAGCTTGGTACGTTGCCCGGAAGTCATGGCGCATGGGGTACGTGGTGTGGCGGATCTGGGCGAATTGCCCGCTCAGGCGGATGTGCGAGTGGTCGGCCCCGGCCTGGGAAAAGGAGCCTGGGGACAGGCGATGTTACAGAGCGCCTTGCAGGACGGCGGTTCGACAGGCAGCGTCCCCTTGGTCATCGATGCCGATGGACTCAATCTGTTGGCGACACACTGGCCGGAACTGCGCCGTGAAGACTGGATATTGACCCCGCACCCGGGGGAGGCCGCTCGGCTGTTGGGTATTTCCGCGGGCGAGGTGCAGGCTGACCGGCCGGCGGCGGCGCTGGCTTTGCAACGCCGGCGTGGTGGCGTGGTGATTCTCAAGGGGGCGGGAAGTCTGGTTGCCGGACCCAGCGGCCTGGTGGTTTGTCCCTACGGTAACCCAGGCATGGCCAGCGGTGGCATGGGCGATTCCCTGAGTGGCATACTCGGTGCTCTACTTGCCCAGCAATTGGGCCTTGAACGAAGTGCCTGGCTGGGCACTCTGATTCATGCGCTGGCCGCTGATCGTGCTGTTGCCGAAAAGGGTGAACGTGGTTTGCTGGCCGGTGATCTGGCATCCTATGCGCGAGAATTGGTCAACCCGGGTTGAAGGCGGTCACCATGCAGGTGCAATTGAATGACGAAGACGCTCAAGTGGCGTTTGGCGAAGCGTTGGGGAAGGTGTTGCAAGGCCGGGGGCGTGTTTACCTGGAAGGCGACCTGGGCGCGGGCAAGACGACGCTGACGCGCGGCATCCTGCGTGCCCATGGTCACCTGGGGGCGGTGAAAAGTCCCACCTATACCTTGGTGGAGCCCTACGAAATCGATGGGCACCAGCTGTACCATCTAGACCTGTATCGCTTGGGTGACCCTGAAGAGCTTGAGTTCATTGGTGGGCGCGACCTCCTGGATGCAGATAGCTTATGCATTATCGAGTGGCCGAGCCGCGGCGAAGGATGGTTGCCGCCAGCGGATGTACAGGTATCGTTGACAGTGCAGGACGGCGGTCGTCATATCACCCTGCAAGGCGTAAGCGCTTGGGGAAAAGACGTCCTGATGCGCCTTGAACAATCGATCTCCCAACCAACGCAAAAGAGCGATACAGACCAATGACGGTGAAGTTCAACGCTTTTGGTCGCAGTGGTGCGATGGGATGTCTTGTCTCCTTGACGTTGGCAATGCTGGCCATGGTCCCGCAAGCCAGGGCGGCGGATGTGGAAAACATGCGTCTGTGGGCTGCGCCGGATCATGCGCGCCTGGTGTTCGATCTTTCCAAGGCGGCCACGGCTAATGTGTTCACTCTGGACAATCCAGCGCGTCTGGTGATTGATCTGGACGATAGTCGCATGGCAGCTGATGCGAGTACCTTGCCATTGGAAGGCAGCGCGATTTCCGCCGTTCGCACCGGCGTACGTAACGGTGACGGGCTACGCGTGGTGCTGGAACTGAGCCGACACATCGAGCCTCGCCATTTTACCCTGGCGCCCAATGAACAGTATGGGCATCGCCTGGTAGTGGACCTGGAATATCCCGGCGAAAGTGCAGTAGAAAACCCCATCGACCCCATTGAAGCGATGATCCGCGACCAGGAAACCCAGGCCCAGCGCGCCCTTGCCCGTGCTCGGGTAAGTGGCGATGAAGCCGCTTCCGGGTCGGTACAGCGCCCGGCCCCGCAAGAAGTCCAGCCGGCGCGTTCGCACCCCAGACGCGATATCATCATCGCCATCGACGCCGGGCATGGTGGTGAAGATCCTGGCGCTATCGGACCGAGTGGCACCCGTGAAAAAGACGTGGTACTGGAGATAAGTCGCGAGCTGGCCAATACCGTCAATGCCACCGATGGTTTTCGCGGGGTGCTGATTCGCGATGGCGATTACTACCTCGGGTTGCGCCAACGCACTGAGCTTGCCCGAGAACAGAAGGCTGATTTCTTCATTTCCATTCATGCCGATGCCTTCACCAGCCCGAGGCCTCAGGGCAGTTCGGTATATGCGCTTTCCCAGCGAGGAGCGACGTCTGAAGCCGCCCAGTGGCTGGCGGATAGCGAAAACCGTTCCGACTTGATCGGCGGAGTGGACGGCAATCTTTCCTTGCGGGACAAGGATCAGGTGCTGCGCGGCGTGTTGCTGGACTTGACCATGACGGCTACCCTCAACGACTCTCTGTCGATTGGCGGTCAAGTGCTGGATCAGCTCGGCCGGGTCAATCGTCTGCACAAGTCTCGAGTCGAACAGGCTGGGTTCATGGTATTGAAATCCCCGGATATTCCTTCGCTGTTGGTCGAAGTCGGGTTTATTTCCAATCCGGATGAAGAGCGGCGCTTGCGTGATAAATCACATCAGAAAAGTCTGGCGCTTTCCATGTTCAGCGGCTTGCATGAGCATTTCCAGCGCAATCCACCGCCGGCGAGTTTGCTGGCCTGGCAGCGCAATCGTAGCCGGAGTCCGAGTGGTGATGAATACCGCATTCAAACCGGCGATACCTTGTCTGCGATTGCGGTGCGTCACGGCGTCCCTGTCAACCGCCTGAAACAAGCCAATGAGCTCAATGGCGACGTGATACGTGTCGGCCAGGTGCTGCAAATTCCGAGTTCCTGAATGTCGTTATCGAGAATCCCTTTCGAGGTGCCTGTGTCCACCGTTTCCACACCGCGTATCCATGTGCTCGACCCTCGCCTGGCCAATCAGATTGCTGCGGGCGAAGTGGTCGAACGCCCGGCGTCGGTCACCAAGGAGTTGATCGAAAACGCTATCGATGCCGGTAGTCGCCGTATCGAAGTGGATATTGATACGGGAGGAGCGCGTTTGATTCGGGTGCGCGACGATGGGCGGGGGATTGCCGAAGACGACCTACCCCTGGCCCTGGCTCGCCATGCCACCAGCAAGATACGTAGCTTGGAAGACTTGGAAGGGGTGCACTCGCTGGGCTTTCGCGGTGAGGCACTGGCCTCGATCAGTTCGGTGTCGCGCCTCGAACTGGTTTCCAATGCCCAGGATGACCCCACTCAAGGATGGCGCGTGGTGGCCGAAGGACGCGCCATGGAGTCCCGGGTGTCACCGGCGCCGCACCCACGCGGCACCACCGTGAGCGTCCGGGATCTGTTTTTCAATACGCCGGCCCGGCGTAAGTTCATGCGCACGGAAAAGACCGAGTTCGGGCATGTCGAAGAGGCCTTTCGGCGTCAGGCTCTGTCGCGTTATGACATCGCTTGGGTATTGCGACACAACCAGAAGGTGGTGCATCAATTACCCCCAGGTGACACGGCGACGGCACGTGAACGTCGCATAGCGGCACTACTTGGCAAGAACTTCATCGAGCATGCGCGTTATATTGAGCGCGAGGTCGGCGCATTGCGCCTGAGCGGCTGGGTGGGCTTGCCGACCCATTCCCGAGCTCAGGCCGACCAGCAATATTTTTTCGTCAATGGTCGGGTGGTTCGGGACCGCCTGGTGGCGCATGCCGTGCGTCAGGCATATCGCGATGTGATGTTTCACGGGCGCCAACCGGTATTCGTGCTCTATCTGGACCTTGATCCGGATGTGGTGGATGTCAATGTGCATCCTACCAAGCATGAAGTGCGTTTTCGCGATGGGCGCATGGTGCATGATTTTCTATTTTCGAGCCTGCATCATTCGCTTGCTCAATCGCAGCCGCAGGAACAGTCAGGTTCTCCCGCACCGGCTGTCGCTGAAGGGGAAACCGGCGACCCTGTGCGTGAAACCGGTGGGGATGCGGCAAGTGGTAATACGCCGGACTGGCAGCAGCAGGGCATGGCATTGCCTCAGGATGTTCAGCGAGAGGCGCGTCATCCGGGCGCCGAGCGCGTCCGGCGTTTTATGCAAGGCTATAGCGCTTTGCACCCTGAGCACGAAGAAACATTACTCACGCCTCGAACGACTGCGCCGGTTGCAGCGGATCCTCACCAGGTACGTGAAGCGCCGTTATTCCGGGGGGCGATGGAGACTGAGACCGGTGGTTCGCCACCGCTGGGCTTTGCCCTGGGGCAGTTGCATGGCATTTATATCCTGGCCCAGAACGCTCAAGGCCTGGTGCTGGTAGATATGCATGCAGCACACGAGCGGATCGTTTACGAACGGATGAAAACTCAGGTTCAGATGCAGCGCCTAGACGCCCAGCCGCTACTGGTGCCGGTGTCAATGGCGGCCAGCCGTACTCAGGTGGCCACGGCGGAAAACGAGCGTGAAGCAATCTCCCGCCTGGGTGTGGAGCTCGATGTGGCCGGGCCGGAAACCTTGTTGATACGGCAAATGCCGGCGCTGCTGGCGGGAGCCGACCCGGAGCCTCTGGTACGTGACATGCTCGCCGACCTGGAACGTTATGGGCGCTCCAATCAGGTGCAAGCGCATATCAATGAACTCTTATCGACCATGGCGTGCCATGGCAGCGTGCGGGCTAATCGGCGCCTGACCCTGGATGAAATGAATGCGCTGCTGCGTGACATGGAGCGTACCGAGCGTAGCGATCAATGCAACCACGGTCGCCCCACTTGGACACAAATGAACCTCAAGGCATTGGATCGCCTATTTCTGCGTGGCCAATGAAGGCTTTGGATAGTCAGTAGTCATCTTGTACGGATGTCATCTATACGTTTTTCTTCATTTTCAAAAGGAGCCTGCATGGCCGATACCCGACCCTGGGCGGTTTTTTTGATGGGCCCAACCGCCGCCGGTAAAACCGATGCGGCCATTGCGCTTCACGAGCGCCTGGGGGCGGAGCTGATCAGCGTTGATTCGGCTATGGTTTATCGTGGCATGGATATCGGCAGCGCCAAGCCTTCCGCCGAGGAGTTGGCGCGAGCGCCGCATCGGTTAATCGATATTCGTGACCCTGCAGAACCGTATTCCACCGCCGATTTTCGCGAGGATGCGTTGCATGAAATGCGACAAATCAGCGCAGCGGGAAAGCTGCCGCTGCTTGCCGGCGGCACCATGCTTTACTTCAAGCGCCTGGTCGAGGGCGTGGCGAATCTTCCCGCAGCCGACCCAGCCACGCGGGCGCGCCTGGAAGCTCAGGTTGCCACGCAAGGGTTGGCGGGTCTGCATGCTGAGTTGGTCCGGGTCGATCCGCTGTCGGCACGGCGTATTCATCCCAACGACCCTCAGCGGTTGATGCGCGCGCTGGAGGTCTATCATCTCAGCGGCACGCCGATGAGTGAGCTATGGGCGCAGCAACAGCCGGAAACCTTTCCTTGGCGGGTGTTGTCCATAGGACTCGCGCCCAGTGACCGCAGTGTACTGCATCGGCGTATCGAGGCGCGTTTCACTAGCATGTTGGCCCAAGGCTTGATCGATGAAGTGGCTGGTCTGAGACAGCGTGTGGATCTGCACCTGGAGTTGCCGGCGATGAAAAGTGTCGGCTATCGTCAAGTGTGGGAGTATCTGGACGGTGACTTGGATAAGGCCGCCTTGGTCGAGCGTGGTGTCATTGCCACCCGACAATTGGCCAAACGTCAATTGACCTGGCTGCGTAGTTGGCCACAATTGCACTGGATTGATGCACAGCGCCCCGATGCACTGGATGATGTGCTGAAAATCGTGCGTGAATGCGGGGCTTAGCGTAAGATAGTGGATTCGAGCGGCCGGACTATCAGGCCTTTCGGGTAACCAGATTCCGGCGTAGCACCAGCTGGGCACGCCACCCTCATAAACAACCCCAACGACAGTTTAGGGAGAGCAAAATGTCCAAAGGGCAGTCCCTCCAAGACCCGTACTTGAACATTCTGCGCAAGGAGCGCATTCCGGTGTCTATTTTCCTGGTCAATGGCATCAAGCTGCAGGGACAGATCGAATCATTCGATCAGTTCGTCATTCTGCTGCGTAATACCGTCAGCCAGATGGTCTATAAACATGCGATTTCCACCGTGGTGCCCTCGCGCAATGTGCGCTTGCCCGTACAAGATCCAGCCGCTCCAGCGGATGAAGAGGTGTAACACTGCCACCATGGATGTATCACAGCCCGTGAGGTATTGATTGTTTTTTGAACGCCCCGACGCCGGTGAAACGGCGGTACTTGTTCATGTGGACTTCCATGATGAACAGGCACGTGAAGATCCTGGCGAATTTCTCGAGCTGGTCCGTTCAGCAGGAGCTGAACCCGCCACCTTGCTCACCGCCAGCCGTCAGCGCCCCGACTCACGTACTTTCGTGGGTTCGGGAAAACTGGAGGAATTGCGTGAAACGCTAGCCGCTCACCAAGCGGAGCTGGTGATTTTCAACCATAGCTTGAAGCCTTCTCAAGAACGTAACCTTGAGCGCGAGCTGAAGTGTCGTGTGTTGGATCGCACCGGCTTGATTCTGGATATTTTCGCCCAACGGGCGAGAACCCATGAAGGTAAGCTGCAAGTCGAACTTGCCCAACTGGAATATCTTTCCACACGCCTGATTCGTGGCTGGACCCACCTGGAACGCCAAAAAGGCGGTATTGGTCTGCGTGGGCCGGGTGAAACCCAGTTGGAAACCGATCGTCGCTTGCTGCGCGAACGCATCAAGGCGATTCACAAGCGGCTAAGCAAGGTACGTAGCCAACGTGACCAGAACCGTCGTGCCCGTTCGCGTGCCGAAGTGCCCAGTGTGTCACTGGTGGGCTACACCAACGCCGGAAAATCCACGCTGTTCAATGCGTTGACTCAATCCGATGTCTATGCCGCCGACCAGTTGTTCGCCACCCTCGACCCCACTCTAAGGCGTCTTGACATCGAGGATGTGGGTACCGTGGTTTTGGCGGATACGGTGGGTTTCATCCGCCATTTGCCGCACAAGCTGGTGGAAGCTTTTCAGGCCACTTTGCAAGAGGCGACCGAAGCGACATTGTTGGTCCACGTGATCGATGCGGCAGACCCTGATCGTGACCTCAACGTTGAGCAGGTCAATCTGGTGTTGAATGAAATCGGTGCTCGAGGTGTACCGATGCTCAAGGTCATGAACAAGATCGATGCTCTCGGTAGCGCGCCGCGTATTGAACGCGATGGCGAGGGCATGCCGGAAGTCGTCTGGCTCTCGGCGCGTGAAGGGCAGGGACTCGAGCTGTTGCACCAGGCGTTATCGGAACGTCTGGCCAATGACGTGCTTGAATTCCCTGTCGTGCTCGGCCCGGAACAGGGCAAGCTGCGAGCCGGTTTACATGAGCTGGGCGCGGTCCGAGAAGAGTATTTTGACGAACAAGGCCAGTCGGTACTTGAGGTACGTTTGCCGCGGCGCGATCTCAATCAGCTGATGGCTCAGCTGGGAGAGCGTGCCGATACGTATCTGCCCAAAGCGTTGCGTGAGCCGACTGAGTGGTAGTGTGGCAATATTAAGATTCAAACAGCGATAACGCTTGAGCCGATGCCGACAGGCTTTATCTGTCGGCAAAGGTAGCAGCGAAAATTTTAGTGGAGACGACGTATGGCCTGGAACGAGCCTGGTGGTGGCAACCAGCACGACCCTTGGAGTGGTGGTGGCCGACGCGGTAGCGGTGGCAATAACAATGGCGGTGGCGGAAACGACGGTAACCGTGGGGGTAGCAATCAGGGGCCCCCGGATCTGGATGAAGCACTGAAAAAATTCCAGAACAAGCTCAATAGCCTGCTGGGTGGCAGTGGCAAGAAAGGCGGTGGCGGCAAGAAAGGTGGCGGTGGTGATAAGCCGCGCAACATCTTTGCCTTGCCCGGTCTGCTGTTGATCATTGCGTTGGCGATCTGGGCGGCCATGGGATTTTACCTGGTGGATCAGTCCGAGCGTGGTGTCGTGCTGCGTTTCGGTGAATTCCAGGAAGTGGTTACACCGGGTCTGCAATGGAACCCCCCGTTGATTGATGATGTACGTATGGTCAATGTGACGCGGGTACGTTCCTTGACCCAGACTCAATCGATGCTGACTCAGGACGAAAATATCGTCTCCGTCGAGATTTCGGCACAGTATCAGGTGGCCGATCCGCGTGACTACGTGCTCAATGTACGTAATCCGCAGCTTTCCATCGAGAACGCTCTGGATTCGGCCTTGCGTCATGTGGTCGGTGGCACTGACATGATCGAGATCCTGACTTCCGGGCGTGAAATCCTGGGTAGTTCGGTGCGCAGCCGCTTACAGTCTTACCTCGATAGTTATGGGACGGGCATGTTGCTGCAAACGATCAACGTGGAGTCCACCTCGCCTCCTACAGCGGTCCAAGATGCTTTCGATGACGTCATCCGCGCCCGTGAAGATCGTCAGCGCATCATCAACGAAGCCATGGCGTATGCCAATTCGGTGATCCCCGCCGCCCAGGGTCAGGCCCAGCGCTTTATCGAGCAGGGCCAAGGGTATCGTGAATCGGTGGTGGCCGAAGCTCAGGGTCAGTCGAATCGCTTCAATGCGCTGTTGAACCAGTATCAGGATTCTCCGGATATCATGCGCGAACGTCTCTATCTCGAGACCATGTCCACCATCTATGGCGACACGCCGAAGGTGTTGCTGGATGTGAGCGAAAATGCGCCGTTGATGTACCTGCCGTTGGATCAGATGCGGGGGGCAGGCGCCGTCACTCGTGGCAGCAGTAATGATGAAAACGAGAGTGAAGAGCTCGATCCTCGGGTGCTGGAACGCATGCGCAGTGCTCAGTCCTCTACTAACTCCAGTAATAGCAACACCCGCAGGGAGGGCCGGTAAATGATCAATAATCGTTCCCTGCTCGTCGTGGGCGGCTTGGCCGCCGTTGCCTGGCTTGCCAGCAACACCTTGTATGTGGTCGATGAAACCGAACTTGCTGTCAAGCTGCGTTTTGGTGAGATCATCGAAGAGAATATTCAACCGGGCTTGCACGCCAAGATCCCGATCACCCAGACGATCCGCAAGTTCGATATCCGGGTATTGACCCTGGATACCGATCCGAGCCGCTATCTGACCCTTGAGCAGAAAGCCGTGATCGTAGACTCCTATGTCCAGTGGCAAGTGGTCAATCCCACCCGCTACTACGAGGCAACCGCAGGCGACGAGATGATGGCTATCCGTCTGATCCAGCCGCGGGTCGACGAGAGTCTGCGCAACGAGTTCGGTCGTTTGAACCTGCAGCAGATCATCTCCGAGAAGCGTGATGATCTCATGCTCGGCCCGACCAAAGAACTCGACCGCCTGCTGCGCGATGAGCTGGGCGTGACGGTAGTGGACATTCGCGTCAAGCGTATTGACCTGCCCGAGGACGTGTCTTCGGCGGTGTATTCGCGTATGCGTTCAGAGCGTGAGCGCCAGGCGCGTGAATGGCGTGCCCAGGGCCAGGAAGAGTCCGAACGTATCCGCGCCAATGCCGACCGCCGTCGCCAGGTATTGCTGGCCCAGGCCCAGGCGCGTTCCGAAACGCTGCGTGGTGAGGGTGATGCCGAGGCAGCGGGTATCTTCTCTGAGGCTTATGGCCAGGATCAGGAGTTCTTCAGCTTCTGGCGCAGCCTCGACGCCTATCGTCAGAGCTTCGAGGGTGGGGGCAACATGCTGGTGGTGGATCCCTCCAGTGCCTTCTTCCAGTATTTCAGAAGCCCGACGTCTTCCGCAGCGGATAGCGCTGAGGAGTGAGCCCAAGGCGGGCGTTATCGCCCGCCAGTCGGGGTTTATCCCTGGCGTAAACATGGTAGACTTTACTGACCGGGCGTTGCCCGGTTTTTTTGTGGGCTTTTTTCTTGGCCTTTATCATCGTCGTCTTGCAGGATTGTTCACATGACCATCGCTGACCGCTGGCTGTTGCCCGACGGCATGGATGAGGTGCTGCCGCCTCAGGCAAGCCGCATGGAAGAGCTGCGCAGAGCGCTTCTCGACCTTTACCACTGCTGGGGTTATGACCACGTCATGCCACCCCCGGTGGAGTTTCTCGATTCCCTGCTCACCGGCACGGGCACTGACCTTGATCTGCAAACCTTCAAGCTGACCGATCAGTTGACCGGGCGGATGATGGGGGCGAGCGCCGACGTGACCCCGCAGGTGGCACGTATGGATGCTCATTCGCTAAAACGCCAAGGCCCGGTGCGTCTGTGTTATTGCACCACGGTGCTGCGCGCCAAGGCCGACCAGCACCAGGGCGGACGTAGCCCGATGCAGGTAGGCGTGGAATTGTTCGGCCATGCCGGTCTGGAAGCGGATCTGGAAATCGTCTATCTGGCCCTGGCTAGCCTGGAAGCGGCCGGTGCCGGCGAAATACATTTGGCACTCGGCCATATCGGTATCTACCGCAGCCTGGTCGAGGCGGCGGCACTTAATGTCGAGCAGGAAGCCACATTGTTTGCAGCCTTGGCGCTCAAGTCTCCCGGCGAACTGGCCGCGCAGGTGGCTGCCAGTGTTCCCGACCCGGCACTGGCGAAGATGTTTCTTGCCTTGGGTGGCTTGCACGGTGGGGCAGAGGTGCTGAGCCGGGCACGCGATGTATTTGCCGGGGCTCCGGCGTCGGTGCAGGCCGCTCTGGATCAGCTGGATGCCTTGCATCAGGGAGTACTGGCACGTTTCGATGTGGCGCTGTATTTTGACCTTGCAGAGCTGCGCGGCTATCAGTATCACACCGGAATGATGTTTGCCGCTTACGTGCCGGGGTACGGCCAGGCACTGGCCAAAGGGGGTCGTTATGACGACACCGGGCGTGCCTTCGGGCGTGCCCGACCGGCGACCGGCTTTTCCATGGACCTCAAGCTGTTGGCGACCTTGGTGCCGGGCACGCCCGAACCAGGCGCTATTTGGGCGCCTGCCGAGAGTGACGACGCCCTCAGGGCAATGATTGTTGCCTTGCGTCAGCAAGGAGAAAGGGTTATCCAAGCGCTGCCTGGGCAGCGTACCGGGCCGGCGGAGCATCACTGCGACCGCCGTCTTGAGTTTATCGACGGTCGTTGGCAGACAGCGACCCTGACACAAGAGACGAGAGCATAATGGGTAAGAATGTAGTAGTACTAGGTACCCAGTGGGGCGATGAAGGCAAGGGCAAGATCGTCGATCTGCTGACTGAATCTGCCTCAGCCGTCGTGCGCTTTCAAGGTGGGCACAATGCCGGGCACACCCTGGTCATCGACGGTGAAAAAACCGTATTGCACCTGATTCCTTCCGGTATTCTGCGCCCCGACAAGATCTGCGTTATCGGCAACGGTGTCGTGCTGTCGCCGGAGGCATTGATCAAGGAAATTCGTGAGCTGGAAGTCAAAGGCGTGCCGGTACGCAAACGTCTGCGCCTGTCGCCGGCTTGCCCGCTGATTTTGCCCTATCATGTACGCTTGGACCAAGCGCGTGAAAAAGCTCGCGGTGTTGCCAAGATCGGCACCACCGGCCGCGGTATCGGCCCGGCTTATGAAGACAAGGTGGCGCGTCGCGGCCTACGCTTGGGTGACATGCTGCACCGCGAGCGTTTTGCCTCCAAGCTTGGCGAAGTGCTCGATTATCATAACTTCGTGTTGACCCAGTACCATGGTGAACCCGCAGTGGATTTCCAGGAAGTGCTGGACACCGCCATGCAGATGGCGGAAGAGCTGCTTCCCATGGTGTGCGATACTGTTGGCCTGGTGCACAGCCTGCGCAGAAACGGCGAGAACATTCTGTTTGAAGGCGCTCAGGGATCGTTGCTGGATATCGACCACGGCACCTATCCGTTCGTCACCAGCTCCAATACCACAGCCGGGGGCACGGCAACTGGCTCCGGTGTGGGCCCGTTGTACCTGGACTATGTCTTGGGTATCACCAAGGCGTACACCACACGAGTAGGTTCCGGGCCGTTCCCTACCGAGCTGTTCGACGCTCATGGGCGGCATCTGGCCGAGAAAGGCCACGAGTTCGGTGCCACTACCGGGCGTCCGCGTCGCTGCGGCTGGTTCGATGCAGTGGCGCTACGCCATGCGGTGCAGATCAACTCGGTATCGGGTATTTGCCTGACCAAGCTGGATGTGCTCGATGGCCTGGAAAATATTCGGGTGTGCGTCGGCTACCGCAGCAAGGATGGCGAAGTACTCGATACACCGGTAGATTCCGAAGGCTACGAAGCACTCGAGCCGTTGTATCAGGATTTACCGGGCTGGAGTGAATCGACGCTGGGTATCAAGAAAGTCGAGGACTTGCCCGCCAACGCGCGTGCCTATATCAGCTTCCTGGAAGAGAAAGTCGGCACTTCCATCGATATCATTTCCACCGGACCGGATCGCCACGAGACCATCGTGCTGCGTAATCCTTTCGATAGTTGATGCGATAGCTGATAAGTTCGGTCAGTTAAGCAGTAAAGGCGCCCTCGGGCGCCTTTTTGCTTCTGGGATCCTATTATTTTGCATTAAGCGTTAGAAATCGATGCCGCGGCGTGCCTGAAGGCCGGCGTTGAATGCATGACGTACCTCCTGCATTTCGGTGACGGTGTCGGCCAGGGCGACGATATCACGGTGAGCATTACGTCCGGTGATGATCACCGTCTGTTCTGTCGGACGATTTTTCAGAGCCTGGATGACCGTCTCGATGTCCAGATAACCAAACTTGAGCATGTAGGTGATTTCATCGAGCACCACAAGGTAAATGTCGGGATCAGCCAGCATGCGCTCGGCATCGCGCCAGACTGCATGGCAGGCCTGGATATCGGCCTCCCGGTTCTGGGTGTCCCAGGTAAAACCGGTAGCCATGATCGCCACTTCCAGATTGGTGTCCGCCGCTAGGCGCTCGCGTTCACCGCACTCCCAAAGCCCCTTGATGAATTGCACCACACCCACCCGATAACCATAACCCAGCGCTCGGGTTACCGTGCCCCAGGCGGCTGTCGTCTTGCCTTTGCCGTTACCGGTATAGACCAGGATGAGGCCACGTTGCTCGGTGGCGCTGGCGACTTTTTCATCCACATGAGCCTTGAGTTTTTGCATGGAGGCCTTGTGGCGTGTTTCTCGATCGGTCATGGGTCTTCCTCGAGTGTTGGCGGTATCAATAGGATGTCTGTGGCGGTCAGGCTCCTAGGGTAAGCGATGCGTAAGGTGTTAGGAAGAGCTGTTATGTATAGGAGTTGTATAGAAAAGATTGGACTTCATTAGCGCCGACAGTGCATTCAAGAAGGGAAAACACGACAGAATTGGCCGGTAGGGGTGCGGCTGCTCTAGAATGGTGAGTCATGTTTTGCCAGGAAAGCCAAAATGCCTTCATTTGATATTGTATCCGAGTTCGATAGCCATGAAGCGGCAAACGCCGTGGACCAAGCCAACCGCGAAGTGCAGTCGCGCTTTGACTTCAAGGGAGTGGATGCCAACTTCACCCTGGAAGGCGACAAGGTGGCCCTTGAAGCTGAGGTCGATTTTCAGCTCAAGCAGATGCTGGATGTGTTGCGCAATCGATTGATTGCTCGGGGTATCGATGCGCGTTGCATGGATGTTCAGAACCCTGTGCTTTCCGGTGTGAAAGCTCGTCAGGAAGTCATTCTCAAGCAAGGGCTGGATCAGGCGGAAGCCAAGGATATCGTCAAGCGAATCAAGGCCTCCAAGCTCAAGGTTCAGGCTCAGATTCAAGGAGAGAAAGTGCGTGTGACAGGCAAGAAACGTGATGATCTACAGAGTGTGATGACGCTTCTACGCAGCGAGGAAGGGCCGGAATTACCGCTTCAATTCGATAATTTTCGCGACTGACCGGCAATTGTTGCCCATTTTACTTTAAGGTCTTTGTTTATTTTGTCGCTTTCAACAGGAGCCAACTTCATGTCCGAGCCGCAGCCGGTCTATCTGAGTGATTACCAAGCGCCTGCCTACCGGGTGTCCCATACGCAGCTGACTTTCGAGCTTGACCCGGCAGCCACCAAGGTCAAGGCTCGACTGCTTGTGGAGCGTCACCCTGAGCGCGAAACCGGCCTGCCGCTCGAGCTCGACGGTGAACATCTGAGCCTCAAGTCGATTGCCCTGGATGGAAAGCCGCTTGAAGCAGCCGACTACGAACTCACCGAGCAGGGATTGCGCATTCCCCAAGTGCCCGAACGTTTCGTGCTTGATACCGAAGTGGAAATTTCACCGCGAGACAACACCGCTCTGCAGGGTCTCTATCAGTCGAGCGGTATCTATTGCACCCAATGCGAGGCCGAGGGCTTTCGTCGAATCACCTTTTATCCCGACCGGCCGGATGTGATGGCCACCTTTTCCACCACCTTGATCGGTGATGCGACAGTTGAACCGGTACTGCTTTCCAATGGTAATCCGGTCGAGAAGGGCACCTTGGACGATGGGCGTCATTTCGTGACTTGGGAAGATCCTCATCCTAAGCCTAGCTACCTGTTTGCGCTGGTGGCGGGAGACTTGAAGAAAGTGGCGGATCGCTTTACCACCATGCACGGTCGCGAGGTGAGTCTCGAAATTTGGGTGGAAGAGGAGAACCGCGACAAGACCGACCATGCCATGGCCTCGCTCAAACGTGCCATGAAGTGGGATGAGGAAACCTATGGTCGAGAGTATGATCTTGACCTGTTCATGATCGTGGCGGTGAACGACTTCAACATGGGCGCGATGGAAAACAAGGGGTTGAATATCTTCAACTCCGCTGCCGTCTTGACCCACCCCAAGACCGCCACCGACGTCGCTTATCAAAGAGTCGAGGGTATCGTCGCGCATGAATATTTTCACAACTGGTCGGGTAATCGCGTCACTTGTCGCGACTGGTTCCAGTTATCCTTGAAGGAAGGGTTCACTGTCTTCCGCGATCAATGCTATTCGGCGGATACCAACTCGGCACCGGTCAAGCGTATTCAGGACGTGTCATTCTTCCGCACCGCTCAATTCGCCGAAGACGCCGGGCCTACGGCTCACCCCATCCGCCCGGATCACTACATCGAAATCACCAACTTCTATACCTTGACCATCTACGAAAAGGGCTCGGAAGTGGTGCGGATGTTACGCAACCTGGTGGGCTGGGAAGCCTTCCGTCGCGGAAGCGATCTGTACTTCGAGCGTTTCGATGGTCAGGCCGTGACGATCGAAGACTTCGTCGACTGCATGGCCGAAGCTTCCGGCGAAGATCTCACCCGGTTCATGCGGTGGTATTCCCAGGCAGGCACGCCGGAAATCGATGCTCATGGCGAATATGACTACGTCACCAGTGAGTACCGCCTGACCCTGCGTCAGCGCACGCCGGCCACCCCCGGCCAGCAGAATAAGCAACCGCTGCATATCCCTGTGCGCCTGGGGCTGGTGGGTACCAAATCCGGCCGGGATCTCAACATGACCTTGGACGGCGAAACCCTGGGCCGGGATGCGGTGATTCATCTGCGTGAGGATGAGCAGGAATTCTTGTTCACGGACGTGGCCGAATCGCCGGTTCCCTCCTTATTGCGTCATTTCTCGGCACCGGTCAAGCTGCACTTCCCCTATTCGCGTGAAGACCTGGCGTTCCTGTTGCAGCATGATTCCGATGGTTTCAACCGCTGGGATGCTGGCCAGCGTCTGGCACTGCTGGCATTGGATGATCTTATCGCCGCTCATCGCAACGGGGTGGAAAAGGTCATGGACAGCCGAGTGACCGATGCCTTCCGGACCCTCTTGACCAGCCGGATCGATGACAAGGCGGTACTCGCGGAAATGCTGACGCTGCCTTCGGAAGCCTATATTGCCGAGCAGCAACCGTTGGTGGATGTGGATGCGATTCATGCCGCGCGTGAATTCGTCCGTCAATCGCTGGCTCTGGCCTTGCGTGATGAGTTCCTGGCCGTCTTTGAGGCCAATCAATCAGATGCTCCTTATGCTCCCGAACCTGAGCAGATTGCCCAGCGCAGCCTGAAAAATGTGGCATTGTCCTACTTGATGGCGATCGAAGATGAGCAGGGCCTGGCGTTTGCCCAAGCCCAGTTCGATGCCGACCACAATATGACGGACGTGCGTCATGCGTTGACCCTGTTGGTGCATAGCTCCCGTGATGATTTGGCCTCTCCGGCGCTCAAGGCCTTTGGCGAAACTTGGTCGCATGATCCTTTGGTCATGGACCAATGGTTCAGCCTCCAGGTGACTCGGCCCCAGGAAGATGCGGTGGAACGTGTCAAGTTTTTGATGCAGCATCCTGCTTTCTCGCTCAAGAATCCCAACAAGGTGCGGGCGTTGATCGGTACTTTCGCTAACCAGAACCGTGTCAACTTCCATCGTCTGGACGGCGAGGGCTACAGGTTGCTAGCGGATGTGGTGATCGAGCTTAATCGCCTTAACCCGGAAATCGCCGCTCGCCTTATTACTCCCTTGACGCGCTGGCAGCGATTCGATGAACAGCGCCAGGCGCTGATGAAAGCCGAGCTTGAGCGGATCAAGGCTGAGCCTCTCTCGCCTAATGTGTATGAAGTGGTGGCTAAGGCATTGGCTTGAATAACGCAAGGAGCGCCAGGTGAACGCATCGCAGACACGCTACTTGTTAGTTGCCAATGGCAAGGCTGCCGGCAACCCTGAATTGCGTGAGGGAGTGAATGTCGCCAGGCAAGGCGGCATGTCGATCGACGTGCAAGTGACCTGGGAAGCCAGAGACGCGGTGCGCTTTGCCCGAGACGCTCAGGCGCTGGGCTTCACTCATGTGATAGCCGGAGGAGGGGACGGCACGGTCAATGAAGTAGTCAATGGGCTGATGATGTTGCCCAAGGCAAAGCGTCCGATATTGGGTGTCGTGCCTTTGGGCAGCGCCAATGATTTTGCCAACTCGATAGGACTGCCTTTAGCGCCTGATAAGGCACTGCGTGCCGTTGTCTCTCTTTCAGTGCAATGGGTGGATGTGGTGCAAGTCAGTTTTGACCCAACCAGCGATAGTGCCAAAAGCTATTATCTCAATATGGCCACGGGTGGCTTCGGTGCGGAAATTTCCTCGAGCACCCCGAAGGCGCTCAAACGCGTGCTGAGGGGGCATGCCTATTCGGTTATGGGGGCGCTCAAGGCATGGCGGCATTACCGGTATCGGGCAGACTTGTGCTGGGAAGGCGCGCAACAACAGCACAGCTCCCTGCTGATGTTGGCATTGGGCAATGCCCGCCAGGCGGGGGGTGGTCAGGTGCTGGCTCCTCAGGCCAAGCTTGACGACGGCTTGCTGGATGTCTTGCTGGTGAAGGAGTTTCCTTCGGTTAAAGAACTACCCCAGCTTGTCAGGGAGTTACGCAGTTTTCCAGCAGAGGGTCAGTTAGTCAACTATTTTACTGCCTCCTGGTTTGAATTGAGCACCTATGGCGATGAGCCACCTTGGCCGTTGGCTCTGGATGGTGAGACACATGAAGCGTTTTATTTTCGCGCGGAAGTAGTGCCAAGAGCGATCCAGGTGGCCATGCCCTCAACATGTCCCATGCTGTCCTCTTTCAAGCCTGCCTAGGCTTCCTGGGGCGAGTAAATGACATGATTTTTTATTGATACAATCGATTCAAGCAAATCAGGAGACATTGGATGGCGATGCGTATTTGGATGCCCACGGTAGCGGCATTGGCACTGTTGTTGAGTGCATGTGGGGATAATGGAACAACCGAGCCGGCTCAGGAGCAAGACTCGGCCCCTTCGGCGGTGGAGCAAGCACCGGATAGCGAAGAAGCCCCAGCGGAACCTGAACCGAGCGCCATGGATGAGCAGGCGGGCGCTGTGCAAACCGATGAGAGCGAACCAGAGCAAGCATCGCCTGCTACCGCTGAGGACATCGACGCCGGCGATGAAACCTTGGAAGTGGACGCCGCGCCGGATGTATTGGGTGAAGAGGAGGCGCTACCTGGAGAAGCCACTCGTTCGGACGTGGATGATATGATCGCCGAAACCGAACGTCGCTTCGAAGAAGCCCAGCGGCAACTCGAGGAACAGTTCGAACAAGCCGAAAGCGAAGAACCCGTACTTGAGTCGATGGAATCTTCCGGTGACTTGACTCAGGAGTGGGAGAGCCAGCTACCCGAAGATATCGGTACCACACAAGAGCTGGGCACTACGCAAGAACTAGAAAGTTTCGATGTCGATGAGATGATCGAAGATAACGAGCGTCGCTTTGAGGAAGCGCAGCGGGAACTCGAAAAGCAGTACGAGGAAATCGAACAAGGGCACGAAATGGAGTCGCTCGAACCCATGGAGCCCATGCAAGAAGACGATACTGGCGAAGCAGCTCAGTAGAATGCCCGGCATGACGCCTGAACAGAGAAAAAAAGGCCCGCCAGTGCGGGCCTTTTATCATCTCGTCACGCCTTTTCAGGCGCGTCGGATGGTATCAAGCAGGTTTAATATTGGAAGCCTGAAGGCCTTTCTTGCCTTGCGTGACGTCAAAACTGACTTTCTGACCATCTTGCAAGGTCTTGAAGCCTTCCGCTTGAATTTCGGAGAAGTGGGCGAACAGATCGTCACCGCCGTCATCAGGAGAGATGAAGCCGAAACCTTTCGTATCGTTGAACCACTTGACAGTACCGGTTGCCATTGTCGATTTCCTTAACGTGCTTAATGATGATGCGAGTGGCAATAGCGCCTGCTCGCAAACTCACTGTAGATGGAAATCGTCGGGGCGTCCAGAAACACCGCAGCTAGTTTGCGTTAGTCTTCATCTGCCACATGAGTGAGAAGAGAAAATGACACAGCTGAGTTTGTTCGATGCGCAGTTTATTCCGTTCGTGATAGCCATCACGTTGCTGACGCTGAGTCCGGGGGTCGATACCCTGCTGGTAATCAGAAATACCGCCCGGGGCGGGGTTCGCGACGGTGTACTGACCAGTGTGGCCATTTGCTGTGGTTTGTTCGTGCATGCGGCGATCTCGGCCTTGGGAATCTCCTTGATTCTGTTGCAGTCGGCCTGGGCGTTCAATTTGCTCAAACTCCTCGGTGCCATTTACTTGATTTGGCTGGGCGTGGTCAGTCTTTTGGCGGCACGCAGAGGGCAACCCCTGCCGGTGGCTAGTGTGATTCAGGACGCTGCTCCGGTCTCATTGTGGCGTCCGCTTAGGGAAGGGTTCGTCTCCAATGTGCTCAACCCCAAGACCGTGGTGTTCTACATGGCATTTCTTCCCCAGTTCATAGCGCCGTCCGATCCGGCCCTGCTCAAGTCGTTGTGGCTGGCAGGGGTACATTTCATCATCGCCAATATCTGGCAAATCAGTGTGGTAGTCATGGTGGGAAGCGCCGGGCGATGGCTGGGAAGCGCTCGCTTTGCCCAAACACTCAATACAGTCACCGGCGGTGTGTTGATAGCACTGGGGATGCGTTTAGCATTCGAGCAGCGCCCGGTGTGAAACGGGCGCTGTGTATCCGTGCAGAAATGGCTAAAGAGTGAGAAGGGGAGCGTAAAGGCTAGCGTTGCACCAGCAATGAGCGGTCGTAGCGTCCTTGCTGTTCGGCGGCGCTGAGCAATGACACGCCCTGAGTATCGCCCGCATTGGCCAGGCTCTCGAAGATGACGCGATAGCTCAGGATAGCCTGGACGTAGTCGCGTGTTTCCCAAAACGGAATGCTTTCCACAAAAAGATCGAAGGCTTCCGGGCCATCGGTTAACCAGCGGTCGACCCGGCTGGGTCCGGCATTGTAAGCGGCGGCGGCCGCCAGACGGTTGTTCTGGTAGCGTGCGAGCTTATCGCGCAAATAAGTGCTGCCCAGACGTATATTGATCGCCGGGTCGAGGATTCCGTAAGGTCCCGGATCGGATATTCCCACCTCGCGGCTCACTTGGCTTGCGGTACCCGGCATCAGTTGCATCAACCCGCGAGCCCCGGCGGGAGAAAGCGCATCGGGATTGTAGGCGCTTTCGCGGCGGGTAATCGCCATCAACAGATAAGGGTCGACCCCGGTGGCATTGCCCCAATGCAGAAACTCATTGCGATAGGCTTCGGGAAAGCGCCAGTCCAGCGCGTCCCACAAATCGGCAGCGATGGTGGTCTGTACCAGACGCGCATGCCAGCCCCGCTGAGCGGCATAGTCGGCAAGGGCGCGGGCCTGTTCAGGTGAGGCATTGCGTACCGCGTATAACCATTCGCTGTTGGCTAGCCCCGGCTCATCGATGCGCAATAGCGCCTCGGTACGTTTGACCACTGGCAGTTTGGCAATCGCCTGTCGAGCGGAGTCATCGACGTGGTTACGTTCCAGGTTGAGTTGAACGGGCTGACCGAGCCGCTCGGACGCGGCAAACCCGTAAAAATTTCGCTCTTTCGCCGCCTGCTGATAGCGTGTCTGGGCTGCCTCGGGGTTGCCTAGCTGCTCATGGGCACGCGCCAGCCAATACTGCCAACGGCTATCTTGCTGTTCGTCTGGCACCATGAGTGCAACCCAACGTATTACTGCGGGCCAATCCTGGTCGGCCAATGCACGACGCACACGTAACTCCAGTACACGCTGGCTATCAAGGGTAGGCAAGATGCTATCGACCCAGGACTGCGCCAGGGGCACCTCACGAACCAAGGCATAAAAGGCCAATTCCTCTTCGATATCGCGCTGGACGCTAGTGCTCAGGGTCAAATGGGGGGCGATGCGTTGCCAAGTGGATAAGGCGGCGGCGGTATCGGTGCGAGTGAAGCCGCGCATGGCCGTTTGGTAAAACATCGCGGTACCTGAGCACTGCGGGCCGATACAGCGTGGTGTCTGGTCCAGCGCAGTATAATCCTTCTTAACCGTCTCGGCATTTTCCAGGGCGGTCTGCCACTGGCTATCGAGCAAGCGCCCGAGATAGGTCATCAAGCCGGTTTCTCCCGCCTGCCAAGCAAGCATCTTGCGTTCCCAGATATCGGTAGCCGCAATGTCGCCGCTGGCTCTCAAACGATCAAAGAGCGCATTACAGGCATCGGGTTGTGATTTGCCGACGCGCCATAGCTTGCGTCCCCCTTCAATCGCTTGCTGAGGCTGGGTGCCGACCAGGGCCGTGTAGTAATGGCATTGGCGTGCGGCACCGGCAGGAGGGCCGTCCGCTACCGCCAGCAGGCTGCCAAAGCGTCCGGCATCACCATAGCGGCTGATGGCCTGGCCACGCATCCATTCGCTCAGGGGTGAGTCCTGGTGGCGTTGGATGAAACCCAGGATCTGGCCGGGTTCCGCTTGGGGTAACCGGCTGCGAAGGCGATGATATTCCACATATCCGCTCAGCTCATGGTCGGCCAGGTCGGCGCTATTCACGTCTTGCCATTGCTGGTTGCGTGCAGCTTCCAAAGCGTCGCGCATGGTTGAATCAGAGGCTGCCTGTGAGGTTGTCGAGGCGCCTAGCAGCAAGCCGGCGCAGAGCACCCAGGCAATTTTTTTCAACGGTAGGACGGGCATGAGCGATTCCTCTGGAGCATAAAGACAGGAGCCCCTCCACTGAACTTCGGAGGGCGAAAAAGTTCTGATATTCACATCTGAGACGGAGAATTCAATACGATGACCCCATTATCCACGTGGTGGCTCTGGCGTCGCCTTAAATCCCGCAGTTGGGCACTTAAGCGCATTGCGCGTGCCCTAAAGCTGTTTTTCCCCATGACGCGCGACGTGGTTCGCGGTGATTTTCGGCCGGTGCCCTGGAAGGCTTTCGGTTACATGGCGGCGGCTTTAGCTTACCTGGTGATGCCGTTCGATCTGATTCCCGATTTTCTGGTGCTGATAGGCCTGGTGGATGATGTGTTCATCGTTGGTTGGTTGCTCAATCAGGTGGATAAACACCTGGAACAGTATCGTGTCTGGAAAACTGCCTTAGATTCGCTTGATTCTACAGATTCGCAGTAACGCAAGCGCTCATAGTGGATTGAATCATTGCTTGAAAAGTCGTCACCCACCCCCATATCACGCTCAGGTTTTTACGCCGCAACATCATGACGATTGTCATCCGGTCATGATGTGCCGCTCCTCCCCAATGATAGACGAGGACTGATGCATGACGACTGCAACACATGAAGAAACGCTGGGTTTCCAGACCGAAGTCAAACAGCTTCTGAATTTGATGATTAATTCCCTGTATTCGAATCGGGAGATTTTCCTGCGTGAGCTGATTTCCAACGGTGCCGATGCCTGCGACAAGTTACGCTACGCCGCTCTCGACAACGATGCGTTGTATGAAAATGATAGTGAACTGCGTATCGAGATCGAACACGATCATGACACCAATACCGTGACCGTGCGTGATAACGGGATCGGCATGAACCGTGATGAGGTGATCAGTAACCTGGGCACTATCGCACGCAGCGGTACCGCCGAGTTTCTTCAGCAGCTTTCCGGTGAACAGCAAAAAGATGCCAATCTGATTGGCCAGTTCGGGGTCGGCTTCTATTCTTCCTTCATCGTCGCCGATGAAGTCACCGTTCGCACGCGCAAGGCGGGTAGTGACCATGCTGAAGGCATCGAATGGCGCTCCAAAGGCGAAGGTGAATTCACCGTTGCGCAAATCGAGCGCGAGCTCCACGGTACGGAAATCATCTTGCACCTGAAAGAGGATGCCCGGGAATTTGCCGACGATTATCGGTTGCAGGGGCTGGTGCGCAAATATTCGGACCATATCGAAGTGCCGGTGCGCATGCCCAAGCTCGAGACGGCCAAGGACGATGAAGGCAACCCCATCGAGGGCAGCGAAGTCGTCACCTGGGAGACCGTCAATGAAGCGACGGCCTTGTGGGTGCGCCCCAAGAGCGATATCAGTGACGACGAATACAAGGCCTTCTACAAGCACGTCGCCCACGACTTTAACGATCCGCTGACCTGGAGTCACAACAAGGTGGAAGGCAAGCTTGAGTACACAAGCTTGCTGTACGTTCCCAGCCGGGCACCGTTCGATCTTTACGAGCGTGATGGCGCGCGTGGCGTGAAACTCTATGTACAGCGCGTATTCATCATGGACGACGCCGAGCAGTTCCTGCCGTTGTATCTGCGCTTCATCAAGGGGGTGCTGGATACCCGCGATCTGTCGTTGAACGTGTCCCGCGAATTGCTCCAGCAGGATCCTAAGGTTGACAAGATCAAGGGCGCCTTGACCAAGCGTGGGCTGGACATGCTCGAGAAGCTTGCCAAGGACAAGGAGCAGTATCAGACCTTCTGGAATACCTTTGGCAGTGTGCTCAAGGAAGGCCCGGGTGAAGATGCCGCCAACCGCGAAAAGATCGCCAACCTGTTGCGCTTTGCCACGACGCATACCGACATCGCGATCCAGAATCAATCGCTTGCTGATTATGTCGAGCGAATGAAGGAAGGCCAGCAGAAGATCTATTACATCGTGGCGGATAGCTTCAATGCCGCCAAGAGCAGCCCGCACCTGGAAATTTTCCGCAAGAAGGGCATCGAAGTGCTGTTGCTCTCGGATCGTGTCGATGAGTGGCTGATGAACCATCTTACCGACTTTGACGGCAAATCCTTTGCCGACGTGGCCAAAGGTGAACTGGATCTCGGCGATGTAGAAGATGAGGAAGAAAAGAAGGCCCAGGAGGAAACCGCCAAATCCAAGGAAGACCTGGTCAAGCAGGTCAAGGCTGCCTTGGGAGCTAGCGTGCAAGAGGTCAAGGTGACGAATCGTCTGACCGATTCTCCCGCCTGTGTGGTGTTGCCCGAGCATGAAATGGGCTTTCAGATGCGGCGTATCATGGAAGCGGCTGGCCAGACCTTGCCTGAGGTCAAGCCGATTCTGGAACTCAACCCCTCGCATCCTCTGGTGGTGCGTCTGGAAAGCACCGAAGGCGAACGTTTCATCGAGCTTGCGCACATCCTGCTTGATCAGGCGATCATCGCCGAAGGCGGCCATCTCGATGACCCTGCAACCTATGTCAAACGCTTGAATAGCTTGCTGACTGCCTGATGTATTGCTAATGCCTATTGCGGCCCGCTTGGATCACCAAGCGGGCCGTTTGTTTTGATAAGGTAGATAATAAAATAGACACTTCGTTAAGTGAGATAGCTTCAGGAAACCGTCATGTCTGAGCAACAGATCAAGGTCGCCGTGTTGGGCGGCGGAAGTTTCGGCACCGCGCTGGCGAGCATTGCTGCCGACAATGGCGCTCGGGTGCGCCAATGGATGCGGGACGCGGCGCTGGTTGAGCAGATCAACCGCGAACATCGAAATGGGCGCTATCTACCCAATTACGCCATGAATCCGGCGGTCGAAGCATCGACCGAGATGGCTCAGGTGCTCGAAGATGCCGAGCTGGTACTGATTGCGATTCCCTCAAAAGCGTTTCGTAGCGTGGTGCAAGCTGCCAAGCCCTGGCTCAAACCGGAGCATATTCTGGTAAGTACTACCAAGGGTATCGAGCAGGATAGCTTTTTGCTGATGAGCCAAGTGCTTGAGCAGGAAACCCGCTTTACCCATATCGGGGTGATCGCCGGCCCCAACCTGGCTTCGGAAATTGCCGACAAGCAACTCACGGCTACCGTCATTGCCAGCTACGATGCCCTGACCCGCACTCGTGTCCAGCAGGCGCTTGGGTGTGGTTATTTTCGCGTCTACGCCAGCAACGACCGCCATGGGGTCGAGCTGGCGGGGGCGCTTAAGAACATCTACGCGATTGCAGCCGGCATGGCGGCTGCACTGGGCATGGGTGAAAACACCCGCAGCATGCTGATGACAAGAGCCTTGGCGGAGATGAGTCGGTTTGCCGTGGTTCAGGGTGCCAATCCCATGACGTTTCTCGGTTTGGCGGGTGTAGGCGACTTGATCGTCACCTGTTCTTCCAATCTCTCGCGTAATTATCGTGTGGGCTACGCCCTGGGAAAGGGTGATTCGCTCGAGCAGGCAGTCGAGTCTCTGGGCCAGGTCGCCGAAGGGGTCAATACCGTGCGCCTGGTATGCGCCAAGGCACGCGAAGCGGGTGTTTACATGCCGCTCGCCGAAGGCCTTTATAAAGTATTGTTCGAAGGCGTTCCCGCTCGTGACATGGCGGGTTACTTGATGCTCGGGGAGCAAAGCAGTGACGTGGAGTTCATCCTGCCTCGAGAGGCAGTCCAGCAAGCCCATCGTGAATCAGGCGAGTGGCGTGAATGAATAACCGCCGTATCAAGATGAATGGAGATGCTACCAATACGTTATTGATCATGCGACATGCAGAGGCTGCCATGGGCGTGCCGGATGTAGAACGTCGCTTGACGCTGCGCGGTGCGCAACAGGCTGAGCATATGGCCGCCTGGCTGGCTGGGCGCGCTGAGCAGGGCGAATTGGCAGGGCTGCGGCTTCTGGCAAGCCCTTATCATCGTGCCCAGCAAACCGCTCAGGCGGTCGGTAAAGCATTGAACGTAACGGTGGAAACGCTGGGACTGATCACGCCCGAGGATAACCCGTGCGAGGTCAACGAATGGTTGCTTGCCCAGCCGGAACGCCAGCCGTTGCTGCTGGTGAGTCATATGCCGTTGGTGGCTGAGCTGACCGGCTTGATGGTGGAAGGGCGGCTTGGCTGCGGGCCGGGATTCTCACCCGCCGCGATCGCCGAACTCAAGGCCGAGGTCTGGGCGTCGGGCTGTGCCACCTTGGCCGGTTTTTTCCAGCCCGAGTTGCGCTGAACGCCAAAGGCCGCCGCACGTCATGTTCGTGGCGACCTTTGGTTGTTTGCCGAAAAATTGTTTGCCGAGAAGAGTTTCGCTTGCTTACAGCAGAGCGTCGAGCTTCTCCTTGAGTAGCCCATTGACCTGCTGAGGGTTGGCCGTGCCGCGAGAGGCCTTCATTACCTGGCCGACGAAATAACCGATCATCTTGCCGCGTTTTTCCGGTTCGGCATCGCAGTACTGGGCGACCTGGGCGGGACTGTCGGCGATCACTTGGTCAATCATCGCTTCGATGGCGCCGCTGTCGGTGACCTGCTTCAACCCTTGGGCCTCAATCACGTCATCAGCCGAATGTCCCTGGCCGTTCCAGAGTGCCTGGAAGACTTGCTTGGCGGCCTTGCCGCTGATGGTGTCGTCCATCACTCGGCTAACCAGCTCCCCCAGTTGGCGAGCGGAGACCGGGCTTTGGGTAATCACCAGGTTCTCACGATTGAGCGCGCCGGAAAGCTCCCCCTGTACCCAGTTGGCCGCCTGTTTGGCATCGCCGCACACGGTTTTCACTTCTTCGAAGTATTCGGCCATGTCGCGGCTGGCCGAAAGCACGCCAGCGTCATAGGCAGAAAGCCCCAGCTCACGCTCGAAACGTTCACGCTTGGCGGCGGGAAGTTCCGGCAATTGGCCACGCAGATGCTCCACGTAGGCTTGATCAAGCACCACCGGCAAGAGGTCAGGGCAAGGGAAGTAGCGGTAGTCGTTGGCTTCTTCCTTGGTGCGCATGCTACGGGTTTCATCACGTTCAGGATCGTACAGCCGAGTTTCCTGGATGACCTTGCCGCCATCCTCGATCAGCTCGATCTGACGCTCGACCTCGAAAGCGATAGCGCGCTCGACGAAGCGAAAGGAGTTGACGTTCTTGACTTCCGCGCGGGTGCCCAGGCTGGCTTGACCCTGAGGACGTACCGAGACGTTGACGTCGCAACGCATCGAGCCTTCGGCCATGTTGCCGTTGGAGATGCCCAGATAGGTCACGATCGAGTGAATGGCCTTGAGGAAGGCGGCGGCCTCCTTGGCGTTGCACATGTCGGGTTCGGAGACGATCTCGAGCAGTGGAGTGCCGGCGCGGTTCAGGTCGATCCCGGTCATGCCGTGAAAGTCTTCATGTAATGATTTCCCGGCATCTTCCTCCAGGTGGGCATGATGAATGCGGATGGACTTGGTGCTGCCATCCTCAAGGCTGACTTCCACTTCCCCCGGGCCCACGATGGGGTGATACATCTGGCTAGTCTGGTAGCCCTTGGGCAGGTCCGGGTAGAAGTAGTTCTTGCGATCGAACACCGATACCTCGGGAATCTGTGCATGAACCGCCAGGCCGAACTGTACAGCCATGGATACGGCTGCTTCATTGAGCACCGGCAGTACCCCTGGGAGCCCTAGGTCCACTGCGCAGGCCTGAGTGTTGGGCTCGGCGCCGAACGCCGTGGAGGCACCGGAAAAGATCTTGGAGCGGGTGGCAAGTTGAACGTGGACCTCAAGCCCGATCACGGTTTCCCATTGCATCATGCGTTCTCCTTGGCAAAGGCGGGGCGTTGGCGGTGCCAGTCGGTCGCCTGTTGGAACTTGTGGGCTACGTTAAGCAGTTGCGCTTCGGCAAAGTGGGTGCCTAGAATCTGCAAGCCTACCGGACGATTGCCGACAAACCCTGCCGGTACACTGATGCCGGGAATGCCCGCCAGGTTAACGGAAATGGTGTAGATATCCTGGAGGTACATCGATACCGGGTCTTTCTTGGCGCCGAGGTCGAAAGCCGGGCTGGGGGAGGCAGGCCCCATCAGAACGTCGACCTCTTCGAAAGCATCCAGGAAATCTTGACGAATCAAGCGGCGTACCTGCTGGGCTTTCTTGTAGTAGGCATCGAAGAAACCTTCGGACAGCGTGTGGGTGCCGATCAGGATTCGACGTTTCACCTCGTCGCCAAAACCTTCATCGCGAGAGCGCTTGTAGAGATCGGTCAAGTCCAGCGGGTTTTCGCAGCGATGGCCGAAGCGCACACCGTCATAGCGCGATAGATTCGAGGAAGCTTCCGCCGGAGCAATGACGTAATAGGCCGGAATCGCGTAATGCGTATGCGGCAGGCTAACCTCGCGTACTGTGGCACCCAGGGATTCATATACCCTGACTGCTTCGCGCACGGCAGCGGCTACGTCGGCATCCAGTCCATCGCCGAAATATTCCTTGGGCAGGCCGATCTTGAGTCCGGAAAGCGGCGCGTCGAGGGTTTCCAGATAATCGGGTACCCCGCGGGCCAGACTGGTGGAATCACGCAGGTCGTGGCCGGCGATATGATTCAGCAAGTGAGCGCAATCTTCCGCAGTGCGGGCCATGGGGCCTGCCTGGTCGAGGCTCGATGCATAGGCAATGATGCCATAGCGCGATACTCGGCCGTAGGTAGGCTTGAGCCCGGTGATGCCACAGAATGCCGCTGGCTGGCGAATCGAGCCGCCGGTATCGGTGCCCATGGCGGCGGGCACCAAACCCGCCGCGACCGCCGCGGCACTGCCGCCGGAGCTACCGCCGGGTACGGCGGAAAGATCCCAGGGGTTTTTCACCGGCCCATAGAAGCTCGACTCGTTCGAGGAGCCCATGGCGAACTCATCCATGTTGGTCTTGCCCAGTGACACCGTGCCGGCGGCATTGAGTTTTTCCACCACGGTGGCGTTATAGGGGGCAATGAAGGTATCCAGCATCTTCGAGCCGCAGCTGGTCTTGACTCCCTCGGTACAGAAGATGTCCTTGAGTGCTAGCGGGATACCCGTCAACAGGCCGGCATTGCCCTTGGCGCGGGCCTGGTCAGCGGCATCTGCCGCTTTCAGGGCCTGCTCGGCGGTCACTGTGATAAAACTGTTCAGTTTGCCGTCGAGGCGTTCGATACGTTGCAGATAATGGTAGGTCAGCTCGCGGCTGGAGAGCTCGCCGCCGGTCAAGGCCGCCGCGAGTTGGGTGACTGTCTTGTCATGCATGGCCCAGAGGCTCCATCAAGGTTGCCGAAGAAAAATACAGGCAGCAAAGGCGCGTGCTCGGCGTCATTCCACCACACGCGGGACGAGGTACAGGCCGTTTTCCACGGCGGGGGCCGAGTACTGGAACGTATCGCGCTGGCTTGACTCGGTGACTTCGTCGGCGCGTAAGCGCTGGGTGGCATCCAGGGGGTGGGCCAGGGGGGCAACGCCTTCGGTGTCCAGGCCCTGGAGTTGATCGACCATCTCCAGAATACGGTTCAGGTCGTCGACGAAGCCGCGAGCCTGGTCGTCACTGACAGCGAGCCGGGCCAGGTGCGCAGCCCGACGCACATGAGAATCTTCAAGCGCCATGATCGAAATGTCCTCGCGAACGTGGGTGAAAACACATCTCCAGACGAGATGTCGAAAAATCGTGGTCAAAAGATCCTGCTCGATGGTGACATCGACTATCACAGGAAAATAACCGCAAAAGGTACCACATATTGGCCCCAACGGGCAGCGTGGCACGCGACTCATGCTTGCTGCCGGGGGGTTGCGGTGATACCGTTTGCGTCCGCACAGGGTTCCCGGTCTGCACTAGGTAATAACGTCCATGTTCAAACGCTTGAGGGGGCTGTTCTCCAGCGATCTATCGATCGATCTGGGTACGGCCAACACACTGATTTATGTACGCGGTCGGGGCATCGTGCTCGACGAACCATCCGTGGTGGCCATTCGCCAGTCCGGTAACATGCGTAGCGTGGCCGCTGTGGGTACGGATGCCAAGCGCATGTTGGGACGTACACCCGGCAATATTACCGCGATTCGTCCCATGAAAGACGGGGTCATTGCTGATTTCACCGTTACCGAGCAGATGCTTCAACACTTCATTCGCAAGGTACATCAAAGCACCTTCCTGACGCCCAGCCCGCGTGTACTGGTATGTGTGCCATGCATGTCGACCCAGGTGGAACGCCGCGCGATTCGTGAATCTGCTGAAGGCGCAGGCGCCCGTGAAGTGTTTCTGATCGAAGAGCCCATGGCGGCAGCTATCGGAGCAGGCTTGCCGGTGGATGAAGCCCAGGGCTCGATGGTAGTGGATATTGGTGGCGGTACCACCGAAATTGCGATCATCTCGCTCAATGGCGTGGTGTATTCCGAGTCGATCCGTGTCGGTGGTGACCGCTTTGATGAAGCCATCACCGCCTATGTTCGGCGCCATTTCGGCAGTTTGATCGGCGAGGCCACGGCCGAGCGCATCAAGGAAGAGATCGGATGTGCCTACCCAGGCGGCGAGCTGCGCGAGATCGACGTGCGCGGGCGCAATCTGGCCGAAGGCATTCCGCGCAGCTTTACGCTCAATTCCCATGAAATCCTGGAAGCTTTGCAGGAAACCTTGGGGTCGATTATCGCCGCAGTGAAAAGCGCTCTGGAACAATCGCCCCCCGAGCTTGCCTCCGACATCGCCGAACGTGGCCTGGTGTTGACCGGCGGTGGGGCGCTGCTGCGTGACCTTGACAAGCTGATTGCCGAAGAAACCGGCTTGCCGGTGATCGTGGCGGAAGATCCTTTGACTTGCGTGGCACGCGGCGGCGGCAAAGCGCTGGAAATGATCGACCAACATGCTTTTGAGCTGTTATCCAGCGACTAAGCGTTTAACTGCATCGATCTAGATAGCGGTCAACTGCGGGGGAACTGCCTATCAAACCGCTGTTCTCGCATGGACCACTGCCTGGCTATCGGTTGTTCTTCTGTGCTCTGGCAGCGGGTGCGTTGATGTTTGCCGACCAGCGTTTCACGCGGATGGAAGACGTGCGTGCCCAGCTTTCCATGGTGGTGGCGCCCATCCAGTGGGTGGTCAGCGTGCCTAGTGACTTGCTCAACTGGGGAGCGCTTGCGCTCTCCGATCAGCGTGCTCTGGTAGAAGAAAATCGCTATTTACGTGAGCATATCCTGACACTTTCCCATCGTGCCCAACGTATGGCCAGCCTGACCGCCGAAAATGTGCAATTACGTGAATTGTTGGGTGCAGCGCAGCATAACGATGTGCCTTATATGACGGCAGAGCTGTTATCTCTGGATAATGATCCCTTCAGCCATCAGATGGTCATTGATCGCGGGCACCGCAACGGCGCCTACGTGAGTCAACCGGTGATTGATGCCTCCGGCCTGGTGGGGCAGATTACGGCGGTATCCGCTTATTCCAGCCGAGTGTTGATGCTGGCAGATGCCAGCCATGCCTTGCCGGTACAGGTCAACCGCAATGGTCTGCGTTTCATTGTCCAGGGGGCGGGGCGTTACGGTAGCTTGAATGTGCTGCATGTGCCGGATACCGCTGATATTCGTGAAGGCGACTTGCTCATCACCTCGGGCCTGGCAGGACGGTTCCCAGCAGGATACCCGGTAGCGAAGGTCACCGAGGTTTATCACGACCCTGGCCAGCCATTCGCCCGTGTCACTGCTCAGCCGATGGCGCAGTTGCAACGTTCGCGACACTTCCTGTTACTGTTTCCGGCAAAGCAAAAACCCATAGAAGAAACTGCATGGGATGAAACCTTGATTCTCTCGGGAAATTCACTGCGTGCCGCGCTAAGGGTGGCCTCCCAACGTTCTACCGGTAACGCCGGGGAGGCGAGATAATGGCGCGTGCTCCGGTGATTTCCTGGGCGGTGATCTGGTTGAGCTTGTTGCTGGCGCTTTGCTTGCAGGTCATGCCATTGGCGGAGGGCTGGCAGGTATTTCATCCTGACTGGCTGGGGTTGACGTTAATCTATTGGTGCATGCGTACACCGGACAGAGTCGGGGTTTATCACGGCTTTGTATTGGGGATACTGCTGGACCTGATAGAAGGCACTGCCTTGGGACAAAATGCCTTGGCCCTTGCGTTGCTGGCCTTTCTATGTGCCTTGTTGTACCCGCGTTTTCGTGCTTACTCCCTACTCCAGCAAGCGGTGCTGGTGCTGGTGCTGCTGGGTATCGTGCAATTGGCGGAGCAATGGCTGCGTACCTTGATCGGCGAGTTTTCGATTCACTTGGCCTTCTTGATTCCTTCCTTGATCAGTGCTGCGCTGTGGCCGTGGTTGGCTACGTTGTTCAAGGCGCTGGAACAGCGGTTGGCAAGAACCCACTAGGAACCAGGAGCTGACATGCCGCATCCTCAATTCCCGGTGTTATGCTTGGCATCGGCATCACCGCGGCGCAAAGCATTATTGGCTTCCATCGGCGTGAAGGTGGACGTCATCGCCTGTGATGTCGATGAGACCCTGCTGCCAGGTGAGGTGAGCGTTGATTATGTGATCCGCTTGGCAATGGCCAAGGCCTCGGCGGCTATCCCGAGCACCGACTTACCAATTCTTGGTTCGGACACTGCCGTGGTGCTTGACGACTGTGTGCTGGGTAAGCCGCAGGATGCCGATCATGCGGCTGCCATGCTGCGCTCACTTTCCGGGCGCAGCCATGACGTCGTGACAGCCGTGGCGGTCCATGGACCAGGGGGAATGCTAACCGCCTGTGTCACGACTCAAGTGACGATGCGCCGTTTGAGTGAAGCTGAGATTGCAGCCTATTGGCGTACCGGCGAGCCACAGGATAAAGCCGGTGGCTATGCGATTCAGGGCAAAGCGGCGATTTTTGTCGAGCGTATCGCCGGTAGCCACTCTGCCGTGGTCGGGTTGCCGCTTTACGAAACCGCCGAGCTTTTAAGCCGGCAAGGTGTACCGCTGTGGGACGGCGCATGGGAGCATGATGCGGGCTTGCCATGCTGACGCAGCCCTGTAAATTAACCGAACCCAGAAGTGAAATCGAACCTACAAGGAATTTTGCATGAGCGGCGAAGTCCTCATCAACCTGACGCCAATGGAAACCCGGGTCGCGGTCGTCGAAAATGGCGTATTGCAAGAAGCGTTGATCGAGCGTTCACGACGTCGCGGCATTGTCGGAAATATCTACAAAGGCAAGGTGGTGCGCGTGCTTCCGGGCATGCAAGCAGCATTTATCGATATTGGCCTGGATCGTGCGGCTTTCATTCATGCCCATGAGGTCATGCCGTCAGGCACGCCCCCCGACGAACAGTTGACCATCGGCCAGTTGCTTCACGAAGGCCAGGCATTGGTGGTGCAGGTCACCAAGGACCCGATTGGTTCCAAGGGTGCTCGCCTGACCACGCATCTCTCGATTCCTTCGCGTTACCTTGTTTACATGCCGGACTCAGCCAACCACGGCGTGTCGCAACGCATCGAAGATGAATCTGAGCGCGAACGTCTTCGGGAATTGCTGATCGGCAGTGTTGCCGAGCAAACCCTGGAGGTCCAAGGGGGGTTCATTGTGCGTACCGCTGCCGAAGGGGTAAGCCAGACGGAGCTGGCCAGCGACATGTATTTCCTGTTGCGGCTTTGGCGCAAGATCAGTGAGCGCAAGATTACCGCCACTCCCGGCGCAGTGATTTATGACGACCTCCCTTTGTTCATGCGTACCCTGCGCGACGTCATGCGTGACGAGATCGAGAAGGTGCGTATCGATTCCCGGGAAAATTTTGCCAAGCTGGTGGAATTCGCCGAAGAATTCATGCCCACCGCCGTGGAACGCATCGAGTATTACCCGGGGGAACGACCGATTTTCGATCTCTACAGTGTGGAGGACGAAATACAGAAAGCCCTGGGGCGCAAGGTGCAGCTCAAGTCAGGCGGCTATCTGGTGATAGATCCTACCGAGGCCATGACTACCATTGACGTCAATACCGGCGGCTATGTTGGGCATCGCAATCTTGAAGAGACGATCTTCAAGACCAACTTGGAGGCGGCCAACGCCATTGCCCGCCAGTTACGCTTGCGTAATCTGGGGGGGATCATCATCATCGATTTCATCGATATGGAAGATACTGAACACCAGCGCCAAGTGCTGCGGGTGCTCGAGAAGGCATTGGAGCGCGACCACGCCAAGACCAAATGCACCGGTGTCACCGAGCTGGGCCTGGTGCAGTTGACGCGTAAGCGTACTCGGGAAAGCCTGGAGCAGACCCTGTGCGAGGCATGCCCCACTTGCGCCGGTCGAGGTACCTTGAAAACACCGGAAACCGTCTGTTATGAAATTTTCCGGGAAATCCTGCGGGAAGAACGCGCCTATAATGCGGATACCTACATGGTGCTGGCCTCGCAGGCGGTGGTCGATCGGCTTCTGGATGAAGAGTCAGCGGCAGTGGCCGACCTTGAAGTCTTCATTGGCAAGACCATTCGATTTCAAGTGGAGCTGCATTATTCCCAGGAGCAGTACGACATCGTGCTGATGTAATCCATGATGAGGCGTTCGCTGGTGCGTTGGGGGTTGGCACTGCTGGCTGTGGTATTGGGAGGCCTTGCGGTACTGCTAGTGGTTCTACGCCTGCTCATGAGCCAGGCGGATGCCTTGATACCCCACATCGAGACCTTGCTGGAAGCCCGCATCGGCGCTTCTGTAAAGATCGACCATCTTTCCTTGCAACTGGCCCGCAATGATCCGCTCATGCGCCTTTCCGGGGTGCATGTCACTACCGCGGAAGGTGAAACGTTGCTGGCGCTGGAGCAGGCGAAGCTGCGGCTGGATACGTTTGCCACGCTGGGCGCCATGGCGCCGGTCTTCAACGATGCCCGCATAAGCGGTCTGTCAGTGCATCTTTATCAACAGGACGAAGGCGCCCGCTGGTACTGGCCGGGCACTACCGAACTGCCGCTTGAGTATGAGCTGGATCTGGAAACGCTGGACGCCTGGGCTGCACTGATCCTGCGCCAGCGTCTATGGGTTCAGGAAACCAGCATCGTGCTGCATGGCCGTCAACGAACAGTCACCTTGCTGGCACCTGAGTTGCTGATGAGTGGGGATTATCGCCGTACCCGCCTGGAAGGTACCTTGGAAATCGTTCGGCAGGATGCGCCTGGGCAAGTCGTCGAAAATTGGCCTGCGGTACAGATGCAGGTGGAAGTACAGCCGGGAAAGCACGGTTTCCGCGATTTCTCCGCCGCCCTGCAACTGGATATGCAACTGGATAACTTGCGCACCCTGGCACAGTTGTTATTACCCGCACGAAGCCCGCAATTGCAGCATGCCAGCGGTGAGGCGCGCCTCTGGGGGCGCTGGCAGGCAGGTGCGCTTGCCGATGCCCGTATCGATCTCGATATGTCTCACTTGGCCTTGCGCCATCAAACCCAAGAGGCCGTACTGCGTGATATCCACGCTCAAGGCCAGTGGTTGCGGCGGGGCGACGGGGGTGAAGCCTGGCTGGAAGGCGACGCTGACACGGTTGACTGGATGCAACCGACAGCGTCGGGCGATGTCGGCCCGGCACTGCCGCACCATTGGTACCTGATCCATGACCCGGATGGCTGGGAAGTACGCACCAGCGAGTTTGATCTGTCGTCACTGGCGGCCTGGCGTGAGCACGTTCCGTTGCCTGAAGCCTTGTCGCGGGTAGTGGCGACACTGGCGCCGCGAGGCCAGGTGAGCGGGCTAAGTCTGGGGCATCGCCATGATCAGTGGGAAGCCACGGCAGCTATCAGCGGCCTTGAAGCATCCCCTTGGGGGCATGTGCCGGGCGGCGGCCCCCTGGATGCCTGGGTCGAAGCCCAGGATTTGCGCGGCAGGGTCTTATTCAATAGTGACGGGGCCAGTACCCTGTATTTCCCTAATATCTTTTCGGCGCCCATGGCATTGAATCATGCTCAAGGGGAAGTGCAGTGGGTCTACGATGGCCCCGACAGCCTGATCAGTGGCAGGAACCTGCTGGTTGATTGGGAAGGCGCCCGGGTCCAGGGCGGGTTCGGTCTGGTCACTGGAAAGCCGCGAGGTCACTTTGGCTTGGATATTGCCTTTCGTGACGTTGACGCCGTCGAGCGTCCCTTGGCCCAATGGCTGCCCATGGGAATTCTGGGGGAAAACTTGAGTGAATGGTTACGCAGCGACGTCGGGGGTGTTGTAAAAAAGGGAACATTTTCATTAAGCCAGCCTTTATTCGAAGGCGTTAACATAGAGGATATAGAGCTGGAATTGGCGCTGGATATTGTCGACGGCTACTTGCCCATCGCTCCCGACTGGCCGATGCTGGAAGGTATCGAGGGGCACCTGCAATTGAGTAATCAGCGCTTGCAGGCCGTCATCGACAGCGCCCATAGCCATGGAGTGAAGGCTACTTCCGCCGAGGTGCTTTTGGAAGATAATCAGCTGAGTGTCGACGGTAAGGTCGTAACTTCCGCTGAGGGAGCCAAGGGCTTTCTGCAAGCCGCCCCTCTGGAAGGCATGCAGGCGTTGGATGATTGGCAGGGAGAAGGGCGTATCAATGCCGACATCGCCTTGAACACCTTCCTTGAAGCACCCGAGGCCCTGCAACTCGAGATCAATGCCCAGCCCCAATTGTCACGGCTGACCTATGAGCCCTTGTCGTTGAACGTCGATCAGGTCGGTGGGATGCTCAGCTGGACTCAGCAAGGGCGGGACGGTGGGCTTGCCGGGCAAATGGCTGGGCGTCTCTGGGAAGGCGATGTCTCTGCGACTATCGACACTCATGAAGACCGTCTGAGCCTGCAGGGTGAGTCCGAAGCGGGAGCCCTGCTACGCTGGGCGGGAGTGCCGCCTGAGAGAACCCAGGCATTGGCGAAGGGGCGCGCCGCCTGGCAGGGGCGACTTGAACTCGAACCCAGCCTGCAGTTACAGCTGAATAGCACCCTGCAAGGCTTGGAATTGACGTTCCCCGCTCCCTTACAAAAGCCCGCTCAAGCCGCCTGGCCATGGTCGATGAAGGTTGATGTAGAGAATGGAACCATACAAAGCGAGCTGGCCAATATAGTGGATTTTCGTGGCCGGCTTCTTGACGAGGGATTGGCTGGAGCGCTCTGGTTGGGTGAGGCAACCTCTCTGCCCGTCGATTGGCCCACCCAGCCCGGCTGGACGGTGAAAGCCAATGTGCCCCGCCTGGAGCCGCTTGACTGGCTCAGCTTGGTCGAGCTCTTCAAAGAGGATATGCCGGTAGAAAACAAACCCGCGAATACTCAGCGAAGCGGTTGGCAACTGGCAGTACAGACGCCTTGCCTGACGTACCAGGATCAGTGCCTAGGGTCGGTGGAGGCTGAGGGCCGCATGAGCCCCGCAGGCATTGAACTCAACCTGAGTGGCAGTCTGGTGGCGGGCCGTGTGCACTATCGCCCTCAGGCAGAAACTCCGCTGGATATTAGCGTAGGCCGCCTGATGCTGGATGATCTGATGGTCTTGTCCGATCAGTTCACAGGTCGGGCAGACTCGGGCGAAACCGTTTCGGCTACAGCCACTGGCGACGAGCAAGTACAACCCCGTGCCTGGATGAGCGAAATCGAAACCCGTGCATCCGCTGAGCTTAGCGGGATACCCCCCTGGCTTGAGGCGCTCCCCGATGGGCGATTAAGGGTGGCGGAAATAGTGCATGAGGAAAAGCGTGTCGGGCCATTGACCGCCTATTGGAAAACGCGTGGCAATCAGTTCACTCTGTCTCCGGTAGGGCTAACGCTGGGGCAGATATCGGCGCGTGGCGAGTTGCGCTGGGAAGGCGATGCCGCCCGGAGTCGCACCCATGTGGACCTCACCTTGCAAGGCGGGGATATCGGTACTTCCTTGGCGCGGCTGGCGCAACCCAATGTCATGCACAGTCGGCGGACCGACCTGGCAACTCGGCTGAGCTGGCCGGGAGCCCCATGGGAATTGGAACTCAGCCGATCTGAAGGCGAACTGTCCATCGAGCTGCATGACGGGCGTTTTCTCAATATCGAATCGACGCCTGTAGAGCTTATCGGCCTGTTGAACTTTGATAATCTAGTGCGCCGTTTACGCCTGGACTTTTCCGATGTCATGGGTCAGGGAACCGTTTTCAACCGTGTGCACGGCAGCGTCAATATTGCCGATGGCGAATTGACCACTCAAGAGATGTTGGAAATCGATACACCAGCCACCACCTACACCATGGCGGGCACTGTCGATCTTATACGCCGGGAACTCGACCAACGCTTGGGCGTCAGATTGCCCATCAGTCAAAGCATGCCACTTGCCGCGCTCATTGCGGGAGGACCGCTGGCGGGAGGAGCCTTCTTTATCGCTCACCAGCTGTTTGGTGACGCTATCAATCGGGCGACAACGATCTATTACCGCGTGCGTGGCCCTTGGGCGGCGCCGCAAATCACTTTGGAAGGTACTCAATGACCCCAGACAATGCCATGTTGGAAACAGCCGTCACCACCTTGTTGACCCCGGGAGGCTTGGATCTCGACGCACTGGAGACGGGACTCTCGCATGCGCTGGGGGCAGGAGTGGACTATGCCGATCTATACTTTCAACGCACCTGGCAGGAAGGCTGGGTACTTGAAGACGGTGAGGTAAAAGAAGCCAGCTACAACATCGATGGCGGGGTGGGTGTGCGTGCTCTGGCCGGTGAAAAGACCGGTTTTGCCTACTCGAATCAAATCACCGCCGATGCCTTGGCGGACACCGGACGTACCGCTGCAGGTATCGTGCGTAGCGGCCAGCGGCTACCTGGCCAGGCTGTGGCCACCTCAACAGCTACGTCACGCTATACCGGCCTTGACCCTCTCGCCGGCCTGACTGCCGAAGACAAAGTGGCGATGCTCAAGCTGGCGGATCGCGTCGCGCGTAGCGCCGACCCCAGCATCAGCCAGGTAAGCGCTTCGCTTTCGGGAACCTACGAAGTCGTTCTGGTACGTGCCAGTGACGGCACCCTAGGGGCGGATATCCGTCCCTTGGTGCGTTTCAACGTCAGCGTGATCGCGGTCAAGGATGGCCGCCGTGAGCGGGGCAGTGCCGGAGGCGGAGGACGCTTTTCCATGGCCCGCTTGCGCGACGACAACGTGGCTGAAACCTATGCCCGTGAAGCGGTACGTCAGGCACTGGTCAACCTTGAGGCCGTGGCCGCCCCGGCGGGACAGATGCCGGTAGTGCTGGGTCCCGGCTGGCCGGGCATTTTGTTGCATGAAGCCGTCGGTCATGGCCTGGAAGGGGATTTCAACCGCAAGGGCAGCTCGGCATTTTCCGGGCGCATGGGCCAGCGCGTGGCCGCCAAGGGCGTGACCGTAGTGGATGATGCCACGCTCAATGGTCGTCGTGGATCGCTGAGCATGGACGACGAAGGCACGCCCGGCCAGTACACCCCCTTGATCGAAGATGGCATTCTCACCGGTTATATGCAGGACAAGGTGAACGCACGGCTCATGGGCATGGCGCCGACGGGCAATGCCCGGCGCGAGTCCTTTGCCGATCTGCCGATGCCACGCATGACCAACACCTACATGCTGGCCGGTCAGGACGAGCCGCAGGACATTATCCGGAGTGTTAAAAGAGGCATTTATGCGGTCAGCTTCGGTGGCGGCCAGGTGGATATCACCTCTGGTAAGTTCGTGTTTTCCGCAAGCGAAGCCTACCTGATCGAAGACGGCAGGATTACCGCTCCGGTCAAGGGAGCGACCTTGATCGGTAATGGCCCGGAAGCCATGGGCCGGGTCTCGATGATCGGCCACGACATGGCACTGGATACCGGTATCGGCGTATGTGGAAAGGAAGGGCAGGGCGTACCGGTGGGTGTCGGTCAGCCCACCTTGAAACTTGATGAGCTGACCGTAGGGGGCACCCAGTCTTAACGCTTTTTGCGTTACAGGGCAGCGCTTTCGCGAAGGAATTTGAACAGCTTGCGGGCACTGGTCGGTGGTTTGGCCTGGTCGCGTTCACGGCGTGCGTTGCGTATCAACTGACGGAGCGTTTGGCGATCCGTGTCGGGATAGTCTGCCATGAAGGCATCTATTGCCGAGTCGTCTTCCTCGATCAGGCGGTCGCGCCATTTTTCCAGGCGATGAAAGGCATGATCACGCTGCTGTTGTTCCTGGTCGACACTGTCAAACACCGCTTGGATCGCGACCAGGTCTTCCTTGCGGATCAGTTTGCCGACGTATTGCATGTGTCGCCGGCGCCCTTCATGGGAGCGGATGCGTGACGTTTCCTCGATGGCACGCAGCATGTCATCGGAAAGCGGAAACCGTGCCAACTCAGCGGGTTTCATGGCAATCAGGTTTTCCCCCAGTTCCTGCAGGGCGTGCATTTCACGCTTGAGCTGCGATTTGCTGGGGCGTTCTTGTTCATCGTTTTCGATGAAGTCAGGGCGTTTTTTGGACATGATGTGGCTCGTTAACGAATTCAGGTTGCGGCAGTATATCAGGCCGCAAGCGACAGCATTCACCTGCCGAGGATTCTCGGCTGAGGAAGGAGAAAAACATGACACAAGCGTTTGATGCGCCGGCGCAGCAACAGCTGCTGGAAACGCGTGCCGAAGAGGCGTTGGCACTGGCCAAACAGTTGGGTGCGGATGCCTGCGAGGTTGGGGCAAGTGTCGATCAAGGCGTGGGTGTCAGTGTGCGTCTGGGCGAAGTCGAAACCGTCGAGCTGTCCCGAGATCAAGGTATCGCCGTCACGGTATATGTCGGTATGCGCAAAGGGAGTGCTTCCTCTACCGATGCCGGGCAGGCGTCAATTCGTGCAGCGGTGGAAAAAGCCATGGCGATTGCGCGCTACACCGGCGAAGACCCAGCGGCAGGTCTGGCGGATGCTGCATTGATGGCCACGGATTTCCCCGATTTAAACGTCCATCACCCTTGGGAGCTGAGTACCGAACAGGCTATTGAAATAGCACTTGCCTGCGAAAGCGCCGGTCGCGGCGTCGAAGGCATCACCCATTCTGAGGGGGCGTCCCTTTCGACAGGAGAAGGCGTGCGGGTCTATGCCAATAGCCATGGGTTCCTGGGGAGCCAGAAAGGCAGCCGTCACTCACTCTCCTGCATGTTGATTGCCCAGGACGGCAGCGGCATGCAGCGTGACTATGATTACACCTCGGCCCGCGACCCACGACAGTTACAGGACCCCGAAGCAGTTGGGCGGCAGGCAGCTGAGCGAACGCTGCGCCGGCTTGGTGGAAGGCGTCCCAAGACCGGCCGTTTTCCGGTACTCTTCGACCCGAGCCTGGCGGCTGGTCTGGTAGGCAATCTGATGGGCGCCCTGGCCGGCGGCGCTCTGTATCGCCAAGCGTCATTCTTGTGTGACCGCCTGGGAGATCCTTTGTTTCCCGACTGGTTCTCCTTAAGCGAACGACCCATGGAGGTCGGCGCCATGGCCAGTTCGCCGTTCGATAACGAAGGTGTACAAACGCGCAATAACCGTTTTATCGATCGGGGACGCCTGGAAAGTTATATGCTCTCGAGCTATAGCGCTCGACGCCTGGAAATGCAGACCACGGGTAATGCCGGGGGAGCTCGGAATCTACGTATCTCGGCACCGTTAAGCGCACCGCAAGACTTGCTGCAAAAAATGGGGCGTGGGGTATGGGTAACGGAATTGATGGGACAAGGGGTCAATGGCGTCACCGGGGACTACTCTCGCGGTGCTACCGGCTTCTGGGTGGAAGATGGCAAGGTCCAGTATCCCATTGAAGAGTTCACCATCGCCGGTAACCTCGAACAGATGTTCAGTGGCTTGGTAGGTATCGGTAACGACACCGATACGCGAGGCAGCATTCACACCGGCAGCTGGTTGATTGATGAAATGACAGTGGCCGGCGACCAGGAAACTAGCTAGGCGTCTTCATCGAAGCGGGCGTCAAAGAGTTCCTGGATCGCTTCGAGTGCCTGTTCTGCATCGTCGCCTTCTGCGCTTATTGTAAGTTCAGTGCCACAGGGAGCGGCCAGCATCAAGAGAGCCATGATGTTGGCCGCATCTGCTTCTTGACTGGCTTTTTGAACGTGTACGCGTGCGTTGAAATCCTGGCAGCACTGCACCAGTTTGGTGGCAGCACGAGCATGCAGACCGCGTCGGTTGATAAGCGTCAGCTTGCGTTGAGGCACCGTATTTCCTTTATCTTGCGTGTGCGCTGAGTGGCGTTGATGTTGAGCCTTCATCACCGGTGAATTCTACCTGGCCTTTCTCGGCACTGAGAGTGTATTGCAGCCCCAGTTCGCGATGGCGCAGACTGATATTACCGTAATTATTCATGACTTGTCTGGCCAGGCGTTCGGCCATATAAACTGACCGATGCTGCCCACCGGTACAACCGATGGCCACCGTCATGTAACTGCGTTGACTGCTTTGATAAGCAGGTAGCCAACGTTCCAGCCAGTCATGGATATCGTTGTACATGCTATGGACGATGGGGAAGTCATCAAGAAATTCGATGATAGTGGCATCGCGTCCATTCGATTGACGTAGCCGAGGGTCCCAGTAGGGGTTGGGCAGGCAGCGTACGTCAAATACCAGATCGGCATCCAGGGGAACCCCACGCTTGTACCCAAACGACTCGAAGGTGAGCGCAAGCTGGTCACGTTGATGATGAGCCACCTGGTCGACAAGGCGGCGACGCAGGTCATGCACGGATAACCGCGAGGTGTCGATCATCAAGTCGGAAAGGTTGCGGATCTCGCTGAGAGCCTTTTCTTCCTCGGTGATGGCTTCTTCCAATGTCATGTCACTGTTGCGAGTCAATGGATGACGTCGGCGCGTCGCTGAGTAACGTTCCAGCAGGATACGGGCATCGGTGGTCAGGTAAATGACTTGGCAATCGATACCCCGTTCGCGCAATTCCATTAACAGGCTGGGAAAACGCTCCAATGCGTAGGGCAGGTTGCGTGCATCGATGCTCACCGCCAAATGGGTTCTTTCGCTTTCCTGAACCAGTTCATCCACCAGTGAACCCAGCAACATGGCGGGTAAGTTATCAATGGCGTAATAATCCAGGTCTTCCAAGGCTTGCAGAGCGATGGATTTTCCCGAGCCGGAGCGCCCGCTGATGATCACGAGTTGCATATGAATCTCCTGCTCCTGGCCAGGCGTCACCCTGCAGCGTCTAGTGAGGGGCTGCGAGGAGGCACGAAGGTATGACGGATAAGGTACTCGTAGGCTGATGCAGAAAACAATAACGTTCAGAACGTGAACAATAAAGTTCAGGAAACGTCCTGGTTTCGAATCGTCGCCATCAGTATGTCAAGCAGTTCGCGTTGGCTGGCACTCTTGCGTAACTGAGCACGGGTGTCCGCATCGTTCATGATCGTGGCTACCTGGCCGAGAAGCGCGAGGTGAGTGTCATCGGCTTGTTCCGGTACCAGCAACACAAACAGCAAGTCGACCGGGTCGCCGTCAATGGCGTCAAAATCCACCGGTTCGGCAAGCTTGAGAAAGCTGGCAATAGGCGCATCGCAGTGGGGACTGCGGGCATGAGGAATAGCGACTCCATTGCCGATTCCCGTACTGCCTAGGCGTTCTCTGCCAATGAGTCGACTGAAGACCTCTTGGCTATCCAGGCTCGGGGTATTCTGAGCAATGAAGGTGCTGAAAAATTCCAGTATACGCTTCTTGCTCCCCCCGGGCACGTCGTAAAGCACACGCTCGGGGGGCAGGATGGCTTCCAGTGACATCAGGTTAACGCACCCCGGCGCCTTGGGCGCGGGCTTGTGCTTTTTCCTTATGCTTGACGAGCTGGCGATCGATCTTATCCGCCAAGGCATCTATGGCAGCGTACATATCGACATCCGTGGCTTCGGCATGCAGTTCGTCAATACCGCCTGCATGCAGGGTACAGGCGGCTTGTTTACGTTCTTTTTCGACAGACAGGACTACTTGTACCGTGGTGATATTGTCGTAATGTCGCTCTACGCGAGCGAGCTTTTCATTGACATAGTCACGCAAGGCGTCAGTCAGTTCCACATGATGACCGGTGATATTGACTTGCATTGACGTACTCCTTCTCTGTCGGGCTGTGACTTGATTGTAACCCTTTTTCCTTTCAAGCAAAGCCCTTGGGAAAAGATTCTTGAATCTCATTGATTCAGCTCGGCTTATGCGTTGATTGCGGGCTTTGTTCAGGCTTTTTTCTGTAAGATCTTTTCTCGAGACTATCTTAATCGACGGCGTTCACTGGAAGGGGGGATTCCCATGGCTTCGCGGTATTTGGCGACTGTGCGACGTGCCACCTTGACGCCGTTTTCCTGTAGCAGTACCACGATTCGGCTATCGGAAAGGGGTTTGCCCGGAGGTTCTTCCTGAACCAGTTTCTTGAGCCGTGCGCGAATGGCGGTACTTGAATGGCTATCGCCCTGGCTTTCGCCGCCTCCCACCTGGCTGGAAAAAAAGTACTTGAGCTCGAAGACGCCACGCGGGGTATGGATGTATTTTTGCGTGGTTACTCGCGAGATGGTGGATTCGTGCATCTCAACGGCGTCGGCAATATCCGCCAGTATGAGGGGTTTCATGGCTTCCTCGCCATGCTCCAGAAAACCGATCTGCCGGATAATGATTTCGCGCCCTACGCGTAGCAGGGTGTCATTGCGGCTGGACAGGCTCTTGATCAACCAACGTGCTTCCTGGAGATGCTCCTTGAGGAACTGGTTATCGTGGCTCTTGTCAGCGCGCTTGATCAGGCTTGCGTAATCCGGTTGAATTCTCAACCGGGGAAGTGCCTCAGGGTTAAGCTCCAAGTGCCAGCCTTGCGCATCATGGCGGACTACCAGGTCGGGAATCACATAACTATCGGTCGTTTCGGAAAAGGCGCTGCCCGGCCGTGGGTCGAGACTTCGAATCAGATGAATGACCTCATTCAGCTGCTGGTCATCGAGACCCAGGCGGCGCTTGAGCAGGCGTAAATCGTCCTTGCCCAAGGCTTCCAGAAACTGACGCACCAGACGTCGTGCCTGGGGCAGCAACGGCGTCTCATCGGGTAACGTTGCCAGTTGAAGCATCAGGCATTCACGCAGATCTCGGGCGAAGACGCCGGTAGGCTCGAATTGTTGCAAGCGCAGCAGTATCCCTTCCACTTCTCGCAAGGTGATGTGCTCGACCTGCCCGCGCAATCCTTCGCGGATCTCGTTGAGCGTCTGGGTCAGGTAGCCATTGGTATCGAGGGCATCGATAAGACTTTCCGCTACCAGCTGTTCACGGTCGTCGAAATCAGTCATCGCGAGTTGCCAGAGCAAGCGGCTTTGGAGGCTTTGCCCAGCGGCCTGGCGTTCAAAATCCGGTCCTTCCGAAGTGCCGCCAACCATAGAACCCATGTCCTGGTAGGTATCCGACCAGTCGCTATCGACAGCAAGCTCGGTGGGGATATCCTCCGACCATTCCGGCTCGGGAGTTTCATTGACGGTTTGCTCGCCGAACTCATCCTCCTGTTCCAGCATCGGGTTGCTGTCGAGTGCCTGCTGAACTTCCTGTCGCAGATCAAGCGTGGATAACTGCAGCAGTGCAATGGCCTGTTGCAATTGCGGCGTCATGGTCAGCTGAGTACCCATGCGCAATTGAAGTGAGGCTTTCATGACCATAGGGAAGTCCCGCTTGCTTGATCGAAAGTTTTTACCCTAGTGCGAGCCACGACCTGACGCAACCCAGCTTTGGGTAATGATTAGCAATAAATATGCCACTAGGCTGGGAAAATATTGCCTATAAGCGGAAATCGGCACCTAGGTACACATCGCGTACTTGCTGGTTGTCTAAAATGCTTTGGGGAGGGCCATTGGCGATGATCTGGCCGTCGCCGACGATATAAGCCGTATCGCAGATGTCCAGGGTCTCACGCACGTTGTGGTCAGTGATCAAGACGCCTATATGGCGTGCCTTGAGCGCGCGGATAATGGTCTTGATCTCACCCACGGAAATAGGGTCGACTCCGGCAAAAGGTTCGTCGAGCAGTATGAACGCCGGTTCGGTAGCGAGCGCGCGGGCGATTTCCACGCGCCTGCGCTCACCACCGGAAAGGCTCATGCCCAGGTTGTCGCGTATATGGGTGACATGAAAGTCTTCGAGTAGCGCTTCCCGGCGCTGTTCGCGAGCGCTTCGATCAAGGTCCTTGCGCGTTTCCAGAATCGCCATGATGTTGTCGGCCACCGACAGCTTGCGAAATATCGAGGCTTCCTGAGGCAGATAGCCGATGCCGGCCATGGCGCGTTCGTGCATGGGGGCGCCACTGAGGTCATGCTCATCGATACTTACTTCGCCGGCATCGGCGCGTACCAGGCCGACGATCATATAAAAGGAAGTTGTCTTGCCGGCCCCATTAGGGCCCAGCAGTCCGACCACGCTACCCTGAGCGATCTCGAGACTGATATCCTTGACCACGCGCCGGCGCTTGTAGCTCTTGGCCAGATGGCGGGCATAAAGCGTTTTTATGCCAAGAGTAGACGCAGAAGCTTCACTATCGCCTGAGTGCACGGCTTGCCTCATTGTTGTTCGGGCTGCAGAGTCATGCGGATGCGTTGGGACTCCTGTCCTTCCACATCGGCGCGAGCCTGGATGACCTCTCGATCGATGAAGTATTCCAGGCGTCCTCCGGTGAAGCGGTCTCCGCCCTGAATCATTTCGGCTTTATCGATCAGTTCCACCCGGCGTTCGGCCACGTGAAAAATGACTGTGCGGGCATAACCTTCCAGAGGTTGATCCTGGCCTTCCGGGTGGTGACGAAGATAGGCGCGATCTCCGGTGGCGATAGCACGCGACAGTTCGCCTGCCGAGTTACGCTGAATTTTGACACGATCGCCTCTCAGGCGCATTTCGCCCTGACGAACTTCAACGTTACCGGCATATACCGCAGTACCGGTACGTTGATCCAGATCAAGACGGTCTGCCTCCACTTCGACCGGTGGAGGCGCTTGCTGGGCAAGTGCCACTGCCGGCAACAGGGCCAGGCTCAGCAGCGTGGCTTGCAGAAACGTTTTCATGGGGTTTCCTCTTGCTCGCGCGTTGCCGCTGGGTGGTAGCCTTGCACATCGCCGGTCAGGCGAACCTGGCTATCATTCAACCAGGTATCCATGCGCAAGGCGCGCATATGCTGGGGGGGATGTTGCAGCACCACCGGGGCGTCACTCCAGGCGTGAGCCTGACGGCTGTCATAATGCAACACTTCGCTATCCAGTTGCCAGCCGCTCTCAGGAGCGACCAGCCGAGCCGAGCCGCTGAGGGTCAAGTGATGAGCGGCGATGTCGACAGTGCCACTGTCGGCGCTGGCTAGCCATTCACGCCTTTTTTCGTCGAACAGCCTGGCTCTTGGCATCTCGACCTGGGTCAGGGAATCCTGGGGAATATGCACCAGATGGGGAGTGCGGATGGACTGCTGGATAAGCCCGTCGGCACCGAACAAGGTCATGTCGGCGCCTTCCAGTACATGGCTGGGTTCCTCGGCCTGGGCGGCGGGGTCCACCGCGACTTCCTGGGGTGCGCGAGGGTCCAGATAAACCAGCAACCCGCCGAGCAGGGCCACCATTCCGGCTATCCATAGCCAGCGCGGCAAGAAGGCTTGCCGGCTCATCTCAGCGACGGCCGTGCAGGTAGGTGTCTATGACGGCGCCCCAGTGCCCCTGCGCTTCGAGCAGGGTGTCGCAGATCTCGCGCACTGCACCATGCCCCCCATGGCGTTCGGTTACCCAGTCGGCATGTGACTGAATATAGGCAGGCGCGTGGGGTACGGTAATTCCGATGCCGGAACGTTTGATTGCCGCCAAGTCAGGCAGGTCATCGCCACAATAAGCTGCCTGATCGAGTTCGATCCCAAGGCGTTGACAGAGGTGGCGCAAGGTGGCGAGCTTATCCTCGCAGCCTTGGAACACATGAGAAATTCCCAGGGCGGCTGCACGCTGGCTGACCATTGGCGAATCACGTCCGGTAATCAGGGCGACATGAATGCCTGCGCGCTTGAGCAGTTTGAGGCCATGCCCATCCTGGGTATGAAAGGCCTTGATTTCGATACCATCGGCCTGAAAGTAGAGCCGGCCATCGGTCAGAACGCCATCCACATCCAGAGCGAGCAAGCGCACGCGGCGCAGATGGTCGAGTAAAGCAGGCGATAGGGCCATGGAACCTCCGATTGAAACGCTTCCAGGTAGAAGCATCTTTGAGTGAAAAGCCTTGTTAAATCACACCGCTGGCTAGAAGGTCGTGCATATGCAATGCGCCTACAGGATGTTCATGCTGGTCGACGACGGCCAAGGCCGTGATGCGGTTGTCTTCCATGATACGTACGGCTTCGGCGGCCAGCAGGTCAGGTGAAATGCGTTTGCCCGGACGGGTCATGACATCCTCCACGCTCAAGTTACGCAGATCATGGTGTTGATCCAGAGTGCGACGTAAATCACCGTCGGTATAGACGCCGGCCAACCGACCTTCCTTGTCTACCACGCAGGTAAATCCCAGCCCTTGTCGGGTGATTTCCAACAGAGCGTCACGCAGGGGGCTGCCCAGCGGCACCTGGGGTAAACGCGAACCGGCGTGCATCAAGTCCTTGACCCTGAGCAGGAGTCGTTTGCCCAGGCTTCCACCTGGGTGGGAAAGGGCAAAATCCTCGGCGGTGAAGCCGCGCGCTTCGAGTAAAGCCACGGCAAGTGCATCGCCCAGGGCCAATGCCGCCGTGGTGGAACTGGTGGGCGCGAGATCCAGCGGGCAGGCTTCTCGTTCCACGCCGCTGTCCAGATGGGCGTCGGCATGCCGTGCCAGGGTGGAACCGGGGCGCCCGGTCATGCTGATCAAGGGTGCGCCCATGCGCTTGAGCAAGGGCAGCAGAGCGGTCACTTCGCTGGTTTCACCGGAATTGGACAGGGCCAGCACGACATCACCACGGGTGATCATGCCTAGATCCCCATGGCTGGCTTCACCGGGATGAACGAAAAAAGCCGGGGTGCCGGTGCTGGCGAGAGTGGCGGCAATCTTGCCGGCAATATGCCCGGACTTGCCCATGCCGGTTACCACCACGCGTCCGGTACACGCCAGAATCAACTGACATGCCTGATCGAATCCGGTACCCAGTTTGCCGATCAAGGCGCCGATAGCCGCCTGCTCCACCATCAGGGTGCGCACAGCGCTTTCGCGTAGCAAGGAAGTGAGAGGGGCGGGCTGATTCATGGCGGATGGCTCAAGAAAGTGAATGAACGTCTGTACACAGGATAACATCCTCGAGGTGGGATGCCCGAAACGTAATAGCTGGATGTTTATCGCTTGACGCTAGCTATAAGGGTTAGGATACGATGTTCGATAATGTTTTTGAAATCTTGTTTTTGAAACTGTTAGTGAGCGGTTTTCTCATTCGCAACTATTCTATCGTCGACCTCGGCAATGACCTGCTGTCGACCTCAACTGCGCCATTTTCCGATAATGAGTCACCATGACTGACGTTCCTTTTGTTGAAATTGAAGATCTACACTTCACGTTCGGTGGGCGTGAAGTTTTTCGTGGCATCAACATGGCCATTCCCTACGGACGTATTACCGCCATCATGGGGCCGAGCGGGACCGGCAAAACCACCTTGCTCAAATTGATCGGAGGACAGCTGACGCCGGATAGTGGGCGGGTACTGATAGATGGTCAGGATGTACACCGCTTGTCACGCAAGGCCCTGTTCGAGCTGCGCAAGCGTATGGGCATGTTGTTTCAGAGCGGAGCACTGTTTTCCGATCTGGACGTGTTCGAAAACGTGGCTTTCCCGCTACGGGTACATACGGATTTACCTGAGCCAATGATCCGTGACTTGGTACTGCTGAAGCTTCAGTCAGTAGGCTTGCGTGGTGCCCGTACCTTGACCCCCGCTGAACTGTCGGGCGGCATGACGCGTCGGGTCGCCTTGGCGCGTGCCGTGGCGCTGGACCCGGAATTGATTCTCTACGATGAGCCTTTTGTCGGTCAGGACCCCATTTCCATGGGGGTATTGGTGGAATTGATCCGTCGCCTTAGCCAAGCGCTTGAACTGACGTCCATTGTGGTGTCCCACGACATCAAGGAAACCCTGTCGATCGCTGATTACGTTTACCTGATTTCCGATGGCAAGGTGGTGGCCGAAGGAACACCCAAGTCGCTGGATACCCATGCCGACCCTCGAGTGAGTCAGTTCGTGCATGGCGAACCTGATGGGCCGGTGCCGTTTCATTATCCGGCACCGGATTTCTATAGCGATATTCTTGACGATGCGACGGCATCCGGAGGCCATCCTTGAGTGAAAGTGGAATGACGAAAGGCATCGAAAGCCTTGCTCGCTGGGGTCGCAAGGGATGCGATGCTTCCGAGTCGCTGGGCCGCGCGGGGATTTTTCTCGCCCAGTCGGCAGTGGCGGTGCCTTCGCGTGAGGGGCTGCGCCTATGGCTGCATCAAGTATATTTCGTCGGTGTATTGTCGTTGGCGATTGTGCTGGTGTCGGGGCTGTTCATTGGCATGGTGCTGGCATTGCAAGGGTATACCATCCTGGTGGATTTCGGTGCCGAACAGGCGCTGGGGCAAATGGTGGCGCTGTCCTTGCTGAGGGAGTTGGCGCCTGTGGTCGCGGCGTTGCTGTTTGCCGGGCGAGCAGGGTCGGCCTTGACGGCGGAAATCGGCTTGATGAAAGCCACCGAGCAGCTCACCAGCATGGAGATGATCGGTGTCGACCCACTACGGCGTATCGTGGCTCCCCGATTGTGGGCCGGGTTCGTATCGCTACCCATACTTACCGTCGGCTTCAGTGTGGTCGGAATCTGGGGCGGATATTTGGTCGGGGTGGAATGGCTAGGCGTATTTGAAGGCTCTTATTGGAGCAATATGCAGGCCAGTGTTTCATTTCTTGATGATGTCGGCAACGGCATCATCAAAAGCCTGGTGTTTGCCTTGGTGGTGACCTGGATCGCAGTGTTTCAGGGCTACGATCTTGTGCCGACCTCAGAGGGTATTTCACGTGCGACGACACGTACCGTGGTGTATTCCTCACTGGCGGTACTGGGCCTCGATTTTGTGCTGACCGTGGTGATGTTCGGTGGTCTTTCTTGATTTTTTGGAGCATTTTTCAATGAAGCGCAGTAAGACAATGGAGTTAGGCGTGGGACTTTTCATGCTGGCCGGTATCCTTGGATTAGTGTTTCTGGGGTTGCGCGTCAGTGGCGTGACGCTCTCCGCCCCTGCCGAGTCCTTTCAATTGGAAGCCAACTTCGCCAATGTCGGCGGGTTGCGCCCGCGCGCGCGCGTCACCATGGCAGGAGTGACCGTGGGGAGGGTAGAAGCTATCGAACTGGATACCGAATGGTTCGATGCGCGAGTGACATTGCGCCTGGATGGCGAACTCGAGGGGCAGTTATCCCGTGATACCACTGCCGCCATACTCACTGCAGGCTTGCTGGGGGAGCAGTACGTGGGGTTGAGTGTGGGTGGCGACCCCGAAGTACTGGAGGCCGGCGATACCATTACCGATACTCAGTCTGCGCTGGTGCTTGAAGAACTAATTCAACAATTTATATCCAATATGGTCAGTGGTTGAAATTACCTTGTTTGATTGGCTTGTGCCCCAGGAGGGCTTATGAACATGAAACGTCATTTTTTGACCTTGCTAGCGATATTGCTGCTGGTAGTGCCATTGCACCTTCAGGCGCAAACGCCGAACCAGAGCCCGGAAGCATTGATTCGTGAAAATATTAACGATTTCATGAACGAGTTAGAGAAACGAGAAGATTATTACGCTGACAATATCGATGAACTCAAGGAGTTGGTTGAATCGAGTCTCGAAGAAGTGGCAGATTTCCGCTATATCGGGGCCAGCGTGATGGGTAGGTATTATCAGAACGCCACACCAGAACAGCGCAGGCGCTTTGCCGACATCTTTCGTCAGACATTGATTGATACCTACACCAAGGGCCTGGTGACATTCGATTATGATGAGCTGCGAGTGCTGGATACTCAGCAGCCGCAACGCCAAGAGGATCTGGCCAGCGTGGCAATGGAAATCGTGGCTACCGATGGCTCGGTATACCCGGTCAGCTACAGTCTGCGGCTTTCGAATGGCGAATGGCGTGTAGTGAATGTGATCGTCAATGGCATCAACTTGGGGTTAACATTCCGTAATCAGTTCGATCAAGCCATGCGTGACCATAATCGTGACTACGATGCGGTTATTAACAACTGGGCACCTGAGCTTGCCGTGGAAGAGCTTGAAGAAGGGAGAGGTGCGTGAGCTTGCTTCTTGAAGAGCCCGCATTTCGCTTGAACGCACAAGGCAATACCTTGTGCGTTCAAGGTGAGGTTGATGTTTCGGTGGCAGCGCGACTGGCTACTGCTGGAAGTCAATGGTTGAAGCAGCAAGCAGCCGGTACTGAAGTTAGCTTCGATTTCACTCAAGTTGAAAAAGCCAGCAGTGCCGCCTTGAGCGTGTTATTGCAATGGCTGCGGATCAGCCGTGATCAAAAGCTGCTTTTCCAAGAAGCTGCCTTGTCGCCGCCTCTGCGCCGACTGTCTGCCTTGGCTGAACTCGACAGCCTGATTGGCGTAACTGAGCCGTCGGAATAATCCCGCCTGCCGGTGGCGTGGGCGGTTAATGTGGCTAACTATCCACATCGCCAAGCAAGGCGCTTTTCTTTATCATGTTCCATATTGATCTGCGGGTTCGTATCGAGCACGCAGCGTATCGTATTTTTTATTCCACCAAAGGAGTGTTGAATTCCATGCAACCCAATGAAGTCAAGTCACTGCTTGAGTCACGTCTGGATGGATGTGACGTCCACGTGCAAGGCGAGGGCTGCAACTTTCAGGTTGTAGCTGTGGGTGAGGTATTCGAAGGCCTGTCCCCGGTCAAGCGTCAGCAACTGGTTTATGCAGCGCTGAGCGATGAAATTGCTTCGGGCGCGTTACACGCCGTCAGCATCAAGACATATACACCGGCGCAATGGCAAACCGCGCCGGAAAATGCCCAATAAGGGCGGCTACCATGGATAAATTGATTATTACGGGTAGTGGCCGCGTCGACGGTGAGGTTTGGGTAAGTGGCGCCAAGAATGCCGCTTTGCCAATCTTGTGTGCCAGCTTGCTGGCTGATGGGCCGGTGGTCATCGGTAACTTGCCTCATCTTCAAGACATCACTACCACGCTTGAGTTGCTCGGACGAATGGGCGTTGAGCCGGTGATGGGCGATAAAATGACCATTCAGCTCGATGGTTCTCAGGTCAAGGATTGCCATGCACCTTATGAGCTGGTCAAGAAAATGCGCGCCTCCATCCTGGTGTTGGGGCCATTGCTGGCGCATTTCGGCAAGGCGGATGTATCGCTGCCGGGTGGTTGTGCGATTGGCTCACGCCCGGTAGACCTGCATATTCGGGGTCTCGAGGCGATGGGCGCTGACATTCGTGTGGAAAATGGTTATATCCGCGCTCGTGTTGATGGACGTCTTAAAGGCGCGGCTATTTTCTTCGATACCGTGACGGTTACCGGTACCGAAAACCTGCTGATGGCGGCGACCCTGGCTGAAGGTATGACGGTGTTGGAAAATGCCGCTCGTGAACCTGAAATCGTTGACCTGGCGGAATGTCTGATCGCCATGGGTGCTGATATTCGCGGCCATGGCAGCGATACCATTACCATCAACGGTGTCGAGAAGTTGCATGGTTGTGAGCACCAAGTCATGCCTGATCGTATAGAAACCGGTACCTTTCTGGTGGCGGCGGCCATGACCGGTGGGCGCGTCAAGGTCAAGCGTACGCGAGCCAATATTCTTGATGCAGTACTCGCCAAGTTGGAAGAGGCGGGTGCCGAGATCACCACCGGGGATGATTGGATAGCGCTGGATATGCATGGCAAACGGCCTCGCGCAGTCAATATTCGCACGGCACCCTACCCGGCATTTCCTACCGATATGCAGGCACAATTCGTCGCGATGAATGCAGTGGCTGTGGGAACCTCTCGAGTGGTCGAGACGATCTTTGAAAATCGTTTCATGCACGTTCAAGAACTTAACCGCATGGGTGCCAATATCGCTCTGGAGGGTAATACCGCGATGATTACTGGCGTCGAGCGGTTATCCGGTGCCCCGGTGATGGCGACCGACCTACGCGCCTCGGCATCGCTGGTGATTGCCGCCATGATGGCGGAAGGCGAAACCCTGGTGGATCGCATCTATCATATTGACCGGGGCTATGAGTGCATCGAGGAAAAACTCCAACTGCTGGGTGCGCGTATTCGCCGTATTCCGGGCTGATCCGCTTTCAACCATTGGCGACGACATGAGCAAGCAACTGATTCTGGCCCTTTCCAAAGGGCGTATTCTCGACGAAACCTTGCCACTGCTGGCGGATGCCGGTATCACACCGATTGAAGACTTGGGCAAGAGTCGCAAACTGTTATTCGACACCAACCTGCCCGACGTCAAGCTGGTGGTGATCCGCGCAACCGACGTGCCGACCTATGTGCAGCTGGGAGCTGCGGATATGGGCGTGGCGGGAAAGGACGTGCTGCTGGAACATGGCGCTGAAGGGTTGTATGAGCCCTTGGACTTGAATATTGCCCAGTGCAAGCTGATGACCGCCGGGATGGTGGGAGCGGCACCGGCCCATGCCCGTCGCAGGGTGGCGACCAAGTTCGTTAATGTGGCGCGGCGTTATTATGCCGAGCAGGGTATCCAGGCCGAAGTGATAAAGCTCTATGGCGCTATGGAGCTTGCGCCACTGATGAACCTTGCCGATGAGATCGTGGACATTGTGGATACCGGCAATACATTGCGAGCCAATGGTATGGAACCGCGCGAGTTGATCGATATGATCAGTACGCGTCTGGTGGTCAACAAGGCAGCGATGACCATGAAGCACGACAGGATCAAGCCCCTGATCGAGCGCTTGAGCGAGGCGGTAGCCAAGCGTCGAGCGTCAGCCACTCCCGTTAACTGAATGATGCAAGGAGCACCTTCGCATGAGCGAGCAATTTCCCCCGGTAGCAATGACCCGTTTAGCCACCCAAGAAGCGGATTTCAATCAGCATCTTGATAGGTTGTTGGCGTGGGAAGGGGTCTCCGATAGTACGGTTCAGCAACGCGTTCACGACATTCTGGCGGCAGTAAAGGAGCATGGCGATAGTGCCGTGATCGAAGCCACCAATCGTTTTGACCGTCTTGCTGTAACGAGCATGGAAGAACTGACGCTGTCGGCGGAACGCTTGCAGCAGGCCTACGAGGGTTTACCCGCTGTTCAACGAGAGGCATTGACCCAGGCAGCGGAGCGGATCCGTGTTTATCATGAACGGCAAAAACCCACATCCTGGCAATATGAAGAGGCTGACGGCACTGTGCTGGGGCAAAAGGTGACGCCGCTGGACCGTGCCGGTATTTACGTGCCGGGAGGCAAGGCCGCTTATCCATCGTCGGTATTGATGAATGCCATTCCCGCCCATGTTGCCGGTGTGCGTGAGATCGTCATGGTGGTGCCCACCCCGGACGGTATTCTCAACGAGCTGGTGCTGGCCGCAGCTCATCTGGCAGGGGTTGACCATGTTTTCACTGTCGGTGGGGCTCAGGCGGTAGCCGCCCTTGCCTATGGTACCCAGACCGTGCCTCGCGTGGACAAAGTGGTCGGCCCCGGTAACATCTACGTGGCCACGGCCAAGCGTGCCGTCTTCGGGCAGGTGGGCATCGACATGATCGCAGGCCCCTCGGAAATTCTCGTCGTATCGGATGGAAAGACCGATAGTGACTGGTTGGCAATGGACCTGTTTTCTCAAGCCGAACACGATGAAGATGCCCAGGCTATCCTGGTCAGCTGGGACGCCGCCCACCTGGATGCTGTCGCTGAATCGATTGAGCGGTTGCTCCCCACCATGGAGCGCGAGGCAATCATACGGCAGTCCCTGGCTCGGCGTGGTGCCCTGATTCACTGCAATGACCCGGACGAGGCGCTTATGCTGATCAACCGGATTGCGCCGGAACACTTGGAGCTTTCTGTGGAAGCGCCGGAATCCTGGTTAAGCGAAATCCGCCATGCAGGCGCAATCTTCATGGGGCGCTATACCGCCGAAGCATTGGGCGATTACTGTGCCGGCCCCAACCATGTGTTGCCGACTTCGGGTACTGCGCGTTTTTCCTCACCGTTGGGCGTGTACGATTTCCAGAAGCGCTCTTCGATCATCCATTGCTCGGCAGCAGGTGCCTCTGAGCTTGGCAAGTTGGCCTCCACCTTGGCGCGTGGCGAATCGCTCACTGCTCACGCGCGTTCGGCTGAGTACCGTATTGGTAATTAACCCAACGGCTCAGGGTGTGGGCCCGTCTCGCTCTGCCCGGCGCTGTGTTTCCAGGTAGGGTGCCGGGCGCTCGCCTACCTCAAGTGTTATCTGCAGGCGTTCGCCACCGCGCACCACGGTAAGCGGGAGCGTGGTGCCAGGGGGGATCGAAGCGATCTCGCTCATGGTCGTGGGGGCATCCATGATAGGGCGCCCATTCACCTCAAGCAGTACATCCCCAGGTTGTAGTCCGGCTTCTGCCGCCGGGCCGCCTTCCACTACACTGGAAACAATCACTCCCTGAGGGGTGCGTAGCCCAAAAGACGCAGCCAATTCGCGGGATAATGCTTGGGCTTCAATGCCCAGCCAGCCACGAATCACCCGTCCTTGAGTGACAAGTTCATCCAGGATGCTGTGAGCCAGGTTGGCTGGAATTGCGAAGCCAATGCCTTGCGAGCCACCCGAGCGGGAAAATATTGCAGTATTGATTCCGACCAGGGCCCCCTCAGCATTGACCAGGGCGCCCCCGGAGTTGCCGGGGTTAATTGCCGCATCAGTCTGAATGAAGTCCTCATAAGCGTTAAGCCCTAGATGGTTGCGCCCTGTTGCGCTGATGATTCCCATGGTCACGGTCTGACCGACCCCAAAAGGATTGCCGATAGCCAAGGCAACGTCACCCACGGCCACTGCCGTGGAATCGGCCAATGTAATACTTGGCAAGCTCTCAAGGGGAATGCGCAACACTGCCAGGTCGCTTTCGGGGTCAGTGCCTATCACTTCGGCCAAGGTTTCTCTACCGTCACGCAGGGCCACCTGTATTTCATCGGCACCGCTGATCACGTGATGATTGGTCAATACATAACCATCTTGGCTGACGATGACGCCAGACCCAAGGCTTGACAGCATGCGTTGCTGATTAGTGGTGTCGTCACCGCCAAAAAACTGCTGGAAGAAAGGATCGGACATCAACGGATGCTGGTCGCGTTCAACGATACGTGAAGAATAGATATTGACCACCGCAGGCGCTGCCTGATTGACCGCATCGGCATAACTGACAGGCCCTTGTATGCTGGACAGTGGTGCCGCTTGGCGGATTTCAGGAGCCGAGCGAGAAAGCTCCTGCTCCGCTGTAGGCACCAAAGAAAGCGGTGGAGACGAGGGCGTTTCGGGCCTGGTAGGGCTTAATGGCGAAGATAATTGCTCGGGAAAGGCGATAAGCAGCAGGCCGGCGAGCAGAACTCCGGCAATGACGGGCCAGATATAAGGCAGCATTAAACGTGGCATGCAACGTTTCCCTTGGTCCAGGCAATGGCTCACAGTAACCATGCCGATATTTTACAATGACGTTATCGTAACACTTTCAGTTCGACGCATTCAGATCGACGAACGTTAAACAAGAAAAGACTAACCTGAGGAGAAGGTGCATGGTGGAAAGCGCTAGGTTGGTGGCTGCCTGTGATAACGAGCTGCATATAAAGCGTTTCAAAGATTTCACTCTCAATGGGTTACAGGTGTCTGGGCGCGAGCATGTGACGCGTGTCATGACGGGAGTGACTGCCTGCCAGGCCTTGCTGGACGAGGCCGTAGCTTGGAACGCCGATATGCTGTTGGTACATCATGGATATTTTTGGAAAAACGAACCGCTGGCAATTACCGGTATGAAGCAACGACGCATCAAGACGTTGTTGACCCATGATATCAATCTGGTGGCTTACCACCTGCCTCTGGATGCTCACGCCGTTCTGGGTAATAACGCTGAATTGGCGCGTCATCTTGGCTGGCAAGTCGAGGGTTGTATCGATGCTGAGCTCGGGGAAGGTCTGTTATGGAAAGGGCGTCTGCCGCAGCCTATGACAAGCGGTGAGCTTGCGCAGCAGCTGACGCAAAAGCTAGGCCGTGAACCATTGTTGATTGAAGCATCTTCCGAACAGCCCATCGAGCGCGTGGCATGGTGCACAGGAGGTGCGCAGGACATGATCGGCGCAGCATATGAAGGCGGTGCCCAGGCGTTTATCTCCGGCGAGATATCGGAACGAACCACGCATCTGGCGAGAGAGATGGGGATTCATTATCTGGCTGCTGGGCATCACGCCACTGAACGTTACGGCATTCAGGCATTAGGCGAGTGGCTATCTCGCGAGTATGGCGTCATGCACCGTTTCGTGGACATTCCAAACCCCGCCTAAGCGGGGCTGGATAGTTTGGGGTATCTGCTATAGATAGAAGGTGTCACGCTGGTAAGCGACGCTTGGCGCCAGACGCAAACGGCACTCGCTGTCACCGGACTCAATAGCGTGGCGGCTGTGGCGCTTCCTGGTTGTCTCTGAGGCCGAAGTCTTCGGAAAGCGTACCACTGCTGCCGTCCGCATAGTCGCGTGGCACGCTGGGCGGCGTTTCACCTGAAGTCGAGTCTGTCGGCTGAGAGCGCGCATCCTGTCCTGGTACGTCCAGGCGGGATGAAACACCTTCCAGTTGCCAGCGGCTGGCATCGTCATTGAGTTGATTTTCCAGTTGATCCGCTTCATGACGAATATTGTTGAGACGCTGTTGAATGCTGAGCAGGTTTTCCCCCATACCGCCCTTAAGTTCGGCTAGCTGGTGGTCTCGCTCCAGTAGTTTCTGCCTCATTTTCTGGATTTCACGGTGGCTTTTGCTAAATAAGCGATAACCGACTATTCCAATCACAATACCGATTACGATGCCGATAATGGCAAACGTCAGCTGGGTGTTTGTTTCCACGTTATTCTCCCTGGCGCCTAAACATGCCGGATACTGGTGTAATGAATATCCCGATAAAAGGGCGTTAAGTAAACCCCGGCAACACCATTATAGAGGGCAGGTTAATAGTCGGGTCAATCCAATCATGCGCTTAGCATGCAGTCGGCGTATAATTATCGCCTCTTGAGGGCGCAGCCGGAGTGACTGCGCCATCTATATTTCACGCCGTCGGGGGAAGCTGGATGAACGCAACGCCAACGACCGAGCGGGGAGCGACCAGGCCCGCTACACCAGTAGAGCGCTATCGTGCCGATCTGGCGCGGGACGACTTTGCCTACGACCCAGCTCAGGAAGCTGCTGTTGCCCATTTGCAGCGATTGTACGATGAGTTGGTGGCGACGCCCGCGCCTACACCAAAATCCGTGGTGGCGACTAAAGGATTAAAGGCCCGCATGGCGGGGTTGTTGGGAAGAAAGCCTGATACGAACGGCGCTCTTTCGGAGCCCGCAATACGTGGCTTGTATTTCTGGGGAGGAGTAGGGCGGGGCAAGACCTATCTGGTGGATACTTTCTATGAAGCCTTGCCCTTTCCCGAGAAGATGCGCACGCACTTTCATCGCTTCATGCAGCGTGTGCATAATGAATTAGGCCATTATAAGGGAGAGAAGAACCCTTTGGCCTTGATTGCCGGAAAATTTGCCTCCGAGGCGCGTGTCATTTGTTTCGATGAATTTTTCGTCAAGGACATCACCGATGCAATGATTTTGGCAAACCTTCTGGAAGCATTGCTCGAGCGTGGTGTGGTGCTGGTGACTACCTCCAATATCGTGCCTGATCAGCTCTACAAGGACGGCTTGCAGCGTGCCCGCTTTCTACCGGCAATCGAGCTGCTGAAGCGTCATTGCCGGGTAGTCAATGTCGACTCGGGTGTGGATTATCGGCTGCGAGCCCTGGAGAGGGCGGAAATCTTTCATTCGCCGCTGGATGAAGCCGCCGAAAAGGAATTGGCGCGCAGTTTTCGTGAAATTGCCGGTCACCCAGGGGAAGCTAATGCTCCTTTGGAAATCAATCATCGTGTTCTCACCGCGCGCTGTCTTCATGACGACGTAGTGTGGTTCGAGTTTGCCGAATTATGTGATGGGCCGCGAAGTCAGAACGACTATATCGAGCTTGCACGTGAGTTTCATACCGTACTGGTCTCCAATGTAAAACAAATGGATGCAAGCAAGGATGACCAGATACGGCGTTTCATCAATATGGTCGATGAGTTCTATGATCGGGGTGTCAAGCTGTTGATGTCGGCGGAAGTGCCGGTGGCGCAGCTATATCTGGATGGACGTTTGAAGTTCGAGTTCCAGCGTACGCTGTCGCGCCTGGAGGAGATGCAGTCCCACGAATATCTGGCTTTGGCTCACAAGCCTTGAGCGCCTCTTGCCGTGACGACTGAAATGTTGCTGGTTGTGCTTAACTTGGGACAAGGGTTGATGTAGAATACCGCCTCGCATTACAGCATTACGTTGTTGGCTCTAATGGCGGCAAGCCAGCAGAAGTCGCAACCAAAAAAAATAGGGACGGTTTATCCTCGGTTTATCGAGGAAAGAACCCAATACACTTAATCTGGTGATTCCATCCATGAAGACGTTCAGTGCTAAGCCGCAGTCCGTCCAGCGCGACTGGTATGTTGTCGACGCTAAGGACAAGACGCTCGGTCGTCTGGCTACCGAAATTGCTCGCCGTTTGCGCGGTAAGCACAAGCCCGAATTTACCCCTCACGTTGATACTGGCGACTACATCGTCGTGATCAACGCCGAGAAAGTCCATGTGACCGGTAACAAGGCCAAGGCGAAAACCTATTATCGCCACACCGGTTATCCGGGCGGCCTGCGTTCCATGACCTTCGACAAGATGATTGCTTACGCTCCCGAGCGCGTTATCGAGTCTGCGGTCAAGGGCATGCTGCCCAAGGGCCCCATGGGCCGTGCCATGTACACCAAGCTCAAAGTATATGCCGGTGCCGAGCATCCGCATGCTGCCCAGCAGCCGCTTGAACTGAACCTCTGAGGAAAGCTTCGCCATGACTCAACAGTATTATGGTACCGGGCGCCGCAAGACTTCCACTGCCCGTGTGTTTCTGAAGCCGGGCTCCGGCAAGATCGTCGTCAATAATCACGACCTGGATTCATATTTCGGTCGGGTTACCGGTCGTATGGTGGTTCGTCAGCCGCTCGAATTGACCGACACTTTGAACCAGTTCGACGCCTACGTCACTGTCGCCGGTGGTGGTGGTTCTTCACAGGCAGGGGCTATCCGTCACGGCATCACACGTGCCTTGATGGTGTATAACGAGGACTTCCGTCCTGCCCTGCGTGAAGCTGGTTATGTAACGCGCGATGCGCGCCAGGTTGAACGCAAGAAAGTCGGCCTGCGCAAAGCACGCCGTCGCCCGCAGTTCTCCAAGCGTTAATTTTACGCTATGCGGCAAAACGCCCGGGTCTATTGGCCTGGGCGTTTTTGTTTTAATATCAGTGGATTATGTTCTTTCTACCACCTTAGTCAAGGCTTCTTGTCCTTGTGCGAAGCGGCATGATTTTTTAACATAGAGCACATTTGATATCCGTCGCCCCGGAATGCCTTCCTTGGGGTAACGTAGCGGATAAGCTGATGGGAGAAACCTTAATGGCAGATAACGGCGTAAACAAAGGCCGGCGCCGTTTCCTCGTGGGCGCTACTACCGTGGTAGGTGCGGTAGGTGCTGTCGGGGTTGCGGTCCCCTTTGTGGTTTCCTGGCAGCCCAGTGCCAGGGCGAGAGCGGCGGGTGCGCCGGTTCGAGCAGATATTTCCAAGCTTGAAGCGGGGCAGCGGATGACCGTCGAGTGGCGTGGACGTCCCATATGGGTTATCAATCGTACGCCCGAAATGCTTGAGCGTACCTTGGGTATCGAATCGGAGCGGTTGGCTGATCCAGATTCAAGTGTTCCGCAGCAGCCTGCATATGCTTCTAGTGAGCTGCGCTCCATTCGTCCGGAAATCGGTGTTTTGATCGGTATCTGTACTCACTTGGGTTGCTCGCCTTTGTATCGCCCCGAGCCTGAAGCGGCAGTAACCGATAACTGGCCGGGTGGTTTCTTCTGTCCATGCCACGGTTCCTACTTTGACCTGGCGGGCCGTGTGTTCGTCAATGTGCCGGCACCCACCAATCTGGAAGTGCCCCCGTACCGCTTTGAAGGCGACGACATTATCGTCGGCGAAGATGAGGAGGCTGCCTGATGGGTAACCCGAACAAAGCCAAGGCGGAAAGCGGCTTCATGCGCTGGATTGATGACCGCTTTCCCGCCACACAGATGGTTCAGGAGCACCTGACCCAGTATTACGCTCCCAAGAATTTCAATTTCTTCTATATTTTCGGTGTGTTGGCCATGGTGGTGCTGGTCAATCAGATACTCACCGGTGTCTGGTTGACCATGAGCTACAACCCTTCTGCTGAAGGTGCCTTTGCCTCCGTTGAATACATCATGCGGGATGTCGAATTCGGTTGGTTGATCCGCTATATGCATTCCACCGGGGCCACGGCATTTTTTGCAGTGATCTATCTACATATGTTTCGGGCATTGATGTATGGCTCCTACAAGGCGCCGCGTGAGTTGATCTGGATCTTCGGCATGGCAATTTACCTTGCCTTGATGGCGGAAGCTTTCATGGGTTACCTCTTGCCTTGGGGGCAGATGTCCTACTGGGGAGCCCAAGTAATCATTTCGCTGTTCTCAGCGATTCCGGTGATCGGTGGAGATCTTACCCAGTGGATACGCGGTGACTTTTTGATTTCCGGCATCACTTTGAACCGCTTCTTTGCCTTGCATGTGGTGGCGTTGCCCATCGTTATTCTGGCACTGGTAGTGCTGCACATTATTGCTTTGCATGAGGTGGGTTCCAACAACCCGGATGGGGTCAATATCAAGGCTAAGAAAGATGAAACCGGCAAGCCGCTGGATGGCATTCCCTTTCATCCTTACTACACCGTGAAGGACTTGGTGGGTATTGCCATTTTCTTGTTTGTCTTCGCTGTTGTAATCTTCTACTTTCCGGAAGGTGGGGGCTATTTCCTCGAGAAGCCTAACTTTGAACCTGCCAACCCACTCGTGACCCCTGATCACATTGCGCCGGTTTGGTACTTCACGCCTTTCTACGCCATCCTGCGCGCCATTACGTTCAGCCTGTTCGGCCTGGATGCAAAGTTCCTCGGCGTTCTCTTTATGGGCGGTGCCATTGCGGTTCTGTTCGTGCTGCCATGGCTGGACCGTAGCCCGGTTCTGTCCATTCGTTACAAAGGCTGGATGTCCAAGGTGGCGCTAGCGGTATTTGCCATAAGCTTCATCATCCTGGGAATTCTCGGGGCATTGCCGACAACAGCTGCGCGCACTGTGGTGGCTCAGATTTGCACTGCCCTGTACTTCGCCTTCTTCATGCTGATGCCTATATACACCAAGCTGGAGAAGACCAAACCCGTTCCGGAAAGGGTGACTGGCTAATGAAAAAGCAACTGTTTGCACTGCTATTTGCCCTGATGCCTTTCACGGCATGGGGGGCTGGCGGAGGGGACCTTCCTCACTCGATGACGCCCGATCTGCAGGATCAGGATTCACTTCAGCGTGGGATGAAGCTTTATGTAAACTATTGCATGGGTTGTCATTCCTTGGAGCATCAACGCTTTGCGCGGGCTGCGGAAGATCTGGGGATACCACAGGATCTGGTGGAAGATAATTTAATCTTCTCGTCCAGCCTGGCCTTCAATGACCAGATGCATAACGCCATGAAGAATGAAGATGGTGAAAACTGGTTTGGTGCGCCGCCGCCGGACCTGACGCTGCGCTCAAGGGTGCGAGGCACCGATTGGATTTATTCTTACCTGCTGAGTTTCTACAAGGATCCAAGTCGTCCTTTCGGGGTCAACAATTCAGTCTTCGAGTTGGTGGCCATGCCTAACGTGCTTGAGCCCTTGCAGGGGGTTCAGGAGAAGGTCTGTGCCGCGGTGGATCGTCCTGTCGAAGGCGCTGAGCTTGATCCCTTGACGGGCAAGTACCAGGCCTGTGGCGTACTTCAAGTGACTCAGCCGGGCAGCATGGAGCCGGCTGAGTTCGAAGAAGTGGCCTACGACCTGACCAACTTTCTGGCTTACGTCGGTGAGCCTTCCAAGCTCCAGGCTCAAGCCTTGGCTCCCAAGGTGCTGATATTCATCTTTATTTTCGGAGTTATCGCTTATCTGCTCAAACGCGAGTATTGGCGAGACGTACACTGATCATTGACTGATCAGATCATCAGGGCGCACGGTGAAAACCGCGCGCCCTTTGTGTTTTTATATAGAGTGAATGCTGGTACATGTCTTCGCCTAACTTGGTGTGGGCATGTTATTATCAACGCTTGATTTGATGCGAGGATGGTTTCATGGGTGTTGTGGCCAAACGGTCGTCGATGATTTTTTATTCAGGCAGTGATGATCATTTCAGTCATCGCGTGCGTATCGTGCTGGCCGAGAAAGGCGTCGCCGTGGATATTGTGGAAGTCAACGACGAACAACCGCCGGAAGAGTTGGCTGACCTGAATCCCTATAACAGTGTTCCGACACTGCTGGATCGTGATTTAGTGTTGTATGAATCCAAGGTGATGATGGAATACCTGGATGAGCGCTTTCCGCATCCTCCGCTGCTGCCGGTATACCCGGTGGCGCGAGCGCAAAGTCGTTTGTGGATGCACCGTATCGAGCGTGAGTGGTGCCCCATGGTCGAGCAGATCCGTACGGGTGGAAAAAAAGAAGCGGACAAGGCGCGCAAGGAGCTACGGGAGAGCCTGATCGGTATTTCACCTATTTTTGAAGACATGCCGTTTTTCATGAGTGAAGAATTCACTCTGGTAGATTGCTGCTTGACGCCGATCTTGTGGCGTTTGCCCGATCTCAATATCGAGTTGCCTGAAAAGCAGGTGCAGCCATTACTGAGCTACATGAAGCGCGTTTTTGAGCGTGATGCCTTCAAGGCGTCATTGAGCGAACGTGAAAAAGAAATGCGATCCTGAACCCGTCGGCTCCGGAGAGATAGACTCAAACCGGGGCTTTCAACTCTAGGAAGGAGCGCGCGATGCATTCAAGCCGTCCTTATCTCGCCAGAGCGCTTTATCAGTGGCTACTGGACAATGAACTGACGCCTTATCTGGTGGTGGATGCGGACTTGCCCGGTGTCGAAGTGCCGCGCCAATTCGTTCAGAATGGGCAAATCGTGCTTAATGTGGCGCCCACGGCAGTGCGCGATTTCTTCATGGAAAACCAGGCTGTTGGTTTTAATGCACGCTTTGGCGGCCAGCCGATGCAAGTGATGATACCCACTGAGGCGCTGATTGCCATTTATGCGCGCGAGAATGGCGTAGGAATGGTCTTCGGTCATGAGCCGGTATTGGCTCCTTCTGGCGAGGCTAATGAAAGCGAGCCAGCATCTCGTGGAAACCGGCGCCCTGAGCTGAGTATTACCCAGCCGACCGAGGGGAATGAGGATCAAGAGGTGCCCGAGCCTGCTGAGCCGAAGGACACGGGTAGCTCCGATAGCAACAAGCCTAGTTCGGATAGCAAGGCATCCAGAAAACGCCCGACGTTGCGAGTTATAAAGTAATGGATGGAAGCTAGGATAGCTGAAAACAAAACGGGCCCTGGCAAACACATTGTCGGGGCCCGTTTTGTTGTGCTGAGCATTATTGTCTAGTGAGGGCGCTATATCTGGAAATATCAGTCCAGATAGTCGAATGCCTTGACGATGCGCTGAACGCCATTCACGTTGGAGACCGTCCGAACAATACGCTCCGCTTCTTCACGGCTGACAATGCCCATTAAATAAACACTGGCGTTTTCAGTGGTTACCTTAAGCTTGGAAGAGTCGATACGGTCGTTGGTGGCAAGTTGACTAATGACATTCGTGGTCAGCCAGGCATCTGTTAGCCGTTGGCTGGCCGACAGGTTGCCTGCCACAGTCAGCTCGTTGTGCACTTCATTCACACCGCGCAAATTTTCGGTGACTTCCTCGGCGCGTTCCTTGAGTTCCTGGCTAGGCACTTGCCCTACCAGCAATACCTTGCCATTGAAGCTGTGCGGGCGGATGCGCGCATCGTCCAGGCGAGCATCGGCGCGTGCCAAGGCGCGGCCGACTTCGCGCTCCACTGTGCTGTCAATGGCTTCTACGTCCTCGCTGCGTTGGCCATAATTGGTTTGGTCGGCCATATTGGTGGCGCAGCCGCCGATCAACAGTGACAGGCAGACGCCGGCCGCTGCCATCCATCTAGTACGTGATTGATAACTCATGCATACACTCCTTGCTACAGCGATGTTCTTGGGATTTGAAGGCGGTGTCATCAAACACGCTAGTCGGTACCACCAAATAATTGTTCATCAATCAGGTCACACAGACAGTGTATTACTAATAAATGTACTTCCTGGATGCGGGCGGTCGAGGTCGCGGGTACACGGATTTCACAGTCATCCTGACCCAGCAAGGATGCCATATTGCCACCATCTCTACCGGTCAAGGCAACCACCGTCATATCTCGGTCATGAGCGGCTTGAATCGCCTGAATGATGTTGCCGGAGTTGCCGCTGGTCGAGATGGCCAGCAGGACGTCGCCGGGCTGGCCCAGTGCGCGAATCTGTTTGGAAAACACCTCGTTGTAGCTGTAATCATTGGCAATTGACGTCAAGGTGGAAGAGTCGGTCGTCAGAGCCAATGCCGGAAGGCTGGGGCGTTCACGCTCGAATCGGTTCAATAGCTCCGAGGAAAAATGCTGGCTGTCGCCTGCACTCCCGCCATTGCCGCAGGCGAGTATCTTGCCTTCGCTAACCAAGCTCTGCACCATCATCTGACTGGCTACTTCGATGAAAGGAGGAAGCACTTCGCTGGCGTAGGTCTTGGTATCAATGCTGGCATTGAAGTGCTCGAGTATACGTGTCTGAAAGTCCATGAGGGCTTCCTGGTCCAAAGGGGGTCAAAACGCATCGAAGGCTGCCTTGACCCAGGTAAAAGACAGGTCGGGAAGCGTGCCGGTGACGGCCAAGACATCGAAGCGGCAACCACATGATAGCTTGTTGCGCGCCAGATAAAAACGCGCTGCGCGCACCAGACGCTGTTGCTTTCGCGGGGTGACGGTTTCCAATGGATGGCCGTAGCGACTAGTGACCCGATGTTTGACTTCGACAAACACCAGGGTTTCGCCGTCACGCATCACCAGGTCAAGCTCGCCGCCCTTGGCGTGCTGATTACTGGCCAGCAAGACCAAGCCTTGCTGGCCCAGCCACTGAGCGGCAATGCGTTCCATGGCCGCGCCTCGAGCGCGAGCCGTTCGTGAATCGGTTTTTGGATCAGTCGGCATGGTTCAAGCCGGGAGTCAGAATGGGGCGGGGTACGCCATTCTGGAATTTGGCCCAGGGTAGCTCACGGCGAATGCGTCCGTCAGCGGTGAGGCGCAAGGTGCCGGTGCTGCCTTGCAGGCCATTTTCCAATACGGCGGGAGTAGCAAGTCCCAACGCGATTTCCAGGGCGTCCACTCCCATTGCCATCAAGCGAAACATGGAGGCATCGGCTTTGTCTTGCAGGCTCTGGTAGGTGTTATAGAACGGTAAGGCTTCTTTACCACCCACAGCAGCGTCCGGAATCTGCCAAGGAATATCCATGAACATCACGTCATCCAGGTCTTTGTCCAGCCGTGGCTGCAGGCGACCTTCGTGTAGATGGGATGTTGCGTAAATCGGCAGGTTTTGAGCGTAATAATAGTCCAGCGTAGGCGGTACCTGGCGGGCATACTCGGGCAGGGCGAGCAAGAACAGGATGTCGATATTGCCCAGGCGAGCGCGTTCGCCGCTGACATTCAGGGCAGTGCGTACCGCAGGGGAAACGGCATTATCGGGCTGATAGCGTATTGCATTGGTGATGTCGCCGCCTTGACGTTGCCATTGATTCCAGAAGGCTTCACCGACACGGCGCCCCCACTCATTGTCGGGGACCATGAGAGCAGCTTGGCGATGGCCGTCCTGCCAGGCGCGCTCAGCGGCTTGGCGTGCTTCGTCTTCAGCAGAAAGGCCGTATTGGAATAAACGGCGTGCCTGGTTGTGCTCGCCGCTGCCATAGTTCAATGCCAGTGTAGGCAACGGAACGCTATCACGTTGCTCAAGCTGGCTGACTTTTTCCTTGTCGAGTGGACCGATCACCAGCTGGGCACCCATTTGGCGTGCGCGGTCATAGAGCGCATCCAGGCTTTCCCGAGAAGTATTCATGAAGCTTAACTGAACCGAGGTGTCGCTCAGCTGCTGATGGCGTTGCATGGCCATGGCAATCGTGTCGGCTACATTGGAAAGCGGGCCTGTTTCGGGTAGAAAGACCGCAATATGGCGAATTTCCTGGCCCTCTAATTCGGGCAATGCCAAGAGAGCAGGGTCTGGTTGGTCCAGCACAGCTCTGGCCCAGTCTCGACGTTCAGCAAGGGTTCGTTGCTGGGCGGCACTCATAGGTAATTCATCATCCAGCACTTGCGTGGCTCTAAGAACGGCTCTGGGGTCGTCTTCGCCTCTAGCCAGTTCCGAAAACAGCAATGCCCAGCGCACGCGCGCTTGTTGGGCAAGGTTGCTTTCCTCGATGTTGCCGGCAATCTCGAGGGCCTGCTCCCGCCGGCCTTGGCGAGCGAGAATATCGGCTGCTTCCAGGCGAGTTATGGCTGCTTGCTCGGGGGCCTGCTGAGCGGCTTGTTCCAATAGCTGGTTGGGATCGCCTTCGGGAAGGCGATCTACGGGGAAGGGAGGTTGTAGGGTGCAACCGGCGACCAGCAAGGTAATTAGCGTGGTGGCCAACAGGCCACGCAATGAATGTTTCATGTATCCTTCCTCAATTCCCGTTTACGCTTTCGTTGGTAAGTCACCTGTTAGTGAGCTATTGCACAAGCATAGCGCACCGTTAGTGCAAGCCATCCACAAATCAGGAGTCATGATGACACACAAGAAGGCCGGCACATTGTACGTGGTTGCCACGCCAATTGGGAATCTGGAGGACATGACGCCCCGGGCCGCACGCATTTTGGCGGAAGTGGATCGAGTGGCAGCGGAAGACACGCGCCACAGCGGCCGGCTGTTGACGCATCTCGGTGTAAAGGTTCCCATGCTGTCGCTGCATGAGCATAACGAAGCCCAGCGTGTAGAAACATTGGATGCTTACTTGGAAGCCGGCGAAAATATCGCCTTGATCAGTGATGCCGGTACTCCATTGATCAGCGACCCGGGGTTCGTGCTGGTGCGTGAATTACGAGCGCGCAACCGTCATGTCGTGCCCCTGCCGGGTGCCTGTGCCTTGGTCACGGCACTTTCCGGGGCGGGGTTGCCTACCGACCGCTTCGTGTTCTGTGGGTTTCTTCCTGCCAAGCAAGGTGCGCGTCGCCAGCAGTTGGTCGAAAGGAAAGCTCGAGCGGAAACATTGGTGTTCTATGAGTCACCGCACCGTATCCAGGCAACGTTGGAAGCCCTACATGAACAGTTCGGTGGGCGACGCATCGTGTTGGCGCGAGAACTCACCAAGACGTTTGAAACCTTCCTGCAAGGCACCGCGAGTGAATTACTGGCAACACTCGAAGAAGATCCCAATCAGGCGCGCGGCGAATTTGTAGTGATGGTCGAGGGCAACAAGGCCGAGATGGATTCGGAATGCCAGGAAATAAAGGCCCAGACGTTACTCGATGCCTTGCTTGCCGAAGGCGTTGGCGTCAAGCAGGCGGCCTCGGTGGCAGCTCGTTTGATGGGGGGACGCAAGCAAGTCTGGTATGCGCGCCTGCAAGCAATCAAAAGCGGGGATTGAGGGTAAGCCAAGGCACTGGTATGCTTGCCGCCGGAGTTGGCCAGACAGTCGCCGCTGAGGTGTTAAAACCTCAGGGGAGGAAAGTCCGGGCTCCATAGGGCAGAGTGCCAGGTAACCCCTGGGCGGCGTGAGCCGACGGAAAGTGCAGCAGAGAGTAGACCGCCTAAGCCTTTCGAGGCCGGTAAGGGTGAAAGGGTGCGGTAAGAGCGCACCGCGCGCCTGGTAACAGTGCGTGGCATGGTAAACCCCACTCGGAGCAAGACCAAATAGGAACCCGTTGGCGTGGCCCGCGCTGGGTTCGGGTAGGTTGCTTGAGCATTGTGGTGACGCAATGCCTAGAGGAATGACTGTCCACGACAGAACCCGGCTTATCGGCCGACTCCCCCTCTTATCAGGGCTGCATGCTTGTGCACCCATTCAACCGTGTGAGATGTACATGCCTTCACCTGACGCTGAACAGGTCGTTTCCGGCTTTCGCCATGCCAGTGTGTTACTGGACGGAGCCGTGGAGGCACTGGTGAATGATCCCGAGGGTGTCTATCTGGATGGCACCTTTGGTCGTGGTGGCCATTCGCGTGCCATTCTGGCGCGCCTGGGGTCTTCCGGCCGGTTGTTGGCCATGGATCGTGACCCCCAGGCAATCGAAGAAGCACGACACCTCGATGATCCGCGTTTTTTCATTACCCAGCGCGATTTTGCCCGTTTGGGTGAGTTCGCAATGGAGCAGGGCGTGCATGGCAAGCTTGCCGGCGTGCTGCTGGATGTCGGTGTATCATCCCCCCAGTTGGATGACCCCGAACGTGGTTTCAGTTTCATGCGCGATGGCCCGCTTGATATGCGCATGGACCCCTCTCATGGGCAGAGTGCCGCTGATTTCCTGGTGCGTGCCAAGGAAACGGAAATCGCTCAGGTATTCAAGACCTATGGTGAGGAGCGCTTTGCCAAACGCTTGGCGCGTGCGGTGGTGGAGCGCCGTAGTGAAAAGCCCTTTGAGCGTACTGTCGATCTGGCCGAGGTGTTGAAAGCCGCTCACCCGGCGTGGGAAAAGGGTAAACATCCAGCCACGCGGGCTTTCCAGGCCCTGCGCATTTATCTCAATCAAGAGCTTGAGCAGCTCGATGCCGCGCTTGAAGCCGCCCTTGAAGCGCTGGCTCCAGGCGGGCACCTTGTTGTAATCAGCTTTCATTCCCTGGAAGATCGCCGAGTAAAGCGTTTCATTCGCCGGCACGTACGTGGTGATACTGACGTGCCACGTGGCGTTCCGCTTCGCGATGATCAGCTCAACCGCCGCCTGGTAGGTCTGGGCAAAGGCCAGCGCCCCGGGCCGAGTGAAGTCGATGCCAATCCACGTGCGCGTAGTGCCGTCATGCGAGCGGCACGAAAACTGGCGTAAGCGGTCATGATGATACTTCTCCAGCCCGGACGTCTTCTTGCTTCCCTGCATAACGAGTGGCCTTTCAAGCTGCGGCTCAGTCTATGGTCGGCCATCATCACTGCCCTGTTCGTCGGCTGTATGGTGTCGGCCTTGGCAGTGGTGGCGACCAGCCATATGACGCGCACCCAATTTGCTCAATTGCAGCAACTAGAGCAGGAAAAAAATCAGTTGCAGACCGAATGGGGCCAGTTGCTGCTGGAAGAGGGGGCTTGGTCGACACCGGCACGTATCGAGCAGATCGCCACGCAGCGGCTGGGTATGCGTATTCCTGATGTCCATGATGTCGAGGTCATCAGGCCATGAGTATGTCGCGCCACAGTGTTACTTCCCGAGAGTCGTCGGTAGCGCCGCCGCTGGGCAGGGGTCGCATCATTTTGATGCTGGGGCTCATTCTGGTGGCGACAGCGGTATTGATGGGGCGTGTCGTGTTGCTGCAAGTGGTGGACCGGCCCTTCCTGCAAAGCCAGGGAGACGCTCGTACCCTGCGCCATGAAGCGATTCCCGCGCATCGCGGTATGATCACCGACCGTAACGGTGAGCCGTTGGCCATTTCCACGCCAGTGGTAACGCTCTGGGCCAATCCTCAGGAAATACCTGAGGATGCTATCCAGCGCATGATGCTGGCTCAGGCGCTGGGCATGTCACTAGAGAATCTCGATGCTCGGTTGGCACGCTATAGCGAGCATGAATTCATGTATTTGCGCCGGCAAATGACCCCCGATGATGCCCAGCGGGTGCTTAATCTACGCACGCCTGGGGTCTATCCTCAGCGTGAATACAAACGCTATTACCCGGCTGGCGAGGTGGCAGCCCAGTTGTTAGGGGTAACCAATGTCGATGATTTTGGTCAGGAAGGGCTAGAGCTTGCGTATCAATCTTACTTGGCAGGCCATGTGGGGCAGCGGCGAGTCATTAAAGATCGGCGGGGCCGTCTGGTGCGCGAACTGGGCGTCGTTAAAGAAGCACAGCCGGGCGGTGAGCTGACGCTTTCCATCGATCAGCGTCTGCAATACATGGCCTATCGTGAACTGCGCTCGGCAGTGGCGGAGCATGACGCCGACGGCGGCATGCTGGTGATGATGGATGCGCACACCGGTGAAGTACTGGCGATGGCCAACCTGCCTTCCTACAACCCCAACAATCGCGCAGGGCTCGACCCGCGCGGGTTGCGTAACCAAGCCATTGTCGATGTGTTCGAACCGGGTTCGGTGGTCAAGCCTCTGGCTATGGCGGCGATTCTGGAAAGTGACGTCTTCGATCGCGACGTGGTGGTGGATACCTCACCTGGGTGGATGCGTATCGATCGGTTTACCATCCATGATATCCGTGATTACGGGGAGCTGGACTTGGCAGGCATTCTGGAAAAGTCTTCCAATATTGGCATGTCACGTCTGGCCTTGGAGTTATCCGATACCACTATCTGGGAAAAGTACAATCAACTGGGTCTTGGACAAAGCCCCGGTACCGGCTTTCCGGGTGAAGCCACGGGAAGTCTGCCGGCACCGGTGCGCTGGTCGCGCAGCGAGCGTGCTGCTCTTTCCTATGGTTACGGCTTGTCGGTGTCCGCTTTGCAACTGGCCAGTGCTTACACGGCGATAGCCAATGGTGGAGAACGTTTGCCGCCCTCTCTGTTGCGCCTTTCCCAAGCGCCTGCCGGGATACCGGCAATTGAGCCAGCGATTGCCCATGATCTCCTGCAAGTCATGGAAACCTCCGTGGGAGCTTCTTCAGGGGGGCGTCGGGCACGGGTCGATGGGTATCGGGTGGGAGGCAAGACCGGCACCGTTCGCAAGAATAACAGTCAAGGTTACGCAGAAAATGCCTACCGCAGTGTTTTCGTGGGTATCGCACCGATATCCGACCCACGCATCGTGACCGTGGTGATGATCGACAACCCCAAGGCAGGGGAATTCTATGGAGGCGCAGTGGCGGCACCGGTGTTTTCCAGTGTGACCGGCAATGCGCTTCGCTTGCTGGATGTGCCGCCGGACCAACAGACGCGTTAATATCGCTTCAGGAGAACTTATGCTGCCATCCCCTAATGACCTCTTAATCGCTTTACGCTCCCTATGGCCTACCGCCACCTTCCCTTCAACTCTTCCGCCGCTACCGGACAGGGTGCGCCTGGTGATGGATTCGCGCTGCGTTAGCCAAGGCGATGTGTTCGTTGCCGTGGCCGGCACTCAATATGACGGTCGTGAGTATATCGAGGCCGCCCTGGCGGCGGGAGCGGCATTGGTGCTGGCGCATGTGAAAAGTGGCGAGGTCAAGGTGGATGGATGCGTCATTCAGTTGCCCCATCTCGGCATGCGCCTGGGGGAGCTGGGACGGGTGCTATACAAGGTGGCCGATTCACTGGATGTCATGGCCGTCACGGGGACCAACGGGAAAAGTTCGGTCACACATTATATCGCCGCTCTCAGCGAGCAGTTGGGCACGTCGGCGGGGGTAGTCGGTACCTTGGGTGTGGGTCGTTGGGGCGCTCTGATAGACAGCGGATTAACGACCCCTGGTCCCTTGGCATTGCAGGCCAGGCTGGCGGAGCTTGCCGAACAGGGCGTGACACGCATCGCGCTTGAGGCTTCCTCTCATGCGCTCGATCAGCAGCGGCTCGATGCGGTGAATGTGAAAGTCGGTGTCTTCACCAACCTGAGCCGTGATCATCTTGATTATCATGGCAGCATGGCCGCCTATGCCGCCGCCAAAGCCAAGCTGTTTCGCCGCGCCGAACTGATGCTGGCGGTGGTCAATGCCGATGACCCTCTGGCGAGATTGATGCTGGCGGGCTGCTCTAAGGACGTCAGGGTGCTGGCCGTCGGGCAGGACGAGGCCGTCACGCTACGGGTGTTGGACTGGCAGCCGCATGCGCTGGGTCAGCAGGCAATAGTGGCCACCCCGGAAGGCGAGATGGGGTTATCGCTCGCCTTGATGGGGCGCTTCAACCTGGATAACGTCTTGCTGGCGATGGCTACGCTTTATGGCTTGGGTGAGCCTTTGTCTTCGCTGTTCGCCGCTGCCGAAAAACTGTTGCCGGTACCCGGGCGCATGCAGTTGATACGTCAATCAGGCTCTCCTGGGGTGGTGATCGATTATGCCCACACGCCGGATGCGCTGGACAATGCCTTGCAGGCACTGCATGCCCATCTGGGTGACCAGGGCGCCTTGTGGTGTGTCTTCGGTTGCGGCGGTGAGCGTGACACGGGCAAGCGTGTGCAAATGGCCCGAGTTGTCGAGCAGCATGCCGACAAGATAGTGGTAACCGACGATAACCCACGTGGGGAATCCGCTGCACAGATTCGCGAGCAGATCCTAGCAGGGTTCACCCCTGAGGCGCGGGAAAACGTGTTATCCATTGCCGGTCGCCGCGAGGCAATTGCTCAGGTGCTGGCTTTGGCGGCACCCGAAGACGTTGTGTTGATTGCTGGCAAAGGCCACGAAACCTATCAGGAAGTCGATGGCGTCCGTCACCCCTATTCCGATGACGAGCAAGTACAACAGGCGCTGGCTCGGCGGCGTGCATCATGAGATTGTGGACGCTTGCAGAGGTGGCTCAAGCGCTGGCTATACCACCGCCAGCGGAGGATCTGGCATTTACCGCTATCGTCACCGACACCCGCCGGGTGGTTCCTGGGTGCTTGTTCGTGGCGCTGAAAGGCGAGCGGTTTGATGCTCATGATTTCATTGCCCAAGCGCGCGAGCAGGGTGCCGCCGCCGCCCTGGTGGCAAGGCCGGTCGCAGACATATTGCCACAAATTCAGTGTAGCGATACGCAGCTGGCGCTGGGGCTATTGGGACGTTACCGGCGCGAGTGCTGGGGCAATTCGCTGGTGGCGGTGACCGGCAATAGCGGCAAGACCACGGTCAAGGAAATTCTTGCAGTACTGCTGGGCGGCCGCGAAACGACCCTGGCCACCCAGGGTAATCTCAACAATGCTATCGGGGCGCCACTGACCCTGCTGGAGCTTGATGAGTGTCATCAATCGGCGGTAGTCGAGCTGGGCGCCAATCACTTGGGGGAAATCGCCTGGACGACTGCCATGGCCAAGCCGCAGGTGGCAGTTATCACCAATGTTACCGGCGCCCATATAGGCGAGTTTGGCGGGATGGGGAATATCGCCCAGGCCAAAGGCGAGATACTCACAGGTCTCTCGGCGGATGGAGTGGCGGTGCTCAATCTGGATGATGTCTATTACCACTTCTGGGCGGCGCTTGCCGCGCCTCGCCAAGTATGGAGTTTCGGTCTGGATGAGCGTGCCCGGGTTCACGCTCGGGCGCTTTCCTGTGATGCCTTGGGACGCTATGCTTTCACGCTGGCGGCGGCGGGGTGCGAGCTTGGTCGGGTGTCATTGCCTTTATTGGGCAAGCATAATGTGAGTAATGCACTGGCCGCTTCGGCGGCTGCGCTGGCCTTGGGAGTCGAGCCCTCTCAGGTAATTTTCCGCTTGAGTCAGGTGAGCGCCTTGCCGGGCAGGCTGTGTGCGGTAGACGGGCCGCACGGTGCATGCATTCTGGATGACAGTTACAATGCCAATCCCGGCGCGATGCAAGCCGCTCTGGAAACGCTGGCAAGCCTGCCCGGCCCGCATTGGTGTGCCTTCGGCGCCATGGGTGAGCTGGGAAGCGAGGCTGAACGTCTGCACAGCGAGGTCGGTGAGCAGGCCCAAGCTCTGGGAATCGAGGTCCTGTTGACCTTCGGTGAGGCAGCGCAGGCGGCTAGCCGGGCATTCGGCGCTGGAGGGCAACATTTCACCGATCATGCGGCGCTGGTGCGCCATGTCATTAATACTCTGCCGTCCGGAGCCAGTCTTCTGGTAAAGGGATCGCGTAGTGCGGCAATGGACACTGTCGTTGCTGCATTACGTTCGGATAAACCAAGGTAAACGCCGTTCATGTTACTTTATTTGGCGAATTTTCTAGCGCATTTTCAAAGTGCGTTTCAGGTATTCAATTATCTTACTTTGCGCGTCATTCTGGGTGCCTTGACCTCCTTGTTGATTTGCTTGTGGCTAGGGCCCTGGGTGATTCGGCGCCTGGTCGAGGGGCAGATCGGCCAAGCCGTTCGCGACGATGGTCCGCAATCGCACCTATCCAAGGCGGGAACGCCGACGATGGGCGGCGTCATGATCTTGTTGGCGATTGCCTTCAGTACGCTGATATGGGGCGACTTGAGCAGTCACTATGTATGGATCGTGCTGGGCGTCACGCTCGGCTTTGGCGCAATTGGCTGGGTCGATGATTATCGCAAGGTGGTGGAGAAGAATCCCCGCGGCTTGCCGGCCCGCTGGAAGTATCTGTGGCAGTCTGTCGTGGGGTTGGGCGCTGCGGGACTGCTGTACTTTACAGCGGCAAGTCCGGTGGAAACCAGCCTGATCCTGCCGCTGTTCAAGGACTTCGTGCTACCCCTGGGGCTGTTTTATATCGTTCTGACCTATTTCGTGATCGTGGGCAGTTCCAATGCGGTCAACTTGACCGACGGCCTTGACGGCCTGGCGATCATGCCGACGGTACTGGTGGCCATGGGACTGTCAGTATTCGCCTATGTCAGCGGTAATAGCGTCTTTGCCGACTACCTGCACATGCCGTTTATTCCAGGTGCCGGCGAACTGGCGGTATTCTGCGGCACGATCGCCGGGGCCGGGCTGGGGTTTCTCTGGTTCAATACCTATCCCGCTCAGGTGTTCATGGGTGACGTAGGTGCTTTGGCGCTGGGGGCGGCGCTAGGTGTCGTGGCGGTGATCGTGCGTCAGGAAATCGTACTGTTCATCATGGGTGGCATTTTCGTTGTGGAAACGTTGTCGGTGATACTGCAGGTGGGCTCTTACAAACTCACCGGGCGACGCATTTTCCGCATGGCCCCGCTACATCACCATTATGAACTCAAGGGCTGGCCGGAGCCTCGCGTGATCGTGCGTTTCTGGATCATCACCGTGGTACTGGTGCTGTTGGGCCTGGCGACACTCAAGCTTCGTTGAACCGCCTGTCGGGCGCCGTTCAAGGCGACAAGGAACCTTCGATGGTCAAGGTACCCAAGGGTTTGACACTGGTGGTCGGGCTTGGCATTTCTGGGCGGGCGATTTGTCGCCATCTCGAACGTTGCCAGGTCGCTTTCATGGTGGCGGATACGCGGGCCACTCCGCCGGGCATTGACGAATTTCACGTCGCTCATCCCGGCGTGAAGGTGCATTGCGGCGCGCTCTCTGAACTGGATCTTTCCGAAGTGGAAGAAGTGGTGCTCAGCCCCGGCATTGACCCCATGGCACCGGGGCTGGAAATGTTGACGGAGCAAATCAATCCCGTTACCGGGGAGCCGCGTCTGGTGGGTGAAATCGCGCTGTTCGTACGCGCTGCCAAGGCGCCGATTGCGGCGATTACCGGATCCAATGCCAAGTCCACGGTGACCACCCTGTTGGGAGAAATGGCGGTGGAATCCGGCATAAAGGCTGCCGTGGGCGGAAACCTGGGCACGCCGGCACTCGATCTGCTCGCCGATGAGCCCGAGGCACCGCTGTATATTCTGGAACTCTCCAGCTTTCAATTGGAAACCACGCCGCATCTGGGCGCGGCAAGCGCGGCCTTTCTCAACCTGAGTGAAGATCATCTCGACCGCCATGGGGATATGCAGGCATATCAGGCCACCAAGCAACGCATTTTTAACGGTGCCCAACATGGGGTGGTCAATGCCGATGATGCTTATACTTGGCCGTCTCGCCCGGTTGTTTCACAGGCGTGTTTTACCCTGAACCCCCCCGAGGGGAATCAATGGGGTATCGCCGACCAGGCAGGCGAGCCTTGGTTGATGCAAGGCGCCACGCCTTGGTTGTCGATAGCCGAGTTGAAAATGCCGGGACGCCATAATCAGGCCAATGCCTTGGCTTCTCTGGCGATGGGTCAGGCCCTGGGGTTCAAGCGCAACGCCATGCTCGAGGTGTTGAAGCGCTTCAAGGGGCTTGCTCATCGTACCGAGGTGGTGGGTGAGATCAACGGCGTCACTTGGATCAATGACTCCAAGGGCACGAATGTGGGCGCTACCCTGGCAGCCATCGAAGGGATCGGCGGTACTCTTTCCGGGCGGTTGATTCTCCTGGCGGGAGGCGTGGGCAAGGGGGCGGATTTCACGCCGCTTGCCGGCCCCTTGTCCCGCTGTGCTCGCTTGGTGCTGGTGTTCGGGACTGATGCAGAACATCTCTGCGCGGCCTTGAAAGACAGTGTCGATGTTCAAAAAATGGACCAGATGCACCAGGCCATTCAAGCTGCCCATGCCGTCGCTGAGCCAGGAGATTGTGTGTTGCTGTCTCCGGCCTGTGCGAGTCTCGATCAATTTGCCAACTATCAGGAACGTGGCGATATCTTTCGCGGCGAAGTGTCCAGGTTGGCGACCCAGGCCAGCCAGCAGGAGGCGACATGAATCGCTGGAAACGTTTTTGCCAAGCGGTTTCAACCCGCCAACTTCCGTGCGATGTGTGGTTGATCTTGGCCGCGATATTGTTAGCGGGACTGGGCTGGGTGATGGTCAGTTCGGCTTCCATCGGCTTGTTGGAAGACAGTTATCACTACAGCAAGCAACATGGAGTCTTCCTGATAGTGGCCATCGGGGCGCTGTTTTTCACGCTCTGTGTTCCCCTTGAGGTCTGGCGACAGAATGCCAGCTTGTTGCTGGTCATCAGCATCGCCATGTTGCTCCTGGTCCTGGTGATCGGTCAGGAGATCAACGGCAGCAAACGTTGGATTGCCTTGCCCGGCCCACTACCCAGTTTGCAGGTCTCCGAGTTTGCCAAGGTGGGGGTGATTATCTACATGGCCGCGTTCATGTCGCGATTTGCCTATGAGCTACGCCATCGTGCCTTCAGTTTGTGGCGCCCTCTGGCGGTGCTCGCCGTACCTATAGGGCTATTGTTTCTGGCCCCGGATTTCGGGGGCATGGTGGTATTTACCGCTTGCGTGATAGGCATGTTGATGATGGCTGGCGCTTCCTTGACGTTACTATTGGGAAGCGGTGGCTTTTTGGCTGCAGGCGCAGTGCTGCTGGTGGCCAATGAGCCCTATCGCTTGGCGCGTTGGACCAGTTTCCTCGACCCTTGGGCGGATCAATTCGCCACGGGGTATCAATTGACTCAGGCGCTGATTGCCTTCGGGCGTGGCCATGTGACCGGCACCGGCTTGGGTAACAGCGTACAGAAATTGCACTACCTACCCGAAGCGCATACCGACTTCATTTTCGCCGTGGTGGCCGAAGAGCTGGGTATGCTGGGGGCAATCAGCGTGGTGCTGCTTTTCGCCCTGCTGATTGTCCGGGCCATGTTGATCGGGCGGCGCGCGGAAATGGCCGGCCACCTGTTCGCCTCCTACATGAGTTACGGTATCGGTTTTATCATTGCCGCTCAGGCTTTCATCAACATGGCGGTGAGCTCAGGCCTATTACCTACCAAGGGATTGACGCTGCCGCTGGTGAGTTATGGCGGCTCGAGTCTATTGGTTACCGGCATCATGCTGGGACTTTTGCTGCGCGCCGATGCTGAAACTCGTCGTCAACCCCAGCGTGCATCCACCCCTTACAAGGCGCGTCATGAGCCTCGGCTGTCGCGGAGCGGTGTCAGGTCGCAATCGGTTCAAAGGAGCAAACAGTGATTACGACATCAGCTCGGCGCATTCTAATCATGGCGGGGGGAACCGGTGGCCATGTGATTCCCGCGCTTTCTCTGGCGCGCTCATTAAGCGCCCAGGGCGTTGAAGTGCAGTGGCTGGGAAGTCCAAAAGGGATTGAAAACCGTCTGGTGCCCGAAGCGGGTATTCCCTTGCATCATGTCGCTATCAGCGGCTTGAGAGGCAAGGGGCTGAGTGGTTGGCTCAAAGCACCACTCAATCTCAGCCGTGCGGTGTGGCAAGCGCGCCGAGTGATCACTGACTTCGACCCTCAACTGGTGGTGGGAATGGGAGGGTTCGCCAGCGGCCCCGGGGGGCTTGCCGCCTGGCTGTGTCGCAAACCGTTGGTGGTGCATGAGCAAAATGCCGTGGCCGGATTAACCAATCGCGTGTTGTCACGTCTGGCTCGGCAAACCTATGCGGCTTTTCCTGACGCATTCGGTGACCGGGCGGAGGTCGTCGGTAACCCGGTGCGTGAAGACATCGCCGCATTGGGGAACAGTCCCCGTACGGTCGAGGAGATGCAGAAACGCCCCTTGCGCCTGCTGGTGGTCGGGGGGTCGCTTGGGGCGGTATCGCTAAATGAACGTCTGCCGCAGGCATTGGCCGCGCTTGCCACCGAGCAGCGTCCCGAGGTATGGCATCAGGCCGGACGTGACCGGGACGAGGATACCTTGGCGCGCTACCGGAAATATGGGATGCCGGCGAAGGTCAGCGCCTTTATCGATGATATGGCGGAAGCCTACGCCTGGGCCGACCTGGTGGTGTGCCGTGCCGGTGCCTTGACGGTGGCGGAGCTGGCTGCCGCTGCCAAGCCCTCATTGCTGGTACCGTTCCCTTATGCCGTGGATGACCATCAGCGAATCAATGCCCAGGTATTGGTAAATGCCGGTGCCGCCGTCTGTGTGGTGCAATCGGCACTCTCTGAAGACGAACTCAAGAGGCAGCTGACTCAGCTGCTCAAACTAGAGACACTGGCCACCATGGCTGCCAAGGCACGCCAGGCCGCCCGCCTGGATGCCACCCAACGCCTGGCAACCGGCTGCATGGCCCTAGCATTTCAAGGAGACACCGCGTGACCGATTCTTCGATTCAGCCCCTTTCCCGGCCGATTCCCGCCACACCCCAGGGGCCGGGAATGCGCCGTATCCACCGCATTCATTTCGTGGGTATCGGCGGGGCGGGCATGTGCGGTATCGCCGAAGTTCTTGCCAACCAAGGGTATGCCGTCAGCGGCAGCGACCTCAAGGAGTCGGCGGTATTGCAGCGCCTGCGTGACTGCGCGGTTCGCGTGATGATCGGGCATGCGGAAACCCATGTCAGCGGTGCCGATGTGGTGGTGGTGTCGAGCGCGATCGATGAGAGCAATCCGGAAATACGTTGGGCCAATGAACACCGAGTGCCGGTAGTGCGCCGCGCCGAAATGCTGGCCGAACTGATGCGTTTTCGCCATGGTATCGCTGTGGCGGGAACTCATGGAAAGACCACCACGACTAGTCTGACGGCCACCTTGTTGGCGGAAGGTGGATTGGACCCGACCTTCGTGATCGGTGGCAAATTGACCAGTGCCGGGACCAATGCGCGCTTGGGAGAAGGTGATTACCTGGTGGCGGAAGCCGATGAATCGGATGCCTCCTTTCTGCATCTGCAGCCCATGATGTCGATCGTCACTAACATCGATGCCGATCACATGGCGACCTACGGCGGTGATTTCGAGCGCTTGAAAAGCACCTTCATCGAGTTTCTGCATAACCTGCCTTTCTATGGCCTGGCGGTGCTATGCATCGATGACCCCCATGTGCGCGGTCTTCGTGATCAGGTCAAGCGTCAGTTTGTTACCTATGGCTTTGACGAGGATGCCGATTATCGCATCGTTGATTTCCGCCAGGCCGGTGGCGAGGTGCAATTTACCGCCCTGCGGCCGGGGGGGGCTGCATCTCTTGACGTGCATTTGGCGATGCCGGGACGCCATAACGCCTTGAATGCCATGGCAGCGATTGTCGTGGCTACCGATGCCGGCGTGAACGACGTTGCGATCCTGCGGGGATTGGCAGGCTTTGCCGGTGTCGGCCGGCGCTTTCAGGTGCATGGAAACTTCTCCCTGCCGGGTGTCGAGGGCGAGGTCATGCTGGTGGACGACTACGGACACCACCCCCGTGAAGTGGACATGATTATCCAGGCGGTGCGCGCCGGCTGGCCGGAGCGTCGCCTGGTCATGCTGTACCAGCCTCATCGTTACAGCCGGACCCGAGATCTCTACGAAGATTTCGTGCGTGTGTTGTCGGGCGTGGATACCTTGGTACTGCTGGACGTATACAGTGCTGGAGAGGCGATGATTCCCGGAGCCGAGGGACGTACCCTGGCAGGCTCGATTCGTCAGCGTGGCGAGGTGGATCCCTTGTTTGTGGAACATAAAAACGAATTACCCCCGTTATTGGCGCGGATCTTGCGCCCAGGAGACATTCTTATCACTCAAGGCGCGGGGGATGTAGGAGGTATTGCCCAGCGCTTGGCGCAAGCGAAACTAATGATGGAGGAGGTGGTTCTGTGAGCAAATTATCGCGTTCTCAGGATTCAGGCTGGGGCGACGTCATGGTGATTTACGGCGGTCGCTCCGCCGAACGCGAGGTGTCGCTTAAAAGTGGTGCCGCAGTGCTGGAAGCGCTTCGTCGATCAGGGGTTTCAGCCTTTGGCTACGACCCGGTTGAAGGCGGCCTGGGAGGGCTGGAAACCCTGTCGCCTTCACGGGTTTTCATTGCCTTGCATGGCCGTGGCGGTGAAGACGGCACCCTTCAGGGAGCGTTGGAATTACTCGGCATTCCCTACACTGGAAGCGGTGTGCTGGCCTCCGCGCTGGGGATGGACAAGCAACGCACCAAGCAGATTTGGCAAGCACTCGGCCTGCCTACTCCGGAAAGCATCATGCTGCAGCCCGACTCGGATTGGAGCCAAGTGGTAGAGATGCTGGGCTTGCCCTTGATCGTCAAACCGGTACACGAAGGTTCCACCTTGGGAATCAGTATCGTGAAAAGCCAGGCTGCCTTGGAAGCCGCTTATCAGGATGCGGCTCGCTTCGATGCTCGAGTGATGGCCGAGCGCTTCATCCAGGGAGAGGAGTACACAGTGGCTCTGCTGGGTGATCAAGCGCTGCCGGCGATTCGAGTCGAGGTACCTGGCGGCTTCTATGATTACGAGGCCAAGTACGTTTCCAATACCACCCGTTACCACATACCCTGCGGGTTGAATGAAGCCGATGAAGCTGCGCTTGCGAGACTCTGCCAGGAGGCGTATGCCGCTACCGGCGGGGAAGGATGGGGGCGTGTGGATGTCATGCGCGATGCTCAGGGGCGCTTCTGGTTGCTGGAAGTTAATACCGTTCCGGGTATGACCGACCACAGCCTGGTGCCTCAGGCAGCCGCATACGCTGGTATCGACTTTGATGCCTTGGTTTGTCGGATACTCGAGACAGCCGGGAAGCAGGGCGGACAATGACACGGCGTAATGCCTGGTGGGGCGTGTTATTGCTGGGTCTGCTGCTAGGGGCTGGCGGCAGGGCGCTGTGGCTATGGCTGGATCGCCCGATCGAGCGAGTGTCCATTCACGGTGAATGGGAGCATGTCAGCGCAGATTATCTGCGAACCCAGCTTGCCCCCTTGGTGCAAGGGTCGACCTGGTTGTCGGTAGACTTGGGGGAGCTGCGCGAGCAAGCGCTTGAGATAGGCTGGCTGCAAGAAGTCAGGTTGTCGCGAGAGTGGCCTGATGCCTTGGCATTTGAGCTGGTGGAACAACAGCCGGTGGCACGCTGGAACGATGACTTTCTACTCAATCCAGAGGGTGAGCCCTTTGCGTTTGCGCCCTTGACAGCGCCATCCGAACTGCCCGACCTAGCGGGGCCGGCGGGCAGCGGAAAAGAAGTGTTGGTTTATTATCAACGACTTGTTCCTAGGCTTGAGTCTTTGGCATTGAAGTTGACGCAGCTTAGGCTTGAGCCGCGTGGCGCGTGGCGCTTACAAATGGATGATCGCGTTTGGGTAATGTTGGGGCGTCGTCAACATGAGGTGCGTCTGGCACGTTTGTCGGCTTCCTGGGAGCGTGAACTGCATCGTCAGGCTACCCAGATACGCTACATAGACTTGCGCTATCCTAACGGGGTGGCTGTCGCTTGGCACGGAGAAAGCGAGTTTGATTCCATTGCTGCCTCAGAGGAGGCTGTGTCTAACGATCGATAATTTGAACGTTAGACGCTAAAAAGACTTAAGTATTTAGTGGGCGAAAAATTTTAGTATTGCTAATGAGAAAGTATGCATTGAAGCGAAAATTCGAGCCATAAATTCTGTTTACTTAAAAGTAAGCAGTTGCCAACGCCCTGCGCAGGGTTTTAATTGGCTTGAAGGATCAGTATTGTAGACCGAACTAGTCGTATAGCGTCTTGGGTTCCTATACTATGGCTCTTGCAAGTTGCAAAATCTGGGTGAATCTTGTAGGCCAAGTTTATTATTGCATTGATAAAAGTTGTGCTTATTTGTCGCTGGTTATTGGCCGCCTTGCCCTTGGGTGGTTCGTCAATGCAGGTAGCTGTGCAAAACGGCTGCTAAAAATGGCCGTTGAATATCTTGTGTTAAATAAATTGTTATATTTTGTTGTCGTTAGCATCAGGGGCTAAAGACTACTATTTTGAAGTAACCAGAAGGAGAATACCCGACTCATGGCAGGCTTACCCAACGCATCCAACATGGTAGTCGGGCTGGACATTGGTACGTCCAAGGTCGTCGCAATAGTCGGCCAACGAACCGATGACGGAGGAATTGAAATTGCCGGTATTGGTTCGCATCCTTCCCGGGGTATGAAACGTGGCGTTGTTATCAATATCGAGTCCACGGTTCAATCGATTCAGCGCGCGGTCGAGGAAGCAGAATTAATGGCAGGCTGCGACATTCACTCGGTATATGTCGGGGTCGCAGGTAGTCATATCAGCTCAATGAATTCCGATGGCGTGGTGGCGATCAAAGAGCGAGAGGTCACTCCTTCGGATATAGAACGTGTCATTGATTCCGCACGTGCGCGCGCCATTTCCGAAGGTCAGCGTGTCCTTCACGTCTTGCCTCAAGAATTTTCTATCGATGCACAAGGCGGAATCCGCGAGCCACTGGGGATGTCGGGGGTGCGTCTTGAAGCGCAAGTGCATCTAGTAACAGCGGCTATGAATGCCGTGCAGAATATTGAAAAATGCGTACGGCGCTGTGGGCTTGAGGTTGATGCGATTATTCTGGAGCAACTTGCCTCAAGCATGGCGGTATTGACTGAAGATGAGCGCGAACTGGGTGTCTGCATGGTGGATATCGGGGGCGGTACCACTGACATGGCGGTGTTCAGCGAAGGCGCCATTCGACATACGGCGGTGATTCCTATTGCGGGGGACCAAGTTACCAATGATATTGCCATGGCACTTCGTACACCGACTCAGCACGCTGAAGAAATCAAGGTTAAGTACGCCTGCGCTCTGACACAACTTGCTGCTAGTGATGAAATGATCAAGGTGCCGAGTGTGGGTGATCGACCGGCGCGGGATTTGTCGCGTCAAGCGTTGGCGGAGGTGGTCGAACCGCGTTATGAAGAACTTTTTACGTTAATTCGTGACGAACTGAGGCGTAGTGGTTACGAAGATATGGTAGCCGCAGGTGTCGTATTGACCGGCGGAACATCGCGGATGGAAGGTGTCAGCGAGCTTGCCGAAGAAATCTTCCACATGCCGGTGCGTATTGCGTCACCGCAGAATGTGAAAGGGCTTGCCGATGTGGTGCGTAACCCGATTTATGCCACGGGCGTGGGTTTACTGCATTATGCTCTTAAAGAAGGGCCTAATGAGCATAGTCGGCAAAGCCAAGTGGGAGTAAGCTCGGCATCAACGGGGCGTCATGACGTCTCTCGGCGCGATGACAAGAATGGCAATACGGCGCTGGCAAGAGTCAAAGGCTGGTTCAAAGGAAATTTCTGACAGGACCGCAAGCGCGGTTCAGGAGACGGGGCTTATGTTCGAATTGATAGATAACGCACCCTCGAGCAGTGCGGTCATCAAGGTAGTGGGTGTTGGCGGTGGCGGTGGTAATGCTGTCAATCATATGGTGGAAAGCAATATTGAGGGTGTGGAGTTCATTTGCTTCAATACAGATGCTCAAGCCCTTAAGCGTGTTTCCGCCAAGACTGTGCTGCAGTTGGGCAGTGAGATAACCAAAGGGCTTGGCGCCGGAGCAAATCCCGACGTGGGGCGCCAAGCCGCGATGGAAGACCGTGATCGCATTGCCGAACTCTTGAGCGGTGCCGACATGGTGTTTATCACAGCCGGTATGGGCGGCGGCACAGGAACCGGTGGTGCGCCGGTGGTAGCTCAGGTAGCCAAGGAACTGGGTATTCTGACGGTTGCCGTTGTGACCCGGCCTTTCCCGTTTGAAGGACCGAAGCGCATGCGTGCAGCGGAAGAGGGCATGAAAGAGCTCTCCGAGCATGTCGACTCCTTGATCACGATTCCCAACGAAAAGTTACTGTCGGTATTGGGCAAGAACGCAACCCTGTTGACCGCCTTTAGTGCTGCCAACGATGTATTGCTGGGTGCCGTCCAAGGCATCGCCGAGCTGATCACCAGCCCGGGTATCATCAACGTCGACTTTGCCGACGTTCGCACGGTCATGTCGGAAATGGGCATGGCGATGATGGGAACAGGCGGTGCGACCGGTGAAAATCGTGCCCGTGAAGCGGCAGAAAAGGCCATTCGCAGCCCATTGTTGGAAGATATCGATCTGCACGGTGCTCGAGGCATCCTGGTCAATATCACTGCCGGCCCAGACTTGTCGATTGGCGAATTCAATGATGTCGGTGCGACGGTGCAAGAATTTGCTTCGCAGGAAGCCACTATCGTTGTGGGTACTTCCATCGACATGGAAATGTCCGACGAACTGCGCGTTACCGTCGTGGCAGCTGGATTGGATGGTCAGCAGACCAAGAAAACAGCGCGTGAGCCTGTCCGGCGTACCGCTGCCGATTCATCGGATTATCGCAAGCTGCAGCAGCCTACCGTAATGCGTCAGCAGGCCACGGCACGTGCAGAGGCGAAAGAGCCGGCAAAGCCGCGCCCGGAAAAGCGGCGAGCCAGTGAGGCGGACGACTATCTGGACATTCCGGCGTTTTTACGCCGTCAAGCGGATTGATCTGAGTAAAATTGATCCTTGCCAAGCAGTATATTGCAATAGCAAACGGGCGTTTCTTTTGTGGAAATGCTCGTTTGCTGTTAAAGTGAACACTGTTCGTTAAGTTGATTTTCCGTTTTTATGTCCATTTCGTCACCGTCACCAGAGTCCGGGTATCGCCCATGATCAGACAACGCACCCTGCAAAATGTCATCCGCGCCACTGGAGTGGGGCTGCACTCCGGAAAGAAGGTTCATCTGGCGCTGCGCCCTGCTCCGGTCAATACCGGTATCGTTTTCGTCAGGACCGATCTCGACCCTGTCGTTGAAGTGCCGGCACGGGCCGCACTGGTCGAAGACACCACATTGTGCACGGCTCTATCGCTTGAGGGGGTCAAGGTGGCAACCGTGGAGCACCTGATGTCGGCATTTGCCGGTTTGGGTATCGATAATGCTTATGTCGATGTTAGTGCACCTGAAGTCCCGATCATGGATGGTAGCGCCAGTCCTTTTGTATTCCTGATTCAGTCCGCGGGTATCCTGGAGCAGGACGCACCTAAAAAATTCATCCGTATCAAGCGTAAGGTGACGGTCCAGGCGGATGACAAGGAAGCCACGTTCCTGCCTCATCATGGATTCAAAGTGTCGTTCGCGATTGATTTTGATCATCCTGTATTCGATCAGCAGAAGCAGACAGCGTTGATCGATTTCTCCACGACCTCCTTTGTCAAGGAAGTCGCGCGAGCACGCACTTTTGGTTTCATGCGCGACCTTGAGTTTCTGCGCGCCAATAACCTGGCGCTCGGCGGAAGCCTGGACAATGCCATCGTGATCGATGATTATCGCATCGTGAATGAAGGTGGGTTGCGCTACGAAGATGAGTTCGTCAAACACAAGGTGCTGGATGCCATCGGCGATCTCTACCAGTTGGGGTATAGTCTGATCGGCGAATTCCGCGGCGTGAAATCAGGCCATGCATTGAATAACCAGTTGTGCCGTGAATTGTTGGCGCAACCGGATGCCTATGAAATCGTTACGTTTGAAGAGGAAAAAGCCATCGCTCCAATTTCCTATTCAGCGCCGGCGATGGCATAAGATAGCGACTTGTTTTACACATGACGTTTAAAGGCACTGCGACTTTCGCGGTGCCTTTTGCTATGTGACATTCAAGGTGGTGGTCGAATCTATGCTATGGCGGAGTCATGGTGTCCGGGAGGATGTTGCGTGGCTCGCAAGTCGTTGCAATGCGTCTTTCAGCCCAGGGTCGGCCACATCATCGGCACAGCGCACCAAAGTATCGCCTGCTGTATCGGAAAGTGTGCGGGTGTTGCGAACAGGCGCTTTCGGCGGGCGAACAGGGCGTACCTTGAGGGTCAGGCCGGTGATCGATTCGAAGCCCGGCAGTTGATGAAGCAGGGAAATCAGGCGAGATTGTTCGAAACGTAGCCAAGTCAGCCAGACGGCACGGTTGGTAATCACGGTCAAGCGCCCTTGGCTATACCCCCCTACGAAGACATATTCCCGCATTTCCTCGGGCAGGTGGGCACGTAAATGGCGCTGGGCCAGATCAATCAGGCGCGACTGGCGCATCAAGTGGCCCAGCCCGCCTGGTTCGTTCAGGAGTCGGGAGATGGGCTGGGCGCGTGAGCGCTTAACCTTTATACTCATGGCCTTGATTCCTGAGGAAACTCCCTCATCTTGTGTTCTCCGAGGTATTTTCCTGAATTTTTTTATAGGATCTGCTTTCAGAGATAGTTCTTCGAGATAGTTCTTTCGGATTCAGATTGCTTCGGTTCGGCGTGTAGCGTCGCACCGGTATTCATTCAGCGCAAGAGCCTAACACGCTCAGGAGCCAGTCCACAGCATGTCGTTGCCTTCTGTCTTGCCGGCTGCCGCACCGAGGCGCCAACGTCGCCATGGGGTTGCCCGGTGGTGGTTGGCCGGCCTACTGGTTAGCTGTTTACTGCCTGCGGGGCTTGGCCAAACCGACACCTTGCGTATTGGTGAACGCGTGGTCTCGGTATGTTTTTGGATGCCGGCTATCTTGCGGGCTCGTTCGCATTGGTTTGCCAAACGTCGCAAGGCGCATCCTCGCTCCCGTGTGTTGCGTATCCTTCCCGTACTGGCTGTGCGGCTTCCGCCGGCCTTCGGCCTCGGCATGAAATTGCCCATGCCCGCCGCTCATGATGTGTTGACACAACGCGGTCCTCCTGTCTCGACCTGATGCCATTCGGCAAAGTGACTACGACATACGAGGGTCTCGGGCCATGCCTGGGACGGACATACGTGATTTACTGGATAGTTCATGATTAATAATTTATTACGCAAAGTGGTCGGCTCCAAGAACGATCGTGAAGTTAAACGCATGCACAAGAGCGTGCATCATATCAACGTTCTGGAAGCTGAACTCGAAGCACTGAGCGATGCCGACTTGCAGGCCAGGACGGGGGAGCTGCGCAAACGATTGGATAATGGCGAACCACTGGATTCGTTGCTTCCGGCTGCCTTTGCCATCGTACGTGAAGCCAGTAAACGTGTGATGGGAATGCGTCACTTCGATGTGCAGATGATCGGTGGCATGACCCTGAACAAGGGACGTATTGCAGAGATGAAAACCGGGGAAGGCAAGACCCTGGTGGCCACATTGGCGGTATATCTCAATGCATTGCCCGGAAAAGGCGTGCATGTAGTGACCGTAAACGACTACCTGGCCCGGCGTGATGCTGAATGGATGCGTCCCCTGTACGAGTTCCTGGGGCTCTCGATCGGCGTTATCTTTTCCGGCCAGAACGGTGATGAAAAGCGCCATGCTTATCGGTGCGATATTACCTACGGCACCAATAACGAATTCGGCTTCGATTATCTGCGCGACAACATGGCGTTTTCCCTGGAAGACAAGGTTCAGCGTGGCCTGCATTATGCCATTGTCGATGAAGTGGATTCCATTCTGATCGATGAAGCGCGCACCCCCTTGATCATTTCCGGTGCCGTGGATGAGAACACCGAGCTTTACAAGGTGGCTGACCGGCTAGCGCTGGAACTGGAAAAAGGCGAGGAAATAGAAGGCGACGAGCCAACCGTGGTGGGCGACTTTCTGCTGGATGAAAAGCAGAAGCAGGTCGAGCTCACCGAGGAAGGCCACAACAAGGTAGAAGACTTGATGCGCGCCGAGAAGTTACTCGGCGAAGACGAGTCGCTTTATGCCGCTCAGAACCTGAACTTGTTGCAGCACATCCATTCCGCACTGCGTGCCCGTCATCTTTATCATCGTGATGTGGACTACATAGTCACTGAAGGTCAGGTGGTGATCGTCGATGAACATACCGGCCGCAGCATGCCGGGACGTCGTTGGTCCGAAGGCTTGCACCAGGCAGTGGAGGCCAAGGAAGGCGTCACCGTCCAGCGCGAAAGCCAGACACTGGCTTCCACCACCTTCCAGAATTACTTCCGGCTTTACGAAAAACTGGCCGGTATGACCGGGACGGCGGATACCGAAGCGTTCGAGTTTCGTCAGATCTACGGTCTGGATGTGATCGTCATTCCCACCAACCGGCCGCTGACGCGTAAAGACCTCAATGATCTCGTGTTCTTGAGCGCTGAAGAAAAGTACGAAGCCATCATAAAGGATGTAAAGACCGAAACCGAAGGGGGTCGCCCGGTTCTGGTGGGTACTGCGTCCATCGAGACCTCTGAATACCTGGCTCGTTTGATGAAAGAAGCGGGTATTCCGTTCAATGTGCTCAACGCCAAACAGCACCAGAGCGAAGCCGAAATTATTGCCCAGGCCGGTCGGCCGGGCGCGGTGACCATTGCCACCAACATGGCCGGCCGTGGTACGGATATCGTGCTCGGGGGTAACTGGGAAGCTGAAGTTGCCAAACTGGACAACCCCACCCAGGCACAAATCGACTCGCTCAAGGCTGAATGGCAGGCGCGCCATGAGGCAGTATTGGCGGCGGGCGGCTTGCACGTGGTGGGTTCGGAACGCCATGAATCACGGCGTATCGATAACCAGTTGCGCGGCCGTGCCGGGCGTCAGGGTGATCCAGGCTCGACACGCTTTTTCCTGTCGCTGGAAGATAGCCTGATGCGGCTGTTCGGCTCGGATCGCGTCAAGCGCTTGATGCAGGCGATGGGCCTTGAGCGCGGTGAAGCCATCGAACATAAAATGGTCTCCAACGCGGTGGAGCGGGCGCAAAAGAAAGTCGAAGGACGTAACTTCGATATTCGCAAGCAATTGCTGGAATACGATGATGTGGCCAACGACCAGCGCCGTGTCATCTACGAACAGCGCAACGAAATCCTCGCTTCCGACGATGTTTCCGAAGCCGTGAAGGGCATCCGTGAAGAAGTCATGGAAGCTGCCATCAGCGATTTCGTGCCGCCGCAGAGTCTGGCCGAGCAGTGGGATCTAGCCGGGCTCGAAGCCTATCTCAAGAGTGAATTTAACCTGGATGCGCCGGTAGTGGAGTGGGCGAAAGAGGATGACCGTTTCCACGAAGAGCAGCTGCGTGAGCGCTTGCAAACCATGCACCGTGAAGCGTATCAGGCCAAAATCGATTCGGCGGGTGAAACGCTGATTCGCCGCTTCGAAAAGCAGGTCATGTTGCAAGTGCTGGATACGCGCTGGAAGGAACACCTGCAGTCGATGGATCACTTGCGTCGCGGGATCCATCTGCGCGGCTACGCCCAGAAGAACCCCAAGCAGGAATACAAGCGCGAATCCTTTGAACTGTTTCAACATTTGCTGACCAACATCAAGGTGGATATCACGCGTATCCTCAGCCATGTGCAAGTGCGCCAGCCGGAAGAGGTCGAAGCTATTGAGCGCCAGCGCCGTGAGGCGTTGGCACGCGAACAGGCGACCGCCGATAGCCGCCACGACGACCCGAACGCCACTCAAGAGAGTGGCGAAGCACAGCCTGCGCGTGAAACGGCGGGGGTTGATGCGCGTCCTGTGCGCCGTGAAGGTCCCAAAGTGGGGCGAAATGACCCCTGTGTGTGCGGTTCCGGTAAAAAATATAAGCAGTGTTGCGGTAAGTTGAGCTGATTGACGGCGTTATAAGCCGAGCTGCCAAATCTTGAGGAGAAACGTTCATGGCTGTGGGTAACGCTGATTTTCCCGATATGCCACCCCTGCAAGGGGTGCGCCTGGGGACCACAATGGCGGGTATCAAGAAAGCCGGACGGCGCGATCTGGTGGTCATTGAACTACCGGATAACGCCAAGGTGGCCGCTGTCTTCACGCGCAACGCCTTTTGTGCGGCCCCGGTCACGGTGGCGCGTGAACACCTTGCTGCTTGCCAAGCCACGAGCAAGGCACCACGCTACCTGTTGATCAATACCGGCAATGCCAATGCCGGCACCGGTGAGACTGGGTTATGCGATGCCCGCGCTAGCTGTGCCGAACTTGCCCGCCTAGCCGGTGTGGCCAGCGAAAGTGTGTTGCCGTTTTCCACTGGTGTGATCGGGGAGCCGTTGCCCATGGAGCGCCTACTGGCGGGGTTGCCGGCGGCGCTGGATGCCTGTGATAGTGCCGGCGCAGCCTGGCAGTTGGCCGGCGAGGGAATACTGACCACCGATACGCGCCCCAAAGGGGCAAGCCAGACAGTGGCTATCGGTGAACATCAGGTAACCATCAACGGCATTACCAAAGGCTCGGGCATGATCAAGCCGAACATGGCCACCATGCTGGGCTTTGTGGTGACCGACGCGGCCATCGAGCGGCCTTTGCTTGAGCAATTGCTTAAAGAAGCCGTCGATCGCTCGTTCAATTGCATCACGGTGGATAGCGACACCTCCACCAACGATGCCTGCCTGCTGGTGGCCACGGGCACCGGCGCCGCGGTGGTCACCGAGGAACAGGTGGCCGTCTTTCGCAACGCCCTGCAGCGAGTGATGACCGAGCTTGCCCAGGCGATCATCCGTGACGCCGAAGGCGCGACCAAATTCGTGACCCTGCAGGTAACTAATGCGGCCAGCCGCGAAGAAGCGCTGGAGGTTGCGTTTACCGTGGCTCATTCGCCGCTGGTCAAAACGGCGCTATACGCCAGTGATGCCAACTGGGGGCGCATTCTGGCGGCGGTAGGTCGGGCCGAGGTCAGCAATTTCGATGTCAGCCGAGTGGTGATCAATCTGGGTAACGTCCATCTGGTGGAAAATGGCGGTCGTGCCGAGGGCTACACCGAGGCGGCGGGCAGCGAGGTGATGGCCCGGGATGAAATCACCATTCATATCGGCCTGGGGCGTGGGGAAGAGGCCGCCACGGTGTGGACCTCGGACCTCTCGCATGACTATGTTTCAATCAATGCCGATTACCGTAGCTGACCTGCTTCGGCGGTGAGGCCGTCCAGGTTTACGTTAAAAAGTGGACAACACAGAATGAATGCAATGGTAAAACGACGGGTACACGTAGCAGCAGCCGCAATTGTTAGCGCCGATAAAAAACAGGTGCTTATCGCTCGCCGTCCTTCCAGTGTCGACCATGGCGGGTTATGGGAATTTCCCGGTGGCAAGCTGGCGCCCTATGAAACCGGGCTGGAAGGACTGAAGCGGGAGCTACATGAAGAGTTAGGTGTGGAGATCGTTCGCGCTCAGCCACTGATCCGTGTACACCATGAATATCCGGATAAGCATATCCTGCTGGATGTATGGCAGGTACATGAGTTCTCCGGAGAGCCTTTCGGTCGCGAAGGCCAGGCAGTACGCTGGGTGGCCATGCATGAGTTGGCCAACTATCCATTTCCCGCCGCCAACTTGCCGATTCTCCAGGCCGTCAAGCTGCCCACCGAATACCTGATCACCGCGGAGGAGGATGATGAGGCGCTGTTCGACAAGCGTCTGGAGCGAGCCCTGCGGGAGGACCAGGTACGCCTGGTGCAGTTGCGCGACAAGCATTTAAGTCGAGAGGCTTACCTGGCGCGAGCGGAACGCGCGCTTGCGTTGTGCAAGGCCTACGAGGCGCGCTTGTTGCTCAATGGCGAACCTGATCTGCTCGACGACGTGGATGCTGACGGCATTCACCTCACCAGTGAGCGTTTGATGTCACTGGAGCGTCGCCCGATTGCCGACGATAAATTGCTCGCTGCTTCGACACATGATCGTGAGCAATTGCGTCAAGCGGTGGTGTTGGGTAGCAATTTCGTCACGCTTTCGCCGTTGCGTACGACACCTTCCCACCCGGAAGTGGCTCCCATGGGTTGGCACGATTTCCAGCAGCTGGTCGAACGCGCCGGTATGCCGGTGTTCGCTCTCGGCGGCATGACGCGCTTCGATGCTCACCACGCTCGCGCCGTTGGCGCCCAGGGTATTGCCTCGATTCGTGACTTTTGGAAGTAGCTTCTGGAAGTAAGCGACACGCAAACACCCCGCCAGCAACGCTGGCGGGGTGTTTTGTTTTTCTCGGAGCGGTTTTTCGCGGAGCTTTTTTGCCTGAAATGGCTTAATCGCGGTAGCGTCGGCTCAGGTCCGCATAAGCATCCACGCGCCGGTCTCTCAGGTACGGCCAGATGCGCCGGACTTCTTCACTGCGCGCCAGGTCGACTTCGACTAACAGGCGTTCCGGCCCTTCTCCGGCATGCGCCAACAGCTCCCCCTGGGGGCCGCTGATGAAGCTGCCTCCCCAGAAATCTATCCCTTCTCCGACCGCTGATTGGTCGCGCTCATGGCCGGTACGGTTGGCGACCACCACGGGCACCCCGTTAGCCACCGCATGAGAGCGTTGGATCAATGTCCAGGCGTCTTTCTGGCGGTGTTTCTCTGCCGTGTCGTCGCTCGGGCTCCAGCCGATGGCGGTTGGATAAAGCAGCAGCTCGGCACCGGCGAGGGCCATCAAGCGGGCGGCTTCCGGGTACCATTGGTCCCAGCACACCAGTACCCCTAAGCGCCCCACAGAGGTGTCGATAGGGGTGAAACCTTGATGACGTGCGGCATCCACATCGCCCGGCGTAAAATAGAATTTTTCGTAAAAGCCCGGATCGTCGGGGATGTGCATCTTGCGATAATGCCCGACACGCCCCCGGTCACGGTCGTAGACCACGGCGGTGTTGTGATACAGCCCAGCCGCACGGCGCTCGAACAGCGACCCCACTAGAACGATATTCAGCTCCTGGGCCAGACGTGCCAAGAATTGCCCGGAAGGGCCATCCAGGGGCTCGGCCAGGTCAAACAAGGCGGGATCTTCGTACTGGCAGAAATAATGCGTTGTGTGTAGTTCCTGCAGCAGTACAAGCTCGGCGCCTTGGGCGGCAAGCTCACGGATGCCCGCTTCACTTTTCGCCAGGCTTTTAGCCTTGTCCGGCCAAGCAGGTTGCTGAACCAGGCCGACGTTGAGTGTTTTCGCCATGAATGAACTCCTTGGTGGGCAATCTCAGGTAAGAGGGAGCGGGCCTTCGACCAACGTTCCTTGAGGGAGTTGCATGGTCAGGCAATGCAGGCTGCCATGCTGACGGATGACGCTAGTGCAGTCGATCGGAATGATGTCACGCTCGGGAAATGCCGGGGCCAATGCCTTGAGGGCCGCGAAGTCGGCCGGGTCGGCATAGGTGGGCACCAGAACGGCGCCATTGATGATCAGGAAGTTGGCATAGGTGGCGGGTAGGCGATGGCCATCCTCAGGGTCGAAACATGCCTGGGGCCAAGGCAGGGGAATCAGGCGGTAAGGCTTGCCATCGACCTGACGAAAAGCCTGTAATTCGGCTTCCATGGCTTTTAACGCCGGATAATGGGCATCATCGGGGTCGTCGCATTGCACATAGGCGATGGTTGTCGGGTCGCAAAAACGTGCCAAGGTATCCACGTGACTGTCGGTATCATCGCCTTCCAGATGCCCATGGCTCAGCCATAGAACACGCTGAATCCCCAATTCCCGACCAAGCCTGGCTTCGATGGCGGCGCGGTCGAGTTGCGGGTTACGGTTGGGGTTGAGCAGACAGGCCTCGGTCGTCAAGAGGGTGCCCTGACCATCGGTTTCCAGAGCGCCGCCTTCAAGGATCAGCTCGCGTCGCTCCACTGGGCAGGCGAATACACCCGCCTTGGCCAGTTGCCCGGTCAGGCGGTTGTCATGCTCGGCGGGAAACTTGCCGCCCCAGCCGGTAAAGGTGTAATCCAGCAGCAGCAGGCCATCCTCATGAGCGACCGCCAAAGGGCCGTGATCCCGCGCCCAAGTGTCGTCGGTTTCGGCCACGACGAGTTGCAGGCGCTCGGCCGGTATGCAATAAGCCTCAAAGGTTTTTTCCAGGCGCTGGCGGGTGGCGTCATCGGGAGCACTTATCAGCACTTTCTGCTTGCGGCTGATCGCCAGCGTCATGCGTTCCAGTGTCGCTTCGATACGGGCCAATAGCGTGGCCCAGTCGCCGTCGGGGCGTGGCCAGGTGAGTTGCACGCCGTCTTGCGGGTGCCATTCGGGAAGCAAGCGATAGGTCATGATGTTCCGTACTCAGGAAAACGCCGTCCGGCGATCAGGGAACCCTCGCGCCAGGCAGGGATCGAAAACCGGCGCAATGTATGTGCTGTGCCGGTGAGTTGCAAGTAAATCCCCCGCCAACTCTCGCTATTTCTCATGCAGGCCATATCAAAAAAACGTACCATGACCGCTCGTTGACAAGGAATGACCTCCATGCTTGATCGTTTACCTTTTCTGGTTGGGTTGCGCTATGTGCGAGCCGAACGCCGGAACCATTTTATTTCGTTTATTTCCCTGACGTCCATGCTGGGTTTGATGCTGGGCGTGGCGGTATTGATACTGGTGTTGTCGGTCATGAACGGCTTCGACCATGAACTGCGTACCCGCATTCTGGGGATGGTACCGCATGCCAAGATAGAAGCCCGCGACGGCCTGGTCGAGTGGGAATCGCTTGCCGAGCGTCTGGTACAGCGTGAGCGGGTGATCGGCGCTGCCCCCTTTATCGAACAGCAGGGCATGTTCTCGATGGGGGGTCGCAATGAAGGCGTCATGGCCTACGGCATCCATCCCGACTGGGAGGATCAGGTCTCGATCATCGGTCAGCACATGCTTGAAGGTGATTTGAGCGACCTGGTGCCGGGAGAATGGAATGTGGTGCTGGGCGCCATGCTGGCCCGCAACCTGGGGGTGGGTGTCGGTGATAGAGTGACCTTGTTGGTTCCTGAGGCGTCGATCACACCCGCCGGCGTCTTTCCACGCCTCAAACGCTTTACCGTGAGCGGCATTTTCAGCGTGGGAGCGGAGCTGGACGCCAACCTGGCCTATGCCCATCTCGAAGACATGCAGACGCTTGCGCGTATGGGCGATGCGGTGGATGGGGTGCGCCTGGAGCTGGATGATCTGTTCGCTGCCGGTAGCGTAACCCGAGCCATTATCAATGAGCTGGGACCCAACTACCGCGGCAGCGACTGGACGTTTTCCCATGGCAACCTCTTCCAGGCCATCCAGATGGAAAAGCGCATGATTGCGTTACTGTTGACCGTGATCATTGCCGTCGCCGCCTTCAATATCGTTTCCACCTTGGTGATGGTGGTGACCGATAAACGCGCTGATATCGCCATTTTACGCACCATCGGGGCCACACCGCGTTCGATCATGGGTATTTTCATTGTCCAAGGTCTGGCGATCGGGGTGATCGGCATTGCGGTGGGAGTGACGCTGGGGGTGGTTCTGGCGTGGACGATTTCCGATTTGATCGGCTGGGTGGAAAGTACCTTGGGTATTCAGTTCCTGGATGCCGGCGTGTATTTCATCAGTGATCTGCCGTCACGCCTGCACTGGGCGGATGTCCGCGATATCGTGTTGGCGGCCTTTGGCCTGACCTTCCTTTCCACCCTGTATCCGGCCTGGCGCGCAGCACGTGTTCAGCCGGCCGATGTTCTGCGCTATGAGTGAGGGTTCCATGACTCAGCCAACTACCGCCACGCCGACGGCCGCTGCGCCAAGTGCTTCCAGTCAGCCGGGCATCATGCTGGACTGCCAGGGTTTGACGCGTATCTACCATGAAGGGCCTCAGGATATTACCGTGCTGGATGGGCTTGATCTTCAAGTGCACGCCGGCGAGCGTGTCGCCATTGTGGGAAGCTCCGGTTCGGGCAAGACCACGCTGCTTAATTTGCTGGGCGGCCTTGATCGGCCCAGCGCCGGTCGTGTGATGATTGGCGGTGAACCCTTGGACAAACTGAAGGAGGCGGCTTTAGGCCGTTTTCGCAATCGCTATATCGGTTTCGTCTATCAGTTTCACCATCTGCTGGCGGAGTTTACCGCTGTGGAAAATGCCGCCTTGCCGTTGATTGTGCGAGGCCTGCGTAAAAAAGACGCCGAAAAGCGCGCCATGGCAATACTCGAACGAGTGGGGATGCAGGCGCGCGCCGAGCACAAGCCGGGTGAGCTTTCCGGCGGTGAGCGTCAACGTGTAGCAATTGCCCGTGCCTTGGTCACCGACCCGAGCCTAATGCTTATGGATGAGCCTACCGGCAACCTGGATCAGACCACAGCGTCAAGTATTCTGGCGATGATGGACGAGTTGGCCCGTGAAAGTGCCTGTGCTTTCGTGATCGTCACCCATGACGTCAGCTTGGCGGCGCATCAGGATCGAGTGCTCAAGCTCGATGGTGGAAAGCTGGTGGAAGAAATCGGTTAATCGTCGAATTCCGATTCGATGCACGCTCGACGTTGCTGGCGCTTCAGCCGGCGACGTTTCCAATGCTGCGTGACATGCCAGCGCCAGATCAGGCGTATGCTGACGTTGGCGGCCACGGCCAATAGCAGGGCGGTGGCTACCGAACCCAGCAGGAGTGCAGGCATGATGTCGGCCATCTGCTCGGCAATCCATTGAGTCGATACACGACTGGGCGCCTCTCGCGGCGGAGTATCGAGTAACCAGGCTCCCAGACGATAGTTGCCGAAAAAAATCAGCGGCATGGTCAGGGGGTTGGTGATCCATACCAGCCCCACGGAAAGTGCCAGATTGCAGCGACTCCACCTTGCACCCAATGCGGCCACCACCATCTGGAAGGGAATGGGCAGCATTGCGCAGAACAACCCGACGCTGAATGCATTGGCCACGCTGCGTCGCGAGAGCACCCAAAGCGCTGGATCGGCAATCAACGGCGCCATGAAGCGCAGCGAACGTTGGCGGCTGAGCGTGTCGGGTCGGGGCATGTAGCGCTGCAGGAACCGGCGCGGCATGTCAGTTACTCGCGTAGGGTGGTGGGAGCCATTATCCATATAAGGTAGGGCAACCGCCATGGATGGGATTTAACCTAGCCAGGATGCCAGGGAGGGCATATGTATATTGGATTGGCGTTGCCCCTCGCGCTGGCGGTTTTGGTAGGCAGCTGGCTAGCTTCATGGGGCAATGCCTATTGGGCACCGCCGGCACTTGTCACCGCTTTAGGGGGTGCGGCATTGGGTGTGGTTGCTTGGCGCCCGCGTAGCGGGTGGATACTGGTTATCGCAGGATTGGTGTTCGTGAGCGTTCAATCTCAGCGTGCGGGTACCTTGGCAGCTGGGCTAAGTGGCGAGAGCCTGATGGTTGACGCTCGGATATTGGCGGTCACGCCGCAACCCCGGCATTCTCGACTATTGCTGGCCGTCGAACACTGCCAGGCACCCGCCGAACGACCCGGTTGCGAGCACTTGCGCAAGATCAGGGTCAGCGCCTATGCCATGCCCGAGATCCGGGCGGGAGAACGCTGGCGCATGACGGTGCGTTTGCGCCCACCTCGAGGGTTTCGCAACCCCCATACCTTCGATTATGCCGACTGGCTTCGGCGCGAGGGCATACAGGCCACCGGCTATCTACGTGCCGAACCAGCGCCACAACGCCTTGAAACCGCCTCTTTCTCTTTACGTCGCTACGCCCTGCAGTATCTCGATGCTCAACCCTTGCCGGAGCGCACGCGTCGCTGGCTGGCTGCCTTGACCTTGGGCGAAAGCGAGCGCTTGAACACCGCCGACTGGGCACTGCTCAATGCCAGCGGCACCACGCATCTTGTGGTGGTTTCAGGCTTGCATGTCGGCTTGGTTGCAGCCTTCGTGCTGTTGTTGGGGCGGGGTGCGGCCCGCATGATATCGCCACTTCGCTGGCGCATGCAGGCCTGGCCCTGGTGGTTGGCGGCATTCGCTGCGGTAAGCTATGCCCTGCTGGCGGGCATGGCGCCGCCCGCCATGCGTGCCATGGTCATGACGCTAGTGGCATTATGGGTCGCCAGGGGACGTCATGCACCAGGGCCGTGGCAAGGCTGGTGGTTGGCATTGGCGCTCGTGGTGCTGGTCGACCCCTTGTCGCTATGGCGCCCAGGGTTATGGCTCTCATTTCTTGCCGTCGCCTGGCTGATCATGATCTGGCAAGGGCGTACTCGGCCGCGTGGGCTTCGAGGCTGGCTATGGGGACTCACGCGAACTCAACTGTTGCTGGCTCCGCTGATGGCTGCTGCGGTATTGCTGGCCTTTGCCCGCCTGGCACCGGCAGCGCCGCTGGTCAATTTGATTGCGGTGCCCTGGGTCAGCATGGTGCTGGTGCCCACGGCATTGCTGGGCTGGTTGCTGATGCCGATTCCGGGCCTGGGACAGCTGTGTTGGTGGTTGTTCGATCAAGGCTTGTCGGTATTGATCAGCTGGCTTTCCCTGGCAACTTATCTATTACCGTTATGGGTGCCCTCTCATGAAACAGTCACGCTGCTGGCATGGGGGCTGGCCTTGCTGGCACTGTGCTGGGGCTTGCCCGGGTTACCGTCCTGGTTGCGGCTGGGCGTCAGTGCTGCTCTGGTGATGCTGGTGCCGTTGCACAGCCCGTCTCCTTGGCCTGAAGGGCAGCTGCGTGTCACCGTGCATGACGTGGGGCAGGGGCAGTTGATCGAGCTGCGCAGTGCAGGCTATCGCCTGCTGTATGATACTGGCCCGCGATTTCGTTCAGGCTTCATGCCGCTTACCACCTTGTGGCCACCGGGGCAGCACTTTGACAGAGTGATCGTAAGCCATGCCGATAACGATCACGCCGGTGGCGTTGCCGCCTTGTCCGACGATCATCGAGTGGCAGACTTTCTGGCGCCGCAAGGCGAAACCATCGATGTGGATGCCGACGCTTGCATGAGAGGAAAAGCCTGGCAGCGTGATGGTGTGACGTACCGCTTGCTATGGCCGCCTCGGGCAGGCAATGACTTCTCATCCAATGATCGCTCCTGTGTGCTGGAAGTCAGCGTGGGTACGCATCGGTTGCTGATCACCGGCGATGTGACCGCCTCAATCGAACGTCGCTTCTTGCTCAAGCTCGGCGGCAAGGTGGATATCCTGCTGGCCGGCCATCATGGCAGCCGCTCAAGTTCCGGGGTGCAATTCGTGCGAGAGGTGTCGCCCGGGCATGTGATGTTCAGTGCCGGCCGCGACAATGCCTTCCAACATCCGGTGGATGAGGTGGTAAGACGCTTTTGGCATCAGGGGAGTTGCCTGTGGAGTACTGCGCAGGATGGCGCCTTGCGAGTATGGCTGGGTGGCGACGAAAAGCTTGAGGTCACGCCGATGCGCGATGTGCCCGGCAGGGCAGGGCGGTGTTGATGGAAGACGCCATGAGGTAGAATCGCGCGCAATGAACATCAAATGTCGGGAGCCTATGTGACTCACCAATCTGGTTGGACACTCTACAAACGCCTGCTGAGCTATGTGAAGCCGCATTGGCGTGCATTTGCGCTGGCCATTGTGGGGTACGTCATCTATGCCGGTTCCTCGACGGCCCTGGCGGAAATGATGAAGCGCCTGATTGACGGCATCCAGAATCCCGATGCCGGTTTTCGCCTGTTCCTGCCGCTGTTCGTGATAGGGATGTTCGCTGCGCGGGGCCTGGGCACCTTCCTGGGTACCTATTTCATGACCTCGGTGGCGCGGCATGTGATTCATGCGCTGCGTTGCAATGTTTTCGACCACTTGTTGCATCTGCCCGGCGATTTCTTCGACCAGCATTCCAGCGGTCATCTGGTTTCAAGAGTTACCTATCATGTGGAGCAGGTGGCCGGTGCCGCGACCAAGGCCGTCACCATCATATTGCGCGAAGGGTTGTTCGTCCTGGGGTTGCTGGCGTATCTGCTCTGGACGAACTGGATGTTGACGCTGTTGTTCGTGGCGGTAACCCCGCTTATCGGTGGCGTGGTCAGGTACGCCAGCAAGCGCTTTCGGCGTATTTCCCGGCGCATCCAGCACACCATGGGCGATGTGACGCATGTGGCTTCCGAAGCCCTTTCGGGATATCGGGTGGTGCGCACCCATGGTGCGGAAGCCTACGAAAAACAACGCTTTGCTCGCGTTAGTGAAGAAAATCGTCGCCAGAGCATGAAAGAGGCCATGACCAAGGCCACCAGTACGCCGGTCATCCAGCTACTGGTCGCGCTATCTTTGGCCCTGCTGGTGTGGGTGGCAATGGCACCGAGCTTGCTGGATAACATGACGCCGGGAGAGTTCGTAGCGTTCATTACCGCTGCCGCCCTGATGGCCAAACCGATACGTCAGCTCACCGAAGTCAACAGCGAAATCCAGAAGGGGATTGCCGCGGCGGACGAGTTGTTCGGTCTGCTAGGCATAATGCCGGAGCAGGACGAGGGCGATTACGTCGTTGAGCGGCTGCAAGGAAACCTGGTGCTCAAGGACGTCGGCTTTCGTTATGCCGAAGAGAAACCCGAGGTGCTCAATCACATCGACCTTGAAGTGAAATCGGGGGAGATGATCGCCATCGTCGGACGTTCCGGCAGTGGCAAGTCCACCTTGGTGAGTTTGCTGCCGCGCTTTTATCGGCCCAGCCAGGGCGATATCTACCTGGATGGTGTCGCATTGAACCGCTATCGCCTGGGGCCATTGCGCCGGCAGATCGCCTTGGTGTCCCAGCAGGTTACCTTGTTCAATGCCTCGGTCGCCGACAACATTGCCTACGGTGTGGAAAATCCCGATCCAGCCGCCATTGAAACAGCGGCACGTGCCGCTTATGCCGACGAATTCATCGAACAGCTGCCGCAGGGCTACGCGACAATCGTAGGGGAAAACGGCGTCATGCTTTCCGGCGGACAACGCCAACGGCTAGCTATCGCTCGGGCGATTTTCAAGGATGCCCCGATCCTGATTCTTGACGAGGCCACTTCAGCGCTGGACACCGAGTCGGAGCGCTATATTCAAAAGGCGCTGGAACAGGTTTGTCGGGGGCGTACTACCCTGGTGATCGCCCATCGCCTGTCAACGATTGAGCGGGCGGATCGCATTGTGGTGATGGAGCAAGGCAAAATTGTCGAACAAGGCTCGCATCATGAATTGTTGGCCAGACAAGGTGCCTATGCGGCGTTGCATCAGTTGCAGTTTCAGGACGTATCGTGAATCTGGCCGAGCGTTGGTTGCAAGCCGCTTATCAGGGGAGTCGCTGGCTGGTGGCGTTGCGCCCCTTGGCCGCTGTATACCGCCAAATTATCGCTCGCCGTGCTCAGGCTTATGCGGTGGGGCGTAAACCCATATGGCGGGCACCGGTACCGGTGATCGTGGTCGGCAATATCACTCTGGGCGGTACCGGCAAGTCACCGCTGGTGGCTTGGCTCGGGCGTTGGTTGACCGAGCAGGGTTACAAGCCGGGCATCGTTTCGCGCGGCTATGGTGGCAAGGCGCCCACCTATCCGCTGGAGGTCATCCCCGATACCTGCGTTAGCCACAGTGGTGATGAGCCATTGATGCTGGCACAGCAAACCGGGCTGCCGGTAGTGGTTGACCCGCAACGCGCCCGCGGTGCTGAATACCTGGTAGAGGCCGGCTGCACTATCATTATCAGTGACGACGGCTTGCAGCATCTGGCGTTGGGGCGGGATATCGAGCTGGTGGTGATCGATGGTGCTCGAGGGCTGGGGAATGGACAATGTCTGCCTGCCGGTCCATTACGAGAGCCGGTGACACGCCTGGCCGGGGTGGACAAGGTCATCATTAACGGTAATCAAGGCGAAGCCGGCCGTAGCAAGATCGACAATGCCCTGGAGGCAAGTGCCCAGCCTGTGACGATGAGTTTGGCGCCGAGTGCCTGGCGCAGGCTCAGTGATGGTAGGCGCCTGCCGTTATCACCGTTACCGTTTGAGTTGCCAGTATATGGGCTTGCCGGCATCGGCAATCCGCAGCGATTTTTCTCTACTCTGGAAGCCTTGGGTATAGAGGGCAGTTGGCACCCGTTGGGGGATCATCACCGTTTCAGTGCAGCTGACTTTGACTTCGGTGAGCCGCGGCCGGTGGTGATTACCGCCAAGGATGCGGTCAAATGTCATGATGTGGCTGGTTCCGAGACCTGGGTGCTGGAAGTCGAAGCGGTACTTCCGGCAGATTTTGAACATTGGCTGGCAGCGCGACTGCTGAGTATTACCTGAACTGGAGAATCACCGATGGATAAGGAACTGCTGGCGATGCTGGTTTGCCCTCTCTGCAAGGGTAAGCTGAAATACGATCGCGAAGCTCGCGAATTGCGCTGTCATTATGACGGTCTGGCCTATCCCATTCGGGACGACATTCCGGTCATGCTGCCGGAAGAGGCGCGTGTGATGGATGTCGATGAAAAGCTGCATACCTCCCCGGGACGTACAGGAGAGGCGTGATGGCCCAGGCGGATTTTATTGCCGTAGTGCCGGCGCGCTATGCTTCCACTCGGTTGCCGGGCAAGCCGCTACTGCAAATTGCCGGTGAACCCATGGTGGCGCATGTATGGCGGCGTGCCTGTGAAAGCGCCGCCAGCCGCGTGGTAGTGGCCACCGACGATGCACGCATTGAGCAAGTAATGCGCGCTTATGGGGCCGAAGTTGTGATGACGCGCGCGGATCATCCTTCAGGTACGGACCGGCTGGCTGAAGTTGCCGCTACGCTGGGGTTGGCCGATGAGGCCTTGCTGGTCAATGTGCAGGGTGACGAGCCATTGATTCCCCCTGCTCTGATCAACCAGGTCGCGGCCCGTCTGGCGGATGACGACGCGGCTTCCATTGCCACGCTTGCCGAACCCATCAGCGATATCGACACGCTATTCAATCCCAATGTGGTGAAAGTGGTGCGCGCCCTCAGCGGACGGGCACTGTATTTCTCCCGAGCCCCAATACCCTGGGATAGACAGCATTTCCAGGCTCGCCCCGAGCTTTTAAAGACCGATGCCTGGCTGCGCCATATCGGGCTCTATGCCTATCGTGCCGGGTTTCTGCGCGATTACCTTGACTGGCCGTCGGCGCCGCTGGAGCAGCTGGAGCAGTTGGAGCAACTGCGGGCGCTTCATCACGGTCATGGCATTCAGGTGGCGCTGGCCTGTGAGGTGAATCCCGCCGGTGTCGATACCGCCGAAGATCTGGTGCGGGTAAGAGCCTTGCTGGAAACATCATCCTCTTATGGAAGGCCCCTATGACTAGGCGTCTTATTTATCATGAGCGTTAACGTGCGTCAGCGAGTTTGCCTGGCACAGGCCAATACCTTGCAACTGCCCTGTGTGGCGGAGTATTTCGCTGCCCCACAAACGCTCAGCCAGCTTCGCCAGCACTTGGCGCAGGCAAGAAAAGCTGGCCAGCCGGTCAGGGTATTAGGTGACGGTAGCAATGTATTGCTTCCCGAGTTTCTTCCCGGCCTGACGGTTGCCCCGGCGATGCAACAGTGGTGGTTGGAGACCGGGGAAGACGAGGTTTATCTGCATGTAGGTGCCGGAGTTGCCTGGCATCCGCTAGTGATGGAAATGGCGGCACGAGGATTGTGGGGTATCGAAAACCTAGCGCTTATTCCCGGGCGCTGCGGGGCTTCCCCGATCCAGAATATCGGCGCCTATGGCGTCGAGTTGGCGGATGTGCTCGAAACCGTTCAAGTCATGGATATCCGCAGCGGAAAGTTGAGCTGGCTGACCCATGCGCAATGTGAGTTCGGCTATCGTGACAGCATTTTCAAGCGTGCCTTGGCTAACCGGGTGGTGATTACCCGGCTGATTGTGCGGTTGTCCCGCACACCGTCCCCTCGGCTGGGCTATGGCGATCTGGCGGCATGCCTGGGAATGCAACCTACGGCATTGGAGGTGGCTCAGGCGGTGAGTGATATTCGTCGCGAAAAGCTACCCGACCCTCAAGCGCTTGCCAATGCCGGCAGCTTTTTCAAGAACCCCTTGGTGAGTGCCGGGCAGGCCAAGTGCCTGCGTGCCAAGTACCCGTCATTACCTTGCTTTCCTCAAGCGGATGGACGCGTCAAACTGGCTGCCGGCTGGCTGATCGAGCAGTGCGGCTTGAAAGGCAGGCGCAGCGGGGCGTTCGGTGTGCATGAACGCCAAGCCTTGGTATTGGTACATTTTGGCGGAGGAACTCGCAAGGAGTTGCTTGAAGTGGCCGCCTGGGTGAGCGGTGAGGTGGAGGCAACTTTCGACGTCGCGCTTGAGCCGGAGCCACGCTTTATCGGTTGATGTCTTGTTGAACAATACCGTAAGAGTGATACAAAAGAGCCCGCAAGCAGTGCTTGCGGGCTCTTTTTCTTTCTCTTGCTGGGTATTCTAACTATTCAGCTGAATCATGCCTAGTCAGACGACCCTTCCTGCTGTTGGCTGCGCTGTACGCGCGGGTCGTTATGCGCACGCCGGCGACGGCGAGGCGGCTTGCTTTCAGTGGGCTGAGTCATTTCGCCAGACTCTATGTTGGTGCCGGCTTCGGCCTTTTCCTCCGCAGGCTTTTCCACTTCGGCAGTGGGTGCAGCTTCTGATGTTTCCTGAGTTGGCGACTGCTTAGCCTCGGCACTTTCAGGAATAGTCATTTTAGCCGCCGGTGTTTCAGTCTTGGCAACGGTCTCTTCAGGAACGGCCTCTTCAGGCATCTTTTCAGCAACAGATTCTTCCGGTGCCACTTTTTCGCCAGCTGGCGCCAGCTGGTCGGCAGAAGGCTCTTCAGTCCTTTGCTCTGAGTTTTTTTCTGGCTCAGGTTCAGACGTTTTTGGAGCGTCAGCAACCGGCGCAGGTTCCGGCGCTACTTCTGGCTTCTCGCTAACCGATTCCGGTTCAGCTGTTTCGGCAACCGGCTCAGGAACTGTCTTAACCGCTTCTTCTGCGGCTTCGGTAGTTTCTGAGGGTGCTTGCGACGCCTCGACTGCGGTTTCACTTGGCTTTGCTTCGTGCTGGGGCTCGGATGCTTCTACGGGCGTTTGCACCTCGGGCCCAGCGCTTTTCGCAGCCTCGGTTTCAATGCTGGCTTCAGCGTTGGTTTCAGTGTTGGTTTCAACTTCGGTTTTGGTTTCCGTTTCAACCTCGGTTTCAGCCTGGGGTGCCGTTTTGGGCTGGGTGTCCCCGGCGGCTTTCTCGGCTGTTGCCGGTTGCGGGGTTACAGCTGCTGCGGGTTCAGCCGGGGCGCTTTCCGTTGCCGGACTTGCTGCGGCTGCCTTGGCAGCTTCCGCAACGGCCTGAGCCTGAAGTTTTTGCTGTTCGCTTTCAGCTTCAGGGCTAATGGCGTGCTTGCGCGTACGATTACGTGGGTTGTTGCGGGTACGCTTGGGCTTGTCATCGACCTGCTTGTCATCGGCTTGCTTGGCTTTCGGCTCCGGCTTCGGCTGTTGCGTCTGAGTCGCCTGAGCATCGGCCGCTGCAGCCTGGGGCTCGTTTTTGCCGCCGCGTGCACTTTTGTCCCGTCCAGCACTGTCCTTGGAGGTATCACGACCAGGCGCTGCACGAGACGTTTCACCACGTGCACTGTCACGCCGTGAGGTATCACGCTCCTTGGGAGCGTCGCTCTCTTTGCGCACACTCTTGGGCGTGGCGTCCTGAGCCGCTTTGGGTTCTTCCTGGCGTTGCTGGCGCGCGCGGTTGTTACGTGTCCGGGCCGGACCGCTTCGCTCATCGCTGGTTGGCTTGTCAACGCGCGCTGCAGGTTGGCGCTGTTCGCGGCTGGCCGGTTGAGCCTTGGCATTGCGCTGGGTGCCCTCGCGTGAGCGCTCGGCGGGCTTCTGGGTACGCTGACGGTCTTGTTTGGCAGCGCTCTCCTGAGGAGCGGAAACGTCGGTTTCTTCGCTACCCAGGAATTTTGCCATTCCCCGAATCAAGCGGCTGAGAACGCCGGGAGAGGCTTCGTCGCGAGATGCGGGTGTGGATGGTGCGCTAGGCGCAGGGGTTCGCGACCTGCTGGGCGTGGCTACCGGAGGAGTCGGTTCCGGGGCTGGAGCCGGGGCTGGAGCCGGGGCTGGAGCCGGTGTTGGAGCCGGTGGATGATCCTTTTGCAGGGACGTCGGGGCGGGGGCACTATGCACCACACTTTTGACGGCTGCTTCGTCACGCATGGCCGGCGGGGTAAAGCCGGGGTCCGGCTCCTTGCCGACTTCGGTGTCCGTGGAAAGCTCGAAGCTTGACAGGGAAGCGCCTTCTTCGTCCATGTGATCATCGCGCAGACGTTGGACGTCGTAGTGCGGGGTGTCCATATCCGGGTTGGGCAGCAGCAAAACGCGCACGTCCTGACGTGCTTCGATATCCGCCAGAACGCTGCGTTTTTCGTTGAGCAGGTAGGTCGCTACCGGGACCGGCAGGATGGCGCGGATCTGGGCGCTACGCTCTTTCATGGCTTCTTCTTCGATCAAGCGCATGATCGAAAGCGACAATGAGCGCACGTCGCGGATGGTGCCCTGGCCGTTACAGCGTGGGCAGACCACACCGCTGGTTTCACCCAGAGAAGGCCGCAGGCGTTGACGCGACATTTCCATCAGGCCGAAACGTGAGATGCGTCCGATCTGAACCCGGGCGCGATCCAGCTTCAATGCATCGCGCATGCGATTTTCAACTTCGCGCTGGTTACGCGCCGGCCCCATGTCGATGAAGTCGATCACTACCAGGCCGCCGATATCACGCAAACGTAGCTGGCGGGCGATCTCGTCGGCCGCTTCGGAGTTGGTCTGAAGGGCGGTTTCTTCGATGTCACTGCCGCGAGTGGCGCGCGCCGAGTTGATGTCGATGGAGACCAACGCTTCGGTATGGTCGATCACGATCGAACCACCGGAAGGCAGCTTGACTTCACGCTGGTAGGCGGTCTCGATCTGGGATTCGATCTGAAAGCGCGAAAACAGCGGTACTTCGTCGACGTACAGCTTGATCTTTTGTTGATAGGAGGGCATTACCTGGCGAATGAACGCCAAGGCCTCCGCGTGTACTTCGGGGCTGTCGATCAGGACTTCGCCAATATCCTGGCGCAGGTAGTCGCGCATGGCGCGAATGATGACATTGGATTCCCGATAAATCAGGAAAGGTGCCGAGCGCTTGCTGGCTTCAGCGGTGACCGAATCCCATACCTGGGACAGGTAATCGAGATCCCACTGCAGCTCTTCGGGACTTCTACCGATACCGGCGGTGCGTACGATCAGGCCCATCTTGTCGGGCACGGCCAGATCGCCCATGGCTTCCTTGAGTTGAGCCCGCTCTTCCCCTTCAATACGCCGCGAGATACCGCCGGCGCGAGGGTTGTTGGGCATCAATACCAGAAAGCGCCCAGCCAGGCTGATGAAGGTGGTCAGGGCGGCGCCCTTGTTGCCGCGCTCTTCCTTGTCTACCTGAACGGTAACTTCCTGGCCTTCCTTGAGGACTTCCTTGATGCTGGGTCGGCCGGAAACATCCTTGAGGAAGTATTCGCGGGAAATTTCCTTGAGGGGCAAAAAGCCGTGACGCTCCGCACCGAAGTCGACAAAGGCGGCTTCAAGAGAAGGTTCTACCCGGGTAATCTTGCCACGATAGATATTGGCTTTTTTCTGTTCCCGCGCCCCGGATTCGATGTCCAGGTCGTATAGGCGTTGACCATCGACAAGCGCGACGCGCAGCTCTTCGGGCTGGGTCGCATTGATAAGCATCCGTTTCATGTTGTCTCGCATGACGTTACGTGTCGGCAGGTGCTTCCATACCGGTCATGTGTACCTGTATAGAAGAGGCCGCGCAGACGAGTCGCTGGATGCTATGTGCTTGTACTGTCATGTCGCAGATGCAAAAGCATCCGACAGTGAAGAGACATGGCGTCTTTTCAGTGCCTGATCATGTTGAGTACATGGCAAAGGCAGGACATGTTTCGGTGGGTGTCACGCCCATCCGGCCCTGCTGACTCCGCCCACACCTGGCATTCAACAACTCGCCAACGCCGGCCACCGGCACGATGTTGAGTGTGTCACCTGGCACGGACATCACCTTGTGACGTGAAGGTGGCGCCGTTCCGGGCGTTGCGTTAATCAATGACCGAGACGTTGTCAGGGTCACATAAACTTGCCGTCTGTCTGTCTTCGCTGAATCTGTTGACAGCGGGGATGGCGACATGACGGCAGACTTTACTGCATTTCGTGCTGTGTATTTTTCTATAATATACTGACACCAACGTTTGGATTACTATCCAATCACGTTGTTATCCAATGCTGCTATCCAATTACTCTTGCTCCGGCCTGCGTGTTGGTCGGGCAGGCGCGTTCTCCAGCGATGGTTTTACAACTAGCATCGCATGGAGTTAAAGCGGTTTGGAATATAACAGTAAAGCCTGTCACCAGCAATTGACGCATTACGTCGGGCACTACGTTAGAATGCCGTTTTCAGCGTTGAAGCAGGAGAGTTCGGCATGGCCGAAGGGCGTGAAGTGCAGTGGGTGGAAATCGCCCCGGAACAGGCGGGTCAACGCATTGATAATTTCTTGCTGACGCGTCTGAAAGGGGCGCCACGTGCCCTGATTTATCGGATTGTGCGTAAAGGCGAAGTGCGAGTTAACAAAAAGCGCATCAAGGCTGACTATCGGTTGGTAGCGGGTGATCTATTGCGCATTCCGCCCTTGCGTCTGGCGCCTCGGGAGGCGGTAAAGGAAGTCAGTGACAATCTGCGAGACCTTCTCGTGGGCAGTGTGATCATGGAAGGTCCGCAGTGGATGGTGCTCAATAAGCCTTCGGGTCTTGCCGTGCACGGTGGCAGTGGAGTCAAAATCGGTTTGATTGAAGCCTTGCGCCAGGTGCGCGACGATCTGGATTTTCTGGAGTTGGTGCATCGTCTGGACCGAGATACCTCGGGATGCCTGCTATTGGCCAAGTCGCGCGACGCTCTATTGACGCTCAATGAAGCGTTGAAAAAGCATGCCATGGACAAGCGTTATCTTGCCCTGGTTGCAGGGCGCTGGCCGGCGCGCAAGAGTTATGTCAGCGGGCGTCTGGAACGTTTTGAATTGGGTAATGGCGAACGCCGAGTGCGTGTCGACCCCGAGGGCAAGGTGGCGCGCACCCACTTTGCCGTGGTGGAAACCTTCGAAAATGCCACCTTGGTGGAAGTGGAGCCGGTGACGGGGCGTACCCACCAGATTCGAGTGCATGCCGCTCACGCTGGCTACCCCTTGTTGGGGGACAGCAAGTACGGCGTTCGGGGCAGTGAGCAAATAGCCGCGCGACTGGGAGTGGACCGCTTGTTCCTGCATGCGCGTTCCTTGACCTTTCCTGAGCCCAATAATGGACGCCCGGTCACTGTGAAGGCGCCATTGCCTGAGGTGCTGGAATCGGTTCTGGCACGGGCACGCGGCAAGCAAAGGATCTGATATGCGCTACGAACTGATCATCTTCGACTGGGACGGTACCCTGATGGATTCGGTGCCGCGTATTGTTTCCTGCATGCAGGCCGCTGCGCTTGAAGCCGAGTGGGGCGAGTTGGAAAGTGCGGCGGTGCGCGACATCATCGGCCTGGGTCTGCCGGAAGCGATTGCGATTCTATGCCCGGGCATTCAGGCTGCGCAAGCGCAACGTCTTCATGAACGTTATGCGCAACATTTCGTTGAACTCGATACGACCCCCATGGCGTTTTTCGACGGCGTGGCGACCGGAGTCGCGCGGCTTCGCAAGCGCCAGCAGCAGCGTTTGGCCGTGGCCACGGGCAAGAGCCGGCGCGGGCTTGACCGGATATTTACCGAGACCGCCAGCGGAGGCTGGTTTCATGGGAGCCGCACGGCGGATAAAACCCGTTCCAAGCCACATCCGCAAATGCTCGAAGAGCTCCTCGATGAGTTGGCGGTTCCGGTGGAGCGTGCGGTGATGGTCGGCGATACTGAATATGATCTGGAAATGGCGCGAGCCATGGGAATGGATCGTGTCGCCGTCACTTACGGGGTGCATGCGCCGGAACGTTTGGCCGTCAGTCGTCCGGTATATGTGGCGGAAAATGTGGGTGAGCTGTTCGATTGGCTGCATGGCTGATGCCGGCCCGTTTCCTCTGATTCGATAAGGATATTTCATGAGCGACGATACCTCGACCGTAGGCGATGCCCGTAACCGTAAAGACACCGACCGCGCAACAGAGATGGACGATGGCAATGAAGATCCGTGGACTGAAGGCCCTCAGGTTTCGCTGAAAAACTCGCGCAAGGGAAAATCAGGCAAGTCCGATGAGGCGACCGGTTTTCCTGGCGATGACGCTGAAACGCTGCGTGAGCGCCAGCGTCTGGCTCAGTTGGGTATGCTCGACCATTGGATTGGAGGCGTGCTCGCCGAGCAGCGACGCAGTCGCCGCTGGAAGTTGTTTTTTCGTTTCTTGTTGGTCGCGTTGGTCGCAGCCCTGTTGTTCGCTCCCTTTTACCGCTTTTTTTGGGAAGGGCCGGGAGGCGCGGAATTCGGTCGCGACCATTTGGGCGTGGTGGAGATCCAGGGGGTCATTGCCAGAGATTCACCGGCCAGTGCCGAGCGCATCATCGAAGGGATGACGCGTGCCTGGGAGGCGGAAAATAGCGTTGCGGTAATATTGCATATCGATAGCCCGGGAGGCAGCCCTGTGCAGTCTCAGCGTGTCTACGCTGAAGTGATGCGGCTGCGTGAGGCGGGAGACAAGCCGATCATGGCGGTCATCGAGGATATCGGGGCCAGTGGCGGTTATTATATTGCCTCTGCCGCCGATGAAATCGTGGCATCTCCAGCCAGTTTAGTGGGTTCCATCGGCGTAGTTTATTCCGGGTTCGGCTTCGAAGAGGCCATATCCGAGCTGGGTGTCGAGCGTCGCTTGTTGACAGCCGGAGAAAACAAGGGGTTTCTCGACCCTTTTCAGGCGCTCGAGGAAGAAGACAAGCAATTCTGGCAGGCGGTGCTGAATGATACGCACCAGCAATTCATCAATGCCGTTCGCGCCGGCCGCGGTGACCGCTTGAGTGACAACGAGGCGCTGTTCTCCGGCCTGGTCTGGAGCGGCTCTCAGAGCCTCGAATTAGGCCTGATCGATACACTGGCCACCATGGAAGAGGTAGGTCGCCAGCTTTTGCCTGAGCCCCAGTGGGTGGATTATACGCCTCAGCTTGACCCCTTCGAGCGTTTCACGCGTGGCTTTACCCGCACTGCCGCCCAAGTGCTGGGGCTGGAAGTATCCGCGTCACCGTTACGCTTTCAAGCCCGTTAAAACCTCAGGGATCATCTGCGCCAAGGGGGTCGAGCCCGGCTTGGCGCAGCATGTCGCATAGTGCGATCAACGGCAGGCCGACTAATGCATTGGGGTCGCGCCCTTCCAGCTTTTCAAACAGAGCGATGCCCAGTCCTTCCATGCGAAAACTGCCGGCGCTATCCAGGGGCTGTTCTTTCTCGACATAACGCTGAATCTCAGCCTCTGTGAGGCTGCGAAACACCACCTCGAATGGCTCGACATGTACCTGATGGCGTGAGTGGCGCGTATCCAGCAGCGCCAGTCCCGTGAGAAACGTCACCCTTTGACCGGAAAAGCGCGCCAGGTTGTTTCGGGCGCGTTGCTTGGTGTGCGGTTTGCCCAGAATCTCGCCCTCGAACACCGCGACTTGGTCAGAGCCGATGATGCAATGCGCGGGATAGCGTTCGGCAACAGCATGCGCTTTGCTCATTGCCAGGCGGTGGACGAGTGCCCGTGGCGTTTCCCCTGGATGGGGCGTTTCGTCGATATCAGGGCTATGGCACTGATAAGGTAGCCGCAGGCGATCGAGTAAGCCGCGTCGCCAGGGCGAACTGGAGGCGAGTACCAGGGGTGGATTGGGCAAGGGCTGGGTGAAAGACAAGGCGAACCTCCTGAGAATAAAAGGATAGCGTCAAGCGCATCAGGATAAGGGGCGAGGCGAATTGGCGATAGTCTATCTCAAGATTTGTCCGCGATGGCTTTGACAGGGGAAGGGTGAGTGCCTATCATTGCGCGCCTATGTTGACCTCACAACTCCCCAGCCGGGTTGAGCCTTATAAGCTTGCAGCCCGCCGCGAACGACTGGAAGGCAGCGTGGCAATGAATCAGTTGCCACGTCTTGCCGATGAAGTCGGCCCTCAAACCGGCGACTGTCATGTCGTACTGGAATTTGGTGCTGATGCCCAGGGACGCCGCGAAATACGTGGACACCTTCAAGCGACGCTGGCATTGCCTTGCCGCCGTTGCATGGAGCCTATGGCCCAAGCGGTCGAAAGTGACTTCCTGTTGGGGATGGTGACCAGCGATACGCTTGCTGCTGACTTGCCTGCCAGTCACGAACCAGTGCTGGTGGAAAACGAACAGCTGGACCTGCTGACGGTAATCGAGGATGAACTTATCCTCAGTTTGCCGCAGGTGGTTTATCACGATGAGGCTGATTGTCATGTCTCGGCGGAGCAGTTGGTCAGCAAAACGGACAGCGAAGTGGCGAAGCCGGCTGCCGAAAATCCATTTGCGGTACTCAAAGCCTTGAAAGACAAGAACTTGAAAGGCAAGAAGTAACGCATTTTTACGCTATATATCTTGGAGTAATGACTCATGGCAGTTCAAAAGAACCGTAAAACCCGTTCCAAGCGCGGCATGCGTCGTAGCCACGATGCGCTGAGCGCACCGACCCTGTCCCAGGACAAGGAAACCGGTACGACTCACCTGCGTCACCATGTTGCCTCGGACGGCTTCTACCGCGGTCGCAAGGTAGTCGAGGTCTAAGCCTCTCTTCAGAATGGCCGATTGCAGGGGTTGAATCGTGCGCATCGCTATTGATGTCATGGGGGGTGATGAAGCGCCTCATGCCACGATCGTCGGAGCCGCCCGAGCTGCCCTGGATAATCCAGCGCTGGAGCTTTTGCTGTTCGGCCCTTTTCAGCGCTTGCACGCCGAACTTTCACGCTTGCCGCGGCCCATGGCCGCGGCAACGTCACGTCTGGTGCTGTGCGATGCCCCCGATGTTATCGGTCAGGGGGCTACTGCTGCTTGGGCGTTACGCCATGGCAAGCAGACAAGCATGGCGCGAATGCTGCAAAGCCTGGCTGATGGCCAGGCCCAGGCCGGCGTCAGTGCGGGCAATACAGCGGCACTGGTAGCTCTTTCGCGGCAGGCACTGGGTACGGTAGCTGGCATTTCCCGGCCGGCAATCAGTACAGCGATTCCTGCCCGTGGTGATAGGCGTTGTTATCTGCTTGACTTGGGGGCGAACGTCGATTCACCGGCGACCCGCCTTGTCGACTTTGCCTTGATGGGGGCAGTCATGGCACGCCATGTGGATGCTGTCGCCATGCCGCGGATCGCCTTGCTCAATGTCGGGGCGGAGGCAACCAAGGGCAGTGCCAGTGTACGCCAGGCAGATACGCTGCTAAGGGCTTATCCAGCTGAGGGGGCTTTTACCTACCAAGGCTATGCCGAGGGCGGCGACCTGTTTAGTGGCAAGCTGGACGTGGTGGTGTGCGATGGTTTTGTGGGTAATGCCGTGCTCAAGGCCAGTGAAGGATTGGCGGGTATGCTGGTAGAGCGTGTCCAGGCAGCCTTTGATGCCCATTGGAGTGGCCGTCTGGCGAGCCTGCTGGCGCGCCCGGTATTGAAGCGCCTCAAGCGCGAGCTGGACCCGGTGCGCTATAACGGTGCCAGTTTGCTGGGGCTTGATGGCATCGTAGTGAAAAGCCATGGGGGTACGGGTGCCGATGGATTTCACTATGCTATCAAGCGTGCCGTGCAAGAGGTTGAACAAAACTTGCCTGGTCAGTTGGCGACACAATTAATGGCGCATTCGGCTACCTTGAATTGAACGGTAACCGATGACGCTTTTGCATTTTTTTTCGATTTTTTTAATGGAGTTGACTCTGCGGTGCAGGAATACCGCGGTCAGGTCTTATCGCTCACAAGAGCAAATGCTAACAAGAGCAAAGGTGATCGACATGTCTCAACCCCTTGCCCTCATCTTTCCCGGGCAGGGCTCTCAGCAGCTGGGAATGCTGCGGGAGCTGGCCGAGCGCTATAGCGTAGTAGGTACGACCTTCGAAGAAGCATCGGAGGCATTAGGCTACGATTTGTGGAAGCTCGTGCAGGAAGGCCCGGAAGAGAGGCTCAATGCGACGGCCTGCACCCAGCCGGCGCTATTGACGTCCAGTGTTGCGATCTGGCGGGTCTGGCAGGAGCTTGAAGGTCCACGGCCGGGAGTAATGGCTGGACACAGCTTGGGGGAATACAGCGCCATGGTCTGTGCCGGCGTGATGGGCTTTGCTGAAGGCGTTCAGCTTGTCAAGCTGCGCGGTGAAGCCATGCAGCAAGCCGTACCGGCAGGAGAAGGGGGCATGGCCGCTATCTTGGGGCTTGAAGGTGCTGTGGTTGAAGAGGCTTGCGCCAAGGCCGCTCAGGGCGAGGTGGTGGCCGCGGTCAATTACAATGCGCCAGGCCAGGTAGTCATCGCCGGCACCAAGGCGGCTGTGGAACGGGCGATTATCGCTTGCCAGGAAGTGGGCGCCAAACGTGCGCTACCCTTGCCGGTCTCTGTGCCTTCGCATTGTGAATTGATGCGCCCGGCAGCGGAACAGCTGGCGCAAGCGATGGTGGGTATCAATATGCGTCCGCCACGCTATACCGTGATCCAGAATGTCGATGCCCAGGCGCATGCCGACGTTGAAACATTGCGTACGCGTCTGGTCGAGCAGCTGTATCAGCCGGTACGCTGGACTTCTTGCGTGGAAACGATGGCCGAGCAAGGTGCCCGTGTGTTTATCGAATGCGGTCCCGGCAAGGTGCTTACCGGCCTAAATAAGCGCATCGTGCGTGGCAGCAAAGGATTGGCGGTCAATGATCCGGATAGCCTGGAAGCTGCATTGGAACTGGCCCGTGAAACGTTGGCTGGGGACGCCTGATCGGCATGGCTGTTAAGCTATGCTTGCTTGTTCATCCCGTTGAAGGCAGTAAATTATGACACAGGAATGTAGGGTCGCTCTGGTGACCGGGGCCAGTCGTGGTATCGGCCGCGCCATTGCTCATGAGCTCGGGCGCCAAGGGCGTATCGTTATCGGGACGGCGACCAGTGAATCCGGCGCTGAAAAAATCGAGGCGGATCTCAAGGAGCAAGGCATCCAGGGCGGTGGGCGCTGTCTGAACGTGACCGACCAGGCGAGTATCGACTCCCTGCTCAAGGAGATCGGCGAAAGCTTCGGCGCGCCTACCATTCTGGTCAATAATGCCGGCATTACCCGCGATAATCTGCTTATGCGCATGAAGGAAGATGAGTGGGACTCGGTAATGGAGACCAATCTCAAATCAGTCTATCGCGTGAGTAAGGCTTGCCTAAGGGGCATGACCAAGGCACGCTTCGGGCGTATCGTGTCGATCAGTTCGGTGGTGGCGACTATGGGCAATTCAGGCCAAACCAATTATGCTGCCGCCAAAGCAGGCATGGAAGGCTTTAGCCGGGCATTGGCTCGGGAGGTCGCTTCACGGGCCATTACGGTCAATGCGGTGGCGCCGGGCTTCATCGCCACCGACATGACTCAGGCGCTGCCGCAAGCACAGCACGATATGCTGATCAATCAGATTCCGCTGTCGCGTCTGGGAGCACCGGAAGAAATCGCTGCCGCCGTGGGTTTTTTGACCAGTGAAAGCGCTGGCTATATCACCGGCGAGACATTGCATGTCAATGGCGGCATGAATATGCGTTGATGGCCGACGGTTGCGTCGACCTGAGGGCGTCTATAAACTACCCCGCAGCTTTTGGCTTGCGGTTTCCAAACGGCTCGTTATCAAAACGACTTGTGTGAACGACTGGAGTACGTCAATGAGTACCATCGAAGAGCGCGTGAAGAAGGTTGTGGCTGAGCGCCTGAACGTCAAGGAAGAGGATATCCAGAACAGCTCTTCCTTTACCGAAGACCTGGGTGCCGATTCTCTTGATACCGTTGAGCTGGTCATGGCTCTGGAAGAAGAATTCGATACCGAAATTCCTGATGAAGAAGCGGAAAAAATCACCACGGTTCAAGAAGCAATCGATTACGTGAACACCCACCAGTAAGGGCTGTGACGACTGCGTCTAACCATTGTGGGCCATTTTGGTCTGCATCCAGAGGGCCGTCCTGCATGCAGGGCGGCCCTCTGCTTTTACGCTCACAATGAACCCAATGACGATTGTTCGTTATAATGGGCAGCAAATGACCCTGCCGGGTCGTGTCACCAAGGATGCCTGGAGGAAAAATGATGGGGCGAAAAAGGGTAGTGGTAACCGGGCTAGGCCTGGTAACCCCAGTGGGCAATACCGTCGACGAGTCATGGTCGAACATCGTGGCGGGCAAGAGCGGTATCGCAACGATCGAGGATTTTGATACCAGCGGTTTCAGCACGCGTTTCGGTGGATCGGTCAAGGACTTCGATATTCGTCCTTATCTCAATCCCAAGGAGGCCCGCAAGATGGACATGTTCATCCAATACGGCATGGCCGCGGGCGCCCAGGCGATCAACGACTCCGGTATTGAATGCACCGATGGCAATGCCGACCGTATCGGCGTTGCCATCGGTTCCGGCATCGGCGGCCTATCGATGATCGAGCATAATCACAATGCCATGCTCAAGGGCGGCCCGCGGCGTATTTCACCGTTTTTCGTGCCCGGTTCGATCATCAACATGATTTCCGGCAACCTGGCTATTCAGCATGGCTTTCGCGGACCTAACATCGCCATTACCACTGCCTGCACCACCGGTACTCACAATATTGGCTACAGCGCACGTACCATCGCCTATGGCGATGCCGATGTGATGGTGTGTGGCGGCGCTGAAATGGCCACCACCCCGCTGGGCTTGGGTGGGTTTGCGGCAGCGCGAGCACTCTCCACGCGCAACGATGATCCTGAAGCCGCTAGCCGTCCCTGGGACCGGGATCGCGATGGTTTCGTGCTTTCCGACGGGGCAGGCATCCTGGTGCTGGAAGAGTATGAACACGCCAAGGCGCGTGGCGCCAATATTTATGCCGAGCTGGTAGGGTTCGGTATGAGTGATGATGCCTATCACATGACAGCCCCCCCGGAGGATGGCAGCGGCGCGGCATTGTCGATGAAAAATGCGATCAAGGACGCGCAACTCGACCCCACCCAGGTAGATTATATCAATGCTCATGGTACCTCCACCGCCGCTGGAGATTTGGCGGAAAGTCGCGCCATCGAAAGACTCATGGGCGATGCCGCTCAACAGGTAGCGGTGAGTTCGACCAAATCGATGATCGGTCATCTGCTGGGTGCTGCCGGCGCCGTGGAAGCGATTTTCAGTGTACTGGCCATTCGTGACCAGGTAGCGCCGCCGACCATCAATCTGGACAACCCGCAGCAAGGTTGCCGGTTGGACTACGTGCCGCATACGGCGCGTGACATGCCGATCAACGTAGCGCTGTCGAATTCCTTCGGGTTTGGTGGCACTAACGGGTCGCTGCTGTTCAAGCGGGTCTAGACTCGGGATGGAAGTGCCTCAGGTACCCTTCGACGACCGCGGCCTGGCTTATGGCGATGGCCTGTTTGAAACCGTGTTGCTGCGTGACGGTAGGCCGTTGCTGTGGGATTACCATCTCGCCAGGTTGAAGCGAGGCTGTCGCCTTCTCGATATTCCATGCCCGGCTCAAGGTGCATTGGAAGCTGCCATGCGTGTGGACGGTGAAGGGCTCGAAGTGCTCAAGTTGATCGTTACCCGTGGCAGTGGCGGGCGAGGGTATGCCTGTCCTGAAAAGGTGGTTCCGCGACTGCTCAGCAGCCGGACGCCGTTTCACGCCCAGGAGCAGCACTGGCGCAACGGCGTCCGGGTTCGGTTGTGCGAGTTGCGCCTGGGGCATCAACCCAGGCTGGCGGGCATCAAGCATCTCAATCGGCTGGAAAACGTATTGGCCAGAAACGAATGGCAGACCCCTGATATTGTCGAAGGCTTGGTCGCGGACCATAACGGCCGTGTGATAGAAGCGACCAGCATGAATCTGTTCTGGTGCCACAAAGGACAATATTTCACCCCGTACCTGGACCAGTGCGGCGTGGTCGGCACCTTGCGTGAGGCCTTGCTCGCTGCCGGTGAGGTAACCCAAGCGCACCTGGATATCGAAGAGCTGAGTGATGTCGAGGCGTTATGGATCGGCAACTCCGTCCAGGGGATGTGGCCGGTGGCCGAATTGTTGGATACTCAAGGTGCCCCTTGGCAACGTTGGTCGCTGGGGACGGCGTCACGTCGGCTTCAAGCGATGGCAAACCGCCTGCTTGGCTACCCCGAGTTCGGTTGAAAGAGTCTAGTTGAGAGAGTTCAATTGAAAAAGCCGGGTGCCGAGCATAGGCAAGACGTCTGAGAAAACGAGGTGGAATGGTGAAACGGTTATTGACCGTACTGGTCGTCGTGGTAGGGGTGGCCGGTATAGCGGCGTTTGGTGGGTACCGCTACTGGCAAGACCGCCTGGAGGAACCGTTGGCACTGGATGCTCCTTATTTGTATGAGGTGTCGCCGGGTGCCGGTTTCCATCAGGTGGTGGGTGAACTTGCCGAGCAGGAGATAATCGAGGGCGTCTGGGCGTATCGCCTGTTGTCGCGGTTGGAGCCTGAGACCGTGCCGCGTCTGCGGGTTGGCGAGTATCAGCTGGAACCCGGCATGAACGGGCGCGAGCTGATGGTGTTGCTGGGTAGCGATCAAGTGGTCACCTATTCGCTGACCGTCCCCGAAGGCTGGACTTTTCGCCAGATGCGCAGTCTCTTGAATGCTGCGCCCAAGCTGGATAAGCGTACCGCCGAGATGAGCGATGCGGAAGTCATGGTATTGCTGGGACGCGAAGGAGAGCATCCGGAAGGCTGGTTCTTCCCCGATACTTACCGTTATCACAAGGGCGTGAGTGATGTGGAACTACTGCGTCAGTCGCTCCAACGCATGGAAACTGTCCTCGAGCAAGTGTGGGCAGAGCGTCAAGACGACTTGACCATCGACTCTCCCTACGAGGCGCTGATCATGGCCTCATTGATCGAACGTGAAACCGGAGCGGCGCAAGAGCGGCGCGAAATTGCCGGGGTGTTCAAGCGGCGAATGGAAAAAGGCATGCGGCTGCAAACGGATCCTACCGTGATTTACGGTATGGGCGAACGCTATGAGGGTAGTATCACCCGGGCGGACCTGCGCCAGGCCACGCCCTACAATACCTATGTGATCGATGGCATGCCGCCGACACCCATTGCCATGCCGGGGCGTGCTGCACTGGAAGCTGCGGTAGACCCTCTGCCCGGTGAAACGCTTTATTTTGTTGCGCGTGGCGATGGCACGCACCACTTCTCGCGTACCCTGCGTGAGCATAACAATGCCGTGAATCTTTATATTCGCAATCGCTAACTTTTGAGCATCCGGAATCTTTATGCATGAGCGTGGGCGCTTTATCACTCTGGAAGGCGGCGAAGGCGTCGGCAAGTCGACCAACCTCGGCTGGGTCGTGGCATGGCTGGAATCGCAGGGAATCGAGGTGGTGCAAACTCGCGAGCCGGGAGGAACGCCGCGCGCCGAAGCCATTCGGCAATTATTGCTGGACCCCTCTCCGGTCGAACCATTGGATGCCGATGCCGAACTGTTGCTGATGTTCGCCGCCCGAGCCCAACATCTCGCCCAGAAAATTCGTCCGGCCCTGGCGCGTGGTGCCTGGGTGGTTTGCGATCGCTTCACCGACGCCACCTTTGCCTACCAGGGAGGCGGGCGCGGCATTGCCGAGGCCCGCATTGCCACCTTGGAAACCTTCGTGCAGCAAGGGTTGGCCCCTGACTTGACCTTGCTGTTCGACATGACACCAGAGGCCGCCCGTTGGCGTCTAGAGACCCGGCTGCAGACAAGAGGCGAACAAAAAGATCGCTTTGAACGTGAACAGACGGCATTTTTCGATGCGGTACGCCGCGGCTATCTCAAGCGCGCCCTGGCAGAACCTGAGCGGTTTGCCGTGATCGATGCCGAGCCCGCCTTGAAAGAGGTGCAGGCTCAATTGGCAAGCGTCCTGCAAGAGCGGGTGCACGCATGGCGCTAGCCTCGGCATTACCTTGGCATCAGTCGCTATGGGCGCAGCTGAGCGCTTTGGCGAATAGCCAGCGCCTGCCCCATGCGCTACTTTTCAGTGGTCCTCATGGTGTCGGCAAGCAACAACTCGCCGATGCCTTGGTGGCAGGAGCGCTCTGTACCCGACCCGGCATTCAGGCATGTGGCCAATGCCATGGCTGTCATATGCTGGCTTCGGGCTATCATCCCGATCTGATGCGTGTGTCGCCGGAAGAGGGCAAACGCCAGATACGCATCGACCCGGTACGCGAAATCAATCGGTTTGTCTCGCAAACAGCACAGCAGAGCGGCTATCGCGTCATCGTGATTACCCCGGCGGAAGCCATGAACATTGCCGCGGCCAATGCGCTGTTGAAAAGTCTGGAAGAGCCGGGTGCCAATACCTTATTCATCTTGTTGGCGGATAGCCCCTCACGAGTATTGCCGACCATTCGCTCGCGCTGCCAGCACTGGCCATTGCCCAGGGTATCGCTTGCAGCGTCTCGCGCCTGGTTGAGCGAACGTCTGGGCAGTGAAGAGGAGGCTTGCTTCTGGTGGCAAGTTGCTGGTGGGTTGCCGTTGTTAGCGGTAGAACTGGCGGCGCCGGAGGCGCGTGCCTTGCGACATCAAACCCACGACTGCTTTGAGCAGCTGGTGCGTGGTGCCGAGCCGGTTTCAGAGGCCGCCCGGCTGGACCGCCAAGCGATAGATGCCATCTTGTGGTACGGTATCGCCTGGCTGGAGGACTTGATTAGGCTGGGACTTTCCGGCGACGCTGGCACCCTGCATAACCCCGATTTGCTGCCTCTCTACCGTCAGGCGGTGAAAAATGCCCGCGTCCAGGACTGGTTTCGTTTGCTCGATTACGCCCGTGAACAACGACGCTTGCTGAGTTCAGGCGCTAACCCCAACCCTCAGCTGGTATTGGAGGCATGGCTGGTGCGCTGGTCCGCGTTATTGCGCTCTTGATGTACTCAGTATCCGCTTTGCAAGGAGATCATGATGGCGACTCAGAAAGCGCTTTCACTGACCATCAAGGATGTGCCGACGCTGCTTTTAGCTTATATGCCCTTTCTTGACCGGGGGGGAATGTTCATTCCCACTCGCGAGCGTTACAGTCTGGGACAGGAAGTGTTTCTTTTGCTCCTGCTGCCGGGAGAAAGCGAGCGCTTGTCGGTATCCGGTCATGTCATTTGGGTGTCGCCCGAAGGGATCTCGGGTCGTCGGGTTCCCGGCATCGGGGTGCATTTCAGCCAGCAGGATTATACGGTCCGCGACCGCATAGAAACCTTGCTGGCCGGCCAGCTAGATAAGAGCGCGCCGACCTATACCCTCTAATTAGTCGATTTTTCCGTGCGGCCGTTAGTGGCTGCATTTTCGCTGTTTTCTGCTGTCGAGATTAGCATGTTCGTCGATTCTCATTGTCACCTGGACCGTCTCTCGGAAACCACGCATGGGGGGAGCCTGGCGGCTGCTCTGGACGCTGCCCGCGCTCGGCGGGTTACCCAGTTTCTGGCGATCTCCGTGACGCTGGAAGAGCTGCCCGGGCTTGCCGAGATTGCTCGCGCTCATGCGGATGTGGTGATCTCCGCGGGTGTGCATCCGCTGCATACTGTGGTCGAAGAACCTGGCGTCGAGGCAATCAAGGCCGCTGCCGAGCGATTCGACGCCGTGGCGATCGGCGAGACCGGGCTGGATTACCATTATCTGGGCAAAGATAACATGCCTGGCCGTGAGTGCCAGCATGAGCGCTTTCGAAGCCATTTGATCGCCGCCCGTGAACTTGAACTTCCGGTCATCGTGCATACGCGAGATGCCAAGGCGGATACCCTGGCGTTGTTGCGGGAACATACCGACCCACGTATCGGCGGTGTACTGCATTGCTTTACCGAAGATATCGAGATGGCGCGTGAAGCGGTACGCCTGGGCTTTTATATTTCGCTTTCGGGCATCGTCACCTTTGTCAATGCCGAAGCGCTGCGTGACTTGGCGCGCCAGTTACCACTGGATCGTTTATTGATCGAAACCGACAGCCCTTACCTTGCGCCGGTTCCTCATCGGGGCAAGCCCAACGAGCCGGCTTGGGTGGTGGAAGTCGCTGAATGTATCGCTCAGGTACGCGATATCAGTGTGGATGAAGTCGCCATGCAGACTACCGCCAATTTCTACCGCCTATTTCAGCAAGCCGCTCCGCAGGCAAGCCCCGAGGTACGTGATGCGCTCACGCAAGCCGGGCTGCTATAGTCCTTGAAGAACGGTCCTTGAAAAACAGCCCTTGAAGAACGGTGCTTGGAGACAAGCCTTGTTGAATGCTACGCAGCAGAGGAGAGGTCGATGAATTTCGATAGATTGTTGGGTCAGTTGGGTCCCGCTGACCGTATTCCTTCTCTGGAATCCTGGCAGCCGGCGCTTTCCGGTGACATGGATCTATGCATTGCCGCCGACGGCCGCTGGTGGCACGAGGACGAGCCCATCTCAAGACCTAAGTTGGTGCGCCTTCTGGCCACGTTGTTGCGTCGTGACCCGGAAGGCTATTGCCTGGTAACCCCGGTGGAGCGCTGGCGTATCCAGGTGGAAGACCTGCCGCTGGTGATTGTCGAGGCGAACCTTGAAAATGGTGACTGGTGGTTGACCACGCAATTGGGCGATCGCGTCCGATTAGACAGCGAGCATCCTTTGCGAGTCACTCAAACCCCCCAGGGCGAGTGGGTGCCGGAAGTGCCGATACGTTACGGGCTTTCCGCACGGCTCAATCGCAACGTCTACTATCAACTGGTGGAAGCCGCTACCTTGCGTTCGCACGATGAAGGAAGCAGCGAGCTAGGCGTGGAAAGCGCCGGCCACTGGCATCCGGTGGGCTGGATAGATGACGAAACATCTTCCAGCGAGGCACTGTGAAATTAACCGCTGAACAACGCGCGGTCATTGCCCATGGCCACGGCCATGCGCGGGTGGCAGCAGTGGCGGGAGCGGGCAAAACCACCACGATGGCAGCGCGCGTGCTGCATCTACTTGATCAGGACGTGCCCGCCAAGCGCATGCTGGTGCTGATGTTCAATCGTGCCGCCCGAGAGGATTTTCAAAGCCGTTTACAGCAAATGGCCCAAGCCCGCCAGACGCTACCCGATGTACGCACTTTTCATTCCCTAGGGCATCGCTTGACCCAGAGCCTATGTCGGTGGGGCGCCTTGACGCCTCGTCAGCTACTCTCGGCCGACTGGCAAGTGGAACGCCTGTTGCGCCAGGCCACGCTCAATGTACTGGCACATAGCCGTGAACGTCGCGATGCTGCGCTGGAAGGCGAGCGTCTGGAAGCCTTGGCGCATTATTGCGGGTTGATCAAGGCGGAAGTGGCCGAGCCCGGCGAGCTTTATGCTCGCCTGGATTTCGATGCCGATACCGATTATTTTCCTGCCGCCTTCGAGGAAGCCGAACGTCTGCTGGCTCAGGAAAATGTCATGACCTACGCCGATCTGCTGTATCGGCCATTATTGGCGCTCGAAGCCAGTGAGTCATCTCAAGCGCGGGTCCAAGGCTTCCTCGATCATGTGATCGTGGATGAGTACCAGGACATCAATGCCGCGCAGCAGCGCTTGTTGGCGGTATTGGCAGGCAAGCAGGCGGCGGTAATGGCGGTGGGGGATGCCAACCAATGCATCTATGAATGGCGCGGTGCTCGCCCGGATACCATGCTGGAGAATTTCACTGCCACCTTTGGTGATGCAACCGATTACCCGCTTTCCACGACCTTTCGGCATGGCCATGCGCTGGCACTGGCAGCCAACCATGCGATTGCCGCCAATCAGCGTCGCCCGGACCAGCTTTGTCTGGCGGCCCCCGGCAATCCTGTTACCCGGATTGAGGCAGGCCAAGGCAACCGGGCATTACTCGAAACCTTGAGCGAATGGCAAAAGCAGGGGCGCGGGCTGAATGAAGCCTGCCTGCTGGTGCGCAGCTGGGCGCTTTCAGTGCCGGTGCAGCTGGCGTTGCTGCAAGCGGGGCAGCCGTTCCAGCTATCTCGCGATGACCGTTTCGTGTTTCGCTTGCCGCTAGTGCAGGCGCTTGCCGGCTACCTCAAGTTGTCGCGTTATCCGGCACTGCTCCAAGACCCCGCTCACCTTGCCTTGTTGTTCTCGCAGCCCACTCCTTTTGTCGCCCGTGACCGCCTCGTCAGCCTTGCCCGGCAACTGGCCCAGACGCAGCATTGGCCGGAGCGCCATGACCCCGCACTGGCCGATCTCAAGCCTCTCCAGCGACGTAATCTCAAGCGCCGCTGGGAGCTGCTGTGTGAGTTGCCTAAACTGCGCGCCTGGCCGCCGGCCAAATTGCTGGCCCATGTGGTGAAAGCCATCGACGCTGAGAAGATACTCAAGCGTGCCGCGGCGCGTCGCGACAAGGGTGAGGAAGACGTACGGCTGCTGGATGTACTGATCGAACAGGCCGAGGACGTCAGCGATCCGGATGCCTTCATCGAACTGCTCGAACGGCCGGTCGAAAACCATGCCGAGGGCATACTGATTACCACGGTACACGGCGCCAAGGGATTGGAGTGGCCGCTGGTGGCGGTGGCGGGCGTCAACGAAGAGGATTTTCCGCATTATAGCCGGGACAACCCCTTGAGCGAGGCACGTCTGGAAGAAGAACGCCGTTTGTTCTACGTAGCGATCACCCGGGCGCGTGAGCGCTTGTTGCTGCTGCATGATGGCGGAGAGCATCGTCCCAGTCGGTTTGTTGCGGAAAGTGCCTGGCAGGATAGCGTCTGCGTGGCTGAAGCCTTGCAAGCCTCGGAAAACAGTCGCCCCGTCCCGGTACGTTCGGTGGCCTTGGTCGAGCGCTATCTTGATGGCGTAGGGGCCGAGCTGAAGGTAGAGGTCGCCGCACCGCCAGCGGTAGCTGAGCCGGGCGCAGGGTATGGGCCCACCACTACTTTTCGGGTAGGCCAACGCTTGCATCATGCGGTATTCGGTGAAGGCGCGGTGCTTAGCGTGGAGAACGCGCCGGATAACCCTGTTCTAGAGGTGCAGTTCGTCAAAGCCGGCAAGCGTCGTTTGGTGGCCAATCGCGCGCCTATCGAACCCCTGAATGCCGAGCGGGCATGAAGGGCGGTTAGGCATCTTTTCTGACAGACAGCCGCTACGACTGCCACTACGCTTACGCTAAAGGGACAAGCGAAGCCGAGGAGGGCAGGGATGAATTTTGCGTTGATTGGAGCGGCCGGCTACATCGCGCCACGCCACATGCAGGCGATAAAGGACTGCGGCCATAATCTGGTCGCCGCCTATGATCTCAATGATTCAGTCGGCATTTGGCGTCGTGACTGAAATCGGCATCCATTTTTTCGACATGCTGCATCAGGTTTTCGGCAAGCTCGAGAAGCAGGTGCTTCACTATCGTGATGATCATAAAGCCGCCGGTTATCTGGAGTATGAAAAAGCCCGCGTACGTTGGTTCTTGTCTATCGATGCTGAAGACCTGCCGGAGAATGTCCCTGAACGGCAGTCGACCTATCGCAGCCTCACTTGCGATGGACAGCAATTCGAGTTTTCCAGTGGCTTTGCCGAACTGCATACGGTCAGCTATCGCGAAATACTCGACGGGCGCGGTTTTGGTATCGATACCGTGCACCACTGCTTGGAAACCGTGGCAAGCCTGAACCGTGTACAACCCGAAACGCCGCGTCAGGACCAGATGCATCCTCAGCTGCTGACGATGGGCTTCGGCTCTGGAGAAGGATAAAATATACAGTCCATTGATCTGGCCGCTCAGCAAGCCCGGTTGGGAACACGGCTTGAAAATGCCATCCAGACCGTGCTCGCCCATGGCCGTTTTGTACTCGGCCCGGAGGTGGAAACCCTGGAGCACCGCCTGGCGGCGCGGGTGGGCGTGGCCCATTGCATCAGCTGTGCCAGCGGTACCGATGCCTTGCAGATTGCCCTGATGGCGCTGGATATCGGCCCGGTGACGAGGTCATCGTGCCTGGGTTCAGCTTCATTGCTACTGCCGAGAGTGTGATGCTGACCGGCGCCACGCCGGTCTACGTGGATATCGAACCACATACCTGCCTGATTGACCCTTCGGCGATTGAAGCGGCAGTCACGCCACGTACCCAGGCTATCATGCCGGTGTCGCTGTTCGGTCAATGTGCTGACATGCAGGCAATCTACGTTGCAAGCGGCGATCTTGCTGGCCAAGCTGGAGCTTTTCGATGAAGAAATCATCTTGCGCCGAACCGTAGCCGAACGCTATGACCGGCTGCTGGCACCGTTGGCGATCGAGCGTCCGATGCTTTTGGAGGGCAATACCAGCGTTCATGCCCAATATAGCATCCAGCTATCCGAGCGTGGCCGCATTCAGGCGCGGCTGAGTGAGACCGGTATTCCTACCATGATCCATTATCCTGTACCGTTAAATCGCCAACCCGCCGTAGCCGATACGTCTTGCTCGCTGCCTGTCTGTGAAACGGTTTGTGAGCGTATTCTCAGCTTGCCCATGCATCCTTATCTGCAGGAAACGCAGCAACATCTGCAGGAAACGCAGCAACGCCAAGTGGTGAAAGCGCTCGAAAAGATACTGTAAAAATAGCCGCCGCTGTCATGAACACGAGGCTAAAAAATATAAGGACATGCCGTGGCATGCCCTTTTTGCAGCCTGGTAAAGGCGCTCTTACATATTGGGGTAATTCGGCCCGCCGCCGCCTTCAGGCGCGATCCAGTTGATGTTCTGGGCCGGGTCCTTGATGTCGCAAGTCTTGCAATGCACGCAGTTCTGGAAATTGATCTGGAACTGCGGCTTGCCGCGTTCGTCCTCGACGACTTCATATACCCCGGCCGGGCAGTAGCGCTGTGCCGGTTCGGCGTAAATGGGCAGGTTCTCGCGAATGGGTAGCTCGGGATCCTTGAGCTTCAAGTGACAAGGTTGGTCTTCTTCATGGTTGGTATTGGACAGGAATACCGAGGAGAGCTTGTCGAAGGAGAGCTTGCCATCCGGCTTGGGATAAGTGATTTTTTCGAATTCCGCCGCCGGCTTGAGGGCGCCATGGTCGGTGGTGGTGTCATGCAGGTTAGGCAGTTTGCCGCCCAGCAGTTGATCGACGAAATTATAGGCGCCACCCCCCACGGTGCCATACTTGTGAAGCGCCGGACCGAAGCTGGCGCTTTCCTCAAGCTCCTGGTACGCCCAGCTTTTCTCCCACTGTGCGGTGAAATCCGTCAATTCCTTGCCGCCTTCGTCACCGGTCTTGATAGCGTCGAACACGGTGTCAGCCGCAACCAGGCCGGATTTCATGGCCGTGTGAAGGCCTTTGATCTTGGAAAAATTCAGCGTGCCTGCATCACAGCCGATCAATAGGCCCCCCGGGAATGTCATCTTGGGCAGGCAGTTCAGGCCACCTTTGGTGATGGCTCGCGCCCCGTAAGCCACGCGCTTGCCATCCTTGAGGTGCCGGCTAATCACGGGATGGTGTTTCATCCCCTGGAATTCATCGAACGGCGACAGCCAGGGGTTCTGGTAGGAAAGATCCATGATCAGGCCCACGACCACCTGCTGGTTTTCGGCATGATAGAGAAACCAGCCGCCGTGGGTGTGTTTGTCCAGTGGCCAGCCGGAACCGTGCAGTACCAGGCCCGGTTGGTGTATTTCGGCGGGCACGTCCCACAGCTCTTTCAAACCGATGCCGTAATGCTGGGGATCCTTGTCTTCGTCGAGATGAAAAGTACTGATCAAATGCTTGCCTAGATGGCCGCGTGAGCCTTCGGCAAAAAGGGTGTACTTGGCGCGCAGCTCCATGCCCGGCATATAGCTGTCCTTGGGGGTGCCATCCGCGGCAACCCCCATGTCGCCGATAATGATGCCGCGCACGATGTCACTTTCATCGATAATAGCTTCCTGAGCCGCAAAACCGGGGAAAATTTCCACACCCAGTTCTTCGGCCTGCTCGCCGAGCCAGCGGCACAGGTTGCCGGCGCTTATCACATAGCGGGTCTGGTCGCCGCCGGTGTTGTGCATGCTTTTGGGAACCAGGGCGTTAGGTATCTTTTGGGCCTTCTGGGCATCCTTGAGAAGATAGACCTCATCACGCGTGGCCGGGGTGGTTAGTGGTGCACCCCGGTCTTTCCAGTCGGGAAAAAGCTCGTTCAAGGCGCGTGGCTCGAATACAGCCCCGGAGAGAATATGGGCGCCCACTTCGGAGCCTTTCTCGACGACACAAACCGTCAGTTCCTGTTCAGCGTCGTTGGCTTGTTGCATCAAGCGACAAGCAGCGGAAAGCCCTGCCGGTCCTGCACCGACAATGACCACATCAAAATCCATCACATCGCGTTCAACGTTTTCCACCCTGGCTTCTCCTCATTCGGTACGCACCGCATGGAAGTGATGCGTCGACAAATTTAAAACGGTCGTTTGCTTCTGGTTGTCTCCCATAATAGGCATAATACCCTTGTAAGGTCACCCCTACGATGCCAAAAGCCTGTGCTGCTGCCAATTTTAGCTAATCGAGCCATGGTCTCGAGGCAGGATGGTACGTTGGCGATTATGTTTAAATATGATCTAAGACCAAGGCCGTACTTACCGGGTGTTGTTGGAAGTGCGGTGCTTATGGCAGATTAGAAGAGTTTTTTACTTAAGCACCTATCAAACGCTTGCATGAATTCATATGTTGGGCAACAAACATCATTGATGTCTGGCGTTGCCGAATTTTTTCACCACGAGGCGCTCGGTAGTTGTTGCCGAGATACTCATCAGGTTAAAGGCTCTGAAACGAGCCAAGCGAGGAAAGCATGAAAGTACTCGTCGCGGTCAAACGCGTCATCGACTACAACGTCAAGATCCGGGTCAAGCCGGACCACAGCGATGTCGACCTCACCAACGTCAAGATGGCTATGAACCCCTTCTGCGAAATTGCCGTGGAAGAAGCCGTGCGCCTGAAGGAAAAAGGCGTGGCCACCGAAGTGGTGGCGGTGACGATCGGCCCCAAGGCTGCCCAGGAGCAACTGCGTACCGCCTTGGCGCTGGGCGCGGATCGCGCGATTCATGTGCAGACCGACGAACGCGTCGAGTCGCTTGCCGTGGCCAAGCTGCTGGCCAAGGTGGTCGAGGACGAGCAACCGGGCCTGGTGATTCTCGGCAAGCAGGCCATCGACACCGACAACAACCAGACCGGCCAGATGCTGGCGGCCCTGACCCATCTTCCTCAGGGCACCTTCGCCTCCGAGGTGGTGGTGGAAGGCGACAAGCTGCAGGTGACCCGGGAGATCGACGGTGGCCTCCAGACCCTGGAGCTCACGCTTCCCGCCATCATCACCTCGGACCTGCGCCTGAATGAGCCGCGCTACGCCAAGCTGCCCGATATCATGAAGGCCAAGAAAAAGCCCATGGACATCAAGACGCCGGAAGAGATGGGCGTCGAGACAGCCTCCCGGGTCAGCCTGGTCAAGGTCGAATCCCCGGCCGAGCGCAAGGGCGGCATCAAGGTGAGCTCGGTGGACGAGCTGGTCGATAAACTCAAGAACGAAGCCAAGGTGATCTCATGAGCATTCTGGTCCTTGCCGAACATCACGACGGCCAACTGGCCGCCGCCACTGCCCATGTCGTGGCCGCAGCGCAACAGATCCAGCAAGCCGGCGGCGGTGATATCGATGTCCTGGTGGCGGGTGAAGGCGTCGACGCCGTGGCCCAGGCCGCTGCGAAGCTCGACGGCGTGGCCAAGGTGCGCGTCGCCGATCATGCGGTCTACGCCCATCAGCTGGCCGAGCCGCTGGGTGACTTGATCACCCAGCTGGCCGGTGATTACAGCCACGTCCTGGCGGTGGCCTCGACCACAGGCAAGAACGTCATGCCACGTGTCGCCGCGCTCAAGGACGTGTCGCAGCTGTCCGAGATCGTCGAAGTCGACGATGCCGACACCTTCAAGCGGCCGATCTATGCCGGTAACGCCATTGCCACGGTCAAGAGCGCCGATGCTCTCAAGGTGATCACCGTGCGCAGCACCGGTTTCGATGCTGTGGGGAAAGGGGGCAGTGCCGCCATCGAAGCGGTGGATAGCGTGGTGGACAACACCCAGTCGCGCTTTATCAAGGAAGAACTGGCCCAGAGCGACCGGCCGGAGCTGGGGGGCGCCAAGGTAGTGATTTCCGGCGGCCGCGGCATGGGCAACGGCGAGAACTTCAAGCTGCTCGACGGCATTGCTGACAAGCTGGGCGCGGCGGTAGGGGCCTCGCGGGCGGCGGTGGACGCAGGCTTCGTGCCCAACGACATGCAGGTCGGCCAGACCGGCAAGATCGTCGCGCCGGACCTGTACATCGCAGTGGGCATCAGCGGTGCCATTCAGCACTTGGCGGGCATGAAGGACTCCAAGGTGATCGTGGCGATCAACAAGGACGAGGAGGCGCCGATCTTCCAGGTCGCGGATTACGGCCTGGTGGGGGATCTGTTCGAGATCCTGCCGGAGCTTGAAAGCAAGTTGTGAAAATGCGCTAAGTAAGACAGGCGGTACTCGCAGCAGCCGGCATCTTGAAGATGCCGGCTGTTTTTGTATGCTTGAGTAGTTTTTGTTAGCGTAGTCGTCAAACAGCTGCCATCCTGAGAAATGCTTGAAACGCTATTATCACTGTGAGTGATTAATTAAAGGAGGAGTAATCATGCCGCATACACTTCCCGAATTGCCCTACGCTTACGACGCGCTTGAACCGCACATTGATGCGATGACTATGGAAATTCACCATTCGCGCCACCACCAGACGTATGTTGACAAGCTCAACACTGCGCTTGAAGGCACCGGTCTGGAAGATGTGCCGGTGGAAGAGTTGATGGCGAATGTCGATCGTGTGCCGGAAAGCAAGCGCCAGGCGGTTATCAACAATGGCGGCGGCCATGTCAATCATTCCATGTTCTGGCAAATGATGTCTCCCCAAGGTGGCGGTAAGCCCAAGGGTGAGGTTGCCCAGGCAATCGACAATGAGTTGGGTGGTTTTGACGCCTTCAAGGAAGACTTCAAGCAAGCCGCACTGGGTCGCTTCGGTAGTGGCTGGGCCTGGCTCAGCGTGACCCCACAAGAGAAGCTGGTGGTGGAAAACACCCTCAACCAGGACACCCCGTTGATGCACGGCAATACACCGATTCTGGGGCTGGATGTGTGGGAGCATGCCTACTACCTCAAGTACCAGAATAAGCGTCCCGATTACGTGGAAGCTTTTTTCAATGTGATCAACTGGGATGATGTCGAGCGTCGTTATCAGCAAGCCCCCTGATAAGCCTTATGACTTGATTGCTGATAAAAGCCGCGCCTTTGCAAGGCGCGGCTTTTTTGCGTGCAAAAGACAGTGCACAAAGGATATAAGGCTCCTAGGAGGTGTTGCGGTCTGGAGTTAATGATAACTATTGTCATTTATTGGTTTGCTGTTACCCTAGCCGCCTGCTAAAAATGAATGCCAATCATTCCTGTTTTCCTTTTGATGGAAATGTCGCCGCCCTGGGATGGGTAACTTGGTGTGTTGCCCGGATTATTAATGTGGTTTATTAACATGGGTTATTGCTATGAGCTTTTGGAGAAATTCCTCGCGGGCCAGGCGGTTGTTGCCTACCTATGGGTTGTTACTCGCCATGCTGTGGGTGTTGCCGTTAGCCGCGCAGGAAGAATCCGTCATTGGCGAGGCGCTGGATGCCCAGCAAGCCCAAACTGCCCTGCAAGAACGTATTGATGCAACAGACGAGACCACGCGCGAAATGCTCGAGGAACTTCGTCGCCTTGAAAAAGATACGCAGCAGCTGGAGCGGCAAAATTCCCAGCTAGCGGCTCGGTTGGTAGAGCAGGCACAAAGACAGCAGCAGCGAGAAGCGGCGCTTTCCACGCTGGCGCAAACGCGTCAGGCCCTGCCAGGTTTCGAACGTGAGATCGCCGCTCAGTTGCAGCGTTGGGTGGAACAGGATCTGCCCTTCTTGCAGGATCAGCGTCTTGCACGTGCGGCGAGTTTACAGCCGGACGGCACAGCAACCTTTTCAAGTGCCGAGCGCATCGAACGCTTGCTTGAAGCATGGCGAACCGAACTCGAGTATGGCCGTGAAGTGGACGCCTGGCGTGGGAGGATTGTCAGCGAAGAAGGCGGCGCGCGGGAAGTGGACTACCTGAGAATCGGCCGTGTGGGATTGTATTATCTTACCCCGAGCGGCCGTCAAGGCGGCGTGTGGCAGGCCGAATCCGGCCGTTGGGAAGCGCTGAGCGATTCACAGCGCAGCCAAGTGCGAGAAGGGCTGCGTCTGGCGCGTGACCAACGCGCGCCAGAGCTTCTGACGCTGCCGATCTCCCAGCCCTTGACTGCCCCGGAGACTTCCGCATGACGATTGGACAACGGCTGAAAGCATTGGCCCTCGTCAGCTTGATCATGCTGACAGCGGGCAGCGTTCATGGCGACCCCTTAACCACCTTGCGTGAAGCTCGGGAAGCTGCGCAAGCCCGGGATGACGCTCGCTTGAGTGCGCTGCTGGAAGATCGGGAGGCCTTGCAAGCCGCCCTGGACGAGGCTCGGGAAGCACATCAAAAAGCCCAGCGGGAACAGGAAGCCCTGGCAGTTCAACAAGCGCAGCAACAGGCGCTGGACGCCCTCCAGCAAGAGCAAGGGGCGGATTTCGATCGTATCCTGTCTGCCCTGTCACAGCACAGTTCCGGGCTTCGTGACAGCTTGAATGATAGCTGGATCACGCTCGGCGAGATCTCCTTGCCCCCACTACTGGATGAAAACGAGGTGCTGGAAAGCCGGCACATCGAGCAAGTGGTCGACAGCCTGATGGCGTTGACCGCGGAAACCGCCAGGGTAGTGCGCCTCGAGGCCGAGGTGGCGGATGCCGACGGGATGATCTCGCAACAAGAGATCATCCGGCTGGGTGACTTTGCCGCTTTCAGCGAAAGCGACCTGTTGCAGCGAGGCGAGGGGGAGGGAACGCTCTCCGTAGTGCCTCGCACACCGCCGGACATGGCTGAGACCTTGGCTGCCTTTCATGCCGGTGAGAGCCGCACTCTGGCAATCGATCCTACCCAGGGCCAAGTGATAGCGGCCATGGCCCAACAGCCAAGTTTGCTAGAGCGGTTTCATCAAGGTGGGGCCGTCGGTTATGTGGTCGTAACGCTGGGTATCTTCGGGTTGTTGGTGGCCTTGTTGCAGTACGCTTATCTTCTGGGGGTCACGTTCAAGGTGCGTCGTCAACGCCGGCAACTGGATGCGCTGAGCGATAACAATCCTCTGGGTCGCGTCCTGTTGCGCTTTCAAGCCATGGACAGTCATCAGGCGCCCGAAGCACTCGAGGCTCGCCTGGATGAAGCCGTGCTGGCGGAATTGCCGCGCCTGGAACGTGGTCAGCCCATCGTCAAGCTGCTAGCGGCCGTGGCGCCGCTGTTGGGGCTATTAGGCACGGTCACCGGGATGATCGTCACCTTTCAGGCGATTACCGTGTTCGGTACCGGTGATCCGCAAATGATGGCGGGCGGTATCAGCCAAGCCCTGGTGACGACCGTGCTGGGCCTGGTGACCGCGGTGCCCTTGCTGTTCGCCCAGACGGCGCTTTCCGGGCGTAGCCGGTATCTGGCCAATGTGGTGGAAGGTCAGGCCAGTGCCACGCTAGCCGAGCATCTGGAGGCGCGTTTGCCACACCAACCTCGAACGGTGAACGAAGATGCAAAAGTTAATGCAATGGCTTGAGCCGCTGGAACGTTTGCTCGATGCCGGTGGCTGGGTATTGGTGGTGTTGGCGGTGGTCGCGGTGGTGTTGTTTGCCATAGCGTTCGAGCGCTGGTGGTACTACCGCGTAACCTGGCGCCTGGCGCGTCGTTCCCTGATCAAGCGCTGGACGGCACGCGAGGAGCACCGTAGCTGGAGCGCCGGGATTCTCCGCCAGGTATGGGCTGATGAGTTGATCATGCGCTTGCGTCGCCCCTTGCCATGGTTGAAGTTGCTGGTCGCCCTGTGCCCGTTGTTGGGTCTGTTGGGGACAGTCACCGGCATGATCGTGGTATTCGATAGCCTGGCGCTGAGCGATACCCACCAGGCCCGGGCCATGGCCGACGGCGTGGCGCGGGCAACCTTGCCTACCCTGACCGGGATGGCCGTGGCCGTGGTGGGGTTGCTGTTCATCAGCCGACTGGAACATGTCATCCGACGAGAGGACCAGCGTCTTCACGACCGTTTGGCACGCGCTGTGGAGGATACCCATGCGTAGACGTCGCACCAGTGCGAACAATGACGAAAGCAATGAAATCAACCTGACCCCCATGCTGGATGTGGTATTCATCATGTTGATATTTTTCATTGTGACCACCAGCTTCATCAAGGAAAGCGGTATCGAGATTCAGCGTCCCGAGTCCAGTGCCGCCACGCCTCGCCCGGATGCTCAGGTATTGGTGGCGATTACCCCGGGAGGGGCGGTCTGGGTGGATGGGCAGCCGATAGACATGCACCGGCTGGGCAAAGCGGTTGCCGATTTGGTCAGCGATGATGGCTCGGTGGTGATACAGGCGGATCGTGACGCCACTACAGGAATATTGATCGAAGTAATGGATCGGCTGCGTGAGGCAGGCATCGACCAAGTTGCCGTTGCGGCTAGCCGGAGCGCCTCATGACGCGGGTGCCTTTTTCGTTGCTGGGTGGAGCAGGGTTGGCGTTGATGCTGTTCTGGTTGCTGGCGGTACTGGTGTCGCCCCCGGGAAATCCGCTCGAAGAACCGGAAGTGCCGATGAGCATGACAATGGTGGAAGCACTCGAGGTAGTGGGGGAGGTGGCGCAGGAGCCCGCCGAACCGGTTGCCCAGCCTCAGGCCCCGCCGATACCGCCACCTCAAGTGCCGGAACCGTTACCCGAATTACAAAGCTCCATCGCCATGCCGGAACCTGAGCTGCCGCCACAGGAGTTGGCGCTTGCCGAACTGGACAGCAGCTTGCCCGAGCTATCCGAAATAGAGCCCCAGCCGGAACCGGCGCCTGAGCCGAGGCCGAAGCCCGAGCCCACTCCTGAGCCTGAACCCGCGCCGGTAGTCCAATCACAGCCAGTAGAAGCCTCAGCAAGCCCAGCAGCTGCTACAGGCGAGACAGAAAGTGCCCAAGCAGCCAGTCAGGAACCCGTGGATGTCGGCTCGCCTACACCTTTGAATCAGATCCCGCCGGAGTATCCTTCTCGAGCGCAACGCCGGGGTCTGGAGGGCCATGTAGAGCTTAAGTTCTTGATTCGCCGGGACGGCAGTGTCGACGCCTCGTCCATTGAAGTGGTGCGTGCCCAGCCGCGCAGGGTCTTCGACCAGGCTGCGCGCAAGGCGGTAGCGTCCTGGCAGTTCGAAGCTGCCGTCCAGGTGCGTCGGGCGCGCCAGCGTGTCGAGTTCCAGCTGAGGTGAGAAGAACATGAATGCATGGCGGCAAACATTATCGCGGCGGGTGCGGGCAGGCTTGCGCGTGTTGCTTGTGGCTATTCTAGCTACAACGCCTCTTGTTGCCGTAGCATCACCCGCCTTGCCTGCGGATATCATCGCTGATCTTGGTTCATTGCAGGAACAGCTCGAGCAAGGCGAGTATCAAGATGTTAGCCGTCTGGCACGGACCCAAGCCGAGCGCCTTGAAGGGGGCAACGCAGCCGACCGTTGGGCGAGAGCGCTTTATCTACAGCTTGCCGCGGGTGCCGAGGCCAAGTTGGAATATCATGCAACCGCGGCTGATCTTCTCTATCGTGCCAGGCAAACTCCGAGGCTCGAATCGCAGCAACATGATCGTTGGCTCTACGAGGAAGCAAACCTGCGCCTTTTGGCAGGGCAGCTTGAGCTCGCCACCCAGCGGTTGGCTGAATGGCTTGACGCTCATCCCGGTCAAGAGCGAGAGATTTGGTTGATGGTGCAGCTGCTGGTCCGTCAGCAGAAATGGGATGGCGCCGCCTCTTGGGTTGATCGAGCACTGGATGAGACGGCCACCCTGGATTCGCAGCAATCAGCGCTTGCGGTCACGGTGTATCAGCGGGCCGGGAATCTCGACAAGGCCTTGGCGGTTCTCGAATCTGGGCTGGATAGCGATGCGCCGCCTGTTGAATGGCGACGTGCCGCAGCCATGGCGCAACAGCTTGAGCAGTTCAGCTTGGCTGCTGCGATCTGGGATGCCGGTTGGCGTATCGGGGCGCTCGAAGGTGCGGAAGATTTGCTCACCCTGGTGCAGTTGCATTTACGCGCAGGCACGCCGGCCCGGGCAGCTGAATACTTAGAGCAAGCGTTGAGCCAGGGTTTGGTGAAGCAAACGCCCGCGCATCAACGCCAGTTGGCCCAGGCTTGGCAAGTGGCGAAGGATCAAGCACGGGCGCTTGAGGCCTGGCAAACCGTGGCCGAGCGCAGTGGCATGGCTGAGGACTGGTTACGATTGGGCCAGCTTGCTCATGGATGGGGCAAGACCGACGCCGCGAGGCACGCTTGGGAGCAGGCCGCGGCACTGGGGGCCGAGCAAGCCAGACGGTGGCTGGCTCGGTTGGAGTAAGTTTTCTGTGCTAGCTATTTGGCGTTGTTTCCCGCTCTGTTATTTGTTTAGCGAAAGCACCAGTTCGGTCCATACTGGGGCGTGATCCGAGGGCTTTTCCATGGCGCGCAGCTCATAATCGATCCCGGCATCGCCGACATATTCTGCCAAGGGCTGCGTCACCAGAATATAATCGATGCGCAGACCGCGTTTGGGGTCGCGCTCGAAGGCTCGCGAGCGATAGTTGAACCAGCTGAAGCGGTCGTCTATCGTGGGATAGCACACACGGTAGCTATCCACGAGGCCCCAGTCCTTGATTGTTTGCAGCCATTCGCGCTCGATGGGCTGAAAGCTGGTCTTGCCCTCGCGCAGCCAGCGCTTGCGGTTGGCCTCGCCGATACCGATATCGATATCCTCCGGCGAGACATTGAAGTCTCCCATCACCGCCAAACGCTCGTCAGGTGCGTGTTGCTGGGTAAGTAAACGCGCAAGCTGGGCGTAAAAATATCGCTTGTTGGGAAACTTGGTGGGGTGGTCTATATTTTCCCCTTGGGGAAAATAGCCATTCCATACGGTCAGCGCCTGGCCATCATCACAACGCAGACGCACCCCGATCATGCGGCGCTGGGCGCCGTCCTGGTCATCGGGAAAGCCGTGAAACACCTGCTCGGGTTCCTGGCGACACAGGATAGCCACCCCGTAATGGCCTTTCTGGCCATGGAAGAATACGTGGTAACCCATCGCCTCCAGCGTTTCGCGGGGAAACTCACTGTCCTGCACCTTGGTTTCCTGCAGGCCGATCACGTCCGGCTGGTGCTGATCGATCACTGCCTGCAACTGGTGAAACCTGGCGCGCAATCCATTGATGTTGAATGACACCAGACGCATCAGTCATTATCTCCCTTGTCGCGTGAAGAATGAGAGTCACCGGCGGGGTGAATGCTGATCGACTGGCCGGATTGCTGGCGCTCCTGCTTGCGTACCGCTTGCAGTTTGCGTTGCTGCTGTTTCTTGGCCACAAGCCGCCGAGAAGGGGTTACTTGATCGGGGTTGTCGTGGCGCCACTTCTTGTAATCCTTGCGCCGTCCGGTACGAATGGTCACCTTGTCGGCGATTGAACGGGTCTTTTTCTTACGCGTCATGTCGCGCTCCTTTCCGAATATGGTGCTTATACTAACAGTCCTGTCGGCTCCTTCGACAGCTGAACGCGCCCTTGGCGCCAAGGGCTGGTACAATAGCCTTTTCTTGAAGCCCAACATCCACTGCAACGGATAGATAGATAGCCTATGAGCGAGTCGGAACAGACCACAGCATCGGCCCAGAACCGCAAGCCCAAGCGCCGCCGTCGGAAACCGCGTCGCCGCCAGTCCAACTGGGATCTCCGTCAGTTTCAGGTATCGGCCGTGGCCGGAAAGTGGCGCTTTCATGACTTTGACCTGCCACTGCCCTTGATGCGTGCCATTCATGCCCAAGGCTTTGAGTATTGTACGCCAATACAAGCAGAAGCCTTGCGTCAGACCCTCCTGGGTGGCGATATCGTGGGCAAGGCGCAGACAGGTACCGGCAAGACGGCTGCTTTTCTGATTTCCCTGATGGCCTATTTCCTGGAAGAACCGGCACCCGAGGGGCAGAAACCTGGTGCTCCGCGTGCCTTGATCATTGCACCGACGCGAGAGCTGGCGCTGCAGATCGAAAAGGATGCCAAGGCATTGGCCCGCTTCACCTCGCTGAGCGTATCAAGCGTCGTGGGTGGCATGGATTATCAGAAACAGCGCGATGGACTGGGCAAGAAAGTCGATATTCTGGTGGCGACACCGGGGCGTTTGCTGGACTTTCACCAGAAGCGAGACATCGACCTTTCCGAGCTGGAAGTGCTGGTACTGGATGAGGCCGATCGAATGTTGTCGATGGGCTTCATTCCCGATGTGAAGCGTATTATTCGCTATACCCCCAAGAAGGAAGAGCGTCAGACGTTCTTGTTCTCCGCCACTTTCACCGAGGACATTCTCGAACTGGCTAGCCAGTGGACGCAGAATCCTGCGCATGTCGAGATTGAAAATACGGTAGAGAATCAGGCGGACATCGACCAGCGCGTCTATCTGGTCTCGGATGACGACAAACAACGCCTGTTGGTCAATCTTCTTGAACAGGAAAACTTCGATCGGGTCATGGTGTTCGGCAACAGGCGCGACCTGGTACGCAAGCTTGACGAGGCCCTGAAGAAAGCCGGGATCAATGCAGCGATGCTTTCCGGCGATGTGCCGCAGAATCAGCGCATCAAGACTCTGGAAAGTTTCCGCGAAGGCGAGCTCCAGGTACTGGTGGCAACGGATGTGGCCGGGCGTGGCATTCATATCGAAGATGTCAGCCATGTGATCAACTACACCTTGCCGGAAGATCCGGAAGATTACGTCCATCGTATCGGGCGTACCGGCCGCGCCGGCGCCAAGGGTGTCTCGATCAGCTTCGTCGGCGAAGAAGATGCGTTTTCGTTACCCGAAATCGAGCGTTATCTGAATGCCAAATTGCCTTGTGAACATCCGCCGGAAGGGCTCTTGTAAGCCGCATGCTGGACAAGACGCTCAAAGACGAGATCCAGGCAGCCTACCGCCAGGTAGTGGAACGGCTGGATTTGACGCCACGTTACGGGCAACGGCTGATGATCGCCGAAATTGCCCGTACGTTGGGGGAGATTCAAAGTGATGATGACGGCAAACGCACCAACGACACCCATGTGTGCGTCCTGGAAGCAGGAACGGGCACCGGCAAGACCCTAGCCTATCTGCTGGCGGCGCTACCGATCGCCAAGGCGCGTGGCAAGCGCTTGGTGATTTCCACCGCCACCGTGGCACTTCAGGAGCAGGTGCTCAATCAGGACCTGCCTTCCTTGGCAGAGCACAGCGGTATTGCATTTCGCTACGCTTTGGCCAAGGGGCGTGGGCGTTATGTATGCGTTGCCCGTCTGGACCAGGCGTTGGATGGCGTGGTGCCCAACCCGACGTTGTCGCTTTTCGAGCAGTCACTGCAGGAGCAGAGTGCCGACTTTACCGGGTTGGCGACGCGCATGGGCGAGGCTTACGGTCAAGGTGAGTGGGAAGGCGACCGAGATACGTGGCGTGAAGCCATCGATGACCAGTATTGGCGTCGTTTGACCGTGGACCATCGCCAGTGCACTGGGCGTCGTTGTGGTCATTTCGCTGCCTGCGCTTTTTTTCGTGCCCGCCGTGAACTGGAAAATGCCGATATCATCGTGGCCAACCATGACCTGGTACTGGCTGACCTTGCCCTGGGTGGCGGAGCGATACTCCCCGATCCGGCGGATTGTGTGTATGTGTTCGATGAGGGGCATCATCTGCCGGACAAGGCGCTTTCGCACTTTGCCTATCGTTTTGCGGTGAATGGCTGCTTGCGCTGGTTGCAGACCTTGAAGAGCAGCTTGACGGATCTCAATCAGGCCTTGGCGGTACAGCCGACGATCGCGCGCCTACTGGCGGGCTTTCCCGAGCTGTTTCACGCCCTGGAACCGGCCCTGGGAGATATCTTCAGTAGCGGCCATCGGTTGACGCAGCGCCCCAATGGGTTGTCCGAAGGGGAGACCACCTGGCAGCAACGCTTCACCAAAGGGGAAATCCCTGACGGCCTGCATGAACAGGCAACGCAGCTGGTGGTGATGTTTGCCCAGCTATCGCGCAATCTTGAAAGCATCAGCGACATACTGCGTGAAAGCCTGGACCCGGATAAAGCCACGGGGCTCGATCGGGAGCAGGCCGAGGATTGGTTGCCGTTGATTGCGCTGGTGCATGGAAGGGCGGTAGATGCCCATGCTCTCTGGCAAGCCTACAGCGAACGTGACCCCGAGAACGAACCGCCGCGGGCGCGCTGGTTGACTCTGTCACGCGTCAATGGCGAAGCTGAATTGCAGCTTTCCGCAAGCCCGGTGTCGGCGGCGCATACGCTGGCCAAGAATCTCTGGGGGCGTTGCTATGGCGCCGTGGTCACGTCAGCCACCTTGACCGCCCTGGGGCGCTTCGAACGCATTCAGGAGCGTGCCGGACTGGCGGGGCGCTACCGTTACCAGTCATTGCCCAGCCCCTTTGATTACTCGAATGCGGTGTTAAGCATTCCGGCCGAGGCCATGGATCCTGGCGATCGCGATGCTCACGAGCAGGCTATCGTGCGCTTCGTGACCAAGCTTGGTGAGAGTGAGGCGGTGCTGGTGTTGTTTTCGTCGCGAGCGCAGTTGCGTGCGGTGGAAAAAGCCTTGCCCGAATCACTCAAGGTGCGCGTCCTGGCTCAGGATGCATTGCCCAAACGTGAGCTTATCGAGCGTCATCGTGCTGCCGTGGATCGCAGTGAAGGCAGCATCATCTTCGGCTTGGCAAGCTTTGCCGAAGGGATAGATTTGCCGGGCGATTACCTGACCCATGTGATCATTACCCGGTTACCGTTCGCCGTGCCGGATGACCCTGTCGGGGCAACGCTGGCGGAGTGGATCGAGAGCCAGGGCGGCAATCCTTTCATGCGGATCAGTGTGCCTGACGCCTCGATCAAGCTGGTGCAGGCGTGTGGCCGACTGATTCGCAAGGAAACCGACATCGGGCGTATCACCTTGCTAGACCGGCGCGTGTTGACGCGCCGCTACGGCCAGGCGCTGTTGGATGCGTTACCCCCGTTTCGGCGTGAGATCGGTGCATGAGAGCGGTGAAAGGTGTCTTGCGACTACCATGAATGCACAGCGCCCGCACGAGGCGGGCGCGCTGAAGGTCATCAAGAGCACTGTATTCAAGAGTGCCGTTCAGGCTGGCTGGGAGGCCTCAGGGGTATGACGCTTTGCCAGAACCGGCGCCAACTTCTCATTCATGCGCTTGAACGAGTCGACGGTGGTGTCCCAGTCGATGCAGGCATCGGTAATCGAGACGCCGTAAGTCAGTTGGCTCAAATCGTCGGGCACCTTCTGGTTGCCCCAGCCGATGTTGGATTCCACCATCAACCCGATGATTGTGGTATTGCCTTCGAGAATCTGGTTGGTGACGTTTTCCAGCACCAACGGCTGCAAGCCGGCATCCTTGTTCGAGTTAGCATGCGAGCAGTCGATCATGATGTTGGCGGAAATCTTGGCTTTTCTAAGCTCTTGTTCCGCCAATGCGACACTGACACTGTCATAGTTGGGTTTGCCGTTGCCGCCACGCAGGACTACATGGCCGTAAGCATTGCCGCGTGTACGAATGATGGCCACCTGGCCTGACTGGTTGATGCCCAGAAAATTGTGCGGGTGAGCCACAGATTGCAGGGCATTGATGGCCACATCCAGGCTGCCGTCGGTACCGTTCTTGAAGCCTACCGGGCAGGAAAGGCCGGAGGCCATCTCGCGGTGGGTCTGGGATTCGGTGGTACGTGCCCCGACCGCCGACCAGCTGATGCAGTCCTGCATGTACTGCGGGGAAATGGGGTCAAGCGCTTCCGTTGCTAACGGCAAACCCATTTCCGACAGATCAACCAATAGCTTGCGGGCGATATGCAACCCTTCCTCGATTTCAAACGAATCATTGAGATGGGGATCGTTGATCAGGCCTTTCCAGCCGACGGTGGTGCGTGGCTTTTCAAAATAGACGCGCATCACGATGTACAGGCTGTCCTTGACCTCATCGGCCAGGCGACGCAGACGGCGGGCGTAATCGAGGGCGGCCTCGACATCGTGAATCGAACAGGGGCCGACCACCACGAGAAGGCGAGGATCTTTGCCATCGAGTATGTTCTGTATGGTATTGCGTCCCTCGATCACGGCATGCTCGGCGGAATCGGTCAGGGGTACGGCTTCCTTGAGGGATTCCGGCGTAATGAGCACATCCTGTGCGAGAACGTTAAGGTTGTTGACCTGCTGTTGGGACATCTTGCTACCTGTAGGCTTGCGCGAGTGGCGATTATAAGGTCCTACTATGGCGCGCTCGGGTGGTAAAAATCAATTCTCATCCCACTATAGAATAACCGCGACGGTAGAATAATAGGGGCAGGCGGATAGCGATGAGAAGTCACCATTTGGCACACAGAGAGCCACCTTGCGCTTGATGAGTCGTCGGGAACACGTAACACTTGTAGATATTTTGCTATTGGCGGTTTGTGGTTACACCGCATTTTTCATTTGGTAAGTCTTGTCGCATTGCTATGCGCTTGAAGTTCAATTACCGCTTCGTTACCCACTGGATGCCCAAGGGACACTATGCTGCATGCTGCAATTGCCCATCTTTCAGGGCCAACAGGAACATTGTCCGACGCCCAGCGTCGAGCCGAAGGGAGCGCGTGAATGAGCACTCGGGAAACGGACCAACAGCTTGTCGAACGTGCTCAACAAGGGGATACCCGCGCTTTTGATTTATTGGTGAAAAAATACCAGCACAAGATCATCGGCCTTATCGGGCGCTATGTGCACGACCACTCCGAGGTTCAGGATGTCGCTCAGGAAGCGTTTATCAAGGCATACCGTGCCTTGGGGAGCTTTCGCTCCGAAAGTGCGTTTTATACCTGGATGTATCGTATCGCTATCAATACTGCGAAGAACTACCTGGTATCCAGGGCGCGCCGCCCACCGGGCAGTGACCTGGATATCGGGGATGCTGAAGTACTCGATCAGAGTGGCCGCCTGGCTGATCCGGAGTCGCCGGAATCGGCAATGGCGCGCGATCAGCTGGAAGCAGCGGTTTTCGATGCTATCGAAAAACTACCGGAAGATCTGCGCACAGCCATCACGCTGCGTGAACTCGATGGCTTGGCCTACGAAGATATCGCCCAGATCATGCAGTGCCCGGTGGGGACGGTACGGTCACGCATCTTTCGCGCCCGAGAGGCGGTCGATGAGCATATCAAGCCGTGGATATCCACTGCCCGTAACAGCCGCGAACTTTGACTGAACGAAACCGGGTGATAAATTGTGCCAGATCACATATTGCGGCTGTTTTTGATCGATGCGCTGAACTGTCCGGCGCGCATGACGTCAGAGCAATATGAGTCAGCCCGCACAGTAATCGGGTTGTTGTTGACGCGACACAGGCATTGGCCTTATCGAGTGTGAGGGTGTGAAGTATGAGTCATGACACACGGGAATCGCTTTCCGCCTTGATGGATGATGAAGGTGACGAGCTAGAATTGCGGCGGGTGCTGAAAGCATTGCCGAGCGATACAGACGCCGCGGATACTTGGCGACGCTACCATCTGGCACGTAGCCTGATGCAGCGCGAACATGGCGTGGATGTGTCTACCGACCTTTCCGCGGGCATCATGGCACGTTTGCAAGAGGAGCCTGCTCCGGCCGCACAGGCGCCGCCGCAGACTGGCCATCGCGTTTCCTTTGTTCGAGGCGCTGGCGTTGCTGCGGCGGTCTCGTTGATGGTGTTGGCTGGGGTGCAGTTCTATGGAGGCGGCGCATCGGAAGATGGCGACAATCTGGTGGCTTCTTCGCCGCAGTCTCCTTCCTTGCCTTCAGGGGACGCCGAACGCCAGGTGCGGCCCGTCAACTTGGGCACTGCTTCCGGGGCGCAATCCGCCGGCATGGCAAACAATGTGCCCATGTTCGAGCAAACCCCCTTCCGTGTGAGTGGGCAAGCAGGTCGCAGCGGCTTGATGAATGTCACCGAGAGTGGTTTTTCCGTTCCTCAGGCACCTCAAGGTCTATCGCGCCGGCAGGCGGAGCAGAGTGACATCGAACAGATCAGGTTGCTGCAATCCTACCTTGATCGCCATGCGCAAGGCGCCGCCTATGGTAGCGGTGACAGCTGGATGCCATTGCTGCGCGCCTCCTCTTCAAGCATTGAGCCGCAGAGCCAGCGTTGATGATTTTTATGGTAAGCCGTGCTTCTCTTGCTTGGCCGCAATAAAAGCCGCACCAGAAAGAAAGGAGAATGCCGGATGAGAACGCGCTTGGTGAGAGCCGTGCTGACAGGAATTGCCATCTTTATCATGGTATCTCAGGGGGTCGCTGCCCAGGAGGCCGAGCAAGCATTTGATTGTGAAATGCTACGTGAGATGGAAAAAGCGACAACCGAAGAGCAATGGCTTGAACGTACCCTGTGGGCGAGTCATTGCTATATCTTCCAGGCGCGCGCGGTCAATATCAGCGATGTAGGAGTGAGAACGCTAGCACTTTCCCATCAGATCCAGGACGGTTTGCAGCAGCAGGTCGTGCAGTTTCTGGATGGTCCCTCGGTCAATTTCGAACGTCAGGGACGTGTGGGCCTCGTCCGTTGGGCCAAAGGCTCGGATGATAGTGTAAACGCTTCTCCCACCGGCCTCGTCAATCATATAAACGATCACTACAGGCTCTCCCTGATGGGAGAGGAGCGCATTGCCGGGCGTCAGGCCGTTCGCTTGGATATCACGCCTCACGATGATTTGCGCTTTGCGCATCGTTGGTGGCTGGATAAGACAAGTGGCCTTGTGTTGAAGCAAGTGCTGGTAGATCACCAGAACCGCTTGCTGGAAACCTTTCAAATCACCCAGCTCCAGTCCCCTCGCCTTTACGAAGGCAAGGTAAAACTGGATGAACCGCGCACGAAGTTGGAGCGTTCCTGGCGCCCTCAATGGCTACCCCCGGGTTTTGTCGCTCAGCCGGTCAATACACATTCGGATCCTGACGCCTTGCTGAGGCATCAGGTATTCAGTGATGGCTTGGCAGCTATAAGTGTTTTCGTTGAACCGCTTGCCGAGCAGAGTGCTCTTGCGCCCGGGCGTCATCGTCTTGGGGTTTCCATTGCCACTGTGCATCAACGCGAGCATCAAGGTGATGTCTGGCAACTGGTGGTGATAGGAGAGGTACCTGCCCCTGTACTGGAACGTGTGGCGCAATCCATCGAATTATCCGAATCAGTGACACCCCCATGAACAGTGCGCCCCATGGCAACCCCGGCCAGGAGAACCTTGAACCTGCTGTGGGTATCGCCCGCTGCCAGGGTTCACTCCTGGTGCGGGCGGCTCAGGTGGTGGAATGCAAGGGGAATAGGGTAATCGTCGAGGTGATGGGGCAGGAAGGCTGCGCGCGGTGTGAGCAAGGCGGTGGCTGTGGAGCGGGCCTGTTCATTCGCTCGCAACGCTGGCGTCTGGAAGTGGTTGCGCCGAAACCGCTCGCAATCGGGGAGGTGGTAAGCCTGGCCCTGCCACGCAAGACGCTTTCTCTGCTGGCAGCCACCGTCTATGCGCTACCGCTGGTATTCGCCTTGATTATTGCTGGAGTGGGGCAGGGCCTGTTCGAAACTCCCTGGATGGCGCCTGTCGGTTTCTTTGTCGGTTTGCTGGGTAGCATCTTGGGACTACACTATTTTCTGAAGGAACAAAGGGAACGCTTCCGGCCGCGATTGGTTTTTTGAGATTGTCCTCCGGAGCTGTATTTTCTCCGAGACTGTATTTTTCCAAGACACTGTCTTTTCAAGGCAACCCTCTGCTCTGGAAAGCGTCTTGGGGACTAGGTCCAATCATGAAAAGGAGCTTTACATGAGCATAAAGCGTTTGATTTACCCCTCAGTTTTCTGGGTCTGTCTTGTCGCGCTGCTACTGATGGGACAAGGTGTCCAGGCACAAGAAGCGCGCGGCCTGCCTGACTTTATCGAACTGGTCGAAAAAGCCGCGCCGGGTGTGGTGAATATTTCCACCAGCCGTACGGTGCAACGCCAGGGCGGCCCCGTATTCCATGGCTTTGGAGAACAGGAAATTCCTGAAATCTTCCGGCATTTTTTTGGTGACCGCTTTCCAATGCCACCGGGTGGAGAAGGGGGTGGCCAAGGCCGTGGCTATGAGCGCCAATCCCTGGGATCCGGCTTCATTATCAGCGAAGACGGTTACATCATGACCAGTGCCCATGTGGTGGAAGGGGCGGATGAAATACTGGTGCGCTTGGACGATCATCGTGAACTGGAGGCGACCCTGGTGGGAAGCGATCCCCAGACTGACGTGGCATTGGTGAAGGTGGAAGCGAGCGGTCTTCCGATGCTCCCGATGGGGGATTCCGACAAGATGCAAGTCGGTGAGTGGGTGGCGGCGATCGGTTCTCCGTTTGGTTTCGATCACTCGGTTACCGCAGGCATCATCAGCGCGATCAATCGCACCTTGCCGCGTGATGCCTATGTGCCTTTCATTCAGACCGACGTGGCGATTAACCCGGGCAATTCCGGTGGGCCACTATTCAACCTTGATGGCGAAGTAATTGGTATCAACTCCCAGATATTGACTCGCAGCGGTGGTTTCATGGGACTGTCGTTCACCATCCCCATCAATGTCGCCATGGACGTGGCCGAGCAATTGCGTGAGGAAGGCCGTGTCGAGCGTGGCTGGCTAGGGGTTATGATTCAGCCGGTATCACGTGATCTGGCTGAATCCTTTGGTATGGAAAGTGCCAGTGGTGCACTGATTGCCGATCTGGATCCTAATGGACCGGCAGCTCAGGGTGGCCTGCAAGCGGGCGATGTGATCCTTGAAGTCGACGGCGAGGAAGTGGAGCGTTCCAGCAGCTTGCCGCGCCTGATCGGTCGTGTCGACCCAGGTGAAGAAGTCACCCTGACGTTGATGCGTGATGGGGAACAGATGACTCAAGAAGTGACACTGGGTGAATGGCCGCGCGAAGAGGAAACTGCGGCCACCACCGGCGGGGAAGACAGCCCGGCGCGCCTCGGCATTGCAGTCGCCGAACTGGATGACGCCCTGCGTGAGCGCCTGGGGATTCCCGGCGGCGTTCTGGTGCGTCATGTTGAGCCGCAAGGTGCCGCGGCGCAGGCTGGGATACTTGCAGGTGATATTCTAGTAAGTATCGATAACCGTCCGGTGTCGACCCCTCAAGAGCTTGCTGAAGTGGTTGAGAACTTGCCCACCGACAGAGTGGTACCGATTCGCCTATACCGTGACGGCCGTTCGCTGTTCGTGGCATTACGCCTGAATGGTGAATAGTCGCTGCCAAACGTGCCAATGAACCGTCATTACTTACCTTGATAACGAGATCCGGCGGCCTTGTGCCGCCGGACTGCTGTTCCTATCACGCGCATATCGCTACAATGGCGCCATTCTTTCGCCGGTAATGTGACGCCATTCCTTGGTAGCCTTTCCGAGCTTCGAACCTATTTCCCCCCGACCGTCGGATTTGGCCGGTGGTGAACTGACAAGGTAGAACAGATTCGATGTCCCACGACGCATCCAAAGGCAAGCTTAGCCACATTCGCAATTTTTCGATCATTGCCCACATCGATCATGGTAAGTCGACCCTCTCGGATCGTTTGATCCAGACCTGCGGTGGCTTGACCAATCGCGAGTTGAAAGAGCAAGTGCTTGATTCCATGGATATCGAGCGTGAGCGAGGTATCACCATCAAGGCGCAATCAGTCACCCTTGATTACATGGCTCTTGATGGTCATACCTATCAGTTGAACTTCATCGATACACCCGGGCACGTGGATTTTTCCTACGAAGTGTCACGTTCGCTGTATGCCTGCGAAGGGGCCTTGCTGGTGGTCGATGCCGCCCAAGGCGTGGAAGCTCAGTCGGTGGCGAACTGCTATACCGCCGTCGAGCAGGGTCTTGAAGTGTTACCCGTGCTCAACAAGATCGATCTGCCCCAGGCGGATCCGGATCGGGTGGCCCAGGAAATCGAGGAAATTATCGGCCTTGACGCCGTCGATGCCTGTCAGGTCTCCGCCAAGAGCGGTATCGGTATCGATGCACTGCTGGAACGGCTGGTGCGTGATATTCCACCGCCCCAGGGCGACCCCGAAGCGCCGCTTCAGGCACTGATCATTGACTCCTGGTTCGATAACTATCTGGGTGTGGTGTCTCTGGTACGGGTATTTGACGGCACCTTGCGCAAGGGCGAGAAGATTCGCATCGTTTCCACCGGGCGCGACTGGGGGGCAACCGAAGTGGGTATCTTCACCCCCCTGCGCAAGCAGACCGACATTCTGCGGGCGGGAGAAGTCGGGTTTCTGGTGGCGGGTATCAAGGAAATCCACGGCGCGCCGGTGGGCGATACCATCACCCATACCAAGACGCCTGATGTCAAACGCCTGCCGGGCTTTCAGAAGATCAAGCCGCAAGTCTACGCGGGGATGTTCCCGGTTAGCGCCGATGACTACGAAGACTTCCGCGATGCCTTGGAAAAACTCGCCCTCAACGATGCTTCGCTGCAATATGAACCGGAAAACTCCGACGCTCTAGGCTTCGGCTTCCGGGTGGGGTTTTTGGGCACCTTGCACATGGAAATCGTTCAGGAGCGGCTGGAGCGTGAATACAACCTGGATCTGCTGACCACTGCACCCACCGTGGTTTACGAACTGGCCATGAAAAATGGCGAGGTGGTCTACGTTTCCAACCCGTCCAAATTGCCCGACATGGCAGATGTGGACGAAATGCGAGAACCGGTGGTGAGAGCGGGTATCCTGGTGCCTCAGGAATATGTCGGCAACGTGATTACCGAGTGTGAGCAGCGTCGTGGCACTCAGCTCGACATGCAGTTTTTGGGTAATCAGATTCAACTGGTCTATGAATTGCCCATGAGCGAAGTAGTCATGGACTTTTTTGATCGATTGAAATCGATTTCCAAGGGCTATGCCTCACTGGAATATAATTTTGAGCGCTTCGAAGCCGCCAAATTGGTACGTCTGGACGTACTGATTAATGGTGACAAGGTAGACGCCCTGGCGGTCATCATTCACCGGGACCATGCACATGGACGTGGACGCCTGCTGGTCGAGAAAATGAAGGAGTTGATTCCACGCCAGATGTTCGATGTGGCGATTCAAGCCGCCATCGGCGGACAGGTGGTGGCGCGCGCCACGGTCAAGGCATTGCGCAAGAACGTCACCGCGAAATGTTATGGTGGCGATGTCTCGCGCAAGAAAAAGCTGCTGGAAAAACAAAAAGCTGGCAAGAAGCGCATGAAGCAGGTCGGCCGGGTGGAAATTCCCCAGGACGCCTTTCTGGCCGTACTCAGGGTCAACGACTAGGGAATCTCATCAACCATGGATTTTTCACTTCTTCTGGTTCTGGCAGTGGCCGTTTCGGGGATTGTTTATTTACTCGATGTTGTATGGTGGCGTCCCAAACGTCGCCGAGAGCTTGCCATTGCCGAGACGGCCACCACGGAAGGCCTGGATCAACCCACGCGGGAAAAACTGCTCAAGGAGCCGTGGCCGGTCGATTACTCGCGCTCGTTCTTTCCAGTATTGCTGGTGGTGCTCGTGGTGCGCAGTTTTGTCGTGGAGCCCTTTCAGATACCGTCCGGCTCGATGCGCCCCACGCTGGAAATAGGCGACTTCATCCTGGTCAACAAGTATGCCTACGGCTTACGGTTGCCGGTATTGCATACTCGCATCCTGGAAGTCGGTGACCCCGAACGGGGCGATGTGATGGTGTTTCGTTTCCCCGATCAGCCTTCGGTCAACTTTATCAAGCGTGTCATCGGTATGCCGGGAGACCGGGTTCGCTATGAAGGCAAACAGTTATATGTCAACGGCGAGCCGGTCCCCAAGCAGTTGTTGGAAGAAGGCCCGCCGCTGGCGCCGCGTGAATTATTACTTGAGGAGTTTCTCGATGAAACGCCTCACAACATTTATAACAACCCGCGTGATCCCGGCCCGCAAATGCGTGAGATCGTAGTGCCTGAAGGGCATTACTTCACCATGGGTGACAATCGTGATCATTCCAACGATAGTCGCTACTGGGGCGTGGTTCCGGAAGCCAACATTGTCGGCCGTGCCTTTGCTGTCTGGATGCACTGGGATGATGGTTTGCCCAGCTTTACCAGCGTGCGACGCATACAATGATCGCTTATGTTTTTCATCCTTTTTTATTGTCGAGAATGACCCAGGAGCCCCGTGAGTAACTCCCTAACCCCTTTTTGCCGACGAATCGGCTATACCTTTAGCGATGATGCGCTATTGGAACTGGCCATGACCCACCGTAGCTTTGGGGGGCGTAATAATGAGCGCCTGGAGTTTCTAGGCGATTCCATTGTCAATTTCGTGATTGCCGAAGCACTTTACCAACGTTTTCCGCAAGCTCGCGAAGGTCAGTTGTCGCGCTTGCGTGCCCGTCTGGTGAAAGGCCAGACCTTGGCGGAACTGGCGCGTGAAATGTCCTTTGGTGAGTGTTTGCGCCTGGGTTCCGGCGAAATGAAAAGCGGTGGGCATCGGCGAGAATCGATTCTCGCCGATGCCGTCGAAGCAATAATTGGGGCTATCTATCTGGATGCGGGCATGGACAGTGTGCGAGAACGCGTACTGGCCTGGTACGCCGAGCGTCTGGAAAATATTTCCCTGCAAGATACGCAGAAAGATCCCAAGACCCGGCTGCAGGAATTTCTGCAGTCGCGTCAAGCCGGTTTGCCGCGTTATGACGTGGTTCTAGTGAAAGGTGAGGCACACGCCCAGATGTTTACAGTGGAATGCTATATTGACCTGCTCGACGAGCACACCACCGGCAAGGGGCCGAGCCGCCGCCATGCTGAACAACAGGCTGCCGAGGATGCCCTCTTGCACCTGGAAACCAGCAAGGGAGACAAGCAATGACGCAGACCTGTGGATTCGTGGCGATCGTTGGACGTCCTAACGTAGGCAAATCGACGTTGATGAACCGTATCCTGGGGCAAAAGGTGTCGATTACCACGCGCCGCCCCCAGACGACCCGGCATCAGGTCAGAGGCATCAAGACCCAGGAAGACGCCCAGTTCATTTACGTCGACACGCCGGGCATGCACATCATGTCGAAGGATCGCAATAAGGCGATCAATCGATTCATGAACCAGGCAGCCACCCAGGCATTGCGTGATGTGGATTGCGTGGTCTTCATCATCGACCGCACCCGCTGGTCGGAGGAGGACCAGGCTGTCCTTGCGCGTCTTGAACACGTCAAGGCACCGGTGATCCTGGCGGTCAACAAGGTGGATCGCCTGACCGATAAAAGCGGTCTCATGCCTTGGTTGGCTGAAGTGGGCGCACGACGCGATTTTGCCGCGATCGTGCCGATTTCCGCCAAGCACGGCACCAATGTCGATGAGCTTGAAGCAGAAGTGGCCAAGCACCTGCCGCAAAGCGAGCATTTCTTCCCGGAAGATCAGATCACCGACAAGAGCATGCGCTTTCTGGCCGCGGAACTGGTACGTGAAAAAGTCATGCGTCAGTTAGGCGATGAGCTACCTTACCAGATGACCGTGGAAATCGAGGAGTTTCGGGAAACCGAGCGTGTCACGCATATCAGCGCCTTGATTCTGGTCGAACGCCAAGGGCAGAAGATAATTCTGATAGGCGAGAATGGTGAGCGGATCAAGAGTATTGGACGTGAAGCGCGTCTGGACATGGAGCGCGCGCTGGATACCAAGGTGATGCTGAATCTCTGGGTCAAGGTCAAGCGCGGCTGGTCGGATGATGAGCGTGCCCTCAAGAGTTTGGGCTACGACCTCGACTGAGGTATGGCTCAAGACCGAGGTATCGCATGCAGCCGGAGCCCGCTTTTCTGCTTCATCGCAGACCCTATCGGGAAACCAGCGCCCTGGTGGATCTTCTTACTCTCGACCAAGGGCGCATACGCGCCGTAGCCCGAGGCGCTCAGCGACCGAGCTCGCGTAGCCGTCAGCGTTTGCAGCCATTCACGCCGCTGTATGTGAGCTGGCAAGGCAAGCATGAACTCAAGCGTCTGGTAGTGATGGAATCGCGGGGGCAGACAGCGTTACTGGTGGGAGAGGGCTTGCTTTGCGGGTTTTATGCCAATGAATTAGCCACTCGACTGCTGCCCAACGAGCTGCCGGTCCCCGAAGTGTTTGCATTTTATTCAGCGCTACTCGAAGCATTGCCGGTGCCTGCCGAACGGGCGCCGGCCTTGCGTCGCTATGAGTTTGCCTTGCTTGATGCTCTAGACGCTACTCCCCGTTTCACGACCCCGGACGGTGGCGCCCTGGATATGCCGGTGCGTTATCGATTCGAGCCCGTCAGCCGAGCGTTTATTCCCGGCTCTCGCGGTATCGATGGCCGCACGTTGCGGCTGGTTGCCCAGGGAGACTGGCAAGTGCCGGGCCTGGCAGGGCCGGTCAAGGCGGTGATGCGGGCGGCGTTGGCGCCCTTGTTAGGCGCCCGCCCGCTACGCTCGCGCGAGCTGATGATGGCACTGGCCCGACGCCGTCATCAATCCACTTAAAAAGGAGTTTGTATGCATCCCCCACGTATTCTTTTAGGTGTCAATATCGACCATATCGCCACGTTGCGTCAGGCACGTGGGACGCGTTATCCGGACCCTGTCCAGGCGGCGATGTTAGCCGAAGAGGCGGGTGCCGACGGCATCACGGTGCATCTGCGCGAAGACCGGCGCCACATCCAGCCGCGTGATGTGCACCTGTTGGCTGAGATATTGGCCACACGCATGAATCTGGAAATGGCGGTGACCGAAGAGATGCTGTCGTTGGCTGAAGCCCTGCGCCCGGCCCATGTATGCCTGGTGCCGGAAAAACGCGAAGAATTGACCACCGAGGGCGGGCTGGATGTCGTCGGCGGTTTCGATGCCCTGGCTTGTGCCTGTGAGCGTTTGAAGGCCGCCGGCTGTGATGTGTCCTTGTTTATCGACCCTGACATTGAACAGATCGATGCCGCCGCCCGCCTCGGGGTACCGACCGTTGAATTGCATACCGGTGCCTATGCTGAAGCTGTGGTGGGTAGCACAGACGCTATCCAGGAATATCATCGTCTGAGCGATGCCGCCATTCATGCGGTAGCGGTGGGACTGGTGGTTAATGCCGGCCATGGGCTGAATTACCATAACGTGGAAGCGGTTGCCGCGATTCCCGGCCTCAATGAGTTGAATATCGGTCATGCGATCATCGCGCGTGCGATGTTTGTGGGATTGAAAGAAGCGGTACGCGAGATGAAGCGATTGATCATTGCCGGTCAGGAAGCCGGTCTGGTGGCCTCGCTTGAAGTTCACGACCACGACCACGATCACTGAGCGCGACGATGATTAGTGGCATCGGCTCTGACATTGCCCGGATAGAACGCTTTTCCCTGGCCCTTGAACGCCACGGCTCACGTTTCGCCAAGCGTATTCTGGGGCCTCTCGAACAGGCGTACTATCCTCACAAGGTGCCACCGGCGGCCTTTCTGGCCAAACGCTTTGCTGCCAAGGAGGCATTTGTCAAAGCGCTGGGTACCGGCTTGCGCCACGGCATGTGCTGGAACGAGATTCAGGTAGTCAATGACGACCGAGGCAAGCCTTGTCTTCAGCTGAGTGGCCAAGCTGAGGTGCTTTATCAGGCAGCCGGTATTACCGGCTGCCATCTTTCCTTGAGTGATGAAGATGCCTATGCTCTGGCGTTCGTAGTGTTGGAATGCGCGCTCTGAGCGTTTTAGTCGCACCGTTATCACTGCTACGGAGCTATAAGTCGTCCCCCTGAGCGCGTAGCCGCGTCATGGCTGAATAAAGATCGTCGAGTAACGTCGCAGCACTTTCGATGCTGCCTGATCGAAGGCGTGTTTCCAGGGTTTCCACCAACAGCGCCAATTCCGGTGCGCCACAATAGCGACTCGCACCGTTAAGTGCATGCACGGCATCCAGCAGAGCGGCCGCGTCTGATGCGGCATAGGCGTGTCGAATGGCATCTTCCGTGTCATCGAGACTATTAATCAAGCCGCGGAGTTGCTCCCGAGCAATGCTTTGCCGGCCTCCCGCCAGACGGGTGCCGAGTGCCAGATCAACCACCGCCAGGCGTGATGGGAGAGGGGTGGGTAACCCAGCCTGGGTCCGTGAAGAGGGCGAGGGCAAGAGGTCGGGTTGGGCGGCGCCTAGAAAGCGTTGGACCAAATGGTGTAATTGAGTTTCATCAATGGGCTTGATCAACACCTCATCCAGGCCATCGGCCAGCCATTGCTGACGCTCGGGCAACATGGCGTGTGCGGTAACGGCGACAATCGGACAACTGGCCCAGCCATTGCCCAGTCGTCGCAAGGCCTGGGTGGTCTGCACGCCATTCATGCCCGGCATGCGAATATCCATCAGCACGAGATCAAATAGTCTGCCACGGGCAAACTCCAATGCCTGTTCGCCACTTTCCGCCAAGCTTACCGTTACGCCATCAGTTGTCAGCAGTGCCTTGAGAAGTTGACGGTTGGGCGCGTTGTCATCCACGACCAGCAGCTGCAAGGGCTGTGCTTGATGAGGCGTGGTCAATGCGGTGTCTTGCTTGGATGGCGTTAGCGGAGCGGTAACCAGGTGGCGTTTGACGGCAGCAGCCAGCTTTGCTCGGGGAAGTGGTTTGCACATGATCTCCCCGCCATGCGGCAGCGTGAAGGAGGGAAGTTCAAAGGGGGTAAGGTTGACCAATACCAAGGCGGGAGAAGCGGCATTGTTGATGGCTTCTTGCCAGCGTTGTTGCTGCTCTCGGGAGAGTGTCTCGTTACTTAATCCAATCACTAGCAGTGAGGCCGATTCCACAGCGGCCAAGCTTGAGACCTCAGCCCCCCAACGTCTCAGTAGATGTTCGTAGACATGATGAGTGAGGGTGTGCGCTTCGTGAAGGCATATCCGTTGCCCGCTTAATATCAGCTCAGGAGGGCGTTCTAAAGCGGCATGAGCTAGAAGCGGCAGGGCGAACGAGAATGTCGCGCCTTGATCGAGCTGACTCATTACGCTGATCTCCCCTCCCATCCGTTCTACCAATTGGCGACAAATACTCAGCCCCAGTCCGCTGCCCCCAAAATGGCGACTGTGGCTGGGTTTGGCTTGAGAAAATGCCTTGAATAGCTGTTCCTGTTGGGCATCGCTCAGGCCGATGCCGGTGTCGCTGACATTGACACGTAGCGTCAGACGCTGCTCTTCATGGGTTTCGAGCATCACCCGGACGACTACGTCGCCCTGTGAGGTGAACTTGATGGCATTGCTTATCAGATTGCTGAGAACCTGATGAATGCGCAGGGGATCGCCACTGAGAGGGGTGGGAATATCGTCATAGACCAAGGCCAGCAGATTGAGCTGCTTGCGCTGGGCCTCCGGTGCATGTAAACCCAGTACTTCATCCACCAGGGCGACAATATCCACATCGACCTGCTCGAGTGTGAGCTGGTTGGCTTCAAGCTTGGAAAAATCGAGAACATCGTTGACCAACATCAGCAGGTTGTCACAGGCGCGATGCACGTGTTGGAGCCATTCGCGTTGGCGCGTGTCCAGGGAGGAGCGCCCCAGTAGACGGCAGAAACCGATAATACCATTCAGTGGGGTGCGGATTTCATGGCTCATGTTGGCGAGAAACTCTGACTTGACCGCATTGGCCTGCACCGCTGTACGATGCGCGAAGTCCAGTTTTATATTCTGTTCTTCGATGGTTTCCATGGACTCTTCCAGCTCGCTGGTGGTCTGTTCTATCTGGGTCTGCATATCCACTTGCGCTTGTTGAAGATGAGTGGCCAGGGCATTGATTCCGTTAGCCAGCCGCTGTTGCTCAGGCGGGGTCGGTGGTGCCAGTCGATAGCGATAATCGCCCTTGGTGAGGCGATAGAGCATGGCATTGGCCTCTTCCATGGGGCGTGTCACGTACCGGCTGAGAGTGAAGGCCACCAGGAACAGGAACAGCCCCAGCAGCAGGCCGCCCAAGCTCAGGCTGGCTATCAATTGGTAGCGCTGAAGTGTCAGGTTACGGGTGTCGAATTGTGCTTCCAGCCAGCCTTGGGCCGCAGCAGGGGAGTTGTCATTGGTCAATATCGCCTGAGATGGTTCAAGAGGTACCTGCAGGCGCCACACGTTCTGTTCGGTGGCTAATCCCGGGGCTATCGACGAGGCCTGCTCGGGAGCGGGTAGCGTGGGTCGGCCCAAGGAGAGCAAGCGGTTGTGCTCAGCGTCGTAAAGGGTCACGGCAAGTAGCCCTTCACGTTCGAGTAAACGACGCGCCGTGGCTTTCATGTGCTGGTTGTCTTGCGCCAGGATGGCATTGCCCAGTTCCGGAGCTAATAAGTTGCCTGCGCTCTCCAGTCGGTACTGCAAGGCTTGACGCGACTGATGATGGTCCTTGATCACCAGCAATGTCGCCATCAGGGCATAGACAAGCAATGGAATGCCCAGCAAGGCAAGCAGGAGTCGAGTGTTGAGTGACATGGGTGCGCCTTCAATATTCAAATGGTGTGCCTGTCCAGTCTGCACCGGCGTCGATATAATGCAGCACAATGGTCACTAGAAGGAATGCGTTATGGATTTTTCCACTCTGGAAGATGTGGTCGGCAATACGCCGCTGGTGCGCTTGAAGCGAATCAGCGCAGGGCGTAACAATACCCTGTTAGCCAAGTTGGAAGGCAATAACCCGGCGGGGTCGGTCAAGGACCGTCCGGCACTTTCGATGCTGACTGAAGCCGAGGCGAGAGGTGACATCGCGCCCGGAGACACCTTGATTGAAGCAACCTCGGGCAATACCGGTATCGCTCTGGCCATGGCGGCGGCGATCAAGGGCTACCGCATGGTGTTGATCATGCCGGAAAACGCTTCGAGTGAACGCAAGCAAGCGATGGCTGCCTATGGTGCCAAGCTGATTGGCGTGAGCAAGGAAGGCGGGATGGAGGAAGCGCGTGACATGGCGGATGCCATGATTGCGCGAGGTGAAGGCAAGCCGCTGGATCAGTTCGCCAATCCGGATAACCCCTTGGCGCATTATCGCACCACCGGCCCGGAAATCTGGCAGCAAACGGAAGGTCGGGTGACGCACTTCGTCAGCTCCATGGGCACCACAGGCACTATCATGGGCGTCTCACGCTATCTCAAGGAAAAGAATCCCGCTATTCAGATCGTCGGGTTGCAGCCCGCCGATGGGGCGAGCATTCCCGGTATTCGGCGCTGGCCAGAAGCCTACCTTCCCGCGATTTTCGAAGCCCCTCGGGTGGATGTCACCCTGGATATCGGCCAGCAGGAAGCCGAAGAGCACATGCGCCGTCTGGCGCGTGAAGAAGGCATTTTGGCCGGAGTCTCGTCCGGGGGCGGCCTGGCCGGTGCATTGCGCATTGCCGAACAATGTGAAAATGCCGTCATTGCGTTCATCGTTTGCGACCGCGGCGACCGCTATCTGTCAACCGGGCTTTTCGCCCCGGAGGTTTAATGGCCATGCTTGGCAAACGACGCCCATCACGGCGTCATTCAGGGCATTCGGGCTTGGCTCGTTCGCCCGCAGCAGCTTCTGCGCAGGCGTCTCCCGCTGAGGAAGACAATCGCGTCACTATCGAGCGCCTGGCACACGATGGACGTGGCGTGGCGCATCTGGCTTCCGGAAAAACGCTGTTCGTGGATCAGGCCCTACCCGGAGAAACCGTCAAGGTGGCGATACATCGCACGCGTAAGCGTTTCGATGAGGCCCACCTCAAGGTGATCGAGGTGGCATCGCCGCAACGAATCGAGCCCCCCTGTGCGCATTTCGGCCACTGCGGTGGTTGTGACTTGCAGCACCTGAGCATCGATGCCCAGCGTGCCCACAAACGGCAGGTGGTCAGCGAACTGTTCGCCCGCCAAGGTGTGGCACTGGACAGGCCCGTTCAGGCACTGGATACCCAGACGCAAGCCTACCGGCGCCGAGCGCGCCTGGGCGTGAAGGTCGACTCCCATGGCAAGGTTCTGTTGGGGTTTCGGGCCAAGGACACGCACCGCCTGGTGAACATTCATACCTGCATGGTGCTGGTGCCGGCGTTACAGGCGCTATTGGCGCCATTGCATGAGCTTTTGGGGCAGCTTGAAGCGCCTCGGCATGTGGGCCATATCGAGCTTATCGCTACCCGAGATAGCTGTGTGGTAGTGATCAGGCAGCTGCGCGAGCATGCGGCGGATAAAGTGCGCTGGCAGGCCTTCGCCGATAGCCAGGCATTGGCTTTGGGCACCTTGTTGGGGCGGGAGGCACCTGAATTGAACTGGTATGGTGCACCCCCGGTTCTGCAGGATATCCACGATGACCTGGTGCTGACCTTCGCCCCGGGCGATTTTCTTCAGGTCAATGCCGAGGTCAATCAGAAGGTCATTGCCCAGGTGTTGGCATGGCTGGCGATTACGCCCGATCAACAGGTGTTGGATCTATTCGCGGGTATCGGTAACTTCAGTTTGCCCTTGGCCGCTGCCGGTGCCGACGTACAGGCGGTGGAAGGAAGTGCCACCATGGTGGCGAGAATCACCGCCAATGCCCACACTAACCATTTGGCGGTAGCCGCGATGCAAGCGGACTTGAACCAGCCCGAGGCGGTGGCGGCCTTGCTTGCCGAGCGACGACTGGATGCCGTGGTGCTGGACCCGCCACGCAGCGGTGCGGAGACCGTTTGCCAAGCGCTGGGTCGCCACCCAGTCAAGCGAGTGGTGTATGTTTCCTGTGATCCGGCCACCTTGGCACGTGATGCGGCACAACTCGTGCAAGCAGGCTATCGCATCGTTGAGGTAGCCGTGGCGGATATGTTCTTGCATACCGCGCACATGGAAACGCTGGTGTTATTCGAGCATCGACATGGTTGACAGCCAATATGGTTAAAGTGCGTGACGAACAGCCGCTGACAGCGAGCGGCAGGGTGGACGTCCAACAATGGTTGGCGCGAGTTCAGGAAGAGGTGCGCCTGAAGGAGCCGGATCGGCTGGCGCAGGCTTGTGAATGGGCGCAACAGCTTGAGTTGGAAGCGCCTCAAACTCATCGCACTTGGCTGTCGCCGGGTTCGAGCTTCCGGATGGGCTTGGAAATGGTCGATATCCTGGCGGGGTTGAAGCTGGATCAGCCGACGTTGGAGGCGGCTGTGCTCTATCGAGCCGTGCGCGAGGAAAGGACCACCTTGGAGATGGTCGGCAAGCGCTTCGGTGATGAAGTGGCGAGCCTGATCGAAGGGGTACTGCAGATGGCTGCCATCAGCTATCCGCAGACCTCCAATCATGGCATGAGCCAGCATAATCAGCAGGAAAATCTGCGCAAGATGCTGGTCAACATGATCAGCGATGTACGGGTGGCGTTGATCAAGATTGCCGAGCGTACCTGTGCGTTGCGTCAGGTGAAGGATGCCCCCCGGGAAAAAAGTCTGCAGGTGGCCCGGGAGGTCTTCGATATCTACGCCCCCTTGGCGCATCGTCTGGGAATCGGGCAAATCAAATGGGAGCTGGAAGACCTTTCGTTTCGCTATTTGCATGAAGCCGAATACAAGACGATTGCCAAGTTGTTGGCGGAGAAGCGTCTCGACCGTGACCACTACATCAACGATGTCGTGGAAACACTCAAACGGCTGATGGAAGCTCAGCATATCCATGACTACGACATCGACGGTCGTGCCAAGCATATCTATTCGATTTGGCGCAAGATGAAACGTAAGGGCATCGATTTCTCCCAGGTTCACGATATTCGCGCGGTACGTATCCTGGTGCCGGAAGTGACCGATTGTTATACGGTGCTGGGGATCGTGCATTCGCGCTGGCATCATGTGCCCAACGAGTTCGACGACTACATCGCCAACCCCAAGAAAAATGGTTATCAGTCCTTGCACACGGCGGTAATGGGGCCGGAAAACAAGGTGCTGGAAATCCAGATTCGCACCTTTGCCATGCACGATGAGGCTGAACTCGGGGTATGCGCACACTGGCGTTACAAGGGCCATGACACCAACACTAAGAGCCGCGGCTACGAGGAAAAGATCGCCTGGCTGCGTCAGGTGCTGGAATGGCAGGATGAAATCGGCGATTACGCTGACTTGCGCGAAGGGCTTTCCAGCGATGTGACCTCGGACCGTATCTATGTGTTCACCCCTGATGGGCATGTGATCGACCTGCCGCATGTCGCGACACCGATTGATTTTGCCTACCGGGTGCATACCGAAATCGGCCACCGCTGTCGTGGCGCCAAGGTCAATGGGCGCATCGTGCCCTTGACCTACAAGCTCAAGACCGGCCAGCAGGTGGAAATCCTCAATGCCACACGAGGCGGTCCCAGCCGTGACTGGCTCAACCCCAGCCTGGGTTACGTCTGTACCTCCCGGGCGCGGGCCAAGATCCAGGCCTGGTTCAAGCACCAGGCCCGCGACCAGAACCTGGAAGAAGGCCGGGCGCTGTTCGAACGGGAAATGAAACGCCTGGACGTCGAAGATCTGGATTTGAAGCGCTTGGCCAAGGCAGTCAACTACGTGAGTGCCGATGACATGTACGCCGCCCTGGGCGCCGGGGATTTGCGTATCGGGCAGGTGCTCAATCAGGCCCAGCACCTGTTCGGGGAAACCGATGACCAGGAACAGCTGGACCGATTGCTGGCCAAGCCCAAACACCGCAAGAGCCAGACCGGCAAGAGTAACATTACCGTGCTGGGCGTAGGAAATCTCAAGACCAGCATGGCCAACTGCTGCCGCCCGGTGCCGGGTGATGCGATTGTCGGCTTCATCACCCAAGGGCGCGGGGTGACCATTCATCGTCAGGATTGTCCCAATATTCTGCAATTGCGCATAGATGAGCCGCAACGCATCATCGAGGTCGAATGGGGGGAGCGAGCACATTCCCGCTACCCGGTCAATATCGAGATACAGGCATGGGATCGTTCCGGGCTGTTGCGCGATGTTACCGGTGTGCTGAGCAGCGACAAGGTCAATGTGCTGGCGGTAAATACCTTGACAGATACCCAGGAAGGTATCGCTAGGGTGGGGATCACCCTGGAAGTGGATGGCCTGGAAACCCTGGGGCGGCTGTTCTCGCGCATTCAGCAGTTACCCAACGTGACCGAAGTACGACGCTTGCGCAATGCCACCGAACCCGCCAAGCAAGCCCGCAAAGGACTCTCATAAGGACTCTCATGATATCTCACCCCCGCTATACTCTGGATGATCTTCTGAGCCTGATGGCAGCACTGCGTGATCCTCGCCAGGGCTGCCCCTGGGATGTCGCCCAGAACTGGGATTCGATCGTGCCGCATACCCTGGAAGAAGCCTATGAAGTGGCGGATGCCATAGAGCGGCGTGCCTTTGAGGAGCTGCCGTCCGAGCTCGGCGACTTGCTGTTTCAGGTGGTGTACTACAGCCAGTTCGGAGCCGAGCAGCAGCGGTTTGATTTTCATGACGTGGTGCATGCCCTGACCGCCAAGATGCTACGCCGTCATCCGCATGTATTTCCCGATGCCACCTTGAGCTCTCGGCGTCCGGCAGGGGTAAGCGCGGCGGATGTCGAAACACGCCAGGTAACTACCCGCTGGGAGACATTGAAGGCCGAAGAGCGTGCTGAACGTGGCGTTGAGCAGCAGCAGCCTTCCGTGCTGGACGACGTCCCCTTGGCATTGCCCGCGCTTGCCCGGGCAGCAAAACTTTCCAAGCGTGCCGCCCGGGTCGGGTTCGACTGGCCCGACAACCAGGGCGTGATCGCCAAGATCCGTGAAGAACTCACGGAAGTCGAAGAAGCCCTAGCCGCAGGTGATCACCTTCATGCTCGGCAAGAGGTGGGAGATTTGCTGTTTGCCGTGACCAACTTAGCGCGCGCCTTGAAGACCGACCCGGAACAGTGCCTGCGGGCCACGAATGCCAAGTTCGAAAGACGCTTTCGCTATGTGGAAAAGCGCCTGCACGAAACAGGAAAAACCCCCCAGCAAGCCGGGCTTGCGGGCATGGAACAGCATTGGCAAGCCGCCAAGGTCGAAGAGGTCGATGGAAACTGATTTATCTGATTTTTTTCAAGGAGGCTGCTGGCCATGAGTCACGACCTGCACGAATCACTGCGTGATAACGTCCGTATTCTGGGTGACAGCCTGGGACGTACCATTGCTGACGACCTGGGTCAGGGGTTTGTCGATAAGATTGAAACCATTCGCGCCCATGCCAAGAAAGGGCGCCAGGGTGATGTGTTGCATCAACGTGAGCTGATCGACTATCTGCGTCAGTTACCCGAACAGGACCTCTTGCCGGTTACCCGCGCTTTCAATCAGTTCTTGAACCTGGCGAATATCGCCGAGCAGCACTATCGCGCACGTTTTCGCCGGGTAGAGGATTACAAGCCTGGTTCGCAACCGGTGTTAGGCGAGCTTTTGGCGCGTGCCCGCGAGGCGGGTAAGTCCCCGCGCAAGTTAGTCGAAACCTTGGCCAGCATGCGGGTCGAGCTGGTGCTGACCGCGCATCCGACCGAAGTCATTCGCCGCACCTTGATCCAGAAGTACGACGCGATAGATGAATGTCTCTCGGCTATCGAGGGCTCGGAGGATTACCCCGAGCGTGGAACACGGGCCCAGGGCCGTTTGGAAGAGCTGATAAGCCAGGCTTGGCACACCGACGAGATTCGCCACGAAAGGCCCACCCCAGTGGATGAAGCCAAGTGGGGCTTCGCGGTGATCGAAAACTCCTTGTGGCAGGCGGTACCGGATTTTCATCGCGATCTGGATAATCTGCTGCTCGAGACGGCGGGTGAACGGTTGCCGCTGGATGCCGCGCCACTGCGCTATGCCTCCTGGATGGGTGGAGACCGTGACGGAAATCCCAACGTCACGGCGCGAGTCACCCGTGAAGTCTTGTTGCTGGGGCGCTGGATGGCGGCGGACCTGTATCTGCGCGACCTGGAAAAGCTCAAGACCGAGCTCTCCATGTGGAAGGCCAATAGTGCGTTGAAGGCGGAAGCGGGCGATGTGGCCGAGCCTTACCGCGAACTCCTCAAGCGGTTGTTGACGCGAATGGAGGCCACGCGTGACTGGGCCAAGGCCAAGCTGGACGGCACCAACCACACTGGCGGCCCCATCATTGAAACCCGTGATCAGCTGTATGCACCGCTTCTCGCCTGTTATCGCTCGCTGTGCGATGTAGGCCTGGACACCATCGCCAACGGTGCGCTTCTGGATACGCTGCGCCGTGTCGCGGTGTTCGGCGTTACCCTGACCAAACTCGACCTGCGCCAGGAAGCCAGTCGGCATGCCCAGGTACTGGAAGAGCTGACCGAGGCGCTGGCGCTGGGGCATTATCGCGATTGGGATGAAGAACAACGCCAGGCGTTTTTGCTGGATGAGCTGACATCACGCCGGCCCTTGATCCCGCGGCGTTGGGAGTGTTCGGCGGAATCCCGTGAGGTGCTGGATACCTTCAAGGTCATCGCCCAGGAACATCGCGAAGCCCTGGGTACCTATATCATCTCGATGGCGGCCCAGCCGTCGGATGTGCTCACGGTAGCGCTGTTGATGAAAGAAGTCGGCGGAGACGTCAGCCTGCCGATTGCGCCCTTGTTCGAGACGCTCAACGACCTGGATCATGCGGGAGCGGTCATCGATAGATTGCTGGCACTGCCGGGGTATCGTGCACTGATAGACGACCGTCAGGAAGTGATGATCGGTTATTCGGACTCGGCCAAGGATGCCGGCCAGCTAGCGGCCGCCTGGGCGCAATACCGTGCTCAGGAATCCTTGGTGAATGTGTGTGAATCGCATGAGGTGGACCTTACTCTGTTCCATGGCCGGGGGGGCACCGTGGGGCGTGGCGGCGGCCCGGCTCATGCGGCGATACTTTCCCAGCCACCGGGGTCGGTGAATGGCAGCCTGAGGGTGACCGAGCAGGGTGAGATGATTCGCTTCAAGTTCGGCCAGCCTGAAATCGCCCTGCGCTCCATGGAAATCTATGCCTGCGCGGTATTGGAAGCCACATTATTGCCCCCGCCCGCTCCTGAACCTCAATGGCGCGAGGAAATGGACCAACTGGCCAGCGTGGCGCATCGGGCTTATGTCAGTGTGGTGCGCGAAGATCCGGATTTTGTGCCTTATTTCCGGGCTGTCACGCCAGAAGGCGTGCTGGGCCGTCTGCCGTTGGGCTCGCGCCCTACCAAGCGTCGCCAAGAGGGTGGCGTGGAAACCCTGCGGGCGATCCCGTGGATTTTCGCCTGGACCCAGATTCGTTTGATGTTGCCCGCCTGGTTGGGCAGTGGCGAAGCCTTTACCCGCCGACTGGAGCAGCCCGGCGGGCGTGAGGTGCTTCAGGAAATGCGCAACCACTGGCCGTTTTTCGGCACTTACCTGGACATGCTGGAAATGCTCTTGGCCAAGGCGGATGTGAGCATCGCCGCTTACTATGAGCATCGTCTGGTTGACGAGCCGGCCCTGAAGGCATTGGGCAGCAAGCTGCGTGAGCGATTCACGCAACTGGAAGTGGCGGTATTGGATGTGCTGCAACAGGAAAGGTTACTGGAAAATACCCCCTTGATCCGTCAGGCAATCGATGTACGCAACCCCTATATCGATCCGCTGCACGGCTTGCAGGCGGAGTTGCTACAGCGCAACCGCGATGCCGATGGCGTCATCAGCGCCGACCTTTCCCGTGCGTTGATGGTGACCATGGCAGGTATTGCCGCCGGCCTGCGCAATACGGGTTAGAAGAACGGGGCTAAAAGACATGAGCTAAAAAACAGCCTAAAAAGTACCGATGCGGCGGGAGCAGCTAAGCTATTCCCGCCGCGTTAGCATGCCAGGTTCTTGGGTTATCGGTTTTAGGGGCGTTGCAGTGCTTCCAAGGTTCTTTCCGCCAAACCGATACCCGCACCTGCCATTATCAAGTAGGTCTGGTTGACTCCCGCCTTTATCAGTACATCCGCCTCATCCTCGTAAGTAGTGCCCGCAATGATGGTCCCCGTAAACCCTACCTTACGCAATTGGCGGGTTGCCATGAGCTTACTTTCCAGATCGGGTATGGCCAGGGTGACGGCACTGAGCTGCGAAATATTCAGTCCGTGCCAGAAGCCGACATCCTCGGCATCTGCATACAAGACATGTCGCTTATCGTGCGTCTCTTGTTTTGCCACTTTATTGGGATCGGCATCGATACCGACGACATCCAGCGCATGGTCGTGGAAAAAGTCATAGGCAGCTGACCCCGTTCGTCCCATACCCAATACCATAACGGTAGCGGTACCGAGGGAAACTGGCTGCTCATCAGGGTGGCACGTCTTACGCTCAGTACGCATCAGATGGTTTTCAAGTCGGTCAAACAGCGGGTGGGCAAAGCGGTTCAGGGGGGCGGCGATAACAAAAGACACAGCGACGGTAATGGCTAAAGGGACCAGCCATTGCTCAAGCACGCCGGAAGCAACGATAAGCCCGAATTCGCTGTATGCCGTGAGAGTCAGGCCACCCAGAAAGGCGTTACGTGAGCGTACTTTGAAAGCGATTAGTAAAAAATAGAACAATATGCCTTTGAGCGGCAAAATCAACGCCATTACAAGTGCGAAGAGCAATGCCTGGGTGTCGGGTAATCCGGTCATGCCGATTTGCAGGAAAAAGCTGATCAGCAAGACTTCCTTCAAGCCCCAAAGCGACTGGGCAAGCTCCTGAGCACGGGGGTGATTGGAAAGCAGTACACCCATCACCAGAGCGCCTACTTCAGAGCTCAACCCAACAACTTCAAACCCCATGCCACCTACTGACACGGCAAGCACGACGCCCATTAATACAAGCAGCTCGTCATGTCGGGCCATATCCATCAGCCAATACAGCACAGGGCGCAATAGCGGCAAGGCGAAAATCCACAGGGCCCAGATAGTCGGTGATTGCCCGCCGGCGATGCTGAGTACCGCGAGTGCAATCAAGTCCTGAATAATCAGAATGCCGATGGCTATCCGGCCGTGAAAGGCACGCAGTTCCCGCTTGGCTTCGAGAACCTTGGCCGCCAGCACGGTACTGGAAAAGGACAGGGCGATGCCCAGTAAAAGGGCCGTTTCGGTTGCTATTCCGGCCAGCCAGATAAATCCGCCCGTAAAAATGCCCACGGTCAGAATAAAATGAATCAAGGCCCCGCCCACCACAACGGGTTCAATCAAGTTGCGCAACTTGAGCTTCAAGCCAACCGTGAACAGGAGCAGCAGCACGCCAAGGTGGGCGACATGTTCGAGAATAGGCCCGGCGTCACTGGGCAAGCCGACAAGCGGGCCGTAAGCATTGAGTGCAAAGCCGGCGGCTAGAAATCCCACCAAAGGAGGAAGGCCGATCTGACGAACGAGAATGCCGAATATGAAGGCAAAAGAGAGGGAGACGGCTTCTAGCACGATAGAAATTCCTTGGGGAATTAAGGTTGGCTCAATGGTGGGGAGGAATGTTGAATTTCCAGTGTTTCTGCATTTCAATAAAAGTGAAGGATGCAGACCAGGTGATGAGAACAAAGCCTGTCAAAGCCAGCGTGCCATACAAGAAGCGCACCGGGCCTAGTGCATATATATCACCGTACCCCACAGTGGTGTAACTCACTGCGGAAAAGAACACATAATCGATGAATATGAAGGTTTCATAGCCAGCAAGTTGACCGATTCCAGCTATTTCCGTCAGCCACCACCCAGTAAAGCCAAATAGCCAGATCTCTCCTATATGAAGGAGCAAGACGCCAAAGACCATTGATAAAATGCGCTGTCGATGAGGACGCTTTGAGTTCTCTATGCCACTCGATAAGAGAAGAAGCGATTCGTAATGCAGCAAGACAGCAATGATGACTGCAAAGGTAGTGGCAAATGTCACTATAATATAGTCAAAATAAGGCACTAAATAACCCGAATTTAGCACGCCAAGCGTCGCCCAGCATAAAGCTTGATAGTACTACAGCCCTTGGGAGCGATAAATCAAGTTTGACGATTTCATGCATTTTCCCACAGACTTTACTAGGCTTTGTTGCATCGCAGCGTAAACTGTCCATTGCAAGCAATGAAAGGAGTCTCCGTTTTGAATTCTCATCCTTTTTCCATGCAAGGAAAGGTGGGCATCGTCGCCGGCCTGGCTAATGAAGACAGTATCGCTTACGGCTGTGCCAAGGCGCTCCATGCAGCGGGAGCGGAAATGCTTGTGACTTGCGCCTCCTCCAAAGCTAAGCGCTTCGTAACGCCACTATTATCCGATATGGGCGATCCCGAGCTTGTGGTTTGCGACGTTCAGCAAGATGAGCAACTAAGCGCTCTGTTCGAGCGTGCCGATCAACATTGGGGAAGGGTCGATTTCTTTATCCATTGCATTGCCTTTGCCCCGCTTGATGACCTTCATGGGCGGGTAGTGGATTGTTCGCGCGATGGCTTCTTGCAAGCGATGGATATTTCCTGCCATTCCTTTATGCGGATGAGCAAACTGGCCGAGCCTTTGATGAAGGACGGAGGCAGTTTGATCAGCATGACCTATTATGGTGCTGATAAGGTGGTGGATAGCTACAACCTGATGGGCCCGGTCAAGGCGGCGCTGGAAGCCGCGACTCGCTACATGGCGGCAGAGCTGGGGCCGAAAGGTATCCGGGTGCATGCGATATCCCCGGGGGTGATTCGTACCCGAGCGGCGTCGGGATTGAAAGAGCTTGAAGCGCTGACTAGAGACACCGAAGACCGCGCCCCCCTCAAACGCTTGGCGACGATAGAAGATGTCGGTAATGCCGTGGTGTATTTAGCGGCACGCTCTGGTGCGGCCCTTTCCGGAATGACGCATTACGTGGATGCGGGCTATCACATTCGCGCTTGATTCACCCCTGCCACTACGTTAGGAGTCGAAATATGTCACAGACAAAGGAAAACGGTTTCATTGAGAATCGCACCTTCGATGAAATTCAAGTAGGGGATCAGGCACATTTGGAAAAGCGCCTGACCATGGAGGACATCAAGCTCTTTGCGGTCATGTCGGGAGACATCAATCCTTCCCATGTGGATGATGAATTTGCCAAGAGCAGCACCTTTCATGAAGTGATTGCCCATGGAATGTGGGGAGGGGCGCTGATCTCCACTGTGCTGGGCACCCAGTTGCCCGGGCCGGGAACGGTTTATGTCGGGCAGACGTTGGCCTTCAAGGCGCCGGTGAATCTGGGTGACGTGCTCAAGGTAAGCGTCAAGGCCGTCGAAAAGAAAGACGAAAAGCATCATATCCGCTTTGATTGCCGCTGTGAGAACCAGAAAGGCAAGGTGGTTATCGAAGGCGAGGCCTGGGTATTGGCACCTACGCAAAAGATCCGGCGTCCGCGCACCGCCATGCCCCGGGTGCGCCTGGCCGAGCGTGGGCGGCTGCATGAGATACTCACCGCTGCCGATCATCCGGATGCCGTGCGTATGGCGGTGGTCCATCCGGTGGATGAAGTTTCCATTCTGGGGGCGACTGAGTCCGCCGAGCAGGGCTTGATCATACCGGTGCTGGTGGGGCCGAAAGCCAAGATCGAGGCGGCCGCCGACGAAGCGGAAGTGGACATTGCCAATTTCGAACTGGTCGATGTGCCTCACAGTCATGCGGCAGCGGAAAAAGCGGTCGCCATGACACGTGAAGGCCAGGTCGACTCCTTGATGAAGGGAGCCCTGCATACCGATGAACTATTGCGCCAAGTGCTCAAGCGAGAAGGCGGATTGCGTACCGAGCGGTGTATTAGCCATGTCATGGCATTTGATGTGCCCACTTATCCTCGGCCGCTATTCATCACCGATGCAGCGATTAACATCTCCCCCAATCTCGAAACCAAGCGCGATATCGTGCAGAACGTGATCGAGCTTGCCCACGCCCTGGGAAATACCGACCCCAAGGTGGCGATTCTTTCGGCTGTGGAGACGGTTAATTCCAAGATCAGTTCGACCTTGGATGCGGCAGCGCTGTGCAAGATGGCGGATCGTGGCCAGATCACCGGTGGCACCCTGGATGGCCCTCTGGCATTCGACAATGCCGTTTCTGAAGCGGCCGCCGAAACCAAGAAAATCGTCTCGCCGGTGGCAGGGAGAGCCGATATTCTGATCGCACCCGACCTTGAGGCGGCCAACATGCTGATGAAGCAACTGACCTATCTCGCCGATGCCACAGGGGCTGGTCTGGTTGTCGGCGCCCGGGTGCCGATCGTGCTCACCAGCCGGGCCGATGATGCCATAACGCGCATGGCCTCCTGCGCTTTGGCGCTATTGTTGTTCGATTATCGAAAGAAGAATACGCGGTTGTCATCATAAGGAGCGGTTTAATGAAGGATATTCTGGTCATCAACAGTGGTTCTTCCAGCATCAAGTTCGCTCTGTATGCGCATGGAGATGACGACGACAGCCTGGCGCGTTTTCAGATGCGTTATCAGGGTCACTTTTCGGGTCTCGGTCAGACGCCGCGCTTTTCCCTCAAGGATGGTCAGGGCGAGCCGGTGGAAACCGAGCAGGCGCGCGAACTGCCTGAAGGAATGGAACATCACGCTGCCCTTGAGCGTTTGCTGAAATGGATCGAACAACAGCCCGACCTCGAAGATATCGCCGTGGTCGGGCATCGGGTAGTGCATGGTGGGCGTGATTATCATGCGCCGGTAGTGCTGGATGAGAAAAATACCCAGGCACTTGAAACCCTGATTTCTCTGGCGCCACTGCATCAGCCGTTTTGTCTGGCGCCGGTCAAGATGCTTACCGAGCAGCGCCCGGACCTGGTACAGGTGGCGTGCTTCGATACCGCTTTTCATACCACGCAACCCGAGGTGTCCCAGCACTTTGCCATTCCGCGAGAGTTGACCGAAAAAGGCCTGGTGCGTTACGGCTTTCATGGGCTTTCCTACGATTATATCAATCGCGTCTTGCCGGGTTATCTAGAAAGCCATCTAGAAGACGCCTCAGCTGAACGGGTGATCGTGGCTCACTTGGGAAATGGGGCAAGCATGTGCGCCATTCACAATGGCAGGAGTGTAACCTCCACCATGGGCTTTACCGCCGTGGATGGGCTGCCCATGGGGACGCGTTGCGGCAATATTGACCCGGGCCTGGTGCTGCATCTGCTGGAAGAAGAAAAAATGAGTGTCGATGAAGTCAGCGAGCTGCTCTACAAGCGCTCCGGCTTGCTCGGGGTGTCGGGAGGCATCAGCAGCGATATGCGTGAGCTTCTGGCAAGCGATGCCCCTGAGGCACAGGAAGCCATCGATCTGTTCATTTATCGTATTGTTCGGGAAGTCGGTAGTCTGGCGGCTGCCATGGGAGGGCTGGACCAGTTGGTGTTCACCGCAGGTATCGGTGAGAAAGCGGCTGCAGTGCGAGAAGGGGTTTGTCATGGCTGTGAATGGTTGGGAGTTACCCTGGATACCGAAGCTAATCAGCAAAATGCCCCACGCATCAGTCATCCTGAAAGCCGGGTAGGCGCCTGGGTGATACCCACCGATGAGGAACGCATGATTGCCTGGCACAGTGCGAAGCATCTGCAAGCCGAGTCAGCAAAGGCGAACGCCGAGTAGCAGATAAGTGCCTGCCTGGTAACTGGTTTATTGAGAAACCACTTGGATAACGGGGCGCTGCAAGGGCGCCTCGCTGATGAACCAGTGCAGGGCGGCGGCTATTACCGAAAGCAGGATGGCGATCTGCCAGACCAGATCATAATGGCCGGTCAGATCGTAAAGATAGCCGCCCATCCAGACGCCCATGAACGATCCCAGCTGATGGAAAAGAAACACGATGCCACCCAGCATGGAGAGGTGGCGTACACCGAACACCGAGGCCACGATGCCATTGGTCAAGGGCACGGTGGAAAGCCACAATAGTCCGATGGCGATACCGAACAGGTAGGCGCTGATGGGGCTCAACGGCAGAAAGACAAAGGCGGCAATTACCCCTCCACGAATCAAATACAACCAACTCAGCAGATGCGGCTTGGAAAAGTGTCCTCCCAGCCAGCCCGCCAGGTAGGTGCCGAAAATATTGAACAGCCCTACCAGTGCCAGGACAGTACTGCCCACCTGTATCGCCAAGCCATTATCAAATAAGTAACTCGGCAAATGAACGGCAATGAACACCACCTGAAAGCCACACACGAAAAACCCCAGGCACAGCATCCAAAAGCCTCGCTGGCCGGCGGCTTCATTTAGTGCGGCTTTCAGGCTGAGTTCTCCGGCCTGGTGCGCCATAGGCTTATCCCGCAGTATGGCGCCCAGCGGTACCATCAAGGCCGCCATGCAACCCATGGCCAATAGTGCCGCCGACCAGCCCAGCCATTCGAGCAGACCCAGGGTGCCGGGCAGCATGGCAAACTGGCCGAAGGAGCCCGCCGCGCTCACGATACCCATGGCCATGCTGCGCTTTTCCGGTGCCACCGCACGTCCGACTGCCCCCAGGATCACCGAAAAAGTGGTACCCGAAAGGCCCAGGCCGATCAACACCCCGGCGCTCAGGGTCATGCTCAAGGCCGAGCCTGAAAGCCCCATCATCACCAGGCCCAAGGCATAGAGTGCGCCACAGATCACAATGACCCGAGCCGCGCCGAAGCGATCCGCCAAGGCGCCGGTAAACGGCTGGGTCAGCCCCCATATCAGGTTTTGCAGGGCCAGGGCAAAGGCGAAAACTTCACGCCCCCAGCCAAAATCGTTGCTCATGGGCGCCATGAAAAGCCCAAAGCCATGGCGCAGCCCCATGGCGGTGGCGATCACCATGCTCCCCAGGATGATCAGCAAAAGCACATGATGGCGCGTGACGGCCAGGGTCGGTGTAGCAGGCATGATGGTTATCTCATTTGTTCGCAGGCTAATTGATTGTCTCTACTATGGCATGTGTTTCAATGCTTGTCTTCCTCGGGGGCCAGAGCGTTGAGCAGGCCACGCAGCAAGGAAAGCTCCTTGCGACTGGGTTGGGCACGGGTAAACAGCGCCTGAAGCTGTTGTTGGGTGTGCGCGTGGGGTTGTGTAAGAAAGCCACTTTGCTGCATCACTCGCGTCAGATGCGCCTGAAAATGCATGAACTGCTCACGGCTGGGGGGCGTATCTTCCAGCGGGCGCTGATAAGTGAAGGCACTGTCGGCAGACTTGCGCCAGGCACGATGAACTTCATAGGCGAGAATCTGCACCGCCTGGGAAAGGTTGAGGATGCCGTACTCAGGGTTGGCGGGAATGCTGACTTGATGGGTGCAATGGCGGATTTCGTCATTGGTCAGCCCCGAGCGCTCACGGCCGAACACGAGAGCAACCGGTGCCTGATGGGCATTCTGGACCACCGTCTGAGCCATGTCGTCGGGTTCATCGAAATGCGGCAGCGGCAGGCTACGCAGTCGGGCACTGGCGCCGACCACCTGAACGCAGTCGTTTACCGCCTCTTCCAGGGAGGTAACGACACGCGCCCGGGCTACCAGGTCATCGGCACCGGCTGCCAGGCGTGTGGCTTCTTCGTCAGGGAAGGCGCGTGGATTCACCAGCACCAGGTCGGTCAATCCCATGGTTTTCATCGCCCGCGCGGAAGCGCCGATGTTGCCGGGATGAAACGTCTGAACCAGGACAATGCGTATGCGGCTGAATATGGGGGAAGGAAGCATGGGAGGCGCCAGATTGAAAACGCCGATAGTAACAAAAAACCGGTAATAGAATACGTAGCAGCCAAAAACAAGCCCCGCATGGGCGGGGCTTGAGTCGACGAGACGTCGGGGTGAAAGGCGCTTAGGCCAGCATTACATCATGCCGCCCATGCCTCCCATTCCACCCATGCCGCCCATGTCCGGGCCGGCTTCTTTCTCTTCGGGATCATCGGCGATCATGGCTTCGGTGGTGATCATAAGACCGGCCACGGAACCAGCCGACTGCAAGGCACTGCGCGTTACCTTGGCCGGATCGAGAACGCCCATTTCGAACAGGTCGCCGTATTCACCCGTTTGAGCATTGTAGCCGAAGTTTCCTTCGCCATCCTTGACCCGGTTGATGACCACGGCGGCTTCTTCACCGGCATTGGCAACGATCTGACGCAGCGGCGCCTGGAGGGCGCGCAACGCCATGTTGATACCGTGGTTCTGGTCTTCGTTGTCACCGGTCAGGCCAGTGAGCTTGGCCATGACGCGAACCAGAGCGGTACCGCCACCCGGCACGACGCCTTCTTCAACGGCGGCGCGAGTCGAATGCAGCGCATCTTCGACGCGAGCTTTCTTCTCTTTCATTTCTACTTCGGTGGCGGCCCCTACACGGATGACCGCAACGCCGCCGGCAAGCTTGGCAACGCGTTCCTGAAGCTTCTCTTTGTCGTAATCAGACGAGGTGTCTTCAATCTGGGTACGAATCTGGTTGACGCGCGCCTCGATCTCGTTTTCAGCACCGGCACCATCGATGATGGTGGTGTTTTCCTTGGACATGGTCATGCGCTTGGCAGTACCCAGGTGATCCAGGGTGGTCTGTTCCAGCGTCAGGCCGACTTCTTCGGAAATCACGGTGCCGTTGGTCAGGATAGCGATATCCTGCAGCATGGCCTTGCGACGGTCGCCGAAGCCGGGTGCCTTGGCAGCAGCTACCTTGACGATACCGCGCATGGTGTTGACCACCAGTGTTGCGAGAGCTTCACCTTCGATATCTTCGGCGATGATGGCCAGCGGCTTGCCCGCCTTGGCCACGGCTTCCAGCACCGGCAACAATTCGCGGATGTTGGAGATCTTCTTGTCGACCAGCAGCAGGTAGGGATCTTCCAGTTCTACCGTCATGGTGTCCTGGTTGGTCACAAAGTACGGTGACAGGTAGCCGCGATCGAATTGCATGCCTTCGACAACTTCCAGCTCGTCTTCAAAGCCACGACCTTCGTCGACCGTGATGACGCCTTCCTTGCCGACCTTCTCCATCGCTTCGGCAATGATCTCACCGATGCGCTTGTCGCCGTTGGCGGAAATGGTGCCGACCTGAGCGATTGCCTTGGTGTCGGTGCAAGGAACGGACAGTGCCTGAATTTCCTTGACCGCTGCAGCGATGGCCTGGTCTATACCGCGTTTGAGATCCATCGGGTTCATGCCCGCGGTCACGCCCTTGAGGCCTTCGGTCACGATAGCGTGAGCCAGAACAGTGGCGGTAGTGGTGCCATCACCTGCAACATCGGAAGTCTGTGAGGCGACTTCCTTGACCATCTGCGCACCCATGTTCTCGAACTTGTCTTTCAGTTCGATTTCCTTGGCAACGGAAACGCCGTCCTTGGTGATGGTGGGTGAACCGAAGGATTTTTCGATGACGACATTACGGCCTTTCGGGCCGAGGGTGACCTTGACTGCATTGGCCAGGATATCGACGCCACGCGCCATACGCTTGCGAGCATCATCGGAAAACTTAATTTGCTTAGCTGCCATGTTGATTATTTCCTAAAATCGAGTTCGTGAAACGTGATGGTGAAGAAAAGCAGTCGCTTAGCCTTCAACAACCGCAAGAATGTCGGATTCGCTCATGATCAGGACTTCTTCGCCATCGATCTTCTGTTTCTCGACCCCGAAGCTATCCTTGAAAATCACGTTGTCGCCAACCTTGACGTCGAGCGGGCGAACTTCACCATTTTCCAGAATGCGTCCGTTACCTACTGCCAGAATTTCACCACGAGTGGGCTTTTCCTGTGCATTGCCCGGAAGCACGATGCCGCCAGCAGTTTTCTGTTCTTCTTCCACGCGACGGATAACGACGCGATCGTGCAAAGGACGGATGTTCATGCTCACGTTCTCCTAACTAGTATCAAGGCCCACATGGGCGGTTATCTAAGTGTCATTCCCTCAGGGGGTGCCTGCCGGGAAGTGAAGGTGCCTGGGGCGCCTTCCTTGTCGATGGTGATACCGCGGATAACTGCGTTATCACCTGAACTGTGTGCTGCCACAAAAGTGGGGGCTGGACGTAGTCTTTCAAGGGGTTGGCACAAAAAAAATCCCTGTTCGCTGAAATGACCAGAGTATTCATGAGCACCGACGAAGAGTATCCCTTAGCGCCGATGAAAAGGTTCGTCACGGCTGATGAAGTCGCCTTCAAGAGGCTGGCTGTTCGATGCCGAAGCCTGGTCATGAGGCTCCTGTTCACGGCGTGGCTGGCGATCCCGTTGAGTGAAATTAGTCTCCTGGTCGTGATGGGGAGCGCGCTTCTTGCCTCCGGCACGCAGTCCCAGCCAAGTCAGTACCTTGAGCAATAGCTGACGTGCAGCAGGTATCAGGCAGGCAAAGCCCAGGGCGTCGGAAAGAAACCCGGGTGCCATCAGCAGGGCACCTCCGAAAATCAATGCCGCACCGGTTAGCAATTCACCGGAGGGAAGTTCTCCTGCATTCATGCGTTGTCTGGCACGAGCCAAGGTGGCCACGCCTTCCTTGCGAATAAGGTGCAAGCCGGCAACGCCGGTGAGTAATATCAGAACCAGGGTAGTCAGGAGGCCGATTTGACTACCCACTGAAAATAGAATGACAAAATCAATAAGGGTAAATAATGAAATAAATAACAAGATGGGCATGCTGGCTCCGAATATAACGTGCTTGATCAATGTGGTGGCATTCCACCAAAAAACAAGTGTGGGGGTTGCTCGATTTTTTATAGGTCATGCGCTATGCTGCGATGCACAATGAATGAGTACTGTGATTGGCGATAAAGAAGCATAGAGTCGATGATAAATTGTTGAAGTGAAAGGAGACGCAAAATGGAATTGGCAAATACAGTCATTGCAATTACCGGTGGTGCCCAAGGGTTGGGTCTCGCCATGGCGAGACGACTCGGTAAGCAAAAGGCAAGGTTGGCGCTGTTGGATATCAGTGCCGAGACGCTGGACAATGCCGTTTCTCAATTACGTGAAGAAGGTATCGAGGCCGAGAGATTTGTTATCGATGTGAGCAATGAAGATTCGGTCATACAAGGATTTGCCGATATTGCCAGGCAGATGGGGTCCATCAACGGCTTGGTCAATAACGCCGGTATCACTAAGGACGCCTTGTTGGTTAAAGCCAAGGAAGGTGAGGTGGACAAACGGATGTCGTTGAAGGATTGGCAGCAGGTTATCGACATCAATCTGACCGGTGTTTTTCTGTGTGGTCGTGAAGCCGCCACCCAGATGATCGAAGCTGGCCATGAAGGGGTAATCGTCAATATTTCCAGTATTTCCCAAGCGGGGAACATGGGCCAGAGCAATTACGCCGCAGCCAAAGCCGGCATTTCGTCGCTTACCGTCACTTGGGCGAACGAGCTGGCCCGCTATGGTATCCGCGTAGGAGGTGTGGCTCCTGGTTTCATGAAGACGGAAATGACCGAATCAATGCGATCGGACATGCTGGAAAGAATTACTTCGAGTGTGCCTCTGAAGCGCTTGGGTGAGCCTGATAATATTGCACAAAGCGTGGAGTTTATTTTTACAAACGATTATTACACCGGCCGTATTCTGGAATGCGATGGGGGTTTGCGCCTTTAATGCCTTGCGCCTTAACATCTGGGATCAAAGGATAACTGCAGTGCTCAAAGTCGGCCTGACCAGGCCGACTTTCACATTGTTGGTGTGGTTGGCGCTTTAAAATGGGTTTTAAAAAAAGTCTCGGTCAAATTCACGGTGAAAATACATCTCCAGGCGCAGTGTCATGGCCCAGCGAGGGTGGTAATCCTCTTCACGCGCAAAGTGCAGTTCAGGGATTACGTCGGCGTAAAGAATGCCCTTGTGCAGGTTGCGACGATAGCGGGTCTGGAGATAGTAATCGTTCAAGCGCGGGTCAGAAACGCTTTCTCCCAAGGCAATGGCCGAGTAACGCAGCGCACTGCGGCGATTGATTCGATGATTGAGTTCGGCGGTTTCGCTATATTCCAGGGTGTCGTGCTCTTCGCGCCACTGAACATTGGTGATAAAGCGTAGGTGCCGGCTGCTGCTGAGCGGCCGACCCATGTCCCAGCGAGTTCTCGCCGAGTAACCATCGTGGCTAAACCAGGAAAGCCGATTGTTGGATTCCAGTTGCCAAGGGCTTTCATTCAAGCTCCAGAGCCGTTCGTTGGTAAAACGAAGATAAGGGTCGAGAGGTAACCGCAAACGCACCCCGCTATCCACACGGTTGTTCCATGTTTCGCGTTTGTCACGCTTTTCTAGCCAGGCGAGGCCCAGGGTGGAGGTGCTCCGGTCGCGCTGATCCCTGGCCAAGCGTCCGGAACCTTGTTCTTCCAAGGTACCCTGGGCTTCTTCCGGGTCACTTTCGATAAGCAGCCTGAGACGTTCTTCCGAGGTAGGCAGATCAAGTCGATAACGTAGGTTGAGCTCGACATCAGTGCCTTCTCCCTCTCGCCAGTCGACTTCCTGACCGATACGCAGGTAAGACTCGTTATCGACTTCTTGATAATCATCGGTGCCGAAAAATCTATCGATGTTTCGTGACGTGGTATCTACCCATCGCGCCACGTTTGCATGGGCCGGAGAAAAATGGCGGTCTGCCCATTCGGGTAGGTCGCTATCGTTAACAGGTTCTGCTTGAGCCATGGAGCTGAAAATTCCACATAGCCAAGCGCTGAATATCTTCTTCATTGAACGTCTCGTTGCATGAGCGACCGGCTCTCCGTCAGTGAACGGTCTCAATTAAGCTGTTGCGTTTCAATACCGTAAATCCAATTTTTTACTTGCCGCGGAGCCTTCCAATCCATAAATGGCAATGACCCCAGGCTCGAGAATGACAGGCTCTTTGCTCTGGAAGAGAGTCATTTCCTCCAGTACCCAGTGTTGCATGATCTGATGTGTGATACGCCAAAAAGATTGGCGGTTTCAAGTCCCAGGTGCAACGCTATTGAAGGGTGCTTGGACCGGCGACCGTTTTCTTGAGCATCTCGGCGTAGACTTTCAGCGGCGTTTGCCAGTCCAGTGTCTTGCGTGGTCGTATTTCAGTGAGTCGGCAAGATCGTCGAGCTCTACCTGGCTGTAGACGGAGAGGTCCGTACCCTCGGGTAGGTACTGCCGCAACAGGCCATGGTAATGATGGCTTGAACAAATAGCGATGCGTTCCTACTGTTTACTAATTAGCTGGTTATGAACCGGAGAATAAGTGTGGATCCAATACGTTTACGCTTTGAGGTAATGCGTGACCTTTATCAGTCACAGCGTGATCGTCGCGAGCAGATTCGAAGTAGCGTGGCCACACCAGTATCCGCGATGGCTTTCACTGTGTTCAATTTGTCGACGTTAGCCACACATCTAAATTTAGAAAATTGGTCTTACCCGGCAAACATGGCAATTTCTATTATGTTTTTTATAAGCATTGTCCTTTTGCTCTCTGGAGCAATACTTATAGTCAGGCTTGAGAGAAGTTTTATATACGTAGATCCCCCCGATCTGGAAGAGCTTGTAAGCGCAGAAAAAATACTTAGATACAGTGAAAATAGTGATGAGGCTGTAGCTGGCCAGCTGCAGGAAATGATGTCGGGTAGCTATGATATAGTCTATCGCTGGTATTTTGCCGCAAATGAACAGGCTGCTAGAGACCGTACCCATGGGCTACATCTAATTTTATTTTCTCTCATTATAATTGTTATTTCTTATGCATTTTTACCTTTTCAGATGTAAGGAAGGATGCTATGAAAAAATTTTTTAGAGGTTTGTTTAGCCACGTACGTCTCCATCATAAGCCTCAAGAAATGCCCCATTGGGTGCGTAAGCGTCTATATGACAATCTTCTTCTCTTAATGGATGAAGAAGAAAATGCACGGCAATTACTCAAACTTCCTATAAAACCTCGCTTGAGTATCGTTGATGAGGAGCGCGTTGTGATGATCTGCCCTTCTGATCGGAAATCACTCAGGCTTGATGAACAAATGCAGCAAGCCCGTAAAGACAAGCAGGAAGCAGACGAGCCAAAAGAATAGACAGTGATCAAAAAAATATGCATGAGTATTTATGCTGAGCATAACCATGTTCCTGCTACCTCATACAGTAGGAGAAAACCAAACTGCATCAGCTAGATTAATCAGCATCTTATTTGAGCGTGCTTGCTGGCGATTCTTTGATAGCTGTGTACGTCCGAACTTGGGCCGTTACAACGAAATCTACGGATCGCTGGGCGCCGTTATCATCCTGCTGATGTGGTTCTGGTTTTCCGCGTTCGTCGTCTTCGATGCCCGCGCCGGTATGTACAATCAACGCATCAAGCTCGTTGAGGAGCTTCGACAGTACCTTCTGGCCCTGCTCGGCGCTGGACACCGAGGGACTGTTCGATACGATGCGGGTGTTGACGCGCATGACTGGCTGATGCCGGCATGGGACCACAGACAGGGGTAGTCACCTGCTTGGCTGGTGACGGTGTTGCTGTCAGCGTGTTCCTGGTGGGGGGTCGGGCCCGTATGCGTTGGATCACCTGCCTGGCCGGTCTACCTGGTTAGGCAATGAACGGGGCCTCAGCTACCAGCGGGAGATCGTTGTACCAGATCTCGATTGCTTCTTGGTTGCGTGCGAAGACAAAGAAGCTGTTGTCCGTTGCCGCCCCCACGGCATGGTACGGCATCTGGGGGTCACTCATGTTGTCGTCCGGATTCGTGCTGGTGACGATCCGCGTGCCGCCATCCTGGGAGTCGAAGATCAGATCATCGGTGAAGGAGGTCTTGAAGAAGATATCGCCCAAGGGGTTGTGGGTTTTCTCCTGGTAGAATACGAAGAGCAGGTCCTTGTCCTCATCGAAGGCCAGGGTCGGCCGACTGGCATTATGCGAGGCTTCATGGACCACGACGGGGGTCTCCCAGGCGCCCGGCAGGCCTTTGAGCGCCCAGACTGCATTCTGGTCGTCCTTCATGGTGACAATGATATCGTTGCCATCCCACAGAGCCGCGAGATGGTCGTCGAGGCTCACGGCATCGGTGACGGTATCGATCGTCCAGCCGCTGCCGTAATCGGCGGGCGACGCGGGGGTTGCCTGGTAGGCGAACTGCCAGAGCCCGGTGGCATCGTCTCCATAGACGAGCCCCATATGATCGATCCCGTTCTGCTGGAAAGCCACGATGTCGACCTTGTCGTTACCGTTGCTGCCGCCGTTGGAGGTTGGCCCGGAGGCGATGTTACTCACGGCCCAGGTGGAGAGGCCACTAGAGAGAGGGTACGCCAACTTCAGCCCCTGCTCGCCACCGGCCGCCGAGGGGCCGATGAGGGATAAGACCGGATGGCCGTTCTGGTCGAGACCGAGTGCCATATCGGCGTTCCGCTGCCACTCGGCACCCGTCAGTTTGCCACCTGATCCGGCGATCTGGATGTTGTCCGCGATCTGGAACGTTCCCGTTGGGGCCTCGTATTGCAGCTTGAAAAGGCGAGGCTGGGATTCAGTCGGGCCATAATTGATGACGTAGAGCGTATCGGTTTCATCGTGCCAGGCGATGTCGGCACGTCGGCCGCTGCTCAGCATGGTGGGGCTTGACTTGGTCCAGCCCCCCAGCGTGCCAGGCTCGGGAAGCGGACCGTCGAAGCGGTAGACATGCCATCCCGTTTCCTCCGGCAACACCCCCCACCAGGCACCATCGTGATAGAAGCTCTTGGTGGCGTTGGTGTGCTCGAAGTTGCGCTGGTCGCTCGTGCTGAAGGCCGTCGCGATGTACGAGGTCTCCAGCGGCAAGGGAGGGGGATCATCCGACTGGATGACGGTGATGCTGACCGTGGCGGGATCACTGAGAAGTTCTCCGTCGGAGGCGCGATAGGTGAAGCTGTCCTCGCCGTAGAAGTACGTGTCCGGGGTATAGGTGAGGGTGCCATCAGTGTTGAACGTGAGGCTGCCGTTGTCGGGCAGGGTGAGCGAGCCCACGCTCAGGACATCGCCATCGGGGTCACTGTCGTTGGCCAGCACATCGATCTGTACCTGGTTACCCTGGACTATCTCTGCGCTGTCATTGGTGGCCAACGGCGGGTTGTTGGTCAGATCGTCATCCGGAGCGCTGTACTCGACGATTAGCTTGGGTGGGGTGGTGCCTTCCGCCGAATCGAAGAACCAACCGTCGGAACCGGTGGGCAGAAAGGCCCATCCGAGGTTCAGCTGGCCGTCGGCCCAGGCCTGCAGGCTGGTGGCGACGTCAAGGCGTGTCGTGCCGATCTCGACGAAGCCGGTGTCGACGTCTGCATCGGCCAGGGCTTCGACGCCGTTGGCCTGGATGCCGCTCCCCAGGCTGTTCCAGGTGTCGGTATCACGCCAGGGCTGGAGCATGCGGTGGAGCTTGGCGCCGTCGCCCGCATTAGTGGTCTGCAGTTCCAGGGTGGCGGAGAGGATGGTGGCACCCAGGGGAATCTGCCCATTGGTGCTGCCGAAGAGGTTGTCGAAGCGCAGCAGTGCCTGCACGTTGCTGCCATTAACATTACCGCTATCGTAACTATCGACCTCGAGTGTCGTCGCTGTGGCTCTGCTCGCGTCGGGCTGCGCCTGGTGCAGCTCGGTGTCTGCCACGCCCGCATAGCCATCCTGGTCCTGCTGGAACTGGATGATTTTCTCGTCACTGGCCGCCTCGACGGTGATGCTGACCGTGGCGGGATCACTGAGAAGTTCTCCGTCGGAGGCCCGGTAGGTGAAGCTGTCCTCACCGTAGAAGTACGTGTCCGGGGTATAGGTGAGGGTGCCGTCGGCGTTGAGCGTGAGACTGCCGTTGTCGGGCAGGGTGAGCGTGCCCACGCTCAGCGCATCGCCGTCGGGGTCACTGTCATTGGCCAGCACGTCGATCTGTACCTGGTTACCCTGGAGGGTGGTGGCGCTGTCGGCGCTAGCCAGCGGCGGGTTGTTGTCCGGTTCTTGTGGCATATGGTTGTACTCGACGATCAGCTTGGGTGAGGTCGTGCCTTCCGCCGAATCGAAGAACCAACCGTCGGAACCGGTGGGCAGGAAGGTCCATCCGAGGTTCAGCTGGCCGTCGGCCCAGGCCTGCAGGCTGGTGGCGACGTCCAGGCGTGTCGTTCCGACGCCGACGAAGCCGGTATCGAGATCGGCTTGGGTCAGGGCTTGGACGCTATCGGCCTGGATGCCGCTCCCCAGGCTGTTCCAGGTGTCGGTATCACGCCAGGGCTGGAGCATGCGGTGGAGCTTGGCGCCGTCGCCCGCGTTGGTGGTCTGCAGTTCCAGGGTGGCGGAGAGGATGGTGGCACCCAGGGGAATCTGCCCATTAGTGCTGCCGAAGAGGTTGTCGAAGCGCAGCAGTGCCTGCACGTTGCTGCCATTAACGTTACCGCTATCGTAACTATCGACCTCGAGTGTCGTCACTGTGGCTCGGCTCGTGTCGGGCTGCGCCTGGTGCAGCTCGGTGTCTGCCACGCCTGCATAGCCATCCTGGCCCTGCTGGAACTGGACGACCGGAGGTGCCTCGACGCTAACGCTGACCGTGACCGGGTCGCTCTCCAGCGCGCCATCGAAGGCCTGGTAGGTAAAGCTGTCCGCGCCAACGAAGCCCGGCGCCGGGGTGTAGCTGAGGGTGTCGTCGGCGTTGAGGGTGACGCTGCCATTGGCGGGCTGGGTGACGGTGCCCACGCTCAGCGCATCGCCGTCGGGGTCGCTGTCGTTGGCCAGCACGGCGACCTGCACCGCGGTGTCCTGGACGGTGGTGGCGCTGTCGGCGCTGGCGATGGGCGCGGCGTTGGGCGCCTCGACGGTGACGCTGACGGTGACCGGGTCGCTCTCCAGCGCGCCATCGGAGGCCTGGTAGGTAAAGCTGTCCGCGCCAACGAAGCCCGGCGCCGGGGTGTAGCTGAGGGTGTCGTCGGCGTTGAGGGTGACGCTGCCATTGGCGGGCTGGGTGACGGTGCCCACGCTCAGCGCATCGCCGTCGGGGTCGCTGTCGTTGGCCAGCACGGCGACCTGCACCGCGGTGTCCTGGACGGTGGTGGCGCTGTCGGCGCTGGCGATGGGCGCGGCGTTGGGCGCCTCGACGGTGACGCTGACGGTGACCGGGTCGCTCTCCAGCGCGCCATCGAAGGCCCGGTAGGTAAAGCTGTCCGCGCCGGTGAAGCCCGGCGCCGGGGTGTAGCTGAGGGTGTCATCGGCGTTGAGGGTGACGCTGCCATTGGCGGGCTGGGTGACGGTGCCCACGCTCAGCGCATCGCCGTCGGGGTCGCTGTCGTTGGCCAGCACGGCGATCTGCACCGCGGTGTCCTGGACGGTGGTGGCGCTGTCGGCGCTGGCGATGGGCGCGGCGTTGGGCGCCTCGACGGTGACGCTGACGGTGACCGGGTCGCTCTCCAGCGCGCCATCGAAGGCCCGGTAGGTAAAGCTGTCCGCGCCGGTGAAGCCCGGCGCCGGGGTGTAGCTGAGGGTGTCATCGGCGTTGAGGGTGACGCTGCCATTGGCGGGCTGGGTGACGGTGCCCACGCTCAGCGCATCGCCGTCGGGGTCGCTGTCGTTGGCCAGCACGGCGACCTGCACCGCGGTGTCCTGGACGGTGGTGGCGCTGTCGGCGCTGGCGATGGGCGCGGCGTTGGGCGCCTCGACGGTGACGCTGACGGTGACCGGGTCGCTCTCCAGCGCGCCATCGAAGGCCCGGTAGGTAAAGCTGTCCGCGCCGGTGAAGCCCGGCGCCGGGGTGTAGCTGAGGGTGTCGTCGGCGTTGAGGGTGACGCTGCCATTGGCGGGCTGGGTGACGGTGCCCACGCTCAGCGCATCGCCGTCGGGGTCGCTGTCGTTGGCCAGCACGGCGATCTGCACCGCGGTGTCCTGGACGGTGGTGGCGCTGTCGGCGCTGGCGATGGGGGCGGCGTTGGGCGCCTCGACGGTGACGCTGACGGTGACCGGGTCGCTCTCCAGCGCGCCGTCGAAGGCCCGGTAGGTAAAGCTGTCCGCGCCGGTGAAGCCCGGCGCCGGGGTGTAGCTGAGGGTGTCATCGGCGTTGAGGGTGACGCTGCCATTGGCGGGCTGGGTGACGGTGCCCACGCTCAGCGCATCGCCGTCGGGGTCGCTGTCGTTGGCCAGCACGGCGATCTGCACCGCGGTGTCCTGGACGGTGGTGGCGCTGTCGGCGCTGGCGATGGGCGCGGCGTTGGGCGCCTCGACGGTGACGCTGACGGTGACCGGGTCGCTCTCCAGCGCGCCATCGAAGGCCCGGTAGGTAAAGCTGTCCGCGCCGGTGAAGCCCGGCGCCGGGGTGTAGCTGAGGGTGTCATCGGCGTTGAGGGTGACGCTGCCATTGGCGGGCTGGGTGACGCGCTCTCAGCGCATCGCCGTCGGGGTCGCTGTCGTTGGCCAGCACGGCGATCTGCACCGCGGTGTCCTGGACGGTGGTGGCGCTGTCGGCGCTGGCGATGGGCGCGGCGTTGGGCGCCTCGACGGTGACGCTGACGGTGACCGGGTCGCTCTCCAGCGCGCCATCGAAGGCCCGGTAGGTAAAGCTGTCCGCGCCGGTGAAGCCCGGCGCCGGGGTGTAGCTGAGGGTGTCGTCGGCGTTGAGGGTGACGCTGCCATTGGCGGGCTGGGTGACGGTGCCCACGCTCAGCGCATCGCCGTCGGGGTCGCTGTCGTTGGCCAGCACGGCGATCTGCACCGCGGTGTCCTGGACGGTGGTGGCGCTGTCGGCGCTGGCGATGGGGGCGGCGTTGGGCGCCTCGACGGTGACGCTGACGGTGACCGGGTCGCTCTCCAGCGCGCCGTCGAAGGCCCGGTAGGTAAAGCTGTCCGCGCCGGTGAAGCCCGGCGCCGGGGTGTAGCTGAGGGTGTCATCGGCGTTGAGGGTGACGCTGCCATTGGCGGGCTGGGTGACGGTGCCCACGCTCAGCGCATCGCCGTCGGGGTCGCTGTCGTTGGCCAGCACGGCGATCTGCACCGCGGTGTCCTGGACGGTGGTGGCGCTGTCGGCGCTGGCGATGGGCGCGGCATTGGGCGTTGGAAGGCTGTACTCGACGATCAGCTTGGGTGGGATCGTTCCTTCGGCCGAGTCGAACTCCCAGTCGTCTGGTCCAAGGGGCAGAAATGCCCAGCCGTAGTTTGCCTCTCCATCGGCCCAGGCTTGCAGACTCGTCGTGACATCCAGCAGAGTGGTGCCGGCCTCGATTACACCGGTGTCGAGGTCGTTTTGTGGCGCGGCCTCCACACCGTTGGCCTGGATGCCGTTCTCGAGGCTGTCCCAAGTCTCTCCATCGCTCCAAGGATGAAGCATGCGGTGGAGTTGTGCCCCGTCACCCGGAATGATCGTCTGTAACTCCAGAGTGGCGGAGATGATGGTAGCGCCCAGCGGAATCTGTCCAGTGTCGTCGCCGAAAATATCCTGGAAGCTGAGCAGTGCCTGAGCCTCACCTTGCGGGTCATCGCCGTCGACGGTGAGTGTTTTAAATTTCGCCCGGTTGGCTCGAGATTGCCCCTCGTACAGAAAAGTGTCCACCACTCCCGCATAGCCGTCATTGCCATGCTGGAACTGGACGGTGGTCGACTCCACTTCACTGTTGGCAGTTGAATCTTCCATCAGTGCCCCTTCACCGCAGACGGGCGGTGTCACTGTTGTTACACAGGGTATGAGTCAAGAGATCCTTTCATGACTCTGGGCTGGCTGGCAGGGGGCTTCACTGCAAGGTTCGGAAAGGAACTCTAGTCTAAGTTAAAAAGATAGATTCTTCGGGAGATTACCGTGAGATTAAAAACGCCACCACTGCCGGCTCAAATAAACCAGTCCCGTTACTCCTCTGATAATGAGGATAACTAATCCAAGAGCGCTTGCCTGGAATCCGAATCCTTGAACCTGGCACCTCAAATGGCTGCTAACCCGCTGACGTGCATGGTAATGTAGCCAGATCAGCCCTTTACCCGTACTGTATCATGCCCAACATCCAGTTCCGCGCCAGTGGTCGCACCCTCACTAGCCATGCCGGCCTCTCAATCATCGGCCAGTGTTTCGATCTTGCCGGTATCGACAGCCTCGACGCTCGCTTCCCAACCTCCCAGAGGTGGCGACCAGCAACATCGTCAAGGCCTATCTGCGCCTGTGTGTCCGGCAAACTATAGCCACTTCATACCATATCAAAATGGGATGTCATGCGAGCCTACCGGTTGGTAAAAGCCAACCAAGGTAGCGCAGGGATTGACGGAGAGTCACTGAGTGACTTTGACCTCAATCTGAAAAGGAACCTGTACAAGATCTGGAACCATCTGTCCTCAGGTACCTACTTCCCACCGCCGGTGATGGCAGTGGCCATCCCCAAGAAAACGGGTGGGGAGCGTATCCTGGGCATACCCATCGTCAGGGATCGAATTGCTCAGATGGTCGTCAAGCTTGCATTTGAGCCCTCAGTAGAACGCATCTTTCTCTCGGATTCCTATGGCTACAGGCCGGGAAAGTCGGCACTGTATGCGGTCGGCATCACGCGCGAAAGCGATGCTGGCAATTCGATTGGGTGCTGGAGTTTGACATCAAAGGGCTGTTCGACAATATTCGTCATGGCTTTCTGATGAAGACCGTCGAGAAACATTCGGACTTACCGTGGGTCAAGTTATATATTGAACACTGATTGACTGCACCACTGCAATGAAAGGACGGAGAACGGGTTGTCAGAACACAGGGAACGCCTCAAGGAGGCGTCGTCAGTCCTGTACTGGCAAATCTCTTTCTGCACTACGTTTTTGACAAGTGGTTAGAGAGACACTATCCAAGCGTCAAGTGGTGCCGTCACGCGGATGACGGTCTTATACACTGCCACTCCCGTGAAGAAGCGGAGCACATGCTCTCGGTTCTGCGGAGTCATTTTGCAGAATGTGGTCTGGAGTTGCATCCTATCAAGACCAAGGTCGCATACTGCAAAGATGGCAGCCGGAAAGGTAATCATGAACATACATAGTTTGACTTTCTGGGGTATACGTTTCGACGGCGTGTCGTCAAAAACCGAACACGCAACAGCCTATTTCTCAGCTTAACACCCGCAGTGAGCAAGTCATCATTAAAAGGCATGCAGTAGAAGATCAGGGAGTTGCGCGTTCGGTCCCGCACGGAGCTAAGCATTGCCCAAATGGCAAAATGGCTGAACCCGGTCCTGAATGGCTGGCTCGCCTACTACGGAGCCTTCTATCGATCGGTGTTGTATGTCATTTTTCGGCATTTCAACAAAGCGTTGGTGCGATGGGCGAGAAGAAAATTCAAGCCATTGAGACGATACAAGATACAAGCATCGAAATTCATGGAAAGGATTTCGGAGCAGTGCCCCACTTATTTGCCCACTGGCGGCAGGGTATGCGTGGATCGGAAGATGCCTGCAAAATCCACCGTGGATAGGCCGCTGAAAACCTCGCAAGAGTGCGCCATATCGTGCTGAATTATCTAAAAGACGAAACAAGTTTTAAAGGGGGTATCCGGCGTAAACAGAAAAAAGCGGCACTGGATGAAAGTTACTTGGCAACCGTTCTCGCGGTATGAAAGTTTTCGCGCGTTTTCCCGGTAGACCATATTAGGGACAGTTTTAAGGGGAGGTAAAGCTAATAGGTTGAAAATTAGCAAGTAACTGGTGCGGATGGGGAGACTCGAACTCCCACGCCTTACGGCACTAGAAAATCCTCTATAAATCAAGGGCCTTCGTGTTAGCGCCCGCTAGCCAATTGAGTGGAAGTGTGACACCCAACGGTGAGTTGGTTGTTGATGCTCATCGTAGCGACGTGTATTCGATACAGCAAGGTATAACCCTTATCAGTTCCCCACTGAATTACACGGGGTGAGCGGCACAGGTCTGTGAGAAATAGGGGGCTTACTGGAACGGTTTTAATGGCCGAGCCAGTTATTTTGTATGAGTGACAACACATAGATAGCTGCGTAGGCTCTAAGAATAACGAACTAATGGCTCTACGGGAGCCAGCACGCAGGGAACAACGTCACATGGCCTTCGATCAGACCTATTGCATGAAAACCCTCACTGCTGCCACTCGGGCTGATACCGACCACAGTGAATTCATCTACGCTTTTCTCGATGCCTACGCCTTTCCAAAGGCAACCATCACCCAGATTCGCAACGGTAGTCAGCGCAACGTGGCCAGTCGGAAGGACGATGGGCACGTCGCCCTGAAGAACTGGCTCTACTTTATGCCGGTGCGCCAAGGGGAGAGCACTCACGAGGCATTGCAGGTGCTGGCGGACGAAGATGACCCAGCTCGTCACAAGTGCCGCTTCCTGGTTGTCACGGACTACCGGGAACTGACAGCACTCGATACCAAGACAGACGAGCGTCTGGAGGTCGTTTTGAGTGATCTTCCCACGCAATACCTCTTCTTCGCCCCGATGGCTGGCTTGGAGCGCACCAAGCACTTCGATGAGGCGTCTGCTGACCTGAAGGCGGCTGCGAAGATGGGGCGGCTGTTTGATCGCTTGAAGGAAGTCAACGAATTCAGCGCGCCCGAGCAGCTCCATTCACTGAATGTCTTCCTGACTCGTCTATTGTTCTGCTACTTCGCAGAAGACACCGGCATCTTCCCCAAGAACGCCTTCACCAACGTCATCACCGAGGCCAGCAGTGAGAACGGGGAGGGGTTGCCTGATCTGCTTGCGCAGCTGTTCCGGGTGATGAATCAGCCGGAGAGTGAGCGTTCGGCAGATCTTCCTGCCCATATCGCCCAGTTCCCCTACGTCAATGGCGGCCTGTTCCGTGATGATTTGCCTATGCCGGAGATTCGCGGCAAGGGGCGACGCATGATGATCGAATGCGGCCAGCTCGCTTGGGAGGCGGTGAACCCCGACATCTTCGGTTCTATGTTCCAGGCAGTCGTGGATGAAAAGAGCCGAGACGCGCTTGGCCAACACTACACCTCTGTGCCTAACATTATGAAGGTAATTCGCCCACTGTTCCTCGACAAGCTCTATGTCGAGCTGCACAAGGCCAAGGGCAATCGCAAGAAACTTGAGGCGCTGCTGGAGAGGCTGACGCGGATTAGTATATTCGACCCGGCGATGGGTTCAGGCAATTTTCTGATCATTTCCTACAAGGAGCTTCGCCGCTTAGAGATGGCGGTGTTTCGTGCGCTACAGGAGGTCTCTGATCAGCAAGAGATGTTCATGAGTGGGATTCGGCTTAACCAGTTCTATGGAATCGAGATCAATGACCTCGCTCATGAAATCGCTCAACTTTCTCTTTGGCTTGCTGAGCATCAAATGAATATTTTTTTTCGTGAGCAGTTTGGGTATTCGAAGCCGCCTTTGCCCTTGCAGAATGTAGAGAATCTGGTCTTTGGGAACAGTCTCCATATTGATTGGGAGGTGGTTTGTCCTAAAGGTAGTGATCAGAAGGTTTATGTGGTCGGTAATCCGCCTTACAGGGGAAGCAAGAACAGAACAAAAGAGCAAACACTCGACATGGGTATTGCTTTTAAAGGTGTTAAAGGTTTTAAGAATTTAGATTTTATATCTGCATGGTTTTGGAAAGCAGCGCTCTACTCAGGGGAGAATGTAAAGACTGCTTTTGTAAGCACGAACTCAATTTGCCAAGGAGAGCAAGTGTCCCTTCTTTGGAAGCCAGTCCTAGACCTAGGTGTAGAGATTGAGTTTGCTTATCAACCATTTGTCTGGGATAACAAGGCGAGGGATAAGGCAAATGTGCATGTGGTTATTATTTGCTTTGGAGTAAATGTAGAAAAAAAGAAAATATACCATAGGCTAGAGGGTAGCTGGCACTGTAAGGAGGTGAAGAATATTAGCCCCTATTTGGTCGAGGGTGATAATACGATTGTAAGCTCAAGGAGAGTGCCTCTTTCTGCAGTTCCAAAGATTAGATTTGGTAGTATGGCGAACGATGGTGGTGCGCTTTTTCTCAGCACTGACGAAAAAAACGGAATCATATCAGTAACTCCTTTTGCAAAAAGGTTTATCCGGAAATTCTTGGGGTCAAGTGAGTATTTTCATGGAAAGGAAAGGTGGTGCATATGGGTCGATGAGGTAGATTGTGAGGAGGCTATTAATATTGCTTCTTTTAGCCGGAGGTTTAAAAGTGTTGAGTCACATAGGCTTGCAAGTGATCGTGAAGCAACAAAAAATTTGGCGAAATTTCCATACCGCTTTGGAGAGGTTCGTCAGCCTAATGATGAATACATAATTGTGCCAAGGCATAGCTCTATACTAAGAGATACAATTCCGTTGTCCATTGTGAAGAGTGAGGTAGTTTGTGGTGATCATAATCTACTGATCCCGACAAGTAGTCTTTTTGTTTTTGGAGTGTTAAGTAGTGCCATGCATGTCGCATGGTTAAAAATTGCCGGAGCTAAAATAAAGAGTGATTACAGGTATTCGGCAGGATTGGTTTACAACACCTTCGTATGGCCTGAATCCAGTAAGGCGCAGAGTAGTGAAGTTGAAAAGCTAGCAAGAAAAGTCATTTTGGAGCGCGCAGCCTCTCCTGATAAGACCCTTGCAGAACTATATGATCCAGGCAAGATGCCCATTAAACTCCTAGAAACTCATCAGGCGCTGGATAGTGCCGTGGAGAAGCTCTATCGCGACCGTCCTTTCCGCGATACCACTGAGCGCCAGGAGTATCTTCTGGCCCGCTACGAGGCGTTAATCGAGGCCGAGAAGGCGTCAAAGCCAAGTCGAACCAAGAAATCTCGCAACGCTGTTATCGAGGAGGGCTAAGGCATGGCGGAACTGATCAAGGTCGAGTATGCCCAGACCGGCAAGAGCTCCAGCAGCGACGCGTTGGGGATGCGCGAGATGCAAGCACGAGCCTACGAAAAGCGCGATAGCCAATATCTGCTTCTCAAAGCGCCTCCGGCATCCGGTAAGTCGCGGGCACTGATGTTCTTGGCCCTGCATAAGCTGAACCATCTTGGGCTTCGTAAGGCCATCGTGGCGGTGCCTGAGATGTCTATTGGTGCGTCATTCAAGAACACTGATCTTACTTCGCACGGTTTCCAGTGGGATTGGCACGTCAACGATCACTATGACCTGTGTCGTGCCGGCAGTGACACTGGCAAGGTAGACACCTTCTGCCGCTTTTTAGCCGACCCGCAAAGCCGCACGTTGGTTTGCACTCATGCCACGCTGCGCTACGCCTTCGCCAAGCTGAAGTCCTCGGACTTCGACAACTGCCTGGTGGCCATCGACGAGTTCCACCACGTCTCTGTCGACGAGAGCAACCGGCTCGGTGGGTTAATCGATAATGTGATGAACGGCTCCAACGCCCACATCGTCGCCATGACCGGCAGCTATTTTCGAGGCGACGCCGCGCCGATCCTGCTGCCCGACGATGAAGCTCGCTTCGACAAGGTAACCTACACCTACTACGAGCAGCTCAACGGATACCGTTATTTGAAGTCCCTGGGCATCGGCTATCACTTCTACCAAGGGCCATACATCAATGCGGTCCACGAAGTCTTGGACCCGGCCAAGAAGACCATCGTCCACATCCCTAACGTCAACAGCGGCGAGAGCACCAAGGACAAGTATGGCGAGGTAGATCACATCCTCGATGCGCTGGGCGATGTCGAGGTGCAGGACAGCCGCACCGGCATCGTTACCGTGCGCCATTCCAGCGGCAAGCTGCTGAAGGTGGCCGATCTGGTGACCGACACCCCCATCCGGCGCGACGTCCAGGAATACCTGCGCAACGTTACCAAGCCCGAGGACGTCGACGTCATCATCGCCCTGGGCATGGCTAAGGAAGGTTTCGACTGGCCCTTCTGCGAGCATGTCTTGACTATCGGTTATCGCAACTCGATGACCGAGATCGTCCAGATTATTGGCCGTGCCACTCGCGACAGCGAAGGCAAGAGCCATGCGCAGTTCACCAACCTGATCGCCGAGCCAAATGCTGACGACGAGGATGTGAAGGTCAGCGTCAACAACTTACTCAAGGCGATTACAGTGTCGTTGCTCATGGAGCAAGTGCTGGCCCCTAGCGTGTCCTTCAAGCCTCGTTCGCGAATGCAGGCGGGGGAGAAGGCCGAACCTGGGACTGTGATCATTGAAGACACCCAGGCGCCGGTCTCCGACAAGGTATTGAGCATCTTGGAGTCAGGGGGGCAAGAGGACATCATCGCAGCACTGCTCCAGAAGCCGGAGGTGGCGGCTGCAGCGGTGACGGAGGCCGTCGAGCCGGAAGTGATCAATGAGGTTGAGCTGCCCAAGGTAATCGAGCGCCTCCATCCGGACCTGGACGATTGTGAGCGCGAGCTGCTGCGTGAGACGGTGCTGACCACCATCGGCGCTCGTGCGACAGGCGGTTTATTCAGCGAAGATGAGCTGCCCGAAGGAGCTGAGATTCACGAGCCAAAACAGGTCTATGGAACCGATGGGGCAGGGCAATCCGTCGATCCGGATGCGGCGCCTGATGGCCGCGACCTCGGTGAGAATGCAGATAACAGCCAGCCCACGGGCACCCGGCAGTTTCTCAAGATCGGTGAGAAGTTCGTCAATATCGAGCATCTCAATATTGACTTGATCAACCAGATTAATCCCTTCCAGGGAGCCTATGAGATCCTCTCCAAAGCGTTGACTGCTTCGGTGCTCAAGACCATTCAGGACACTGTGGTGGGTAACCGCACGCAGATGACCGAGGAAGAAGCGGTGATTCTGTGGCCCAAGATCAACGCTTTTGCCAAGGAGAAGGGCCGTCCGCCCTCGGCGCATAGCGATGATCACATGGAGGTTCGCTACGCAGAAGCGCTGGCTTATATCCAGCGGAAGAAGCGGGAAAAGATGCTGGGAGCTTCTGCATGATTCGCACGCATCGAGATCCATCCAAGCAGCCAACACTAGACGATATCTTCGATGAACCTGATGAACTTGGCCTTCTGAACGTTGCACCAAGGCCAGCTTCTACACCGAGCGCTGATCAGCGCCTTGTCGCGACTCTTCATGGCATTGAAGCGTTCGTGCGTGATTTCGGTCGTGAACCACAGCAGGACGCGGATGACCTGTCAGAAGCCATGCTGGCGGTGCAGCTAGCCGCTCTGCGAGGGAACCCTGAGCATGCAGAACTTCTGGTCGGCTGGGATACCTACGGTCTTCTACGGGCCTCTGAGGATGATCTGGAGTCAGCTAGGCCAGATGGCAGCGCTACAGGCTCGGAGGGGAAGGACTCTGGGGAAGACGAGAAAACTTATCGCATGCCCTCCGATGCAGTGCCTGCTCCAGCTGCGAGAGAGGTGGCTTCGCCTGAAGCTGTCACTTCGCTGGATGATATCTGGGATAGCGACCCCCTTGGACTCCTGGGCGGTGGAGAAGAGAGCGCAGAATCCATCTTCGATCTGACGCATGTGCCCGAGACAAGTGAGCGGGACATGCCTAACGAGATCGCACAGCGCACACATTGTGATGACTTCTACCGTTTCGAGGGCCTGTTTGAGCAGGTGCGTGAGGAGCTGCGCGAAGGAGATGCCGAGGCGGTGCCTTTCCAGAAGGAATCGCAAATCAACGAAGGTGAGGTATTCGTGCTCAACGGCATGCTGTGTATTACCGACCAGGTAGGCACAGAGAGCGTCGGAGCCGGTCGCAAGTTCAATCCCCGTCTTCGCGTTGTGTTTGACAACGGCACCGAGTCCAACCTGCTGCTTCGTTCGCTAGCAAGAGCGCTTTACAAGGACGAGACAGGGCGTCGAATCCTTCGCCCTGACAGCACTTTCGATTCTATGCAGGGCATCACGCATCACGACAAGCGCACCGGGATCATCTACATCCTACGCTCGCTCAGCAACGATCCGGCGCTGAAGGGTATTCGCAACCTCCATAAGATTGGCTACACCGAGAAGGCCCTGGAGAGTCGGCTATCAGGCGCTGAGCGTCAGCAGACCTACCTGGAAGCACCTGTCCAGGTCGTCGCTTCGTTCGACTGCTACAACCTCGATCCGAGGCGGTTCGAGCACCTGGTTCACGCAATGCTTCATCAACAGCGCGTTAATGTCCTGCTGCACAGTCGAGATGGCGGCACTTACCGGCCTCGAGAGTGGTTTGACGTCGAGCTGAATGCCGCACGCGAGACCGTTATGCGGATCGTGGATGGGACGATTGCTCAGTATCGGATAGATAACACGACGGGTCGGTTAATAAAAAAATAAAGCAATAATTACAAGGAGTTGATTATGGGGTGCAATGCATCGAACCATCCGCCAGATTGCCGGTGTGGATGGGGTGGTGATGGCCATAAAGGGAAAAGTCCTGGTGGAAGAAGGGGCTATTATGCTCATCTGCCACAATCTCAGCGAAACATAACTAGTAAGGTCGATACCGCCAATAGATTAACGCGTTGCCCAAAATGCCAAAGCGAGGTTTTTTTCATCAAATATAACGGTGGCTCTATCTGGCTTGATCCACCTCTCGGTCCTCCATGGTATAAGCACGCTTGCTTTGACACAGGCCACTCAACAAGTGGTAGAGGTAGGCTTAAGACAAGTTTTGATGGTCTTGAAAAAGGCTTTGGTTCAACTATTAAAATTGTTGTTGTTGCCTCGTGTGTTTATAATAATTACAGTGGCACAACTAGCTTAAAGGCTCAATTTGATGATAGTGAAACTTACTCTTTCTCAGTGAGGGGTGACGCTAGAATATTTGTTGGTCGCCTGTGTTTTGTCGACCCACCAACTAAAGCTGTTTGGCCCGTAGATGATCATGGAAAGCGTTTATATTACCAAGGTGCTTTTTCGAAACACTTAAGCAGTAGCTTTCCTGTGAATGGCAAAACTTTTAACCAAAAGGTTGCTGAAAATAAAAGCGTTAGCGAAAAAGATGATTTTAAAAATATAAAATGTAAGATTTGTAGTAGCTGGTTAAGAGATCAAAAAAACTATAAGCGGCACTTACGGAAGATTCATGGCGTTATTGAGCTAAGCTTTTTTGGAAAAGCCACTGGATTCTTGGTTTATGATGAAAGTGAATTGAAGAATTTTGAAGGCCTCTATGATAATGAAAGTGAAAGAAATAAAAAGAGTTTTTCAAAAGAAGAGTTGAGTAACAGTGATGAAATTTATTCCTTGATTACTTCTTCGATTAAAGCTAAGTCAGATAATAAAGGATGGGCGAATTTAGCAAATGTTGGTGACTGGATTTACCTACAAGACCCGCTTTTTAAGCCAAAAAATCACGGGTTCAAGAATCTCTCTGGTTTAATTGAATCGCTAGATTATGTTGAGGTGCTCAAGACCCCAGTGAAGAATAATCCTGGACTATTTGTAGTATATGTTAGAAATAAATAGATAAGGAATCGTAAAATCCATCGCGGATGACACGATTACGAAGTGTCGTTTAGACAAAGCCAAGAGTCACCTTGTGTAAGAATGATAGGCGAAATTGATCTGGGATTACGTAATGGCAACTAAAAAGCGCCGGAAAACGAGAACTACGGATGTAGAGCGATTGCACTCTCAGCTCGGTTCGTTGAAGAAGAACTTGCCAAACTGCAAGAGCGAAGAGTCAAGGTCGAGGACAAAGCTAAAAATTCATGAGGTCGAACGTAAGCTGAAGATCGCTAAGGGAAATGTCCAGTCCGGTCTGGCTGGAAGAAGGGTAGGCATCGTTCGGGGAGGTAGTCCAGGGCTTGGGAAGAGAAGGTGAAACCGTAGCCTAGGTATTAGGCTACGATAACAGGGTGTTGAAGCTGTTGGTTTCCATCAGCTTGTGCCGACCAATTTGGTTTCAAACTTCAACGAAGCCAAGGGATTTCGTTGATCCGCCCCATAGTTCGCGGCCGAAGAAAGAGCATACAGGCTTGATTCCTTGACTTCTCAGTTCCTTCGCTAGTGCGGGCAGCATATAGTTGGCCTCGCTATTGTAGCTACATGCGCGCGAATTGGTCGCCAGGAATAGATTGTCATGCTTTCCAGGAATGGATTGGTCAGGCCGGTGGTCTAGCACCTCACCACACCTGCTCGGCATAGAAAACGAGGCGTTCAGCGTTTCGATTCGTTTGATTCCTTAGTCTGTCGGAGCGGGCCGTCTTCCGCTGCTCATGCGCCTCTCTCAGGTTACTGAAGCATATAACGAACCATCCAGTCACCTACCTCACCCGGCTCGTCAGCAGCGATCTTCATCGTGATGGCCGTAAGGTCGCAGAGCGCTTGATCCGACATGGCGTTGAGGTTGTCTAGGCCGACCCACATTTCTTCCCCGTTGGGGTGGGCATCCAGAGCATCTGCCAGACGTTGGCCCATCACCTGATCGAGTATCTGACGCTGAGAGGGGCCAACAGTCTTCACTGATGGGTAGTCACTCAGCTCCGCGATCATTGACTCGCGGAGAGTCCCGAGGTAGCTACGGACCTCTGAGGGAGGGCGAGTCACCAGATAGCCGATTTCCAAGCGGGCTGACTCAGGGGCAGTCAGCTCGTCAAATACGGCGGCGCGACAGAGCGCTGGCGGGCTGTTCTCGAATAGACCCTGGGCGACCTTGAGGTGGATGCGAATCTTGTCGCTATCCAGGCGCAAGATGCCTTTCATGGCCTTCTCTTGGAACCATGCAGCTGAGTAGTGCATGCCGAACTCTCGGGCATCGTTGCGGTTATCCAGGTTCATGGCGGGAATGATTGCCGTCACCTCATCGACAATGGCTTTGACGACGAGATCGTTGCCCCATAGTTTCTCCATGTGGTCTCGATAAACGTCATAGTGGGGAGCCGGAAGGTTAAATTCCTGGAGCGCATTGGAGACCATCTCTTCGCTTTGCAGAACCTTGGTCAGCTCAGCCTTGAATCTTGCTTTATCAAAGGCTTGAGCGACATAGTGACTCTGGAAGTTCAAGGTGCCGCCGGTGTTGCTGTGGGTGACGATAGAACCATCCAACAACACAACGGATGCCAGCAAACATACACCACCGACTGCCTTCCTGAGCTTGACCTTCATGATCCCCTCCCTCTGCGCTTGTGGTTCGCTGTTCATCCAGCGCTGTTGCCACGGTGCCGCTGAATGGTGCCACTTAGGCAACCCTACACGGGTTGTCTAGCTCAACCTAGCTCTGGGGCAAAGAGCGGGGCAGGTGCGGTTCCGGGATCAGCAGGCAGCCTCTCTGTCCGAAGCGATCAACGAGTGCCTGATAGCCCTGACGTATTCGTAGTTCACGGTGATCTGCGGCACCGTGGCAACCGACATTCCGCTGATTGCCGGCAGGTTTATCTTGCGGACATTTAAGTAAGGGACGACGGTCTCCGGTAGCCGGTCTTTGCAGCAGTGCTTGGTAACTTGAGAACGCTCTGATAAAACTGATATTCGATCAAAATGCCAGCTTGACCAGTATCCAGCAGAACAGAATGATCGGCGAGAGCGTGAAGAGCATGACGGTCAGCCTGCCCAGCAAGCCCATGAACTTGTCGAAGCTAGCACAGAGCTTCAGAAGCCACATCGTCGCGTTCTCCAGGTCAATGTCTAGCTCGTGATTACGGCACAGCTGCCTTGAAAGATGGAGCTATCAGTTAGCGTCCACCGTTACTTTTGGGGGTGACTCAATATCGTTGTGGCTGACAAGTTCAGCTTGCCTGTTGCGAGTCGCGAGGTAGCGTTCTATGAAAGACTCCGCGCGTCGTGTAGTTGCTCAGGATCAATAATGTCCCAACTTGATTTGACCCAACGTGAACCGCCGGATTTCAGTATTCGTCGCGTCGCTTACGCTTATACTTGCATGTCAGTGCGTGAGTCTAGCGGAGGTTGAGCATGGCCGAGAAAGAGACGAGTAAACGAGTGGTGACTGCGGTCAAAGAGGAGTATGAGCTTGAAGTGAAGTCTTTCGAAGTCCGGATGTCTGCGGGTGTCAATGTCACGCCGGACTCAGGGTGCTCTTTTATTTCTCTTGATGATCCGCTCTACGATGCCCATTTGCAACTGGAGATCATGTCCACGTGTCTTGGCCCAGCGCGTTTCAAAGGTGACGATTGCAAGGTGATCATGTTTACCTACGACCGAAATGACTGGTCAGAACTGTGCGTTGCCGACGTCCAGAATGAAGACGAACATATGAGTCCCAAATATCTCAAGCGTGGGCGCAGTGCCATCCCTGACTTCGAACCGCCGCACGGTATCGGTGAAGTGTGGCGGAGCAGAAGAATTGATCCCTGGATGGCTCCTATCGGTGTTCCGTTTTTTGTCGTCCAAGAGTTTCGGACGGCCTTGTCGCGAGGACAGGCCCCCCGTCTCTTCCTGGAAGTTCGAAGAACTGGCCGTGAACGACTGATCCAGCGTGTGGCCTACAGCACGCCGGGGCTTTTCGAAGGATGACGCTGTCGAGTATGGCTGATACACAGTATCGGAATCTCTCTTCCGTCAGCCGTGCTTGAAGCAGGCTAAACCGTTCAGCCTGTATCCTGAAAGCTACGAGCTTGTTGACACTCAGCATCTGAGGACCACACGTGGGCGACCGGCTGAAGTGACCCGGAAGTTGCTCTGGGTAGTGGCGAACGATGCTCCGTTGCCGGTGATCCACGTTCATATCCGGTCGCAGCTCACTCATGCCCCAGAGAGCGTCTGTAGTGCACTTTAGTCTTCGAGCATGGGTTTTAGCTATTCCTTGACGCCTACGACGCTCACAGGGGCGTCTACGAACGTTCGGAGGCGTATCAAGCAGGGCAGGGGTAAGTGTGGCCCAATCATCGCTGTCGCTGAGCATGTTGTCGGTGTTGACGAGAGACAGAACAGACGACGGTTTCGTCATCACCGAGATCATGGTGCTATCGTCTGACGCTTTACTGTCAGGCTGGTGGAGCGTGAAGGGTAGCGCTGCCGAGAGTTCTCCAGCATGCTCGGCAATCAGCCGAGAAAGCTCAGACAGCCCCTCCTGTCGGATGAACGCCATGACGTCATCGTCTGTCTCGTCTAGGCCGACCTCCTCAAGCTCCGATGACATGCAGCGTTGCTGATCAAGGAAGGCACCGACCTCCAACATGAGCAGATCGTATTCACGCTCGGTGCGTTGCTGCGCTTTCCACTGTTGACGGGCCAGGAACGACGCTTCCGAGACGGTCCGCTCGTATTCGTGCTCGCTGGGCTCGCGTGACTTGAGTTCCCTGGCCCAAGCAGCTTCATCGGCAAGGACAGCCAGCTCGTAGTCACCCTCCGAAGTCTCGGTAGCCATGAAGTCCTCGACTTCGAGGTAGTCGTCCAGCTCAACGTCGCCGTCTTCATACTGCCAATCATAAGCAGGCGAACTATTTCGGAAGTCTTCCCAGGCCATCAGCTCGTCGACCTCCGACGTCTGCTGCTCGTATTGCAGGTCATCCTCAGGGTCGATCACAGGTATCCAGCCACGGTTCAGGTAGGTCATAGCTTGGTGGAGCGAGTGGAGATTGACCCTTAAATACGTTAGGATTTTATATTTAAAATCAGGCTGTTAATTAAAACATTTAGATATGGTGAACTATATGTTATACGACATTGAAAAGAGTGCAGATAAAATCGTTGAGGTTGCTAAGGATAAATTTATAAAGGCTAATGCCTTGCTTACTCAGAAGAGTCCCCTTGTTGTGCTTTATGGTCCGTCTGGCTCTGGCAAAAAAACCGCTGTAAAGCTTGCGAATAAAAATTTGTCAGAAGAGGGAAAACACTATGCAAGCTACGAGATAAGGAGATTAAGGGATTCCGAAGAGGTATATAAAGTAATAAAGAAGAACCAAGAAGATGGTGCTTGCTACGCGGGTTTTCCGAATATATGTTATACCACTACCTTTCAAGAAGTTGCAGATGGACTTGCAGAAAAAGATGATGTTTCTGTTATAAAGATGGTGCCTCACCAGACACCAATTAGGTAGATCATGGTAATGACATCGGCGAGTCACGCGGTCATTGCTTGCGTTGGATATATAGATGCCCACTTAGAAATAGGTAGGCAGCTAATGTCATAAGCTTCCGATGAAAAGTGGCTCTGCCAAGGGCCTCGCTAAGGTGGTGCCGTCTGTAAGCCCCACGTTGTTGATTAGGGCCGCGCGCCCGGTCACTACCCAATATTCTCAAAGGCTTGCTTAGATGACTTGCTGGTCTGATCGCCCAAACGGTGGCGTGATACCATCCTTCTAGCCTCTTCTGTAGATCGGTAACTTGCACCAGATACGTGTTATCATTCTCTATGTCCAGGGGTAGTGATTTGACGCTCTAAGAAGCTCTTGAAGCGTGATTCGTAATCAGGTATAGCCTTGCTCTATACCCAGATATTATCGAAGCTCACAGGAGCGTTTATGGGCGCTCTGGAGTGATTCAGAGAGTTGTCTGGAAGAGCTTGATGCTAGAGACTTCACCAGCTAGCTGAAGCTGTCTGGCACAAACCGCATATTGCAAATGGTTATGTTATGTCAGACAGCGCAGACAATTATGCCTCGTCAAGGAATTCTGGGTAGAACTGGCTGAGTAGCAGGACTTCCCGAAGGGTCAGATCACCAAGGCGGTGTTTAGCTTTTTGAACTTGCCTGAATAGAGCTCTTCGTTGTTCATAAGAAAACTTTGCTATTTTTTTCAGGTCATTGGGAGCGTATAGCCTGTTACGGCCTGTCTCCATGAAAGGACATGGCTGATTGATATGCTTGCTGAGGTAGTCTGCTGCTCCGACGTTGATCGGACCACCGTTGTATTCTGTATCCCAGCTCATGGAGTTCTTTGCTAGACTTTTGTCCTTCCTGAAGACTTCCTTGAGCAAATCCTTGTCTTCTCTGTGGTAAGCCACAATGCAGTGAGTATGCATCCCGGAGTATGGGTTGGTTAGGAAATCAACTCTTCTCGGATTCCGTTGATAGCCTATGATGCCAAACCAAGCTGCAGGTATTCCCCTATCACTCAACCTCTTGTTAATCAGAAGTTCATACACTCCAGCAATGGATCGTCGATTCTCAGTGGTGCCTATAGATGAAGATTTTTGGACAAGGCGCTGTGCAGCTTCCTGACTGAAGCTCACCATTACCGCTGCAAGCTCACAGTCTGTATGTTCTTCTCTTAGGTTATTCAAGACCGAAAAGTAGGCTCTCAATTCTCTTGATAGATACAGTGAGCCGCACAGCTGCTCCACCAGTTTCTTCTCTTTCCAAGATGGTATAGGTCTGTAGGTTAAAGCATGTAATGGTTGAAGGTCATCGTAGACAGCATAGCGATAAGCCCGAGACCGCGTGGTTGCTGGATTTATGCTGTGTGAGGCATGGTCATTCGGCGTTATAAAAGTTGCATTTTTTCCGGTCTCTTTCGGAATAACAGAGAGCTCGGTGTGATGAGAAGTTTCTTTTTTCCTATCCTGGTCGTTCTGGATGGATGCATCCCTTGTTTCGTGAATCCAATCAGATTCCATTGTATAATTGCCTCGTGATCTTTAATTGCCGACCTCTCATGGGGTCGGCTTTTTTTTGGTTGAAAGTGGCTGTGTGTAAAATGTAAAAATTTGTTAATAATGGCCGCATGTAACGCTGCCCAAGAATTTCGCTGGTTCACAGCGTTCACTTTTTGATCTACTTCTCTCCAGCGCAGCTTGCCAGGATCACTAATGTGATAATGCTTTGATCCAGCTATTTTACTGTGATCTAACTATTTGACCATATAAGGATTGGAGAAAAAGCGATGGGAGCGGTCATTGGTTATGTGAGAGTCAGCACCGACGAACAGGCGACAGGTGCACAGCGGCATCAGATTGAGTCTAAGTATAAGGTTGGGCGTTGGTTTGCCGACGACGCGGTATCAGGGGCGACGAAGGCGGCCAGTCGTGAGGGGTTCGCTAATCTACTGAGCTACATTCGTGAAGGCGATATTTTGGTCGTTTACGCGATTGATCGCCTGGGGCGAGACACCGTCGATGTCTTGGAAACGGTCGAGCGGCTTCAGGCGGAAGGTGTAGCAGTTGTTTCTATAAGGGAAGGGTTCGAGTTGGGAACGCCGGTAGGTAAGGCGATGTTGACGATGCTCGCTGCGATCGGTGAATTAGAGCGAAGCAACATCAAGGCCCGGCAGATGGCCGGTATAACAAAGGCGAGGGCAGAGGGGCGCCGTCTGGGGCGTGAGAAGCGAATCGATGATCAGGCCGTTGCGCTCTGGCGTTGGGAGCACAATGAGACGATCGCCAAGACCGCCGAGCACTTTGGTATCTCAACGCCGTCAGTCAAGCGAGCGTGGCGCAGGGCGAGGGCAGAGGGCTGGCTGAAAGAAAAGAAACCTTCGGCGAAACGAGCTTCATGATTTTGTATGTTTAAAGAAAATATTATCTGCTAAGCGCTCATATCGGCCGTGTGAGCGCTTTTCCTTTGCTGGGGTAAGATAGGGTGTCTTCGGAGTTAAATTGTCACCTGTGCGATTCTAGAGCGATTCGAGTCATTTTATGTTCCATTTACATCGCTGGCTTATTAGTGGTATCAAGCACTATGGTCACCTCGCACACATCAGAATCAAGCGCGTCACGAATGTAATTGATATGTCGTTCAACGATAATCCCTTGGTAGCATGGCTCGGATAAGTTGCCCTGTGCGTCACCCTCGGCATATCCCAAGAAGTCTCCGACTGAGGGCAGATCGGCCAATGAATTAATGTCCCAATATGACCACCGGCTGTTTCGCTGGGCAACCTTGTCGGTTTGAAGAAACTCTACATAAGCGTTGATAATCATGGCATGGCTCTTAAGCAGAAACGGAACAGCCTAAACCACTTGCCCTATAACTCAAACAAATGAACATTCGAAGGTGCCCATCACACAGCCGCTCGCTGTATCTGTTGTTCCAGCCTTAGCTTTCAATGCTGTTCTTCCGTAAATGGTCCTGCCGTTAGCTATGTGAGAGCTATGTATTACATTTGGCAGCAACAAAAACATTACTTGGATGGCCGAGCACTTCAGTATCTCCATGCCGCCTGTGAAAAGCACTTATTGAAAAGCCGAGCCGAATTTTGGCTGGATTTCAGTGAACGATAAGCAGCTTATTCACCTCTATAAGGTTTGGTGTTCAGGGGGTGAACCGAATAGGTAGCAATGCACAGAGCAGTCAAAATTCTTTCTAGGGGTTCTGCGTGAGCTGTTTAACTTTGATGCTCTATACGGGCGCGTCTTGCAGCGTGAGCGCATTTTCTAGTCGAAGGGTAGGTAATGCGAGACTGCTGAAGAAGAGGCTTCCGGGAGGCGCTGCGGGCGTTGTATCAGGTGTTTCTGACTAATGACGGTGAAGCTGTGTTTCACTGGGAACGTCGTATTGAATACCGAGATGTTGCTTACGTCTTAATTCAGGGTCGCAGGTGAATGTGCAGTTATTGGTGTGTCGAGCACAAGTTATGTCGAAATTGATAAGTTCAACTCCGAAATTTTTGGATAATATTTTACTGTTAATATACTGTTTTTATTGGAGTTTTATTATCTTGGGAGTCTTTAAGGCAAAGTTCCCCCTTATGCAAACCGCTCGGTGAGCGGTTTTGCATAAGAGGTATGCCTCCCTAAAAGCCCCTCCAGTTGAAAGATTCGAGTTACCGAACAAGACCCTCGGATGAGGAGTGGTGTCTCTATCAAGACCAGACTCCGAAGATTCTGCATCTCGATTTCACGGTAACTCCAGGGTCTCTCTGGTCCTCAACCACTGGAAAAGGTTCATCCGATCACACCTCGGATTAGGGGTTGACATGGTCAGGCTGCTCAAGCCTCCCTGGATTTATGTAAACCAGGGTTTCGGGTAACCATGCCGCACTACGTCAGAAACACGCTGCGAGGATAAGTGCTTTAGGCTCTCCCCACACCGTTGCGACTCCCGTCTGACGACCCGCGATGTTGCCATCACGAGCATTCCTCGGGCATACCGGGCTGTGTCGCTTTCACTTTACCCGCGAGTGCTGAACCTACTCCAATCGTCGACGAGCTCATGCGCTGAAGTGCTACGGGGAGCAGGGTCTTGCTGTCAGTGCGCCTACGGTTCGACGGTTTCAGTTCATCACTCTCATACTCTCATGGACCCAGCCATACGGGTCACCGACCTGCCCATGAGGAACTCTACTTCACCACATTCTGATTATGCCACGAATGCGAAATATTAACAATGGAGATTTTTTGTCTCCGTGTCGTTTGTGACTGAAAACTCGGCGTTCGTATGAGAGCGAGATTCGATCCTGCCGGAAATATCTTACAGGACGTATCCAACGACGCTATCAACAGCCGGACTGAAGCCGCTAGAGTCAACAATCACACTAGCAAATCGCGACTATCAGTCTCATTAATGCGTCGAAAGAAAGGCTTCTCTCCCTTGAATTGATGGATCAGTTGCGCTTGCTGATTTTTGAGCGTGGCTGTTTTGGAGGGTCTCTGCTTATACTTGGCATGCTGGTAGCGAACGTAGTAGTGAGATCGAAACTCGCGAACCAACGCTGCCGCCCTTCAGTGCATGGGCGCCGGGAGCATAGCACCTGTGGCCAAGGAAATGGGTAGCAGGTCACTACCTCTATGGCGCTCCCTTATCTACTGATATACCCGAGGCTCTAGGCATCACTATACAAGGCGAGCCTTTCCCAATTTGCCATGTTTCGACCCGCGACAATGCCCGCGGCCCCCGATAGCGATATGTAGGCAGAGCCTTTCCCGATTTTTTCGGCAGTGCAAGGTTCGGCGGCGGGACAGTCGCGATGACAAAGGCGGCAATCCCCAGTTACCTGACCTCCCGATCTCGCTAATGTCGTCGGCTTGTATCTGACCTTTGTATTGCCGCAGGTATGTGTGCCCTGAACTCATTCCCCATTTACTGGCATCGTTCGTGAAGCGCTTTTTTTGGTTGCCCATGCCCTGTTCATGTATCCAAAGTCATAGTGATTAATGTGCCACGGTGCAAGGCTTGCCGGCCTCGCTTGCTACCGGTCTACCATGGGACTCACACCGCTAGATGAACGTATCTTTGGAGTATTTTGCCTTTCAGAGCTGCCTGTGGATTCTGATGCGGTTATATGGAAAATATTTCCATTCCATAGAGGTGGCCGGCTACTCTAGATTATTAATTGAACTCTGTTCTTACCGTTGGATGGTTGTTGGTCCTCGGTGGCATGCCGGCCTCAAGCGACTGAAACAACGTAAGATCAGGCGATAGCTTGGACGGAAAGTGACTTAGCCGGTTGAGGTTTTCGCCTGAGCCTACGAGGGGAGTAGACCGTCTCATCCAAGGATCAGACAGGCTGAGGCAGAGTTTTTGTAGTAAATGCCTTATTCCCTCTATTAAACACCTCTCTCCGAAGAACATAGATATACAGATAGACAGAGAGATAGGGCTGAGCCGTGGAGAGTGAAACTAGGCGGGGCGGCGGGAGCCTGACCCTGGCTTGGGCAGGCCAACCTTAATCCTGTGGTGTTCAAAAGTTGCGAGTAACTGGTCCTAATTTGACGCTTCGATCCCTATTCTCGTGCTGATCCGGAGAGTGGATCGCTCGACTGTAGCGTGAGCGTGTCGGAATCGAGCTGGGATATGTCTCTGAGCTGCGTTCTCTTTTGAGCTGTCTAGTTTATCACGTTTGAGCTAGAAAGCGCTTAGACGCGCTTTTAGAGCATTTCCCGCTGAGTGTGGATTTTTTGACGTTGCTGTGACGTATCCGGAGCGCAAACGGAGTGCCGTTAGATTTGTCGGGAAGTCCCAGTGATCCTGCGTTTGAGGTCTGTTTGACAGTGCCTTACAGGGAGATCATCAAGGCTCTTATACTTGGAGGGTAAAGGTCAGAAAAATTGACGTTTCGATTACTGTCTGCAATTGCTATCGAGTGCTTCAAGAGACGGAGACTAGAAATGGGAAGGGGTTCTTGCTTCGATTAAAGCAGCTTTCTGGATCTTTTAACGTTCACTAAGACCGTCGCGGAACTCAGGTGGTAGGGCGCAATGGATAAAAACGAATAACTTTAGTTTTGTCTTCTCTTCATAAATAGACGTTTCTGCCAGAACACTATGAGTCATCATGTTTTTGTGTTGAATGACTTGAAAAAGAGAGTAGATATGGCTGAAAGAGTTGCAGATTTCGTTGTAAGGCGTCAAGCGGAATTGGGCATGACGAACCGGGAGCTTGCAGGTGAAATTAACTACCATAATCCGAATATTATTACGATGATTAGAAAGGGGAGAACCAGGCTTCCGGTTGATAAAGTGGAGCTATTCGCAAATGCACTTGGTGTAGACCCGGTGTGGCTGCTTCGACTCGTGATGCAGGAGTATATCCCTGAGACATTGAAGGTTGTTGAGCAGTGCTTCGGGCCTCTAGCGACGAGCAATGAGCGTTGCGTTCTGGAGGTCTGGCGTCATTCAACAGAGGGAAGTGACCCCGAAGTTGGCGATGACCTGCGTAAGGGGTTCGCGCAGATCTTGAAGCTTGGCAGAAGTGCAGATGCTGGCTAACGTTACTATTAGACCTTGGGTGAAATGCCAGCCCTATAGTAGGGCTGGCTTTGAACATAGCAGGTCAGGTCAGTATGTGTTTCCGCCTTCAAAGCCCATGAAAATTAGTCCACGAAATCCTATTGTTGAAAACTGAGCAGTAAGCTGCCCACTCATGCCGTCTTTGGAGTAATTCTCCATGAAAGTGGTGAACGGCTTATCATCGAGTGCTTCCATATTCGCGCTGTATCCAATTCCGAGATCAACAAAATTGGATAGTGGTCCTGATGGTAGGAGGGCGGTGAATGGGTCAATTTCTTCGTCATCCATGATGGCATTACTTGAAGCAATCTCCCCGCTGAAATGGTCATCCAAGGGGTATTCACAAATGTCGGGAACTTGATTTAACGCCTCTCCAACTTCCCATTCAATGATCAAGTCGGGAGTGAAGCGATCACGCCATTCGAGCTGGATTCCCTGTAGGAATGCATCATTCAGCTCAGCGTTGGCATTGTGGCCAAGCTTGAGAGCGCGATGATCGAAAGTCTGCTGATCGAGAACAAAGAGTGCTTCTTGGAAGTCACCTTCTTCGAATTCTTGCTTCCAAGCATTTTTAAGCGAGGCAAAGCTTTTGAAGCCTAGAGATGCAGCCAGCAGTTCGCGCACATGTCCCACTTTCAACGGGAGCCCGCTGTCGTTGAGATAGCGCTGAATACCATATATTGACTGGCTAATCATAGTCAGGTTAGTCATTACAGACTCCATCACGTGTAGGGCATATTGGTGCAAGTGGAGAACGTTTAAACACTAGCTTTGAGCCCTGGCTAGTGAGATGTCTGGCTACTAACGTATGGTTATCGCTGCCTGAGTGAGCCGTTCACAACTCCGGGAGGCACCCTTACTAAAAAGGCTATCCTTTTCAGTAGAGGTTTGCAAGCATCGTCCAAGGTCTCTGCGAAATGTAGGGATGGTTGTTCGCATTGCATAGTGACTATCCTCAATGCTACCAAGCACTGCGCCTAGATCTAGAGTTGGCCGGTGGATCTCCTCGAACTAACTCCTTGCTATAGTGTGTCGCCTGGGCCTGTGCAGGAACCTGATGTTCAGTCTGCTTTTTGACAGCAATACAATCAGTCTGATGCGGTTAGGATCGGCCAGGACTTGCCTGCCTCTGTAATCAATTAGCTAATATAAATTTTCATGCATCAGTCACTTGGGTGTGACATTTTAGGATTTTCTTGAATGGTCGGTGGTGGTTAAGTTATTGAAATTCCACCGTTGGAAACAGTGTATCTGTTCGAGCCCGACCATTGGGTCAAATGACTTTGGGAGTCAGTAGTCTTAAGTTTTTTCTTCAGGTATTGACCGAGCTGATGCACCACTTGGTCTTGAATGCTTCCCACTGGATCGAATCGAGGTCTACCTCAGGGTAGGTTACTGCTTGCACCATAGCTTTCAGGAACTCCATGTCATGGCCGTGGCCATATCTTGATGTCATGGATGCACTGCCATGCCCGAGTATCCAGCGGATATCTTCGTCGCGGATAGCCTCTCCCCCTGGGAGTTTTCCGCGCCGGGCAGCATCAGCGAACGTATGGCGGAAGGAATGGAACGACACGCTCGAGCCATCCTCTCGCTGATCGGGCCGACAGGCGACGCCACGTCGATCAAGGTATCCATAGCGATAGCGATGCTTCCCGTGTCTGTCTACTCCGTTGGGGCCCCCTTTAAACCACTCAGTGATTTTCTTGCCTTTGGGCTGGGCGCCTCGGCAATACTGGTCGAAGAGTCCAATGGGAGTTGATGGGTGCTTTCGTCTTTCCCGAACATAATCCAGCAAGCCGATGGTAATGAGCGTCGAATGGATGGGCACACGCCGGCGGGAACTCTTTGTCTTCAGCTCTTTTCCACTACTCTCGTTGGAGCTTTCGGTAGTGATATCGAAGAACCAGATACCGTCTTCGTTCTTGATGTCGCCGAGCTCCAGCTGAATGATTTCACCAAGACGAGCCCCGGACAGCAGAGCAATCAATGGCGTCCAGAACTTGGCGGCATCGTAGCCAGGCTCTCTGCTGGTTGGCTTTGGAAAGAAGCCCTCTCCGTAACTTGCTCCGGGGAAGATTTTTTGCAGCTCTCCGGTGCCGAAGGGGTGTTTGTCGACGTCGTTGGTTCCGCGCCTCTGTTTTGTGTCGATGACCTCTGTAGGGTTTGAACTGATCCAGCCATATTTGACTGCGTGGGCAAAAACCTTCTTGAGTGTATGAAGCCGCGTCTTGGTGGCCTGCGCGCCAGTTGTCGGCCTTCCATGCTCCGTCCGGCACATAGCGGCGGCGACTTTAGCATCAACGTTCTTTGGATAGTTGCGACAGTGCTTTTCTGCCTCTCGACAATCGGGAATGCCGATACCCTGAAGGTCCCGTCCTTCGAAGTAGTGCTTCCAGAAGGTGGCGTCACGGGACGCTTTATCATATGTGCTCATCCGGAGTGTGTTGTCGTATTCACGGTCGCGGCGATACTGATCGAGATAGTCATCAGCAGCTTCAGCAAACGGCTTTCGCGTCGACTCTGGGTGACTGGCCTGCTCGGGAGTGGGGGAGGTATCGCTAATGGGACCAAGTCGGCGATCAATGTCATCCATGAAGTCCCTGACTGCGGCCTGATCGATCTTTGGACATCCGGAATCGGATTCGAACACCTGGCCACGGTAGACGCTCTTCACGTAGCGGAAGATCAGTCCGTCTTCCGACATGTCAACGATTGGGTCAGAAGCTACCTGAGGGGGCAGGAAGGCTTGAGATGGCTCTGTGGGGCGTTCTGGGGGCGTTTGAGATGGGCTATTGCTCCGGTTATTTATTCCCCGGAGAAGCTCATTCAGGGCGGCTAGCGCGCCCTGAGAGGTGTTGAAATCGTCCACTGACTGATCATTCCTCAAGGCATCAAAGAAATCCTGGAAGGTCAGCCATATTTTCATTGCACGGCGCTTGGCTGTGGCCTTGCAGGCGGTTCTTAAGCTGTGTCTGACTTCTCGCTTTCCACCGAACTGTCTACGCAGATCTGCCGGTATGACGATCCGTGCATAGAAGGTTGTCTGGTGACGACTTCGAGTCAGGTAACTTCCGTAGGCCATGTGTGGTTCCGAATGTCGCACCGAAGTGTGACACCTTCCACGGCATGAAGCCTTTTAGACTCAATAAGTTATGATTTAGAGGGGCTTAGAATAACCTGGTGCGGATGGGGAGACTCGAACTCCCACGCCTTACGGCACTAGAACCTAAATCTAGCGTGTCTACCAATTCCACCACATCCGCATAATCGAAGCGAATTCTACTGGTTTTAAAGAAAAAGTCAATTTGAAAATGCTGCCTTGGGTAGTGAGTTCGCCGCTATATTTGGCTAAGGTGCTAATATAAGCAAACAGCAACTATAAGCAAAGAGTAAGACGATGGGGCGCTATGCTAGGGAGACCTGATGCACCAGACACTGGCAGGATGCCGGAGCCGCGCAGCAGCTATTCAAGAGTGGTTGAAGGCTCAGCGATGGCAAGAAGCGGCTCAGGGTTGGCTACGACGCAGCTTGCCGGGCTATTGTGAATTTTGCTTGACGGCAACCGCAGCAGGATCGCCTTGGTGTCAGGCGTGCTATCGAGGACTGGCCTGGAATCACACCGCTTGCTACCAATGTGCCGAACCCCTAGGGCCAAATATAAGCGTTGGCACATCGAGTTTTCGACGCCGCTGCGGGCATTGTCTGCTATCAGCACCACAATTCGACACTGCCGATGTGCCCTTGTTGTATCAGGGCGCTGTGGGTGCCTTGCTCAAGGCCTTCAAGTTCCAGGCGTCTCCGCGTGCGGGAAATTTGCTCCTTGAGCTTTTCTTGAGTGGTCGAAAGGAGGGAGGCTTGCCCGATGCCTTGTTGCCTGTTCCCTTGCACATGAGCCGGGCACGCGAGCGAGGCTTCAACCAAGCGGCGTGGTTGGCAGAGAAATTAGCCGGTGAGTATTGCTTGCCTTTGATCCATGCTGAGCGCCTGCACAGCACCCAGAGTCAGCGTGCCTTCAATCGGCGGCAACGTTTCAAGAATTTGCAGGGGGCATTTTATCTTGAGGCGCCGCTTCCGTTGCATGTAACGATTGTCGATGACGTGATGACGACCGGCGCCACGGTCAATGCGCTGGCAGCCGCTGCCAAGCAAGCCGGTGCCGAGCGAGTCGATGTGTGGGCAATTGCTCGAACACCCTTGCAGCAGGCCTGATACGATAGAGCAATTAGCACAGGATAGGCTGACGGATAATGTCTCAAGTAATTCATCCTTTTGGCGAGCTTTCGCCCGAGTATGTCATGGCCGCTGCCGAGTCAGTGGGTATATGGCCGGAAAGAGAGCCGTTCGCACTGAACAGTTACGAAAATCGTGTGTTGTTGTTTCGTGATGAAAAAGGACAGGGCTGGGTGATCAAGTTCTACCGTCCCCAGCGCTGGAGCGACGCCTGTATCCAGGAAGAGCATGATTTTCTGCTGGAGCTGGCAGCGGCAGGGGTTTCGGTAGCAGCTCCCTGGAAAGATGAGCAAGGCCGCACCTTGCATCATTTTCGAACGTTTCGATTTGCCTTGTTCGCTCAGAAAGTTGGCCAGGCGCCGGAATTGGATAACCCTGCTCATCTCTATGCCTTGGGGGAGCTCTTGGGGAGCTTGCACCAGGTCTCCCGACGCAAACGTTTTCAGTACCGGCCGGTACTCGACCTGGATAGCCAGGTTATCGAGGCCCAGCAACGGGTACTTGCCAGTGACTGGCTGGGGCGTCATCAGCGCCGTGCCTATGAGACCATTACCAATAATTTACATAATGTGCTGAAGGATATTGCCTGGCCTGCCGACCAATTGATTCGCTGTCATGGCGATTGCCACCTGGGCAATATTCTCGGACGGGGCGAAGATTTTACCTTGGTGGATTTCGATGATTGCCTGATGGGGCCAGCCATACAGGATATATGGATGTTGTTGCCTATCGGCGACCCGGCAGAGTGGCGCGCCCAATTGAGTGAAATGGCGGAAGGATATGAACAGGCTGGTGAATTTCCGCATGGCCAATTGGCACTGATCGAACCCCTGCGCAGTCTCCGCTTGATTCGTCACAGTGCCTGGCTGGTTTCACGCTGGTCTGACCCGGCTTTTCCGGCAGCGTTTCCTTGGTTGGCTGACAGTGGCTATTGGGATCAGCATATTCGCCAATTGGAACAGCAGCGGCTGGTGCTCGATCGACACCAGCCGTGGTTGGCTTGAGGAGGCTTGGCGGTTATTCGGCGTCTGGGTCACCAAGCGCTTCAATAGCTGTTTCAGGAGAGGGACTGTCGGCGGGGATCGGGTTAGCCACACCGGTACCATCAGCTTGGCGCCGTTCTTGATTGATTTTGGCGGAAACGTTTTCTTGTGCCTCGATTGCTACATCCTCGGATAAGTGCAGGAGAAAGCCTTGGCCAGGTTTTAACGTACAGCCATTATCGCCACAGGGCAGAGCATAGCGCCCGTCTTCTGCATAGGCAGCGGCACTGATTTCTCCCGAAAAAATCTCACTCTCGTTGGACGTCGCTTTGATGCAGGTGACGTCTTGCGTGGTGATACGCACCCGCTGGTTTTCAAAGCGTGCATTTGCCACTAGCACACAATAATCTGGAAGTGTGTGTGAGGTCCCGGCAACTTCCGCAGGATGCAGCAATATTTCGTTGTGTTCGGGCGTAGATGCACTCAGGCTCAGAGTATTGATGACTTCAACGCCAATCCGAGCATCGCTGGGCAATGTTAACGTCGCTCCTGCGGCATTCAAGGGCAAGGCAAGCAGTGAAACGCTCAGAGCGGATAACCAGAGGGAAGGAGATATTGGCATCATGACGGACTCTCGATAGTGAAACCTGTATCTAAGCTGCACAAAGATCAATGAACGCAAGCTTAGTGTATGCAAAATAATGATAGCACAGGCCAAGTCGATGGGGCTGCCATGGCGCGGCACTCTGCCACAGACAGGTAAGGTGCGTTAGAATAATCAGAAGAACACTGTTTTATTATACAATAATAAATTAAGGTATAGTTATTGTATGGTAAAAAAATGAGTGGTGCTCGCATGAAGCACCGCCTGACACAGCATTACCTATGCCGATTGCAGTGAACCGGGCTAAATGGTTCATTGTGTCGCAGCGTAATCCCAAGAGGCCCGACATGACCGATGAACTTGCCCACCACTATCGCCATATCATTGCGGGGTTGGGAGAAAATCCTGACCGGGAGGGCTTGAGAGAGACCCCCAAACGAGCTGCCAAGGCAATGCAGTTTCTCAACGCTGGTTATCATCAGTCACTCGAGCAAATCGTCAATGGAGCAGTATTTGCCTCCCAGACCGATGAAATGGTGCTGGTAAAAGATATTGAGTTGTACTCCATGTGTGAGCACCATCTGTTGCCCTTTATTGGAAAATGTCACATTGCTTACTTGCCTGATGGCAAGGTGCTGGGACTCTCCAAGTTTGCGCGAATCGTCGACATGTTCGCTCGGCGCATGCAGATCCAAGAAAATCTTACCCGCGAGATTGCCGAAGCTGTTCAGCAAGTGACACAAGGAAGAGGGGTCGCTGTGGTCATCGAAGCGCGTCATCTATGCATGATGATGCGCGGCGTGGAAAAGCAAAACTCAAGCATGACCTCCTCGGTGATGTTGGGTGCTTTTCGTGATGACCAGGCAACGCGTCACGAATTCCTCATGTTGGTGAATTGAGGGTGGAATAGGGCTGGGTGTCGGGCCATGCTGTAAAGCAGAACTTGGTTCAACACCGGTTTTCGTCTTAGCATGAGAAGACCAATTTGCCGTTAGGCCTCAACCCGGCCAGGAGTTTTTCATGGAAGCCCTCAAGGAAACACAGCTATATTGCCCCTTTGCCTATATAGACGGCAGTTGGGTAGCCGCTGACAGCGGCGAGCAGATCAACGTGCTCAACCCGGCCACCGGTGAGCAGGTGGGAGATGTTCCTCGCTTGGGCCGGGCGGAAACCGAGCGAGCTATTGCCGCAGCGAATGCCGCCCTGCCTGCCTGGAGGGGATTGACTGCGCAAGAACGTGCCGACATGTTGCTGAAATGGCATGACCTGATGCTGGAACACCAGCAGGATCTTGCCATGTTGATGACCTTTGAGCAGGGTAAGCCTCTCAAGGAGGCTGCGGGGGAGATTGCCTATGCGGCCAGTTTCCTGCGCTGGTTTGCCGAAGAAGGCCGGCGTGTGTATGGCGAAACCGTGCCAGCGGCCAATCCCAATCAGCGCATTGTGGTGACCAAGCAAGCGGTAGGAGTGGTGGGGGCGATCACTCCCTGGAACTTCCCTGCGGCGATGATAACGCGCAAAGCAGGCGCGGCCTTGGCCGCGGGTTGCACCATTGTGGTCAAACCGGCCAGCCAGACTCCGTTTTCCGCAACCGCGCTTGCGTATCTTGCTGAACGGGCAGGCATTCCTCGCGGCGTCTTCAATGTGGTGCCGGGAAAGGCGAGCGAAATAGCCCAGGCATTAACGGAGTCACCGTTAGTTCGCAAGATCACTTTCACCGGTTCCACTGAAGTCGGTCGTAAATTGATGGCTCAAGCTTCGCAGCATATCCAGAAAATTTCGCTGGAACTGGGCGGCAATGCGCCTTTTATCGTTTTTGAAGATGCTGACCTGGATGCCGCAGTGGAAGGCGCAATGGCCGCTAAATTCCGTAATGCAGGGCAAACCTGCGTCTGTACCAACCGCTTTCTGGTGCAGTCGAGCGTGGTGAATGCATTCTGTGAGAAACTCGCCGTCGCCATGAACAGCGAATTGAAAGTCGGTGATGGCACGCAATCCGGTGTCAACATTGGCCCGCTAATCGATGAAGACGGCGTGAAGAAGGTCAGTGAGCATGTTCAGGATGCGGTCGATCGCGGGGCCGAGCTGTTGCTGGGCGGCCATCCTCATCCTTTGGGCGGGAATTTCTTCACCCCCACGCTGGTCAGCTTTGCCACCTCTGACATGAAAGTGGCCAAGGAGGAAACATTCGGTCCCTTGGCGGCAGTTTTTCCTTTTGATGACGAAGAAACGGCCGTGGAAATGGCCAACGATACTCAGTTTGGCCTGGCCTCGTATTTTTACTCTCGGGACATGGCACGCGTATGGCGTGTGGCAGAAGCGTTGGAATACGGCATGGTGGGTATCAATACCGGCTTGATTTCCAATGCGGCGGCGCCTTTCGGTGGGGTCAAGGCATCGGGCTTGGGCCGTGAAGGCGGCCATCAAGGTCTGGAGGAATATCTGGAAACCAAGTACATGTGCATCGATCTGGGCTAGTCAAAGGTTCTTGTTTCTAGAAAATTCTTGTTCAAGAGATTTTGGTTCAAACACCTTGCCCATAAAAAACCTCCCGTCGCGTGCTCGACGGGAGGTTTTTAGGTCCGCTTACTTGAGTGGCGAAAATGTCTTGATAGCAAAAATTGCTTAATGGCGGAAATGACGCATGCCGGTGAAGACCATGGCAATACCCGCTTCGTTGGCGGCGTCGATGACTTCCCGGTCACGCATGGAACCCCCCGGCTGGATGACCGCTGTAATGCCGGCAGCGGCAGCGGCATCGATGCCATCGCGGAAGGGGAAGAAAGCATCACTCGCCATCACGGAGCCGGGTACCGACAAGCCCTCGTCGGCGGCCTTGATGCCCGCGATCTTCGCAGAGTAGACGCGACTCATCTGTCCGGCACCGACACCGATGGTTTGACCGTTCATGGCATAGACAATTGCATTGGACTTGACGAATTTGGCTACCCGCCAGGCAAATGCCAGGTCGCGGAGTTCCTGCTCGGTGGGTGCGCGCTGGCTGACCACGGTGAGTTCTTCCCGGGTGACCATGCCCACATCACGTTCCTGTACCAGCAAGCCGCCATTGACTCGCTTGAAGTCCAGTCCAGCTTGCTGAGTGCCTGGCCAGTGAGCACTGACATCCAGTAAGCGCACGTTCTTCTTTTCCGCCACGATGCTTGCGGCTTCTTGCGAGACCCCCGGGGCAATAATCACTTCCACGAACTGGCGATCGACAATCGCCCGGGCTGTGTCGGCATCCAGTGGCACATTGAAAGCGATAATGCCGCCAAAGGCACTGGTGGGGTCGGTGGCAAATGCCTTGTCATAGGCATCCAGCGCCGTATTGCCTACTGCAACGCCACAAGGATTGGCATGCTTGACGATCACGCAAGCAGTGTCGTTGAACGCCTTGACGCACTCAAACGCTGCATCGGTGTCCGCTACATTGTTGAATGACAAGGGCTTGCCTTGCAGGATTTCGGCGGTTGCCACGCTCGGCGCTTGAGCGTTTTCATCGACATAAAAAGCGGCGCGCTGGTGGGGGTTTTCTCCGTAGCGCATGGTCTGCTTTTTATGTAGCTGCATGTTAAAGGTGCGAGGAAAGTTTTCTTCGCCCTCGGCGACTCGGCGGCCCAGATAGTCTGCAATGGCACCATCATAACCGGCGGTATGCTCGAAAGCCTTGACCGCTAGATCAAAGCGCGTTGCATCGCTGACGCTGCCATCCAGAGCGGCAAGCTCGCCCAGTACGCGGGCATAGTCACCTGTATTTACCACAATCGTCGTGTAAGCGTGATTCTTGGCACAGGCGCGGACCATGGTAGGTCCACCGATATCGATGTTTTCGATGGCGTCTTCCAGACTGCAGTCTGGCTTGGCCACGGTATCGGCAAAGGGATACAGGTTCACCACGACCATATCAATCGGGACGATATCGTTCTCGGCCATCACGGCATCGTCCTGGCCGCGACGAGCCAGAATGCCGCCGTGAATTTTGGGATGCAGGGTTTTGACTCGGCCATCCATGATTTCCGGAAAACCGGTATGCTCGGAAACTTCCTTTACCGCAATACCCTGCTGTTGCAGCAAGCGGAAGGTGCCGCCGGTAGATAGCAATTCAATACCACGCTCGCTCAATCCGCGAGCGAATTCCACAATGCCGTTTTTGTCGGAGACGCTGATCAGGGCGCGGCGAACAGGAGATGGGGTGGTTTCAGCCATGAAGGTGCTCGTGTGAGACGATGAAAGAAAAGCAAAGGCCTGGCTCGCGTCAATTTGCGATCAGGGCGCTTCGCTGTCGATGAGTCCGTAATGTTTCAGCTTCTTGCGCAAGGTACCGCGGTTCAACCCCAGCACGTTGGCGGCGCGCGTCTGATTGCCTTGGGTGTGTTCCAGTACACAGGCCAGCAAGGGGGCTTCGACTTCCGCCATTACCATGGCGTAAAGGTCACTTGCCTCGCTGCCGTCAAGATGTTCGAAGTAACGTCGCATGGACACTTCGACCGCTTCACGAAGAGGCTGAGGGCGTGGTGCGAGGGGGGATGTCACCATCGTTTCCGGCGTATCACTGGAAGACGGCGCACTCGACAGAGCTTGGCGGTGTGTCATGCAGCATGGCTTCCTTTGGGTAATAGACGCGAACTAGGATCCTCAGCCATGACGGCCTGAATCCAGTCAAGTTGCGCAAGGGGCGTGTCAATGGCATTGAAATGACATTTGAGGCTGTGTTGCTGAGTGGGGCTAAACTGTGGATCAGCCATCAGATACCAGCCTAGATGCTTACGCGCGATACGCACACCCATATGGTTGCCGTAAAATGTATGCAGAGCAGTAATATGTTCGCTCAGCACAGTGCGGCGTTCGCGCAAAGAGGGCGCCGCCCAGTGATTGCCGTGTGCCAGAAAATGTTCGATTTGGCGAAAAATCCAGGGGTTGCCTTGAGCTCCTCGCCCGATCATGAGGGCATCGGCCTGGGTATAAGCCAGTACTTCGGCAGCTTTTTCGGGGCTGTCGATATCGCCATTGGCGAATACCGGGATCGACACCCGGGATTTGATGTCGGCGATGGTGTCGTATTCGGCTTGCCCGGTGTAGCGCTGCTGGCGATGCCGGCCATGGACGGCAAGAGCCTGTATGCCTGCCTGCTCGGCAAGACGCGCAATCACTACGCCATTATTGCTCTGTTCGCACCAGCCCGTGCGAATTTTCAAGGTGACGGGAATATCCACGGCAGCGACCACCGCTTCAAGGATTTCGGCCACTAGGGTTTCATCACGCAACAGGGCCGATCCTGCTGCCTTATTGCAGACTTTCTTGGCCGGGCAGCCCATGTTGATGTCAATGATCTGGGCACCCTGAGCGGCATTGAGGCGAGCGGCCTCGGCCAGCATGGCCGCATCGCCACCGGCAATCTGAATGATGCGCGGCGAGGGTTCGCCCTGGTGATCCATGCGCAGGCGTGATTTGCGGGTATGCCATAGGCTGGGGTCCGAGGTCACCATTTCCCCCACCACCAGCCCAGCCCCCAGGCGCCGACATAATTGACGGAACGGGCGGTCAGTGACACCGGCCATCGGCGCTAGAATAACCCGGTTGGGAAGCGCATAAGGGCCAATGGCGGGTACGGCAGGGCTTGCAAGACTCATGGCGTTAGTAGCTATGTAATTGAAGGGCAGGTGGGTTTCAAGGAAACGTATGATACGCCGACTGGGCAGCAGGGTGAAGGCCGGAGCGTCTGCTCTGCTGTCCAGCAACGGGGTTCCTTTAGCTTGAAAGCCGGTTCAGTTCAGGACGGCGCGATGCCCGGTGAGACGTGCCCAGCCTTCGCGAATGGCGGGATCATCCATGATCAAGCCTTGGGCCCTGTAAGCGGTGATCACTTCATCGGCCTGATGGGCCAGAATTCCCGAAAGTGCCAGGTAGCCGCCCGCTGCCACGTGGCCCACAATCGTAGGGGCCAGTTGTATCAGCGGTCCTGCCAGGATATTCGCCAGCACAACCGGATAAACATCGCCGGACAGCTGTTCGGGGTAGCACAGCGTCAAGCTGCTTTCCGGCAATGTGTTACGCAGGGCGTTATCGCGGCTGGCCTGAAGTGCTTGGGGATCGATATCGGTGCCCTGGGCATGGGCGGCACCCAATTTCAGGGCGGCAATGGCCAGAATTCCCGAGCCACAGCCTACATCGAGCACCCGTTTGCCTTCGAGCTCGCCGTTGACGGCCAGGGAGTCCAGCCATTCCAGGCACAGGGCCGTCGTAGGGTGGGTTCCGGTGCCGAAGGCCAATCCGGGATCGAGCACCAGATTGACCGCCTCGGCGTCGGGTGGTTCGTGCCAGCTGGGTACAATCCATAGACGCTGACCCATCCGCAGCGGCTGGAAGTCGTCCATCCACTCTCGCTCCCAATCGCGGTCGGCGAGCAATTCATACTCGATTTCCGGGCACGGTTCTTGTGGCAGCTGTACAGACCAGGCGGCGTTCAGACGTTCGAGCATGCTGTCTACCGCTTCCAGGTCATCGTAAAGCGCGGTCAGGATAGTATCCTGCCATAAGGGGGTGGTGCCCCGCTCGGGCTCGAATACCGGGTCGTCATGAGCGTCCTGCAAGCTGATGGCGGTGGCGCCTTCGGCAAGCAGCAACTCTTCCAGACGGTCGGCCTGCTCCGGTGCGACGCGGGCTTTCAACTGCAGCCAGGCCATGGGTGATCTCCCTATGAAACGAGCGATAAGACGGCGACGCTTGCCAGACTAGCTTTTATACGAAAAGTTAGGAGGCGAGCTTTTTTTCCAGATAATGGATATTGACTCCGCCTTGGCGGAAGTAGCCGTCACGCACCAGGTCTTTCTGCAAATCGATATTAGTCTTGATGCCTTCCACCAACAGCTCGTCCAGCGCATTGCGCATACGGGTCAGGGCAATGTCGCGGCTCGCTCCCCAGGTGATCAGCTTGCCGATCAGGGAGTCGTAGTGGGGCGGTACCGTGTAACCGGTGTAAAGATGCGAGTCCATGCGCACTCCCAGGCCGCCTGGGGCGTGATACAAGGTGACCTTGCCGGGAGACGGCATGAAGGTACGGGCATCTTCGGCGTTGATACGGCATTCGAAAGCGTGGCCGTTGAGCGTGATGTCTTCCTGGCGATAGGAAAGTGGCTGGCCGGAAGCAATCAGTAACTGCTCCTTGACGATATCCACACCGGTTACCATTTCGGTGACCGGATGCTCGACCTGAACGCGAGTGTTCATTTCGATAAAGAAGAATTTACCATCTTCGTAAAGAAACTCGAAAGTGCCGGCGCCGCGATAATTGAGCGTGATACAGGCTTGGCGACAGGCTTCGAGCACCTTGGCGCGCGCCTCGGGGTCGATGCCGGGGGCGGGGGCTTCTTCGAGGACTTTCTGATGACGACGCTGCAAGGAGCAGTCACGGTCATACAGATGGATAGCGTTGCCCTGGCCGTCGGCAAGTACCTGAACTTCCACGTGGCGTGGCTTTTCCAGGAATTTCTCCATATATACCGTGCCATCACCAAACGCCGAATGGGCTTCGGTGCGAGTGACATTGACCGCGGAAAGCAGGTGGGCCTCGGTATGTACCACCCGCATGCCGCGCCCACCACCACCGGAAGCAGCCTTGATGATGACAGGATAACCAATGCGTTGCGCGGTTTCCAGAGTGGCGCTTTCATCGTCGCCCAAAGGGCCGTCAGACCCCGGCACCGTGGGTACACCGGCTTTTTTCATCGATTCGATGGCACTGACTTTATCACCCATCAGGCGAATGGTATCGGCGCGTGGTCCGATGAAAGTAAAGCCGGAGCGTTCCACCTGTTCGGCAAAGTTGGCATTTTCCGAAAGAAAGCCATACCCGGGATGAATGGCACTTGCGTCGGTCACTTCGGCCGCACTGATTAGCGCCGGGATATTGAGATAGGATTGGGCCGAGGAGGCGGGGCCGATACAGACAGCCTCATCCGCCAGGCGAACGTGCATCAACTCGCGGTCCGCCTTGGAATGTACCGCAACGGTCTTGATGCCCAGTTCTTTACAGGCCCGCAGGATGCGCAGAGCAATCTCGCCACGATTGGCGATAAGTACCTTGTCGAGCATGGGAGAATCCACCCGTGTCAGAAATGAAAGATCAGGCAATCACGATCATCGGCTGATCGAATTCGACCGGCTCGCCATCCTCGACCAGAATGGCTTCCACGACACCGTCGCGATCCACTTCGATCTGGTTCATCATTTTCATGGCTTCCACGATACAGACGGTGTCGCCTTTCTTGACGGTGTCGCCAACTTCGACAAACGATTTGGAACCCGGCGCCGGGCTACGGTAGAAGGTGCCTACCATGGGTGACTTGAGCGCTTCGCCACGATATTGCTGTTCTGCCGGCTCGGCATCTGCAGGCATGGGTGCCGCAGGCATGGGTGAAGTGGGTGCCGGATAGTGCGGCATCGGCTGCGATTGCCAGTTGGTGCCATTGGGGTGTCGGCTGATGCGAACGGATTCTTCACCTTCCTGAATTTCGATTTCGCTGATATTGGATTCTTCGAGTAACTCAATCAGTTTTTTGACTTTGCGAATATCCATCTCATTATCCCAGTTAGGTGGTAGCGAGTGTAGCTTCATGGGTTGAACAAGGCATGGCCCATGATTACGTCATGTTGGAACGAGTTCTAAACTCGCAGTAAACCGGCATCAAATTTGAAGAGAAACCTGCAAGATGATGCACATTGCTTGGTAGTCCGCTCTAAAAGCCGTACTTTACCTTGAAATATGGCAGCCGAGTTTGCCGAAAAATACCCATGATGTCCAGTCGTGCAAGAGCATGACCTGATATGTGCTTTTGGCGTGCGTTTGGCGAAGATTGTGCGTTGGGTCGCTCTGGCGAACGACTTGAAGCTAGCTGGCCAGCCAGGTGTTCAGATTATCCAGATGCTCGCTCAGGTGGTCGGCATTCACCTCGCCCTGAATTCGCGCATCACGAATTTCCTCGCCGCCATGAAAGAATAATAGGCTGGGGGGACCGAAAAGACTGAAATGATCGAGTAATTCACGGCTGACGGGGTCTGTCTGGGTAACGTCCACATTGATTCGCACATAGCGTGCCATGGCTTGAACAACTCTCGGGTCGGGATAGACATTGCGCTCCATCAGTTTGCAGGAAATGCACCAGTCGGCAGTAAAATGCACGAACGCTGGGCGCCCTTGCTGCTGGGCGCGTGCCAGTTCCCGTTCCAAGGCGTCGAGGCGGTTCACGGTAATGGCTTCAACAGGCACTGCTTTAGCGTTTCCCTCTGTGCTGCCCGTCATCTGGTTGCCTAGAGGGCGTAGTGGGTCATGGCCCCCTTGTGCGGCCCCGACAAGCAGCACGACGCCCCAAGTCAGCAATACAATGCCGAGCGCTTGACGCACGCGCGGCCACCCTTGGGGCTGATTGAAGGTCAAGGCGCCCAGCGCCAGAGCCGTACCGATAGCCAATGCCGCCCAAAGAAGCATGACCAGCGGAGCGGGAAGCAAGCGTTCCACCATCCATATCGCCACGCCTAGCAGCAGGATGCCGAAGGTGATCTTGATGCCATTCATCCAGGCACCGGAGCGCGGCAAGAAGGTAGCGCCGAAGGTGCCCACCAATAGCAACGGCACCCCCATGCCCAGGCCGAGCGCCAACAGTACGCCACCGCCCATGAGGGCATCGCCGGTGCTGGAGATGAAGACAAGGGTCCCGGCCAAGGGCGCGGTCACGCAAGGCGAGACCACCAGCACCGAAAGCGCGCCGGCGACGGCAAGCCCGGCAGGCCCGCTGCGTTGGGCACGATTCTGCCAAGCATCGATGCGCCCGGTCAGTCGGGGAGAAAGGCGCAGGTCAAACGCCCCGAACATGGCCAGGGCAAAGAGGCTGAACAAGACACTGAAGGTGATCAGCACCGGTGCGGATTGCAGGTGAGCCTGCAAATTGAGCCCGGCACCGAACAATCCCATCAAGACGCCCACCAAGGCGTAGGTAAAGGCCATCCCGAGGACGTAGCTTGCCGAAAGCACGAAAGCTCTGGGTCGTGAAGGATTCTGGCCGACAATAATCGAGGAAAGAATCGGAATCATGGGGAGTACGCAGGGAGTGAACGTCAACCCTAGCCCGGCGAGAAAGAACAGCCCCAACGCCAGCGGTAAGCTGGCGTCATGTATCAGTGCACTGAAACGACCGTCTTCACTTTGCGGGGGAGCAAAGCTGTTGCTGTCTCGACTCGGTGATGATTGCTTAACCGCAGAAGAAGACGATGCCTGGGGAGTCCAGTCGGTAAAGGCGGGGGGCGCACCGGTCTGAGCCGCCTGCAATGTGGTGCGTTCCGGCGGATAGCAGAGGCCTGCGTCCGCACAGCCCTGAAAGGTCAGTTGCAGCTCGAATGGCCCGGAGTGGCTGTCTTGTAAAGGTGTCTCGAAGACCAGGGTGTCGCGGAAGACGTAAACATCGCCTAGAAATTCATCGGTGGTGAAGTTGCCTTCCGGTAGCTGAGGTTCACCTAGGATGACTTCTTCATCAAGACTTTCCACCGCGAACTGGTGCCGGTAGAGGTAATACCCTTCGGCACTTTGCATGCCGATATATAACGTCTCTCCGTCATGCCAGGCGCTAGGCTGAAATGCTTGCATCACAGGCAGGAAATCATCCTCGCCACCCGACGAATTGAACCATTGAGCCTGAACCAGAAGCGGAACAAAAAGCAGTAACAGGCAGGTAAGACGTTTAACTATCGACACAGCGTTTCCTTAAACCGAAAGCTTGACAGGGTAGCTGACTTAGGCATTGCTGACTTGGGCATTTAAAACTCAACGTTTTTAATGCTCATTATCCAAAAGCCGGCGTGCTTTCGAAATACATAAGCTCGGGAGGTTCCCTTCAACTGCATCAGAATACCGCAGCCAGGCGCAATACGCAGGCGATGCGCGCTCATGTCGCGGGAGCGTCTTTTCTAGCGATTTAATACATGGAAGCCGCCCTTGGGCGGCTTCCATAGCGATATTCAATCTCGAAAATCAGCTTAATTCAGGTTTTTTCGTAAGCGATCACTGATTTTTCGATTGCCTTGCGCGCGGCCTCAGCACCTTCCCAGGACTCGACCTTGACCCATTTGCCTTTTTCGAGATCCTTGTAGTTCTCGAAGAAGTGGGCGATCTGCTGGCGCAGAAGCTCGGGAAGGTCGGTAACTTCCTGAACGTCGTCGTAAAGACTGCTCAGCTTGGCGTGAGGTACACACACCAGCTTGGCGTCTTCACCGGCTTCATCGGTCATATTGAGAATGCCGATCGGGCGAGCACGAATGATGCAGCCGGGCTGAACAGGGTGGGGTGTTACCACCAGCGCATCCAGGGCATCGCCGTCATCGGCCAGGGTGTGAGGAATAAATCCGTAGTTGGCCGGGTAGAACATCGGGGTGGCCATGAAGCGGTCCACCAGCAAGGCGCCCATGTCCTTGTCGATCTCGTACTTGATAGGCGAATGATGGGCCGGAATCTCAATCACCACATAGACGTCATTGGGAAGTTCTTTACCGGCGGGAATGTTATCGAAGTTCATCGTGAATTCCTTGCTGTTGCAGGGGCTCGAGGAGTGCGCGAGTCGGCGTTAATTGGCAAGGATTATACGAACATGACTGCGGGATTACCAATGCGACATAGGTTGGGATGAATAAGCTGGCGATAGATAGGATAGTGAGTGGGGCTGGGAGCATCGTTTCCAGGCAACGACGTGTATCATGATGCCCACTGTCAGGTGCAATCGCCGGTAAATTAGGCGCATTTGCTGTTAAATCGAGGAGGATGGCTTGGCACATGCCCAGTTATTGTTGAGTTACGGCCAGGCATTCGTGGCACCGGAACGGCGAAAACATCGCAGTTCGATGGCGGTGCGGATGCCGGAGCCGACCTTGTTGCGAACCAAGGGGGCATGTGCGGTGATCAGTGATTCCGTGTCGCGCAATGTCATGGCCAAGCAAGCCGGCGACCTGAGTGTAAGAGGCTTTCTGGCTGATTATTTTTCCACTCCCGACCACTGGGAGGTTAAAACATCAGCCACCCGGGTGCTGCGGTCACTCAATAGTTGGTGTTACAGCCAGAGTCAGCATGTCAAGGAAGGCAGTTTCGTTTCCTCGCTTTCCGCATTGGTATTCCGCGGGCGTGAGGCACATCTGTTTCACATGGGTGATACCTTGGTATTTCGCCTGCGTGGGGCTGAGTTCGAGCAACTTTCGCAGGACCATGTGACTGATCTCGGGGGCTATCGTTATCCCTCTCGAGCGCTGGGCATGGATTGCAGCCTGGAGATTGACTACAGCCGGATGCCGCTCAAGCAGGGGGATATTTTCCTGTTCACGACTCAGGCGGTGCGCGGCACCTTACTGCCTTCCGATTATGTGCGTCTGATTCGGTTGGATGCCAGTGATCTGGACGCTGCCTGTGACCGTCTGGCGGATGAAGCTCGGACACGGGCCCAGGACCGTGGCTATGGTGGTGACCAGTTCTGCTTTCAGCTGGTGCGAATCGATGAGCTGCCCGAAGAGGAGGAGGATCATCCCGGCCGGTTGTACGGTGATTTGCCAATTCCGCCGGAGCTATCGCCGGGTGAACGCCTGGATGGGCTGGAAGTGCAGGAGGTGCTTTCTAGAACCGCCCAATCACGTGTCTACCGGGTGCGCGATATTCATACTGAGCGCGAAATGGTGATGAAGGCCCCCAGTCCGGAGCTTTCGTTGCGCAATGCCTATCTGGAGCACTTTCTGTTACAGCAATGGGTGGTGGAGCGAATCAATTCACCCTTTGTGGTGCGGGTCATGGAGCCTTCCCGGCCACGTCGCTATCTGTACTATCTCATGGCGCACGTGGAGGGCGAGACGTTGCGTCAATGGGCCGAACGCCATCCTCAGGCGAGCTTGAACCAGCGTCTGGATATTGCCAATCAACTAGGCAAGGCCGTCAAGGCATTGCACCATCGTGATGTGCTGCATCAGCAGATTCATCCTGACAATGTGTTGATCGATAATCATGGGAAGGTGGTGCTGGCGGATTTCAGTGCCTGCCATTTTCGTGAAATAGACAATCAGCGTCAGTCTCGGGAGCTGCTCGGGCAAGTCGGTATCAACGAACATAGCGCGCCGGAGTATGCGCTTGGGGACAGCTTGGGAAGGCGCAGTGACCAGTATGCCTTGGCGTCGACGACCTATTGGTTATTGACCGGTGAGCTGCCTTACGTCCTGACCCCCAATCGGTTGCGCAGCCATACCGACCTGGAGCAGCTAAGCTACCGCAGCGCACGTAGTTTCAATCCCGAGATCACCCAGGCCCTGGATGATGCGTTGCGCCGAGCCTTGGACCCGCAACGGGCGCTGCGCTTTCGTCGAATGTCGGAGTTTCTGCATGCTCTGCAGGTATCGCTGGGGCGCAAGGAAGATAAGGAGATTCAAAGCCGGGAACCACGCCGCTTCTGGCAGGGCGTGGCCGGTATTCTATTATTGCTGTTGGTGCTTTCCTGGCTGCTGCGCTAGCTCAGGAAAGGTTTGGTGCGGAAGCCTCGGCCCAGGATTTAGAGCGTGAAGAATTAAAGCGTAAAATCAGGCAGTTTGCGTTCCGCCAGGGTCAGCGAAAGACGAGCGACCTTGGGCAAGCCGTTTTCAAACGGCGGGAAGTCTTCGCCTTGGATCAAGGGCAGCAGATACTGGCGGCAATCCGGTGTAATGCCGAAACCATCCTCGGTAATAAACGAGGGTGGCATGAATTTTTCGCGGTTGGCGACATCGGCCAGCGGTGTCGCAATGATATCCCACTGATAGGGCGTTTCGCTGAGACGGCGAATCGCCGGCATCATCGAGTTCTTGCCGGCCAACGCCAGTGCGACGGCTTCGCGGCCGACTGCATAGGCCTGCTCAACGTCGGTTTTCGACGCAAGATGCCGTGCGGAGCGTTGCAGGTAGTCGGCGACCGCCCAGTGATATTTATAGCCCAGGTCCTGCTTGATCATACCGGCAAGCGTGGGTGCCACACCGCCCAGCTGACGGTGGCCGAACGCATCGGTGTTGCCGGCATCGGCAAGGAAGGTACCGTCTTCGTAGCGAGCCCCTTCGGAGACTACGATCACGCAGTAACCGTAGCGTTTGACGCTTTCATCCACTCGCGCCATCGCTTTCTTACGGTCAAATGCCACTTCCGGGAAGATGATCATATGCGGCGGCTCGCCTTCCGCTTCACCGGCCAGCCCGCCCGCGGCGGCAATCCAGCCTGCATGGCGCCCCATCACTTCGAGCACGAATACCTTGGTCGAGGTGGCACACATCGAGGCGATGTCGAGAGACGCTTCAAGAGTGGAGGTGGCGATATACTTGGCGACGCTGCCGAACCCGGGACTGTTATCGGTCACCGGCAGATCGTTATCCACGGTCTTGGGCACATGAATAGCGGTTAATGAATAACCCATTTTTTCTGAGAGTTGAGAGACCTTCAGGCAGGTATCCGCGCTATCGCCGCCCCCATTATAAAAGAAATAACGAATGTCATGTGCCTTGAATACCTCGATAAGGCGTTCATATTGGGCGCGATGGGTTTCGATGTCCTTGAGCTTGTAGCGACAGGACCCAAACGCCCCGCCCGGGGTGTGGCGCAGGGCGGCGATTGCCTCATCGCTTTCCTGATTGACGTCGATCAGGTCTTCGGTCAAGGCGCCGATAATCCCATTGTGGCCGGCGTAGACCTTGCCGATCTGGTCGGGCGCCTGGCGGCAGGCTTCAATGACACCGCAAGCAGTGGCGTTGATTACGGCGGTAACGCCGCCGGATTGGGCATAAAAGGCATTGTGCTGGGCCATGGGGACGTCTGATGCTCCTGAGACAGTAAAGACGGTAGTAAGGACGATGTTAATAACGACAATGCTAGTAAAGGCAATCGAACCGGTGCTGCACCGCAAGGCGAAAGGTCAAAATGCGGGAGTTTAGCGCAAAGCCTGGGTGCCTGCATCCGCTCAGTCGGTGTCTTCCATGCCCTGTTCACGCTGGGCCAGTTGCCATCCACCCAGATCCTTGTAGCGATTTACCATGGCGCAAAACAGTTCAGCGGTGCGTTCGGTATCGTAACGCGCTGAATGTGCTGCCTGGTTGTCGAACTCGATACCTGCGGCTCGACAGGCACGCGCCAGTACGGTCTGGCCATAGACCAGTCCGGCCAGAGAGGCGGTGTCGAAGCTCGAAAACGGATGAAACGGATTGCGCTTGATGCCACAGCGATTCACCGCGGCATTCAGGAAACCATGGTCAAAGGCGGCGTTATGGCCAACCAACACCGCCCTTGTGCAGCCATGCGCCTTGAGTGCCTTGCGTACCGGGCGAAAGATCTCTCCCAGGGCCTGAGCTTCGGTCAGCGCGACTTGACGCCGCAAGGGATCATCCAAGTTTATCCCGGTAAAATCGAGCGCCGACTGCTCCACATTGGCCCCCTCGAAGGGGTGGGTGTGGTAGGAATAGGTGGCGTCGGGTAGCAGATTGCCTTCCGGGTCCATGGTCAGCGTGACCGCGGCAATCTCCAGAATTGCATCCCCTTGGGCATTGAAACCGCCGGTTTCCAGGTCGATCACGACCGGCAAATAACTGCGAAAACGTTGGGCCATTAAGTCGCGGGCGATTGCCTCGCTCATGCAGCTCTCCTTGTGAGGCGGGGTAACGAGTCGGCGGATGATGAGTGGCGCGAATCCGCGCCTCGGTAATCGATTCTAGCAGCTTTGATGCAGGATCGTCGTCGGCGGTATTCGCTGAGCATTCAGAGCGCTATACTTGGGGTTTATCCCAATGTCCTGACACCGCTACTAGGGGTGTCGGTTTCCGGTGAACGAAGGAGCAAAGAATGTCCGATGTCAAGAAGGTAGTGCTGGCCTATTCAGGAGGTCTCGACACTTCCGTTATCGTCAAGTGGTTGCAAGAAACCTACAACTGCGAGGTGGTGACCTTTACTGCCGACATCGGCCAGGGGGAAGAAGTGGCACCGGCGCGCGCCAAGGCGGAAAAGCTGGGCGTCAAGGAAATCTACATCGAAGACCTGCGTGAAGAATTCGCGCGCGATTATGTCTTCCCGATGTTCCGGGCCAACACCATCTATGAAGGTGAGTACCTGCTGGGCACCTCGATCGCCCGCCCGCTGATCGCCAAGCGCCTGATCGAAATTGCCAACGAGACCGGTGCCGACGCCATTTCTCACGGCGCCACCGGCAAGGGCAACGACCAGGTACGCTTCGAGTTGGGCGCCTATGCGCTCAAGCCCGGTGTCAAGGTAATCGCCCCCTGGCGCGAATGGGACCTGACGTCCCGCGAAAAGCTGATGGCTTACTGCGAACAGCACGAAATCCCGGTGGATTTTTCCAGTGGCAAGAAAAAATCGCCGTATTCCATGGATGCCAACCTGCTGCACATTTCCTATGAGGGCGGCATTCTCGAAGATCCTTGGGCCGAAGCCGAGGAAGATATGTGGCGCTGGAGTGTCTCTCCGGAAACCGCGCCGGATCAGCCGACTTACGTTGAACTGACGTTCGAAAAAGGCGATATCGTGGCGATTGACAGCACTGCCATGAAAGCCCACGAGGTACTCGAACACCTGAATAAGGTGGGTGGTGACAACGGCATCGGCCGATTGGATATCGTCGAGAACCGTTATGTGGGCATGAAGTCGCGGGGTTGCTACGAAACACCGGGCGGCAGCATCATGCTGCGCGCTCACCGCGCGATTGAATCCCTGACGCTCGACCGGGAAGAAGCGCACCTGAAAGACGAGCTGATGCCCAAGTACGCCGAAGTGATTTACAACGGCTACTGGTGGAGCCCGGAACGCCGGATGCTGCAAGCGGCGATCGATGAAACGCAGAAAAACGTTTCCGGCGTGGTCCGCATGAAACTCTACAAGGGCAATGCGATTCCGGTGGGCCGCAAGTCCGAGCAATCGCTGTTCGATGAGTCGATTGCCACCTTTGAAGATGACGCCGGTGCCTACGATCAGAAAGACGCAGAAGGCTTCATCAAGCTCAATGCCTTGCGCTTGCGTATCGCTGCCGGAAAGGGTCGCCTGCAAGACTGATCCGTTGCCTTGATGCCTGCATCGGTGGGGTTGCCCGCCGATGCAGCCGGCGACATGGAGGGTAGGATGCTGAAAAAACTTTTTTCCGGCTTGTTCAACGCCGAAAGCAGTGCGCAAAGCCCCGAAGCGGCCGAGCCGGTGGCCTACAAGGGCTACCTGATCATCTCGCAGCCTGAAGAGCAAGGTGGGCAGTTTCGGGTCAGTGGCTGGATCCAATATCCGCAGACAGAGGGGCATACGCTCGAACATCGATTTGAGCGTTCCGACAGCCTTCCCGGACGCGAGGCCTGCGATGCCTTGATGGTGAGCAAGGCACAGCGTTATATCGATGAAGTCGGCGATGCGATGTTCGAACCCGATCCTCGTCAGCAAGGCTCATCCGCTCAAGCAGGCTCCCCCGAAGGCAGCTAGCAAACGTCAGCGAAGGAGTAGCGCATGCGTCTCATGCATCGGGCTTCCCCTTGGCGGGCGCTTTTTTCGGAGCATGGCCAACTCAATCGGCAGGCTTTCATGGGGCCGCTAGAAAGTATCTTTTCCACACAATCCTTGTTGGACGTCACGGAACTTGCCGATGCTCACGCCTGGCAACCTCACCTGGTGGATGTTCTGGTGCGTTACGAGTTGCCTGCCTGGCGGATTAGCCAGGTCATCAGCGACCATAATGACTGGCTCTACCGCGAAGCTATTTCACTTTCTCTCAATGAAATGCAAGGACAGGGCTGGGGCTTGCCCCCGGTGTCGTTCTGTGTCTTGACCCTGGGCTCCGTCGCGCGTCACGAAAGCTTGCTGGGACCGGATCAGGACAATGCCATGATCATCGAGAATTATCCTGACTCACGCCACCTTGAAATTGATGGCTACTTTCAGGCCCTGGGTGAACGTTTTACTCAACGGCTGGATGAGGCAGGAATTCCCTTGTGTCATGGGCATGTGATGGCGCGTTGGCCAATGTGGCGTAAGCGTGCGCATGAATGGCACGAGCAGCTTGCCTTGTGGAGCGATGATAGGCGTGTCAAAAGGGTGCAGCAGACCAATATCCTGCTGGACTTTTTTCCGGTATATGGCGAGCAAGGCCTGGCAACCCGGCTAAGCGACAGTGTGATGACGCTATTGCCTGTGGCCAAGTTGTTCCTGGATGAAATGGCGGCGCTGCTCAATGAACTGCCTGTGGCGCTGGACAGGTTGGGGCGAATCAGTGCAATTCACGATGCTCAGGCACCGCATGAAAATGCCCTGAATCTCAAGCGCCAAGGCTTGATGCCACTGGTCAGTGCGGTGCGTTTACTGGCTCTGGTGTATGGCTGTCGAGAGATATCCACCCACAAGCGCTTGATAGTGCTGGGTAACCAGTGCGATGCGCTTTCGACCTCGCAGGCGAGCACTTTGCGGGCGGGATTCGAGCGCTTGCAACAACTGCTTCTCGACCAGCAACGTCGCAACCTTAAGCTGGGGCAGATGGCGGATGGCTGGGTGGATATGGCACGGCTGCGGGACGATCAACGGCATATGCTCAAGTTCGATCTTCAGCAGATCAAGCGGCTGGTGAGTATCGCTCAGGAACAGGCGCATCGTCGTTAGGTGACGGTTGGCTTTTCCGAAGACGCAGGCTCTTTCGGCGGTGCTTCGGGTAGCTCCATGATCAAGCTGGCGCCGCCTAGGGAAGCGGCGTTTTCCACCCAGAGACGCCCTCCGAGTTGTGCGACGATACCTCGGCTGATCGGCAAGCCCAGACCGCTGCCTTTGGGTCTCCCACGGGTTTTTTCCTCTTCGTGCTGCTGAATCTGGTGAAACTTTTCGAACACGCGTTCGCGCTCGTCTTCACTGATGCCGGGGCCGTTGTCTTCCACGCTCAGACGATAGTGTTTCTTGTGGCGGTAAACCCTCAGCAAGACTTCAGGGGCTGTGTCATCGGCAAACTTGCCGGCATTGTCGAGTAGATTGATGATGACCTGTTCGAGGCGGTCCGGATCGCCGATGATCGGTGCCGGTTCCGCCTCCAATTGCATTTCCAGCCTGACCCCACGATTTTCCTGCAGCCGCGCGATGGCATCCACGCTGTGGCGTGCCAGGTGCGCCAGATCCAGCGGTTGGGGGTTCAAGGTCAGGCGTCCACTTTCCAGTCGCGCCAGATCGAGAATCTCTTCTATCAACCGCGATAGGCGCTGGCTTTCATGCACGATAACGCCTAGAAAATGACGTCTCTTCTCGTCGGGAAGGTTCTCGCCGTCACGCAGGATTTCGGCAAAGGCACGTATCGAGGTCAGTGGTGTGCGCAACTCATGGCTGACCATGGCCACAAACTCATCCTTCAAACGGTCGAGTTCCCGCAGTCGCTCGTTGGCGCCGCGCAATTCCTCGCCGATACGCGCCAGCTCCTGGGATTTTTGCTCCAGGCGACGATTATACTCTAGCGTTTGCGAGGTAGTATCGAGAATGCTGAGAATCGATTCCAGGTCGAGGGCTTCACCGCGCACCACCGAATTGATCAGCACACGGGCCGAAGCACTGCCCAAAGAGCCGGCCAATGCCTGCTCGGCGCGCGTGATAAGTTCGGTGGAAGCCGGTTGCTCATTGTCGTCCAAGGTAGGGAAAAGCGATGTCGTGGCCTGGTTGGTTGAAACGGAAAACACACGCCGGGTGGCGGGCATGCCCAGATAACGGCTCAGCAGCTCACGTAACTCGCCCTGCGTGGTCTTGCCATGCCACAGAGAGGTAGCCTGAAGGTTGGGGTTCATCGCCTCTGTGAACAGCGCCGCCTGGGTCTGTTCCAGGGGCGTCTGGCGAGTGAACAAGGAAACGCCGGCGAGCAGGCCGACGTTGGCCAACAGGCTCCAGAGCAGTGAATGGGTGTAAATATCCCAGCCTTCCAGACCGAACAAGGCATAGGGCCGTAACCAGCCAATTCCCCAGGGGCCTTGGTTGATCAAGCCGGCATCCAACCAGCCGGATTGAACGAAGCCGGGTATCAACAGGGTATAGGCCCATGCCATGAAGCCGACGATAAGGCCGAGTGTCGCTCCCTGATGGGTGGCGCCACGCCAATAAAGACCGATAAGCAGCGCCGGAGCGAATTGCGCCACGCCGGCGAATGAAACCAATCCAATCGTCACCAGGCTATAAGCATCACCGATCAGGGCGTGATACAGATACCCCAGCAGCAAGATCAATACGATCGCCACCCGGCGTATGCCCAGCAGCCATCCGGCCAGCTCTCCTTTGGTGCCCAGGTGTAGACGTTTTGAGCGCAACAACAACGGCATGATCAGCTGGTTGCTGACCATGGTCGAAAGCGCAATGGTCTCGACGATCACCATACCGGTAGCCGCCGAGAGCCCGCCGATAAATACCAGCAAAGGCAAGCCTTCCGAACCGGTGGAAAGCGGCAGGGTGAGCACGAAACTGTCCGGGTCACCGCTGAGACCGCCAAGCAGCAGACCTGCCATGGCGATAGGGATCACGAACAGGTTGATTGCCAGCAGATAAAGCGGAAACAGCCAGCTGGCACGCTTCAGATGCTGTTCATCGACATTTTCCACCACCAGCACCTGGAATTGGCGTGGCAGGGTAAAAAATGCCAGAAACGCTAGCAGTAACATCCCGACCCAGCCGGTGGCGCCACCGGGAACCGCTTCAAGGCTCATGGCTTGGGCCAATTCCGGCGTGGCGGCAACCTGGCTAAACAGCTCGCCGGGGCCTTCGAACATGACGAATACCACGAAGATGCCCACTGCCAGAAAGGCGATGAGTTTGACCAGGGATTCCAGGGCAATGGCCGCGACCATGCCTTCATGACGCTCACTGGCATCCAGGTGCCGAGTTCCAAACAGGATGATGAACACCGCCAGCACCAAGGCTACCCAAAAGGACTTGTCCATCCAGAAGGCTTCATTGATCAGGCTGGTATCGGCAGAATCGGGATAATTGACCAGAACTGCATGACTGACGGTAATGGCTTTCAGCTGCAAGGCAATATAAGGCGTGATGGTCACCAGGGCGAACAAGGCGACCAGGGCACCCAGGCTTGAGCTTTTGCCATAACGCGCGCTGATGAAATCGGCGATCGAGGTAATGCGTTGGCGGGCGGCGATGCGTACCATCTTGCGTATCAGCAGTGGCGCCATCAGCATGGCGAGTGTCGGGCCGAGGTAAATCAACAGGAAGCTGGGGCCGTGCTCGGCGGCGCGGCCGACACTGCCGTAAAACGTCCAGGCAGTGCAGTAAACCGCGATCGAAAGGGCGTAAACGGTGGGGGAGCCGATTAACGAGCGACCCTGTTCGGCGCGCCGGTCTCCCCAGGCCGCCACCACGAATAGCAATGCCAGGTAGCCGAAGGCAACGCTTAAGATGACCGGATCAGTACGCATATCAGTGCTTTGAACCGTCTTCCATCAACCAGGCGGTCAAGCCGATCAGCGTGGCCCAGGCGATAAAAATATACAGTGGCAACCAGGACAATCCTGCGGCGGGCAGGGCGTCTATCACCAACAGCAACGGCGGGCAAAACAGCAGCAAAGCGACGATGATCAGCGCGACAAGACGCTCCTGAACGCGACGCGGCCGTTGTTGTGGTGTGATGCTCATGAGGCACTGGCGTCCTGCTTGTCGAAGGCATTGGACTGAAGCGCAAGCAATTGCTCCAGGGTGTCGATGCCACGCGCTTCCAGACGGGGTAGCAAGGCCAGCCAAAGCTCAGCGGTAACTCGCGCATCGCCCAAGGCAGTGTGGCGCGTGCCGGGCGGAAACTCCAAGTCGTAACGCTGGGACAGGCTGTCCAGGTCATGCCCGTCGATAGCCTCGTCGAGCGCCCGCGAAATCAGCAGGGTATCGAGTACCGGAATATCGAAATCGACACCCTTCTGGCTGATGGCAAGCATGTCGAAGGCCGCATTATGCGCCAGCAGAACGGCCTCGCCCACGTAATCGCGAAAGCGTGCCAGAACGATGTCCAGCGGGGGTGCCCCGGCGACATCGGCATCGGTCAGCCCGTGAATCGCGGTGCTGGCCGGCGGGATAGGACGCTTGGGATCGACTTTCTGATCGAATACCTCGCTTGCCAGCAAGCGCGCATTGACCACCCGGCAGGCGCCCAGGCTGATCACGCTATCGCCCCGGCGTAACTCCAGTCCGGTGGTTTCGGTATCGAAGGCGACGACTTCCAGGCTGCGCAGGCTGCGGTTGGCCAAGGCTTCATCGGGGTGCGGCAGGTCGGCAATACCGAAATCGTGAAATTCCGGGCGGGGTGGGGTTTGCTGCCGGGGGGCGCCGACGCGCTCGGTAGCCGGCAAGGGCAGACGCAACCGGGCGTATTCGCCACCCGGGTCGGCCAGGCTCCAGATATCGCTGGCATGTTGGCGCAGCACGTCGCTGACCTTGGGGTTGAGCGGAAGCGACGGTAAGTCTTGCTGGCACCAGTTGGCCAATTCACGCTCGGGAATCGGCTTGCCACGCCATATAATATCCAGGTAAACCCGCTTGTTGCCAAGACAGACCTCGCCCTCGAACCCGTTGTCCGGCAGATAGGCGCTCAGATACTGCACCAGGGAATCCAGCAGCGCGATCAAGGCCGGGGCGTCACCGCGAAACCAGGACGGCATGCCGATCGGGGTGATCAAGCGATGCTCAGGATCGAGGCGCTCATCGAGTGCCTGCCAGAAATCATTGGACCACATGGGTGTAAGGCGTTCGCCCTGCTGGTGCATTGCCTCGAGCAGTGCGCCCATCCGGGCAACGTTCTCGCCCAGGGTCTGGCTTTCTTCATCGATGACACTTTCCAGACGCTGACGCAGCGTTGTGCTTTGCGTTCCCTGTTCGCGTAGCTGGATCAAGGCATCGGCGGCGCTGGTCAAGCTGGCACTGTGGCGGCGCAGGGGAGGCAGCATTTCGGCAAGTTCGGCGCGTATTCCCATTTCACGCGACCAGGCGGCGGTGGCGTCGTTGAAGGTCAGGAGGGTTTCGCCATCACTGCCGGGAACCCGGCGCAGCACCACTCTCAGCCAACGTTCTTCACAGGGAGTCAACAATTCGCGTGGAGAACCGTCGGCGGGCAGTTGGCTGAGCACCTCCTGCAGGCTGGCTACCGGAAGAAGGGCTTCAAGGCGCTTGCCTAACCCCAGGCTGGTATTGCCATCGAAAAAATCTTCCGCAGCCTGGTTGAAGAGCATCAAGCGGCGATGTTGGTCGCACAGCAATAACGGCGTGTCCAATACTTGCAACAAGGTTTCCAGTTCCTGACGAATCCGGGCGGCGCTCCGGGCGCCTTCGGTATGGGCCGTGGCTAAACGGCTACGATCCGCACGCCAGCTTTCTCTGACGCGACGTAAATCGGGACCCAGACTTTTCAACCAGCCTTCCGGAGGGTATTCATCCCGGGCATCCGGGTTGGCCACCAGCCGGGCCAGTTGCACCTGTAGGTGACGCAGGGGAGTGAACAGCATGCGTTCGAGCAACAAACCCACCAGGAAAATCGTTCCGCCACCGGAAAAACTGCCTAGCCATAACGCGAGGCGAGTGATGCCTTCGGGTTGTAGCTGGGCGTCGAGCCACATGGCGAAAACGGCACCGCCAAAAATACTGACCCCGCTGAGAGCCAGCCACAGGCCGATCAGCTTCTGACGTTTGGGCAGGCCGCGTGAGGTCATTTATCCGTCTCGGCGAGTAGCGCCTTGACCTTGCTGACCAGCGCCTGGGTGGAAAATGGCTTGGTGATGTAATCATCGGCACCCAATGCCATGCCTTTTTCACGTTCGATCTCGCGGCCATGGGCGGTAAGCATGATGATGGGCAAATGCGCCTTGTCGCTGTCAGCACGAAGCTGCTCGAGGACATCGAAGCCGCTGATCCCGGGCAAGCTGATATCGAGCAGAATCAAATCCGGTACTGTGTCCTTGACGCATGCCAGGGCACTTTCCCCATCTTCGGCAGTGACTACATCAAACCCAGCCTGTTCCATCAGAAATTCCAGCGAGAGTACGATGTTGGGTTCATCGTCGACCACTAGCACTCTGGCCATTGAGGTTCTCCCGGTGTTGTTCATTATTAGGATGTGGCTTTATTCAAGGAGTCTAGAGGCTCAGGCAATATGGGCCAAGACGACCTTGGCCAAATGAGTACGCCGTTTCATGGCTTGGGTTACTTGGCCGGTCTTAATTTCGGTCCCAGTGGCCCGAGCCATAACCATACTTGCAAGACCACCAATACCGGCAGTAACCAGGCTGGCGCCCCGGTTACCGAGGCCAGAACATAGTGGATCATGAAAGCGGCAATACCGCCCAATAACCCGATTATGGGAAACAGAAAAGGACGTTGGTAGCCGGCGCGCCGAGTCAGGCGGAACAGCGAGCCGGTAAAGGCACCGAAAGAGGCGGCGAGTAAAAAGGGGAGCCAGATATCTTGCATGGAAACCTCGAAAATGAAACAACAATTCCCAGCAGACTAGCGCCTTGACCCGGGGCGAGGCTCTACGACTTTCGGGCTAAACTGGCTATAAAAGTGAGTTTTCAGGTTTTAAGCGTAAATTTTCAAGTTTTTTCAATCAAGTCAGCTCGGTCTTGTCCGGGTACTCGCAGAGATCTTCGATGATGCAGCTGCCGCAGCGCGGCTTGCGGGCAACGCAGGTATAACGGCCGTGTAGAATCAACCAATGGTGGGCATCGTGGAGAAATTTCTTGGGTACATGACGCAACAGTTTCTGCTCCACTTCCGTCACATTCTTGCCCTTGGCGATGCCGGTACGGTTGGCGACACGAAAGATATGCGTATCCACTGCAATGGTGGGTTCGCCGAAGGCGGTATTGAGAATCACATTGGCTGTCTTGCGCCCTACGCCGGGCAGGGCTTCGAGATCCTCCCGGCGCCGGGGCACTTCGCCAGCGTGTTTTTCGAGCAGAAGACGGCAGGTTTTCATCAGGTTGTTGGCCTTGGTGTTGTAAAGGCCGATGGTCTTGATGTGCTCTTTCAGGCCGTCGAGGCCCAGATCGACAATGCCCTGGGGGGTATTGGCCACGGGAAACAATCTGTCCATGGCTTTGTTGACCCCCACATCCGTGGCCTGTGCGGAAAGCAATACGGCGACCAGCAATTCGAACGGGCTTTTCCATTTCAATTCGGTGGTGGGGTTGGGGTTTTCCGCTTTCAGGCGCGCGAAAATCTCGTGGCGTTTTTCGGCATTCATGGGCTGACTCTCTGCTGGCTCTATTTGATCGTGCCGGTGACCCGCACGCGACGCTCCGGCCGTTCGCTGGGCACGGCTTGGCGTCGCTTTTGGCCACGCTCATCCAGAAGGTTCTTCCCGGCAATCAAAAGGCCGGTGACGAAGAAGGCCCCGGGCGGCAAGACGAAAAACAGGAACTGATAATCGGCGATCAGGGTGAGCTCCCAACCGGCGGCCATGGGGCCGAACAGTAACGGCATGCCGCGGAACAGGGTGCCCTGGCCGAGCACTTCGCGTAAGGCACCGAGCACTAGCAGTACCGCAGCGAACCCCAGTCCCATCATCAGGCCGTCGGTGGCTGCAGGCAGTACCGGGTTACGCGAGGCGAAGGCATCGGCGCGTCCGAGAATCGCGCAGTTGGTCACGATCAGCGGAATGAAGATGCCCAGTATCTGGTAAAGCGCGTAGGTGTAAGCCGCCATCAGCAATTCGGCGCAGGTCACGAAGGCGGCGATGATCATCACGAATGCCGGCAGGCGCACCGAGGCGGGAACCTGGTGGCGAATTAGGGAGACCGCGGTGCTGGCGCCCACCAGCACCAGAAGCGTGGCCAACCCCAGCCCCAGGGCATTGACCACGCTATTGGTGACCGCCAGCAACGGGCACAACCCCAGCAGTTGCACCAGCGCCGGGTTGTTTGACCACAAGCCATTGCGGGCCAAGTCATTGAACTGGCTCATGGCGAACTCTCCTCAAATGTATCCAGCAACTGATGTTCCTCGACATAGAGCAGGGCTTGATGCACCGCCGACACCACTGCACGCGGTGTGATGGTGGCGCCACTGAAACCGTCGAAAGCGCCACCGTCCTTGTCCACCGCCCAGCCGGAAGGCGTCAGGCTTTCCAGAGACAATCCATCGAAGCGGGTAATCCAGGCGCTCTTGCGTCGCTCTATCTTGTCACCCAGGCCGGGCGTTTCCTGATGATATGTCACCCGCACCCCGCTGATACGAGCGTTTTGATCGAGTCCCACCAGCAGATGAATTGCTCCGCTGTAGCCTTGCCGGCTCACCACCGGCAAGATCAGCGCTTGGTGGTTGCCTTCATGGACTCGCCAGCCTTCTACGGTCTCGGCCTCCTTATGGCCCAGGGAGCTAGCCTCCGGCAGCCGAAAAGCGCCATCGAGCAGGGTATGTCCTTCAAGCTGGGCCAAGGGGTCAGGCAGCACCTCACGTAGCTGTCGATGCTGGAACGCAAGCTGGTTGGTCTCGATACGTTCAGCGGTGAGGGCCCGGGTGAGGCCGACACTCCCGGCGGTAATCAAGGCAAAGCAGCCGAGTGCCAAAGCGCCTCTGAGCATCGCTTGAGCGATTGTCATGAACGATCCTCCGGCGGTGGCTGATAACCGCGTGTCGGTGCCGAGTGACCCAGGGGGCGAGGGTCGCTGTAGTAATCCAGCAAGGGGGCCGCCAGGTTCATCAACAGAACGGAAAATGCCACGGCGTCCGGGTAGGCGCCGTAAGTACGTAGCAAGATTACCAATAGCCCGATGGCCGCGCCGTATATCAGCTTGCCCTTGCGGCTGGTGGCGGCTGAAACCGGGTCTGTCGCGATAAAGAACGCCCCGAGCATGGCGCCGCTGGTGAAAAGATGAAACGCAGGTGAGCCATGATGGCTGGGATCGCCCGCATATAACAAGGTGGCAAGCGCCAGCATGCTGCCGAGCATGGCCAGCGGAATGTGCCAGCTGATGATGCGCTTGTAGAGTAGCAGAATGCCTCCCGCCAACCAGGCCAGGGCGACGTGCTGCCAGGCAAGCAGCGTACCCGGTGGCAACGGATTAGCCGCCCAGAATTCACTGGCCATGAGGGCTTCACCCTTGTGCTTGAAGGCATCCAAGGGTGTCGCCCCGCTTAATGCATCCAGCTCAGTGGCCGACATCATCCCCATGAATTGACGCAAGGTAGCAAAAACATCTTCCCCCATGCCGGTGGGAGGCGACCATAAGGTCATTTGAGTGGGAAAAGACACCAGCAGCAGGGCGTAGCCGACCATTGCCGGGTTGAAGGGGTTATGGCCCAGGCCGCCGTAAAGATGCTTGGCAACCACAATGGCCGCGATCATGCCTACGCCAATCAACCACCAGGGGCTGGCGGGAGGCAGCGAGACGCCCAGCAGAACGCCGCTCAGCAGGGCGCTATGATCGTTCAAGGCCGGGCGGATGCTGCGCTTTCTCAGGCGTAGCATCAAAGCTTCAAGCCCCATGCCCAGCAAGCCTGCCAGGAGGATGTTGCTAAGCACGCCGATACCGAAATGCCAGGTCATGACGCCAATGCCCGGCAGCATCGCCAGCAGCACCCAACGCATCAGCCGGGCGGTATCCGGCGGTGTGGTGCGGCTGGCAAGGCCGGTGTCGGCGTGAGATGAGGCATGCATCATGCTCATGAGGCGCCCTTGTCGGTCTGGGGAGTATCAGAAGCGGTTTCGGCGCGTGCCGACGCCAGGCGAGCCTCGGCGGCTTCAAGGTTTTCACGGGCGGTGGCCACCTGGGTTTCCAGGTCGCTGAGATTCTGATGAGGGTCCTGCTGTGCGGTGCGCGCCAGGGCCTTTTCGGCTTTCTTCACTGCTGCCTTGGCGGCCACCTGGGCAATACGCAAGCCCTGCAAGTCGGCTTGCCCCGCGGCCGGCGAAGGCGCAGGGGTTGCGCGGCCGGCGTTGCGGCGCGCTTCACGCCGGGCCTGCTTTTCGGCTTCCTCGCGGGCTAGCCGCGCCTGGCGGAATTCGAAGCGATGGCGTGCATGTTCTGCCTTGGCCGTTTCGAGTCGCTGATGGCGGATGCGTTGCTTGGCGTTGCGGTAGTCTTCGATCAGCGGAATGTGACTGGGGCAGACGTAGCTGCAGGCGCCACATTCAATGCAGTCGAATAGATGGTAGCGGGACAGGCGTTCGTCCTGTTCGGCTCGGGCGTACCAATGCAGCTGCTGGGGAAGCAGCGCTGCCGGGCAGACCTCTTCACAGGCACCGCAGCGGATGCAGGGCTGCTCGGGCGGCGATGGCGCAAGTTCTTCCTGGGTGGCGGCAATCAGGCAGTTGGTGGCCTTGGTGACCGGCAGTTCAAGGCTTTCCAGGAGTGCCCCCATCATCGGACCACCCTGAATCAGGCGAAACAGGCGTTTTTCCTCCAGCCCGGCGGCCTGGAGCAGATCCTCAATAGAGGTACCCAGTCGGGCGATCACATTAGCCGGTCGCGCAAGCGCCTCTCCGGTCAAGGTCAGGATACGCGACACCAGGGGCGTGCCATCGCGCACCGCCTGCAAGGCGGCCAGCAAGGTGCCCGGATTATGGCAAAGCACGCCCACATCCGCCGGCAATCCACCGCTGGGCACTTCTCTGTCGAGGAGTTTCTTGATCAACTGGCGCTCACCGCCGCTGGGGTAGCGGGTGGCGATGACCTTGAGTTCCACCGGCAGGGGTATGCTATGGTTTAGCGCCTGGTTCAGGACGGCGATGGCTTCAGGCTTGTTGTCTTCGATACCGATCAGGATGCGTTTGGCACCCGCCAGATGCGCCATCAGCTGGGCACCCTCCAGAACATCCAGCGCAAAGGTACGCAACGTCATGTCGTCGGCGGTGATGTAAGGTTCACACTCCGCGGCATTGACGATCAAGGTATCCAGCGCATGACGCTCACGTACTCGAGCCTTGATGTGAGTGGGAAAGCCCGCGCCACCCAATCCCACCACGCCGCTTTCATCCAGCCGTTCGCGCAGTATTCGCGAGTCGGTAGTGCGCCAGTCAAGGACGGACATGAGCAGCCATTCATCACAGCCGTCACCCTCTATGGTTATTTGTGTGTCCGTGAGCTCAGATACATGGCCGCTGATGCTGGCATGCACGTCGGCGGAAATCATGCCGTCACGCCGGGCGATGCATTCACCAGTACGCACGTATTGGCCAGGCTCGACACAGGCAAGGGCGGCATTGCCACTGTGCTGTTTCAGCGGCAATACCACCCGTGACGGAAGCGAAGCAGCACTCAACGGTACCGAGGTGGACGATGTCTTGCGCTCAGGGGGATGAATGCCGCCGGGAAATTCAAAGGCGCGCGCCATGGTTGGCTCCTTCTTGCTCCAGCGGTAATAAGGTTACCGGTTGCCAGGCATCCAGCCGGGGAAGCATATCGATACAGTCCACCGGGCAGGGGTCGATACACAGATCGCAACCGGTGCATTCAGCCGCAATGACCGTATGCATTTGTTTAGAGGCACCCAGAATGGCATCCACCGGGCACGCCTGAATGCATTTGGTGCAGCCGATGCATTCCTCTTCGCGGATAAAAGCCACCTTGGGAGTATCCTGGGCGACACCGTCCAAGGGTGTAGGCTCACGCCCCAATAAATCAGCCAAGGCCTGGATGGTGTCCTCGCCACCGGGCGGGCACTTGTTGATGTCATCGCCGGCGCTGATCGCTTCGGCGTAAGGACGACAGCCCGGATAGCCGCATTGGCCACACTGCGTCTGAGGGAGCAAGGAATCGATCTTCTCGACGACCGGGTCGCCCTGTACCTTGAAGCGCTCACCGACAAAGCCCAGCACGGCGCCGAAAACCACCGCCATGCCGACCAATACGACAATCGCGCTGATAAGGGTATTATCAGTCAACCATTGGATCATGACGTTTTCAGCCTTGTGCCAGCCCGGAAAAGCCCAGAAATGCCAGCGACATCAGGCTGGCGGTCACCATGGCGATTGCCGCTCCGCGAAACGGCCTGGGTATATCGGCATCGGCCAGACGTTCGCGCATGGCGGCGAACAGCACCAGTACCAGGGAAAATCCCATGGCTGCGCCCAGGCCGTAAAGGGTGGTGTGCAAGAAACTCAACTGACGATTGAGCGACAAAAGCGCCACGCCTAGCACCGCACAATTGGTGGTGATCAACGGCAGAAAAATTCCCAGTACCTGATGCAGCATGGGGCTCAGCTTGCGCACCATGACCTCGGTGAATTGCACCACGGCGGCAATCACCACGATAAAGGCAATAGTGCGCAGGTATTCGACGCCCAAGGGTACCAATAGCGCGTGATACACCACGTAGCTTGCCGCCGAAGCCAGGGTTAAAACAAAGGTGGTCGCTAGCGACATGCCCATGGCGGGTTCCAGTTTGCTGGAAACTCCCATGAAGGGGCATAGCCCTAGGAACTGGACCAGGACGAAATTGTTGACCAACGCCGTACCGATCAGAATCAGTAACAGTTCATTCATCAGGAGAAGTAGTAGCGACGTTATTGGTTGATGGCGTATTGAAGAGTTTCACACGATTGCGCCCTGCGTGCTTTGCTTGGTAAAGCGCTTGATCCGCAGCGCGCATCAATGAAGAAGTATTGGATCGATTATTCGGTTCGTATGAAGCGATACCGATGCTCACGGTAATATATGGCGCTACGGGGGAAAGCGCATGAGGATAAACCAGGCTGTAGATGGTATCACGCAATTTTTGCGCAATCTCAACAAGCGCTAGTTCGCTGTGGTTGGGTAATATCGCGCTGAACTCCTCGCCTCCCGTGCGGGCGATCAAAACGTCATTAAGCGTGGCGAACTGTTGCATGCAATCGGCGATGGTTACCAAACACTTATCTCCCTCTGGGTGACCATGTTGGTCGTTGAACAGCTTGAAATGGTCAATATCCAACATCATTACCCCTAAAGGGGTGTGAGTGTTGTGAGCATTACTGACGGCTTCGGCAAGTTTGGCATCGAACAACCGGCGATTGGGAAGGCCGGTAAGGGCATCGTGAGTGGAAAGTTCGCGAAGTCCATCGGTGAGATGCTGTTGGCGTTGCAGCTGTGCTTCGAAGCCGCGGGCCAGCATCCCGATTTCGTCATTGCGGGCTTTTAATCGTTGGGTGAGTCTTGGCGGCTGTTCACAAAACTGCAAGCGATGGGTAAATTTCGTGAGGGTGCGAAGAGACTTGAGCACCATGCATTCCAACAGCAGCAATACGGTAACAATCACCAGTAACATCAAGGCGCCCGTCCAGAGAAGGGCATACACAAAGGTGGTGAAGCTGGCACGATAATGGTCGCGGTGAAGGCGGGTACCCAAGGCGAGCATGATGCCTTCCTGAGCAGTAGGCAGAAGGCGCCGTGCATGCATGATGCTTCCCTCAATGCTATGCAAGGCGTGATCCTTGACATCGGCAGCCACAGTGTCCAGCGTTATTTCAAGACCGATAAGTGATTGCATTCTCGCCTTGAATTCTGAGTCCATCTTTTGCACTTTGAACAGCCAGCCTTGTGCCGGGCCACTTTCATCCGTATGCAAGATAGAATTGGTGGCGACGAGGGCAAGGCCGGGCTGGATATATACGCTGCTTAGGCCTTGCTCAGGAATGCTGGCCAGTGACGCCTGCATCGGCTGTAGAAAAGGCGCCGCCCATGCGCAAGCGTCACTGGCCGTGCTGCAGCTGGTGTAATCGCCACTCTGCGGGTCGAGACCCGCCACCCAGTAAACTTCCTGGTCAGCATTGAAGAAGACCGTCAACTGGTAACCCATCTCCTCGAACATGTTTTGGCTAAAATTGACTTGGGCGTAGCGAGGGTTGTTTCCCTGCACGAAGTCGTAGGTATCATCCCACGTCGCCCAATCCCGCACTTGGGCCAGTAATTGTTTTTGATTCAAATTCAGGCTGCGTTCGAGCTGGTCAAGCTCTTGGGAAGCCAAGCTGCGTTCTTCTTCCAAAAGAGCAGGAAGGATGATCCATTTTCCCACCATGACCAGCGCAAATAGCGCTCCTAGCAACACCCCGCCTAATGCCAGAAAAAAACGCGTGCGTAGAGACGCAATGAAGGGTAAAGCCATGGGTAGCATCCGGCGGCAAACTTTAATTAATTTTGTCAGCTAAGCAGAATGCGTACTAATAAAAAAGCATTAAAATAAATGAGGGTAGGTAACTGTGCCTACCCTAGTTGTTAGCATGACAGGATGTTCAGATGACACGTTGCCCTGGTTCGGCGCCTGCGTCCGGCGAGAGCAGGTAAATGCCCGCGTCGTTGCCAGCGGCCAGTACCATGCCTTCGGAAATGCCGAAACGCATCTTGCGAGGTGCCAGGTTGGCCACCATGACAGTCAGGCGTCCTTCCAAGGCTTCCGGAGCGTAGGCGGAGCGAATGCCCGAGAACACCGTGCGGGTCTCGCCGCCAAGGTCGAGTGTCAGTTTAAGCAGCTTGTCGGCACCTTCGACGTACTCAGCCTTGGCGATCCGCACGATACGCAGGTCAACCTTGCTGAAATCTTCAAAACCTATCTCGGGAGCGATCGGCTCTTCAGTCAGCGGTCCCTTGGCGGTTTCCTTTAGCTTTTGCTCGACCACCAGATCCTCCTTCGAGGCTTCGATCATGGCGTCAATCCTGTCCCGCTCCACCCGCGTCATCAGCGGCTTGAACTTCTTGATTTCATGGGCCAGCAAGACGTCATGTCGGCTATGCCAATCGAGAGTTTCCAGGTTCAGAAACTCGCGTGCCTGTTCGGCCATGGCCGGCACCACCGGTGCCAGGTAGACCATTAATTGGCGGAAAAGGTTGATGCCTACCGAACAGATTTCCAGCACGTCCTGTTCGTGGCCGGGTTGTTTGGCCAGCACCCAGGGTTCTTTTTCGGCAATATACGTATTGGCTTCATCGGCGAGCTCCATCACTTTACGCATGGCGCGTCCGAAATCGCGCGCTTCAAAGTCCTCGGCGATGACGTCACCGGCGGCAATGAAACGTGCCAGCATATCCGGTTGCGTGCAATGCGCCGAAAGCGTGCCATCGCCGAGCTTCTTGACGAAGCCTGCGCAGCGGCTGGCGATGTTGACTACCTTGCCCACCAGGTCTGAATTCACCCGGGCGGCAAAGTCGCTGAGATTCAAGTCAAGATCATCGACACCCGACGTCAATTTGGCTGCAAAATAATAGCGCAGGTATTCCGGGTTCAGGTGGTCGGCATAGGTGGCCGCCTTGATGAAAGTCCCGCGAGACTTGGACATCTTGGCACCGTCCACGGTCACGAACCCATGGCAATTGACCGCCGTGGGGGTGCGGAAATCGGCGCCATGCAGCATGGCCGGCCAGAACAACGCATGAAAATAGACAATGTCCTTGCCGATGAAATGATAGATCTCGGCATCGGAGCCTGGCGCCCAATAGCTGTCGAAATCGATGCCTTCGCGGTCACAGAGGTTCTTGAAGCTGGCCAGGTAACCGATCGGAGCGTCCAGCCACACATAAAAGTACTTGCCCGGTGCATCGGGAATTTCAAAGCCGAAGTAAGGGGCATCGCGGGAAATGTCCCATTCGTTAAAGCCGGACTCGAACCATTCCATCAGCTTGTTGCGAATCTGGGGCTGAACATGGCCGGCGTCGATCCAGCGCTGCAGGAACTCGACGAAGTCCGGCAGCTTGAAGAAATAGTGGCTCGAGCGTCTGATTTCCGGCGTGGCGCCGGAAATGGCCGAGACTGGATTGATCAATTCAGCCGGGGTGTAAGTCGCGCCACAAGCTTCGCAATTGTCGCCGTATTGATCCTCGGCACGGCATTTGGGGCAGGTGCCCTTGATGAAACGGTCCGCCAGGAACAGGCCTTTCTGGGGATCATACATCTGCTCGATGTCGCGAATGGCGATATGGCCCTTGTCGCGCAGACGCGTGTAGATCAACTCACTAAAATAACGATTTTCGTCTGAATGCGTGGAATGGTAGTTATCGAATGCCACCCCGAAGCGGGCGAAATCTTCCTGATGGTCCCGCGAGACGCGCTCGATCAAGGCCTGTGAGGTAATGCCTTCCTGTTCCGCACGCAGCATGATGGCGGTGCCGTGGGCGTCGTCGGCGCATACATAATGGCATTGCTGGCCGCGGCTTTTCTGGAAACGCACCCAGATATCGGTCTGGATGTATTCCAGCAAGTGGCCGAGGTGGATGGCGCCGTTGGCATAGGGCAGGGCGCTGGTGACCAGTATCTTGCGCGTGGCGGTATTCGACATGGTGATTGACACTTCCGTTGGCATCAGACGGTAACAAAAAAGGGGGCGAAGATTGTAGCGATCTTCGCCCGTGGTTGCATTCAGCCACTCAAACCCCGGGTCGGGTCAGTACAAGCCTTGCTCTTCCTGGACCACTTCTTTCAGCAATTCGAGATAAAGCTTATCCGCTTCGGAATGCTCGGCCGGGTCTTCAGGAATATGCACGCTGGTGGTATCGGAAATATCATTGGCGATACGCGCCATGACGTCGGCGCTGCTGCCTTCTTCCGCTAAATGCTTGCGAGCGATGTCGAGCGACTGATCCAGGATTTTAGGATCTTGCAGTAGTTTGCGTACAAAATCGCGCAGCTCATTGATAATGCGGGTTTTTTGAATTTCAGATGCGGACATGACAATCTCCTTGTAGTCGCAGCCGGCGGTGAGACAAGGCAGTGCCGGTCAATTTGCTGACCATAGCATTTTTTCTGTTGGCCGGCATGGCGAGGTTGCGCCTTGTCCGCCACTTGCTGCTTAGGGGGTTAGGCGTCCTGCTTTATGTTTTACCGGGTTGGCGTATTGCGCCAGCCACCAGGGGCGTAATTCCTCCGGCACCTCGGCTAGCCGTTGATTGAAGCGTTCACGGTCGGCGGGGGTGATGACGTTGCGCGCCACCAGTTCGGGCGCATCTCCCAGCGCTTCGAGTGCCAGGTAGTGGCTGGGAAACAAACGATAGCCGCCGATCACCTGACGATCGATTTCCGCTGCGGCTTCATCCGGAGTGGCGATGTCGGAGCCGATGGGGCTACCGAAACGCAGCTGCACGCGACCTTTCGCGCCGGTAATCCCGGTCACGATCGAGCTGATGTCCTCGAATTCGCTCTTGGCATACTCGCCCTGGGTATGAATGGCGTGTAACTCCTGCGCCTTCTGCATATCGCAGGGATCGTATTCGTAGCTGATCGAGATCGGTACCAGCTTGAGTTCCTTGACGGCTTCGCCGAAATCAACGTTACGCTCAGCGGTGCGCCTGGCCATGGTCAGCATCTTGATGATGGCCGGGTCAGTGCGGTCAATGCCGTTTTTGGCGCGGCCTTCGCGCTGGGCCATCCATATCGAGTGATTGTCTTCGAGAATCGAGTGACGGATATAGGACGAAAGCGTCTGATAAGCCGCCAGCATGGCGCGCTTGCCCCTTGCGCTACGCGGCACGATGAAGCTCTTGTTCAAGCGCATCAGGTCGGTAACGTAGGGCTTTTTCAAGAGGTTATCACCGATGGCAATACGTACCGTATCGCGATCGGCCTGATACAGCGCATAGTTGACGAATGCCGGGTCGAGGGCAATATCGCGGTGATTACCGATGAACAGATAAGCACTGTCAGCGTCGAGCTTTTCCAGTCCTTCGACCTGAAAGGCATCGGTAGTGGTGCGAATCATGCGGTCCATGTAATGCGCGATACGCATTTGAAAATCACGCACCGTGGTCACGCCCCTGACCTCACGGCGTATGGCAACGCTTGCCAAGGTGCGGGCCAAGGGCGGTGCCCAACGTGCCAGGCGAGGCAAGCGAAATTGCGTCAACGCATCGAGCAGTTCGGCATCGTGTGACAGGCGCGTGAGGACATCAGCCACCTCGTGATCCATGTAAGGTCGGACGTCGGCCCATGGGTCTTGTGTGGCATCGGCAGAAAGGGCATCAGGGGTATGAGTCATGCGATCCGTAGGCTGGTGCCAAAATAAGAGTTAGCGAAAAGGGCGTGCAAGCATGTCGGTAAAAAAGGCCTGTGCAGGAAACGATTCATGCAAGAAGCCAGTCACGCAGGAAAGCTGTCGCGTCCTGTCTCGGCTTCGCCGCCGAGCCATTCGATCAATCGGGTGATGTCATCCGATAACGCCTGTGCCATCAGGATGAAATCCGTTTCCAGGCGTACCAGGGCGTCGTCACCGTCTTCAGCATGATCGGCTTCCTCGATCAAGGCATCGCTGAAGCGCAGCGACTTGAGCGCCAGGTCGTCATGCAGAATGAATCGAAGCCGACCCGCCAGATTTACCGCCAGTTTACTGGCTTGGCGGCCGCTTGCCAGTAGCTGCTGAATTTCATCGCTGTCCAGATCCACCTGGCGGGCACGCAGCACACCATCATCGCCCTTGGCCTTGAGCTCGACCTGATCACCGAGTTCCAGGTCGCTGGGGCGGCTTTCCGGGTCGCCGAGCCAAGTGGTCATGGCGCGAATTGGCAATGCCTGAGTGGCGAGAGGCGTGACCTTGAGACTCCCCAGCGTTTCACGCAGCAGGTCGAGCACATCTTCGGCCCGCGTACGGCTGCTGGCGTTGATGCCGATCAAGTTGCGCCTTGTGTCCCACCATAAATCGATTTTCTGACTGCGTATGAAAGCCTGCGGTAATAGTGTTTCGGTTACCTGCTCCTTGATGGCGGTCTTTTCCTTGCGCGTAAGCTTGCGACCTTCGCGTGATTCGATGTCGCTGACCTGTTCCTCGACTTCTTCGCGCACCACCGACGCAGGCAGCAAGCGCTCCTGGCGCAAGGCACTGAGCAATCGGTGGCCTTGAAGTTCATGCAGGTAATGGCCGCTTCCCAGTCGTCCCGCCGGAGCACACCAGCCTAATCGGCGTGCTTGTGTGCCACCTAATGGCTGACTGGCCTGGTCGGCAAGGGCTTGTTCCAGCGCCTCTGGCGGCATGTCCGGGGCGCCGTGCAAGCGATAAAGGTGCAAGTGCTTGAACCACATGGAGCATATCCTGTGCAAAGGGCTGCTCATTATGGCGAAAGCCGGCGATACGTACCAGTGCTGCGAACCGGATCAGGTATTAAAGCCTGTGCGGTGAAGGGTCAAATATGGGGGCAGTGCTGACGGCATTGATGATAGTCGAATCGGCGTTAACGCCCTTCTGAGCCGCTCAGAGCGTTTTTGGCTGTATTTGTGTGGGTGTGCTGCGGCTGCCCTTGCCGCCTGTGCAGTGGTATGATGTCCAGGTAATTGCGCGCCGTGCCCCGGCATCTTGTTGCGCTTTCAACTCTCGCAATGCAAATGCAGTGCAAAGGATCTGACTTTCATGGGTGACATCGCCAGAGAAATCCTGCCCGTCAATATCGAAGACGAGCTTAAACAGTCGTATCTCGACTACGCGATGAGTGTCATTATCGGTCGCGCTCTTCCCGACGTGCGCGACGGCCTCAAGCCGGTTCATCGGCGTGTGTTGTTTGCCATGCATGAACTGAGTAATGACTGGAACAAACCGTACAAGAAATCGGCGCGTGTGGTCGGCGATGTCATCGGTAAATATCACCCCCATGGTGACAGTGCCGTTTATGACACCATCGTCCGCATGGCCCAGCATTTCTCGATGCGCCACGTTCTGGTCGATGGCCAAGGGAACTTCGGTTCGATAGACGGCGATAGTGCCGCCGCCATGCGTTACACCGAAGTGCGCATGTCCAAGCTGGCGCATGAGCTTCTCGCCGACCTGGAAAAGGATACCGTCGATTGGGTCGACAACTACGACGGTACCGAGCGTATTCCCGACGTTATGCCGACCAAAGTGCCCAATCTGTTGATTAACGGCTCTTCGGGGATCGCCGTAGGCATGGCGACCAATATTCCCCCGCACAATATGCGCGAAGTCATCGATGGCTGTCTGGCATTGATCGATGACTACACCTTGTCGATCGATGATTTGATGCATTACATCCCCGGCCCGGATTTCCCCACCGGGGCCATCATCAATGGCCGTGCGGGCATCATCGATGCCTATCACACCGGGCGTGGGCGCATTTATGTGCGGGCCTGTCACACCATCGAGCACGACGATAAATCCGGCCGCGACCATATCATCATCAGCGAACTGCCTTATCAGGTGAACAAGGCGCGGTTGATCGAAAAGATCGCCGAGCTGGTGAAAGACAAGAAAATCGAAGGCATTGCCGAATTGCGCGACGAATCCGACAAGGATGGCTTGCGCGTCGTGATCGAGGTCAAGCGCGGCGAGTCGGGCGAGGTCGTGGTCAATAACCTCTTTGCCCAGACTCAGCTGCAAAACGTGTTCGGTATCAATATGGTGGCGTTGGAAAACGGCCAGCCGCGCACGCTGAACCTCAAGCAAATGCTGGAAGCCTTTATCCGTCACCGCCGCGAGGTAGTGACCCGGCGTACGCTGTTCGAGCTCAAGAAAGCCCGTGAGCGCGGCCATATCCTGGAAGGTTTGGCGGTAGCGATTTCCAATATCGACCAGGTTATCGAGCTGATCAAGGCATCGCCCAACGCCGCTGAAGCCCGCGAAAAGCTACTGGCCAAGAACTGGGAGCCGGGACAGGTCACCGGCATGCTGGAGCGTGCCGGGGCTACCTCGTGCAAGCCCGAAGAGCTGGAAGAGGGTTACGGTCTCAATCCTTCCGCGACGCAGTATCGGTTGTCTCAAGCCCAGGCCCAGGCGATCCTGGAGTTACGCCTGCATCGTTTGACCGGGCTGGAAACCGAAAAACTGCTGGATGAATACCTCGCCATCCTCGAAAAAATCGCCGAATTGACGCGGATTCTGGCCTCGGCCGATCGCTTGATGGAAGTGATTCGCGAAGAGTTGCACGCGGTACGCGACCAGTTCGGCAATGATCGGCGCAGCGAGATCCAGTTCAGCCATCTGGACTTGAGCATGGAAGACCTGATTGCCGAGGAAGACATGGTGGTCACGGTGTCACGCTCGGGTTACGCCAAGACGCAGCCGCTTTCCGACTATCAGGCGCAGCGCCGTGGTGGGCGCGGAAAATCCGCTACCGCCATGAAAGACGAGGACGTCATCGAGCACCTGCTGGTGGCCTCGACGCATGACACCATCCTGCTGTTTTCCAACCGTGGCAAGGTCTATTGGCTCAAGGTCTATGAGATGCCCAATGCCAGCCGTGGGTCGCGCGGCAAGCCATTGGTCAATTTGCTGCCGCTGGACGAAGGCGAGGTGATCAGCACCATCCTGCCGGTGCGCGGCTACGACCCCGAACATTACATTTTCTTCGCCACCGCCAAGGGTACCGTCAAGCGTACCAGCCTGGAGCAGTTCTCACGGCCGCGTAGCGTGGGCCTGATCGCCATCGACCTGGAAGAAGACGACCGCCTGGTGGGCGCGGCGATTACCTCCGGTGTCGATCATGCCATGATGCTGTCTTCCAATGGCAAGGCGATTCGTTTCGAGGAAGGCAACGTTCGCGCCATGGGGCGCACGGCGCGTGGCGTGCGCGGTATGCGCCTGGCCAAGGGCGCCGAGGTGATCAGCCTGATCATTCCCCAGAGCCAGAAGATCGATGTGGAAGAAGAGGCTGAAAACGAAGCAGCCGTTGAATCTGCAGGCGAAAGCAGCAATGCAGGACAGATCTACATCTTGACCGCCAGCGAAAATGGCTATGGCAAACGTACCCGTCTGGAAGAATTCCCGCTGCGCGGGCGCGGTGGTCAAGGCGTTATCGCGATGCAGACCAGCGAGCGCAACGGCTCACTGGTAGCGGCCATGCAGGTCTATCCCAGCGATGAAATGATGCTGATTACCGATCGTGGCACCCTGGTGCGTACCCGTGTGGAAGAGGTCTCGTCCACATCGCGTAACACCCAGGGCGTCATGCTGATTCGTCTGGGTGTAAACGAAAAGCTGGTCAAGACCGTGCGCATCGATGAGCTGGAAGACGCGCCGCTGGAAACAGACGAGGCCCTGGAAGCACCGCTGTCGGGGGAAGCGCAGGCGCAAGAAGCGCCGCTGAGCGCAGAGCCGAACAGCGATTTACAGGACGATTCAGGGGAAGGGCAGTCTGATGACACGTCACTATAATTTCTGCGCCGGACCGGCGGCGCTACCTCAGGCGGTACTCGAACGCGCCCAGCGCGAGTTGCTCGATTACCAGGGGCATGGGCTTTCGATAATGGAAATGAGCCATCGCAGTGATGAGTTCGTCGCCATTGCCGAAAAGGCCGAGGCGGACCTGCGGGAATTGTTGCAGCTGCCTGATAACTATCGCGTCCTGTTCCTGCAGGGGGGCGCCAGCCTGCAGTTTGCCATGTTGCCGATGAACCTCTTGGGTAATGGTGGCAGTGCCAATTTCATCCATACCGGCATCTGGGGCAAGAAGGCGATCGCCGAGGCGAGGCATCTCGGGTTTGATTACTATGTGGCCGCCAGCAGTGAGGCCAATGGCCAGACAGCCGTACCTCGGCCCTCGGCGCTAAAATTAAGCGACCAGGCGGCTTATCTGCATTACACCGCCAATGAAACCATCGGCGGGCTCGAATTCGATTACACTCCAGAGGCTGTTCGCCCGGACGGTGTCGAGGTGCCGCTGGTCTGTGACATGTCGTCGAGTATTCTTGCCGCTCCTCTGGATGTGTCGAAATTCGGCATCATCTACGCCGGTGCACAGAAGAATATCGGCCCGGCGGGATTGACGCTGGTAATCGTGCGCGATGATCTGCTCGATCAAGCCTGTAAGGCCATTCCTTCCTTGTTCGATTACAAGGCGATGGCGGAGGGCGGCTCAATGGTCAATACGCCACCTACTTATGCCTGGTACCTTGCCGGGCTGGTGTTCCAATGGCTGAAAGCCGATATCGGCGGGCTGGATGCCATGGGGGCTATCAATGCTCGTAAAGCCGCCAAGCTGTATGCCGCGATCGATACCAGCGGCCTTTATTCCAACCCCATAGTGGCGGCCAACCGCTCACGCATGAATGTTCCGTTCGTGCTGGCGGATAGCCGTCTGGACGCGGACTTTCTGAGCGAAGCGAATGCCGCCGGGTTGCTGAACCTCAAAGGCCACCGCAGCGTGGGGGGGATGCGGGCTAGCTTGTACAATGCCGTGCCTGAAGACGCCGTGGATACGTTGATCGCCTTCATGGCGGATTTCGAACAAAGAAGGGGCTAATCACCATGTCTGACTCCCCCAGCAACACTGACTCCTCCAACAATCTGGACGAGTTGCGCGAGACGATCGACCAGCTGGATACGGACATTCTGCGCCTGATCAGTGAGCGAGCGGCCTGTGCCCAGCATGTGGCCAAGGTGAAGCTGAGTCGCGACAAGGGCACGGTATTCTATCGCCCGGAACGTGAGGCACAGGTGCTCAGGCGAATCATGGCGCTGAATCCGGGGCCGCTGGACAGCGAGGAGATGGCGCGACTGTTTCGTGAAATCATGTCTGCCTGTCTGGCGCTCGAGCAGCCGATCAAGGTGTCTTATTTAGGCCCTGAAGGCACTTTTACCCAGCAGGCGGCGCTCAAGCATTTCGGTGAGAGTGCGATCAGCCTGCCCATGGCGGCAATCGATGAAGTGTTTCGCGAAGTGGAAGCCGGTGCGGTCAATTATGGCGTCGTGCCGGTCGAGAATTCCACGGAAGGGGTGGTCAATCACACCCTGGATTCGTTCATGGATTCCTCGATTCGTATCTGCGGCGAAGTCGTGCTGCGTATCCATCATCATCTGTTGGTGGCGGATACCACGCGTCGCGATAAAGTGTCGCGTATCTACTCGCACCCGCAGTCGTTTGCCCAATGTCGCAAATGGTTGGATGCCCACTTTCCGCATGCCGAGCGCGTGCCGGTTGCCTCCAATGCCGAAGCCGCCAAACTGGTCAAGACCGAATGGCACAGTGCCGCGATTGCCGGCGACATGGCCGCCAAGCTTTACGGCCTGACCCTGTTGACGGAAAAGATCGAAGACCGCCCGGATAATTCCACGCGTTTCTTGATCATCGGTAATCAGGATGTGCCCCGCTCGGGTGACGACAAGACCTCCCTGGTCGTCGCCATGCGCAACCAGCCCGGTGCCCTGCATGACCTCCTTGAGCCCTTCCATCGTCATCAGATCGACCTGACGCGCCTGGAAACGCGACCGTCGCGCAGCGGTGTCTGGAATTACGTCTTCTTCATCGACTTCAAGGGGCATCATGAAGAGCCGCAGGTGGCGGCCATGCTCGAGGAAGTCAGGCTGCGAGCGGCCGAGGTCAAGGTGCTGGGTTCCTACCCTCAGGGTGTGCTGTGAGCCTGAAGGTAACCGAATCAAGGTTGTTGATTGTCGGCTTGGGCTTGATCGGCGGCTCCTTGGCTGCCGCCTTGCGTGAAGCGGGTTTCGGCCGCGAAGGCGCTCGGGGTGAAATCGTGGCCTGCGACCCGGATGCCGAGGAAGTTGCCCGCGGTGTGGCCATGGGCTTGATCGATTCAGGCGACACCCGGCTTGGCCCCATGGTCAAGGATGCCTCCATGATCCTGTTGGCAGTCCCGGTATTGGCCATGGAAGGCGTGATGCGCGAATTGGCCGAGCACCTGGACAAGGCCGCGGCTGACGTGGTGATTACCGACGTGGGCAGCACCAAGGCGGCGATTCGGCAGGCCGCCGAGCGTGCTTTCGGCGGCCTGCCGAACAATCTGGTGCTGGGCCATCCGATTGCCGGTTCGGAGAAAAGCGGCGTGGCGGCCTCCAATCCCCGGCTTTACCAAAACCACAAGGTCATCTTGACGCCTGCCGAGACCACGCGGCCCGATGCCGTGGCGCGAGTGCGTCGCCTGTGGGAAGCCTGTGGTGCCGAGGTTCTGGAAATGGCCGTAGAGCGTCACGATCAGGTACTGGCACGCACCAGCCATTTGCCGCATTTGTTGGCGTTCTCGCTGGTGGATAGTCTGGCGCGCCAGGACGAGCGCCTAGAGATCTTTCGTTACGCGGCGGGTGGTTTTCGAGACTTTACCCGTATCGCCGGCAGTGACCCGGTAATGTGGCGCGACATTTTCGTCGCCAACCGCGAGGCGGTACTGGCCTCGCTGGACGATTTCGAAGCAGGGCTGGCACGGCTGCGCCAGGCGGTAGAGAGCTCGGATAGCGACGCCATGCTGGCGACGTTCGACCGGGCCAGCCACGCCCGGCATTATTTTGAATCGCTTTTGAACAAGACCAGTTATCAGGCGGAATACCACATGCAACCACAAGGCAAGCTGACCTATCGGGTAAGTCCCGGCGGGAATGCCCAGGGGCGTTTGCGCGTGCCCGGCGACAAGTCCATTTCACACCGCTCGATCATGCTCGGCGCTCTGGCCGAAGGCGTGACCGAGGTAAAAGGGTTTCTCGAAGGGGAGGACAGCCTGGCAACGCTTCAGGCATTTCGTGAAATGGGCGTGGCCATCGAAGGGCCGCACCAAGGCCGTGTGACTATCCATGGGGTGGGCATGCACGGTTTGAAAGCGCCTTCCGGCCCCTTGTATGTCGGTAACTCGGGTACCGCCATGCGCTTGTTTTCCGGCTTGTTGGCAGGCCAGGCATTCGATAGCGAGCTCACCGGTGACGACTCCCTGACCAAGCGGCCCATGAACCGTGTGGCCGATCCGTTGCGTCTGATGGGCGCCCGGATCGAAACCGCCGAGGGTGGGCGTCCGCCGCTCAAGATCAGTGGTGGCGCCAAGCTTGAAGGCATCGAATACGCTATGCCCATGGCCAGTGCCCAGGTGAAATCCTGCCTGCTGCTGGCGGGGCTTTACGCCGAGGGCGAGACCCGAGTGCGCGAACCGGCGCCCACCCGCGATCACACCGAACGCATGCTCAACGGCTTCGGTTACCCCGTTTCGCGCCAAGGTGACACCTGCTGGCTTGAAGGCGGCAATAAACTGGTTGCCGGGCCGATCGATGTGCCTTCGGATATTTCTTCGGCCACCTTTTTCCTGGTTGCCGCGGCGATTACGCCGGGCTCGGATCTCCTTCTGGAACACGTGGGCATCAACCCGACACGTATCGGCGTGATCAATATTCTCAAGCTGATGGGCGCCGACCTGACTCTGGAGAATAGCCGTGAAGTGGGGGGGGAGCCGGTCGCCGAGATCCGTGTTCGCTATGCACCGCTCAAGGGTATCGATATTCCGGTGGAGCAGGTGCCGCTGGCGATCGACGAATTTCCCGCCCTGTTCATCGCCGCTGCCAATGCCGAAGGCAGGACGCGCCTGCGCGGTGCCGAAGAGTTGCGCGTCAAGGAATCGGATCGAATTCAGGCCATGGCCGATGGCTTGGCGGTGCTGGGCGTTGAACACAGCGTGGTGAAAGACGGCATTGATATTGTCGGCAACGGGGCCTCGGGCCCCAGCTATGGCGGCGGGCGTGTCGACAGTCTGGGTGATCACCGTATTGCGATGGCCTTTGCGATTGCGGCGCTGCGCGCCAGTGAGGATATCGTGATCGATGATTGTGCCAATGTCGCCACGTCATTTCCCGATTTCATCACGCTGGCAGGCCGGATAGGCCTGAACGTGACAGAAGAGAGGGTGACGGAAGAGAGGGCGACGGAGAAAGCCGGGGAGGTTGGCCATGAGTGACGCCGTGCCCGTGCTGACTGTCGATGGCCCCGGGGGTGCCGGCAAAGGCACCATAAGTGGCCTGGTCGCCGAGCGGTTGGGTTGGCATCTGCTGGATAGCGGCGCCTTGTATCGTCTCACCGCCCAGGCGGCGGTCAAGCATGGTGTGGCGCTGGATGACGAACCCCAGCTTGCACGCCTGGCAGCCGAGCTTGATGTGGCATTTCCGGTAGAAGAAGGGCGCCCCCTGGTGCTTCTGGAAGGCGAGGACGTCACCCGGGTGATTCGCCGGGAAACGGTCGGGGAGCGCGCCTCTCAAATAGCGGCGCTGCCCGAGGTCCGGCAAGCGTTGTTACAGCGTCAGCGAGATTTCCGGAAAGCCCCCGGCTTGGTGGCAGATGGTCGCGATATGGGCACGGTGGTGTTTCCCGAGGCCCCCTTGAAAATATTTCTTACCGCCAGTGCGCAAGAGCGTGCCCGGCGGCGACATCTTCAGTTGCAAAAAGCTGGAGTGGATGCTAGTCTTTCGAGTCTTTTAAAGGAGATTCAGGCGCGCGATGCACGCGACATGCAGCGCAGCGTGGCACCTCTCAAGCCGGCAGACGATGCCATTACGCTTGATACCACGCGCCTGAGTATACCGGAAGTGGTAGAACGGCTGACCGAACTGCTTGTCCAGCGTGGCATGGTACAAGGCACCTGATTCTCCCTTGCGGCGCCTTTGGTGAGATGTCATGACGTGGCAGGGCACTACTATCACATCATCCGTGAGCCCGGTCAGGTCGAACCAGCGTTAACATCCCCGAAGGCAGAGCACATAGGCCCGCACTTGCTGGTGGTGCGGAGAAGGCATTAATGCCTCAACAACGTTGATCACGTAGGAACACCATGAGCGAAAGCTTTGCTGAACTGTTTGAACAGTCTCTTAACGACATCAACATGGAGCCGGGCGCCATCGTTTTGGCCCAGGTTGTGGACATTGACGGCGATTGGGTTACTGTCAATGCCGGTCTGAAATCCGAAGGCCAGATCCCCGCTTCACAATTCCGCGATGAAAATGGCGAGCTGAACATTGCCATCGGTGACGAAGTGCACGTTGCGCTGGAAGCCGTGGAAGATGGCTTCGGCGAAACGCGTTTGTCACGCGAAAAAGCCAAGCGCGCCGAAGCGTGGAAGATCCTGGAAGCAGCCTTCGAGAAAGACGAAATCATCAAGGGCGTGATCAACGGCAAAGTCAAAGGTGGCTTTACTGTCGAGGTCGACTCTATTCGTGCTTTCCTGCCGGGCTCTCTGGTCGATGTGCGTCCGGTGCGCGACACGGCCCACCTGGAAAACAAAGAGCTCGATTTCAAGGTCATCAAGCTCGATCCCAAGCGTAATAACGTGGTGGTTTCGCGTCGCGCCGTTCTCGAAGCCGAGAACAGTGCAGAACGCGAAGCGCTGCTGGCGACGCTTCAGGAAGGTCAGCAGATTAAGGGTATCGTTAAGAACCTCACCGACTACGGCGCGTTCGTGGATCTGGGTGGCGTCGACGGCCTGCTGCACATCACCGATATGGCCTGGAAGCGCATCAAGCATCCGTCCGAAATCGTGGCTGTCGGCGACGAGATCAATGTCAAGGTGCTCAAGTTCGATCGTGAACGCAATCGCGTATCACTGGGCTTGAAGCAGCTGGGCGAAGATCCGTGGGTCAACATCAAGGCACGTTATCCGGAAAGCACCAAGGTGCACGCCAAGGTCACCAATCTTACCGACTACGGCTGCTTTGCCGAGCTGGAAGAAGGTGTCGAAGGCCTGGTTCACGTCTCTGAAATGGACTGGACCAACAAGAACATCCATCCGTCGAAAGTCGTTCAAGTGGGCGATGACGTCGACGTCATGGTGCTGGATATCGACGAAGAGCGTCGTCGTATCTCCCTGGGCATCAAGCAGTGCACCGCTAATCCTTGGGAAACCTTCAACGCCGAGTACAACAAGGGCGACCGTGTTTCCGGTACCATCAAGTCGATCACCGACTTCGGTATCTTCATCGGTCTGGAAGGCGGCATCGACGGTTTGGTTCACCTGTCCGACATCTCTTGGACGGAAACCGGTGAAGAAGCCGTGCGCCACTTCAAGAAGGGCGACGAAGCTGAAGCGGTTATCCTGTCTATCGACCCGGAGCGTGAGCGTATCTCCCTGGGTATCAAGCAGATGGACACAGACCCGGTTGCCGAATTCCTGGCAGTCAATGATAAAGGCAGTCTCGTGACTGGCCGTATCATTGAAGTTGATGCCAAGGAAGCGCAAGTGGAGCTGGCGACTGATGTCGTGGCGGTACTCAAGGCGTCTGAAATCAGCGCAGACCGTGTCGAAGACGCGCGTAATGTCCTGAACGAAGGCGACAGCGTTGAAGCTCGCATTGTCGGAGTGGATCGCAAGAACCGTCAGATCAATCTGTCTATCAAGGCCAAAGAGCAGGATGATACGCGTCAGAATCTGAAGAAGATCCGCGAGGAAGCACCGGAAACCGGTGGTCCGACCACCATTGGTGAATTGATCAAGCAGCAGATGGGCCAAGACTGATTGGTTTGATTCGCCGCTGAGTCAAGTGCTGTAGAAGCGCCGCCTGAAAAGGCGGCGCTTTTTTGATGGGGTCTTTTAACTGGATTCTTATGGATTTTTTCTGGATTAGCAGCAAGATATCTAAATTTAACGAAGAAACGTGTTCTGATCTCTGCATCCTTCCATTGTATTTAAATAATCTATCGTCAAGTAAGAGAAAAGCTTTTAACGATTTTTAATCTTAAAAGTTCATAAAAAATTAACTAGCCTGTTGTCTATTGAAGCAATTGCAGGAATAATAACACCGTATTCTCCGAGCTAAAGCGTGTTTCTGAGTTTCTTGGCTGCTAGATGGCCGCCATTTCTATCTTCTTGGCCACTAGCTGCTGACTTATAAGCCCTGCCTATTTTTATCCAACTAAGGAACATTCCATGTCACTTCTGAATGAATATATCCAAAAAGAACAGCAACTAAAGCAGTTGCAGGAAGAGCTTCAGCGCTTGGAAGGCGATCAACGTCTGAAAGGCGAGCTCGAATTTAAAGAGCGTCTCGAAGCGCTAATGGACGAATTCGAGAAAAGTGCCGCTGACGTTATTGCGTTGCTGGACCCCAGCACTGATCGTGCCGCTACCAAAGCGACCGGCGCTCCAGCCACTGGTCGGCGTAAGCGTCGTCTCAAGATTTACAAGAATCCTCATACCGGTGAGATAATTGAAACTCGCGGTGGAAATCACAAGGGGCTGCGCAGCTGGAAGGATCAATACGGTGATGAAACCGTGGAATCCTGGTTGGTCCGTATGGAAGACTGATAGCTGCTCTAATCGAACACCCTTGCCAGTAAGGGTGTCGGCACAGTGGCTTGTTTGAAAAATCCGTATTGTAGATTCATGTTTAGAGGTTCAGGCACTTTGGCGCATTCAGTCAATGCCTTCTAATTTGTGTTCTTCCACCAGGGGGATTCTTAACTCAAGGTGGTCCGGATACCAAAGAATCTGAGGTGGCTCCCCGCTGATTTGAAGAGGAGTCACCTTGCCCAGCACTAACTGGTAAAGCACTTGATTAAGAACATGATGAAAATGGTCTGTCTTCTGATAAAGCGTTTTTGCGTAGTAATGTGAACCCAGGTCAAGACGTCGATAAGGTATGGGCAAGGCCATATCGGAAGCTGTTTGGTCGCTGTTCAAGTACAGCCCGACATCTGTACGTGCAGCGGGGGTAGGGTAAGCATTACCCATTAAACCTTCCAGTTCGCCAACCTTGGCGGCCAGTGCATCCGGTAGCGCCACAATCGGTGTGGCAGAGGCCAGGCGAGAGGTGAGGCTCTCCAGATTGTCCGCATGTCGGGCGCTATTGCCGAGCCCTTCTATTTGCTCCAGGGGTTGATAGAGACGCATCATGACCGTTTGCCTTGCCGCGCACTTTTCAATTGAAGTGATACAATCGACCGGAGGTGTGTAGCCGATCGACGTGGCGGGGGCGTAAAGCTCCTGGCTCAAGTTGCGTCGTAGAGCATGGCGGAAATTGCGAGGACTTACGCCATGCTGGCGCTGAAATGCCCGGGAAAAGGAAGAATGATTGGAGTAGCCGCAATAATGTGCAATCTGCGCTATATTTTTCAGGGTAAAGGCCAGCAGAACGGTAGCACGTTCAAGACGGCGTTTTTCCCGATAGGCATTAGGTGATGTATGAAAGCATTGCCGAAATTGACGGCGTACCTGTGAGGGAGAATACCCTAGATGTTCCGCCAAGGCTTCAATCCCCAGTGGCTTATCCAGGTTCTCTTGCAGCCAGATTTCAGCTCTTACCATGGCATTGAACATTATCTAGCCTTCTGTGCTGAGTTATGCAGGCGAGGTGTGGCACAAGCCTGCAGGCACCTTCCCGGTGCCATTGATGCAATTGCGTAGCTAGGCCTCATCCAATGATGCGGTAGATGAGCTCGGCGTATTTTTCGTCAATTCATGTAGCGTTTTTGTTGTGAAGCTGCTTGCAAGCGGTTAAAAAAAACGGTTTCCTACTTCAAGCAAAAAAGATGCTGCCTTTATGCTGATAATAAAGCATGAAGGCAAGTTTAATTAGGCTGTATAAGCGTTTGGGCACAGTTTTGTTTTAATGGTCTTACGATAGGGTGTTAATTGGACGTCAATGAAATATCAAAAAGCCCACAAAGTGTTGGATGAGCGCGACAAGCTGCGCCGGTTTCGCGAACTCGATGATGCGTTCGGAGAAGCGCTGCGCCAGCTCGACGACCCCAATAATTCGTTTAATATCCCGACCGGCCCCCCGGTGAGATCGCTCCAGACGTTGGAGGATGACGATAAAGAGCTAGAGGTCGAGAAGCGCCAGGCGCAACGCGAAGAGCAGTTTCAGCAGCGCCTGGAGGCCTTGATGAGCGAATATCAACAGTCTGGAGAAAGCGTCAAGCAGTTGCTTGATACGCTGCTGCGTTTCGGCCTATGCAAATGAAGGGCTAAATGCTTGGTTGCCGGTAACGATAAGCACGTAGGCTGGGAAGGAAGGCATCGTCTTCGAGTTTTTCGTCACGACGACGGGCGCGGGTGCGCTGGCTGGGTGGGTGGGCCGGAGGAATGTTGTAATCCGGCAGGCGTTGTTCCGGTGCAGGCACAAACAAGGGAAGTGCGACATTGAGTGCCCGGCGGGTATGACCGTCTTCCAGAGGCTCCACATAGAACAGGTTGGCCCGCATCAAGGGTGCCTGGGCCTGTACCTGGGCCAGTATTTCCTGGCTGGGTAATCCTGCAAGCTTACGCAGCTGGATCTGCACATGAGCGGCTTGCGTATCCAGCTGAAGCAGCTTTGCCTCTGCCTCTTGAACGCTCAAACGCTTGATCGAGCGTCCGCTGGAATACCAGGCGAGCCTTACGCGGGCGACCGGCGCCTGAGCCACCGGCAACTGTCTCCAGCATTGCTTGAGATGCAGCTTGGCAAGCCCACCGCGGCGCAGCAGGCTATTAACCTGCGGATGGCGCTGAGGTAACAGTGCCTTCGCTTCACTCAAGGCGTGCGGTGTGGTTTGTTTGATGCGCTGCAAGAGGTCGCTGATTCTGGCCTTGGCCTGGTTGGCCTTGACGACTTCTTCGATCAATGGCGCATCGGCAGCAATCAAGCCAATGTAATTGCGCGTCTCCCTGCCATCCTGGCCTTCTTCATGCCACATGTCCATCAATGCCTGCCTGAGCCAGGCGGCATCCGCAACGGGTTCGGCAAAGGCCCAGGCGGGGCAGTCACTGCGCTCGAAGGTGATTACCACCTGTTCCAGCTGCGCGAGTAACGTATCAAACGCCGCTTCCAATTCGGCCAGAAGGCGGTAGCTGGCGGGAGGCATCTCGGGCATGGTCGCGGCGTCTCGATCGGTCAGTGGGCTCAGGGAGCGGGTATCCGGATTCTAGGGGTCGATTCAGGACAGGGGGGCATCACGGTCAGCCTGAGCCAGCAGTGTCTCGATATCCGCTTCATCCATGGCCGATTCGCCACGGATGCGGTGAGACTCTTCTGCCCAGGCACCCAGATCCAGCAGCTGGCAACGCTTGCTGCAAAAGGGCCGGTAGAGACTTTGCGCCTGCCAGGCAACCTTGTTACCACATTGGGGACAGGCGACTTCAAAGGGTGTGTCGTTGGCGGGAATGGACATCTAGACTCCGGTGAAAAACAGGCAAGTGAAATAATTCAGGGCTGGGACAGCTGTCGGTAGCGTCGGTCGAGCTGAGCGACCTGCTCACGCATTTCAGCCTCACTGCAACTATTGTCGATCACATCGTCGGCTCTGGAAAGACGTTCCTGGCGAGATAGTTGTACGGCAAGAATCGCCCGGACCTGAGATTCACTGACATCATCGCGCGCCTGGGTGCGTTGAAGCTGTAGCGCCTCGGGGACATCGACCACCACGCAGCGATCCACCAGGGCATCCTGGCCGGATTCGAACAACAAGGGCGAGACCAGCATCACGTAGGCTGGCTGGGAGGCTTGAAGCCTCGCCAGGTGCTCAAGCAAGCGCTCGCGTACCCGGGGATGGGTGACCGACTCGAGCCACAGGCGCTGCTCGGGGTCGTTGAAGATGATGTCGCGTAGTTTACGCCGATCGAGGCTGCCACTCTCTTGGAGCACGCAGGGCCCGAAACGTTCGGCAATTGCTTCGAGGGCCGGCTCTCCCGGCTGAACCACTTCCCGGGCGACGTCATCGGCATCCACCCAGGGGACGCCCAGCGATTCAAAGGCGCGCACCACGGTGGACTTTCCCGAGGCGATACCCCCCGTCAGACCGATAATCATCGAGCGCTCCTGTCGGTTCTTATCAGCAGTTTTCAATACAGTACCCCTGCATAAACGGCCATCAATTCTTCACCGACCAGCAAGGCCACCCAGCCGGACAATGCCAGGTAGGGGCCGAATGGCATGGGCGCACCGCGCAAGCGCGGCAAGGCCAACTGGACGATGATGCCAATGATAGCGCCCAGGCCCGCCGAGAGCACCAGAATCAGCGGCAGGTAGGACCAGCCCAGCCAGGCTCCCAGTGCCGCGAGTAATTTGAAGTCGCCATAGCCCATCCCTTCCTTGCCGGTCGCCAGCTTGAATAGCCAGAAAAAGCTCCACAGCGCTAGATAGCCTGCCATGGCACCGATCACCGCCGAGGTCAGCATGAAAGGCTGAAAGCTTAACTGGTAGATGAACCCGGCCCAGAGCAGGGGCAGGGTGAGAATATCCGGCAGCAGCTGAGTGCGAAAATCGATGACGGCCAGCACCAGCAGCGTCATGCAGGCGGCATAGATAAACCCGCTTTCAAGCGTCACGCCGTGCAGCGCCACCACGGCAATCGCCAGGATGGCGCCGGCCAGCTCGACCAGCGGATACTGGATGCTGATGAAGGCGTCGCACTGGGCACAGCGCCCGCGGCGTTTCAGCCAGCCCAGCAGGGGAATATTGTCGTGCCAGGCGATGGGGGCTTCACAGCCCGGGCACATGGATGCCGGCGTCGCCAGGTTGAAGGTGGCCTGGGGCTCCTCCTCCAGGGCCAGGGCGTCACGAGCCTCGGCGCGCCAGGCTTGCATCAGCATGACCGGCAGGCGGGTTATCACCACATTCAGAAAGCTGCCGAAACACAGCCCCAGTACGCCCACCAGGGGCCACAAGATAAGCGGAGGGTAATCCATCCATATGCCTTTTATGAGAAATTCAAATAGTGACGCTTACATTACCGAGCCCATCTCGAAGATCGGCAGGTACATTGCCACCACGACGCCACCCACTAATACGCCCAGCACCACGATGATGATGGGTTCCATCAAGGAAGTCAGGGCATCGACCTTGTTGTCGACTTCTTCTTCGTAGTAATCCGCCACCCGGTTGAGCATCGCGTCCAGGGAACCGGCTTCTTCGCCGATACTCACCATCTGCACCGCCAGTGCAGGGAATTGATTGGTCATGCGCATGGAAAAATGCAGTTGCTGGCCGGTCGCCACGTCACTGCGTATCTGCTGAACCGCGCGCTCATACACCTTGTTGCCGGTCGCCCCTGCCGAGGTATCCAGGCCTTCCACCAAGGGCACACCGGCGGCAAAGGTGGTCGCCAGAGTACGCGAAAAGCGCGCAACCGCCGACTTGTCCAGTATATCGCCGACCACCGGCAGGTGCAGCAACAGCGCGTCCATTTGGTACGCCAGCCTGGGGGAGCGTTTGACCCCTTCGCGCAGCAACATGATAAAGACGAACAGCGCGCCGAAGGCATGCAGCCAATAGGCTTGGGCCATCTCGGACAGGTTGACCGTCATTTGCGTCAAGGCCGGCAACTCCGCCCCGAAACTGTTGAACATGCTTTCGAATTGCGGCACCACCTTGATCAACAGCAGCAGGGTCACGCCCATGCCAACACACATCACGGCCGCGGGGTACCAGAGCGCTTTCTTGACCCTAGCCTTGAGCGACTCGACCTTTTCCTTGTAGATGGCCACCCGGTCGAGCATCTTGTCCAGGGCACCGGCTTGTTCGCCGGCCTCGACCAGGTTGACGAACAAGCGGTCGAACTGTTTCGGATGACGGCGCAAGGCATCCGAAAAACTCGACCCGCCGGAAACCTCGCTCATCATCTGCTGCACCAAGGAGGCCATGGCAGGCTTTTTCAAGCTCTGCGCCACGACTTCAAAAGCCTGCAGCAACGGAATGCCCGACCGAATCATGGTGGCCATCTGGCGGGCGAACACCATCACATCCTTGGGATTGATGCTCCCACCCCCTCCCAGGCTACCTTTCTTGCGTAGCTTGCGTACCGCGATGTGCTGGCTCTTGAGTTCGGCACTGACTTCCGCCTTGCTGCGCCCGACCATTTCGCCGCTGATAGTGCGATTGGTCGGCCCCATGCCCGACCACTTCCAACGATACAGCTTGATGGGTGCCGTGCGTTTGCGTTTGGCCATGTGGGTTACTCCTTGCTGACCCGGTTGACTTCTTCCAGGCTGGTGATGCCCTGCATGACCTTCAACAGCCCGCTGCGGTGCAGGCTGGGGTAGCCTTCCTGGCGCGCCTGGGCGTCGATCTCAAAGGAATTGGCATCGCGCATGACCAGTTGGCGCATGCTGTCGGTGATCGGCACGACTTCGTAAATTCCCACGCGGCCCTTGTAGCCTTGGGTGCAGTGCTTGCAGCCCACCGGCTTGTAGATGGTGGCAGTGGCGATTTCTTCCGGGGTAAGGCCCTGTTTTTCCAAGGCTTCATGGGGGATTTCAACCGCCTCCTTGCAATGCTTGCACAGCTTGCGAGCCAGGCGCTGGGCGATGATCAGGCTCACCGCGCTGGCGATATTGAAGGAGGAAACCCCCATGTTGGCTAGGCGGGTCAGGGTTTCCGCGGCCGAATTGGTGTGGACGGTGGAAAGTACCAAATGGCCGGTCTGGGCCGCCTTGACCGCGATTTCGGCGGTCTCGAGATCGCGAATTTCCCCCACCATGACCACGTCCGGATCCTGGCGTAGAAAGGCGCGCAGGGCGCTGGCGAAATCCAGCCCGATCTTGGGCAGCACATTGACCTGATTGACTCCGGTCACCTTGATTTCCACCGGGTCTTCCGCGGTACAGATGTTACGTTCTATCTGGTTGAGAATATTGATGCCGGTATACAGCGAAACGGTCTTGCCGCTCCCCGTGGGGCCGGTGACCAGAATCATGCCCTGGGGCTGCTTGAGCGCGGTTTCGTAATAGCCGCGCTGGGCATCGCTAAACCCCAGTTGCTCGATACCCAGCTGAGCGGCAGCGGGATCGAGAATCCGCAGTACCAGCTTTTCGCCATACACCGTGGGCAGCGAATTGACGCGAAAATCCAGCGAGCGGGTGCGCGAAAGCTTGAGCTTGATCGCGCCATCCTGGGGCAGGCGACGTTCGGAAATATCCAGCCGCGCCATGATCTTCAGGCGTGCCGCAATCCGGTTGCGCATGCCGAAGGGCGGCCGGGCGACTTCGAGCAATATGCCGTCTACCCGAAAGCGCACCCGGCAATAGGTCTCGTAGGGCTCGAAATGAATGTCCGAGGCACCCCGGCGGATGGCGTCCAGCAGAACCTTGTTGACGAACTTGACGATGGGGGCGTCATCGTTGTCCTGCTGGGCGTCTTCCAGGGGCACTTCATTGTCCTGGCCCTCCTGTACCACGTCCAACGCGCCGATGGCGTCGTCCACGCCTTCCAGGTCGTTGAACATGTTGCGTTCATTCTGGGCCAGGTAGCTTTCCAGGACCGTGGCCAACTGGTCCACCGGCGCGAGTACGCCTTCCACACTCAGGCCGGTGGCGAACTGCAATTCATCCAGGTGGGTCAGGGTGGCGGGGTAGGGCACCGCCACGGTCAGGCGGTGCCCATGGCACGCCAGCGGCAGCACGTTCAGTTTCTGCAGTATCTTGGTGGGATAATCCGCCGCGGGGGGCAGGGCATCCAGGCGCAGGGCATTCAGGTCGATGACCGGCAGGCCGTACTCCCAGCCCGCCGCCACCGCCGCCGCCGCAGGGTCTACCTTGCCGCTTTCGATCAGGTACTGCAGCAAGGAGATATCCTGCGCAAGGGCAGTGGCTTCGGCCGTGGCGGCCTGGGCATCGGTGAGCAAGCCATGCTTGACCAGGCGCTGGGCAATGCCGCGCAACCCACCGCGCGCCGCGGCATGGCTGAGAGTGGATTCGTAGGAAGGATGGCTCATTCGGCACCTTGAAACACTGAAGCGTTTTTGTAGGCACCTTGTACCACAATCCTGATCCTATCGACACGGCATGCGTGGTTTACTGGCCTTGCAAAGGCTGGGCAGCGTCAGTCGATAACTTGAAGCTAGGCGTAGGAAAATTGATTGTGTATTGACTAAGCGTAAGCTATTGTAATTCTCACTAATCTAACGTTGCATAGCCCATGCAGCCTTGATTATTTCCCCGCTCCAGGAGCTTTGCCATGCGCAATACCCAAACCAGAAAAATTCAAAACAGCCGCCAGGGCGGTTTCACCCTGATCGAATTGATGGTCGTGATTGCGATCATTGGTATATTGGCGGCCATTGGTGTCCCCCAGTACCAGAATTACATAGCGCGCGCTGAAGCCTCTTCCGGGTTGTCAACGGTAAGCGCCTACAAGACTGAAGTCGATGACCAGATCTATGCAGGCGGTAAAACAATGGCTGAAGTCTCAATTAAGGATGATGGTACTGAGGCAGCTGTTGAAGAAGCGGTTTCCTCGTCATTGGGCGCGGTGTTATGGAATAGTACAGGCACTTTAACTTATACCTTTGCTAGCGGAGTACACGTTGGTGATACAGCTGGCACGATTGTATTGACAAGAGCCGATAATGGGACATGGAAATGCGAATTCGAGAATCTTGCCGTCGACGAACTTCGCGGATGTAAAGTTCCAGCTCCTACAGGTGATTAATATTTACTACTTGGTATGACTAAGTGTTAACTTCTAAGGGCCTTTCGAGGCCCTTTTTTATTTCCTCACTGCCTGCACAATAACCGCTTACACTCGAAGCTTCCGCAACATTGAAGGAGCCAGTGATGAAAATTAAAACCGTCTGGATAAGTGGGGTCCTGTTCTCCGCCCTGGTACTGAGTGCCTCCGTTACTGCTCAGCCGCCGGAACACGCCCAGGCCCAGGGGGCGCGTGACAAGGGCAAGGCTGGCGCTTCTGGTCATGAGCGTAATGATCGCCATGAGCAGCGCTCGCCTGAATCGCGTTCTTCGGAGCGCTATTACGCCGAGCCCCGCTCAGTTCGTGAAAGAGCTCAGGAAAGCCGCCCGTATATCGATGAACGCCAGGTGCGCCGTATCTTGCAGCGCCACGACATTCACCAAATGGACAGCTTGCCCCCGGGGATTCGCAAGAATCTGGAGCGTGGCAAGCCGCTGCCGCCGGGCATCGCCAAGCGCTTCGAGGGAAGGGTGGCGGAAGAGTTGCCGCAGTATCCCGGTTACGAGTGGGAGCGCGTCGGCAGCGATGTGATCCTGATCGAGGCCGCGACGCGGGTGGTGGTGGATATTCTCGCCAACGTCTTGCGCTGAGGCGAGGCTCTCAAACGGAGCTATTCAAGAAGAACTATCGGACTCCCTCTGCCAGGAAGTCGTCGAGAAATACCATGAAGGCGTCCCAGGAGCGATGGTCGGCGCGTTCGTGGTAGGCGTCGCTACCGAAGACGCTGAAGGCGTGCGGCGCCCCTGAGTAGACGCCGATTTCGTAGGTCACTTGCGCCTCTTCAAGTTCATTGGCCAGTTGCGTCACGTCCTCCATGCTCACCATGCTGTCGGCGCCGCCATGCGCAATCAGGATTGGCGGGGTGTCGCTGGCGTATTGCTGGCCCTCCGGGGTATCCAGCCCGCCGTGAAAACTGGCGTAGCCCTGAATGTCCTCGGCTTCACCCCAGCGGGCGAATTCCAGCGCGGCGGCGCCGCCAAAGCAATAGCCGATCACCACGGTTTCTTCACTTGCACCCTGGGCGCGAGCCTCTTCAAGCCCGGCGAGGATCAGCTGGCGCATGCGCTCGCGGTCCTCGTACAAGCGATTGGTGGCCGCCTGCTTGTCTTCCAGGGCTTCGGGGCGGTTGCCCTGGCCGAAAAGATCCAGCGCAAAGGCATCAAAGCCATGTTCGGCAAGCATGTCGGCACGCAAGCGCTCGTAATCGTCGAGCCCGTCCCAGTCGTGAATGATCAGCACGGTGCCGCGGGAGTCACCTTCGGCCGGGGAGAAGTAGCCGGCGAACGTCTCATCCTCGACGCTATAAGTGGTGTCTTCTCGGATCAGTTCATATGCCTGGGCGGTGCCCACCAGAAAGAAGGCGGCGGCGAGTGGGGTCAAGAGTAGGCGTGTGCTGTTCATGGATATCTCCGTAAGTAGTAAGTAGGCTGATTCACGAAATCCGCTTGTATTCCCGGCGCGAGCCGCCCGGTTGGTCGATATGATTTGAGATTGGGACAGAAAATCGCCCCTTGCAAGTATTTGCAAGGGGCACTGGCGTGGGGCAAGCTTGGGTGTTTTGCCACGGGATAAGGCAAAATACCAACCCGAGTGAATAACAGGGCAAGGAACCTCTGATGGCCGCATCACCCTCCGCGTTGGAAAACAACAGCCGTGAACGACTCGAGCAGCGTATTCTGGCGTCTGCCGAGCAGGTATTCGCACGCCATGGTTACCGGGGCGCCAGCCTTCAGGCTATCGCCGATGCCGTCGGGCTACCCAAGGCCAATGTGCTGTATTACATGGGCAGCAAACAGGCCTTATACGTGCGGCTGTTGAATCGCATGATGAAGCGCTGGAACGCGGTGCTTGAGGATATCACCCCGGAAAGCGATCCCGGCGAGGTGTTGAGCCACTTTATTCGCACCAAGATGGTGCTCGGGCAGCGCTACCCGGAAGGCTCGAAACTGTTTGCCGCGGAAATTCTCGGCGGCGCGCCCTTTCTGCAAGACTACCTGAGCGGCGAGCTGAGAGACTGGGTGGAGACCCGCGCCGCCATCATTCGCCAGTGGGCCGAGCGCGGCAAGATGGACGCCGTGGAGCCGCGCTGGCTGATTTTCCTGATCTGGTCGGCCACTCAGCACTACACCGATTACAGCGCTCAAGTGCTGGGGATCACCGGTCGCCGCGCGCTATCCCAGCAGGATATCGATGAGATCACCGGCTTTCTGGTCCAGGTGATTCTCAAGGGCTGCGGGATCACGCCGCCGTCGGGTCAGGCCTTGGCGACGCCTTCGGCAAGGCCAGGCTGATCAGCAGCGTGGCCACGAGCATGGCGCTGGACACCCAGAGCGTGGCGCCAAGCCCGGCGCTCATGTAGAGCCAGCCGGAGAGCAGGGTACCCATCAGGCGGCCCATGGCGTTGGCCATGTAATAAAAGCCGACATCCAGCGAGACGCCGTCGCTGCGCGCCAGCTTGACGATCAGAAAGCTATGCAGGCTGGAATTGACCGCAAACAGCGCCCCGAACAGCAGCAGCCCGCCCAGCAGCACCGGCCGGGGTTGCCACTCCAGGCCCAGCGCGATCAGCGCCGGAATCAGCGCAAGTGCCGCGACCCAGCCTATCGCCGCGCCGCGCCCGGCATATCGGCCGGTAATCCGCGGGGCCAGGGCTTGCACCGCACCGTAACCGATGACCCAGAGCGCCAGAAAGCCGCCCACCTGCCAGTGCTCCCAGCCGAACTGCGTGGCCAGAAACACCGGCAGGGCGACCACGAACCACACATCCCGGGCGCCGAACAGAAACATCCGTGCGGCGGAAAGAATATTGATGGCGCGGCTCTTGGAAAGTATCTCGCGAAATTTCGGCTTGGCCTTGGCACGCCCCAGATCCCCTTTGAGCTTGCTCAGGGAAAGCCCGAGCACCAGGACGAGCATGGCCGCCATGAGCGCAATCGCGCCTTGAAAACCCACCAGGGTGAGCAGCAAACCACCCATGAAGAAGCCCACGCCTTTCAGGGCGTTCTTCGAACCGGTGAGCACGGCAATCCAGCGATACAGCGCCTGATGGCCCCCTTCGCCTTGCGGCACCAAGGTCTTGATCGCGCTCTTGGCACTCATCTTGTTGAGATCCTTGGCGATCCCCGAAAGCGCCTGGGCGGCCATTACCCAGGCCACGGTGAGCCAGGTCGCCGGTACCAGCAGCATCGCCAGGGCCAGGATCTGCATGCCCAGCCCCAGGTTCATGGTGCGGTTGAGGCCCAGCCGCGCCCCCAGCCAACCGCCCACCAGGTTGGTCACCACCCCGAAAAACTCGTAGAACACAAACAGCAACGCCACTTCCAGCGCCGAATAGCCCAGGCCGTAGAAGTACAGCACCACCAGCATGCGCAGGGCGCCATCGGTGAGCGTGAAGGCCCAGTAATTGCCGGTGACCACCAGGTATTGGCGGACTTCCTCGGGCAAATCGGCGAGACGTGCGCTGATCGGTCCCCTCATCCGCTCAGCCCCACCTTGACCGCCAGTTGCATGGTGCGACAGGCGTAACCGTACTCGTTGTCATACCAGGCGTAGAGCTTGACCTGGGTGCCGGCCACCACCAGGGTCGAGAGGGCATCGATGATCGAGCTGCGCGCATCGGAGCGGTAATCGATCGAGACCAGCGGGCGTGCTTCATACCCCAGAATGCCGCGAAGCTCACCCTCGGCGGCCTCTTTCAACAGCGCATTGACTTCCTCTGCGCTGGTTTCGCGTTTGACTTCGAATACCATGTCGGTCAGCGAGGCATTGGCCAGAGGGACGCGCACCGCATGCCCGTTGAGCTTGCCTTCAAGCTCGGGGAAAATGGCGGTGATCGCCTTGGCCGACCCGGTGGTGGTGGGAATCAGGCTCATGCCGCAGGCCCGGGCTCGGCGCAAGTCCTTGTGCGGCGCATCGAGGATGGTCTGGGTATTGGTGATGTCATGAAGGGTGGTCATGGAGCCGTGGCGAATGCCGATTTTTTCGTGGATCACCTTGACCACCGGTGCCAGGCAGTTGGTGGTGCAGCTGGCGGCGGTGACAATAGGGTGCTGCTGGGGGTCGAACAGCTGATCGTTCACCCCCATCACCACATTGAGCACGCTGGCTTCCTTGACCGGCGCGCTGACTACTACGCGCTTGACGCCTTGATCCAGGTAGGCTTGCAGCTTGTTGGTGGTCTTCATCTTGCCGGAGGCTTCGATTACCACATCGCACCGCGACCAGTCGGTCTCGGCAATTTCGCGGTTGCCGCTGAAGCCAATGCGCTTGCCGGCCACGTTCAGGGCGCTATCGCTTGCCGTGATATCATCGCCGCCGCCGGTCCAGTGGCCGTGTACCGAGTCGAACTGCAGCAGATGGGCGAAGGTCGCGGCATCGCCACCGGGATCGTTGATCTGAACGAAGTCGATATCCGGGTGGTTCCAGCCGGCGCGAAGCACCAGCCGCCCAATGCGGCCAAAGCCATTGATACCGATATTGATTGCCATGCCTGGCTCCTTGTCGTCGGGATGCTGAAACTATATATGGTATAGCGTATATGTGTAGAGGTGACATTACGATGACAGCTTCATGATCGATGAATTGCCAGCCACCGAGCTACCTATCGAGTCGCGCCTTGAGGCCGTCTGTGACGCCCTGGCCCGGCACAATCGTGCCTTGCTGGTGGCGCAACCCGGCGCGGGCAAGACCACCCGAGTGCCGCTGGCGCTATTGCAGCAACCCTGGTGCCAGGGTAGCAAGCTCCTGCTGCTGGAACCACGCCGGGTGGCCGCGCGCCTGGCCGCAGGCTTCATGGCCGACATGCTCGGGGAAACGCTCGGCGAAACCGTGGGTTATCGCATGCGCGGTGAAAGCCGGGTGGGGCCGAACACCCGCCTGGAGGTGGTCACCCAGGGCGTGCTGACGCGCATGCTGCAGGACGACCCCATGCTCGAAGGTGTGGCGGGTATCCTGTTCGATGAATTTCACGAGCGCAGCCTGGACGCGGACCTGGGCCTGGCGTTGACGCTGGATGTGCAGCAAGGCCTGCGCGAGGATCTGCGCCTGCTGGTGATGTCGGCGACCCTGGATGTCGAGGCGCTCCGCCAGGTGCTGGGGGCGGATACCCCGCTGATAGACTGCCCGGGGCGCCAGTACCCGGTGACCACGCATTACCGCCCGCTGAATCAGCGCAAGGAGCTAGCCGCCCAGCAAGCGGAGGTGGTGGAGGAAGCCCTGGCCACCAGCGGCGGCGATGTGCTGGTGATTCTGCCGGGCGTTGCGGAAATCCATCGTCTGCAACGTGAACTTCAGCGCCGCCAGCCTGAGGTGCCACTCAAGCCGCTGCACGGGCGTTTGCCCTTGAGCGAGCAGCGTGACGCCCTGGTGCCGGTGGCCGGGCAACGGGTGGTGCTGGCCACGGCAATTGCCGAGTCCAGCGTGACGGTAAACGGGGTGAAGGCGGTGGTCGATGCGGGCCTTGAGCGAGTGCCGGTATTCCAGGCGCGTAGCGGGCTTACGCGCCTGGAAACGCGCCGGGTCAATCGCGCCAGTGCCGACCAGCGCCGAGGGCGTGCCGGTCGCCAGGGGCCGGGTGGGTGCTTTCGGCTATGGGCGGAAGAGCAGCCCTTGGTGGCCCACGCCGAGCCGGAAATGCGCCAGAGCGATCTTGCGCCGCTGGCATTCGAGCTGGCGCGCTGGGGCGTTGCACAGCCTGAACAGCTGAGCTGGGTCACGCCGCCCGCCAAGGGCGTGCTGGAGGCCGGGCGCGACTTGCTCAGGCGCCTGGGTATGCTCGATGACAAGCATCAGCTTACCTCCTTGGGTCGCCGGTGCGCTCGCTGGCCGGTGCATCCGCGGCTGGCGGTAATGCTGGAGCGGGCAGGGCAGTTCGATGCCCAACCCCTGGCCTGCGCCCTGGCTGCCTTGCTGGAAGGCGGTGACCGGCAGCGCGAACCCGATCTGGCGAAGGCATTGCAACAACGCCTGAACGCGCCGCGGGACTATCAATGGCAAAGTGACTATCGCCAATGGCAGCGTGACGCCAGGCGCCTGGCCAGGCTGGCGGGCTGTTCGCTTGAAGTGACGAATGTTACGGCGATGGGGGCGCTGTTGGCACTGGCCTATCCCGAGCGCATTGCCCAGCGCCTCGAACCGGGGCGTTTTCGCCTGGCCGGTGGCGGCTTGGCGACTTTGGCAGTGGAGCATCCGCTGGCGCATGCCGCTTTTCTGGTGGCGGTGGAGCTGGACGGCGACCCCAGCCAGGCCCGCATCTTCAAGGCTGCAGCGCTTGAGCAGCAACGCCTGGAAGCGCTGTATCCCGAAACGCGCCACTGGCAAGCCCGCCTGGAATGGTCACCCGCTCAGGGGCGTTTGCTCGGCGAGGAGGTTCAGGCCTTGGGGGCGGTGATTCTGGCGCGTCGGCCGCTAAGCAAGCTGCCTGCGGAGGCGGTACGCAGTGCATTGCTCGAAGCGCTGCGGCGGCGTGGCACCCTGGTGCTGGATGAAAGGAGCCAGCAGCTGCTGGGCCGTATGGCGCTGTTGCGCCGCGAGCAGGGCGACCAATGGCCGGACTGGTCGCAGGCGGCGCTGCTTGAAACGCTGGAAGAGTGGCTGAGCCCGAGGCTTGACGGCATCACCCGTCTGGACGCTGTGGACCGGCTGCCATTGGCAACCTTTCTTCTGGAAAGCTTGCCCTGGTCGCTTCGCACCCGGATGGAGGAGCTGGTTCCCGACCGTTTGGCGGTGCCCAGCGGCTCCCAGGTTCGCCTCGATTACACAGCTTGTTCGGAAGGCGGCGAGCCGGTGCTGGCGGTCAAGCTGCAGGAGGTGTTCGGCTGGCAGTCATCGCCTGCCGTGGTGCAGGGCCGGGTGGGGGTGGTGTTGCACCTGTTATCCCCCGCCCGGCGACCGCTGCAGGTGACTCGGGATTTGGCCAGCTTCTGGTCCAATGGCTACGTGGAAGTGCGCAAGGAAATGCGCGGCCGCTACCCCAAGCATCCCTGGCCGGAAGATCCGCTCAACGCTCCGGCCAGTGCCAGGACCAAGCGCCGTTCATGAGCTTTCATGAGCGGCGGTTTCATCGTGCTGCTGCCTGGGTGAAGACTCGCTGCCGACCAGATTCCAGTGGCGTAGCACCCATTTCTCAAACTCGACAATCAGGAAAAGTGCCAGGCCGATAGCAACGATGATCGCCCAATGGAAGGGGCTGATTGCCTCGCTTTCGAAAATCGCTTGCATGAAGGGCAGATAGGTCCAGCCAAGCTGGATGGCCACCACCAACCCGATGGCGATCCACACCGGGCGGCTACCGAAGAGTCCGGCGATGCTCAGGGAATTATTGATCAGGAAGCGGCTGTTGAGCAGGTAGACGATTTCCCCGACTACCAGCATGTTCACCGCCCCGGAACGCGCCAATTCAATGCTGTTGCCCTGGCCATGATAAAGCCAGAAGAACATGCCGAAGACCGCGGCCACCAGCAGCAAGGAGACAAAGATCACCCGCCATAGCATGAAAAGATTAAGCAAGGGGGCATCCGGGTCGCGCGGCTCACGGCGCATCACGTCTGCTTCGGCGGCCTCGAATACCAGGGCCATGCCCAGGGTGACGGCGGTGACCATGTTGACCCACAGGATCTGGAGCCCGGTTATCGGCAGCATCAGCCCCCCGAGCATGGCAATCAGCACACCGAGGCTTTCCGCCCCGTTGGTCGGGAGCAGGAAAGTGATGGTCTTGCGAATATTGTCGTAGACCTTGCGGCCTTCCTCGATGGCATTGACGATCGTGGCGAAATTATCGTCGGCCAACACCATTTCCGCAGCCTCCTTGGCCGCCTCGGTGCCCTGGATGCCCATGGCCACGCCGACATCAGCGCGTTTAAGGGCCGGGCCGTCGTTGACACCGTCGCCGGTCATGGCGCAGATGCCGCCCTTGGCCTGCATGGCCTTGACCAGGCGTAGCTTGTGCTCCGGCGCGGCGCGGGCATAGACATCCACTTTATTGATATTGTCTTCCAGTTCCGCATCCGACATGTCTTCCACGTCGCGGCCGGTGAGGGCCTTGTCGGTATGGGCGAAGCCCAGCTGTTCGGCAATGGCCCGTGCCGTCACGGGGTGATCCCCCGTGACCATCACCGGGCGAACCCCGGCTCTCAGGCAATGCTTTACCGCCTCGACAGCCGTCTCTCGGGGCGGGTCGAGCAGGCCCACCATGCCCAGCAGTACCAGGCCGTTCTCGACGGCATCAGTGCTGAGCTCACCGAGGTCTTGATCGGCTTTTTTCTCGGCTACCGCCAGCACGCGCAAGCCGCGGGCGGACAGGGTCTGGATGCGTTGTTCCCATTCATCGCGATCCAATTCCACGTCGTCGTCACCGCTGCGCATCCGGTCGCACATTTCCAACAGCCGATCCGGCGCTCCCTTGACCAGAATATAATCGCTGCCGTCGATCTCGTTGAGCGTCGCCATGTAGCGATTTTCGGATTCAAAGGGAATACTGTCTCGGCGCGGGTACTCATCGCGCAGCTCGGCAATCTGCATACCGGCTTTTGCCGCAGCAACCACCAGGGCGCCTTCGGTCGGGTCGCCATGAATGGCCCAGCGCTGCTTTTCCTGTTCCTGTTCCTGTTCCTGGTTCTGGTCGTCTTGCTTGTCGCCATCTTGTTGCTTTGCGTTGCGCTCTTGCTGGGCAAGCTCGGCTTCGTTGCACAATACCCCGGTGAGCAGAAAGTGTTTCAGCAACGGGTTGTCGTCCAGCGAGAGTTCCTCGCCCGGCTCGTCACTTTCGGGATCCTGGGGTGCCTCGTGCAGCTTGCCTTCGGGCGAGAAGCCCACCCCTGACAGCCGGACTTCCTTTTCGGTGAGCCAGATGGCCTGGGCGGTCATCTCGTTACGCGTCAGGGTGCCGGTCTTGTCGGAAAAGATGGTCGAAATCGACCCCAGGGTTTCCACCGCCGGCAAGCGGCGCACGATGGCATTGCGCTTGGCCATGGCCTGAACACCCAAGGCCAGGCCGATCGTCACGATAGCGGGCAGACCTTGCGGAATCGCGGCCACCGCCAATGCCACCGCGGCCATGAACATCTCACTGGGCGGTTGGTCGTGTATAAATACGCCCAGAAAGGCCGAGATGGTGGCGGCACTGACGATGAAGATGGCCAGGACATTGCCGGCACGATCGAGTTGCGCCAGCAGGGGGGTCTTGAGCTTTTCCACGCCACGCAGCATTTCGGAAATCTTGCCGATTTCGCTATGCCGGCCGGTTTCCACCACCAGCCCCTTGGCGGTACCTTGCACGACCAGGGTGCCGGCATACGCCATGGCGCTACGTTCCGCCAGAGGGGTGTCTTCGTCAACGGGGTCGGTGCCCTTGTCGACCGGTTCGGATTCACCGGTCAAGGGGGCTTCCTGGCTGCGAAAACGCTGTGTCTTGATAAGACGAAGGTCGGCGGGGATACGGTCACCGCTTTCGAGCTGCACGATATCCCCCGGTACCAGCGCCTCGGCATCAATGGTGTCACGCCGGCCATCGCGCAGTACCTTCGCCTTGGGCGAGAGCATGGTGCGAATGCTATCCAGTGCCCGCTCGGCCTTGCCCTCCTGAAAGAAGCCGATCAGGGCGATGATGATCACCACCGCCAGAATGACCGCGGCGTCCAGCGTATGGCCGAGAAATTGGCTGGCTATCGCGGCGACAATCAGAATCAGCATCAGGACGTTGTTGAACTGATCGAGCAACCGCTTGTACCAGGGACGGCCTTGCTGTCTCTCCAGCTTGTTGGGGCCATGTTTGTCTAGCCGGGCTTTTGCTTCGCTTTGCGAGAGTCCTTGCTCATTGCTTTCCAATTTATCCAGGGCGTCATCGCCGGCAAGGCTGTGCCAAGCGATATCATGGGGTGCGTCCTGGTTATTTTGGTCGGCCATCCGTTACCTCCAATTCAAGCAAACATGACGTTTAACCAATAGCACACATTTGTTTTTCCACACGTAGAGGGGCGGCATTTTTAATGCCTGATGGGTGCGGCCTTGCGCCTGCGCCAGACTGCTTTTTCCAGTTCGATCAGCAAGTAGATGACAATGCTGCCAACGCCGATGACCAGCCAGTGCCCCAGCCCCAATGCTGCGCTGCCGAAGATCAGTTGCATGAAGGGTAGGTAAGTAAATGCCAGTTGCAACAGCATGATCAGCCCGATGGAAATCCATACCGGGCGGCTGCCGAAAATGCCTTCCAGGGAAAGGGTACTGTTGACCAGAAAGCGGCTGTTGATCAGGTAAGCCGCGCTGCCGGTAACCAGCATGTTCACCGCGCCTGCCCGGGCCAGGGCTTCACTGCCCCCCTGGGCCAGGATCCAGCTGAACATGCCGAACACCCCCGCCAGCAGCAGCATGGAAACGAAGATCACCCGCCAGAGCAGAAACATGTCCAGCAAGGGCGCGTCGGGGTCGCGTGGCTGACGCTGCATCAGGTCCTTTTCGCCTTCTTCGAAGGCCAGTGCCAGGCCCAGTGTCACGGCGACCACCATGTTGACCCAGAGCGCCTGCAGCGGGGTGATCGGCAGAATGGAGCCGGCCAGTACGGCGAGCATGATCGCCAAGCCCTGGGCGCCGTTGGTCGGCAGAATGAAGGTGACTGTCTTGCGGATATTGTCGTAGACCTTGCGGCCTTCCCGGATGGCATTGACGATACTCGCGAAGTTGTCATCGGCAAGCACCATTTCCGAGGCGTCCTTGGCCGCCTCGGTGCCCTGGATGCCCATCGCCACGCCGACATCGGCACGCTTGAGCGCCGGGCCGTCGTTGACGCCGTCGCCGGTCATCGAGCAGACCCCGCCACGCGCCTGCATGGCTTTGACCAGGCGTAACTTGTGCTCCGGCGAGGCGCGTGCATAGACATCGACCTCCAGGATGACGTCTTCGAGCTCGGCGTCGGACATGACCTCGATCTCCCGCCCGGTCAACGCTTTCTCGGTGTGAGAAAAGCCCAGTTGCTTGGCGATGGCAAGGGCTGTGGTGGCATGGTCGCCGGTGATCATCACCGGACGAATCCCTGCCTGACGACATACCTTTACCGCCTCGATGGCTTCGTCCCGGGGTGGGTCGAGCAGGCCGACGATACCCAGCAGGGTGCTGCCTTCCTGAACGTGGTCGTGCTCCAGGGCATCGATTCCCTCGGCGGATTTTTCGGCAATCGCCAGCACGCGCAAGCCCCGCGAAGACAACTCATGAATGCGGGTTTCCCACTTTTCGACATCCAGATCGACAATGCCTTCAGGGGTACGGACGTAGCGGCACATTTCCAGCAACCGGTCCGGGGCTCCCTTGAACAGTAAACGGCGCTGGTCATCCATATAAGTAACGATAGCCATGTACTTGTGCTCGGATTCGAAGGGAATCGCATCCAGACGCTCATATGTCCTGCGCAGGGCATGGGGGTCGATACCGGCTTTGGCGGCGGCTACCACCAGTGCCCCTTCGGTGGGGTCGCCGAGGATATGATAGCGATCATTTTGCTTGTCTCTGGCGAGTTCGGCATCGTTGCACAGCACCCCCACCTTGAGAAAATATTCAAGCTCGGGGTGCTTGTCGATATCGATTGCCTGGCCTGATTCGCCATCCTGCGCCAGGCGAAACTTGCCTTCGGGCGTAAAGCCCACCCCATCGATGCGGTATTGCTGATCGCCCAGCCAGATGGCCTGGGCGGTCATCTGGTTGCGCGTCAAGGTGCCGGTCTTGTCGGAAAAGATCGTGGAGATCGACCCCAGCGTTTCCACTGCCGGCAGGCGGCGGATAATCGCATTGCGCTTGGCCATGCTCTGAACGCCCAAGGCCAGGCTGATCGTCACGATGGCAGGCAGGCCTTCGGGGATGGCGGCGACCGCCAGGCCCACCGCAGCCATGAACATCTCACCCAGCGGTTGGTCGTGAATCAGCGCGCCAAGTACCGCAGTGATGGCGGCGGCGCCCAGGATGAATATCGCCAGCACTCGCCCGGCGCGGTCGAGTTGTTCCAGAAGCGGGGTCTTGAGTTGCTCCACACTGCGCAGCATTTCGGAAATCTTGCCGATTTCAGTACGGCTGCCGGTCTCCACCACCAGCCCCTTGGCGGTGCCTTGGACCACGATGGTACCGGCGTAGGCCATGGAGCCTCGCTCGGCAAGCTCGGCATCTTCCTGCACCGCCTGGGTGGTCTTGTCCACCGGCTCGGATTCACCGGTCAGCGGCGCTTCATCGGTGCGAAATCGGCGTGCTTCGATAAGGCGCAGGTCGGCGGGCACCCGGTTACCGCTTTCCACCAGCACGATATCGCCGGGTACCACGGCTTTTGCAGCAATGGTGGCGCGCTTGCCATCGCGCAATACATTGGCCTGGGGGGACAACATGTTGCGAATGCCTTCCAGTGCCTGTTCCGCCTTGCCCTCCTGAAAGAAGCCGATCAGCGCGATGATGAGCACTACCGCGACAATGGCCCCGGCATCCAGGCTATGGCCGAGCAACAGGCTTGCCGCTGCCGCCACCAGCAGGATCAGCATCAGGATATTGTTGAACTGATCCAGCAGGCGCCTGTACCAGGGGCGCGCCTGTTCTCTGCGCAACTTGTTGGGGCCGTATTTATCGAGACGTGTTTCGGCTTCATTGCTCGAAAGGCCGCTCTGGGTACTTTGCTGCCGAGTCAGGGCGTCATCGCAGGATAGGCTATGCCAGGCGACGTCTTCAGGACTTCGTTCACCACTCGACCGTTGTTCGGCCATCCCTTACCTCCAGGCGTTAATGTGAAAGACAGAAAAGCGCGATGGCATTAGTCGGCGTTGGGTTCCGGTACTTTCCCGGGGATGCGATAACGTACACCTTCGGGTTGCCGCTCTTCTTCGTAGCGGCGATTTTCCTCTTCTGCGGGAACGCCGAGTACGGTTTCCTGAGAACCATCCGGCCAGGTATAGGTGGTGCAGCCGCCAAGGCCGCCGATCAGCAGGACGAGAAGTAACACAGGGAACTTGGAAACAGGAAACTTGGGCATGGTGACTCTCCAGAAAGCGAAAAATAGACAGTAAAGTAAAACGGCTGACAGCGCCGGAAAGCGCCTAACGATATCCTTCGGCCTGTAGCCTGAACAGGCTTGCATAGCGGCCATCGTCAGCAAGCAGGACGTCATGGCTGCCTTGCTCGATGATACGCCCGTTCTGCATGACCAGGATGTGGTCCGCTGCGCGTACCGTCGAGAAGCGGTGTGAAATCAGTATGGTCATCTTGTCGCGGCGATGCTCACGAAAATCGGCATAGACGGCGGCTTCCGCCGCGGCGTCCATGGCAGCGGTGGGTTCATCGAGTACCACAATGTCGGCACTTTCACGCATGTAGGCGCGGGAAAGGGCGATTTTCTGCCATTGGCCGCCGGAAAGCTCTTGCCCGCCCTTGAACCAACGCCCCAGCTGGGTGTGATAACCCCCCGGCATCTCATTGATGAATTCATCGGCCAGGCCGCGCCGTGCGGCTTCCTGCCAGCGGGCTTCTTCATCGAAGGCCACAACGTCTCCGGCCCCCAGGTTCTCGCCGACCTTGAGCTGGTAACGCACGAAGTCCTGAAAGATTACCCCGATACGTCGGCGCAAGGTGGCGACATCCCAGTCTCGCAAGTCGCTGCCATCGAGCAGGATGCGGCCTTCGCTGGGGCTGTAAAGCCGAGTAAGTAGCTTGATCAAGGTGGTCTTGCCCGAGCCATTCTGACCCACCAGGGCCAAACTTTCCCCGGGACGTACATGCAATGAAATCGCCGAAAGGGCAGGGGTTTCGGCGCCGGGGTAGAAGAAACTCACGTTTTCGAAGCGTATGCCGTCGCCGGGCTGGGCGCCCTGGGTCAAGCTGCCCTGTTCCGACGCCACCGGCTGTTCCAGGTATTCATAGAGATTCGACAGGTAAAGATTGTCTTCGTACATGCCGCTGATCGAGGTCAGGCTGGCGGAAAGAGCGCTCTGGCCCTGCTTGAATACCATCAGGTACATGGTCATCTGGCCGAGGGTCAATTGACCGACAACGGTTTCGACGACCACCCAGGCGTAGGCGCCGTAGAACGCCAGGGTGCCGAGCAAGCCCAGCACGAATCCCCAGCTTTCGCGGCGTAAGGTGAGCCGGCGATCTTCCCCATACAGGGTGTGGAAAATATCGCGGTATCGGGACAGCAGCAAAGGCTCCAGGCCGAATAGCTTGACCTCCTTGATGCTGTCCTCACGCGCCAGCACGGTTTCCAGATACATCTGCATGCGGGTATGCGGCGAGCGCCTGCGAAACAGTTGAAAGGCATCGCCGGAGAACTTGGCTTCGGAGAAGAAGGCCGGCAGGGCGCCGACCAGCAGCACCAGCAGTGCCCAGGGGGAGAACTGGATCAGCAGCACCCCGAAGCTCACCAGCGAAATGGCATTCTGCAACAAGGAAAATGTCTTGTTGACCAGCCCCAGCGGGCGTGTCGAGGCTTCACGCCGGGCACGGGTGAGCTTGTCGTAGAATTCCGAGTCCTCGAACTGGGTCAGCGATAGGGTGCCGGCCTTTTCCAGAATCATCACGTTGACCTTCTGGCCGAGCAGGGCGCGCAACAGCGACTGCTGCGCCGAAAGACCGCGCTGAGCCAGGGCGATGCCGGCGATCACCCCGGCCTCCGCCAGCACATAACGCATCACCGGCCACAGGGTCTGCCAGGAGGCGGGGGCATCGGTTTCACGGTGATAGGCCATGGCGTCGACTACCGAGTCGACGATCAGTTGCCCCAGCCAGGCGGCAACCGCAGGCAAGACCCCGGCGACCAGAGTACATATCGCCAGGCCGATGGTCAGGGCGCGGGAGGTCTGCCATACCAGTGAAAGGGCACGGCCACTGTAGCGAAATACGCCGAAAAAACGTCTGATGATAGTCATGATGTAGTCGATGGGTAGTGAAAGAAGGGGCGTCTCATTAAGTTCCTGACTGAATCGAAGTTTGTTGCCAAGCGAGAATGCGCTAACGTGAATACGCCCTGTCTGGCTGACCGCTAAACGTTGGTTGACCCACAGAGCCAAACCCACTTGCTCTACCGTGAAAAGGATACCTTATGTCGGCACTTTCCCTGGCTGAACGTCTTGAATTAACGGTGGCTATTGCTCGTGAGGCGGGCCGAATGATCGTTACCGCACGTGAGCAACAAGGGTTCGATCATCGCTACAAATTGGGCGACGAACTGGTCACCGATATCGATGTTCAAGTGGATACCTTTATCAAACAGCGCCTGAATGCCGCTTTTCCCGATGATGCCATCCTGAGCGAAGAACTTTCTCCGAAACAGGATGGCCTGGCGGAAGCCGAGGCGCTTTGGGTGGTGGACCCGATAGACGGCACCGTGAACTTTGCCCATGGGTTACGCCATGTGGCGGTCTCCATCGCCTGGGCCGTGAAGGGGCATACCCAGCTCGGCGTGGTGCATGCGCCGTTTCTGGATGAAACCTTCGCCGGCATGCTCGGCCAGGGCGCTTTCTGCAATCAACAGCCGATTCGCGCCAGCCAAGCCACTGAGCTTTCTCGCGCCTTGGTGGCCACGGGGTTCCCGCATCGTCGCAGTGAACGCGCTGCATTGATCCAGCGATTGACCGCAACGCTGAATCATTGCCAGGACGTAAGGCGTAACGGCTCGGCAGCGCTGGATCTGTGTGATGTTGCCTGTGGACGCCTGGATGCCTATTACGAAAGCGTCTCGCCCTGGGATTCCGCCGCCGGCTGGCTGATCGCCCGGGAGGCGGGGGCCACGGTTTCACACCGTTACCCCTGCCCGGAAGACATGCCGCCGGATCTTTACAGCAAGCATCTGCTGGTCACCGCCCCCGGCATTCATCAGGCGCTTGAGCAACTGCTGCGCGAGGCTGACGATGCTGCTTGAGCAAGGTCCTGCAGCATCAATTGTTCTTGTAGCGTTCATCACTGGAAACCGGGGTCGGGCCGGTACCCGCATCGCCCAGGTCGGCCCAAGGCTCACGCGGCGCTTCGGCACGTTCACCGGTACGCGCTGCGTAGCGTTCGCGATTCAGTGCTTTCAACAACCCCACCATCATCAGTATGACGATAACCGAAAAGGGCAAAGCAGCCATGATGACGGCGGACTGCAACGTCTCCAGACCTCCGGCAAGCAACAGCACGGCAGTCAGCAATCCCAGCACCGCGCCCCAGATGATCCGGTGAGCGGTTGGGGGGTCTGGGTCGCCACCCGAGAGAATCGTATTGATGACCAGGGTGCCGGCATTGGCCGAGGTGATCAGATAAGTGGCGATCAACACGACCAGGCCCGCGGAAACCCCGATGCCGACTATTCCCATACCCATGGCGTTGATGGTCGCGAACAGGGCCGTGGCGACTTCCTCGTCCACCGCTTGAACGATGCCTCCGATACCGAACAGCTCATGGTAAAGCGCGGTGCCACCAAACAGCCCGATCCAGATGATGTTAATGATGGTAGGCACCAGCAGTACCCCCATGACGAATTCGCGGAAGGTGCGCCCGCGCGACACCCGTGCGATGAACATGCCGACGAACGGCGACCAGGCCAGCCACCAACCCCAGAAGAACACCGTCCATTCCGCCTGCCAGTCATCGTCTATGGTGGCGTTGGTATGAAAGGTCATGCTCATCAGGTTCTGGATGTAGTCACCGGCGGATTCGATGGTGATGGCGATCAGGTATTGCGTGGGGCCGAACACCAGCAGGAAAAGCACTACCGTGATGCTTAACCAGAAATTGGCTTCCGAAAGCAGCCGTACCCCACGCTTGACCCCCGAGACAACCGATAGGGTGGCCACGCTCATGATGATGGCAGTGATGATGACCTGTAATGTGGTGGAGGTGGGCAGTCCAAACACGGCATTCAGCCCCGCATTCATCTGCTGAACGCCCAGCCCCAGGGTGGTGGCGATACCGAATACCGTGCCGAATACCGCCAGCAGATCCACCAGATCGCCGAGAAAGCCATGGTTGCGTTTGCCGAGTACCGGCTCCAACCCTGAGCGAATAGTCAATGGCAGTTGCCGCCGATAGGCGAAGTAGGCCAGCACGATGGCGACGAACGAAAAGATCGCCCAGCCATTCAGCCCCCAATGAAAATAGCTCAGGCGCATGGCCACCCGAGCGGCATCCGGTGACATGCCTTCATCAATGAAGGGATTTTCCTGAAACTGCAGGATGGGTTGGGCCACTGCCCAAAACAGGATGCCTACCCCGGTACCGGCGGCAAACAACATGGAAATCCATGAAAAATAAGTGAACTCGGGCTGCTCGTAATCCCCGCCCAAGCGTACGTTCTTGTAGCGACCCGTGCCCAGCCATACCATGAAAAACAGTAGAACAGTGACCAGCAACACATAGTACCACTCAAGAAAAGGATTCAAGTATGTGCGGGCCACATCCAGACCGAACGCTAAACGCTCGGTAAAAAAGACGCCGTAAGCCAGTGCGGTGGCGATCATGACCATAGCCATTATCGTGACTCGCGCATTCATTCCTTTGAAAAGTCCCGATGCCTCCTGGCGATACATGCTGATTCCTTTTGGTAAAGCTGATTCTGCCGATGGTATCACTGCCTGTTGATGTCAAGGCAAGACGCTGAAAAGAAAGCGCAAAAAGGGCTTTGCATTTGGCGCTCAAAACGCTAGTATACGCACCGTCTTGAGGCGCAATTGATGCGCTAAAAAACAAGGCATTCGGAGCGTGGCGCAGCTTGGTAGCGCGTTGCAATGGGGTTGCAAAGGTCGCAGGTTCGAATCCTGTCGCTCCGACCACTTATATCAAGGAGTTAGCGCACACCAAAACCAGTTTGCCAGCTAATCGCGAGCGACTGTTCCAGTGCTGCTCCAACAAAAAAGCCCTCTCGACATGGCGGACAAGCCACATCGGGAGGGTTTTTTTCATTTTGCACACATGCATTATTGGATTGCTTCACTAAAAGAGCAAGTCGTTCACTTTATGCTAGGGCGCTACCATTAGCACCATCAAGTATACCTTCAGCTAAAATATTGACCTTGCATAAGCGATTACCATCTGCCAAGCTAGCCGGTGTGTATTGATAGCAACATGCTAACGTAATTAAAATAAAAAACCCTCAAACTCCATATAGCCAAAAAATTATGCTAATTATTTACAGTAAAATTTACACACCAACCACTCTCAGTGCTATATTTTCGTTATTCATTATTCTGTGGTCGCAACCAATTTTAGCACAAACAGAATCTTCCCCAAACAAAAAACTTGATACCAACTTGGAATCACTTGATACCAACTTGGAAACGCTAAAGAGTAAAGACAAAAAAATAGCTGCTAGCACTAACAGCCTTTGCATTGAGCTAGGGAAGTCTGGTTGCAAACTAATAAAAAATGCTTGCAACGGCTCACTACTTCCAAACTTTTGCTTCAATCGATCCTTTTTATTTTCCATAATGGATGTGGCCACATGTGAGAGCAACGACTTTGAGGCGTGCAGCCGAGAGAGAGAGAATTATGAAAATAAATTTATTGAATTTTCTGAAAGCTACGCTAACGAACCAGGCATTGCTAGGGCAGCAGTAAACATATGCGCACCATTTCATAAAGAGAGTATTTCTCACCCAACCGCCAAAATAGCAAAGCAAAATCTTGACAAGGTTATAGAAGGGGCGGGCGTTTATTACAACTTCAAAGAACTGTATTCCTGCATCGAAGAGAGTTATCAAGAAATGGCAAAAGGTGCTTTGTCACCTAAAAAATAAATATATGATCCTCTACTTTTCCAAAGCAACCAACACGGACCTGATATGCTCAGTTGTCAGATGGCCGTAGTGCTCAATCGTTGTTGCGATATCGCGATGTCCCATCAGCTTCATGACCGCCATCAGATCGGCCCCTGACATAATGAGTTGGGAAGCGAAATTGTGTCGTAGTGTGTAAAGGTCGAGGTCAGAGTCCAGCCCGCCCAGCTTCTTGATGATAGGCCATGGTCGCCGCCCCAGTGCGCCAGCTGACAACCGCCTGCCCGTCCTGGGAGACGGAAAAACATAGCCTGTCCTGGGTCGACCATTCTCGACCCACCATATCCGAAGCGCCTCCAACAAACGTTCCGAGATGGGAAAGCTGGTCGGCCTGGTGCTGTGATGCGCCGTCTTCTCGATCACCTTGGTGATCGTCTTGGTCTCGAAGTTTACGTTTTCCCATCGCAGTCCGTATACATCTCCAGGGCGGAATCCTGCATAGTAAATAACGAGAATAGCCGGAACCACATAGTCGACATAAGTTAAATGATCCCAGTCGGGAAGATGGCGGTTAGATTTTTTCGCACGCGATCGACGTCGCATATCCTTTCGATTTCGGGTGTAGGCGTCAAACCCTCGAAATAGGCCAACTACTTCGTCATTAGTTAGCGCACGACGGGAGCGAATGATATCAATTCCGTGATCATCGCCAGTAATTGGTCTTCTAAGTCGGACGCTTTTGATCGGGTTTTCTGCGATAAATCTTTCCTCCACCGCCATATTGAGCATATTCTGGAGCACGTCATAGGATCGCTTGATGGTCAGAAACGCCAGCCCCTTCTTTTCAAGTCCGTGATGCCAGCGCGTCACATCAGACTTGCTCAGCTCGGTCATTCGTTTCCGATACCACGACCTGAAATGCCGGTCGAGCCGGTCGAGGTCCTCTTGCCCTCTCTTCATACGCTCCTTGTGTGGGCGGTAAACCGTATCCAGAAACGTCTCGATGATTGTGGCATCCTCTCGCCGTCGCTGCTCTTCCTTACGGCTCTGGGCCTCCTTGGCGGCCTCTTCGACCAGACGCGGCTCTATGCCCTGTGAGAGCCCTACCGACATCTTCCTCGCGATCTCCCTAGCCTCGTCAACCGAGACAGTCGGATAACGGCCGATCTTCACCGTTGGCCTCTTTCCGGTTAACTTAGAGCGATAGCGAAACGAGAAGGTCGTGACATTGCGATTGTAAAGCGTGCACAGGAAGCCACTGATCACGGTGTCATAGATCGTTCGTATCTCCTTGCGTCTCCCATGCTTGATAGCAGAATCGGTGATCTTCCGTTTCAGAGTGTAGTCAGTCATCTCGGCAGCGCCCCCCGGTGTAGTGTCAATCCGATCGGACGCCTGAGGCTGGCGGAGTGGTCGACTCAGCGAGTCGTCCGCAACGGCTCCAGATGATGCCGTAATCGCATACCTGGACCAGTAGGTGCCGTCATCAGTGTCCAGAAACAGATTACCGTCGACATGATGCGGCGATCAAAATATTTATTGGATCAATATCTTATTGCACAGGACTGCGTTCGGAGCCGGTGCGCCTAAGGGAGCGCGAGCAGGATGGGGTTGCAAAGGTCGCAGGTTCGAATCCTGTCGCTCCGACCAGATTATCTCCTTAGAAAACCGCCGCTTACGGGTCAAACCGAGCGGCGGTTTTTTTATTGGGTCAAAAAACTTCGAAGTATTTTCGTAAAACTCTTGGCTTAACGGCGGGGGTAAGGCTCGGTTAACTGACTACGGATGGCCAATTTCTCGTCTATCCTGTGCCTTATGTGTGGAAGATTCGCTTTATTCAGCCCGTATTCGCAGCTGGCCCGCAAGGTCGGTGCGATCATGCCTGAGCGTGAGCCTAGCCCGCGTTACAATGTGGCGCCCGGCACGTGGATACCTGTCTTCCGGCGGTCTCCAGAGAATTCGGCACCGCTTCTTGATGAGCTGTGGTGGGGGTATCGACCATCCTGGGCCAACGGCAAAAGCAGCCAGCCCATCAACGCCCGGGCCGAGACGGTGGCGACCAGCGGTTACTTCAAGTCGGCCTTTGCCAAGCACCGGTGCCTGGTGCCAGCGAACGGGTGGTACGAGTGGATCAAGAGCACGTCCCCCAAGCAGCCGCATTTCCTGTGTCGCGAGGATCGAGAACCGTTGTTCTTAGCCGGAATCTACGCCGAGCGTGAGGACGGTAGCCTGGGCTGTGCCATCATCACCGAGCCGGCCCGGGGAAGTGCTGCAGAGGTGCACGACCGTATGCCGCTGATCCTCGACGACGACAGCCTTGAGTCGTGGCTTGACCCTGACCTCACGGACCGAGAGACGATCCGCAACGTGGTGCGACATATCGATGCCGAGCTGATTGAACACTGGCCGGTCAGCACTGCAGTCAACAAACCGACAGAGGGGCAGGGCGCCGAGCTGATCAATCCTGTGTGATTGCGGGAGACTATTTTTATCCGCGCCCTTAACTTAGGTTATTTCCCAGGCGGTACTGGGTTGGCAATCTATTTGTACTGAGTCAGGGAGGCTCATCAGGGAAGGACGAGTCAGGATGACTTAAGCTCAAGGATGCGCAGGCAGGAAGCCTACGATGGAATACAAGGAAGGGAAGACACAGCCCGGCTACTGGCCGGGCTTCTTTGTATCTCGCCTCTCACTTTATCCGCACGACTGGCAGCTCATCCCACCTGGTGGTGTACCGCGGCGGCGCTGCTATAAACTTGGCTTTCTTGTGACCGTGCAGTGGCACACATCGCCATCGATGCGATCAATGCGAACAACAAGCGGGCGATCCTCAGCCGCATCTTCTCTAAAAGGGAGCCAGGTATTTGAATCGAGCTGCCGCACATATTCCCTACCCACCTCAGGCCCCTGCACCTGATCCGTGCCAATCTGTGTTTTCATGCCAACGTCAAGATGATTTATATCTTGCATGGACTTCTCCTGTGTCAAATAAAATAGAGTAACATCTGCGCATACTCATGCCATCGATTCCTCGGGGTTCCAGAGCAAACGCACGTGCTCGCCTGAATCATCGAGCGGAATTATCGTCACGTGGCCGAGCGTGCCCAGTTCTTCCAATAACTGGCGCCAATCATCTGAGTTTTCATCTGGCTGGCGCGAAATCTCTGCACACTTTTGCGATTGAGCCTTGGGCAAGTTGATCATGCGCTGGATGCAGTAGGTGTTTGGTTAGGAAATTGCGATTTTACCCATGGTTGCGGGTCAATTTAAGCATTGCGACCTAACCAATTTTTTGTTGAAAAAAACCGCTTTTTCTCTCTTCCATGCCTGTCATACTGCCTTGATCTATATAAGCGATAGCTACATCGATAGCTACATTTATAAATAAGCCAAACCAGACAGAGGAGAGAGGCAGTGATTGAGGCACTGGTTAATAAGCTGAGTTACTACATGACTCTCTCCAACGAAGAAAAACAGGTGCTGATGAAGGCGGCTACCCGAAGCTTTCATGTGGACAAAGGTGAGATCATCATCGAAGAGGGCGAGCGACCTGAGTACGTCTATCTCATAGAAAAGGGATGGGCATGTCGCTACAAACTTCTGAAAAGTGGTGATGTATGCATCATGACCTACCTGATCCCGGGAGATCCATGCGATGTGCACATCATCATCCTTGAGGTGATGGATCACTCGATACGTGCGCTTACTCCAATGATATTGATTGAGTTTCCAGCAGATGAAATGCGCAATATCATGGAAAACCATTCTCGCCTGGCGCGAGCGCTTTTCTGGTGCACCCTAGTGGATGAAGCCATTTTGCGAGAATGGTTGGTCAACATGGGAACTCGGCCGGCCGAGCCACGCCTGGCGCATGTCTTTTGTGAAATGCTGATACGTTTGCGTATTGCCGGCTGCGCTGAAGATCACAGTTTTGAATTTCCACTGACCCAGGCGGAACTCGGCGAGTCGATGGGGCTAACACCGGTACATACCAATCGTGTTCTTAGAAAATTGCGACAGGAGGGCTTGGTGTCGCTGGAAAAGAAACGTTTGACGATTCTCGACTGGGAGCGATTGAAGCAATTTTCTCAATTCGACCCGATTTACTTACATTGCCAAAACCTACCTTGCTAAAACCTGCCTCGATGAGCTTTTCCCCCGGCAATGCGCTTAGCGGCGCTGAAAGAGGAGGGGCCATCAAAGCGCTGGCCACAGCTGTGAAAAATTGTCGTTATCTTTAGCTGAAAACTTCCTTGTAACTTATTGATATTTATAGAGCGAATTAGCCGTATCGGCTGGTGCTGAATAAGGCAGGTATTTATTTAAAATCAACAGGATACTGGGCGAGGCGCGGCAAAATGGGGTTGCAAAGGTCGCAGGTTCGAATTCTGTCGTTCCGACCAAAAAGATTATTAAAAACGGCCACTTAGCTAGCTAGCGAGGTGGCCGTTTTTCGTTGGGCATCGTTCTAGGTTCCAAATACGTGGCACGTGCCGACAACAGCCAGCCACCTTGATGGCACTCCTCATCTACGACTCCTGTGTTTCAGTCGGGCAAACGCCGATTTCATGCCAGCAAGGCGAGCAATGCTTTTGCGGCATTTTCCGAGCTGGCAGGATTCTGGCCGGTGACCAGGAGACCGTCTGTCACTACATGTGGCTGCCAGTCTGCCCCTTTCTCGTAATGGCCGCCCAGGCGCTTAAACTCATCCTCTATCAAGAATGGCACGACGTTGCTCAGGCCGACCGCCTCTTCTTCGCTATTGGTAAAACCGGTGACGCTACGCCCGGACACCAATGGCTGACCCTCGGCATCGCGAACCTTGACCAACGCCCCGGGGGCGTGGCACACCAAGCCCATAGCCTTGCCGGCCCGATCGAAGGCTTCTATCAGGTCAATGGACGTCTGATCGTTCGCCAGGTCCCACAACGGGCCATGGCCGCCCGGGTAGAAAACGGCATCGAATTCGGCAGGGTTGATGTCCTGCAATGGAATGGTTGAGGCGAGTTGAGCCTGTGCTGCTGGGTCCTGGCGAAAACGTTCGGTTGCCGGGGTCTGTGCTTCCGGTGCGTCGCTGGTGGGGTCGATCGGAGGCTGGCCGCCTGCCGGAGAGGCTAATGTAACCTGGGCCCCGGCATCCTTGAACACATAGTAGGGTGACGCGAATTCCTCGAGCCAGAAACCGGTTTTCTTGCCAGTGTCACCAAGTTGGTCGTGTGAGGTCAGTACTAGCAGAATCTTCATGGCAACTATCCTTCTTCAGCATTAGTTTCAAGTGAATTGACCAATTGCCGATGCAAGTCAGCAGTTGGTCTGTGGTTTTTAAGGCCTGACATAAAGGCTTGGCCGAAGGCCTCCGTCCAGACCGGTGCGCACCGCCACAGCAATAGCCGGGATAGGAAGGCCCGGGGGGCGGTGAGCTGAGTTATCGAAAGTGTAGAAGCGCTTCATGAATCGTGCCCGAAGTTGCCCCTAGTGCGTGGTCACCAGCATCACCACGCTGAGAGCAGCCGAGACCCACATGGCTGGCTTGATCTCCTCGATGCGCCCGGTGAACAGCTTGATCAGCACGAAGCTGAGGAAGCCAAAGGCGATGCCTAGGGTGATCGAATAGGTCAGCGGCATCAAGATGATGGCCAGGAAGGCCGGGAAGGCCTGGTCGAACTTTGTCCACTCGATCTTGCTGATCGGGGCCAGCATGAACAGCCCCACCAGCACCAGCGCTGGCGCAGTGGCGATACTCGGTACCAGCGAAAGCAGCGGTGACAGGAACAGGAAGGGCAGAAACAGCAAGGCGATGGTTACCGCCACCAGGCCGGTCCGGCCGCCCTGGGCGACGCCGGCGCCGGATTCGATGAAGGTCTGGGCCGCGCTGGTACCCAAGGGAGCAGCAATCATCGAGGCGAAGGCATCGACGGTCATGGAGCGCTTCAGGTTGCGCGGGTTGCCATCCTTGTCCTTGAGGTCGGCCGATTCGGAGAGGGCCATGAAGCACGACAAGGCATCGAAGAAGTTGGTGAACAGCATCACGAAGATGAACGGCAGATAGGCAACCTTCAGCGCTCCCCAGATGTCCACCTGCATCACTGCGCTGAAGTCTGGCCAGGCCGCCAGGCCGCTCCACTCCACCACCACGTCACCGCCCCACAGCCGACCCATGGGCGATGCCAGCAGGGTGGTCAGGGCGATACCCAGAATCAGCGCGCCGTTGAAACGCAGGATGACCAGGATCGCTGTCGCCATCATGCCGATGAAGAAGGTGACCATGCTGGCATCCATATTGCCCAGCGTCACCAGCGTAGCGTCGCTGCCGACGATGAAGCCCGCATTCTTGAAGCCGATAAAGGTGATGAACAGGCCGATGCCGCAGGTGATCGCATAGCGCAGAGAGGAGGGAATGGCCTCGATGATTGCCTTACGGACGTTGAACATGGCCAGGATGGCGAACAGCACCCCGGACCAAAATACGCAGCCCAGTGCCACTTCCCAGGAGAGCCCCGCGCCCTGTACCAGGGTATAGGTGAACAGGGCGTTCATGCCCATGCCCGGCGCGACCAGGATCGGGTTACGGGCATAGAGCCCCATGGCCAGGCTGCTCATGAAGCTGATCAGCACCGTGGCCGAGAGGGCGGCGGAGAAGGGGATGCCGGCATCGTTGAGAATCGCCGGGTTGACCACGATGATGTACATGGAGGCCAGGAAGGTGGCGATCCCGGCGAGAATTTCGGTGCGCAGCGACGAGCCACGACGCGTCACGCCGAAATAGTGGTCCAGCCAGTTGGCAGGTCTGGCGACCTGCCCATCGGACCCTGCGGTGCCCTTGTCGGTAAGGGAGGAGGCGTTCGGTTCCATATCGGTGATCCCATTGTTGTTAGAAATTGTTGTTAGAAATTGTTGTTAGAAATTGTTGGAAATCGGGTATCAATCCAAGAGGCGTTTTCTATGTTGATCGCCTGGCTGACCAAGTGGTCAATCAGGCATGGAGACAGACTAAACAACATTTGACCACTTGGACAGGTAGCTATGACCATTGTCGTAGATGACACCCTTGCAAGGGTTGAAGGCAGTCAGTCCCTGGCGTGTTGACGCCGCCCGCCCGCCCAGGTTTCCAGTACGCTGCGGTCGTCGCCCAGCATCATCAGTGCGAACAGGCGCTCGCCAAGGGTACGACAGCGGGCATGACGCCTTGACAGCAGCGGTGTGGCATCGAGGTCGAGCACCACGAAGTCGGCCTCCATTCCGGGTGCCAGGCGGCCGATCTCGCTATCCAGCGACAAGGCTCGCGCATTGCCCAGTGTCAGGCCGTACAGCCCTTGCCAGGCCGTCAGGGGCTGACCGCGCAATTGGCCGACTTGGTAGGCGGCCTTGAGGGTCGCCAGCCCGGAAAGGTCGGTACCACCGCCGACGTCGCTGGCATAGGTCAGATTGAGCCCGACGTCGCGTGCGGCGTGGCGGTCGAACAGGCCGCTACCCAGGAACAGATTGGAGCTGGGGCAGAAGGCCAGGTTGGCGCCACGGTCCGCCAGCCGCTGCCGCATCTCCTGGTCGAGATGGATGCCGTGGGCGAAGGTACTGCGCGGCCCCACTAGCCCGGATTGCTCGTAGACCTCAAGGTAGTCGCGGCTCTGCGGAAACAGCTCGGCAACCCAGTCCAGCTCGCCAGTATTTTCGGAAAGGTGGGTCTGCAGCCACAGGCTCGGGTCGTTGCGCAACAGCCCACCCGTCGCGTCCAGTTGCTCCCGGGTCGAGGTGGGGGCGAAGCGTGGTGTGAGGCTGTAACCGAGGCGTGCCGTGCCGTGCCAGTCGCTGATCAGCCGCTCGGCGTCGCGAATGCCGCCCTGGGTGTCGTCGCAGAGTGCTTCCGGGGCGTGGCGATTCATGTGTACCTTGCCGGCCAGCATGCGCAGGTTGCGCTTGCGGCTGGCAGTGAAGAAGGCATCCACGGAATTGGGGTGGCTGGAGCAGAACACCTGAGCGGTGGTGGTGCCGACCCGCAGCATCTCATCGAGAAAAACATCAGAAAGTGTCAAGGCATGAGCGTACTGGGCGAAGCGACACTCTTCGGGAAAGGTATAGTCGTTGAGCCAGTCGAGCAGCTGGCGCCCGTAGGAGGCCATGATCTCGAGCTGAACGTAATGCACGTGGCTGTCGATGAAGCCGGGCATCAGCAGCTTGCCACGGTGGTCGATCACCTCGATTCCCGGGGGCAGGTCCGGTGCGAGTCGCGCATAGTCATCGAGGGCGCGGATGCGGCCATCCTCGATCCACAGGGCGGCGTCTTCGATATGGCGAACGCTGCCCTCGGCGGGGGTGTCGCCCTCGCCGGGGTCGGCATTGAAGCTCAGCAGTTCGGCGCGTATCACGCGCGGGTCGTTTGTCGTCATTATAGGGGCTCGTTATCGGTAAAAACTTGGACTTATCTGAGCTTGGCTCCCGTCGCAAGAAAGCACTAGTCGAATACCTGGCGCAGTTCCGCCGGGTCGAGGCCGCGCCGGTCGGCATGTTCGGCGCTGCCCATCAGCGGCAGCAGCTCGGCCAGGGCGGCCAGGGCAATGGCATAGGGCGTCTTGTCGCCGCCTGTGCCACCACTGGCCATGCCGATGGGGCAGCGCACCCTGGCCAGTGTCGCTTCGTCATGGCCGGCATCGGTCAGCCGCGAGCGGAAGCTGGCCCATTTGCTGTGTGATCCGATCAGGCCGATCGACGCCATGTCATCACGACGCAGCAGGGCATCCACCAGCTCGCGGTCTTCGGCGTGGTCATGGGTCAGCACCAGCGCGTGGCTGTTCGCAGGCAGGGCGGCCACAGCGTCCCGAAGGTCAGTCGCGTGACGACAGGTCAGACGCGGCTGCGCCTCGGCCCAGTCGGGGAAGACGCCGTCGCGGCTGTCGTGCCACAGCACCTGCCAGGGCAGCGGGGCGGCCAGGCGGACCAGCTCGCTACCCACATGGCCGGCGCCGAAGATGGCCAGGGTTGCCGCACTGCCGGGGAAGATCTCCAGCAGCACGTTGACGAAGCCGCCGCAACATTGCCCGCTGCGCCCGCCCAGGGCGAAGGCCTCGAGGCTCATGCCGAGCGCTCCTGATGCCAGCCGTTCGCGGGCCGCGTCGATCACCTGGAATTCGAAGGTGCCGCCGCCTAGGGTGTCGTGGACGGCGTCAACGGTGATCACCATCCGAGCGCCGGGCTCCCGGGGCGTGGAGCCGGCGCTGGTCACCACGGTGGCCAGCGCATGGGGCAGGCCGTTCCGCTGCAAGCGGTGCAGGGCCTCATGCCAGCTTTCGGGGCGCTGGACGTTCATCAGTCGCCACCCTTTTCCAGCGGCCGTGTATCGTGCCGGGTACCGTACTTGGCGCGCAGGGTCTCGGCGGCCATCAGCACGCGTTCCGGGGTGGCCGGCGTGTCGAGTCGCGGTGCCTCAGCGTAGTCGGCAAGGCTCGCCAGGGCGTCACGCAAGGCCGACCACACCGCCATGCCGAGCATGAAGGGAGGTTCCCCCACGGCCTTGGAGCGGTAGATGCTGGCCATGGAGTTGGGGTGTCCCTCCAGCAGCTTGACGTTGAACACCGGTGGCAGGTCGCCGTAGGTGGGAATCTTGTAGGTTGCCGGGCCGTCGGAGATCAGCCGTCCGGCCTCGTTCCACTTAAGCTCCTCGCTGGTCAGCCAGCCCATCCCCTGGATGAAACCGCCCTCCACCTGGCCGATGTCGATGGCCGGATTGAGCGAGTCGCCCACGTCGTGAAGGATATCGACCCGGTCGACCTGGTATTCGCCGCTGAGGATATCCACGCTGACTTCCGCCACGGCGGCGCCGAAGGCGTAGTAGTAGAAGGGCCGACCCTGGCCGATGTTGCGGTCGTAGTGGATCAGCGGCGTGGCGTAGAAACCCTTCTCCGAGAGCGAGATGCGGTTGAGGTAGGCGGACTGGACCAGCTCGCCCCAAGGAATGCGTTGCTCGCTCTCGCCGTGGCCGGCAATCAGGTGTCCGGCTTCCAGGCGCATGTCTTCGCGGTCGAGCCCCTGATCCGGATAGAGGTGCTCATGGGCGAAGTCGAACAGGCGCTGCTTGAGCTTCATACAGGCATCGCGTGCCGCCTGGCCGTTGAGGTCGGTGCCACTGGAGGCGGCGGTGGGCGAGGTGTTGGGCACCTTGTCGGTGCGCGTGGCGGTGATGCGGACTTCCTCGGTATCGAGGCCCAGCTCACGGGCGGCCACCTGACAGATCTTGGTGTGCAGGCCCTGGCCCATTTCGGTGCCGCCGTGATTGATCATCACGCTGCCGTCGGTATAGACGTGCAGCAGGGCGCCGGCCTGATTGAGATGCTTGGCGGTGAAGGAAATACCGAACTTCACCGGCGTCAGCGCCAGGCCGCGCTTGACGATGGGGCTCTCGGCGTTGAACTCGGTGATCGCGCGGCGGCGTTCCCAGTAGTCGCTGCTGGTCTCGAGCTGGTCGACCAGATCATGTAACAGGCCGATCTGGTCCACCTGCTGGCCATAGTGAGTGATATCCCGGCGAGTCGTCTGGCGGCCAGCGCGGTAGAAGTTGCGCTTGCGTACCGTCAGCGGGTCCTCGCCGATGCGCCGTGCGATGTCGTCCATCGCCGCCTCGATCACCATCATGCCTTGGGGGCCGCCGAAGCCGCGAAAGGCGGTATTCGATGCAGTATGGGTGCGGGCACGGTGGCCGGTCACCCGGGCATCACCCAGCGAATAGGCGTTGTCGCTGTGGAACATGGCGCGATCGACGATGGCATCCGAGAGGTCCGGCGAATAGCCGCAGTCGCCGATCAAGGTGATCTCGCCACCCAGGATCACACCCTGGTCGTCGACGCCTAACCGGTAGCGGTTATGGAAGGGATGGCGCTTGCCCGTTGCGCGCATGTCCTCGGCGCGGGGCAGGCGTACCCGGGTGGTGCGGCCGGTGCGCCGGGCAATCAGCGCGGCGATGCAGGCCCAGGGCGAGGCCTGGGTCTCCTTGCCGCCGAAGCCACCGCCCATGCGGCGCACCTCCACGGTCACGGCGTGGAACGGAATGCCCAGCACCTCGGCCACCAGTTTCTGGGTCTCGCTGGGGTGCTGGTTGGAGGTGAAGACCACCACGCCCTCGTCCTCGGTGGGCTGCACCAGGCAGGCCTGGCCTTCCAGGTAGAAATGCTCCTGGCCGCCGACAAACTGCTCGTCTTCCACGACAAGCGCGGCGTCCTTCAGCGCCTGCTCCCAGTCACCGCTCTGCTGGACATGGCTGGGGCGCACGAACTCTTCCCGCTCGGCGGCGGCGACCGGATCCAGGCAGGCCGGTTGCTCGTCGATCTCCACGACTGCCGCCTGGACGGCTTCCCGCGCAGCACGATGACTCTCGGCCGCCACGGCGAAGATGACCTGGCCGACGTAGCTGATCGTATCCGAAACGAAGATCGGGTCGCCGGGGAAGACCGGGCCGATATCGGTATGACCGGGCACATCACCCACGGCAATCACATCCACCACGCCGGGCATGGCGCGGACCTTGTCCAGGTCGAGGCGGGTCAGGCGGCCATGGGCGACGGGAGAGAGGCCCAGGGCCACATGCAGGGTGTTAGCAGGGGCGCTCAGGTCGTCGATGTAGGCCGCCCGCCCGGTGACATGCTTGACCGCGCTCTCATGGGCCTGGGAATGCGGGTGAGTATTGGAATAAGGAACCGTTTCGCGGGCCAGGGGGCCGTCACCCTTGATGCGTCCATCGAGCTCGTGACGGGCAGCCGCCGAGTCGGCGCCCACGTCGGCGGTGGCTTCTTTGTTGGATGCTGGCGCGGTTCCGGGCGCCGTAGAGAGCTTAGTGAGCGTACGCATGGAGCATCACCTCCCGAGGGCTGTCTGTGGCATCCTGCGCCTGGTTTTCAATAATAAGCACCAGACGCAGGCGTTCGAGCAGGTTGGCGGCAGAAACCTGACGATAGTGGGCGCTGCCGCGCACATCCGACATGGGCTGGAAATCCTGGGACAGCGCCAGCCGTGCCTCCTGGAAGGCAGCCGCTGAGGGCGCCTTGCCCTCGAGCGCCGCTTCGGCCCGGGCCGCACGCTTGGGAATGGCGGCCATGCCGCCAAAGGCCAGGCGGACGTCGCGCAATACGCCATCCTCCAGGCGCCAAGCGAAGGCCCCGAGCACCGCGGAAATATCGTCCTCACGCCGTTTGGACAGCTTCCACACCTTGAGCGTTTCTCCCTCGATAGGGTGAGGCAGGAATAGGGCGCGGATCGCTTCACCCTGCTGCAGGGCGGTACGCTTGTAGTCGAGGAAGAAGTCCTCAAGCGGCAGTTCGCGCTCGCCCTCGGGACCTACCAGCTTGAGGCGTGAACCCAATGCCAGCAGTACCGGCGGGGTGTCACCGATGGGCGAGGCATTGGCCACGTTGCCGCCCAGGGTGCCGCGATTGCGAATCTGGGAAGAACCCAAGCGATGCAGCAGGTGGGCGAAGGCATCAAAATGTTCCTCGAGCAGCGGCTCGAGTCGGGCATAGGTCACGGCAGCGCCGATCCACCAGCCGTGACGGCCGTCTTCGAGGGTGGTCTCTTCGATCACGTTCAGCTCGGCAACGCGGGTGACATCGATCAGTCGCTCGAAGCGTACCAGGCGTTGGGTGCTTTCCAGCCACAGGTCGGTGGCCCCGGCAACCAGCCGCGCATCGGGGTGGCACTCCAGGCACTCGATCAACTCGGCGAGCGTGGTGGGCTGGACAAAAAGGCTGTCACTAACGACCGGTCCTGCTTTCGGCTCAGGAGCGGCGGCGTCCATCCACAGCGGGCGATGCTCGGGGTGTTCATGCATGGTTAGCGCAGCATCGCGTATCGGGCGGTAGCCGGTACAGCGACATAGATTGCCCCCCAGGGCGGCCTCGAGGCGCTGCGGCGTCAGTGGTGCCAGGGCCTTGTCTTGCTCCCTACGCTGCTGCTCGTGAAGGGTGAACAGCGACATGACGATGCCCGGGGTACAGAAGCCGCACTGGCTGCCGTGGCATTCGACCATGGCGGCCTGGGCGGGGTGCAGCTTGTCGCCGTCGGCGAGGCCATCCACGGTCACCAGATGGCGTCCATGCAGCTGATGGGCCGGGGTGATGCAGGCATTGGCGCTGTGATAGCGCAGCTCGCCGTCGGCACCGGTTTCGCCAATGGCGACGGTGCAGGCGCCGCAGTCACCGGAGGCGCAACCCTCCTTGGTACCCGTTTCGCCGAGGGTTTCGCGCAGCAGTTCAAGCACACTGGTTTCGGGTGTCGCCTCGCAATGGCGGGGCTGCCCGTTGAGGAGGAAGTCGATCATCGCCGTGTCTCTTGTTGACTTTGTTAAGGGGAGCGTTTGTCGCAAGAGGTTGACCAAGTGGTCAGGATTTTTCCAGCATGTGCCAGGATGTCGCACTTTGCAAGCCCGAGATCGCCTCGCCGTCGAGCCGTGCCCACGTCGTTAGGATCGGTGTTCGCAACCGAGGGTCCGTAACAGCGCGCCAGTGTGCCCCAACGCCGCGGGGCCTGCGCTAAGGCAGGCCCCGGGTGCTGTCGGCGAAGCGAGCCGGTGATTACAGTCGGCTGGCCACGGCGTCGAGGAAGCCATTCATGTCGACCAGGGTCTCGCCTTCCGGATCGTTGGTCTTGCCCTTGAGGTCGCCGGTGATGATCCCGGCGCCCACGGTATCGATCAGCGCTGCCTTGAGGCGGTGGGCGTAGTCGATCAGAGCGTCGTTTACCTGGCGCTCGCCCAAGGTCTCCAGGGCGTTGGCCACGGCGAACAGCAGGGCCGAGGAGTTGAAGTGGGCCTGCTTGCCATCGGTTTCCAGGTAGGTGAGGTAAAGGTCGTGGGCAGTGCCGTGGGGCGCCTCGAACAGCATGGTGCCGTCCTTGCTCTCTATGATCGAGCTGGCGGTGGCCAGGCTGCCGCCGAGGGCCGCGGAGATATCGGAGAAGATGTCGCCGTCCAGATTCTGCGCCGGATAGAGGGCGTTGCGGGGCGGGTCGGTGATCATCTTGGTGAGCTGGCTGGAGGGTCGCATGATCATGAACGATGGCGGCGGGGTGCCGGTCTCGGCGAGCTCACGGCGCACGTCGGTGATCGCCGTGCTGAACACCTCGTCGTACTCCATGTACTCGCGCTTGAGGCCGAAGTAGACTTCCTTCTCCTTGCGCGAGGCATCCCGGAACACCTGAAACACCCAGTCCTTGATCGCCGCCTGGTCGTTGGACATCAGCAGGATGGGGTCGCCCTTCTTGACTCTTCGCGCGTGTTTTTCCTCGCCGTCGACAATCACCTTGAGGATGCCGTCTTCCGAGGCCGGGGCGTTGAAGCTGCCGTACTGGTCACCGCCGCCGGCGCTCATGCGCGAGATGGAGACCTGGGCCTTGCGGTCGGGAATGCCGTAGCGCTTGAGCTGCTCCACCAGCTTGTAGAGCTTACGACCGGTGGTATTGTCCGGCACGCCCCACAGGGCGCGCTCCGGCGGGTTGGCGACCAGGCGTGCGGCCTGGGCGTCGATCAGTTCATAGAAGTAGTCGAGCCCCAGCGCCTCCACCTGCGCGCGGTAGTCGCGATCAAAGATATCCTCGATGGCGGCTCGCATCACGCCGTCGTAGCCGGCGATCACGGTGTCCTTGAGGCCCAGATAGATGTCGCGCTTCTCATTGATGGCGCGCTGGAAGAAGCGATGGGCCCATGCCTTGACGTCTTCCACGTTGTTGGTGGCCAGCAGCCAGGGGTCGCCCTTGTTGACCTCGCGGCGATGCAGTTCCACCGGGTCGCCGCTCTCGCCCACGAACATCAGCTTGACCACACCGGTAGCGCGGGAGAGCTCGTTGAAGCTGTCCTTGATGCCGCCGGTGTCCATGGTGTCCACCTCGATATCGCGGCCGGTCCACTCCGGGCGTGAGACCTTGAGGTTGCGAAACTCGATGTCCTCGCGGGTGATGTTGCCGCCGATGCCCTTGCGGATGGCGCCGTTGGGCGACTTGGTGGCCAGCGGGTGCAGGCGGGTGCCGTCGATTTCGGAGTGCTTGTCGAGCATCTCGCCGAGCTGAGTGCGGTTGACCGTCATGCCGGCATTCTTGATGCCGACACCGTGCTCCCTGAGCGCCTCGATGGCATCGATCACCACCTGACCGTTAGTGATCAGGCGGTTCTCGGCCGAGAGGTCGATCTCCACCAGCGGAATATCCAGCCGTGAAGTCACGAAGGTATCGAGGATCTTCTCGAAGGCCACCTGGGCCATCTCGTCGCCGTGGAGGATGACGAGAGGGGCGTCGACGCGGATCTTGTTGCTCATCAAGGTTCCCTGTTGTTAGTGATCGATCGGTGATGATCGTAACGATGTTGAGTAGGTATTAGGGTACGCCTGCCGCCGGCACGACGCTACGCGCAGAAAGCAGTAGGGCGCGGGCGGCGGAAAAAGTCGAAGGGTGGCGCGCGACGTGGTCATGCAGGTGCGGTAGGCTGGCGAATTGTCCGCTTTCTACTGATGGAGTCCCTGCCATGACCGTAATGATACTCGGCCTGTTGATCTTTCTGGGGGTGCACTCGGTGCGCATTGTCGCCGACGACTGGCGCAATGCCCAGATCAAGCGCTTTGGCAAGCTGCCTTGGAAGGCCGTCTACTCTTTGGTCTCGATCATCGGCCTGGCGCTGGCGATCTGGGGCTACGGCCAGATGCGCCTCGACCCCACCTGGGTGTGGTTTCCGCCGGTGGGGCTGTACCACGTCGTATCGCTGCTGATGATTCCTGCCTTCATCCTGCTGGTGGCGGCCTATGTGCCTGGCAACCATCTTAAGGCAAAGCTTGGGCATCCGATGATCATCGCCGTGAAGTTGTGGGCCTTCGCCCACCTGCTGGCCAACGGTCGGCTGGGCGATATCGTCTTCTTTGGCGCCTTCCTGCTGTGGGCGGTGTTTGACTTCCGCGCTGCGCGTCGTCGTCCGGCTCCTTCGACGCAGACCCCGAGCATGGCGCGCACTGCCATCACGGTGGTAGCTGGCCTGGTCGCCTACTATCTCTTCGCCTTTCACCTGCATGTCTGGGTCACCGGCGTTCCGGTGATGTGATTCCGACAGCGGTGTCGTGTCGTTAAACCCTGGTTTCTAGGCCTGTCAGCCTTCGACCTGGCTCTTTACCTTTTCCACGATATGCGCGCCGATCGGAATTGCCGAGGTGGCGGCAGGCGATGGCGCATTACCCACATTGACGGTACGAGGCGTATTGACGAACAGGAAGTCATCTACCAGCTTGCCATCATGAGACACGGCTTGGGCGCGAACCCCGGCAGGGTAGGGTTGCAGGTCATTCAAGGTCAGGCTCGGGCAGTACTTGCGTACCTGTTCGAGATAGCCCTTCTTGAACAGCGAGTTTTTCATCTCGGCAAGTCCCGGGCGCAAGTTCTTGCCCAGTACCTTGAGGATGCCGGGGTTGGTAAGCATCTGCGCCATGTCGATCAACGAGATATCCCGTTTACGATAGCCTTCGCGCTTCATTGCGAGTACCGCATTGGGGCCCACCGTCACGCTGCCGTCTATCATGCGGGTGAGGTGCACTCCGAGAAAGGGCATGGAGGGGTCTGGAATTGGATAGATCAGGTGATTGACGATTTGATTGTGCTGTTCAGACAACCGGTAGTACTCGCCCCGGAACGGACAGATGGTGAAGCCGGGGTCCTGGCCGAGCATTCGAATCACCCGGTCGGCCATCAGGCCAGAGCAGGAAACAAGGTAGCGGCAGGGGAAGGTGTCTTGGGAGGTAGTGACAATGACTTCCTGGCGGCGCTCTTCAAGCGCTGTCACGTCCTGTCCGTATCGAATCTCGCCGCCCATTCGCTTGAACTCGGCGGCCATGGCAAGCGTCACCTCGGCGTAATTGACGATGCCGCTGGAGGGTACGAAGATCCCGCCGATGCCGGTAATGTTGGGCTCGCGTTCACGCAGGGCATCGGCATCCAGCCATTCACGCTCCAGGCCGTTGGCCGCTGTGCGTTCCCACAATGCCTGCATGCGCTGCATTTCCACCTCATCGGTGGCCACCAGTAGTTTCCCGCAAATATCGTAGGCAATCCCATGGGTATCGCAAAACTGCCGGGTCGCCTGGTTACCGGCCAGGCAAAAGCGTGCCTTCAAGCTGCCCGGCGTGTAATAGACCCCTGCATGAATGACGCCACTGTTGTGGCCGGTCTGGTGCTGGGCGGGACCTTGCTCCTTCTCCACGACCAACATGCGCCTATCTGGATAAGCCTGTTTGAGCTGCATGGCGGTGGACATACCCAGAATGCCGCCACCCACAATAATAAAATCGTACATGCCGTTCCTTATGCCTTATCCGTGGGAGGAAACTATGCCATGCACAGACAGCATGGCATATCCCGGCCATTGTTTAACCACTCGTTAGCCGAAAGGGCTGAGGCCGGTTCAAGGTTGAGCTCGCACAGCATGAGGGCATTTGGGTACACTAACGCCTGTTTGGGCCTGGTACCGGCGAGCGATTGGTTCGTCCGTCAGGCGCTTTTCTCGTCTCTATTAAGGGAATGATTGGTTGATGTCGCACTCTTATCGTCTGGTAGTGTCCTGCCCGGATCAGGTGGGTATCGTGGCGCGTGTTTCCGGCTTCATTGCCCAGCAGGGAGGGTCGATTACCGAAGCCAGTCAGCATTCGGATCTGGAAGCCGGGCGCTTTTTCATGCGTTACGAAATCCTGGCGGATTCGGTGGGGATGACCGCTGAAGCACTACGAACGGCATTCGAACCGGTTGCCCGTGAATTCGATATGCAGTGGGCCTTGACCGATACGGCCAGGCGCGCGCGGGTGGTGCTGATGGTGTCGCGGGAATCGCATTGTCTGGTGGACCTGCTTTACCGCTGGCAAGCGGAAGAGTTGCCTTGTGATATCGTTGCGGTGATTTCCAATCATGAAAATTTGCGTTCACTGACCGAGTGGCATGGTATTCCCTATTACCATGTGCCTGTAGATCCTGCTGATAAACAAGCAGCGTTCGCTACCGTGCAAAACACAATCGAAACACTGAATGCCGACTGTGTGGTACTGGCGCGCTATATGCAGATCCTGCCGCCCGCTCTTTGCGAGCGCTATGTGGGGAAAGTGATCAATATTCACCATAGTTTCCTGCCCTCGTTTGCCGGAGCCAAACCCTATCATCAGGCGTTTGAACGCGGAGTAAAACTGATCGGCGCCACTTGCCATTATGTTACCCAAGAGCTGGATGCAGGCCCGATCATCGAGCAAGACATCCATCGGGTGAGTCACTGCCATACCCCGACCGACCTGGTGCGCTTTGGACGCGATGTGGAAAAAGCCGTGCTGGCTCGTGGGTTGCGTTGGCACTTGGAAGATCGTGTGCTGATTCACGGCAACAAGACAGTCGTGTTCAGCTGAACCTGACGGAAGTAATCACCATGTCGTTTTCCGAAGCCGTACTGGATTTTTGGGTAGTGCTGCTATGTGCCCTGGGCTCAGCAGTGACACTCGGGCTGGCACTGTGGCAACGCCCTTGGCGAGCTCTACTGGCTGACACGGCATTGCAGCATCGCTGGCTTGCGGCAACGGTGGCGATTTTATTGATGTGGCAGCTGCGTGCCCAGGCGGTGGATTGGTTGGTACTGCATCTTACTTTCACCGCCCTGATGACCTTGGTATTCAAGGCGCCCTTGGCACTGCTGAGCAACACTTTGGTCAATGTTGCCATGGTACTAGTGGGGCGCAATGAGTGGTCGCTGCTAGGAGTCAATATCCTGGTCACAGGTATCGTTCCAGCGCTGGTGATCGTGCTGATATGGCGACTCGTGGACCGACGTTTGCCTGATAATCTGATGGTGTTTCTTTTTATCTGCGGCTTTTTCGGCTCGGCAATGGCTACCTTGGCGGGAGGTTTTGCGGCGGTGGGGTTGGTTTTGCTGGGAGGCGTGGACCGGGAAGCAGTGTATCTGGCTCAGGAATATGCTCGATTCCTGCCTTTACTTATGCCATCGGAAGCGTTTATCACCGGCATGCTGATGAGCATTCTGCTGGTCTATCATCCGGAGTGGGTGGCCACCTTGAATGGCCACCGCTATATAGATACTAAATAGATAGGCACGAATAATATAGATAGGCACGAATAATGCCGACTGGTTAACCCAGCGCTTGCCCGTTGCCGCCCCGAATGACGCCGACACCCACGCCCTCGATTTCGAGGGGTTGATGGCGCAAGTCGATATCGATAGGCAAAAAATCAGGGTTTTCAGCGGTTAATGTGACTTTATGGCCTTGTCGATGAAAGCGCTTTACCGTCACTTCCTCTTCCAGTCTTGCGACGACGATCTGGCCATTGCGCACACGTTCGGTGCGATGTACCGCCAGAAGGTCGCCTTCCAGGATGCCCGCATCCTTCATTGATAGCCCACGAACACGGAGCAGGTAGTCCGCCTTGGGTGTGAAGTATTCCGCCGGTAGGGGGCAGTAACGGTCGATGTGCTCGGTGGCCAGTATGGGGTTGCCAGCGGCGACTTCTCCGATTACCGGCAGCCCTTGGAAGGCAGCAGGTTCCGGGAAAGCCGGTTCGGAAGAAGGCGACTCGACATTTTCCATGGGTACCTGAGCGGGTAGGCGAATGCCACGCGAGGTATTACGGATGATGCGGATAGCTCCCTTGCGCTCAAGTGCGCGCAAGTGTTCTTCGGCAGCATTGGGCGAGCGAAAGCCAAGCGCTTTGGCGATTTCCGCCCGGGTCGGCGGATAACCCAGCTCATTCATGGTCTTTACGATGAAGTCGTAGACATGTTGTTGGCGAGCCGTTAAAGGGCGGGACATGGCAAGCTCCAGAAATCGTCAAAAGTCACGGCTGATAGTGGTGAATCATTAGGTGGTTAAGCATACAGCATGTTACTTCATCCAGTATATGGCGGCTCGCCTGGGCTGCCAACCAACATTCAGGCGTTGAGCCCCCACGGTCTATGACGTAATATTTGTTTTCGTTTTAAACACACGTTTTCCGGAGAGCGCCGTATGGCCCAGTCTGATACTGTCACGCGTATTCTGGATACAGCGGAAGTGTTGTTTGCCGAGCGTGGCTTTGCTGAAACATCGCTGCGCACCATCACCAGCAAGGCGCGGGTCAACCTGGCGGCGGTCAACTATCACTTCGGCTCCAAGAAGGCTCTGATTCAGGCGGTTTTTGCGCGCTACCTGGATCCTTTTACGCAACGCTTTCATACCGCTCTGGACGAGCTTGAAGCGCATCACGCCGGCAAGGTCATTCCACTCGACGAACTTCTGGAAACCATGGCGACGACGGTGCTGGCGGTGCCTGCCGAACGCAACAGTCTCCAAGTATTCATGCGTTTGTTGGGGTTGGCCTATAGCCAGGCGCAAGGCCATTTACGACGCTATATACAGCGGGACTACGGCGACGTCTTTACCCGCTTCACCGAGCTTGTGCGCCAGGCGACGCCGGAATTGCCCGATGCCGAGCGTTTCTGGCGCTTGCACTTCATGCTGGGTACCGTGATCTTCACGCTGTCGGGACTTGAGGCGTTACGTGACATTGCCGAGCAGGATTATCATGAGCAGGTGAGCGTGAAGGATCTGGTGCGCCGCTTGCGGCCAGTCGTCGTGGCGGCGATGAACGCCCCTCTTCCCGATCAAATGCAAAACGAGGGTTTTCACAAGGATTTTCATGCGCACCCCGATCCTCAGTGAGCTGCCTCCCGTCGACGGCGCTTGGATAGAGATTGATGTGAGTCGCCAGTGCTTGTCGTTGTGGCAGGGAGAACAGCTGATTCATATCTGCGATATATCAACTGCCCGGGCGGGAACAGGGCAGCAAGAAGGCAGCGGTCGCACACCGCTGGGTTGGCATTACATTCGCGCCGCCATCGGCCGGGACGCTCCTCTTGACGGTGTGTTTCGTGGCAGGCGTTTCACCGGGGAAGTCTATAGTGACGCCTTGGCGAAAGCGCATCCGGCTCGTGACTGGATATTGACGCGCATTCTATGGTTATGCGGGTTGGAAACGGGTGTTAATCGCGGTGCGTGCGTGGATTCTCAGCGGCGCTATATTTATCTACATGGCACGCCCCCCAACCAACCCATGGGAGTGGCACGCTCACATGGCTGTATTCGCATGCGCAATGCCGATCTTGTGTTGATGGTCGAAAAAGCTCCGCCGGGAACCCCTGTCTGGCTGCATGAATAGCGCCGCTGTCTTTGAAAAAGCGGTGATGAGCTTGTCGAGGAAGGGTATGGGGTCGCGCCAACGGTTAATAGTGGTCTAGAATCAGCGCCCCTTGCGCAGGAGGTTTGCCATGACACAACTCCCCGGTCCGGTGATGCTGGATCTTGAAGGGCTTCATCTGACAGCTGACGAGCGTGATCTGTTGACACATGAGGCTGTCGGCGGTGTCATCCTGTTTGGGCGTAATACTGAAAGTGCACGTCAGGTACAGGCGTTGTGTGCGGAGATTCGCAGGATACGCCCGGAGTTGCTGCTGGCCGTGGACCAAGAGGGTGGTCGTGTGCAACGCATCAAGGAAGGTGTGACGCGCTTGCCTGCCATGGGTATGTTGAGCCGGGAATATGGTCAGGCACCGGAGGCCACCTTAGCGCTGGTGAAAGATGCCGGTTGGTTGCTGGGCATGGAGATGGCGGCCTGTGGTCTGGATATCAGCTTCGCCCCGGTGCTGGACGTGGATATCGGTATTTCCAGCGTGATAGGTGATCGCAGTTTCGGGGCTGACCCGGAACAGGTCGCTGCACTGGGGTATGCCTTTGTTCACGGCTTGCATGAAGCCGGTATGGCGGCGGTGGGTAAGCATTTTCCCGGCCATGGGGGGGTCGCAGCGGATTCACACATTGCGCTGCCGGTGGATGAGCGTCCATTAGCGACGCTCAAGCAGCAGGATCTGATTCCCTTCACTCGCTTGGCGGGGGTGCTGAACGGCATCATGCCGGCCCATGTGATATACCCCGCTTTTGATCCACGCCCCGCCGGATTTTCTCCCAGTTGGTTAGGGATGTTGCGTGAATCGCTGGGCTTCAAGGGGTGCATCTTTTCCGATGATTTGAGCATGCAAGGTGCGCAGCAGGCCGGCTCTCCGGCTCAACGCGCCCATGCAGCTCTGGAGGCCGGTTGTGACATGCTGCTGGTATGCAATGACCGGCAGGCAGCCCTTGAGGTATTGCAAGCCTGCCAGGGGCGACGGGCCAAGCGTGCGGGCAAGTTGCTGTATGGCCGGGCACGCCCGGACCTCGATGCCCTGGAGGCATTGACCCGTTGGCGACGCACCCATGCACGCCTGGAAGCCATGGCTGCAAGCAAATAACACCCTTTAATGCAGATACAATGAATGCAATTACAACGTGGAGTGCGGTAAATGGTAAAGCTGGGTATGGAAGCGGGTGAGTCTCTGGCGACCATGCGTGAAATAATGAATAACGCGGATTGCCTGATTTCACAAGACGAGGTTGAACTCGCTCTGGATCGCATGGCGGAAGCTATTACGCGAGATCTCGGCGATAAGCTGCCGGTCTTTTATTGTGTGATGAATGGCGGCCTGATCACGACCGGGCACTTGTTGACTCGCCTGGGCTTTCCGTTGGAAGTCGATTATCTGCATGCCACGCGTTATCGCAACGAGTTACGTGGCGGTGAGCTGTTCTGGCGGGTATCGCCGGAGATTCCTATGGCCGGGCGGCACGTCGTGATTGTCGACGACATTCTGGATGAAGGGGCCACCCTGGCGGCTATTCTGGCGTACTGCAAGGAAGCAAAAGCGGCCAGCATCACCACGGCGGTATTGGTCGACAAGCAGCACGACCGCAAGGCCGTGCCTGGGCTCAAGGCCAATTACTGCGGTCTTGAAGTGGTCGATCGTTACGTTTTTGGTTTTGGTATGGATTACAAGGGCTACTGGCGGAATGCTCCAGGTATCTTTGCTCCGGAAGGGCTATAAATAAAGTCCCCCTTGAATGAAAGGAACCTGTCAGTGAGGTGAGAAACGCCGCTTCAATCCGGTTTCTGCGATCATGCGGGTAGAGATTTCCTCGACGGAAGAGCGGGTCGTATCAAGGTAGGGAATATGCATGCTGCGATACAGCGACTCCGCCTGCTCAACCTCTTGCAGGCATTGATCCATGGAACTGTAGCGACTATTGGGGCGGCGTTCATGGCGAATAGCGGCGAGTCGACGAGCATCGATGGTCAAGCCGAATAATTTACTCCGATGCGGGGCCAAGGCTTTGGGCATCTTCAGGAAGCCGTCTTCGTCCTGATCATCCTCCGTCAAAGGATAATTGGCTGCTCGGATACCGAACTGCAGCGCCAGATAAAGCGACGTGGGCGTTTTGCCGCAACGCGATACCCCGACCAGAATGATATCCGCTTCGGCATATTGATGCGTGCGAGCGCCATCATCGTTGTCCAGAGCGAAGTGCACCGAATGAATCCGGTCCATATACACATCGTCGCTTCCGATGGAATGGGTGCGGCCTACGCTATACGAGGAGTGAGTGTCGAGTTCCTGCTCCAACGGTTTCAGAAACGTCGAGAAGATGTCCACTTTGAAACCGGACGCCTTTCGGATCACGTCGCGTATGCGCTGATCGACGATGGTGTCGATAATGATCGGACGCTCGCCGTCACGAACCGCAGCAGCATCGATGATATCCACCAACGCCTGGGCCTTTTCCAGATCATCGATATACGGCTTGGTCAGCATGCGAATCTCGACGTTTTCAAATTGCGCCAATAAGCTGCGCCCCAGGCTTTCCGCAGTAATCCCGGTGCCATCGGAAATAAAAAAAGCAGTACGTGTCATCTCGCCGACTCTTTGAAAAATGAAGGGTTATTGTCAGCCTGCTTGGCGGTCGACACAATCCTTCGTGCCGCTAACGACTACATAATCATTCACAAAACCCTGCTTGTTGTAAAAAACCTCCACCTACTTCGATGTTAGACCAATGGCGAATATCTGATTGCGGTGATAGGGTAGCAACCTCCATTTTTGGCGGCCCATCTGGGCTTACCGGTGTCGTTATGCAAGGGGGTTGCGTGGAAGAGTACATTCTGTGGTTCGATCAGCTAGGTATGACAGATGTCGAACGCGTGGGTGGCAAAAACGCCTCTCTCGGCGAAATGATCTCGAACCTGTCGGAAGTCGGTGTCACGGTACCCGGCGGCTTTGCCACCACTGCTCATGCTTATCGCGAGTTTCTCTCCCACGAAGGCCTGAATGAGCGCATCAACACTGCCTTGTCACGCCTGGATGTGGATGATGTCAAGGCGCTGGCGCAAGTGGGTGCCAAGATTCGTCAATGGGTAATCGACACGCCCCTGCCCCCGACATTCGAAGCTGCCTTGCGCGAGGCCTATGGGAAGCTTCAGACGCAGCATCCCAATCTGAAGGTTGCCGTGCGCAGTTCCGCCACGGCAGAAGATTTGCCGGATGCCTCCTTTGCCGGTCAGCAGGAAACCTTTCTCAACATCGAAGGCTTCGACAACATCAAGCGTGCCGTTCACGAAGTCTTTGCTTCCTTGTTCAATGACCGGGCGATTTCCTACCGCGTGCACCGTGGCTATGCCCATGAAAACGTGGCGTTGTCCGCCGGTGTACAAAAGATGGTGCGCTCGGAAACCGGTGCCAGTGGGGTGGTGTTCACGCTGGACACCGAATCCGGCTACCGTGATGCGGTATTCGTCACCGCCTCCTGGGGCTTGGGTGAAACCGTGGTTCAGGGTGCAGTAAATCCCGATGAATTCTATGTTCACAAACCCACGCTGGCTGCCGGTCGCCCTGCGGTATTGCGCCGTAACTTGGGTTCCAAGTTGATCAAGATGATCTACACCGACGATGCCAGTGCCGGCAAGTCGGTGGCCACGGTGGATGTGCCCTTGGCGGATCGTGGTCGCTTCTGCCTGAACGACGAGCAAATCATGTCGCTTTCGCGTCAGGCGGTGATTATCGAACAGCACTACCAACGCCCGATGGATATCGAATGGGCACTGGACGGCGACGATGGCGAACTTTACATCGTTCAGGCCCGCCCGGAGACCGTGGTATCGCAACAGGAAGGCGGCAAGCTGGAGCGCTTTCATCTGAAAGAGAAGGGCAGAACCCTGGTAACCGGACGTGCCATTGGCCAGCGTATAGGCAGTGGTGCGGTCAAGGTAGTGCTTTCCCCGGATGATATGGACAAGATTCTGCCGGGTGATGTACTGGTTACCGACATGACCGACCCTGACTGGGAGCCGATCATGAAGCGTGCCTCGGCGATTGTCACCAATCGGGGAGGGCGCACCTGCCATGCGGCGATTATCGCACGGGAACTGGGCATTCCCGCCGTGGTTGGCTGCGGCGATGCCACTGTACTGCTGAGCGATGGTCGGGATGTCACGGTATCCTGCGCCGAAGGTGACGCCGGCCATGTCTATGAAGGGCTGCTCGACTTCGATTGCAAGGTTTCCAGTGTCAACGCCATGCCGGAAATTCCCTTCAAGATCATGATGAACGTGGGTAACCCGGACCGTGCCTTTGGTTTTGCCGGTTTACCGAATGCCGGTGTCGGCCTGGCGCGGCTGGAATTCATCATCAACCGCATGATCGGCGTTCATCCCAAGGCGCTGCTCGAGTACGACACCTTGCCTGCCGATTTGCAGCAGATCATCGATATGCGTACCGCAGGTTACGCCGACCCGGTCAGTTTTTACGTGGATAAACTGGTCGAAGGCATTTCCACCCTGGCGGCGGCCTTCCATCCTCAGCGGGTGATCGTGCGCCTGTCCGACTTCAAGTCCAATGAGTACGAAAACCTGATCGGCGGCAAACTCTACGAACCCGGTGAAGAAAACCCCATGCTGGGTTTCCGTGGTGCCTCGCGTTACATCTCCGATGCTTTCCGGCCGTGTTTTGAGCTGGAATGCCGTGCGCTCAAGCGTGTGCGTGAAGAGATGGGCCTGGATAACATCGAGATCATGGTGCCCTTCGTACGCACCACCGATGAAGCCCGGGAAGTGGTGGAGCTGCTGTCAGCCAATGGCCTTACCCGTGGCGAGAACGGCCTCAAGGTCATCATGATGTGCGAACTGCCCGCCAATGCGTTGCTGGCGGATGAGTTCCTCGAATATTTCGACGGCTTCTCCATCGGCTCCAACGACCTGACCCAGCTCACCCTGGGGCTGGATCGAGATTCAGGCATCGTGGCGCATCTGTTCGACGAGCGTAATCCTGCCGTCAAGAAGCTGTTGGCGATGGCGATACAAGCGTGCAAGGCGCAGGGCAAGTACGTAGGCATCTGCGGTCAGGGGCCTTCGGATCATCCGGATCTGGCCAAATGGTTGATGGAGCAGGGCATCGATTCGGTCTCTCTGAATCCAGATGCAGTACTCGAAACCTGGTTCATGCTGGCGGGTGAAACCATCGATTGACGCTTCGCTTGAACCAGGACCGTTCCAGGTAAATGTGTTAAAGAAAATAAAAGCCCGACGTTTTCGTCGGGCTTTTCGTTGGGGGCTTCCGAGACACCCAGAAAATTGACTATGCTGCATTGAAGTCGTCATTCATCCAGGAGCCTGACCATGACACTGCGCCTATCCTCCGTGGCGGTTTCCTTGTCGCTGATTATTCCAGTGACCGCCTTGGGCTTTACTTATTCCATGCCCTCGATTAGCCCGGAAGTCGATTCCGGGTATACGGAAAAACCCGGCTGGGAAATGCAGACATTTGCCGTGGCCGCGGCGAATCCCTTGGCTACCGATGCGGGCTATCAAGTGATAAAGGCGGGTGGAAGCGCAGTGGACGCCGCCATTGCCGTGCAAATGGTACTTATGCTGGTCGAGCCGCAATCCAGCGGTATCGGAGGTGGCGCCTTTCTGATGCACCACGATGGTGACGAGGTGAAGGCTTACGATGGGCGTGAAACCGCTCCCGACGCCGTGGACGAAACGCTTTTTCTGGAAGATGGCGAACACTTGGAATTCATGGAGGCAGTGGCCAGCGGCCTCTCGGTAGGCGTGCCGGGAACGCTCAAGATGTTGGAAATGGCCCATGCCGAACATGGCGCGCTAGCCTGGGAAGCGTTGTTCACACCGGCCATTACCCTGGCGAAGCAAGGCTTTGTGGTAAGCCAGCGATTACATGCCAGCCTGGCCAATGATAGGTACTTGCGCGAAGACCCCTTGGCGAGTCAGTTTTATTACACCGAGGAAGGCGAGGCACTGGAGGTAGGCGAAACGCTGCGCAATCCCGCCTTGGCGGAAATATTGGAGGCGATCGCCGAGAAAGGCAGCGATGCCCTGCACCAGGGGAGTATCGCCGAGGACCTGGTGGCACGCGTCCAGTCGCATCCAAGTCGCCCGGGTACCATGACCCTGGCGGATCTCGAGGATTATGAGGCCAAGGTACGCGAACCGCTCTGCACCGCATGGCAGCAATGGGAGGTGTGCGGTTTTCCACCGCCTTCTTCCGGGCATCTGACCATCATGCAGATTCTCGGTATGCTGGATCATCTGCCGCTCGTCGAGGCTCCCCTGGAAGCCGGCGTTCCCAGCGCCGCCTGGTTGCATCAATTTCTGGAAGCCTCGCGCTTGGCATTTGCTGATCGTGGGCGTTATATCGCCGATCCAGACTATGTGAGTGCCCCTGGCGAAGATTGGGCGCTGATGCTGCACCCGGATTACCTGGCCTTGCGAGCGGAGCTAATCGAGAGCCAGACCATGGGCAGCGAGGCCGAACCGGGCAGACCCGGGGAAGTGATCATGACCTGGGCCTCCCAGCCGCAACAGCCGGAATACGGTACCAGCCATATCAGTATCATCGATGCCGAGGGGCGGGCCGTGGCCATGACCACGACGATCGAACAGGCCTTCGGCTCGCGGATACTTGCCGATGGCGGCACCGGCTTGCCGGGGGGCTATTTGCTCAATAACGAGCTGACGGATTTTTCGTTTACCCCGCAAGTGGATGGTCTGTTAGTGGCTAATCGTGTCGAGCCCGGGAAACGGCCACGCTCGAGCATGAGTCCGACGTTGGTATTCGAGCGCGATGGGGGTGATCTGGTAGCCAGCCTAGGCTCTCCCGGTGGCGCGGCGATTATTCATTATACTGCGCGCACCCTGATTGCCTTGCGCGATTGGGGCATGAATGCTCAGCAAGCGCTTGACCTACCGCATGCGATTACGCTGGGTGGCCCTGTTTATCTGGAGGAAGGCCGGTTCCCTGAAACTACCCGGATTTCGCTCAGCGAGCGCGGCCATGAGGTCAGCGAACGCGAATTGACCAGCGGCTTGCAAGTCATTGTGCGCCAGCCGGAAGGAGAGCTGTTCGGAGGCGCCGACCCGCGCCGCGAAGGGGTGGTGATGGGTGAATGAACTCAATGGCGCAGCCAGTTGCGCAGCTTTACCAGTAACAGCTCGCCATCGCTCAGTTCGCGGCGTTCGGCTATTAGATCAGCCAAGCGAGCCGGGTAATCGGTGATGATGGCATCTACGCCTAAATCAATCAGCTGTGACATGCGTGCGGGATCATTGACCGTCCAGGCGTGTATTTCATAACCGTACTGAGTGGCCAGCTTGATTTCGGTCTCAGTGATGCGGTTATGGCGCAGCCCCAAGGCGTCGAACTGGCGACGGTCCAGCGTGCCAAGCAAGATTAACTGGGCCAGTAACGTTACTCTTAGTTTCGGCTCGCGGCGCTTGATTTCCTCGACCACCCAGGGCGACATCACGGCAAGACGGCTTTCTTCGATGACGTCGGGGTTGCCGCAGCGTCTGCGCGTCATGTGTGGGGCTTGCGTATGGCAGGCCAGGCGAATGGCTGCCTCGTCGTGCAGTGCTTCAATCACAGCCTCCAACAAGGCTATTTCATTTCCCGGCTCGGGCTTCATGTCGATCATCAGAGCGCTTCTGCCGCGAACCGTGGCAAGTGCCTCGCTGAGGGTGGCAATCCGTTCACCGACAAAGGCATCCCCGAACCAGCTTCCCATATCGAAAATGCTCAGTTGTTCCAGGCTGAGATCACTCAGGTTGCGCGGGTCACCGACAAGGCGTTGCAGGCTGCGATCATGATGGAGCACCACTTCGTTGTCGGCGGTCAGGCGCACATCAATTTCCACATGGGTGGCATTATCCTCGATGGCCTGTTCCACAGCGGCAAGGGTGTTTTCCGGTGCGACCATGGAGCTGCCGCGATGGGCGATATTGGCCACCTCATCGCGAATATCGAAACTATTGATGATCAGCCAGGCCTGGGATACGGCAAATAGCAGTACACCAAGCTCCACCATCCAGGCCAGGCGGCCGGGGTGTGCGTCGGCGGGTGGTGGTGTGGGGCGCGCTTTTTGGTGAGCCAGCTGCAAATAAAGACTGGCCGAGAGCAGGGCGTTGGCGGCAATGCCGATGAAGGTGATTGCCAGGGTGATAAGCAGATAGCCGGTCAGGTAAACCAGCATGGCGGGAATCAACACCGCGTTACGCTCGGGAAGCAGCCATAACAGGGGTGTGAAAAAGCGATCGAACAGCAACGTCGTCAGCAAGGGAAGGAGTATCACCAGGGCCAGGACGGCGAATACCGCCACGCCGATCGAGCGCTGCCAGCCTCGCGTCAACCACACACTTCGCTTGAGCGCGGCTTGTGGTGAGAGATTTTCCAGGGTGACCAGGGGCAAGGCCAGAATCCAGCGCAGGTACAGCCAGCACGCCAGCCACAGCCAGAGGCCGATTAGCGGTAGTGCCGTCGCCAGGAAATACCATAGCGCGGCCGGGCGAATGCGCTGAACGTAATAGGGCTCCAGGTCGCCGAGCCAAGCCCCGTAAAGCCAGGCAATACCCAGCATGAAGGGTACCGCCAGCAGAAGGTGTGAGCCAACCTGCATCACCACCAGTCCTGCCAGTGCCGGTAGCCGTCTTAAGCTCAGCCAGAGTGCCTCGAACGCCAGTCGAAAGTGATTGTCCCGGGGCCTTGCCGCGACTTGGATCATGCCTGCCTGTTGCAGGTAAAGCACCGTAAATGAAAGCCCCAGCGCCACCAATATGACTAGCACGCCCGCAGGGCTGAATAACAGCAATATCAGTTCATCAAGGGTGATCACGGTACGGTTGAACTGGGCCAGCACGAAGCGTACCGACCAGGCCACCGCCGGCAGCAGCAGGGCGGTTGAAAGCAGCGTGAAAAAAAGGTGATAGGCGATCAGCGGACGCAGGTGATCGCGAAAGGTACGCAAAAGGTCAAAACCGAGACGTGAAAGCGGCTGCATGGATGCTTGGAGACCATTTTGAAGAAAAATGATCTGCCAGGGTGGCATTGTCGGGCCTTCCCTGGCAAACCGTGCCTATCCAGGTGTGAACTGTGAGTCAGGTAGGAAGGGTGAGCTCGTGCTGCGCCAGTACAATGCCGTTATTGTCGGCATATATCCATTGGCCCGGGGTAAGGGTGGCGCCGGCGAATGTCACGGGAATATCACGCTGACCTTCGTTGCGTTTTTCACTCTTGCGTGGATGATTGCCCAGCGCCTGAATGCCCAGCTCAAGTTCGGCGAGTATGTCCACATCTCTTACACAGCCGTACATGATCACACCCGCCCAGCCATTTTCCACTGCTTGCCTTGCCACCATATCACCGAGCATTGCGCAGCGATGCGAGCCACCGGCATCCACTACCAGCACGGCGCCTCCACCGGTTTCGGCAAGGGCCTGTTTGACCAGGGAGTTGTCTTCGAAGCATTTTATGGTGCGAATCGGGCCGGCAAAGGCATCTATTCCTCCGTAGTTGACGAAAACAGGATCGAGTACCACCACGTCCGGGTGGGCATCGCAAATGTCTGGGGTGACAATCTGGGCCATGGGGAAAATCTCCAGGAAAATAGTAACGCGTATTCAAACGCTAAAAAAAACGCCCCACCCTGTCAAATCGACGTGGGTGGGGCGCTCAGTCATCGACTCAGAAGAACGCTAGAATCAGGCTTCTTGAGCGACCGGAATCACGTTCGAGGCAATTTTCTGATATTCCTCGATTTCGTGGAAGTTCATGTAGCGATAGATTTCACCTGCCATGGCGTCGAATTCACTCATGTAGCGCTGATATTCTTCAACGCTGGGCAAGCGACCTTCCACGGCTGCGACAGCGGCAAGTTCGGCTGATGCCAGATAGACATTGGCGCCATCGCCCAGGCGGTTGGGGAAGTTACGTGTGGAAGTCGAAACCACCGTGGACTTCGCTGCAACCCGTGCCTGATTACCCATGCACAGAGAGCAACCCGGCATTTCCATGCGCGCTCCGGCACGGCCGTAGATGCCGTAGTAACCTTCTTCGGTCAGCTGATGCTGATCCATCTTGGTCGGCGGTGCAAGCCACAGACGAGTCTTCAGGCTGCCGGCGGGCTGCTTCTCGAGCAACTTGCCTGCGGCGCGGAAGTGGCCGATGTTGGTCATGCACGAGCCGATGAAGACTTCATCGATCTTCTCGCCGGCAACCTCGGACAGCAGACGGGCATCGTCCGGGTCGTTCGGCGCGCAGAGGATCGGTTCCTTGATTTCGCTCAGGTCGATTTCGATGACTTCGGCATAGTCGGCATCTTTATCTGCGCGCATCAGGCTCGGGTCGGCCAACCAGGCTTCCATGGCCTCGATACGACGGCTGATGGTACGCTCGTCGCCATAACCGTTTCCGATCATCCACTTGAGTAGCGTGATGTTGGAGTTCAGGTATTGCGCAACGCTTTCTTCGCTGAGGGTGATGGTGCAGCCCGCGGCAGAGCGCTCGGCGGAGGCATCGGAAAGCTCGAAAGCCTGTTCGACGGTGAGGTCGTCAAGCCCTTCAATTTCGAGGACGCGGCCGGAGAAAGCATTCTTCTTGCCGGATTTCGCGACGGTCAGCAGACCTGCCTTGATACCGTAAAGTGGAATGGCGTGAACCAGATCGCGCAGCGTGACGCCCGGCTGACGCTCGCCCTTGAAGCGCACCAGCACCGATTCCGGCATATCCAGCGGCATGACGCCGGTGGCGGCGGCGAAGGCGACGAGGCCCGAGCCCGCCGGGAAGGAGATGCCCATCGGGAAGCGCGTGTGCGAGTCGCCACCGGTACCGACGGTATCCGGCAACAGCATACGGTTGAGCCAGCTGTGAATGATGCCATCGCCCGGGCGCAGTGAGACACCGCCGCGGTTCATGATGAAATCAGGCAGGGTGTGGTGAGTGTCCACATCGATCGGTTTGGGGTAAGCCGCGGTGTGACAGAATGACTGCATCACCAGGTCGGCCTGGAAGCCCAGGCATGCCAGATCCTTGAGCTCATCGCGAGTCATCGGACCGGTGGTGTCCTGAGAACCTACGGTGGTCATCTTGGGTTCGCAGTACATGCCCGGGCGAACGCCTTCCATGCCGCAGGCCTTGCCGACCATCTTCTGGGCCAGGGTATAGCCCTTGCCGGTATCGTGAGGCTGCTCGGGCAGGCGGAAGACATCGGACGGCTCAAGGCCCAGTGACTCACGCGCCTTGCCGGTCAGGCCGCGACCGATGATCAGCGGGATGCGGCCGCCGGCGCGCACTTCATCAAGAATCAGCTGAGTCTTGAGTTCGAAGGTGGTGATGACCTCGTCGGTGCCGTGCTTGCACACCTTGCCTTCGTAGGGGTAGACGTCGATGACATCCCCCATTGCCATCTTCTCGACATCCATCTCGATGGGCAGAGCGCCGGAATCTTCCATGGTGTTGAAGAAGATCGGAGCGATCTTGCCGCCGAAGCAGAAGCCGCCGGCGCGCTTGTTGGGTACGTTCGGAATGTCATCACCGAAGAACCACAGCACGGAGTTGGTAGCGGACTTGCGCGAGGAGCCGGTGCCGACCACGTCGCCCACGTAGACGACCGGGAAACCCTTGGCTTTGACGTCGGCGATCTGCTTGAGCGGACCGGTGGTGCCGGGCACTTCCGGTTCGATTCCTTCACGCTCGTTCTTGAGCATGGCGTTGGCATGCAACGGCATGTCCGGGCGAGACCAGGCATCCGGCGCGGGCGAGAGGTCATCGGTATTGGTTTCGCCGGGCACCTTGAATACCGTCAGGGTGATCTTTTCGGCCAGGGCCGGCTTGGACAGGAACCATTCGGCCTCGGCCCAGGACTGAATGACGTCCTTGGCGACGGCATTGCCGTTCTTGGCACGCTCTTCCACATCGTGAAAGGCGTCGAACATCAATAGCGTGTGCTTGAGCTGCTCACCGACTTCCTTGGCGAGTTCTTCGTCGTCCAGAAGCTCGACTAGGGAGACAATGTTATAGCCGCCCTGCATGGTGCCTAGCAGCTTGACCGCATGAATCTTGTCGATCAGCGGAGAGCTTACTTCGCCCTTGGCGATAGCGGTAAGAAAACCGGCCTTCACATAAGCAGCTTCATCGACACCCGGCGGTATGCGGTTGGTAAGAAGATCAAGAATGACCTCTTCTTCACCGGCCGGTGGTGCCTTGAGCAGTTCGATCAGTGCCGCAGCTTGGTCGGCGTTCAAAGGCTTGGGGGGAACACCCTCGGCGGCACGTTCTTCGACATGTTGACGGTAAGCTTCAAGCACGGTAGGAACCCTCTCATCTGTTATGCTGGCCAAGGCGCCACTCATTGAAAAATTCAATCAAATAAAGCGCCTGGCATGTGAAACGTTGTCGGTAACATCGCTGCTAACGAATTATTGATAACAAAGTCTTGAAGAAACATTCTGCATCGGTATTGAGTGGCTCTTTTAAGCACAAACTTGATGTCAGCGGCTTGACAACAGCCTGTCTCTGGATGCCGCGATTCTACGGGAAACTGTCGACAATGTTAAGCTGATGCGCCGCTAACCCCCTTGTACTTTGGGTGGATGTGGGGAATTCTGGAACGGTCTAGGTGGCGGGAGAACGCTAACAAGGGGAGGTTTATGACGGGAATGGTGCGCTCGCCCTGTGTGGGGGTATGTTCCACGACGCTTGGCGATGAGTATTGCCGTGGTTGTCAGCGCAGCCATACGCAGATCACACGCTGGTCAGCAATGAACGATGCGCAACGCGACGCCTGTATGCAGGCAATCGATCAGTTACGCGAACAAGTGGCGCAGCGTTTCATGCATGTCTTCGACGCCGCACTTCTGGAACGGAAGCTTCTTCGCCATGGCATCCGCTACCGGCCGGAACAGCCGCCTTTGTCGCGTGTCATTGAACTGTTAAGGGTGGGCAGAGGACGTATCCAGCAACTCGACCGCTATGGTGTGGAGTGTCAGCCATCCACAGCTGACCTGGATATCAAGGCATTATATGCTGCACTCAATCAAGCCTTGCTCATGGCGGTAGAACAGAGCTTGGATAGTCCTTGCTGAACAAGGTATTGCTTAGTCCGACTTATTTACTAAGGATAGGTTGGGTTAAATATTGTATGATATTTTTGACCGCCTCGATGAGATTTCATGTCCTTACAAGACCCTTTCTTGAAAAGCGAAGTAGCCCCCTTGACACATGAAGCGAGCACTTTGAAACGCAAAGCATCCCCTTTGGTACCCGCTGAGCACCGCGTCAGTGCAAAGGAGCTGTTACCGGATAGCTTGCTGGATTTTCTGGCTTGCCCGACGCCGCCGGCGTGGCTTGAATGGGCCATGGAAAACCCGGATATCTTGCTGATCGATCATGCCCAATGTGAGAAAAAGGCCGCTTCAACGGCCATGAACCTTCTCTATCGCTACGTGGATCAGCCGCTCCTGTTGGGTAAAATGTCTCAGTTGGCCCGGGAAGAGTTGCTGCATTTCGAGCAAGTCGTGACGCTGATGCGTGCCAGAGGAATTGCTTATCGAAACTTGTCAGCCTCGCGTTATGCTGGGGAATTGCGCTCGCATGTGCGTACTCATGATCCTGAACGCTTGATCGATATTCTAATTATTGGCGCCTTGATCGAGGCGCGAAGTTGCGAGCGGTTTGCATGTTTGATTCCTTATCTTGACGTGGAGCTTGCCAAGTTCTATCGAACTCTGGTTAAGTCGGAAGGACGCCATTTTGAGGACTATCTAATGTTGGCGCGCGAACAGTCCCGGGAGCCGATCAACGAGCGCATCGCATTTCTGGTTAATTGTGAAGCTGAACTGATTACGACGCCGGACACGGCATTTCGTTTCCATAGCGGCGTGCCCGCCTGAGGCCACCGCTTACGTCAGGCAGGATATGTATCATGCGCGATGCTAGTGAGTCTGATCAGCTGATTCTCTTCGGCCATTTTTCGCTGACCCAAGGCGATGATGTGCTGACGCATTTCAGTTACGACAAAGTCAAGGCACTGCTGGTTTACCTGTTGCTGCATCGGCAACCGGTCAATCGTGCGGCCTTGGCAGAGCTTTTGTGGCCCGACCAAGGGCTTTCCTCAGGGCGTACCAATTTACGCCATGCGTTGCATTGCCTGCGGCAGTCGTTGGGAGAAAATGCTGAGCAAGTGCTGAGTGTTTCTCGTCAGACAATTGCTTTCCAGCTGCCCTCGGGGTGGCATGTCGACCTGCATCAGTTGCAAACATTATTGGAAGGCCCGCGTGACATCGATACGTTGCATTCACTGCTGGGTTGTTACCAAGGCGATTTGATCGAAGAGCTGCAGTTGACCAATTGTGCTGAGTTTCAGCGCTGGTTGGTGCAGGGGCGCAATGAATGGCGCCAACGGGTTATTCGTTTCGCCGAGCAGGTGCTGGAAGCGCATGCTGACGTGCCTGGTGAGTTGCTGGAAAGCTTAGTCAGTCGCTTTTCAGGTTATGGCCCTTTTCATGAGCGTCTGGTGCGGCAACTGGCTGTCCAAGGTCAGATGGCGGCTGCTCATGAACAATACAACAGCTATCTGCAGTTATTGGCGCTTTCCGGCCAGCAGCCAGAGCCCAGTTTCCTGCAGTTAGCCAACTATTGGTCTGATGGCCATCATGATCACCGCGCCATGAGCCCCCAGGGGGCCTTTTCCCGTGCCTTGGCCGCCGACAGCAAGCCTTTGCGCGAAGAGGAAATTGAGCTGCGCCAATTATCGGTGATGGCCATTCGTCTGCACTTGAAGGGCGAGTGGCAGGAGCGGGCGGCGACGCGTAGTTGTCTTGCTCTGCAACTGGAATTGCTGCGCTGGTTAGAGCAACAGTGCCATCACCTGGGCGGCTTCTGGCTGCCGGGCGCCACGGGCGGGTTGGGCCTGGCCTGTTTCGGAACGCACGGCCCCGCGCATCAGCTGGCGGAGTTGGTGGCGCTTTACGAGCACTGTCGCCAGGCCCTTGATCAAGAATGTGAACGGCACTGGACGGGCAGTGGTGACCCGCCGCATTTCGAGCTGGCAGCAGGGCTTCATAGCGGCCGGGTAGTGTATCTGCCGGAGCGGCAGTTGGCCGATCCTTTAGGTCAGGTGACCCAGGTCACGTTGGAATTGATGAGTGCCGCTGAAGGCAGTGAACTGGTCATTTCTCAAGAAGCTAGCCAACACATGCCCCCGGCTCTGGATCTACAGCCACGCCTGGTGTCGCGCCTGGTGGCAAGCGATGGCCGTATCCGTCTGAGAGCCTTGGTGCTGGGGCAGAATGAAGGCGGCCCTGATGCATTGCCGCCCAGTCTGGTGGGGCGTGAAACCGTTTTACGTACCTTGCGTGACGCCTTGGCTCGGGCCGGAATCGGTCTGCGCCAGAGTGTACTGGTACGCGGTGCTTCGGGAATGGGGAAGTCAGCGCTGATGGTGGGGTTCCGACAGCTTGAAATAAGCCGTGAAGCAGCGATTTGCTGGCAGCCGACCACTCGCCTGTCTGTTCTCGAGCCTTATGGCGTGGCTCGCACCCTATTGCGCTGGCACCTGTCCGCCAAGCCTGACATCGATGCAGTAAAGGCATTACAAGCGCAGCTTTCGATGCCGGAGCTGGACGAGGCTCGCCAGCAGTTGCTGGAAGAAGCCTTGGGTGTGCGTGAAGTCCAGGAAGTATCCCAGCTGGCCCAGAACGGCGAGGCAGTTGAACTGGTGGTCGCGTTATTGCATCGCTTGATAGAGCATCAAGCCGAGATGCATATCCTGGTATTGATGATTGATGATCTGCAGTGGCTGGATGAATCCTCGTTCAAGGTACTGGCAGGCCTTCAGGCACGCTTGCCGATCAATACCGCTTTCATGCTGGTGGCGAGCCACCACGGGCGTGAACCTCTGCCGGTCAAGCTGCACTGGGACCAGCAGGTCTGCTTGGGCAAATTGGATGCCCTGCAATCTTCGCGGTTGTTATCGCAGTTGGCGCGACGTTACAGCATTCATCTCAGCCCGCGTTTGCGCAACCAGATCATCGAGCGCTGCGATGGTGTACCACTTTATATGCAGGAAATCTGTCGTCGCCTGGACATGGATCGCCGCGAAGGGCGTAGCGTTCATTTCGATGAACTACCCAAAGGGTTGCTCGGTCTTCTGGCGAGCCGTATCGACCAGCTCGATGGCGATCGAGAGGTGGCGCATATCGCGGCGGTACTGGGCAAGCGCTTTCGTCTTGATTTTCTGCAGGAGTGCAGCGGCTGGGAAATGCCACGCTTGAACCGGGCGCTGGAGCATATGCGGTCTCTAGAAATTATCGAGCCGGTCGAGAATGAAAGCGCGGAGCACGAATATCAATTCAGCCATCAGCTGCTTCAGGAAGCAGCCTACTTGTCCTGCCCTCGAGATGTGCGCGTCAAGTTTCATCAGCAAGTGGTAAGCCTCATCGAGGAGCGCTTCCCGATATGGATCAGCCGACACCCGGGCGACTTCGCCACTCACCTGCGGCGCAGCGGACATTATGCCCGGGGTGCGCGATATTTCGAATTGGCGGCACGTGAAGCCCTCAAGGTCAGTGCCAATCGTACTGCATTGCGTATGGCCGACGCCGGCTTGGCCAGTCTGCGTCATGTAGAAGGACAGGCCGAACGTCAGGTCAGCTTGCTGACCGTGCGTGGCCAGGCGGCATTTGCCTTGGAGGGTCATGGGTCACCTACCGCCCACGAAAGTTTCGTTTTGGCGCGTGATCTGCTGCATCAATCCAGAAATGAATCGCTGGAAGAGTCGGAAGACCTGGAGCAGGTCTTCCTGGTCAAGTGGGGATTGTGGGTGGGGCGTAGCCAACGCTATGCCCATGCCGATGCGTTTTCCCTGGCGTCCACCCTGGCCGATATTGCCGCTCGCCTGGAAGACCCCCGCTACAAGCGCCTGGCGGATTACGCCCGGGCGCACTGCGAATATTGGGCGGGAAGTGTGCGCCAGGCCCATGATCACCTGGATGAGATCGACCCGCTTAACTCGCCCATGATGATCGAGTGGCTGCCGTTCTCCGATCATCCTCAGGTGACGGCGGCTTGCTTCCAGGGATGGGCACTTTGCTTGCGTGGCGACTACCAGCGCGCGGAACACCATGTCGCTTCAGCGCTGCGATTGGCGGAAAAAATTGGTCATCCGGGCACCTTGGCCATGGCGCTGATGTTTGCAGCCTCCCTGTACCGTCAGTTAGGTCATGTGCATTTGGCCACACGCCAAGCTGAACGTGCCGCGGCAATGACAGGTACGCCGGATTTACAGCTATGGCAGATTTCCGCGCAGAGCGTGCTTGGCTGGCAGCGCGCCTTGTCGGGTGATGCCAAAGGGCTTGCGCATGTGTCGCAGAGTCTGGACCAAATGGCTGAGCTCAATGGCCGGGATCGTTACCAGCGACCGGTATGGTGGTATGCCGATGCCTGTATTGCATTGGGAGAGTTGACCACCGCCGAAGACTATCTGGATCAATGCCTGGTCATCGCCCAGGAGCGAACTACCTTGTTCCTGCCGGAGCTGGCCATTCAGCTAGCACGCGTTAGACACTTGCTGGGACACCCTGCTAACGAAGTGCGGGCATTGGTGGAAATGGCCTTGAACCAGGCTCGAGAACATGGCAATCACCATCAAGAGCTGGCCGCACTCGAGCTATGGTTGACTCATATCGACCCCGAAGATGCTCAGGCAAAAGAAACGTTCCGTCACATGCTGAGCAAGGTCAATCATAGTGATGCCCCGGTGCTGGTGCGCTGGGTCAGTTTGCTGGATAGGCGCTTGTCGCATAAAGAGAGCCTGGAAACCTGATCAAGTCGGCCGGCATCGAGCCGGCCCCCGGTCAGGTGAGTTGCTCGAGTTGGATGATGGCGGTGAGCGCCTCATCGCGATGGTTGCCGCACAACGCAGGGTCGTAGCTGAACTTCTCGCAGACGGCCGGGCGACGTGAATCGCCGAATAGCCGGCAAAGATTGTGTTCATCGAGTTGTACGCAGCGCATACCCGCGGGTTTACCTTCCGGCATGCCGGGAATCGGTGATGAAATGGAAGGCGCGATGCAGCAGGCGCCGCATCCCGGGCGGCATCCTGCCGAGGCTTGCTGGGTTGCGGCGTCAGCTTGGCTCATGGCTTTGCCTCGGCAATGGCCCCCTTGTCGATTCCTTCGAAGGCCTGTACCCGCGTTAATTGGCCGGTTTGCCCGGCAATAAGACGCGCCAGCCAAGCCGCGATATTCTCTACAGTGGTGGGGGCCGCAAGCACTGCACAGCGGTGATGGGGAAGACGAATGAAAAATTCTCCCTGTTGCGCATGGTAGCGGCTAGCTAACTGGTCGGGATTTTCTTCATCGATAATATCGGCGCTATCCACTAGATAACGATCTGCCAGCCAGGCGGCCCACTCGCTTTCAAGCCTTGGAGCACGCACGCCGTTCTGCCAGATATGCAGCCGCGAACGGTGCCCATGCGCAATGCGTTGACAGTTACCGACATGGCGCTTGAGTCCATGGCTGTAGCTATAGGCCGGCCCCTCTATAACCTCTTCGTGCAAGGCCAGACGAATAGCCTTGACGCGGGCCGGGGGGGAGCGCATCAGCTCTACTGAAAGATGCTCGGCAAGGCGTTGGGGAGTGATTGACGACCAGGGAAGAGCAGTTATTGCTTCAGGCGGCGCGCGCATCTCGAAATCGTAGGGCGCGGTAGCGCGCAAATAGACTTCTTGCTCAGAGGAGGCAAGCGTTACACCGGAGGCTTGGGTGGGTACCAGTAGCGTGTGGTCGACGCCGGCATCGAGATAACGCTTGAGCCAAGGCTTCACCTCGCCAAAATCAAACAGCATGCCATCCTCGCCCAGGTCGCCATCCAGTTCGACATCCACTTGCCAGCTGACGCCGATCAAGCCGCGCTGCGGACACCATAGGGAAGCATCGATGTGGGTCAGGCGGTTAACGAATAATGTCATCAGTCAATTCCCGCAATCTTGTGGGTCTGCAGCGAAAGCCGCCACTGGGGATGTGCCAGACAATAAGCCACGGTGTCGGCCATGCGATTGCCCGGCTCGCCCAAAGGGCCGGTATCCATCGGTTGAAGAAAGAAATGCCTGAAATTGAAAGCGGCAAAACGCTCGGGTGGGGCGTCGGGCTGCGGGTAAACCAGCTTGAGCTCATCGCCAGAGGTCACCGCCAAGGCATTGCTGCCCTTGGGACTGACACACAGCCAGTCGATACCCGCTGGAACCGGCAGGGTGCCGTTAGTTTCCACCGCCACTTCGAACCCTTGCGCCTGCATGGCGTCGATCAAGGCAGAGTCAAGCTGCAGCAGCGGTTCACCACCAGTGAAGACCACATAAGGGGTAGCGTGGCCATCCTGTTTCGGCCACAAGGCATGCAAATGTTCCGCCAGTGTTGCTGCCTGGGTAAAGCGTCCGCCATTCTGACCATCGGTGCCGACAAAGTCGGTGTCACAAAAGCGGCAGGCCGCCGTGGCGCGATCCTGTTCGCGTCCCGACCAGAGGTTGCAACCGCTAAAGCGACAGAAGACGCTGGCGCGCCCGGCTTGACCGCCTTCGCCCTGTAAGGTGTAAAAGGCTTCCTTGACGTGATACATCAGGCACCTCCTGGGGCGGGGTTCGATTGGCGTAAGCCAGCATATGCCAAGGGGTCGGTTACGCCGTTGGCGGCAAAGGCTGCAAGCCGTTCCCTGCAGCTACCGCATTGGCCACAGGCAAGTCGCTCGCCCAGATAGCACGTCCAGGTGTCGCTATAATCAAGTCCCATTCGCAGGCCGTCAGCCAGAATATCGGCTTTGCTCGCATGCAGATAAGGCGCATGTATTTTCACTGCCTGGAAATTGGCGACTGCCGCTACGGTATTCATTTTTTCCACGAAGTCGGGGCGACAATCCGGATAGAGCACATGGTCGCCGCCATGGGCGCCGTAGTCGACACGGTCGGCGCCGATATTCACTGCCTTGGCAATCGCCAGCGATAGCAAGATCATGTTGCGGTTGGGCACCACCGTCGCACTGAGGTTTTCCTCTTGGTAGTCGCCGGTGGGCAGCTTGCGGTCTGAATCGGTCAAGGCGGAATTGTCGATCAAACCATGTATCGCACGGATATCCACCACCTGGTGAAGCACCTTGAGCTTGTGGCAAACTCGGGCGGCGACTTCAAGTTCACAGGCGTGGCGCTGGCCGTAATCAAAGGAAAGGGCATGCACCTGGCGACTTTCATGAAGAGCACGGTGCAAGACGGTAAAAGAGTCCATGCCGCCGGAATAAATCACGACGCTGGAAGGGGTATGAGGTTGGGTCATGTCAGGGCTCTGTGTCGGAGAATTTTTCGTACCGCCTGAGCGGCTATCCGGGGTCCGGTCCGGAACGGCGGCTAGTGTACGCAATGAGCGGATATCTGGCCAGAATCAGTGGCAGTTGGTAGAATTCCCTTCCTCTGATATTTCCTACCGCGTGGCTCGGGTATTACTGTGCCGAGCACGCCGCTTCCCTTTAGTGGTGAACCTTGATGAATGCGCCTGAATTGCTGTCACCCGCCGGCACTTTCAAGAACATGCGCTACGCTTTTGCTTATGGCGCCGACGCGGTCTATGCCGGTCAGCCACGCTATTCGCTACGTGTACGCAACAATGATTTCAAGATCGGCAATCTGCACAAGGGCATTGCCTATGCCCATGAGCGGGGCAAGAAGTTTTATGTGGCATCCAACATCGCCCCGCACAATAGCAAGTTGAAGACCTACCTGCGCGACATGGAAGCGGTGATCGAAGCCGGCCCCGATGCACTGATCATGTCAGACCCCGGCTTGATCATGATGGTTCGCGAGCGTTGGCCTGACCAGGAGATCCACCTTTCGGTGCAATCCAATGTGGTCAACTACGCGGCGGCCAAGTTTTGGCAGAAGCAGGGCATCAGCCGAATCATCCTTTCCAGGGAGCTCTCGCTTGAAGAGATTGGCGAGATTCGTGCTGAATGTCCCGACCTTGAGATTGAAACCTTCGTCCATGGTGCGCTCTGTATTGCTTATTCGGGTCGTTGCTTGCTCTCTGGTTACTTCAATCATCGCGATCCCAATCAGGGCACCTGTACCAATGCGTGTCGCTGGAAATACAACACCGTCGCCGCATCCACCGATGAAACCGGTGACCTGGTGCCGGCAAATTCCGCTCGGGCGCATGCTGCAAGTGGCATCTGGACGCCGGAACAAGGTGGTCTGATTGCCTCGGGCGGCGGCAGTGCAGAGATGCCGGCGTCGGAAAGCACCGCTACTGCCGGCGGCGTGGAAGGGCAGGACGAGCTTTCGGCACTTATCGAAGATCGCACTCGCCCGGGTGAATTGATGCCGGTGCATGAGGATGAGCACGGCACCTACATCATGAATTCCAAGGATTTGCGTGCCGTACAGCATGTGCCGCGACTGACTGAAATGGGTGTAACCTCACTCAAGATCGAAGGGCGCACCAAGTCGGCCTATTATGTGGCGCGTACCGCTCAGGTTTATCGCCGCGCTATCGATGATGCTGTGGCCGGCCGACCGTTTGACATGCGCCTGATGGACGAGCTGGATAACTTGGCCAACCGAGGTTATACGGAAGGCTTCTACCGGCGCCATGTTCATGACCAATATCAGAACTACGAGCAAGGCAATTCGGTGGGCGTTCACCAGCAGTTCGTGGGTGAAGTGTTGAGCTATGACCCTGACCGGGGGATGCTGGAAATCAATGTCAAGAATCGCTTTGAAGTGGGCGACGGCATGGAGCTGATGTTACCCGGCGGCAACCGCCGCTTTACTCTTGAGCATATCGAGAACAAGCGCGGTGAATCGGTAAGCGCGGCACCGGGTTCCGGCCATGTGGTAGGCATTCCCGTACCGGGCGAGCCGATTGCCGCTGAACGTATTGAATTTGCGCTGTTGATGCGAGACCTGTAATTTTCGTAGCTAATGTCATGCTGTACTCATGATACGCCGTTCTGATGTCATGCAGTGCCATGCCTGGGTATGGACATGAACGTCATTAGCCGAGAGGCTGGGTGATGCATATCAATGGAACCAGATAGGCGATCCGAATGGCCACGATTGAACATAGCGAAATTATCAAGGCGTCTCCCGAGCGAGTGTTTTCCCTGTTGCGCCGGGTCGAGGACTTCGCGGAGTACTCGGACTGGGTCGAGGCGATCGAACCCTTGGGAGAAGAACGCTATCGCTGGCATGTACGGGCAGTGGGCATGGACTGGACATTCGACGTGGAGGTCACCGAAACGCGACCGCCGGAAGTGTTGGCGTGGAAATCACTCGATGGGGTGAAAAACCATGGGCGTTATCATTTGCGTCCGGTTGCCGAAGGTACCGATGTCTCCCTGACCCTGACCTACGAAATTCGCAATCGCCTGATGGAAAAGGCGGTCAACAAGGCCGCCAAGCCGTTGGTGGGCAAGATCAGCCGACAGATTCTCGAACGCGTCGAGGCTCGATTAAATACGGGCTGACTGCTTGCAAAAAGATTCGCGATGCTCCCACCATCAAGAGGAGCATCGGCTCCCTTTTGTCTCATCTGAAAATCCGCGAGTGCGAGCAGTTTCAGAAGAGCCTAGCTTTTCTTGCGCATGGAAGCGTCAAGGTGGTCTACCGTTTCCGCCCAGTCGGCATCTTCTTCAATGGCTTCACGCAGGAATTCAGCCTGGCCTTCGTTCCAGCAGGGTGCCTCGGCAAGGGGCATATTGGCTGGCAGAGGGGAGTTTCGTTCAATGAAACGCTCGATGGCGGCACTGTCTGAGGCAAGGCCCAGTTGCTCGAAAAGCTCACTGAAATGATGAACGGGTTTTTCCATGAATGACGTTCCTTCAGATTATTGCAAAAGTTGATCGATACCTTTTAAACATAGACGCATTTAGCATGCAATACGAAGTGAAAAACTAACGTTCTCCTACCAGGGGTGTTAGAAACCTGCGACGTTGATCAACGGTGGTAAGCGGTTGGGCAAGGAGGTGAACCAGCTTGGTGTAGGCGGCTTCGGGGGTCATGCCGTCGCCGGATAGAACGCCGGCCTCGACCAGCCCGTGCCCGGCAGCGTAGTTCCCCAAATGCACGCTGCCCTGAGGGCATTGACTGATCGCCGCCACCAGTTTGCCTTCGCCACTGGCCGAGGCCAGGACATTCAGCAGTTCAGGCTCCGGCGGTAAGTTGCCGGCCCCCCAGAGTTGCAGTAACGCTCCCCTCACGCGGCTATCATCGAGCCAGGCGGAAAGCTGCCAGGCGGTAATGCCCGGCCACAGTGCCACCCGTACCACGGCGCCTTGCGTCAGCGGAGAGTAGTCAGGCAGCTCGAAGCGTGGGGCACCGCGCTGGAGAACTGCCAGGCCGCGTCCTTGGTAATAGATGAAATCATCTCCGATGCGCTCACCCAGCAGCGGGTAATTGGGGCTGGCAAAGGCATTAGCCGATTCACTGTGCTGCTTGCAGGCTCGTACCCCACGCAACAGTTGGCCAGCGAAATAAATAGCTACTTCCTGAAGGGCTGGGTTGGCGGCGAAATGCAGAGCACCCTGGATATTCTCCAAGGCATCGCCATTGGCCACTTCAAGCGGTTCCATGGCGCCGGTCAGGATCACGGGACGATCCAGCCCCTGAAGCTGATAGGCTAGACTGGCTGCGCTCCAGCTAAGCGTGTCGGTGCCATGCAAGATGACAAAACCGCTATAGGCTTGATGTTGTGCCACAATATCACTAGCCAACTGTTGCCAAGTGGTGGCGTTGGCCGCACTGGAGTCGATTAACGGTAAGTCACTCAAGATGTCAAACGATGGGAGTTGTTGACGTTGACGAGGTGAAAGCTGTGTCAAGGCATGGTCCAGGCGCTGAGCAAAATTTCCGCTGGGTGCCAGTCCATGTTCTGACATCTGCATGCCTATGGTGCCACCGGTGTAGATAACCAGGACACGAGCATCTCGGGGGGCGTTAGAGGCAACGCTTGAGGTATGGCTCATGATGTTTTGGGTCCTCCTCGACAAAGGATGGCATCAGCAGGGAGGTTAATGCTTGCGCGTGACAAGCTTCCCATCTTCGTTATCCAGCTGACGATTACGTCCGGCAAACATGGCTAAACCGCAACATACCCCAATCAAGCCGATCAGTAACCAGGCGATGTGAGTAATGTCGGCGCCCGCTTGCAAGAGTAAACCTACACTTAATGGACCCAGCGAGGCTAGTGTATAACCACCGCCTTGCACCAGGCCGGAAAGCTGACCGGAAAGCCGTGAATTGGCCGTGCGTAATACAAGCAGCGTCAAGGCAAGGCTGAAACTGCCGCCTTGGCCCAATCCTAACAGTACCGCTCCCGGCCAGCGCCAAGCCAAGGGTGCGATGAGCAATAACCATAATCCTGCAGCGGTGCACAATAACATCAGTAGCAGGGCAGGGCGCTGGTCACGCCCTAGACGGGCCAGCCAGGGAGCGCCCAAGGCAGAGAAGATCTGGCACATGATCGAAACAGACATGAGCCAGCCGGCATTTGCTTCGGCGTACCCTCGATAGATCAAAAGCGTAGGCAACCAGCCGAAGACGATGTAAGCCATCGAGGACTGCATTCCCATGTACAGCATGATCTGCCAGGTTAGCGCCTTTTTCAGCAGCTGGAGTAGGCTCTGTTGCTGTATGGATGCCAAGGGGGTAGCGGCTGGGGCAGGCATGTAACCCAGCCATAGGATCAGAGCAAAAATGGCGAGCAGTGACCAACTCATCAACCCGAGTCGCCAGCTACCCCATAGTTCCGCCAAGGGAATGCTTAACCCAGCCCCCAGAGCGCCGCCCAGACACAGTGCCATCGTGTATATGCCAGTCACCAGGTCAGCATTGCCGGGAAGCTCGCGTTTGACCAGCGCCGGCAACAGTGTGCCGCCAACGCCGATGGCGGCCCCGGCCATGGCGGTACCTAGGAAAAGTACCCCTGGTAAAGGCAGGCCACGTAGAATCAGACCGGTTGCCAGAGCGGCAAGCGAGAGGCCCAAGGCCCGCTCGCTACCCAGGCGCTGGGCGAGCAAGGGCGCTAAAGGAGCCGCGAGCCCCAGGCACAAGACGGGTAATGTGGTCAGGACACCGGCAGCAAAAGCTGACAAGCCTGCAGTTTCCTGCAGACGTGCCAAAAGAGGAGCTATCGAGGAAAGTGCCGGGCGTAGATTAAGGCCCACCACCACCATCAGCAGAATAAAGACGAACGAACGACGAGAAAACGCCATTGACTAGGCGATCACTAGTTGAGATGGCGGCGCAGGTCACCACGTACCGCATCAAGTAACGTAATGAAGTGGTAATTGCCGGCACTACCCACCTCATCTACCCGTACTGTCGTGGCCATGCCTTTGTCGATTTGTATCTGATCGAAAATTTCCAGCGTTACTTTACGTGCCGGCTGTGTTCCTACTTCAATGTGGCCTTGCTCCAATGTAAAGGTGTCCAGCAGGGTGGCGCGAACCCGGGTGGTATTGCCCTCGCTGAGTACTCGTCTGATAAACAACCAGCCTTCACAGGGCAGTGCCTTGCCGGTTTCGCCTTGGCGTAGAAACAGGGTACGGTAGCACGCGCCTTCCGTGGCCGCCTTTTCCGCCATGCTGCGATACGCTTGTACCACTTGGTTGGCCGTGGCACGGGCATCGGTCAGGCGTTGAGCAATGCCTTGGTGTTCGCGGCTTAGTTGCTCTTGATGCTGAAACGTCAACCACTGCTGATATTCAGCCATCAATCGAGATGATGCCATAAACCCTCCAATGCTGGGTGTGTCGCCTAGCTGCGGGCGCTTCTGCTGCGTGAGCGCGGAGCCGGTTTGGTGCTACGTTCGGTACGTTTACTGTCAGTGCCACGTCTCGCGGGCTTTTGGCCACGATTCTGACGCCCATTTTCGATCGGCTCGGCCTTGATGCTAGGGTCAGGAGCAAAACCTGCTTCCTCGCGTTTTACCAGGTCGCGCTTGATCAAACGCTCAATGCCTTTCAAGAGATCCTTTTCATCGATACACACCAATGAAACGGCTTCGCCTTCACTGCCGGCACGACCAGTACGTCCGATACGATGCACATAATCTTCGGGCACATTGGGCAGGTCGAAGTTGACCACATGGGGGAGTTCGCTGATATCCAGGCCCCGTGCAGCTATATCCGTCGCCACCAATACCTGAAGCTCACCACCTTTGAAAGCGGTAAGGGCACGGGTTCGGGCGCTTTGGCTCTTGTTGCCATGAATAGCCATCGCGGGAATCGATTCCTTTGAAAGCTGTTCGGCCAAGCGATTGGCACCATGCTTGGTGCGGGTGAATACCAGCACTTGATGCCAGCCATATTGCTGAATCAAATGGGCCAGGAGTTCACGCTTGCGGACACGGTCCACGTGGTAAACCGCTTGTTCCACTGTTTCAGCGGTAGTATTGCGCCGCGCAACCTCAATGATTGCCGGGTTATCCATCAACTGGGTGGCCAGTCCTTGGATCTCGGTAGAAAACGTAGCGGAAAAAAGCAGGTTCTGGCGCTGTTTGGGCATTACGCGAAGAAGTCGCTTGATGTCATGGATGAAGCCCATGTCGAGCATGCGGTCGGCTTCGTCGAGTACCAGAATTTCAACGGCGGAAAGATCGACATGGCGTTGCTGGAGAAGGTCCAGCAGGCGACCGGGTGTGGCGATCAAGACGTCGAGCCCAGGCTTCAGGGCATCCACTTGAGGCTGTTGGCCCACGCCGCCAAAAATGACGTGAGAGCGCATCGAAAAATGCTGGCCATAAGTGGCCACGCTTTGGCCTACCTGAGCGGCAAGCTCGCGGGTAGGCGTCAAGACCAGTGCTCTTACTTGCCGCTTCCCTGGCCGCTTGCCTTCGCTCAGGCGTTGCAGCATGGGCAAGGTGAAACCTGCCGTTTTACCGGTGCCGGTCTGGGCCGTGGCCAGGAGGTCACGACCTGAAAGCACGGCCGGAATGGCTTGCTGCTGGATCGGGGTCGGGGTGGTATAGCCTTGTGCCGTTACGGCACGCAGCAAATCGGTATGGAGGCCGAGTTCAGAAAAGCTCATGCGTTCTCCGCAATCACCTGCCGGCAGCGGATAGCGCACCGGTCAGAGGTGTTCAGTTCAAAGAGCGATAGTAAGATGAATCCACATCGCGGTGGGGGATAATGCCAGATAACCGGGCACGCCGCGAGGGTAAACACATTCTCGACACTGCTTGGGCGATGGCTCACGACTTGGTTTGTACCTGGCGGATGGCCTGGGCAATCTGCTCGGCGGCCTTGTCCCAGCTTACCGCCAAGGCGCGTACCAAGGCGGGGTATCCATCGCTTTGCAACTCGGTTCGGGTATCGAAACTGTCCAGGCGAAGCAGCTGACCTTGGGGGTCACGCAGTTGCCATTGGCCGCTGACCACGGCATAGCCATCTTGGCGGCCTTGAAAACTGTCGACTTCCAAGCGCAGTGTCAATGCTTGTGAATGGGAAGCTTCTTCCCTGAGTACCTGGGTGGAAGGCAGCTGTTGGGTCAGGCGCGCCCGCATGCCGCGTTCGAGTTGTCGACCCAGGCTTTCCGCCCATTGATGTTCTCGGGCTTCATGCAGCGTGATGTCGTCAAGCTGCATGACGATACCCTCGACATCCAGATAGTGAGCCAGACGCGGGGTACGAAGCAACAACGTATATTCCGGCGTTTGGCTGGGTTGGGCAACATCGTCTCCCGGCAACATATAGCGTGAAGGCGGGGTGATGCTGGAAGCGCATGCCGCCAATCCAAGCATCGAGACAAGCAAGGCACTCAGGTAAATCAATCGACAAAACATGAATTGGCTCCGGGTAACTGGGTATCTCGATTCAAGGGCGCGGTGCTCGCGGCACGGGGTCCTGGGTGTCCAGGTTATCGAACAGCAGGGCGCGCGGATTCTCGTTCAGCGCTCGAGTCAAGGGTTGAAGGTCGCGCATCAGCCGGTCAAGTCGTCCAATGGCGTTGGTAAGTTCCTGATAGGCTGGCGAAGTCGGTGAGAGGCCCTGCATCGTGCTGCGCAATTCCTCCAGGGTGGCATTGAGATTGCCGCCGACCGCTCGGGTTTCCGGGTTGTCGAGCAGGCTGTTCAGCGAGCCGGCAACGTTTTGCATTTCTTCGAGCATGGTTTCGGAAGCTTGAAGGTTACGGTCCAGCCCAGCCAATAAGGGTTCGACTTCAAGGTCGTTGAGCTTTTCCAGCAAGGTGGTGATCTGCGATTGTATTTGTGCAAAGCCACCCGCCTCGGTGGGGAACACGGAGCGGTCGGCAAATTCCTCTTCGACGTATTCGTCGGCCAGCTCACGCTGGAAATTCAGGTCGACGAACAGCGCACCTGTCAGTAAGTTGCCGCTTTTCAGTGACGCCCGCAAGCCCAGATTGAACAGACGCTTGAAGCGTGCATCCCATTCGTCGAGATCGATGGCGGCATTTTCAATTCCGAGACGCTGTGGCTCTATGCGGATAAGCACGGGAATCGCGAAACGTGCCCGAGAGTCCGGCTGGGGCGCGGTAAATTTCCAGGGCACCGCCGCCACGGTACCCACCCTGACACCTCGGAATTCCACCGGCGCCCCACGAGATAGTCCGCGTACGGTCTCGTCGACCAGCAGAACGTATTCCAGATAGCGGTTGAAGGTCCCTTGGCGGGCACTGTCTTCGTCGGCATAAAGGCTGAAGGTGGTATCGGGCTCGACCATTTCGCCCATGGGCAAGTCTTCCGGAACACCAAAGGTGACGCCTCCGCCCAATAACGCTTCGAGGGATTCTACACTGACCCTGAACCCATCGGCATCCAGACGTATATCCACGCCGCTTGCCGACCAGAAACGGGTGCTTTCGGTGACCAGAGTGGTATAGGGTTCTTCAATGAAAATCTGATGATTCATCATCCGGCTTCCGGCGTTGAAGTTGACTTCTTCTACCCGCCCCACCGTAAAGCCCTGATAGGAAACCGGGTCGCCTACGCGTAAGGAGTTCCCGACTTGGCTGATGAGGTTGAAACGCATCCCACTGGCGCCAGCCGGTGCCACAGGCGCCGACTCGCTGACTTCAAACTCGCGTTGAGGCTCATCCGAGGTGCCAGGCTCCAGTTGGATATAGGCACCCGAGAGCACCGTGCCCAACCCGCTGATTCCTTCCCTGCCGATGCGTGGCTTGACGACCCAGAAACGGCTATCCTCACGCAGCATGGCTTCCGCTGAGGGGCTGATACGGGCGGTAATCACGGCATGCGAAAGATCGTCGGATAACCTGACTTCCTGGACACGTCCTACCTCCACGTTGCGGCTGCGTATCAAGGTGCTGCCGGCTTCGATGCCTTCGGCACTGTCCATGGTCAAGGTGATCAGCGTGCCCCGGCTGGTGTAATTATCATAAACCAGCCACAGGCCGATGATCAGGGCCACCAAAGGTACAATCCAGATCGGTGAAAGCCGCGTTTGAGGCGACAGCTTGGCACGATGCAAGCTGCTTTCATCGGTAGCGGAGGAGGAGGCTTCAGCCATCAATGTTTTCCTTGGGGCCTGAAAAAAGACGCTCTTGGCGCGGTAAAGGAGAATCCCAGATCAAGCGCGGGTCGAAGGACATGGCGGCGAGCATGGTAAGGGCCACCACAGCACCGAATGCCAGCGCAGCCGGCCCCGGCGTGATCGACATCAATGAGCCGGCACGAATCAATGCCACTAATATTGCCACGACGAACACATCCACCATGGACCAGCGGCCGATAAATTCGGTAACACGATAAAGTCGCGTGCGCGCAGCTGCATTGAGCTCATTACTGCGCTTTACCACCAGGCACAACCAGACCAGGGCCACGAGTTTGCTTACAGGAACAATAATACTGGCGATGAAGATGACCGCCGCCACCGGCCAGGAACCCATCTGCAATAATTCGACCACGCCGCCGATAATGGTGGAAGGGGTTGAATCCCCCAGGCTGGTGGTGGTCATGATGGGGTAAAGGTTCGCTGGGATGTACATCACCGCAGCAGCACCGAGCAGCGCCCAAGTGCGTTGCAAGCTGTGAGGGACGCGAGCATGCAAGTGTTCATGGCAGCGAGCGCAATAGTTCTTGCCATGCGAAGAAAGTCGATTGATCAAGCCGCAGGTTGTGCAACCGGTCAGGCCTTGGACAAAAGCGGTTTCACCGGTAATGGTGCCTTCAGGCGCCAAGGGCTCACCTTCCAGAGAAAACCACATCCAGTCTGCATCCAGCGACTGAGTGGTCAACAACAGCAAAATGGCGAAGGCACAAAACGCCCAGAACGACACGCCCAATTCGATTTGGGCTATTCCGGCTACCTTGATCAAGCTCACCAAGGCACCAATGATAAATACATCCGCCATCATCCAGGGCGTCAAATGGGAAAGGGAGCGGGCAATGTCCCTGCTGGCGGGCAGTGCTTTTTCTCGTAACAGGCCATACTGAAGCCAGACCACCCCGACTAGATAAAGCGCTGGCAGCACGACAATCGTGAGGATGACGGCAATGGCGACGATGGGCTGGTGAAAGCCGATCAAGGCAGTGGCGGTTTGCGATAGCTCAATCTGGTTGCCGATGCCTCCGACACTAAAGCTGACGAATGGAAACGCTACGGACAGGATCAGGGCAGTCAAGGCGGCAATTGATAATGCCATGCTACGTTGAGCAGGAAAATGATGGCGACGAACCAGGGTATGGTCGCAGCGTGGACATTCCGCCTTTTCCCCTCCCTTGAGCGCGGGTAACGCTACCACCCAGTCACATTCGTGACAGGCACGTAACCGGCGACGGCGGGTGCGTGCTTCTGGAGGAGAGCGATCCACAAAGGGTGTTGCGCCCGGCATGGCAGGCAAGGATCTAAGCTTTCCAGGGTGACGTATCAACAAATCGTGAGTCTTTCCACTACGGGAGCCTTCCTGCGAAATATAGGTGCGCCTCTATACGGTGGGTGACGATAAACGATCTATCAGCAATTTAATAGTTAGCCGAGTCATCGCTTGACCTGATCGCGTTCATGGACAACGATGCTCGCGCAATAGTGCCCTGAATGAATACATTATTAAGGAAAAACGATGCTGCTCCCTTCGCTGTCGGTGATTGTTGGTCTGGTGCTGCTGATCTGGAGTGCAGAACGCTTCATTGATGGTGCTGCCTCGACGTCGCGGTGGCTGGGATTATCTCCCCTGCTGATCGGCATGCTAGTGATCGGTTTCGGGACCTCCGCACCGGAAATGACGGTCTCGGTCTTGGCTGCCGCTCAAGGTAATCCCGGCTTGGCGTTAGGCAATGCCTATGGTTCGAATATCGCTAATATCGGTTTAGTATTGGGAACTGTGGCATTAATCACGCCATTGGCGGTGCATTCAAGCGTTATCCGTAAGGAAATGCCGCTGTTGTTAGTGGTGACCCTGCTTTCTGCGTTAACTCTGCTCGATGGTGTAATTGCACGCTGGGAAGCGCTGACGCTGATAGTGATACTGGTTGCTTTCATTACCTTCAGTATTGTGCGTTCCAAATATCAGCAGGAGGAGGATCCCCTCGTGCAGGAGGTGGCGGAAAGCCTGGATAGCAAGCCGATGTCACTCAAGGTTTCCTTGCTCTGGACGCTGGTCGGGTTGGTGCTCTTGATTGCCAGTTCGCGCCTTTTGGTATGGGGGGCGGTGGAAATTGCCTTGAGTTTCGGGGTAAGCGATCTGATTATTGGCTTGACCGTCGTGGCGGTGGGTACCTCATTGCCCGAGTTGGCGTCTTCGATTAGTGCGTTGCGTCGCCGTGAACATGACTTGGTGTTGGGCAATGTGGTGGGATCGAACCTTTTCAATACTTTGGGAGTGGTGGGTCTTGCCGGACTGATAATGCCGATTGAGACCGGTCGAGAAGTGTTGATGCGCGACTGGAGCGTAATGACCGGAATGACGGTATTGATGATTCTGTTTGCCTTTGCTTGGCGTGGCCGTAAGCGTCGCATCAATCGGGTGGAAGGTGGGATGCTGCTGGCCATGTTTATCGCTTACACGGCATACATGATTAGCTTGGTGGTATTGGCCTGAGATTTGGCTAAAAGCCGCAATGCAACGATCCGCCACCGATCAGCAGTGCAATAACGCTTACAGACGAAGTGCGTTCTCTTTACAATCCAAGCTCAGTTAACAAGCTTGGATTGTAATCCTATATTCAAGAACAATAAAATTGCCACATGGATTAGCTCATCTAAGCTTGTGTTGTCGTAGCTGCCTCCACAGGACTTAGGAGAACGTCATGGAGCTCGATCCGCTGTTGTTATCGCGAATACAATTCGCCTTTGTTGTGTCCTTTCACGCTATTTTCCCTGTGTTCACCATTGGGCTTGCCTCCTACCTCGCTTTGCTTCATGCCCTTTTCTACAAGACGCAGAACCCCGCTTGGGAGCGTCTGGCGATCCTTTGGACCAAGGTTTTCGCGGTTGTCTTCGGCATGGGCGTGGTGTCCGGCATCGTCATGTCCTTTCAGTTCGGTACCAACTGGAGCAATTTTTCCCAGTCCAGCGCCAATTTCATTGGGCCGTTGCTGAGCTACGAGGTGATAACGGCCTTCTTCCTTGAGGCGGCTTTTTTAGGGGTTTTATTGTTCGGCCGCGGCAAGGTGTCCCAGGGTGTTCATCTGTTCGCCGCCATCATGGTGGCGCTGGGCACCTTCATCTCGACGTTCTGGATACTTGCGGCCAATAGCTGGATGCACACACCGTCTGGTTTCGAGATGATCGATGGCGTCGTACACGTTACCTCCTGGATGGAGGCGATTTTCAATCCCTCTTTTCCTTTTCGCCTCACACATATGGTAATGGCGTCATTCCTCACCGGTGGCTTCGTGGTGGCGGGTGTCAGCGCCTGGTATCTCTTGATCGAGCGTGATGTGCAAGCCAATCGCAAGGCATTATCCATGTGTCTGTGGCTCCTTCTGGTCTTGGCGCCGGCTCAGGCGGTGATTGGTGACTTTCACGGTATCAACACGCTCGAGCATCAACCCACCAAGCTGGCGGCCATGGAGGGCAACTGGGAGACGATGCAAGGCGCGCCCTTGCTATTGTTTGCCTTGCCGGATCGTGACCACCAGGAGAACCGTTTTGAAGTCGGTATTCCCTACGGGGCAAGCCTGATTCTTACGCATGAGCTGGATGGCGTGGTGCCGGGGATCAGTGAATCGCCCCCCGAAGAGCAGCCGCCGGTGTGGATTACATTCTGGGCATTTCGAATCATGGTCGCCATTGGCTTCACGATGATTGGGGTCGCCTTGGCAGGGCTGTATCTACGCCGTGGAGGAAAAGTATATCGTTCACGGCGCTTCTTGCAGACCCTCAGAGTCATGTCGATCACACCCTTCATCGCTGTGCTGGCAGGGTGGGTCGTGACCGAGACGGGGCGCGCACCCTGGTTGATCTACGAAACGATGACCCATGCCGAAGGGGTGACGCCTTCGCTGACCGGTGGAATGGCGCTGTTTACCCTGGTGGGTTATATGGCGGTTTATGGCGTTATTTTTTATGCCGGTACGTATTATCTCACTCGGGTGATCCGGTACGGCATGCAAGCGAAGGAGGAAGAAAAGCTGGTCGACGATTTTGAAACGCCCAAGCGGCCTTTTTCGGCAACCAGTACACCCTTCGATGACAATCCTGCCAAAGGAGAGGGTTAAGCCATGGAAATGTTCGATCTATCAGTGATATGGGCACTTATCATCGGTTTCGGCATCCTAATGTATGTCCTCATGGACGGTTTTGATCTGGGCTTGGGAATCCTTTTCCCTTTTGCACCGGATGAAGATGCCCGGGACGTGATGATGAATTCTGTCGCACCCATCTGGGATGGTAACGAGACCTGGCTGGTGTTGGGAGGAGCAGGGTTGTTGGGAGCCTTTCCTCTGGTCTATTCGGTTTTCCTGCCGGCGCTGTATATCGGTGTATTCCTGATGCTGGCGGGGCTGGTTTTTCGCGGTGTGGCCTTTGAGCTGCGCTTCAAGTCTCGTCGTAACCGCCGTAATCGGCGCCTGTGGAACAGGGCGTTCAGCTGGGGGTCGGCAATTGCGGCCTTTGCTCAGGGAACGGTGGTAGGCACCTATATACAGGGCTTCGAGACGCAAGAGGGTGTCTTTGTCGGGGGTGCTTTCGATTGGCTGACTCCGTTTACGGTATTGACGGGTATCGGCATCATGATTGGCTATGCATTGCTGGGAAGTACCTGGCTGATTCTGAAATCCGAAGGCTACATTCAGCGGTGGGCTTACAAATTGACCTTGCCGCTACTGCTGGCGGTATCGGCAATTTTCATGATCATCAGTATCTGGACGCCTATGGTGAACCCCGGCGTCTGGGAACGCTGGTTCGGCAATATCCGCTTGATCTGGATATTGCCGGCATTGACGTTAGTGTGCATGTTTGCCCTGTACTGGTCGGTTCGGCGTCGCCGTGAGTTGATGCCTTTCATGGCGACCCTGGGGATATTCCTGTTCACTTATCTGGGACTGGTGGTAAGTAAGTGGCCGATGATCGTACCGCCGAACTACACCCTATGGGATGCTGCCTCGGCACCGGAATCTCAGCTTTTCCTGTTGGTCGGCGTACTGTTTGTTCTGCCGTTCGTGCTCGGCTATACCTTCTGGTCTTATTGGGTATTTCGCGGCAAGGTGAAAGTGGGCGAGGGATATCATTAATCGGCTCTTCGACGTTGGGTGTGGTGATAGCGCCTGTATCTTTTCAGTAACGGCGGTATACCGACTGGGGGAGAGAGTTCGGAAACTTTCCGCTGGCCCAAGCCAAGAGGAGGTGTCGACTCACCGTGCCTGAGCGAAGTACTTGAGTTCGGGGTTAAAAGTGGGGCGCCTGACTATGCAAGCGGTCTCGAATATCCCAGAATTAAACAAGAAAAATAAGGAGCCTATTTCATGCATGAATTCCTCAAGCGTTTGCCCAAGGTAGAGCTACATTTACATATTGAAGGAACCTTGGAACCCGAGTTGTTGTTTACCTTGGCCGAACGCAATGGCGTTATGCTTTCTTATGCATCGATAGAAGACGTATACGCCGCTTATGATTTTTCTGACTTACAGTCATTTCTGGATATTTATTATCAGGGGATGAGTGTGTTGCAGAAGGCTGAAGACTTCTATGCGCTGGCTATGGATTATTTTCGCCGGGCCAGTAATGAAGGCGTGGTTCATGTCGAGATGCACTTTGACCCCCAGGCACATATTTCCCGAGGCGTTGGATTATCCACTATCCTGGAAGGGTTGAACCTGGCTCGGCAAGAAGCGGAGAGTGAGCTTGGGCTTTCCAGTGCATTGATCATGGCCTTTTTGCGTGACCGTCCCGCAGCAGAGGCAATGCAGGTGCTGGAAAGTGCTAAGCCCTATTGGGATATATTAGATGCCGTCGGGCTGGATAGTGCTGAAAAAGGCAACCCTCCAGAAAAATTTAGTGAAGTATTCGGTCGAGCCAAGCAAATTGGTATTCCACGGGTAGCCCATGCAGGAGAGGAGGGGCCGGTTGACTATATCTATCAAGCTCTGGATTTGCTCGACGTGTGCCGCATTGATCATGGCGTGCAGTGCTTGCAAGACCCTGCGTTAGTGGAGCGATTGCGTAACCAGGGCACAGTGCTGACCGTATGCCCACTTTCCAATGTGCGGTTGAAAGTGGTTGAAAGTATGCAGGCGCACCCACTGCCTCAGTTGTTAGACGCTGGGCTTGTAGTGACAATCAACTCCGATGACCCAGCGTATTTCGGCGGAGGTATGTTGGCAAACTTTATAGCCTGTCATCAGGCGTTCGGATGGCAGGAAGCGGTGTTTTGCAAGCTGGCAGCCAATGCTATTGATAACGCCTTCATGGGCGAGGTGCGCAAAGCGCAGCTATACGAGCAGTTGAAGAAAGTTGCTGGGTGCTAAAACTATGCATCGACAAGAGAAAATCTCGCGTAATGGTTGACCTCGGCTTTATATCGAGTATTATACGCACACCTCGAAGCAGCTGCAGCGCAGCAGCACGAGACGCTCTTTAACAATTGATCAGGTAATTCATGTGGGCGCTTGCCGATGAGGGTGACAATGTCACCGAAAATCAAGGCAAGCGACTCAAGCAATAAGGTTTTTCGGAACCTGTTTTGAATGAAATCGTTTGAACCTTGAGCCAAGTTTGATCCGCTTCTGTGACTTTCGAGTGACAGGCAAGGATCACAATGATTTGAAACTGAAGAGTTTGATCATGGCTCAGATTGAACGCTGGCGGCAGGCCTAACACATGCAAGTCGAGCGGTAACAGGCCCTTCGGGGCGCTGACGAGCGGCGGACGGGTGAGTACTGCATAGGAATCTACCCGGTAGTGGGGGATAACCTGGGGAAACTCAGGCTAATACCGCATACGTCCTACGGGAGAAAGCAGGGGCCTTTTGGCCTTGCGCTATCGGATGAGCCTATGCCGGATTAGCTGGTTGGTGAGGTAATGGCTCACCAAGGCGACGATCCGTAGCTGGTCTGAGAGGATGATCAGCCACATCGGGACTGAGACACGGCCCGAACTCCTACGGGAGGCAGCAGTGGGGAATATTGGACAATGGGGGCAACCCTGATCCAGCCATGCCGCGTGTGTGAAGAAGGCCTTCGGGTTGTAAAGCACTTTCAGCGAGGAAGAACGCCTGGCGGTTAATACCCGCCAGGAAAGACATCACTCGCAGAAGAAGCACCGGCTAACTCCGTGCCAGCAGCCGCGGTAATACGGAGGGTGCGAGCGTTAATCGGAATTACTGGGCGTAAAGCGCGCGTAGGCGGCGTGATAAGCCGGTTGTGAAAGCCCTGGGCTCAACCTGGGAACTGCATCCGGAACTGTCAGGCTAGAGTGCAGGAGAGGAAGGTAGAATTCCCGGTGTAGCGGTGAAATGCGTAGAGATCGGGAGGAATACCAGTGGCGAAGGCGGCCTTCTGGACTGACACTGACGCTGAGGTGCGAAAGCGTGGGTAGCAAACAGGATTAGATACCCTGGTAGTCCACGCCGTAAACGATGTCGACCAGCCGTTGGGTGCCTTGAGCACTTTGTGGCGAAGTTAACGCGATAAGTCGACCGCCTGGGGAGTACGGCCGCAAGGTTAAAACTCAAATGAATTGACGGGGGCCCGCACAAGCGGTGGAGCATGTGGTTTAATTCGATGCAACGCGAAGAACCTTACCTACCCTTGACATCCTGCGAAGCCGGAAGAGATTCTGGTGTGCCTTCGGGAGCGCAGAGACAGGTGCTGCATGGCTGTCGTCAGCTCGTGTTGTGAAATGTTGGGTTAAGTCCCGTAACGAGCGCAACCCTTGTCCTTATTTGCCAGCGGGTCATGCCGGGAACTCTAAGGAGACTGCCGGTGACAAACCGGAGGAAGGTGGGGACGACGTCAAGTCATCATGGCCCTTACGGGTAGGGCTACACACGTGCTACAATGGCCGGTACAAAGGGTTGCGAGCTCGCGAGAGTCAGCGAATCCCAGAAAGCCGGTCTCAGTCCGGATCGGAGTCTGCAACTCGACTCCGTGAAGTCGGAATCGCTAGTAATCGTGAATCAGAATGTCACGGTGAATACGTTCCCGGGCCTTGTACACACCGCCCGTCACACCATGGGAGTGGACTGCACCAGAAGTGGTTAGCCTAACGCAAGAGGGCGATCACCACGGTGTGGTTCATGACTGGGGTGAAGTCGTAACAAGGTAGCCGTAGGGGAACCTGCGGCTGGATCACCTCCTTAAACGACACGTCAGCCCTTGCGGCAAGCGCTCACAATGAATTACCTGATCAATATAGAGCAAAACGGTAACAAGCGAGTGCCTTGGCTTTCGCTTTGCCGGGTCTGTAGCTCAGTTGGTTAGAGCGCACCCCTGATAAGGGTGAGGTCGGCAGTTCAAGTCTGCCCAGACCCACCAAATTCCTGTGATGCTGCGTCAACATGCTTCTCGTATAGCAGGCTATACGTCGTCGCATCTTGCCTTGTCTCACAGAAATTTGTGGAGAAAAGGTGTCGCACGATGGGGCCATAGCTCAGCTGGGAGAGCGCCTGCCTTGCACGCAGGAGGTCAGCGGTTCGATCCCGCTTGGCTCCACCAACCGTCTACCGTGAATTACCGTCAGTGGTCAGTGATAAGCATTCGAGACGCTCAATGCTTATCACTGTTCATTGAACAGTCGCTCTTTAACAATGTATATCATGCTGATGAACGCAGAAGACGCAAGTCTTCTGCATGTTGTCATTGCGACCCAGACTCCTTCGGGTTATAGGGTCAAGCAATGAAGCGCACACGGTGGATGCCTAGGCAGCCAGAGGCGATGAAAGACGTGGCAGCCTGCGATAAGGCTCGGCGAGGTGGCAAACAACCTGTGACCCGGGCATTTCTGAATGGGGAAACCCACTCATCACAAGATGAGTATCGTGCACTGAATACATAGGTGTACGAGGCGAACCAGGGGAACTGAAACATCTAAGTACCCTGAGGAAAAGAAATCAACCGAGATTCCCCTAGTAGCGGCGAGCGAACGGGGACCAGCCCTTAAGCGTGTGACTGATTAGGCGAACAAGCTGGGAAGCTTGGCCGTAGCGGGTGATAGCCCCGTAGTCGAAAATCTGATCACGTGAAATCGAGTAGGTCGGGGCACGAGAAACCTTGACTGAACATGGGGGGACCATCCTCCAAGGCTAAATACTCCTGGCTGACCGATAGTGAACCAGTACCGTGAGGGAAAGGCGAAAAGAACCCCGGAGAGGGGAGTGAAATAGATCCTGAAACCGTGTGCGTACAAGCAGTCGGAGCCCACTTGTTGGGTGACGGCGTACCTTTTGTATAATGGGTCAGCGACTTATTTTCAGTGGCGAGGTTAACCGTATAGGGGAGCCGTAGGGAAACCGAGTCTTAACTGGGCGCGCTAGTCGCTGGAAATAGACCCGAAACCGGGCGATCTATCCATGAGCAGGGTGAAGGTTGAGTAACATCAACTGGAGGCCCGAACCAGGATCTGTTGAAAAAGATTTGGATGACTTGTGGATCGGAGTGAAAGGCTAATCAAGCCCGGAGATAGCTGGTTCTCCTCGAAAGCTATTTAGGTAGCGCCTCATGTATCACCACCGGGGGTAGAGCACTGTTTCGGCTAGGGGGTCATCCCGACTTACCAACCCGAGGCAAACTCCGAATACCGGTGAGTGCAGCGTGGGAGACACACAGCGGGTGCTAACGTCCGTTGTGAAAAGGGAAACAACCCAGACCGTCAGCTAAGGTCCCCAAATCCTGGTTAAGTGGGAAACGATGTGGGAAGGCTCAGACAGCTAGGAGGTTGGCTTAGAAGCAGCCACCCTTTAAAGAAAGCGTAATAGCTCACTAGTCGAGTCGGCCTGCGCGGAAGATGTAACGGGGCTAAACCAGGTACCGAAGCTACGGGTGCGTTCTTAGGAATGCGCGGTAGAGGAGCGTCGTGTACGCCGATGAAGGTGGATTGAGAAGTCTGCTGGAGGTATCACGAGTGCGAATGCTGACATGAGTAACGATAAAGGGCGTGAAAAACGCCCTCGCCGGAAGACCAAGGGTTTCTGTTCGACGCTAATCGGAGCAGAGTGAGTCGGCCCCTAAGGCGAGGCCGAAAGGCGTAGTCGATGGAAAACGGGTCAATATTCCCGTACCGGACATGATTGCGATGGGGGGACGGAGAAGGCTAGGTGGGCCAGGCGTTGGTTGTCCTGGTGAAAGTGAGTAGGCCGAGGTCCTAGGCAAATCCGGGACCTTAACGCCGAGACACGAGATGAACTGACTACGGTCAGGAAGTCACTGATGCCACGCTTCCAGGAAAAGCCTCTAAGCTTCAGATCATGTGCGACCGTACCCCAAACCGACACAGGTGGTCAGGGAGAGAATCCCAAGGCGCTTGAGAGAACTCGGGTGAAGGAACTAGGCAAAATGGTGCCGTAACTTCGGGAGAAGGCACGCCGGCGTAGGGTGACGGGACTTGCTCCCTGAGCCCGAACCGGTCGAAGATACCAGGTGGCTGCAACTGTTTATTAAAAACACAGCACTCTGCCAACGCGCAAGCGGACGTATAGGGTGTGACGCCTGCCCGGTGCCGGAAGGTTAAATGATGGTGTTAGCCCTCGGGCGAAGCTCTTGATTGAAGCCCCGGTAAACGGCGGCCGTAACTATAACGGTCCTAAGGTAGCGAAATTCCTTGTCGGGTAAGTTCCGACCTGCACGAATGGCGTAATGATGGCCACGCTGTCTCCACCCGAGACTCAGTGAAATTGAAATCGCCGTGAAGATGCGGTGTACCCGCGGCTAGACGGAAAGACCCCGTGAACCTTTACTATAGCTTCACACTGGACGCTGATGTTGCCTGTGTAGGATAGCTGGGAGGCTAGGAACCCCGGACGCCAGTTCGGGGGGAGCCAACCTTGAAATACCAGCCTGGCATCATTGGCGTTCTCACTCAGGTCCCTTATCGGGATCGAGGACAGTGTGTGGTGGGTAGTTTGACTGGGGCGGTCTCCTCCCAAAGCGTAACGGAGGAGCACGAAGGTACCCTCAGCACGGTCGGACATCGTGCATTGAGTGCAAGAGCATAAGGGTGCTTGACTGCGAGACAGACACGTCGAGCAGGTGCGAAAGCAGGTTCTAGTGATCCGGTGGTTCTGTATGGAAGGGCCATCGCTCAACGGATAAAAGGTACTCCGGGGATAACAGGCTGATACCGCCCAAGAGTTCACATCGACGGCGGTGTTTGGCACCTCGATGTCGGCTCATCACATCCTGGGGCTGAAGTCGGTCCCAAGGGTATGGCTGTTCGCCATTTAAAGTGGTACGCGAGCTGGGTTTAGAACGTCGTGAGACAGTTCGGTCCCTATCTGCCGTGGGCGTTGGACGTTTGAGAAGGGCTGCTCCTAGTACGAGAGGACCGGAGTGGACGACCCTCTGGTGTTCCGGTTGTCACGCCAGTGGCATTGCCGGGTAGCTATGGTCGGACGGGATAACCGCTGAAAGCATCTAAGCGGGAAGCCCCCTTCAAGATGAGACGTCCCCGAGGCCTTGAGCCTCCTGAAGGGCCCAGCGAGACCAGCTGGTTGATAGGCACGGTGTGGAAGCGCTGCAAGGCGTTGAGCTAACGTGTACTAATGGCCCGTGAGGCTTGACCCTATAACACCCAAGGGGTCTGATCGCAGGACAACAGACAATCAGCCCGTCGCCCAGGCGACGTGCCCTCAGCATGATAGACATTAAAGTTTTGCCTGACGACCATAGCGTCCGGGAACCACCTGATCCCTTGCCGAACTCAGTCGTGAAACCGTTCCGCGCCGATGGTAGTGTGGGGTCTCCCCATGCGAGAGTAGGTCATCGTCAGGCACCTATTCGAAAAAAACGCCCCCACGGCCTTGCCGCGGGGGCGTTTTTTTTGCCCTGAAAAAATGCGCAATCAAGCCGCTGAGTTCAGCGGCTTGATAAGGCTTTAATTCAGTATATAGCAGGGCACATAGTCTTGGCCGGCTAACTTCATTCTGCCTTGAATAACAAAAGAGCTCAGTAGAAGGTCGAGTCGTTGCATCAGCTCTGGTTCGGCTGTTAATTTAAACGGCCCATATTTATCAATAGCCCGGATCCCTTGTTCTTTCACATTGCCTGCTACGATACCTGAGAAAGCACGCCTCAAATTGGCGGCTAGTTCATGGGTGGGTTGGTTTCGGTGGAGTGCTAAGGTCTCCATCGCCATATGTGTGGGTTCAAAAGGGGATTGAAAATCTCGTGCTATCGTCAAGCGCCAGTTGTAATAAAAAGCGTCTTGGTGAGTTCGTCGAAAATCTGTTACTCCATCGATTCCTTTGCGCATCAATCGGGCTACTTGGGTAGGATCGCCGATTATTATCGTATAATGTTTTCTTACCTTTTCCCCTAACGTATAAACGAGGAATTCATCGATTTTATCAAAATATTCCTCCGAGTTTTTAGGGCCGGTAAATATGAGAGGAAGTTGCATCTCATGATTGTCTGGATGTAGCAGAATACCTAAAAGATAAAGAATTTCTTCAGCGGTCCCTACGCCCCCCGGAAAGACAATAATGCCATGCCCTAAACGCACAAATGCCTCAAGTCTCTTTTCTATATCTGGCATTACGACAAGTTCGTTGACAATCGGGTTTGGGGCTTCAGCAGCGATGATACCTGGCTCCGAGACGCCCAGATAACGACCATCACGGCGCCTTTGTTTTGCATGCGCTATGTTGGCCCCTTTCATGGGTCCTTTCATGGCGCCGGGTCCACAGCCTGTGCAAATATCTAGATCGCGTAATCCTAAGTGATAACCTACGTCTTTGGTGTACTCATACTCTTCCCGGGAAATTGAATGGCCACCCCAGCAAACGACTAGACTTGGGTCGCGTCCTGGTTTTAAGGTTCCAGCTTTACGTAAAATATGAAAGACGGCGTTCGTGGTACCTTCCGCGGTCGAAAGGTCGAAACGTTTATGATGTTGTATTTCGTTATATACATAAACAATATCCCGAATGACTGCAGATAAATGTTCACGTATGCCGCGAATCATGCGCCCATCGACAAAGGCTTCAGCAGGTGCATTAGTGATTTTTAAGCGTATGCCTCGGTCTTGTTGCAATACTTCAATATCAAAATCTTTGTAAGTTTCAAGTATCGCCAGACTGTCATCGGTTGGGTTCCCACAATTAAGTACCGCCAGCGAACAGCGCCGCAATAGATCATGTAAGCCACTTTTGGAAGTGCGATGCAAGCGGTTTACTTCATGCTGAGAAAGAACTTCCAAGCTTCCTTCCGGGGAAATGATGCTGGAAATGGTGTCAACACCTTGAGAATTTAACATTGGGATGCTCGTAAATAGTGAGATTTTGACTTTCTGCCATGCTATCACGCTCTATGAGTCAGCGCAGCGCTGTGATGTTGGAAGCTAGCTGATAGAATGCTGGATAAGGCAAATTTAAGTGTAGATGAGTTGGCACAGCTTATGTTCAATGCGCAGTATTTTCGTACTTATATCACGCTAGTGGAAACAGGAAGCTTCACTCGCACGGCTCGTCGGTTGGACATGACGCAACCTGGCGTGAGCCAGCATATCCGCAAATTGGAAAGTTACTTGGGGAAAGTGCTGCTGGAGCGGCAAGGGAAAAGTTTTACCCTGACAGAACCCGGTCGAAAAGCTTACGATTATGCACTCAAGCTTTTTGCAGAGCATGAACAGTTTCGTCATGGTCTGGACGATGATTCCCTGGATAGCGGCGAATGTCGTATCGCCTCGCCAGGTAGTGTTGGGCTTATGTTTTACCCTTACATACTAGGGCAGCAACAAATGCACCCAAATCTGACAGTTAATTATAGCTTTGCATTTAACCATGAGATTGTTAACGACCTAGTGGAAGGACGCTATGATATAGGGATTGTCACCGAGCCTGTAAAGCACCCTGAATTAAAATGTAGCGTATGGCATCAAGAACCATTGTGCCTAGTGGTCCCGGCTGATTTTACAGGAAGTACGTTGAGTGACCTCATGGGGCTTGGTTTTATCAATTACTATGACGGCATTAATCAAGCCAGTAATTTCTTCAAAGAAAACTATCCGGGTGAGTTTCGCTCCATGACACATTTTAGGCATCAAGGGTTTACCAATGAGGTAAGCATGGTGTTGGATGCAGTGGCGCGAGGGCTGGGATTTACCGTGGTTTCACGGTTGGTTCTAGAAACATCACCGTGGCAGAGGCAAGTTAAGGAACTCACATTTGATAAAGCGATAAATGAAGTATTGCACGTATTGCAGCGTCGTGATTCGACCTTGCCTAAACGCTACGAAAAACTATTGAAGGGATTTAGGGAGCAAAGGATGCAGTAAAATGACCCACTTACTTTATTTTAAATAAGTGGGTCTTGTTAAAATTAGCTGCGATACTCTTCAATGCTTGGGCATGAGCATATAAGCTGTCTATCCCCGAAAACATTATCTACTCGGTTAACAGAAGGCCAGTATTTTCCCAATTTTACGGCTTCTGATGGGAAGGCTCCCAGCTCTCTTGAATAAGGGCGATTCCACTCTTCGACAAGATCAGCTTGAGTATGAGGAGCATTGACCAAAGGGTTATTGTCTACGGGCCATTGACCGTTTTCAACAGACTCAATTTCCTTCCGAATTGCAATCATGGCATCGCAGAAACGATCTATTTCATAGCGAGACTCTGACTCGGTTGGCTCGATCATCAGAGTGCCGGGTACAGGAAAGGACATTGTGGGAGCATGGAAACCATAATCCATCAAGCGCTTGGCAATATCTTCTTCGCTGATACCTGACGTGGCTTTAAGTGGACGAATGTCAATAATGCATTCATGTGCGACTGTGCCATTATCGCCTTTATAAAGCACCGGGTAATATTCTTCCAGTCGCTTAGCGATATAATTGGCATTCAAGATGGCAAGTTCAGTCGCTTCTCTGAGTCCCCGGGCGCCCATCATCTTGATATAAGCCCATGAGATAGGCAGTATCGAGGCGCTACCAAATGCAGCCGCTGAAACAGCGCCGCTATCGGGATTAACCCCTTCTATTGGGGTCACCACATGGTTGGATACGAATGGAGCCAGGTGTGCCTTGACACCGATAGGGCCCATGCCGGGGCCGCCGCCGCCATGCGGAATACAGAACGTCTTGTGCAAGTTGAGATGTGAGACATCGCCTCCAAAATCACCAGGGCGTGACAAGCCGACCTGAGCATTCATGTTGGCACCATCAATATACACTTGGCCTCCATGTCCATGCACGATACTACATGCTTCGCGTACGCTGCTTTCGAACACGCCATGAGTGGAAGGGTAAGTCAGCATGATGGCGGAAAGATGGTCGCTGTGCTTTTCCGCCTTGTTGCGCAAGTCATTCAGGTCGATATTACCGTCCTGATCGCACTCAACCACGACGACTTCCATCCGCACCATGGCAGCGGAGGCGGGGTTGGTACCATGAGCTGAACTGGGAATCAGACACACATTGCGGTGTGCTTCTCCTTGAGCTGCCTGATAACGACGGATAGCCACCAAGCCTGCGTACTCGCCTTGGGCACCGGAATTGGGCTGCATGGAGATGTGATCATAACCAGTAATTTCAGTTAAGAAAGCTGCCAGCTCATCAATCATCTGTTGATAGCCGACCACCTGATCACGCGGAGCGAAAGGATGCAGCTGGGAAAACGCCGGCCACGAGATGGGAATCATCTCACTGGTAGCGTTGAGTTTCATCGTGCAAGAGCCCAGCGGAATCATTGCATGCGCCAGTGACAGATCCTTGTTTTCCAGGCGCTTCAAATAACGCAGCATTTCCGTTTCACTATGGTAGCGCTGGAAGGTCGGATGAGTCAGGAAATCACTTTCACGACGGCTGTTTTCGGGAATTCCGCTGGTTCCATGAGCCATGATGGCATCGTCAAGTACCGCGACCGACAGGGTATGTTCATCGCCGAGTACTACCTCGAACAGCTGGGTAACGTCATGTGCGGTAGTGGTTTCATCCAGGCTGATACCTACGTCGCCGTTATTGAAGTAACGCAAGTTGATCTCATGAGTCATGGCGCGTCCATGAATCTTGCCTGAATCCACATTGGTCAGACGCAATGTGTCAAACCAACTGTCATGAGCCAGTACAATACCGCTTTGCTTGAGGCCTTCCGCCAGAATCGTGGTGAGACGATGCGTACGATGAGCAATTTTCTTGAGCCCTTCAGCCCCATGGTAGGTGGCATAAAACCCGGCAATATTAGCCAGAAGGGCTTGGGCGGTGCAGATATTGGAAGTAGCCTTTTCGCGCCGAATATGTTGTTCGCGTGTTTGCATTGCCATGCGCAGTGCCGTCTTTCCGCGACTATCCTTGGAAACGCCGATTATGCGACCCGGGATTGAGCGTTTGAGCTTGTCGGAGGTGGCAAAGAAAGCTGCATGTGGGCCACCAAAGCCCATGGGAACGCCGAAACGCTGCGAGTTACCCACGACGATATCCGCCCCCAAGGCACCCGGCTCTTTCAATATCACTAGACTGAGAAGATCAGCGGCCACGCAGGTCATGATATGGTTATCGGTGGCCTTTTTCAGTAAAGGCGCCAGGTCGCCGATTTCCCCGGAATTGCCTGGGTATTGGAGTAGCGCGCCGAATACGTCATGATCGGCAAGTGCTTCTGCCGGGCCGACAATAATCGAGAAACCAAAGAACTCTGCGCGAGTCTTGACAACATCCAGGGTTTGGGGAAAAACATTTTCTGCCACGAAAAATGTCGATGAACGGCTTTTCTTGTTGGCTCTCTTGCATAGCGCCATCGCTTCTGCTGCTGCCGTGGCCTCATCCAGCAGCGATGCGTTGGCCAGGTCCATGCCAGTCAAGTCCATGATGACTTGCTGGAAGTTGAGCAGACCTTCAAGTCGCCCTTGAGAAATTTCCGGCTGGTAGGGCGTATAAGCTGTATACCAACCGGGATTTTCCAAGACATTGCGTTGAATGACGGCAGGCATATGGGTGCCGTAGTAGCCTTGGCCTATGTGATTTTTCACAACTCGATTTTGCCGGGCAAGGCGTGCCAGATAGTCGAGCGCTTCGGCTTCGCTACGCGGGTCATCCAGTCGCAGTTCACGCCCCAGGCGTATGTCCGACGGGATTGTCTGTTCTATCAGACTGGCCATGCTCTTGATGCCTAATGTGTCGAGCATTGCAGCGGTATCGTCTGCGTTAGGCCCGTTATGGCGCTTGAGGAAGGCGTCGTGGTCGGCCAGGTCGGCCAAGCGGCGTTGATCAAAAGACATAAGACAATTCCAGGCGTGTAGGCACGACAGCACAATCGAGTTGAAAACAAGAAGGCTCATTAATGAAAAGCGGGTTACGTATCAGTCTTCAGCGTTGATAGTCGCCTGATACGCTTGTGCATCCAGCAACCCCTCAATGGAGGAGGCTTCATCGAGACGTACCTTCATGATCCAGCCAGCTTCGTACGGTGCTTCGTTGATCGTTTCCGGGGAGTCTTCCAAAATCTCATTGACTTCGATGACTTCCCCTTGAACAGGGGAGTAAAGGTCGGACGCAGCTTTGACTGATTCAATCACGCCAAACTCATCGCCCCTGGCAAGCGCACGGCCGACGTCAGGTAGTTCCACAAAGACCACATCGCCCAACGCCTCTTGAGCATGATCGGTGATACCGACCGTGACGGTGCCGTCCTGATTGTCGAGAACCCATTCATGACTTTTTGCATACCGTAACTCGGCAGGAACGTTGCTCATTTTAATTTCCTTTATGAAATGATTTTTCACGCGGTGAATACTAGCGTTAACAGCACTGTTTGGCGACCCCTTGTCCAGGTTCGGCTACGGTTCTCTCCCAGTGAAATAACGGTTGGGAAGCGTCATACCGGCTTTGCTTGCGACAAGGGCAGCAAGCAACAACCTCGCGAGATATTGACGTATGGTAACGAGTTTCCTATCGGAAACAAGTTTCTAGGCAGCTCCATCGCGGTAAGATGAGGTGGAATGCATTACGTAACGGAAAAAAACCATGAAATATCAAGTTAGACCATGAAATTATGGCACTTGCCCAACAAGACATGGAAGTATGCCAGCCAAATGGTGTAAAACATGCCAATCGTGCTGGGTGTTTTGCGAGGCCACGATGGGGCTGGCATCGCTGGACATCAGCCATAGCTGGGATTATTGAATCAATACAAATAAGGCAATATCAAGGGGAAATCAGGTGGATACATTAATTAGCTTTTTTGAAGCAATCAATGGTGTGGTATGGGGGCCGTTGATGCTGATATTGCTGCTGGGCGTTGGTCTCTACTTGCAATTGGGTTTGAAACTAATCCCCATCAGAAAGCTTGGTATGGGTTTCAAGCTTATGTGGCAAGGCCGCACGCCAAAGACAGCAGCTGGCAAAAAGGCCGAGGCGGAGGGGGAAATTTCTCCATTCAACGCCTTGATGACGGCATTGTCCGCAACGATTGGTACCGGCAATATTGCCGGGGTGGCGACTGCCATCGCGTTGGGTGGCCCTGGTGCCGTGTTCTGGATGTGGATTACGGCTCTGGTGGGTATGGCTACCAAGTTTGCCGAAGCTGTACTGGCAGTGCGTTACCGGGAAACTGATAGCCTCGGCTACCATATTGGCGGCCCGATGTTCTATATCAAGAACGGCCTTGGCAAAAAATGGCTATGGTTAGGGGGAGCATTTGCTTTCTTTGGCGCCGTAGCCGCTTTTGGTATTGGTAATACCGTTCAGTCCAACTCGGTGGCGGATGCCTTGGACTCCACTTTTGGTATTCCCCATTGGCTGACGGGCATCACCATCATGGTACTCGCCGGGGCGGTAATCCTGGGAGGAATCAAGCGCATTGCCAAAGTAGCCGGTAAATTGGTTCCGATTATGGGTATTGCCTATATTGTGGCGGGGTTGGCGGTACTGGTAGTTAATGCCGACCAGATAGGCGAAGCCTTTGGTTTGATTTTCTACTATGCCTTCAATCCCATGGCTGCTGCAGGCGGCTTTGCAGGGGCTGCGGTTATGGCGGCGATTCGTTTTGGTGTGGCTCGTGGGATATTCTCCAATGAAGCCGGGCTTGGTAGCGCCCCGATTGCTCACGCAGCGGCCCAAACTAAAAACCCGGTACGCCAAGGGTTGATTGCGATGCTGGGTACGTTTATCGATACCATCGTCGTGTGCACCATCACCGCCCTGGTCATTCTCACTTCCACTGTATGGATTGGAGGAGAAGCGGGGGCGTCGTTGACGGCATTATCCTTCGACGCAGCGCTGCCTGGTTTTGGTAATCAAATTGTCTCGATAGCACTGGCAGTGTTCGCCTTTACCACTATCTTGGGTTGGTCGTTTTACGGTGAAAAATGTTGCCAGTTCCTGTTTGGGACACGCTCCATCATGGTCTATCGCGTGCTGTTCGTGCTTGCGATCCCGCTTGGCGCAATCGCCCAGTTGGGCTTTATCTGGCTGATGGCAGATACGTTCAATGCCCTGATGGCCATACCCAACCTGATTGCTCTGGCGCTGCTGTCGCCGGTGGTGTTCAAGTTGACCAAAGATTACTTTGATGGAAAAGATGTACTGCCGGGCGAGGAGTTGGAACACGATAAAGCATGAACCCAATGGTGGCATGCGTGATGCCCCGGTAGTATAGAGTGAGAAGGCCTTTGTTGGGCCTTCTCTCTTTTTATGTATCAATATCACTATGTAATAAATACCAATGGCAAGGTAGGAAGCAGATATGAACAATCTCAAGCGTACCCCACTGCATGCACTACATGAGTCGTTGGGAGCTCGGATGGTGCCATTTGCAGGCTATGAAATGCCCGTGCAATACCCCATGGGAGTGAAGAAGGAGCACGAACATACACGCCAGGCTTGCGGACTGTTCGATGTGTCGCACATGGGACAAATCAAGTTCTCTGGCAAAAATGCAGCGCAAGCGCTGGAAACGCTGATTCCTTCTGACCTGGTAGGTCTTGAAGTGGGCGCGCAGCGTTATGGGTTATTTACCAGTACTGAAGGAGGGATACTTGACGATCTGATGAGCGTCAACGCTGGCGATCATTTTTATCTGGTGGTCAATGCCGCTTGTAAAGATCAGGATGTGGCTCATTTGCGCACTAACCTGGGCGAAACCCATGAAATTGAAGTGCTTGATCGGGGACTGCTCGCGTTACAAGGCCCACAAGCCTCCGAGGTCATGCAGCGGTTATGTCCAGACGCTTGTGAACTGATCTTCATGCAGCATGGCCGTTTCGAGATTGATGGCAGCGAAGTATGGATCAGCCGCAGTGGTTACACGGGAGAGGATGGCTTTGAAATTTCCGTAGCCTCCGATGATTGCAAAGCCTTGGCCAAGAAGTTGTTGAATGAGCCTGAGGTGGAGGCGATTGGCTTGGGAGCCAGAGACTCGCTGCGCCTGGAGGCGGGATTATGTCTTTACGGGCATGACATGGACACAAATACCACTCCCGTTGAAGCTGGATTGATATGGGCGATTGGCAAGGTGCGTCGTCATGGTGGAGAGCGTGCCGGTGGATTTCCCGGGGCTGATCTAGTGCTACATCAGCTGTATGCCAAGGACCATACTCGAAAGCGTGTCGGCTTGATTGCCGATGGCCGGGCGCCAGTACGCGAAGGTGCGGAATTGTTTGATCAAGATGGCCAGGCTGTCGGCGTGGTCACCTCCGGTGGTTTCGGACCGACAGTAGGTAAACCGATTGCCATGGGGTATGTGAGTGTTGAATTAGCCGAAACCAGTACCCAGGTTTTTGCCAGCGTCAGAGGCAAGCTGTTACCGATGACAGTGACAAAAACTCCCTTCGTTGCACCGGGATATTATCGAGGCTGAGGCATTTGTAGCTTTCCCCTGTTGAGCGATTGCGCCAGGCAGGGAAAAGCAGGGTGATTATTTCAACACTCGGCGTGGATCGATCGGCTTTCCCGCCTGGCGCAAATCAAACAGGAGGTCATAGCGCTGAGACGTCACGCTCTGTCCCACTTCACACAGTGGATCACCACGCGATACCGGGGTGTTCTCCTTTACTAAAAGCTTGTCGCATAACGCATAGACGCTTTGCAAATTGTTGTCATGATGCACAATCACCACCTGTCCGAGTTGGCGCATGGTGCTGGCAAAGCGCACTTCGCCGGGTGCGACCGCAAGCGCCTTGGCCCCTGCCTCGGTGGCCAGCAACATGGGTTGCAGAGAGCCACGGTTGTCGGGGCCGAAACGTCGAACAATCCGATAGTCGTTTAATGGCCAAGACCATTGCCGTACCGAGGCAGGTAAGTCCAGATCGGTGGATGCTGCTGGGGCTTGGCTCGTCGTCGTGCGCCTGTTGGGAAGCGTGCGTGCAGCTGATGCGGTAACTGTCGATGTATCTCTCAAGGGTACGCTTATCACCTGGCCGATACGCAGCTGTGTCGGTGAGATGCCTGAGTTGGCTTGCTGAATGCGGGCTGGCGTGGTGGCGAAATGCCGTGCAATCGCTGAATAGGTATCGCCGGGGCGAACTTGATAGCGATAAGGGCCGCCCGAGGGCGCGCGTTCTTGTTGCGTAGGCATCAACAAACGTTGCCCGACAGCCAGTCGGTGTGAATCGACTCCCGGATTGAAACGCTGTAAGCGTTCAAGTGGCACATTGCCGCGGGAAGCCAGATTGCCCAGCGTATCGCCACGCTGAACCGCCATCCAATGTCCGGTAATGTTATTGCCGGAAAGCTTATTGGACGCTGAAACCGCCGCTCGTTGAGGTGTCTCAGAAGTGCTTGCGCAGCCAGAAAGTAGAGCGATAACAATAAGTACACCGATAAAAGGAGCGCTCATTCGTGACCGATCCGCCCATCCAGCATGGCATCTTTTTCTTGCCAGAGTGCATTGAGCCATGAATGAAAGCGTTCCTTATGCTGCGATTCCTGGTGATAGTCGGTTTCTTTCATCCACGAAGGCACCTCAAGCCGTCGTGCATGAAGGGTGATCGGAGCCTCTTGGCCACATAAGAATTTCCAGAAACTAGGTGAGGGGTTCCGGTAGCTAATCGTCACATCCAATATGCCATCCAAGGTGCCGCCAAGCAGATTAAGCACTTGGGCCACACCGCCTGCCTTGGGGCGCAGCAGGTGGCGATAAGGGCTCTGCTGAGCATCACGTTTGGCAGGAGTGAACCGTGTCCCCTCCACGAAGTTGAAAATCGCGATGGGCATCTCCTGAGCGCGGTTGCACATGCGGCGAGTCGCTTCACGGTCAATATCTGCCAAGTGTGGATTTTTTTGCAGATGTTCACGGCTATAACGCCGCATGAAAGGAAACTCCAGTGCCCAAAATGCCAATCCCACCACAGGAATCCAGATTAGCTGACGCTTTATAAAAAAGCGCGGCATGGGGATACGCCGATGAAGCACCATCAGCAGCATGAAAATATCGATCCAGCTACGATGGTTGGATAATACCAGCCACCATTGCCGGGAGCTCAAATCATCGGGAAACGTGGCTTTCAGGCTGGGCTTGAGCCAGCGACGCATCCACCAAAGATTAAACCCAATCCAGTTAAGTGCGACGCGATCGAGATTCACAAGGAGCCGACGTTTCATGGCACGGCCTGGGGCGATCACTTTCAACAATGTCAACACGATAAGAGGAACGCCCCAGAATAGCGTGTTGATTGTCAGCAATACTATGCTGACCAGCCCCTTGAGAATAGGCATGACGGTTCCCTTACTTTTTATCGTCACCAAGGCGTTTTCTCTCATCACTAACTGACTGCAATGCTAAAGGATATTGCCTATGCTTCCCAGTGACTGAGAGGTAATGACAAGAAATGAGGTATTAGGACAAAAGGGTCAGAGTGGGGGCCTGGACGGTTTCGCGTAATACTTCCCTCAATGCTTGAGCGGCGACGGAAAGTTCATCGTGCGTCAGAATCCCGACAATGCAGGCAATGCCCGGTGCGGTAAGCGGTATGCAGCGTGCCCCTAAATCATGCATTTGGCGAATGCACATGGACGGAACAGCGCTCACCCCCAATCCTTCCGCAACCATTCGGCCCACCGTAGAAAGCTGATGACTTTCAAATGCCACGGGAAGGCTGATCTGACGTTTTTCCAGCTGTTGTTCCAGTAGGCGTCGCAGCATCGAAGGGCGCTGCAGGGTAATGAAATCTTCTTCAAGTAACATTGACCACTCTAAGGCAGGATAGCTGGCCAAAGGGGAATCCAAAGGAACCACCGCAACAAACTGATCCTTGAACAGGGGAGTGAACGATAGGCTTCCCGCCCCTTCGGGAGAGAAGGCGATTCCCATTTCAACCTGGCGTGACCGCACCATTTCGGTGACTTCCTCGTTGATTACATCATGCACGGTGATGTTGATCTTGGGATAGCGTTGGCGGAAAGCGACCAGGGCGCTAGGCAATAGATTACACGCAAAAGCCGGCATGGCGGCTACGCTTAACCTGCCCAGTTGAAGTGTGAAACGCTGGCGCAGCAGGTCTTCTGCATCATCCCATTGTGCTAACAAGTGCTTGGCCAAGGGAAGCAGGGATTCTCCTTCAGGCGTCAGGCGGACACTACGTGTACTGCGCAAAAGCAGTTTGCCACCCAATGTTTCTTCGAGCCCTTTGATGGTAAGGCTAAGAGCAGGCTGCGAGAGGTGAAGGCGTTCGCAGGCCTGAGTGAAGCTCAAGGTCTGGGCGACAGCCAGAAAGGCACGAAGCTGTTTGACGGTCACTGAGCCTCCGAAAGACGGAAAATTAAAAATTTGAAAAATAAATAAATTGATAAGAAAAACAAACTTAACAAATATATTGCCAGACCCAACACTGGCAGTACAGTAGTAGGGTTCCTTGTTCCATCTGAAAACAACGTGAGGCATAACAATGGCCGGATTCGATAAGCGAGTATTTTCCTACGAACAGGCAATGGAAGGCATTGAAGACGGCATGACGATCATTGCCGGTGGTTTCGGCCTGTGCGGTATTCCCGAAAATCTGATTGCCGAAATCAAGCGTCGCCGTGTCAAGGATCTAACGGTGGTTTCCAACAATTGCGGGGTCGACGGTTTTGGTTTAGGCCTACTGCTGGAGGATCGTCAGATTCGCAAGATATTCGCCTCCTATGTCGGCGAAAACGCCTTGTTCGAGCAGCAGATGCTCAACGATGAAATCGAAGTGGTCCTGACGCCTCAGGGCACCCTGGCTGAAAAGATGCGTGCTGGCGGCGCGGGTATCCCCGCTTTTTATACCGCTACCGGTTACGGCACGCCTATCGGGGAAGGCAAGGAAGTCCGTGAATTCAATGGTCGCCCACATATTCTCGAAGAAGCCATGACGGGTGATTTTGCCATCGTCAAAGGCTGGAAAGCCGATCGTTACGGGAATGTGGTGTATCGCCACACGGCACAAAATTTCAATCCCATGGCCGCCACAGCAGGCAGGATTACCGTTGTCGAAGTCGAGGAAATCGTCGAGCCTGGCGAGCTGGAACCCAGCCAGATCCATACGCCGGGTATCTATGTTGACCGGATTATCCAGGGGTCATTTGAAAAGCGCATCGAGAAGCGCACCGTGCGCAGCTGAGCTGCTCTGTTTACGCCTAGTGGCATTTCAAGTTTCTGTTAGAACAAGAGGTAATCATCATGGCTTTGACACGTGAACAAATGGCTCAGCGCGTCGCACGTGAACTGGAAGATGGGTTTTACGTCAACTTGGGCATAGGCATCCCCACGTTGGTAGCTAATTATATTCCCGATGGCATTGATGTCATGTTGCAGTCGGAAAACGGCTTGTTGGGCATGGGGCGTTTTCCAACGGAAGATGAGCTGGACCCGGATATGATCAATGCCGGCAAGCAAACGGTTACCGCACGTCCTGGGGCAGCGATTTTCTCGTCGGCTGAATCGTTTGCCATGATCCGAGGGGGCCACGTTGATTTGACGGTTTTAGGCGCCTTTGAAGTCGACCAGAACGGTAATATCGCCTCCTGGATGGTGCCTGGCAAACTCATCAAGGGCATGGGGGGCGCGATGGATCTTGTGGCGGGTGCGGAAAACATTATCTGCACCATGACGCATGCGTCCAAGCACGGTGAGTCCAAATTGCTGGAAAGCTGTAACCTGCCATTGACCGGTGCCGGTTGTATCAATCGCGTATTGACGGATCTCGCTTATCTGGAAATCAAGGATGGCGCTTTTATTCTAAAAGAGCGCGCCCCCGGGGTCAGTGTCGAGGAGATAGTTGAAAAAACCGCAGGTAAGCTCATTGTGCCTGCTCATGTGCCGGAAATGACCTTCGAGGAAAGTGCCTGAAAAAGTGCCTGAAAACGCCGGAAACACGCTTTTAAAACCGCCCCGAAGGGGCGGTTGCTAGGCTAGTTCACAACGGGTGTGATGCGGAAACAGGAGTTCTGCCACCTGGCCGTGGGCATTCTCTGTCTGCTTTTCAGCTAACACCAAACCCCCAAGCGATACGCGGTGCTCATCGCCGTCGGAAAAAGGCAAACGTTGGGCTGTGGTGGGGTAAAAACGATAATTCAGTAACGGTGAAATCGGAAAAATACCGTTATGCCGATCCGCATTACCCCGCAGTCCGACTTGTACCAGTTGCTGGTCAAGCTCCGTCAATGTCGCCCCCCACGTCTTGCAATCAAAGCCTGCATGGTGCAAGCGCGGCCCCATGATGGCCAGCCAGCCAGCCAGAGGGTGAGCTTGATAAAGCAATTGATAAGTTTCCCAGCTGGGCATTGGCCATGGGCGTCCACGAGAAAGTAGATTCTGGCCCCTGCAATCTTCCGGGTGGGCCTGGCTGATCAAGGCTTCCAGTTGGCGTCGGGGTTCTCGGGACAAAGTGCCGGTTTGTAATTCGGCAAGCACCAACCAGCTTCCTGAATCCGGAGGACAAAGCAGGTGGACTAACAAGCCGCGGTCAGCCATGGCATATTTGTTGACAGGCCGATAGCCCAGGTGAGCCAGGTTGGAGAGCAAGACACTGCTGGAAAAGAAACCATGGTTCAGGGTGAGCAGGGTGAAGTATTCAGCGGGCACCGGCAGTGAAAATAAGCTCAGCGAGCTGATGTCCGGGTGGGCATGAACATAATCCAGCCAAAGTTGCTGGACGAACTCGTCGCGCTGCATAGCGTTTTCCTCATCTCCAGACACGCGCATGTGCTCTGCTTGTCACAAGCCTCGATTAAGACGAGGTCAGTATAGGCAAGGAAGATGCAAGGGCGTTCAACGGAGGAAAACACCAAGGAATCAGGCTGAAGGTAACAGGCCTTGTTGGCGCACGTACTGGGCGAATTCAGTGAAACCCCCAATATGGGTCTGGTCGACGAAAATCTGTGGAACGGTGTGAACCGGCTTGCCGGCGGTTTTTTCAATATCCGCCTTGGTGACACCTTCTGTCGGCATATCTACATACCGGTAGCCCTGGATAGCTTCCTCACGTTCCAGGCGTTCGGCTAATTGTTTGGCACGTACACAAAAAGGGCAGGACATACGCCCAAAAATCACTACAAACATGGCATCTTCTCGCAAGAATCAGTGAATAAAAGATAAGTATTAAATACATTTACCCTATGATGCCATTTTGCCGGAGCCTTATGCTCCTGGCCAATAGTCATAAGCTACCCTAGCCATGAAAAAGCTATATCAAGCTGGATGAAAAGGATAGGAGAACGAGACAAGTGCTGACGCAGGATGATTATCGTCGCCTGGCGAAGCTGGCTACCGACTACCGGGATAAGCATTTCAAGCAACTCAAGCAGATGGCTTGTTTCAATCCTCGGCTGGGTGTGGATGCCCTATGTTTTCAAAAGCTGGATGAGGGATTACTGGCGGGAGCCTTGATTACCCCGACAGCGTTGTGGTTGGTTGCGCTACCTGTCGATGGGCAAGCACCCCAGTGTGAAAATAGTCTCACTATTACGCTGCCTTCGGGAGCGTATCGATTGCAACAGGAAGCGCTGGGGCCTCATCACTTTCTGTGGAAACGTTGTATTCTTGAGGATCTTGGCGCCTTGAAAAGTATGGAAGAAGCGGCGCGCCTGGCTCAGTCAATGATGAGCCGGCTGATGGAGCCACCTGCTTGATGCCAGTGTCATCAGAGATTACTTTACGAGTCGCTTTGCGAAATAGCGCAATGGTGCCAAGGTAAGGCACAAGGCGAATCACACATGATCGCTTATCACACAGTCTGATAAAGGGAAAATCGCATGACAAATACAGCCTCCTCGGCTATACCACGAGTGGCGCTGGTCACTGGTACCACCAGCGGTATCGGTGAAGCAGTGGTCAAGCATTTCTGTGAGCTGGGTTATCAGGTGCTCGCGGTTGATTTTAACCCGGCGGGAGAGACAGTGGCGCAAGCTGCTGGTGCTACTTTTTTCCAAGCCGACTTGACCGACCCTGAGGCCTGTCGTGCCGCTGTTGCCGAGGCCAATAAGCGCTTTGGTGGGGTAGATATCCTGGTCAATAATGCCGGCATTCAGCACGTGTCATCCATTGAAGAATTTCCAGAAGAAAAGTGGCGGCAAATCATCGATTTGATGCTGACGGCCCCTTTCCTGCTGACGCAGGCAGTATGGCCCAATATGCGTGAATGCGGCTGGGGTCGGGTCATCAATATTGCCTCGGTGCATGCACAAGTCGCATCGCCAGGCAAAGCTGCTTACGTTAGCGCCAAGCACGGCATTATCGGTTTGACCAAGACTGCCGCCCTGGAAGGCGGGGAGCAGGGCATTACCGCCAATGCCATCTGTCCGGCATACGTCAAGACACCGCTGGTGGATAACCAGATTGCCGATCAGGCAAAGCTCAATGGCATGGAAGAGCAGGAAGTCATCGAAAAGATCATGCTCAAGAATGCAGCGGTCAAGCGCTTGATCGAGCCCTCTGAAGTGGCAGGAATGGTGGCTTTCCTAGCGTCGGATGCCGCTGGAGCGGTGACTGGCTCGAGTTGGAACATCGATTTGGGCTGGACCGCCCAGTAAGTCGGCTACCGTCGCACAGGACGCTTCTGTAATTTGCGTTGCAGGGTGCGCCGGTGCATTCCCAACGCACGTGCAGTAGCGGAGATATTGCCATCGTGTTCCTGCAGTACTTTCTGGATATGTTCCCAGGTGATGCGATTGATCGATGGCGGATTTTCCGCTACTTCGGCGTTGGGATCCCCGCCTTCACGCTCGAAGGCAGCCAGCACATCCTCGGCATCAGCTGGTTTGCACAGGTAGTTCACGGCGCCGAGCTTGATGGCTTCCACGGCGGTGGCAATGCTGGAATAGCCGGTAAGTACCACAATCCGGCAGTGGGGGGCCACTTCGAGTAATTCCGGCAGTAATTTCAAGCCGGAGCTATGTTCCAGCTTGAGATCCAGGGTGGCCATTGTCGGGTTGTATTGGCTTGCCAAGGCAAGCGCCTGTTCCGCATCGTAGGCGATCAGGACTTGATAGCCACGACGGGTCAATGCACGGCTGAGTACATGGCAGAACATTTCATCGTCGTCGATGATTAACAGGCGTGGCTCTGGGGTGTGCATGGCATCCTCGTCAATGATGGCGCTTGAATACGTTCAGTTTTGGGATAGGCGTGGAAGAGTGACTTCCGTCAAGGTGCCGCCCTCAGGGTGGTTATACAAGCTGACCCCGCCCCCAAGACGATTGATAGTGGCATGGGTAAGAAATAACCCGATGCCCATGCCTTTGCTTTTCGTGGAAATGAAGGTTTCCCCGAGTTGATCGGCAATGGACATGGCCACGCCCGGCCCGTGGTCACGGATATCAATGACTACTTTACTCTCATTCCAGTCCAGGCGAATGAAGATACTGTCTGGATTGGCATCGGCGGCATTGTTGAGCAAGTTGGTCAATGCCTGGTCCAGGGTCGTGTCGACGGCTATCCAGGGGCGCCCTCGATGCTCAGCGATTTCGAAACGGTGGCTGACATCCGGGCGCAACACCAGCCAGCGTTGAACCACGGCGGCCAGCCAATATTCTGCATCCAGGACTTCCGGCTCCGCCATCTTGCGGCGATCGGCTTGGGCGACCAGATGTTGCAAGCGCGATTTACAAATATCCACTTGCTGGCGAAGCAATGAAATATCCTGGGCCAGTACAGAATCTTTCTCGGCATCATGCTGCATTTCATTGAGCAGTACCGCCATGGTGGAAAGCGGCGTGCCTAGCTCGTGAGCGGTACCTGCGGCTTGCGTGGCGACGGCAAGCACCTGTTCGTTACGCAAGGCGGCTTCACGCGTCCGTGAAAGCGCCTGGTCGCGGTTGCGCAAGGCATGGGCCATCTTGTAGATAAAAAAGGTCACCAACCCAGCGGAAAGGCCGAAATTGATCCACATGCCGAGTATATGCAGACTCAATGGTGTCTCGGTATTAAGCTGAGCCAGTTGCGGGATCGGCTGGTAGTGGAACATCAAGAACGTATAAGCGGCCATTGCCATGGCCGCGATGATCCAGGCATGGCGCCAGGGGAGCGTAGCCGCCGCAATGGTGATAGGCACCAGGTAATAAGTGATGAACGGGTTGGTCGAGCCACCTGTAAAGTAAAATACCAGGGATAGGCCGACGATGTCGGCCAGCAAGTGAGCCAGGTATTCTGCATGGGTGACTGCCTTGGGTCGGCCGAGGCGCCACCAGGTAAGCATGTTGAGAAGCCCCATGGCGATCACCACACTCACCACGGCGGTGACGTGCAACTCAAATGCCAGTAACTCGACGCCCACGATAATGGCAACAAGAAAACCGGTCCAGGTGATGCCGCGTACAATGGTAAGTCTGACCAGGTTTCGACTAGGCGTAGACAGGGGAAGAGGTAAAGCGGCAAGCATGTTTGTCGTTACCTGCTGGTTGACTTCAATTCATTGATGATAAATTTAATAAACAATGTCATCACAAAAACAAGCCAGCCGGCGGTGGCCAATATATTGAACAGCAGGATTTTCGGCGGCACCCAGGTATTGCCGAGTAACGCTTCAAGCAGAACATGCAGAAACAAGGTTAAAAGCAAGGGAAGGGCGAGGATATGCATCCACATGTCAGTGCGTCGCTTGCGCACATGGTAGCGGCGCAACAATATTCGTAATGGACGATGTGCCCAGCAGACCAGAATAAGCGCACCCACTATCGACATGGCGGCAAGCGAAAATTCAGGGCTACCCCGGGAAACCGAAAAGCTTATCGACCAGGCAAGACTAAGCCAGATCAACCCTTCAATACTTGCGGCCAGGTCGGCAAAACGGCGCACCTTGGGCATAGTTCTCATTTTCCTGTGATGACATTTGCAGCGGCATGATACGTCAATTGACACTCAGTTGTCGGCGGCTGTGCTCACTTGATTTATCCTGTGGAGAGATTGGTTATACTGGCAGTCTTATTTACCTTCAGCACAGGATCTCACGTGGACTCGATTACTTTGACGCGCCCGGACGATTGGCATTTACACCTTCGAGATGACGCGGCCTTGGCGTCGGTAGTGGGGCATACGGCTGCTCAGATGGGGCGGGCCATCATCATGCCCAATCTCAACCCTCCGGTCACCACCACCGAACAGGCGATGGCATATCGTCAGCGGATTGTAGACGCATTGCCTACAGGGGCCGGATTTGAACCCTTGATGACGCTGTATCTCACCGATACCACCACCCCAGAAGAGATCGAACGCGCAGTGGCGAGCCCGCATGTGCATGCTGTCAAACTGTATCCGGCAGGCGCCACCACCAATTCAGCGTCGGGAGTGACGGACCTGCGCCATTGCGATGCAGCAATTGCAGCCATGGCGCGCCTGGGCTTGCCGTTGTTGGTGCATGGTGAGGTGACGGATGCCGATATTGATATCTTTGACCGAGAAGCCGCCTTTATCGAGCGCGTCATGAAGCCGCTGATGGAGCGTCACCCCACGCTCAAGGTGGTCTTTGAGCATATCACGACCCGTCAGGCGGCCGAGTTTGTGAGCGAGGCTCCTGCCAATGTCGCTGCCACCATTACCGCACATCATTTATTATTCAACCGCAATCACATGCTGGTAGGCGGGATAAGGCCGCATTATTACTGCTTGCCCATTCTCAAGCGTGAGCAGCATCGTCAGGCGTTGTTGGCAGCGATTGCCTCCGGCAGCAGCAAGTTCTTTCTGGGAACCGATAGCGCGCCCCATGCGCAGGGTGACAAGGAAGCGAGTTGTGGTTGTGCGGGGGCCTATACAGCACCGGCAGCACTCGAGTTGTATGCCATGGCATTTGAACAAGTGAATGCGCTGGATAAACTCGAAGGATTCGCCAGCCATCACGGCCCGGATTTCTACGGCTTGCCACGCAATACAGGGCAGGTAGTCTTGAAGCGGGAAAGCTGGACGTTGCCTGAGAGCTATGCGTATGCCGAAGGTCAACGCATCGTGCCACTGCAGGCAGGCCAGGCATTGGCCTGGAGATTGCAGGCGCAATAAAGCAAAACTAGGTGCAGTCCGTCAAAAGGGGATGAGACATGGTCTCATCCCCTTTTTTCTAGATGCCATCTGAAGAACCGCTGATTATTGAGAGAAAACCTCAGGCTGAGAGACGCTGTAACATCACATCCACCATGCGAGAGGAATGATCGGCGGCAACGCTCAGGAACTGCTCGAAAGAAAGGTGGTTATCGCCGTCTCCCGGAATATCGGAAAGCGCTCGAATCACCACGAAAGGGCAGTCGAACATGAAGCAGGTTTGCGCGATGGCAGCAGCTTCCATTTCAACGGCGAGCATGTCGGGAAACTGGGCGCGCGTTGCCTCAACCCGAGCCGGGTCAGCCATGAAAGCATCGCCGGTGGCAATCAAACCTTCGCGCACCTGGACTTCGCCCAGGATATCGATGGCGCTTCTGGCCACGTTGATCAAGTTCGAATCCGCCGGGTAAGCGGCCGGCATGCCGGGTACCTGGCCGATTTCATAGCCGAAGACCACGGCATCCACATCATGGTGGCGCACTTCACTCGAGATGATGATATCGCCAATTTCAAGGTCGGTGGCGAATCCCCCGGCCGAGCCGGTGTTGATGATGGCATCAGGGCTGTGGCGTTCCAGAAGAAGCGCAGTGGCGACCGCGGCGTTAACTTTACCGATACCCGATTGCAGTACTACGATCTCCAGGCCATGGCGTGTGCCGACATGAAAAATCAGGCCGGCATGTTCATAGGTCTGCGAGTTTTCCAGCTGGCGGGCAAGTTGTTCCACTTCCTGCGCCATGGCGCCAATAATGCCAATGCGTTTCACCTTTCTCTCCCTTCCCAGGTAGTTGCCCTCAGGCAAAGACATTTTTCCATTCATTACGCCCGGCGAGAAACTCGCTAGCAATCGCTTTGGCGCCTTCCAGGCTGTGGCTTGCGGCCCAGCCACACTGCATTTCGTTACATGCCGGCACCTCTTCCGCCTCAAGGACATCGTTCAATGTCTTTTCCAGCAGATTGAGAGCGTCGTCATAATCGTCATGGTTGATCAATGAGACGTAGAAGCCGGTCTGACAGCCCATTGGGCTGATATCCACCACTTTATCGGTATGGTTGCGAGACAGCTCCGCAAGCAGATGCTCCAGGGAGTGCAGTGCTGGCATGTCCATGTGGGCCTTGTTGGGCTGACAGATACGCATGTCGTATTTGTAAATTTCGTCACCATGCTGACCGGCCTTGACGCCGGCAAGGCGCACATAGGGCGCCTTGACCTTGGTGTGATCCAGGTTGAAGCTTTCCACATTCATCTGTTTATCGGTCATCAGAATTCTCCGTCAGAGTGAGCGGCCGCCTTTGTGCAGACCACAAAGTCACAGCTTAGCCCTGTTGCATGGCGTCGTGGTCTTCTGCCGCATATAAGGTGTTTTCCAGCAGTGTCGCCACCGTCATGGGACCTACGCCTCCGGGGACCGGGGTAATGAACCCGGCACGCTGAGAGGCCTGCTCGAAATCCAGGTCCCCTTTGAGTGAGCCGTCTGCGCCGCGATTGATGCCCACATCGATGACGATAGCCCCCGGCTTGATCCATTCGCCTTTGACAATTCCGGGTTTGCCTACGGCCACCACGACTAGGTCCGCCCGAGCGACATGGGCTTCGAGGTTGCGCGTGAAACGATGACAGACAGTCGTGGTGCAGCCGGCTAGCATCAGCTCCAGTGCCATGGGGCGGCCGACAATATTTGAGGCACCGACTACCGTGGCATCCAGACCGCGCACAGCAATATCGCTTCTTTCAAGAAGGGTCATGATGCCCTTGGGGGTACAGGGGCGCAAGGCGGGCATCCGTTGAGCCAGGCGGCCCAGATTATACGGATGGAACCCATCGACATCCTTGTGGGGCAATATGCGCTCGAGGATCGAGCTTGCCTCGAGATGCGGCGGCAGAGGTAGTTGTACCAGAATGCCGTCTACGGCGGGGTCGGCATTGAGTTGATCAATCAGCGCTTCAAGCTCATGTTGCGTCGTAGTTTCAGGCAGGGCGTGTTGAAAGGAATGAATGCCGGCTTGTTCGCAGGCGCGATGCTTGGTGTTGACGTATACCTGAGAGGCAGGGTCACCGCCGACAAGTACCACTGCCAAACCAGGAGTTCTGGCACCTGCCATACGGCGCGAGCGTATCTTCTCGGCAACCTGTTGGCGGACTTGGGCGGCAATGGCTTTGCCATCGATAAGCTGGGCGGTCATTAAGTCTTTTCCCCGTGACAGGACATGGTGTCTTGAAGCCGAATGCTACGGGCAATTTTCGCATGCAACGGCCTTAACTCAAAGCATCTAGAAAATAGCCACGCCATTGGCGCTTGACTCTAGAGGAGAAATCCGTAATATATGCCTCGCCTGAGCCAAGCAGCGTAGCCGGCTCAGGCAAGAAGATGTCGGGATGTAGCGCAGCCTGGTAGCGCGCCTGCTTTGGGAGCAGGATGTCGGGGGTTCGAATCCCTCCATCCCGACCACTACTGACAGAAAATCTGATAGATAAATGTTTTCTGGAAGTTTCGGTTGTGGTCAGGTGCTCATCACCATCAAGTGCGCCCATAGCTCAACCGGATAGAGCAACGGCCTTCTAAGCCGTAGGTTGCAGGTTCGATTCCTGCTGGGCGCGCCATCAATGTTTGCTCATTGATAGCTCATCGGTTTCAGACCGCAGCTCAGTAACGGGAATAACCTATAAAGCGCTCTTGTCGCTTGATAGGCGGATTAAAGAAAGATCGCCATAGATGTGAGAATCATTGCAATGGTGGGTGTAGCTCAGTGGTAGAGCCCCGGATTGTGACTCCGGTGGTCGTGGGTTCGAACCCCATCATCCACCCCATGTTGCAACCTTGTTTGCAAGCAATATTTTTTACAGCTACGCGATAAAGCTTCAGGTAATGGTGGGTGTAGCTCAGCGGTAGAGCCCCGGATTGTGACTCCGGTGGTCGTGGGTTCGAACCCCATCATCCACCCCATTTGCCTCGAATGCTGAATATTCATGTCATCTCCCTTCTTGTTCTTCCTCTCCGTTAGTCTATCCCCTGTATAATGCAGCGCTTGCTTGCGGCATTTTTACGCATGGCCTGTGCATTGCCTTTGTGATTTCTATATCCTGATCACACAAAGCAATAGTCTGGGTAATTGATACTGATCTTCCCTTGAAATAACCCATATTGCCCCCATCTTGCGAGCATGGCGCTTGCCAGCATGCGTCAAGATTCTTAAAATTGCTCTCTTGAGCTTATTCAATGCAATCAACATAACGCCAGCCGGTAGAGGACAATTCATGCAAGTTTCCGTCGAGACGACCTCCCAGATTGAACGCCGTATCACTGTCCAGGTTCCGGCAGCAGAAATCGATGAAGCCGTCAACACCCGCTTGAAAGACACTGCGAAAAACGTTCGCTTGAATGGTTTCCGCCAAGGTAGGGTGCCGATGGCAGTGGTGCGTCAGCGCTACGGTCATGACGTGCGCAATGAAGTCGTGGGCGAAGTAATGCGTGAGCGTTATGTGAGTGCCATTACCGACGAAGGGTTGAACCCCGCTGGCTATCCGCAAATCGAAGCAAATGTTAACGAAGCGGGTAAAGATCTTGAGTTCGTGGCGACGATGGAGGTCTACCCCGTCGTGGAACTGGCTTCGATCGAAGGTGTCGAAGTGGAACGCCCGGTAGTAGAAGTCACCGAGGCGGATGTCGATGAAATGATTGAAACGCTGCGCAAGCAGAATGCTTCTTGGGAAGAAGTGGATCAGGCCGCCCAGGAAGGTGATCAAGTCACCATCGATTTCCAGGGTTTCATCGGCGATGAGCCATTCGAGGGTGGTAGCGCCGAAAACCATGATTTGATACTGGGCTCGGGTAATTTCATTCCAGGCTTTGAAGAACAGTTGGTCGGCGCCAAGCCGGGTGATGAAAAAGAGATCACCGTGACGTTCCCTGAGGACTATCAGGCAGAGCAACTGGCAGGCAAAGAAGCCACCTTCAAGGTCAAGGTGCATAAAGTCAGCACCCAAGTCTTGCCGGAAATTGATCAGGAATTCATTCAGCGTTTTGGCGTGGATGACGGTGACAAGGAAAAATTCCGCGCTGAAATCAAGAAGAACATGACCCGTGAGGCCTCTCAAGCGGTGGATAACCGAGTCAAGCAGCAAGTGCTTGATGCATTGAAGAAAGCCAACGAAATCCCGGTCCCCAGTTCGCTGGTACAGCAAGAAGTCGACGGCATGAAGCGCCAAGCTGCCCAGCAGTTTGGTTTAGGCGAAGAATTCGACGTCACTCAGCTACCCAATGAGCTTTTTGAAGAGCAGGCCAAAGGGCGCGTTCAAGTAGGCTTGTTGCTGGCGGAAGTGATCAAGATCAACGAGCTTGATGCTGACGATGAAGCCATCAAGGCCAAGGTGAAAGAGCTTGCCGAGCAGTATCAGGATCCCGAGGAAGTGGTCAACTACTACATGAATAACGACCAGCTAAAAACGCAGGTCAAATCCGCTATTCTTGAAGAAAAGGCCGTGGATAAACTGCTTGAGCAAGCTAGCCTCAAGGATGTTGAAATGTCTTATCAGCAAGCCTTGGCAGCGGCTCAGCAACAAGCTGAGCAGGACGAAGAAGCTGTTGAGGACGACGAGCAAGCCAGCGCCTGATCCAGCTGTAACGAGATGGCGCACCTGGAGGTTAAATAAAGTCTCTGTGGGTGTGCCTTCCCCTTATCGGACGCAAGGAATCACTGAATGAGTGAGTTTGATATTCAAAATGCCGGTGGCCTAGTGCCCATGGTGGTCGAGCAGAGCGCCCGGGGTGAAAGAGCCTACGATATTTATTCACGTCTGCTCAAAGAGCGTGTCATCTTTCTCGTTGGGCCGGTCGAAGACTACATGGCCAACCTGATCGTGGCACAGCTGCTCTTTCTGGAATCGGAAAACCCGGATAAGGATATCCACCTGTATATCAATTCGCCAGGTGGCGGCGTGACCGCAGGTATGGCCATTTACGATACCATGCAGTTCATCAAGCCCGACGTTTCTACGGTATGTATCGGCCAGGCGGCCAGCATGGGTGCATTGTTGCTGGCAGGGGGTGCCCCCGAGAAGCGCTTCTGCCTGACGAATTCACGCATGATGATTCATCAGCCTTTGGGCGGTTACCAAGGTCAGGCATCCGATATCGAAATTCATACCCGCGAAATTCTGGGTATTCGTGATCGCCTGAACCAGATCCTGGCTCACCATACCGGCCAGGACATCGAGACTGTGTCACGTGACACGGATCGCGACAATTTCATGAGCGCGGAACAAGCCAGAGAATATGGCTTGATAGATGCGGTACTGGATAAGCGACCCACATCCTGATAGCGTGAGGAAACTCCGCTTTTCCAACCAGCTTTTTCGGTGGCGCAAGCCACCGCAGTGACAGAGGTACGCGAATGGCCGACGGCAAAGGCAAGGACGAAGGCGGCAAGCTGCTTTACTGCTCGTTCTGTGGCAAGAACCAGAACGAAGTGCGCAAGCTGATTGCAGGCCCGTCCGTGTATATCTGCGATGAGTGTGTCGACTTGTGTAATGACATCATTCGCGAGGAAGTTCTCGAAGCCGATGCCGAGAGCGACGAAGAGCGTCTGCCTACACCTCGCGAGATACGCCATACACTGGACGACTACGTGATCGGTCAGGATCGCGCCAAGATGGTGCTGTCCGTGGCGGTCTACAATCACTACAAACGGCTACGCAGTGGTGTCAAGGAAACTGATGTCGAGCTGGGTAAATCCAATATTCTCTTGATCGGCCCCACGGGCAGCGGCAAGACGTTATTGGCGGAAACAATGGCGCGTCTATTGAATGTGCCGTTTACCATTGCCGATGCCACTACCCTGACGGAAGCTGGGTATGTCGGCGAAGACGTCGAAAATATCATTCAGAAGCTGTTGCAGAAGTGTGACTACGACGTCGAAAAAGCCGAGCGCGGTATCGTCTATATCGACGAAATCGACAAGATTTCACGCAAGTCGGACAACCCCTCCATTACGCGTGACGTATCCGGGGAAGGGGTGCAGCAAGCGCTTCTCAAGCTTATCGAAGGCACGACCGCCTCCGTTCCGCCGCAAGGCGGCCGCAAGCACCCGCAGCAGGAGTTTGTCCAGGTCCATACGGGTAAAATCCTGTTTATTGTCGGCGGTGCCTTTGCCGGACTGGAAAAAGTCATCCGTGACCGCGCTGAGAAAGGTGGAATCGGTTTCAATGCCAGTGTTAAGAGCAAGGAATCTTCGCGGGGCGTGGGAGAGCTGTTGGCCGATGTCGAGCCGGATGATTTGGTCAAGTTTGGCCTGATTCCCGAGTTTGTCGGACGTCTACCGGTGATTGCGACCTTGACGGAGTTGACCGAAGACGCCCTGGTGCAAATTCTGACGGAGCCCAAGAACTCCCTGATCAAGCAGTATGCCAAGTTGTTTGAGATGGAAGATGTGACGCTTGAGTTTCGTGAAGATGCCTTGCGTGCCGTAGCCATCAAGGCCATGGAGCGCAAGACGGGAGCTCGTGGATTGCGCTCGATCCTCGAATCGGTATTGCTGGACACCATGTATGAAATTCCTTCACTGGAAGGTGTCAGCAAGGTAGTTATCGATGCCTCGGTCATTGCAGGGGAAAGTGAGCCGCTGTTGATGTATGCGCAGCAGGAAGAAGAGCGGGTTGACGGCACTGATGGCTGAAGCTGGTGTACTCAGTTCGGCCTAGCTTTAACCGCTTGTGCCATATCAAGGGGTCGCCTAGGCGACCCCTTGCTGTTAGCTAGCATTTTCAAGTACCCATCCGATTTGTTGAGGAACGTCTGCGATGCAGCAGAACGCCGAACAGACACAATGTCTGCCCCTTTTGCCGTTGCGGGATGTGGTTGTATACCCGCAAATGGTCATGCCGCTTTTTGTCGGTCGTGAAAAATCGATCCAGGCGCTGGAAGCTGCCATGGCAGCCGACAAGCGTGTCCTGCTCGTCGCTCAGCGCGAAGCAGCGCAAGATGAACCGGATAATGCGGACCTGTACGCCATGGGAACCGTTGCCGACATCATGCAGCTGCTGAAACTACCCGATGGCACTGTCAAGGTGTTGATTGAAGGTAGCTTCCGTGCCGATGTGCTGGATATCGAAGAAAATGCCGAGGGATATACCCAGGCTCACCTGATGGCACGCGACAGTCATCCGCTGACCAGCCGTGAGCAGGAAGCCCTGGTGCGCGTATTGCTCAACCAATTCGAGCAATACGTCAAATTATCCAAGAAAGTGCCCAATGAAGTGTTGAATTCATTGGCTGGCATCGAAGATCCAAGCCGCCTGGTGGATACCATCTGTGCCCACCTGTCGCTCAAGATCGGCGATAAGCAGGAACTGCTCGAGATGGATCGGGTGCGTGATCGTATCGAGCACTTGATGGCGCTTATCGAGTCGGAAATCGACCTGCTTCAAGTCGAAAAGCGCATCCGCTCGCGCGTGAAAGAGCAGATGGAAAAGACCCAGCGTGAGTACTATCTCAATGAGCAGATGAAGGCCATCCAGAAAGAAATGGGTGAGCTGGACAATGTGCCCAATGAGACTGAGAAGTACGAACAGGCTATCCAGGAAGCGGGGATGCCCAAGGACGCCGAGGAAAAGGCCACCCAGGAGCTCAACAAGCTCAAGATGATGGCGGCTAACTCTGCCGAGGCGACAGTGGTGCGTACCTATCTGGATTGGCTGGTAGCCGTGCCTTGGAAAAAACGCACGCGCGTCAAGCATGATCTGGTCAAGGCGCAAAAGATACTCGATGAAGACCACTATGGTCTGGATGAGGTCAAGGCCCGCATTCTTGAGTACCTGGCGGTACAAAAGCGTGTGCGTAAGCTCAAGGGGCCTGTGTTGTGTCTGGTGGGTCCGCCTGGGGTAGGCAAGACCTCCCTGGGGCAGTCCATCGCTCGCGCGACCAATCGCAAGTATGTCCGCCTGGCGTTGGGCGGCGTTCGCGATGAATCGGAAATCCGCGGGCATCGCCGCACTTACATCGGCTCGCTTCCGGGTAAACTGATGCAGCGCATGACCCGTGCCAGCGTGAAAAATCCGCTCTTCCTGTTGGATGAAGTGGATAAGCTGGGCATGGATCACCGTGGCGATCCCGCTTCGGCGCTGCTGGAAGTGCTCGATCCGGAGCAGAACGATAAATTTAGTGATCATTATCTCGAGCTTGATTACGACCTCTCGGAAACCTTGTTCATCTGTACCGCCAACTCGATGAATATACCGGGTCCGCTGCTGGATCGTATGGAGATCATTCGGCTGCCGGGCTATACCGAGGATGAAAAACTGGCGATTGCCAGGCGCTATCTGCTGCCCAAGCAGCTTGAAGCCAATGGCCTGAAAAAAGACGAATTAAGCCTGGAAGACAGCGCTCTGCTCGAGCTGATTCGATATTATTCGCGTGAAGCCGGGGTGCGCGAGCTGGAGCGCCAGATTGCCAAGGTTTGCCGTAAGGTGCTGCGTGAACGTCTCGAACGTGAGCGTGACAAGGGTGACCTGTCCCCTCAAGTGCTGGGCGCAGAGCAGATAGAAGCGTATGCCGGTGTGCGCCGCTACAGCTACGGCTTGGCGGATCAGGAGGATCAGGTAGGCCGCGTGACGGGGCTCGCCTGGACTTCTGTGGGGGGCGAACTCCTGTATATCGAGTCGGTGGTGACGCCTGGCAAGGGGCGCCTCAACAAGACCGGTTCCTTGGGCGATGTGATGAAGGAGTCGGTCAGTGCTGCCCAGACAGTGATGCGTGCCAGAGCCTTGAGCTACGGGATTGATCCGGAGCGCTTCGAGCATGAAGACCTGCATATCCACGTGCCGGAAGGCGCGACACCCAAGGATGGACCGAGTGCCGGTGTGGCCATGGTGACGGCCATGGTGTCAGCCTACACCAACCGTCCGGTGCGCTGTGACGTGGCCATGACCGGTGAAGTCAATCTGAGAGGGGAAGTGTTACCGATCGGTGGACTCAAGGAGAAATTGCTGGCGGCGCGTCGCGGTGGTATAAAGACGGTCTTGATTCCAGAGGAAAACCGTCGCGATCTCAAGGAAATACCCGAGAATATCAAGGAAGCATTGGATATTCGTCCGGTACGCTGGGTCGACGATGTTCTGGCGGTTGCGTTAGTTGAAAAAAACATGGACAACCATGCAGCTTCCAGTACTGAGGAAGTGTTTTCTTCTAAAGCAGTTGCGAGCACTCATTAGCGCTTTTTTCAAGAGCTCTTTAGTGCTTTTTTCAAGAGTTCTTTAGTTAAAGTTCTTCGTGTGAATGATCGAGATATAAGTGCCCAAAGCCTTGTGTGGCGGGCATTCCACGGCATGTTTTCTTGACAGAGGTTTCACCGCATTGCTATAAAATGCAGCTATGCTGTGATCGCCAAGTCGTCCGATTGTCATGCCGTTCAGAGCCATTTTTTGAAACAGTCAAGGGGTGAAGTGTGAACAAGTCCGAGCTGATTGAAGCCATTGCTGCATCTGCCGATATACCCAAAGCAGCAGCAACCCGCGCATTGGATGCCATGGTGGAGTCCGTCACCGATAGCCTCAAGAAAGGCGATAGTGTTTCCCTGGTAGGCTTTGGTACTTTCACCATCAAGGAGCGGGCAGCACGTACCGGCCGCAATCCGCAAACCGGACAGCCGATTGAAATCAGCGCGGCCAAGGTGCCAAGCTTCAAGGCCGGCAAGGCGTTGAAAGACGCCGTCAACTAATTGCGTACCTGTCGTCATGACTTTCATGGGCGCATCGCTTTTTAGCGATGCGCCCATGTCATTTATTGGCCTGAGGTTATCAGGTTTGTCACGTTTGGCTGTGTTTGCCCGAGGCTAGTATGCTGCAAAGTATTCGAGACCGCTCCAGAAGCTGGGGCGCCAAGATCATTATCGGTGTCGTGGTGGCTGCCATGGCACTTTTCGGCGTTGAATCCCTGTTTGGCTTGTTTGGCAGTGACCCTGAAGAGGTTGCCAGTGTGAACGGCCAGCCGATCATGCGTCAGCAGGTGGAACTGGAGGTGCAGCGAGCCCTGCGTTCGGGGCAGGTACCGCCGGAGCAGGAACGCGAACTGCGCAATCAGGTGTTGAATCAGCTGATTACCGAACGTTTGCTCAGGCAATATGCTGAAGAAGGCGGCTTATACGTATCAGACGAGCAGCTGGATCAGCTGATCGTCAGCCTGCCCGAATTTCAGGATCAAAGCGGTCGCTTTTCCGAGGAGCTGTTTCGTAATCGACTGTCGAGCGCTGGCTATACACCGCTATCGTTTCGCGATGAATTACGGGTCGACATCAAGCGTCAGCAACTCCAGCAAGGGTTGGCATTCAGTGAGTTCAGCTTGCCCAGCGAGCAGGAGCGGCTTGCTGAATTGCAACGTCAGCAGCGTAGTTTCCGCTATGTGACGCTGACCCCCGAGCAGCTCGAAGAAACGCCCTCTGTCAGTCAAGCGGAGCTTCAGGCGTATTATCAGGAGCATGCGCAACGCTTTCAGCGCCCGGAACAAGTCCGCCTGGAATATGTGCTGATTGATCGCGAAGCGATGGCAGAGGATGTCGAGATCAGCGAGGAACAGTTGCGTCAAGCCTGGCGTGAACAGACGGCTGACGCCGACCGTCGCGTCTCGCACGTCATGGTCACGTTCAATGGTGAGCGCAACCGTGAACAAGCGCGTGAAAAGATTGAAACAGCGCTTGAGGAGCTGGAAGAAGGCGAGTCGTTCAGCGATGTGGTGGCCAGGTATTCAGACGATACGGCCACTGTCGAAAGGGGCGGTGACCTCGGGGTTATCAGTCGCGGCTTCTTCGGCGATGCCTTCGATGAAGCTGCGTTTGACCTGGAGGTGGGAGAAGTCTCCGATGTGGTGGAGATGGATGGCGCCTTTCACTTGCTCAAGGTGACTGAGCTTGAGCGGCCAGCGTTTGAGGATATGCGTGAGACGTTGCATCGTGAGCTTGCCTTGCGCCAGGTGCGCGATGAGTTCAACCAGAAAGTTCAGCGGCTTATCGATGAAAGCTTTGCCGCCGATGATCTGGCAAGCGTTGCCGATGACCTTGGACTGACCTTGCACGAAAGCGACTGGTTGGCGCGCAATGAAGGGCAGGGCGTGCTGTCTGAACCCGGCGTCATGGAAGAAGCGTTCAGTAAAGACGTGCTGGAAGAGGGCTATAACAGTGAAGTCATCGAATTAGATGAAGATCGGCGCCTGGTGTTACGTGTGGCCGAACACCGTGATGCCACCCAGTTGCCCTTGGAAGAGGTTCGCTCGGAGGTGCAAGAGGCTGTCAGCGCTGAAAAACAGCAGCAGGCCCTGCATGAACAAGCTGAAGAGTACATCGAGGCGTTGCGTCAGGGGGAATCCTTGTCGCTGGATTGGCAGCAAGCTGAAAATGTCGGTCGCCAGACCGATAGCCAAGTGCCTCAGGCGGTGATTCAGGCGGCATTTCGTATGGCGCGTCCTGAGCAGGGCGAGTCTCGCTATGCACAGGTCGAGACACCTGACGGCGTCGCCGTGATTGCCCTGGAAAGCGTAAGCAGCGGTGACGTGGACCAGCAGATGGAAGCCTTTGTCGCGCGAATGGCCGAGCAGCTGCGCGCCCAGGGGGTGATTCAGGGCTTGCTCGAGGAGTTGCGTCAGGAAGCCGACATCGAACGGCGCTGAGCGGAAAAGAGCCCCGGAAAAGAGCACCGGAAAAAAGCAACGGCGTTGGGGATGAATTCCTCAACGCCGTTGCTTGTAGTGCGTTCTTCTTATCGAGGGGGTTCCTGCAACGGGAACTGCCTCAATTGCGGTTCGGGATGCGTGTCTTCAGAACCCTCGATCACAATATCCCAGCCGTATTCACGGCTCCAATCCCCCAGCACATAGCGTTTTGCCGGCATGCCCTCCACATGCAATGCATGCACTTGAGGGCGGTGAGTATGGCCATGGATCATGCAGGCCACGCCGTAATGCGCCATGCTATCCACCACTTCTTGATGGGTGACATCCATGATGGCCTCGCTCTTGTCGGCGTTGGCTTCACCCGATTGCAAGCGCAGGCTCTTGGCAAGCGCCAGACGCTGGTCAAGCGGCAAGGCCAGTATCTGAGCCTGCCAGGCGGGATTGCGCGCCTGCTCACGAAATGCCATATAGGCTTCATCCCGGGTACATAAGCTGTCCCCGTGACGCAGCAGCAGGGGGATGCCCTGTAGCTCCATATAGGCCGGATCCTGAAGCAAGGTAGCGCCACAGGCCTGGATGAAACGATCGCCCAGCAAGAAATCACGGTTCCCGTGCATCAGGAAAACCCGAGTGCCGTTATCGGTAAGCTCACGCAACCCCTGGATCACTTCATGAGCGATGTCGGCCAATGGCATGCCGGCCTGGTCAAGAAGGTCATCGCCGATCCAGGCGTCGAATAGATCTCCCAGGATGAACAGGGATTTTGCACCGCAGGCGGTCTGTTGCAAGTAACGCAGCAACCCCCGAGTGACCTCGGGAGCATCGGTGTTAAGGTGCAGGTCGGAGATGAACAGGGTGCGCATAAACTCTCCGGTGTTATTCGGCTTTTCCGGCACCGTTGTCATCATCTTCCTTCACATAAGCGCGCTCGATAACGACATCCTCGGCGGGAACGTCCGCATGCATGCCGCGCCGGGTCGTCTTGACCGAGCGAATCTTGTCAACCACATCCATGCCGTCGACAACTTCGCCGAACACCGTGTAGCCCCAGCCCTGTAGACTCTTGCCACTGTGATCCAGGAAGCTGTTATCGTTGATGTTGATAAAGAACTGGGCGGTGGCGGAGTGAGGATCCTGAGTGCGTGCCATGGCAACCGTTCCCAAGGTATTCTTGAGGCCACTGTCGGCTTCGTTTTCGATAGGGTCGCGTGTCGGCTTCTGGTTGAAGTCCTTGTCGAACCCGCCGCCCTGAATCATGAAGCCGTCGATGACACGATGAAACAGCGTATTGTCGTAGAAGCCATCGCGCACATATTGCTCAAAGTTGGCGGCCGTCACGGGGGCTTTTTCATGATTGAGGGCGATGGTGATATCACCATAATTAGTCTGTAGTACGATCATCGATAAATTCCTGTTCAATAAAGGCATTCGCCTTGGCGCTGTGTAGGGGCGTCACGTTATAATAGCGGTTTTGCCTTGAACCGCGAAGTCCGCCATTGTCGAACACTCCTGACATATCGTCCAGCCGGACAACTGGCACGCCATTCACTACGAGCCATGAGGTTTTTGACATAACCATGACCACCGAAACCACCGCTGCGCCGAATTTCATTCGCAACCAGATACGTGAAGAGATCGAGGCCGGTAAGCTCACCAAGATCGTCACGCGTTTTCCGCCGGAGCCCAACGGCTTCTTGCATATCGGCCATGCCAAGTCGATTTGCCTGAATTTCGGCCTGGCCGAGCAGTTTGGTGGTGACTGTCATTTGCGTTTTGATGATACCAACCCGGCCAAGGAAGAACAGGCCTACATCGATGCGATCAAGGAAGACGTAAGATGGCTAGGCTTTCAATGGGCCGGCGACGTGCGCTTTGCCTCCGATTATTTCGATCAGTTATACGCCTGGGCGCAACACCTGATCCGTGAAGGCAAGGCCTATGTGGACGATCTTTCCCCCGATGAAATTCGTGAATATCGCGGCACCCTGACCGAACCGGGCAAGCCGAGCCCTTATCGTGAGCGCAGTGCCGAGGAAAACCTCGATTTGCTCGAGCGTATGCGCGTGGGAGAATTTGCCGAAGGTGGGAAAGTGTTGCGCGCCAAGATCGATATGGCCGCGCCCAACATCAATTTGCGCGACCCCATCCTTTATCGCGTGCGTCATGCGCACCACCACCAGACCGGTGATGCCTGGAAAATTTATCCCTCCTATGATTTCACGCATGGTCAATCCGATGCGCTGGAGGGCGTCACGCATTCGGTATGTACGCTGGAATTTGAAGACCATCGCCCATTGTACGAATGGTTTCTGGATAACCTGCCGGTACCGGCCCGGCCACGCCAGATCGAATTTGCCAGGCTCAACCTGAATTACACCCTGACCTCCAAGCGCAAGCTCAAGCTGCTGGTGGATGAAGACATCGTGGATGGCTGGGATGACCCGCGCCTGCCGACGATCTCGGGCATGCGTCGCCGAGGCTACACCCCCGCCTCGATTCGCAAGTTCTGCGACATGATCGGCGTGACCCGTGCCGATGGCGGCCTGGTGGATATCGCCATGCTGACTCATGCGATTCGCTCGGACCTTGAAGATAACGCCCAGCGCGCCATGTGCGTGCTCAAGCCCTTGAAGGTGGTCTTGACCAACGTCGCGGAAGACCACGAAGACGTCTATGAAGTGCCGGGGCATCCCGCTCGCGAAGACATGGCGGTACGCCAGGTGCCGTTCAATCGGGAACTCTGGATCGACGCTGATGATTTCATGGAAGAGCCGCCCAAGAAATTCTTCCGCCTGGCGCCTGGCAAGGAAGTCCGTCTGCGTAACAGCTATGTGATTCGCTGCGATGAGGTAATCAAGGACGACGCCGGCGAGATCCAGGAACTGCATTGCTCGGTGGATTTCGACACCCTGGGCAAGAACCCGGAAGGGCGCAAGGTCAAAGGGGTGATTCATTGGGTCAGCGCCAAGCATGGTGTGCCCCTGGAAGTGCGCCTGTACGACAACCTGTTCATGGTGGAACAGCCCGATCGTGACAAGGACGCGGATTTTCTGGAGCACCTCAACCCGGACTCCCTGAGGGTCTGTCAGGCCATCGGTGAGCCGAGCTTGGCCGAGGCGTTGCCCGAAGCGCGTTTCCAGTTCGAGCGGGTAGGCTACTTTTGCGCCGATCGCCACGACTGCGTCAATGGCAAGTTAGTGTTCAACCGGACGGTGGGTCTCAAGGATAGCTGGGCCAAGATCAAGAAGAAGGGCTGAGAGGGGTAACGCAGTATGCAGATTTACAATACGTTGACGCGCCGCAAGGAACCCTTCACGCCCATCGAACCGGGTAAGGTGCGCATGTATGTGTGCGGCATGACCGTTTACGACTACTGTCACCTGGGCCATGCCCGGGTCATGGTGGCGTTCGATGTCATCTCGCGTTACTTGCGTGAACGTGGCTTTGAAGTGACCTATGTGCGCAATATCACCGATATCGACGACAAGATTCTCAAGCGGGCAAGCGATAACCAGGAAAGTATCACGGCGCTGACCGAGCGCATGATCGAGGCGATGCATGAAGATGAAGCCCGCCTGAAGGTGCTGCCCCCGGACATAGAACCACGCGCCACCGGCTATATCGATGACATCATCGCCATGATTGAAACCTTGATCGCCAAGGGTTTTGCCTATGCGGCGGATAACGGTGATGTCTATTATCGGGTTCGCAAGTTCGAAGGTTACGGCAAGCTCAATAACCGCGATCTGGATGCCATGCGTTCGGGGGCCCGTGTCGACGTGGACGTCCACAAGGAAGATCCCCTGGATTTTGTGTTGTGGAAAGCGGCCAAGCCGGGTGAAGCCAGCTGGTCCTCGCCCTGGGGAGACGGGCGTCCCGGCTGGCATATTGAATGCTCGGCGATGTCCACCTGCTGCCTGGGCGATACCTTCGATATTCACGGAGGCGGGCCGGACCTGACATTTCCGCATCATGAAAACGAGATAGCGCAGAGCGAAGCCGCCACCGGTAAGCCCTACGTGCACACCTGGATGCACGCCGGCGCGGTGCGGATCAATCACGAGAAAATGTCTAAATCGCTGGGTAATTTTTTTACCATCCGCGAGGTGCTGGCGCATCACGACCCGGAAGTGGTGCGCTACCTGCTGGTGGCCAGCCACTACCGCAGCCCGATCAACTACACCCCGGAATCGCTGTCGGACGCGCGCAAGTCCCTGGAACGTTTCTACAACGCCCTTGAAGGCGTGGTCCTGGAAGATACCCAGGTCGAAGAGCAAGACTTGCCGTCGCGCTTTTTCGAGCGCTTCGTTGCCTCCATGGACGACGACTTCAATACGCCGGAAGCGCTTTCCGTGATGTTCGATCTGGCCCGCGAACTGAACCGTGCCAAAAAGGAAGACCCGCAAAACGTCCCAGTGCTAGCGTTCGAGCTCAAGCGCTTGGGAGGAATACTGGGATTGCTGCAACAGGTGCCGGAAGACTTTCTCAAAGGCCAATCGGCAGCACTTTCTCTGCCCGAGAAAGAAATCGAAGCCAGGATCGTCGCACGTGCCGAGGCCAAGAAAGCCAAGGATTTTGCCAAGGCAGATGCAATCCGCGATGAGCTCGCAGCCCTGGGCATCGTGCTCAAGGATTCTCGCGAAGGCACCACCTGGGTGGTGGAAGCACCTGATACAGAAGCACCTGATACAAGCGCCTGATACAAGCAACCACAACTACTTGACGGAATTGCTTGCTACAGGAAGTCTGACATCAACGCATTCGGCTCTTATACTCGAATGACATCTCACAGCCTAAGGTGGTACTTGCCATGTTGTTTTTCGCCAAGCCATTGACCTCACTCCTTGCCATCACGGCGTTGAGTGTGGGATCCGCCCATGCCGAGGAACCCGTCTCGGTATCTTCCAAGATCGATACCGAAGGCGCCGTCCTGGGACAATTGGTTCTGCAGACCCTGGAGCGAGGCGGTATACCCACGCAAAATCGGCTGCAGCTGGGGAGCACCAGCGTGGTAAGGGGAGCGCTGATGGCGGGAGAAATAGATATCTATCCGGAGTACACCGGCAACGGGGCTTTTTTCTTCGACATGACCGGCAGCGATATCTGGCACGATGCCGACCAAGCCTATGAAACCGTGCGTGAGAAAGACGCGGAAAATGACCTGGTCTGGTTGACACCCGCCGACGCCAATAACACCTGGGCGATAAGCGTACGTGGCGAGCTGGCGCGGGAACATGACTTGCAAACGCTTGAGGATCTGGCGACCTATCTGGAAGAGGACGGTGACTTCAAGCTGGCCGCCAGTGCCGAATTCGTCGAGTCGGAGCAGGCGCTGCCGGCATTCCAGCAGGCCTATGGGTTTGAATTGGGACCGGATCAGCTCCTGGTGCTTTCCGGAGGCAATACGGCAGCCACCATGCGTGCGGCGGCCCAACAGACCAGTGGGGTCAATGCTGCGATGACCTATGGCACCGACGGGGGCCTCAAGGCGCTGGATCTGGTGGTGCTGGAAGACTCGCTTGGCGTCCAGCCGGTTTACCAGCCGGCACCGGTGGTCCGCGAAAGCACCCTGGAGCGTTATCCTGAGATCGAAACCCTCCTGGAAGAAGTGTTTGTAACGCTCGACCTTGAAACCTTGCAGTCATTGAATGCCGACGTGGCAGTCAATGGCCTGCCTCCCGCCCAGGTAGCAACCGAGTATCTCGATACCCTGAGTCGCTAATGTCGTTGAAAGACCCCCTGCCGGTCGCTAAGGGCCGGCTTTGCTGGTTTTCGCCTAACTGGGTGCTCCTGCTATTGAGCACGCTCGCCCTGGGGGCCTTTCTGGGCCTGGAAATCGTCAGTGTGGCGCCCAACCGAATCGTTTCCGGTACAGGATACCCTGTGTTTAGCGCCCTGGGTTGGCCGGGCACCTTGCTCGGGGCGGGGCTGATCCTGGCGCTGATTGGCCTGAGTTGCATGGCTGATCAACGCCATTACCGGGGCGCCTACAGGGCGATGCTGGCAATTGTCATGGCGCTGCTCGGCTTGATGCCCTTCGCCTTGATAATCGCCATTCACCGCCTGGTGGATAGCGACTTGCCCCAGGCGCGCCTGGGGATTGGCGCGGGTTTCTGGGTGACGCTTTTCGTCCTGCTGCTGGCATTGGTCGAGCTACGCACACGCTTGGCATTGGCGCGCATCTGGAGCTGGAGCCTGCTGATACCCATCGGCCTGTTATGGTGGCTATGCCTGGCTCTGTGGCTTGAACCCCTGGCATTGATGCGCGAATACCACAGCCGCAGCGAGCAGTTTTTCACGGCCTTTCGTCAACACCTTGAACTGGTAGGCACGGCGGTAGGCATCAGCCTGATGCTAGGCATGGGGCTGGCCCTGCTCATGCGCCGCTACCCCGGGGGCCAAAAAGCGGCCTTCGCTGTGCTCAATTTCCTGCAGACCATTCCCAGCCTGGCGCTGTTCGGGCTGCTGCTTGCCCCTCTCGCCTGGCTTGCTGCCAATGTGCCGCTAGCCGCCTCCCTGGGCATCAGTGGGATTGGCTGGGCCCCCGCCCTGGTGGCCCTGGTGGCTTATAGCCTGTTGCCCATGGTGCGCAATACCTTTATTGCCCTTGAGGAGGTCAGCCCGGCGGTGATCGATGCCGCTCACGGTATGGGCATGAGCACGCGGCAGGTATTTTTGCAGGTGCGCTTGCCGCTGGCGTTGCCGGTCATGCTTGAAGGGGTACGTATCACCACCGTCCAGGCTATCGGGCTGACCACGGTGGCGGCGCTGATCGGTGCCGGTGGCTTTGGCACCTTCGTATTTCAAGGGCTGGGACAGGCAGCCATGGACATGGTTCTGCTAGGTGCGTTACCCATCTTGTTGATGGCTTCTGTGGCAGATGCCTTGCTGGGCGCTGTCAGTGATTTCCTGCGCCCGGGAGGGGCGAAATGATTGAACTTTTCCATGTCACCAAGCGCTTTGGCGATGAGCTGGCCGTGGATGATGTTTCGCTGAAAATCGCCAAAGGCGATTTCTGTGCCTTGGTCGGTACCTCGGGCTGTGGCAAGTCCACCACCTTGCGCATGATCAACCGGTTGCTTGAACACACTGAAGGCAGAATTTCGCTGGACGGACAGGCAATCCGCGACTTCGATGCCGTCCAGCTGCGCAGGCGTATCGGCTACGTCATTCAAAGTACCGGCTTGTTCCCGCACTGGACGGTAGCCCGCAACATTGGACTGGTACCCCGATTATTGAAATGGCCGAGTGCAAAGGTGCATGCCCGTGTCGAGGAGCTCATGGACCTGCTGGGGTTGCCGGTGGAAGAGTTTGCGCATAAATTCCCGCATCAACTCTCGGGAGGGCAAGCGCAGCGTGTCGGGGTGGCCCGCGCCCTGGCAGCGGACCCCGATATTCTGCTGATGGATGAGCCGTTCGGGGCGCTTGACCCCATTACCCGGGAAAAACTCCAGGAAGAGCTGCGCGCCCTGCAAGCGCGCCTGCATAAAACCATCGTGTTCGTCACCCATGACATCGATGAAGCCCTGCAGCTGGCCAATCATCTGGTGGTCATGCGTGCCGGACGGGTGGTGCAACAAGGAACGCCGCTGGAGTTATTGCACAAGCCGGCGGACAAGTTCGTCGAATCCATGCTGGGAGGGGTCGAGCGAGGCTTGAAGCAGGCAGGGCTGGCCCGGGTGGCGGATCATATGCTGCCGCTCGGTTCGACCTTGCCCGCCGAGTCCCGCGTTCCCGGCAGCATGACATTGCGCCAGGCGTTATCCGTCATGTTGCGGGATCATACCGAACGCCTGACGGTGGTCGACCCTCATGAGAGGCCGGTGGGAGAGCTTTCGATGCGCAAGCTGATCCGTGAGTCCAAGGCGGATCAAGGGCATCAACGTGAGCACTAAGTCCGCCACCCACAACGCCCGCTCGCCGTGGCAACTGGGCATCCCTCTGGTATGGCTGTCGCTGCTAGGGCTTGCGGTGACGGGCATGGCTCAGCTGGAAGGCGTTTTCCGCTTGTTCGAGCCGGATGTTCGCAGTGTGATTTATAGCCGCGTCGATTTCAGCCTGCTGCTGGGGCGTCATCTGTTCGTGGTGGCCATTGCCGCCCTGGTGACCATTACGGTCGGCTTGGCCGCAGGCATTGCCGTGACCCGCAACAAGGGCCGGGATTTTCTGCCGTTGGTGTCCCAGTTAGCCTCGATAGGCCAGACGTTTCCGCCGGTTGCCGTGCTGGCGCTGGCGGTGCCGGTGCTGGGCTTTGGCACCTTGCCGATTATTGTCGCCTTGATGCTGTATGGGTTATTGCCGATCGTGCGCAATACGCTGACCGGCCTGCAGGAAGTGGATGCCGGGATCAAGGAAGCCGCCCAGGCGATGGGAATGACCAGCGGGCAGATCTTGCGCCAGGTAGAGTTGCCCATGGCAGCCCCGGTGATACTGGCGGGTATTCGTACCTCCGTGACCATCAATATCGCAACGGCGGCGCTGGGGGCAACGGTGGGGGCGAGTAACCTGGGTGACCCCATTATTGCCGGTATCGTCAATGGCAATACCGCCTATGTGGTGCAGGGCGCGCTCTTGATCGGCTTGTTGGCCCTGAGTGTGGACAGTACCTTCGAGCAGGTGCAACGCCGCTTGAAGGCTTATTGAATATAATGCTTATTACAGGGGCCGGTGACGTTTCACATCTAGCCCTTTTTCGCGCATGTGCGTAAAAGGACGATGGCGACTAAGCTAAAAAACCAATCACTACTGAAAGGAAGAGAAAATGCCTTCTACTACCACTATCGTCGTTATCGTTGTGGTGCTCGTTGTTGTACTGGGTATCGGCTTCAGCGACGTGCTGCCTTTTTAGAAAGCGTTTATATCCTATTTCAGTGCGCTGAAAGCTTTAAGGATATTCATGTTCACCAGGACATATATATGACCTAAGTCGAATGACAAAAATAATGTTGCTGCGTTAGTGTTTAGTCTGTTGCGTTGACCTATGTTGGGGTAATCCTCTGGCATAATAGTAAATGACAGTCAACAATGCCCTCAAAAGGGGCAAAAGGATAACAACCATGACAACTCAGTATACCCATGAACCGGCATTCTTGACCGGTGACGAGTATTCCATTCCCACGTTCAGCCTGCTGGGGCCCGATGGGCAGCTTTATCCCGGCGCCCAGGCACCCGAGCTTGAGCGTGACCAGGCGCGGCGTATTTACCGTTCCATGTTGGCCACTCGCATCCTTGACGAGCGCATGCTTGCCGCTCAGCGCCAAGGGCGGCTGAGTTTCTACATGCAATGTACCGGCGAGGAAGCCGCGGTGATCGGGGCGGCCGCGGCCCTGGATGATGCCGACATGATCATGGCGCAATACCGTGAACAAGGTGCCCTGGTATATCGCGGTTTCAGCTTCGATGAATTCATGAACCAGCTGTTCGGTAATGAACTCGACTATGGCAAGGGTCGCCAGATGCCGGTGCATTACGGCTCTCGCAAACTGCATTACATGACCATCTCCTCACCGCTTGCCACCCAGATCCCCCAGGCCACCGGTTATGCCTATGGACAGAAGCTGGCAGGTGACGGTCAATGCACCTTGACCTTCTTTGGCGAAGGCGCCGCCTCGGAAGGCGATTTTCATGCCGCGCTCAACATGGCCGCCGTGCATGAAGTGCCGGTCATCTTCTTCTGTCGCAATAATGGCTATGCCATTTCCACGCCGGCGGTCGAGCAGTTTGCCGCCGACGGTATCGCGCCGCGTGCCTTCGGTTATCGCATGCACGTGATTCGTGTCGACGGCAACGATATCCTGGCGGTGTACCAGGCCACCCAGAAAGCCCGCCGCATTGCCGTGGAAAACAACAAGCCGGTGCTGATCGAAGCCATGACCTACCGCTCGGCAGCGCATTCGTCTTCCGATGACCCCTCCGGCTATCGCCTGAAGAAAGAAGAAGAGGAGTGGCGTGAAAAAGACCCGGTGCTGCGCATGAAGAACTGGATGCTGAATCAAGCGTGGTGGAGCGAAGAAGAAGAGAAACAACTCCAGGAAAGCCTGCGCCAGGAAGTGCTTGAAACCATGAAGCGTGCCCAGAAACGTCCGGCGCCCGCCCTGGATACCCTGGTGAGTGATGTGTATGCCGAAATCACCCCGGCCTTGCAGCGCCAGTTCGACCAGCTAAAGACGCACATTCGCAAGTATCCCGATGCTTATCCCCGCGGGGCGCAGTCCCTGGACCCGGATGTCAGTGTCTCCACCATCGACCAGGGAGAATCATGACATGCCGACGATGAACCTCTTGCAAGCGATCAACAATGCCCTGGATATTGCCATGGCCGAAGACGAGAAAGTCATCTGCTTCGGTGAAGATGTCGGCATATTCGGTGGCGTTTTCCGGGCCACCAGCAACCTTCAGGGCAAGTACGGCAGAGCGCGCTGCTTCAATACGCCACTGGTGGAGCAGGGCATCATCGGCTTTGCCAACGGCCTCGCCGCCCAGGGCTCGGTGCCCGTGGCGGAAATTCAGTTTGCCGATTACATCTTTCCGGCGTTCGACCAGATCGTCAACGAAGCCGCCAAGTTCCGCTACCGTTCGGGCGATCTGTTCAACGTCGGTGGCCTGACAATTCGTACCCCCTACGGCGGTGGTATCCATGGGGGGCTTTACCACTCCCAGTCACCCGAGGCCTATTTTGCGCATACCCCCGGGGTAAAGATTGTCGTTCCGCGCAACCCTTACCAGGCCAAGGGGCTGCTGCTCGCGGCGATTCGCGATGCCGACCCGGTGATCTTCTTCGAGCCCAAGCGACTCTATCGCGCCTCGGTGGGCGAGGTGCCCGAAGAGGATTACCAGCTGCCTATCGGTGAAGCCGAGGTCCTCAAGGAAGGCACGGATATCACGCTGGTGGGTTGGGGTGCGCAGATGGAAGTGATCGACAAGGCGGTCGCTTTGGCTGAAGAGGCGGGTTTTTCCTGTGAAGTGATCGATTTGCGCAGCATCTCGCCTTGGGATACGGAAACTGTCGTGGAGTCCGTGCTCAAGACCGGTCGTTTGCTGATTACCCATGAAGCACCGCTTACCGGTGGCTTTGCCGGTGAAATTGCGGCGACGATACAAGAACGTTGTTTCCTGTACCTGGAATCGCCCATTGCTCGTGTGACAGGGCTGGATACGCCTTTTCCATTGTCGTTGGAAAAAGAGTACATGCCCGACCACTTGAAAATTTTTGAAGCGATTCGCCAAAGCGTTGAATTTTGACGCACACAGGAGAGAAACAATGAGCGATTTCATGCTGCCCGATATCGGCGAAGGTATTGTGGAATGTGAAGTGGTCGAGTGGCATGTCGCCGAAGGCGATGTGATCGAAGAAGACCAGCCCGTGGTCGAAATCATGACCGATAAGGCCCTGGTAGAAATAACCGCCCCGGAAGCCGGGCGCATCACAAGGCTTTATGTGCCCAAGGGTGAGATCGCCAAGGTTCATGCCCCCTTGTTTGGTTATCAGGCGGATGACGAAAGCAGCCAGGGCAAGGAAGAGGCGCAGGCAACTCCCACGCCGGCCGCTCCCCAGCAGCAGGAGCAGAAAACCCCGGCGGCGTCGGGCACCTCAATGCCTGAGCGCACACCGGCGCCATCCTCTGAGCGACCGCAAGAGGCTTCTCAGCTCAGGCGCGGCGCCTTCGGCCGTGTGCCGGCAAGCCCGGCGGTACGCCGCCTGGTGCGTGAACACAATCTGGATCTTGAAGCGATTCCCGGCTCGGGCAAGGATGGCCGGGTATTGAAAGAAGACGTGCTGAATTTTGTCGAGCAGGCTGAGCCTGGCCAGGAAGCAGCGACTGCGGCAAGTGCGTCCCCCGTGGCAACCTCCGAGGAAGTGCGCGTGGAGCCATTGCGGGGCATTCGCGCCGTGATGGCCAAGCGGATGGTCGAATCAGCCACCACCATTCCGCACTTTCAGTACGGTGAAGAATTCGATATCACCGACTTGCTGGCGCTCAGGGCACGCCTCAAGCCCAGGATGGAAGCGCTGGGTGAACGCTTGACCCTGATGCCGTTCTTCATGAAAGCGATAGCCTTGGCGGCGGCGGAACACCCGATTGTCAATGCCCGCCTGAATGCGACCGCCGATGAAATCCATTACTACAGTGCCTGTAATGTGGGCATGGCGGTGGACAGCAAGGTGGGGTTGCTGGTGCCTAACATCAAGCAGGTCGAGACGTTGTCCGTCCTGGACATCGCCCGTGAAGTGGCACGCCTGACCAGCGCTGCGCGCGAAGGGCGCGTGGAGCAACGCGACCTGAAGGGCGGCACCATCAGCATTTCCAATATCGGCGCGCTGGGAGGCACCTATGCGTCACCGATCATCAATGCCCCGGAATCGGCGATCGTGGCGATCGGCAAGACCCAATGGCTGCCGCGCTTTGATGAAAAGGGTGAGGTGCAGCGTCGCGCCATCATGACCGCAACCTGGGCAGGCGATCATCGCCTGATCGACGGCGGTACCATCGCGCGCTTCTGTAATGCCTGGAAGGGCTACCTGGAAGCGCCGGAAACCATGTTGCTGCAATTGCGGTAAAAGAAAATGACTCAGGCGTCCTTGCAGCAGTTTTATATTCCCGAAGAACAATCGGTTTATCTGCTCAGCCATCATGACGCGCGCAAACTCAAGGATTGGGTGGCGTTATGCCAGACGCAGCTGGCTCAATTGGGCTATCGGGACATCCAGCTGATCGGCAAGGGCGCCTACGGCTTTGTCTTTGCAGGCACCACCCCCACCGGGGATGAATACGTCTTCAAATTCACCCGGGTCACCTTGCCGGCTCATCTTCAGGAACGCCTGGAAGAAGAAGCCTTCATGCTGGAACAGGTGGAGCACCCGCGGGTGCCGGCGCTGGTGGCCTATCAGCGGGTGCGGGGCCAGTCGATTCTGGTCATGCAGCGGGCACCGGGGTTGAATCTCGAAGAGTTTTCCTTGCGTGAGGGGCGCCTGTCCCCACGCCTGGTGATGCGCATTGCCGTGCAGCTGGCGGATATTCTGAGTGCGTTACGCCGGGAAGCCGGCTCGAATCCGCAGCCGATCGTGCATGGCGATATCAAACCTTCCAACCTGGTCTTCGACCCCGAGCACGAGGACATTGCCCTGATCGACTGGGGCTCCTCGGTGTTTGCGCAGCTCGATGCCAATCAACAGTTCGTCACCGCCAGTGTCATGGAACTGATGTCGGATAACCTTCAGCAGACCAATGCGCGTCTGGGCGATGTGTATTACATCGGCGAGGAACAACTCAACGGTGCGCTTTCTTCCCCCCGCTTCGATGAACAGGGTGCTGCAGGAACGCTTTACGCCCTGGCCTCGGCGCAGTCCTGTCGCTTCGGCCATCGTGCCATCCCGGCCTCCTCGCTGGGGCTGCCGATGGAATTGGCGCGTACCCTGGATGGCATGCTCGACCCCGACCCCGCAGTGCGTTTGCGTGCCGGCGACCATTTTATCCAGGCCATGCCGCGCTTGGCTCGGCTGGTGATGGTGGAATTGCCGGAACCGCCTTCGACACCGCTGGTACCCATCTGGAGCCATGCCGCCGAGCGTGAAATCGATACCGTGGTGTACAGTTCACGCAAGGCCTTTCTGCGCGAAGCCGGGGGGCAAGAGCTGCTCAACGATGTCAACGACGTCCAGCTAGACCGCTATTACAAGAACTTCATGCAGGGCATGGGCGAGACCGAAAAGGCCTTTCTGGCCGCGGTGAGCCGCCTGGGAAAATATCCCGTCGTGGGCGGGCTTGCCGTGCGCTGGGAGCGCGACGGGGTATATATCGATACGTCCCTGAACTTGCACGATGCCGAGCTTAAGCCGGCCTTCGTGGCCGCGGTCAATAATATCGTGCATCTGGCGCGCGCCATTCACCGGCGCGGGATCTTCAAGAGCTGTCTGTTCAATGCGCGTGATACGCTCCACCTGGAACGTACCCACCCAGCCGAGCCGTTTTACGTGCTCGAGGATATGCGGATTCGCTATGAAATGAGTGCCGTGCCGGAGCTTGAAGACCGCACGCGCCAGCACAGCTATTTCGAGGATGGCCCCGACCCGGAAGAGCTTTTGACATTGCCCGAGGCGATCATGACGGCGCTCAAGGCGCTCAACGAGATTCACCACACCGGCATGATCATCTTCGAGGCGTTACCCCACCATCTCAAGATTCACAGTTATTACCGCTTGCTTGATCCCAGCCGCGAACAGGCATTTGCCCGGCATCTGACCAGTATTCTGGAGGCCGTCGATCAGATCGAAGGGCTGGGGGTGTCAGGCTTCATGAAGATGCCCTACAAGGACACGCGCTACTTCACGCACCTGGAGCGCCAGCCGGAACGCTTTTACCCGCGCGACCCGCGGGCAGTGGCAACTGACAGCAAGCTTGCGACTAAAAGCGGTTAAGCAACGCCAGGTGCATCTCGCATGCTTGGGTGGCGCTGACCGGTTGCAGGTGAATTTCACTGCCGGGCAGGCACTGGGCAAGGGTGGCGCAGGCGATCGGGGTCAAGGCGCCCAGGCGCGGGTAGCCGCCGATGGTCTGACGGTCGTTGAGCAATACGATGGGCTGGCCGTCGGCGGGCACCTGAACGGCACCCAGCGGAATACCTTCCGAAATCATCCCCGATAATCTGCAGTTCAACGGCGGACCCAGCAGGCGTACGCCCATGCGGTCGGCGCGGTTATCCACCTGCCAGGCACTGTTGAACGCCTGGTATAGGCTACGACCGGTGAAATGCCCGGCCTGTGCCCCCAGAACCAGGGCCAGCCGACAACCGCTCTTGGGCATGCAGGGCGCAAGGGCTTCGGGCAGCCGGCGCTCGCCGGGCGCCTTGCCTTGCCAGGTCAGGCGGTCACCGGCCTTGAGCGGCTGGCCGTCATCGTGCAGGCCACCCAGGCGCTCGCGTGTGGTGCAGGCACGGCTGCCGAGCACTTCGGGCGCATCGAGGCCGCCGGGGAAGGCCAGATAGGCACGCAGCCCGGCGCGCGGCTGGTGAAATACCAGGCGTTGCCCCGGCGAGACGGTGAAGCTTGTGCCCGGGGCAAGCGGGGCATCATCAAGGGTGGCATCCAGGTCAGCCCCCACCAGAGCCAGGCGGGTCGGGCACTCCACCGCAAGGGTCAAGCCGCCCCCCACCACGATTTCCAGGGCGGCGCTCTCCAGGGGGTTGCCCAGTAACCAGTTGGCCCAGCGGTGCGAGATCCAGTCGGCGGCACCGCCCTGGGTCACGCCCAGATGGCGCACCCCGAAGCGTCCCCCATCCTGAATCAATGCCAGCGGCCCCGCCTTGACGACGCTAATTCCCTTGGGTGTGGTGCTGTTCACTAGCGCTCCTCCAGCGGGGTAATGTCACCGCCCTGGGCTTCGAATTCGCTACGCGAGATCGACTTGAAGCGTACCTTGTCGCCCGGGCGCAGCAGCGGCTCGCCGCGGCGCGCATAGTCGTAAAGCGGCACGGCGGTTCTGCCCAGAATGTTCCAGCCACCGGGTGAAAGCAGCGGATAGATCGCCGTCTGGCGCTCGGCGATGCCCACGCTACCCGCAGCCACCTTACGCCGCGGGGTATCCAGGCGCGGCGTGGCCAGCGCTTGCTCGACCAGGCCCATGAAGCCGTAACCGGGCGCAAAGCCCAGCGCGAACACGCAGTAGGCATGGTTGCAGTGGCGTCTGATCACTTCCTCGATAGGCACGCCGGCGCGGCTGGCAACGCGCGGCAGGTCGGGGCCGACGCTCGGGTCATACCACACCGGGATTTCGTGCAACTGCCCGGCCTGGGTATCGGCGGGGGTCAAGTGCTCAAGGGCTTCCAGGATACGAGCGCGAGCCTGGGAGTGGTTCAGCCGCCGACAGTCGTAATGCACCAGCAAGGTGGTGTAGGAGGGCACCAGGTCGATCAGGCTTTCAGCGAAGGCCTCGCGCAGCGCCTGGTCGGCGGCCATGATCCAGGCCATGTTCTGCTCGTCGATGCTATCGAAAAGCCGGGCCATGAGGCTGTCCATGGCCACGGTTTCCAGGCGCACAGTTTCCATGGACAGTTGCGGCTGGACTTTCACGCAGACTCCAAGGCTTGGAACGCTTCGCGAATGGCGCGTACCGCCGCTATCGATTCCGGGTTATCGCCATGCACGCAGAGCGTATCGGTGGGCAAGTGAAGGGGGGTGCCATCGAGTGCCATCAAGGGCTCGCCCTTGGCCAGCGTAATGGCCTGGGCGACGATGGTGGCCTGGTCGTTGTGCACCGCATTGGGCAGGCGTCTCGAGGCAAGGTGGCCCTGGCCGTCGTAGGCGCGATCGGCAAACGTCTCGAACCATATCGTCATGCCCATTTCGGCGGCTAACTGGCGGTTGGGTTCCGGGTCGGCGGTCGCCATCATCACCAGCGGCAGGTCGGGGTCAAAAGCCCGCACCGCGCGCATCACCCCCTTGAGTAACTCGGGGTCGCGAGCCATGTCGTTGTACAGGGCGCCATGCGGCTTGACGTAATGCAGGCGAGTGCCCTCGGCCTGGCAGATGCCGGCCAGGGCGCCTATCTGGTAGAGCACGATGTCTTCGGCTTCCTCAGGGCTATGGCTTATCGAGCGGCGGCCGAAGCCCATCAAGTCGGCATAGGCCGGGTGAGCGCCGATTCTGACCCCGTACTTATTGGCCAGCAGCACGGTAAGGCGCATCACATGCGGGTCGGAGGCATGAAAACCGCAGGCGATATTGGCACAGTCGACGTAAGGCATGACATCGGCATCCATGCCCAGCGTCCAGTTGCCGAAGCTTTCGCCCATATCGCAATTGAGCAAGGGGAGGGTCATGGGGGCTCCTGCAAGGTTGCATGTTATTAGTGGTTGCTATCGAAACAAGGGCTGAGGTCGCAGTCATCAGCGAGAGGCGTTAAAACAATACGCCAATAATTATGAATGTTTGTTAGTTTTTCATGTTGTTAATGACGCAAAACCAATATATGGAACAAGCGCATTAAGTGCCAATCGTTTTTGGCGATATCAAGTATCGGTGCTTCCTATAGTGCTGTTATTTAGTGGAAAAATAGTTGACGCTAGGGCGCTATACGATTATCAATTAAGTGAAGCGACTCAAAAAGATTACAAAAGAAACGCCCTTTTCAGCCTGATGTAATGCCAATGCGCGACCCATAAAAACGGCGATGAGCGGACGATTTCTGAGGAGCACATCATGCGGTTAAAAGCCCCGCGACAGCGTCGCTGTGCGCACCCCGGCTATCCAAGGCAGTCCTTTTCCTGCCCCAGTGCGTATTGCAGCACGTTGGACTTGAACAGGCTCTACGATGCTCGATTTTAAGGAACTCGACGCCTTTGTGTGGGCGGTCAGGCTTGGCTCTTTCCGCAAGGCCGCGGTGCGTTTGCACATCACCCAGCCCTCGGTGTCTGAGCGCATCTCTCGCCTGGAAAGCAGGGTGGGGGAGCTTTTGCTTGAGCGTTCGGCGCGCCCGATTCAGCCCACGATGCGGGGCCGCGAGTTTTTCCTCCATGCTGAGCGCATGTTGCATCAGCGTGATGAAGCGCTAAAGCTGTTTGACAACGAAGAGGCGTTTTCCGCCCCGCTGCGGCTCGGCACTATCGAAACCATCGCCCATAGCTGGTTCCCCACCTTCATGCAGCAACTCACCGAGCGCTATCCGCGGCTGATTATTGAACTGACCGTGGATTATTCCCCTGCCTTGAACGAGCGGCTTATCAGCAATGAACTGGATATTCTGCTGGCCATGAACGGCTACTTGCCCCCTGAGCAAATTGAGTACGAGACCTTAAGCCCTTATGAGATGGGAATGTTTGTCTCGCCACGGCATGCCAAGATGCTGAATGAGTGTCCTGATGCCTGGTGCTCAACGCTGCCGTTTATCTCGTTTGGCAAACTGGCCCGCCCTTACGAAGAGCTGGTGCGCTATCTGGCTGACCAGGGCATCCACCAGCCGCGTATTCATAGCGTCAGTACGCTGATGACCATTGTACGCTTGACTATCGAAGGGTTGGGGATTGGCGCGCTGCCGGTGGCGACGGTACTCGATGAATGGCGTCGTGGAGAGCTGTACCGGCTGGCACTGCCCGCACCGCTACCCGCCATGCACTATGATGTGATTTGGCGCAGTGCCAATCATCCCCGTTTTTGCCGAGGCGTTGGCCGCTTGGCACAAACGAGTGCGTTGGGCTACGCCACGGACAAACATACCGAGATCACCAATACCTGTTTTACCGGGCGCTGGGTTCAGCCCAACGCTTCCTTTACCTACGAAACACCATCTCCATCAATATGAACAAGAGGACTTTCCCCATGCGTACACGTATTGCGACGCCACTGCTTCTTGCTACCGCGTGCAGTCTTGCCGCCGCAGCCACCGCCCATGCCGCCGAATGGAACATGGCCACGCCCTATGGCGATGCCAGCTTTCATACCCAAAACAACAAGCAGTTTGCCGAAGACGTGGCCGAAGCCACCGATGGCGACCTGAGCATCAATGTGCACAGTGGCGGCTCGCTGGTCTCCCACGAGGAAATCAAGCCCTCGGTACGCCGCGGCACCGTCCAGGCCGGTGAGATATTTCTGTCTATCCTCTCCAACGAACATCCCATCTTCGAGGTCGATACGCTGCCCGGGGTTGCCGGTAGCTACGACCAGGCTTACGAGCTGTGGGAAGCCACCCGGCCGATGATCGCCGAGCTGTTCGCCGAAGAAGGCCTGATGCCGCTGTATGCGGTGGCCTGGCCCGCGCAAGGGATATATACCGATTTCGAGCTGACCGACGAAGAACAGTTCGAGGGGCTCAGAGTACGGGCGCCCAACATCAATACCCAGCGCTTCGTGCAGAACCTGGGGGGCATTCCTACCGAGACCGAAGAGTCGGATATCCCCACTGCCTTCAGCACCGGCCGGGTGGATGCCATGATCACCTCGAGTTCCACGGGTAATGCGATGACCGCCTGGGATTATGTCTCGCACTATACCGAGGCCAATCTCTGGCTGCCCAAGAACATGGTTTTCATCAATCAGCGCGCTTTCGATCGTCTGGACGAGGCAACCCAGGAGGCGCTGCTGGAGGCTGCCGAGCGAGCCGAAAAGCGTGGCTGGGAAATGAGCAAGGAAAACAACCAGGAAAGCCTTGAGGCATTGCAGGAAAACGGCATGACGGTCTCCGAGCCCAACGAAGACGTGGCTGCAGCGCTTCAGGAAGCCGGGGATACGTTGTTTGAAAGCTGGCAGGAGCGTGCCGACGAGGCCACTCTGGAAGTGCTTGAAGACTACCGGGAACAGCGTGATGCCAACTAAGCAATAACCACTGACAAGACGCCGGTGCGGTGGAGGTATCCGCCGCACCTCGTTTCAGCGTTTCGCGAGACAATTTCATGACGTTCAAATTCAACAAGCTCTATCAGTGGGGAGCATGGGGCGCCGCTGCCTGCATGATCATGATCTGCGCGCTGATAGCGATCCAGGTCATCTTCCGGGTAGTCGACGCGCTACTGACCATGGTGGGCATGGATCGTCTGGGGATGAGCATTACCGGTGTCTCTGAAATCGCCGGCTATCTGCTGGTGGGCGCTACCTTCCTGGCGCTTGCCTATACCTTCGTGCATCAGGCGCATATTCGCATGACCCTGGTCATCACGCGCTTGCCCTCGGCAGTGCGGGCATGGTTCGAGGTGCTTTGCCTGGTGATTGCCCTGGCTCTCTGTGTGTTGCTGACCTACGGGCTGATCGATCTTACCCGGGTAAGCCTGGTTTACGGAGATGTCTCCTCGGGCTTTCTATCGATTCCGCTATGGATTCCTCAGACGGTACTCGTCGTCGGGGTGGCATTGCTGGCCCTGGCACTGCTTGAAGCACTCCTCATGACGCTACGCATCGCCTTGACCGATCCTTCGAGCTATCGCGACCCCACGCAAGCGGATGATTCCGAACGTGACTGAGTTCCAACCCGTCCTCTAGCGGAGAGACTTTTGTGCTGATATTGAGTGTGGCTATTATTTTAACCTTGGCATTTCTGCTGGGAAGCGGGGTGTGGATCGCCTTCGCCCTGATCGGCACTGCCTGGGTTGCACTGACCTTTTTTACCCCCTTTGCGGCGGGCCCGATACTGGCGTCGGACTTCTGGGGGGCAAGCTATGGCTGGGATCTCACCGCCTTGCCGATGTTCATCTGGATGGGCGAGATACTGTTTCGTTCGGGGCTGGCCGACAACATGTTCCGGGGGCTTTCGCCCTGGCTCAATCGGCTGCCGGGGCGGCTGTTGCATACCAACATCATCGGCAGCGGCATGTTCGCCGCGGTGTGCGGCTCTTCGGCGGCAACGTGCGCCACCGTGGGCAAGATGACCCTGCCGGAGCTTGAACGGCGTGGCTACGACAGCAACATGGCGATTGGCACCCTGGCCAGCGCCTCGACACTGGGGCTGCTGATTCCCCCTTCGATCATGCTGATCGTTTACGGCGTGGTCACCGAGCAGTCGATCTCGCGGCTGTTCATGGCGGGTATCGGCCCGGCGTTGTTGATCCTTACCTTGTTCATCGGCTATCTGGTGCTCTGGGCGCTACTCAAGGGTAACCGCGAAGGGCTCACCGGCCACGACGAATCCTCCATGCCACTGGGCGAAAAGCTGCGCAATACCTGGGCACTGGTGCCGATACTGGTACTCATCGGCGGCATCATCGGCTCGATCTATGGGGGGCTTGCATCACCGACTGAAGCGGCGGCCATCGGGGTCGTGCTGTCGATCGTGATCGCGCGATTCAATGGCAGTTTCAACCGACGTATCTTCAGTGACTCTCTATTCGCCGCGATACGCACCGCCTGCATGATCGCCTTCATCATCGCCGGGGCGTCGTTTCTCACCTCAGCCATGGGCTTCACCCAGATACCCATGCAGCTGGCGCGTGCCATTGGTGAGATGGGGCTTTCACCGACCATGCTGCTGGTGACGCTGACCTTGTTGCTGCTGGTGATGGGGTGCTTTCTGGATGGTATCTCGCTGATCCTGCTGGTGACCGCGATCATCATGCCGTTGATCGACGCCGCTGGGTTCGATCTGATCTGGTTCGGTATCTATCTGGTGGTGGTGGTGGAGATGTCGCAGATCACTCCCCCGGTAGGTTTCAACCTGTTCGTGATCCAGGGGCTGACCGGCAAGGACATCCTGACGATTACCCGCGCCACGCTGCCATTCTTCCTGCTGATGCTGCTCTCCATCGCCCTGATGCACTGGTTTCCGCAGATTGCCTTGTACCTGCCCCAGGCGATGAACCGCTAAGTGAGTACTTAAGGCTGGTTAGCTAGTTCGCCATGCAGCCAGCTAATCAATTTCCGGCTTAGTTCGTCGCCGGCTTCACCGAACGCTGCCACCACCTGGGGTATCTCCACGCTCTCGGCCCTGGCATTGGCGCTTAATGAGCGGCTGGCGACAGGCTGCCGGTTGGCGTCGAGCAGTTTGACGTCGAGTTGCAGCCTGGCTTCAGGGTGGCCCTGGATATACTCGCTCTGAAAACTGCGCAGCTCGCTCAGCAAGGTGTAATCGGTGGGCAGTTTGCCGCTGCTGACGCTGGCGAAGAGACCGCTTTCCTGAAGCGCTTCAATCAAGCGTTGCTGAACGAGCACCGGGGCATCGTCGTGCCAGTGGGCGCCTTCGTAGACGCTGACCACCAGAGGTTCAGGAAACACCACGATACGCTCGCTACCCAAGAGGCGGCCGGCTTCCGGTGTCTCTACGCCTAGCGTGACGGCACCCAGCGAGGAAGGCGCTTCACCGATGCTGCTGGCGGGTAGGCGATAAAGCGTCAATGACTCCTGTTCAGGTAGCACGGTACAGCCTGAAACAGCCAGCACCGTGATACAGGCCAGTAGCGGCCTCGGTATACGCTGTAAGAAGCTTGATTTATTCAAGGGCTGAACTCCTCTACGCGATCGCGCCCGAGTAGAAAATCAGTGGGATTTTCATTCAAACGTCGCGTAAGTCGGTTGAGGTTGGTAAGGGTCTCGCGCAATTGATCCAGGGCGGGAGCAATGTCCTGGCTGCCTTGCAATCCGATTTCAATGGCTTGGGCGTTATTTTCGACCAACTGCTCGATGCGCTGTGCGGCTTGCGCCACGTTGTTGCTGGCATAGGTGGCACTTTGAAGCATTTGTTGTCCCTCGCCCTCGAGTAACTGGGTCGTTGCCTGGCTTAGCTTGCTGATATCGGCCAGGGTCTGGGTGGCTTCTCGCGTCAGGTCCCCAAACAGCGCCATATTGGTATCCAACGCTTCTCGCTGGGAAGCGATGATTTGCGTTATCTGAGCCACGTTAGCCACTATTTCCTCGGCGCGTTGGGCATTATCGTCGGTAAACAGTTGGTTGACGTTGCTCAAGATCTCATTGATGTTGCTCAGCGCTTCCCCGCCTTCATCGAAGAGCGCCGCGATAGGCGAGGGGTCGGCGCGAATCACCGGCGGATGAGTGTCGGCTTCACGGCGCAACAAGGGGCTCTCCGGGCGGCCACCATACAGCTGGATGCGCATATTGCCGGCCACACTGGCCAACGCCAGGCGTGCCCGGGTATCTACCTTGATAGGGGTGTCCTGGTAGACGCGAATATCGGCCAATACCTGACGTGGGTCGTCGGGGTTGAGCTTCAATTGCGTGACGTTACCCACTTCGATGCCATTGTATTGGACCTGGCTGTCGGTAGATAAGCCGCCCACGCTTTGCTCGAACAAGACCCGGTACTCATGGTATTGCTGTTGCCTGCCGGCCTGGTTGATCCAGAGCGCAAACAACAAGGCGCCACCCGCCAGTGCCAGGGTAAAGAATCCGATCAATACATGATGCGCACGGGTTTCCATGGGCTGGCTACTCCTGAAGGTGGTGAGTGCTGGCGGCTTGCTGGGCGGCCCGACCCCGAGGGCCATGAAAATACGCCTGAACCCAGTCGTCCTGGGTGGCGGCTACCTCATCCAGGGTGCCGGCTGCCAGCACGCGCTTTTGCGAAATCACCGCCACCCGGTCGCAGCTTGAATAGAGTGTATCCAGGTCGTGGGTGACCAGAAATACACTGAAGCGCAGGGCGTCGCGCAGGGTCACCAATAGCTCATCGAATGCCGCCGCACTGATAGGGTCGAGCCCGGCAGTCGGTTCATCGAGAAACAGCACATCCGGGTCGAGTGCCAGCGCTCGCGCCAAGGCGGCCCGCTTGACCATGCCCCCCGAAAGCGACTCGGGAGACTGCAGGGCGGCGCTGGCCGGCAACCCCACCAGGGAAAGCTTGACGCGGGCCAGGTACTCGGCATCCGAGCGGGAAAGTCGCGCATGCTCGATCAAGGGCAGGGCAATATTTTCCTGCAAGTTCAATGAACTGAATAAAGCGCCGCGCTGAAAGAGCACGCCGAAGCGCCGCTCCATCTGGCTGCGTTGCTGGCTATCCAGTGAATCCAGTGCCTGGCCAAACACTTCCACGCAACCTTCATCGGGGCGCTTGAGCCCCACGATGCTGCGCAACAACACGGACTTGCCCGAGCCGGAGCCGCCGACGATGCCCAGGATCTCTCCCGGCAGCACATCCAGGTCGAGGTTGTCGTGAACCACATTGTCGCCGAAGCGATTGACCAGCCCCCTGACGCTTATCACCGGCTCTTGATCCGCTGTTTTATGCTTCGTTTGCCTGTCGCTCATCACCAACCCATTTCCATGAAAAATAACGCGGCAAGCGCATCCAGAAGAATCACCATGAAAATCGACTGCACGACACTTGAGGTGGTGTGTTCTCCCACGGACTGAGCGCTACCCTTGACCTTGAACCCTTCCAGGCAACCGATCAACGCAATCACAAAGGCAAACACCGGCGCCTTGCTGAGTCCAAGCAGAAAATGCGTGACCGCAATATCGCGCTCCAGGGTGCCGATAAACTGGGATAACGCAATATCCAGGGACAAGGAGGCCACCATCGCACCGCCCGCCAGGCCGCTGAGCATCCCCACAAAGGTCAACAAGGGCAAGGTGATCAGCATCGCCATGACGCGAGGCAGCACCAGAAGCTCAATGGGGTCGAGGCCCTGGGTCCGCAAGGCATCGATTTCTTCATTGGCTTTCATTGACCCGAGTTGCGCGGTGAAAGCACTGGCGGTGCGCCCGGCGAGCAAGATCGCCGCCAAGAGGACGCCGAATTCGCGCAGAAAGGAAAAGGCCACCAGGTCAATGGTGTAAATAGTCGCACCGAAATTGCGCAGCACTGTCGCGCCGAGAAAGGCCACCACGGCGCCCACCATGAAGGTCAACAGCGCCACGATGGGCACGGCGTTGAAGCCGCTTTGCTGAATATGCGCAACGATGGCGGTAATGCGCCAGCGGCGAGGATGCCACAGGATCCGCGCGAAGGTGGCGACTACCAGGCCGGTAAACCCCATCAATTGAAGCTGCTGGTGCCACAAGGCGTCGACTTGCTGGCCGAGCAGCGCCAGCATGGCGTGCCACCAGGGCTCGGACACTGGTTTGGGCGCAAGGGACACGCTCATGGCCTGGGCCACCCGGGCCAACAAGGCCTGGCGCTCTGCCGAAAGCGAGGGTGCCCATGCATGAATGTCCCCGACCCGTTCGGCCCCCAGCAGCTCGACCAGCAAGGCGGCGCCGGCGGTATCGATGGCCCGCAGATTTTCCAGGCTGACCTCCCGCGCCTGCCCAGCCTGGGCCGGAAGGCGCGCAATAGCGGCTTTCAACTGGGGGAAATGGGCAAGCGTCCATTCGCCTTCAATGGCCAGCTCGTCTTCCTGATAAACCACCCATTGGGCTGACATCGACGGTTCCTTAACTGGGCAGGGGTGCGATTCCTTAACTGGAAAGGGGGTGCGGTTCTCTGTCGTCATGTTCCCCAAGCTCTCTCCAGGCGGCGTAAGTGCTCAGAAATACCCGCCCGGTCAACGCATCCAGAAAGTCGCTGCGTTTGAGCTGATCCATGACCGGGCCCTTGATCTCCGCCAGATGCAGGGTAACGCTGGAATCCTTGAGGCGTGCATTGATCGCATCGAGGCTTTCCAGGGCGGAGGCATCGATCAGGTTGACCGCAGAGCAGATCAGCACCACATGCTCGAGTTCCGGGCGCGTGGCGATCAGATTGTACAGGGTGTCTTCAAGGTAGCGGGCATTGGCGAAATACAGGCTTTCGTCGATCCGCAAAAGCGCCAGATGAGAGGCGGTTTCCACCTCATGGCGCACCACATTACGAAAATGCTCGGTATCGGGCACGCGGCCCACCAGGGCGCTATGCGGGCGGCTGGTGCGATAAAGAAACAGCCCGATCGAAAGAATGACCCCGGCAATGATGCCCATCTCCACGCCTTCCACCAGGGTAAAACCGATGGTCACCGCCATGGAGGAAAAGTCGGTACGCGAATAGCGCCACGTCTGGCGCAGCATGGCAATATCCACCAGCGTCAGAATGGCAACGGTAATGGTGGCGGCCAGGGTGGCAATCGGCAGGTGATACAGCAGTGGGGTCATCGACAGCGTCACGACCGCGATGCCCAGTGCAGCAAAGGCGCCGGCGGCGGGGGTCTTGGCACCGGCGTCGTAGTTGATCACGGTACGCGAGAGACCCCCGGTCACCGGCATGCCGCTGGAAATGCCCGCCGCCAGATTGGCCGTGCCCAGGCCAATCAATTCCTGGTTGGGCGAAATCCGCTGGCGATGCTTGGCGGCCAGCATCTGCCCCATGGATACCGACTCCACGAACCCGACCAGGCTGATCAGCAGCGCAGGAATCAACAGGGCGCGCCATAGCGAGGTCTCGGCATCCCAGGGCAGGCTAAGGGCGGGAAGCCCCTGAGGAATGCTGCCGACCACCGCAACGCCCTGCTCGGCGAGCCCCAAATGCCAGGTCAGCAGGGTGGTGATAACCACGGCAAATACCGGCCCGGCCTTGGCCACCAGGTCGGCGAACATGCTGGGAAACCCCAGCCGCATCAGGGCTTTCTTGCCCTGGCGGCGCATGATCACCAGAAACGCCAGCGTGCCCAAGCCAATCGCCAGCGTCGGCCAGTGCAGGGTGGCAAGGTTGGGCACCAGGCTGATCAGGCGATCAACCAGCGTGAAACCGCTGCTCTCGATACCCAGCAGATTGCCCAGCTGGCTGGCGGCAATCAGAATGCCGGAGGCGGTGAGAAACCCCGAGATCACCGGATGACTCAGGAAATTGCTGAAAAACCCCAGGCGCATCGCGCCCATGGCGATCAGCATGACGCCGGAAAGCAGCGACAGGATCAATGCCGCCTGCAGGTAGTCCGGGGTTCCCGGCGTGGTGACGCCCGAAAGCGCCGCGCCGGTCATCAAGGCGATGATAGCCACCGGGCCCACGGCCAGGGTGCGGCTGGTGCCGAACACGCAGTACAGCAATTGCGGCAGGATACTGGCGTAAAGCCCCACCACGGCGGGCAACCCCGCCAAGAGGGCATAGGCCAATGATTGCGGAATCACCATGATGGTGACTATCACGCCCGCCAGCAGGTCGGCACCCAGCAAACGACCATGATAGTGCGGCAACCAACTGAGTATGGGAAAGTAGCGTTTGAACATGAGCCTCTAATGGCGCCAGGAAGAATGAACGATAAAAAGAATGAACGATAAAGTAATCATCAGACTAAACGATATTAGCTTCCAGGGTGAGCCTTGGTTAGCATCGGGTGAAATCCGATACATGAAAACCCGTCTGTGCTCTCAACCCCTCACATCGCTATCAAGGATACATGATGAAACCCGAAACCATTGCGCTGCATCATGGTTATGCCCCCGACAATCAACATGCCGTGGCAGTGCCTATTCACCAGACCACCTCCTTTGCGTTTGATAGCGCCCAGCATGCCGCGGATCTTTTCGATCTCAAGGTCGAAGGCAATATCTATTCGCGGATCATGAACCCCACCTGTGCGGTGCTCGAACAGCGGGTTGCCGCCCTGGAAGGGGGCATCGCCGGCCTGGCGGTCGCCTCGGGCATGGCGGCGATCACCTACGCCATCCAGACCATTGCCGAAGCCGGCGACAACATCGTCTCGATCAGCGAGCTGTATGGCGGCACCTATAACCTGTTCGCGCATACCCTGCCGCGCCAGGGCATTCAGGTGCGCTTCGCCGACAAAGACGATTTTGCGGGTATCGAAGCGCTGATCGACGAGCGCACCAAGGCGGTGTATTGCGAAAGCGTGGGCAACCCTTCGGGGGGCATCGTCGATATCGAGCGCCTGGCCGACATGGCCCATCGCCATGGGGTACCGGTGATCGTGGATAACACCACCGCCACGCCCTTTCTGTGGCGGCCCATCGAGCAGGGGGCGGATATCGTGGTGCACTCCGCCACCAAGTACATTGGCGGCCATGGCACCACCGTAGGCGGGGTGATCGTGGATTCCGGCAAGTTCCCCTGGGCACAACACGCCACCCGCTTTCCGCTGCTCACCGAGCCGGATGTGTCCTATCACGGGGTAAGCTATACCCGCGATGTCGGTGAGGCGGCGTTTATTACCCGGGCGCGGGTGGTGCCACTGCGCAACATGGGCGCAGCACTTTCCGCCCAGGCGGCGTGGAATCTTCTCCAGGGCCTGGAAACGTTGGCGCTACGCATCGAGCGTATCTGTGAAAACACCCATGCAGTGGCCAGCTTTCTGGAGCTGCATCCTCAAGTGCGCTGGGTGCAATATGCGGGTCTCGAAAACCATAAGGATTACGCCCTGGCGCAGAAATACATGGATGGCCATGCCTCGGGGATTCTGAGTTTCGGCATTGAAGGCGGGCAGGCGGCCGGCGAGCGTTTTTACGATGCCCTGAGTCTGATTCTGCGCCTGGTCAATATCGGCGATGCCAAGAGCTGCTCCTCGATTCCCGCCTCCACCACCCACCGCCAGCTCGATGCCGATGAACTCGAGTCGGCGGGGGTCTCGGCGGACATGGTGCGGCTATCGATCGGTATCGAGCATATCGACGATCTCCTGGCGGATATCGACCAGGCCTTGAAGGTGGCTGCCCGCGGCTAGTTCAGTCAGTGACCGGCTAGTCAGTGACAAGCTAGTCAGCGGCCAGCAGGCGGCTGGGGCGTGACTGCCAGGCGGACCAGGAGTACAGCGCCAGCCCCGTCCAGATGAGCAAGAAGGTCGTCAGCTGGATGGGCGACAGCGGCTCGTGAAACACCAGCAGGGCAATCAGAAACTGAATGCTGGGGTTGATGTACATCAGAAATCCCAGGGTAGCCAGACGCAGACGCCTTGCCGCCCCGGCAAATGCCATCAACGGCAAGGCGGTGATCACGCCGCTGGCGATCAGCAGCAAGGTGGTAAATTGCTCGTCGGCGAAGTGGGAAAGCTCCTGCAGGCTGAGCCAGCTCAGTGCCAGCAGGCCCAGCGGGAGCAGCAACAGCGTTTCCACGAACAACCCGGAAAGCCCGTCCAGCGGTACCTGTTTTCTGAGCAGGCCGTAAGTGCCGAAGGACAGCGCCAGTGCCAGGCTGATCCAGGGCAATTCCCCGAGCAGAAAGAACTGAATGGCAATCGCCAAGGTGGCCAGCCCCAGGGCGACCAGTTGCAAGCGGGCCATGAGCTCACGCAGCACCAGCATGCCCAGGGCGACATTGACCAGCGGAGTCAGAAAATAACCCAGGCTGGCCTGCAGTACCTGCTGGGTTTCCACCGCATAAATATACAGCCCCCAGTTAAGGCCGATAAGCAGGGCGCAGGCCAATACCCGCCCCAGGCGCTTGGGTTCCGCCAGGGCAAGCCTGACCGGCGCCCAGCGTCTAAGCAGGGTGATCAGGCCGACCAGAAAAACGCACGACCAGATTATCCGATGGATCAATATTTCATAGGCAGGCACACCCTCGAACAAGGCGAAGAAAAGCGGAAAGCAGCCCCACATGACATAGGCGGCAAGCCCGAAGCCCACCCCCTTGGCCGCTTCCGGATCAGCATTGTTTGAGTGGAACATGACGGCCTCATCGTTGAAAAATGTTAATCTAGCACATAATGAACCCCAGATTATTAAAGCGCATGAAGGAGCCTTACCGATGAGTAAGCTGAGAGCCAGCCTGGTGCAATGCGACCTGCGCTGGGAAGATCCGCAGGCTAATCATCAGCATCTGGAAACCCTGCTGGGCGAACTGGATGGGCGTGAAACGGACCTGATCGTGTTGCCGGAAATGTTTGCCACCGGCTTCACCATGAATTCCCGCGAAATGGCGCAGCCGATGCAGCAAAGCCCCAGTGTGGCCTGGCTGAGCGAGCAGGCGCAGCAACGCGACTGCGTGATGACCGGCAGTGTGGCGATCGAGGACAACGGCGAATACTACAACCGGATGATCTGGGCCACCCCGGACGGCGAAACTGTGCATTACGACAAGCGCCATCTGTTTCGCATGGCCGGCGAGCACGAACGCTACGGCATGGGCAAGCAGCGTTGCGTGGTGGAACTCAAGGGCATGAAGCTTCTGCTGAGCGTCTGTTACGACCTGCGCTTTCCGGTATGGCTGCGCCAGCAACCCACCGCCGAGGAGGCGTTTGAATACGATGCGCTGCTATGTGTCGCCAATTGGCCGGCACCGCGGCGTCAGCCATGGCGCACCCTGCTCCAGGCCCGAGCGGTGGAAAACCTGTGCTATGTGATCGGGGTCAATCGGGTGGGTGAGGATGCCAAGAACACGCCGTATGCCGGCGATTCGATGTTGGTCGACTTCAAGGGCGACCCCCTTATCGACCGCGACGCCGATAGCGGTTTCATCGAGACCGGCACGCTGGACAAGGACGCCCTGGATGCGTTTCGCGAGAAGTTTCCCGCCTGGCAGGATGCCGATCGTTTTCAACTATTGCCGGGAGTAGGGCATTGATGCGTCTGGATCGTTTTTTGAGTGAAACCACGGAATTGACCCGCAGCCTGGCCAAGCGCGCGCTCAAACGTGAAGAAGTCACCGTCAATGGTGAAGTGACCAAGCAAGGGGCTTTGCAGCTTGACCCTGACCAGGACAAGGTCACCTGGAACGGCGTGCCGCTCGAGCTGGTCGGCCTGCGCTATCTGATGATGAACAAGCCGGAAGGCGTGGAATGCACCGCGCGGCGCGGCCTGTACCCCCGGGTAGTCGAGTTGATCGACCTGCCCAAGGTGGAGCGCTTGCAATCGGTAGGCCGGCTGGATGTCGACACCACCGGGCTTCTGCTCTTGACCGACGACGGCCACTGGTCGCACCGAGTGAGTGCCCCCAAGAAGCGTTGCGCCAAGGTGTACCTGGCGAGCCTGGCACAGCCCCTGGAAGGCCAGCAGGCCGAGGAGGCGATTGCCCGGGTAAGCGAAGGCCTGATGCTGGACGGTGAAGAAGAGCTCACCCACCCGGCCACCCTTGAACTGGTGACACCCACCCAGGCGCGCCTGACCATCACCGAAGGGCGCTATCATCAGGTAAAACGCATGTTTGCTGCCCTGGGCAACCACGTGGAAGCCCTGCACCGCGAGTCGATCGGCCCCCTGGTGCTGGACCCTTCACTGAAACCCGGCGAATGGCGCGAACTTACCGCCGAAGAAGTGGCACTGTTCTAAACCTGAGTTAGTAGGAGGGCGATTTATCGCGCGAGGGTTTGCCTGAAATGGGCACCAACCCAGGGCTCGCCCGACAAGTCGAGCTCCTACCAACCGCCGCGGATCTTGACCTGGTAGAAGCCCGGCTCTGGGTTGCTAGGAGGGCGGCTCTATTGGGTTTCTGCCAAGCTTCTTATTTGACTGATCGAGTCACGCTCGGTCCTGGGAGCGGCCTCCAGTAATCGCCGAGACCAGAGCAAGGTGGATTCGGTATCACCGGTGGCATGCGCCGCGCGGGCGGCGCCTTCGAGCGTGTTATAGCGTTGCGGCCAGGTGCGATTCGAATTCTCGTAACTAGCCAGTGCCTCGGCCGGGCGATCAAGGGAAAGCAGTAAATCGCCAAGCGCTTCGTAGGGCGGGTACAGGGCACCCGGGGTAACCGGATGCTTCTCAGCGGTGGCTTCAAGTTCCCCGGCGGAACGCATCAGCTCGATGGCACGCTCGTGCTCACCTTCGGCGTTTGCGATCCAGCCGGCAAGAATTCGCCGATCCACTTCAAGGTAGGTAGAGAAGCGCTGATCGGCGGCCGACTTGGCATTTTCCATCAGTGCCGCCAGCCGCTGTTCGGCCTCGCGAGCGGCGTCCAGGTCATCGCTATGGACGGCACCTAGTCCGCGTGCAAACCAGCTCAGCCCATCCGGCCAGGGAAACATATCCCAATCAATATAGTCTGGTGTGCGGGGCGGAATGGCCGCTGCCGCTTCCCAATTGCGTGTCTCGACAGCCAGTCTTGCCGGTATTGAAGCCAGATGGTAGGCCCCGGGGAAGTTGGCCTGGTGCGGTCCGTTTGCCTGAGCCGTTTCCCAAACTTTGTGTGCGTCACTGTCCTCGCCGCGTTGGAGGTGGCCATAAACCAGATAGTCGAGGGCGTGAATGTAGTGAAACGACGTTGCGCCACCCTCCTTGTGATTCACCGCAACCTCAGCGGAGCGGCGGTTCCAATCAATCACTTTGGGCCAGTCGCCAAGCCGGACATAAATGTGGGATGGCATATGCAGGGCATGGGGCACGTCTGGAGCAATCTCACCGTAAGACTCGACGATCTCTGGCGCATTTCCCCCGCGTCCATCGGCATCGGTGGCATGAATAGTGTAATGAACGGCCCCAGGATGGGTGGGGTCGGTTTCCCAGGCAGTGCGCAGAACCTGCTCTGCCTCGTTGTGCAGCGCCTTGCGGTCGTCGGCGGATTGCGCCAGTGTCAGGCGCGAAAGTGCGTAAAGCGTGGCAACGTCGAGATCCTCAGGGTAGGCCTGATAAGCAGAAGCCATACCCTCGCTCCAGCCTGCCAGGCGCTCCTGGACGCGGCCGGTCTCTGGCTCGAAGAAGGCTGCGGTCGCCTCAATCAGCAATCGTTCACGCTCGTGCTCGACGCTTTCGCGAGCGTTCTGGATGGCCCGACGGCCTTGGGCTATATCATCCGCACTTGGGGTCGTGCCCCATAGCGGTTGAAACAGGGAAGTGGCTATGCCCCAGTGCGCCATCGCGCAGTCGGGATCAGCCTGGATAATCGCCTCAAATTCGGCCCTGGCCTGGGTGTACATCATGTGATGCATCATTCCCAGGGCGTGATCGACATCAGGGCGCACAGCGTCAGCACAGTGAGCCTTGAAATTGACGGTACCGACGGTATTTTCGGCGCTCGCCGTGGGCTCATCAGTCACGTCCTGGTGCGCTAAAGCAGGAAGGGCAATGCCCAGGGCGGCGGCAAGTATTGCAAAGCGGAAAGCCGTGTTCATGACAAACCTCCTCAAGCCATATTGCTGGTGAAGCCGGCATGTCATAAAACGGGGGCTGAAAAACATATGCCAGTCGTTGACCCTGCATGCTCAGCATTATTACAAAACTAGTCCAACCCCGATTGTCCTACCAGAGGAAATCGCTCTGTTCTATGGGCACCAACCTATCAGCCCCCTGAGGATTTTGACCTGGTAGGAGGGCGATTTATCGCGCGAGGGGTTTGCCTGAAATGGCCACCAACCCAAGGCTCGCCCGACAAGTCGGCCTCCTACCTCATTACCCGCCCCCGCGGATTTTGACCTGGTAGGAGGGCGATTTATCGCGCGAGGGTTTGCCTGAAATGGGCACCAACCAAGGGCTCGCCCGGCAAGCCGGCCTCCTACCTGATTACCCGCCCCCTGAGGATCTTGACCTGGTAGAAGCCCGGCTCTGGGTTGCTAGGAGGGCGGCTCTATTGGGTTTCTGCCAGGCTTCTTATTTGACTGATCGAGTCACGCTCGGCCTTGGGAGCGGCCTCCAGTAATCGCCGAGACCAGAGCAAGGTGGATTCGGTATCACCGGTGGCATGCGCCGCGCGGGCGGCGCCTTCGAGCGTGTTATAGCGTTGCAGCCAGGTGCGATTCGAATTCTCGTAACTAGCCAGTGCCTCGGCCGGGCGATCAAGGGAAAGCAGTAAATCGCCAAGCGCTTCGTAGGGCGGGTACAGGGCACCCGGGGTAACCGGATGCTTCTCAGCGGTGGCTTCAAGTTCCCCGGCGGAACGCATCAGCTCGATGGCACGCTCGTGCTCACCTTCGGCGTTTGCGATCCAGCCGGCAAGAATTCGCCGATCCACTTCAAGGTAGGTAGAGAAGCGCTGATCGGCGGCCGACTTGGCATTTTCCATCAGTGCCGCCAGCCGCTGTTCGGCCTCGCGAGCGGCGTCCAGGTCATCGCTATGGACGGCACCTAGTCCGCGTGCAAACCAGCTCAGCCCATCCGGCCAGGGAAACATATCCCAATCAATATAGTCTGGTGTGCGGGGCGGAATGGCCGCTGCCGCTTCCCAATTGCGTGTCTCGACAGCCAGTCTTGCCGGTATTGAAGCCAGATGGTAGGCCCCGGGGAAGTTGGCCTGGTGCGGTCCGTTTGCCTGAGCCGTTTCCCAAACTTTGTGTGCGTCACTGTCCTCGCCGCGTTGGAGGTGGCCATAAACCAGATAGTCGAGGGCGTGAATGTAGTGAAACGACGTTGCGCCACCCTCCTTGTGATTCACCGCAACCTCAGCGGAGCGGCGGTTCCAATCAATCACTTTGGGCCAGTCGCCAAGCCGGACATAAATGTGGGATGGCATATGCAGGGCATGGGGCACGTCTGGAGCAATCTCACCGTAAGACTCGACGATCTCTGGCGCATTTCCCCCGCGTCCATCGGCATCGGTGGCATGAATAGTGTAATGAACGGCCCCAGGATGGGTGGGGTCGGTTTCCCAGGCAGTGCGCAGAACCTGCTCTGCCTCGTTGTGCAGCGCCTTGCGGTCGTCGGCGGATTGCGCCAGTGTCAGGCGCGAAAGTGCGTAAAGCGTGGCAACGTCGAGATCCTCAGGGTAGGCCTGATAAGCAGAAGCCATACCCTCGCTCCAGCCTGCCAGGCGCTCCTGGACGCGGCCGGTCTCTGGCTCGAAGAAGGCTGCGGTCGCCTCAATCAGCAATCGTTCACGCTCGTGCTCGACGCTTTCGCGAGCGTTCTGGATGGCCCGACGGCCTTGGGCTATATCATCCGCACTTGGGGTCGTGCCCCATAGCGGTTGAAACAGGGAAGTGGCTATGCCCCAGTGCGCCATCGCGCAGTCGGGATCAGCCTGGATAATCGCCTCAAATTCGGCCCTGGCCTGGGTGTACATCATGTGATGCATCATTCCCAGGGCGTGATCGACATCAGGGCGCACAGCGTCAGCACAGTGAGCCTTGAAATTGACGGTACCGACGGTATTTTCGGCGCTCGCCGTGGGCTCATCAGTCACGTCCTGGTGCGCTAAAGCAGGAAGGGCAATGCCCAGGGCGGCGGCAAGTATTGCAAAGCGGAAAGCCGTGTTCATGACAAACCTCCTCAAGCCATATTGCTGGTGAAGCCGGCATGTCATAAAACGGGGGCTGAAAAACATATGCCAGTCGTTGACCCTGCATGCTCAGCATTATTACAAAACTAGTCCAACCCCGATTGTCCTACCAGAGGAAATCGCTCTGTTCTATGGGCACCAACCTATCAGCCCCCTGAGGATTTTGACCTGGTAGGAGGGCGATTTATCGCGCGAGGGGTTTGCCTGAAATGGCCACCAACCCAAGGCTCGCCCGACAAGTCGGCCTCCTACCTCATTACCCGCCCCCGCGGATTTTGACCTGGTAGGAGGGCGATTTATCGCGCGAGGGTTTGCCTGAAATGGGCACCAACCTATCAGCCCCCTGAGGATCTTGACCTGGTAGGAGGGCGATTTATCGCGCGAGGGGTTTGCCTGAAAAGAGCACCAACCAACCACCCCCCGCGGATTTTGACTTGGTAGGAGGGCGATTCATCGCGCGAGGGGTTTGCCTGTAAAGGGCACCAACCAACCCGCCCTCTGAGGATTTTGACCTGGTAGGAGGGCGATTTATCGTGCGAGGGTTTGCCTGAAATGGGCAACCAACCAACCCGCCCTCTGAGGATCTTGACCTGGTGGGAGGGCGATTCATCGCGCGAGGGGTTTGCCTGCAAAAGGCAACAACCCAAGAGCTCGCCCGACAAGTCGGCCTCCTATTTCCAATCAGGTGAACTACTGGACCGGCCAGGAGGGCCGCCAGTTCGAGCGCGAATTCGCGCAGTTTGCCGCAAGCGACCATGCGATTGCCGTTTCCAACGGCACCACGGCGCTGGATCTGGCGCTGAAGGGGCTGGGTATCGGCGAAGGCGATGGTCGGGGGCGCGATGAGGTGATCGTCACCGCGCGCACTTTTCTGGCCTCGGTCTCCAGTATCGTCACCGCCGGTGCGGTGCCGGTATTTGCCGATGTGGATCGCGACTCCCAGAACATCACCGCGGCTACGGTGGCACAGAAGATCACCCCCAACACCCGCGCAATCATCGCCGTGCATCTGGCCGGCTGGCCCTGCGAGATAGACGGCCTGATGGCGCTGGCCGAACAGCACGGTCTTTGCGTGATCGAGGATTGCGCCCAGGCCCACGGCGCCCGCTACCGCGGGCGTAGCGTGGGCAGCATCGGCCACGTGGGCTGCTGGTCGTTCTGCCAGGACAAGATCATGTCCACCGGCGGCGAAGGCGGCATGGTCACCACCAATGATGAGGCGCTGTGGCGGCGCATGTGGGCCTACAAGGACCACGGCAAGAGCTGGGCGGCGGTCTACGAGCGTGAGCATCCGCCGGGCTTCCGCTGGCTGCATGAAAGCTTCGGCACTAACTGGCGACTGACGGAAATGCAGTCCGCCATCGGGCGCATCCAGCTTGCGCGCATGCCCGACTGGAAGGCCGCACGCCAGGCCAATGCCCAGCGTATCTGGCAGGCCGCCGGCGAATGCCCGGGGTTGCGGGTACCGATGATTCCTGCGCATATCGAGCACGCCGCCTACAAATGCTATGTATTTGTGAAGCCTGAACAGCTGGCAGAAGGCTGGAGCCGCGACCGCATCATGGGCGAGATTGCTGCCCAAGGGGTACCGTGCTTCTCCGGCTCTTGTTCGGAGGTGTATCTCGAGAAGGCCTTCGATGGCTACTCTGATGACAATTCCGGCAGCCCCGGCTGGCGCCCCGAGCAGCCGCTTCCCGTGGCCCGGGAGCTGGGCGGAACCAGCCTGATGTTTCTTTGCCATCCCACCTTGACCGAGGCAGAGATCGACAAGACGTGCGACGTTCTCAAGCGCGTCATGACAGCAGCCGCAATGCGCTCAGAACAGACACCGCAAAAAGAAACATGCTTATCGCGCTAATGGGGGTGCCTGCTTTTCAGGGGCATCCCACTCTTGCTTCTTCATGGAAGAGAAGTCTCCTCCTATGCTCATGACATTACTCAAACCGCTGTTTCGGCTGCCGCGGCGGCAAAAGCGCATGCTGCAGCTGGCGGCGGATAGTCTGCTGATCACCGTCAGCTTCCTGTTGGCGATGCTGCTGCGACTGGACAGTTGGGACTTCGTGACTGAGCCGAGAGTATGGTGGGTGCTGCCGGTGATGATTCCGGTGAGCCTGCTGATCTTCATCCGCCTGGGCTTCTACCGGGCGGTGATCCGCTACATGAGCATGAAGGCGGTGAGGTCCGTGGCGGTCGGGGTCGGGGTGTCAGCACTGATTTTAATGCTGGTCAACTATCTCTTCCAGCTGCCGGTGCCGCGTTCGGTACCGTTCATCTACGCCATGCTGGCATTGCTGACCATCGGCGGGGTACGCTTTGCGTTGCGCGGGCTCTACCTGCGTAACCAGCTGCGTTACAAGACGCGGGTGGTGGTCTATGGGGCCGGTTCGGCGGGACGCCAACTGGTGCAGTCGCTGCGCCATGGCACCGAGTACGACCCGGTGGGTTTCGTGGACGAGGCACCGCACCTGGAGGCGGCCTTCATCCAGGGGCTGAAGGTATATTCGCCCGGCGAGGTCAAACGCCTGATCAAGGACTACGGGGTCAAGAAGGTGCTGTTGGCCATTCCCAGCGCGCCGCGGGCGCGGCGCCGCGAGATCCTGGAGCGCCTGGAGCCGCTGGAAGTGCCGGTGCAGACCATCCCGGGTATGGCCGACGTTGTCTCCGGCCGGGCGCAGATCAACGATTTGCGCGATGTCTCGGTGGAAGACCTGCTGGGCCGTGATCCGGTGCCGCCGGACGCCTCGCTGATGGGTGCTAATATCACCGGCAAGGTGGTGATGGTGACCGGCGCCGGGGGCTCTATCGGCAGCGAGCTGTGCCGCCAGATCCTGCGCCAGCACCCGGCGCAACTGCTGTTGCTGGAGCTTTCCGAGTTCAGCCTCTATCGCATCGAGCAGGAGCTTGGGCAGATCGCCCGCGAAGAGGGCATCGACTGCCCGGTGAAGGCGCTGCTGGGTTCCGTGCAGTATCGCCACCGGGTGCAGAAGATCATGACGGCCTTTTGCGTGCAGACGGTCTACCACGCCGCGGCCTACAAGCATGTGCCGATGGTGGAGCACAATGTGGTGGAGGGGCTGCGTAACAACGTGATGGGCACCATGGAAACGGCCTGGGCGGCGGTGGAGGCCGGCGTGGAGAACTTCGTGCTGGTGTCCACCGACAAGGCGGTGCGGCCCACTAACGTGATGGGGGCCAGCAAGCGCCTGGCCGAGCTGGTGTGCCAGGGGCTGGCCAAGGCCCAGGCGGGCACGCGCTTCAGCATGGTGCGCTTCGGCAACGTGCTGGGCTCCAGTGGTTCGGTGGTGCCACTATTTCGCCGTCAGATTGCCGCCGGCGGCCCGGTCACGGTGACAGACCCTGAGATCACCCGCTACTTCATGACCATCCCCGAGGCCGCCCAGCTGGTGATCCAGGCAGGCGCCATGGCGCGTGGCGGCGATGTGTTCGTGCTCGACATGGGCGAGCCGGTAAAGATCGCCGAGCTGGCCGGCCACCTGATCCGGCTTTCCGGGCTCGAGCCGAGCTACCCGGGCACCGACGACGCCGATCTCAGCAGCGGTGATATCGAGATCCGCTACACCGGCCTGCGCCCCGGCGAGAAGCTCTACGAGGAACTGCTGATCGGCGAGCGCGTGGCGGCCACCCGCCATCCGCGGATCATGACCGCCAGCGAGATCGCGCTGTGCTGGGAAGAGGTGGAGGAGCTGCTGGAGAGCCTGTTCGATGCCTGCCGGTCCTTCGACGCTCCGCGAATTCGCGAGCTTCTTGAACAGGCACCGCTGGGCTATCAGCCGCAGAGCGAACCGGTCGACCTGATATGGGCACAGCAGATCCCGACACAGGCCTCGCAAGGCGATAAGATAACAGCGCTGCACCCCCAACCTGCCTCAACATGTTGAAGTCATCGTTGTTGAGCGTGGGCACCTCCCCACCAATATCGCACGGGTGAAGCCAGCTCCTACGGGGTGGTGGCAGTGGGGGTAGTGGGAGCTCGACTTGTCGGGCGAGCCTTTGGAGGTTGCGTGCATCAGTGGGACGCCAGTTCGTTGAAGAATGCCGGATTATCCTGGAGGGTCGCCAATACCTTGGCCGCCAAGCCGGTGGGATTGCGGCGCTTGGTTTCCCAGCTTTTGATCGTGTCGACGCTGGTTCCCATCGCATTGGCAAACTCGGTCTGAGACACCTGTAGCTTCGCCCGAATGGCCTTCACATCGGCTACCTCGTGCCGCGTGACACGGCTGGCCTGGGCCTTGTCCTGTTTGATGTCGACAGCTTCCTGCAGCGATGTGTGGAGTTCGTCAAAAATGCTCATTGGGAAGCCTCCCCTTTTAACTGGTGGGTCAGGGTTTTCAGTGTAGCCTTTTCGGCAGACGTCAAACTGTCTTTTGCGCTTTTGGGATAGGCCAGTATCAGATAAATGATGTCGGCGGTGGCCAGAAAGTAGATGACCCGAGCGCCGCCCTGTTTTCCTTGATGCCCCAATGCCATGCGGATCTTGCGCAGTCCACCTGTGCCTTGAATCAAATCACCTCTCTCTGGTTGAGCGATGAGGTCACGCTGGAGTTCCTTCAGCTCCTCATCCGTCGCCATGGCCTGGATCTGCCGGGTAAAGGTCGGTGTTTCAATAAATTCAATGGCATGACTCACGTCAGGCGTATCCTTCGGCCAGTGCATAAAATATGTGTACATAGTACATTATGCAGTAACGTACGTCGATAAGGCCAAGTGTCCACCTTCCGAGTGCTGATAGGCATTCATTTTGGATTGTTGACGCAGCAACAAGCGTTGACTGCTCTGCACAAGAGGAAGCAACGGGGCAGGTCAATCCATCATGTCTACCCGTCAACCCCACCCGGCTGATACAAAGTGGGAGGCCGCGGTTTACCGGGCGAGTTCTTGGTGTTTACCCCAGGCGCCTGCGGCGCCAATCGCCGGCTGAAGCCAGCTCCTACGGCGTGGTGGCAGTGGGAGCTCGACTTGTCGGGCGATGGGGTTGTTTCTGCTGTTCAAAATGGAAATACCCACGGCGTCAGAACCAGCACTGCTGTCGAATAGGTCAGGCTGACTGGCAGGCCGATGCCCTGGTGATTGTGACGGATTGGCAAAGCTTCAAGGCACCCGACTTCGACCTGATCCAGAAGAAGCTCAGCCAGCCCACCATTTTCGACGGGCGCAATATGTATGACCCCAAGCGCATGGCGCGCAAAGGCTTTACCTATTACTCTGTGGGGCGCCAAGCGGCATTTCTAGACCCAGCCTAGGGGAAGCATTGAACACTTATTCCTTCATTAAAACTCTCGCCGCCCAGATGCTGATGCCCTTGCCGCTGTGTTTGGGCCTGTTGGTGGTGGGCTTGTTGTTGCGCAATCGCTGGCGGCGCCTGGGAAATGGCTGCGCGCTTTTGGCGCTGCTGCTGTTGGTGTTGTTCAGCTGGGCACCGGTGGCCGATCGCCTCTTGGCACCGTTTGAATCCGCCTACCCGCCACTGCATAGCTGGCCGCAAGGGGAAACGGTAGACGCCGTGATGGTGCTGGGCGGCGGTTACCAGCCGCATCAGCCTTGGGTGGTTACCGGGCAGTTGAGTGACAGTTCCGCCAATCGGCTGTTGGAAGGCTTGAGGCTGTGGCACTTGAACCCTGACGCCCGTCTTATAGTGAGCGGCTCCAGTGGCGATGAGGACGTGGTACCCATGGCCCAGGCCTATGCCAACATTGCTCAGGATATGCAGGTACCGGCCAGTCAGTTGCATGTGCTGGATACGCCCACCGATACCGGTCAAGAGGCGCGCGCCGCCGCTCAATTACTGGGCGAGGGCAGTTCGCTGCTGTTGGTCACCTCTGCCTCGCACATGCCGCGCTCCATGCAGCATTTTCGCCAGGCAGGCTTAACCCCGATCGCCGCGCCGACGCATTATCTCGCCCTGCGCGAATCCGTCAGCTCCCTGGGTTACTGGGTGCCCGCCGCCAGCCATCTGCGCAAAAGCGAACGTGCCATCTACGAGGCGCTAGGCCTGTTGGCGGTACGCTGGGAGTAGCCGAAGATACCGACCCCAACCCCAACCCCAACCCCTCGCGCGATGAATCGCCCTCCCACCAATAAACCCCACCCGGCTGCTACAGGGTGGGAGGCCGGTTTACCGGGCGAGCCCTTGGTTGTTGCCCTTTGCAGCCAACCCCTCGCGCGATGAATCGCCCTCCTACCCCACAGATTCAACCAAGCCAAGTCGGCGCCCTGATGAATAAGCTGGGCTGAAAGCTGTTGCAGTTTAGTAGTCTAAAAACTACAATCCAGTCATGCTTGATATCAAACAGACAGATACCTACCGAAAATGGGAGCGCAAACTCCGTGATCAGCGCGCCAAGGCACTGATTGCCGCGCGTGTTTTCCGTCTGGCTAACGGCCTATCCGGGGACGTCAAGCCTGTTGGACAGGGAGTCAGCGAGCTTCGTATCCATCACGGCCCAGGGTATCGGGTATATTTTAAGCAGCGTGGAAGCGAAATCGTCATTCTTCTGTGCGGTGGCGACAAAAGTACGCAGCAAAGTGACATCGAAACAGCACAGCGTCTTGCGGCAGAATGGGAGGCGTTATGAGCGATAAGATCTATGATTACGACCCGGCAGCGGCCCTTGAAAGTGAAGAAGCAATTGCCGTGTTTCTCGCCGATGCACTGGAAACCGGTGATTCAGCCTACGTGGCCAAGGCGATGGGCGTCGTTGCACGCGCCAAGGGCATGACGGAGCTTGCCCGTGAGACGGGCCTTTCTCGTGAGCAACTTTACCGCTCATTCAGCGAGCAGGGGAACCCCACATTGAAAACCATGCTCGCCGTGACGCGGGCGCTTGGTGTCGACTTGACGGCTCGTCCTCACGAACCCGCTGCTTAAGTTTGGATTACTACCCAGGTGAGGGTGGTGTTGCCCCAGGCGCCTGCGGCGCCAATCGCCGGCTGAAGCCAGCTCCTACGCAAGCAACCCCTCGCGCGATGAATCGCCCTCCCACCCGATAATCAACCTCCCATAGTCAGCCAAGCCGGTGGCGGGTGCCATCCAGGCGCAGGGAGGTATTGACCCGCTAGACGCGCCGCTAGTCAAAGCCACCGTGCAAGCGGTAAATGGGAGCCTTTCGCTCGTGATGGCGATGGTGGGGTTTGCTATGTTGGCCTGCTTGAGGAGAAAGATCATGAGTGAGCAAGATATCCGCTGGCAACAACGGTTTGCCAACTTCAAAAATGCACACGCGCAGCTTGCTAGTGCATTGGCGTTGATGGAACAGCGCTCGCTCAGTGACCTGGAAAAGCAAGGCCTCATTCAGGCATTCAAATTCACCTACGAGCTTGCCTGGAACCTGCTGCGCGATTATCTCATTTGGCAGGGGGCGGCCACCATCGCTGGGTCAAGGGACGCGATTCGTGAGGCGTTCAAGCGTGAGCTGATCAGTGATGGCCATGCCTGGATGGCGATGCTGCAAGATAGAAATCGCACTGTGCACACCTACAACGAAGCCACCGCCAACGAAATTCTGGCGCATCTTAGTCAGCGTTATGCCGCCCTGTTTCGCGAGCTCAGGGAGACGTTCGCTGAATTGAACAGTGAGCAGGCCCAGCAGCTCGGGGAGCCTTGATCATGGCGGCACGGTTTGGTTTGTCACAAGACGATATCGAGAAGCTGTGCGGGGTGTTTGAACGCTATCCCCAGATTCAGCAGGTGGTTGTTTATGGCTCGCGTGCCAAGGGGAACTATCGACCCGGCTCCGATATCGATCTCACCATCATGGGGCATCTGGACTGGCTGACGTTCAATCAGCTGGAAATTGACCTCGACGACCTGCTATTGCCCTACCAGATCGACCTCTCGTTGCACGAGCACATCGACAATGCCGAGTTGAAAGCCCATATCGAGCGTGTAGGGCAGGTGCTGTATTCCTCCGCATCAGGTACGAAATAATAGGGCTGCCGCCGGCAGGAGCCCGACTTGTCGGGCGAACCTTGGATGTTTACCCCAGGCGCCTGCGGCGCCAATCGCCGGCTGAAGCCAGCTCCTACGCAAGCAACCCAAGAACCCTCGCCCATCGGGCGGGAAGTGTCAGAAGCGTGCTATCCTGATCTGACAATTTTTACCGTCGCCAGCTGGAGGTGTGCGATGTATGCGATAGAGTTTGAAGCCGATATCCGAGATGGCGTGGTCAAGATTCCAGATGAATACAAACTGCTGAAAAACGGACATGCCAGAATTGTCGTTTTGTATGACTCATTTGAAGAGAATGAAGTTACCGAGGAGCAGGTGGAAATCGATTTTTCTCGGGTTAAGGCGCCTTCTTTAGCTCACCGGGAGGGGGTAGAGTATCAAAGGAGCCTGAGGGATGAGTGGTAGCTACCTGCTGGACACCAATGTCTTCATCAACGCGATCCGGCATGGGGTTAGGTTGCCTTTGGCGAGCTACTCTTATTCGGTCATCACGGAGCTTGAGCTCTTGTCCTTTCCCGGGTTGCCTTCTGAAGAAGAGGCGTCTATCCGGTCCATACTGAGAAGTATGACGAGAATAGAACTGGGCGATGATATCAAAGATGAAGTTATCCGGGTGCGACGCGGCACTCGGATGAAACTGCCGGATAGCATCATTTCTGCTTCTGCGATTGTTACTTCTGCAACATTGGTAATGGATGATGCCAAGATGGTTTCCCAACATGCTGGGGATGTTGTTTCACTCGACGCGTTGGTAAATCGGTGAAAAAAGACGCCTTGCCCGTGTCTATCTACTTACTTTAAGCCTTTCCAAAAACCATCTGCAAGAAACCCCTCGCGCGATAAATCGCCCTTCCACCAATCAACCCCACCCGGCTGATACAGGGTGGGAGGCCGGTTTACCGGGCGAGTCCTTGGTGTTTACCCCAGGCGCCTGCGGCGCCATCGCCGGCTGAAGCCAGCTCCTACGGGGTTGTGGCAGAGGGTTTGGTAGGAGCCTGACTTGTCGGGCGAGCCCTTGGTGTTTACCCCAGGCGCCTGCGGCGCCAATCGCCGGCTGAAGCCAGCTCCTACGCAAGAAACCCCTCGCGCGATGAATCGCCCTCCCACCCGATAATCAACCTCCCATAGTCAGCCAAGCCGGTGGCGGGTGCCTTGCCGAATGATTTCAATGACCTCCTAGCCCAGATGCGCAAGAAGTGGGAGAAAGTCCGGAAAAAGCTCTCTGGCCATGTTTCGGGATTGTTCATTGAGTTGAATCCGCCTGGTGAGCTAGCCCCGGGTCAGCGCTATAGCGTCAACCTGTTGGCCTTGGTGCCGGTGGCGCACAAGGATTCGCTGAGAGAAGTGCAAGCGGATGTTCAGCGCCTGGAGGATTTGATGAAGGAACTTGGCATGGAGGTCAATGCAGCGGCGAAGGCCGAGGATGACATTTCCTACGCGGTGGTACGCCGTATGACCAAAATGCGCGGCATGCCCCGTACTTTTAGTGCGGGGAAGGATAGCGCGGGCGCCGAAGGCGCCCTATAATACTGGGTGGAATAACAGTTCAAGGTGCTCATGCAACGCCTCCAAGCCTTCAAATACGAGCTGATGCCCAACGGCGAACAGGTGCGCAAAATGCGCCAGTTCGCCGGCATGGCGCGGTTCGTGTTCAACCGAGGACTGGCGTTGCAGAAAGAACGTTACGAGGCGGGAGAAAAGAAACTGGGCTACGCCGCCTTGTGCAAAAAGCTCACCGACTGGCGCAACAGTGCCGAGACACCCTGGCTCAAGGACGGCCCGACCCATCCGCTCCAGCAGTCGCTGAAAGACCTTGAGCGCGCCTACACCAACTTCTTTGCCAAGCGGGCCGACTTCCCACGCTTCAAGAAGAAAGGCCAACGCGACAGCTTCCGCTACCCCGACCCAAAGCAGATCCGGCTCGACCAGGGTAATGGCAGGCTATTTCTGCCCAAGCTGGGCTGGCTGCGCTTCCGCCAGAGCCGCGAGGTGCTGGGCGCGGTGAAGAACGTCACCGTCAGCCAGTCGGGCGGACGCTGGTTCATATCGATCCAGACCGAACGCGAGGTGGAAGTACCGGCGCCCTCGGGCGGCGCGGTCGGCATCGACATGGGCGTGGCGAGATTCGCCACGCTCTCGGATGGAAGCTATCTCGCTCCGCTCAACAGCTTCAAGACGCACCAGGTGGCCCTGCACAAGGCGCAGCGCGCCCTGAGCCGCAAGACAAAATTCAGCAATAACGGGAAGAAAGCCAAGGCCCGCATCCAACGAATACAGGCTCGCATTGCCAACGCCCGCCGCGATTACTTGCACAAGGCTTCCGCCACGATCAGCCAAAACCACGCGCTTGTGGTGCTCGAAGACTTGCAGGTAGGCAACATGTCACGGTCGGCAAAGGGCAGTGTTGAGCAGCCGGGGCGCAACATCCGCGCCAAGTCGGGGCTCAATCGCGCCATTCTCGACCAGGGCTGGTTCGAGTTCCGGCGCCAGCTCGACTACAAACTGGCTTGGCGCGGGGCGCATCTGGTGGTGGTGCCGCCGCGCAACACCAGCCGCACGTGTACCGAGTGCGGGCATGTGGCCGCGGAGAACCGGGGCAGCCAAGCTCGCTTCGCCTGTGTCGAGTGTGGCTTTAAGGCCAATGCCGATCTTGTCGGCGCGATCAATGTGCTAAGGGCAGGGCATGCCCGGTTAGCCTGTGAAGTGAGCGGTGCAGTAAGGCCGCCAGCAGCAGGAACCCACCGAAGCGACTCAGGAAAGCCGTAGGCTGAGCCTGAGCGCCGTAGGAATCCTCTTCCTTTCCGCCCCAGGCGGCAGCTTCCTAAGAAGCTGAGGGAGAGGAGGATGTCAAGTCTATTTCACGCTCAGCGTGCCAGGCGTCGTAGGCCGCCTGGAGGCGCAGCCATAGGCCGGGGCCGTTACCGAATAACTTGCCGAGGCGTGCAGCCATTTCTGGCGATACTGGCTTGCGCGTGGCCAGGATAGCGTGCAAATGCTGGCGTGAGATGCCTAACATTTGCGCAATGGCTTTCTTGCTGTAATTCATATCCTCTAGCATGTCTTCGATCACCTCGCCGGGGTGCGGCGGGCAGCGGTTGGGGTTTTGCTTTGCGGTAATAGACATAGTGATTCCACCCTCTCAGTGGTATTGCTCGTCAATGGTATTGTTCGAAATCAACTTGGTAAACGTTACCGTCCTCAAACTCAAAAGTGAGGCACTTATTTGACTTGGCAGGAGGCCGACTTGTCGGGCGAGCCCTTGATGTTTACCCCAGGCGCCTGCGGCGCCAATCGCCGGCTGAAGCCAGCTCCTACGCAAGAAACCCCTCGCGCGATGAATCGCCCTCCCACCCGATAATCAACCCCCTAGTCAGCCAGGCCGGTGGCGGGTGCCCATGCTACACACCTGAAAAGCACGCTTTGCCAGATCAATGCCAATCGCCGTATGCTTATCGACAATCAAGTTTACTTTTTGTGTATGATTACCTTAAAAGTAAACCATAGGGTGCCATCATGCTGGGTCAACGCATTCATCAGGCGCGCCTCGCCACTGGTCTGACGCTTGAGGCGTTGGGCCAGCAGCTTGGTGTTTCCAAGGCAGCGGTTCAGAAGTACGAGAAGGGGACGGTGACCCCCGACTCTTCGAAACTGCTCAAGATCGCCAAGGCGTGCGGGGTACGCACAGAGTATTTCTTCCGCAAGCAGACGGTACAGCTGACCAACGTCGAGTTTCGCAAGAACCATGCCTTTGGCGTGAAGCGGGCAGAAGCTGTCCAGATCCGTGTGGCGGAAATGGTCGAGAAGCGCATCGCGCTGCTGAATGCCTTTCCCGATTCGCCTATCGCACGATTCTCGGTGCCTGGCTGTGTGCCCGAGCAGATTGTCGAGAAAGAGGCGATCGAGGCGGTCGCAGATGGCGTGCGCCATGCATGGGAGCTGGGCCTGAACCCGATTGGTGATCTGACCGATACCCTCGAAACACTCGGGTTACTGATTCTTACGGTCGACGTGGAGCATAAGGCGTTTTCTGGCATGACGGCCACGGCAGTGGCGGCAGACGGTCAGCAGTATCCGGTCATTGCGGTGTCATCCTACTGGCCTGGCGATCGTCAGCGCTTTACGCTTGCCCATGAGCTGGCCCATGCGCTGTTTGTCGGGCGCGTCGTGGACGCTGTTAGCGAAGAGCAGGCCTGTGACCGCTTTGCCGGCGCGTTTCTGGCGCCTCAAGAGGCGGTTATCCAGGAACTCGGTGAGCAGCGCAATCGTCTAGAGCCGCGTGAGCTTTATCGCTTGAAGCACGAATACGGCCTTTCCATGCGGGGGTGGGTGATTCGTGCCTTGCAGTGCGGTGTTATCCAATACGCTGTTTACCAGTCGCTGATGAAGCTGTTTTCCTCCCGGGGATGGAACCGAAACGAGCCTGGTGACCCACTGGTGACGGAGTCTCCGCAGTTATTTGAACAGCTGGTGTATCGCGCCTTGGCAGAGCAGCTAATCTCGGAGGCCAAAGCCGCTGAGTTACTCGGCATCCCGCGGATGCAGTTCTATCGTGAACGCTGGATGGAGCCGCTGGATGCTGCTGTTAATCAGTGATGCCAATATCATTATCGACCTGGAGGCTGGCGAGATACTGGCTACGCTTTTCAAACTCCCGTATCAGTTCGCGATGCCGGATATCCTCTACGAAGAGGAAATAGAGGAAGGCAGCCCAGACCTGATAAATATGGGCCTCAAGACATTGGTGGTCAGCGGCGAATATGTGAATTACGCAGAAAGGCTTGGTGAGCAATACGGCGATGAGCCGGGCTTCAACGACCGGCTCGCTTTGGCATTGGCCAAGCAGGAGTCTTGCCCGCTTTTGACCGGTGATGGCAACCTTCGCATGCTGGCTGCCAAAGAGGAGGCTGAAGCCAGCTCCTACGCGGTGGTGGCAGTGGGGTGGTAGGAGCCTGACTTGTCGGGCGAGTTCTTGGTGTTTACCCCAGGCGCCTGCGGCGCCAATCGCCGGCTGAAGCCAGCTCCTACGGGTGGCAGTGGGTTTGGTAGGAGCCTGATTTATCGGGCGAACCCTTGATGGTTGCCCTTTGCAGCCAACCCCTCGCGCGATAAATCGCCCTCCTACCAGTCAACCCCACCCGGCTGACGCCAGCGCCTACGGGGTTGTGGCAGTGGGTTTGGTAGGAGCCTGGAGATGCTTTCGACACGCGCCTACGCTAAGCTAAAAATTAAACATTTTTTTAAGCTAGCACCGTTTTCTAATCATTTTTTTTTCGGTTTAATCAAAATTCACCAACAAGGGCAACGATGGCGGATTGGATAGGGTACAGGTGGCTGGCGGCACAATATGGTATTGAGCCGGTGCAGGCTTTCCGTACCGACAGCGCCATTGCGGGTTCACGCTCCACGGTGCATGAGCATGGCTACGTACATGAGTTTTACGCCCCCTTGATGCGTCCTGCGGACAGCCTGCAGGGACACTTAACCTTCGCGCTAAAGCATGAGAGGGTCCATCTCGAGTTCCTGGCACGCCTGTTCACGGTTATCCCCAAACAAGAAATGAACAACTGGGTGTCCTCGGAGCCTTCCGGTCGCTATGCCAGGCGAGCGGGATTCCTCTATGAGTACCTTTCGGATGAGGCGCTGGATTTCCCCGGCGTTAGCGCGGGAAACTACGTTCCGGCCCTGGATGACACCCAGTATCTGACATCGCCTGCGCCCATCAACAATCCCCGCTGGCGGGTGCGCAACAATATGCCGGGTACTCGGGAGTACTGCCCCATTGTGCTACGTACCGAGCGCGTCAGGCAGGCTGAACAGTATGACTGTGCTGAACATCTGGCGCGCATCGAAGCGGAGTTCGGTGACGATCTATTGATGCGAAGCGCCGTCTGGCTGACGGTCAAGGAGAGTCGAGCCAGTTTTGCCATTGAGCACGAGCAGCAACATGCGGATCGCGTTCAGCGATTTGCCGCGGTGCTAGAAAAAGCATGTGGCCGTAGTGAACAGCCCTTATCCAACGAAGAATTGGAGGCCTTACAAAAGCAGATCCTAGGCCCGAGAGCGACGCGCTATGGCATTCGCCGCTCCCCCGTGTTTGTCGGTGAGGTCGAAGGATTCAATGAGGTGGTGCATTATATCGCCCCGCACTGGGACGATGTGCCATCCCTGTTGGATGGGCTGCGGGCATTCACCATACGGACCCAGGGGGCTCCGTCGCTGATCAGGGCAGCCGTGCTATCGTTCGGATTTGTCTATATCCACCCCATGGTGGATGGCAATGGGCGCATCTCGCGATTTCTGATCAATGACGTACTACGTCGCGATCGGTCGGTACCGGAACCCTTTATTCTGCCTGTCTCCGCGACTGTCACGAGCTCGGTCATTAACCGGCGCGGATATGATCAAATATTGGAGCTGTTTTCGCGCCCGTTAATGCAAAGATACGCGGGCGACTGGCGTTTTGGGACCGAACAAGTCGCTGAGGATGGGGTTCGCTATAACTTGGATTTCACTGCCTATTCGGATGCGCTACCAGCTTGGCGGTACCCGGATTTGACGGATCATGTGGAGTACCTTGCTGATGTGGTGCGTATGACTGTCGAGCAGGAGATGCCCAAGGAAGCCAGTTACTTGCGCGATCACCGCAATGCGCGGATACGAGTGAAAAGAGTGGTTGAAGGGCCAGACAGCGATATAGATCGGATCATTCGCTCAGTACGCGAGAGTGGCGGACGTGTCTCCAACAAGCTGTGCAAGGAGTTCCCGGTACTGCGGGACAAGGCGGTGGCCGAGGAGGTAGCCGAGGCGGTGCGCTCCATCTTCGATACATAGAATCCTGAAGGAAGTAGGGCAGGTGTACACCACCCGGCTGATACAAAGTGGGAGGCCGACTTGTCGGGCGATGGATGTTTCCCCAGGCACCTGCGGCGCCAATCGCCGGCTGAAGCCAGCTCCTACGCGGTGGTGGCAGTGGGTTTGGTAGGAGCCTGATTTATCGGGCGAGCCCTTGATGGTTGCCCTTTGCAGCCAACCCCTCGCGCGATAAATCGCCCTCTCACCCGGCAACCTCACCGGCTGATACAGGGCCGGCATGTCGCGCGATAAATCGTCCTCTCATCTATCCTCTTTTTAATTCAAAGGCGTGATCATTATGCGTAAATATTTCGGTACCGATGGGGTGCGCGGGCGGGTCGGGGAATTTCCCATGACCCCGGATTTTGCCATGCGCTTGGGCTGGGCGGCGGGCCAGGTGCTCGGCGCACAGGGCGTCAGCGAAGTGTTGATCGGCAAGGACACCCGCGCCAGTGGCTATATGCTGGAGTCCGCCCTGGAGGCGGGCTTTTCCGCCGCCGGCGTCAACGTTGCCCTGGTGGGGCCCTTGCCCACCCCGGCCATTGCCTATCTGGCCACCACCTTTCGTGCCAATGCCGGCCTGGTGATCAGTGCCTCGCACAACCCCTTTTATGATAACGGCATCAAGCTGTTTGCCCAGTCGGGGCATAAATTGACCGATGCTCAGGAGCAGGAGATCGAGCGCTGGCTGCAGCATGCGCTGGACGAGGGCATGACCTGCGTGAGCTCGGAAAAACTCGGCAAGGCGCGGCGCATCGAGGATGCCGCCGGGCGCTATATCGAGTACTGCAAGTCGCATTTTCCCAGCCGACAGAGCCTCAACGGCCTGAAAATCGTGGTGGATAGCGCCAACGGCGCGGGCTATAAGGTCGGCCCGGCGGTGTATCGCGAGCTCGGCGCCGAGGTGATCAGCCTGCACGATGCGCCCAATGGGGTGAACATCAACCATGAGTGCGGGGCCACGGATCTCACCAGCTTGCGTGCCGCGGTGATCGAAAAACGGGCGGATTTAGGCATTGCCCTGGACGGCGACGCGGATCGCTTGATGATGGTCGACCATACCGGCGCGATAGTGGATGGCGATGAGCTGCTGTTCTTGCTTGCCCGCGAGGCACAGGCGGCAGGCTACACCGGCGGCGTGGTGGGCACCCAGATGAGTAACCTGGGGCTTGAGCAGGCGCTGGCGGAGCGGGGCATTGCGTTCAAGCGCGCCAAGGTCGGCGATCGTTATGTGATGGAGCAGCTCACAGCCACCGGCTGGCGGCTGGGCGGCGAGGGCTCCGGCCACCTGCTGAGCCTGGACCACGCCGCCACCGGCGATGCGATCATTGCCTCCATCCGCGTGCTGGCGGCGCTGCTCGCCCAGGGGACTACCTTGCACCTGGCCAAGCAGGGCATGCGCAAGCTGCCGCAGACCCTGGTGAATGTGCGCTACCAAGCCCAGGAAGGCGTTGACCCGCTCGGCACGCCAGGGGTCAAGGCCGCCATGCAGGCGGTGGAGGCGCGCCTGGGCACCACCGGCCGGGTATTGCTGCGCAAATCCGGCACCGAGCCGTTGATCCGTGTGATGGTCGAAGCCGAAGACGCCGACCAGGCCAACGGCTGCGCCCAGGAAATTGCCGGCGCGCTGGGGTAGGGCGCCCCCCTATAGCCAGCCAAGCCGGTGGGAGGCCGACTTGTCGGGCGAGTCCTTGGGTTATTGCCCTTTGCCGCCAACCCCTCGCGCGATAAATCGCCCTCCCACCAATCAACCCCACCAGGGTGATACAGGGTGGGAGGCCGGTTTACCGGGCGAGCCCTTGGGTTATTGCCCCAGGCGCCTGCGGCGCCAATCGCCGGCTGACGCCAGCGCCTACGGGTGGGGTAGTGACAGAGTTGGTGTTGATCGGCAACATGCCTTATGGTTTAAGGCATGTTGCTGGATGAGGATGGTTTGTGATGGAAGCACTCGATATTGAGCTAGAGGAAGAGGTTGCCCTGCTGATGGGCGGTCGTCGTGGGGTCCGCACTGACGAGCTGATCCGGCAGGGTGTTCCGTTGGCTGCGCTGGAGCGTCTTGCGCAGCACGGCGTAGATGTCGCCCGGCTAGGAATCATCAAGCCCCGCACGCTTAGTCATCGTCGTGCAAAAGGTGAGGCCCTCTCTCCTGAAGAGGGTGACCGACTGTATCGCGCCAGCAAGATCATCCTGCTCGCAGAGGAGATCTTCGGGTCCCAGGAGAAGGCCGCCAAGTGGTTGAAGAAGCCACGGCGGGCGCTGGGCAACCTCAGTGCCCTGCAAGCCATCGCCACCACGCCCGGCTACGCGGCTGCCGAGGAGCTTTTAGAGCAACTGCGTCACGGCTTCGCTGCCTGATGGGGCGGGTATTGTGGCGAATTTCAGAGTTCAAGGATCTTTCTGGTAAATGGAACAATCATTTGGCTGTTACCCGGCTGTTTGGAGATGACTGGCTGAGAAAGGCCGACACACTGCTTATGCGGGTGCCGACGGCGATTGTGCCGCACAACTCCAACTTTCTGTTCAATCCTCTTCACCCTGACGCTGGCCACGTCGAGCTGACTCACTTCGAGTTCCCGGTCGATCCCCGTTTGTTCAGGTCGGCGCGATAACTCGTCCTCCCACCCGATAATCAAATCCCCAGCGGATCTCAAGGCTTTTCCTTTGTTTACCCCCCGTTAGTTTGCCTAACTTAAGCACTTCATCCACTATCCCGGAATATTCTAAGCCTCCTAATATTTTCAGGGGCATTGCTACATGGAGCTATGTGCGTGAGCGATGATTTTACTCAGATGGAAACTCAGCAGACTATCCACGAGCTGATCGCTCAGCAGGCGCCTCTGGAAAAAAGCCTGGAGGCGATTGCTCATTGGATCGGTATCCTTTTTCCCGGTGCCATCGTGGCTTTCATGCGCTTCAATCCCGCTCATCAGTCCTTGAGCCTCTATCCCGGCCAGCGCTTCTCCGAGCGCTATCAGAACCTGCTGCAAGACGTGCCGATCGGCCCTGGTTCGGCCTCCTTTGGCTGCGCGGCCTACCAGCGCCAACTGGTGGTGACCGAGGACATTCGCAGCGACCCTCGCTGGTCAGCGTTTCGCGAGGCCGCCGAGCACGAAGGCCTACGCGCCTGCTGGTCGAGCCCGGTGATGACCGCCAGCGGTGATTTGCTGGGAACCTTCGGCACCTATTATCGCCAGCCCGCCTTGCCTGATGAAGCGAGTCAGCGTCGTTTGCGCCAGGCCGCCGCGCTGGTGGCGCTGGCCATCGTGCGTGATCGCGATACCCTCTGTCATCGCACCTTGTCCGAATGGCACCGCTCGCTGTTCGTGAACCATCCGGACGGCGTCTATGAGTTTGACCTGGAAGGTTGCTTCCAGCGCAGTAATGCCGCCTTGTCGCGCATCTCGGGCTATCCGGAAGAGGCGCTGATTGGCCGGCATTTCAACGACTTCCTTGACCCCGGCTACCGTGAGTTCACCCAGGCCAGTTTTGATATCGCCCGACAAGGCGGTTCGCGCCAATACGAAACCATGGGTAAGCACCGCGATGGCCACGCCTATTATCTGGAAGTCCTGAACTTTCCCGTGTCCATTGATGGCGAGGTTGTCGGGGTCTACGGCATCTGCCGCGATATCACGCGGCGCAAGCAGGCCGAGGCGTCACGGCGCCTGCTGGAGCGAGGTATCCAGGCGACGCCTAACGGGATTGTCATGGCCGATGCCAGCAAGCCCGACATGCCGCTGGTCTATGTCAATGAGGCCTTCTGTACCCTGTCCGGTTACCCGCCGGAGGAAGTCCTGGGCCGCAACTGCCGTTTGCTGCAGGGGCCGGACACCGATGCAGCGTCCGTCGCCACCATCCAGCAGGCCATCGCCAGGTGCGATCGCGTGGATACCACGCTGCTCAACTACCGCAAGAATGGCTCGACCTTCTGGAACCGCCTGTCGCTGAGTCCGGTGCTCGACGACCAGGGCTTCTGCACCCATTACATCGGTACCCAGCAAGACATCACCCAGCATCGCGAACAGAAGGCCCAGCTGGCCTATCAGGCGACCCATGACCTCCTGACCGGCCTGGCTAACCGCACCGAGCTGGATAAGCACCTCTGTGAAGCCTTCGCCCGCGTCCAGCAGGAACAGGGCCTGCTGGTGGTCATGCACCTCGATCTGGACGGTTTCAAGGCGGTCAATGATGGGCTGGGGCATCATGTCGGCAACTTGCTGCTGGTCGCGGTGGCCGAGCGCCTGCAACAGCTGATAGCGCCGGGGCATACGGTGGCGCGTCTGACCGGCGACGAGTTTGCACTGCTGCTTCCCAACCTGGAGAGCATCCAGGCCGGCAAGGCCCTTGCCGAGCGGGTGCTGGAAGCGCTGACCATGCCCGTATGGGTCGCGGACAAGCCCTTGCACATCAGTGCCAGCATTGGCATTGCCTGCAACGACGCCACGCTGGAACAGCCCCATGAGCTGATGCAGCGCGCCGACCTGGCGATGGCCGAGGCCAAGCAGCAGGGTCGCAACACCTGGCACTGGTATCAGGGTGACGTCCAGCGAGTCACCCGGGAATCGGTATTGCTGCGCCAGGAGCTGCATGCCGCGCTGAGCCATGACCAGTTCGAGCTGTTTTACCAGCCCATTGTGGAGGCGGTGAGCGGTCGCATTCGTGGCCTGGAGGCGCTGATCCGCTGGCGGCATCCCGAGAAGGGCTTGGTTTCGCCGATAACGTTCATTCCGCTCGCGGAACAAACCGGTCAGATCATCCCCATAGGGCGCTGGGTGCTACGCCGCGCCTGCCAGGACGCCGCGGCCCTCTACGCGGCGGGCGAGCGGGGGATGCCGGTGGCCGTCAACATCTCATCATTGCAGTTTCGGCGTGACGGCTTTCTGGAGGACGTCCAGCAGGTGCTGACCGACACCGGCCTGCCGCCAGCACTGCTGGAATTTGAGATAACCGAGAGTGTGCTGCTGGACGGGGCCGACCAGGCCATCGAATTGATCAAACAGCTCAAGACCATCGGCATCCAGGTGGCTCTCGACGACTTCGGCACCGGCTTCTCAAGCCTGAGCTATCTGCGTGACCTGCCCATTCATAAGGTCAAGCTGGACCGGGCTTTCATCAAGGATATCCTCACCAACCGCTGCAATGCCGCCATTGTGCAGGGGATTATCACCATGGCGCACCATATGGAGCTGGTGGTGGTCGCCGAGGGCATTGAAGGGCGCGAGCAGCAGGAGGATCTGGTGCGTCGTGAATGCGATCTGCTTCAGGGCTTTCTTTTCGCCAAGCCCATGCCGTTAAAAGACCTGCTGAGCCTGCCCGACTTCCTGCCCCACCCATAACAACCCCCAGCGTCAGCCAATCGGGTAGGAGCCTGACTTGTCGGGCGAGCCCTGGGGTTTGTCCTTTCTGATAATGAAAACTAAGGCTGGGATGGTAGAATGCCGCCCAGCCTTTTTTTTGCTGTTTGGCCATCAACGGTCACTAACCCAATCTCGTTTCATTAATAGGTTCGTATGAATACCTTCCCGTTCTGGCTGACGCCTTATGGCGCATTGGCAATGTCGGCGGCAGTGTTGCAGCACCGCAGCCTCAAATGACATGCTTGAACAATATTTGGGTGTTGCTGTTCGGCGCCCTGTTGATCGGGGTGCCATGGGGCTATGCCGTGATCCCGTTGCTGGCGGGCGGCTCGTTATTGCTCTGGCTGGGCATGCGGCCGAGAAGCATCCGGCGCCTGCAGTGCCTGGACCGGGACGATGCCTGGCTGTGCCTGGCATTGCTTGTTTTTGGTGGCGTATGGCTCGCCGATGTAGGGCGTAGCGGGCACTGGCCGGTGGGCCAGGGCAACCAGGGGGTGATGCTGCCGCTCTGGCCGCTGCTGGCGGCGGCCTTTCTGGCAGGGCTGCGCTTACGGCCCCTGACGCCTGGGGTGTTATGGGCCGCGGTGAGTCTCGGCGCCCTGGGCGCGGGCAGCATTGCACTGTATGAACGCTTGATCATCGGGCATGCCCGGGCCGCCAACGGCATGAATGCGATCCCCTTTGGCAACCTTTCGCTGTTGCTGGGTGGGCTGTCTTTTATCGGCGCCCTCTGGTGCATGCGGGGCGCCAAGATCCAGCATAAAAGCCTGCTGGCGCTTACCCTGGTCGCGGGGCTGGCCGGCATGCTGGGCTCGCTGTTGTCCGGTACCCGCGGGGGCTGGATTGCGGCACCGCTATTGTTGTGGGTGATCTACCGGGCGGCCCGCGAGGTGCTGTCGTTGGCGTGCCTGCATCGGCTGGCGGCGGGGATGCTAGTGCTGCTGATCGCGGTGGTGGTGGTGCCGCAAAGCGGGGTGCGCGATCGCGTGGCGCTGGCGGTGAGCAATGTAGAGGCTTACTGGACCCAGGATGTACGTGGCACCTCGGTGGGGTTGCGCCTGGAAATGTGGCGGGCCGGCGGCAGCTTGTTTGTCGAGCGGCCTTGGCTCGGCTGGGGAGAGGGCGCGCTTGAGGTGGCGAGAGACAAGCTAGTGGCTGAGGGACGATTGCACCCGGGCATCAGCCAGCATGATCAGCTGCACAGCGACCTGATCGATACCGCGGCGCGGCGCGGAAGCCTGGGGCTGCTAAGCCTGTTGCTGCTGTATGGCGTGCCGATCGGGCTGTTCTGGAAACACCTGCGAGCGCCCGGCGCTGGCGCGGAAATACGCTTGCTTGCCGCCGCCGGCATGATGGTGCCGGTGGCGTTCATCGATTTCGGCCTCACCCAGTCCATGCTGCGCGATGCGCGTGGTCTGAGTGGTTATCTGGGCTTGCTGGTCATCTGCTGGACGGTGTTCAGGCAAGCTCAAGTCTCTGCGCCTGACGCCGCCTTGCGCAGGGGATCAGCGACTTGGTTATCGAAGCGCTGCACCGGATAAATCCCTGTCTAGAGACGCGAGATAAAAACCCCATGCCTGTAGCACTGCCTCGCCATTTGGCGATTTTACTGCTGATGACGGTAGCCACGTTGTTTGCTGCCAACCACGTCTCGGCACGGCTGGCCTTTGACGACGGTGCCGGGCTGCTGCTGGCCGTGTTGATGCGCTCCGGGGTGGCCTGCGTGATCTTGGCGACCCTGGTGATCGGGCAAAAAAAGCGCCTGCGACTGCCGGCGGGGACATGGCCATGGCAGCTGGCGGTGGGCTTGCTCATCACGCTGCAGAGTGTTTTTCTCTACTCGGCGGTAGCGCGCCTGCCGGTGGTGATCGCGCTGCTGCTGGTCAACACCTTTCCCATTCAGCTGGCGCTGATCAGCTGGGCGCTGGGCGGGCGGCGTCCGACGCTGCGTCAGTGCTTGTTCATGGGCACCATCCTGATCGGGCTTCTGGTGGTGCTGGATATTCCCACCTGGTTGAAAGAGGCGGAGAGCCTCGGCCCCGCCTGGACGCAAGGTATCGGTCTGGGGCTGGCGGCGGCGTTCTGCTTTGCCAATGCGTTGTGGATCACCGAGCACCGCTTAAGTGCGCTCAGCAGCACCGTGCGCAGCTACCTGACCATGCAGACGGTGTTTATCGCCATCATCATTGCCGGCATGCTGGGCGTTATGCCCGGCGGGCTGGCACTGCCGGCAAGCAGCACCGGCTGGCTGGGGCTGACGTTCTTGGCGCTACTTTACGCCACCGCCTTTTCGACACTGTTTATTTTCGTGCCGCGTCTGGACATGGCGCGCAACGCGCCGGTGATGAACGTTGAGCCGGTGGCATCGCTGCTGCTTGGCTACGTCGTGCTGGGGCAAATGCTCAGCCCCAGCCAGCTTGTCGGCGGCGCCGTGGTGCTTAGCGGCATCGTGATGATGGGGCTTTCAAAAGGTCGCTAATGTAGTGGTATTGGTAGGAAGGGCAACCCCGTAGGAAATGGGGGAACGGGTCCATCCCATTTCCTACCCTGTATCAGCCGGGTGGGGTTGACGGGTGGGAGGGCGATTCATCGCGCGAGGGGTTACCTGCAAAGGGCAAATAACCAAGGGCTCGCCCGACAAGTCGGGCTCCTACCTCATTACCAACCCCCTGGGGATCTTGACCGGGTGGGAGGGCGATTTATCGCGCGAGGGGTTGCTGCAAAGGGCAACCATCAAAAGCTCGCCCGATAAATCAGGCTCCTACCAATCCACAGCCACCCCCCGTAGGAGCTGGCTTCAGCCGGCGATTGGCGCCGTAGGCGCCTGGCCGTTCTGGATCACGAGCGCATGGTTAACGATTGCAGCGCTGACCGTCGCTAGCGGTGCGGCCCCGAAGGGCAATGGTCTATGCTATGAACCAACGTCCATTATCTCGGAGCAAGGCAATGAATCATCCGCAGCTCGATATGCCGCTCATCCGTAAGCGCCTGGAGAACCAGCGCCGGGCGCTGCTCGCTGAGAGTCTCGAGAGCCTGGCGTCTCGGGGGACTGTGATGCTGGATCAAACCGCGGTGGGGCGCCTTTCGCGCATGGATGCCCTCCAGGCCCAGGCCATGGCCGAGGCCGAGGAAGATCGGCGTCAGTTGCAGATCAGGCGCATCGACAATGCCCTTTTACGCATCGACAATGCAGAGTTGGGTGAATGTATCGAATGCGGCGAGTGGATCGGCACCCGCCGCTTGGAAAGCGATCCTACCTTGCTCAAGTGCATCGAGTGCGCAGCCTGAGGTCGTCCGACCGACGTTAGACGTCGATAGGGGTCACGCGGATCGGCAAGCCCTGACGCACGGCGGCGCCGCTGATCGGCTCCAGCCAGGTGCCGTCCACGTTGCGGGTCGGGTCCTTGAAGCCCAGGTCGTTGATGTTGATGCCTGCGCGCAGCCATTCGAGGTCGGGCTGGGACTCGCCGTCGATCACGTGGGGGGTGGCCCCCAGGTCACGGTGGCCGTAGCCGTGCTCGATGCCCAGCGCCCCCGGCATCACCCCCTCGCCGACCAGCGCCAGGGCCACCACGCTGCCGCCGGGACTCTCGATGCGGATGGTGTCGCCATGGGAGATGCCGAAGCGTTCGGCGTCCTGGCGGTGCATCATCACCGGGTTGTAGGGCTTGATCATGCGCAGTCGCTCGAGACCGATGGCGTAGGAGTTCATCAGGTTCGACTTGAACGAGAACGCCAGCAGCGGCCACTCTTCCTCGGTGAATACCTCGCGCATGGCGCGCCCGTCGGCCAGCGGCGGCCGGCCGTGGCAGGGCACGCCGCGGTTGGGCTGGCCACTCTGGGTGTTGATGCTGGTGCCCACCTGCTCGTTGTAGACGCACAGGGTGCGCTTCCAGGCGCTGGTGAGGTTCTGGCCCTTGAAGTGGTCCTTGAAGTCCTCGAAGCGCCCACCGCGGGCGTAGAGGTAGGCCACCGGACCCTGCTCTTCGGGTTTCAGGGTGCGCGCCAGGCGCGGCATCAGCGGTGCCAGGCCGGCATGCTGGATATCGCTCGCGTCGGCGGCGGGCAGTGGCTCGCCCTGCATGGCCACGTTGGCGGCGGCGCGCAGGAAGAAGTCCTCGGCACGGTTGAGCGGGTGCAGCTTGCCCTCGGCATCGGGGATGGCCTCGTCGCCGAAACCGGGCAGGCCCAGGCGCTTGGCGGTGGCGATGAAGAAGCTCTCCATGGAGACCGGCTCGCCTTCCGCGGTCTGCTGCTGGCGCGGTTCCACCACCGGCCAGCAAGCGGTGGTCATCTTGCCCAGATTGCCCTTCCAGGCACCGGTAAAGCCCCACACTTCGTACATCACCGAGTCCGGGACGATATAGTCGGCGTAGCGGTTGGTCTCGTTGAGGAAACCGTCGATGGCCACGAACAGCCCCAGGCGCTTGGGATCCTTGAGCTTCTCGGCGATCAGCGCTTCAAGGCCCGCCTGGCCGTAGATGGGGTTGGCCATGCAGCCGATCACTGCCTTGATCGAGTAGGGGTAGCCGTCCAGCGCCGAGGACAGGTGCTCGGTGAGAATGGGCGGCGCCAGCGAGCGCCAGGGAGCCCGGGCCGGGTAAGGATTCTCGCCGGCGGCCACCTTGCGCTGGTACTCGGAGGACTTCTCGTAGGGGAAACGCGAGCGGGAGAGAAACAGGCCCTGGGGGCCGCGCTTGCCGGGGAAGTTGGCCAGGTCGTAGCGGGGACCTTCGCCGACGCCGTTGAACTGGCCGCCACCCACGGCGCTGCCGCCCTTGCGGTTGTGGTTGCCGGCCAGCACGTTGAGCATCTGCATGCCGAAGGCGGCGTAGAAGCCGTTGCCCGACATCATGCCGCCGTGGGAGTTGGTCACCGCGCGGCGACCGTGGCTGGCGAAGCGCCGCGCCAGGTCGACGATGGTGGCCTCGGGGATGCCACAGTGCTCGGCGTACTCGGCCAAGCCGTGCTCGTTGGCGGCCTCGCGCAGCAGGGTCATGCTGCTCTTGACGCGCACGCTGTTGCCGTCGGCCAGCGCCACCTCGCGGTCGACGAACAGCTCGGCGGCCATCACCTGGGTGCCTTGCACCAGCTCGCCGTCGGCCACCACCATGGGCAGGTCGGCCTCGCTTCCGGCCTCGGCCTGGCCCAGGTCGCTGGCGCGCAGGAAGCGGCCGCGGCGCGGGTGGCCCTCGGTATCGATCACCAAATGGGTGGCGTTGGTGTGGGTCGCCTCACCGGCGGCCTCGGCGGCGGGCTGGCCGGGAAGCTCGAGGAAGTCCTTGGCGTAGCCCGCGTTGTCGAGCAGCCACTGGATCATGCCCATGGCCAGGGCGCTGTCGCTGCCCGGGCGGATCGCCACCCAGCGGTTGTGATCGGCGGCGTGGGAGACTGAGGCGTTGAGTGCCGGGTCGATCACCACGTAATCCAGGCTGCCGGCGGCGCGCGCCTGGGCGATCAGGCGGCCCTGGCGCTTGAAGGGGTTGCCGGCCTGGCTGGGGGCGGTACCTACATAGAGGATGAAGCGGGCGTTCTGGATGTCCGGTTTGGTATGGGCGTTCTTGGCCAGGTCATCCATCACCGCGCCAGAGCCCATGCGATAGGCCAGCCCGCAGTAGGAGCCGTGGTGGCCGTAGTTACGGGTGGCAAAGGCGTTGAAGGTGAAGCGCTTGAGCAGCGCGGAGCGGCCGTAGTCGGTGGCCTCCATTACCATCAGCTGGTTGGCCTTGGGGCCGTACTCGGGGTTCTCCGGGTCGATCAGGGTGTCGTGGTCATGGATGGCGCGTAGCCCATCCACGTTACCTTCGCCGAACAGATCGCCGCCCTCGCAGACCTCCTCGATCAGCTGCTCAAAGGAGACCTTCTGCCACTCGCGGCCGCCGCGACCCCCCACCCGCTTGAGGCAATGGGTCACACGGAAGGGGCTATCGATCTGCGCCATCATGGCGTTGCCGCGGGCGCAGGCGGTGGAACGGTTCTGCTGACCCTGGTCGCCATAGGCGCTCAGCCCGCGCAGCGCATCCACCACCGGGGTGCGCATCGGCAGGTGCTCGTCGGCGGAGAGCGGGTTGTAGGGATTGCCGGAGACGCGCAGCACCTGATCGGTGGCGTTGTCCACGCGCACCCGTACGCCGCACTTGGTGGTGCAGCCGTAGCAGACGGTGAAGGCCACACGCTGGTCGGGGTTGAGGGTCAGCTCGCCACTCTGGGGGTCGACGCTGTATTCCGGCGCCAGGGAGTTGCCGTGAATGCGGTCCTTCGGCTTCTCGCCCGCGCTGCCGGTGACGCCCTTGCCCATCTTGAGCAGCGGGTCGGCGTAGCCGGCGACGAAGGTGGCGGCGCCGCCAGCGGCGACAGCACCTTTCATGAAGCGGCGACGTGATTTGTCTACAGAAGACTTAGCCATGGCTGGGAGTTCCTTCAGAATTTTCCGCAGCGCTCTGGGCGGCGGGGTGTGCAGGGGCGGGGGTTACAGGTGACAGATCGGCAGCACTGCCGCCCTGGCGGGCCTGGCGCCACGGCACGAAGAGGTCGATCAGCAGGATGGCGGCGAGCCACAGGCCGAAGGTGCCGACGATGCCCAGGATGCCGGAGGAGCCGGCGGGGATGCCGTAATGGTGGAAGCCGGCGCTGTGGCGGGCCACGGTCTGCACGTCCATCAGCACCACCCAGCGGAACATCCAGCCCACGTGCAGGGCCACCAGACCGAGCACCCAGGTCCAGGCATAGAGTGCCGGGCGGCGCGGCGCAGGACGACTGAGCAGGTAGAGCACGGCGCCGAACAGGGCCAGGCCGGTCAGGCCGCCCCAGAGGGCGGTGCTGCGCCACTCGGCGCTGCCGCGCACCGATTCCATGGCTGCGGCCACCGAGCCGACGTCGGCGTTGATACCGTCGAGGAACCAGCTGCCGGCGACCAGGCCCGCCACCAGGCAGGCGCCCAGCATCACCTTGAGCATCTGCCTGCTGACCATGGTGCTGCGCTCACCGGCCACCCGGTTGAGCACCAGAATCAGCCCGGCGGCGGCGATAAAGCCGGTGGCCACGAACATCGGCGGCAGCCAGACGGTATTCCACAGCGGGCGGGCCTTGACGATGGCCACCTCGGCACCGGTATAGAGCATGATGCCGGTAGAGAGGGCGAGGGTTCCCAGGCCCACCAGCACCACCAGAGCGCGCGGAGTGGGAGCGTCACCCAGCGACAGCCAGCGGGCAATGAACCCTGCGATGCCGGGCGCCTGGCGATTGGCCTGCAGCGCCGGGCGCCAGGCCAGCCAGGCCAGCACGATCACGCCCACCACATAGAGCGGCAGGATCAGGCTGCCGACGGACATCCAGGAGTGAGTGTTGGCATAGGCGTAGAAGTGCCAGAAGCGCAGCGGCTGGTGCAGGTCGGCGAGCAGCGCCACCGGGGCCACCAGGGTGGTGGTCAGGCAGGCCAGCAGCGCCAGGCGCGCGGTGGGCAGCCACTTCTGCTTGCCGAATACCAGCGCCGGTGCGGCCAGCCACAGGGTGGCGTAGGACAGCGCAATCACGAAGAAGTACTGCACCGCCCAAGGGTACCAGGCGATATCATAGCGCGGGGCGAGCAGCTCAATGGTGGAATTCATAGCCCATCTCCTTGCCGTGGGGATCGAGGACGTCCAGGGCCACCGGCTCGGCCTGGGGACGGGTGACGAAGCGCTCGTCCATGCCGAGGTAGAAGACCTGAGGCATTGTGTTCTTCTCGGGCTGCAGCACCATCAGGGCGTCGCCGTGCTCAGCGATCATGCGGCTGATCTGGCTCTCGGGATCGCGCATGTCGCCAATGATCCGTGCGCCGCCCACGCAGCTCTCCACGCAGGCCGGCAGCAGGCCGGCTTCGAGACGATGGGCGCAGAAGGTGCACTTGTCGGCGGTCTGGGTGCGCTCATTGATGAAGCGGGCATCGTAGGGACAGGCGTTGACGCAATAGGCGCAGCCCACGCAGCGGTCGCTGTCGACCACCACGATGCCGTCCTGGCGCTGGAAGGTGGCCTCCACCGGACACACCGGCACGCAGGGCGGGTTTTCGCAGTGATTGCACAGGCGGGGCAGCATGAAGGTGGCAACCTCGCCGGTCTCCTGGTGCTCCACCTCGTACTGGGCGACGGTGGTGCGGAAACTGCCCAGCGGTGCGGCGTTCTCGATATGGCATGATACGGTGCAGGCTTGGCAGCCGATGCACTGGCGCAGATCGATAAGCATGCCGTAGCGCTTGGTAGGGTCGCCTTCACGGCGGGGCGGCTGCTGATTGATGCCCGCGTTGGCAACGCTCGATAGCGGTACCAGGGCAGCCCCCGCACTCAAGCGAGCCAGCTGGCCGAGAAGGGAGCGGCGAATGGGATCCATGGGGCCTCCGGTGGCCGATGAAGAGAGTGCTCCGCAGTGGTGCGAGCGCATTCGATGCCGGTAGGCTACTCTGCTCAGGACCCTGTAGCTTGACTTGCATCAACTAAACGTTAGCAGGCTTTTAATGTTGGCTTAATCTTCTATTAACTATCTGATTTAAAAATATTTTATCCGATTCTGTGTTCAAAAATATTTTGCCAGGCAGAACAGCTTTCTGTGCACCTGCCATGTCTTCGCTCTCGCGGGTCTAATGATTGTTTAGGACTCGGCTAGTGTCTCTCATCCTGACTTCATCGGCATATGCCAAGCTATGCCGGGAATTGATTTTCGCATCATGGAACAAGGAGAGGGGTATGCGCGTACTGCTCGTCGAAGATGACGCGCCAGTGGCCGCTGGCGTCGAGACCGGCTTGGCCCTGAGCGACTTCGTGGTCGATACCGTCACCACGCTGGTGGCCGCGCGAGGCGCTCTGGCGACGATCGACTATGACGCGGTCGTGCTCGACCGCCGTCTGCCCGACGGCGATGGGCTGACGCTGTTGCAAGAGTGGCGTCGTTCGGGCGTTGCGACGCCGGTGCTGATGCTGACGGCACGAGACGCCGTGGCCAGTCGCATCGAGGGCCTCCAGGGAGGGGCCGACGATTACCTGGTCAAGCCGTTCGATCTGGACGAGTTGACCGCGAGGCTTCAGGCGCTCCTGCGCCGTGCGGCAGGGCAGGTCGACCGCTCCCTTCGTCACGGTAATCTGGCCCTGGACCCTGTCGCTCGCAGTGTCACGCTTGATGGCGTACCGGTGGCACTGGGACGCCGGGAGTTGATGTTGCTGGAGGCACTGATCCGTGCTCGCGGGCGAATCCTGAGTGCCGATCAATTGAAGGATTGCCTCTACAGCATCGATGACGAGATCGAAAGCAATGCGCTCAACGTGCAGATCTATCAGCTGCGGCGCAAGCTTGGGCGCAACGTGATCGAGACGGTCCGAGGCATCGGTTATCGCCTCGGCGCACCGAGTGGCGATACGACATCATGAGCCTGCGTCTGAGACTTGTGGCCACGCTCGGGATGACATTGATGCTGCTGTGGGGAATCACCGCGGCGTGGTCGATGCGCGACCTGTCGAACCAGCTCGAGCACGCGATGGATCAGCGCCTGGCGCAATCGGCGCGCATGGTGGCGAATCTGCTGGATCGCGCCCCGGCGGCTGCATGGAATGGCGAGGAGGGCGGTGTAACGTCGACCATTCCCGCGCTCGAGGGTGTCGCTTGTCGCGTTTCGTCGCTGCGCGGAAAGATGGTGGCCGGCACGCATCCTGAAATGAACGACGTTCTTGCGATTGATGCCGAAGGTTACAGCTATCGCAATCACGCTGGGCAGCGCTGGCGTGTCTACACCCTGGTCGACGATGACAAGCGAATCACCGTGGCGGATCGCCTGCGTGAGCGGGAATCGCTGTTGGCACAGGTGCGCCGTGCCGCCTTCTATCCGTTTCTGCTTGCGCTGATCGGCAGCCTCATCGCCTTGTGGTGGGGCGTGACCCGGGGGCTATCGCCGCTTTCGAAGTTACAACGGCAGCTGAATTCACGCGACCATGACGACCTCTCGGCATTGCCCGTTCGCAGGTTGCCCGGCGAAATTCGGCCGCTGATCGATGGCTTCAACACCTTGCTTGCACGGACTCGGCGGATGCTCGAATTGGAGCAACGTTTCACCGACGATGCCGCTCACGAGCTGCGGACACCGCTGACCGCCATTCGCACCCATCTTCAGATCGCACGACGGGTCGAGGGGAACCAGCACCGGGAAGCAATGCGGCAGGCCGAGGCGGGTGTGGGACGGCTGACGAAAACGCTCGACCAGCTGTTGCTGCTAGCACGGATGGAGAGCGAAGAGATCACCCGGGGAAGTCTCGATCCCACGCCTCTCGAGGAGGCACTGGAAACCGCGATGACCGAAACCGGCAGTCGCGACCGTTGTCGTTACAATGAGAGGGTGAGCCGGATACACATCGCCCTGTCGGGTTCGCTACTGGTGATCACGCTGCGTAATCTGCTCGGGAATGCGGTGCGCCATGGTTTGCCTGGCGCCCCGATCGAGATTGAGGCGCAAGAATCGAATGGCATGGCGGTGATCAACATCATCAACCAGGGGGAAACCATTCAGCCCGAACAGCTTGCCCGCCTGACGGAGCGGTTCCAGCGCGGAAATCACCCCCAGGGTAGTGGCCTGGGGCTCTCCATCGTCGACGCGATCGTCACCCGTGCCGGTGGTCGGGTGACGTTCACGTCCGGCAACGGCATCGGGCTGCGGGTGTCGCTCCAGTTGCCGTCGAGTTGATCCAGTGAGGGGTCAGGGCGCGTCGCTACCCATGACGCGGCGAAGCTTGTCCGGCGTGGGAGCACCCATGACTTTGCGTACCTCGCCATCATCGTCCTGATAAAAGGTCACGGGTGTTGCGTAGAGTTGGCCGTCGCGCATCATCTGGGTGTTTTCGCTGACCCACTGTTCGCTTTGATCGCTGCCCGCGCTGTCCGGTAGGGCGCCGCTGCGAAAGTGCTCGGCGATCGCATCGCCGGGGTTATCTGCGCTGAGAAGCGCTGCTGCTTTTTCGGGGCTGTCTGCCTTGAGAATACCCACCATCAGATGGCGAATCTGAACCTTGCCGCTCTCGACCCAGGGTTGGGCGTCCTCCCAGAATTTGCGGCAGTAAGGGCAGTTGGGGTCACTGAAGGTATAGATCACGCGTGGTGCATCGACATCTCCATCGCGAACCCAGTGATGATCAGCCATCTGCTGCCAAAGCTCGGCGTTCCTGGGGCCGTTGACGAGCTGCTCCAGCCGCTGGGTAGAGACGTCTCGTCCCTGGGCATCGATCAGCGTGCCGACGATGGCATGCTCACCGTCCGTGGTCATATACGCCGCGATGGCCTGGCCGCGCATGCTGGCGGCATAGCCCAGGCCGTCGGGCGCGTCGAATTCACCGTGAATCGTGAAACCTTGCTGCTCCAGCGCTTTAATCGGCGTGGGCCAGTCGTTGTCGGCGGAGGCTGGCAGGCTCGCCGCCAGGGCGATGCCGACACTGAAGGTAGCCATCAAAGCGCGCCGTGGCGTCATGCGGGGATTGCGAATGTACATAGGGGTTGTTTCCGGGGTTGGAAAGATAATGGCTGGAAAGATAATGGCTGGAAAGATTATGGTTGAAAGGTTCATGGTTCGAGACGCTCGAGACTGCGATCGAGCGTGGCGCGGGAAAGCTCACCGAAGTGGGTGTCGATAAGCATGCCATCGGCGTTGTAATAGAGCGTGGTCGGCATGGCCATGGCGCCCACCTCCTGGCCGAAGGCCATGTTCGGGTCGCGATAGACGTGATCGAGTGCCAGAGACTCTCGCTGCATGAAGGTATTGATCGTGCCGACGCTCTCGCCCTGGTTGACGAACACGAACGTTATGTCGTCCCGCTCCTGCTGGGCCTGTTCGAGTATCGGCATCTCGCGACGACAAGGAGGGCACCAGCTGGCCCAGAGATTGATCACCATGGGCTGGTCGGCGTCTTGCAGCACGCCGGGCAAGCTCACCTGGGTACCATCGAGGACGGTCAGCGGTATCGACGGTACGGTCGCCCCTCGAGGGACCATCAGTGCCAGTACACCCGCGGTCAGCGACCAGACCAGAGCGCCTGATATCACGGCGATGCCGAGCGGTCGCCGCTCGCCAGGGTGGCGCCATAGCCGCCAGGCGAGATAGAGCGAGGCGATGGCAAGACCGGCCAGCGGCTCGAAGCCGCCATCGCGGATGTCCAGCCAGGACCAGAAGGTTTCGTAGCTCTCCCAGTATCGGGCGACGAAAACGCCCCGCGCCCCGACCACGCCGATGAGCAGGGCATTGAACAAGCGATCGCCGACACTGAGCTGTCGCCGGCGGCCTAGCCAGGCACCGACGATCAGCGCGACGACCATCGACACAACCAGCAACAGCTGTCCCAGACTCAGGCCGAGCGGGCCGATGGCCAGGCTGCGATCCAGGGGATTCATGAGCGACTCCCATTTGTGTTTTTGCCCGCTCGTTTGGCCTGATCGAAGCGGTCGAGAAAGGTTTCGGCGTTCAGTTCGCCGATGATACGGGCACTGCGACGTTCGTCCCCGTCGGGGCCGAACCACATCAGCGTCGGTGGGCCGACGACGCCAAAGTGCTGCATGATGGCCTGGTCATGAGCATCATAGTCGGTGACATCGATGCTCAGTCGTTGCACATCCTGTAGCTCGGCCTGGACGGTCGGGTCGGTGAAGACTTCCTGCTCGATCACCTCGCAGGAAATGCACCAGTCGGCGGTGAATTCGACAAGCGTCATCCGGCTACTTTCAGCGGCCTGCGCGATACGGGCGTCGAGCATTGCCAGGTCATTGACCTCATCGAACGCGAGCGGCTGGCCGGCGGGCGATACCGTCGAGGCATCGCCCGCCGAGGCGTAGACCGCCAGCGGTCGCCACGGATCATGGGCGCCACCCGCGGCGCCGATCAGTATCAGCGAGCTCCACAGAGCGATGACCGCTGCGCTGGCGGTCGCTACCTGGGGCACCACGCTCGAGGCGTTGGCGCTTCGTGCCAGGGCGCGGAGCGAAACGGCAAAGCCCAGCCCCAGAGCGCCCCAAAGGCCGAGGACGATGGCGTCCGGCACCACGCGAGCGACGAACCAGATCGCCATCCCCAGCAGAACGAAGCCGAAAAAGGCTCTGACGCGAATCATCCAGGCACCCGGCTTGGGCAGCAGGCGACTACCGATGGTGCAGATCAGGATCAGCGGTGCGCCCATCCCGAGGCCAAGCGATAGCAGCGCCGCACCACCCAACCAGGGATTGCCGCTTTCGGCGATGAACAGTAGCGCCCCCGCCAGCGGTGCGGTCATGCAGGGACCCACCAGCAGGGCGGAGAGCACGCCCATCCCGGCAACCCCTTTCAAGCGTCCGCCGCGTTGGCGCACCATCCGGGCATCCAGGCGCTGCCGCAGCATTCTCGGCAGCTCCAGTTCGAACAGGCCGAACATGGCCAGTGCGAGAAAAATGAAAAGCAGCGCAAACAGGCCGATGAACCAGGTGTTCTGGAACAGTATCTGCAGGTTGGCGCCAGCCATGGCGGCGGCAACCCCGAGTGCCGCGTAGGTGGCGGCCATGGGCAGAACGTAGGCGGTAGACAGCACGAAACCGGTCCTCCGCTGACTCTCTCCCGCCTTGCGCTGACCGACGATCAGGCTGGACAGAATCGGGATCATCGGCAGCACGCAGGGGGTGAACGTCAGAAGCAGGCCCATGCCGAAGAAGGCAGCCAGCGCCCAGACCCAGTTACTGCCGGCCAGCTGCGCCGCCAGTTGCTGATCTTCCGCCATCCCTGCTTCTGGATCGGAAACGGGACTCGATGTCGCGGTCGAGACGGGGGTCGTGTTCGTGGTATCGGAAGCCAGGTCGAAGGTCCGCTGCTGCGGCGGATAGCACAGCCCGGCGTCGGCGCACCCCTGCCAGTGGAGGGTTAGCGTGTCGACGTCACCGGGGCGCGTGGTCATGCTCAGCGCCTGACGGTAGACCTCGGAGCGACCGAAATACTCGTCCTCGATGGACTCCCCATCGGGCATGTCCAGCGATAGCTCACGGCCTTCCGTGTCGGCAGAGAAACTGTGGCGGTAGAGGTAGTAACCGGGTTCGATCTGCCAATCGATCGCCAGTTCATTGCCATCCTGAGTCAGCGTTGGCTTGAAGGCCTGATCCGGGGGAAGAAAATCCCCCTGCTGCCCGAAGGGAGCCTGGGCGGTGGCCACTGTGGCAATGCTGAGCATGGCCAGCATCAGTAGCCACCGCACGAGCCCCGTTCGCATGACCCCTTGCATTGGCCGCGTCTTTGGTCGCATTTCCATCACTCCTGATTTGATGCCGGCCAGGTTGGACCATGGGGATGAGCTGAAAATGAAGCTCGCTTGCTATCGCGGGCTCGAAGGTATATTCATAAAACAAATATCGTTATTCTGATGGAATTCGGCTGGCGTTATTCTGGCCTTACGGTCGCGTCATCAACCTATCGCGTCATCAACCTATCGCGAAAGAAATTAAAGCTTAAAATTGAGTATTGTCATGAACAGTAATCTAGTGTCATCAGGTTTAAAGAACAGTGTGATGGCAGTGCGTACTGCAGTAGCGTTAGGAGCCTGTATGTGGCCGTTAGTGGGATATGCAGACGCGGACGCTGTGCCTGAAAACCACCATGTGATTCCGGCCCAGGGCGACCTTATAGGCCAGGATTATCAAGTAATCGCCAATAAAGAAGATACGCTGATCGATATTGCCCGTACGCATAACGTTGGCTATGAGGAGATACGTTCCGCGAACCCCGAGGTGAGTATCTGGATGCCAGGTGAAGGCGTCGCGGTCACAATTCCAAGACGCCATATTTTACCTGACGTAGCGCGAACAGGCATTGTGATTAACGTCGCCGAACTTAGGCTTTATTACTACCCTGAGGTAGGGGAAGGGGAGACGCCGCGGATAGAAACGTATCCGATTGGAATTGGCCGCGAAGGCTATAATACGCCGCTTGGGATCACTGAAACGACCATTCGTTTGGAGCAGCCGGCGTGGTATCCGCCGCAATCGATGCGCCAGGAGGCCGCTGAGCGCGGAGATCCTGCCCCAGCTGTTGTTCCCCCAGGGCCTGATAATCCCCTAGGTGAGCACGCTATCTTATTGGATATTCCGGGCTACTTGATACATGGCACAAACCAGCCTGACGGTATCGGTATGCGCGCCAGTCGCGGCTGCATTCGGATGTACCCTGAGGATATTGGGTCGATATTTGATGACATCCCCAGCGGTACCCAGGTCAATATTATCGATCAAGCGATTAAAGTCGGTGCAGACGAAGACGGTGCTGCTTATGTGCAAGTCTTCAAGACATTTGCTAATGATGAGTCAATCACTGAAACATTAAAGGAAATGCTTGTTTCGCAATCACTTGTTGCAGAGGATGCCTTGGATAAACTCGATGACCAGCGATTAAGCGAACTGTTTGAGCAGCCGGATGAACAAGTAAAATCGTTATCGTCATTATATAAAATACCTAATGGAAACGGTGATGAACCAACTGATGGGTCAGGCATCCTGAAAGACTTTTTAACGCGAATCGAGTGACAGTACGCAGCGGCTAAGCCGCGCGTTTTCTAATAAAATACCCATTATACAAACTGTGAAGTAAGAAGCAGGGCGCAAGAAAGCAACGAAGTTGGCTGCTTTAAAAGGTGCTTTCACGACGTGCTTTCAAGCGTTCGCGCTTCAGGCTTCCAGTGTGCCTGCCGAAAGAATGCGCCATGGCGCTTGAACCGTCGTGCCGAGAATTGCTGCGTTATGTTGCCGCACCACCGGGGGCAGCCAATTCGCCTAAATGCTTTGGCAAGGTATAGTGGCCGCTGTTTTATTCCCTATGCAGATATCCTTATGCTTAAGCGCTTAATACCTGTGGTGATCCTGGCCCTCGGCATCGTCGGCTTTATGGCTTTGCGTTTGACGCGCCCTGAGCCTGCCCCGGCGGTGGCTCAGGAGCGCAGCTGGCCCGTAGAGGCGTTGTCAGTATCGCTCGTCGAGCATGTCCCGTTGCTGCCGCTATTTGGCGAAGTGATGGCACCCGAGATGATCAATTTAGTGGCGCCTATAGAAGCCCGGGTGGCTGCTCGCCCGGTCAGTGACGGGCAGCGAGTTGATGAAGGTGAATTACTGGTGGCGCTTGACGAGGCTGATCTTTTTCCACCGCTGCGCCAGGCCGAAGCAGAGGTGGCGGATCTTGAGGCCCAGCTGGAGAATCAGCGCATCCGCCATGGCAACGATCGCCAGGTATTAGCCCGAGAGCGTGAAATCCTTGCAAGTGCCAATCGTCAGCTGGAACGTAACCGTACGTTGGTGGCGCGGAACCTTACTTCTCAAGCCGATCTTGACGTGGCACGAGACAATGTTGCGCGCGCCCAATTGAATGTGACCAGCCGTGAAAGTGCGGTCGCCGAGTTTCCCTCGCGTCTGGCAAGTCTGGAAGCGCGTCTGGCACGCACTCAGGTGATGCTGGCGACAGCGCAACGCGACCTGGAACGCGGGCGTGCTCATGCACCCTTCGAGGGTAGAGTCACTCGTGTACAAGTAGCGCCCGGGGATCATGTGGCCGCCCGTGCCCCCTTATTGTCACTTTATCCAATTGACGGCTTGGAAATGCGCGCTCGCATCCCCCAGCGCTTTCGAGCGGAAATTGAAGAGCATCTGACGCAAGGCACACCGTTACTGGCCATAGCCGAGAGGGGCGAGCAGCGCTTTGTCCTTGAACGTTTAGCGGGGGAGAGCGACCCGACTGGCATCGAGGCAATCTTCTCGCTGGAAAGCCAAACTCATGGGCTACGCCCCGGGTCCATGGTGACAGTGCAGCTAGAGCGCCCTGCAGTAGCCAATGCGCTGGCGGTTCCCTATGCCGCTCTGCACGGCCCCAACTTACTCTACCGCATTAATGGTGATAATCGACTTGAGCGCCAGCGCGTTGAGCGCCTGGGAGAAATCCAGAGGGATGAAGGTGAGCGTTGGCTATTGGTGCGTGCTGAAGAATTAAATGAGGGTGACCGAGTGATGGCAACCCATTTGCCCAATGCCATGCAGGGACTGCGTGTCGAGGTGACTGATGGGCTGGTGGGCAAAGGGATAAACCCATGAACAAACGTAGAGGCCTGATTAATTTTTTTGTCCACCATAAGGTGGCGGCCAACCTGGTGATGCTGGTGATGTTGTTAGGCGGCGCCTTAGGCATCGCACGCATGAACATCCAGTTTTTCCCTACCTTCGCCCTTGATGTGGTCACTGTGCGTGTGGTGTGGAGCGGGGCCTCTGCTGAAGACATAGAACAGGGCATTACCAATCCTCTTGAGCAGAAGCTTCGCAGTCTCGATGACTTGAAGCGCATGACATCGACTTCGGCTCAGGGCATCGCCAACATTACCCTCGAATTCGTGGAAGACAGCGACCCGGTGCTGACGCTTGATGAGGTTCGCCAGCAGGTCGACAGCTTCACTAATTTACCCGCCACTGCTGAAGCGCCGGAGGTTTCGCGCCAGGCGCGCTATGAACCGGTGGCGCGGTTAATAGTACACGGTGATCTGGCGCCCCATGAGCTGCGCCAGTTAACGCAGCGTTTTGAAGACGAGCTGTTGATGAAGGGTATCGACCGAGTAGAAATTACCGGTCTCCCTGCACAGCAGATCAGTATTGAAGTACCGTCCGAGCGATTGCAGGAACTGGGGCTCTCACTGGAAGAAATTGCCGCTCGGGTTCAGGGGATGTCACGCGATTTACCGGCAGGGTTGCTGGGCCAGCAGGACAGCACGAGAGAGTTGCGCTCACTCGAGCAACACCGTGACGCCCTAGCCTTCGAGGACATGACGGTTCTCAGTAGTGACCGGGTGCAGCTACGTCTGGGTGATATTGCCAGGATTCACCAGGAGCCGCGCGAGAGGCAGGTCGAACTCGCCTATCGCGGTCAGCCGGCGGCCGAGCTGATTTTGCAGCGCGCCGAGACAGGTGACTCACTGGAAGCGGCTCGAACGTTGGACGCTTGGCTGGAAGAAGTGCGTCCAATCCTGCCATCTAACGTTGGGCTTGAGGTTTACGATGAGTCCTGGCAATTAATCGATGAGCGCATCTCGTTGCTATTGGGCAACGGCGCGACCGGCCTGCTGTTGGTGATTATCCTTCTGTATTTCTTTCTTCCAGCGCGCGTGGCGCTGTGGGTAGCCATCGGCATTCCCACGGCCTTTCTCGCATCCTTGGGCGTCTTCTGGGGCATTGGCGGCTCGATCAATATGCTGTCGTTGTTTGCCTTGATCATGGCGCTAGGCGTGATCGTCGACGATGCCATTGTTGTCGGGGAAGACGCTGACGCTCATCACCGTATGGGCGAGGAGTCTCAGTATGCCTCGGCTGGCGCGGCGCGGCGCATGTTATGGCCAGTGGTGGCATCATCACTCACCACGGTCGCCGCCTTTATGCCGCTGTTGATGGTGGGTGGGGTGATCGGCAATATCCTGGGAGATATTCCGGTCATCATGATCTGTGTCCTGATCGCATCGCTGCTGGAGTGCTTTGTCGTGCTGCCCGCGCACCTGCGCAACGCCTTTGCGCCAAGAGAAAAAAATAAGCGACCTGTCCGTGGCATCGCGCGGCTACGTGAAGGTTTCGAAACGCGCTTTGATGACTTCCGCGAAGGGCCGTTCCGGCGTTTCTCGGCGCTGACACTGCGCTACCGTGGCGCCACTCTTGCCAGTGCCTTGGCGATCACGCTGGTCACTGCCGGGCTTCTGGCCGGTGGTCGGCTGGGCTTCAACTTTTTCCCATCGCCTGAGTCTAGCGTGATGTATGCCAATGCCAGTTTCGTCGCGGGTACCGACCGTACGCGTGTGGCTGATTTTGTCGATCATCTGCAATCGACGCTGGAAGAGACGGATCAGGCCATGGGCGGAGGGCTAGTGCGGGTCGCAGTATCCCGTTATGGCGCTACCCAGGAAGGTGGCTCGCCTGGGCGCACGGGTGATGAGGCCGGATCGTTGATGGTGGAGCTGATTTCCCCAGATGCTCGCGACGTGCGCAATGCCGCCTTTATTCGCGCCTGGCGCGAGCGTATACAACCGCCGGCGGGTCTCGATAGCCTCAATATTAACGAGCGTGCCGCTGGCCCACCGGGACGTGATGTCAACGTGCGACTGACGGGGGACGACGCTGAAGCACTGCGCCGTGCCGCCGATACCCTGGGGCAAGCAATGGCAGGCTTGCCAGGGGTGATCAGTACGCAAGACGACATGCCGTGGGGGCGCGAGCAGCTGATCTACCGGGTTAATGCGTTTGGCCAGGTGTTGGGCCTGACCACCGATGCGCTGGGGAGTCAGTTGCGTACCGCCTTCGATGGCCAAGTGGTACAAATCCATCAGTCCGGTGCCGACGAAATAGAGGTAAGAGTGCAGCTGCCTCGGGCGCAGCGCGAGCGTTTGGCAACCCTCTCACGTCTGGCAATAACCTTGCCGGATGGCCGTCAGGTGCCGCTTTCCCAAGTGATGGACTTGGAACATCGTCAAGGCTTTGAAACCTTGCGTCATGCTGACGGTCAGCTGGCCGTGGAAGTCACTGCCGAGATCAATAGCCAGGCCACCTCGGCAGAGCAGGTGCTGGAAAGTCTTTCAGCAGAGCTATTGCCAAACTTGGAGCGTGAGCATTTCCTGAATTATAGCTTTGAGGGACGAGCGGCTGACCAACGAGAAACGTTGGCGGACATGCGTACCGGCTTAGTGATTGGTCTGGGGTTGATGTATGGTGTTCTGACGTGGGTGTTCGCGTCCTGGAGTCTGCCATTGATCGTCATGGCTATCATTCCTTTCTCACTTGTCGGGGCGCTGTTGGGGCATTGGGCGCTGGGTATCGATCTCACTATCTTGTCGCTGTTCGGCCTATTTGGGTTGTCGGGTATTGTGGTAAATAACGCCATCATATTGGTTAGCTTTTATCGGCAGCAACGCAAGCAGGGGCTGGCGATTGATGCCGCACTCAATGAAGCGGTAGTGCAGCGAGTACGGGCAGTGCTGTTAACCTCACTGACAACGATTGGCGGACTCTTGCCCTTGTTATTTGAAACGTCCCTGCAGGCTCAGTTTCTGATTCCCATGGCGACCTCTATCGCCTTCGGCCTGGGTGGTTCTACGCTGCTGGTGCTACTGGTGACACCCGTTCTGCTTTCATGGCTAGAGCATGGCCGCGAATGGTTGGCCCTAAAGCCGGTGCGGGCCGCCTGAGCTTGATCCGGCGGAGCCTGCACAAAAAAGCCACCCCGGAATCACCGGGGTGGCGCCAAGAACGCGAATGCGAGCTTTTTGCTTACTTGGGCAGTTTGGTTTTGCGCAGGTACGGGAAGATTGTCTCGTAGTCGCCGAACTTCGCCGTGGCGTCTTCATTGGAGACAGTCGGCGGAATAATCACGTCCTGTCCTACCGTCCAGTCTGCCGGGGTGGCGATGCCGTGCTGGGTGGTGGTCTGCAGGGCATCCAGGGCACGCAGCACCTCGGCAAAGTTACGGCCAACGCTCATCGGGTAGGTCATCGAGAGCTTGAGCTGCTTGTCCGGACCGATGATGAACACCGAGCGTACCGTGGCGCTGTGAGCCGGTGTACGGCCATCGGGCAGATAGGCTTCTGCCGGCAGCATATTGAAGAGCTTGGAAACCTTGAGGTCTTCATCGGCAATGATCGGGAAGTGGACATCGTTCTTGCAGTAGCTTTCGATGTCATCGATCCAGCGCTTGTGCTCTTCGACACCATCAACGGACACGCCAATCACCTTGGTGCCGCGCTTCTTCCATTCGGCATCCAGTGTCGCGACCGCGGCAAACTCCGTGGTGCAGACCGGGGTGAAGTCCTTGGGGTGTGAGAACAGGATTGCCCAGCTATCGCCAATCCAGTCATGAAAGCGAATCTTGCCTTGGCTGGTATCGGCTTCAAAATCCGGAACAACTTCGTTGATTCGTAGTGACATCATCGACTCCCTCTAAGTGGGTTGAAACCACCTGTATAACACGGGCGCAGCAAGGATTGAACAACACCTGGGCGAAGAAAGCCATGATAGGCAGGGGAGACCCCCACCTACGTGTTTGGCTGGCAACACTTCTTGGCCACATCATGGGATAGGCGTATGTGATCGTCCAACAGCGACCGTCCCGCAGCTATGTCACGAGATAACGCCAATTCCATCAGCTCACCATGCTGGACATTCAGCACCTGACGTACTTCAGGGTTAGGCGGAGCCAGGCGGCGATAGCGATCAAACTGGTCATGCAATTGCTCAACAAAACGCAGCAACCAAGTAGAGCCGCAGGGCGCGAGTAACGCACGATGAAAGCGTAAATGCGCGAATTCCCACTCTTCGACCTGCTGTGGCTGTTCATCGGCGCGCTTGAGCCGATGATGTGCCGCGAGTAGTAGCGATTCCCATTCTGCATCGCCTTTCTGGAATGCCTGAGTCAACGCCATACACTCCAGCTTGGAGCGCAGGTTGGCGATGTCATCCAGCTCTTCCAGATGTATCTCCGGTACCCTGAAGCCGCGCTGGTTTAACTGCTCCAGCAAACCATACGCTGCCAGTCGGTTAAGTGCTTCACGCAACGGGCTCAAACCCACTTGGTAATGGGTTTTCAAGGTGCTAATAGCTAGTTTTTCTCCCGCAGCGAAACGTCCACGAATAAGATCCTTCTTTAAAGCTTCGAAGGCTTGTGTGGAGGCAGTTGCATTCTCTGATTCCGATATCGACATAGTGCGCTACTCACTGATCATAAATGCTTGATGGTCTAGCTAGGTTGACGCTACCCAGATCAAGAGTCATAGTGATAAAAATCGTTTTTTAATATTAAAACGATTTATATCACAACAATCGATCGGATGTCGTATGCTTACGCCCTTCTCTCAGAATAACCCTTATCCCTCCCGCCGTAGTGCCACCTATGCCAAGCGGGGGATGGTCGCTACTTCTCAACCTCTCGCCAGTCAGATCGGACGCGACATGCTTGCTCAGGGCGGAAACGCTGTTGATGCAGCCATAGCCGTCGCCGCCGCCCTGACAGTAGTTGAGCCCACCGGGTGTGGTATCGGTGGGGATGCTTTCGCCTTGGTCTGGATCGCCGCAGAAAATGACGGGAAAGGTAAGCTTCACGGTCTCAATGCCAGCGGTACCGCTCCGGAAAATTTGACGCCCGAAGCCGTCAAGCAGGCCGGGTACGACAACATGCCCCTCTACGGCTGGACCCCAGTTACCGTGCCCGGCACACCCGCTGCTTGGGCGGAACTCTCTAGAAAATTCGGCAAGCTCGATTTTGCTACTCTACTCACACCCGCCATCCGTCTGGCCCATGAGGGCTTCCCAGTTTCACCAGTCATAAGTACTTTGTGGCAGCGAGCAGAGGTGACGTTCCGCCAACATGACCAAGCTTCGATGCAAGCCTGGTTCGATACCTTCACGCCTGAAGGTCACGCACCGCGCCCTGGAGAAATGTTTCGCTGCGAAGCCCAAGCACGTACGCTCAAAGCGCTGGCCGAGACACAATGCGAAAGCTTCTATCGTGGAGACTTAGCCGAGCAGATTGATGCTTTCTCGCAACGCACCGGTGGTTATCTACGCCGCAGTGATCTCGCCGCTTATCAGGCCGAGTGGGTCGAGCCTATTTCTGTTAACTATCGAGGCTATGACGTCTGGGAGATTCCCCCTAACGGACAAGGATTGGTCGCCCTGATGGCGCTTCGCATCCTTGAGTGCTTGGAGATTGATAGCCGGGACAATCCGCATACGCTGCATCAGCAACTCGAAGCCATGAAGCTTGCCTTCATCGATGGTCAGACCCATATCACCCAGCCTGAGTTCATGAGCCATCCGGTTGAAGCCCTGCTTAGCGATGATTATACGCGTACACGTCGCGCTCTGATCGGTGAGCAGGCGCTGGACCCGACTCCTGGCAAACCTACGGGAGGGGGGACCGTCTACTTTTCCACCGCTGATGAAGAGGGGAACATGGTTTCCTTCATTCAGAGCAATTACCACGGGTTTGGCTCTGGCGTGGTAATACCCGAAACCGGTATCGCGATGCAGAACCGCGGTCATAATTTCAGTCTCGACCCGGCGCACGACAACGTGCTCGCCCCTGGTAAGAAAACGTTTCACACCATCATCCCCGGCTTCTTGACCCGCGACGGCATCGGCCTCGGGCCATTCGGTGTCATGGGCGGCTTCATGCAGCCTCAAGGCCATGTGCAGATGATCATGAACTTGGTCGACTTTGGCCTCAACCCTCAGGCTGCTCTGGACGCTCCACGCTGGCAGTGGATGGGAGGTCGCCGCATCGGTATGGAACATAATTTTCCCATACACCTTGTTCGGGAGATGGCGGCTCGTGGCCATGACATTCAATTGGCCCACGACAGTACCGGCTTTGGCCGCGGCCAGATCATTATCCGCGATCCTGATACCGGCATTTATTGCGGCGGTACCGAGCCAAGAACTGACTCCAGCATCGCGGTGCTGTGACCATGCTCAAAACTCAAGGACAGCTTTTTCTCGCCTTCCTGCGCATTGGCCTGCTTGGCTTCGGCGGCGGGCCATCGATGATTCCGCTGGTCTATCAGGAGGTGGTTAAGCGTTACGCCTGGATGAGTGACGAGGAGTTCGCCGATGTTCTGGCCATCGGCAACACCTTGCCGGGCCCGATTGCCACCAAGATGGCCGGTACCATCGGTTACCGGGTGGGGGGGACGATGGGTTGCCTAAACGCCGTTCTTGCCGTGATCGGCCCGGTGATCTTAGCAATGATCGCTCTACTCGGCCTGTTCAGTCGTTATAGCGACCAGCGCTGGATGCAGGGCATGAGCCAAGGTGTAGTGCCGGTGGTGATGGTGATGATGGCTCAACTCACCTGGGACTTTTTCAAGAAAGCCAAGGGCAATCTGGGTTGGATCATCACCCTGTTAATGGGTGCCGTGGCTGGCGTGCTCATCTACTGGCTGGATATTCATCCGGGCATTGTGATCGGGGCGATTCTCATCGCGGCTCTGCTGCGTCCCGAGCATCAGCACAGAAAGGAGATCACTACTAAATGATCTATTGGCATGTCTTTCTGGCCTTCTTCATTCCTAATATCGTTGGCTACGGTGGCGGTCCGGCGATTATTCCGCTCATCGAGAACGAGGTGGTGGGTCGCTACGGCTGGATGACTTCGCAAGCCTTTGCCGAAACCTTGGCTCTAGGCAATGCCCTGCCTAGCCCGATTGCCACCAAGATGGCTGGCTATATCGGTTTTGAAGTGGCGGGTATCTCCGGCGCGCTGATTGCCACCTTTGCCACGGTAGCTCCGTCACTACTGATCATGTTGCTGGCCTTGGGTACGCTTTACCGCTATCGCGATTCGATCAAGGTTAAGTCGATGAGCCAGTGGGTGAGGCCAGTAGTCATGGTCTTGATGGGATATCTCACTTGGTCCTTTCTGGCCGAGAGCATTGAGGGTATGGGTGTTCTACATACCGCAATCATCGGGAGTATCGCCGCCGTACTTCTATTGAAGACTCGCATCCACCCAGCTTTCGTCGTCTGTTTCGGACTCGGTTACGGCGCTTTACTGCTTGGATAGGAGGACGTATCTATGCCTGGCGGTTCGACTTTCATGGCCAATGCCAGTCGGCAATGCAAAATCACGCCGCTGAGCGAGACCCTCATCAGATTTTGCGCGGGATACCCGGTACTTTTAGTGCCGGGAGGGATAGCGCGTCGTGCGCAGCACGACTCGGGGTTCCCCATCCGCGCCTCCTTTAGGCTTGAATCGTGGGTAACGGGTGGTAGCCGTAGCCATCACCACGTTGCAGCAGGGTGCAGTAGCGCCAGGAAATCCCCTGGATCGCACCCTGTTCGGTTTGAATATTGAAACTGCCGGTCTTGCGGATTGCCACGCGACCCGTGTGCGTGCCGGCCTTCTTACCGGTCGGGACAATCGCCCTGACCCTATCGCCGGTCTGAAAGCCCTGTACCTGCTTCTGGCGCATCAGGTAGCCACGCGGAAAACCGTACTTATCGAGCTGGGTGCGCTGATAGCTGCCACGCCCCATGGCCTTGATGACCAGCGTCGGTACTTGCCAACTCTTTAGGAACTCGACGTTTCCAACACAGGCCGCATCCAGGGCGTGGGTCTTGGGAATACCCAGGCGCTGGCGGTTGAACTTGGTGCGACCGCCGCTGCCCACGGCGACCGGCAGGCCGGTGGTTTTCATGGGACCAAACAGCGCCCAACGGGTGGCATTGACGGCAGTGGCATCCCGAAGCGGTAACTTGAGCTGGCGCTCTACGCGCTCAAGGCGAACGGCTGCCGACAAGCCGTTGGCCTTCAACCGTTTCTTGAGTCCCTTGTCGGTAGCGAAAAAGTCGGTAAGCCACTGGCTGTCCTTGGCGGTGTTGCAGTCGTGACAGGCGATGGTCAGGTTGCTCACCCGATCCGAGCCGTCCCGAGATCGGGGCACCACATGCTCAATCTCCAGCGGTGTATCACCGGTGCCGCAGTAGGCGCACGCCCGGCCCCATTTTTCGAGCAGGTATTCGCGCACCTCATAGCCAAGCAAGGTGCCTTGCTGATACTCGACCCCGGAAATCTCGGGGTTTTCCATCTTCTGTAGATTGAAGCGCACCAGCTCCATGCTCAGGTGCGTGACCGGTGCCCAACGGCACAGCTTGTCCACCCAAGCCATGGTGGTATCGACCCGGTGTTGCAAGCTGGGCGGCAGCCAGCCCTTCTTGCGCGTCCGGTTGTCGAAGCGTGGCTTGCGATGGCGCAGGTTCTTGCTGCGACGCCGCCGGCGAAAACCGGCCCGTTGCGCCAGTGCCTGACGAATCTGGAAACCTCGATGCACCAATTGAAACAGGCAAAGCACATGACGTATCGCCGGTGTCTGCTCATCCGTCGCGTTGTCTTCCAGGCGCATCAGCGCCAGGCCGGTTTCCTTGCTGCCCGGATCAGCGGCCAGCAGGGTTGGCTGCAAGGTGCCGTCACTCAGGCAGCGATCCCGCAACCGGATCACAAAAGGGGTCAGGTTCACCACCACCGCCCGACCGCGCTCCAATAGCAGGCGTGCGCGTTTTTCACTGCACGGCATCAATGGCTGCTTGTTCTTTCCCAATACGAAAACCGCCATGCGATCTCCTTCTAAAATAGAACCCTTACGGGCCTGGTGACGCAGGTCTTTCAACCTGTCTCCCCTCGGGAATGTCTGCAACCGGCTCCTGCGTTGCCGCAGCGATCAGAACCTTCGGCGCTTTACCTTTCACCAGCATGATCCTGATCTTCCAGAGCGCCGAACTGAGTGAAGCATTCGGCGGTGGGTCTTAACGACCTATTGCAAACGTAGCGGGTTGATTACCGCTTTCCCTGGTCAACCGGGCTTGTTTTCACAAGCCTCGTCCTTCAGAGGTTGTCGCAAATCTCCTAACGACTCATAACTAAACCGATGCTCAGCGACGTCGAAGGCTGGACGACATCATCACTCACACCCTGGCAGCCGCGATCATTTCCTTTGTTGCTAGGTAAGATAATCCCAGGCATCTCCACAACCGATCCCAGAGACGATGATAAAGGCTCAGCGCTACAGCGCGAGCCAGGTTGTAAGCCAGGGCATGCAAAGCAAACTCGCGTTTGACACCCGCCAGCCCACGGCGCCGGAAGCGAGACAGTCCCTGTTGCTGACGTAGCGCTGAAAAAACTGGCTCGACCATGGCCTTTCGCTGCCGGAATACCGCCTGGGCACCCGGGTGGGTCATGATCTGTTGCAGTGCCAGGCGTGCCTCGTCCTCCGGGTAACGTCTGATTCGGCGCCCCCGGACTGAACGGGTACAAGCGATCCGTTGCGGACAGTCCGCGCAGGTGACACAGGCATAAACCGACTGCTCACGCGAGCGTGCCGAGGCTCGCGTATGACTGATGAGCTGAAGCCGCTGCCCCGCTGGACAGTAGTAAACATCCTGTTCGGCATCGTAAGTGAACAGGTTTTTATGATACAGGCCCTTCGCTTTGTCAGTGGTACTGGGCCTGGGCGGGCAAAGCAGGCTGACATCACGAGCCAGTGTCGCGTTAATAACGCCATCATCAAAATAGCCGGCATCCAGCAGAAGCTCGCGTGGGGTCTTGGGTTCCACGCGCTCGCTCTGATCGATCAGCTCACCGACCACGCGCGTCTCGCTCGTGGGATCAACGGCGTGTGCCACGATGATCCGTGCCTCATTGGCCAGGACGGAGGGCGTATAAGCCGGCGCAAAGCCGCGTCCACGCTTCTGTCGCTGCATGGCGGCCTCTGGCTCCGTCAGGCTGACACGAACCGTATCGGTACGCTTGCCATGGCGCCGTCGTGCCGCGATCCTCGCATCAAGAACCTGTTCACAGGCGTGCGCTCTATCCAGCTGCTGCCGGGTCTCGTCCTGTTGCTCTAGAGGGGTCTGTTGATGGCGTGTCAGGGCGTCACTGACCCGGGTGCGTACCGCCTCCTCCCTGAGCAGACGATAGTGAGAGCAGGCAGCTTCGATCACAGTCCCGTCACCCGCCAGGCATGCGGTGGATGTCGCCGTCCTGGCCAGAACGGTACGTGTCAGCGCTTCGAAAAACTCCTGCGCCAAGGCCTGTTCATGCAGGCAGATAAAACGCCCGATATTGGCATGATCGGGAGCGATGCCTCCGGTCACCCACATGCATCCCAAGTCGACACGTGCCAGCCGTTCCAGCGCCCGCAGTGATGAGACCCCGTGCATTATCCCATAGAGAATCAGCCCCATCATCGCGCGTGGCGCATAGGGTGCACGTCCTGTGGCGGCATAGCGATCCTCGAAGGGTGTCCAGTCTTGGGCATCCAATAGGTCGGCCACCACAAAAGGAGCGCGAATTCCGGCCTGCCTCAGATGCTCTTCAAGCGGTGTCATGCCCAGGAAGATCGCCGTGGCATCACCGTGCAGAAAGCGTCGTCCCGACGAGGTTGCCGTGACGCGAGAGGATGGGGTGGACGAAGCAGGCGACACCTGAAAAAGCGAAAACTGCCTGTCATCAGGCGTGGGCATACATGCGGTCGTCACGGTAAGCTCTCAGGCAAAAGAGAAATCATTTTACGGCTTTATCCCTTTCGCGACACCCTCTTCAGGGCGAGGTAGTTGACGAATGCCGTTTTCAGGGTGGTGACGAAGGCAGAGTTACACAATGCGGTTCATGAGTACTGTTGTGATCATCCGGGGAATGCAGGGCCTGCCAGGCGTCATAAGTGCTGAGAAATATTTGCCCCGTTAATTGATTGATAAACGCTGTTTTCTTGAGTCGATCCATTACCGGGCCCTTTACTTCGGCCAGGTGCAAGGTGGTACCCATATCGTGAAGGCGTGCATTAATGGTTTCCAGGCTTTCCAGAGCTGACGCATCAATGACATTGACGGCCTGGCATGCGATGACTACGTGCCGAAGAGGCGGTTGCCCTGCAGCTATCGCGGTAACGGTGTTTTCCAGGTAGCGGGCATTGGCAAAGTAAAGGCTCTCATCTATTCGCAGAATCACAAGATGCGGGTCGGTTTCCACGGCGTGGCGTTTCACATTACGAAAATGTTCACTGCCCGGAACACGCCCCACCACGGCACTATGCGGACGGCTAGTACGATAAAGATGAAGCGCTAATGAGAGGCTCACGCCGGCTATAATGCCACTCTCGACGCCAATGCCAAGCGTTACGACGATCGTTGCCAGCATGGCGCTAAAATCGCTAAGCGAGTAATGCCAAGTACGCTGGATCGTACCGAAGTCCACCAATGATAAAACGGCGATGATAATCGTGGCAGCTAGGGTGGCGATGGGAAGGTAGGCAATTAAGGGCGTGAAGAAAAGAGTGACCAGCATTATGCCGACAGCTGTGAAGGCCCCAGCAGCAGGCGTTTCTGCACCGGCTTCGAAGTTGACGACTGAACGCGAGAACCCTCCGGTAACCGGCATGCCACCTGTAAAAGACGAAGCGATGTTGGCAGTACCCAAGCCAATCAGCTCCTGGTTCGGATCAATTTGTTGGCGACGTTTCGCTGCCAGCGTTTGTCCTACTGACACGGATTCGACAAACCCGACGATACTGATCAACAGTGCGGCGAGAAACAGCTCTTGCCAGACACCACTATCACCACCGGGCAAGGTGAGTGGCGGAAATCCAGAAGGAATGTCACCGACAACGGCGACGCCCTGATGATCCAAGCCGAATGCCCATGTGATGTAGGTTGTTACCCCAACGGCGAGGATCGGCGCCGCTTTGGTCAGCATATCTGCCACTCGAGCCGCTGTCCCGAGAGAGATAAGTAGTCTTTTTAACCAGCGACGCGTGACATGAAGGAAGGCAAGGACGCTTACACCGATTGCCAGCGTCGGTAAGTTAAGCTGGTTAACATTGGCCGCCATGCTTTGGCCCAAGGCTATTAGCGTGTGTCCGCTTCCTTCGATGCCAAGAATGTGTTTTGTCTGGCTGGCGGCAATGATCAGACCTGATGCGGTGATAAAGCCAGAAATGACCGGATGGCTCAGAAAGTTGGCCAGAAAACCCAGCCTTGCAAGGCCCATCAAGACCAGTATGGCTCCCGATAGCAGCGCCAATATGAGAGCCGCTGCCATGTATTCGGAAGAACCGGGCGTTGCTATGTTACCAATCGCAGCGGCGGTCATGAGTGAGACGACTGCAACAGGGCCTACGGCGAGCGTACGGCTTGTGCCAAACAGGGTATAAATGACTAGCGGCGCGATACTGGCGTAAAGACCCACTTCCGGGGGAAGACCCGCCAGCATCGCGTAGGCCAGTGATTGAGGAATCAACATGACGGTCACGATCAGTGCGGCGAGTAAATCACTGACCAGTGGTTTACGTCCGTAATGCGGCAGCCATTGTAAGATAGGGAAGTAGCGTCTTATTTGCATTGCATGTCTCACACGCTGCGATCGGTTGTGTTTTCTAACCTGTTGCGGTGCCCTTCAAGATCATGCCCGCGGCACGTACCGGATATCTTCGGCACGCGAACGTGAAAGCGCCGCCGTGAAGCGGGCGGCGGATCAAGGGATATCAATCCCAGGCGGCGCCTTCCAGGGCGTCGAGGGGGATTTTCAGGTAGCGGCGACCGTTGGCTTCCGGTTCCGGCAAACGTCCGCCACGGGTATTGATCTGCAACGCATGCAGAATCAGCTTGGGCATCGGCAATTCGCGGTCACGCTCGTTGCGCAGGGCGATGAAGTCGGCTTCATCCATGCCCACCAAGTGCGGATTTTCCGCCTTTTGCTGCTTCACCGTGCTTTCCCACTGCGGCTCGCGGCCATTGGGCATGTAGTCGTGACCGGTGAACAGGCGTGTGTCGTCGGGTAGGCTCAGAATCGCCTGAATGGAGTTCCACAGCGTTTTAGCGTCGCCGCCGGGGAAGTCGGCCCGGGCGGTGCCGAAGTCCGGCTGGAAAATCGTGTCGTGAATAAATGCCGCATCGCCGATCACGTAGGTGATCGATGCCAGCGTATGCCCCGGCGAAAACATTACCCGAGCGTCGAGCTCGCCTACCTTGAACGTATCGCCCTCGGCGAACAGCTGATCCCACTGACGACCATCGGTGGGGAAATCCGGCCAGTGATAGATGCCTTTCCAAAGTTCTTGAACGTCAGTGACGTATTTACCGATTGCGGTGGGCGCACCGGTTTTCTCTTGCAGGTAGTGTGCGGCAGAGAAGTGATCTGCGTGCGGATGGGTGTCCAGAATCCACTGCACCTCAAGGCCTTGTTCTTTGACGTAGGCCAAGAGCTCGTCTGCGTGATGTGTGGCGGTGGCGCCGGATTTCTCATCATAATCCAGTACCGGGTCGATAATCGCGCACTGGCGCGTGGCCGGGTCGCTGACGATGTACTGCACGCTAGAGGTGCGTGGGTCGAAAAACCCGGCAACATCCGGATGATTGGTGGCGGTGCTGCGAGAAAGCGAAAACGTTTGCATGTGTGCCTCCTGAAAATGACACGGGGTAAAACCACAGAGATGAAACTGACCGTGCTGGTCAGTGTACTCATTAAGGATAATGCTGCGCAATTAATATTATAAAGTTAGACCATAAAATTATATAAGAAAAGCTGGTCACAACTATAACTATAATAGCGTGGGTTTATCGGACCCCCTGTTCCACTGCCTTCACTGCTGCGCTTTTGACATGGATCATAGTGATGGTGGTTTAGGGTCTGGTGTCATGGCGTACCGCCCATTAAGATAGTGACTAATTACTATCTTTTGGAAATGCCCATGACTGCCAAACGTAACCTCCCGGCCGAGGCGCGCCGCGAACGCACCGTGGAGACGGTCATCGCTTTATGCGGGGAGGAAGAACCCGCCACATTGACCACCGGGCGCATCGCCCAGCACATGGGCGTCACGCAAGGTGCCTTGTTTCGTCACTTCTCCAGCAAGGCTGCCATCTGGGAGGCGGTGGTGGCCTGGGTGGCCGAGCGGGTAATGGCGCGGGTCAATGACGCCGCCAAGGGCATCGAGGATCCGCTGGCGGCGCTGGAGGCGATGTACCTGGCGCATGTTGCCTTCATTGCCGAACACCCTGGGGTGCCACGGCTGCTGATGGGCCAGCTGCAGCACCCTGGGTCAACGCCCGCCAGCCGCATGGTGCGCAGCTTGATGGGTCGCTATCACCAGCGCTTGTTGTGCCTGCTCGAGGAGGCCCAGCAGCGGGAGCAGCTGCGAGCCGGGCTCGACCTGGATGCGGCGGCGACCCAGTTCATCGGCACGCTCCAGGGGCTGGTGCTGCAATCGCTGATCGCCGGCGATGTGGCGGGTATCGTCGCCCGGGCACCCGCAGCTTTCGACCTCTACCGGCACGGCATCGCCATGAAGGCAGGGGGTGACTCATGCGACCTTTGATGCGGCGGCTGGGGCGGTGGCTGACGGTAGTCGTCGGTGTGGCCGTGGGCGCTGCGCTTCTGGTCCTGTTGGTGATCAACCGCCAGGCTCCCGAGCGCCAGGAAACAGCGGCTTCCGAGACTCCGGTGCGGATCATCGAGGCCCGGCCGTTGGCATTCCGCCTGGAGGCGCGCGGCCACGGGGTGGCGCGTCCCGCCGAGACCTGGCAGGCGGTGGCCAACGTGGCGGGGCGGGTGGTGAAGCGCCACCCGGAGCTGGAGAGCGGCACCCTGCTGCCCGAGGGTACCCTGCTGGTGGCGCTGGACCCCAGCCGCTATGAGCTGGCCATCGCCGAGGCCGAAGCGGAGCTGGCCAGCCTGGCCGGCGAGCTGGCCCAGCTTGAGGCCGAGGAGGAGAATACCGGTCGCCTGCTGGCGCTGGAGAGAGAGGCGCTCGCCCTGGCCGAGCAGGAACTGTCGCGCATCGAGCGCCTGGCCGCTAGCGGCTCGGTCTCCACCTCGCGGCGCGACGAGCAACGGCGCAGCACCCTGGGCCAGCGCCAGGCGGTGACCTCGCTGGAGAACAGCCTGGCGCTTGTACCTGCGCGACGCGAGGTGCTCCAGGCCCAGCGTGAGCGGGCTGCCGTACGCCTGGCCCAGGCCCGGAAGGATCTCGCGGATACCCGTTTCGTGGCACCCTATGACCTGCGTCTGGCGGAGGTGGAGGTGGAGCTTTACCAGTTCATCGGCACCGGGCAGCGGCTGTTCCAGGCCGAAAGTCTGGCCGCCGCCGAGGTGGAGGCGCACATTCCCATTGCCATGATGCGTCGCCTGCTGGGCGCGGTCCTGCCCGATGAACCCTTCGGTCAGGGGCTCGACCTGGATGAGCGCCTGGACTTCTCCGCAGTGGACGCCAAACTGGCGCTGGCGGGGGCGCCGGATGTGGGCTGGTCGGGGGAGCTGGTGCGCGTGGCCAGCGGGCTGGACCCGGCCACCCGTACAGTGCGTGCGGTGGTGAGGGTCGAGCATCCTTACCGCGATGCCCGACCGCCGGATCGTCCTCCGCTGCAGCGCGACATGTATGTACGTGCGCGGCTTACCGCGCCCAGCCCGGAGCTTCAGCTGGTGATACCGGCCAGTGCGGTGCACCAAGGTGAGGTGTGGCTGGTGGATGCCGAGGCGCGCCTCGAGCGGCGCGCAGTGAGCGTGGCCTTCGAACAGCGCGACCTGGCAGTGATCGCGGCGGGCCTTGACCCTGGCGAGCGCCTGGTGGTCGATGACCTGCCCGCGGCAATCGCCGGAATGGCGCTGGCGCCACGTCGCGACGAGGCCCTGGAGGCGCGCATTGCCGATCAGGCGCTGGGTGAAGGACAAAGGGGAGCGCAGCCATGATTCGCTGGTTCGCTGCCCATCCTACCGCGGCCAATCTGCTGCTGGTGCTGCTGCTGGCCGCGGGACTCTTTTCCGCCCCGTCACTCAAGCGCGAGACCTTTCCCGACTATCGCCCCGTGGAGGTGAGCGTCGAGGTGGTCTATCGTGGGGCCAGCGCCGCCGACGTGGAGGACGCCCTGTGCCGGCGCCTGCATGAGGCGGTGAAGGGGGTGGAGTTCCTCGAGGAGTTCATTTGCGTGGCCCAGGACAACCTGGCCAGCGCCACTGCCACCATGCAGGCCGCTGGCGCCCCTCTGCGCTTTCTCAGCGAGATCGACACCGAGGTCAGCGCCATCAGCGAGTTTCCGGCCCGGGCCGAGGCGCCGGTGGTGCGTGAGCTTCACCGCAGCGACCTGGTGGCGGCGGTCGCGGTGTCGGCCGACATGCCCGCGGGCCAGCTCGAGGAGTACGCCCTGCGCCTGGAAGAGCGCATCATGACGCTGCCCGGCGTGGCGGACGTCACCCTGCATGGCATGTCCCAGCGCCAGTGGCAGGTGGAGGTGCCCGGCGAGGTGCTCGGCCAGCATGGCCTCTCGGCCCGCGAGCTGGCACGGCGGATCTCGGCCCAGAGCCTGGACCTGCCGCTGGGCACCCTGGAGACGCCCGAGCGCGATATCCTGCTGCGCTTCACCGACCAGCGTCGCTCGCTTGCGGAGCTTTCGCGCCTGGTGGTGATGTCCGACCCGGCTGGCGGCGAGCTGACTCTGGGCGATATCGCCACCCTGACCGAGACTGGCGAACGCGAGGAAGAGAAGATTCGCTTCAACGGCGAACCGGCGCTGTTGCTGGAAGTGAGCAAGAGCCTGCGCGACGATGCCCTGACGGTGAAGGAGGAACTCGAAGCACTGATCCAGACGGAGTACCACCGCTTCGACGGCAATATCTCGCTGACCCTGACCCAGGACATGACCAGCATCGTCCGCGACCGCCTGCAGATGCTGGTGACCAACGGCCTCATGGGCCTGGCGCTGGTGGGGCTGGTGATGAGCCTGTTCTTCCGCCCGCGCCTGGCGCTATGGGCGGTGCTGGGGCTGCCGGCGGCGTTCATGGGTGCCTTCTTCGTCATGGCAGTATCGGGACTGTCGCTGAACATGATCACCCTGGTGGCCCTGCTCATGGCCATCGGCATCGTCATGGACGATGCTGTGGTCATCGTCGACAATATCGTTGCCCATGCTGATGGAGACGCCACACCCTTGGAGGCGGTGGTGGCAGGCACTCGCCAGGTGCTGCCGGGGGTGCTGTCGTCGTTTCTGACCACTGTGGTGGTGTTCGCGCCGCTGTCGTTCCTCGCCGGTGAAATGGGCGCGGTGCTGGAGGTGCTGCCGGTGGTACTGATCGCCGCCCTGGCGGCGAGCCTCATTGAGGCGTTCTGGATCCTGCCTCATCATCTCAAAGGCAGCGTGAAGCACCTTCCGCAGGGCCATGATTCGCGACTGCGCGCGGCCTTCGACCGCGGCTTCGAGCGTTTCCGCGAGGGCGTAGGGCGGCTGGCCGACCGGGCGATCCGCTTTCGCTATGCGGTGCTGGGGACGGTGCTGGCGGTGATGCTGGGGTCGGCCGGTTTCATGGCCGGTGGCCACGTCGGCAGCGAGGCGATGCCCGACATTGATGGCGATGTGCTGGAGGCGCGCATTCTGATGCCCCAAGGCACCCCCCTTGAGCGCACTGAAATGGTAGCCGCGCAGGTCGAGACGGCGATACGCGAACTTGACGCGCGTTACTCTCCCGAGCAACCGGCGGGGGCGGCGCTGGTCGAGGCGATTCAGGTACGCTTCAATCACAACCTCAGTGCCCGCGAGACAGGACCCCATGTGGCCACGGTCAGCGTCGACCTGCTCACCGCCGAGCAGCGTACCCTGACTCTGGACGTCCTGACCGAGGCCTGGCGCAAGGCGATCGGTGAGGTCGAGGGTCTGCAGCGTCTGATCATACAAGAGCCAGGCTTCGGCCCCGCCGGGGTACCGGTGGCAGTACGCCTGACCGGCGAGAACCTGGACGCCATGAAGGCGGCGGCATTTGAGCTGGCCGAGCAGCTTGAAGGCTACTCGGCGGTCTACAATGTCATGGACGACCAGCGCCTGGGCAAGCCTCAGCGCGCCTACTCCCTGGCGTCGGGCGCCCACGGCCTGGGGCTTACCGCCGAAGAGGTAGCCAGCCAGTTGCGCGCCGCCCTGCTCGGCGAGATCGCCGATACCCAGCGCATCGGCGAGCAGGAGATCGAGGTACTGGTGCGTCAGACCGAGGCCGACCGCGACAGCCTCGATGACCTGGCGGATCAGACGCTGATGCTCCCCGACGGCAGCCGGGTACCGCTCTCGGTGGTGACCGAGGTAGCCGAGCGTCGCGAATGGGCGCGTATCACCCGCATCGATGGACGGCGCACGGTCACGGTGGAGGCCAACGTCGACGCTCGTCAGGCCAGTGCTCAAGCCATCGTCGACGATCTGGTGGGCAGCGGCTGGCTGACCGACTTCAAGGGGCGCCATCCCCAGGTGGAAGTCAGCTTCGAGGGGCAGGTAGCCAGCTCCGCCGAGACAGGAAGCTCAATCGGCCGTGCCCTGCTGATCGGTCTGGTGGGTATCTTCGTGATTCTGTCGTTCCAGTTTCGCAGCTATGTGGAGCCGATGATCGTCATGCTGGCGATCCCGCTGACCTTCATCGGTGCCATCTGGGGGCACGTGATCATGGGCTACTACCTTTCCATGCCCTCGCTCATCGGTGCCGCCGGACTCGCCGGTATCGCGGTCAACGACGCCATCCTGCTGGTCCAGTTCATCAAGGGGAACCGCACAGCGGGAATGGCGGCCGCGGATGCCGCCGGCCAGGCCAGCCGAGACCGCTTCCGCGCCATCCTGATCACCTCGACCACCACCATCGCCGGCCTTTTGCCCTTGCTGCTGGAGACCAGCACCCAGGCGGACGCCATCAAGCCCCTGGTGGTGTCGGTAGTGTTCGGGCTGCTGACCATCACCGTGCTGGTGCTGCTGGTGATCCCGGCGCTCTACGTGCTATTCGACGACTGGGGCTGGACCTCAGAGACTTCGATGCCAACCACTCCCGTGTGAATGGCCATTTGGTGAAAAGCATGGCCTGGTACGACAATGAGTGGGAGTCTCCAGTTGGGGCGGGCAATGGATGCAGTAATCTAACTACATTATTGGTCTGTTTATAAATAGGAGCTGAGATGAGCCAGTCACATGCTTTGCTTGGCGATCCGAAACACGCTATTGATTTAGCGCTTTTTGGGGCGCTTGGCGACCTTGCCATGCGCAAGCTGTTTCCTGCGCTGTATCAACTTGACCGTGAAGGCTTAATGCCTGAAAGCACGCGGATCATGGGACTGGCGCGTCAAGAACACGATACAGCCGCATTTCGCCAACTGGTCAACGGTGCGCTGCAAAAGCGGCTAAAAAAGGAAGAGCAGGACAAGGAGAGCTTGACGCGCTTTTTGAGTCGGCTTGACTACCTAAAGCTTGATTTCACCAACGCCGAGGGCTTCGAGGCAGTGCGCCAGTGGCGCGAGGGTGCCAACCGCCCGATGGTGGTTTACCTCTCAGTGGCAGCGCGTATCTACGGCGATATTTGCCATAACCTGCAGGCCAGTGACAGCCTGGATGACGATACCCGTGTGGTGGTAGAGAAGCCGATCGGCTATGACCTGGCCTCGTCCAAAGAGATTAACGACGCCATCGGTGCCGTTTTCCCCGAGTCACGAATCTACCGCATTGACCACTACCTGGGTAAAGAGACGGTACAGAACCTGATCGCCCTGCGCTTTGCCAACCCGCTCTTTGGCACCCAGTGGAATCAGAACCATATTTCCCATGTTGAGATCACGGTGGCAGAAAAAGTGGGGATCGAAGGGCGCTGGGGCTACTTTGACGAAGCGGGCCAGCTGCGCGATATGGTGCAGAACCATTTGCTCCAGCTGCTCTGTCTTATCGCCATGGACCCACCCTCCAACCTGGATGCCGACGCCATTCGGGATGAGAAAGTAAAAGTCCTCAAAGCGCTGAAGCCCTTTACGGGTGAAGCCTTGGGACGCGACGTGGTGCGTGGTCAGTATATTGCCGGCACCAGCAATGGCCAGGCGGTGCCGGGCTACCTGGAAGAAGAGGGCGCTAACCCCCAGAGCCAGACCGAAACTTTCGTGGCCATGAAAATCGAAGTGACCAACTGGCGTTGGGCAGGCGTGCCGTTCTATCTGCGAACTGGCAAGCGGTTGCCCGAAAAACTGTCACAAATTGTCATCCACTTTCGCCAACAGCCACACTACATCTTCGACCCCGACCAGCGGGGCATTGCGTCTAACAAGCTGATTATTCGCCTGCAGCCAGAGGAAGGCATTGCACTTCAGGTGCTCACCAAAGATAGTGGTCTGGATAAAGGCATGCGCTTACGCCAAGGCCCGCTGCATCTGGATTTCAACAGCGTCTTCCCCAAAGCGCGGATACCGGATGCCTACGAGCGCCTGCTGCTGGAGGTGATGAAAGGCCAGCAGTACCTGTTTGTGCGCCGCGACGAGGTGGAACACGCATGGCGCTGGTGCGATCAGCTGATCGACGGCTGGAAAGCACGCGAAGCCGCGCCGCGCCGCTACCCGGCAGGTTCCTGGGGGCCGGTCGCCTCCATTGCCATGATTACCCAGGATGGCCGCAGCTGGTACGAGGATTATTGATAGGGGTGAAGGATGTCAAATACCATGATTGCTTGGAGATTCACTGATGACAATCGATAAACAGCTACCCTCAATGCGTACTGCCGAGCTAGACAGCATCTGTCTGAAAGCAGAGGTGATACCGGTAATCACCATTGAGCGCATTGAAGATGCCGTACCGCTGGGCCGCGCCTTGGTGGAGGGTGGCTTGACCGTGCTGGAAATCACCCTACGTACCGACTGTGCGCTGGAAGCGATCAAGCGCTTGCGTGAAGCGTTGCCGAGTGCCAGCATCGGCGTTGGCACCGTGCTGACCCCGGCGCAGTATCGCCAGGCCGAGCAGGTGGGGGCCGATTTCGTGGTTACCCCTGGTACCACTGAAGCGCTCTACCGCTACGGCATCGAAAGCCCGGTTCCGATGTTGCCCGGGGTGTCTACCATCTCTGAACTGATGACCGGTTGGCAGTATGGCTACCGTCGCTTCAAATTCTTTCCCGCTGAATCCAGCGGTGGCGTGAAAGCGCTTAAAGCCTTTGGTGCCCCCATTTCGGAAGCACGCTTCTGCCCCACCGGAGGTATCACCGTGGATAACGCCGAGTCTTACCTTTCCCTGCCTAACGTCATGTGTGTCGGCGGCTCCTGGCTAACGCCCAAAGCGATGGTAGATGCAGAGGATTGGGACGGTATTCGTGAACTGGCCCGCCAGGCAGCGGCGCGCTTTCACCACTGAATTCACTTGACCTCCTCGTTTTGCAGGGCCTCGGCGGCGCCCAGCAGGCCCGTCCAGGGTGCGGTGACCACCTGTATCGGGATGGTCCGGGTATAGGCGCTCATGCGTCCCTTGGCGTTGAAAGCCTCGAGGAAGCGGCTCTCGGGCAGCCACTCGAGTAGCCGTGGGAGGATGCCGCCGCACAGGGCGACCCCGCCGCGGGCTCCCATGGTCAGGGCGGCATCGCCGCAGACGTCGCCGAGGATCTTCAGGAATCGCAGCAGGGTATCCCGGGCCACGGGGTCGCCGTCCGCCGCCGCCTGGGTGACCTCGGCCGGGCTGGCATGGCGCGATGGGGCACCCTTCAGCGAGCAGTGGGCCAGGTAGAGGTCGAGCAGCCCCTGGCCGCAGAGGATGCGCTCCACCGAGACACGCCCATAGCGGTTGCGGAAATGCCGCAGCAGGTCCTGCTCGCGCTCGTCGGTGGGTGCGAAGCTTACATGGCCGCCCTCGGTGGGCAGCGGGATCCAGGCGTGGCGCCCGGGATAGAGCCCGGCCACGCCAAGGCCGGTACCCGGGCCGATCACCAGCCGTGCCGCATGGGGAGCCGCCTCGCCGAGCTGTACGTCCACCAGGTCGCTGCCGGCCACATGGGGCACGCCCAGCGCCTGGGCGGTGAAGTCATTGATGGTCTTGAAGAGGCTGAGCCCCAGCGTCTGCCGGACCGCCTCCCGGGAGAAGCTCCAGGGATTGTTGGTCATGCTCACCCGATCGCCGCGGATCGGGCAGGCGAAGGCCAGGCAGGCCTCACGGGGGGCGGCATCGCCTGTCAGCCCGACCCGGCCGAGGTAGTCGCGGAGCGCCTCGATCAGGCCCGGGTAGTCGGCACAGGGAAGGCTCCGGATGTCATGGGGCTCGAAGGTGCCCGACGTCACCAAGGCGAAGCGTGCATTGGTGCCGCCAATATCACCGATCAGGGCGGTAGGCGTCATCAGGCGTCCTCGCCGTGGATCTGGCCCTCCTGGCGCGCCAGGTCGTCGGCCTCGAAGCCACCGAACACCCCGGCACCTTCCTCGCCGCGCATCGCCAGGTGGCGAAAGCCACCAAACAGCTCGCGCCCCAGGCCCACGTGGTAGTGGTCGAGCTCGCCGATGCGCCGCTCGCGCCGGGCCCATTCATGGGCGTCGACCTTGACCTCGAGGCTTCCTCGGTCGGTATCCAGGCGCACGATGTCGCCGTCGCGCAGCTTGGCGAGCGGTCCGCCGTCCAGGGCTTCAGGACTAATGTGAATCGCTGCCGGTACCTTGCCGGAGGCACCGGACATGCGCCCGTCGGTGACCAGCGCCACCTTGTAGCCCCGATCCTGCAACACGCCCAGGAAAGGCGTCAGCTTGTGCAGTTCGGGCATGCCGTTGGCCTTGGGGCCCTGGAAGCGCACCACGGCGATCACGTCGCGGTCAAGCTCACCGGCCTCGAAGGCACCTTTCAGGTCGTTCTGGTCCTCGAAGATCCGGATCGGCGCCTCGACCAGACGGTGCTCGGGCTTGACCGCCGAGACCTTGATCACCCCGCGGCCCAGGTTGCCGTCGACCACGGTGAGACCGCCGGTGGCGGCGAAGGGCGCCTCCACACCACGCAGCACGTCCTCATCGAGGCTCGCCACCGGCCCCTCGCGCCACACCAGGCTGCCCGCCTCCAGGAAGGGCTCTTGGGTGTAGGCGGTCAGGTCGGTGCCGAACACCGTGGGAATATCGCGATGCAGCAGGCCCGCTCCCAGCAGTTCGCGAAACAGGTAGCTCGTGCCGCCGGCGGCCTGGAAGTGATTGATGTCGGCCTGGCCGTTGGGATAGACCTGCATCAGGCTGGGCGTCACCGCCGAAAGGTCGGTGAAGTCGTCCCAGTTCAAGGTAATGCCCGCCGCAGCGGCCATGGCAATCAGGTGCAGGGTGTGGTTGGTCGAGCCGCCGGACGCCAATAGTCCAACGACCGCGTTCACAATGGCACGCTCGTCAATCTGCTTGTAGAAGGGACGGTAGTTGCCGCCGGGCTCGGTGTTGCGAATCGCCTGCTCGGTGGCGTAGCGAGTCAGCGCCTCGCGCATCTCGGTGCCGGGGTTGACGAAGGAGGTGCCGGGAAGGTGCAGGCCCATCACTTCCATCATCAGCTGGTTGGAATTGGCGGTACCGTAGAAGGTACAGGTACCCGGGCTGTGGTAGGACTGCGATTCGGCCTCGAGCAAATCCTCGCGGCCCACCTTGCCTTCGGCGTACAGCTGGCGGATGCGCGCCTTCTCCTTGTTGGGCAGGCCGCTGGGCATCGGGCCCGCCGGTACGAACATGGCCGGCAGGTGGCCAAAGCGTGCCGCGGCGATGAATAGCCCCGGGACGATCTTGTCGCACACGCCGAGATAGAGCGCGGCGTCGAACATGTTGTGGGAGAGGCCCACCGCGGTGGCCATGGCGATGACGTCGCGGGAAAACAGCGACAGCTCCATGCCCGGCTGGCCCTGGGTGACGCCGTCGCACATGGCCGGCACGCCGCCGGCGAACTGGGCGGTGGAGCCCATGGCGCGGGCGGCGGCCTTGATGGTCTCGGGGAAAGTTTCCAGCGGCTGGTGGGCCGAGAGCATGTCGTTGTAGGCCGAGATGATGCCGAGGTTGGCCGAATTCATCAGCTTCAGCGAGTTCTTGTCCGTCTCGCCGCAGGCTGCGAAGCCGTGGGCCAGGTTGCCGCAGGAGAGCTCGCCGCGGTGCACGCCACGGCGGTGCTGGTCGGCCATGCGCCGCTCGTAAAGGGCGCGCCGCTCGGCAGAGCGCTCACGAATGCGTTGGGTAACCTCGGTAACAGTGGTATTTAAGGTGGCGGGTATTGAGCTCGGCATAGAGACCTCTGCGTGGTGGAGACGGTGAGGTAGTATTGTAGTTTTACTACTAATAAGTATGGCGGCAATTGACTTATAAATCGTATAAAAAGGGCGCCACTTGGGCGCCCAACATACATATAGCCTATACAGCTAAAGGTGTGTCAGTGATACCCTTCGCCAACCTTGACCTTGCCGCGGAACACCCAGTATGACCAGGCGGTGTACGCCAGCACCACAGGGATCACAAATATCATCCCAACGAGCAGGAAGAGCTGTGATTCCGGTGCGGAGGCGGCGTCCCAGATAGTATAGTCAGGCGGCACAATGACGGGCCATTTGCTGGCGATGAGACCCAGGTAGGTGAAAATGAAAAGCCCCAGCGCCATTACGAATGGCAAACCCTCTTGCTGGCGCTTAACCGAACGGTAGAGCATGGCGGCGCAGGCCATGGCCAGGATCGGAAAGACCCAGATCAGATGCAGCTGATCGAGCCAGCGAGCGCGGACTTCCAGACTGACAAGGGGCGTCCATAGACTGACAATGCCGAATACCACGAGTACTGCCAGCAGCAGTTTAGGCGCAATGCTGTAGGCCCAGGCTTGTACATGGCCTTCAGACTTGAGAATAAGCCACGTGGCACCCAGTAACGCATAGCCTGCCATCAAGCCTAAGCCGGTAAGAACGCTAAAGGGTGTCAACCAGTCAAGGGCGCCGCCCACGTAGACGAAATCCACCACCGCGAAGCCTTGAATGTATGCGCCGACCACGGCGCCTTGGGCAAAGGCGGCTACCGCTGAGCCCCAGCAGAAGGCGCGGTTCCACCAGTGGCGATTTTTCTTGGATTTAAACCGAAATTCAAAGGAGATGCCGCGGAAAATCAGCCCGGCGAGCATAAGAAAAACGCCGATGTAGAGCGCCGGCAAAAACACCGAGTAGACAAGCGGGAAGGCTCCGAGCAGGCCGGCACCACCGAGTACCAGCCAGGTTTCATTGCCGTCCCATATTGGCGCGATCGAGTTCATCATCACATCACGGGATTCTTCATCCGGGGCGAAGGGATACAGGATCCCCAGTCCCAGATCGAAGCCATCCATGAGCACGTACATGATGATGCCGAAGCCGATAATTGCTGCCCAAATCAAGGTAAGGTCGAGACCCATCATGCGTTAGCTCCCTTTATGTCATCCCCCTCAAGGGGGGTATGGGCCGCTGAGAGCGGACGTTTCGGACGTTCTACTTCATCGCTGTCCTTTTCATCGGACCCCGGGAGCATGCCTTCACCAATGACACGGCCCAGGTAGTAAATCCCGACCACAAACACCACGCCATAAACCGCCATATAGCCAATCAGGGTAAAGAGCGCCATGGCGCCGGTGAGCGAAGGTGTCAACCCCTGAGCATGTGTCATCAGGCCATAAACCAACCACGGCGCTCGACCGGCCTCGGTCACAATCCAGCCGGCGAGAACCGCGAGGAAGGGAGTGCCGATCATTGCCACCAATGTTTTCAGGTACAGCGGGCTTTCAAACACCCGACCTTTCCAGCGCAGCAATAGCCCGGTCAGCGCCACACCGATCATCAAGACACCAATCCCGACCATGACGCGGAACGACCAGAACACAATCGCTACCGGCGGCTGTTGCTCAGGTGCAGCTTCATTGATGCCGGGTACCTCGCCATCGGCGCGGTGGGTCAAGATGATGCTTGCCAGGTCGGGAATGCCGATTTCAAAACGGTTCGTCTGAGTGTCTTGATCGGGTATGGCGAACAGAAGCAGTGGCACATTGGACTGGGTTTCCCAGTTCCCTTCCATGGCCGCGAGCTTGGTAGGCTGATGTTCCAGCGTATTGAGACCATGGAAGTCTCCGATCACCGCCTGAGCCGGCGTCAGCACCAGCAGTAACCATAGGCACATGGAGAGTGCTTTTTTGTTCGCCTCTACATCACGTTGGCGCAGCAGGAACCAAGCGCTCACGCCAGCCACGACGAAGCCACCCGTGAGGAAAGAGGCCATGCCCATGTGAGTGAAACGGTACCAGAACGACGGATTGAAGATCGCTTCTGCCCAAGAGGTGATATGGAAGCGACCGTCGATTAGCTCGTAGCCGGCGGGTGTCTGCATCCAGCTATTGGCCGAGAGAATCCAGAATGAGGAGATAAACGTGCCGATGGCAACCATGATCGCCGCGAACAGGTGAACACCCTCAGGCACTTTGTTGCGCCCAAACAGCAGCACACCCAAGAACGCTGCTTCCAGGAAGAATGCCGTTACTACCTCGTAGCTAAGCACCGGACCTAAAAAGTTAGAGGTGGCCAGGGCAAAGTTGCTCCAGTTCGTGCCGAACTGAAATGACATGACAATGCCCGAGACCACGCCCATGCCGAAGACCACCGCAAATACCTTGGTCCAGAACAGAGCGAGGCGGTCCCATGCGGTGTTTCCGGTTTTATAGAATAATCCGTGTAAGAGGGCGATATAGGATGCCAGGCCAATGGTAAACACTGGGAAAATGGCATGAAAAAGAACTACAAAGGCAAATTGCAGCCTGGATAATAATAGGGGATCCAGCTCCATGATGACCTCCAACGCATGTCGCAAGGAAGAGATAAGCGCATCCAAGAATAAAGCCTTATTAATCAAGCGTATCAGGCATTTATTTTTTAACGGAATATGCTTATTACGTAGATCTATTTTAAACGAAAGGGGTGGGTTTAGTTAATATTTGTTAATGTTTGCGCCATGACGTATTGTCGCAGCCGTGCTGCGGGCGTCCTTCTACCAGTCTCAGGGTATGGGTAATACCGGGTGGGGCAGGAGCACCGTTACTGATGTCATGAACGAGATAGATAACGCTGCGCTCTTTTAGCCAGGCGTCTAAAGAAGCAGACAAGCGTTGTGCGGTGGGCTCATCAACGCTGGCAAATGGTTCGTCCAGGATGACCAGGTCCGGTTGGCATAGATAAAGACGCGCCAATGCGACTCGGCGTGCCTGCCCGCCGGAAAGTCGGCGTCCACCTTCCCCGACCCATGTATCTAACCCGCGGGGCAATGTCTGTGCCCAGGACGTCAGGGCGACGCGTTCAAGCGCCTGCCACAGGGCATCTTCACTGGCGTCTGGATTAGCGAGACGCAGGTTGGTCGCTAAGCTGGCATCCAGAAGTTCGGTTTGCTGCGTGAGCACCGCGACTCGTCGGCGCAGTGCCGCGTCGGGCCAGTCTTCAAGCGGTATGCCGCCAAGAATGATATGCCCTTGAGTGGGTGTAAGTTGCCGGCTGATGAGCATTGCCAGCGTGGATTTTCCCGAGCCGGATGCTCCCACAATTGCCCAGCGTTCGCCGGGTTTGAGCGTTAGTGACAGATTATCTAACGCGGGCAAGAGGGCTGTAGGGTAATGAACGCTAACAGCGTTTAATACCATTTCGTGGGCACTGCCCGGGTCGCTCGTGTCCGTTTCTCGCACCGGCTGACGCTGCGCCTCCAGCTGGTTCAACCTCTCCGCGGCACTTTTGGTCGCCCCAAACCAGGTAAAGGCGGCGGGTAGTGCGCCGAGCGCCTCGTTCATGGCCAGCACCGCCATGGGCAGCATCACCATCACTGCACCGCTGATGCTGCCCGCCTGCCACGCCAGCGCGGCGAGCCATAGCGTCATTAACGTGGCTGCGCTGACGAGCCATCCTTCCAAGGCATTGCCCAGCGCGACCCAGTGCCCCAGGCGCTGCTGGGCATGCTGCAATTGTTGCTCAATGGTGCTCAGCCGTTCACGGTGAATGGCCAAACTTCCGTACGCCTTGAGCTCTGCCAGGCCCTGCAGCTGCTCCATCGTGCGGCTGCGCAACGCCTCGAGCTGGCCGACGTGACGCTCGCTTTCCGTCAGGCCCAGTCGCGCCTGGCCGAGTGTCAGCCATAGCCAGCCAAGCAGGAGCAGTGCCGCGAGCGAACCGCCGGCTAAGGGCACGAACAGTGCCACCCCACCGCTGAGCAGCAGAATCGCAAGCAGCGCAACGGCAGTCGGTGCCAGCAGACGCAGATAGAGGCTATCCAGGGTGTCGATGTCGGCTGTCAGGCGGTTGAGCCAGTCGCTGGCGCGGCGCTGCGCCAGGGCACGGCTATCCAGGCCGGCGAGCACACCAAATAGCTGGGTACGCAGATCGGCGAGCAGGCGCAGTACGGTATCGTGATTATACAGTCGTTCCACATAACGGCTGACGGTCCGGCTAACGGCAAAAAAGCGGATCGCACCGCCAGGAACATACACCTCAAGCGAGGCGGCAACGCCAGCGGCGAGCAACAAACCGGTGAGGCCGGTGGCAGTAATAAACCAGCCTGAGACGGCGAGCAGGCCCAGCGCTGAAAACAGCGTCAGTGCCATCAGCATTGCCCCCAAACCAAGCCGTTTACGCCGTTTGGCGAGGACGGCCAGCCAGGGGCGGAACGTGACGGCCAGAGAATTGAGTTTAGCCATGGGGCACCTCCAGAACGTGGCCGTTGCGGATTTGCCAGTGGCGGTCGGTGAGGGCCATCAAGGCGGGGTGATGGGTGGCGATCACCAGGGTGCGCCCAGCATGACGCAGCGTTTGCAACGCTGCGATCACGTCTTGCTCGGTAGCTTCATCTAGACTGGCGGTAGGCTCATCGAGTAATACCAGTGGCGCTTGAGACAGGAACACCCGCGCCAGTGCCAAACGCTGTGCCTGCCCGCCGGATAGGCCGAAGCCGCGTTCGCCAATGGGGGTGTCGATACCCGCAGGTAGCCGTTTGATCAATTCGCCGAGGTGAGCGCTCTCCAGCGCTTGATGCAGGTCGTCAATGCTGGCTTGGGGCGCGGCCAAGCGCAAGTTATCGGCCAGCGTACCTTGAATCAACAGTGGACGCTGATCCATCCAGGCAAAGCGAAGCGCATCCGCCGGACGGCGCTCGCCGTCACTGGGCGCCACAAAACCTGCGAGCAGCTGTAGCAGGGTGGATTTGCCGCTGCCCGAAGCACCAGTGACGACAACGGTTTCTCCACGTGCCAACTGTTGCGTGACCGGCCCCAGGACAATTCCACGCCCAGGGTGCGTGACACTGGCGCCCTCCAGTTCGATGAGTGTATCGCTGGTATGAGGGGGAGTTACTGTGGTGTGGGCATGCCGGATGAAAAGAGGCTCGTTTAATAGATGGGTCAGGCTATCTGCGGCGCCCAAGGCAGCAGCGCGGTCGTGGTAGCGCTGCGCCAAGTTTCGCAGTGGTTGGAAAAACTCGGGCGCAAGCAGTAGTACCAGTAAGCCACTGAACAGGGTTAGCTCATCGGCGGGGCCATAGTCGATATAGCCTAACAGGCCAAAACCGACATAAATCGCCACTACCGCAATAGCGACCGAAGCAAAAAACTCCAGCACAGCGGAAGAGAGAAATGCTAAACGCAAGGTGCGCATGCTACGGGCACGGTAGCCTTCCGAGGCCGCCCGTACGCTCTGCTCGGCTTGACACGTTTGGCCGAATAGCTGCAGCGTAGTGAGGCTTCGCACGCGATCAATAAAGTGGCCGGAAAGGCGTGCCACTTCAGCGAACTGGTCGCGGTTCAGTTGCTCAGCACCCATGCCTACCAAGGCCATGAACAGCGGAATCATCGGCGCGGAGAGCAGTAAAAACAGGGCGGCTAGCCAGTCTTGCGTCAGTGTTATCATCAACACGCCGAGTGGCAGCAACATGGCAAGCCAGAGCTGTACGCGAAAGTGGGCAAAGTAACCGTCCAGCGCCTCCACTTGCTCGACCAGCTGATAGGATAGCGACGCGGAGTGGTAGCTCGCCAAGCGTACCGGCCCGAGAGCGGCTAGGTGATCAAGCAGGCGTTGGCGTAACTGCTTGCGAATCACCAGTGATGCCCGCTGGCTCAGCGTTTCTTGAGCGTAGGTGAGCAGTCCACGTAGCGGCAATAGTAGCAGCCAGATCACAAACAGCGGCGTGAGGCGCCCAAGCGGCTGTGCATTCACCAACAATGCGCTGGCCAGCCAGGCAAATAGTCCCATTTGCACCCAGGTCAATGCGCTGGCACCCACGCCGCTGATAACCGCCAGCGTTAAACGACGGCGCTGAGTCGCCGCAAGGTCATTCAGTAACCCTTTGGCAGTGAGCGCAGGCATGATAATTCCTTTAGCGATGTATAAGTTTGGTATCGCTATCAAGCCTACGACGAAAGTGACCCATCACCAAGGGGAGTGCGGCAAAGCGACTCGCATTGTGCGTCTCCCGGCCAGGTTAGAACGCTGGCGGTGACTCTTCCTGAAATATTTTTTCCAAGAGAGAGACTTACGTTCTATCTTGGTCAGTGTCCGTCGGCGACCTGCCTTTAAACCGTAAGATAAATTCACTTCAAAGCCATAATGGAGTTGCGATGAAATATTTTGAGAACTTTTTTCTCTGGATGCTGGGACTTTTTTTGCCCGCTTTTGCGTTGGCTCAAGCTCCAAGCCGCATAGGAAACGGCATGATGGATGGAATAATGTCGGGCATGGGCATCATGGCAATCTTTATGATGATTGTCTGGATTCTTCTGATTGTGCTTTTGGTGCTCGGGATATTGGCCCTGATCAAATATTTGCGAGAAAAATAATGAGCCAGAAAAAGCCGCCTATTATTTTGGATAGAAAGAGGGGGGTATAAATCACCACAATGGGGGGAACAGTGACCATGACTCAGGCACCCGCTAGCTTTGAAAAAATATTTTCCGATGAAACCGCCAGTATTGAAAATACAGCGTCCATCCCTCTTTCCATCAGCTTGGTTAGCGACAGCGGTTGCCAGGTTGAAATGGAGTTAAAGCCCGGCCAGGTGATCAATTTTTCCGCAGGCAGCATGGATGCAAATATCATTTTGCATAACGGTGATCCAGCTAACCTGCTGGTGATAAAACCAGGGCCGCCCTCCTGAACCTGTTATCCACGCAAAGCAGAGGAGGCTTGCCCGGCCGGAGACGGTCATGGTGGGCATGGCGCCTGCATCAGGATTCGCGCTTCTCGAACCAGTCCTCGGTGCCGCCCTCGTAGTCGTACACCTGAGTGAAGCCGGCTTCCTCGAGCTTTTTTGCGGCCTTGGGCGAGGCGTCGCAGTCGAAGTTGGCACAGTAGACCACGACCTTGCGATCCTTGCCGCCCGCTACGTCCTCGACCTTCTCGACGAAATCGTCATCCTTTACCGGGATGTTGATCGAGGTGCGGATGTGCTGCTTGTTGAAAGCATCCCGGGGCAGGACGTTGATCAGCACGAAGTCCTCGTGCTCGGTTTCGTTCATGACCTTCAGGTCGTCACGGGTAATGGCTTTCATGAGTACCTCCTGAAAGAGAATTTACAAACTGGAGCCATGGTCTGAAATTGAAACCATGATTCTGAAACATAGCAGCGGGAAGGATATTTGCAATTCAGGGTACGGCGACGGTATCGCGAACTGTACGCTTGATAGCGAAGAGGTCGTCTTACACCATGATTGCCTGGCTTGCGAAAATTGCTTTCCCATGGCGTCGGTGTAAGCATGCGTCATACAATAAAATCCTGACGTCGTGATTGTTGCGGGCATCATTACAACAAGAGGTGTTTTTCTATGCGCCCTTTAGAGAAGCCATCGTTTGACGAATGGCAGGCTAGCCTTTGCGCAGTTTGTGGTAGCTTTGAAACCCATCAAGATGCTAGCCGTCAATTTGTAGGGAATGTTTCCAAGCAAGACCTTGATGGGCTTGAAATTGCCCATATCACAACGAATGTGCAGCGCATGATTCATCGCAGGAGCCATTCGCATAATGATGATCGCTTCTGTTTTCTTGTCTTGCAGCGGGCGGGTACCGCAATTTTCAAGCAGTTTGGGGAAGAGGTCTCTTTGCACTCCGGTCACATGGTGCTGATGGACTCGGGAAGCCCGTTTGAAATTAACCCTCAGGGCCTGTCGGGTCAGGTCTCATTGCATCTGGATCGAGAAAAAGTATGTAGCATCTTGCCTGAGCGTGTGAAGAAATTCGGCAGGTTACAGCTGGGCTCGGTCAGTGGGCGCCTATTGCAGCTTATCGTAGGCCAATTGCTTATGGATACGCAGAAACCCCTGTACCAGGCGGAAGGGAGTTCGTTGCAGGACTCTGTCATACCTTTACTGAGGTCTGCGCTCCAGGGGGGTCATGAAACGCCACCGGTTTATCATCTTGAGGAGCTTTATCAACTGGCGACTCACGAGATTGAAAAGAACCTGCAAAGCCCTAAGCTGGATGCTGAAACCCTGGCGGTTCTCGTGTGCGTTTCCGTGCGAAAGTTGTACCGTTGTTTTGAAAACCAGGGCGAGTCCGTGCACGGTTATATTGTGAAAAGGCGTATCCAGCGTGCTGCGCAGGATCTGATTGACCCGAAACTCAACGTCCGCTCCATATCTGCTGCTGCCTACGAATGGGGGTTTTGCGATCCTTCTCATTTCAGTAAGGCATTCAAGAAAGTTTATGGCTGCAGTCCCAAGGAATATCGTGCCAATTTCCACATGCTACATTAAGTAATCAACGCCTGAAAAATAGCACCACACCAGACCGGCTTTAAAGCCGGTTTTTTAATGCCGCAAGGTTGGTTTTTCTTTGAGTGCAATCAGCACTTCTGCGTCGATTGGCAGGAAAGTACCGGTTTTTGGCAGAGATATACAGGCGCCGCAAGCCCATGCCAAGTACTTTGCATATGAGCCCCCTATTAAAACAATCAAGGAAGGGACGAAATGCAAGCAAGTCATATAAAGCAAATCTTGACAAGGCTGGCGACCAGCGGCTGTGCCTTATCAGTGCTGACAGTCGCCCCGGCTAGTTTCGCCTATGAAATGGCGGACCTGGGCGAATCCACTGTCAATATCAACGTGCAGGCGGTTTATGCTGCCTTTCACAGTGAGCGGGGCTATAACCAGTTCGGCAACACTGAAGATAAAGATTATGACTGGCAAGAGGGTTACCTTGAATACGGGTTTGAGTTGGCTCCCAAATCCTTCGAAAAAGGAGGCGTTTACGCTGAGCTAAGTGCCGTTACTACGGCCACTTGGGGAGATGGGGATGCGGCGGGCTTCACCATGGGGGACGAGAACGAGTCTGACATAGAAGATGCCTATCTGGGGTATCGCCATGATGGGGTCATGCTAGGTGGAAAGCCGTGGAGTCTGGATGTGTCCGCGGGTAGCCAGGTCATTCAGCTAGGGGATGGCTTTCTCATTGCCAGTGATGCCGTCAATTTCGGTAGTGGCCTGGGAGATGATTTCAATCGAGGCGGCGCCTACTATTTGGCTGGCCGCAAAGCTTTTGACCAAACCTTCCTGTTAAAAGCATCGAACGCTACCTGGCAGACCCAGCTGGGCTGGATCGAGTCGGATAACCGTGCCCAGGCCAACACCGAATTGGGAATCATGGCGCTTCAGCACCGCCATGACGCAGGATCGGTCGAATTGACCTATATCCGAGGGTTGGAAGTAGATGAAGCATTCGCGTCACCTACCCAGCTGGAGCGCGACGGCATGGATACTTATAGCCTGCGTTTCGAGCAGTCTCTGGGTAACGACAATACTACGATCCAGGGGGAATATGCCTACCAGACGAAATCCAGCAACGAGAATGCCTGGTATCTCGAGCCTGCCTACACATTTACCGATATGCCTTGGCAGCCGACGCTGACGCTACGTTATAGCCGTTTCTCCGAGGATTGGGATCCGCTTTTCTATGGATTTACCCGTGGCTTCGGCACATGGTTCCAAGGCGAAGTGGCGGCTAATTATGCCGGCCCTTTCAACTCGAACACCGAAGTCTGGCATCTGGGCGCTACCGCGCAGCCCACTGAAACGCTTTCTCTAGGCGCCTTGTACTTTGATTTCGATACGTTGGATACAAGCAACCAGCCTGATATGAGCGGCCAGGAAGTCAATCTCTACGCTGAGTGGTTTCCGAGCCAACATCTTTTCGTGATGCCGCTATTCGGCTGGTACCAGCCCGAGAAATCCGCGTCGCAGGGCGGGGTACAGCTGGGGGATGACGATACCAATGCCTATGCCCAGTTGATAGTCGGTACTTTCTTCTGAAAATCGGAGGTTTTATGAGTGATATGAGTATCGAGCGCCTTTCTGAGGTCGAGGCTTTTCTCAAGCGAGCAAGGGGCTCGTACATCGATGGCAACTTCATTGCCGGGGCTGGGAGAAACGTGGATGTGTTTAACCCAGCCACCGGTGAAACACTAAGCCAGATCAGGCTGGCTGACGAGACGATTGTCGATCGAGCCGTGTCTGTCGCCAAGGCCACATTTGATACCAAAAAATGGCGTGGCATGAAACCCGCTCAGCGTGAGCGAATCCTGCTGAAATTTGCCGATTTGCTTGAGAAGAACAGCGAAGAATTCGCTCAGATCGAGACCCTTAACCAAGGCAAGTCGATCAATATCACCCGCGCACTGGATGTCGGCTATTCGGTGGACTTCATGCGCTACATGGCGGGCTGGACGACCAAGATCGAAGGCAAGACGGTCGATGTTTCGATCGGCATGCCCGAAGGGGCGGAGTTCAACGCCTATACGATCCGTCAACCCGTCGGCGTGGTTGTCGGCATCGTGCCGTGGAATTTTCCGATGATGATCGCGCTATGGAAAATCATGCCGGCATTGGCCACGGGTTGCTCAGTGGTCATTAAACCGGCCTCGGAAACACCCCTCAGTGCACTGCGCCTGGCGGAACTGGCTATCGAAGCGGGCGTACCCAGCGGTGTGTTCAATGTGGTGGTGGGCTCGGGCTCCACCGCTGGTGCTCAGCTCTCGAGTCATCCTGATGTGCGCAAGGTGACATTCACCGGTTCCACGGCGGTGGGTAAGCAGATCGGCCATGCCGCCATCGATCATATGGCGCATTTCGCATTGGAACTGGGGGGCAAGAATCCGATGCTGGTCCTGGAGGATGCTGATCTGGACAAGGCTGTGCAAGGCGCCTTGATGGCCGGCCTGCTCAATCAGGGCCAGGTGTGCGCTGCCGCTTCACGCTTCTATGTGCACCGCAGCATTTATGACAGCTTCTGCCAACGCCTCTACGAAGCCATCTCGCAGATGTCCGTCGGGCCGGGCATGGATCCCACCACTCAGCTCAATCCACTCGTATCCAAGCGCCACCAACAAAGCGTTCTGGGCTATATCGACAAGGCCGAGCAGGAAGGAGCGAGGATTCTTCGTGGCGCTGAAGTGCCTGATGACGGGGGCTATTACGTCTCGCCTATCGTGCTTGCCGATGTGACTCAGGACATGACCGTGGCGCGAGAGGAAATTTTCGGCCCTGTGCTGTCGGTCATCGTTTTCGATGATGTGGATGAGGCACTCAGAATGGTCAATGACAGTGACTTGGGGCTGTCGGCAAGCATCTGGACCAATAATCTTACCCAAGCCATGCGCCTTATTCCTGAAATCGAGGCGGGCACTGTCTGGGTCAATACGCATGTTACGCTGGATTCGAGCCTGCCTTTCGGTGGCTTCAAGCAATCTGGGATTGGGCGTGAGTTCGGAAGAGAAGCCGTGGAATCCTTCACCGAGATCAAATCGGTGTGTATCGCTTACTAGCTGAAGAAGGACAACAATCATGAGCTATGTGCATAAAGGGCTTGGCGCGATCATGGCGTCAGCCAGCCTGTTCGCCATACCGGCAGTCGCCGAGGTCACGCATCCCCTCGACGGCCTTGAAGGTGAAGAGTACCAGGCAGTGACACAGATTCTTCGAGACGAAGGCAGACTCACCGATAGTGGGCGTTTCCCCTTGATCGAACTGGTGGAGCCCGACAAATCGTTTGTGCTCGATTGGGAAGAAGGCGACACCATCCCACGTACCGCGCGCGCCATCGTCAAGGATAAAGGCTCTGCTTATGAAGCGGTCATCGATCTCAACGAAGGCAAAATAGTTTCCTGGAACGAAACCGGCGGCCAAAGCATGCTGCTGTTCGACGAGTTCATTAAAACCATGGATCTGGCACTTGGCCATCCAGACATGGTAGAAGGGCTGCAAGCTCGAGGCCTGACCCCCAACGACGTTTTTTGCTTGCCGCTGACGGCGGGTAATTTCCTGACCGAGGAAGAGCAGGGCGGTCGCCTGATGAAGGTGCCTTGCTACCTGAACCCTGAAGCCTCCAACTTCTATGCTAAACCCATCGAAGGGCTGGTGGCGCTGGTCGACCTCAATGCAATGGAAGTGGTCGAGGTGATCGATACCGGAGCTATTCCCTTGCCCGAAGATCCCTGGGGTTATACCGATGAGGAAATCGACGAGCGTTACGGCTTGCGCGAAGAGTCCAGCCCGGCCGAGCTGACTCAACCGGGGGGGGCGAACTTCACCATTGAGGGAAGCCAGGTTGAATGGGACATATGGCGCTTCAACTACCGTATCGACAAGCGCCCGGGGCTCGTTCTTTCCAATATTGCCGCCAAGGATGACGACGACTGGCGTTCAGTGCTTTATCAGGCGCATCTCTCTGAAGTGTTCGTGCCCTACATGGATCCGGACGAAGGCTGGTACTGGCGCACCTACATGGACAGTGGTGAATATGGCTTTGGTCTATTTCTGACCCCGCTACGGCCAAGGGTCGACTGTCCTGCCCACTCCACCTTCCTGCCCGCCATGGTCCATACGGACACCGGCGAGCCGCTGGAGATTCCCGATGCGATCTGTGTCTTCGAGCGCAGCACCGGTGATCCCATCTGGCGTCACTATGAAATTTTCGCCCAATCCGAGGAAGAGGCCGTGCCTACCGAAGGCCGTCCCTGGACCGAGCTTGTGGTGCGTACCGCTTCCCAGATCGGCAACTATGACTATCTGATCGACTATGTCTTCATGCAGGACGGCCGCATTCGGGTGATGGTCGGCTCGACCGGACTGGACGCCGTAAAAGGGGTCGCCTCGAAGAGTATGAACGACGACACGGCTGAGCAAGATACCACGCACGGAACCCTGATCGCGCCGAATCTCGTTGCGCCGAATCATGATCATTTCTTCAATTTCCGCTTCGACTTCGACATCGACGGCCAGGAAAATACCTTCATGCGCACCGGAATCGTGCCGGCCACGGTAGAGGATGATGCGATTCGTCGGTCCATGTGGACGACTGAAATGTCAGTGCCGGAAACCGAAAAGGAGGCGCAGTACCGCGTCAACCCCAACACACCCGCCATGTATCATGTGACCAATACCAACAAGGAAAGTGGCCTGGGCCACAACCCGGGTTACATGATCCTTCCCAACAATAGCGTCGCTTACAGCCCGCTGGATGTGGTCAACGATGCGCCCGCTATCCGCAATGCCTATATCGACAAGACCTTCTGGGTTACCCCTTACGACAAGGCCCAGCGCTATGCCGGCGGCGAGTACGCCTTCCAGAGCACAGGAGAGGATACCTTGCCGAAATGGGCCGAGGAGGGACGCTCGGTCAAGGATAAGGATATCGTGGTCTGGTATACGATGGGCTTTCATCACATACCCAGAATGGAAGACTGGCCGGTAATGCCGACGATGTGGAAAGGCACGATTCTCTCGCCTTTCAACTTCTTCGACCACAATCCGTCCATCACGGTGCGCACTCCGGAGTAAGGTGTTAGCTAACTGCCTTTTCAGGTAAATCACAAAGCTCTGGCGAAATGCCGGAGCTTTGTGATTAAACAAGCCAAATTTTATTGGTTGAACACCCAATAAAATTTTATACCGTTATATTATTGAGTCTTAAAAACTGTTCAATTTAAAAAATTGTCAACATGACCTACGAGGCAGGTGCCAAATTAGCCGCTGCCACCAAGGTGCGAGTGTAAGAATGTTGCGGATTGGATAGTACCTCCAGGCAATCGCCTTGTTCCACCACCTGACCTTCCTTCAATACCATGATGCGATGGGCCATGGCGCGTATCACTGCCAGGTCATGACTGATGAACAGGTAGCTTAATTGACGACGATGCTGCAGCTCGCGCAATAATGTGACCAGCTGCTTCTGTACGCTGCGATCCAGCGCCGAGGTAGGCTCGTCGAGCACCAGTAATTCAGGCTCGAGAATGATGGCGCGGGCGATGGCAATACGTTGGCGTTGTCCTCCCGAGAATTCGTGAGGATAACGGGCTGCGCAGCTTTCGGGTAATTCGACTTCACGTAATGTCTGGCTGACCCGCTGGGTGATTTCCTGTTTCGAAAGCTTGGGATAATGAAAGCGTAGCCCTTCACTGATAATGTCAAACACCGGCATGCGCGGCGACAGGGCACCATAAGGGTCTTGAAACACCATCTGCAGCCGGTGGCGTTGGCGGCGAAGCTGATTGCCGCTTAGCTGGTCGAGGCGCTCAGCGCCCAACCTGATTTCACCTTGGCTGGTGGTGAGGCGCATCAGCGCCGAGGCCAGGGTAGTCTTGCCCGAACCGGATTCGCCCACGATTCCCAGGGTTTCTCCCGGCGTGATGTAAAGGTCAATGGGTTTGACCGCTTCAAAAGGTGGCGGCTGGCGTCCGAAGAGGCCTTTTCTGGGGCGCTTGAAGCTGATCGCGAGTGCTTTAGCTTCGAGAAGGGGCTGAACACGTGTCACCGGTACCGGACGGCCTTCGGGTTCGGCATCGATCAGCGCTTGGGTATAGGCGCTTTGGGGGCGGGTAAAGACCGCTTCCACCGGGCCGGTTTCTTGCACCTTGCCTTGATACATCACGCAAACCCGGTCGGCATGGCGCCGCACAAGGTTGAGGTCATGGGTGATGAACAGCATGCCCATGCCATAGGCGTCGCGCAGTTCCTTCAACAACGCCAGAATTTCTTGCTGTACCGTTACATCCAGTGCCGTGGTGGGTTCGTCAGCCACCAGCAAATCGGGCTGGTTGGCAATCGCCATGGCGATCATCACCCGCTGACGCTGGCCCCCGGAAAGTTGATGCGGCCAGACATCCAGCAGCTCATCGGGGCGCGGCAGCTTGACCTGAGTAAGCAGTTCGCGCATGCGCTGGCGGGCCTGGTTACCGCGCAAGCCTTGGTGTAAGCGCAAGGTTTCGCCAATCTGTTTACCGATGGTGTGCAAGGGATTGAGCGATGTCATCGGCTCCTGGAAGATAAAGCCGACGCGATTGCCGTGGATTTTCGTCCAGTCCGTATGCTTGAGAGAGTCAAGGTTGGTATCGCCAAGACGCCTATGCCCGGTGACGCGGGCATTGGGCGGCAACAAGTTCATCATTCCTAGAGCGGAAACCGATTTCCCCGAGCCGGATTCCCCTACCAGTGCCAAGGTTTCGCCGGGCTGAATATGCAGCGACAGGTTCTCGACGATGGACGTTCCATTAAAGGCAATGCTCAGGCGTTCGATTTCCAGCAGCGGCTTAGGCATGCGCCTGTTCCTTGTCTTGATCGGGTTGGACGCTATGAATGTGGCGCGGGTCGAAGGCATCACGCAAGCCCTCGCCAATGAATACCAGCAGCGACAACATGATGGCGAGGGTCATGAAGGCGGTAATGCCGAGCCATGGCGCGTGCAGGTTGTTCTTGCCCTGGGCGGCCAGTTCTCCCAATGAAGGCGCACCGGGGGGGAGGCCGAAGCCCAGGAAATCCAGGGCCGTCAGGGTGCCAATCGCCCCGGTAAACAAGAAGGGGATGAACGTGAGGGTCGCTACCATGGCATTGGGCAACACATGACGCCACATGATCAGGCGTGACGGTAGGCCCATGGCCTTGGCGGCGCGCACGTATTCCAGGTTACGTGCGCGCAGGAATTCAGCACGCACGATATCCACCAGACCCAGCCAAGAAAACAGCAGCATAATCCCCAGAAGCCACCAGAAGCCCGGTTGAACGAAACTTGCCAGAATGATCAACAGGAACAGTACCGGCAGGCCCGACCAGATTTCGGTAAAACGCTGGCCGATCAAATCCACTTTGCCGCCGAAATAACCTTGAATGCCGCCGATCAACACGCCCATCACCAGCGAGCCCGCGGTGAGTACCAGGGCGAAGACCACCGACAGCCGAAAGCCGTAGATCACCCTGGCCATTACATCGCGCCCCTGGTCATCGGTGCCCAGCCAGTGGCGGGCATCGGGAGGTGCGGGAGAAGGCCGGGTCATCTGCATGTCCAGCGTCTGATAGGAAAACGGGATTACCGGCCACAAGGCCCAGCCGTGTTCGCTGATCTGTTGTTGTATGAAAGGGTCGAGGTAGTCGGTGCGCGTCGGCAAGAATCCATCGAATTCGGTTTCGGGATAATCCACCAGCAGCGGTACGTACCAGTTTCCCTCGTACTGCATGACGATGGGTTTGTCGTTGGCGATAAGCTCGGCGAATACACTCAGGATAAACAGCACGCCAAACAGCCACAGTGACATATGCGCACGGCGGTTGGCTTTGAACGCTGCCAGGCGGCGCCGGGTAATGGGGGAAAAGCGGTTTGTCAAAATGCCCATCAACTCATGATTCCCGGGTGGCGAAATCGATGCGTGGGTCGACCCACACATAGGTAAGATCGGATATCAGCTTGAGCACAAGGCCGATCAGGGTATACAGGAACAGGGTGCCGAAAATCACCGGATAATCGCGCTGCATCACGGCTTCGAAACCCAGCAACCCCAGCCCGTCCAGCGAGAAAATCACTTCGATCAGCAGCGCCCCGGTGAAAAAGATGCCGATCAAGGCGGCGGGAATCCCGGCGATGATGATCAACATGGCGTTGCGAAACACATGGCCGTAAAGCACGCGACGTTCGCTGGCTCCCTTGGCTCGCGCAGTCAGCACATATTGCTTGTGGATTTCATCCAGGAAGCTGTTCTTGGTCAGCATGGTCAGGGTGGCAAAACTGCCGATGGAAAGGGCGACGACCGGCAAGGTGATGTGCCAGAAATAATCCTTGATCTTGCCCAAGGTGGATAACTGGTCGAAGTTCGGCGAGGTCAGCCCGCGCAGCGGGAACCAGTCAAGATAGGTGCCGCCGGCAAACACCACGATCAGCAAAATGGCGAACAGGAACCCCGGAATGGCATAGCCTACGATGACCAGTCCCGAGGTCCACACATCGAAGCGTGAACCATGGCGCAGTGCCTTGCGTACCCCTAGGGGAATCGAGATCAGATACACCAGCAAGGTGGTCCAGAGCCCCAGCGAGATCGAGACGGGCAGACGTTCCAACATCAGGTCGACCACCGGGCGATCACGAAAGAAACTGGTGCCGAAATCCAGGGTCAAGTAGTCGCCCATCATGCCCAAAAAACGCAGGTGAGCGGGCTGATCGAAGCCGAACTGCTGTTCGAGCTGTTCGATAAAACGTGGGTCGATCCCCCTGGCACCCCGGGATTCATCTTGCACCTGAACTTCCGCACCGCCCATGTCCATGCGCGTGCTGGCCATGGCATCGGCACCTTCAAAGCGGGCCAGCATCTGATCGATCGGCCCCCCCGGGGCTGCCTGAACGATGATGAAGTTCAGCAGCATGATCCCGAACAGGGTGGGGATCATCAACAGCAGACGACGTAAGGTATAACGAGCCACGTAGCATTCCTTTTACGGCTGGGTTGGCGTCGGTGACTCCGACCGCTGTCGCTCAGCGTCTTGTTGGGGATCCACCCACCAGGCATCGAGGTCCATGGCGTACTGGGGGAAGGGTTCGGGGTAGCCGAATTTATCCCATATCGCAATTCGGGTTTCACCGGAATGGTAATGCGGAATCACATAAAATCCCCATCGCAGGACGCGGTCAAGGGCACGGGCTACTTGATGGAGCTCTTCACGGCTGTCCACGGCAATCAATTCTTCTACCAGGGCGTCCACCACCGGGTTTTTCAGGCCCATGCGGTTACGGCTTTGCGGGCTGTCGGCGGCCTCGCTGGTCCAATAGTCACGTTGTTCGTTGCCGGGGTTATTGGATTGAGGGAAATGGCTGATCACCATGTCAAAATCGAAATTCCGCTGGCGGTTGAGGTATTGATTGATATCGACGATACGCAACGATGTTTGCACCCCCAGACGTGCCATGTTGCGAAGCATGGGCTGGACGACCCGTTCAAGGCCGGAATCGTAAAGCAGTACTTCCAGTTCCAGTGGCTGTTGCGTCTCTTGGTTGACCAGCACTCCGTCTTTAATGCGATAACCGGCTTCCTGCAGCAGGCTGAAGGCCAGGCGAAACCGCTCGCGCATGTCGTCGGGGCGTGCCATGGGAAGTGGGCTGGTAAAGACGCGTTCTGAACGATGCTCTTCGGCAATCTGTTCACTAAAAGGGGCGAGCAGGGCGAGTTCTTCGCCACTGGGCAAGCCCTGCGCTTCCATTTGAGAGTTCTCGAAAAAGCTTTCGGTACGCTGGTAGGTCTCGTAGAAGATATTGGTGTTCAACCAGTCAAAATCAAACGTCAGGCTCAGGGCTTCGCGCACGCGGGGGTCGCTGAATTTATCCTTGCGCAGATTGAACACAAAAGCCTGCATCATCGAAGGATTGACGTCGGGCACGGTAAGGCGCTTGACCTTTCCTTCGCGGTAGGCGGGAAAGTCATAGCCGGTTGCCCAGGTGGCGGCACGCGCATCGATACGAAAGTCGGTCAGCCCGGCCTTGAACGCTTCCCAGGCGATGTCGCGGTCGCGGTAATAGTCGAAGACGAGCCGGTCTATGTTGTAGCGGCCGCGATTGACTGGCAGATGTTTGCCCCAGTAATCTTCATCGCGTTGAAAGACGATACGTCGACCGGGATCCACCTCGGCTATTCGATAAGGGCCGGAGCCGGGATGTTGTGCCAGCGTCGGGGCGGTGAAATCGTGCGATTCCCAGTAATGGCGGGGCAGAATGGGTAGCTGGGCGACAATCAAGGGAAGCTCACGGGAGTCGGTGTCGCTGAACGTGAAACGTACCCGGTGGTCATCCAGGGCGACTGCCTTTTCGACCCCGGCATAATAGCTGCTGTAGAAAGGATTGCCTTTGTCGCGCAGTAATTCCAGCGTAAAGACTACATCGTAGGCGGTCACGGGCTCACCATCCTGGAAGCGGGCTTCCGGACGCAAGTCAAACTCGATCCAGCTGCGATCAGGCGCCAGTCGCACACCTTGGGCGAGTAGTCCATACAGGCTGAAAGGCTCGCCGGGATTTTCTACCATCAGCGTATCGTATATCTGAAAAATGCCGGTGGCGGGCGTGCCACGAATAATGAACGGATTGGTTGAATCGAAACTGCCCCCTACCGCGGTGCGTGTCAGGCTGCCCCCTTTGGGCGCTTGCGGATTGACATGCGGAAAGTAAGGGAAATCTTCCGTCAGCGCCGGTTCGTCATAAAGGGAAAGGGCGTGAACGGTTTGTATCGCTTTGCGAGGTACGTCGCTGTGCTCGATGGCTTCCCCCAACGCCATGTTGAGGCTCAAGATAGCCCCCAGGCTCCAGGGCAATAGAGCATGAAAAAATTGCGCAACGCATCGCATAGCGGCTTTCCTTTTAAACGAGGTCAATCACCTCAGCCCTCTGAAAGAGTCAGGAGCTGTCCCGGCTGTATAGTTTCCGGTCGTTCGATGCCATTCAGGCGTACCAGTTCCTGCTGATTGACCTTATAACGCGCCGCAATGGCGGAAAGGCTATCGCCCCGTTGTACCAAATAGGTATTACCATTTTCAGCAATCTGTTGGGTGCCGTTGTTGGTCAATCCGGCGAGCAGCGAAACATCGGCTTGTTCCGGTACCAATAGTATCCGCGCCAGTCGTGGCTGCAAGGTGCCATTAAGCAGGCCGGGGTTCAGCTCGGTCAGTGACGACGGGCTGATTTTCATCAGGCGTGATGCTTCTGCAAGACTCACCGGTTGGCTCAGTCTCACTTGAGTGAAGCCCGGTTGGGTATGAATATCAGGCAGGCTTACCTGGTAGTGAGCGGGGTCGTTGATGATTGCTGCAATCGCATACAACTTGGGCAGATAATGCATGGTTTCGGAGGGAAGCCGCAGGCTCCAGTAATCTTGACCTGGTGCGTGGCGTAGCGCCCGGTTGACCGTGCCGGCGCCGGCATTATAAGCCGCCAGTGAAAGCGTGAGATCGCCTTCATACCATTGGTCGGCTTGCATTTCGATGTAGTCCAGTGCCGCGGAGGTGGCTCTTAAAACGTCAAGTCGCCCATCATAACTGCCATTGCGCACCAAGCCCAGGGCATCGCCGGTTCTCGGCATGAACTGCCATAGGCCGGCGGCGCCACGATGACTGCGAGCGACGGGGTCAAAAGAGCTTTCTACAAAAGGTATCAAGGCCAGTTCGCCCGGCAAGCCGCGCTCAGCGACTTGTTGCGTAATCCATGCGATCCAAGGCCGGGCGCGCTCGGTAATTGCAACAATGTTTTCGGGGCTGGAGCGGTAGTGATCGATCCATTTCTGGACACGCGCTTGGGCTTCGGGAGGCAGAGGTTGCTTCTGCCATTGGAAGGTCTTGCGTAACATGCTCCAGGCATCTTGTTGCTTGAGTTCCAAGGTTTCCCAGAAATTCAGCTGGCGTGGCAAAACACTATTGAATCTTTCGGTTGTAGCTGCCTGGCTGGTGGCCGTGGCCGCTAGCAAGCCTAGCAGCAGCGTACCGCCGGCGCCCACCAAGAGGCGTTGGCGTAAAGTACGGTAGGTCATATAAGAAGATAATCCGTGTCAAAATGACGTTTAAAAGTGGTTTTTCCATTCGCGCAAGGTAGTGAACGTCGCCAGGTTATCGTCAGCTGGACCTTGTGTGCCCGCCGCTTGGCGTACCCCCGATGTTTCGGTGCGCAGGAAAGGGTTGATTTTTAGTTCGCGTCCAATCGTGCTGGGTAATGTGGGGCGTTCCAGCGCTCTGGCTTTACGACACTCTTCAAGCGTCGTCTTGACGTCCTGGTTGTCTGGATCGGCCGCTTGAGCAAACGCCAGGTTTGCCTGGGTGTATTCATGGGCGGCAAATACCAGCGTATCCTGAGGAAGGCGGGCCAGGCGCGTGAGAGCCTGTTGCATCTGTTCGGGTGTGCCTTCGAATAGACGCCCACATCCGGCGCAAAACAGGGTGTCGCCACAAAACAGCAACGGTGGAATGCCGGGGGCAAAAAAACTGATGTGATCGAGAGTATGGCCAGGTGTTGCAATGACATCGAACAAGCGGCCCATGACGCGCACCTCATCCCCGTCACCGACCTGTTCGTCAATGCCGCTAATCTGTGGGTTCTGGGGGCCGATCACGCGAGGCGCGTAGCGCTTGATAAGCTCTGCCAAGCCGCCGGTATGATCGTGGTGGTGATGGGTAATCAAGACGGCCTCGAGGGTGAGCGACTCGCGTTCAAGTAGCTCGATGACCGGTGTTGCTTCGCCTGGATCCACCACGCAAACGCCTTGACTCGAATCCTGTCTTAATAACCAGATATAGTTATCGCTTAGGGCGGGAATCGGTGTCACGCTCAGCATGGGCGAGATCCTTGGAGGCGGTGGATGAACCGTTAGCGGCTTTAGGTGCCAGCCAACACTACGATAAAGTGACTAAAAAACCTTAACTGTGGAGGGAAGCGCTTTTCATGTCAACTTTGACAACGGCGATGGAACTGGCCCAGTGCCTGAAAGATAATAGGCAATACTGGGACTCGGAGACGGGTCGAACTCAGTGGGAAGCGCAGCGTGCCTGCCTGGGGCCGGTGTGCGAAGAGCTTTTTGGGGGGCATAGCCTGGAAATGGGAATGGCAGGGCCGCTTACCACCATGTGCCCGATTCGCCACCCTCTTCGCTGGGCGCCGGTGCTTAGCATGGCCGAGACTGAACAAACCTTGGTGTGCCCGCCGGATGCATTGCCACTCCCCGATCAGTGTCTGGATTTAACCGTGCTTCATCATTGGCTCGAAAACGTGTCCAATGCCCATCACACCCTGCAGGAGGCCGCTCGCGTCACGGCAGATAATGGAAAGCTGGTTATCTTCGGTTTCCATCCTTTTGGCGTGGGACAATTGTCCCGACACCGGCCTTTTCGTCAACCCCAGATTCCCTGGAACGGCACATGGCGTACGCCGGCCGGCCTTCGTGAGTGGCTGGCGTTTGTCGATTTTGAAATAGAACGCGTAGACTATTGCTGCTTTCGTTGGCCAGGAGGCAAGGCAGGCCCTGAATTTTGGGAAACGTTGGGTAGGCGCTATAACTTGCCTATCGGAGAAAGTTACATGATCCAGGCAAGACGTCAGCAACAGCGGGCGTCGATCACGCCGCTGAGGTTCAACCTGAAAGCGCCGGTGCGCAATACGACCCAAGGGGCGACGCGAACAAGTTCCGAAAACCACGGCCGCCATGCGAGTCCCAGCAAGAGGAAGGACAACAATAGTGAGTGAGGTTCTCTATCAAGCCCAGCCGAAGGTCACCATTTATACCGATGGCGCCTGTCGTGGAAATCCGGGCCCCGGGGGATGGGGCGCCGTCCTGTACAGCGGGGAACATGAAAAGACACTGAAAGGCTACGAGCCGCTCACTACGAATAATCGTATGGAGTTGATGGCCGCCATCATGGCGCTACGTGAGCTGAAAAAGCCTTGCAAGGTGCTCTTGTGGACGGATTCGCAGTATCTTCGCCAGGGTATCACCCAGTGGATCGACAATTGGGTCAAGCGTAACTGGATGACCTCCGCGCGACAGCCGGTAAAAAATGCCGAGCTGTGGAAAGCCTTGCAGCAGGAAGCGGCTCGGCACGAGATCGAGTGGCATTGGGTAAAAGGCCATAGTGGCCACGCCGAGAATGAACGCGCCGATGCCCTGGCCAATGCCGCCATTGATGAGCATAACCGGAGAGTTGCCCATGAGGCAGGTAATACTTGACACAGAAACCACCGGCATTGACCCGCGGTCCGGCCATCGTTTGGTGGAAATCGGGGCGGTAGAAATGGTCAATCGGCGCTTCACTGGCCGAACGTATCATCAGTACATCAATCCCCAGCGTGATATCGGCCCGGAAGTGGTGGCGGTGCACGGCATCACCAATGAAAAGGTAGCCAATGAACCGGTATTCGCTGACGTTGCCGAGGCGTTTCTGGATTTCATTCGTGGTGCGGAACTGGTCATTCATAACGCGCCTTTTGACGTAGGCTTCATCGATCATGAGTTTACCCTGCTAAGCCAACGTCCTGGTGCGCCGGCATTAGGCTTGGTAGCGCAGCACTGTGGCGTGCTGGATACCCTCGTCATGGCTCGCCAGAAGCACCCTGGGCAGCGCAATAGCCTGGATGCCTTGTGCAAACGCTATGACATCGATAATGGGCACCGGATCTTGCACGGTGCCCTGTTGGATGCCGAGATTCTCGCCGATGTCTACCTAGCGATGACCGGTGGGCAAACCGCACTGACGCTTGAAGCGAGTACCGCCGCCAAGCAGGGGCCCGTCACCGCAGCCAACCAAGGGCTTGCCATTGAGCGTTTGAGTATTCCTGCCGGGCAGCTTCGCGTGATACGGCCAACGCAGGAAGAGCATGCCGCACATCTGGCTAAATGCGACGCCAGTGGTATTGATTGGCCGAAAACCGAGCTCCGCGATGCTTAAACGCATTATCCCCGCTTTGGAAACGCACGGACGCGTGATCCGGCTTGCCCGAGGGAAGGTCGCCCCCGCTTTTTTGCCGGAAAATGAAAATTTGCCGTTTTCTCCCTTGCAGCCGGCACAGCCATGGGCATCTACGTTGCAACCGTTATGCTACTGGCATGACGAACCTGTTGCGCTGAGTCTGGAAGATGCGCCGGGAGACGACTGGATTGATGGGCGGCGCTGGTTGGCGCAACTGCCCGAATCCTGGTTCGGGTTGGTTTCCACTGCCCTACAGGTCGCTGCCTGGCTGGAAAATCATCGCTTTTGCGGGCGCTGTGGCGAGCCTTCAAACAAGCTGGAGGCGGAATTTGCCATGCATTGCTACGCATGCGGGCATCGTAATTATCCGCGGATTTCCCCTTGTATCATCACCTTGGTGACTTGTGGCGAGGCAATGCTACTGGCACGCAGTCCGCGTTTTCAAGCGGGGCGCTATTCCACGTTGGCGGGTTTTATCGAGCCAGGCGAGGCGGCTGAAGAAGCCGTGCACCGGGAAGTGTACGAAGAAGTGGGGGTATATATTGACCAGGTTCGCTATTACCGTAGCCAGGCATGGCCGTTTCCGCATTCTTTGATGCTGGGCTATTTCGCTGAAGCGACCACACGAAGAATCCGTATTGATGGCGTCGAAATCAGCGATGCTGCCTGGTTTTCCCCTCGACAATTGCCTATTTTACCCCCCATCTTTTCGATTTCCCGGGAATTGATCGAAGTTCATCTCAATCGGTGGGCAGATAATACAGAGCTACAAAAGTAGCCCTGCTCCGCGCAGGGCATGTTTTCGCTTTCAACGACTCTCTCACTCGGAGGGAAAAAGCTGGGTAAGCTGAGTGGCCAGCATGACATTGCCGGTTGCCTTGAGCTTGCCAGTCATGAACGCGGTCATGCCGTTGACATCACCACTCATGATACCTTTGAGCGTGTCGGTGCTAAGGCGCAGGCTGACGGAAGGGTCTTCGTGTTCGCCTTCGTTAATATCCAAGGTACCGTCCTTGACTACCAGATAATGGCTGTCGGCATCGGTAAAATGAAACTGAAAAACCTCGTCCATATTGGTGGCGGCTTGCGGATTGAAGCGAGCTTGCAATTTTTCCAGGGTGTTGGTTGACATCGTTACGCTCTCTATCTGTCTGGTGATTTTAGTGGGGAGCACCGATAGGCGGTGACAGGGACTTGTGCGAGGTTATTTCAAACATTCGTTTCAATCAAGCGCTCTGAGGTAATATCGTTAAGTGAAGCATGCAGTTGCGGCTTTTACACAGGCTCGCCAAAGGAGAAGAGCATGAATGAATGGGCGGTTGATATAGGTACTTTCGTTGTTCAGGTAATTATCGTGGTGATGTTAGTGGGGGGAGGACTATTGCTCCTGCTGCGGTCACGTCATGAATCCAGTGAACAGCTGACATTGCACATCGAAACGCTCAATGATCAGCGTCGCTACCGTCGACGTCGGTTGGCAATCGCAGCTACCTCGCTTTCCCAGCGCAAAAGCTTGATCAAGTCATTTCGCCGGGACGATAAGGCCAAACAAAAAGGCAAAGGCGACGCCGCCAAGGGAGCTGAGCCCGCCAGGGTGTGGGTGCTGGATTTTCATGGTGATCTCAAAGCCTCGGCGACGGGGCATTTTGCCGAAGAAATCTCAGCCGTGCTGGATGTCGCCGAACGCCACGATGAAGTGGTGATACGCCTGGAATCCGGAGGAGGGCTCGTGCACGCCTACGGTTTGGCTGCTGCCCAGATGGATCGCTTACGCGAAGCCGGCCTCAAGACGGTAGTATGTGTGGACAAGGTCGCGGCCAGCGGGGGGTATCTGATGGCATGTACGGCCAGTGAGGTACGTGCTGCTCCCTTTGCGGTGCTGGGCTCAATCGGTGTAGTGGCTCAAGTACCCAATATTCATCGTTTGCTCAAGCGCCATGACATCGATGTGGAATTGCTGACCGCAGGCAAGTACAAGCGTACCTTGACGATCATTGGGGAGAATACCCAAGAAGGCCGGGAAAAGTTTATTGAAGACTTGGAGGATACCCATCGGCTGTTCAAGGAATACGTCGCCAAGCGGCGTCCATCCATGGACATTGAATCGGTGGCAACCGGCGAGATCTGGTATGGAAGCGAAGCGGTGGGTAAGGGTCTGATCGATGCGCTGGGGACCAGCGAAGCTTATCTGGTCGAGCGCATGCAAGCCTCGCGTGTGCTGTCGGTAAAGCTTGAACCACCCAAGACCATGAGCAACCGGCTGGGGCTGGCTATCTCGACCGCAGCAGAGAGCGTATTGCTCAAGGGTATGGGATTGCTGGAGGCGAGCCGTTGGCACAAGCAATGAGCCAAGCTGTTAACCGGCATTGCCTAGGCTAACCTAACGCTGTGCCGGTCTGCATGCGCTATTCCGCCGCATAATGCTGCGCCAATGCCTCCAGGATGGCATTGGCGCTTTGGCTGGTCAGCGAATAAAAGATGGTTTGGGATTCTCGGCGCGTGGTGACCAGACCATCATTGCGCAAGATGGCCAGATGCTGCGAAAGCGCCGACTGGCTCAATGCCAGCTGTTGATTGATCTGGGTGACCGATAATTCCTGGTTCGCCAGTAGGCACAATATCTGTAGACGTTTCTCATTGGCCATTGCCTTGAGCAGGCGAGTCCCCTGAGCAATGGCGTGACCGTCTTGTTGCAGCAGGCGCGAAGCGGCGTTGGTTGAAGAGGGCATGACGATCTCCCAGCCTATGGAATAATGACCCGAGGCATGGCGTAAGTGGTTGAGGAACCAGCGCTTATCGCGTGGATTACGTTTTTATCAATTATGCTTTAATGATCAATAATTTAATCTGCTATGTCCAAGCTATTGTTTAACGATGTATCAATGGTGTGAGTTCTTTTGATGTCGACAATCCTGCTTGGCTACTTGCCCCTTTAGTCGCTTTTTAGCCCATAGTATGAAGGTAAAGCGGCTGTTTTCTTTCTAGACTGTCAACAATCATTGCCATCTGGAAGACAAACTACCCATGAGCCGCTATCAACAAGAATTTACTCGTTCCATTGAGCAGCCAGAAACGTTCTGGGCAGAACAGGCGAAACGCATTCCCTGGTTCACGCCTCCGTCCACCATCCTTTCCTATGATGATCAACAGCATGCTCGCTGGTTTATCGATGGAGAAATGAATATCTGCCATGCGGCTCTGGATCATCATGTCGATCAAGGCCGTGGCGATCAGGCTGCAATCTATTGGGATTCTCCCGTCACCCAAAGCAAGAAGGTCATCAGCTACCGTGAAATGCGCGATCAAGTGGCTTATTTTGCCGGTGCGCTAAAAAATCTGGGCGTTGAAAAAGGTGATCGCGTCATCATTTACATGCCGATGGTGCCTGAGGCGCTGGTGGCCATGTATGCCTGTGCTCGGCTCGGGGCGGTGCATTCGGTGGTGTTCGGCGGTTTTGCGCCGCACGAGCTTGCGGTACGTATTGACGATGCCAAGCCTAAGGTGGTGATAGCGGCTTCCTGTGGGGTTGAAGTCAATAAGGTATTGCCTTACAAGCCAATCATTGACGACGCGATCAAGCAGAGCACCCATCAACCGTCAGCCTGTGTGATCTTTCAACGTGACCAGGGTGTCGCTGAATTGGGACCGAAAGACCATGACTGGACTGAGCTGGTAAAAGCCGCCGACTTTACCGATTGCGTCCCGGTCATGGGTACCGACCCGCTGTACATTCTTTACACCTCGGGCACGACGGGAAAGCCAAAAGGGGTAGTGCGCGATACCGCCGGCTACGCGGTAGCGCTTGCATATTCGATGGAAGCGATCTATGACATGGCGCCCGGTGAGGTCTTTTTTTCCGCGTCGGACGTCGGCTGGGTGGTGGGGCATTCCTATATCGTTTATGCCCCTTTGCTGCGGGGTTGCACCACGGTGGTTTACGAAGGCAAGCCGGTAAAGACCCCGGATGCCGGAGCCTTCTGGCGCTTGATCGAGGAATACAATGTCAAGAGCTTTTTCACCGCACCCACCGCGTTTCGTGCCATCAAGAAAGAAGACCCGGATGCCAAGCTGCTTGAGCAATACGATATCAGTAGCATGAAGGCCCTATACCTGGCGGGTGAGCGATTGGATCCACCGACATTCCATTGGCTGGATGATCTGCTGGATGTGCCGGTCATCGACCATTGGTGGCAAACCGAAACCGGCTGGCCGATTGCCGCCAATCCACGCGGCATCGAAGCCATGCCTACCAAGGCCGGTTCCGCCACGGTGCCGGTACCCGGGTTCAACGTTCAGATCCTCGACCGTGAAGCCGAGCAGGCCGAGCCCATGACCCAGGGCAGTGTGGTGATCAAACAGCCGCTGCCACCCGGTTGCCTGGTCGGTGTGTGGGGAGATCCCCAGCGCTTCCATAGTGCTTACATGGCAGCGTTCCCAGGTTACTACCTGACCGGTGACGGTGGTTTTTTCGATGAAGACGGGTACCTGTTCATCATGGGGCGTACCGATGATGTGATCAACATTGCCGGTCATCGCTTGTCGACCGGTGAAATGGAAGAAGTGGTCGGCGCCCATCCGGCGGTAGCGGAATGCGCGGTAATCGGCATTCATGATGAACTGAAAGGGCAGTTGCCGGTCGGGCTGGTGATTCCCAAGGATGGCTTCGATGGCGATGAGGCGGCGCTGGAAAAGGAACTGATCGCCTTGGTGCGGGATCAGATCGGACCGATTGCCTGCTTCAAGCAAGTGCTGGTGGTCAACCGTCTGCCCAAGACGCGTTCGGGCAAGATTCTGCGTAAATTGCTGCGCAATATCGCCGATGGCAAGGAGTATGGCCTGCCTTCTACCATTGACGACCCGTCGAGCTTGCAGGATGTGCATGACGCCATGCGTGAGCGTGACGTAGGTTCCTCCACCAAGGCGCAGCCCATCTGATTGCTTAAGGCGCGATGTGATTGTTCAAGGTCTACATAGCCTTCGGGCGAGAGTTCTATAGTCTTTTGCGCCAAGCTATCATCTTCTACCCCAAGCCACCTCGGCGCAGGTGGCTTTCTTTCGTCGATTGCTTGCGTATAATGCCAGCGCATCAAGCCGTCTTGGTTGTGTAGCAGTGCAACAAGTCGTCCTGTGTCAGGAGGGTTCCCTCACCCCTCTGTTGTTGTTCAAAAAGGATAACCTGCCATGTTTGTTTTATCTGAAACGCAGCGCCGCCGTTGTCTCGCCCTGATGGTCACCTTCCATATTGTGGTGATCGCAGCGAGTAATTATCTCGTGCAGTTACCTTTCACCTTGTTCGGATTGCATACCACCTGGGGCGCGTTCAGCTTTCCCTTCATTTTTCTGGCCACTGATTTGACCGTGCGGCTGTTTGGCAAGGAAGCCGCACGAGCGACTATCATGCGGGTGATGCTGCCTGCACTGTTGGTCTCTTACGTGGTGTCGGTCGTTTTTCCTCGCGGCAGCTTCGTGGGTATCGAGGCCTTGGGGGAGTGGAATCTTTTCGTGGCACGTATCGCCCTGGCCAGTTTCATGGCCTATGTGCTGGGCCAGCTGCTGGATGTCCAGGTGTTCGATCGCTTGCGCCACTTGGCGTGGTGGGTCGCGCCAGCCTTTTCCACGGTGTTGGGTAATCTTGCGGATACCTTCGCTTTTTTCTCCATGGCCTTTTACAACAGCCCCGATCCGTTCATGGCTGCCAACTGGGTTGAAATCGCCGTGGTGGATTACGTGATTAAACTGGGTATCAGCCTGCTGTTCTTCTTGCCGCTTTACGGCATCTTGTTGGCGTGGCTTTCTCGACGGCTGGTTACGTTGACGGGGAATCAGGATGTTGCGCCGCTTGCAGCTCGCTGACGGGCCATCGTCATAACCCAATGAAAGGAGTCAAGATGTCACGCCAAGACTCAGCGCTTTCCCTGCATTATCTGGATTCAGGGGAGCCGGAAGGAAATACACAGAACTCCTTGCCGTTAGTGGTCGTCCACGGCCTTCTTGGCAGTGCCGACAACTGGCGTTCGCATCTCAAGGTCTGGCAGGCGTCTCGCCGAGTGATCGCGGTTGACCTGCGCAATCACGGTCGTTCGCCGCATGCCAGTGGCATGAGCTACCAGGAGATGAGCGGGGATGTGCTGGTGCTGTTGGATCAGCTAGGGATCGAAAAGGCCCATCTTCTCGGGCACTCCATGGGCGGAAAGGTGGCCATTAGCGTGGCACGGCTGGCACCCCAGCGGGTGGCGTCCTTGCTGGTAGCGGACATTGCTCCGGTAGCTTATTCGCATGGCCATGACAGGGTGTTCGCCGGTTTGCGTCGACTCGAGGCGGGCAAGCCCAAGAATCGTCGCGAAGCGGAAGAGCTTCTGGCCGAGCATGTCGAAGAGCGAGCCGTGCGTCTGTTTCTAGCCACCAATCTGACACGCAATGAGGCGGGCATTCTCACCTTGCGTATTGGTCTTGATGAGATAATGGAGGGTTATCAGGAGCTTATGCAGTTGCCAGCAGGAGATCAGCCCTATGAGGGGCCGACCCTGATACTGCGAGGTGCAAACTCCGATTATGTCACTGACGACATGCTACCGGCGACTCGCGAGATATTGCCCCGCACAAGAGTAGTGACACTCAAGAACGCTGGCCATTGGTTGCATGCCGAACAGCCCGAAGCGTTTCAGGAAGCCGTGCGAGTATTTCTGGCGGCGCAATCTGACAGTGCCTGATTGCGCCGGTTCGATCACGCAAGCTCGACCACGTCGAGTTGATGTTGTTGGCTGTCGCGCAGAAAGCGATTGAGAATACGGTAGCTGTCGACATCAAATTGCGGAGTAGCCACTTGAAGGCGTCTTGCGGCCTCAAGGGTGAGGGCGCTGCCTAGGTAACGCCAGTGTTCCACGACATGCCAACCACCGGTCTTACTGGCAGGGTGATGCTCACCGATGGCAATGCGTCCTTGCCAAGGCCATGCCTGGAGCTGCAAGCGCGCCATGGCCTCCCGGGCACGCCGACTATGCTGGGGTAACGATTCCACGCCGGTGCAAGCGCCGCAACACTTGCCCAGCTGATTGGCAAAACAGCGCCCCCGGCCTTTTTCCAGACCTATCACCTGAGGGCATAACTGCTCCTCATCGACAATTTGTTTCAGCGCGTCGCGGGCTTTCCTGGCGCTGCGGAACAAGCCATACAGTGCCGGGCCTGACACCTGCTTGAGTTGTGTTTCATTGCTTAGTTGTGGCTGAAGCGATTGGGTCGGCCAATACCAACTGTACAGGTTGCCTTGGCGTCGCAACTGACGGTTCATGATGGGCATCAATTCCTTGATCAAGTGGGCTTCACGTAGCTGAGCCCCCAGGTCACCGCTGGCTTCTTCCCATTCGATATGTTGCACCTGCTGCGCCAGGCGCATCTCCTTGTCATTCTGATGATCGCGCTGGAAATGCCCCAGCACCCGGCTGCGTAGATTGACGCTCTTGCCCACGTAAAGCGGCAAGCGATTATGACCGTACAGGAGGTATACGCCGGGTGAGGAGGGGATGTCGTTGAGCAGATCGGGCTTCAGGTGAACGGGCAAGCTTCTATGTTTGCGTTCGGTTTCTAGCAGAGACCCCAGGGTTTCGTCGGGTAGGGTGGCATGCCAGTGTTGCCAGAGTTTCCATAAGGCTTGGGCATCGGCTTCGGCACGGTGACGCGAGGCATGGGGGATTCCATGCTGCTTGAGCAGCGCGCCCAGATTGTGCTCAGGTTGTTGTGGTGCCAGGCGACGTGACAAGCGCAGAGTACAGATCACCTCGGCCCGATAGGCAATACCGGCACGCTTGAATTCGTTACGCAGAAAACTGTGATCAAAGCGTGCATTATGCGCGACTAGCTGAGCCTCGCCGAGCCACTCCTGAAGGGCCGAAGCGATATCGCCAAACGTCGGGGCCTCCGCCAGCAACGCATCGGTAATGCCGGTTAATTCGGCAATAGCGGCAGGGACCCGGCATTCCGGGTAAATCAAGCTGCTCCAGCGGGCCACCTCTCGGCCATCCACGACTTTCAGCGCCGCGATTTCGGTGATTCTATCTCGGGTGCTACGAGTGCCGGTGGTTTCCAGGTCGATAAATACCAAAGGTTCGGTAGCTGGCATTGCTCAAGTATCGCCTCAAGAAAATCAACGTGAATGGGGGTCAATGGCCAGGCGTTCCACCGAATAAGGGGTATCGATCTGGCCTCTTTGATGAAGGAATGCCTCGAAACCGGCATAGCGCCGATAATCCAGAGCGGCCGGGCGCAAAGCCATGCGCCGCAAGATATCATTCCATGCGCCTTGATTGATCTCATTATCCAGGATGGGCTGTGCTTGAATCATCAATTGCCATGCCTCGTCCGGGTGTTCGATTATCCACTGGCTGGCATTTTCCAGCGCCGTCACCAAGTGCGATATGACGTCACGATCACGGTGCATTTTCTCGCTGTTGGCTAACAGAATCAATCCATCATAGTGAGGGATATCGAGTTTTCCCGTACGTAGCACTGTGGTGGCGACGCCGTCGTTGGCCAGCTGGGGTGGGAGAAAGTGAAAGAAACCATCCGCCACGGCATCCACGCGTTGTTCGCGTAAGGCATCGGCCGCATCGTAATGCAGGTTTTCCGGGGGATTTTCGGAAACCAAGGGCGTTTCCGGTATCAGCTGAGAAAGAACCATCTCGCGGCTATCCTGCGTAGCGAAACCGTAGTGCAGTGCAGCAAATTCTTCGCTATTTTCCGGTGGCTGGTCGCCAGCGATGATGACCGCCGTCATGGGGGTTTCAATCAAGGTAGCAATACGCACAAGCGGCGCCCCTTTATGCACCTGCAGGTGCAATTGAGGTTGCCGGCTCAAGGCGAAGTCCACTTCACCGGCGGCCAGTAACTTAGTGGGCACCGACGGATCTGCAGGCGTCGAAAGCGTTACCTGCAGCCCCTGTAAGCTGAAGAGATCACGTGCCTGCGCTATCACGAAGGCGGCATGCTGGGGGCTTAAATACCAGTCGAGCATGATGTCGATCATCTTGACCGGTGGCGGTTCTAATGGGTCTGGTGGGGTAAACGCCATCTCGGGAACTTCAGGTTCTTCCTCAATGGAAGGGGAGAACAGAAAAAAAGGAACCTCGACTTGGCTATCCAGGGTGAGGGGGGCAGCAGGTGCCTCGGCGGGAGTAGCCTCATCGGTTTGCTCGGCTAGCGCTGCCGACAGCGGGTAAGCGAGTGTCGCGACCAGGCTCAGCAGGATAATTCCCAAAGGAAGGCGTCCAGGCATGGGGGCTTGGCTCCAAGGTGGTTGTTACCTTGGAGTGTATCCGCTTGCGAAACGCCCTGACCAGCGCAACATAACACCTTCTTATTAAACCGCTTAACGTCGGCGTCGGTAAATTACGCGGGGCATGCGATAATGACTGCCTCGATGCATAGAGGGATCAGGCGCGATGGAGGCAATCAATACGCTTTTCTTGGTAAGCGGTTTTTTATTGGCGCTCAGCATTCTGGCCAGCCGTTTATCTTCGATCATGGGAGTACCCCTGCTACTGATCTTTCTGGCGCTGGGTATGCTGGCGGGAGAGGAAGGCCTGCTGGGGCTTGAATTCGATGATTACTCCTTAGCGTTTGTCATCGGGCATCTGGCACTGGCCATGATCCTGCTCGATGGTGGATTGCGTACGCGCTTGAAAACTTTCCGTGTAGGCTTCAAACCGGCGCTAACGCTTGCCACGCTTGGGGTGTTCATCACAAGCGGCCTGGTGGGCTTGATTGCCACCTGGATTTTCGATCTCACGCTGATCGAGGGCTTTCTGGTCGGCGCGATTGTAGGCTCCACGGATGCCGCGGCGGTGTTTTCCATGCTCAGCGGCCGCGGGGTCAATCTCAACGAAAGGGTGGGGGCTACCCTTGAAATCGAGTCGGGTACCAACGACCCGATGGCAATTTTTCTGACGGTCATGCTGGTGGAACTCCTAGTGGGTGATATCGGCGGCCCCCTAGAAACGCTCGGTTTTCTGCTCATGCAATTTGGTCTGGGCCTGGTGATCGGCTTGGGTGGCGGTTGGTTAAGTGCCAAGTTATTGCGTTGGCTGGACCTGGCGCCTGGTCTCTATGCCATGCTCGCCTTGGGGTTGGGTTTCAGTGTCTTCGGCCTGACCAGTGTGTTCGGCGGCAGTGGCTTTCTGGCGATATACCTTGCTGGTTTGATGATCGGCAATCAGCCAGGACGTCATCTCAATTTCATTCTTCCGGTACATGATGGCCTGGCCTGGCTGAGTCAAATCGGCCTGTTTCTAGTATTAGGACTTTTGGTGACGCCCAGTGAACTATGGGAATATGCGTTGCCAGCTTCGCTGGTGGCGTTGGCACTGATTTTTGTCGCTCGGCCCTTGGCGGTTCTAATCACCATCAAGCCTTTCTTCAAGTTTCGCTGGCGTGAAACCTTCTTTATTGCCTGGGTGGGGCTGCGCGGCGCAGTGCCTATTGTACTGGCGATATTTCCGCTCATCGGTGGCGTGGAAAACGCTTCGCTCTACTTCAACGTCGCCTTTGCCGTGGTTCTGATGTCGCTGCTGATACAGGGGGGATCGTTAACCTTGGTGGCTCGCTGGTTACGGGTGGAGGTGCCTATCGGCGTAACACCCAATCGACGTGGCCCCTTGGGCATCCTGCCCGAAAATGACTATGAAATGTTCGTCTACGAGGTGGAAAATAAGGACTTGGAAGAAGTGCCGATTCGCTTGCTGAGGTTTCCTTCCGGGGCCTTGATCTCGGCGCTTTTTCGTAACCATGCCATGCTACACCCCAAGGGTAGTACACGCTTGCATGCAGGGGATGTGATTTGTGTGATAGGACGTACGGAAGACTTGCCGGCGCTGAACCGCTTGTTCAATGGCGACTCCAAGCTGAAGCAGGAGCGCGCCTTCTTTGGTACCTTCACGCTTGATGGATCTGCATTGATGCAGGACGTCGCCCAGGCATACGGGCTCACCCTCAGCCCCGGGGAGCACGATATGACCCTGGAGGAGTTTGTCTCGCTTCGAGTCGGTGGTCATCCGGTAGTGGGGGATGATGTTGATTGGCACGGAATTCACTGGGTAGTCAGTGAGATGGAAGGAGGCAAGATCACCCGCGTGGGCCTGCGTCTTTATTAACCCCATTGACTCACGGAAAAATCCTGATAATATATGCACCACCAAGTCGGAGGGATGGCAGAGCGGTTGAATGCACCGGTCTTGAAAACCGGCGTAGGCTAATAACCTACCCAGGGTTCGAATCCCTGTCCCTCCGCCAAGTATTACGATTAAGCCGCTGATTTCAGCGGCTTTTTTTATGTCTGTAAGTTTTTGACCCACACTCTGACCCACACTTTTGAATTGGCCTTCACTGAAACGCATAGGATGGTGTTGGACAGTTTTTCCTACAGCACCGGGTTGGCCAAAGCAAATAAGCTGAACAGCTGCGCCTGGTTGGCTAGTTCCCTGTAGCGATCCTTCGCAACAATCGAAGAGGGTTATTGTCTTTCCTGACCCGCTTCATCTCCAGTGCTTGGCCGGAAGGTGCTACCACCATGATGATGCCCTTTACAAATAGCAGCCGTTTTTAGTGTGCCTTTCAAAACCTTGAAAGTAGTCTCAGCCATTCCTAGATTTTCGGTATGGCTAAAAAGATCGTATCCGATGAACTCTGGTCCCTTGTCGAGCCGCTGCTGCCACCGCCGAAGCCAAGGCCGCGTGGCGGCCGCCCGCCCATCTTCAACCGCGACGCCCTAACAGGCATCCTGTTTGTCCTGCGCTCAGGTATCCCTTGGGAGATGCTGCCGCAGGAGATGGGCTGCGGCTCAGGCGTCACCTGTTGGCGCCGCTTGCGCGACTGGCAGGAGGCCGGTGTCTGGGAGCGTCTACACCAGACGTTACTGGAACATCTTCACCATGCCGATCAGCTCGACAGCCCTTCGTGACTAGGCACGAAACCGCCCAGCAGGCGGTCGATTTCCTTGGCAGGCATCGGACGGTAGAAGAAGAACCCCTGGACGAGGTCGCAATGCATTTCGCGAAGCAATGACAACTGTTCGGCGTTCTCGACGCCCTCGGCCACCACTTCCAATCCCAACCGATGACCGATGAAGATGGCACCCTCCATGATGGCCCTATCCTTCGGCTGTGTGGGAGCGTCGTGGATGAAGGAGCGATCGATCTTCAGGGCGGTGACTGGAAAGTGCTTGAGATAGCTTAGGGAGGAATAACCGGTCCCGAAGTCGTCGATAGCAATGCGAATACCGCGATGATAGAGGCGCCGCAGGTCCTCGAGGACGGTCTCGTCGGCTTCGATCAGGATATTCTCGGTCAATTCGATGCCGATATCCCGCGGACCTAAGCCGTGACGCTGCAGGGAGTCCTCGAAGCTCTTGAGGGCATCGGGACGCACCAGTTGACGACCCGAGACATTGATGTCGATGCGGTGCTCATGAAATCCCTTGGCACGCCATTCCACCTGCTGGCGGCAAGCCTCTTCGATGACCCAGTCGCCCAGACGATGGATCATACCGGAACGCTCGGCCAGCGGGATAAACTCGGCAGGCGAGATCGGCGGGCCCTCGGCAGGCTCCCAGCGTATCAAGGCCTCGAGATTCTCTATTCGCCCACTGGCCGCCGAGACCTGGGGCTGGTAGTGGAGGGAGAATTCACCGTTATCCAGGGCTTCCTCGAGTCGCGCCGAGAGATAGTGCTGGCGAACCAGCTCATCATGGAGCTTCTGTTGGAAGAAACGTACAGCACCCCGACCATCCAGTTTGGCATGATTCTTGGCAACATCGGCATTACGGATCAATTCGCGTGACGATTCACCATTCTCGGGAAAGAGCGCCACACCCAGGCAGGCCGTGACCTGACGCTCCCGACCATCCAGGACGAAAGGTTCCCGAAAGACATTCTGGACATGACGAACGACCCGTCTGACATCGGGGTCCAACTGGACGCCGGGAAAGGCCAGCACGAATTCATCGCTAGAGACACGGGACACCAGGTCAGTGACTCGCTGGCACTCTCTCAGTCGCCGAGTCAGCTCAATGAGCAGGCGATCGCCCTGATCATAGCCAAGGGCATCATTGATCTCGACGAAGTGATCGATGTCCAGGTAGATGGTTGCCAGGCCATTGCCCTGGCGTCGACAGGAATCCAACAGACTGTCCATGTCGACCTCGAAGGTCTGGCGGTTAGGGAGATGGGTGAGCCTGTCGAAACGGGTGGCGAATTCCAGGTCACGGTGGGCGCGCTTTTGGTCGGAAAGATCGACATCTACGCAGAACATCAAGGGTGAGTCGGTATGCTCATTGAGCATCAGATGCTGCGAAAAGACCGATACCAGTTCGCCGGTTTTGTGCTTGAGCTCGAGTTCATCGGCGGGTATATCGACCCCTTCTTTGATCCAGGCACCATGCGCCTGGATCACCTCGTCACGCATGAAGGCAGGAATGATCAGATCTTCCAGTAACTGTCCTTGGGCTTCCTCAGCGGTATAGCCATAGAGACGAGTGCTACCCTCATTCCAGTAAATCACTCGCCGACCGCGATCATAACCCTGAACCGCCACCTTCGGCAGACTCTCCAGCAGGGCGCGGAATCGCTGCTCACTCTCCAGATATTGGCGGCGTACTAACTCGACTTCTTCCCTGCTGGCATCATGCGAATCGATGCCAGCAGTTGAAGGTGTCTTTGACACCTTCAACACGAGCGCACCGGAAAACTCCCTGCGGTTCTCCTTTAGGCGTTCCGGATCTCTGTGATGTCGGGAATCGCTGGCAGTCATGGGATCCACTTAAAAAAACACTGTCAAGAGCCATCATAATGGCAACAATAGGCAATTTGTTGTGATTATCCTACACCTATTTGTAGGAGATAACCTACACATATACGTCATCAATGGTTTGATCCTGTTTTCAAAAAAATCACTCTTTTTTAGTACATTTCTTTGACATATCCTTGCAAATCTTTTCATTTTCCTCCTGTTGACCGCAGTGTTTACAACGGCAACACCGGGCAATTACGCCCAGTTAACAGGAGAATACCAACATGAAACTCGATACTCTCAAGCACGGTTTCGACCTCACCTCCATGCCTGCCGATTCACTCGCCGATTATTGGAATCCGGGAGTGACCGAGGCGCTGAGGCATCAGGATTGGGCGAAAACCGATATTCGGGAGCGAATCGATCTGACCGCCTGGCAGGGGTTTACCGCTGACCTGCCGCGCGATCCCTATGTTAACCAGCGATGGAAGCGGATGTCATGGCTCGCCCTGAATGATCAGGGAGATGTCGAGGATATGGGCCAATGCCCCATGGCCCAGGGGGGGGACTTCAACGACGCGGAAAGCATGGCGGATCGCCTGCGGTACTATGATCCGCTGACTCGGGAATTCATGGTACGCCCCGATGTGAAGGCCTTCGTTCGCGCCTGGGCAAGGCTGTGGAGTATCGGTGCGCACGAACCCATTCTGATGCAGATCACCGGGGTTCGCGGAGAAGGCAACATCGACCCCCTTCAGGGACAGGGAATTCATGCCGATGGCTGCAAGGCCCTAAGCATTCTTGTCATCAATCGGGAAAACGTGGCGGGCGCCGAAAACCACCTCTACTCAGACAAGGCTGTCACGCAACCCTTGGTCGATATCACCCTGAATCCGGGTGATATCCTTCATCTGCGCGATGACCGGCTATTCCACAGTGTCGACGGGATCGAACAGCTTGACAGCGAGGCACCCTTCGAGCGGTTCATCATCATCATCAACAGCCGCTTCGTGGACGACTTCCAGAACCGGATGTTGCGTCGCCACTTCCCGGAAGCGGTTCTCAATGAGAGCTACTGACACTCTCGGTAAACTGAGAGCCTAGCAACACCAACGCCCCCGGAACTCCGGGGGCGTCTTGGTTGTGCGCCTGACTGGCGCTGATCCCGAGGGTGGTGCTGGGGGTGAATCTCCCCTGCACGCCCGGCAAGGGGAAGTGCTAGCCGACGACAAGGGTGTCTCCCGCGAGGGGGAATCTGAAGGAAGCCCGAGGCAAAACGCTGGCTCGACGGGGGCGCCTAGCCGAACAGAAAGCGGATACGAGGCGTCATGGCGGGGTGAGATGGCAACTATCATCAAAGCCCGCTACTTGCACGGAACGCTATGACGTATATCCGACAGGCATAAGCGGGAAGGTCGCACACCTTACCCTGGGAGGTCTGGTGGTCTGCCACCGTGCTACCGGCGTCGAGAGGCGACGGGATGGGCCACCAGACGTCAGCAAAGGCCATAGTAAGTGCCGGTTCACCGCGGCACCAAGGGCCGAACATGAAGAACCGCGGGTAGGCGATGATGTCTCGAGGATCGATCATGAAGACAGACCCTGGCGCTAATACCGTCACTCACCCAGAGGGGCAGGGCCAGTACCCTGAGTCCCGGCCGGTGAGCGTCGAGGCGATCCCGGCGTCGTCATCGAGGACGAAAGCCGAGCCTGCCCCGCTCATGGAGGCTGTCGTAGAGAAAGCCAACATGGCGCGGGCTTACCGAAGGGTGGTCGCCAACAAAGGGGCACCGGGTGCCGACGGCATGACGGTGCAGCAGTTGGCGGATCACTTGAAACAACACTGGTCAACGCTGTGAGCGGCTGCTGGCCGGTGAGTACCACCCCAGCCCAATCCGAGCCGTTGAGATTCCCAAGCCCAAGGGCGGGACGCGACAGCTCGGTATTCCCACGGTCACCGATCCAGCAGGTGTTGTTGCAGGTGCTGACGCCGATCTTCGATCCGGACCTCTCCGAATCGAGCTATGGCTATCGCCCCAAGCGCAGCGTCCAGCAGGCTGTCTCGGCGATGAAGTCCACGTCACTGCCGGGCACCGCTGGGTGGTTGACCTCGATCTGGAAGCCTTCTTCGACCGGGTGAGCCACGAACTGCTGATGGCCCGGGTCGCGCGCCGCTTCCGCGACAAGCGGGTGCTGCGCCTGATTCGTCGCTATCTGGAAGCCGGCATGTTCCAACACGGCCTGGGGCTGAGCCACGCCGATAGGGCACGCCCCAGGGCGGGCCGCTCAGCCCGCTGCTGGCCAATATCCTGCTGGACGACGTGGACAAGGAACTGGAGTGCCGGGGCCACAGCTTCTGCCGCTACGCCGATAACGTGCAGGTGTACGTCAGGAGTCGGCGAGCGGGCGAGCGCGTGATGGCCAGCCTGAGTGATTTTCTCGAGAGCTCGCTCAGATTGACGGTCAACCGCGACAAGAGCGCGGTGGACCGCCCCTGGAACCGAGGGTATCTGGGCTACACGCTGACCCGGCACAAGCTGGCACGGTTAACCATCATCACCAAGGCCAGCCTGCAGCGCCTGATGCAGCGTGTCCGCAAGATCCTCAAGCGTGGCAGAGGGCGCAACATCCGACGAGTGCTCGAAGAACTGGTTCCGGTCCTGCGTGGCTGGGCCAGCTACTTCAGCCTCGTGGATGTGAAACGTCCCTTGGAAGCACTGGGCGGCTGGGTCCGGCCACCGCAGCGCTCCGCATTATATCAGTGTAGCCTAAAATACCGCTCTTGGCCGAAAGCAGATAAAAAAATAACTCAGATGGAGCCACGGCGCTTATCGAAAGAAAGCGCCTTTTTTAGTATCGATTTTTCCCGCTCCAGGAGCTCACAACGGGCTTCCAGTTCCTGGATCCGCTGCTGCTCCGGGGTTAGAGCTTTGGACTTGGGAGTAACCCCGCCACGCTCTTCGGAGAGCTGCTTTACCCATCGCCTCAGGGCGTTTTCGCCGACATTCAAAGAGCGGCAGGCTTCGGTAACCGTGTAGCCTTGATCAAGCACCAGACAGGCGGCTTCCTGCTTGAACTCCGGCGTAAAAGATCGTCGTTTTCTGGTCATCGGACACCTCACTTATGGTGGCAATATTACCACCTACGTTGGTGTCCGGTTTCATTGGACCACTACAGACTGTATTGGACACAATTTCCAGGTAAGTGAACTAAGGGCCACCACGAGGCCCTTTATCTTCGAAAAGTCACGATGCGATGCCATATGTCGCACCGCTTGCTTACCTTGGGGTGTGACATGACCTCGGCCCGAGGTCAGTGCCCCGGGAGGGACTACCATGCCAACGCCCCGTGAACTTTCAGATTTGCTGTTCCATGCCGGCCCGATGGGTACCTGCTGCCGCGAGAATGATGCCTTCGACGAGTACGATCGCATCGCTCGCGATCTAGCCGGGCGCCTGGAGGAGGGAAACACATCCGATGTCGCGTTGCATGAGACGCTTCGCGAGTGGTTCGGTGACGACCTCGTCGAGCGTGTCGACCTGGCGAGTGTGATAAAGGCTCTGGAGCAGCTCAGCTACAGAACGAGAGAATCCTAAGGAGCCAGGCCATGCATGATACCCCGACCCTGCAGGAACGTTTCACCGGCTGTCTGCTCGGGGGCGCCGCGGGCGATGCCCTAGGCGCTCCGGTAGAGTTCATGAGCCGCCAACAGATCTTCAAGCACTTCGGTCCGGAGGGCATCAGCGAGTATTCACCGGCCTTCGGGGGGCTCGGCCGGATCACCGACGATACCCAGATGACGTTGTTCACCGCCGAGGGTCTTTTGCGAGCCGATGTGCGCGGCCGCTTGCGCGGCATATGCCATCCGCCCTCCATCATCGCCCACGCCTACCTACGCTGGCTGGTGACGCAAGGGGGAGAACCGACCGAGGAGATGCGTAGTACCTTGGATTACAGCCTGGAGTCGGCGCCGGGATGGCTGATCCAGCAACGCGATCTGCATCATTGTCGTGCTCCGGGCAATACCTGCCTCTCGGCGCTGCAATCCATGGCGAGCCTGGGGGACAAGGCCGTCAACAACAGCAAGGGCTGCGGCGGGGTGATGCGGGTCGCGCCGGTGGGCCTGTACCTCTGGCCCATGGGCGGCGTCGGGCGCGCCTTCGAGCTGGCATGCGAAGCGGCCGCCATCACCCATGGCCACCCCTCGGGGATCCTGCCTGCCGGTGTGTTGGCGGAAATGATCCTACAGCTTCTCCACGGCGAATCATTACCCAGAGCTCTCGATCTTGCCAGGACAGAGCTGCAGAACCACGACGACCATCTGGAAACGCTCCAGTTTCTCTCCACCGCCATCGAACTGGCTGATTCGGACCTGTCGCCAGAGCAGGCCATCACCTTTCTGGGTGAAGGCTGGGTGGCCGAGGAAGCACTGGCCATCGCCGTCTACTGCGCCCTTGTTGCCGAGGATTTCCGCCATGGCGTGATGCTGGCCGTCAATCACGATGGCGACTCGGACTCCACCGGTGCGATCGCCGGCAACATCCTCGGCGTGATGCACGGGATCAATGCCATCCCGGCCGCCTGGCTGGAACCGCTGGAACTGCGCGAGGTGATCACCGAGATCGCCCAGGACCTGCTGGCGGTGAACGAGTGGCATGTCGACGAGTTCGGTGGCAAGGATGACGACTGGGTATCGGAGAAATACCCGGGATTCTGAGCGCAACCGTCTATTGACAGTGACACGTCAGGTATTGCACTCGGTCATGATTCAGCATTTCGCAGGAGAATCTTCAATGGAACAACCCAAACGACTCCAGGACGCGTTCACCTGGCTTCCTCCGCAGCAAAGGATCGGGCGTTTCGGATTCCCTCTCGCTTGCGGGTCCATCGAGGAAAAAAGACCGGGCTTCTGGCTGGAATTATCGGGAGGAAGAAAAGAGGGCGACCTTTATTTCATCAATGACTCCGAGGATGTTCTTGACTATGTCAAGGCCGAACCGGCGGAATACATGACCGCTGATGAGGACACGCTCACGCTGGAAGCTGAAGGGGTTACCTATCACGATGTTCTTCCCCATGAAGCCGTGAAGATAGACGAGTTTGATGGGGTTTACGATCTAGACATGGTGTTCCAGATTAGTCTGGAAGTGAAGAGCAAGGCACATGGAAAGATGCGTATCCGCACACCATCAGAGAAAGGCTTCATCCCCCGTCAGGAGCTGCTTTGGGATAACGGTGACCCCGGAAAACATTTCGTGGTGGAACAGGCGTCTCACGAGAAGATTGAATAAAGAGGAAACGGTGATTAATCACTTCGTCACCGCAGAAGGACGTTCCAACATCCAGCACAGGAGACTTGCATGTATGACTTAATCGGCGATACCCACGGCTACGCCACCCCGCTGAAACGATTGCTCGAAACTCTCGGTTATCAGGAATCGCAAGGTCTCTGGTCGCATCCCGAGCGCCGGGTGATCTTTCTCGGCGACTTCGTCGATCGCGGCCCCGAGCAGATCGAGACCGTGCGCATCGCCCGAACCATGGTCGAGGCTGGCACGGCCCTGGCGGTGATGGGCAACCACGAGTTCAATGCCGTGGCTTGGGCCAGCGCGGATCCTGAGCGTTCCGGTGACTATCTCCGCCCCCATAGCGACAAGAATCGCAACCAACACCAGGCCTATCTGGACCAAGTGGTGGAGGAAAGCGAGCTTCACCATGAGCATATCGCCTGGTTCAAGACACTACCGCTTTACCTGGATCTCGATGGCCTGCGCGTCGTGCACGCTTGCTGGGATCCCAAGTCTCTCGACGTGTTGGGTGGTTATCTCGATGATCACCAGCGTATCCTGCCGGATGCCTGGCCGGAGCTGACCCGCAAGGGCACCCCCGCCTACGATGCCTTGGAGACCCTGATCAAGGGCCTGGAGATCTCGTTGCCCGCCGGCAACGAGTTTCTCGACAAGGACGGAAACCCTCAGCACAACATTCGTACTCGTTGGTGGGAACTGGATGGCATCACCTACCGCGATCTGGCCATGGTGCCTGCCGACGCCATCCACCAGATCCCCCACGACCCCATTCCCGAAGACGTGATGCCTGGCTATGAGGGCGACAAGCCTCTCTTCGTCGGCCACTACTGGCGTTCCGGCACGCCTGAGCCGTTGACCCGGCACATCGCCTGCCTCGACTACAGCATCGCCGGCCGGGACTTCGAACCCGGCGAGACACCCAAGCTGTGCGCCTACTGCTGGGATGGCGAGCATGAGTTGGATATCAAAAAGTTCGTATGGACGGAGCGCCATGAGTAATCAGCGACAGACATAACGGGACTGGACTCATGGCAGTGGATACCCTTGTAAGCCATATCAGCAAGGAGTTGTTTGATGAAGAAGGTACGGATACCGCTTTTCCCACTTATTATGCCCAGACTGCGGTGCTGAGAAAGGCATCGACGGGCGTGTTGCCAAGGCCGTTTGGGACATGATCCCGGCGATTCATGACCAGCTTGGTACGCCGCAGAACCCAGTGGATTGGTCAGACCCTGATACCTGGATCGTCGAGCGTCTGGAGGGTGAATGTGCGAAATTGGTCTTCGTGGTGTCAGGGTCAGTGGTGCACGCTCGCACGTCGCCCCGGCTACCGTCGCTGGTGTACCCTGACGCCATCACCTCCTCCTCGAAGAGCCGCGCATGACTCAGGCTACCTATTCGCCACTATCCCAGTTTCACCCGCCGATACGTCTGTTCGTAGTTGTAGAGGATCTTGGGATCGTTGGTCATCTCGGCCATGACCTCGAACGCGGGGAGTGCATTCTCCAGGAAGCGATGCTCGAGCAGGCCCAGGATATATACTGTGCTTGGGCTCGGCGCCTTCCTGCGGCACCGCGGCATGACCATCCTGGACGACGATTGTGGCCAAGTACCCCTTTGCCGCGTATTGGGTCGTGAAGGCAAGCAGTACGGCATCCTCGAAGCCCGGTTCATCTCGCAGAGGCAGCCCGTCGAGCTTGATGTCATCGAGACTACGTTTGAAGATCTCAGGGGGTTGCGGCATTGCTTTACCTACGGGGCGTCGGATCTCATATGGCTCTGGCTACCGGGATGGTGGACGAGTGCTGCCGCGCAACATGGGCGTAACCGGTAAGATGAGGTGCTCGGGTTGCATGTCCTTCTGGATCACCTGCTTCATCAGCAGTTCGGTGGCTTTCTGAATCATCATGTCGACGGGCTGCCTGACCGTGGTTAGGGAGTGGCTGGGCCAGGCTGCCATGGGCACGTCGTCGAAGCCGATGATCGAGACGTCGCTTGGCACCTCGAGTGTGAATTCATGACGCAGAACTTCCATGGCAGCGAGTGCCATCAGGTCATTTGCTGCGAAGAGGGCATCTGGAGGCGTGGGTGAGCTGAACATGCGGCGGGTTGCCTGGCAGGCATCCTCGTAGCGATAGTTACCGATTTCGATCACTGGACAGTCCTGGTTCATGGAATCCAGCCCCTCGAGGAAGCCTGCCTCACGCTGCTGGTGGGTTGATGAGTCCGGCAATCCACCTAGGAAGGCAATGCGTTGATGGCCCAGGGATGCTAGGTAGCGTCCGGCCCATAAGCCTCCTTGAACGTTATCACTGCCCACCTGACTGATACCGGCATAGTCCACCGTGCGGTTGATGACGACGACCGGTATGCCGAAGTCGTCCACCAGCCGGGCCTGGCTCTGGTTCATGGTGATGGCCAGCATCAACACACCCTCGACTTGGCTGCGAATAATGTCATCGAGAACAGCGTCGAAGTCACCACTCGGTGGGGCAAAGAACATCAGCAGGTGATATCCCTGTGCCTGAAAGAAGCGTGAGGCCTTCTCCAGCATGGAACTGTAGAAGGGGTTTTCCAGGCTGTAAGTCACCACAGCGATGGTACGACTCGAGCGGGTGATGAGCGAGCGGGCGATCGTATTGGGGCGATAGCCCAACTCGCGCGAGGCGTCCATTACCTTCTTGCGCGTCCCCTCCGAGACCTTGGCGTTGGGAGAATAGGTACGGCTGACAGCAGATTGCGAGACACCGGCCAATCGGGCGACATCACGCGAGGTAACGGATTTTCTTTTCATCGATTCGCTTGTTGTCCGGGTCGAAGGGGTGGCTGGGTCTACGATGGTGAGGAATCGACGTGCTCCTGAGAGCAGAATGCGTCGATCTTCTACACATAGACACGGCTGTTGTCCAGCCCTGACTGCACTTCCGCGTTCCTTAGAAGCCGACCTGATCGGCACCTTTGAGCTGCAGCATCTCGCGCGCCTCGTCGGGGGTCGCCACCTCGAAGGAGAGGCCCTCGAGAATCTCGCGGACCTTGGTTACTTGGCTAGCATTGCTCTCGGCGAGCTTGCCCGGTGCAAGCCACAGGGAGTCCTCGAGACCCACTCGGACATGGCCCCCGATGGCTGCCGCCTGGGCGGCGATGCGCATCTGGCTGCTGCCGGCCCCCAGCACGGACCACTCATATTCATCGCCGAACAGCCGGTTGGCGGTGCGGCGCATGTGCATCACGTCTTCTGGATGGGGACCGATGCCACCCAGGATGCCGAATACGCTCTGTATGAAGATGCGACCCCCGACGATGTCGCGATCCATCAGGTGGCGCAGGCTGTAGAGGTGGCCAATATCGTAGCATTCGCATTCGAAGCGAGTACCGTTCTTGCCGCCGAGCGTCATGGCGGTCTCGATGTCGGCAAAGGTGTTCTTGAACACCAGGTCACGGCTGTTCTCAAGGTGAGCCCGCTCCCATTCGTGCTGGAAACTGTCGTAGCGGTTGAGCATGGGAAACAGGCCGAAGTTGATCGAGCCCATGTTCATCGAGGCGAGTTCCGGTTTGAACTCCATGGCCGGGCGCATGCGCTCCTCCACGGTCATGTGCGGACTGCCGCCAGTGGTGAGGTTGATGACCGCATTGGTGGAGGCCTTGATGCGCGGCAGGAAGCGCTCGAAGACGGCAGGGTCTTGCGTGGGCTTGCCGTTATTGGGATCACGTGCGTGCAAGTGAAGGATCGAGGCACCTGCCTCGGCGGCGGCGATGCCGGCCTCGGCGATCTCTTCCGGGGTGACGGGCAGGTGCGGTGACATGGAGGGAGTGTGAATGGCGCCGGTCACGGCGCAGGTGATGATGACCTTGCGTTGGGTAGCCATGGAAATATCTCTCCTAGTGGGTGTCGGGGATCAGGAAGGGTATAAGCTGCGCTGATGGGCCATCAGCGCCATGAGATGACGGTCGCGCCAGGCTTGCCGGTCAGCGAGGTCATCGGTCGGTAGCCTCTCTCGGCGTTCTCGGTCCAGAGCGGCCAGCGTCATGGGATCCCAGGGATCGTCGTCCCCACGCTGGCGATCGACGTCGCGGTACAGAGGGCCGTAGCGATGGCCATAGTCGACCACGCCGGATGGGGCATTGAGATCGATGGTCTCGAAGGGACCCATGAAGGACCAGCGTAGCCCCAGTCCGTGCTTGACGGTCTTGTCGAGGTCCTCGGCGGAGACGTAGCCGTCACGGAACAGGCGCAGTGCTTCGTTGAGTAGGGCGCCCTGCAGGCGGTTGAGGATGAAGCCCTGGATCTCTTTGCGGACCAGAATCGGCGCCTGCCGAGCCTGCTCCATGAGGTGCATGGTGAGGTTCACCGTTGCCTCGGACGTGGTCGGGGCGGGGGCGACCTCGACCAGCGGGATCAAGTAGGGCGGGTTTACCGGATGCGCGACCAGGCAGCGTTCGGGGTGGCGCAGGTGGTCGGTGAATTGCGAGGCGGCGATCCCGGAGGTGGAACTGGCCAGCACGGTATCCTCGGCCGCCACTGCCTCCAGGTCGGTGTAGATGCACCGCTTCGCCTCGACGTTCTCGGGACCGCACTCCTGGATATATTCTGCGCCTGCCATGGCGCGAGCCAGGTCGCTCTCCGTCTGGATGAGGGATAGTGGGGCTTCCACGTCCTCGATCAGTCCAGCCTGCTGGAGATCATCAAGCGACTGGCGGATAGCCTCCCGGGCCTTGTCCAGGGCACTGGCATCCACGTCATGGAGGGACACGGACATACCGGCCCGGGCGAAGACAATAGCCCAGGCACGGCCGATCAGGCCGGCGCCGACGATGCCTATGCGAGTTGTCATGAGGTGACTCCTTTGCCTGTCACAGAGATTCGACGTTGGCGCAGACGCTCAGCGCCTGACCCGAGATGTTGGCGCCACCCGGCGCCGACAGAAACAGCGCCATAGCGGCGATGTCAGTGGGTTCCACCATGCGTCGCAGAGAGATCTTGGAGAGGTTTTCCTGCTCCATTTCGGCGTAGCTGATCCCGCGCTTGGCGGCGCGATCCTCAATGACCTTCTCGATGCGTGGCCCGCGCACGATGCCGGGCAGGATGGCGTTGACCCGCACTCCCTCAGGGCCGAGTTCGCAGGCTAGGCTCTTGGTCAGGCCGACGACGGCCCATTTGCTGGCTGCGTAGGGGGTGCGATAGGCAAAGCCCAGGCGGCCGGCGACCGAGGCCAGGTTGATCATCAGTCCCAGGCTCTCGCGCAGAAGCGGAGCAGCCCGGTGGGCGACTCGGTACTGACCGTTGAGGTTGATGTCGATTGTGCGGGTCCAGGCGTCGTGGCCGATCTCGTCGATCCCGGCGGTGGGCCCGGCAATACCGGCGTTGTTGACCACCACGTCGAGCCCGCCTAGGGCGGCAGCATCCTGGAAGAGCCGTTCAACATCCGCTTCCTGGCTAACATCCGCCACTGTGTGGGTGATGCCCTCGGGCAGGGCGGCCAAGGCCTGGGTGTCGATATCGCAGACATGCACTCGGGCGCCGGCTTCCTGGAAGGCCTTGGCAATAGCCAAGCCGATGCCATTGGCCCCGGCGGTGATTAGCACTCTAAGGCCGTGGCGTGGCACCAGGCTTTCTATGACGGTCATGGGATTCTCTCCTTGAAGGGACTTACAGCGAAGGTAGCCAAGTGGACAGGAATGGCAGCAGGCTGATGATCAGCAGATTGATGAGTACGATGCCGACGAAGGGCAAGACGGACCAGGTGAGGCGAGCGATACTAATATTGGCAATCTGGGATGCCACGAAGAGATTGAGGCCGACCGGTGGGGTGAACATGCCCATGGCCAGGTTGACTACCATGATGATCCCGAAGTGGACCGGATCGAAGCCGAAGCTGATCGCAATGGGTAATAGAATCGGCACGAAGATCAGGATCGCCGCAGCCGCCTCGATGAACATCCCTGCGAACAACAGCAGGAGGTTGGCCAGAATGATGAACAGCAGTGGGCTGTCTATGGCCGAGATCGCGAACTGGGAGACCATGTCCGGCACCCTCAACCGTTGAAGGATGCGGCCATAGAGCCCTGCAGCGCCTATGATGCTCAGCACGATAGCGCTGGTGACGGCAGATTGCTTGAGAATGCCGACCAGGCTGCTCAGCTTGATTTCCCGATAGATGACGAAGCCGATCATGAAGGAGTAAGCCACCGCGATGACTGCGGCTTCGGTCGGTGTAAAGATACCGCCGTAGATGCCGCCCAGGATGATGACCGGCATGAGGATCGCCAGAATCGCCTTGCGCCCGGCAAGCAAGACATCCTTCCAGGTACTCTTTTCGATACTCCCCCCCAGGCCGTTGGCCTTGGCGAAGAAGTAAGCAAAAATCAGCAGGGTTAGAGTGACCAAGATGCCCGGCAGGATACCCGCGATGAACATGTCTCCCACGGACACATTGGCGGCAATCCCATAGAGAATCAGTGGGATGCTGGGCGGGATGATGACGCCAAGGGCGCCGGAGGCGGCCTGGTTGGCGGCGGTATAGCCTCCAGGGTAGCCCTTGGCCAGCATTGCGGGGATCAGGATGGCGCCGATGGCCGCGGTAGTGGCCGCGCCCGATCCTGAGATGGCCGCGAAGAACAGCGAGGTGACGATGGCCACCATTGCCAGGCCACCTGTCATGCTGCCAACAAGGGTGTTGGAGAAATCGACCAAACGCTGGGAGATACCACCGCTCTGCATCAGAAAACCCGCTAGGATGAAGAAGGGAATCGCCATCAACGGGAATGAATTTACTGATGCGATGAGCTGCTGGGGAACGATCAGCATTGGTGACAGATCACCGTGCCAAACGGTAACGGCAGAGGCTAATCCGAGCGAGAAGGCAATGGGCACGCCGATGACGAATAGCGAAATCAGCAGAAGGAACAAGAGCAGAGCCATGGTCAGTTCACCTCTTGCTTGGGCTGGTTAGGTATGTCGAGTGCCTCATCGAGCAACAGCCCCAGGCTGTTGATCATGATGACCACGCCTCCCGCAGGAATGGCCATGTATGGCCACATCATGGAAATACGAGTACTGGGCGCGGTCTGACTGGCGACCCGGTCCATCAGGTCGTAGCCGTACTTGATCATGATGAAGGCGAATAGGGCGGAACACAGGATGACGGCAATCCGCAGCAGGCGCGCCAGTTTTTTTCCGGCGTGTTCCAGCAATATGTCCACGGATATCAGGGTGCCCTTGCGATAGGCATATCCCACGCCGAGAAAGGTCAACCAGAGCATGGCAAAGCGGGCGATTTCATCGGAGAAGAACAGCGGGCTCCCCACCACGAAACGCGCGAATACCTGCCAGAAGATGAGCACAGTCATCACCAGCAAGAGCCCGGCCAGTATCCAGCCGATCAGGCGGTTGAATTCATCGATGGCTCTGTGGGCAAGCAATAGATAAGACTTCATGGCTGCCTCATGTATAAGAAAGTTGCCCGCAGGAAGCCTTGCCGCCTGCGGGCATCGTGGGCTTAGTACTCGAAGTTGATGGCAGCGTTAACCAAGTCTTCACCGATGGTGGGGGACCAATCCTCAAGGACGGGTTCGACTGCTTCACGGAAAGGGGCGAGGTCTGGATGGGTCACGGTCATGCCTAGTTCCTCGAGTAAACCGAGGTAACGTTGTTCCAGCTCCTGGCTGGCTTCACGCTGAACAGGCAAAGCAATCTGGGCCGCTTCCAGGATGATCGCTTGGTCTTCCTCGCTGAAGGAATTGAAGAGGTCCAGGCCCATCATCAGTGGCGCCGGCGAATAGACGTGCTGTGTCATGTTCAGGTAGTCCTGAACTTCATAGAAGTTAACGTCATAGATGGTAGGTAGGGGGTTTTCCTGGCTATCCATCACACCCTGCTGGAGGGCTGTGTAGACCTCGGTCCAGGCCATGGGCGTCGCATTGGCACCCAGTGCTTCCCAAGTATCGACCTGGACCCGGCTTTCTTGGGTGCGATGGTTAATACCTTCTAGATCACTGGGGTGTTCGATCGGACGCACTGAATTGGTCTCGTGGCGAAAGCCATTCTCCATCCAGGCCAGGAACTTCACGTTCATACCTTCCTCGGCCAGTTGGGCGAGCTGCTCGCCATATTCACTGTCCAGGAAGGCATAGGCATGTTCGTGGTTCTGGAAGACGTAGGGCAGGTCGAAAAGCATGAACTCGTCGACGAAGCCCCCCATCGGGCCGGTGGAGGAGATGCCGGCATCGATGATGCCAAAGCCCATGCCCTCGACGACTTCGCGCTCGGCACCCAAGGCGTTGTCGTAGTGGGGCTCGATGACTAGGCGGCCTTCCGAAAGGCGCTCCAGTTCCGCACCGAACTTGAGTACGCCGACTCCCTGCTGAGACTCGGGTCCCAACGGAAGGCTGAGATTGATAATGCGCTCTGGCTCGGCATGCGCGGTTGCGGATAAGGCCAGGGCGATGGCACCGGCGAGGGCGGAGAGAGTGAAAGTCTTGGTGGAGGGACGCTTCATGCTGAACTCCTGATGTTGTTCCAGCACGTGTGCTGGTTGTGTTGTTGTTGTGAAGTGTGGGTAGGGCACTGCGACTCGAAGGTCGCAGTATTGTTATAAGCTGCAATGCATACGTATGCAAAAAAGGGCTATCGTATGTGTCCTTGTTTACCGCATAACTTATTAATAAAAAAGTAAATATACTTTAGTTTTAGAGATGATTACGTATGCATAAACCTCTGAAAGGAACGTAATGAGTAAGGGAGTATCGCCACTGTCCGGCTACGCAACGGCTGGTTCAAAGCAGTGGTAGTCGTATCGGTTATCCAGGGGTGTCGTCGGGTCTGGATTCATCGAGGTGTGGGTGCCATGCCTTATTGCTTGAATTCAGATCATGAGCACCATTCAATGAGCAGGAGGCGCGCCTCGCCCGCCCAGTGACAGCCAGTTGCTGAATGATTGTGTTCGTGTGATCAGCCGGCTGGCCAAAAGCAACACTGATACCGACCTGAACACCCGCTTTACGGACAAGCGTAAGGCGGCAAAATCACTGGTGTTTCGGATATTCAACGCGAAAAAGGCGACCAAGGATGAGTTCTATCCCGACTTGCTGAAGATCGCACGATTGGTAGTGACGCATGCGGATCATTGACGGGGCGGAAGCTTCCGCATCCTGCCAGAAATGGCTGGACGCGCTGGCGCACTACAGAGATCTGACAGTGCGTGTGATCGAGCATCGCCGAGATGCACGGTAATTCGACGGACATGCACCGTAAGCGTGGCCGCCACCTTGAGCACCTGTTCGCGCTCCCGAGCCTTAGCTCCGGTGCCCTCGTTAAGCCTACGCAATAAGTGTGGGATCCAGGTGTCTCGGCCAGCGAGGCAATCAACGGCGAGTAGATCCGAGCACCGACATGGCCGTGGTAAACCGAGCCACCCTGATGATTGGGAACCTCGATCATTAGCCCATCGATGTCCAGTGTCAGATGCTTGGGGCGCTCACCGCCGTTCAGCGAGGTCAGTCGCCAGACCGCCAACCGCAGCAGGCTCTCATGCCAAGTGCCGTGGTGACCCAGGCACGTCAGCCGCCGCGACAGCATGGATTGAGACGGCCCAGCCAGTACGCTTGTGGGGAGTTGAGGTCGTTGGCCATCGAGGTGATCTTCGTTATCCAAGAGACCAGCAGTGTGAGCAATGTCAATTAACTCAGCTAGATAGATTTTATGGACCGTTTACATATGTAAGGCTGGTTTCCCAGCTTTTCGCGCTTTGCTCTATCGCGTGTCTTACCCCCTCGGCATCACCCGACTGGAAGGCGGCATAGATCGTCTTGTGATCATTGAGGGCAGTTGCCGGCCGTGTTTGCATCGACGTTTCGAGGGCGGCCTCGATTAGCTCCAGCAGCGTCTGGCCGACTCGAATTGTCATTGGGTTGTGGGTGGCATGCAGGATGGCGCGATGGAAGTTGACATCGTGGCGTGATGTCTGCTCGCCGTTGGCGATCGCCTCGGCCATGTCGTCAATAGCCTTCTGGATTCGCCGATGATCCTCATCGGTGGCGTTGGCCATCGCTTGTAGCGTGTAGGCGGGCTCGAACATCAACCGGAATTCAAGTACATCGCGCGTCATGCCACGAGCGAGAATCATACCGAAGGCCATGGGGTCGACCAGTGGCTCACCCGGCTCACGACGGATGATTGTGCCATGGCCACGTCGCACCTCCACGATGCCGATCGCCTGAAGCATCTTGATGGCCTCGCGTACGCTCGATTTGCCGATGCCCAAGCTCTGGGTCAACTCTGTTTCAGAGGGCAGATAATCTCCCGGCTTGAGGTCACCACGAATGAGGGCGGATTTGATCCGCTCCAATATTTGAAAGGCAATGGAGCTGCGTTCGATGGAACCACCGAAGCATTCCGGCTGCTCCGGCGTAGCGGTCGGGTTGGACAAGGTGTTCATAAATGGGGTCTCTTGCTGACGTTCGGCTACGAGAACATGGATCGCTGGCGTGCTGAGCCTGGTCGTTTGTGGCGCGACATCTATGCAATGTGGGCATGAGACAAATGGCGCTTGCATCTCGACATGAGCTGAGTCTAGCATGACTCAAGACGTCAGACATCAGATGTCCTATCAGTGAGCAGTGGATGGGGCGAGAAGAGCGTTGAGATGACTTGCGGTGGTGGCCCATAAGGGCGAGAGCAAACCAGACTTGGTGCTATGCCATGACGAAACGACGCATCATCGTGTTGACCACAGGAGGCACGATAGCCAGCAAGCCTAGCGTGAATGGCCTCAATGTATCTGGGGCCATGTCAGGCGAGTCTTTGCTGGGGAGCGTATCTTTGCCGCAAATGCGAGACGTCGAGATTGAGGTTCGCTCGATACTGCAAAAACCTAGCAATGCCATCAGCCTGGACGATCTGGTCGAGATCAGTCGCCAATGTCAGGCGTTGGAACAGGATCCGGGTGTGATCGGCATCGTCATCACGCATGGTACCGATACGCTGGAAGAGACAGCCCATTTCCTTGATATCACACTATCCCTTCAGTCATGTGCCTTGGTCGTGACCGGCTCGCAACGTGCTCCGCACGAGGAGGGCACTGACGCCTTTCGAAACATCGCCAATGCCATTACCGTTGCCGCAGAGCCCTGTGTGAGAGGCATTGGCGTAACGGTCGTCTTCAACGAGTCCCTGTATGCCGCACGCAGTGTTCGCAAGCTCAACAGTTATCGGGTGAACGGCTTCGGCGCGCCGGATGTTGGCGCGCTGGGGTACGTAGATGGCCAGCGGGTCCATCTCGCTCAGGTTCCGTGGCGTTCAGCGCCACTTCCACTTGGCGAAAGCCTGCCGCGCATTGACATCCTCTCCAGCTATCTTGATGCCAGCCCTCGACTCGTCGAGGCCGCTTTGGCCAGCGGCGCACAGGCGCTGGTGGTGGAAGGCCTTGGCCGTGGGCATGTGCCACCAGCGTGGATGGAGGTCATCGGCGAGGCGACGCGCGGTGGGGTGCCGGTTGTCGTGGTATCTGGCTGCCATGAAGGGCCAGTCAATACTCGCTATGAGTTCCCCGGAAGTCTGGCCAGTCTTCAGGCCCATGGGGCCATAGCCGTCCGCGACTTGAGTGCTCGCAAGGCGCGTCTGACCCTTGCTGTTCTGCTTTCGACTGATAGTCCGGAGGGCATTGCCGCTCGCTTCGAACAAGCGATGTCCTGATCCTGTTGAGTCGGTGTTCCGTTTCGACAGGCCTTTGAATGCCAAGCCAGCGCTTGGCTCCACAACGATAGATAGGTACAAACAATGAACAATAAGTTGACCAAAGTATCACTGGCGGCCGCGATCGCGGCAGTGTCATTGGGGATCAGCCAGGCACAAGCGGCGGACTTCAACTTCACTTTCGCCCACGTCCTGATCGAGGACACACCGAATGGACAGGCGGCGCTGCGTTTCAAGGAAGAAGTCGAGGAAAAGTCGGACGGACGTATCAGCATTGAGGTCCTGCCTGCCGCGCAGGTCGGTGGTGACGTCGAAATCATCGAGCAGATTCAAATGGGGCTGGTCGACATTGGCATCCCGCCAACGGCCACTCTAGGTAACTTCGAACCGCGCATGCAGATCCTGGACCTGCCGTTCCTGTTGCCCAATCACGACACCATGGTCGAGGTACTCGACGGTGACGTTGGGCGTGAGATCCTCGATACGCTCAATGACGACAACATGTATGGCGTTAACTTCTGGGGGGCTGGTTTCCGACATATCACTAACAATGTCCGCCCAATCGAATCCCCGGAGGATCTTGAGGGGATTCGCATGCGGACCATGCAGGCACCCATCATTATCTCGACCTATGAAGAGCTGGGCGCCAATGCGACGGCCATGGCCTTTACCGAGGTCTACAATGGCCTGCAGCAAGGAGTAGTCGAAGGGCAGGAAAACCCGTTGGCCAACATCTATACCATGCGCTTTTATGAGGTGCAGGATTACCTATCTCTCACCAGTCATGCCTATCACGCTTATGCGGCAGTGATTAACAACGATTCATGGAACTCACTGCCCGAAGATCTGCAGGAAGTGATGATCGAGGCATTCGATAACGGACGCCAAGCGTCGCGTGAACTCACGCTTCAGGATGAGGAGCATATTCTTCAGGAAATCGAAGATGAAATTGCGATCAACGAGATCACAGACGAAGCCCGTGAAGACTTCATCGAGGCAAGTATGCCAGTGCATGAAGAGTACAAGGACATCGTGACGGCAGAGCTTCTTCACAAAGTCTACGACATCGTGGGCATCGAGTATTGATCTATGTTAGAAGCGCTCAATAACTTCATTGATCGCTTGGAAAAGTTGGCGATGGTCGCTTTCATGTCGATTGCGACCATCATCACCACGTTCCAGGTCGTCTACCGCTACGGCTTCAATAACTCGCTTTCTTGGGCAGAAGAGGTCGTAATCTACTCCATTGTCTGCATGAGCTTCGTCGGCGCCAGCATGGGTGTTCGCCATGGGGTTCACATCTCGGTGGACGTGCTCAATGCCTTCGCACCACCTGCAGTCAATCGCTGGCTTCATATCCTCACGGGCGTTTTGGGCATCGCTTTCGCCATTGCACTGGCCTATCTGGGATTCAGGCTTTTCTTCAGTACTCTCGAACGCGGAATGTTGTCTCCCGCAATGCGCATGCCCATGGCATGGGTCTACTTTCCCATCGGCTTATCAGGTGTGTTGCTGATCATTCGTTATTGCTGGGTGATCAAAGAGAACTGGCAAAAGCCACCTGCCACGATGGCCGAAGAGCTCGCTGCTGAGAAAGACAAGCTCGTGTGATGGTCGTCCTGTCCACCGCGACTACCTGAGGAAACCTCATGATTACGGCCTTGTTGCCCATCTTCTTTGCTGTATTGCTGTTGGGGCTGCCGATCTTCGCGGCGCTGGCCTTTGCCGTGATACTTGCCATCCAGTTCTTTGGCAACACCGATCCGGTGATCGTGCCCATGCGCATGTTCTCGGGCATGAACAACTTCTCGCTGATGGCGATTCCCTTTTTCATTCTTGCCGCCGAACTGATGCGCATTGGCGGTCTATCAGACCGCCTGATCGATCTCGCCAAGGCGCTCGTCGGCTGGGTGCCCGGCGGACTGGCGGCGGCGACGGTACTGTCCTGTCTGTTCTTCGGTTCCATCTCGGGGTCGAGCCCGGCCACGGTGGTAGCCATCGGGAGTATCATGTTTCCAGCCTTGGTGGCGGCCGGTTATGACAAGCGCTTTGCGATTGGGGTGATTGCCACCGCGGGTACCCTGGGGCCTATCGTGCCGCCCAGTATTGCGCTGATCATCTACGGCTCGGTCACCGGAACTTCGGTGGGGCGCCTTTTCGCCGCCGGACTCCTGCCCGCCATTCTGATTGCTTCGATCCTCATTGCCTATTGCATCGTTTACGCGTCCTTCAAGGGCTATGGTCGCAGCACCTTCCCATCGCTGCGTGAGATCGGTTCGGCGTTCAAGGCGGCGGCTTGGGGATTGGGCTTACCGGTCATCCTGCTGGGCGGGATCTACAGCGGCGTTTTCACACCCACGGAGTCCGCCGCCGTGGCCTGCATATACGGCCTATTCGTCGGGATGGTGGTCTATCGGAAGATTGACGTGAAGAACCTGCTGTCGACGCTGAACAGTGCGGGACTGATGTCGGCGTCCTTGTTGCTGATCACCGCGGGGGCATCAGCCTTCTCTTGGTTGCTGGCGATTACCGGGGCACCGACACAGCTGGCGAGTGAGGTTCTCTCCTGGACCGAAGACCCCATCCAGGTCATGGCGCTGTTCAACGTGGTCATGATCATTGCCGGCTTCTTCCTCGACAGTGCCTCAGCCATCATTGTGCTGTCGCCGCTTCTGCAGCCCATTGCCGCCCAGGTTGGCGTGGACTCGACGCATTTTGGTGTTATCACGCTTATCAACTTCTCGGTCGGCATGATTACTCCGCCTGTGGGCCTTAATCTCTTCGTGGCAATGGCCATCTCCAAGATGACATTGCCGGAGGTGTTCAAGGCATGTCTGCCGTTGATCGGCTTGATGTTGCTGTCGCTGGTGATCATTACTTACGTACCCTGGATCAGTACCTACCTGCCTGATTTGATTTACCGCTGAGGAGTTGACATGACGGAGTTATCGCAACTGCGTGAAATCCTGGATGGTCAGCACTTTTGGGACGATGTCCAGGCGCTGGCGACCATCGGGGCCCTGGAGCCCAAGGGGATTCGACGACTGGCACTCGACGCCCAGGACAATCGTGCTCGTCTGTGGCTCGCTGAGCAGGGTCGCTCATTGGGTTGCGAGGTATTTTTCGATGCCCTAGGCAATCTCTTCTTGCGTCGCGAAGGGCAGGATACCTCCCTGGCCGCGCTGTTGATCGGTAGCCACATGGATAGTCAGCCACTGGCCGGCGCTCATGACGGGGCCTTGGGGGTGCTGGCGGGCCTTGCGGTGTTCAGAACCTTGCAGGAGCAAGACATCAAGCATCGGCGCTCGCTCGAGATCGCCTCCTGGACGAACGAGGAGGGCGCTCGCTTTGCCCCGGGCGCTTCGGGGTCCTCCTGGTTCGCCGGGCAGCGAGAGTATGACGATATCGTTGCCGCCCTGGATGGTGATGGCGTGCGCTTCGGTGATGCTCTTCACGAGTGCCTGACTCTGCTAGAGGGCAATGGCCTTGTGTACCGCCCGGCCCCCTTTGTCCCCTACGCCTTTCTCGAGCTTCACATCGAGCAAGGACCAGTGCTGGAGCAGCTGGGCAAACCGGTGGGGGTCGTCAGCGGGATCCAAGGTGTCAACTGGTATCGCATTGAAATCGAGGGAGTGGCCAATCATGCCGGTACCACACCGCGTCAGGCGCGCCGGGATGCATTCGATGGTGCCCATGAGCTGGTGTCTGCGCTGAAGGTGGCGATACGGGAGCAGGATGATGATCTGCGTTTCACCATCGGCAAGTTTTCCCTATGGCCTGATGCTGTCAATACCATTGCCCAGCGGGCCACCTTTACCATCGATCTGCGCCATCCAACACAAGAGGTACTGGATGTGCTCGACAGTCGGTTCCATGCCCTAGCCGAGCGGAAGTGGAGTGGCTGTGAGGCCACCCTCGAGGTGACATCGCGGGTGGCGCCGGTGGCCTTTCCCGAGCATCTGTTGGCCGTGCTTCGCGAGAGCGCCCACAGTGTCTGCGCAGAGGCACCGGAACTCGTCTCCGGTGCCTTCCATGATGCCATCCATCTGGCCCATGTCTGTCCGACGGCCATGCTGTTCACGCCCTGTCGAGCGGGCATCAGCCATCACCCCGACGAGCATATCGAGCGTCAGGATGCCGACATTGCGGTGCGTGCCTTGGCCGAGGCGGCATCCCGCCTGTTGGGTTAGTCGGCCTGTTGCGGCATTCGATGTGCCTGCTCAACTCCATACCGTACTCATAAGAAGGCCCTGCCATGATGCACACGTCCCCGATCTTTCTTCCGCTGCGAGAACAGCATGACCGGCTGCGCGTTGGCTCGCTGAGTGCTGTCCAGCTTGCCGACGCGGCAATTGACCACCACGCCAGTCGCGGTGACCTTGATCATGCCTACTTGACCTGGAATGGCGAGGCCGCTAGGGAGATGGCCCGCGCAACTGATAGCGTTCTTGCCAGTGGCGGTGACACGGGTCCCCTGATGGGGGTCACGGTATCGATCAAGGATATCTATGCGGTGCCGGGGCTGCCGACCTATGCCGGGTCCGCCCGACGATTGCCGCGACACTGGGAGGAGCCGGGTCCCATGATTTCGGCGCTGCTGCGTCAGTTGCCCAGTGTAATGGGCAAGACCCATTCAGTGGAGTTTGCCTTCGGTGGCCTGGGCACCAATGCCCATTGGGGGGCGCCTCGCAATCCCTGGGATAGAGTCCACCACCGGACACCTGGCGGGTCCAGTGCCGGCGCAGGGGTATCGCTAGTCAACGGGACGGCAGGCCTGGCGCTAGGGACGGACACGGCAGGCTCGGTGCGTGTGCCTGCCGCAATGACCGGCGTGGCAGGCCTCAAGACAACGGTGGGGCGCTGGTCGACGGCGCAGATCGTGCCGCTGTCCGCCACTTTGGACACGCCGGGATTGCTGGCCCGCAGTGTCGACGATCTGGCCTTTGCCTTCGATGCGCTGGACGGTTCGCTGACGGCCCGATCGAGTGGCGTGCCAGCGCGTCCGTCACTTGCCGATCTGACCTTCGGGATACCGGAGGCCTATTTCTGGGAGGACTGCAGCCCGGGCATCGCCGAGTCCGTTCAGGCCGCCATCCGTCAGCTTGAAGCCGCGGGTGCCCGCATCGTAAGCCTGGATCTGCCACGCACGGATGAGGTCTTCACCCTTTTCCAGCAGGGTGGGCTGGCGGCGGTCGAGTTGGCAGCCTTCCTCAAGACCCAGCTACCGGAGGCCATCGACGGTCTGGATCCCAATGTGGCGGCCCGGGTCAAGGCGGCCGATGACATCCCCGGCTGGGAATATGTCCGGCGCTGTGACGTGCTCAAGTCGCTGACGGCAAGTGCCGCTGACTGCCTGACGCGTGTCGATGCCCTGCTGACCCCGACCGTGACGCTGACGCCGCCGACCCTCGAGAGCCTCGAGCCGGAAGGGGCCTATCCCAAGGCCAACATGCAAGCCCTGCGCAATACGGTGGTGGGGAACTTCATGGGCCTCTGCGGGCTGACACTGCCGGTGGGCAAGGACGATGCTGGCATGCCGGTAGGTTTACAGGTGCTGGCCGGACCCTGGCAGGACGCGCGGCTGCTGGCCATCGGCCAGGCTATCGAGGCCGAACTGGGTAACAGCCTTGCCATTCTCGGTGCCCCTCCGGCCCCGTGACATCAGCGTGACACGGTCACGGCATCCGGTGACCCTTCAGCGTGAGAGGAGTGCAGGCATGACCGAGCTCGATGACACCACCATTGACGCCTTCCGGGCCCAGATTACCCGAGGGGAATGTGAGGACCTGGCTTGGTGGCATGCCTGCCAGGCACGGATCGAGGCGCTTGAAGCGGACGTTCAGGCCTGGGAATACCTCATGCCGCCGACGTCGACCGCGATTCTGCCGTGCCCCGGACAGCTGTTGCGCGGTGTTCCGGTGGGCATCAAGGATATCATCGACACCGCTGACATGCCGACCACCTGGGGGACCGGGGGCTATCTCGTCTCGCCGGGGGCTGTTGTGGATGCCGCTGTGGTCACCCTGCTCAAGCATCAGGGGGCCATGCCGCTGGGCAAGACTGTCTCCACCGAATTTGCCTACTTCACGCCTGGCAAGACGCGCAATCCGCAGGATCTCTCACGAACCCCGGGTGGCTCATCCAGTGGCTCGGCGGCCGCTGTAGCGGCCGGTATGGTGCCTCTCGCCCTAGGGACACAGACGGCCGGAAGCATCATTCGTCCGGCGAGTTACTGTGGTGTATTCGGCTTCAAGCCCACCATCAATACGGTGTCCTTCTCGGGAATCAAGGCCTTTGCTCCCTCGATGGATACGCTGGGCTGGTTTGCCCGACACATCGAGGATATCTGCACGACTTTCACGGCCTTGACCCGCTCTGACGTCATCGAGGCACTACCCGATCTCGGCGACATCCGCGTCGGGCTGCGTAACCTGCCGGGTGACAGGCCGCTAGACCCCGATGTAGAGCAGGCTTTGTCCAGTACCGCCAGGCGCCTGGAACAGGCCGGCGCCAAGGTGTTTGCGTTGCCCCTGGATAGTCGTTATGACGATCTCGTCATGCATCACCAAGTGGTGCTGGCCTATGAAGCGGCGCAGACGCTGGCCAGTGAATTTCAACAGCATGGCGAGGATATGGGAGCCAGACTGGTCGAGTTGATCGAGCAGGGCTTGGCGACATCCTATGCCGACTATCGGGCGTCCCTGCTAGCGGCCGAGCAGTGTAAACAGGCACTGTCGAGGGTGTTTGCCGATGAGGTAGATGTGATCCTGGCAGCGAGTGCCCCAGGAGTTGCCCCGGCGGGCCTTCATGCCACCGGGGATCCAGTTTATTGCCGGGCCTGGACGTTGCTCGGGGTGCCGTGCCTCAACCTGCCACTGAGCAAGGGGCAAGACGGACTACCCGTAGGGGTGCAGCTTATCGCTGACCGCTGGCAGGACGAACATCTCCTGTCGATTGCACAAACGCTCATCAATGCACTTGGCATGCAGTGAACGGCTTTCATGGTCTGCTGCGTCTTCTGCGGCAAGCCGTCTATCGGTGTGACAGGGTCCAGGGCCACGAGTGCTGGCAGCGCTTCCTATACATTGCCATTGATAACCACGCAACTGGAATCTAAGGGAAGGTCATGTCGGTCGTATGTATAGCCAGCTGGCGATAAACGGACACATGCGGTATCTCTCGCATAGTGTAAGTGAAGCGGTGGAGGGTGCGGGCTGGTGAATAAACGTTATCGGGTTGTCCCGTTGGATATTAACGTTTTCGACTACAACAAGATTTGAATCACTGAGTTGAAGGTCAACGTTTGAGCGGCACATGAGGCCTTGGGATTGGTACGAGACTAGGTGTTTGGTCCCGGAGTGTAATGGTTTATGCAAGCCAGGCATACCATGGCGCGAAAGCTACTGGCGAGCTTGTCATAGCGCGTAGCGACGCGCCGTAGCTCCTTGAGCCAGGCGAAGCCGCGTTCAATCACGTTTCGCTCCCGGTACTTGGTCATCATGCCACCTCGACTCCGCCCCAGGGCATGGTCTACGGGTTCTTCCTGTTCCCCCTTTTTACCCCCCTCCAGAGGCGGCCCGGGTGGCGCGGATCAATGTCGAATCGATCATCCAGGTGTCCAGGTCCATCAGACCATCCTCGCGATGCTTGAGCTGTAGGCGTGCCAGCACGGCGTCGAAGGTGCCACCATCACGCCACTGACGGAATCGGGCATACACCGTGGTCCAGGGACCATAGCGTTCCAGCAAGTCGCGCCATTTGGCCCCCGAGTACAGGACCCAGAAGATGCCATTCAACACCTGGCGGTCATCCCGCCTGGGCCGGCCCATCTCCTAGGATGGTGAGACGATGTCCTTGATCAGCGCCCAGCTGTGCTCGGAGAGTTCGTAGTGTCCTGCCATACCTCACCTATGCGGCTGTAGCATGGGCAATCTACTTTTCGTAAAAAATCCAGCACGATACAACAAGGTAGGCTATACGAGTATATAAGCGGAGACCCGGAGAAACTGGAATGAGAAAATTTAAACTGATAGCAAGTATTGTAACGGCGATGACCGCCCTCAATCTAACAGCGGCTCACGCTGAGGAGGTGACACCTCTGTTTCCTCTGCCATTTACCCCGGACTTCACCCGAGGGTCTGGCTGGGGAATTGCTCTTGGCTTGGGAGTTGAATACGAAACAGCCTACGCTGGTTCGGACGAATATGAATTTGAACTGGATCCGGCCGGAGCCATCCAATGGAGAAAGAGAAACCACCTTTTCTCTTGGGAAGGGCTGGAACTGTCATGGACGACTCGCCAGAAGGATCAATGGTACATCCAGGTCGACTTGGGTTTCGATGGTGAACGTGAGGAAGGTGATTCTGATGACGGCAGGCTGGACGGCCTTGATGAGAGGGATGATGAGTTTACTGGCACTGGTGAGGTCAGGTATGCCTTTGATGGCGAGTGGCGAAATTATATTGGTACGCGGATTTCTATGGGAGATAGCGATTTCGGTGCGCTGGGGTTCCTTTTGGCCGGGCACCGGTTCGGCTCCCAGCAGGACGGAAGCGGAACAGAAACTATTGTCTATGTCAAGTTTGGTGACAGTAACAACCTGAATAGAGAATTTGGAGTTAGCCCATCAGAAGCCACAACATCCGGACTTGCAGAGACGGATTTAGATAGTGGCTACCGCTCTACCGGCCTTCGACTTGTTGATCGACGCTATTTGAGCGAGCATATTCAAATCGTTTCCGGCCTGGAACTGGAGTATTACAGCAGCGATGTGCGAGATAGCCCCATTGCCCGCGAAGACTTTGCGGCGGAAGTAGAGCTGGCTATGGTCTATCACTTCTAAGCATTGCCACCTAGGTGTGTGGTCCCGAAGAGTAATGGTCTATGCTACGAACTATTATCGTAGGATGATCCATGGCTCAGATTCTTCATAAACGCGCCACGACCACGCACGCCATCCGAACAGACATACAGCGATCGACGGATTCGGTCGCGGCACTAAGTCGTCGCTACGGTCTCAATCCCGAAACCGTGCACAAGTGGCGTGACCGGGATACCGTCGAAGATACCCGGATGGGGCCAAGGCCCCTCGTTCCACGTCACTGACATCGCTGGAAGCCGCCGCCGTCACCTTCCGGCAGAAGACCTTGCTGCCACTTGATGATTGCCTTCATGCCCTTCAGCGAGACATCCTTTCGCTAACCCGGTCGAGTCTGCATCGGCTTTACCAGCGGCATGGCATCAGTCAATTACCGAAGGATAGCGGGCACAAACGCGAGAAGAAGCCATTCAAGCGTTACCCGATCGGTTACCTGCATATCGACATCAGTGAAATTCGGACGGGCGAGGGCAAGGCCTACCTGTTTGTCGCGGTGGACCGAACGTCCAAGTTGCAATGGCAAAAAGAACCTGAGAGGTTTTATGATAATCCTAACCAGTACTTTGCGGGACCAAACACCAGAGAAGGTATCTCGCCGGAGCTCCCTGCTGATTGTACTGCTATGAAAGCTAGATTCTTTCCCAAAAAGCACTTACCTTGTGACACTAGGTCCTTGGGTTATAAATAGAGTTGTCGATTGATGATAATCATTTGCTGTTAGCAGTTTTTTTCATGTCTTTGTTCTCCATCCTAGCCAGAATTTCTTTGGCACTATCGAAAATTTCTTTCTTCCAGTTCTCCGGACTCAACACTTCCACGTTAGCCCCCATGGCCATCAGCCACCAGAGGGTTTGCTGATCATCGGATACCTGGGCTTCCAGGTGTTGCCAAAGGCTATCAGCGACGCCTTGGAATCGGAACGGTAAAGCACTTTCTGCTCGGGGAAAAGAGTGGATGCTGCCCAGATGGCTTGCCCCTTTCGACAATAAAGCGCACCGGCGCTTCTTCGATGTGCCAGTTCATTCCGGCTTGTTGCTGCCAGACGTCCAGCGGTTGGTTGCGGGAAAGCTGTTGCCCCAGGCCATGCCAGGGGGTATCGCCAACGTAGGCCATTTGTTCAACGAGATGTGCCATGAAAATGACTACTTTAAAACACGAAAACGCCGGCGGGTAGCCAGCGCATCAGGTTGGATAAGAAAGAGGGTTAGCCGCCAAGCGGCGAGAGGATCAGGAGGGGAGGCCACTGAGAGCGTCGGCTGACGAAAAGCATAGCCGCACGACAAGCACAGCCAGGGCGTGCCTTCGCCGGGCGGCATCCACTGAGAGAAACAGCGTTGCACGGCAAGAGAGCCCGCTAACCCACCGGTACTTGCGCCCATGACCGCCATAGGTAATTTGGCAAGTGGAAAACGCGAAGCAGGGTCAGGGGTGCCATCAGAGCTGAACGCGCGATAGGCGCCAACGGCTCCACCCATCAGTGCGCCACTGGCAATACCGAGGTGCCGGGCTATCTCGAGGTTGAGCGTGCGTGTGGCTGTGCAGCGTAAACAAGGTGGGGGCATAGAGCGCACTCCTGTGAATGAGAAGGTCCCAGGGGCTGGGGGTCACAGGAGTGATATAGGTCTCAAATAATGTTGAGCACAGTTTCCCCAGTCTGAAATCCGCAGCCCAATCGGGAGCAACAACGACATAGCGACGATCAAACTTTTGCGCAGCCTTGATCGCATTGACGCTCCAGCCAAGCAGGGCGATATAGCCCTTGTTCGGATCCTTGGGGGTCTCGGTTCATTTAACCGAGTCCATTTCTGGATCACGCCAGGCTGCTACCGCTTCGGGTAATTGCTTTTCTGATGTTATCGACATTCGATGTTCACCTTTGCTGGTTAACCCAGACTGATTGCGCCGACATTGGAGCGCACCAGGTGAACTGAGCTGCAGTCAGCGTTATTCTTGTTCAGAGGCGTTTGAGTAAGCCAGCACTAGGGGCTGACGGATCCGGCTCGCCATCGCCTTGCCCCGAGCGCTGGCGACCATTCCCGGCATCGACAGCCGCCTGCAGCGCTATTTCCAAAAGTTCGAGAATGCCCAGCAGGCGCTGGATGCGGTTATCGAGGACCTGAAAGGCGGTCGCGACATGCTGCATCGTGACAACCTCACCCTGAACGATGACCAGCAGGCCCTGCGCGATATCCTGCGCGAGCTGAACCGCCAGATCGCCGCCGATGATCCGCGGCGTCGCTTCCTCGAGGAAGAACTGCTCTTTCCCCTGCGTCAGCGTATCGTCGACCTCCAGCCGCAACTGGCGGTGAGCCAGCAGGGCGTGCTGGCGCTGGAAGTCATCAACGTCACCGTCTCGGCCCTCACCGTGGCGGTCTGTGGCCATGGCCAACCAGCGCTTAGTGCTGGATCGCATCGAAGCCCTCAACACCACCACATCGCAGATGATCGGCGGGACCGCCAAGGCGCTGCGCCAGCAAGGTGTGGATATTCAGAAGCGGGCATCCGGCGCGATGCTCGACGTGCAAGTGCTCGAGGAGGCCTTCGGCGAGGTGATGGGCGCGATCGATGATCTCTCGACCTATCGTCAGGAGGCCCTGCTCCGGCTGGATGAGCAGATCGACCTCCTGGCGACCCTGTCGCAGCAGGGCAATGCGTCCATCGAGCGTCTCCGAGAGGGTAACGAGGCACAACCGCGGAATGGCCGCTTCCGATAAGCCCGCGCCGTGACTCGCGCGGTCTGAGCGCAGTTTCGCGTCGGCGGCAGGGATGTTCTACGCTTGGGAAGAACTCCATGACATGGCCGACCCGAGGAGACCCCGCCATGACCAGCCAGCCCTTTCTTACCGACATCAAGACGATTCGCGACCGTGCCCGCCAGCATATCGAAGACGGTGCCGTCACTGCCGGATACAACGCCGATCGCGAGACGGTGATCCGGCTGCTCAACGAAGTACTGGCCACCGAGATCGTCTGCACGCTGCGTTACAAGCGTCACCAGTACATGGCGACCGGCCTCAGCGCCAAGGTGGCGGCAGACGAGTTTCAGGAGCATGCCAGACAGGAACAACAACACGCCGACTGGGCGGCCGAGCGTATCGTCCAGTTGGGCGGTGAGCCTGATTTCTCGCCAGAAGGCCTGGTGTCGAGGGCACATGCAGAATACGTGCCCGGCGAGAACCTGCGGGACATGATCAAGGAAGACCTGATCGCCGAACGCATCGCCATCGACAGCTATCGTGAAATTGCCGCCTATCTCGGCGACCAGGACCCAACCACACGGCGCATCATCGAGGATATCCTCGCCCAAGAGGAAGAACACGCCGACGACATGCAAGGCCTGCTCGAGGGGCTCGACGCCCTGCAACGCAACAACGCCTGACCGCTGAACTGTATTCGACAGGAAATTGACGCTATGTCCAGCCCTGAGTACAAGCAGAAAGTCGGAAACAGCCTTTGAAAATTCACAATAGGTGTGAATCTTGAATTCCAGGTAGATGAGGCGAGGCTTTTCTTGATCTGGGTCATTTCAGAGTGACTTTGAATTTTTGAGCGCTGCTAACTTAACTTAGATGAATTCACACCTAGGTTAGGGAAGTTACCTTGGCGGCATGGGGTGACGAGCAAGGATACGCTCGATATGGCCAGGAGGCCTTGCCCCATACCTGTTTCCATTGTCCTGTTTTCTAGCCTGCCCGCAGGGCGATTTTTATTTCTAGCTCCTCTCAGCTATTTTCTCCCAACTCTAGAGAACGTTCATGATTGACCAATCCGTTCGCATTGACCTCGCTGATGGGTCTTCCTGGTACTTTCCTTCGGATACCACGTTGAAGGAAAGGGCCGGCCTGGTGCTTTCACATATTCATGCCACGCTCAAAGATATTGAATTGAACTACGATAACGTCCGGCATATAACCGACGACCGACGGCGTCAGTTGCTCAAAAAACTTACCTATGAAATGGACTTTGCTACGGGACTGCTGGAAGAAGCAGCCTGATTCCTTTCTGTTTGTTCTCCTTGATTATCCACCTCAGTCAACCATCAGGCCGTTTCGGATGCTTCGGTGGCATCGCCAGTGACGTGTCGCCATGTCTCATCCGTTCGAAATGCCGCAGTTCTCACGTCCTGCCTTCGGAAATATTGCACTGCACAAAAAACCCTGCTATTGTGCACTGCAACAGAGCGGGAATCTCCCGTTCCATCGCATTCAGAACCCGGAGGTTCTCATCATGACCAACGCATTTGACACCAAGCAGATCACTAATCAGTTCGAATCCATGTTCTCCGGTCCGGCTCGCGCCTACGCCGAGCTTTCCATGAACTATACTGAGAAGCTGGTCAACGCCCAGCAGGACGCTGTCAAGGCTTACTCCGAGACTAGCCTGACGCAGCTGCGCAACCTCATGAACGTCAAGGATGCCGAAGGCCTCCGCGAGTACATGGAAGGCCAGCAGCAAGTCGCCAAGGACCTGACCGAGCGCCTGAAGGGCGATGCCGAGAAGGTCGTGGCCCTGCAGCAGGACTTCGTCAAGGATAGCCAGAAGCTGACCGAAGAGAACGTCAAGCAGACCCAAAAGGCTGCTGAGAGCAACGTCAAGCAGGCGGCTGACACTATCAATACCACCGCCAAGACTGCCAAGTCTGCCTGATCCAGGCGCTGGCCATGCCGGCGCACTGAAAGGGTAATATCAAGGGCCGCCGATCACCGATCGGCGGCCCTTTTATGGGTGCGCCAGGCATGGCGCGCAGCGCCTTGACTGGCGCTGTTCTTGGGGGTGACCCCGGCCCCTACCTGATTCTGTATGTTTTTAACCCACACTTTTGCATTGGCTTCTGTTGAAACGCACAGGATGCCTTTGGACGAATCTCCCTTTTGGGACATCGCAGTCTGTGGCTTTTGCTGCCACCTGAAACTGCTACCAGCTCACTAAAATCGCGTATTTGCTTATGTAGGAATGACAGAAGCCTTCGAGTCCGCTACTGTCGTTATAAGCGTTGCAAGCAAGCCTCTGACGCAGGACGTGGGCTTTTAAGCAATGCCAATTGTTTTCTGTGCATTTAGTTTTAATGGCATATGTAGCTAAACGACCCAAAGCGGCCATCTCGACAAAGGCATCGAGCATCTCGGTCCGTGTTATGCCGCATGCACTATAATTGGTGTTATATTGCCGAATTATACTTAGTATTATGGTTTTTCAGTAGATTTAGGTAGGAGGCGGCGTGCGGCTTAATATTGTTGAACGCGCGAGCGTGCTCAGCCAATATCAGGGCGTGCTGTCTAATGCCTGTTAGCAGTAACATATGCCAGCAAATCAATTGGCGGATCGGAGCAAAAATGAATAAGGCGAAAAATATTTCTGATTGGATAGGGCGTGCTGTTTATGGGCTCATCAGCTTGAGCTTGGGGATTATAAGTCTCACAATGATGGGCGTTGCCTTATGGGATATATGGCTCTCGTTACACGAAAAGACCTTGCTTATTGCAGCCCTTCTTAATGCCATCGGCTTGATCGTGATTGGAATGGCTGTTTTTGATGTGTCCAAATTCTTGTTGGAGGAAGAAGTTTTCAGCAGCAGTGCTACGAAGTCGCCTGAAAAACAGAGGGAGGCTTTATTAAAGTTTCTCGTCATAATTGCCATTGCTATAAGCCTGGAATCCCTAGTGTTCATTTTTGACGCCGGGTCAAAAGACATTACTACGTTGATCTACCCCACTTTCTTGTTAATTGCAGCTATTTTGTTGGTAGTCGGTCTTGGTGTATATCAAAAGTTGACTCGTGATGAAGTCACATAGCCACTATACAAAACGTTATCACGGTTTCTGCTCGAATATTGCCGTAGCATGATTTATTGGTGATAGCACACGCATGGAGACCAAGAACAAATAGATGACAGCTAACAATTGGATCAAGTTGACGTATTCCGCGTTGCTCCATGCGCAACTTACCTGTGGCGTTACATCAGCTCTCGCTGAAATTCCGCTCATGGCCGAAGGGCGCGGAGTAGCTAGGTTTTGTACGAAAAGCCTTATCTGCTAATTTTAGCTATGCAAAAGCAGCATAGGGGAAAGCAATGGTCGGACGTTACGAGATCTCAGATGACGGCTGGGCACAGATTGAAGATATCGTGTCACCCCCTCAAACCATGGGCAGACCCAGGCGTGATGACCGACAAATGCTCAATGGCATCTTCTGGGTATTATGCTCTGGCGCCAAATGGCGTGATTTACCCGAGCGATATGGTCCTTGGTCGACGGTGTATGACCGGTTCCGCAAGTGGCGTGATGACGGCACCTTTGAAGCGGTTCTTTCTCGCTTGCAGCTCAAGTTACGTGAAGATGGGCTTATGGACCTGGACACGTGGATGATCGATGCCACTTCCGTGCGGGCCACACGCGCTGCCGCTGGAGGCGGTAAAAAGGGGGCTCGAAAGAACCGCTAGATCATGCGCTTGGCCGTAGTCGCGGGGGGTTAACGACCGGGGGGTTAACGACCAAAATACATTTGGTTTGTGATCGCCATGGCTGGCCGCTGGCGTTCACGCTGTCTCCTGGTCAAGAGGCAGATTCTCGGCACTTCGTTCCGACATTGGAGAGAATTCATCTACCAGGTAACGTCGGGCGACCACGCAAACGTAGTCGCTATATGGTGGCGGATAAAGGATATGACAGCGATGAGTTGCGTCATTATTGCGACAGACACGGCATGAAACCCGTGATTGCTCAGCGCAACATGCACCGAAGAACACGGCCTGGGCTACCCAGACGGTTCGATCAACCCAAATATCGGCAACGGAATGCGATAGAACGCTGCTTTGGCTGGCTTAAAGAGTTACGCCGCATCGCCACACGCTATGAAAAGCTGGCAAGTAGCTTTAAGGCGATGGTATGCGTGGCATGCATCGACCGTTGCTTGCGAGCCAACTTTTCGTACAAAACCTAGTCTTTGGTCATCACCAACCAGCCCTCAACTGTTTCGGCACCATACTCTTCTTTCCAGGCCTTCAGTGTCTTCTGGTTGCCGCCGCGGGTCTCGACGGTTTCGCCTGTGTTTGGGTTCTTGTAGATCTTCAGCTTGCGCTTGGTACTGCTCGTGCTCTTGGCATTACTGTCAGCGGATTGGGTTGGACTCAGCTGCTTGATGACGTCAGCGGCGGACTTGTCGAATTCGCGCATCAAGTTCTCAAGGTGGTTCTTGAAGTCCATCTCGGTCTTGAGGCGCTCGTCGTTCTTCAGCCTGTCCAGTTCTTCCTCAAGCTGCTTTAGCTGCTGTTCTTTCTGTAAATAGGTATTGAGAATCGACACGGATTATCTCTCATTGGTCAGTGTTCTCGTAGATTATGGTCGCAACACACCAAAGATTAAATCAATACCAACCAAATTCTCTGTGAGGCTTGGTCAAGCTAGGATGGTCCGTTCAGCTTTTATATAACTGCCACAGAAAATATTCGGCGGTGTCAATGACAAGTTACTACACTATCATCTTTATCCCCTGCGAATAGAGGTGCAGTTATGACGGTACTCTCACAGCGGAGCCGGAATGCAGCAGCAGAGTTCGCACTGGTGGAAAACTTTTTCCTCCGTTCAAGCTACGGGGAAGCAAGGAGCGCCGCAGGGGCTTGCGATTTCACCTTCGGTAATCCCCACGAGATGCCACTTGCCGGTCTTGTGGAGACCCTCGCACGGAACCTTCAACCGCAGAATCCGGAGTGGTTTGCCTACAAGATTAGTGAGCACGAGCCGCGGACCTTCATTGCCAAAGCGCTTTCCAGCGAGCTTGGGCTTGATTTCGAGCCCGAGGATATCGCGCTGACGCATGGCGCTTTCGCCGCCATTGCGCTCGCCTTTCGCCTGGTGCTTGACGCAGGCGACGAGGTGGTCATCCCGGTTCCCGGCTGGTTCTGCTACGCCTCGATGCTGAGGGCTGCAGATCTCGTCCCGATCAAAGCCGGCCTGAGCGAACCTGACTTCGACCTTGACCTGGAAGCGATCGATGCTGCCATCACTCCTAATACGCGCATGGTCGTCGTCAACAGCCCTCACAACCCCACTGGCCGGGTGTATCCGCAAGAGCAATTGCAGGCGCTCGCCGATCTACTCGACTCTGCGTCCAACCGTATAGGCGCACGCATCTGGCTGCTCTCGGACGAACCCTACCGACGCATCCGTTTCAACAACGCGCCCTTCGTGAGCCCGGCTGCGCTCTACCCATGGACGTTGATTGACTACAGCTACGGCAAAGTGCTCCTTGCTCCCGGCCAGCGGCTCGGGTACCTGGCGATCTCACCCCGTCTCCCGGCAGAGCAGCGTGCGGAACTGCAGGGTGCGACTTTCTCCGTCCAGATGTCGATGGGTTGGACCTTTCCTAGCGCGCTCATGCAGTATTCGGTAGCTTCTTTGGAGAATGTGTCGATTGATCTTGATGCCCTCGCCGCGAAGCGGGATCTAATGCTCCACTCGCTAGAGCAGTGGGGCTATCAAATGGTTCATCCGGAAGGAACATTCTATCTGTGGGGTGAGGCTCCTGGGGGCGACGCGCTGCGCTTTATAGAAACCCTGGCCGCGCGATCCGTGTTCGTGTTGCCCGGCACTCTCTTTGAGCGGCGACGCCACTTTCGGATCAGCCTGACGGCCAACGTCGAGATGATTGAGCGGGCTTTGCCGATATTTCGGGACGCCGTAGGGTAATGGCTTGTTAGTACTAAGTCACAAATAATTATCGAGAGACAGGGTTATGGTCCGCTGGCGTCTTACCCAGTGATAGTACTGGTAGCCGCGTTCGTCGCTGGCAATAGGGGATAAAGCACAGCTATCGCCGTATTTCAGCTAGGTAGAGAACGGCGGGCCTTGCCCACCCAAGTTCAGCAACAGGATTTTTTAGCTGATGTCGGCGCAACGCGACCAGCAAAGCGTAGGCAGCCATCACCAGCGTGATATGGCGATGCCAGGTTCGTACCTCATATTGATCCAGTCCCCGTTGTGATTTGCTTTTCTGGAAACGGCGTTCGATATTCCACCGGGCCCCAGCTGCCAGCTCGAGGTCTTCGAGTGACGTACCGCAGGGCGCAAAGGTTAAATACGCCGTCATTTCCTGGGGCCGATATCCAGAGAACGTCGTACCAGTACCCCCTCGCTACCAACCCTCGAAAGGCCCAGATTCACCGGCAGAGATACCCCCTCATACTCACGGGGCCCCTGGCTAACCCGCCCCGTCGCTGAACGGGGTCCAGCAGGCCGCCCACTTTACGTTGTTCCAGCCCCTGCCAGACATACGCTTTACGGCTGACTGCTATCACATAGCCTTGACCACGCTCCTCCAGAGTCTACGCAGCTGAAAGAACTCGCCATAAACGGCATCTCCCGTCACCCAGCGGGCCGTGACGCCGCTATACAACGTCCGGTTCAGCATGTGAACGTTCAAGGGGAAGAAGAAAGTTAATACTGCGGTTATTTAAATTTAGGAGTCAAAAACTCCGTGTCACTTTGGTTTTACTCGAGTGTAGGCAGATCTATATCAACTATGCTGAAAGACCGCTTCTGGCCGGATGCCGGTCTTCAGGCTACTCTAATGGAGGAGGCAACTGACGACCCAAAGCGGCCTTCCCAGGAATTTTGAACTGTTAGCCCCCGAGAGAAAATGTGCGATGAACTTGGTTGTTCGTCAGGAGTTATCTTCAGATGCTGCGGCCATCCACGACCTAACGCGCGGTGCGTTCCTCAACGCACCGCACACGGCGCATACCGAACAGTTCATTGTTGATGCCCTGCGTAAGGCTGGTGCCCTTGCCATCTCGCTCGTGGCTGAGCAGGAGGGAGAAGTCGTAGGCCATGTGGCGATATCGCCGGTTTCGATCTCGGATGGTTCTGAGGGCTGGTATGGGCTCGGCCCAATCTCGGTCAAGCCGGAACTTCAAAGAAAAGGCATCGGCAGTCTCCTCATGCAGAGTGCTCTGCGTCTATTGCAGGAGCAGGGCGCGGCGGGCTGTGTATTGGTGGGAGATCCAGCGTATTACTCACGTTACGGCTTCAAGCCTGAATCCAGCTTGATACTGTCTGATGTGCCACCGGAGTATTTTCAGACATTGTCGTTTGGACCATCGTTTCCCAGCGGAGTGGTCACGTTCCATGAGGCGTTTGGTGCACGGGGCTAACAACGGTGTGGAGCCGATGTGGCAAAGCAGCGCAGCTCACCCAGGGCATTATATAAGAATGTGACAAAAGACTGCTCTTGGCCGTGGGTGGAAAAGTGACTGGTTATCAGTTGCTGGGTCACGATCAACAGAATGACTAGACCGTAAAGAAAAGGCACCCAGGACGGAGGAGGCGCCGTCCAGAGGACAGCGAGACTGAGCCCGAAAAGTATGAGACCAATCGACAGTACCTGAAGTGCAAATGCCAGCGTGCCCGCTGTCGGAAACAGAGCGAGCCAGCCCAATAGCAGGGCAGGCAGGAGCAACAGGGTGAGTTGCGTGATCCAGGTCATCATTTTGTCCTTGCTTCTTTTCGCCAAAAAGCTCGACGAGCATGACGAACCTACAGACGAGTCCGGTTACAAGAACGATCATCATTCTGCTGTATTATGCATCGGTAATTGCTCAGGCAAGAACCTCCTCCACCGGGCGGCGCAAGGATCGTGGCGTTTCAGGCCCACGACCGATTCTCACTATCAGATCCGGCCGTCGATTCCCGACACCGAGAAAACGGGCAAACTCCGCGCGTAAGGGTGCCACCTCAACCGGCTGGTTAATAAAGGCCGTTCTTAAATCCAGCGCAGTTGCCTGCAGGGCGAGTCGCTCATAGCAACGGCCCGACTCAATCCAATGGGGTTTGTCGTCGATATCGGAAACCAGTACGGCAATGGCAGATGAGCTCCGTATGTTCCGGCCGTCTTTCCGGTTCTGCTTTTTCGCAGAGAGCCCGAAGCGCATCGCCAGCAATCCAAGCCAGCGAGGCACCGCGGGATTACCCATGGACGGTCCATACAGGCCGTCACTGCTGGTTACTGCCTCTTGCCCGTTAAAGCGAATCCAGGATTCAAGCTCCCGGGCCCATGCAGCGTCGCCAAATTGGGCGGAGTTGCCTTCAGCCACGTAACGGGCTATCTGCTCTTTTTGGTCAGCATCAGTGAACAGCTTGATGGAGACGCCCTCGCTCTGGCCGGCTTTCTCCAGCTGCTGCAACTGCTGGGCGGAGAGTTGCGATCCATCGTATTCCACCCGGCTACACTGCCTTTTGGGAATGGCTTCGAACAAAGGTGACCGAAAGGGGGGCGTTTCCTCAAAATTAATTTGTACACCAAAGGTCGAGGCGTCGTAGGAGCAGTGGCCCTTTAGCCCCGCGGCTTCCGCTGCCAGCAACAGATTCTCGGCGGCACAGCCTAGGCTCGCATAGAGGTGGTGGTCATCGGGATCTACAGCGGGACAACGCCGTGACAGATCTGGAAAAATCCGGATCCGATTCTGTTCCAGTTTGAAGATCCAGGGCTGGGTGTTGTGGCTGGATGCGGCCAGGGTCGCGTACCGCACTAGGTTTCTGTAATCCGGCGCCACTGTTCCAGGCTCAGGGGGCTGCCAGATCTCCCTGACTTTTTCTGAGTAGTCCATCGTGACTTTCTCCTTTAAAGAACGGGGTGAGAATGGCCTCGGTGATCTCGGCTTCCACCCGCATAAAGCTTCCCTCTTGCCCCATCATGCCAATATCTGAATTGATCTGTACGGCGATCGCGATATCGTAATCCGGGTAATACCTGAGCGAAGAAACATAGCCGGGTATCCAGCCCCGGTGGCCACGGACCTCGCCAAATTGTTCCGTTGGCTCGATGACCACACCAAGTCCATAGGTGACCTCCGGGCGGTCTTCGCTCATGGGAGCGCCGGTCATCATGGCTTTGAAACTGGCCTCGGAATGCAGCTGGCCAGACCAGAGGGCCCGACCCCAACGCGCAAGATCGCCAGCGGTGCTGACGAATCCGCCCCCGGCATCCTCCACAGCCGGGTGCCAAACGAGCCGGCCATCTTCATCCATGGTGCGCTCAGGTAACCCGAAAGGGCTCTCTATACTGGTGATACCCGTTGCCAGCCCTGCTATATGACGCTGGTCGGATGGCATGGTTGCCTCCAGATTTAGCGGTTTCAGGAAGTGAATCCTGACGTAATCCGTCCACGGATGGCTCGTCACGGCTTCTAGGACCCGTGCAGCCAGCAGGTATCCGGTATCTGAGTACGCCCAGCCTTTTCCGGGAGCAAACAATGACTCCATGTCCAGTATCAGATTGATCAGATCCTGGGTGTCAGGTGCCTCCGCGCTGGTGCGGGACCGCTGGAATAGTCTCTGGAATGCCGGAAGGTAGACATGGTCGGGCAAACCACCGGTATGGGTCAGCAGGTGACGCAGCGTTAGAGTTTCGTGATTGGGAAGCCGGTAGAACCATTCCTGGTTACCAAGCCAGGTCGATATAGGCGAATCCAAATCAAGCTGACCGTCTTCGGCAGCGCGCAGTATGGCCGCAGCGACGAAGGACTTGCCGATACTGGCGGCCAGCATGCGACTATCTGGCGACATAGGCGTCTCACTGTCCGGATCCGCCATGCCGACGGCCAAGGCATGAGCCGTGTTGCCAGGACCGGCCCAGGCAACTGTCGCCCCCGGGAAACCATGGCACTCCTGCAGGTTCGACAGCACCTGGCGAACTTTGTCTTCGGTGACGCCGGGGGCCAACCCCGACAGCCCTGCGAGAACGATCAATAACCAGACCCGGATCATGTCTAGGCTTTCGAGCGGTTGGTTGGTGGAATCACAGCGGTGGAGGCATATTTATTGGAAAACATCGCCTCCCGCCGAAAAACCAGAATCAACACCGAGACGCCAATCAGAACATAGGTATCGTAGGGCTGGGCATCTGGCCATAGCGGGTTGATAAGCTGGAAGTGGTAAAGCATGGGCCACAGGAGGCTGCCGCCGGTGCGGTTGAAAATGGGCGTCACGATAAGACTCAGGCAGATGTTGCCGATGAAGAAGGGCGCAAAGCCCCACCCGCTATGAACCGCGCCACTGAGGTAGAATGCCGGCAGGTGCCAGAAGCCCCAGACCGCGCCAATCAGAATGGCAGCCCAGACCGGGGCCATGTGGCGCTGGAGCACGGGCAACGCCAGCCCCCGCCAGCCCAGTTCTTCCACGGGTCCAAGGAAAAGCATGATTACCATGACCATCAGGACGGCCATTGTGCCGTCCGAGAAAATCGGCGACAGCAAGGGCGCACCCTTGATGAACGCCCCCAGGAAGAAGACGTTCGGAATACCGAAAATAATGAAAAGCAGCCAGCCGGCGGGAATGCGCCATATTCGTAGACGCTGAAGGAAGTGCTTCAGGCCGGTCGTACCCCGGCGATGAAGGATAACCGCCACGGCGGCGATGGCGGGTGCCCAGACGGCCAGAAAAAACAACGGGTGCGTCCCCGATATCTGTCCCAGAAATCGGACGGCGAAATCGTTGAAGAAAATATAGAAACCCGTGATGCTCCAGGTGATCAGGAACGTCATCAGGACAAACGGGATCAGCGCCTTCAGGTCGATCCCGTCTTGTTCGGGGTGCTCGGGAATCATAGGTTGCCTCACTTTCAGAACTGCCGGCTGATCCTGAAGAACATGGATGGCTGAGTGGTAGTCCCCGGTTCTTTGACGAGCAGGCTGTCGGCGGGCTCGCCGATCAATTCAGCGACCTCCACGGCTAGCTCTGCCACATACACCGGAGACAGGTAATCGATGAGCGCGCCCTCCACATAGACATTACTGAGTGAGGCGTCCGCCGAAAATGTTCGACCCCAACACTTGCTGCCTCGGAGGAACTTACAGAGAACCGTTCGTCATTCCATGCTTTGTCGTTCCATCTAGCCCCACTGCCGATCAAATATAAAGTTTAGGCGCTATACCCATCCCCTTAGCTTTGCTGCAATGTACGGTGCAAAAGCCGTTGCCGCGAGGATGATAGGCCAGATGTTGCCGCTCCTGAATGTATAGGCCTCAAACAAAACGGACCACGACTTGCCTTGCCAGAGCCCAAATGAAAACTCAAAGGCAACCGTGAGTGCGACCCAACCCAACCCAACGAACCAAAACTGCACGGGGCAGCTGATTTGGAGCCAAGGCAGCGATAAGTACGCCACACCCATGATCAAGGCCGAAAGCAGCAACCCGCTAAGCACTAGTGCGGCCGGGGTTCCGAGCTCGGGTATAAGTACAAACTCGCGCAGTGCACCATTGATCACAGCTAAAACGAGGATGCCGATCCAAATCACCAATGTCTTTAAAGCGACTACCGTAAGCATCGATTGCTCCTATAGCGCTTAACAGAGCTTATATAAGTATCAAGAGCGGTTTTTTAGGATTCCCCAAAATGAACGGTTTGTCCTGAAATGATGGCATTACAGATAATAGAAGGGCTTGGGCGTATATGCACACGTTCTGAAAGGCCGCTTTTGGCCGATAACGACGGTCTATGCTAGGCCGTCGTTTGAACACATCAAGCTTCCGTCTGCTCTGCCATTTCCAAAGCATCGTCTACCTCTATCCCAAGATATCTGACGGTGCTTTCCAGCTTCGTGTGACCCAGAAGCAGTTGCACCGCTCTCAAATTTTTCGTGCGACGGTATATCAGCGAAGCTTTGGTGCGACGCATCGTGTGCGTGCCATAGATTGACGCATCTAAGCCCTATTTCGGTGACCCAGGCTTTCACAATACGGGCATATTGCCGCGTAGAAAGATGCTTTGCGCTATTTATTCGGCTGGGAAACAAGAAATCTCCGTTACTGAGCTGAGCAAGCTGTATCCAATCCAAAATAGCGGTACGGGTTTGCTCGGTTATTTCGAACTGTACAGGTCTATGCGTTTTTTGCTGCATCACAATGGCTCGTGGGGATATACATGCACCATGCGCTATATCCCGTATTCGTAAATTGACGAGGTCGCAGCCCCGTAATTTACTATCGATGGCCAGATTAAAGAGAGCGAGGTCTCTCGTATTTTTGGCAAGTTGCAGCCGAACACGGATGGCCCAGATATCTCTAAGACGCAGAGGTGCCTTCTGACCAACCAGCTTGCCTTTATTCCAAGGTGTTAAGGAGATTTCAGTAGAAACGTTCATGGCATGATCCTCCATCGGGTGGAGGTCAAAGAATGGGTCAATTCAAGCTTAACGTGTGCTAAGGCTAGTCAACAGGCGATGTGCGATCCAAAGCGGCTGTCGCTACAAAATCAGAGAGCACATTAGCTCAAGAATCGATGAACACGGAGGGCGGCTGTGGCGCGCGGTTCACCGTTAACGAGAAGATATCCGGTCGGCTATAATGACCGGCCACGTCCAGGGAACGCCGCGATCGAAGGGCCGTTTCGATCTCGATTTCCGCATACAGTATCCCTTTCTCTCGGTTCATGGGTCCTGCCGTGACGTCACCCGTCGGGGCAATGACGACGGCATTGCCCACATTGATCCACTCTTCCGGCGCATAGAGCCTGTTACGCTCGGGAAACGTTTCGGGAATATCACTTCCCTGGATGGCGGTAGCGGTACTGATCACCCAGCAGCCACCCTCCTTGGCGATGTGGCGAAGTGTGGCAAGACAGGTATCGCTCGAGTCCCAGGTCGGATTGATGAAAATCTCCATAGCCTGGGTGTAAAGAGCGTAGCGTGCCAACGGCATGTAACACTCCCAACAGATCAAGCTGCCAATTCGTCCAGCAGGCGTTTCGATCACCTGGAGTCCGCTGCCATCACCCATGCCCCAAACCATGCGTTCGGGGTTGGTTGGCATCAACTTGCGGTGGCAATTGAGAATGCTGCCATCCGGACCGATAAGCACAACGCTGTTGAACAGGGTCGTGCCACTATATCGACTATCGATTTCATTGATACCCACCACCAGGGTCAGGGCATGGCGGGCCGCTGCATCCTGCAATGGCGTTAGATGACCGGCTCTTAGGTCGACAGCGTTATTGCGCAGTTGCGCATGAATTTCACTGGTCAAGGTCATGTCACCCCCCGGTTTGAGTCGCCAGATCCAGGTCGGATAGCCGGGAATATAAGCCTCGGGAAATACCAGAAGAGTCGCTCCTGCCGCAGCCGCCTCGTCGATCATTTCGAGCATTTGCTCGATGGTAGTGTCTCGCTGAAGCATCACTGGAGGTTTCTGAATGACTGCAATCTTCGTTACCATGACGGTGATCCTCAGGCATAGCGCGGATAGTTCAGAGCGCCAACGCAAGGGCGCACACTGATACTAGGATTTTGATCAATAAGAAACAAAAACAGAGATTTATCACGTAAACGGCCTTCAGGCCGGGAGGATGTTCTGGTTAATACGGAAGAGGTTTGTCGGATCGAACTTCTTCTTGAGTGCCACCAGCCGCTCATAGCTCGCACCATAGGCGAAGGCAATGCGGTCGGTTTCATCGCCGGTCAGGAAGTTGACGTAGGCGCCTCCACTGGCATACGGCTGTGATCGGGTGAAGAATTCACGCGCCCAGGCAATACAACGTGCGTCCTCGGCAGCCGTCTCCCAACGGGCATGCACGTTCAGCACGTAGTTGGCATCGCGGTTCGAGTAGGCCATTGCTTCGGGTTGCGATCGGCCCGTTTGACCGCCTATCGTGCCAATAAATATCTCGCACTGTGAAGACGGTAGGGCACCCGCGTACTCGATGATGGCATCGATCGGCCCTTCGTCGAGCGTCGCGAAATTATGAGACTTCCAGTAGTTGCGTGCTCCCGGGGTTAACAGTGGGTCGAAAGCCTGTTGCCAGTCGGTGTAAGGCTGCACACCGATATGCTCGCCGTATGGGGTACCGAACCCTCGCAGCGGCTCGATGTGTTTCTCGCCTTCAACGGGATCGCCTGCGTAGCAAATGGCAAGAGCGACGATCTTTTTCCCGTGGACTGCCTCGGGCAGGAAGGGCAAGGGAGGCGCCTTGCGTGTAACCATCCACACGTTGAGTTCGTCCGGCATTGTCTCGGTGAAACGGGCGAACTGCGTGATGACCGATTTCGCCTGGTCGAAGGGAAAGACGATGAGACCGCACAATACATTCGGGCCTACGGGATGCAATTGGTACTCGAAGCGGGTCACGATACCGAAGTTTCCGCCTCCCCCGCGAAGCCCCCAGAAAAGGTCGTCGTTTTCCGATTCACTGGCGTGCAACTGTCGGCCATCGGCGGTAATCACGTCCATGCCGAGCAGGTTGTCGATGGTCATGCCGTACTTTCGGCTGAGCCAACCGAATCCCCCGCCCAAGGTCAGACCGGCCACACCCGTGGTGGAGTTGATGCCCAGCGGGGTCGCGAGACCATACGCTTGGGCAGCGGCATCGAAGTCCGCGAGCGTACAGCCTGGCTCGACATACCCGCGCTGAAGTTTCTGATCGATGGTTACTTCCTTCATTAACGCGAGGTCGATCATTACGCCATCGTCACAAACAGAATTGCCCGCAATGTTGTGACCACCGCCACGAACGGAGAAAGGCAAGTCGTGTCGGCGTACGAAGTTTAGGGACTGGACAACATCGTCAGGTGACGTGCAGCGGGCAATCATGGAGGGCCTGCGGTCGATCATGGCATTCCAGATCTGTCGCGTTTCCTCGTATTGCATATCCTCTGGAAGAATCACGCTTCCCGAGAAATCGGCCTTTAACTCCTCTATTGCGGTTTGCGAAAGCTGGATCATGACGACCACCGTTACGTATGCTCGGGGACGCGTCGAAGGCGGCGACGGGCGGGAAATTGAGGAAAACGACCCGGCTGGCGATTAACCCCATCCTCACAGCGACCCTTTGGTGGGCATTTCGTCAGTCTACAGTCACAGTATAGGCAGGTCTGTCAATAATCGCGCCGGTTTATGTGGTCGATTATTGAGAATCTTGGCCATCGCTACAGCCAGTCCCGCCGAGGGGTACCACGTCGTCGTGCAGCCCAGCGTACTACGTGCTGACTGAAAGCATTCCGGCACTCCCTCAAAGCAAATGTCCCCGGGCTGAGCAGGTCAGAGCTCTGCGATCCGACCTGCTCACTGGTTTCATTCATCGGCGAACTCGCGCTGCTGCGGACGTTCACCCACTGGCCACATGACATGGGCGTAGGGAGAGTCTGGCCACATCACGTAGGGCCCGTCAGTGTCTGGCATGGTAGGCAGACCTTGCAATAGCGTCGAGTCAGGCACAATGAGCATGACATGGGGACCTTCCACTACCCACTGGTTGTCAGGGGTTGGGGTGCGTGCCGCGGGATCGATATTGCTGGCGCCGCCGTCGGGAGAGTCTCCTGCGAGCATGTAGGATGTGCCAATCTCCGTTACCGGTGGCGCCTCCTCTCCGTTCATAAGGGCCTGCATCCACTTCATGAACTGCTCATCGTGGCACATCGGTCCAGCAAACCCCGGCGGTCCCGGCAGGCAGGTGTAGTTACCGCTACCCTCAAGCACCACCTCACCGGCAAGGTCGATCACTGTCGCGGTCCGCGCGACCTGGGGCGGGGCAGCACTGAGGGCCTCTTCAATGATGGCACGGGTCTCGGCCTGACTGCGCCCCGACTCCGTGCCCAGGGCTGGGTCAGACAGGCCCAGGCTCCCGATGATCATGGCGGATATAGTGGCGCCGCCGAACCGGATCGGATGATTGCTGCTATCTCGTATTGTCAGCATGACTGCTCTCCTGGTTCTGGTGATCAGACTGACGCAACCGTCACCGGTCGCGCGGCCTCACCGGGAAGGTTCGGCATGTTTATTTATAGCACCAGATCAGTCTTGCGGAGTGAGAAAGCAATGAGAATTCCGTGTGGCCTCATACGATGCCCCATACCGGTACGCGGGGTTGGCTCTGGCCGCTAATGTCTCGCCCTATGTTGCTCGGCTTGGATGGGCATTTCCCCTTTCACACATTAGGGCTTACTGATTTTTTATGGAGGATAGTTTTCAGCTTCCACCAGTGTTCATTGTTGAGCATCAGGGCTTGCTTAAAGACTGCTCTTGGCCGAAAGCAGATAAAAATAACTCAGATGGAGCCATGGCGCTTCTCGAAAGAAAGTGTCGTGGCTCTATGTTGTCGTGTCATATAATCACTTAGATCCAGCCCCGCTCCGCAAACGATATATGTCCCTCACTCCCCACCACATGATCAATCACGCGGATGTCCATCAGGCCTAGCAGTCTGTCGGATTAAGGGACGTAAATCGCAGAGGTGATGACCCCACTCTGGTTTCTTCGCGGGATAAGCGGTCATGTGTCGGGAGAGGCGCCTTCACTCTCCACGACATCATCTTGTGCCGCTTCTGGTCATGATATCAGGGTAAGGGGCGCCTTATCCTACCGTCAGGCGGTGCATTCGCTTGATGTTCCAAGCCATGGTCGCTAGCCGCCATTCGCCGTACTGGTAGGCGTTATTGACGACTTGGTGTTGATCGGATGTCAAAGAAACGAAGCGCCGGGCCATGATATACCCCTCTGATGAATCTTCGCTTATTTATGCGCGAAAACTTATACAGAATCACTTATCAGCAATGAGGCAACGGTGGACGCCGGCCAGCGAAGTGACCGTCTTTCTGCAAGGCAGATTGTGAAGCAACGCCTGATAATCAGGTCAGGGCGGTCAGTCGAGGCAGGCCCTTCAGGAGCGTGAACCACCATTTGTCGGCAGCATCACCTGTTGAACAGTTGAGTCACCGCGATCTGTCGAAGAGAGGTGTACGTCGAGCACCTACTTTACCTCACCCATGTAAGCTTCGGCCTTGCCGCGCTTGCGATACAAGGCGGCGTCGGCCCCGAGGTTCTCGGTGAGTCCAGGCACCAGGAGCGAGGTCCAGGTATCGGCATTCTCGGCGGGTCCGGCATTTAGGTGCCAACTACGTTGAAAGATAAGGCCGACGAAGTGTCGATAATTACAAACGATATCGAAACTAGGATTTTCAGCTTAATTTCAGCTTTTACAGCTATGATCAGTGTCGTCAAACGATTTGAAAACATGATCGAAATATGATGTCTCGATCAGTTGCACCACGCTCGGTCTCACCCCTCTCTGCTCTATTGTTACGGGGCATAACATCATAAGACTTGGATCTATGAAGATCGGGCCACCAAGTTGATTCAAGACATCAAGACGAGGGGAGTGACTCCATGGCTCAGCACCTGCACCGACAAGAACATCCATATCACGGTAATCGGAGGAGAAAAACCATACCTCCCCGGAACTAAGCCACCAACGGCCGTGTCGACGGCGTCCCCATGGGCATGCCTTCCCGCGGCGTATTCCAGCAAAGCAAAGGAGATACCAGCATGAAACGCAAATCAATACGGCCATGGCTCAACTCCATGGTGGCGGGTGTGGTGATGGGTGCATCGATCGCCGCGATGGCAGCCGGTAATCGCGCCTTCGTGCCGATGGGCTCGACAGATGCCGTCGGCGTTATCGACCTGGAAAGCTACCAGGTGACGTCCACCATGCCGGATACCCTCAATACACACGGTTCGGCATTAACACCGGACGGTAGGTACCTGGTTGCGGGCAGCCTCACCCCACGCGATATCGAGGAAAGCGTCAGTCGTCCGGAGGACATGGCGGAAGACGAACATGCGGCCCATCACGGTGGGGATGGGAAGGCCCCGACGGATGAGCAGAGCACCGGCCTGCTGTATGTAGTGGATACGACTACCCATTCCATCGTGCGAAAGCTGGAAGTCCCCGGTCCGGTTCACCATGTGCTGGTGACGGCCAATGGCCGCTATGCCGTCTCCACTCATCCCATGGGAGGTGGCATCAGTATCGTTTCGCTGGATTCCGGCCAGCTTGTCGCGACAGTGGCAACCGGACCGGCCCCGAACTACGTCACCGAAACCGAAGGCGGCCAGTCGCTGCTGGTCAGCAACACCGGGAACGGGACGGTCAGCGAGATCGATACCCAGAACTGGTTCGTTGAACGAAACATGCGGGTCGGTGGCAGCCCGGGGCATATGGCCCTATCGCCTGACAATGAGCGGCTCTACGTCAATGATGATTCGGCTGGGCGCGTCGTGGCACTCGATCTGCCTACTGGCAGCGTGGCGGATGAATATGACGTAGGCGAAGCCCCCCATGGCGTCGGCCTGAGCCCGGACGGTCGGACTCTGTACGCGACGAGCCAAGGTGACGACCGGCTCGTGAAGATCACACTCGAGGACGGGACTCGGCAAAGTATCGACCTGGCCCCGGCCCCCTACCATCTGGCGGTGGCTCCAGCTGATGGTCGGTTGCTTGTCACCAGTCGCGAGGAAAGCAAGCTCTGGGTACTCGATCCGATCTCTCTCGACGTCCTGCACACCATTCCACTTGATGGGATAGGCCACCAGATATCTCTGGACCCGCGATAGGATTACAGTCTTGCTACCGATTGTGAAGGACACATGACAGGTAGCACACACCAAGGGGGTCATGGCCACGCCGGACATATGCCTTCTCCGCGGTGGGTGGCGTATTGGTGGCGATCATCCACCGCCAGACTCGCTCGCCGTCCGGCAGAGGAAGATTGCAGCTTCGGCTGGTATCGCGCCGAGATCATCGAGGCGCTGGTCAATGGGAGCTTTCTTCTCGGCCTGGTCTGGAAGGAAAGCCGGGGTGACCTGAATGTCAAGGGAGCCCTATGGCACATTATTTGAGGACGTCATTTTAACCGAGACCGCGGTTCTTACCCTGTCTTTCTGAAGCACGCGTACAGGAACTGTTGGGTCTTGGCTCCTGGTGTCCGGTGGTATTCAAGACTATGGGCGTGGGAAAGCGTGAACTGGGCGGCAAACAGGTGTCGGTAATGTCTGTCGCGGAACAGTTAACATTGATGAGTTCAAGGAGATCACCAGGTATCTGTGACCTGAGGCTCTCGATCCTGCAATAACATTGCGATTGGATCTTGTGCCTACTACCTTGACCTTGGGCTACGCGTAGGTTGTAAGCTCATAATGAGTGTTCACAGCGCCTTTCCCAACTTGAGAGGCGGTGTTTTTGCCATCAGCAAGATGAGGAGAAAAACCATGGTCAAGTACAAGCAGCTAATCGCCATCGCGCTGGCCGCCGGCCTGGGCATCGCTGCCAGCGGTGCCGCTTCCGCTCAGGGAATGCCTCAGGGCGGCCAAGGCGGCATGGGACCCGGCATGATGATGGGCGGCCAAGGCGGCATGGGTCCCGGCATGATGATGGGCGGCCAAGGCGGTATGGGACCCGGCATGATGATGGGCGGCCAAGGCGGCATGGGACCCGGCATGATGATGGGCGGCCAAGGCGGCATGGGACCCGGCATGATGATGGGCGGCCAAGGCGGTATGGGACCCGGCATGATGATGGGCAACATGGCCGAAATACTCGACGAGGAGCAGTTGAGCTCCCTGCGCGAGATGCGCCAGGCGCATCGTTCCACCCAGTTCGAGCGTATGGGCGAGATGATGAACCTACGTGACGACATGATGAGCTTGATGCGGGCGGAACGCCCGGATCCGGAGGAGGTTAAAGCTCTTCATGGCCAGATGGCCACCCTGCGCGGCGAGATGATGGCGGACAAGGTGCGCATGCATAACCAGATGCAGGATCTTCTGACTGACGAACAGCGCGAGCAAATGCAGCGGAGCAACGCCGCGCAGTAATGCCAGGCATAGTGATGCCCGCCGAGCGGCGGGCATCACTATGCCTTGTCACTCCAGGATGTGCTGGATCAATAGCGTCGAGCGCACTGCCGACACACAATAATCCCGTGATGATGAAGATTACTCCATGACCGCCTTGGCTCCTGCCACACCATCGAGATAAACGACTACGCCATTAGGGCCGCATGCCCTTCGAAGCAGAGTGCATAAGAGGAAAACAACGATGAAGCCGATGATAGTGGCGGTAGCGACATTGATGATCTCTGTGGCATCGCATTCAGCGACGAGTCAAATGGGTGGCATGAGAGGAAACAGCATGATGGAGGAGGACCATATGATGGGCGGAGCAGGAAGGGGAGATATTTCCAGGCTTCGTTACCGCTACTTCATGCGCTATGGAATTGACACGACTTACGCTAAGAAATCCAACCCTCTTGACCCCACTCATGATGTTCTTGAGATGGGTGAGCGACTGTACACGAATAATTGCGCGTCATGTCATGGGGAGTCTGGGCCCGCTGCCGATTCGCTAAATCCCAAACCAACGAATATTACAGCCTTTAGCAGGATGCCCATGGCAAGCGATGCTTACTTGTATTGGACCATTGCGGAAGGTGGGGCTCCCGTGGATTCGGCAATGCCAGCTTTTCAGCAGAATTTAGAGGAAGAAGAAATCTGGTCACTCATCACCTACTTGCGAGTGGGATTATGAACATCCTCTTGCCTCTTGATTCGATAACTCAACTAAGTGACTCTGCATAAGTTATGGTATATAAAAACGAAGCTTAACAAGGGAGATGCGCCATGTCTCGACGCTTACGCTTCGTTTCTTTGACATCCGATCAACACCAAGTCATCAATGACGCCTACCAGCACGGTGAAAAGCAAGTTTCAGGACAAGACGGGGAAGGTCGTCAGCCAAGACACGTTGTGTCGCACATTAAAAAAACGGCAACAGTTGTAAGCGGGTACGCCGTTCATTGACGGCACGGCGTGCAAGAAAGATGCCGACGCATTCGCCGTCGTATCCACAGGACTCATAGGCTCCTCTGATAAGGGATGAGATTGCTCTTTCAGTTGACCTTTCCCCTGGTTTAGGTCCGCCTTCAATGTGCCGGCCTGGCCGGTACCGGGAAAGATCCACCTAGATATCGAGCCGTTGCGCGAAGGTTCAGCTCAACATCGTATTCCTTGGCATCCAGGCCCAACGTCCCCGATTCGCTCGCTTTTACCCCGCCATCACAGCCGGTAAGCAGGAATCCTGCGCCCATCATGGCACGAAGCACTGTGCGACGATGGATTTTGGCTTAGCTCATCATTTGCTCCGCAGATATTTGATCAGTGCCAGGATGGCAAGCACCAGTACTACAAACAGAAGAATCCAGATAAACATCATGACGATTCCCATGATGCCCATGCCTGATGTCATCCAGCCATCCATCATGTGGCCGGGTGCCTGGGCCAATGCAAGGAGGGGGAAAAACAGCCCAAGCATCAGGGTAAAAAGATTATTAAAATATTTCATTACAATACCTCGTTGTTTTGGCTTGACCGTGGTAGTCCCACATCTTACTGATAGTAGAAAAGTCGTCTTCCCCGGCTGGGGAAGGCGAGGCGAGCTTCACTTATGAGTTTACAACCTATGGCTGGCCCCCATGTCAAGGTGTGAGATGGATGACAGTATTTTTTGTTGGGTTCAGCCTGTGTTCAGGTTTGTGCGTTACAAGTGAGCCTCCCTGGCTCAACTCAAAGAGGTAATATCATGCGCAAGATACTGCTGGCCTTGGCACTGGGCCTGACCACGACGACTGCTTTCGCTGGCTCTGGGCACGGTGGCTCTCAAGCTGCGGTGAGCGATGCCGACATCGATCGTACCATCCGCGTCGAAGCGGGTGACATGTGGTTCGACTCCGAGAATCTCGACATCGCGCCAGGTGACACCATCAAGTTCGAAATCGTCAACACCGGCAACCTCAAGCATGAATTCGTCATCGGAGATCCCAAGGCACAGGAAGAACATCGCGAAATGATGCAGGCGATGATGGGAGGCGGCCACGCAGATGGCGGCCATGGTGAAAGCGGCAATGGTGGCCATGACATGGCCCAGGGGGCGCAAGGCGGCAACATGCCAGCCGTGACCATCGCGCCGGGCGAGACGGCAGAACTCGTCTGGACTGCCTCTCAAAACGTCGATGACCTGGAGTACGCCTGCAATATCCCGGGGCACTATGAGGCCGGCATGTACGGCAACTTCGATATGCAGGGATGATTCTACCGCATGAAACTGTTGCTTCTCGAAGATGACGACCTGCTCGCGGAGAGTTTGGCCGAAAGTCTGAAAGACAACGGTTACCTTGTCGACCTGGCCACTTCACTGGAAGAGGCCAGGCCGCTCATGGCGACCGAACACTATGAACTCGCGATCCTCGACCTTGGCCTTCCAGACGGTTCCGGGCTGGATCTGCTCAAGCAGTGGCGCAAGCAAGGCCAAGGCTTGCCGGTGCTGATCCTCACCGCGCGCGACACCTGGGCGGACAAGATCGTCGGCCTGGAGGGCGGTGCGGATGACTATCTCACCAAGCCCTTCCACGAGGGTGAGCTTCTCGCACGACTTAAGGCGCTGCTACGCCGTCGCTCCGGCAGTATGTCGCAAGAATTGTTAATCAATGGGGTAAGCCTCGACGAAGCCAACCAGTGCGTCAGCATCGATGGGGGTTCTTGGCAACCGCTGACAGGTACCGAATTTCGATTGCTGCGCTACCTGATGCGCTATCCCGATCGTGTCCACTCGAAGGAGAAACTGATCGATCAGCTCTATGCCCTGGAACAAGATGCGGCCGCGCCGAACCTGGTGGAGGTCTATATCGGTCGCTTGCGGCGCCATCTCGGCAAGTCGATTATCGAGACGCGGCGAGGGCAGGGGTATGTTTTCGTTTCGCGTTGACCAACGCAGCTTGCGCTTCCGGCTGCTGGCCTGGCTATCCGGTATTGCCTTGCTGGTGACGGGGGCGACGTGGCTCCTGCATGGCATCCTGTTGCAGGATCTGGCCCGCGACTTCCTCGGGGAGCGCCTTGAGCGGGAAGCCGAGTATGCGATTGAGCAGTTGCAACAGGAACGCCACGCTGTTCCGGTGGCACTGGACTCGGCGAGTCGAGGCTATCAGATCTTTCACCATCTCTATGTGCTACGTCTCGGTGGCGATACGACTGCGTCGGACCCCCGCTGGCAGAATGCCCTGGCCCCCCTGCTCGATGAGGCAGTCGATGCCCTCGTCGAGGTAAAGGAGGACGAACAACATCTGCTCGTCTACCGACGTCACTTCACTCTAGACGGGGAACCCGGTGTATTGCTAGTGGGTGAGGATTTTTCACGGGTTGAAGCGGGTTTGCAGCAACTTCACTGGTGGGTCGCCGGTATCGCCGCGGGGCTGCTGTTGCTACTGATTACCCTGAACTTGCTGGCGGTCAACCGTGGACTGATACCACTATCTCGACTTCGAGACCAATTGGAGGAACTCCGGTCAGGAGAACTTGAGCGGCTGTCCCTGGAGGTGCCGTCCGAGCTGGACAGCCTGGTCATACAGCTCAACCGCTTCATGGATGAGATCGACAATCGCCTGCAACGCTCCCGCGACTCGGTGGCAAACCTGTCTCACGCTCTCAAGACGCCGCTCTCGGCGGTAACCCAAGTGCTGCGGGGCTCGCGCCCCATCGATGAGGCTCGTCGCCAGAAGCTAGTGCAGCGTCTCGAGGAGATTCACGCCCAACTGGTTGTCGAACTCAGGCGCTCGCGTATCGCCGGCCCCCACGCTGGGCGTATGTCTGATCTGCATCGCGATTGCTCTCGGTTGATGGAGATGTTTCGCGGGATTTATCCGGACAAGCGATTCCATCTGACCCTGCCGGAAGATAGGGACCGACGCGTCCCGATCGAGTCCCAGGATCTCTCCGAGATGCTCGGCATCGTGCTCGACAATGCGGGGAAATGGGCGACCAGCGAGGTGATCTGCCGAGTTACGGTGGATGAAGTGCTCAGGATCACCGTCGAGGATGATGGGCCAGGGGTTGCATCGGAAGACCTGTCTAGCCTTGGCCAGCGAGGCATGCGCCTCGACGAGCGTCAGCCCGGATATGGACTGGGCTTATCGATACTGATGCAACTCATGCCTCGGTATTCAGGGCAGGTAAGGTTCGACAACAGTCCTCTGGGTGGCTTGAAAGTCGAACTGACGATTCCCCTCAATGAATGTTTGATGTGATCGCCCTTGTTCAGCAGTGATTCAGCTTCTTCCGTCAACATGGGCTTCCTAAGACATTGACGGGAGTCACACATGGCAAGATCCAGAGTCATCACGCATCCACTGTCACGTCGTCAGATCCTGAAAGGCGGTGCGGCACTGGGGCTGGGGTCAGCGGCAGCCCTTGGCTTGCGTCCCAGCTGGGCCAGTCCTTGGGGACGGACCAACGTCTATTCCAAAGGAGTCGAGGAAGGTCCCGAGGTGGCGCTTGCCATCCGTCGTGAGTCGATTCCGATCGTGGGTCAGGAGGCCCGTCCGATCAGCATCAACGGTACCAGCCCGGGCCGCTGATTCGCCTCAAAGAAGGCCAGGATGCCATTCTCAAGGTCACCAACTTGATGGAGGAATCGACATCCATCCACTGGCACGGCCTGATCCTACCGCCGGAGATGGACGGCGTTCCGGGGGTAAGCTTCGCCGGGATCGAACCCGGCGAGACTTTTACCTATCGATTCCCCGTTCGCCAGAACGGCACCTACTGGTATCACAGCCATTCCGGCCTGCAGGAGCAGCTCGGCCATGCCGGGCCGCTGATCATCGATGCTGCCGAACGTGAGCCTTTCCGCTACGACCGTGAGCACGTGCTGCTGCTCACCGACTGGACCTTCGAGGAGCCGACGTCGGTCTTCCGCAACCTGAAGACCGCCGAGGGCTATTACAACTTCCAGGAGCGCACCATCGCCGACTTTTTCGCCGATACGCGCGGGAAGGGCTTTGCGGCGACGGCCGAGATGCGCGGCATGTGGGCGAAGATGCGCATGAGCTCGCGCGACATCAGGCAGTACCTATATACCTACCTGCTCAATGGCCACTCGCCCGAGGAGAATTGGACGGCGCTGTTCAAGGCCGGTGAGCAGGTTCGCCTGCGAGTGATCAACGGCTCGGCCATGTCCTATTTCGACGTGCGTATTCCCGGGCTGAAGGCGGCCGATGGCCAACCGGTGCAGCCGGTACCTGTCGATGAGTTCCGCATCGGGGTGGCCGAGACCTATGACGTCCTGGTCACGCCCGAGGACGACTCCGCCTACACCATCTTCGCTGAAGCCATGGACCGCAGCGGGTATGCGCTCGCCACCCTGGCGCCTCGCGAAGGGATGGCCGCGGAAATCCCCGATCGTGGTATGCAGGGCATGGATCCCTCCAACATGCAGGGCATGTCGGGTGAACAGAGCAGAATGAATGCCACCGGCATGCTGGCGGCGGGAGCGTGAGCTGGAACTTCACCTCACTGGCAACATGGAACGCTACATGTGGTCCTTCGACGGCAAGAAGTTCAGCGAGTCAGGGAGGTGACTGGCCCCATTCACTTCACCAAGGACGAGCGCCTGCGACTGATCCTGATCAACGACACCATGATGGAGCACCCCATCCATCTCCATGGCATGTGGATGGAGCTGGAGAACGGCCAGGGCGAGCTCATCCCTCGCAAGCACACCCTGAATGTCAAGCCGGGTGAGCGCGTCTCGGCGCTGATTACCGCCGATACCGAGGGCAGTTGGGCCTTCCATTGTCACCTGTTTTGTCCTGCTGGTTGCGACAACACTTTCCGTTGCCCAGGCAGATGATGGTTACGATGCCCCGGCTGGCTGGCTGGCCGTCACCGGTCGTGGAACACAACAAGGGCATGGCGCTGTTCGACCGGCTCGAGTATGCCGTGCCCGACAAGGGGGAAGAGGCGCTGGTCTGGGACTTCCAGGCCTGGTACGGCGGTGATGTTAATCGCGTCTACCTCAAGTCCGAAGGCGAGAACGTTCAAGGCGACGGTGAGGATGCCGAGTTCGAGTCGCTGGAGCTGCTCTACAGTTGGCTCATCGCCGATTTCTGGGGAGCTTCAGGGCGGCATCGGCTACCAAGGCGGGGTGTTCTCGGATGACCATGCCGAGCGCGGCTACGGAGTAATCGGCCTGCAGGGGGTGATGCCCTATGGGATCGAGACTGACGTGGCGATGCAGGTAAGCGACGAAGGCGACGTCTCGGCGAGCTTCGAGGGGGAGTATGTCCTGCGCCTGACTCAGCGCCTCTATCTTCAGCCACGTACCGAAATTGCCGTGGCCGCGAGTGAAGTCGAGGAATTCGGGGTAGGCGAGGGGCTCAATTCGGTGCGAGTCGGTATGCGCCTGGGTTACGAGGTGACTCGTCGCTTCGCGCCTTACATGGGGCCTACTGGGAAAACAGTACGGGGATACTGCCGACCTCTCGCGTGCCGACGGTGATGCCACCGAAGATACCGGGGTCGTAGCCGGGGTAAGGCTGATGTTCTAATCATCATTGTATTTTTCGATGCTTGCGCCACCGAAAGGTGGCGTTTTTTTACCCCTCTTCGTCATATATTCAGCTCTGTTTCAAGTTGCACCACTATCATGACATTGTCACCAAAAAGGAGAGACCTCTACATGAAACTCAAAGCAATTACATTTGGAATGATAGTGGCAAGTATGTTCTCAATGCCCGTCCTGGCCAACATGGGAGCCAGCGCCCAAGAGCTGTCGGTTCTGGAAAGAGGAACATCCTCTACACAGATCCTGGCGAACGGCCAACCGAAGCGCTTCGAGATCAGCATTGATCAGCCCACTACGTTGAAAGTGTCTAGCATGCATTTCCCGGGGGTATCGAGCCAGGGCAATCAGATCAAAGCGACATTGGATGACGATGCCGGTGCCCGTGTGGCGGAAGCATCCAGCCCGCGAGGCCACTTCCAGCTCAATCAACAGCTGCAACCTGGAAATTACCAGCTGGAAGTCTCGGGAAATCCAGCGATGTCAGGCGCTCAAGACAACAGTAATCGATACGAGCTCCACGTGACATATTAAAATCAGCCAGGAAAAACTCAGTTTTATCATCGGGGCCAGCTTAAAGCTGGCCTTTTTTATGGAGAAACGATTTTTCTCAGCTTGTGGCTGGCCAGAGTAATTATCGCTCTATATTTCTCAGATTTGACCAAGGTCAATTGTTGATCAGCCTGTATTCAGGCTGCGTTCAGGTAGGGAGTCCAGAATGATCATAGCGATGAGATTGAGTCCTTGGTGCCGACCTACGCAGGAGCAAGTCAATGTTAGGCGACTAGGCGCCACGAGGAGAACACCATGATCCCGTACCCACAAATCGATCCAGTGGCATTTTCCCTCGGACCGGTACAGCTTCATTGGTATGGCTTGATGTACGTCGTGGGGCTAACGGTTGCGTGGTGGCTCGGGCGGCGCGCCTCGGTCTGACCCATGATGATGAGGTATGGGCCGTATGCACAAGCATCATGGACATGGCAATAGGCCAGGTAAAGACTGAAATATGCTCTATATTGCACTTTCTGGAGGTTTGTTATGAAACATCGAGAGCACCGGTTGGGAGTCTCAAAAAATACCTTGGTCACTCGGAATTTGGCAATTGAACCTAATGAATCCGAGCACATTGAAGATGCTGTTTATGATATCGACCAGCTGTATGGAATGGATGAGGTGTCATACGAGGAAAAGCATGGGCATATTCGCCTAGCCTATGATGCCACGCGGCTTTGCATTGATGATGTTGAAAAAATCTTGGAATCGCATGGGGTCGATATTAGCTCTAGTCGGTGGAATCGCTTTAAGGAGGAATATTATCGCTTTGTTGATCAAAACATAAAAGATAATGCAAAGAAGGAGCCTTGGAGCTGCCATTGAATGGTAATGAAATCCATGCGGTGAATAACCTTAAATGTGAACGCTACATGAAGCATCATGCAGTCCGCTTACTCCCAGAGCTTCATGTTCCTATTACTTGAATTCAGTCCTATCAATTAGATAGAACTGCTGCCGACCGGCCATTTCAACATTTGGTAATAACGCAAGCAGGGGGTTGAGTTCAAAAATACTGTCAGTCCATCAAACCCCTTGACCTTTGGGTAACCTATAGGTTGTAGGCTCATAGCTGAAGCTACCCCAAGTCAAAAAATAAGGCTTCTCTATCATCAGTAATGGGAGAGGAAATACCATGGTTAAGCACCAGCAAATCCTTGCCATCATTCTGTCCGCCAGTGTGGGTATCGCAGCTACTACTAATGATGGGCGGCTCCGGCATGGGCATGATGCAGCAGGGCTCCCAAGGGCCTGAAGCCGTCGACCATGACGCTCATCACTGAGCTTTTTCCCATTGAGTTTTATTATCAAAAGGAGGCATGGATGAGCGACAAGGCCACTACCATTACCCTGACGGTGCCGGGCATGGGCTCGGATCACTGCGCCGGCATTGTGCGCAAGACCCTTGAGCGTCTCGACGGCATCGAGGATATCAAGACCAATATCGCAAGCCATCGAGTCAGGGTACGTGTCGATGAAGAGGAGGGGCCTGATGGTGATGCCCTCAAGGAGGCCGTGGAGGGTGCAGGCTACGACGTCAAGGCAGTGCACGACGAGCGTGAAGGCGAGGAGGAGGAAGGTGAGGGCAGCCGCATCGAGCAGGATTACCTCGAGCAGGCGAGAAAGCGCCTGATCATCGCCGCCATCCCCACCACCCTGATCATGATCCTGATGATGGTACACATGTTCTGGGTGGCGATTCCGGGATATCTGGCAATCATCGCCGTGCTCGCCTTTCCCGTGGTGTTTCTCTATGGGGGTGCAGCCACCCACAAGGCTTCTTGGCGCTCGTTGAAGAACGGCACCTTCAACATGGATGTACTGATCTCCATGGGCAGCCTTCCGCCTTATGTGCTGGGGCTAATCGGCTTCTTCTACCCCATGACCTCCTTCATCGAGATGGCCGCCACCATCATGACCTTCCATCTGGTGGGGCGCTATCTCGAGGCCATGGCCAAGGGCCGCGCTTCCGAAGCCATCCGCCGCATGATGGACATGAGCGCCAAGACCGCCCGGATCGAGCGCGACGGTGAGGAACGAGAAGTACCGGTGAAGGAGCTTTCCCCCGGTGACATCATGCTCGTACGCCCCGGCGAGAAGATCCCCACCGATGGTGAGGTCGTCGAAGGTGAGAGCCATCTGGACGAGTCCATCGCCACCGGCGAGTCGGTGCCAGTCTACAAGAGCGAAGGCGATGCCGTCATCGGCGCCACCATCAACAAGGAGGGACGCCTCAAGGTGAAAGCCACCAAGGTGGGCGGCGATACCTTCCTTTCTCAGGTGGTGAAGCTGATCGACGAAGCCCAAGGCTCGCGGGTGCCGATTCAGGAATTTGCTGATCGCATGACCGGGCGCTTCGTACCGGCGGTGCTGGTGATAGCCTTGGCTAGCTTTCTGGTCTGGCTGGTCGCGGGCGATGCCCTGCGCCCGGTTCTCGAGTGGGGGGCGACCTTCCTGCCTTGGGTCGATCCTGTGGCACCCACCCCCATCCTTGCGATACTGGCCGCCATTGCGGTGCTGGTTATTGCTTGCCCTTGCGCCCTGGGCCTTGCCACACCCACGGCACTGATGGTGGGATCAGGGATCGGTGCCGAGCGCGGCATCTTGATCCGCTCGGGCGAAGCCATCCAGACCTTCAAGGATATCCAAGTGATCGTCCTTGACAAGACCGGCACTATCACCCGGGGTGAGCCTGAACTTACCGATGTGGTCTCTGCCGAAGGGGTCGAAGAGACGCACCTTCTGACCTTGGCGGCAAGCGTCGAGGATGCCTCGGAGCATCCCATTGCCCGGGCCATCGTCGACGGCGCGCGAGCGCGCGACGTCAAGCCCGAGCGTGTCAGCAGCTTCGAGTCTACCGGCGCCCGGGGCGTCTCGGGCAAGGTGGGCGATGAAAGCGTGCTGATCGGCAACCGCCGCCTGCTGGAGGAAGAAGGCGTGAGCGGCCTGGATAATCTTGAAGAGGCCAAGCAGGAACTCGAGGATCAAGGCCGTACTGTGGTGATCGTCGCTGCAGACGGCAAGGCGATGGGGTTGGTGGCCGTGGCCGACACCATCAAGAAGGAGTCCAAGCAAGCCATCCGTGGCATGCATGACTTGGGTCTGCACGTGGTGATGATCACCGGCGACAATGAACGTGCGGCCCGGGCCGTGGCCGACGAGGTGGGCATCGACGAGGTCCAGGCCGAGGTGCTTCCCGATGGCAAGGTGGACGCCATCAGGAAGCTCCAGGACAAGTACGGCGACCATGTGGCCATGGTGGGCGACGGCATCAACGACGCCCCGGCCCTCAAGCAGGCCAATGTGGGCATTGCCATCGGTGCTGGGGCAGACGTGGCCATCGAGGCGGCGGACGTGACCCTGGTGCGCGGTGAGCTCACTGCCGTGGTGGATGCCATGGAGCTTTCGAAGGCGACCTTCTCGAAGATCGTGCAGAACCTGATCTGGGCCAGCGGCTACAACCTCGCTGCCATTCCTATCGCCGCCACCGGCCTTCTGCATCCCATGATCGGCGTCATCGCCATGACCGCAAGCTCGCTGTCTGTCATCGGCAACTCTCTGCTGCTCAAGCGGCGCTACGCCCGAGCGAAAACGCAAGGAGAGTCGAAATGAACCGTCAGAACTGGTTCATGATTGCATGCCTAGTGCTGATGGGCGTGGCCATGCTCATCGTGCTATGGCGCGGCAATCCCTTCGGCACCAGCACCTGGCTGCTGCTCCTGCCGATGGGGCTTTGCCTGGGAGTGCATCTCTATGTGCATCGCCATGGCCGCGACGAGTGAGACCGAGGCCCTATGATTTTCCATTAAGGGCCTTCGTAATGCCGAGTACTTTTATAGAGGCGGAATACCGCCTCTTTTTCATGGAATGATTACAGGTCTCGAGCTCGGTTAATTTGCTGAGCTAGGCGCATTGCTTCGTGTTCCTCCAACTTTAAGAGCTCGTTAACAAGTTCCCGGGCTTCGGGGATATCGGCTCGTCCTTCAAGGTAGCGATAAAGCGCGATGACCTGATCATGCAGGGAAAAGATTTCCCGGCTGATATCATCGAAGCTCATCTCGGCATAAGGTGAGCTGCATGCCTGGTGCGGGGTGATGGGGACATGTGACAGGTAATCATAGACCCAGGTGTGCAAGGCCTTTGGGTCGGCTTGTTTCTCGAAGTTGGCCACGGTCTGTCCCAAGGTAGCCTCGTGATCCGCTAGATATTCCAATAACCACTTGGCCCGGGCTTCCTCTTGTTGGGTGGCACAGTGCTTCAGGCACTCTGCTAGATAGGCATGCAGCTGCTGAGTCCATTCGATAAGGTCTTGAAAGGTTTGGATCTTCATCCGACGTTCTCCATTGAAAGTTTGCTCTAAGAGTATTTGCTGTGAACCGGCTTCAGCTCGGTTTCTCATTTTACTTGGCAGCCCCCAGCCGTAAAGGCTATGAAACCCCATTTCGGACAGTTTGTCTCGTATGGTGCCAGCAAGGCTCAATATCGAGACAATTGACTCGATTACATATCCTGCTGGATGTTTATCATCAGTGAGACCTGCTATTGATACCAGGCGAAACTCAGCAACGAGATTGCCATTTGGTTGATCAAGCTGACTCATAACCAAAAACTTCGGGGCGACTCAACCGGCCCCTTTGCTACGCTGGTTACACAGCGCGGGCTGACCAACCACGGTGCCAAGTTTTGACAAACCGGCTATAGCTGGAGATCGGCACTACAGATACAGAGGGCATTCTCTTGCACCACACCTATGATTCTCCAGCACAGGCGAAGGCGAAAAAGCTGAACCAGCATTGTGTCTGCGCCACTCTCGATCGGCCAGAAGTGGTTCGCAGTCTAGCCAACCAGCTGGGGGATAATGCGGACGAGATGCTTTCCAGTGCAGCCTGGCATCACTTCTTTTCAGATGCTGCGGTCTTTGTTCCCAGCCAGGATCTGGATCACATGATGGCCATTGCCCGAGCCTTGGAAGCTGCTACCGCGCTTCCCGACTATCGTCGTCGCGTGCTATCCAGAGCTCCTCAGAGCGCCCAAGCCGACCCTGGTCCCATGGGGGCCTTCATGGGCTATGATTTTCACCTCAGCGAGGAGGGGCCCCGCCTCATTGAAGTCAACACCAATGCAGGGGGCGCATTTCTCAATGCTGCGCTCGCACGAGCCCAGCTGCAATGCTGCAGCGGAGCTACTCGGGTGGCCTGGGCCGAAGACTTTGATGCTGCAGTCATCGCCCAGTTCGAGAATGAATGGCGCGCCCAGCGGGGCAGTGGACGGCCCAAAAGCATAGCGATCGTCGATGACCAGCCTACCGAGCAATACCTCTATCCTGAGTTCCGACTGGCACAACAGCTGTTCCGAGATAATGGAATTGACGCCCTCATAGTCTCTCCCTCTGAACTCAGATATGAGTCAGGTGTGTTATACAGCGGCGACAAGCGAATCGACATGGTTTACAACCGCCTGGTGGACTTCGCCTTGGAAGCGCCCGAGCACACCGCCTTGCGCTCGGCTTGGCTGGACGGAGGCGCTGTCATAACCCCAAACCCATTCGCACATGCCCTGTTTGCGGACAAGCGCAATTTAGCAGAATGGTCTGATCCCTCTACCCTTCAGAATTGGGGCTTGAGCCCTGAAAACGTCGAGCTGCTTCGCTGTGGTATTCCGCGCACCGTTAACGTTGCCGCTAGTAATGCGGATGATCTTTGGCAACAGCGGCGGCAATGGTTTTTCAAACCTGTAGCAGGTTATGGCAGCAAGGGCGTTTACCGGGGCAGCAAACTCACCAAACGCACATTTTCCCAGATCCTAGAGAGTGACTATATTGCTCAGGCGTATGTGCCGCCCTCGGAACGTCTGGTTCTGGTCGATGGCGAACGGAAAATGCTCAAGGTAGACGTACGCCTGTATACCTATCGCGGCAATCTGATCCTGGCTGCGGCACGGCTGTATCAAGGGCAAACCACAAATTTTCGTACACCGGGCGGCGGATTCGCACCCATACTCCTTGAACAGAATTGACACAAGACGCCACTATCGGTTCGATGTTTGAGGTTTAGCGTTACGAATAAACTAAGCGGGTGGAACTTGAGACCGCCGACCCTGAGTTTTTAATTTATAAGATGATTGGCTTGTATAGAGAATCTGCGCAAGGGGTCCCAGTGCCGCAAACGTTGCGTTTTGCTTTTCTACCCGGCGCAGCAGGACAGCTGTTTCACGTCTTTGGTAAAAGTCTGTGCACAGAGCTTGAGGCCTTCGACCATGGTCAGGTAGGGAAATAGCTCATTGCCGATGGCCTGCACCGTCATGCGGGCGCGCAGCGCCATCACCGCTGTCTGGATCAGCTCACCAGCTTCCCCCGCTACCACTTGGACTCCCAGCAACTGTCCTGTATCGCGTTCAGCCACCATCTTGATGAAACCAGCGGTGTCGAAATTGACCAGCGCTCGCGGCACGTTCCCCAAGTCGAGCACGCGGGTCTCCACGCTGAAGCCTTGCTTGCTTGCCTCGGCTTCTGTCAGGCCAACGGTGGCGACCTGGGGGTCGGTAAACATCACCGCCGGCATGGCGCTGAGATCAAGGAGCGCTTCTCCGCCCGCCATGTTGACGGCGGCCCGGCTGCCCCCGGCGGCAGCGACATAGACGAACTGCGGCTGATCGGTACAGTCCCCGGCGGCATAGATGTCCGGTACCGATGTTTGTAGGTGCTCATCCACCAGAATCGCGCCACGCGCGGTTTTCACTCCAATGCCCTCCAGATTCAATGCCTCGGTATTGGGTGTCCGTCCGGTAGCTACCAGCAGTTGGTCCACCCGCAATATCCCGGTATCGGTGTCCAGCACGAACGCATGGTTGACGTAGTCCACGCGACTGATTTGGGTCTGCTTCAGCACTTCAATGCTCTCACGGCGAAACGCTGCTTCCATAGCTTCACCGATGGCGGGGTCTTCCTGAGAGAGCAGGCGGCTGCGAGCCAGCACGGTGACCTGGCTACCCAGCCGGGCGAACGCCTGGGCCAGTTCCAGGGCGACAAATCCGGCGCCGATCACGATCATCCGTTTGGGCAAGGCGTCCAGTGCCAGCGCGCTGGTGGAGGTCAGGTACGGCGTATCGGCCAGCCCCGGTATCGGCGGTTCTGCCGGACGAGCGCCGGTGCCGATGAAGGCGCGATCGAAGCGGACGGTCTGCTCGCCGCCTTCATTCAGCTTGACCGCCAGGTTATTGGCATCGACAAACCGGGCCTCACCGTTCAGGACCGTGATGGCCGGATGGTCGCGCAGGATTCTTTCGTACTTGGTGTCACGCAGTTCCTCGACACGCTCCTGCTGTTGCTGGAGTAACTTCGCTTGCTTTACCACCGGAGTCTGGGAGCTCAGCCCCTCATCAAAGGGGCTCTCCTTACGTAGATGCGCAATATGCGCGGCGCGAATCATGATCTTTGAGGGCACACAGCCGGTATTCACGCAGGTGCCGCCGACAGTGCCACGCTCGATCAGAGTGATGCGGGCACCGTGCTCGGCCGCTTTCAGGGCGGCTGCCATGGCCGCGCCGCCGCTGCCGATTACGGCGATGTGCAAGTTCTTGTCATCTTTCATGAGGGAGATTCCTTGAATGGGGTGAGGCGTTGCCACAACAGGCGTCATATTGCTTCTTGCGCCACAGCGCATACAGGATCAGGCCGATAAAGATGGCCAGAGCGGATACCAGTCGGCCGTATCGGGAGAGATAAGAAGACCGGGGTCGGCATGGATAACTAGCCTCGGCAGCACGCCCTTTGTCATGTCACTACGGCCATCTCATGTGATGGCCATCGATCACAAAGGTGTGCCGATGCCGGCCTCCAGGATGATGGTGGGGATGGTGATGAGGCTCCGGCCCCTCCCATCCTTCGTGTTCGTGCCGGTGGTGCTCATCGTGGTAGTGCAGGTGGGTGTGGGTCAGGGAGGCGTGCTCATGCCCGAGGACCATCGGATCATGGGCTCGCCAGACAAGGGTCGCGAGCCCCGTCGCCGCCAGCGCTATCGTCCCCAGCAGGGCGAACGTTCCGGTCAGCCCCAGATGAGCCCCCATCCAACCCGCCAGCGGATAGGTAGCCAGCCAGCAACCGTGTGACAGCGAGAACTGCGCGGCAAATAGTGCCGGCCGGTCCTCCGGCTGGCACGAGCGCTTGAGCAGGCGCCCGGTGGGGGTCATGACGAGCGAGGCGCCGGCCCCCAGTAGCAGCCAAAGCCCGAGCAGCCCGGCGAACCCGGGGTCAAGCAGGCCCAGCGAGAGGCTCAGCGTCATCAGGACGCCGCCCAGTAGCATGATCGGCCGCTCGGGCACCCGATCCAGAATCTTGGGCAGCAGCAAGGCCACCAGCATGGAGCCCCCGCCGGCCGCGGCGAAGGCCAGGGCCACCTCACGCTCGCCCAAGCCCAGGACGGAGCGCACATATACTACGGTGTTGACGATCTGCATGGCCCCAGCGGCCGAGACCGCCAGGTTCAATGCCAGCAGCCCGCGCAGCCGGGGTGTCTTCAGGTAGATCCGCACGCCGTGGGAGACTCGCCGCCAGACGCCGGGTGTTTCTTCTACGGGACGAGGCGAGGGCAGCGTCACCGATACGACCAGGGCGGCCGAGAGCAGGAACGCCAGGGCGTTGAGCAGGAACAGGACGTCGAAGCTCATCACCATCAACAGCGCCGCCGCGGCCACCGGGCTGAGCAGGTTCTCTAGATCATAGGCGAGGCGCGACAATGACAACGCCCGCGTGTACTGCCCCTCGTCTTCGAGGATGTCGGGGATCGTCGCCTGGAAGACCGGCGTGAAGCCTGCCGAGCAAGCGTTGAGCAAAAAGACCAGTACATAGATCTGCCACACCTCGGTGACGAAAGGCAGCGCGCAGACCACGGCCGCACGAAGCAGGTCCAGGCTGACCAGCAAGGCGCGCCGCGGCAAGCGCGCCGCATAGGCGCCGACCAGCGGGGCGATGCCCACGTAAGCCACCATCTTGATCGCCAGGGCCGTGCCCAGCACGACCCCCGCCTGCCCGGCGGCCAGATCATGAGCCAGCAGCGCCAAGGCAACCGTGGTCAGGCCGGTACCGACAAGCGCAATGACCTGGGCTAGAAAGAGATGTCGGTAGACGCGGCGGGCAAGCACGTCGAGCATGGGATCTCCTCAAGAGGTAGTGGTGCCTATAAGGCCTTACAGGTAGCGGGCGATCACCTTGAACTCCTCGATCCGGGCACGCTGCGCCTGGTTCTGAGGGCCAAGGGCTTCCTCTAAGCAGTGATCGATGTGGTCCTGCACCAGGGTCCGCTTGGCCTGCTGAATGGCCTTTTCCACGGCGTGGAGCTGTTGCGCGATGTCCAGGCAGAGACGCCCATCCTCTATCATCTGGGTCACGCTCTGTAGGTGACCCCGAGCGCGATTCAGGCGCTTGATGATATCAGGGTGTGTCTGGTGGGTATGTGATGTCATCTTCTTTTCCTTTATTTTATTCCTATCCCCCTGGAGGGGATGTTAAAGTATCGGCGGCATGTTACCAATGCCTTTTATGCAGGTATTTGCCTATTGTTCTTTTATCCTGGTTTATCTTCCATGCCCAATCAGTGGCGTCAACGTCTGAGCTATTTGATCTTGCTTCTGCTGATCGTTCCCGGCCTGGTTACAACCAGTATCGGCGAGGCGCGTGCCCATGGCCCGCTGAGTGTGGCCGGTGGCGTTGAGACAGTTCATCAGAATAACGTGCAAGACGGACACGTTCATAACCATGAGGATGGTCGCCACCTTCACCACGAGAGTGGTAGCCACTTCCATGAAACAGTCGATCGACTCGCAACAGGCATAACCCTTGAGTCGACGTTCCATAATGACTTGCGAGTCAGTGATCAGCATGGCATTCCGCTGCGCCGCGTCTACCGCCTGGAGAGACCCCCACGGCCGGTCATCGCTGGATGACTGGGGCCGTCCGCTGGACGGCCGACTATTTATGACAGACCCGTGGAGGTTGCATGTTTCCATCCCGAATGAGGAGTGCGCTAGGCCTGCCCGATATGGCCCGATGCCACGCCCTAGTCCTTCTCACATTGCTGGTAATGCTCCTGGGCGCCAGTGGCGATGCTTTTGCCCACGCCGTTGCCGAAGGCGACAAAGGGTATATCCAGGAGATCTATGGGATTCACCTGATCTCGTTCGTCTATCTTGGCGCCAAGCACATGGTGACCGGGTATGACCATATCCTGTTTCTGCTGGGGGTGATCTTCTTCCTCTATCGGATGCAACATATTGCCATCTACGTCAGTCTCTTCGCCATTGGTCATTCCATGACCATGCTGCTTGGGGTTTACTTCAACATCGGCATCAACAGCTACCTCATCGATGCCATCATCGGGCTCTCCATCGTCTACAAGGCGCTGGACAACATCGGCGCCTACCAGCGCTGGTTTGGTTTTCAGCCCAATACCAAGGCGGCAACGCTGGTCTTTGGCCTGTTCCACGGCTTTGGGCTGTCGAGCAAGATCATCGAGTATGAGGTCTCTCCTGACGGATTGGCCCCCAATCTTCTGGCGTTCAACGTCGGGGTAGAGGTCGGCCAGCTGCTGGCTTTAAGTGCCATTCTCATCGTCATGGGCTTCTGGCGACGCACAGCCGGATTTCTGCGCCACGCCTACACCGCCAACATCGCCATGATGTGCACCGGCTTCATGTTGGTCGGCTATCAGCTCACCGGCTATTTCATTACCTAATTCAGGGAGTCAGAGATGTACAATACCGATCTTCCCGCCCGTGCCGACCTGCCGTCTACGGGCAAATTACTGCGTTCCACATTGTTGGCTGCTGTGGTGGCCAGTGTCCTATTAATTACCGTGGTATTGCCTGCAGAGTACGCCATCGATCCTATCGGCGCGGGACGTCTACTGGGGCTGACCGAGATGGGGAAAATCAAGAATCAACTGGCCGAGGAAGCCGAGCTCGACCAGGCCAATGCCGAAGCCACTGCCGATCAGTCGACGTCCACCTCGGACGGCGATGTCAGCCAAGCGACTTCCGTTGTCCAGGAGACGGTGCAGCCCGAGGCCAGTCAAGCACTGGTTGACGCTTCGCCCTTCGAGGAAGCAGCCGCCTGGCGCGATGAGGTGAGCTTCACCCTGATGCCGGGCGAGGGCACCGAGTACAAGCTGACCATGGAGGAAGGCGCCGTCGCGACGTTCGCTTGGGCGTCCAACGGGGGAGCGCTCAATTTCGACACCCACGGTGACGGGAGTGGAAACTTCATCAGTTACGAAAAGGGACGTGGCGTGCCCGAAGACGAGGGCGACCTGGAAGCAGCCTTCACCGGCAACCACGGCTGGTTTTTTCGCAATCGCAATGACAACGACGTAACAGTTTTGTTGCGTGTGGGGGGAGACTATGGGGAGTTGAATAAGGCTCTCTAAAGCATTGGCCCCTAGCGCTTAGAAGAGCGCTAGGGACTTTACTCTTACTATGTAATGGTCCAATGAAACCGGACACGTGACTCCGAATCCTGTTGCGACGTAAGCGAGGTAAACAGTTTTTATCGGATCCATTAACTTAGGTTATTTTCCAGGCGGTACTCCGGCCAGGACTTCGAACTCGGGGAGACACCCAAGCTGTGCGCCTACTGCTGGGATGGCGAGCATGAGTTGGATATCAAAAAGTTCGTATGGACGGAGCGCCATGAGTAATCAGCGACAGGCATAACGGAACTGGACTCATGGCAGTGTGGAAGTCGTAGCTTCTGGTAGAGCAATGTCCTGACTCGCTTGTGGGCGAGCCAGTAAGAAGCCTTGAAATTCGTCACACCCCATATCGCGCAAAGCATCCATCTCCACCTGATCTTCCACCCCTTCAGCAAGGACGCACATGCCGAGTTCATGGCCCAGTGTGATCATGGCGTGGCAGATGGCTCGATTATGTCTATTCCCGGGCAACCCCTGAACGAACTGTCGGTCGAGCTTGAGGCGCTGTGCCGGCAGGTCGCGCAGATAAGCCATTGAGGTGTGGCCGGTACCGAAATCGTCCAGGGCCACCTCGACGCCAAGGCAGTTCAAGGTCTTAATCTGCTCTTGGGCGATGCCTATGTTTTCCATCAAGGTACTTTCGGTGATTTCCACTTCCAGGCTTCCCGGCGGCAGATCATGACGGTGCAAGAGTTCAGTGATGGTGTCGATAAGCGAGCTGTCAATGAAATGCTCTGCACCCAAATTGACGGCAATGCGAAGCGGCCATCCGGCTTCACGCCAGGCAGCGGCCTGAATACAGGCCTGGTTCAGGGCAAGATTGCCTAACGGAATGATCATTCCACTGCTTTCCGCCAAGGGAATGAAATCTCCGGGCGATACCATGCTGCCGCCGGGTTGTGGCCAGCGCATCAACGCCTCGGCACCACAAACCTGGCCGTGGGCATCATGTTGCAATTGGTAGTGGAGAATAAGCTCTTCATTCGCCAAGGCAGCCTTGAGGGCTTGTAAGCGCTGATGGCGCTGGCGTACCGAGGTGTTGAGTTCTTCGATGAAAAAGTGATAGCGCTGACGTAGTTGCCGTGCCCGGTTGGCGGCAAGGTGAGCGTGACGAAGCAGGTCACCAGCGTTATCGGCATCCTCGGGGCCGACAGCAATGCCCGCTACTATCTGACATTCAAGTGTTTGATCTTCAACCGCCATGGGAGCCTGGAGCTGGCTCAGCCATTGACTGGCCTGGCTTGCCAAGTCGTCAGCTTCGGGAGAAAGCGGCAGCAAGACCGCGAAGGTATCCCCATCCAGCCGCGAGGGTGTGGCATTGCTATCGACATGGGTGACAAGCCGCTGTGCCAGTGCACGAAGCACTTGGTCACCTCCCTGATGTCCGAGCATGCCATTGATCAGGCGAAAGTTTTCCAAATCCAGCACGATCACGGCTACCGAGTGCTGGCGAACTCGCGCTTCACACAATGCTTGGGTGATCCGATCATCGAGTACTTGGCGGTTGACAAGTCCGGTAAGGGTATCGAGACGGTTACGCTGTTCGAGCTCGGCTTCATAGCGCTTGCGATCGGTAATGTCGATACCATATACATTAGCGTAATCCGCCTCTGGAATTGGAGTCAGGCTCAGGAGCAGACAACGGCTGTCAAGCCAGAGCTCCTCTTCATGCACACGACCGGTAGCCAAGGCACTATCCACCTTGAGTTGCCAGTGTTGGGGCGCCTGTTTGTTGTCAGCCCACTGGGCGAGCAATAGGGCACTTGCCGGGTTGGCATACAAAAGTTCCCCCATCGCATTCAAGCGCAGTACGGGGTTGCGATTCTCGTCGGGAAAACGGGCGAGGCTGGCCACCCTTGCCTGAGCCTCACGACGTTGCTCAATTTCCTCGCGCAGGAGACGGTTGGCATCCTTGAGCGCCTGAGAACAGCTGGCCATGTGCCTTGAAATGTTGAACCACTCTTTCCATGCCATGGCATTCAATCTCCTTGCCTGGAGGGTGCAGCGTGAAATGTCTGTTCAGCTTAGGCCATACTATTGGAAATATTCGGTCGTTCAAGACATCCACTTGCTGGGTCAGCGTGGCGGTGATCTCGGCCAAGGCTTCCAAGCGGTGATGGATTATTGTCGGCTGCTCGACTTACGTTGTCCGAAAGCTTGTTGACTTCCATTGCCACCACGGCGAGTGCCCTGCTGGCGCGTAGTCTGCGTACGCTGGTAGTAAGAGTTCGCCAGCAGAATGCCTCCGCTCAGTCCATTGCCGAAACCCTGAGGAGCGGGCACGGTGTGGCATCCCGGACGGTCAGCTGCGTATTGCCGGCATCTCGGGCACCTCGGCAGGGGCGATGAACGCTGTGGCACTGGCTGACGGCTTCACCCGCGACGGCCCTGAAGGCGCGCGTGGCGCTTGATCACTTCTGGCAGTGCATGAGCGAAAGCGCAAAGTACAGCCCGCTGAAACGGATGCCGATCGACGTGTTGATGGGCAATTGGGGACTGGAGAACAACCCCCTGTATCACGCCATGGATGTGCCCTCACATATGGCCTCACCCTATCAACTTAATCCGATGAATATTAACCCGCTGCGCGACCTGGTGGAGGAGAGCATCGATTTCGACATGGTACGTAAATGTACCGCGTTCAAGCTATTCATCTCCGCGACCAATGTGGAGACCGGCAAGGTCAAGATATTCCCGCGCAAGGCGCTGACAGCGGACATGGTGATGGCTTCGGCCTGCCTGCCCGATCTCTTTCAGGCGGTCGAGATTGACGGCGTACCCTATTGGGATGGTGGCTACATGGGTAACCCGTCGCTGTTTCCCTTTCACGGCGCGACCGACACCAACGACATCATCCCGGGTTCCACCATGCAGGTTAGTCGAGAGTCAACTGGTCGCTTCACCCTCAGCTTCACCCTCAGCTTCACCTTCGGCTTCGCCAGTTTCTGCCATCATGTAGTAGCCGCTTTCCGTGGCCACATCCGAATAGATGGCATGGACTGCCGAGCCGCCCGCAACCAGGGCGAGAACGGGTACTGCATAGGCAAGCCCCCTAGATAGGTTGTCGAGAAGAGTTTTTCGCTTTTCGTCTGACATAAAGCCTCCTGATCCGAAATATCGGGTTTGTTCTAGTTAGCGGTTAGGCCTGATTGCCTTTGGCCAATAGATAGAGGGCAATCATCACCAGGGTCACCTGAAACATCATGCCGCCAAGTGGGTGAGACGAGGTAGCCATGAAGTGCCACTGTCCCCAGTGCACCATGAAGATGGCACCGAGCAGGATGGGGATCATGCCGAGGGCACCCAGCCGGGTGATGACGTCGCCTAGGCGACTGGCCATCAACCCGCCCAGTACTACAAGCAGGCCGGTGCCGATCTCGCCGAGAGCCACAAGTCCCCCAAGCATCACGGGCAGGCCCATCATGGTGGAAAATTCGCCAACGCCTCCGCCCATGAACTTGTCGATTCCCATGTAGAGAAAGACGCTGGCAAGGCCTAGGCGCAGGAACCAGTGGGCATGACGTTGAACAGGAGAGGCGTCTGCAGGACGTGAAGTGGCGTCATCATTCATGGTGTTGTTTCTCCTTGGTGGTGCCATTGGCTCTAGTTGTTGCACTTGAGTCTTTGTCGTCAAAACTCGAAAGTTCTTACAGCTCCTGATGGTTATTTCTCGAGGAAGCTTTCATTAAGGTAGTTTAGGATTTTGGTGTCTCTCAAGGTCGTTTAGGATTTCGGTGTCGGGGCGTCTCGACTACACTGCCGGGGAGCACTAGCTCTCAATGACGCTGCTTTACTGAGCTAAGTTGGGGAGGTGTGCATTCCGTGCGGCCCGTACCTGAAAGCTATGGCTTTCGGCAGCAAGTCCAGAATAAAATCTGGTGGGGAGTGTGAGGATGGAAGGATTTGGTCACGGTCAAAGCCTTTTGATAGCCGCCTTGTGCGGTTTTCTTCTGCTGGTTGCCATGGTCCGCCACTATGCGCCGCGCTCGGTGCTGCCAGCAGAATCCTGGTTGCTGGTCGTCGGTATCGGCTACGGACTGCTAGCCGCTGAGGCGGCGGCATTTCCAGCCATCCGTCTGAACCCGGAGCTTGTGATCGGCATGCTGCTGCCGGTGCTGGTATTTGCCGAAGGACGGCATCTGCCAATCGGTCTTGTGCTGCGTGCCGCCAGTCCTCTGGCGCTTCTCGTCCTTTTAAGCATGCCCCTTGCCCTGGCTGTCATCGGCCTGCCCATGGCCTGGCTTGCGGACATTCCCTTATGGCACGGCTTGCTGTTTGGGGCGGCCGTGGCGGCTACCGACCCCACCACGGCGGGACCCGTGCTCGGGCGTTTTGATATCCCGAAACGTCTCGAACTGCTGATTCAGGGCGAGTCCATCTTCAATGACGCCATCACCGTCGTGGTGTTCACGGCCCTGGCTGGCGTGGTGATCGGAGCCGGGGACTTCTCACTGGGTGAAATCACCATCGCCACGCTGCGTAGCATGCTGCTGGCGGTGCCCATCGGCCTGCTGACAGGCTGGCTTCTGGGGCTGCTGGTGCGTCACTGGCAGGAACAGAACTGTATGCCGGGGCTGACCCTGACCTTGGCGCTGCCCATCGGTACCTTTCTTCTGAGCGAGCAGCTGTTGCATGCCTCGGGCATCATTGCGGTGGTATTCGCGGCCCTGGCCTTCAGCCACAATCGGCGCCGGGAAACAGAGGAAAAGCGCGAGCTCTATGACGACTTCTGGGAATACCTGGGCGAGCTTGGCTCAAGCGCACTCTACTTTGCCTTGGGGGCCGCCATGGGACCACAGCTGCTGTCGCTGAACTGGCGCCTTGCCCTAGTCATTCCTTTGTTACTCGCAAGCCGGGCCCTGCTGATCTATGCCACGGGTCCGTTGCTTCGCCTGCAGGGTTGCTCGCTGCCGACCAGCTGGCGACATGTGCTGATGCTCGGCGGTCTACGGGGAGCGGTGCCGGCGGCACTGATACTCATGTTGCCCCTTGACTATGCCTACCGCGATGAGTTGCTGGTAATGGGCTTCTCGCTTGTCGCCTACAGCATTGTCGTGCATCCCGTGCTGCTCAAGTATTACCTGGAGAAAGCGACCATTGCTGAACTTCCGGCACCGGAAGTGCCAGCTTCCACCCGACCGGAAGCGGTCATGGCGGACATGTCGCCCTGGCTTTCCAGGCGTCTGGATGCCAGTGCCTGGGGTGCGGCGGCCATTGCCGGCGTGATTGCTGGTGTGGTCTTTCTAGTCCTGGAAATGACCTTGGTGCCTCTTTTTCAGCAGACGAGCCCCTGGGTGCCGGTGCGCATGATGGCCGCGATCGGCCTTGGTGCCGAGATTCTGCAGTCGCCGGCGAACATTGCATTGGATGTGGGCCTTGCTGCCATGGTGGTGCACTTCACCCTGTCATTAATCTATGCCTGGCTGCTTGCCCCCTTTTTGGAGGGCACCAAGCCTTTCACGGCTATGCTTAGGGGTGCTCTGTTCGGGCTTGTGATCTATGCGGTCAACTTCTATCTGTTCACGATTCTCTTTCCTTGGTTCGAGGAAGCGCGCACCTGGCTTACTATTGCGGCACATCTTATCTTCGGTGCCGTGCTTGCCACGAGCTACTGCCACCTGCGTGATGTTGCAGATGGGCGGGCTGCGGATAAGAACCTCGTAGTTGAAGATGGTCCGGATATCGCCGGCAACGATGGGCGTGAAAAGCGGTGACAGGCTGGCGGAGCTTGAGCAACGCAAGTGCGATGACCATCGGCAGAATGTCGGTTTGCGGGTACCTTAGCCTTTCGTGTTCCCTTTGTTGGGTCGAAAAGTTGGCTCAGTAGAAGGCATCGGAGCCACTTGGCTGAATCCGTGCCTTTCAGAGGTTGTCGCAAATCTCCTAACGACTCATAACTAAACCGATGCTCAGCGACGTCGAAGGCTGGACGACATCATCACTCACACCCTGGCAGCCGCGATCATTTCCTTTGTTGCTAGGTAAGATAATCCCAGGCATCTCCACAACCGATCCCAGAGACGATGATAAAGGCTCAGCGCTACAGCGCGAGCCAGGTTGTAAGCCAGGGCATGCAAAGCAAACTCGCGTTTGACACCCGCCAGCCCACGGCGCCGGAAGCGAGACAGTCCCTGTTGCTGACGTAGCGCTGAAAAAACTGGCTCGACCATGGCCTTTCGCTGCCGGAATACCGCCTGGGCACCCGGGTGGGTCATGATCTGTTGCAGTGCCAGGCGTGCCTCGTCCTCCGGGTAACGTCTGATTCGGCGCCCCCGGACTGAACGGGTACAAGCGATCCGTTGCGGACAGTCCGCGCAGGTGACACAGGCATAAACCGACTGCTCACGCGAGCGTGCCGAGGCTCGCGTATGACTGATGAGCTGAAGCCGCTGCCCCGCTGGACAGTAGTAAACATCCTGTTCGGCATCGTAAGTGAACAGGTTTTTATGATACAGGCCCTTCGCTTTGTCAGTGGTACTGGGCCTGGGCGGGCAAAGCAGGCTGACATCACGAGCCAGTGTCGCGTTAATAACGCCATCATCAAAATAGCCGGCATCCAGCAGAAGCTCGCGTGGGGTCTTGGGTTCCACGCGCTCGCTCTGATCGATCAGCTCACCGACCACGCGCGTCTCGCTCGTGGGATCAACGGCGTGTGCCACGATGATCCGTGCCTCATTGGCCAGGACGGAGGGCGTATAAGCCGGCGCAAAGCCGCGTCCACGCTTCTGTCGCTGCATGGCGGCCTCTGGCTCCGTCAGGCTGACACGAACCGTATCGGTACGCTTGCCATGGCGCCGTCGTGCCGCGATCCTCGCATCAAGAACCTGTTCACAGGCGTGCGCTCTATCCAGCTGCTGCCGGGTCTCGTCCTGTTGCTCTAGAGGGGTCTGTTGATGGCGTGTCAGGGCGTCACTGACCCGGGTGCGTACCGCCTCCTCCCTGAGCAGACGATAGTGAGAGCAGGCAGCTTCGATCACAGTCCCGTCACCCGCCAGGCATGCGGTGGATGTCGCCGTCCTGGCCAGAACGGTACGTGTCAGCGCTTCGAAAAACTCCTGCGCCAAGGCCTGTTCATGCAGGCAGATAAAACGCCCGATATTGGCATGATCGGGAGCGATGCCTCCGGTCACCCACATGCATCCCAAGTCGACACGTGCCAGCCGTTCCAGCGCCCGCAGTGATGAGACCCCGTGCATTATCCCATAGAGAATCAGCCCCATCATCGCGCGTGGCGCATAGGGTGCACGTCCTGTGGCGGCATAGCGATCCTCGAAGGGTGTCCAGTCTTGGGCATCCAATAGGTCGGCCACCACAAAAGGAGCGCGAATTCCGGCCTGCCTCAGATGCTCTTCAAGCGGTGTCATGCCCAGGAAGATCGCCGTGGCATCACCGTGCAGAAAGCGTCGTCCCGACGAGGTTGCCGTGACGCGAGAGGATGGGGTGGACGAAGCAGGCGACACCTGAAAAAGCGAAAACTGCCTGTCATCAGGCGTGGGCATACATGCGGTCGTCACGGTAAGCTCTCAGGCAAAAGAGAAATCATTTTACGGCTTTATCCCTTTCGCGACACCCTCTTCAGGCAGAGGAGCATCATCGAGAAATTCAAGAGAGCGCACCGGCATGGCAAACTTGATGCTACGCTTATCCAGCTTCTCCAGTAGCGAGAAATTAATTGCTTGCTGGATATCCATATAGAGGTTGTAGTCCGCGCTCAACACGTAATAGACGACTTCGTACTTCAGAGCGTAGTCATCAAACGTGCGTAAATGAGCCCGGTCGAAACGGGTCTTTTCTACCGCCTCAATGGCTTGTTTGGCCAGTGATGGGACCTCACACGCTTTTTCTACTGGTGTCCGGAAGGAGATGGCCAAACTGAACACCACACGCCGCTCGCTCATTCGGCTGTAATTGTGGATCGTTTGTTGGAGCAGCTTTGTGTTTGAACAAAGGATCTGTTCTCCACTCAAGCTACGGATGCGAGTGGTTTTCATACCAATATATTCAATCGTTCCGGCAATGTCGTTGAATACAATAAAGTGGCCTGTCTTGAACGGTTTATCCACGCCGATAGATGCCGACGCGAACAAATCGCCGAGCAATGTCTGTACCGCAAGGGCTATGGCAATGCCCCCAATCCCCAAACTTGCGACAAAGGCGGTAATATCCACGCCTAGGTTCGCTAGAACCGACAGCAACACAACGGCCCATAGCATGATGCGAAACATCATTGCGACCATGGTCACTGTCAGTTGGTTATCCTGTCCCGCTTTGTCCTTAATGGTTGAATCTTTCCAAAAAGCGATAGCGGCATCGACCCAAAGACCGAACTGTAGCGCGAGAATCAGGAACCATAGATGACTGACTCGAGCTTCCCAGGCGGGATTCAGCTCAACAATAGCCAGGCCGATCTGCAAGGCCATAGCCGCGATAAGCAGGTGGCTTGTGTGCTTGAAGACCTCGGCGCCGTAGTGGCTCCAACGTCCTTTTCCGCTTGAAAGCCAATTGATGACCCGAGCAATGACGGCTCTCATCAATATCCGAAGCGCGACATAGCTGACGGCAGCGATACCTATCACCAAAGCGAAGTTCAGGAAAGCCGGCTGGGAGATCCATGTCTCCCAGGTCCGCCACGACGCCCAATTAAACATACATGATTCCCTTCTTATGCAGCATAAGCCTGACAGTATGGCTAATAAGTTAGATCATGCTTAGCGAGGCAACACCTATGGCCAGTGAATGGCTTGCTCTGCTTTGTATATATATTTTCCTCAATCCGGCTGCTGATGACAGCAACAACAATAGGTAAGGACAGGACTGCCGGCTGGGAACTTGTGCTTTTCAAGACGTCTAGTTCTGACGTACCTGCTTAGCAAGCGCCGGTACCACCTATTTGATCATCAGGAGCCTGGCGGGTACGCTCTTTTTACTAGATGCCTGCCTGTGACAGTTCGACGAGCTGGCTCCACCGAAAAGAGCGAATGGTAGGCGCTAGTGGCTCTGTAACGTTTCGATGTGAGGGTGCTCACCGCTCGGAAGATATCCGAGACCAGGGCTGCAAGCGTCGAATGTGGTGCTGCTTGATCCGACATAGCACTGAGAAGTTGCTCGCGGCTGTAGACGGGCAGCAGAAAAATAAACCTCCTGCACCAGGAAGTATGCTCTGATGCTACAGCAAATTCTGTGCATGGAAGACGGTCCGAACCCCCTGACGTTCCCGAGAGGGTGCCCTGTGACCTCCATGGCCGCCCGGGTGCAGCCAGAGGGAATTTCGTATTACCTTGATCTGGGTGCCAGCGGGATGATCACTAAGCCCTTCGATTCCTTGATGCTGGCAAGCCAAATCAATGCTCTTTGGCAGGTCAGAACGCCATGACCTTGCCACAGGAAGCCCTGGCTACTCCCAAAGCATTCCCCGCGCAGCCGTTGCTGTTTCTGCTCGAGGATGATGCCCTGGAGCTTGTACACCTTGAGCACGCCCTGGCAAAGAGGGGCTACCGGGTGCAGGGCTTCACGCAGTCCATGGCCTTCCGGGAGGCATTGAGCGACCCATACGCCGAGGAGCCGGCCGCGGTGATCATCGATATGATCCTCGAGGATAGCATCCTGCAAGGGACCGAGCTGTTCCGGGAACTCGGCCTCGGCGGAAGCGATGGGATTCCCACCGTGGTGATCTCGATGCGCGACGACCTCGAGGCAAGGCTTGCCGCCCTGCGAGCCGGGGCCTGTCGCTACCTGACCAAGCCAGTGGATTCCGGAAATCTCGCTCAGCTGCTGGATACCCTGAGCGGGCGTCAGCCAGCCACGCCCTACTGCGTCCTGCTGGTGGATGACGATCCTATGCTGCTGGAAAGCCAAACGCTGATACTTGAGCACGCCGGCATGGATGTTTTTTCCCTAGACGAGCCAATGGCGCTGCTCGAGGCCATGGCGCAGTGCGCGCCGGATGTGGTGGTGCTCGATGTGCATATGCCCGAGGTAAGTGGCCCCGAGCTTGCCGCCATCCTGCGCGAACAGGACAACTATCTTGAATTGCCGATCCTATTTCTTTCCACGGAAACCGATTTTCAGCAGCAACTTCAAGCGCTGAACCTCAGCGACGACTTTCTGGTCAAGCCGGTGGTGCCCGAGCACTTCATCGAGGCGGTGACAGTGCGCGCTCGCCGCAGCCGCCAACACGGCGCTATCCGCAAGCGCCTGGAAATCTCATTCTACGAACGCGAGCGCGAACACCTGGCGCTCAATCACCATGCCATCGTCAGTGTTGCCGATGGTCGCGGCCGGATCACCGAGGTCAACGAGCGTTTCTGCAAGCTGAGCGGCTATTCGCGGGAGGAACTTCTGGGACAAAACCACCGCATCGTGAAATCCGACGTTCATCCGCCGGACTTCTATCATCAGCTATGGCAAACCATCAGCAGCGGCCGGGTATGGAAGGGCGAGATCTGCAATCGCGGCAAGGATGGCCACCTCTACTGGGTGGAGTCCACCATTACTCCCTTTCTTGATGATGCAGGCAAACCTTATCAATATGTCTCTATCCGCACCGACATTACCCGACTGAAACAGACAGAGCTGGATCTCAAGGTACACGAGCGCGGACTCACCGCCACCCTAGAAGCCACCCAAGACGGTATCCTGGCGGTCGGGCCCGACCGCCGCGTGCGTTTTGCCAACGACCGCTTCTGCGAGCTCTGGGGGTTTTCTCCGGACCAAGTCGCCAAGGATTCCTCAGAAGGGCAGCTTCTGGAAAAGGCAAGCCGGTTGCTGCGGCAAGGCGAGGGCTTTGCCGCACACGTCGATATGCTCTACCAAAGCCGAGACATCCTCCACGATACCCTCGAACTTATTGATGGCCGCTTTCTCGAGGCCTTTTCCCAGCCGGTGATCGACGATGACGCCATCGGCCGTGTATGGAGCTTTCACGACGTCACTCAGAGCCGGCGCGCCCAGGCCGAGGTGGAGCATCATAAGGAACGCCTGCGTCGCGGTCAGATGTACGCCAACATCGGCACCTGGGAGTGGGATATTCAGAGCGGGGCACTCTACTGGACCGAGCGGGTCGCGCCCCTGTTTGGCTACCGGGAAGAAGAAGTTGAGCCTTCCTACGAGAACTTCATCCAGGCAGTGCACCCCGAGGATCGGGATGCCATGAACGAGGCCATTCGTGCCGCCATCGAGGATGGAGCGCTCTATGAATGCGAGCACCGGGTGGTATGGCCTGATGGCAGTGTGCGCTGGCTGCTTGAGCGCGGGGCTGTGCTGCGTGACGAGAAGGGCGAGCCTCTGCAGATGCTTGGCGTGGTACAGGACATCGATGCGCGCAAGCGTGCCGAACTCGCCCTTGCCGAGCGCGAACGCGAGCTCCTCGAGGCTCAGCACATGGCGCATATCGGCAGTTGGCGACTCGATCTGATGACCGATGAGCGGATCTGGTCGGCGGAGGTCTACTGCATTTTCGGCTACTCTCCACACGACGTCATTCCTTCCACCGAGGTATTGAAAGCGCGCATTCATCAGGAGGATCATGTTCGGCTCGAGGAAAGCCTTGAACGCGCAGGGGAAACTGGCGTGCATGACACGACCTACCGCATCCTGCGCCCGAGCGGAGAGATGCGCCATGTGCACGAGCTGGCTCGGATGGAGCAGAACCAGGAAGGACAGCTTTCGTTGCTGGTCGGCACCATCCAGGACATTACCGAGCGGGTTGAGGCCGATCGGGAGCTACGCGAGAGTCAGGAACGCTTCATCTTTGCCGTGGAAGGTGCCGGCGACGGCGTCTGGGACTGGAATGCCCACAACGGCATCATGCATTTCTCGCGGCTTTACATGGTGATGCTGGGCTACCGGCACCATGAACTGGCTCATCATATCGATACCTGGGCCAAGCTTGTGCATCCGCAAGACCTTTCCCATGCGCAGGATTATTTCGAAGGTCGCTCGAAGAGCTACAGCATCGAGCTGCGTTTGCGTTGCAAGAATGGCCACTACAAGTGGATACTTTGCCGCAACACTATCGTTGCCCGGGACACCGAGGGGCGGCCGAGCCGGGTGATCGGTATCCACAGCGATATCGACGCCCGTAAGCAGGTAGAAACGGCTCTGATCAACGCGCGAGAGGAAGCAGAGCGAGCCAATCGCGCCAAGTCTGAGTTCCTCTCCAGCATGAGCCACGAGCTGCGTACCCCGCTCAATGCCATCATCGGTTTCGGTCAGCTTCTCGAGTACGAGGAAAGCTTCGACGAGGACCAACAGGATAATGTCGCTGAGATTCTCAAGGCCGGACGCCACCTGCTCGTGCTAATCAATGAGGTGCTCGACTTGGCCAAGGTGGAATCAGGGCATCTGGACCTTTCACTGGAGCCTGTCTCGGTGGCCGAGGTGGTGGAGGAATGTCTTGGCTTGGTGCGTGGCCAGGCCACCGAGCGTGGCATTCGGATCAGTACTCAAGGCCTCGAGAATGGCGTGGTGCGGGCTGATCACCTACGGCTCAAGCAGGTGCTGCTCAACCTGCTCTCCAATGCCGTCAAGTACAACCGCGAGCAAGGAAAGATCAAGGTGACGCTCGAAATGTCTGGCGATGATGAGCACCTGCAGATCCGGGTCTCCGATACCGGCAAGGGCATTGCGCCTGAACACCGGATAGCCCTATTTGAGCCTTTTAACCGTTTGGAAGCGGAGGGCAGTCCTATCGAAGGTACCGGCATCGGCCTGACCATCGCTCGCCGTATCACTGAACTCATGGGGGGGCGCCTGGAAGTGGAAAGTGAGCTCGGGGTGGGCAGCTGTTTCTGCATCGAACTGCCTGAAAGCAAGTAACAAGATGAGCAGGTTTGACGCCGACATACGCTGTCTACTCCCTATCGACAAGAGATGGAGGCTCATGTTTTACATGCCTGATATGGATGAGAACTACATCAAGACCAGCGGTATTATCGTCATCGACGACGAGCCCGCCAACCTCAAGCTCATGGGCCGGATGCTCCGCGCCGAGGGTTACCTGAATCTCCAGCTTATCGACGATTCACGGGAGGTGGTGACTCGCTACCGGGAGGTGGGGGCGTCGCTGATCCTGCTCGACATCAATATGCCTCATCTAGACGGTTTTGCGGTGCTTGAACAGCTCCAAGCCCTTGATGATCCTCTTTTGCCGCCGGTCATCATGCTTACCGCCCAGAGCGACCGAGAATTCCTGCTTCATGCCCTGTCTCTCGGTGCGCGGGATTACATCACTAAGCCCTTCAATCGTGCCGAGCTGATGATGCGAGTACGCAGCCAGCTCGAGGTGCATCTGGGAAAGCGCATGATGCACGAGCAGAACGTGGTACTTGAAGAAATGGTGCGTCTGCGCACCGAGGAAGTGAGCCGCACCCGCCTTCAAGTAGTGCGTCGCCTGGGGCTCGCCGCGGAGTATCGCGATGAGGAGACTGGCGAGCACGTTCTGCGCATGAGCCGCAGCTGCGAGTTGATTGCCCGGGAGCTGGGTTGGAGCGAAGATCAGTGCGAGCTGATGCTGCTGGCAAGCCCCATGCACGACATCGGCAAGATCGGCATTCCCGACCGTATCCTGCTCAAACCCGGCAAGTTCGAGCCTGATGAATGGGAAATCATGAAGACCCATGTGACCATCGGTGTGCGCATGCTTGAGGGCGATGACTCGGACCTGTTGCGTCTGGCGCGGGATATCGCCTTGGCCCACCACGAGAAGTGGGACGGCACCGGCTACCCTAACGGCACTGCCGGCGAGGCGATTCCCCTTTCGGGAAGAATTGCCGCCATCAGTGATGTCTTCGATGCCCTGACCTCACCACGCCCTTACAAGCGGGCCTGGCCGTTGGACGAGGCCCTTGCTTTAATCGAGGAAAATCGCGGTAAACACTTCGACCCCGCGGTGGTGGATGCTTTCTTCAAAGTGCTGCCGGAGATTATCGAAGTACACGAACATTACCGTGATCGCAACGAAGTATCTTCTTGAAAGAATTTATAAAAATTTATTAAAGTAAACTTAAGCATTGCCGGTAGCTACTTAACAAGGTGCAGAGAGTGTCGTGAGGGAGGGTGTTGTTGCTAAGGATAGGGCAAACCACATTGCTCATTATTACCACCTACGTTTATCCGGTTACCGAGCCGGATTCAAGACACACTGACCCCCGTCAGCGTGTCCTTGGCATCGTCCTGCCCCTAGTCGAAAAACGTGAATGGGCCACTCAGTGGTCGATCAGCAGTATTTCCGACTCGGCGCTGGATACTTGAGTCTTGCATAATTACCGAACGACGGTGACCGTGCATTCCGCCTGGCGCACAACATTTAGAGCTGTGGAGCCCATAAAAAAGTGGTCAGGAAACCCCGGTCGGTTGGATGAGACGATAATACAATCAATATTGTGCCGCTTGGCAAATTTAACGATCTGATGTGCGGCGTTGCCTTCCACAATGTGAATGTCATAATCATGGTTGCCAATCTTGCGTTGAATGCTTTCCCTGATACGCTGTGCCGTGGTTTCGCGATAATTGTTCGGTAGTGACGGTGCAATATAGGGCGGGATCCGCTCCATAACAGAAATAATCTGTATGGTGCTGTCTTTGTCGCCTAGTTTGCGTGCGACCTCGATTTTCTGCAGGACATTCGAATTGTTGTCGGCTGCAGTGGTGATCAGAATGTTCTTGTACATGGCTTGTGCTCTCGGTGGACTTAGGCGGCGATGCAGTGTCTCCCGTCACGACGCTCGGTCGTGTCGACAAGGGCGGCCGTCATTAAATAGCCGCCCCACATCCGTGTGCCTGGTTTGATGTTTAGCACCCTGCTTCGCTGAACTCGACTAGCGGCTGATTGTAGGTGTTAATGTCGTTACGCTCGCCTTCACGCCAGATGAAGATATTGAACAGGCCGTACAGGATGGCGATAATGGGCGTGATGATGGCGAGGAACGTCCAGCCCATGTAGTCCCACGCGGAAACGTTCAGAACCCCCATGTAGTAGGCGCCTCCCAACCCCCAGGGCACCAGCGGCGAAGTGACGGTGGCCGAGTCTTCACAGGTACGCGAACATACCGATGGCAGGATGTTCAGCTTGCGGTAGGCCGGTACGAACATCCGTCCTGGAATGATGATGGCAATATACTGGCTGGCTGAGAACAGGTTGGTTGCCAGCGATGCAACGACGTGGGTGACAATCAACCCGCGTGAATTGCTCACCAGTTTGCCCATTTTCTCCAATATCACCTCGAGCATACGGGTTTTCTCCAGTAGGCCACCGAGGCTCAAGCCGATGAAACCGAGTGAAATGGTCCACATCATCTCTTGCAGGCCACCACGGCTGAGCAGGCTGTCCACCGCTTCGACACCGGTTTCTGACACATAGCCGTAGTTCATGTAGTTCATCATGCTGCCCAGCGAAACGCCCTGAGTGGCCACGGCAAGTCCTGCCCCCAATAGGCTACCGATGACCATAACGGCCAGTGCATTAACGCGCCGATAGGCCAGAACGACCACCACCAGCGGTGGGATAAACGTTAGCAGACCGACAGAGAAGTTCTCGCGGATACCTTCCAGCAGTTCCGTTGTGCGAGAAATATCAGCCCCTTCGCCTTCAAACTGCATGCCGATGAAGAAGAACAGGATAATGGTAATGATCAGCGCAGGACCGGTGGTATAGAACATCGAACGGATATGGTCGAACAGGTTGGCTTCAGCCACACCAGCTGCGAGGTTGGTGGAGTCCGATACCGGCGAAATCTTGTCACCAAAAATTGCCCCGGAAATTACCGCGCCGGCGGTCATAGGCGGTGGAATATCCAGTCCGCTGCCGATACCGATAAAGGCCACGCCGAAGGTGGCGGCGGTGGTCCATGAGCTGCCTGTTACCAGCGACGCCACGGCGCACACGATCACGGCGGTGAACAGAAAGAGGGACGGGTTGATCAGCTGCAAGCCATAATAGACCAGTGAGGGGATGGTGCCGGAAGCAATCCAGCTGGCCACCAGTACCCCGACCATCATCAGGATCAACATGGGTAGCATGGCAATCTCGCAGCCATATAGAATGCCCTTCTGGATATCCTGCCAGCTGAAGCCGGAGACCAGCGCGATGATGGCACAGACCACGATGGCAAAGATCAGCGAGATATGGGTCACCCAATCTTCACCAAGCAGAAAAATCTGTGCAAACATCATGAAGCATAGAAAGCCGATGCCAATGATGGCTCCCAGAAACGAGGGCCGTTTGTTTTCATCATTCGTTGTTGTTGACATTGTTGTTCTCCGCAAGGAGTTAGTGTTGCTTGCCGCCCTTGGTAAGCGGCGTCCAGGTGTCTTCTATCTGCAATACATCTTCAAGCAGGCTTGGCGGTTAACAGCGTTCCAGAATGATGGCGATTCCTTGCCCACCGCCAATGCAGGCCGCTGCGCAGCCGTAGCGCTGCTGGCGGGCCTCAAGAAGACGGCCAAGCGTACCGGCGAGGCGGATACCCGTTGCACCGAGTGGATGCCCCAGCGCCATGGCCCCGCCCCAGATATTGACGTTAGCCGGGTCAATCACAAGCTCGCCCATGGCATGTAATGGCACGGCGGCGAAGGCTTCGTTGATTTCCCACACCGCGATATCCTGTGGCGTTAACTGTGCCTGTTCGAGGGCGCGCTGAATGGCAGCAGCGGCACCGGCGCCCATCTCTTCAGGCATGACGCCGCAGTCGGCGATAGCCACCACCCGCGCTAATGGGTTTATGCCATGCTGGTGCAGGGCCTGTTCCGACATCAGCAGCGTGGCGGCAGCCCCAGAGGTCAGTGGGGAGCTATTGCCTGCGGTCACCACGCCGCTTTCCATAAATACCGGTTCAAGTCCCGCCAGGCGTTCGGCGCTGGTATCGGCGCGGATATTGCTGTCCTCGCTGACTAGCTCGCCAGTGGCGTTGTTCAGGGCCAGGCGCTCAGCATCAAAATGGCCCGCAGCGTTAGCCGCAGCGGCGCGTTGGTGGGAGCTCAGGGCAAGGGCGTCCATCGCCTCGCGAGAGATACCGGCCGCCTTGGCCAGCCGCTCGGCGGTCAGCCCCATGTTGAGCACCACATCCAGCGCCAGCCAGTCGGCTTTTTGCAGAGTCGGTGGGCTGGTCAGCACGCCTTCCTTGAACAGCGCTGGGCCCATGGGCACGCGGGTCATGTTTTCCACACCGCCTGCCATGCCAACATCGACGGCACCGACCTGAATTTCCCGTGCGGTGTTGCGTAGCGCGGCAAGGCCAGAGCCGCATTGCTGATCAATCTGGCGGGTAGCGCATGCCTGGCCATGGGGGCCTAGTCGCTCAGCAAGCCACAGGGGGTAGCGCCCACCGAAACTCCACTGCTCCTTGACCGGCAGGGCGCAGCCGATACTCAAATCCTCCACCGCCGCGCCGTCGACGCCGCTACGTGCCAGCAGGCCGTCAATCACACTGGCCAGCAGGACATCACTGCGGGTGTCTGCCCAGCGGTCTACGTCGAGCTTGCGAGGATGCGCGCGACTGAAAGCGCTGCGCGCATAGTCGGCGATATAAACATCTCTCATTGTTTTGTCTCCTGGTGTTCTGCCATGCGCGCCCAGCGATGGATGAACAGGGCATAGGTGGTCAGTACGTGGCGGATCGAGTCGATGTCAACGCACTCGTCCACTCCGTGAATGCGCTGGGCGATCGGGCCGTAACAGGTACCGTTGATCTCACCGGAAACATGGAAGGCCCGTAAATCGGTGGTGCAGGTGGAGACATAGTGGGCAGGCGGCTCGCCCAGCAACGCTTCATGGCATTCCGATAGCAACTGAATGCCAGGGGTGTTGAGATCGACCATATGTCCTTCGGAACGAAAGCCGTGGAAGCTCACCCTGGGCGGTGGCGTGGCGTCGTCAAGCTCGGTATGGCGAGCCATCAGGGTATCGCGCACCCGCTGCATGGCATCATCGGGTGACATGCCAGGAGGAAAGGCGACACGTCCTTCAAGAATGGCGTGGGCAGGTACGCTGGAGGCCCAGTTGCCCGCATCCACTCGGCCAACGCTGAGGTTAAATGGATGAGGGTGGTCGACGTAAAACGCCGGCCGTGGCAGGTCGTTCATCTCTGCTTCCAGCGTTTTTAGTGCTGGAAAATATTGCTGCAGGGATTCAATCGCATTGCGTCCAGCGCTTGGGTCAAGCACATGGGCAGGCACGCCATCCAGGCGCATTCGAAACCACAAGACGCCTACCTGTCCGGCATAGATCTGGGCACCGAAAGGTTCCGGAATCAGCACGAAATCACCGCTGTAACCCTGATGCAGACAGGCCAGTGTGCCGTTGCCGGTGCATTCTTCCTCGATGACGGTTTGCAGCGTGAGCGGGAAGTTGATCTCGACCCCCGCTCGACGCACGGCCTTGACCGCCATGGTCATGGCGGCAATACCGGCTTTCATATCGCCGGCCCCGCGGCCATACAGCCAGCCGTCTTTTTGCCAGGGCTCCCAGGGTGGACGCGTCCACATATCGGTGGGTTCGGCGGGCACCACATCGAGATGGCCGTTGAACACCAGATGCGGACCTTGCGCGCCGGGGTTAAGGTTCGAGATGAGATTGTAACGACCAGCGCTGGGCCACTCGGTGGGTGCCCGATGCGGGTGCTCGGCGAAGCCGGGGGCATCGAGTGGAACACGGGTCACCGGCAGGCCAAGGCGTTCAAGATGGCGCTCCATGGTTTCCAGCACCCCTTGCTCCTGTCCGAGCACGCTATAGCCGCGCACCAAGTCACTGGTGAGCTCCAGGGTGTCGTCCATCAAGGCTTCGCAGCAGGCAATAATGCGTTTTTCGGTAGCGTCGAGCATCAGAATCTCCCGAGCCGTGATTCATCAATCAATAGCGTGGCGTCGGTCGCCTCGCGCAGCGCCTCGACGCTCAACCCTTCAGCGATTTCCACGACGTCAAGCCCTTCGGGGGTGACGTCCATCACCGCTTTTTCGGTGATAATGCGTGAAACGCAGCGGCTGGCGGTCAGGGGTAACTGGCAGCGGGAAAGAATTTTGGGATTGCCGTGCTTGTCGTTGTGCGAACACAGCACCACTAGCCGCGCGACTTTCTGAGCAAGCTCCATGGCGCCGCCAATGCCGGGCGAGAACTTGCCGGGGATTTTCCAGTTGGCCAGGTTGCCTTGCTGGTCGACCTCGAAGGCACCCATAAAGGTGACATCGACACGGCTGCGCCGGATCATGGCGAATGAAATGGCGCTGTCGAACACGCTGGCGCCAGCGCGGGTGGTGATGTAAGTACCGCCGGAGTCGATCATGTCGTTATTCGGCTGTTCGCCGCTGTTTAGTAGGCGACAGCCCAGCACGCCGTTTTCGGAATGCACCAACACATCCATGTCGTCGGGCAGGTAGTGGAACAGCCGTGTCGGTAGCCCGATACCAAGATTGACAATCTGGCCATCGATGACTTCACGGGCGGCACGCGTCAACATACGCTGCTGATCAGAGATCATGAGGGCGAATTCCTTGCTGGCTTGAAGCGCGGTCGACCTGCACCACTTGGCTGACAAAGGCGCAGGGGGTGTGAATGGCGTCGATGGGCAGATCGCCGGGTTCGTCGATGCGGTAGGTTTGGGCAATCACCCGGTCGGCGGCCATGGCCATCAAGGGGTTGAAGTTACTTGCCGTTGCGCGATAGATCAGGTTGCCGTAGCGGTCGGCCCGCTCGGCGTGAACCAGCGCGACATCTGCCTGCAAGGCGGCTTCGATCCCCCAAGTCACCCCATCCACGTCGATACTGCGGCGCGTCTCGGCGATCTCGGTGCCCTGGCCGATATCGGTCAGAAAGCCGCCGTGGCCAACGCCTGCGCAGCGGATCTTTTCCGCTAGCAGTCCCTGAGGATGAAAGCTCACTTTGAGGGTTCCGTTATTCATCGCCTCGATAGCAAAGCGATTCAGCCCGAGGTGAGATGTAATCAGATGGGTAACTCGGCCCGCTTCGATCAGCTTGCCAATACCGATACTCGGTTCGTTGGCATCGTTTTTGATCAGCGTCAGGTCGCGCTGGCCGCTAGCGAGCAGGGCGTCGAGCAACGCAAACGGCGTGCCCGGCGAACCAAAGCCGCCGACCATGATGGTGGCGCCATCAGGGATGTCAGCTATGGCTGCTTCAATGTCACATACTTTTTGGTTCAGTAGCGTCATGGCGTGCGGCTCTCCCTAGACAGTTGTGCGGGCGGTGCAGCAGGCGTGGAAAGCGCCTGCTCGAAACGCATCATGGCGCGCTCCAAGCGTTCCAGCAGGGTCTCGACTTCATTGGCTTGAATGGTCAGCGGCGGGCAGACCAAAAAGTGATCGCCGGCTATGCCATCCAGCGTGCGGCGTGGGTAAATCAACAGGCCTTCTTGCTTTGCCAGCGCAGTGATCTGAGCGAAACGGTTCTGCTCGGCAGGGAAGGGTCGGCGCGAGGCGCTATTGGCGGCCAGCTCAACGCCCCATAAAAGGCCTGCGCCGCGAACATGGCCGATCCAGTCGTAGCGATCGGCCAACGCACGAAGCCCGGCTTCCAGCTGCTCACCACGTTGACGGGTGTTTTCCAGCAGGTTGTCGCGCTGGATTGCCTTGATCACCGCAAGACCGGTGGCGCAGGCCAGGGGGTTGCCGGCATAGGTGTGACCGTGCTGGAAGCCACCGCTGGCCATCACGGCCTCGACAATGTGGTTGCGGGCGAGCATGACGCCAATCGGGTAATAGCCAGCCCCCAATCCCTTGGCAGTGACCAGAATGTCAGGCACCAATTGATAATGTTGGCAGGCAAACCAGGTGCCTGTACGGCCCACACCGGTGAGCACTTCATCGGCGATCAGCAGGCAACCGAATTCATCGCACAGGGTGCGAATTCCTTGCAGGTAGCGCTTGCCCAATAGCCGCGCACCGGTGCTGGCACCGCCTATCGGCTCCAGTATAAAGCCGATCAGTGATTCAGGCTCGGCGGCTTCCATGGCGGCACGAGTCTCTGCCAGCACACGGTCCACATGGGTGTCGTCATCGCTATCCTGATGGCGATAGAAATCAGGCCCCGATACCTTGATAGAGGCGTGGGTCATACTAGTAAAAGGGGCTTCCAGGGGCTGATAGCCGGTCATGCCCAGCGCCCCCATGGTGCTGCCGTGGTAAGAGGGGCGCAGCGAAATAAACCGCTGGCGCTGGGGCTGGCCCCGGGCAACAAAATACTGGCGTGCCAGTTTGAGGGCAGATTCCACCGCCTCAGAACCACTGGAGATGAAAAATACCTTGCCCAATTCAGCATCAAACAGCTCGACCAGTTGATGGCCAAGCGCTAGGGCTGGGGCATTTTCAAACTGAGTACGGTAGGTGAAGGCTACCTTATCCATCTGGGCGAGCATGGCGTCACGGATATCTTGGCGGCCGTGGCCGAGGTTGCATGAGATGGCCCCGGAGCAGCCATCCAAATAATCCTTGCCCTGGGTATCCCAGATCATGACGCCATCAGCATGGCTGACTTCCGGCAGGGCAGGACCTATCTGATAGAACAGCGGAGAGTCGGTCATCAAGGTTTCCGTTTTTCGTTGTGGTAACAATCAGCGTCAACGTGAAAATAACGTTGCCCTTGCAGTCTAAGCAGCCCTGGTGTTACATTTCAATATATGATTGTTTATCGATTTTCAATGAGTAAAAGTCATGCCTGAAGTTACCATTAACTCCTTAAAAGCATTGGCAACGTTCAAAACGCTGTTTGAGGTGGGGAGTGCCTCAGGCACTGCACGGCTTTTAGGGATTACTCAATCAGGGGTTAGCCGCTCGCTGGCTCAGTTGGAAGAAAACCTGGGCATTCAGTTGTTTTTGCGTGAAAAGAACCGTCTGATTGCCACACCGGAAGCGCGTGAACTGTATGACGAAATACTGCGTCTGATGGGCAATATTGAAGAGCTGCGCCATAGTGTGCTGGCACTCAAGGAGTTTGGTACGTCACGGCTACGCATTGCGGCCATTCCAGGGCTGAGTTTTGGCTTTGTGCCACGGCTGGTGGCGATGCTGCTGGCGGAAAATACCCATGTCAGTGTCAGTCTGGACATGATGTCCAGCCATGATGTGCAAATCGCAGTGGAGTCCAGCCACGCCGATATCGGCTTTATTACCTTGCCAGCCACCTCTCCGCAGCTTTTTACCGAGACGCTGTTGACTACCGACGCTGTGTGCTTGGTGCCGGAAACGAATCTACTTTCCGAACGTCAAGTCGTCGATGTCAAGGAGCTGCGCGATCAGCATCTGGTAATCAGTAACCAGCCGAGTATCAGCACCAATCCCCTGCTTGAGCTGGTGACGGCTCATGGCGTGAGAATCGCCGGCAAGACCGAAGCGAATATCGGGACAATTACTTCGCTGGTGGCGAACGAAGTGGGTATCGCCGTGATCAACCCGATCACGGCTGAAGACCAATTGACTTATCAGGATCGGGTCAAGATACTGCCCTTTACACCGAGTATCTCGTTCAGCTTTGGTTTGGTTTATCGCGCTGAGTGGCAGCAGTCCAAGGTGCTGGCATTTCTGCGTGACAGCGCCAAAATGCTGTTGGCGGATGGCTACGGTTAGGCCAGCTTCACCCAGTGGCAGCCATGGCCGTGGGCGAAGTAGCCAAAGGTAGGGGTAGGTACCGGCAGTGCTGATGACACAGTCACCGGATTGCGTCGGAAAGCGCTAGCAGGCTATCGGCACCGGCATCCACCAGCATCGCCTCAAGTGGAATCTGCTTCTGTAAGAACGGCATCTTCTTCTCCTTGGGGTCGAGCGGTGCATTAATATGTAGCTCATCTCATATGGGCGGCGTTTGTTCTTCGCACGACGCACGGGCAGAGTGGTTAGGGTTACTGTGTTCTGGATGCTGGGGCAGTGCGCTTGAGCATCACGATGACCACGGCGGCTAAGGTCAGCAACAGGGCGATAAAGACTCGGGGGCTAAGCGGTTCACCCAGCAGCATGATGGCGCTCGACACTCCCACGGTAGGAATGATCAGGGTAGAAATGGTCGCCTGTGCAATTGTCAGCCGATTAACGTTCATGAACCACAGCATCTGCGCCAGGGTGATCGAAAACAGCAGATGATAGCCAAGCGCCAGCCAGGTTGATGTCTGCCAGGCTGATGGCCTGGCCATGGGTTCCAGGGCAATCATCATGATAATCATGGGAATGGCACACAGCACAAACTGCCACCCCGTGATTACCACCGCATGGCTTTCCCAGCCGCCGCGCCGCTTGATTAACACGGTACCCAGCGCCCATGACAGCGCCGCTCCCAGCATGATCAGCGGTCCAATCAGCCCTTGTTGGCTGCCACCGCTCAATGCCGAAGGCCCCAGCAACACCAAAAGACCCACCTGCCCGCATGCAAGCCCCAGCCACTGGCGTTTGGAGATGCGCTGACCGAGCAGCCACCAACCCAGCAGCAGTGCCCAGCAGGGCATGCTGAACGCGATGATGGCGGCTTGCGAGGTCGGCATGTGCAACTGGCCAAACGCGGTGGCCAGGTTGAAACCCAGAATGGTGAACAGGCCTGTTGCCGCCAGCCAAGGCCACTCTTTTGACGAAACGGCTAGCGGCAGGCGCCGCCAACGTGCCCAGGAAAGCAGCAAGACGGCACCGGTGGTGAAGCCGATAGATCTGAGGGTAAACGGGGGGATATCAACCAGAATAAAACGCACCGCGGGCCAGTTGCCGCCCCAGAATAGCCCGATGGTAACGATCAGCAGGATGGTAGATAACTGTCCGCTATCGCGTAGCTGAGCGAAGTGTCGTTCAATCCCGGAAAAGATCATGGTGCCGCATCCGGCAGGACTTTATGGCGATTGAGCAGGGTGTGCGGGTCGAGTGCCTTTTTCAGCGTGCGCATCAGGGCGATTTCGGCCGGCGTGCGCGATACATGTAAATAGCGGCGTTTATCCAGACCGATGCCGTGTTCGGCCGAAACGGAACCTCCCATTGCGGCTAGCGGCGTATAAACGAGCGTTTCTACCGCCAGCTTGGTGTCATCATCGGCGTTGCCGGTGGCGATGGTGACGTGCAGGTTGCCATCACCCAGATGGCCGAAAACGACAACCCTGCCATCCGGCCAACGCTGGATTACCTGCTGCTCCAGGGTGCGAACATAGTGATCCATCTCGGGAATCGGCAAGCTAATATCGAAGGTGAAGCGTGGATTGAGGTGATGCAGCAGGCCTTCGATATCCTCGCGAATCGCCCATAAACGCTCACGCTGATGGTTGGTATTGGCAATCACTGCATCATTGATATGGCCGTTTTCAAAGGCAGTTTCGATGGCGGCTTCAAAACGCTGCGCGGTGGTGTTTTGATCGTTGCCGAGGGTCTCGATCAGCACATAAAAAGCGGCATCGGTGGCCAAAGGCGGGGCATGGCGTCCGCTTTCTTCAGTGAGCAGCGCATAGTGGCTGTGCCACATGACTTCAAATGCCGCCAACTGATCGCCCAGCGTCTTACGCACGAACTGCAGTAACGCGGTCAGGTCGCTGAAGGTCTCGCAGGCGACCATGGCGGTTTGCATGGCCAGTTGCTGAGGCTGCAGCTTGAGCACCGCGCGGGTGACGATGCCCAGCGTGCCCTCGCTGCCGATAAACAGCTGTTTGAGGTCGTAACCGGCATTGTTCTTGAGCATATGGCTCATGGAGCTGACCCGTGTGCCATCTGCCAGCACCGCTTCCAGCCCCAGCACCTGGTCGCGCATCATGCCGTGGCGAATCACCCGTACGCCGCCTGCGTTGGTGGCAATGTTGCCACCAATCGTGCAGGAACCACGCGCGCCCAGATCCAGCGCGAATTGCATGCTAGCCTCGGCGGCCGCTTCCTGCACCCGCTGAAGCGGCGTGCCCGCTTGTACGGTCAAGGTGCTGCTGATCGGGTCGATGGCGTCGATCTGGTTCATCCGTTCCAGCGAAATCGCCAGTTCGTCAGGGCTCGCCACGCCGCCGCGTACAAGCCCCGTCAACCCGCCATGAGTCACGACCGGTTGGCGAGCCCGATGGCAGGCTGTCATCACCCGAGAGAGTTGCTCGGCATCTGCTGGGCGCACAATAGCGCGTGCCCGGCAGGGTGCTGCTTGCATCCAGTCATCGCGGCGGGCGTGCACATCGTCACCCACCAGCAGGTGTTGGTCGCCGACGATAGCGATGATTTCTGTGAATAGTGCATCCATTTAGGGCCTCGCTATCATGATGCGATTTCGGTTGCTTCCGGCCGACCTTCCGGGCGACCGGGAATCGCGTCAAGCAACTGGCGGGTATACGCCTGCTGCGGGGCGAGGAAGATATTGCGTGCAGGGCCTTGTTCGACGATACGGCCATGCTGCATCACGATAATGTGATCACATATCTGGGCGGCTACCCGCAAATCGTGAGTGATGAACAGCAGCGATAAGGAGAACTTCTGTTTGAGGTCTTCCAGCAGCTCCAGAATCTGTGCTTGAATCGAGACGTCCAGCGCGGAGACAGCTTCATCCGCGACAATCAGTTCCGGCTCCAATGCCAGCGCGCGGGCAATGCCAATACGCTGGCGCTGCCCGCCGGAAAATTCATGAGGAAAGCGATCAGCGGTGTTGGCCAGACCTACCAGTTCCAGCAAGTCATCCGCCTGTGCCAGGGCTTTCTGCTTGGGTATCCCGTTGGCAATCGGACCCTGAGCGATCGCCATGCCGACGCGCGTGCGTGGGTTGAGCGAGGCGTAGGGGTCCTGAAAAATCATCTGCACACGCTTGCGTTCGCGGCGCAGTGACTCTCCGTGGAGCGTCATGAAGTCGGTACCGGAAAGACTCATTGTGCCGCTGTCCGGGGTTTCAAGGCGAACAATGCAACGGCCGAGGGTGGATTTTCCCGAGCCGGATTCGCCTACAATGCCGATGGTTTCTCCCTTGACCAGCGAAAACGAGACATCGTTGAGGGCGCGCACTTCACGGGCGGGCTTGAACAAGCCGCCTTTCGAGCGGAACACCTTGTTGAGGTTTTTGACATCAAGCAGCGGGGTGTCGGTTTCAGCGCCCCGTGCTTCCGGCACCACATCGCTGGGTATCGCTTCGATCAAAGCACGCGTGTACTCATGCTGCGGGTTGGCCAGTACATCGCGGGCCTCACCGAGTTCGACAATCTTGCCCTGGCGCATCACGCAAACCCGGGTCGCAATTTCAGCCACCACCCCAAAATCGTGGGTGATAAACATCACCGCCATGCCGTGGCGCTTCTGCAAGTCAATAATCAGGTCCAGAATCTGGGCCTGAGTGGTGACATCCAATGCTGTGGTCGGCTCATCAGCAATCAATAGCTCCGGCTCGAGCGCCAGCGCCATGGCAATCATCACCCGCTGGCGTTGGCCACCGGAAAGCTGGAAAGGGTAAGCGCGAATGGCTTTTTCCGGCTCCGGAAGCCCTACCTCCGTTAACAGTTCAAGGGCCTTGGTAGAGCGCTCTGCGCCACTCAACTGACTGTGGGCTTCGAACACCTCGCTAATCTGGGCACCGACCCGCATCAGCGGGTTCAGTGCGGTCATCGGTTCCTGAAAGATCATGCCGATGCGTAGGCCACGCAGTTCCCGGTGCTGCTTTTCAGTTATGCTTAGCAAATCCTGGCCAGCAAAGATCGCCTTGCCGTCAACTGGGCGTACGCCCTTGGGCAGAAGGCCCATGACCGCGTTGGCGGCCATGGATTTACCAGAACCGGACTCACCCACCACGCAGAGGATTTCCCCGCGTTGTACATCGTAACTGAGATTTTCAACGGCATAGGCTCGGTCAGCCCCCTTGGGTAACGCAATGGTCAAGCCTTGCAAGCTCAGCAAGGGGGTGTCGGTTGTATGATTCATGTTATTCCCCTCGTTCATGAGCGTTCTCGGCTGAGTTTCGGATTGAGTGCATCGTCGAGACCTTCGCCTACCAGGTTAAGGGCCAGTACGGTCAGCAGAATGGCCAGCCCCGGGAAGAAACTCAGCCACCAGGCTTGACGAATCACCGTGCGGGCAGCGCCAATCATGTAACCCCATGACATGACGTTAGGGTCGCCAAGCCCCAGAAATGAAAGGGATGATTCCAGTAGGATGGCGGTCGCCACCATTAATGACGCCATCACGATGATGGGCGACATGGCGTTAGGCAGAATCTGGCGCAGGATGATGGTGCGGTTGCTCTGACCCACCAGGCGCGCCGCCTCGACGTATTCGCGGTGGCGCAACGACATGAATTCGGCGCGCACCAGGCGGGCAACCGGCGGCCAGCTTACCAGCGCGATGGCCAGCACAATCGAGGTCACGCTGGGCTGCATGATGGCCACCAGAACAATCGCCAGCGCAAAGTTGGGAATGATCTGGAAGAACTCAGTGAAACGCATCAAAGCGTCGTCCAGCAAGCCACCGTAATAACCAGCGATAGCCCCCAGCGGCACGCCAATTACCAACGCCACAAAGGTTGATACCAGCCCGATCAGCAGCGACACCCAGGCGCCGTGCATGAGGCCTGCGGCGACGTTGCGGCCCATGGTGTCGGTTCCCATCGGGAAGCCGTCCAATTCCAGCGGCGGCAGGAAGGGGCGCTGCACCATACGCCACGGTGATTCAGGAAACAGCAGCGGTGCGGAGATCGCCATCAGGATAATGATGGTCAGTATGATCAGTCCGACCAAGGCACCACGATTCTGGACGAAGCGGGCAAAAAAATTCATGACGCCTCCTTGATGCGCGGGTCAACCAGGCCATAAACGAGGTCGGTAATGATGTTGAATAAAATGACCAAGGCAGCGGAGAAGAAAAAGATGCCCAGCAGCAGGTTGTAATCGCGTTGCATCAGCGCCTCGAACATCAGACGACCGATGCCCGGCCAAGCGAAGACCGTTTCGGTGAGAATGGCGCCGCCCACCATCTGCCCGGCTTGCAGGCCCGCTAGGGTGATAATCGGTAGCAATGCGTTCCGCAGTATATGCCGGCGTTGAATCACCCCCGACGCCAGGCCTTTGGAACGCGCCGTCTTGACGTAATCCTGCTGACTGGCCTCGAGCATGGAGGTGCGCGTCATGCGGGTGTAAATCGCCATGAAGAACAGAGCCAGGGTAGTGGCGGGAAGAATCAAGTGTTTGCCAATATCCAGCGCCAACGCGAAGCCGGTATATCCGGTGCCTACGGAGGCAAAGCCATAGGCGGGCAGCCAGTCGAGCTGTACCGAAAACAGCACGACCGACATCAGCGCGACCCAGAACAGCGGGGTAGCATAAAACACCAGCGCCAGTGCCATGATTACCGATCCACTCAGTTTTTTGGCCCGTGCCGCGGCCATGGAACCGGCCAGAATACCCAGCCCCAGTGACATTACGAACGCCGTGCCGGTCAGCAGCAGGGTAGCCGGCATGCGGTCCATGATCAGATCAAAAACCGGCATTTGCTGACGGTAGGAATAGCCAAAATCAAGCGTGGCAATGCCTGATATGTAACGCCATAGCTGGACGTAAAGTGGTTGATCCAGCCCGAACTGCTCGCGAAGCTGGCGCAGAAACTCCGGATCGGTGGCGCCCGCTTCACCGGCCATGACGGCCGCTGGATCACCGGGCGCCATTTGAATCAGGAAAAAATTGAAGATGACAATCAGAAATAGAACGATGACGGCTTTCAGAAGCCGCATGATGATCAATCTGGCATAGAGCATGCCATTACCCCCGTGGCGACATGATGCGAGAGTCGGGCGGCGAAGCGCCGCCCAACGTCGTATTACCGGTCAAGCCAGGCGTTTTTGAAGCCGTCGTTAAGACCTATACCTGTGGTGACAAGGTTCTTTACATCACAGCTGTAGATGGTGGGAAAACCGAGTTCGAGCAGCCAACCAACGGGTACTTCGTCGTGAAGAATTCCCTGAACCTCGTGGTAGTACTCTTCACGCTTGTCGTCGGGATACGCGGTAGCCGCCAGATCAAACAGCTCATCAACCCGCTCGTTCTCATAGCCCTCTACGTTGTTCCACGGGGATCCTTTAGCGATATTGCTGGAAATGTAGGTTCGCGAGATACCCAGTGCCGGGTCGCCGTACTGGAAGAGATAGGTAAAGGCAAGATCGTAATCCCATTCCGCTAGACGCTGGTTCCAGCCGCCCACGTCCGTGGCTTGGGTGCGTATGTTGATGCCCACTTCCTGCAAGTTCTGCTTAACAGCTTCAGCCCAACGTACCCAGGTCTCGCCGTAGGGAATTGGCAACAGGCGTACCTCTTCACCGTCGTAGCCCATCTCGTCGAGCAGTTCACGGGCACGTTCCGGGTTGTGGTCATACGGTGGCAGGCTGTCATCCTGGAAACTGGCGTTGGAGCCAAATGCTGACAACGGCACCTTACCCAAGCCGTTCCACAGCACATCGCGGGCAAACTCGCGATCCAGCGCGTACATCACCGCCTGACGGAAGCGCTTGTCGGCCATGGGGCCTTCGCGGTTGTTGATCCACAGCATGGCGAAGGGGCTGAAATACTCGTGGCCTTGCTCGGTGCGGCAGGTGTTATCGAGTTCGCTCAGGCGCGGTATATCGAAGTTCTCGACCGAGTTGGCCGGTAGCACATCCACCGTGCCGTTTTCGTAAGCAATCGCGCGCGACGAGGCATCCGGGATGACGTGCCAGTTGATGCCATCCAGGTACGGTAGCCCTTGCTCGTAGTAATCCTCGTTTTTCACCAGCTGGATAACGCGACCACGATCCCAGCTCTCGAACTTGAACGGACCGGTGCCAATCGGGTGATTGTTGGCTTCGTTGTCGCGGAAATCGGTGTCCTCATAGATGTGCTTAGGCATCATCGGCATGGTGCCCGCTTCAAAGGCCAGCAGGAAAGGACCGAAGGGGTTCTTGAGGGTAAAGACCACGGTGTGATCGTCAGGGGCTTCGATGCTCTCCACGTGGGAAAGAATCGTGCGGGTGCGCGGGTTCATTTCACGCAGATAAACATCGGTGGAGAACACCACATCTGCAGAAGTGAATGGCTTGCCATCGTGCCAGGTCGCGTCTTCGTGAAGATTAAAGGTGTAGATCAGACCGTCATCACTGACCGTCCAGTCATGGGCTAGCTGCGGCATGGGGTTGAGGTCGGTATCGTAACGCAGCAGGCTTTCATAGATATTGCCGGAGACTGTCTGGGTCGGTGCGTTCTGGTGAAGGCCCGCGATGATGCTGGGCGGTTCAGGCTGGATCACGGTGTTGATGATGCCGCCTGAGCGTGGCTCTTCAGCCCAGGCATAAGTTGCCGCCATGGAAGCAGCCGCAATGGCAAGTGTTAAGGTTTTTTTCATGGTCTTCCCCGTACTTATGAATTGTTGGTGGGAAACATTGGCTCAGTGGAGCCGGGTATTAAGGCATCCCTGTCTTATATCAATCGTCTTATCCATTGCGGTTAGCCGCGCGTAGCAGCGTATCACACAGCACTTGTGTGGCGATGGCGCAGTGCGCGGGTTCCACATCTTCTCGCTCGTTGTGGCTGATGCCGTCTCGGCAAGGGATGAACAGCATCGCGGTGGGTGTCACGTAGCTGACATTCACCGCGTCGTGGCCGGCACCGCTCATCATGCTGAAAGGCTGATGACCCAACGCCTCGGCGGCGGTGGAAAGATCCTTTACCAACGTTTCATCAAAGCGGGTGACCGGCATATGCCAAAGCACGCTGATGTTTGCGCTGACGCCCTCGCGTTCGGCGGCGGCTTGCACATGGGCGCGCAGAGTGTCATCGAGTGCCTGCAGCGCACGTTCATCGGTATGGCGCACGTCCACGTACAGGGTCACCGCGCCAGGAATCACATTGCGCGACGGCTCGGCAACCTGAAAATCACCGACAGTCAGGCGCGATGTGCCTTCGGCGTCGTCGAGCACGGTCTTGCGCATGGCTTCCACAAAGCCGGTGGCGGCCATTAGCGGGTCGTGGCGGTATTCCATCGGCGTCGGGCCAGCGTGAGCGGAATCACCAGTAAAGGTGATATCGTACCAGCGCAGCCCTTGTACGCCGCTGACAATACCGACTGGCAAGTTTTTCTTCTCCAGTATCGGGCCCTGTTCGATATGCAGCTCCAGATAGACAGCAAGCGGCAGGTCGTGGCGGGTCAGCGCGCCCCTATGGCCGGATTGATCGAGTGCTTCACCGAGGCAAATACCGTCACGGTCCTGTGCGGCGCGAAAATCCTCAAGCGATAGTCGCTCGGTGTAGACGCCGCTACCGCCCATTGCTGGGGCAAAGCGGCTGCCTTCTTCATTGGTCCAGTTCACCAGCTCCAGCGGCCGCCGAGTGGTAATGCCCTGATCGTGCAGGGTGCGAAATATTTCCAGTCCCGCCAGTACTCCCAGCACGCCATCAAAGCGCCCGCCGAGTGGTTGCGTATCCAGATGGCTGCCGACGGCCACAGGAGAAAGATCGTTCTCCAGCCCGGGGCGGCGAATGAAGAGATTGCCTGCCTGATCGGTGCGCCATTCACAGCCCAGCGCATCGGTCCACTCAAGCAACTGCTGGCGACCGGCCAGATCCTCCTCGCTCAGAGTCAACCGTCGGCTGCCACCGTTGGGTGACGGCCCAATACGGGCCATTTCCATCAGCGATGACCATAAACGTTCGCCGTCGATCTGCGGGGTAGTGGGCGAGCCAGAGCGTTGTGTGGACATGCAACTTTCTCCTTGCTGATCAATGAGTCCGGCGTTGCTGGTGATGGGCAGCTACGCCGCTTTGCTGTAATCTTCTTTAGAATTTGCCGATGATGTTTCTGCCGCCCACGGGAGCTCCCTACGATGAGGTCTGTACATGACACCCTCGACTGGAACCTGCTGCGTACGTTTGTCAGCATTGTTCAGGAGAAAAGCATCAGCCGTGCTGCGCAGCGCCTTAATCTCTCCCAGCCCGCAGTGAGCCTGGCGTTGAAGCGGCTTGAGTCGCATCTTGGGCAGAGCCTCATTGAGCGAGGCAGCCATCGCTTTCGCGTTACGGAAGCCGGAGAGCTGGTCTACCGCGATGCGCTGGAAATCTACGCCAACGTGGCGCGGCTCAGCGTCAAAGTGCGCGATAACGCCCCTGAAGTGGCCGGGCAGATCACTTTGTTTCTGGTCAGCGGTATTCAGTGCAGCTTTCTTGACGACGTGTTGAGACGCTTTCATCAGCAGCATCCACGCATCACTTGCGAGGTGACCGTGCTGTCGAGCCAGAACGTGGTTCAGTCGATGGTGCAGAAAATGGGCACGGTGGGTGTGAGCCTGCTGCCGCATCCGGTGGAAGGATTGAATAGCCAGCTGCTGGTACATCAGCGTTATCGGTTCTTCTGCGGCCGGGCGCATCGTTTCTTCGGTAAGCAGAACCTGTCGCTGCAGGCGCTCAGCCATGAGCCGTTCGTCTCGTTCACCAGTGCTCAGCTGTCCGGTGCCTTGGCTGGCATTGCGCTCTTTCGCGCCAGTACAGGGCTGGTGGGGGATATGGTGGTTACGTCGAGCAGCCTGGAAGAGATCCAGCGCTTCGTGCGCAGCGGTTGGGGCATTGGTTGCCTGCCGGAACACACGGTTCAGGCGGACGTCAAAAATGGCCGGCTTTGGCCGCTTCCGCCCTATGAAGGCATTCCCAATATTGACTTGCATCTGATATGGCACCAGGACTCGCGCTTTTCCCAAGCGGAGCGCGTGTTCTTCGATTTCCTGCACCGTGCGATGGCAGAAGTGCCCATCGAGCAACGGCTGCCGTGAAGCAACCGCTTGATAAATATTCATTCGGCTCACCTGTTATCGTTTTTATGGACGTTTTTATCGACATTGCCGGCGTGTGCTGCTGAGCCTTTAGTATTATTGCGGCCCTTTCTTATTGCTGGCCAGCTTGGCTGACCTGTGACGCATATTTTGAAACTTGTATCAGTCATTTTTTTTAATGTTTCTTACAAGTATCACCCGGTTTTCCATAAGACAATTTTTATATTTTTATTCTTTGTATTAATTTAATTAATGCAAAGACTCTCTTTGTTTTTCCTTGCAAACCGTATTAAAAGATGTGAAACATTAAAAAGAGTTGTCTTTAGCAGAGCGCTTGGCAGGCAGGTTTCTGGATTACTTTGATGGCGCTAACATGCAGATAAATGAAACGAAAATTTAGAAAAAGAACATTAAAAATCGGTAAGAGCAGTTTATTACAATGATAATGGAGCAATGTCATGCTGACTGATCAGGAGCAGAAAATCCTCTCCTGCTGCGATGCACTGTTCGATGAAACTCTTGAGTTAACAGAGAATTTGGTGCGAGCCTACAGCGTGCTCGGACAAGAGCAAAGTGCGCAGGCAGTGATGGATGACTGGTACCGCAAAGAAAATTTCAACGTCACTCATGTGCCGCTGAGAGAGACTGCCTTGTCCTTTGGGGACGATACAGATCATTTGGAAAATACAGCCCATGTAGGCGATAAAGACCAAGCAAATAATAGCGCTGAAAACACGATTGCTGGCCGGCTTAACAGGTCAAATATCTCGTCTTATAGCGCGTCTGCGTCACGCCATAACGTGATAGCAACATTGAATGAAGGGGCAAGCGGGCCTCATCTCGTCTTCAACGGGCATCTCGATGTGGTGCCCGCCGAGCCAAATAAATTGTGGTCGCGCCCCCCGTGGGAGCCCTGGAGAGACGAACACGGCTGGCTCTATGGCCGTGGTGCCGGTGACATGAAAGCCGGTATTGCTGCCATGTGCATGGCGGTCAAAGCGGTCAGGCAGGCGGGCGTCGAGATTCATCACCCCGTAACGCTGCAAACGGTGATCGAGGAAGAGTGCACCGGCCACGGGGCATTGGCCTGCGTGAATGCCGGTCACACCGGCGATTTTGTACTGATACCGGAGCCCTTTGGCGCCCATATCATCTCGGGGCAGGTCGGTGTGCTGTGGTTTCGTATCAACCTGAATGGCGTGCCCGCTCACGTGCTGGACACAAGCGCCGGCACGAATGCAATTGAAGTTGTTATCACCTTGTTCAACGGGTTGAAAGTGCTGGAAACGGAGATCAACGCTGCGCCACGTCATCCGTTGTTCAAGGATATCGACAAGCCCTTCAACCTTAACCTTGGCCGTATTAATGGTGGAGACTGGGCCTCCAGCGTGCCCGCTTACGCCAGCGTCGAGGGGCGTATCGGTTTCCCGCCCGGGATCGCGGTGGACGACATCAAGGCCAGGGTGAAAGCGTGTGTCGAGGATCAGGCAAGTAAGCTGGGGGCGGGCATTTCCAATCTTGAGGTGGTGTTTCACGGCTTCTGCTCAGAGGGCGTGGAAGTCGATCTGGACGATAACGGGGTACGCCTGTTGGGGCAGTGTCATCAGGACCTGACCGGCGAAGCGGCCACCACAAAACCGCTGACCTGCACCACGGATCTGCGCGCATATAAGGTTCATGGTGGCATCAACGGCACCTGTTACGGGCCGATCGCCGAAAACTTTCACGGGGTTGATGAGCGCGTTGATATCGAGTCCATCCGCCACGTGCTGAAAACCTATGCCTTGTTCCTGAGCCGTTGGGGCGCGAGCGCCTCACATGACCGGTAACCTCGTCGTTGCTGGTATCCCAAAATTGCCGTCTGTTATTCTCCAGCGCCGCCGATCAGAGAGGAATTGCCGTGAAGTGCTTTTACCATCCAGAACAGCAACGCCATGCGCCGCTCAGTTTTCTGCTCAGAGGGCGTCAGGCTGCTTCGCCGGAAGGCCCGCTGCGCGCCGAAATGCTGCTAGAAGGGCTTGGGCTGCTGGGTATCGAGACGCTGGCACCGGTGGCCACGTCGCAACTGCACAAACGGTTGTCGCGGGTGCATACCCCGCGCTATCTGACCTTTCTTGAAACCATTTATGAGCGCTGGGCCGCGCTGCCGGATACCGCCGAGATGGTGGCGCCCAACGTGCATCCTTGCGGCCAGGGCTATCATTATCCCCGCCATCCGGTGGGGCAGGCGGGCTGGCACATGCACGATATGGCATGCCCGCTGACCGCCGATACCTACGCCGGCATCATCGCCAGCGCCACCAGTGCTGAAGCCGCGACCGAGGCGGTGCTGGCAGGAGATGGGCAAGCTTATGCGCTGTGCCGGCCGCCGGGGCATCACGCTGGGCCGGACCGCGCGGGCGGCTTCTGTTTTGTGAACAGCTCGGCGCTGGCGGCGGAAATCCTGCGTGAAAAGTACGCACGCGTGGCGATTCTAGATGTTGACCTTCACCACGGTAACGGTACACAGGATGTCTTCTACGCCCGTGGCGATGTGTGGACCGGCTCGGTGCACGCCGATACGGCGGACTTCTATCCGTTCTTCTGGGGCGGAGTGGATGAAATCGGCGAAGGCAATGGGCAGGGTGCCAACGTCAATCAGCCCTTGCCACTGGGCAGTGACGGACCGATGTTCATGCAGGCGCTGGAAAAATTGATCGATGTCATGCAGGCGTTCAAGCCACAGGCGCTGGTAATTGCGCTGGGCCTGGACGCCCACAAGGATGACCCGCTGGCTGGGCTGGCGCTGGAAACAGAAGACTTTGGTCTGCTCGGCAAGCGTCTGGCAGAAATCCCGCTACCCACGGTAGTGGTGCAGGAAGGCGGTTACCCCACCGAGCATCTGGGCCGTAACCTTGCGGCGTTCATGGACGGCTTTATCAAGACGTAACGCTCTATCAAGATATAACGCTTTAAAAGGTACTGGCAATCTGTCGGGCTATAACCTGATGAAATACTCGCCCCCTGCCACCCTCATCGGAACATCAAACGGAAGCACCGCCTGACCACAGGGGAAGGTGTGCCCCTTACCCTGATAGCACGCCCAACAGGGTCAGAAGCGACACATGACCGCTTATCCTGCGAAGAAATCAGAGTGGGGCATTACCACTGCGATTTACGCCCCTTAATCCGACAGACTGCTAGGAGTAATTCCATGAATAACAAACATGCCGGCCAGGTCATCGTTGATTCTCTATCGTTGCATGGCGTCGAGCGCGTCTTTGTGGTGCCAGGAGAAAGCTACCTCGCTGTATTGGACGGTCTGCACGATTCACGCATCGCCACCGTGGTGTGCCGTCACGAAGGCGGAGCGGCCTACATGGCCGAGGCCCACGGAAAGTTCACCGGACAGCCGGGTGTTGCCATGGTGACTCGCGGTCCCGGGGCGGCCAATGCCTTCGTGGCGTTGCACACCGCCTGGCAGGACGCTGTACCCATGGTGCTGTTCGTGGGACTGATTCCAGTGGCTGATCGCATGCGCGAGTCCTTCCAGGAGTTTGATCCCAATGTCTGGTTTGGTACCCAGTGCAAGCGGGTGTTTGTGCTCGACGAGGCGGAACGTGCCTCCGAGGTGGTGGCCGAGGCCTTCTTCGCTGCGCGCTCCGGACGTCCCGGACCTGTAGTGGTGGGCCTGCCCGAGGATGTCATCACCCATGCGGTGAGTGGTCATCTGCATCCGGCGTTACCGGTGGCGGAGGGAGGGATCTCACTCAAGGAGTTGGAAGCGCTCAAGGCTGAGCTGTTGGCAGCCAACAAGCCACTTCTATTCATCGGAGGCCAGCGCTGGACTTTTGAAGCTGCTGCACGCCTGACGCGCTTCGCCGAGCACAACAGCATACCCGTGGTGCATGATTGGCGCGCCGCTGACCGGGTACCTTTTGATTCGCCAGTTAACTGTGGCTCGCTGGGCTACGGCCGCACCGCGATGACGCTTTCCATGTTCGAGGAAGCTGACGTGTTGGTGGCGGTGGGGACTGTGCTCAGCGACGTGACAACCGAGGGTTTCACCGCCCGCCAGGGACATGAGCACACCAATATCCTGATCAATATCGATACCAGCCTACGTGGTCACAGCGGCGCCGTGACACGGCATATCATCGCTAGTCCTGTGGCCTTTGCCGAATCGGTGGCTGATCTACAGCTAGGCCGTGCGGTGGACTGGCAAGATTGGCTTGCCGAAGGGCGTGCTGCCCAAGTGGCGGCTTCGAGCCTCCCGGATCTGAGCACTCTGCCGGCGACGCGCTCTGGCACTGCCCATATGAGCGCAGTGGTGGGGGAGCTGGTCAAACGCCTGCCTGAGGATGCCGTCTACAGTTTCGGTGCCGGCAACCACTGTGTCTGGGCACAACGTTTCCTGCCCACCCGTACCTTTCCCAGCCAGCTGAGCACCCGCAATGGCTCCATGGGCTATAGCGTGCCGGCGGCAGTGGCGGCCTCACTGGAAAGCCCCGAGCGACTATGCGTGGTGGTGGCCGGCGATGGCGAGTTCATGATGAACGGCCAAGAGATAGCGACCGCTGTGCAGCACGGTGCGGCCATGCTGATCCTGGTGATGGATAATGGGCAATACGGCACCATTCGTTCCCACCAGGAGATGCATTTCCCCGAACGTGTCAGTGGCACCCAGCTGGCCAATCCCGATTTCGCCAGCTTGTGCCGTGCCTATGGCGGCCATGGTGAAACGGTGGCGTCGAACGACGAAGCCGCTGGTGCCGTGGAAAGGGCGCTAGTTGCGGTTACCCAAGACTGCGTCCCCGCGTTAATCCACGTGATTACCGACCCGCAGCACGACCTGCCCTGAAGCTAGTTCAACGACAATAAAAGGAATCATGCGATGACTCAGTATGCCGTGACCAACCCAGCCACCGGAGAGGTGGAACAGGTGTTTTCCACCGCCAGCGATGCCGAGGTTCAAGAAACCATTACCCAGGCTCATCATGCCTTCGGCGAGTGGCGCCAAAGCAGTGTGGCTGAGCGTGCCGCTCTTTTGAACCGAGTAGCGGATCTCTACGCCGAACGCCGAGAGGCGCTGGCCAGCATCATCGCCCGCGAAATGGGCAAGCCATTATTCCAGGGTGGGCTAGAGATCGACATTGTGGTGTCCATCTACCGCTACTATGCCGAGAAAGGCCCAGTCTTGCTGGAAGATGAGCCGCTGGATAAGACAGGGGGCGGTAGCGCGATGATCCGCAAAGAGGGGCTTGGAGTACTACTGGGCATCATGCCCTGGAACTTCCCCTATTATCAGGTGGCCCGTTTTGCCGCGCCTAACCTGATGAACGGCAACACGATTGTGCTCAAACATGCGCCTCAGTGCCCTGAATCCGCCGCCGCCATGGCGCAAATCTTCCGTGATGCCGGGGCGGCTGAAGGCCTTTATGTGAATGTTTACGCCAGCAATAAACAGGTCGCTGAGATCATCGCTGACCCGCGCGTACAGGGCGTCTCGCTGACGGGGTCCGAACGCGCCGGCGCGGCAGTCGCCGAAATTGCCGGCCGTCATCTCAAGAAGGTGGTGCTGGAGCTGGGTGGTTCCGATCCCTTTATCGTGCTGGACGACGCTGACCTGGAGCAGGCTGTTCAGCAGGCGTTGATTGGCCGCTTCGGTAACGCCGGCCAAGCCTGCAATGCTGCCAAGCGTATCTTCATCGATCGTGCCGTGTACGATAACTTTCTGAGCGCTTTCAAATCAGCAGTAGAGAAAATCGTCGTGGGAGATCCCATGATCGAGGGTACCTTCATGGGTCCGCTCTCCTCGGAGGCGGCGCTGCATACCCTGGAGGCCCAAGTGAACGATGCCGTGGCCCAAGGTGCCCAGGTGTTGAGTGGCGGCCAGCGTCTGGATGGCCCCGGCGCCTGGTATGCGCCGACCCTGCTCACCGGGGTCACGCCGGAGATGCGGCTGTTTCACGAGGAACTATTCGGTCCGGTGGCGGTGGTATACCCCGTGGATGACGAGGAAGAGGCGGTACGTTTGGCCAACGATTCCGCCTATGGCCTGGGGGCGGTGATCCAGTCACGAGATATTGAACGTGCTAAGCGCCTAGCTGTTCGACTCGAAGCGGGCATGGTGTATATCAATGAGGGGCCGGGCTCATCCGCCGAGCTGCCCTTCGGCGGCGTAAAGCGCTCCGGTTTTGGTCGCGAATTAGGCCGCGACGGCATGGAGGAGTTCGTCAACCGCAAGCTGATTCGCCTTGGCGCCTGAAACGGCACACTTGCCCTTGCCATACGCATGCCCCCGTCTGGAAAACTGAACTGCACCCCGGAAGCTGGACACCCAATCCAACCTTCGGGGTGTTTCTATGAGGAATCGATACGATGTGTGGTTCAAGCTGCGGGTTGTGCAGCAGTCCTTACGTGAAGCCACCAGCCTGCGAGAGGTGGCTCGCCAGCCGCGCCAAATAAACTGGTCTTGGGCCACTGGCAGGGCGGTGTTGAAGGTATTGGATGCGGCTTGCGCTACACACATGCCGGTCAGCAGCAGGGCGCCGATCAGCACTGGCAGGCCAACTGGATGGTGGTTATTACTGCGCATCGTTACCCCCTGTTTCGCTTTCGGCCTCGGAGTAGGAGCGTAGCTAAGGTTACTTCCGTAGTCGGCTACGGAGTCAAGGCGTATGCAGGATAAAGCGAATTCACTGACCATCGGTGGCCTGGCCAAGGCGGCTAACGTGCATATCGAGACGATTCGCTATTACCAGTGACGCGAGCTGTTACCGGAGCCCGAACGTCCTCCCGGTGGCATCCGACGTTACGGTTCGACTGATATCGACAGGTTGATGTTCGTGAAAATGGCGCAACAGTTGGGGTTCAGTCTCAACAAAAAATAAGGGGATAGACGTGTCGCTCGGTAAAACGGGGTGCCTCACTGGCAAGGTCGCTAGAGGGGAGCTTCTTCATTCTCTGTCATGTAAAGACCGGCACGAACCTCCAGTTCCCGCAAGGCTTGTTCGGTCAGTCCCAAGCATTCGAGATAACGCCATAGCGGTAGTCGTAGTGCTGAGCACGACTATCAAACAAGGCTTTTGTGTCCTTGCGTAGGTTGGCTCTCACCAGCTTGTAACGTTCCTTGTACCGTGAAGCCCGTACCGCATCCCGCGCTTTTCGCCAATCCTCCGGCGTGAGCCACTTTATTGCCCACTCGGCCAACTCTTCACTGGTCTTAACCTTCACCAAGTCCCGCCGAGCGTAGTAGCGAGGCTTTTTACCAAGGCGAATCGTCGGTTCTTCATCAAGCTCGTTGGGTTCTTGCAGAAGGCGGTCCCAGAAGTAGGCGATATAGGTAGGCACATCTTGTTGGTCAGGGACGACTCTAATCATGACATCAAGAACCGCCCCGGCCGGGGCGGTACATCCTTATGGTAAAAATCAGGCATAATTTTCGGCGAAGGCCTTGAGGCTGCCTTTCAGGTTTGTTTCGGTGCTCGGAGCACCGATAGAACGGAATTTCCAGCCACCTTCGTGGCGATACACGCAGCCGAGGATCATGCTCACGCTACCGGAAAAGGAAGCGTCATTGGCCACGTCGAATGTCGCGAATACGCCGCCAGCGTTTGTTGCTGCTCCGTCATGAATGCGAATTCCGGCGAAGGGAATACCATCGAATTTTTGCTGATTAAAGGAATTCAGTACCAGCGCCAGCTTGTCCACGTTCGACGGCAGGTTTTCGAGGTTGATCTTGATGATTTCGTTATCGACGCCATCATCACCCCCGGTATCACCCTGACGATCATCGCCGCTGTGCTGAATGGCGCCGCACTTGGATTTCAGTTGCTGAAACCAGACGGTATCCACAAGGTTGCCATGGGTATCAAACAGGCCCACGGAGGCATCCAGGTCCACGGCCACATGCTTTTTGGCGCCGAAAATACCTTTCTTCTCAATCGCACCCCAGTTTGCACCGATTTCGATGTACTTAAGGCCGTCGCCGTTCGCCGTTCTTCTCAAGACTGATGCGCTGACCTTTTGAGAGGCTAATCGCCATGATGTGTATCTCCACGTTGTGTTCAATGATCGTCAGGAGTCCTGACTGAGGGTTAAAGGCTATTGGCTGGGTGCCGCATGCCGCTAAGTGTCCGGGTTCTGAGCTTAGGTGGTGGCTACCAGACCGTTAACACGACTGGCCCATTGCTGGTGGCAGGTCTGTTCCAGCATCTGTCCGCCATGCTTGAAGACGGCCTGATCGCTCTGCATCAACGCCCTCGCCAAGGTGTGCTGACTGGCGATGGCCTGGGCCAAATGCGTCTCGATGACATCGATCTGCGTGGGATGCACACAGGTCTTGGCGTAAAAGCCCCAAGCAATGTCCTGCACGATTTCTCGCGCTAACGTCTCGGGTTCCCCGATCAGATCGCACACCGGGGCTGAAAGCTCGTAACCGGCAGGGCGAAACAGGGTAATTATTCGTTCCAGGGTGGAGCGTAATGGGGTGTCATAAATGGTCTGTCCTGGCTGTCGCTTGAGGCCCAGCGCACCCAGAAGGTCATTGGCACCGATACGCAGCGCAATCACTGGATTGGTCATGCGCTGTAGGGCGGCAAGGGTCAGCATAGCCGTCGTTTCCTGGAACATCATGGACGTTTCCAGTGTCGGCATGATCGGCAAGTCAGGTGCTAGGGCTAAGGCATCAGCCCACTTCGGCGCGGACAGGTGATCAAATTTAGGCAGTACCACACCATCCAACGCGGCCACCACTCGGTCACCGCCCTGTAGTACCTCACGCAATAACGCCGGGGAGCGTGGGCGCATAAATCGCAGGTGAGGTACCGAAGTTGGCGTATCGCGCAATTCCTTCATCAACCGATGCAGGCACCATTCCACTTCCACGGCGGCCACGGCATCTTCGGTGCAAACAATAATGGAGCGGGCGCTACCGCAGCCCTCGGCCAAGATAGTGTCCAAATGCTTATGGGTCGCCGGCACATACAGCGAAGCGCCCAAGGCACCGTAGCGAGGTGTTTTCATGCCACCGCCTTACTATCCGTCAGGGTTTTGATCAACGAACAGGCGTGAAAGGGCATGTCATAACGAATGTGAACCGGGACGATCTTCTCAGCTGCCAGCAACAGCAGGTGTTGAACGTCGGGGTGGTGCTCATCGCGCACGATCAACAAGGCGGGCACGCGGCGCAAAATCACGCGGGTTGCCTCGGCAATGCCGGGTTTAATGTGATTGATATCGGTGACGCCGTAGCGGCTTTTGAGTACGTCCAGCATCTCGCCCATCAATGCCTGTTGCGTGGCGCGACGTTCGTCACTCCGGCCATTTTGAACGGTGATTTCGGCAGGGAAGGCGGCGCTGATTCGCTCGATAAAGGCTTGGGTCTGGTCATGCTCGGCCAGGTCGTCGTAAAGCACGCACCCATGGAAGGCGCCGTCAGGCACTTGATCATTGAGCACCGAGCGTGACACCAGCCCCGATACCGTGGCATTCAAGATGCCCGAGGGAATGGCGTAATCTTTATAGGTAGCGGCCATATCAGCGGTGCCGCCAATGTCGGAGACCACCACCAAGCGTACCGGCAAGGTGCTTTTGCCCAGACGTTCCCGCTGTGCGTTGTAGCGCTCAATTTCTTGGCGAAGCTCGCGGGTAATCACCCCCTTTGCCGTCCAGGCATCAACGAAGAACAGCCGCTCTGGCGCCACGCCTTTTTCATCCAGCAAGTAATCCAGTGCCGCGCTATCAATGCCGCGATCACGAATGATCGACACGCTGTAGTGATGGCATGGCTGGCGCTCATGAGTCACCAAGGCGCGGCGCAGCAGAGCGCCAACCGGCGTACCAGCACGAACCAGGCTAACCAGAGTGATCGGGCTATCCGACTGACCAACGTCTGCCACTATCTGCGCGGAAAGCTCACGGATTTCCCCCGCCAGGCGCTGGGTATAGTGGTTGCACAGACGCTCAAACAGCGCCAGATACTCGGCACTTGGCGGTGCCTCCCGATGAATCATTTCGCTGTAATGCGCTTTACCCGACTGGATGCGCCGTTCCTTTTCTTCAATCGAGACGTAGTCGGCGTCAATCGGTGTCAGGAGAAATTCGCAATCTTCCGGGCGATACGACCCATGAAAAGCCGCCTGGGGGCGATAAGTAGTCATTGGGAAAGCTCCTTGACATGCGTCCATAACTGGCTGTCGGTGGGTGCCATGGCGAAATCACTTACCCCCATAAAACCTAAATCGGAGAGGCTATCCCCCAGGCCGATGACGGTATCCTCCGGTTGGCGCTCGATTAGCTGGCCGAGTACAAAACGGCAGGCCGCCGCTTTGCAGGTGTAGGCAGGGCGAAGCGCGGCATTACGCGCATTGGCGTGAAGGGTCAGCCCATAATCGGCGGCAACCAATACACAGGCAGCGTGCGCCTTGGGACTTAACGTGCCGGAGGCCTTGATCGACAGGTAAACCGGCACCTCCATGTCTTCCAGCACACGGCAGGTCGGGGGGACAGGCTCATCCAGGGCGGCAAAGGCGTACCCCAGCGCCCGCGCGGCGGCTTCTAACGTCTTGCGAGCAGCGGGCAGTTGCGGGGCGATAACGTCATGCCATGCGGAGGCCAAAGCCCCCTCTTGCAATACAAGTGCCCTATGGCTGGCGATCCGGTACTTGCCGGTCAAGGGAAGGGTCACGCGATCAATGGCGTAACTGGTACGCCCTGTCACCGGCACAATGATGTCGGCTCGCTGGATCAGCGCCCAAAGGGCGCGTTGCGTTGAAGTCTGATAGGACAACGGCATCCGTCGCGGCAAGATGGGTACGTGGGGCATCGTCAGGTAAGGACCGCTCGCTGGCAAACAGCGTGTCGTCCAAATCCGTCAGCACGATCAATCGACCTTGGCTCATGCGGGCACCTCGGCAACGTTGCTCTGCTGCAGGGTTTGGTAGCTGTCTTCCAGCGCGGCGCTCAGCATCGGTGCACGAAGCCCATCAAAGGCTAGCATGCCGAGCAACATTGTTCGGGTTGTGTTTGTCTTGACAGTCGAAAAAGGGCTGTCTTCCCTGGCCGGCCCGTATGGTTTTTCGATCACCGGTACCGACATGCCGGTTTCTTTTGAAGGTAACGCCGCGGGCCGCGTGGAAAAGTCGTTAATGCTCTGTGAGGTTTACCAGCGCAACGGGGCTTGGAAGGTCAAGGCGGTCGATCAAGGCTTTGCCGGAGGAATGACCCCTCTTACCCAGCACTTCGGCGTTGATGTGGATGAAAGATTACCTGCGTCAGCGGCGTCTCCTTCTCCCAATAATACGACTCCTTCGTCCTCAACTGCTGAGAAGCACTCACCAATCAACCTCAGCAAGATCACCTTGGAGAAGAAAGGCGATTCTATTTCGCTGGAAAAGAAGTCCTCCGGCTTTGGCCGCATTCACGTCAACCTCAACTGGAATCAACAGGCCGGCACTAACCAGAACACCCGTAAACCAGGGCTAATGGGTTCCTTGTTTGGCGGGGGACAGCGTGGCGGCTCCTCGGGCATCGATCTGGACCTGGGGTGCATGGTCGAATACAAGGATGGGAAAAAAGCAATCGTTCAGGCGCTAGGCAATAACTTCGGTGAGTACGAATGCATGCCTTTTATCGTTCTGGACGGTGACGATCGCACGGGGTCAGCCAATGCCGGGGAGAACCTGTATATCAATGGTCAGCAGTGGGGCGATATCAAACGTGTCATGCTGTTTGCCTTCATCTATGAAGGGGTTCCCAATTGGGCACAAACCAATGGCCATGTGGTGATTAAAGCGCCGGACCAGCCTGACATTGAAATCAAGATGGATGCCTCCGGCAGCGATCAGAGTTTTTGCGTGGTGGCGATGCTGGAAAATCGTAACAACACCCTGGCGATTTCCAAGGAAGTGAATTATTTCCCGTCGCATCTGGAAGCCGACGAACACTATGGATTTGGCTTTCGCTGGAAGAAAGGCAGCAAATAATTGACCTACCTCTGGCGTGATTAGGGAGTTGGCTCTTTTGATCCGCCAACTCCTCGTTCCACTCCTGATTGACTTTGATCAACAGCAATAGGTCCGGATCCTCACGCCGGACCATGGCTAGTACCTCGGCGTAGCAGTCGTTAATGTAGGTGACATTCGCGGTCAGCACTTTCAGGGTCGCCCGGAATTCGTCGGACTGAACATTACTCCAGAAGACCTTCGTATCTTTCGTAGTCGAAAGGCTTCATTTCGCCAATTTCATCTTCATCATATTGCAAGGAGTAAGCAGAATAGCCTGGGCCCCAGCCATATCCGTAACCATAAAAGGGGTAAGCGTAAGGTCCACGACCATAAGCTGTATCGGAGTCGACGATGACGCCTTGAACCTCGCCATCACGCGAGAACAGCATATTGTCGACATAACCATAGCCGATGGCTTCTCCAACCGTTGCATAGTCGTCAAGCAAGTCGGTGAGCTTCCAAATACCCGGGCCGGTGTCAAGATCATCCTCAACTTGCTGCTGGGTCTGGCTGAGATTTTGCGCGGTAATGTAGTCATCAGAAGCAAAGAGTCCATATTCATCGGCATTGTATTCCGTTACAGGAATCATTACGCCGTCTTCGTGCAGCTCAATTTCTTCCCAGGGAACCAGGACATGCGTATCCCCAATATCCCAGAACCCGCCTACCTGGGCGGTGATGGCGACTATCTTATTGTCCTGTGTAATAAGCACATTTTCGACGCTACCGATTTCTTCCTCATTATCCCCAAAGACCTCGGTATCCATTAACTTATCAGCTCTTATACCGCCAGCTTCATAAATATCTTCATAATTCCAGTCACTTAATGGCCTACTACCTCCTCCTGCGCTTGGGCTTGAAACATAACAGTGGAGGCTGTAATAGCTAGCGTGGTGACAGAAATGCTTCGTTTGATTGACATGACAGAACTCCCTTCCTGTATATGTACTTGAAAGCTAGAAGAGAAGGATCTGGTTGTAAAGGAGGCGTATTTGGAGCTGCAGTGAGGCGACTCGACCCATGAAAATCAGGCTATCTCTAGACATGTTGTCGATACTTCCTATGCCAAGGACACTTGAAGATCAGTATTAGTGAAGGACCTCTAGCTGCCTTAGCATGACCTTCAACAGACTTTGTACGATGGTACCAAAAGCGCCACCGATGATAATTCTCATCGCCATGTCTAACACATTGCCTCGAACGGAAAATTCCTTGAACACTTTGAGCATGGTTGTTCCTCCCTACCGAGCATGCTGCGTTTGATCTTCTTCAATCTTTCAGTCCTAACCCGCTCTGAGTAATGTATTCTCAAGTGAAATATCCTGGAGGCTTGGACCCGCGACAAAATGATGACCAAAACTCAAATTTTTCTGCGCGTCACACCGTCTCAGGCTTCGCAGATATTACAACGTTATGCCAAGAATAGGCACATGGAGCAATCCAGAATGGCGTCGGCTGACCTATGGGAAGGTGAGGTCGGCTGGCTTGCATTTCAATGCACTGATCTTGCTGGCCCTCCTACTACATCCGAGCCAGGAACTGCTCGACATGCCAAGGGTGTTGCCGTCTCCTTCTATTGGATGGGAGAGGAGGGCTACACGGATAGGACACCCACCAATGCTCGGTCTGATGTCCTTTATCACGTTTTTCAGGATTCGCTTTTTTCCAAGAAACCACGCTACCAGCGCAGCATGATAGCCCTTGGTAGTGGTGCTTCACAGTTAATGCTGGCTGGCGTCAAGGCAGATCCGTTGGCATGTGCGTTACATTGGTTAAGGCGTGATGAGGATGTCGCCATCCTTCCCAAGCGTAACTGGTGGCCGGAGTGGTTGCGGAAAAAACGGGCTTCTCATTACGGCTTTGTCTGGGCGCGTTGGCTAGAAAGTGAAGGTGAGTCACTGCTGAATTATCATGAAAGGTCTGAATTAATAGAATAATTTTATAGGCGGTGGAGTGACGTTGAAAGTGCACCTGACGCAACGCCGAGCCTGTGCCACCCTTATTTCTTGTTCACATGAAAAAGGGAGTAGGTTATGTATAAGGCATTAGTGGTTTCCAGCAAGTCTTATTTAGACTTTCCACGTAGCCTGGAGTATGACGAGCATCTTGAGGCTGGTGATACAATTGATATCCTGGGCGAAAACATGACGGTTCTCGCTGTGCGGCCTGCAGAAAACGTGGATGCCCATGATTTTATAATTACCGTCGAAGGGCGTTATGACGCCTCACAGGCTTAAAAAGGAGGGCCTTGCCGGATAGATGACCGGCAGGGCCTGCTTGTTTCAAATTCAAGGCTGTTCGGCGCTCGGTCCAAATATTTACTGGCATTTTTCAATTGATTTGTCATTGCCTTAAAGTTATACCGTTATTTTGATTGGCAAACTGTTACAAATAACAGCTAGCTGCGCAGTCACTTTAACGGTTTCTACTGTGCTCATGGCATCGTGGCTCCTGTGAAGGGTGGCTGTCTGTTATCCCAATGAAGTATCGCGAAAATCCCTATTCCCAACAGCAGGTGTGCCGAAGAGAGATTCACCAAGTGAACTATGCTGCTTCTTGGAAACCTTTTTAGGGAGTTGCATGGAAGCACTATGGAAAGCAACCGGTACTGAGGCTGAAAAATACCCTGTGCTAGCGAGCAGTCGAAGGAACTGCCTATCAACCCCTTGGCACAACGTGACTCATCCGGATAAACTTGCGTCGGGAACCATAGACCGGCATTCTTGTCTGTTGTTGAATAACGCTTTTAGGGAGCATACCAACGATGGCTTATCAAGAAACCAATGTAACGCATCGAGCAGGCAGTGGCGTAAATACTGCCAGTACTAGCAAGGTATTGCGCAATACCTATGCGTTACTGGCCATGACCTTGTTGTTCTCGGCAGTCACTGCCGGCGGCGCCATGGCGATGGGTATCGAGCGGATGAATATCTTCGTCTTTTTCATCGGTGCCTACGGCCTGATGTTTCTGGTACATAAAACGGCTAACTCGGCAATGGGTTTGCTCGCCACCTTCGCTTTTACCGGCTTTATGGGGTTCACACTGGGGCCCATTCTGTCCTCTTACCTGACGCTCCCTAACGGGGCGGCTCTGATCATGAACGCGCTTGCCATGACGGGCCTTACTTTCGTGGGCCTCTCCGCTGTAGCATTAGTGACCAAGAAAGACTTCAGTTTCTTGGGAAATTTTCTGATGGCAGGCGCTATCGTACTGATCCTGGCCATGGTTGCCGGATTGGTTTTCAATATTCCTGCGCTCTCTCTGATGGTTTCAGCAGGCTTTGTGCTGTTTGCCTCCGCTGCCATCCTCTACCAAACCAGTGAGCTGGTACATCGTGCGGGCGAAACCAACTACATTCTAGCGACCATCACCTTGTATGTTTCCATCTATAACCTGTTTGTCAGCCTGCTGGCCATTCTGGGTATCATGAGCAACGATTGATCCCAGCAAGATGTGAAAACAGGTAAAATACTAACTGACCCTCGCCGAAAGCAAGGGTCAGTTTTTTTATGCCACGCCCAGTGCTTATGGTGGTATGACATTCGATACGGAATTTTCAGGTGGGCCCTTTATGCATTATGCCTTGCTAGTAATGGGTGCGCCCTACAGCCACCAAGCAGCACATTCCGCACTGCGTTTTGCCCAGGCGATTATTCGTAAAGGGCATCATCTTGACGCCGTATTTTTCTATCATGACGGTGTACACAACGCCTCGACGTTGATGTCTCCCCCCCAGGATGAATTGCATATGCGTAATACTTGGGTCGAGTTGCACGACGCGCATGGCACGCGTCTTGAGGTGTGCATTGCTGCGGCACTTCGCCGGGGGCTGTTGGATGCTCAAGAAGCCAAACGCCATGCCAAGACGGCTCATAGCCTTGAAGCGCCTTTTGAGCTAACCGGCCTGGGGCAATTATTGGAATTGCAGCGTCAGTGCGATCGGTTGATAACCTTTGCGCCATGAAAAAGAGGAAAAACCATGACAGCCGATTTACTGGTGATATTGCGACATGGCCCCTATGGAAGTAGTTGGTTACGTGAAGGCTTGGATGTCAGTCTGGTAGCGGCTGCCTTCGGGCAGAAGGTCAGTCTGATGTTTTTGGGAGAGGGCGTGCTGGCGCTAATGCCGGGCCAAGTGAAAGGTGCACCGGGCCAGAAAGCCACAGCGCCGATCATCGATATGCTGACCATGTATGATATCGACAGGCTTCTAGTTTGTAGAGACGATTTGCAGCGTATGGGGCTGCAGGCCGAAGAGCTGTGTGTGGCTGTTGAGGTTATTTCTGGCGAAAACATAAGCGCCGAGCTTACCCACCATAGCAATGCGCTCAATTTCTAAGAGAGCTTTTGATGATTTTACACATTCTTAATCGTGCCCCAGCGTCAGGTGCAGTGGTCTCCCAGACGTTGAGGGCGGTGAGTGAAGAGGATTGTTTGCTGCTGATTGAAGATGCCGTTCAAGCCATCATGTTTCCTGACTGGGAAGGGTGGCAATTGATGAAAGGCCACATTTATGTGTTGGAAGAAGATGCCCGAGCGCGAGGGCTTGGAGACTTGATTAGTCCTAATGTCAGCTGCATCAATGTAGATGAGTTTGTCGAGCTTACTGAGCGCGCCACTCAATGTATTAGCTGGTTTTAGGCTCAGCCTTACAGTTTAGACGGAGCTTAAATATGTCAAATACAGAAATATACCGTTATCTTGATTTAAAAAAAACTATACCTCTCGATCCCGAAAACTATTTAATCAATATGAAGCAATGGACACCAAAAATTGCTGAAGCATTAGCAGAACAGGAGGGATTAATTCTTGCACCGGAGCACTGGGAAATTATAACGCTTGTTCGAAATTTTTATCAGCATTATGAAATGGCACCTGCCATGCGGCCATTAGTTAAAGCTGTGGCTATGGAACTAGGCGAGGAAAAAGGGCGTTCGATTTATCTGATGCAGCTTTTCCCGGGTAGTCCCGCAAAATGTATTGCCCGTCTTGCGGGACTACCCAAACCAACCAACTGCCTTTGAGCTGAAAATCACCGTTTATTCTAATTCGGTCCTTTTCATTGAAGGGTGAGTCACCGAATGAGCGTGGAGGTTCATGGTGCCGTCATGTTATCAAGCAGTTAAGCTATCTTGGAATGGCCGATACAAAGTTGATAGGAGCACGAACATGGTCATCAGAAATACAGGTTTTTCTGAGCGTCCCCCGAATGAAGAGCAGCCCCGGCAACCGCCTCGGCCGGAAGATGACCCGATGCAACCTGATCCTCCCCCGGATGAGCATCAGCCTCAACAGCCCCCACGCCCAGAAGATGAGCCCAATAAAAAGCGGCCTCGTGATATTCCGCCGTTCCCAAAGCCACCTCTTCCTCCAGGCTGAAGTTCATCGATTTTATGGACCGCTTTTATAAGCTAGGGGCTGTCATGACAGCTTACGTTCACGGGCATAATAGAGCAGCGGCACCACCAGAAGCGTCAGCAGGGTGGAGGCGGCTAGGCCGAAGACCAGCGAGATGGCAAGGCCATTGAAAATGGGGTCGGCGAGTATGAAAAAAGCACCGAGCATGGCCGAGACGGCGGTCAGGGCAATGGGCTTAAGACGCACGGCACCGGCAAACACCACTGCCTCTTCAAGAGAGACGCCCTCGTCGCGCAGCTGGCGGATGAACGTCACAAGCAAGATGGAATTGCGCACAATGATGCCGGCAAGGGCAATCATGCCGATCATGCTGGTGGCGGTGAACTCTCGCTCAAGCAGGGCGTGACCCGGCAGGATGCCGATAAGCGTCAAAGGAATAGGTGCCATGACCACCAAGGGCAGGCTGTAGGAACGAAACTGAGCCACCAGCAACACGAATATCATGAAGACCCCCACACTGTAGGCCAGGCCCATGTCGCGGAAGGTCTCGTAGGTGATCTGCCATTCGCCGTCCCACTTGAGGGCTGGGCGTTCGGGTAGCACCGGCTGACGGATGAATGTCTGCTCCGGGGCGTCGTTTTGGCTTGCAAGTTTTTCCACCGTTCTGAACATGCCGTAGAGGGGCGAGTCGATCTCGCCGGCCATGTCCGCGGTGACATAGGTCAGCGGCAGGAGGTCCTTGTGATGGCGCACCCCTTGCCACTCGGCCTCCCTTATTTCGGCGATGCTTGCAATGGGTACCGGGATGCCGTCGCGGCTGCGCACGGCAAGCGACAGCAGCCTGGCGGGTTGGGCCTTGTCGCCTTCCTCGAGGATCAGGCGAATGGGCACGGCGTACTTGGCCTGCTCATCGTGTAAATAGCTTGCCGCGCTGCCCTCAAGGCTTGCTTGAAGGACCCTGACTACCTGGGCCTGGGAAACGCCCAGACGTGCGGCCTTGTCGCGGTCGACCACCACGTCCCACTTGCGGGTAGGCGCATGCAGCGTGGTGTCGATATCTACCAGGCCTTTCACCGCGTGCATCTGCTCGGCAACCCGGTATGCCAGGGCGGCACGGCGCTCGGGCGTCACCGCGTAGACTTCCGCCACCACCGGCGAGAGTACTGGTGGGCCCGGCGGTACCTCGACGATCTTCACCCTGGCCTCGTAACGTGCGCCGATGGCCTGCAGAGGCTTGCGTAGGGCAAGAGCAATGGCGTGGGAGCTGCGGCTACGCGCGTCCTTGTCGGCAAGGGTGATCTGGATGTCGCCCTGATAGGGCGCCTCACGCAGGTAGTACTGGCGCACCAGGCCGTTGAAGTTGATCGGCGAGGCGGTGCCGGCATAGCTTTGCCAGTGGGCGATCTCGGACACGCTCTCCAGGTGACGGCCCATATCCAGCAGCACCCGCTGGGTCTGCTCCATGGGTGTGTACTCGGGCATGTCCACCACGACCTGCAGCTCGGACTTGTTGTCGAAGGGAAGCATCTTGAGAATCACCACCTGAAACACCGGAAGCGAAATTGCGCCCAGCAGCAGTCCCAGCAGGGTAAGGCCCAGCAGACGCCGTCGCCAAGGGTGCTTACCGAGAAAGGGATCCAGCAGGTTCCCAAAAAGCTGCTTGATGCGCGGGTTCACCCCTTCGGCGGAGTGGCCTTGTTCCGATGCCTCCCGGTCCTTGGCTTGCATGTCTTGGTTCTTAGTGCCCTGATCCTGCGTGTTTCGCTTCTTGGCAAGCAGGCGCAGGGCAAGCCAGGGCGCGACCACAAAGGCCACCAGCTGAGAGATGACCATGCCGGCGGAGGCGTTGATGGGGATAGGGCGCATGTAGGGCCCCATCAGGCCCGTGACGAAGGCCATGGGGATGAGTGCCGCCATGATAGTGAGGCTGGCCATGATGGTGGGCGTGCCGACCTCGTCCACGGCCAGAGGGATGATGCGTCGGGCCGAGCCTTGGCTGTTCTTGAGGCGCCGATTGATGTTTTCGGTGATGACGATGCCATCATCCACCAGGATGCCGATGGAAAATATCAGCGCGAACAGCGAGACCCGGTTAAGGGTAAAGCCCCAGGCCCAGGAAAAAACCAGGGTCAGTAGCAAGGTGATCAACACCGCAGTGCCCACGATCAAGGCCTGGCGCCAGCCCATGGCCGCAAGTACCAGCAGCATCACCGCCAATGTGGCCGAGACCAGATCACGGATCAGGGTCTGGGTCTTGTCGGTTGCGGTCTTGCCGTAATCGCGGGTGACAACCACCTCGATGCCCGGCGGCAGGGTGCGGTTGGTAAGCTCTCCGAGGCGTGCCTCGATGGCGGTGGTGATGTCGATAGCGTTTTCGCCTGTCTTCTTGGCGATGGCAAGTGTCACGGCCGGATAGAGCTTTCCGGGCTCCGCACCCGGCCGGTCAGTGTCACCTGCCGGGCCGAAGCCCATCATCACGCTCTGGTCGGGCACGGTGTCGCCACGACTGATATCAGCGATATCAGAAAGTCTCACGGCGGCATCATCGTACATGCCCACCACAAGGTCGCGCACGTCTGCCACCTCCTCGAGCAGAGTACCGGCTTGAAGCGGCAGCGACATGCCATTCCGAGTCACCCGAGTCTCTCGGCTGCTGATGTTGGCGGCGCGAAGGGCTTCTTGAAGGTCATCAAAGGTCAAGCCAACACCGTTCAGCCTGGCAGGGTCGAGGCGGACATCCACTCGGTCGGGGATACCCCCCACGGTATACACATCCCGGGTGCCCGGAATGCGCTTGAGAGCCACTTCAAGCAGGTGGGCCAGACGGGTGAGTTCTTCGCCGCCGTGACGTTCATTCGGATCGAAGAGGGTCAGGGTCATGATCGGCACGTCGTCGATGCCGCGTGGCTTGATCAAGGGCTGGCGTGTGCCCAGGTCCGGCGGTAACCAGTCTTGGTTCGAGTAGACCTGATTGTAAGTTCTAACCAGGGCCTCCTGCCTTGGCAGACCCACCTCGTATTCGAGGGTGATCACGGCCTGGCCCGACCGCGACATTGAATAGACGTGCTCGATACCCTTGACCTCGCTCAGCACCTGTTCTGCGGGAGTGGCGACCAGGCTTTCCACCTCTGATACCCCGGCACCGGGAAAGGCCACCAGGATGTCCACCATGGTGACCTCGATCTGGGGTTCCTCTTCCTTGGGCGTGATGAGGATGATGAGCAGACCCATCAAAATGGCAATACCCGCCAGAAGCGGGGTCAGCTTCGAATCTTGAAAGACCCGGGCAATGGCACCGGAAGGGCCGACTTTAGGGGAGCCATCTTTCATTGATCGCGGCCGGGCCAGGCCTTGGGGTCGGCGAGAATGCGCTCACCCGCATCGAGCCCTGCAAGCACCTCGAGACGTCCGGCCTCCTCGATGCCCACCCGCACTTGGCGCAATCGCGGCTGGTCTTCTTCATCAAGCACGAAGACGGCGCGGAGCTCGCTTCGCCGGATCAGACTCTCGGCGGGAATCCAAAGGGCCTCGCGACTCGCTACCACGACTGCCACCTTGGCAAGCATGCCCGGAAGCACGCCGGCTCCCGGTGAGTTAAGGCGCAGACGTAGGCGCACAGTATCGCTTCGCGGGTCGGCCTGGGGGTAGATGGTCAGTGTATCGGTTGCTAGCGGCTGCCCTTCGGCAAGGCTGACACGGATGCGCGGGTTTTCTCGCACCCAGGAAAGATGGCGCCGGGGCAGGGCGGCCTCCACCCGAAGTGGCGCCAATGCCAGGGTATCGAAGAGCGGCTGGCCCGGACGCACGGCCTCACCCGGCTCCACGTGACGCCGGGTAAAGACGCCGTCACTCGCGGCATGCACCTGTGTATAGGCGAGTTGCTGCTCGGCCTCGGACACGCTGGCAAGACTACGTTCACGGCGGGCTCGGGCGGCATTCAGCCGGTTGGTGGCTTGGTCGAAGGCCTGTTCCGAGGCGAGATCTCGGTTGCGGATGGCGCGGATGCGCTCGAAGCGCTGGCGGGCATCCACAAGGTTAGCCTCGGCTTCCTCGAGGGCTGCCCGAGCCTGATTTAGACGGGCGCGTTGCTCGGTGTCTTCTAGGCGCAGAATCAGGGTGCCGGCCGTGAAATGGTCATCCACATCGAAGGACAGTCCGGTCACCCGGCCGCTGGTCTGGGCCGAGACGGTGCTGTGCTTGACGGCTTCCACGAGGCCATCCAGCACCAGGGTTTCGTCCAGTGTCTCCCGGGTAACGACGGCCATGGGCAAATCGTCACCGATAGGGCTCGCCATGCCCGGCATGGAAATCAGGAAGCAGGCGAGCAGCACCCGGAAGCGAAGCTTCATGGATTGATCCTCTGTTATCTTATATAAGCATATACCTAGAGTGTAGTCGTAGCCGACTGCTGCTACTGAGGCCTTTGCACTTCAATACTGTATGACCGAGTAAAAAACTGACTTACATCAATTATCAACCGATAACTGGCCAATCCAGCGCGTTCTTTTTACCCGTAATCGCTCTTTGCGCTGCTGTCATTAGTGGCGCCGCGCTTACTAAAAGTCAGCGGTTTTCCACACTAATTGATAAATCTGCTAACTTGAGACAAGTGTCCTAGAGAACACAGGGGGCGCAGAATCTTACCGGGGGTCAACGTGGATGATGTCTTTAAAGACCAAGATCGTTATTTTCTTCCGCGACAGAGCTTCCAGTCGCTTATTGATCAGCTGACCTTGCAGGGTTTTGGTTGTGTCGGCCCCGTCATGCGAGATGGAGCCATTATCTTTGACCGGCTCGATACGGCTAGCCAATTACCGCAGGGAGCCCGCGACCGGCAGGCGCCAGGCTATTATCGGTTGGAAAATGGCGGGGGTCCGCGCTGGTTCTCATGGGCCAACGGGCCCCAGGCGCTGAAGCCCTATCTCTTTCCCTCTCGCGAGGTACTCTGGGAAGGTGCGGTAGACGAGGATGGCGGCCTCAACTTTAAAGAACGAATAATTGAGCCTGAACCCCTGGCCGTATTAGGAGTACGCGCCTGTGACCTGGCAGCGCTTGCGATACATGATGCGCACTTTCTGAAAGGCCCTTCTCCGGATGCCCATTACGCGCGTCGTCGCGAACAACTGTTCATCGTGGCCGTCCATTGTAGCCATCCGGCATCGACCTGCTTTTGTGTGTCTACCGGAGACGGTCCGGCAGCAACCCACGGGTATGATATTGCGCTGGCTGAATTGGATGAAGGCTTCATTATCGATGCGGGCAGCGATCGCGGAAAACTGATTCTGGATCAGCTTCCTTTGTCGGAAGTTGACGAGGTACAGCTTGATCAGGCTCGTCGTGAGCTGGATGCAGCCGTAGCGGTCCAGACGCGCGCGCTGCCCGAGGGGCCCCTTAACCGGATACTTTTCGAGAATCTGGATCACCCCCGCTGGGATGAGGTTGCCGAGCGCTGCCTGGCGTGCGGCAACTGCACCTCCGTGTGCCCAACCTGTTTTTGTGCGAGTGAAAACGAGGTGCCTTCTCTAGACGGTCTGACCAGCGAACACCACCGTGAGTGGAGCTCCTGCTTTACCCAAGGGCATTCCTATATCAGCGGCCACGCTATCCGTCCGGACATCCGTACACGCTACCGCCAGTGGCTTACCCATAAACTCGGCAGCTGGATTGACCAATATGGCCGCAGCGGCTGTGTCGGTTGCGGCCGTTGCATCGCCTGGTGCCCAGTGGGCATTGACCTGACGGAAGAAGCTACGGCGATTTGCAAGGATGCCAGTGATGAGTAATCCCGCTCTGGCTCATGGCGGCCATACTGCCCCCCACGCGCCCCCTACCAACTTCCGCATGCCGATGGTGGCGGAGGTTATCGACCGCGTTCAGGAATCGGACAGGATTTTTACCCTGCGCCTGCGCCTGCGCAATCCGGAGCAGCGGCGGGCATACCGGTTCGCGCCAGGTCAATTCAACATGCTTTACCTGCACGGCGTTGGAGAGGTCGCCATTTCTATCGCCTCCGACCCGGATGAGCCCGAGATTCTCGGACATACCATCAGGGCGACCGGGCGGGTTACCGACGCCATGGCCAGGCTGGATGTCGGGTCGCGGATCGGGCTTCGTGGTCCCTACGGCCAGTCCTGGCCGCTAAAACAAGCCGAGGGTGCCGATGTACTGATAATCACCGGCGGTATCGGTTGCGCACCGGTTGTCGGCGTCATTAATTATGTTCTGATGCGCCGGCAGCGCTACGGAAAACTCACCATTATCCAAGGCGTGAAGCATGCACAAGACCTGATCTGGCGGGAGCGCTACGATTACTGGCGCACCTTCCCCAACACCCAGGTGCTGGTAGCAGCCGATCACGGCGGTCCCCTCTGGCCGTTCCACGTCGGCCCCGTGACCGAGGTATTCGATGACGCCCAAATTGATCCTGACGGCACCACGGTGATGATGTGCGGGCCGGAAGGAATGATGATCGCCGGCACGAAGGAGCTTTTAGAGCGGGGCGTGCCTGAACAATGCCTCTATCTGAGTATGGAGCGCAACATACAGTGCGCGGTGGGGCACTGCGGACACTGTCAATTTGGTGCTCAGTTTCTGTGTCGCCAGGGCCCCATCTTTCAATATCCCGATGTAAAGCCCCTTTTGGGCATCAGGGGGTTTTAATGCAGACAAGTACACCGGGACCCAAGCCCCGCATGGCGGTGCATAAGTTTGCCTCTTGTGACGGCTGCCAACTGACCTTTCTGAACATGGGCGAGACATTATTGCAGCTGGCGGACATGGTCGAACTGGTACATTTTGCAGAGGCCGGGCCCGTGGCTCCTGACGCCGAGGTAGATATTGCCTTTATTGAAGGGTCGGTAACCACAGAGCATGATCTGGAGCGCATCAAGCAGATCCGTTCTCACAGCGGCTTCATCGTTGCCTTTGGCGCCTGTGCCACGGCTGGAGGCATCCAGGCGTTACGCAATTTTGCGGATGCCGGGGAATGGCTCAGTGCGGTTTACGCCACGCCCGAGTATATCGATAGCCTCGCCACCTCCACACCCATGTCGGACCACGTCAAGGTCGACCTGGAAATTTGGGGCTGCCCCCCTAACAGGGACCAGGTACTTGGCGCAATTCGGGCGTGGTTATATGGCACCCTGCCGAAGCAAAGTCAGGACAAGGTTTGCATGGAATGCAAACGCCAACACGCCGTGTGCGTGCTTGTCGCCAAGGGCATGCCATGCATGGGGCCTGTCACCCAGACAGGTTGCGGAGCGCTCTGTCCGAGCTTCGGCCGCGGCTGCTATTCCTGTTATGGGCCCGCAGAAGCGCTTAATACTGCTTCGCTCGCCGGCTGGTTTGAAGGGCTGGGCCTCTTGCCGGAGGACATCACACGTCAATTCCGGCACCTGAACAACAGTGCCCCGGGGTTCCGCGACGCGGCCACAAACATCATATCTACGGATGCCAGCCATGGTCACTAATAAACGGACCGTCGCACTGCATGTTCCGGTTCTGGCCCGGGTCGAGGGCGAAGGGGCTCTGCATCTGCGTATCCGCGATGGTCAAATCGAAGATTTGCACCTGGAGATATACGAACCCCCCCGCCTGTTCGAGAAGTTTCTTGAGGGCCGCTCCTATGAGGAACTGCCGGAGTTGGTGGCGCGGATATGCGGCATCTGCCCGGTTGCCTATCAGATGAGCGCCATCAATGCCGTTGAAAGCCTGTCTGGGACGGATCCCGGGCCCTGGGTGCATGCCATGCGTCGGCTTATGTATTACGGTGAATGGATTCAAAGCCATGCGCTGCATATTCATTTGCTGGCCGCGCCGGATTTCTTCGGCTACGACAGCGCTATCGCCATGGCCAAGGACTATCCGCAGATCGTAAAACGGGGCATGCGCCTGCAGGATCTCGGCAATGCGCTGATTCGCTTGTTGGGCGCAAGATCCGTTCACCCGATCGGTGTCAAGATGGGTGGCTTTCACCGTGCGCCTTCCATGCGTGAGGCGATGGCATTGAAAGTTCAGCTCGAAGATGCCTTGCAGGATGCACAGGATCTTGTTGCATGGACGGCGGGCATTGCGGTTCCGGACCGGAATCAGGACGTGACGCTGCTGTCTCTTGAAGAACCGGGGGACTATCCGATTCTCAAAGGCAAGATTGCTTCCAATCGGGGGCAGTCTTTTGCCGTTTCGGACTTTGAAAGGCACATCGTCGAGCATCAGGTGGCTGGGTCCACCGCTTTGTTCAGCCTGTTCAACGACCAGCCTTATCTGGTCGGGCCGTTGGCCCGTCTAAACCTGAACCTGGACTCTTTACCCGAGTCGGTGCGATCGCTTGCCGTAAACACCGGGATTGACTGGCCTTCCGGCAACATGTTCCACAGCATGACGGCGCGCGCCGTTGAAATCTGCTATGGCATCACCGATGCCATCCGGATTCTGGAAGACTACGGAGAGCCTGGCACGGCGTCGGTCTTGGTCAAGCCCCCCGCCGGTGTCGGGTATGGCGCAACCGAGGCGCCGCGGGGCTTGCTCTGGCATCGATACGAACTGGATGAGAGCGGCTTGATCCGGAACGCGCGTATCGTGCCGCCGACCAGCCAGAATCAGGCTCGCATCGAGCGGGATTTACAGCATTCCCTGATGGCCTTTGGCCTGGACAAGCCGGACAAAGAGCTGCAATTGCACTGTGAACAGGTCATTCGCAACTTCGACCCCTGCATTTCCTGCGCCACGCACTTTCTCCGATTGTCGACGGAGCGCCTATGAGCAAATGGCGGGTGTTGGGCATAGGCTCGCCTTTCGGCGATGACCAACTGGGTTGGCGCCTCGTTTCAGTATTTCAGTCTCTGGACAAGACCACAGAGCCGGGCGGCGGCGCGCAATGCTCGGCGTTGGCTCTCGACAGGCCCGGCAGCGGATTGATCCAGGCGCTGGCAGGAGCCCGGGGAGCCGTGGTGGTTGACGCCCTTCAGAACATGGGACAACCCGGGCGTATCCACCGCCTGATGATGGCCGACCTGACACAGGCTAATGGCTGCTTTTCATCTCACAGCTTCGGCGTGGCCGAGGCACTGGCACTCGCGGATGAACTCGAGCTGCTTCCCCGGCATCTTTTGATTCTAGGCGTCGAAATGTCGGAATCAGCGCTCTGCGAAGATGTTTCGCCAGCGGTTGCTGCAGCCATTCCCGAGCTTTGTGTGCTTATTAACGAAACATTGACCGCATGGCGCAGCCGTTGGCCGGGCCTCAACAGCGAGGTGAAAACATGTGTCTAGGCGTGCCAATGAAAATTGAAACCATGGATGACGGCGTTGCCCGCTGCCAGGCCAGGGGTATTCTTCGTGAAGTGAACCTGATGCTGATGGAAGGTGCGGCTCTGAGCCCCGGGGATTTCGTCATGGTGCATGTGGGTTATGCGATCCAGAAAATCGGCCAGGCAGAAGCCCGCACCTCATGGGAACTCCATGACGAGATGGCGCGGGGCGATAATGCATGAGCTGAGCCTTTGTCGGAGCCTGCTCCGCCAGACTCTGGAGGTGGCAGAACAGCATGGGGCCGTGGCCGTAACCGTTGTGCGTCTGCAGATCGGCCCTTTATCCGGCATCGAACCCGAACTGCTGAAAACCGCTTTTCCCCTGGCAGCGGCCGGTACCATCGCTGAATCAGCAAAACTGAACCTGACGGCAACCTGCATAGAGGTCTATTGCAAAAGCTGCAAAAAAACATGTCGAGCGGCACCCAACCAGCTTTGTTGTACCTCTTGCGGTAGCTGTTCCACCCAATTGGTCGGCGGTGACGAATTGATACTGGAGAGTGTCGAGCTGACCCTCGACGAACCATCCGCGATAAAGTGCCCGTAATTAAAAGGAGCAGATCATGTGCGTAGACTGCGGTTGTGGTAAGCCAACGGGGATTTCCGGACCACAGGAAACAGCGTCCATTTCGCTATTCCAACACCTGCACCAGCAGAATCAGGATCTTGCCGCCCATAATCGCGAGCACTTCAGTTCAGCCGGCACACTGGTACTGAACCTGATGTCTTCACCCGGGGCAGGCAAGACCGCACTGCTGGAAGCCACGCTGCGGACGTTGCAGAAGCACTACCGGTGCGCGGTTCTGGAGGGGGATCTGGAGACCGAGCTGGACGCCCAGCGCATCCGCGCCCTGGATATTCCGGTCGTTCAAATCACCACTGGCAGTGCCTGTCACCTTGATGCCCAACTGGTGCACAAAGCCCTCCATGGCATGGATCTGGCGCAAATTGACCTTCTTTTTATCGAAAATGTCGGCAATCTGGTCTGCCCTGCAAGCTTCGATCTGGGCCAGCATCTGAATGTTGTCCTGCTGTCAGTCACCGAGGGCGACGACAAGCCTGCAAAGTACCCTGTCATGTTCAGAACCGCAGACCTGCTGGTCATCAGCAAACTGGACCTGCTCCCTTATGTGGGTGATTTCCGGGTTGACCGGGCTGAAAACTTTCTTCGCGCCCTCGCCAACCCTGCGCCCATTATATCGCTGTCCGCGCGAAGCAGAGCGGGCCTCGACGAATGGCTTGCATGGCTGCACGCACAAAAAGCCGGATCGTCCGTTGATGAAGCCATGGCGGTTGAGAATGGAGGCGCAGGGTGACCGCTGAAGCCAGGCACTGGCTGGATCTTATTCACGGGCTACCCCTGGATCGCACCCTCAAGATCATGAATGTTTGCGGTGGGCATGAGCGATCCATAAGCCTGGCGGGTCTGCGCACCCTGTTGCCGCGCAAAATCGAGATCATTCCAGGACCGGGATGCCCCGTCTGTATCTGCCCCGAGGAAGATCTTTATCAAGCCATGCGATTAGCACTTGATGAAAAGGTCTTGTTGGTAGCGTTTGGAGACATGCTGCGGGTGCCCGTTAACCTGCCTCGCACACAGCCACGCTCACTCGATGCAGCGCGGGCCGCCGGCGCCGATATTCGACCGATTGCCAGCCCTATGGATGCGGTGGCCATTGCACGGCAACATCCGGAGCGCGACGTCGTTTTTTTTGCAGCGGGGTTTGAGACCACCATGGCACCGGTTGCGGCGCTGCTCGGGCAGAACCTTCCAGATAATCTTTCCCTGCTCATTTCAGGGCGGCTCACCTGGCCCGCTGTAGCAATGCTGCTTGAGTCGGAAAGGTGTGAGTTTGATGCCCTGATTGCGCCCGGCCACGTCGCCACCATTATGGGGGCCGAGGAATGGCAGTTCGTTCCTCAACGTCATGCCTTGCCGGCGGCCGTGGCCGGATTTACCCCCGAATCCCTGCTTGCAGCGATTTATTCATGCCTGCGACAAACCTTGGAGGGCCGTTCCTTTCTCGATAATTGTTATGCGGAAGTTGCGCTCCCGGAGGGCAACCCCACAGCACAACGCTTACTCAAGAACGCCTTTGACGTTGTCGACGCCAACTGGCGTGGCATCGGAACCCTTCCACGCTCCGGGTTCAACCTGAAGGAGGTTCATGTCTCACATGATGCGCGAGATCGCTTTCCCGATCACACTCGGGCGTCGCGGCGTCGTGCCGGAGAGATGCCGCCCGGTTGCGCCTGTGCCAACGTCGTTATGGGACAGATTTATCCCAACCAGTGCCCGCTCTACGGTCGTGGCTGCACGCCGAGAAATCCAGTCGGCCCCTGCATGGTGTCGGACGAAGGTGCTTGCCGGATCTGGTGGGCCAATGGTGTCCGTAGCCAGAGAGAAGCGCCAATATGCCCCGAGTAGAAGAGCAGGGCGCCTGCCGCTGGCTGATAACAGGTCGGGTTCAGGGGGTAGGATTCAGGCCTTTCATCTATCGCCTTGCCAGAGAGCTTGGACTGACTGGCTTTGTCCGAAACCGATCCGGCACAGTGGAGGTCTTGACCGAAGGTGATGCCAGCAGCATCGAGGCTTTTGCGGCGGCAGTGCAACAGCAGGCGCCTTCGCTGGCTCGGCCAACCATCACTTCGCGTGAAAAAATCCCTGCCGAGTTTCATACGGACTTTCGAATCCTTGCAAGTAGCGTCAGCGATGCCGACATTCATATTCCAGCGGATTATTCCGTCTGTGCCTGTTGCTACGAAGAAATGCAGGATTTCTCGAATAGACGCTATCGCTATCCGTTTATCAACTGTACTGAATGCGGCCCGCGCTATAGTCTCATCAAGGCCATGCCTTATGATCGCGCCCAGACGACCATGAGCGAATTTCAGTTATGCGGCGCATGCAGTGCGGAATATGAAAATCCCAATGATCGCCGCTTCCATGCCGAACCACTCGCCTGCGTTGCCTGCGGTCCTGCGCTCTGGTTTAACGAATCAGGGTGCACTGCAGTTCATGGCAATGAGACCGCACTGGCGGAAACCGTGGCTCAGTTAAGGGCCGGTTTGATCATTGCCGTGAAAGGGGTAGGGGGCTATCACCTGATGGTTGATGCACGTAACGAGCGCGCCGTGGCAAGACTCAGGATCCGTAAACACAGGCCCCACAAACCGTTCGCGGTACTGTTTCCTGTGGCGGACAATTTAATCGCGGTACATGATGCCGTAATCGCGGATCAACTGGCACTGTCGGCACTGTCGGCATCGGATAGGCCTATTGTAATTCTGCCCAAACGCCGACAATCAAGGCTGGCGGATTGCATTGCCCCCGGCCTGAGTCAATTGGGCGTCATGTTGCCTTATAGTCCGTTGCACCAACTGCTTTTGCAGGGCGTTGGCGGGGCTCTGGTCACTACCTCCGCCAATATAAGTGGTGAACCCGTGGTGACCGAGCCGGAGGAGGCCGAGACACTGCTGGCAAACGTCGCGGACGGCTTTTTGCATCATAACCGGCCAATTTTGCGTCCGATCGATGACTCGGTGGTTGAACCCTGTGCAACAAGAACCCGAGCCATACGAATAGGCAGAGGGCTTGCGCCACTTGAACTGCAGCTCCCGCGTCCCATTTCCTCTCCCACATTGGCTACCGGCGCCCACCTGAAAAATACCCTGGCTCTGGCCTGGGACAACCGGGTTGTTATATCACCCCACATCGGCGATCTCGATAGTCGGCGTTCCCAGGCAGTTTTTGCTCGCACGGCATCGGAATTACAGAGGCTTTATGACGTGAGGGCAGAGACTGTTATTTGTGACACCCACGACGGTTATGCGAGCACGCGCTGGGCAAAGGGGTGCGGGCTTGCGCTACAACGCGTGGGGCACCACCAGGCGCATGCCTCGGCACTGGTGGGCGAATGGCCCGAGGATACCGGTAGCTGGCTGGTATTTACCTGGGATGGTGTGGGGCTGGGATCTGATGGCACGCTCTGGGGCGGCGAAGCGCTGCTCGGCAAGCCGGGACAATGGCGTCGTGCAGGCTCATTCCGGCCTTTTCGCCTTGCCGGAGGAGACCGCGTCGGCCGCGAGCCTTGGCGCAGCGCCGCGGCGCTGTGCTGGACTGCGGGTTTTGACTGGAACACTTCATCAATGGCCAAAGAAGCTTGGCAGAAGGGGCTTAACTGCCATGAAACCTCTTCTGCCGGCCGTCTCTTCGATGCCGCCGCTGCCATGATTGGATTAACGGAAATGGCGAGTTTTGAGGGCCAGGCACCGATGTGGCTGGAAGCCATTGCCGATCCGGATATCCCGGCGTTGTCCCTGCCATTGCATCGAGACGCTGAAAGAATCTGGCGTACGGACTGGGCGCCGCTGATTCCTTTCCTGATGGATGGCCGGCAAAGCCCTGCTGCACGAGCCGGCCTGTTTCAGGCCAGCATGGCCTTGGCGCTGGTGCAACAGGCGCTCAGGATCCGCGCGGAGCATGGTGAGATCAATATCGGACTGGCGGGAGGTGTCTTCCAGAATCGTCTTCTGGTCGAACAAACCCTGGGACTGCTCGATGAGCAGGGTTTCACGGTCCGGCTCAATGAACAGGTGCCCTGTAACGACGCCGGCATCTCTTTTGGCCAGATAATAGAGGCTCTTTATGGCGACTTCTGAAGAGGGTTTGATCGAGTTATGCCACGGTAACGGCGGTCGGCTGATGCATGAGTTGATTGAGGATATTATCCGTCCTGCCCTGGCTAACCCTATGCTGGATACGCAACTGGATGCGGCTAAGCTTCCTGCCCTTGAAGGGCTACCGGTCATAACCACCGATGGCTTTACGGTTCAGCCTCTTGAATTTCCCGGTGGTGACATTGGCTCGCTTGCAGTGCATGGCACGATAAACGACTTGGCCGTCAGCGGTGCAGTGCCGCTTTACCTGACATTGAACCTGTTTATCGAAGAAGGATTCGAAATAAGCCGTCTGGCAAGGCTGATGAAAAGCTTGGGGCAGGCCGCGGATTCGACTGGCGTTGTCGTCGTTGCCGGTGATACAAAAGTCCTTCCCCGCGGCCAATGCGGGGGTATCTATCTGGCGACGACAGGGATAGGTACCCTGGCCCCCGGCACTAACCTGGGCATGGGTTTTGTTCAGCCGGGAGATAAAGTCCTGGTGAGTGGCCCTATCGGCGATCATGGTACCGCCGTGATGCTGGCCCGCGAGCAGTTCGGCCTGTCAGGTACCTTGCTGTCCGATTCCGCCAGCGTTCTTCCCCTGACGCTCGCTCTACAAGGACTGGATGGCATTCGCTTCATGCGTGACCCTACGCGGGGTGGACTGGCAACCGTTGCCTATGAATTGTGTCGGGCTACTGGCCTTGGGATAAACCTCTGGCAAGAAGCAATTCCGGTAAGCGACCAGGTTCGTGGTGTCTGCGACTTGCTAGGGTACGACCCTTATTATTTGGCTTGTGAGGGCCGCGTGATGGCAATCGTTTCAATGAGCGATGCCCCATCGGCACTCAAACGCTGGCAGGCGTTGCCAGCGGGTTCGCACGCTGCCATCGTCGGTGAAATTCAGTCGAACCATTCCCGGGTCGTATTAACGACAGACTATGGGGGTGAGCGCATTCTGGAAGAACTGGAAGATGATCCATTGCCGCGTATTTGCTAGGTGTAGGTTCCCGGGTGATTGGCTAGCTGATTTTGAGAGAATCTCAGTATTCTACTGCGGTTCTTCAGGTGGATTGGCTGAATAGGGTAAACCCAGCAAGGCCTTGAGGTGCGCCTCGACTCCACGCCCCAACGTTTCCAGGTTATAGCCGCCTTCGAGTACCGATACCAGGCGGTTATCCGCATAAAGCGTGGCAATTTCCATGGCCAGGTGGGTTATCCAGTGAAAATCCTCGTCTTCAAGACAGATATCAGCCATTGGATCATCCTTGTGCGCATCAAACCCAGCCGAGATCATCACCAGGTCGGGCTTGAATGCATGTAGGGCCGGTAGCCAATGCCGCTCTATGATCCGCCGGAAAGCGGCACTGTCCGTGCCGACTTCAAGCGGCGTGTTGACGACGTTCTGCCATTCGCTGCGCAGGTAACGCCATGGGTAGAAGGGGTATTGAAAGCTGGTACATATAAGAATATTCGGATCATTCTTGAAAATATCGATTGTCCCATTACATTGATGGACATCGAAATCCAATATGGCGATCCGCCTTGCCCCATACTTATCACGCGCGTGTGCCGCGCCCACTGCAACATTGTTATAAAAGCAGAAACCCATGGCATCAGCCGCTTCGGCGTGATGGCCCGGCGGGCGAACGGCACAGAAGACGTTATCCGCCTGGCGTTTGAAGACCTGGTCTACCCCTTTGACGACAGCACCGGCAGCGACGCGGGCTGCCTGTAAACTGTCTGGATTCATCATGGTGTCGCTGTCCAGCGTCACGATACCTTCTTCAGGCACGCATTTATCTAATGCTTGCAAATGACGCCATGGATGAACCCGGGCCAATGCCTCTTGACTTGCTTCCTTGGCATCAAACTGCATGGTTTGCTGCAATACCCCAGCAAGTGACAAACGAGCACGAATAGCCTCTAGACGCAACGGGCTTTCAGGATGTTCCGGCCCCATATGATGCCGCTGGCAATCAGGGTGGGTAAGGTAAGCGGTGATCATTCAAAGGCTCCATTATGACTAAAGTCACCTTAATCGGGATACGCCCTTGCGCGACACTGGCAATAAGTCTTACATAGACATATATATTTTAGGGAGAAATCCACGTGAGCACCCGTTTTCTACATCATTTCTTTGAACCACGTACCGTGGCTGTGTTCGGCGCCTCCGAAAAACCTAATTCTCTTGGTGGCCTGGTATTACGCAATCTACAGGAAGGTGGCTTTAAAGGAGAGGTGTGGGCGGTCAATTTAAAAGGTTACGACAGTGTCTTGGGTCACGTCTGTGTCAAAAGTGTTTCTCAACTGCCGGAAATTCCGGATCTCGCCGTGGTTTGCTCGCCTATCGGAGGGGTTCCCAAGCTGATTAGTCAGCTTGGCCATTTTGGCATCAAGGCGGCGCTAGTGCTTTCCGGGGGAGCCTATCTTGATCGCGATAGCGACAATAAAGGTTCTATTCGGGCGCGCATGCTGAGTGCCGCGCGCGAGTCAGGCATCCGGGTGCTGGGGCCTGAATGCATGGGGTTGATCGTTCCCGGAAAACATCTCAATGCATCCTACTCCAGCCAGCCTGTGAAAGCCGGGCGCGTGGCGTACCTGGGCCAGTCAGGCATGCTGGCCAATGCCATGATCGACTGGGCGGCAGGGAGGGGCGTCGGCTTTTCCCATTTGGTCACCGTGGGTGACAGTGTCGATGTACTGCTTCCCGATATCATCGACTACGTCAATCAATTCTCTCCCGCCAAAGCTATCTTGCTGCATCTGGAACGGGTCAATGATGCCCAGCATTTCATGACCGCGGTGCGTGATGCCTCACGCAATCGCCTGGTGGTGGCGATCAAGAGTGGACGTACACAGGAATCGGATATTTCCGGCATGGCGCCTACGCCGGGTATTGCCAATCGTGACACGGTGTTCGATGCGGCTTTTTCGCGTGCCGGGGTGGTCCGTGTCAATGATTCCGACGAGTTGTTCGATGCACTCGAAACACTGTCGCGCGTAAAGCCGCTACGTGGTGATCGCCTGGCCGTCGTGTCCAACGGTCTGGGGCCGGCCATGCTGGCGATTGATAAATTGATCAGTGCTGGAGGGAAGCTTGCCGAGTTCAGCATTGAAACACGCGATGCCCTGCGCGAAAGCAATGTGGACATGAGCAAGCCCGGTGAAAACCCCGTTGATCTTGGCGGCAACGCCACCCCTGAGCTGTTTGTCGATACGCTGGAAGTGGTGGCGGCCGATCCTAATGTGGATGCGGTGCTTGTCGTTCACGCGCCCACTCGTTTGGCTCCTTCCAAAATCACCGCTGAAGCGCTGATAACCCATCGCAAGCGTTTTCGGCGCAATTTATTGATCAGCTGGATGGGGTTGCAAGAAGCACTGAAGGCACGTCACGAGTGTAATGTGGCAGGTATTCCTACCTATATTTCTCCGGAAAAGGCCGTGAAAGCCTTCATGCATATGGTGGACTATCAACGGGTTCAGGCCTTGTTGCACGAGATTCCCCCCAGCTTGACGTTTACGACCAGCCAGGAAATTCGGGCACGCTGTCGTATATTGATCGAGCGCGCCAAAGAGCAAGGTCGCCAGACATTGACACACTCGGAAACCGCGCAGGTGCTGGAAGCCTACGGCATTCCTGTGGCTCCCAGCCATTATGTTGCCACGCCGGAGGAAGGGCGAAGTGCTGCGGAGAAACTTCCCGGACCAAAAGCGCTAAAAGTAGTGCATGCCGGCAATTGTCGTCCTTATCGTTATCGCAAGCACCCTCACAAGATTTCCGCTGGTTTATTGCAGGATCTGGAAACCCCCGAACAGGTAGCCGATGCAGTGCGTCAGCTAGGCGAGAAGGTGAAAGAAAAGTTTCCCGAGTATGAAATACGCGAATACTGTCTGCAGCCCATGCAACGAGGCAAGCATTCAATGCAGATCTGTGCGGGCATTACCTGTGACCCGGTGTTCGGCCCCCTGATTGTATTTGGTATTGGCGGTTACAAGGTCAATATCCTGGCGGACCGGCAAGTGGCATTACCACCGCTCAACATGAGCCTGGCAGCGGATATGGTAGGACGAACTCACGCATCGTCGTTGATTCGTGAACATTCCGCCGACCCTCAGCGTGACATCGAACGCTTATGCCAGCTGCTGGTCAAGCTGTCGCAGATGTCTTCGGACCTGAGAGAGTTACGTGGGCTTGAGATCAATCCACTGTTGCTGAATCATGACGGTATTCTGGCAGTTGATTTTGCTATGGATTTAGGCACGCCAGCCCGCTTTGCCATCATGCCGTACCCGGAAGACTTGAGAGAGTGGGTCACACTGAAAAATGGCTGGCAAGTGGAGGCGCGGCCTATTCGGGCGGAAGATGCACCGCTGATCACCAATTTTCACCGCCAGCTGTCGGAAGAAAGCATCCGGTTCCGTTACTTTCACAACAAGTCGAATTTGACTCAGCGAGATCTATCGGTACTCTCTCACATCAATTATGACCGCCAGATGGCATTTATTGCTGAGCATCAACGTGATGATGGCAGCAAGGAGATGCTCGGGGTGGTCAGGGTGTGGAATGATCCAGACAATATTCGTACTGAGTTTTCCGTGATCATTCGCGATGACCTTCAAGGGCTGGGTATCGGCAGCCTGTTGATGAAGAAAATGATCGCCTATTGCACCAGCATCGGCACCTTGGAAATGATCGGCAAGATCATGGTGGATAACCATCCCATGCGCGCGCTAATGAAACATCTCGGCTTTCGTTGTCGCTATAACATGGAAGAGCAGGTGATCGATGCCGTGATGCGGTTGAATGAGCCGGAAAGCGAGTGGCAACGCCATCGCTTAGAAAGCCTGCCGGACTGAAAATCCGGCTCATCACGTTTTCAGGGGGCGAGACGAAACCGGTGCCAGGCGCCGGCATCGCGTCTTTCGTAGCGTATGCGGTCGTGCAACCGACTGGGTTGGCCTTGCCAGAATTCGATCATATCCGGGACGACACGATAACCACCCCAATGGATAGGGCGTGGAATGACTTGGCCGTCATAAGCACGCTCGAAACGTTTCTGGCGTTCTTCAATCCAGTTCCTGTCCGGAATCACTACGCTTTGCGTGGCGATCCAGGCTCCTAACTGGCTGGCACGTGGTCGGCTGCTGAAGTATTCATCCGACTCTTCAGCACTAATCGGCTCTACGCTGCCCTCGATTCGTACCTGGCGTGATAACGAAGGCCACCAGAACGTTAGTGCGGCGAAGGGCACGTTCATCAGTTCACTGCCCTTGTGACTATGGTAGTTGGTAAAAAACACCACGCCCTGTTCATCGAAGCCTTTGAGGAGCACCACTCGTGCATGGGGCCTCCCTTGGCTATCTACGCTGGCTAACGTCATGACGTTAGCATCCTGACCCTCGCTTTCCAGCGCCAAGGTAAACCACTCATCGAACAGAATGAATGGATCCTGCGGCATTTTGCCTTCTTCTAGTTGCCCGCCCTCATAATCACGCCTGATATCGGCAATATTGCGAGTCATCAGCTTGTTCTCCTTGACGTTTTCAGTCATGTTCGCCTGTAGGCAAGTAAAGCTCAACCAGTATACGGGGTTGTTTATCCTCGATGGAATCAGCCTGGCTACACTGTCCAACTCAGTTGCACCATCGTCATGTAAGCACCGGTACCTGACATGATGGATAGCAGTGCGTTACGCCGCCAGAGGTGAAATATTGCCACAAGCCCCGCGGCTAGAAACATGGGAAAACCGGTTTCTCCCATGTTTAGTTGCCAATCGACCAAAGGACGAAAATCACGCAAAGCGTAGATGACCAATATCATCATCACCGCCGGAGGAAGGTAGCGTCCCAGATGGAGGACCAGCGGATGCTCTGCCTGCTCGGAAAAAGCAACAAAGGGTAACGCTCGCGTGGCGAAAGTGGCCAATGCACAGGTAATGATCAATAGCCACAAGGGGTCAGTTAGCATGCTCATGAGGCCTCCTGCTTGCCAAATGATAATGTACCAAAAGCAGTAGACTCGCAGAGCCGATGGCGCCTAGTAATAGGTGCTGTTCCGGCAACCATAAAAGTGCACCAAAGCCGGTTCCCAAAGCGATTATAAACGGCAAGGCTTGACGTAAGCGTCTAGCCTGTTCAAGCGTGAGAACAATGAATAATGCCGTCAAGGCAAACTCGATCCCCTGGCTATCGAAAAGCTTGGCCGACCCGATGGCAGCCCCAAGTAAAGTACCTAGTACCCACCATAATTGATTGAGTAGACCTATCCGAAACGCCAGGGCGTGATTAGTCGCATTAGAGCCGCTCTGGCTGGTCAATAAAGAGTAAGTCTCATCGGTGAGAGCGAAAATTAGATAGGGTTTTCGCCAGCCAGCTCCCTGGAAGCGCTTGAGCAAGGAAAGACCGTAGAATACGTGACGGGAGTTGAGCATCAGGGTGGCGACAGTAACTTCTATCATCCCGGCACCTGACGCTAACAGAGCGATAGCCAGAAACTGGCCCGCGCCGGCATAAATCAGTAATGACATTGCCATAGCGGCGTACCAGGGTATTTCCATTTCGACGGCAAGGATCCCGAATGCCGCCCCCAAGGGCAAATAGCCGAACATAACCGGGAGTGTTTGAAGACCCGCTTCACGCCATGCCTGGCTTATCAAGACAGTACTCCTGCGTTCAGCTTTGCTGACGCTGTTGGCGGCTACGAAAACGCGCGTATCCCGTGCAACCAACGAACAAGGCTAACGACACGATGGCTTCTGTCGCTCCCCGCATTCCTTGGCCGGGCAGGGTGGCGACCATGACGCCTTGCATGAAATACAATAAGCTGACAAATGCCAGCCAGGCATGCCCACGTGGTCGGCGACTGATGATGGAGGGTGAAAACAGCAGCAGCGGCAACACAAAGACCAGCATCGGAGCTACATTGATTGTGTCGCTTTGAACGGCAAAACCGCGGTAGACCATCAAGAGGATCAAGGCAACGAAACTGCCCAGCACTAGTTGCCGTGAACGCCAGGTCAATTTATCAAGTCCCTGCTCGGCTTCCAGACCATCCAGCCACTTTCTCATGAAGCCTCCTTGCGCATGCCGTCCAAAGCCAGAGCCAGGCGTGCCAAACGACGTCCTTGAGCGTAGGCAAGTTCATTTTCTTTCTCATCTAGCAAACGGTCACTGCGTTGCCCGGCAAGGTGAGTTGCGCCATAGGGCGTGCCGCCACTTTGTGTCGTAAACAGGGCCGTTTCGCTATAGGGCAGCCCTGCGTAAACCATTCCATGATGCAGCAGTGGGACCAGCATGGTGAGCAGGGTGATTTCCTGCCCACCGTGCAAACTGGACGTTGACGTAAAAGCACCGGCCGGCTTGTCGATCAGCGCTCCATTCATCCATAGATTGCTGGTGGTATCGAGAAAATGCTTGAGCGGTGCAGCCATGTTACCGAAGCGTGTGGGGCTGCCCAAGGCTAGAGCGCTGCAATGGCGCAGATCTTCAAGGTCGGCATACACCGCGCCTTCCTCGGGAATTTCTGGATCCACCGCTTCGCAAGTAGGGGATACCGGCGGCACGGTACGCAAACGTGCCTGAACCCCGGATACGCTTTCCACTCCTTTAGCTAGCTGCCGAGCCATCGAAGCAGTGGCACCAAAGCGTGAGTAATACAGAACAAGTACGTAGGGCGTCGAATCGCTCATTGGCTTTCCTGGCGTCTGGATAAATTTCGCCTATGGTAACTTTTTCCCGTGCTAACTTCTCTCTGTCTTAACTTCTCTCAGTCCTGACGTCTCACAAGCGCAATTGAGCTAGCGGCCACTTGAGTTGATGAAGCGCACTGGTTTCATGTTCAGGAAAGCGGCGATAGACCCACGCCGAAGTACCGTCCTCCAGTTTGAGTTTGTCTCTCTGATAGCGAATACCCAGGCGTTCGTAGCGGTCCAATCGACGCAGCTCATCAGCGGAGACTTCCAGACGTAGTCCTTCGACCTGGGCGTCGTCATCCGCTTTCAAATCCAGCCCTTCGCGACGATAACCTTCCAATACGGCGGGTTCCGGGGTGCCAGTGCTGCCAATGACCAGCCAGCGCACCGGAGCAAAGCGCAATGTGCCATAGACAAAGACGTTATGTTGCCGATTCTCGATGGGCGCCAACGATTCCGGTCGGTCGTAAAACCAGGGGCTGAGCATCGACAGCCATAGCCAGCCGGCCACACCCACTGCCACGAGACCCAGGATTATCAACCCATTTATCCACCAGACGCTTTTTATTGCGTGGTTTTTTCTTTGCTGGTTTTTGATACCCACCTCCATTCATCCACTTTTCGCCCCATTCTGTGGGCCTCGTCATAAGAAAGAAAGGGTTAACCTGGCGGAACGCAGAACAACTGGCCATGTCTGAAATGTCGATAAGCGCGCGCAGTTTTCAGGCTAAACCTCGAAGCGCTTAAGCTATATCGCTGGCTTTGCTAGAATGCCAGTATTCGTCAGCCGGGAGGAATCCGCCATGAACCAACCGCTTCGTGATGACATGGACTTTCGCGCCCTGGTGGGAGAAGTCAAACCGCTGCCCTCGGGCAATCGTGCCGATACGGGCAAGAAACACAGCACACCTTCGGAGGCGCAGCTCGCTCGCCGGGAATGGGCCGAAGAAAATCACGCTGAGAGCAATTTTCTCTCGGATGATTTTGTCGAACTTATTCCACCCTTCGATCCCATGCAGTACTCCCGTAACGGCATTCAGCAAGAGGTGCTCGACCGTTTGCGCCATGGCGGCTATAGCGTCCAGGCACAATTGCACCTGTTGCGCCGCCCGCTGACAGAGTGCAGGCGGCAACTTTTCCCGTTTATTCAGGAGGCTTACGCCCATGACCTGCGCTCGGTGATGATCATCCATGGCCGTGGCAAGGAGATCGATAGCCCTGCTAATGTGTTGCGCTCGTACCTCGCCAAATGGTTGGCTCAATTTGACGAAGTACAAGCGTATACGTCCGCGCAGCCGTCGGAAGGTGGATTGGGCGCCACTTGGGTGATGCTGAAAAAAAGCGAAAGAGCTAAAGCCAATAACCGCGAGCGCCAGCAGAAGCGTCGCGGTTAGGCTGGGTATAGAAGGTCTGGACTTAAGAAGATTCAGTGGCTTTTCAGACGCCGTTCAAACAACGCAGTGCGCTCTTCGACATCGGGTTGATAGCGCACGCTGAAAGCACTCAAGGCGCGTAACGCATCTTCCGGATCCTGATCGTCACGCAGCGCCATCGCATCGAAACCACAGCGACGCATGTAGTCCAGCTGGTCGACCAGCACATCGCCTACCGCGCGAATTTCCCCCTGATAGCCGAAGCGTTCCCGTAATAGCCTTGCTAGGGTGTAACCGCGCCCATCGGTAAAGGCGGGGAAATCCACCGCCAACCTCGGGCTTTGCTTGAGTTGCGCTACAAGCTCAGCCGTCAGTTCCGCATCACTGGTAAGCAAGGGAGCCAGTTCGCTGTCTTCACGATTTTCCTGCCATAGGGTAAGCGGCACGAAAGCGGGAAGTTGCTCGGGCGGTAGCGCCTCAGGGTCATACGATACGGCCCAGGCATTTTCGTCGGCAAGCTCACCCTGACGAATCAGGTGGTGTGCATGGATCAGAGATTCAGGCATAGACACGCTCCTTGAACGGTTTGAGGCCGATACGGCGATAGGTATCCAGGAAGCGTTCTTCTTCATGACGCTGTTCGACGTACACTTTCAGTACCTTGTCGATAACGTCCGGCACGTCTTCGCGGAAAAACGAGGGACCCAGAATCTTGCCAAGGGAGGCATCGTCGGTGGAATTACCCCCGATCGAGATCTGGTAATATTCCTCGCCTTTCTTGTCGACGCCCAGAATGCCGATATGGCCTACGTGGTGGTGGCCACAGGCGTTCATACAACCCGAGATATTGAGATCCAGCGGACCAAGGTCATACAGGAAGTCGAGGTCTTCGAAACGCTCCTGCAATGCCTGAGCGATCGGTATCGACACGGCATTGGCCAGGCCACAGTAATCCCCACCTGGGCAACAGATAATGTCGTTGAGCGTGCCGACGGTGGGGTTGGCCATGCCCAATGCTTCCAGTTCCTTCCAAAGGGCTTCCAGCTCATCCACGGGGACATCAGAGAGCACCAGGTTCTGCTCATGGGTCACACGCACTTCACTGAAACTGTAACGATCGGCCAGGTCAGCCACGGCATTCAGCTGATCGGCGGTGACATCTCCCGGGGCATGCTCCCGACGCTTCAATGACAGCGTGACCGCCTTGTAACCCGGCACCTTATGCTCGGTGACGTTGTTGGTCATGAAGCGGGCAAAGGCCCGGTTTTCGCTGCGCAGGCGAACGCACTCGGCGATGGCTTTTTCTGCCACCGGGCGCCGCGGCGGCTCGGGAAAATGTGATTTAGCGGCTTCCACCGCAGCCTGGTTGAGCGTCTGAGCACCATCCTTGAGATGCACCCATTCTTCTTCCACCCGCCGGCGAAACTCTTCGATTCCCAGCGCCTTGACCAGAATCTTGATGCGCGCCTTAAACTTGTTGTCGCGGCGGCCGAACTGGTTGTAAACCCGCACGCAGGCTTCGAGGTAAGTGAGCAGGTGCTGCCAGGGCAGGTCTTCCTTGACGACATCGCCAATCATGGGTGTGCGACCCAGGCCGCCACCGGCGAGTACCTTGATGCGCAACTCGCCTTGGGCGTTATGCCACAGGCGCAGTCCGATATCGTGAACCTGGATTGCCGCACGGTCTTGCGCTGCCCCGCTCACCGCAATCTTGAATTTGCGTGGCAGATAAGCGAATTCCGGGTGCAGGGTCGACCACTGGCGAATCAGCTCACACCAGGGACGCGGGTCTTCCACTTCATCCTGGGCGATGCCGGCAAACTGGTCGCTGGTGGTATTGCGAATGCAGTTGCCGCTGGTCTGGATCGCATGCATCTGCACCTTGGCCAGGTCGGCCAGAATTTCCGGTACGTCGTCGAGTTCCGGCCAGTTGAGCTGCAGATTCTGACGTGTCGTAAAATGACCATAACCACGGTCGTAGCGCTGGGTGATTTCGGCCAAGGCGCGCAACTGGTAACCGGCTAACATCCCGTAGGGGATCGCAATACGCAGCATGGGCGCATGCTTTTGAATGTACAGACCGTTTTGCAAACGCAGTGGCCGGAATTCTTCTTCACCCAGGCGCCCGGCACGATAACGCGCCATCTGATCGCGAAACTGGGCAACGCGTTCATCAACCAAGGTTTGATCGTGATTGTCGTAACGGTACATTAGGCACGGTCCTGCAAAAACGAAGTGATCGCGTCCAAACGGGACATCGAGGTTCCCATTACTGTAACGCGGGGTTTATATTCTACAAAAGAATATATAATTATTTTTTTATTTCTAATTTGTCTTTAGGCCAGAATTGCTCATCCATCGCTGACTCTGCCAGGCCCATATAAAACCGCTAGAGTTCAATACACGATAAGCTAGCTGAACCCACCAGATACCCAACAGGCCATAGCCCAGTACAACGCCTACCCACCAGGCCAAGGGCAGAAAGATCAGCCACTGCATTCCCAACGTCAGCAGCATGACAGTGCGTTGAGCGCCGGCACCCAGAAGGGCCTGGGCCAGTACCAGGGCGGCTGCATCGAGCACGATCATGACGCCGGTCAACTGCAAGGGCAGGCGCCCCATTTCAATTAGCGCGGCGGAATCGAGAAACAACCCCAGTACCCATTCCGGGATCAGCAACATGGGCAATGCCATCGCTGCAAGGCTCATCCAGGCAACGCGCAGCGCATCCCACCCCCAGCGGTGAGCGTCTTCCCCGGCATCGCGTCCCAGGGCTTCGCCCACCAGACTCATGGCGGCAATGCCTAGCCCGACGCCTGGCAGGATCAGCAGCAAAGAAAGATTCACCAGTATATGGCCCACCGCAACGCTTGCAGTGTCGAGTTGCCCGAGCAACCAGAACAACACCGCATACCCACCTGCGAACCACAGCTGCTGAAAGGAATGCGGCAAGGCTAGCGAAAGCGTTTTCCTTAAGCTGGCTGGTGAGGGTAAGTTCGAAAGAAAGCCATCCTGGCGAGCGCCACGCGAACTTACCCGAACCCACAAGATAAGTCCCAGCAGTAAGGAAAGAGTAGTACCGGCGCCAGCACCTGCCGCTCCCATCTCGGGTAAACCGGCATGGCCGAAGATCAGCCCGATACTGGCAAGCACATTGAAAGCATGCACCACAATGATGATGCGCAGGTAGACGCCGGTTTGCTGCACGCCATTCCAGTAACCGCGAAAGCACAATGTCATGGCGATCGCGATCAAGGAAAGCATCCGCCAGCGAAAATACTCCACCGCTATCGCCTGAACCTCGGGCGTTTGATTGATCAACCCCAGCAACGCCTGTGCCTGCCATATGCCCAGAATGGTCAGCGGCAGTGCCATGCCCGCCGCTAACAGCAAACCGGCACTGAGAGGCAGGGCGCGAGCATCACGTTGATCAGCACTCTGGCTATTCGCCCCGAAACGTTGAGCGGTCTGGGATTGCACGCCGGAAGACAAGCCGAACACCAGGGCAGTAACCATGAACATGGCGTATCCGCCGACGCCCACGCCTGCCAGCGCCACTTCTCCCAATGACCCCACCAGGGCGGCGTCGACAAGATTGAGCACACTTTGAGAGAGCATGCCGATAATGATCGGCATGGCCAGGCGGATGATCCTGCGATGGCGGGCGGCGGCAGGCAGCACGGTCAACTCGGATCGTAGGAGAGTACCGGTGACAGCCAGCGCTCCAGCTCCTCCATTGTCATGCCTTTGCGTCCAGCCAACACCTCGACTTGGTCGCGGGTGATCTTGCCGGTGGAAAAATACTTCGATTGCGGATGTGAGAAATACCAGCCCGATACCGCCGCCGCCGGCCACATGGCAAAGTTTTCGGTAAGCGCAAGGCCGGTGTTGCGTTCGGCGTCGAGCAAACGGAACAGCGCTGCTTTTTCGGTGTGATCCGGACAGGCGGGGTAACCGGGAGCGGGGCGGATGCCCTGGTATTTCTCACTGATCAGGGCATCGTTATCCAGCGCTTCTTCGGGGACATAGCCCCAGTATTCCTTGCGTACCCGTTCGTGCATGCGCTCTGCAAAGGCTTCGGCCAGGCGATCGGTAAGTGCCTGCACCATGATGGCGTTATAGTCGTCACCGGCGGCTTCATAGGACTTGGCCAATTCATCGACACCATGGCCGGTGGTGACCGCAAAGGCCCCGATCCAGTCCGGCTTGCCGCTGGCCTTGGGTGCGACGAAGTCCGCCAGGCTGTAGCAGATGCCGTCCCGCCCCTTGGTGGTCTGCTGACGAATGTGATGGAGGCGCTCGATGATCTCGCTACGTGACTCGTCGGCATATACCTCGATGATATCGTCATCCACGCTATTGGCCCGCCACAACCCGATGACGCCACGCGCCTGGATCAGATTTTCGTCGAGCAGTTTCTTCAGCATCTGCTGGGCGTCGTCGAAAAGGTTGCGTGCCGCCTCGCCGACCTTTTCATCATTCAATATCTTGGGGTATTTGCCCGCCAGCTGCCAGCTCATGAAAAACGGCGTCCAGTCAATGCGCTCGACCAATTCATCCAGCGGATAGCCTTCGAATACCTTCAGCCCAGTCATCTTGGGCGCCGGTGGGGTGTAGTTCGCCCAATCGGTACGAAAGCGCCGCTTGCAAGCCTGGGCGTAATCCAGATCCGCCGCCTTGGGACGACGCTTGGCGTTACGCTCCCGGACCTTGGCATAGTCTTCGCTAATCTCGTCGACGTAGGCTTGCTTGAGATTCGGCGCCAACAGGCGACTGGCCACACCCACCGCACGCGAGGCATCGGTGACGTAGATCACCAGCTGGTCGTATTGCGGGGCGATCTTCACCGCCGTATGCGCTTTGGAGGTGGTCGCACCGCCAATCAGCAAGGGCAACTCGAATCCCTGACGCTGCATTTCCTTGGCCACATGCACCATTTCATCGAGCGACGGGGTGATCAGGCCGGAAAGTCCGATGATATCGGCATTGACGGCTTTTGCCGTCTGAAGAATCTTCTCGGTGGGCACCATCACGCCGAGATCGATCACTTCGTAGTTGTTGCACTGAAGTACCACGCCGACGATGTTCTTGCCGATGTCGTGGACGTCTCCCTTGACCGTGGCCATGACGATCTTGCCCTTGGCCTGGGTCTCGCCGCTCTTTTCCGCCTCGATATAGGGAATCAGGTAGGCAACGGCCTGTTTCATCACCCGCGCCGACTTGACCACCTGGGGCAGAAACATCTTGCCGTCGCCGAACAGGTCGCCCACCACGTTCATACCGTCCATCAACGGCCCTTCGATGACCTCGATGGGGCGGGGTGCGCGGGCACGAGCCTCTTCGGTGTCTTCTTCAATATAAACGGTGATGCCTTTGACCAGGGCGTGTTGAATACGCTTGTCGACGTCCCAGGAGCGCCACTCCAGGTCTTCCTTCTTGGGACCGCCGCTGCCGTCGCCCTTGTACTTCTCGGCGAGGTCCAGCAAGCGTTCGGTGCTGTCCTCACGCCGGTTGAGCACCACATCCTCGACCGCCTCGCGTAATTCGCTGGGCAGGTCGTCATATACCGCCAGTTGACCGGCGTTGACGATGCCCATGGTCAGGCCGGCACGGATGGCGTAGTAGAGAAATACCGAGTGGATCGCTTCGCGCACCGCATTATTGCCACGAAACGAAAACGACACATTGGAGACGCCACCCGAGATCATGGCGTGAGGCAGGTTTTCGCGAATCCATTGAGTGGCTTCGATGAAGTCCACCGCGTAGTTGTTGTGCTCCTCGATCCCGGTACCGATGGCGAAGATGTTGGGGTCGAAAATGATGTCTTCCGGTGGGAAGCCGATCTCGTCGACCAGCAGGCGATAGGCACGCTCACAGATCTCGGTCTTGCGTGCGAAGGTGTCGGCCTGACCCTGTTCGTCGAAAGCCATGACGATGATCGCAGCGCCGAAGCGGCGACATTTGGTGGCCTGTTCGCGAAAGGCGGCTTCGCCTTCCTTCATCGAGATGGAGTTGACCACCGCCTTGCCCTGAACGCACTTCAGACCAGCTTCGATGATCTCCCACTTGGAGGAATCGATCATGATCGGCACCCGGCAAATATCCGGTTCACCGGCGATCAGGTTCAAAAAGCGCACCATGGCTTCCTGGGACTCGAGCATGCCCTCGTCCATGTTGATGTCGATCACCTGGGCGCCGTTCTCGACCTGTTCCAGGGCGACTTCCAGCGCCGTGGTGAAATCTTCTTCGACGATCAAGCGTTTGAAACGCGCCGAGCCGGTGACATTGGTGCGCTCGCCGACATTGACGAACAGCGAGTCGGCTTGAATATTGAACGGCTCAAGGCCTGAGAGGCGGCAGGCACGCGGACGTTGGGGCACCTCACGGGGTGGCATTTCCTTCACCGCTTCGGCAATCGCCCGAATGTGTTCAGGGGTACTGCCACAACAACCGCCAATGATATTGACCAAGCCGCTCGAGGCGAATTCGGCAACGATCTCGGCCATCTCCTCTGGCGTCTGGTCGTATTCGCCGAATTCGTTGGGCAGACCGGCATTGGGGTGCGCCGAGACGAAGGTGTCGGCCTTGACGGAAAGCTCTTCGAGGTAAGGGCGCAGCTCTTCAGCGCCCAAGGCGCAGTTCAAACCAACCGACAACGGCCGCGCATGACGCACCGAGTTCCAAAACGCTTCGGTGGTCTGACCCGAAAGGGTACGCCCGGAGGCATCGGTGATGGTGCCGGAAATCATGACCGGCAAGCGTTCGCCGCGATCCTCAAACAGCTCTTCAAGGGCGTAGATGGCTGCCTTGGCGTTGAGCGTATCGAAAATGGTCTCGATCATTATCAAATCGGAGCCACCGTCGATCAGTGCTTCGGCGGCCTGGTAATAATTCTCGCGCAACTCGTCGAAAGTAACGTTACGCTTGGCCGGGTCGTTGACATCCGGCGAGAGCGAGGCGGTGCGAGAGGTGGGTCCCAGCACCCCGGCGACATAACGGGGAATGCCGGTCTCTGCGGCGACGTCATCGCACACCTGGCGGGCCAGGCGCGCCGACTCGCGATTGAGCTCCACCACCAACGCTTCCATGCCGTAATCGGATTGAGACAGCTGGGTGCTGTTGAAGGTGTTGGTTTCAATGATGTCGGCACCGGCTTCGAGGTAGTCGCGATGTATCTCGCGGACCAGGCCGGGGCATGTCAGCGCCAAGAGATCATTATTACCCTTGAGATCCGATGGCCAGTCCTGGAAGCGCTCACCGCGGAAATCAGCTTCGTCGAGCTGAGCGTTCTGCAGCATGGTGCCCATGCCGCCATCCAGGATCAGGATGCGTTGAGCGAGGCGTTGGGTCAGAGAAGCAGTCAGAGCACTAGCAGCCATGGTGAGGGTAGATCTCCAGCATGAAAGGGAACATCAAAGGGCTTTTTTAATTCGTCGTTTAACATCTTCATACGTTCGAGCAGCGCTCATGATAGCAAAGCCCGCTACGCGGGGGCAGGTCTATCCGGCGAGGCTCGATGTTCCGGCTGCAAAAAATGCAATAAAACAGCAAAAGAATAGTCTACTAAATTACTCAGGATTGTGTCAGCCCTCAGTTTTGCTTACCATAGGGGCATTAATGTCATGTGAAGTGGCATCGCCACTGACACGGGGAGGAACAATACCTCATGAGCACCACTACAGAACGCAACGAAATCAACATCACCGACAGTGCCCAGGAGTATCTGGCAGAGCTGCTGGAGAAACAGAGCGTCGAAGGCATTGCCGTGCGCATCTTCATTACCCAGCCGGGTACGCCTTATGCGGAAACCTGCCTGGCCTATTGTCGGCCCGGCGAGGAAGAGCCGACCGATGAGCAGCTGACGCTGGAAAAGCTCAATGTGTTTCTCGACAAGAACAGCCTGGCGTTTCTCGAGGATGCAGTGGTCGACTTCAATGCCGACCGCATGGGCGGCCAGCTGACCATCAAGGCGCCTAACGCCAAGATGCCCAAGGTCAACGCCGATAGCCCGCTGGAGGATCGCGTCAACTATATCCTCTACAGCGAGATCAACCCGGGGCTTGCCTCCCATGGTGGCGAAATCAAGCTGGTCGAACTCACCGAAGACAAGCACGCCATTCTGGCGTTTGGCGGGGGTTGCCAGGGCTGCGCCGCTGTGGATCTCACCTTGAAAGATGGGGTCGAGAAAACCCTGATGGAACGCATCCCTGAACTGGGTGGCATCCGTGATGTTACCGACCACACCGACACCACGAACGCCTACTACCGTTAAACGTTTTATTCTCAGGGCTCTGCATCGGCAGGGCTCTGTTCATGTCTAAGTGACTTTATTTCTAAGTAAATTTATTTTCCGGGCCGTTTTCCTCCTCTGAATTTTTCTCGCCCGTACTCTTTTCCAGAGTCCTTTCCTCCATTCTTGCTTGCAGGCCTTCCAGGCTATGCCAGAGTTTGGCTTCCCACCGCTCTTCAATTGCCGTCAGGCGCTTTTCCCGTGCCTCGAGTTCGCATGCCTGAGATTCCAGCTGTGTAGCGAGTTGCTGGTTTTCACGCAGCAGAGCACCGTGCTTTTCCTCCTGACGAGCAAGCGCCAGACGTGCCTCACGGTGCTGAGTTTGCTCTTCGTTCATGGCGGCTTGTTGCTGAGCCTGTTGTTGAGATAGGGCTGCCTGCAAGGAAGACGCTCGCTGTTCAAGCTGCTGGTAGCGTGCCTGGTAGCTTTTTTGTGCGCTGAGCTGTTCCTGGCGATTGGTATCCAGCAAGCCCATCAATCGCGCTTCCGCCGCTTCATGGCGTTTTTCCTCCTGCTCCAGGCGTTGCTGGTATTCCTGCTGTTGCACCGTTTGAATCCGGCGGTGTTGCTCTGCCTGGTGTTCAAGTTTCTGGAACGCTTCGTCTCGTTGCCGGGCAAGGGCGGCGAGCTTGCGTTTATCCGCCTCCGCTTTGGTTTGTTCCTGGCGACGCTGGGTTTCACTTTGCGCAAGTTCGCTACTCAGCTCTTCAAGGCGCTGTTCGGTATGGCGCAGATGTTCCGCCAGGGCGCGCTCGCGCTGCTCGGCATCGGCTGCTTGTCGGCTAGCTTCCTGTGCCTGTTGCTGGGCCTTTTCCACCTGCTGATTGGCATCTTCCCGATAGTGGGCAAGGGTGTCATTGGCCGTCTGCTGTGCTTCGCGCCACATCCCGGTGGCCAGCTCCACAATGACCTCCGGCACTCCCTTGGGCGGCGGCACATCACGATTCAGTTCTCGTTCGCTGCGCCAGTGGCGCAAATGCTCGCTGATAGTGGTGAAACTGCCGGTGCCCAATACTTCGCGGATGCGCTGCACGCTTGGGGTGTCTCCGCGTACAAGCAGGGTATCGATGGCTTCTTGTACATCGGGATATTGAATGCCGTTGCGTGCCATGCGGCTGAGCTCCTTGTTAATCCTGATATGAATGAAGGCTATTTTCGGGCTTTTGCTCAAAATAGGCAATAATTACGTAAAACATAATACGTAATTTTATTTATGAAATAGCTAATAAATTCAAGATTACCCGCCTTATCTTGAGTTTTTAGCCACTACAGGCCAAACTAGGCAAGTTGAATTCAACGAGTGCTGTCATGGCTGAATTTCCCTTGGTATTACCTGAATTTCCGCAACCAGCGCCCCGATCGTCGGCACCGTCCGCATTGCCGAGCCAACCGTCTAACCTGCATATCCGCGCGGCCAGTGATACCGAGGCGGTCATCCAGTGGCTGGAGGAGTACCGCGCCAGCCCGCAGACCCTGCGCAGTTATCGGCGTGAAGCGGAGCGCTTGCTGTTGTGGCTACATGCTCAGAACATGGTGCTTGCGGACATGAATCGAGAGGTCTTGTCGCACTTCGAAGGGTTTCTCAGCGACCCTCAGCCCCGCTCGCAATGGGTGGGGCCTTCAAGGCCACGCCAGCACCCCGAATGGCGGCCTTTTCGAGGCTCGCTGGGGGCGGCCAGCCGACGCCAGAGCCTGGTTATTCTGCAGGGTCTGTTCAGCTGGCTGGTGGAAGCAGGGTGGTTGGCTCACAATCCCTTTCGCTTGATGCGCGACAAATCACGCCGCCTGAACAATCAGGCGCCCGGTATCGAGCGCTACCTGGAGCGCGAGCTGTGGCAATGGTTGTGGCAATGGCTGAATGAGCCTTTGTTAGAACAGGCGACGCCGCGCGAACGCTACCAACAAGCTCGACGGGTATTTCTGTTCGGCTTTGCCTACCTGCTTGCCCCGCGTATAAGCGAAATGGCCAACGCTCGCATGCAGGATTTCCAGCGAACAGAAGGGCGCTGGTGGTGGCACGTGGTTGGAAAGGGGGCTAAGACCGCCCGCATTCCTGTGCCGGATGACATGCTGTACTTCTTGAAGCATTGGCGCGCAGCACTCGGCTTGGCGCCGTTCCCCGAGCACGACGATGACACACCGCTGTTGCGCGCCTTGGATGGAAGGCGTGAGGTGGGGGAAAATCAGCTTTATCGTGTGATTCGAGCCACCTTTCAACAGGCGGCCCAGGCGCTTGAAGATGCCGAGGGTGAGCGTCGCCATATAGAGGCATTAAGGCGAGCGACTCCCCATTGGTTGCGCCACACCGCTATCACCCATCAGGCTCAGTCGGGAGTGGAACTTCGCTACCTGGCGGAAAGCGCGCGTCATTCACGCCTGGATACCACGGCGCGCTATCTGCATACCGAGGATGAGGAATGGCACCGTCAGTTGACCAGCCATACCTTGTCTCATGAGTAAAGTCTCGTGAGTAGGGTCTTGTGAGCAGGGAGGACAGACGTGACGGGGTGCAAAAGGTATAATAGAGGCAGTTTATTGAGGAGGTATCATGAGCGCAGAGTTAACCGCCGAACAGGCCCAGCAAGAGCTGGTTGAAGAATTCGAGATATTCGATAACTGGATGGATCGTTATCAGTACATTATTGATATGGGCAAGCAATTACCGGATTTCCCCGACACCTGGAAAACCGACGAGCATAAAATCAAGGGCTGCCAGTCCAATGTCTGGATGCATCATGAGGTCGATGGCGAGCGTTTGCATTTCGAGGCGACCTCCGATGCGGCGATTGTGTCCGGCTTGATTGCCGTACTGCTGCGCATTTACAACGATCGCCCAGCGGAAGAGATCCGTAATACCGAGCCGCATTTTCTCGCTGACCTAGGGCTGGATAACCACCTGTCACCGACGCGTAGCAACGGCCTGCATGCCATGTTGCAGCGGATCTTTCAGGTAGCGGGCAAGCAGTAAGCCGACACAATATCGGCTCAAGGCGAACATTCCGGGTCTTCTCGACAAAGAACTTCACTGGGGCCGCCGGGTACCGGGTCCATGCCACCCGAATGAGCAGGGTTGCACTTGACGATCCGCTTGATGGCCAGCCACGCGCCTTTCAGCGGCCCATGAACCTGGATCGCTTCTACCGCGTAGTTAGAACAGCTCGGCCAGAAGCGACAACGTGGACCCAGCAGGGGGCTGATTACATACTGGTAGACCTTGAGCAGCGCAATCATAATCCCGCTTGCCAGGCGAGCCAGAAAATGCGCTACCACATGAACCCAGCGTGACAGACAAAACATCAGCGCCCCTTGGCGTACAGCTCGGCCGGGGCGATCAACGGCGTGCTGGTGATGCGCGCACGCTGCGATCCCGGCTCCAGCGCCACATAAAAACAACTGCGCCGACCGCTATGACAGGCCGGCCCAGTTTGTTCTACCTGGAGCAGCAGGGTGTCGCCGTCACAATCCAGGGCGGCACTTTTCAAATGTTGTTGCTGTCCTGAGGACTCTCCCTTGCGCCACAATTTACCTCGTGAACGCGAGTAGTAGCACACCCGCCCGGTATGCAAGGTTTCCTTGAGCGCTTCCTGATTCATCCAGGCCATCATCAGCACTTCGCCACTGTCATGCTGTTGGGCAATGGCCGGCAATAGGCCGTCGGCATTGAAGCGCACTGCATCGAGCAGCTCGGTCAATGCCAGTTGGTGGCCTTGTTCAGCACCTTCCAATTGCTTGAACAGGTTTTGGGAGTCATTAGTTTGGCTCATAAAGGCTCGCTCGTGGTAGGGATGCAGGCTTCGCAAAGGCCCAGAAGCTCTATGGTTTGACGCTCCACACGAAAGCCTTGGCTTGTGGCGTGCTTACTTAGTTTTCGGGTAACGTCATCCAAGTGCAGCTCTTCGACATGGCCACAAAACCGACAGATGAGAAACTGAAAACCATGAGCATGCTCGGGGCAGGCGCAGGCCACGTAAGCATTCTGTGACTCAATGCGGTGCACAAGCCCTTGCCCGATCAGAAACTCGAGAGCGCGATATACCGTAGGCGGGCGCGCCGCAGCATGTTCGGTGGTCAACTGGTCGAGAAGGTCATAAGCCTTGAGTCCACCGCCATTTTCGGCGATAAGCTCGAGCACACGGCGGCGCATCGGGGTAAACCGAACCCCGCGTTCCTGACATTGGTGTTCCGCCTGCTTGAGCAGGGTTGGGGCATGCGGCATGGGTCACTCACTCAAGAAGATAGCCCATAGTCTACGCGGTAGACGTAGGCATGTCAGCGGGGAACACGAGTTCGCTATGCCGCGCAAAATGCTGCTGGGCGAACGCTACCCGAGCCGCTGGGCCCTGGTCTTCGGGTTGAGCTTCTATCATGTCCAGACGAGGCCTGAGCCCCTCACCGTTGGTCATCTGAATGGCAAGCCCAGGCCTGGCATTTAACTCAAGCAACATGGGACCATGCCGACGGTCCAACACCATATCTGTTCCCAGGTAACCAAGCCCGGTCATTTCATAGCAGCCGGCAGCCAACAGTAGCAAGGTTTTCCAGTCAGGTACTGCCAGGCTAGCTAAGTCATGCCCGGTATCGGGGTGGGCATAGCAAGGGCGGTCGAATTGCACGCCACGAAGCGCGGTACCCGTCGCAATATCCAACCCCACACCCACTGCGCCCTGATGCAGGTTCGCCTTGCCATCCGAGGCGGCGGTGGACAGGCGCATCATGGCCATTACCGGGTAACCTTTGAAGATGATCACCCTTATATCGGGCACACCTTCATAGGTGTAAGCCATCAGGCTTTCATCAAAATGAATCAAGCTTTCGATCATGGCCACGTCCGGAGAACCGCCCAGAGAGTAAAGCCCCGACAGGATATTGGACACATGCCGTTCGATATCGGTCAGGTTCAGCACGGCGCCGCTGGGTTTGACATAGGCGCCGTCTTTGCTCTGCTCAATCACCAGAATGCCTTTGCCGCCGCTCCCCTTGGCCGGCTTGATGACAAAGCCTGCATGACCGGTGAGCATGTCGAGAATATGCTTTACTCCGAACTGAGTGGTCACCGTGCCGATAAGCGCAGGACTGGTGATACCGTGCTGCTGAGCCAGCAGCTTGGTTTTTAGCTTGTCGTCTACCAAAGGGAACAGCCGGCGATTATTGTAACGGCCGATATAGCGAATATTACGCCGGTTCATGCCGATAATACCCTTGCTTCGCAGCTTTCCAGGGGAGGTCCAGGAAAGCCACTTCATGGGGTTTTCTCCTCATCGGTGATCGGCTGAAAGCGGCGTAATTCCAGGAGCCGGTAGCCGGTGTAATTGCCCAACAACAGAATCAGTGCCATCAAGATCAACTGCACCCCCAGGAAGTTGAACGTGATATGGCGTACCCAAGGATTATTCATGGCGAGATAGGCCAGCACGGCGGTAACCAGGCTACCCCCCCCCTGAATCAAGACTTCCTTGGGGCCTTCTTCCTCCCACAATATCGACATCCGCTCGATGGTCCAGGCGAGAATAATCATGGGAAAGAAAGTAATGGTAAGACCGGCATTGAGACCCAGCTTGTAAGCCATCACTGAAAATATCGAGATGATCGCAATCACGGTGATAATCACCGCCGACACTCTGGCGACCAACAATAGATTCAAATAGGAAAGGTAGTTGCGGATGACCAGACCGACCGCCACCACCAGCAGAAAACCGATCAAGCCAGTCATCAGTGTGGTTTGAATGAACGCCAGGGCAATCAGCACCGGCATGAAGGTACCGGACGTCTTGAAGCCGACCAGAACACGCAAGAAGACCACCATCAGGGCGCCAATCGGAATCAACAGGATGGTCTGGAATAGTGCCTGTTCTTCCAAAGGCAGGCTGTGAATCGAGAAATTCAGCAAAGTATCTTCGGAAATATGGTTACGCACCGCAGCGGAGGCGGGTTGCGAGTGGGTCATCATGGAAAAATTGACCCGAGAATTGGTGCCACCTGCCACTTCCAATACGGCCTGACCGCCGGCCTCCCATAACAAGAGATTATCGGGTTTGCCTTGTTCGCCGCTAAGGGGATTGAACAGCGCCCATTGTTCCTCACTTTCATCAAAGACTTGAATCCACTGAGTCAAACTTTGGCGACGACGCCCATCCTCCAACAACAAACCACTGACTTCCCGCGCATTGACACCGGCATGGTTCAGCAAGCGAACCGCCAAGGGCACCAACTCATATTGAGTAAGCAGTAACCGGGCATTTTCGCCTTGACGCTCGCCGCCCATGTCCAGCATCAGCTCACGGGCAAATGTATAATTATCGGCGCTGCGAGACCAGGCGCGCTCGACAATATGATTGGCTGCGGTGTCATAGGGGCGCTCCCAGACAATATCGACAAGAGGGGGTGGGGGAGTGAGATCGGGCGCTTGAGAGTCCGGCGAGACCAGCATTTGTACGGAATAATACAGCTGCTGACTGCCTGCGGCATCACGAATCGACCATTCCGCGCGACGGCCGAAATCATCAGCTTTAAAAGCAAGACCATAGCCGGAGGAGGCGGTATTTTCAGTCAAGACTCGAAAACCCGCCTGGTGCGATGGCAGGGCCATGTCGACCATTACCGGTCCGTCCTGAGCATTGAAATTGACCAGTGCCTCTATTTCCCAGACTTTACGCTGCTCGCCGGGCACCCAAGGAATTTCAAATTGAACATGGCGCTGAACGCTCATGGCGATACCCGCCAGCATGAGCACGCCGACAATCAGGTAAAAAGGTAACCGTGACATGAAAATCCTTCAGGTAAATGACGACGAGCAAGACGTCTCATTCGTCGTTATCGAGTTGATCATCAAGCTCATCTTCTTGCGCTTGATCGGCCGGCTTGCCGCCTGGGTATTCCGGGCGGGGATGACGATAGGTTTCGGCAACGTCAATAAGAACAATATCCATCATGAAACGCCGTCCTAGAAGCACGGGATAATCCAGGTGAGTACGGTCCGTAAGGGTGAATTCAACGTTTTCGCGAATTGGACCTAATGTCATCAATAAGCTAATGACAGGCCTGGAGTCATCACCGGACGCTTGAACAACACGTACCCGTCTTTTCACGGGTGCTTCAATCCATTCGTCACGCCGACTGTCTACGACCACATCTTCTTCGGTAAGTGCCAATTTGAAACGCACCCAATTTTCACCATCCCGTTCGAAGCGGCTTATTTCTCTCGCGGAAAGCGACGAGGTATTGGCACCGGAATCCACACGGGCCTTTAAATAGGTGCCAATGCCTGGCAATCCGATCCATTCGCTGCGGCCCACGATCGTCTTGGTATCCAGAATGTCATTCGTCTGGCATTCTTCGCGAATGATAACGGGCGTTCCTTCACGCTGTTCCAGCCGCTGGACATCCTGGCGCAGATTGCGCAATAGACTGCCTACTTCTCGAACGTCGGCGTTCAGCGCTTGCTGTTGATTCAGCTGCGCCTGATGCCAGGCAGGGGCTCGGGAACACTGTGATGCCAGGTTAGTTTCCAGCTGATTGATTCGTGTCTCGAATTGAGAGGCCTCCAAAGGCTGTAATTGCTCGGAAGGATCGGGTGAAACAACGGCACAGCCTGTCAGGGAAACAATAAGGCCCATAGCAAGCCACAAAGAACCTTGGCGCATGACACGGTATCCTGAAAAATGGGAGAGGAATAATACGGAGTCGGTTAGGGCATTGTCCATTCTGGTTCCGGACGGCATGTCATGCTTTCACTTTCAAATGGCTTTTTAAACCACCATTTATTTAACATAATATATATTATGCGAACTTATGGTTGAAAGGTAACATGGCCCACTTGAGCGGTAAGATTCGCGGGCTAAATTGAAAAGAACCCCGATGAATTATCATCGGGGTTCTTTTTACCGCTACGCCGTGCTTTTCACTGGCGATACTGCAGCGTTCAACAGCAACAACAACTTACAACGGCTTATCGTCACTTGTTTCAGGCGGCGCATAAGAACCATCTTGACGGTGCACTTCGTTGCCGGTGATCGGCGGTGTGAAAACACATGCCAGATGCATGGTCTTGGAGGCCCGTAGCAAGTGTTCGTCATGCTGATCCAGAATGTAGATATCACCGGGCTTGATCGGCCAGATCTTGCCATCGGCTAATGTTTCGACTTCGCCTTCGCCTTCAATGCAGTACACCGACTCGTAATGATGTTTGTAGTGAATATGTGTCTCGGTTCCCTCGAAAATGCGTGTGATATGAAACGAGAAATTTCCACCGTCGTTGGCCAGCACCAAGCGCGTGCTATCCCAGTTGCCGTTTTCCGCGGTGACCAAGCGATCTGTCTGGCGAGCTTCTTCAATATTGCGAACGATCATGGAATGACTCCTTCAAATGGCAAGTGGCAGTCGGCCCGGGCCGACTGCCGTGAGGTGCCTCAGTGCTGTTTTCTCAAGTGCATCTCAAGTGCTTTCTGACCTATAACAGTCTTGACAGACGCTTCAAGAATGTCCAGACCTTCAAGCAGGTCCTCATCCGTGATGGTCAACGGACACAAGCATTTAACGACCTCCCCGGCCTGACCACTGGTTTCAATGATAAGCCCATGCTCGAAGGCTTTTGCAGTGATCTTGTCAGCGAGGTCACCATCGACGACATCAATACCGCGCATCAACCCACGGCCACGCTCCGTGGCGGGCATGCCGTTTTCGCTGAGCAGTGCGGCGAGTTTCTGGAAGCGTTCTTCGACGATCCGCCCCTTGCGCTGCACATCGCGCTCGAAGGTATCGTTGCTCCAGTATTTACGCATGGCGGCGGTAGCCGTGACCATGGCCAGATTGAAGCCACGGAAGGTACCGTTGTATTGTCCCGGCTTCCATTTGTCGAGCTCAGGACGCATCAGCACATGGGCGAAGGGCAAGCCAAGACCGGAAAGTGATTTGGAGTTGGTGACAATGTCCGGCTTGATATCAGCGTGCTCGAAGCTGAAGAACTTGCCGGTACGTCCGCAACCCGTCTGGATATCGTCAACGATCAATAGAATGTCATTGGCATGACAGATTTTTTCGAGCCGCCTGAGCCATTCGAGGCCGGCCACGTTGATACCGCCCTCGCCTTGTACGGTTTCCACAATAACGCCGGCGGGAACATCCAGGCCACCGGATTTGTCGCCTAGCAGCTTTTCGAAGTAATCCAGGGTGTCGGCGCTTTCGCCCAGGTAACCATCATACGGCAGAAAACTTGCGCCCTGGGTGGGAATGCCGCCCGTGGCTTCGCGGAACTTACGGTTACCGGTAGTGGCAAGCGCCCCCATGGTCACGCCATGAAAGCCATTGGTGAAGGTGACGATGTTATGCCGCCCTTTGACGACGCGTGCCAGACGAATAGCGGCTTCCACCGCATTGGTGCCGGTAGGACCCGGAAGGTGAACCTTGTAATCGAGTCCTCGTGGTTTGAGGATCAGCTCTTCCAATGTTTCCAGGTAATCACGCTTGGCGGCCGTCCACATGTCCAGGCCATGGATAACCCCATCGGTCGCTAGATAATCGATCATGGCCTGTTTGAGATAGTCGTTATTGTGACCGTAGTTCAGAGTTCCCGCGCCGGCCAGAAAGTCGATATATTCGCGACCGTCTTCGTCAGTAAGACGCGCATTTTTTGCCTTGGTGAAAACTACCGGAAACGAACGTGAATAAGTACGAACGTTGGATTCCATGCGTTCCATCGACTGGGTCTGCATTCAGCGAACTCCTTTAGCAATTACTTTTTTGATGATTGGTTAAATCTAAATCTTGGAAATAAAATCAAGCTCAGTGAAACATTAGATCCGATTGGTTTGAAACGGACCAATGCGCACCAGATTCTCGGGGTCGTGCTCGCCTCCGAGTTGTTCGGTGGAAAAATATTCACGACTATTGAGCGGTGCATGCCAGCGTGCTGCGAGGCGGCGGAACAAGCCCCAGGACGCAAGGTTGTCAGGCGTGATGGTGGTTTCCAGATGATGCACATCGGCAAGTTCGGGACGCGACATGATGGCTTCCACCAGACGCCGGGCCAGGCCGGTACCACGGGCTTTCTCCCCTACCGCTACTTGCCACAGAAAGTAGGTATCAGGCGCATTGTCCTTGACATAACCGGACACGAAACCGACTACCTCACCTTCTTCATTGGTCGCCACGGCACAGGTTTCGCGAAATTGTGTCGCCAGCAGGAGGTACGCATAAGCCGAGTTTACATCCAGAGGAGGACAGGACTTGATTAGCTCATAAACACCCCAGCCATCGTCGGCGTTAGGTTTACGTATGAATAAAGGTGTTTCAGCATGTCCGACGACTGTATCGGCGACGGAAGGACGTGCCAGATCGGCGGAAGGCGTAAAAGGCTGGATAGGGGTACTCATATTTTTGCTTCGCTGTAGCGAATTTAACTGCGATTATACCAGTGGCTTATTAGCAATTCAAAAGTTTGGTTATCTTAGCGACTTCTTGTCATAATATTTTGTTATATTAATTATATTTAGCATTGATGAATGACTAGACGTTAGCCGCTTGTAATAGCGGCTAACGTCATTGGCTATCTGCGGGTTGGGGTGCGTAATGTCACGAATTCTTCGGCGCCGGTGGGATGTATGCCTAAGGTCAAATCGAAATCCTTTTTGGTGAGCCCCGCACGCACCGCGATGGCAATCCCTTGGATTACTTCACCGGCATCATCGCCTACCATATGAGCACCGACAACGATGTCCGTGGCATCATCCACCACCAGTTTCATCAAGGTACGTTCCTGGCTGGCGGAAAGCGTATGTTTCATGGCCTTGAAGTCGGTGCGATAAACGCGAATCGCCGCATATTTCTCTCTGGCCTCTTCTTCCGAAAGCCCTACCGTGCCGATGTTGGGATGACAGAACACCGCGGTGGGAATAGCTGCGTAATCCAAGGGTGCCGGCTCGTCCGGGCTGAAATGATGGGCTACCAGCTGCATGGCTTCAGCCAAGGCCACCGGCGTCAATTCCGGCCCGGCAATCAGGTCGCCCAAAGCCAGAATCGAAGGCACTTGGGTTTCAAAGCGCTCATTGACCGGAATCTTGCCTACCTTATCCAGCGAAATGCCCAATGCCTCAAGCCCTAACCCGGCCACATTGGCCTTACGGCCTGTCGCGGAAAGAATGGCATCCACTTCCATTTTTCGCCCGTCGGTCAGGGTTACCGAGTAGGCGTTTCCCACAGGCTCGATAGTTTCAATGTTGGTATTGAAGTGCAAGTTGACCCCCTTACGGGTCATTTCCGTCCGCGTGAAGTCGCGCACTTCATCATCGAAGCCTCTCAAGAATAGGTTGCCGCGATATATTAAGTGGGTTTCACTGCCCAGTCCGTTGAAGATACTGGCAAATTCCACTGAAATATACCCGCCGCCCAGCACCATGAAACGCTCAGGGAAGCATTCCAGATCGAAAACCTGATTGGAATCCAGCGTGTGCTGATGTCCTGGAAAATCAGGCACCCAAGGCCAGCCGCCAGTGGCCAAGAGTATTTTTTCAGCGCTCACCTCTTGGGTATTTCCTTCGGCTGTTTTCAACAGGACGGTATGCGGATCTTTCAAGCTGGCGCGAGCATCAAATAAAGTGACATCGGCATTTTCCAGCATGCGCCGATAGATCTCGTTGAGGCGTTTGATTTCCCCGCTCTTATTATCTCGTAGTGTGGCCCATTCAAAACGTGGCGGCTCGGGCAGATGCCAGCCAAAACCAGCGGCATCATCGAAGGCGTCATGAAAATGTGCAGCATATGAATATAGCTTTTTGGGAACGCAACCCACATTGACGCAGGTTCCCCCCAAGTAGAGATCCTCCGCTATTGCCACATTAGCACCTGCCGCGGCGGCAGTGCGTGCTGTACGTACGCCTCCCGAACCTGCCCCAATCACAAAAAGGTCATACTCAAATTCTGCCACACCATTCTCCTCTATCTTTATTCATTGCATCTATTGAGTTGATTTTATCTACCGCTGTTTCCCTTCCGTCAAGCATGCAATATTGACCCCGTCCACGCAGAAGGTTAAAAAAGCTTGGCTATTTTTTATCTCCCTGACTCATGGAGTCATTATGACCGACCCTATTGCCACGCTGCTGGAGAACAACCGCAGCTGGGCTGAGCGTATGTGTGAGGAAGACCCGGACTATTTTGCCCGGCTCTCACGGCAACAAAACCCCGATTATCTGTGGATCGGTTGTTCGGATAGCCGTGTTCCCGCCAATCAGATCATTGCCCTGCCTCCCGGTGAAGTATTCGTTCACCGCAATGTCGCCAATCTCTTGCACCACACCGACATGAACGCGCTGTCCGTGGTCCAGTATGCAGTGGATGTGCTCAAGGTCAGCCATATCATGATTGTGGGCCATTATGGCTGCGGGGGCATCAGAGCCGCCGTCACCGGTGGTGAATGCGGTGTTGTGGACTATTGGCTGCACTCCGTGCGCGAACTTTACAACCGGCATCGCGAGTCTCTGGCTCACCTCTCTTTTCAAGATCAGATCGACCGCATGTGTGAGCTCAATGTCAAAGCTCAGGTCAATAGCCTGTGCCGCACCAAGATCCTTCAGCTTGCTTGGCAGCGCGGCCAGAGTATTTCAGTTCATGGCTGGGTGTATGGTTTGGACGATGGCCGCGTCAAGGATCTCAAATGTACCGTCAGCGGACTTGATCAAGTCGCCACTCTCTATCGCATTGACCGTTTGCATCCCGACGGTTGAGCCTCTCTATGCTTGTCGAGCGAGAGATTGCTCAATACTCAGCATTCATCTAAAACTAACGTTGGAATATTCATGGCGCAAAAAGCCCGTGTCATCAGGGTACAGCTACAGATCGCGGATATGGATCGCCATTACTATCAGGACCATAACCTGACCTTGGCGCAGCATCCTTCCGAAACCGACGAGCGCTTGCTAGTACGCCTGCTCGCTTTTGCCTTGAACGCCTCGGAGAACTTGGCTTTCTCCAGCAATCTCAGCGATGAAGGCGAGCCTGAGCTTTCTGAAAAGAATCTGCATGGAGACATCGAGTTGTGGGTGGCTTTTGGACAAGGTGATGAAAAATGGCTGCGTAAAGCCAGCCAAAAAGCCAAGCAGGTGAAGGTGTATGCCTATGGTGAACGCAGCGTACCCATCTGGTGGCAGCAAAATGAAAAAGCCCTGAAGCGCTACAAGAACCTGCAAGTCTGGGAAATCCCTGAAGCTGCACTCAAGGAAATGACCCAATTGACGAGTCGTAGCATGCAGTTGCAGTGCACCATCAATGAACAGCAGATATGGCTGTCAGATGGCAGCACCAGTGTCCCGCTGGAGCTTAGGCTTCTTTGTTGAAGAATAGGCGGATGAAACAGGATCAAGCGAGCGGACAGCTAATCCCCGTGCCTTTCAAACCACAATAACCGCCGGGATTTTTATCGAGGTATTGCTGATGGTATCCCTCGGCGTAGTAGAAGCGGTCCAGCATGCCTATTTCAGTGGTAATGTCACCCTTTCCGGCTTTTCCCAAGGCGTCTTGATAAGCTAGCCGGCTGGCTTCGGCCGCTTCCAGCTGGGCCGGTGTGGTCGCATAAATGACGGAGCGATACTGAGAGCCAATATCGTTGCCCTGACGATTGCCTTGGGTGGGGTCATGATTTTCCCAAAACACCTGTAATAAAGTATCAATATCCAGACGTTGAGGATCAAATACCACCAGCACGACTTCAGCATGGCCGGTACGTCCGCTGCAGGTTTCTTGATAAGTGGGGTTGGGTGTCACCCCACCAGCATAGCCCACGGCAGTGACGTAAACGCCGGGCAACTGCCAGAACAGCCGTTCAGCCCCCCAAAAGCAGCCCATGCCCAGGACGATTTCTTCGTGCCCGGCAGGGAACGGTGGCATCAAGGAGTGTCCGTTGACGGTATGCATGGCACTGGTAGTCATAAGGAGCCTCTCTTTTTCAGAAACGTTTTTTCAAATGAATTTTTCAAGTACGTCGGGTGGTGAAGTGTCGTCATCAGTTAACGTTGCTCGAGAATCTCGGGGTCTCCCGAGCGGGAGAAGGTGTAGACCAGATCCACTGCCTGATTGGCGCCGGAAACTACCTGAACATATAAATTACGCCAGAGCGTATAACGTAGTGTCAGCTCGGCAATCGGCGAGAAGATTCCCACCCCGTAGCTAATACTCAAGTCATCGGTCAATTGGCCGCTGACTGCGATCTGGCTTTCTTCTCCGGCACCGGTAGTTTCCAAGGTCAAATCATCCACCCCGAAAGACTCGCCAATCGACCCGATGGCACTGCCTGTGCGGCCCAGCGACATGCCAATCAGTCCTGTCACCAACGCGCCTTCTACACTGCCGCCATCACCTTCCGGGGGGCGCCCCCGAAGCAGGTAGGAAAGCGCTCGCGTTTCATTCATGGCCGGCTCAGAGAAAATCGAAACGTTCGGTTCTTCCGCACTTCCGGAAACACGCAGCCCTGCGATGACATCATCCTGAGTGGTATCCGGGTTGCGAATCGCCTCGAAATCCAGTATAGGAAGATCCGGTGGGCCACTGAACAACAAGGTTCCGCGGCGAATCAGAAGGTCTTGACCAAACGCCTTGAAACGACCATCGACAAGATTGACATCACCGAACAGCTGAAGTGTTCCTCCCTCCTGACGAACTTCCAAGGTCCCCGACAAGCCGGACTCAAGCCCGTAGGCTGAAATCATCATATCCGGCCCCAGGCTCAATGTAATCAATACATCCACCATGATACCTGTCTGTGCCAGTTCCTCGGAGGTGTCGGGACCCTCATTGCGTGTTGCCGCAGCTGCCGCACGCTCCGCTGCCAACTCGGCTTCGCGTTCATCACGTTGAGTAATGATGATCTCATCCTGGCTAGGAGAAATCGCCGAGGCGGGAATATCACCCACCTCCAAGCGTGCCCAGGGAATATCCACATTGCCTCGAACTTGAAGCAGGTCAGAGGTCACCCGAATACGCAGGTCGGGAGCGGCTTCAAGGCGACCGAACTCAGGTAGTACCACCAAGAGCGGAGATTTCACAGCACTCAGGTCCACCCCGATGCGCCATTCATCGCCCCCCGGCCAGTATGCATCACCGGTAATTTCCAGGCGTCCGCGTTCGGCAGCCAAAAATCCGTTGAGATCGCCTCGATCGCCTTCCAGACGTACTTCAATATTGCCATCCTCGACTTCTACCGGAATATCCATGCCACTTGCCTGGATGCCCTGCAAGCGTAGACGTCCCTGTAAATCAGGCGCTGTGGTGGTACCACTGAGCTGAATTTCGCCACCCAGGTTGCCTTCGAGAACATCCATGCCAACGACCAGGCTACGATAAGGCCGTAAGGATATGTCGTCAGCGCTGATCACGCCGCTCAACCGACCTTCACCGATAGGTTCGTCAATGGTGAGATCCAGACCTACTTCACCAGCGTCTGCCAAGGTTAGCGTGGCCTCCACCCTGGCCTGGGTTTGTGTGGCTTCCACCCGTGTGTCAAGCCGCGTGCGGGGTAATGAAACTGGTTGGCCAAAGTCATTCAAAGCGGTAATCACCAATTCGCTTATCAGGCGCCCATCCGCTTGCCACTGCGCCCCACCCTGACCCCAGGTCGCCAGCACATCCGCTGTGGTATCGCCCTCGAGCTGCCAGCCTTCGGGCAACCCCATTTCCAGCATTTTCATCGGAACTTCGCGTAGCGTCAGGCTAGCCTGGCCTTGCTCGGCGGAAGCCTGGAGCGGCTGGTCGAGACACAGCACGCCACCCTGTTGCCGGCGTAGACAAAATGGCGACAGCTGAGCCTGGCCGGTATTGAGGTCGTAATTCACCGCTACTTCACGATCCAGTCGGATATCACCAACCTCGGCATCGACTTCAAGCGAGTTCAAGTTACCTTGATAACGTCCGGCCTGCTGATTGAAACGCCCATCCAAGGCGAGTTGAGCCCTTGAAAAGGCGGCATTGGGGCCACCTTGTGCCTCCAGACGCAGGCGGTGATCCGAAACCCTGCCTTGCAGGCTCAAGGCAAGCATTTCCAAGCGCTGGCCGGCAGCATTCAAGTTCTGGATATCCAGTTGCAGATCAATGTCCGGATCATCCACTCCCTGTATTCGGCCTTCCAAAGCCAGTGTTTCCAGATTGTTTTCGGCAAAGCGCAAGTCACTGCCGCGCAGATCCACCGTTACATTGGGCTGTAACAGGCTACCTTGCGCCTGTACATTGCCCGACAGCAGGCCGGCAAGCTCGGGATGAAGGCTTTCCAGCTGGCGCAGGTCAATATCGGCATCCACATCCATTTGTTGTTCGCTGACCAGTCCTGAGGCCTGCAAGCGATTCTCGCCCTGCGCAAAGTCGAAACGCTCGAGTTGCACCCGTAAGTCACTGTCCGCTTCAAGAACGGCCTGCAGGGAAAGAGGGTAATCCTGTAAGCGTCCATCAATGGAAAGAGTCGGAATTGAAACTGTCCAGTCGTTATCCTGCTGCGCGAAAGCCAGCTCCAGGTCACCGTTCAACCGACCTTCCAATTCCTCGATGAAAAGAGAAGGGTCGAGTTGATCCAGACGCAGCTGGGCTTGCACCTGCAGAGTGTCGAGCCAGTCTATACGTCCATGGCTGACCAGCGAGCCTTCGCCGAGCGTGAGCGACAGAGGCGTCCAGCGAAAATGCTCGAGATCGCCTTCGCCGGTCAAAGCCACACGGGTACGAGGCACTTGCGGCCCTTCGGCAATTAGCGATAACCCGACCCGATAATCGGTCAAACTGCCGTCCAGATTGGCTACCAGCGATTCCACCACGTAAGGTGCGCTTTCAGCAGTGGCTTCATCTTGTTGCAATGGCCATTGCAGGCGTTCGCTTGAAAAATGCAGTTGGAACGGCACCTCAGGGGCGAGAACATCCATCTCCCCACGCAAGGTGGTATTCAGTGCTCCCCTGGTGTCCAGGGCTAGCTGCAGGGCCGACAAGGAGCCATCCAGGTGCAATTCAATCTGCTGGCCTACCAAGGCTGGATAGGCTTCAAGCAGCTGTCCTTCATTGTCGAGTTGCACGTTGAGGGTGGCATTCAGCGGGTAGTTTTCACTCAGGATCGCGGTCGTTTCCAGCGTGGCTTCGGCATCGGGCGTCATGACATTCAGGCGCTGTAATTCTATTTCCTGGCGTCGTGCCACCGCGCTGAGCGCTAGATGGTTCACGGTATACGCCATGGCTCCTTGCATCCGGAAGTCATCGATACTGAATTCTGGAATCTGGATTTCCAAGGGCAAAGTAACTTCGGGCAACGCCAGGCGGGCACGCTTTTCCAGCGTATCTTCGATTTCTTGAAGAGGCGGTTCTTCAGCGATGCTTGCCTCTTCGGGCTGATGCAGCGCGATAGCGGTGTTGATGGATTGGGCGTCAAGGGGCGTGTCGGTGTGTTCCGTCAGCAACACGCCCGGGGATGGCGGCAAGTAAAGCCGGGGTGCAATCAGCTTGGTGGGCAGTAGCCTTAGCTGGTTGTCTTTGGCGATGACGCCGGAAGAAAAACGCTTCCAGCGAAAGCGCTTGCCACCCGCTAAATGCAGCGCAACGTTTTCAAGCTCGAGGACACGCAGCTCGATAGGGAAAGGAAATTCAATGTCGGGAAGCACAATATCGCCAGTTTCTGCTTGAGGCGCTTCCTCAGCATCATCGGTGGGTAGCAGCCGTACATCCGCACCCTCTATATGCAGCCGATCAATACACAGCCGCCCGGAAAGCAGGCAGTCGTCAGCCCACTTTAGTTCAAACCGGGACACATCCACCTGGGCACTGCCGGCTTCCAGAGAAAACCCTTCCAGCACTAGGTGGCTCAATAAATCCCCTTCATGGTGTTCCAGGTTATAAAACCCTCTTTGCTCACCTTGAGACAATAAAAAGCCCGTACCCCATGGAGATAATGCAAGGCCTGATACAAGCATGATTAGCCCGATCAACCACAGCGGAAACACAATAATCAGGCGTAAAAGGCTCCATCCAAATAACACCCAGCGACGCGACGGCGAAAGGGAGTGACGAGTCGTGGTGCTTTGTGAGGCTTGCGTCAACAGAGAGTCTCCTGGGTTCTGTATGAGAAATCGGCGAGGAAAGTCGGCCAGAGCGAGCGCATGCAGTGCCTGACATCAGCGCTAGAATTCCGGCCCGATGGAAAAGTGCAGCCGCCAATCATCTTCATGATCGAAAGGATGGGCGACATCAAGCCGAATAGGCCCGACCGGGGAGACCCAGCGTACACCGAGACCCGCGCCTGTATTAAGTGAATCAGGCGTCCAGTCATCAAAGGCATCGCCAGCATCGACAAAGCCTGCACCCCACCAGTCACCGATAACACGACGCTGATATTCGACACTAGCGGTGAGTTTTTGTTGCCCACCACGCAGGCGCCCTTCCTCATTGACAGGAGATAAACTTTCAAATGAATAACCGCGCACACTGCGGTCACCACCCGCGAAAAAACGCAGTGACGGCGGTAACTGATCAAAATCATCGGTGGCGATGGCACCAAGGCTTGCACGCCCGACAAATCGGTTGTCGTTCCCCAGCATCCGTATCCATTGAGTATCGGCGGTCAGACGGCCGAATTGAGCATCGGAACCCCAGGCTGTATCCGAGTATTCCAGCGATAACTGCTGGCGATCACCCCAACTGGGGAAACGCTGATTGCGTGTACGTGTACGCGACCATTGGATGCCGGGATAAAAGATCCAGACCTGATCTGCTTCTCCACCCTGGGTAAAGTCTTCGAAGGTGGCACGGAAATACAGGGTCTGTACCCAGCGGTTTTCGAATTCCCACCGCCGCGCTACTTCCACGGTGCTTTCCAAGGTGCGGGTGTCATTGTCATCTTCATGACGAATACCATACTGCAAACGGTAATTGTCGCGTACTGGATCTTCCAAGGGAATATTGTAGGTGCCGGTAAAACGTTGCTCCGGCGCGGAAATGTAGAGTTCATGATCAAGGCTATGGCCTAACCGATTGATCCAGGGTTGTCTCCAACCGAGGCCTAGCCGGGGCCCCACATCCGTGGCATAGCCGATGCCCACTTCAAACTGATGGCGATCGGCAGGTTCGACGGTGACATCCAGAGGCAAGCGATTATCTTTCGGTTGGTACAAGGTCATAGCACTGGTGAGCGCTACCATACTCAGCTGTGGCCGTCGCTCCATCTCGCCGGTCGCCTCAATAAACCAGGGGTCGGGGTCAGGCTCGAAGACAAGCAGTTCCTGTGCCGTTTGTAGTCTGGGCCGGACCATGACCGATTCAAACCAGCCGGTTTGCGCTAACCGTTGGTTATAGCGTGCCAACGCCTGAGCCTCATAGGGCTCTCCCGTGGTAAATGGCTGCATTCGCTGCAGTCTTTCCGGTTCGATATGGCTGCCAATAATACGTACATTGCCGAATTGGTAGCGCGAACCGCTATCAAAGTCCATGTACAGGCGGGCACTTTGCTCGAAGGGGCGCACTTCCATACGGCTGTCGGTGAACTCCCAATCGAAATAGCCACGCTCCAACGCCAAGCCGGATAACTGATTACGCAGCCGATCCCAGGGCGAATGAAAAAGAGGATCGCCTACCTCGAGCGGGAACTCATCGACAGCTTCGCTGAAGGGCGGATCATCGGCGGCTTCACCCCGTAAATTGATATCCAATACTTCGATGGTCACCCTGGGGCCTGAAGTAATATCGACCTGAACGCGTTCTTCTTCCAGCTGTTCGATGGCGATTTGCGGCTCGTAATACCCGTATACTCGCATGGCTTCACGGACACGGCGCTGAATCTCGCCTTTCAGCCGGGCCGCGGTATATTGCTCCGCATCCAAGTCACTGAGATACAGACGCACATTTTTTTTCACGTCGCCTTCGACGCCTTCAATCCGAGCATTCAGCGCCCATACCGGAAGGCTGATCAGGACGGCACTTATCAGTAGAAGGAAGGCTTTCCCCCAACGTGATAATCGCTGACGTTGTGTTGGCATAGTGTCATTTTCCCGAAGCAAGGATTGAAGCCCATCTCTAGACAAGCTAGCTCAGCGTAGCATTTCCAGTTGAGCGCTAAAGGCCAGCTGTGCCTGCCGCACCTGCCGTACTTCGGATTCCAGCGCATCGATGCGTTGCTCCAACTCTTCATCCAAGCCGGTATCCATTTCAGCTAACGCCTGGTCGAGTTCATCCAGACGTTGCGTCATGTCCTCTTCGAGCGCTGTTTGCCTTCTCGTCAACGACTCCTGCAGGGCAGCCATTTCTTCTTCGATGAGCTGAGATCGGCTTTCCAGCAACTGCTCCAGGTGCGTCACCTCCTCCATCAAGCTTTGTCTGCCTTCGATACCTGCACGTTCGAGCGCATCGAGTGATACATGGATGGCTGCCAGCTGGCTATCCCGTACCTGGGCATTCTCACGTAAACGCTCGACCTGCTGGTCTAGCGTATCCAGTGATTCGGCCGATACCCGTTCATCGTTATCGGTCAGAAACCCATACAGCTCCTGACGAGTACTCGATATCGTCTGAGCCAACTGTTCCTGTTCTTGGAATAGCGTAACCACTTGGGCCTGAAGAAAGCTCAAGGTGTCCTCGATATCTGCATCGCCCGAATCAAGTCGGGCATGCATGTTGGAAACCTCTCCACTCAAGCGGTTCATTTCCTGTAACAAACGCTCCCGCTCATACCATGCCACCGCTCCCGCACCGGCTACCGCCACCAGCAGCAGACATATCATCAGCCATATTGGCCATAAGCTCGGACCACGGCGAGGCCGTAGATGCCGACCTGTCAGACTTTGATCCACATCCGGAACGATACGCGATGACGTAGCTGAGTCGGGCATTATGCTTCCTCAAGGTTAAGACGGGTCGGCACGACGCCCAATGCCGCGGTAATGTAAGCCACAGCCAGCCACAAAGCTCGGATCGTAGATATTACGCCCATCCAGAAGGAGATTTTCCTTGAGCAAGCCGGCTAACCGGGCCCAATCCGGGTTCCAGTAAAGCTTCCATTCGGTGACCAGCATTAATGCATCCGCACCTTCACATGCCTGATAAGGGTCCTCACTAAAGGTGAGCAGGTCATCCCGCTGACCTACTTCTTCAAGCAATGCGGGAATAGCCGCCGGGTCATGCAGCCGTACGTTAACCCCTTGCGCCCAGAGCGCTTTCAGCAAAGTCAGCACCGGCGCATGCTCGATGCGTGCGGTACCCGGTTTAAAGGCCGCTCCCCAGATGGCGACGGTACGACCGTTCAGATCACCCTGGAAATGCGCCCACAATTTGCGGAATAGGGTTTCCTTTTTCTTTTCATTGATATCCAGTACTTGCTTGAGCAGTTCGGAATAGCGCCCGCTGGACGACTGAACGTCGGCGAGGCGCATCAGGTCACGCGAAAAATTGGGCCCGCCGAAACCACAGCCGGGATAGAGGTATTCAAACCCGATACGGGTATCCGCCCCCATGCCTTGGCGAACGTATTCGACATCCACCCCCAATGTATCAGCCAGGCCGGCTACTTCGTTCATATAGCTGATACGTGTCGCCAGCATGCCGTTGATTGCCAACTTGGTCAGTTCCGCAGCACGGCGCGGCATGCGCTGGAACACTTCACTGCGCCGGTTGAAGGCACGCAGAAGCTCGCGCACCGTGCTTTCTCCGGTGGCCTCGTCGCAACCTAACAGCCAGCGGTTAGGACGCGTAAACATATCCCAGGCACGGCCTTCTTCCAGCATATCTGGCAATGCAACACTGTAATGGGTATTTGTCCCTACCAGAGATGCCAAGCGCTCGGTTTCTCCTACCGGAAAGGTGGAGTTGTTCACCAACACCAGTCCCCCCGGATGGTTGCGCTCCACTTCATGGACCAAGCTATCTGCGGCGTTGCGTTGGGAGGGGGATAACGACAGCCAGAGTACGTCCGGCACCGCGACCGAGCCAACGTCGCTACAAATTTCCAGGGTGCCGTCGTGGCAGCTCCGGTGGATCTGGTCCAGAAGGTGCGGTTCACGCTTTAGCCAGTCGACTTCCCGCAAGTTGGTCCATGGCATATCGGCATGAGGTAGCCATTGCACCTGGTGACCCACCCAGGAAAGCGCGGCGGCGGCAGTGGCGGCGGTAAGTTCGCTTCCATGAATCAAAACCCGCATCGATCATTCTCCCTGATGATAGCGTGCCAGCAATTCTTTGAACCCATCGCCGAGCTGGGGGTGAGCACGCCCGTAAGCCATAATGGCTTCCAGATACCCCAAGGGATGTCCGCAATCGTAGGTTTTGCCTACCATGCGATAGGCCTGTACCCCTTGATGACTACGCAGGGTTTCCAATGCATCAGTCAATTGTATTTCACCACCCGCGCCCGGTGGAGTGTCTGCCAATAGCGCAAAGATACTCCCAGGCAATGCATAGCGGCCGATTACCGCGAGATTGGAAGGCGCCTGGTCGCGGCCGGGTTTTTCCACCATTCCTTTCAAAGGACCTGATTGACCCGGTGAAGGAATCTTGTCGACAGGTTCGACGATGCCATATTTTTCCACCTGCTCCCAAGGCACTTCCTCGACCATCAGCTGAGCACTGCCGGTGGCATCAAAGGCTTCCAGCATACCGGCCAGATCCGCACCTGTACGGGAATTATTGTTTACCAGCACATCCGGCAACAAGACGGCAAAGGGTTCGTCATCGCCGATGATCGGGCGCGCACAGAGTACCGCATGCCCCAGGCCCAGAGGTTCACCTTGGCGAATGCTGATAATATTGACGTCATCCGGCACGATCGAGCGCAGTGAAGAGAGTAATTCATGCTTGCCTTTTTGTTCGAGGCTCGCCTCCAATTCCACCTGTGTATCGAAGTGATTCTCGATAGCTGTTTTACTTGAATGAGTCACTAATATGATGTCGCGGATACCTGCTGCTACCGCTTCTTCCACCACATATTGAATAACGGGCCTATCGACAATCGTGATCATTTCCTTGGGAATGGCTTTGGAGGCAGGCAAACAACGAGTACCCAAGCCCGCCACGGGAAGTACAGCCTTACGAATCATATGGATGTCCTTTTCATCAAATTGCGCGTTCCGCCTCAGGAGTGGTTAGAATGCCATGATACTGAAGGCGCTGAGGGATGCCACCTTGCTCCTTGCGCTGACTCTCACCGACCATGGAGCCTTGCCATGCAAGCGATACCTCAGGATAGCACTGCTGCGCCCCATTCCGACAACGTGGATGCAGCGGAAATCGCCAAATTCGAAGCCTTGGCCAGCCGCTGGTGGGACCCACACAGCGAATTCAAGCCACTGCACGACATCAATCCCTTGCGCCTTGATTTCATTGACGCTCGTGCCGGGCTCGCGGGGAAGAGAGTGTTGGATGTCGGCTGTGGCGGAGGCATCCTCAGTGAGTCTATGGCTCACCGCGGGGCGGAGGTCACCGGCATAGATCTAGGTGAAGCCCCCCTTGCTGTAGCGCGGCTGCATGCCCAGGCCAGCAGCGTGACGATCGACTATCAATGCATCAGTGTCGAAACATTGGCTACTCAGCAACCGGGTGAATTCGATGTCGTCACCTGTATGGAAATGCTGGAGCACGTTCCCGATCCCAGCTCCGTGATTCGTGCCTGCAGCACCTTGGTGCGCCCGGGCGGCTTCGTGTTTTTCTCGACACTCAATCGCACACCCAAGTCGTATGCGTTTGCCATTCTGGGCGCAGAATACGTGCTCCGGCTATTACCCCGGGGAACCCACGATTACGCCAAGTTCATTCGTCCTTCTGAAATGGCGACCTGGAGTCGGGAAAGTGGTCTGGAAGTACGTGAACAAAGTGGCATGACCTACAATCCGCTGACCCGCCGATACCGCCTGGAAGCCAATGATGTTTCGGTCAATTATTTGATGTATTGCCGCAAGGTGGGGGAACAGACTGCATGAGTACCGCGCCCTTGCCGCAAGCCGTATTGTTTGATCTTGACGGCACGCTGGTGGATACCGCCCCGGATCTAGCCAATGCCACCAATATGCTGCGAAGGCATCACGGCCTTGAGGCCTTGCCGTTCGACGTGATTCGTGGCCAGGTATCTAATGGAGGCAGCGCCTTGGTTACCTTGGCGCTGGCATTGGAAATAGATACACCAGGGCATCAAGAAGCACGTGATTTTCTGTTGCAAGCTTATGATCAGGCGGTAGCCACCCATAGCCGGGTGTTTACGCCATTGGATCGCTGGCTGAAAAATTGGCAAGCAGCTGGGCTGCTCTGGGGAATCGTGACCAACAAACCCCGGCGCTTCACGGTAGCCTTGCTCGACGCTCTGGCCTTACACCCGCACGCACTTTTATGTGCCGATGATCTGCCGGTGAAAAAACCTGCACCACAACCCCTCTGGGCGGCAGCCGAGCAGCTGGGTGTCTCTCCTGGCAACTGTTGGTATGTAGGAGATCACCTGCGCGATATCCAGGCGGCACGCGCCGCCGGAATGACCGCGGTGGCGGTAGGTTATGGCTATATCGCTGAAGGGGAAGACTATCGCCAGTGGCCGGCCGATTTATGGTTCGATGGTTGTGAAGCGCTGGTTGAAGCCCTTGAGCCGATCATCAAGCGACACCCGGCCTGAAGGGCTGCTGGGATCAACGCGCTGGCTGGGCGTCGATTTTCTCGCCGTTGGTGCCCTGGCTGTCCGGACCCATCAGCCAGAGATAGGTGGGCATGATCTCGTCTGGGGTGCGCAAGGTAGCCACGTCTTCGCCAGGGAAGGCACTACGCCGCATTTGAGTCCGGGTTGCGCCGGGGTTGAGACTGTTGATCCGGATGTTGGCCTGGTTTTCAAGCTCGTCGGCCAGCACTTCCATGAACCCTTCTGTGGCGAACTTGGAGACCGCATAGGCACCCCAATAGGCTCGCCCTTTGCGCCCGACGCCTGACGAGGTAAAGATCACCGAGGCATCCTTGGAGGCTTGGAGCAGTGGCAGCAATGCCTGGGTCATCCAGATAGGTCCGTTGATATTGACCTGCATGACTTGCTCCCAGAGCTCGGGATTATACTGCTCAAAGGGCGTGATTCTGCCCAGTATGCCGGCGTTGTGAAGAATGCCATCCAGCCGGCCGAATTCCTTGTCCAAGGTTTCTGCCATGTCATGAAAATCTTTCAGCGTAGCGCCTTCCAGGTTCAGTGGAAAAATAGCCGGTTGGGGACCGCCCTGGTTTTCTATTTCGTCATACACGCTTTCAAGTTTGGCGATGGTGCGCCCTAACAGAATCACGGTAGCCCCATGGCGAGCATAATGTAATGCGGCAGCACGTCCGATACCGTCACCTGCGCCGGTCACCAGTACCACCCGATTTTCCAGAATATTCGGTGCGGCCTGATAGTCGATCTTGCAAATCATAGCGATTCCTTGAAAGCGATGTCCTTGAAAACACAGGCCTTGAGATAAAGGGGCAGTAAAGCCAGCCTATTAATCATTGCCTTGACGCAAGAAGTCATTGGCAAGCCCGGCCGCACTGCTTTGTGGGTAATCATCGCGAACTTTTTCCAGCAGCTCACGGCTCGCCTCCGGCTCCCCTTGGCGCGCTTTTACCAACCCCAGTTTATAAAGTGCATCCGGTAGTTTACTGCTGGCGCTGTAATCAGTGATCACACGGTTGAATGCTTGATCAGCTGCGTCCAGATCACCTTCGGCGGCATGCAGTTCCCCTAGCCAATAATACCCGTTGGCGGTCAGGGCAGTATCCGGATAGCTCTCGACAAAGGCATCGAATGCCTGGATGGCATCATCAAAACGACGTGCCTGTACGTGAGCAAAAGCGGCTTGATAGTCAGCTTGTGCTTCGGCGCTGGCGCCACTCACTGAAGGCGTACTTGTCACTTTTTCGGCAGCTTTGGGCTCTACCTCAGGGGTGACTTCTTCAAGCTGGGTTGGCCCACTGCTCATCAGCCGGTCTTCAATGTCCAGGTACTGCTGTTGTGACTGGCGACGCAACTGCTCCAATTGGTGGCGCAGCTCTTCGATTTGTCCACGCAATTGCTGGATTTCTTGCTGGTGCTCTTCTACCTGGTTGAACAGCACCAGATTGCCTGAGGAAGCTTCATTGGTTTGTGCGTGTTGATAGAAGTTGCTGCTGCCGCCCTGTTGCGAGGAAAGGTCTTCCACCACGGGGCGCTGCGCTTGGGCGTGCAAAGGCAATACGGATAGCGGGAGCGCTAAGGCTCCCGCGCCGCACAGCCTCACAAGACAATACTTGAGACTGTGATTCATGAAGGTCTTCCTCAGTAATTGAACACCACACGACGGTTCTGGGAGTACGCCTGTTCGGCTTGTCCTCTGGCTGCCGGCCGTTCTTCACCGTAGCTCACGACACTCATTTGTGATGGTGATACGCCTTGAATGTTCAAGAAACGTTGAACGGCATTGGCACGACGCTCGCCCAACGCCATGTTGTATTCACGCGTTCCGCGCTCATCGGTATGTCCATGCAGGACCACTTGAGCATTGGGATTGCTGCGCAAGTAACGGGCATGCGCCATGACCACCGATTCGTACTCACTCTTGATGCTGTCACGGTCGTAATCGAAATGGATGGTACGTACTTCGGGAATCCGCGAATCCGCTTGTTGTCCGGCACTCGTGCCGCTGGTGCCGGAAGTGGAGCCATATTGGCCACCCGCGCCGGCACCTGTGGTTGAACCGGAACTTGTGCCCGTACCGGCGGCACCCTGAGTACCGTAAGAATCCCCGTCCTGAGTGCCCCCCGTGCTGGAACAGCCCGCGATAACCACCAAGGACAGCGCAATTGCCAAGGAACGGGCAAACGGCTTGAGTTGCATAGTCAGACTCCTTGCCTGAAAAATAGGTGTGATGCCAACATCAATTCAAAAACGGTGACCACGCCGGTTCACGTATATCACCTTGTGGGGAGGGAAGCCTGAATGAGGAGCGCCCATCAGCGGAAACCGCACTCAGCACCCCATTGCCACCCTGTTGGGTAGCGAAGATTACCATGGTCCCATTCGGTGCAACACTAGGAGATTCATCACGCTGTGTTTCACTGATGACCACCAGACGACCACTTTCCAGGTTCTGGCGCGCCACTTGGAATCCTTGGTTTGAACGATGAATCAAGAACAGTTCTTCACCATCAGGAGAAAAGCGGCCACGAGCGTTATAGTCGCCGGTAAACGTCAGTCGCTGTGTCTCGCCGCTACCCAGGGTATAGCGATAAATCTGGGGCGCACCACTGCGGTCGGAAGTAAATAGCAGGCTACGGCCGTCCGGCGCCCAGTCAGGTTCGGTGTCGATACTGTTGCTTTGAGTAAGACGCTCGAATGAACGGTTGGCTATGTCCATGACATAGATGTCAGGCTGGCCATCCTTGGAGAGCGACATGGCCAATTTACGTCCATCCGGCGACCAGGCCGGAGCGCTATTGAGTCCTTCGAACGAAGTGGCTCTAACACGACGACCGCTATCCACTTCCTGGATATAAATCGCCGGTCGCTCGGTTTCAAACGATACATAGGCGAGCTTACGCCCGTCCGGCGACCAGTCCGGTGAAAGTATCGGCTCATCGGAGGTCAACACCTGTTGGCTGTTACGTCCATCGGCATCGGCAACGTACAATCCGAATTGCATGGCATTGCCCACGCCTTCCGCAGTGACATAGGCAATGCGGGTGGAAAATGCGCCCCGAATATCGGTAATGGCTTCAAATATCTGATCGCTGGCGAGATGGGCGGCGCCACGCAGATTGCCACTTTCGGCGGTGATGGTTTCACCTAGCATCTGCCGCTGTCCGCTGACATCCATGAGATCATATTCAATACGATAGCCACCTCCGGTTTCAGTGACTCGTCCTACCACTAGGTAGCGCACATCCAGCGAACGCCAAGTCCCGAACTTTACATCTTCTGCCTGGTCAGGACTTTCAAAAATGGCGTTGCGCTCAAGCGGTGAGAAAAAACCGCTGCGCTCAAGGTTGTCTTGAATAATTTGCGCCACGTCTTCTGAAGGATCCCCTTCCGTGGCAAAGGGCACCACAGCAATCGGTAGAGCTTGGTCGCTGCCACGTGTAATCTCGATAGTCAGATTGGCATGCGCCATAGAACTCATCAGGAGGGCACTTATCAGGATGGTGCTCTTCGAAAGTAACGAAGCCAACCATAGTGCTGACCATGTCCCCTTCCACAAGCCTGTTTTAGTCAACATTTGCATCAGCGAACATCCCCCGGGGTAAACCGCAAATTGAACTGTCGCAAGTCGCGTTGATATTCGCTAGGCATATCACGCAACTCGCCAAAAGGTGCTGCATGTTCGACCGCCTGTATCGCAGAACGATCAAACGTCGTATCGCCACTGGAACGCACGATGGAAATATTCAGGATCTCACCCGATGGGCCAAGTCTGATTTCCAGCATAGCATCCAGCGAATCGCTCGCTCCGGGCGGAATCAACCAAGCCTGTTCCACCGCTCGACGAACAATGGTAGTGAAACTGTTGGCCGCCTGCTGTGCCTGTTGGGCATTGGCGGCAGCTTCCGCCTCTCCTGCCAACTGGCGCTGCATGGCCTGCTCGGCGGCTTCAGCGGCTTCGCGCTGTTGCTGAGCTTCTTCTTCCCGGCGTCGCTGTTCTTCAGCTTCACGCTGCTGCTGGGCTTCGGCTTCACGCTGACGCTCGGCCTCCTCCTCTTTGCGTCGCTGTTCTTCGGCTTCGCGCTGCTCTTGGGCCTCAGCTTCCCGTTGGCGCTGAGCTTCTTCCTCCCGGCGCCGCTGTTCTTCAGCTTCTCGTTCCTGCTTAGCCTCAGCTTCGCGTTGCTGTTGAGTCTCGGCTTCGCGTTGACGCTGAGCTTCGACTTCCTCGGCACGCACGGCCGCTTCTTCTTCGCGTTGTTGCGCTTGTTGCTGTGCCTGCTCGGCTCGGCGTTGAGCTTCTTGCTCGGCTGACAGGAGAGCCGCCTCTCGCTCCGCTTCACGCTGACTATCTTGCGCGGCTTGCTGCTCGGCTTCCTGGGCGGCCGCCTCTTCGGCCTGAGCACGTTGGCGCTGCTGTTCCGCTTGAGTCTCGGCCTCTTGTTCGGTTGCTTGCTGGGCGTTAAGCGCTGCCTGCTGCTCAGAGACTTGCTGTGCCTGGTCAGTGAAAGTTTCAGTACTCACCAGCGTCGCCTGAACCACCGAAGACGTTTCGGATTCAGGGTTCGAAGCAGGCAAACTGATCATACTTATCGCCAACACCAGCAAATGTACCCCCACCGCCAAAAGCGTAGGGAGGACATAGCCGACATCTTGATTATCATGTGGTTTGAAGCCTTTTTTCACGCTGTTTTCAACCTCTTCAGCCATCCTGAGGTGGCTCGGAAATCAACCCCACATTGGCGACACCCGAACGTTGCAGTGTGCTCATCAACACCACAATTTCCCCATAGGCCACGTTGCGGTCTCCGCGAAGCATGACCGGCGCTCCAGGACGACGCTGGAGTATCGCCATCACACGCTGAGCCATCTCATCCAGCGACACCTCCGAGGACTCGTCTCCCAAGGAGAGGTGGTAATTTCCCTCCCGATCAACGGAAATGAGAATCGGCTCGTTGTCTTCCAGCGCTTCGATAGGTTCCGAGGAAACTTGAGGTAGATCGACCTGGACACCTTGGGTCAACATGGGCGCGGTAATCATGAAAATCACCAGCAATACCAGCATGACATCAATGAACGGAACTACGTTGATTTCCGCCATCGGTTTGCGCCGATGGTTACGATTGAAGGGTCCTTGCATGATATGACTCCCTTAGCCCGACGTGGTGTCACGCCCCTGCACGTTACGATGCAGTATGGCGTAGAATTCTTCGGCAAAGGCCTCGTATCTTCCCAACAGGCGAGTGGCTTCACTGGACAGTCGGTTATAGAAAATAACCGCAGGAATAGCGGCAAAAAGCCCCATGGCGGTGGCGATAAGCGCTTCGGCAATCCAAGGAGCGACAGTGGCCAGCGTGGCCTGCTGGGAAAGTGAAAGCGACTGGAATGCACCCATGATCCCCCATACGGTACCGAATAGACCTATATAGGGACTGGCGGATGCTACCGTTGCCAGGAAAACAAGGTGCCGGCTCAGGCGATCCTCTTCCCGCGACCAGGCAACTCGCATGCTGCGTTGAACCCCTTCAAGCACGGCCTGCGGGTTGCGTGTCTTGGGTAACAGGCGATTGAACTCTCGAAAACCGGCCTTGAAAATATGCTCGGCACCACTACGCGGCTCTTCGTCGGGAATATCACGGTAGAGTTCATTGAGATCGACTCCGGACCAAAAGGTTTCTTCGAAGTCGGCGTATTCGCGTTTGGCTTTGCTTAACGCCAGGCTGCGCTGAAAAATTACCACCCAGGAAAGAACTGACCCCACCAGTAGCAGCAGCATGACAACTTGCACAACGGTGCTTGCGCTCATGATCAGGTGGGGTATCGACATGCCGTTATCGTTCACGAATATCCTCATCAATCAAAGCGCCGGCGGTTCCGCCGGCGTGGAAAATATGCTTGGGCACTAATGCTCAGCTACGACAGTTGGTTGGCAGCGTCATTGTACAATATCGTCATTAAACAACATTGCTGGACAACACAGCCTGCATGGTGGAAGGCCATGCCTTGGGGCGCAATCGTTTGGCGCTCAAGCAGGCTATCTCGACTGTTGCGACGCAGAGAAGTTCCTCGTCGCGTAACACTTCCTGCTGAAACGTCATACGACAGGGCTGATGATTTTCGATTCTTGCTGTGATCGTCAATGCATCATCCAGCTGTGCTGGACGACGATACTGGCAATTCAATTGGTGTACCACCAGCTGCGTGTCATTCTCGAGAAGAACACTTTGATTTAAGCCGTGATAGCGAAGCCATTCGCTACGAGCGCGCTCCATGAATTTCAGGTAATTAACGTAGTAGACGATACCACCGGCGTCAGTATCTTCGATATACACCCGAACAGGAAAATGGAAATGGTGCGCTGACTGACTCATGGCCGCACTTCCCCTTCAACATCAGCGGCATCTTCATGAGGCGTCAGCTGGAAATGTTGCCATGCCTGCCGAGTCACGACTCGCCCACGCGCCGTTCGCATCATCATTCCTTGCTGAATCAGGTACGGCTCGATGACATCCTCGATGGTATCGCGCTCTTCACCGATAGCCGCCGACAGGGAATCAACGCCCACCGGCCCACCATCGAATTTTTCGATCATTGCCAGCAGTAACCGACGATCCATGTGATCCAGACCATGATGATCCACATTGAGCATGTTCAGGGCTGCATCGGCAATTGCCGTATCAATATGGCCGCTGCCTTTGATCTGTGCATAATCACGTACCCGGCGGAGCAGACGATTGGCAATCCGCGGCGTACCACGAGAGCGCCGCGCTATTTCTATGCCTCCCTGATGGCTGGTTTCAACCTCAAGCAAACGTGCCGAGCGCCCCACAATCTCGGTAAGCTCCTCCAGATTATAGAATTCCAGCCGTTGAACGATACCGAAGCGATCACGCAGCGGTGAGGTCAAAAGCCCTGCTCGGGTGGTGGCCCCCACCAAGGTAAACTGGGGTAAATCCAGTTTAATCGAGCGTGCCGCAGGGCCTTCACCGATCATGATATCGAGTTGGAAATCCTCCATGGCGGGGTACAATACTTCTTCCACCACCGGGGAAAGGCGGTGAATTTCATCAATGAATAACACATCACCGGGCTCCAGGTTGGTCAGCATTGCCGCCAGATCCCCGGCCCGTTCCAGTACCGGTCCAGAAGTGGACTTGAGACCCACCCCCATTTCGGCGGCAATGATATTAGCCAAGGTGGTCTTGCCCAACCCAGGAGGACCGAACACCAAGGTGTGGTCGAGGCTTTCCTGACGTTTACGCGCGGCCCCGATAAAAATTTCCAATTGCTCGCGCACGCGAGGCTGGCCGATGTAATCCACCAGGCGCTTGGGACGAATCGCATGATCGAAACGCCCTTCCCCCGGCTCTCTTTCCGCGGCGATCAGCCGGTCGTGTTCCAACATAATTCCATCTCTGTTTGCGGCGAGGCATCGCCTAGCCGGCCATGCGGTTACTCAGCGCCGCCTTGATCAAGGCTTCGGTGGACTGATGGCGGTCAAGGTCTGCAAGCATTTTCGCCGCTTCGGTAGGCTTGTAACCCAGGCTTATCAACGCCGCTTCAGCATCGGCAAGGCCGTCTCGTGTTGCATGTACCCCGGCGGTGGCTTCCAGCGGCAAGCTGCCGTCGTTGGATACCTGCCAGTGTGGGAAGCGGTCACGCATCTCGATGACCAGTCGCTCGGCGGTTTTCTTGCCGACGCCCGGCAAGCGGGTCAATGCCTTGCTGTCGTCGTCACGTACGCAGCGCATGAAGGCGTCTTCATCCATTCCTGAAAGAATGGCCAGGGCCAGCTTGGGACCGACACCATTGACCTTTATCAAGGCACGAAACAGTGCTCGCTCTTGCTCGCGCAGGAAACCGTAAAGCAAATGGGCGTCGTCTCTTACCGTCAAATGGGTATACAAGGAAACGGGGTCTCCCACGACCGGCAGTGCCACCAGCGTAGTCATCGAGGCTTCCACCTCGTAACCCACACCGTCGACATCCACTACCAACCAGGGAGGGTGTTTTTCCAGCAAATGGCCGCGTAGACGTCCAATCATGACAAACTCGCTACAGGCAGAAAAAGAAGAATCCGAGGGCTTACTATAAAGCGCCCATGTACAAGTGACCAGTACTCGATCATCGTCTTCTCAAGGCGTGAATTGGCGCCAACTGCTGGTTTTTCGACGACTCCCGACGGCCTCGACACTCACATAACCACTTTGCGAATAGGCATAGGTCAGCGCTGCCGCTAACGCATCGGCAGCATCTTCCTGAGGCGTGGCGCTCAAGCGCAATACGGCGGTGACCATATGCTGCACCTGCACCTTGGCAGCACCTCCCTGACCGGTAACCGCCTGCTTGATCTGGCGAGGTGCATATTCCGCCATCGGCAAGCCATGGTTGGCAATGCACACTATGGCTGCTCCCCGCGCCTGTCCGAGTTTGAGCGCTGAATCGGCGTTTTTTGACATAAAAACGCGCTCTACCGCCACGACATCGGGACGATGCAAGGCAATCAACTCACTGATTCCCGCGTAAATCTGCGCCAAGCGTTGTTCAAGCGCCTCATCACGGGTGCGTACACAGCCGCTGGCCACGTAATGCGGCTTGACCTGAACCAGGTCAATGACGCCGTAGCCGGTAATTCTAGAACCCGGGTCAATTCCCAGAATCCGCATGTGGTTCCCCGGTTTTTTCTTTCTCAATCAAAAACACCGACGCCCTTGGGCGTCGGTGTTACGTCATTAATCATTCATCCAACCCGTATCTAACAGGTTATCATTCGCTGACGGCTTCAGCCTTGGCTTTCTGGCGCAACCGAATGCTGAGCTCCTTGAGCTGGTCGCCACTGACCTCGCCCGGCGCATCCGTCATCAGGCACGCCGCACTCTGGGTCTTGGGGAAAGCGATGACTTCACGAATGGTACGTGCGCCGGCCATCAGCATCACCAAGCGATCCAGACCGAAGGCCAAACCACCGTGCGGGGGTGCACCATACTGCAATGCATCGAGCAGGAAGCCGAATTTCTCTTGGGCTTCTTCTTCGCCGATTCCTAGAATCTCGAAAACTGTGTTTTGCATGGCCTGGTCGTGGATACGGATCGAACCACCACCCAACTCCGTACCATTGAGCACCATGTCGTAGGCGCGAGACAGAGCACTGGCAGGGTCGGTCTTCAAGGCTTCCGGGCTACAGGAAGGCGCGGTAAAGGGGTGATGCAAGGGGCTCAGGCGCCCCGTGTTATCGGCTTCGAACATGGGGAAATCAACCACCCACAGCGGCGCCCATTCCTGGGTGTAAAGCTCAAGGTCGGCACCCAGCTTGACCCGTAGCGCACCGATTGCTTCATTGACGATGCGTGCCTTGTCGGCACCAAAGAAGATGATGTCGCCGTCTTCAGCATCGACGCGGTCGAGCAGTTCTTCGACCACATTTTCCATGAACTTGACGATGGGTGACTGCAAGCCGTCCAGGCCCTTGGCACGTTCATTGACCTTGATCCAGGCCAGGCCCTTGGCGCCGTAGATACCCACGAACTTGGTATATTCGTCGATTTCCTTGCGTGAAAGCTTGGCGCCGCCAGTGACTTTCAATGCCGCCACACGGCCGTCTTCCGCCTTTGCCGGGCCGGAAAAGACCTTGAAATCCACCTGTTGCATCAGGTCGTCGATATCGGTCAACTCGAGCGGAATGCGCAGGTCCGGCTTGTCGGAGCCGAAACGGTTCATCGCTTCCGCCCATGTCATGCGCGGAAATTCCGGCAGCTCGACACTGAGAACATCCTGGAACAGCTGACGAATCATGGCTTCGGTGATGCCCATGATATCGTCTTCTTCCACAAACGATGCTTCGATGTCGATCTGGGTGAATTCCGGCTGACGGTCGGCACGTAGATCTTCGTCACGAAAACACTTGGCAATCTGGTAGTAGCGATCAAACCCCGCCACCATCAGCAGTTGCTTGAACAGCTGAGGAGATTGCGGCAAAGCAAAGAAGCTGCCTGCATGGGTACGGCTCGGCACCAGATAATCACGTGCCCCTTCGGGAGTGGCACGGGTCAATACCGGTGTTTCAATGTCCAGAAAACCCTGGTTTTCCAGAAACGCCCGCACATTGTGAGAAATGCGTGAACGCAGGCGCAGTTTTTCGATCATCTCCGGGCGGCGCAGATCGATATAGCGATATTTCAAGCGAACTTCTTCACCCACCTTGCCATGCTCATCGAGCTGGAACGGCGGGGTAGCAGCGGTATTGAGCACCTCCACTTCCTTGGCCAATACCTCGATCAAGCCGGTGGGCATGGTGTCATTCTGGGTGCCTTCTGGACGCAGGCGTACGTGCCCGGTAATGCGCAGCACGTATTCATTACGTGCGCGGTCGGCATTAGCGAAAGCCTCGGCGGTGTCCGGGTCGACCACGAACTGGGCGATACCATCACGGTCTCGCATATCGAGGAAAATCACCCCACCGTGGTCACGGCGGCGATGTACCCATCCGCATACGGTGACCGTCTGGTCCACCAAAGTCTCGTTCAGCTGGCCGCAATAATGGCTGCGCATGTCAAATCCTGTTCTGTTGCGTGGCTATAAAGAGAGTAACGGGCCTTACGACCCTGGCATTCGCGGTCAGGCCGCGCTGCCCTTGTGTTTGGGGTTACCGCTGGTATCGCTTTTCTGTGTAGCGCTTGTCTTGGCATCACTTTTCACATCACTGCTTTGGGTAGCCGGCGCCTTTTTATCGCCCTCTCCACCTGCGACAAGATTTTTCTTGCTGCCGGTCTTGAAATCGGTTTCATACCAGCCGCCGCCAGCCAGGCGAAACCCTGCCGCCGATACCAGGCGTACAAGCTCTTCACGTGCGCAGGCAGGACATTCGGTCAAGGGGTCCGCGCTGATCTTCTGTAGTTTTTCCAACCGCTGACCACAGGCCTTGCACTCATATTCATAGATGGGCATGTTGATCACTCCTGAGAAAGCTCACCCCATACAGGACAATGGCGGGCATAAGCCCAACCCAAATGCCCTAGGTGGCGGGCCGGGACCAAAACTCCAAGCCTGCCGTCAAAGCCGGACATTATACCCTTTTGTGACCCCTGCCGAGCAAGGCCCGTCAGCTTGTCGGCACGAAATGGAGATATCTGATGCCTAATGCCGTTTTGCTGGATGCTCAAAGCCTGGGACCGGGAATCGACCTGTCGGTTATAGAGCGTTGTGTCGATCATCTGGACGTGCACGAACAAAGCACCTCCGAGCAGGCCCAGGAGCGGCTAAAAAGTGTAGACATCGCGCTCGTCAACAAGGTAGTCCTCGATGCGAAAACCTTGGCGATGCTGCCACGCCTCAAGCTGATTTGCGTATTAGCCACAGGCCTTAACAACATTGATCTCGATGCCGCCCGACAACAAGGCATTCAGGTCATGAACGTCGCTGCTTATGGCACCGCCAGCGTGTCCCAACATACCTTGATGCTGATATTGACGCTGGCCAATCGCTTGCCGCGCTACCAGCAAGACCTCGTCCAGGGCAAATGGCAAACAAGTCCGTTCTTCTGTCTTCAGGACCACCCCACCCTGCAGCTGGCGGGTAAACAGCTGGTTATTGTCGGCCAAGGTGAGCTGGGATCTGAGGTGGCGCGCCTTGCCGAAGCTTTTGGCATGAAAGTCACTTTTGCGGCTCGGCCCGGCAATGAAACCGGCGACTCACGTTCATCGTTGGATGATTTGCTGCCCGAGGCGGATGTCATCAGCCTGCACTGTCCACTGAATGAGGATACACGCCACCTGATCAATGCCGAGCGATTGGCCAAGGCCAAACCCGAACTACTGCTGATCAACTGTGCTCGAGGCGGCGTCATTGATGAATTGGCCGCACTGGACGCCTTGCGCGCAGGCAAGCTGGGTGGGCTCGGGGTCGATGTGCTCCCAACCGAACCCCCAAAAGAGGGCCATCCGCTGCTGGATGCCTTGCATGAATCACTTAATCTGGTGGTGACCCCGCATAACGCCTGGATCACCCCGGAAGCCCGTCAGAATATTGTCAATCTGACCGCTGACAATATTCACGCCTGGCAAACGCAAACAACTTAACGGGTCGAAAAATGATCCGGCACATGAGTGGCTTCAAGAACCTCGAATTCCACATGAGTCACATGGGCTTTTTCCGGCCCTTGCCATAGCCATTCACTCAGTTCACGCACTGCCCCGGGTTGGCCACACATCAGTACCTCAACTCGACCATCGGGCAGGTTCTTGGCGTAACCCGTAATGCCACGTTGCAGTGCTTGTTCCTGTGTCGCATTGCGAAACCAGACGCCCTGCACCTTGCCCGTCACCCAAGCACGGGTACAGCACTGTTCTGTTCTTGACGAATTGGCACTTGACTGACTCATGAATGACTTCCTTTTCTGGTCCTTGTGAAGATCAAGTAGTGGTAAAGCGTTTAAAAAAATTCCCGCCTCACCGCCACGGCAGTATTGCGTGGGATCAATTTACGCCCGCGTCGCAACAGCAATGAACGGGTGAATGCAGCTCCGAAAAGTAGAATAAGCGACGAGTAATAAACCCACAGCAAAATCATGACCACAGAACCTGCCGCCCCATAAGTAGAAGCGGTAGCAGTATAGGCAAGATAAACTGCAATCAGGTTTCTGCCGATAGTGAAGAGCACTGCGGTCACTAACGCCCCTATAAAGACATCCTGCCAGCTCAGCACGACATCCGGCAACACCTTGAAAATCGCAGCGAAAAGCAACGTCACCATGGCCAATGAAATAAGCGACTCCAACGCCGTTGTCAGCAGGCCCGCATAGGGCAAAAGGTTGTCGGCGACGTTTAACATGCTGCGTAACACCACCCCTACCACAAGCGATACCAGCAAGATAAAACCGATAGACAACACCACCGTCAATGACAACAATCGAGTCTTGAGAAAGATGAACAAACTATTAGAAGTGGGTTTGGCGGTCACTCCCCAGATGGTATTCAATGAAAACTGCATCTGAGCAAATACTGTGGTCGCCCCTACCAACAAGGCGAGAACCCCTAGTAAAGTGGGCAACAGTCCTGATTCCTCGATTCTGGATTGTGCCACGGCCTGTTCGATAGCCATGGCAGCATCAGTCCCTAATGTTCCCTGTAACTGGGAGACAATTTGTCCTTGAGCGGCGTCTTCGCCCAAGACAACACCAATTACCGTGACGGCAATAATTATCGTGGGGGCCAACGAGAATAAGGTGTAGAAGGCCAAAGAACCGGCGTAACTGAATGCATTACGCTCGAGCCACAAAGAGACAGCATCTTGAAAGACTTGACTCCAGAATTTGACGGTATCCTTGATCATTTTTGCTTCACTCCCTAAAGACATTCTGCTGGTAGCAATTATTTTCGATACACTACTTATCCGTTGCGAGTTCGTCCATTTACTATTCGTCCACTCAGTATTCATAGGGAAGCCAGGATGCCTCTAGAGTCACTCACATTGCCCGCGGCTCCTGAATTCGATTGCCTGGTGTTCATTGGACGCTTTCAGCCTCCTCATCTGGGACACTTGGCAGTGATACGCGAAGCATTGAAACAGGCTCGCCAGGTAATCGTACTGGTGGGCTCTGCCTGGCAGGCTCGCTCATTGCGCAATCCATGGCGATTCGAGGAGCGGCAGGCAATGTTGCGCACCGGCTTTGATGAAGCTGAAAACGAACGTCTTGAAATCGCCCCTCTGCTGGACGCCCTTTACAATGATGACGTGTGGGTAAGGGATGTTCAGCGCAAGGTGCGCGATATCGCCTCCCCGACCCATGCACGCTTGCCTCGCATAGGACTCATCGGGGCCAGCCGTGGACAGTCCAGTTACTATTTATCGCTGTTTCCGCAGTGGGAATCGGTCAGTGTGCCGCTGGTTGACGGTATTTCGGCGAGCCAGATCCGCGAGCGATTGTTCCGCTCACCGGATGCATCAAACGACTACTTGAGCACCGGTGCTTCGCATGATTTACCACCGGGCGTTGTCGACCGCGTGGCACAGTTCTGTCAAGGCGAGGTATACCATCAGTTACTCGAAGAACAGCAGTTGCTCGATCAGTATAGGAAAGCTTGGGCACAAGCACCCTACCCACCTATTTTCGTTACCGTGAACGCCGTTGTAGTGCAATCCGGTCATGTATTGCTGGTGCGCCGCACAGCTGCACCCGGCAAAGGCTTGTTTGCTCTTCCCGGAGGATTTATCAACCCTCATGAGCGCCTGTTGGATGCATGCCTGAGAGAGTTACGGGAGCGTTTACGCTTGAAAGTGCCTGAGCCAGTGCTGAAAGGCTCCTTGCGTGGCCAGCGTCTTTTTGATGAACCCCATCGTAGTTGGCGGGGCCGGACCCTGGCAGAAGCCTTTTACTTCGCACTTCGTCCTGAACAACAACTTCCCCGACTAAAACCCGTCAAGGGAGGCGACCATGCTCGCTGGGTGGCTTTGGCAGATCTTGAGCCAGACAGTCTGTTCGAAGATCACTTTTTCATTATTCAAAACTTTCTTGGCCTGCCGGCCGATCTTGGCAGCCCATAACTGGTTATCAGGAACTGGCTATCAAGCTTCGAGAAAATCACGTGGTAAACGCATCATTTGCCGCCATAATTTTTCCACACCGGGTTTATGCACCAAAGAACAGCGATATAGACGGATTTCCAGGGGAATGTCCCATTTTTCATCACCGGCACGGACAAGTCGCCCGCTGTTCAATTCTTCTCGAATACAGAAATCGGGGATCCAAGCTACGCCAATCCCTTGAAGTACCATGCCTTTCAATCCTTCAGCCATGGCAGTTTCATACACAGTACGTAACTTCATGCGCAATGGGTCATTTTTCAACAACATACGTACACTGCGCCCCAGGAAAGCGCCTTGCGTATAAGACAGGTACGGCAAAGACTCGTCTTGATTAAAGGCAAAAAGAGGCTTGCCTTCGGAATCCGGCAAGGTGACCGGCAACATATTCACTTTACCGATTGAAAATGAGGGGAAAACCTCTGCATCTAGCTGCATGGTGGCAAAAGGGTCGTAATATGCCAGCATGAGATCGCAATTGCCCTCACGTAATACATGGATGGCCTCACCCACATTCATGGCAGCAAGGCGTGTCGGTAACTCCCCTAGCCCTTTTTGTAAACGTGAAATCCAGGGGGGATAGAAGCTCAATGCCAATGAATGTGCCGCCACGATATCCAGGGCTTCGTTGGCGATGGATAGCCCACGCAAATGGCCCAGTGATTCATTGAGCTGCTCCACCAGGTTGCGAGCTGTTACCAGAAACAATTGGCCTTCGGAGGTTAAATCTACCGGCGTGGTGGAACGATCTACCAAGGTTACGCCTACCGCCTGTTCTAGGGCTCGAATACGCCGACTGAAAGCCGGCTGGGTAACATGACGTTGACGAGCGGATGCCGAAAAGCTTCGGGTACTGGCTAATGTGACGAAATCTTCCAGCCATTTCGTTTCAAGATTCAACGTAGACTCCTGCCACCTATATGTTTAATAAGTATTACCGTCAATGCTGCGCTTCAATGCCGGCTAGAAAAATGTTTTCATAAAACTGGAGCCAATAGATAGGCAGCTCGTGAAATCAAGTGTTTCCACAAGGGTCTTGCATTCATCTCTTCGATTTTTACCTCACGGCATTGAGCAAAATCTTCTTCCAGCATTGAATGTACCTGGCTTGCAAATTTTGAATCAGGGATAAAAGCTGTAATTTCAAAATTAAGTCTGAATGAACGATTATCCAGATTAATTGTGCCTATTGTGGCAATTTCATTATCAATTAACATAACTTTTTGATGCATGAACCCTGGGAGATAACGGTATATTTTTACACCTGCACGTAACATATCCGGGAGAAAGGCGAAGGCAGACAGAAATATCAGTAGATGATCTGGGCGTTCCGGCATCATCACTCGAACATCGACACCTCGCATGGCGGCAAGACGTAACGCATCCTGCACGCCTTGGTCAGGAACAAAATAGGGACTTGTCACCCAGAAGCTAGTTCGCGCGCTATGAATAGCATGCTGTACCAGCAGACTGGCGGTTTCCTGCGGGTCCGCCGGTCCTGAGGGGACGATCACCACATCCTGGTTCTCTGCGCAGATCGATTTAGGCTGCCAAGCCAGGCTGATGACCTCTCCTCTCGCCCAATGCCAATCCTCCCAGAAGGCTTCTTGCAAGCCGAGCACACTGGGCCCTTCCAGCTTAAGGTGAGTGTCACGCCAGGCTCCATGGCGGTGATGCTGTCCCAGGTATTCGACGCCCACATTGAAACCTCCCAGCCACCCCTGCCGGCCATCCATGACGGCAATCTTGCGGTGGTTGCGAAAATTCAGCTGAAAACGGTGCTTGAAGCCCCGCGATGACCGGAAGGAACTGACTTCCACTCCGGCGGCTGACAGGTCACGCAGATAACTTTCGTTGAGTTTATGACTACCGACCTCGTCGTAGAGAAAATAAACTCTTACGCCACGCTCGGCAGCTTTCTGTAAATGGCGCTTGAGTTTGAGCCCCAAAGCATCATCACGCACGATAAAAAACTGCAACAGGACATAATCCTGAGCATTATCGATACCACTGAACAGGCTGGCGAAGGTGGCATCTCCATCAATCAATAACTCCGCCCGGTTGCCGCGTGTCAGAGGCATCATGGCCAATTGCTCAACGACGCTTATGGCAGGACTATGTGTAGAAGATCCCAAGTAGGGAGTCGAATGCTTGCGGTAGCGTGTCAGGACACGGCGCAGAATGGTATCGCGCTCACCGCGTGCCGATACATAGCCATAAAAACGCGGTCGTCCAAAAAACCAATATGCCGGTACTGCCACGTAAGGAATGGTCAGCAAGGAAATAATCCAGGCAATAGCACCTTGAGACGTGCGGCTCGACATCAAGGCCAGCAAGGCGGAAAAAATGCCCAGCAGGTAGACCAGCATGATGCCCATCCCCAATAACCAGGATGTCATGGCAACTCCACGTAAACGTTCAAAATATAAGGCGTCATGCCTCGAACAATCGAGGCTCGATTATATCAGCTTTAGTTACACAAAGGCCCCGCTCTTGGCGGGGCCTTTGTCATTCATTCTGGTTATTAGGGCGGGTTAATAAACAGAGTTTATTGCCTCAGGCGGTCTGTGCAATGATTTCCTTCCATTTGGCCGGGCCGGTCTGGTGCACGGAGGTGCCTTGGCTATCTACCGCCACGGTCACCGGCATGTCTTCGACCTCGAACTCATAAATTGCCTCCATGCCCAGGTCTTCAAATCCGACCACTCGGGATTTCTTGATCGCTTGGGCGACCAGGTACGCGGAGCCGCCTACCGCCATCAGATAGACGGCTTCATTGTCGCGAATGGCATCAATTGCCGTCTGGCCGCGCTCCGCTTTGCCGACCATGCCCAGCAAGCCGGTTTCTTCCAGCATGGTACGGGTGAACTTGTCCATGCGAGTGGCCGTAGTGGGGCCTGCGGGGCCGACCACTTCATCTCTCACGGGGTCCACCGGACCCACGTAATAGATGAAACGCCCTTTCATGTCGACCGGCAAGGGTTCGCCCTTGGCGATCATGTCGACCATGCGCTTGTGCGCCGCATCGCGCCCGGTAAGCAACTTACCGTTAAGCAGGAGGGTATCGCCGGGCTGCCAGGTCTTGACCTCTTCCGGTGTCACGCTGTCCAGATTGACGCGCTTGACGTTCTCTCCTGCTTCTCGGGTAATTTCCGGCCAGTCTTCCAGTTTGGGCACCGGCAATGAAGCGGCACCGGAACCGTCCAAAGTAAAATGGGCGTGTCGCGTGGCCGCGCAATTGGGAATAATCGCCACCGGTTTGTTGGCCGCATGGGTCGGGTAATCCTTGACCTTGATATCCAGCACTGTGGTCAAGCCCCCCAGGCCCTGCGCGCCAATACCACTCTTGTTAACCTTGTCGAACAGCTCGAGACGTAGCTCTTCGGTACGATTGCTCGCCCCCCGGGCTTGAAGGTCTTGAATGTCGATCGGGTCGAGTAGCGCTTCCTTGGCGATCTGCATGGCTTTTTCGGCAGTACCGCCAATGCCGATACCCAGCATACCCGGCGGACACCAGCCGGCGCCCATCTTGGGCAACTGTTCCATGACCCAATCAACCACGCTATCTGAAGGATTGAGCATCGCGAACTTGGACTTGGCTTCACTGCCACCGCCCTTGGCCGCCACATGAACCTCGACGGTATCGCCCGGTACAATCTTGTGATGAATGATGGCCGGCGTGTTGTCCTTGGTATTTTCGCGCTTGCCGTCCGGGTCGGCGAGAACGGAGGCACGCAGGACGTTATCCGGTAACTTGTAGGCGCGGCGCACGCCCTCGTTGATCATGTCGTCTAGGCTCATTTCCGTTTCCCAACGCACATTCATACCCACATGCACGAAAACGGTGACGATGCCGGTGTCCTGGCAAATCGGCCGGTGCCCCATTGCGCACATCCGCGAGTTGATCAGAATCTGCGCGATGGCATCTTTTGCCGCCGGGTTTTCTTCCCGCTCATAGGCAGCCGCCATGGCATCGATGAAGTCTTTGGGATGGTAATAGGAAATATACTGCAAGGCGTCGGCGACACTTTGAATCAAGTCGTCCTGATGGATCACGGTCATGAACAAGAAGCTCCCGGGTTATCGTCCTGTGCTCCAATATCAACTAGCACAAGCGTTATAATCGTGGTGACGAGTATAACGTATCGCCCAATGGGACGGCAGTCTCGTCCCTGTTCATGAAGATTCTTTTAGTCGAAGTTATTGATTAATATAACGGTATAAATATTCGCAGCAAGCTTCTCTTTTTGTCGACCATCAACCCAACGCTAGCTGGCGCTCCTTGAGTTGATGCAGTTGATCACGCAAACGCGCCGCTTCCTCAAACTCCAGGTTATGCGCCGCTTCGAACATCTCATCTTCGAGTTTGTTGATCGCAGTTTTTAGCTCAGGCGCATGCATCGATGCAATATCGTACGCCCCTGCTTTTTCCGCTACCTTACGCTCATCTTTACGCCGGCTCCCCTTCTTGCCCGGTGTTTGCGCCGATTCCAGGATGTCGGCCACCGAACGCGTCACCGTGGTGGGCGTAATGCCATGTTCCAGGTTATGTTCGATCTGCTTGGCACGCCGGCGCTCGGTTTCGTCCATCGCTCGGCGCATGGAATCGGTGATCCGATCACCGTACAGAATTGCTTTTCCTTGAGAATTCCGCGCTGCCCGGCCGATGGTCTGGATCAAGGAGCGTTCCGAGCGCAGAAACCCTTCCTTGTCGGCATCCAGAATCGCTACCAGTGAAACTTCGGGGATATCCAGGCCTTCCCGCAACAAGTTGATGCCTACCAGCACATCGAACTTGCCCAGACGCAAGTCTCGAATGATTTCGACCCGTTCCACGGTATCGATGTCCGAATGCAGGTAGCGTACCCGTATGCCATGCTCGTCCAGGTATTCGGTCAGGTCTTCCGACATACGCTTGGTCAGGGTGGTCACCAGTACGCGCTCGCCTACCGCCGTGCGCAACCCTATCTGGGACAAGAGGTCATCCACTTGGGTGCTGGCCGGCCGTACTTCGATTTCCGGGTCGAGCAAACCGGTGGGACGCACTACCTGCTCAACCACTTGGCCTGCGTGTTCCGCTTCATATTTACCCGGCGTCGCCGAGACGAATATTGCCTGAGGACAGATCGACTCCCATTCCTCGAACTTCATCGGACGGTTATCCAGTGCCGAAGGTAAGCGAAAGCCATACTCGACCAGGGTTTCCTTGCGCGAACGATCGCCCTTGTACATCCCGCCTACCTGGGGAACGCTGACATGCGATTCATCGATGAATAGCAGCGCATCATCCGGCAGATAGTCGAAAAAGGTGGGTGGCGGATCGCCCGGCGTGCGCCCGGAAAGATAGCGCGAGTAGTTTTCAATGCCGTTGCAATAGCCCAATTCCAGCATCATTTCGATGTCGTACAGAGTGCGTTGTTCAAGCCGCTGGGCTTCCACCAGACGGTCATGGTTGCGCAGCCAGTCGAGCCGTTCCACCAACTCGGCCTTGATCGACTCGATAGCCTCGAGAATGGTTTCGCGCGGCGTAACGTAGTGAGATTTCGGATAGACGGTCATGCGTGGCACATGGCCCCGTACTTCGCCGGTCAGGGGATCGAATAACCGGATCGAGTCGATTTCATTATCGAAAAGCTCTACCCGCACAGCTTCTTCCTCGGCATCAGCGGGGAAGATATCAATTACATCGCCACGCACCCGGTAGGTGCCTCGGCGAAAATCCATGTCATTGCGTGTGTACTGCAATTCCGCCAAGCGGCGCAGGAAAGCACGCTGATCAATCAACTCACCCCGGCTGAAATGCAAGCGCATCTTCAGGTACTGATCGGGGTCACCCAGACCATAGATCGCCGAGACCGACACCACGATCAACGCATCCCGCCGCTCCAACAGTGCCTTGGTGGCGGAAAGGCGCATCTGCTCGATGTGATCGTTGATCGAAGCGTCCTTTTCGATAAAAGTATCCGAGGAAGGCACATAGGCTTCAGGCTGATAGTAGTCGTAGTAGGAGACGAAATACTCTACGGCGTTATCCGGGAAAAACGACTTGAACTCACCGTACAGTTGAGCGGCAAGGGTCTTGTTGGGCGCCATGACGATGGTCGGACGCTGCAAGCGTTCGACGACATTGGCCATGGTAAAGGTTTTGCCCGAGCCGGTTACCCCCAGCAACGTCTGGTGGGCAAGCCCCGCCTCCAACCCGCTGACCAGGCTGCTGATAGCATTGGGCTGATCACCTGCAGGCTGGAATTTCGATTGCAGACGAAACGCTTTGCTCATTCCGGCTCCTTTATGAAAAGTGTGTTTGGTATTAAAATAACGGTATAAAAATCTAGACTGCTCGAGTGGTTATTTCTACGGCAGCTTGTGTCATCAGGCGTTGAATGGGACAGCGATGGCTGATGTCTTCCAGCTTGGCGCGCTGATCCGGGTCTTCAATGCCATGCAAGAAAAGCTCCACATCCAGCTTATAAAGCCCCTTGGTTTCCTGGCTGTCATCACGTTTGACCTTGACGCTAATGCCTTCAAGCGGCCATCGTTTGCGCTTGGCATACATCTGCACGGTGATTGCCTTACAGGTTCCCAGGGCAATATCGAAGTAATCATGCGGATCGGGGGCGCTTCCCTCACCACCGAATGCTTGAGGTACATCCGCATAGAGGTCTTCCAGGCCCTCAAGTTCCACACGTTGGCGAAAAACATGGTTACGTTCGCTGATGATTTCAATCGGCACGCGCATCAGGTTACCTCTATTCCTAGTTTGAGAGATTTGATCGCCTCAATCAGTGCCTGAGGTTTCACCCGGCCTTCTACTTCTGCACCATGACGGCCAACTTCGACGCTCTCCACCCCATCGAGCATCATCAATACCGTGGTAATACGGTTGACCTGCTCGGTTGTTTCTACGCCGTTAAAACTCAACGAGTAATGCGTCATCACGCCTCCTGTGCAAGACTGGCAAAAGCACCGCCGAGTCTAGCACGGGTCCAATGCCTTGCAATTAGCCGCTCATGCCCTCATTTGAGAGATAACAGCCTATTTCGCCGCCTTTTGATTGCCTTTCAGGTGCTGATGAATGGCCAATGATCACTCGGAGTTTTTGTACATGTCTGATCCCCTCGCACCGCCTGACTTTGTCTCCCTTTCCCATCTGGGCATTCTGGAGCTCAAAGGAAAGGGCGCCGAAACGCTGCTCCAAGGGCAGACAAGCGCCCAAGTGGCTCATGCCAACGGTAACTTCGCTCCCCTGACCTGCTTTTGCACCGCCAAGGGCCGGGTACTGGCAAATGCGCAGCTATGGAAAGTGGCAGAAGATCATTATCGCCTGATGCTTTCCCATGATTTGCTGGATTCTTTACTCGCCCATTTAAAGAAATTCGCCGCTTTCTACAAAGTGGAGTTACGCATTGCGCAAGAAATTTCTCTTATCGGCGTGATCGGTGAACATGCCGGACATCAAATGGCTCAAGCACTCGAAGCGTCGCTACCTGACATTTCCTGGCATCAGGCGCAGTCCGCTTCACAGGATGCTCAATTGCTACGCCACCCTGGTCCCCAACCGCGCTGGCTGGCCTGTATCCCTCAAACTGGTATAGCCACTTTGGACGCCATCCCCCAAGCGAGTGTTTCCCAAGATGAAAGTCCTTGGAAGCTACTGGATATCCAGGCCGGTATTGCCTGGGTCACCTCAGCACAGCAGGATCAGTTCCTGCCACAAATGCTCAATTGGGAAGCTCTTGGGGGCATCAGTTTCAAGAAAGGCTGCTACATGGGCCAGGAAGTAGTCGCTCGAGCGCACTTTCGTGGTCAGGTCAAAAAACGCTTGGCCCGGGCCAAAGTGACCACGAACACCTCTATCGAGCCGGGTACGCCTGTATACGATGAAGCAGGTAAATCACGTGGCGAGGCTGTGGTCACGGCAGCGGATGCTCAAGGTAATATCGAGTTCCTGGCCGTACTGGCCACCAATGCGATAGAAGAGCTTTCTCTGAACGTTGAAGGCTATCCAGTTAGCTTGCTTGCCTTGCCCTACCCGATCGAACGCCTCGACCCGGAAACGCTGGTGGCTCACGAATAACTACTCTTCACCCTGACAAGTACTTTTAAAAACCACCAAATGAACGTAACTTTTACATCGTCGCTCATTTGAACTATTCTTTCCTCATGGATGAGGAGGGTTCGGTCATGTCTCTACAACAAATGAGCACAGATAAACGCAAGGGAATGGCGGCGGCGGCCATGCGCACCTACCCCGGCATTTCCAAGGCTTGGGGGCTCAAGGAGCACGAGGCAGCCATTCTGTTAGGTGTCCCTGACTCCACTTACCGCCGTTGGAAAAACGACCCTCAAAGCGCACGGCTCGATGTCAATCATCTTGAACGCGTGTCGCTGATTCTGGGTATTTACAAAGCACTGCACATCTTGCTGCCCAATCAACAAGCTGCCGACACCTGGCTACAGCGTCCCAACCACAATCCCCTCTTTGCGGACCACACACCTATCGAACGTCTGCTCAATGGCCAGGTATCCGATCTTTACATCGTGCGCCAGCACCTGGATGCAGCGCGCGGTGGGGGCCATGCATGAGCTTTGCGCTGAGAGCGGTCAAGTGGCATCCCAGCTACCGCATCATTGCCTCACGCTTTCCTCCCATCGACTTGTTCGAGTCGGTCAACGACTCGCCTGACGACTGGGTATTGCTCAACGAGCTGGAAGGCGAGACCTCAGCGCGACTGCGCGAAGAAGCTGGAGCCATCCACCTAGTACGCGAGAAAGACCGTCGCTACGGCCAGGGTTGGACACCGGTGATGGCGGCATTTTGTCATTTCCCCATGACTGGCTCGCGGTTCACGGATGGTACTTTCGGGGCTTATTACTGTGCCTCGACGGAAACCACGGCCATTGCGGAAACCCGTTATCACGCCGAGCATTTCATGCGGGAATCTTGCGAGCCTCCCATGATGCTGCAGCAGCGTGTCTATCTTTCCAACCTGTCAGGCAATTTGCTCGACCTGCATGATGCAGTAGACGCTCAACCGCTGTTGGCTCCCGACGACTGGTCAGCTGCACAGGCATTCGGCCGCCAGGCACGGGAAGACCGGCATGACGGGATTCTCTACCCAAGTGTGCGAGACACAGGCGGGACCTGTGCCGCCGTGCTACGCCCCCCGGTTCTTTCCGCCACCTGGCAGGGCCGGCATCTGGGCTACGAGTGGGACGGGAAATGCATACGCAATGTTTTCGAGCTGACGATTCTTGGCTGAACGAGCACCAAACAACGGGCTGAGTGGGCAAAAGCAAAAGCGTTCAATCAGCAAACCCCTGAAGGCGAAACAGTTTTTTCGTGGTCGTCGTGGCAGTACTGGCCACTTCCTCTACCGTCTGGCCTCTGAGCTCGGCGACGGCCCGACACACCTTGGCCACCCGTGCCGGCTCGTTACGCTTACCTTGATAGCCGCAAAGCGGCATATCGGGGCTATCGGTTTCCAGCACATAGGCGTCGTCGGGAAGCGATTTCACCGCTCGATGCAGGCGTTTGGCGCGCTCATAGGTGGTAGCACCCCCTAACCCCAGCACAAACCCCAGGTCCACAAACTTGGCTGCCTGCTCGGGCGACCCGGCAAAGGCGTGAATCAGCCCTCCGGCGGGGAGTTTCAGCTCGCGCAGGCGTTTTCCCACCTGGTCATTGGCATGCACGCAGTGAATCACAACCGGCAGGTCACGGTCCTTGGCGATGCGTAACTGGGCATTGAAATACTTCCATTGCGCGTCCCAGCTCTCCTTGAAACGCGCATCGATTCCGCACTCACCTATCGCGACAACCTCAGGCGCCAGACCTTCGAGATGCTTATCCAAAGCATGTTCCAGCGCCTCGATATCCTCATTCCGGTGTTCCTCCATGAAATAAGGGTGTAATCCGAGACTTATGCTGACATCGTCTCGCTTGCCCAATGCCAGCACTTTCTCCCAACGCGCCCTAGTGGTGCCAGGTACCATGAAATGCACTACTCCCGCCGCTTTCGCCCTTTCGAACATCGTCTCACGGTCGCTATCGAAATCGGGAAAATCCAGGTGGCAGTGGGCATCGATCATTTCCGCGCTCCTTTGCTCTCTGGCTTACGCTTGCTTAATGCTCCCGCGTCGGCTGGAAGCGGATTTCCGGCCAACGTTCCTGAGTCATCTGCAAATTGACCCTTGTAGGAGCAATGTAGGTCAGGTAGCCGCCACCGTCGATGGCCAGGTTGGTACTCGCCTTGCGCTTGAATTCCTCAAGCTTCTTGGCATCCTCGCTATACACCCAACGAGCAGTATTGACGTTGATGCCTTCATACAAACAATCGACCTTGTATTCTTCTTTCAGCCGATGGGCCACCACATCGAACTGCAGCGTACCGACCGCGCCCAGTATCAGGTCGTTATTATCTATCGGCATGAAGACCTGCGTCGCCCCTTCTTCGGAAAGCTGTTGCAGGCCCTTGTGCAGCGCTTTCATCTTGAGCGGATCTTTCAACCGCACACGCTTGAACAATTCAGGGGCAAAGTGCGGAATACCGGTAAAGCGCATGTCTTCGCCGACGGTAAAGGTATCGCCGATCTGGATCGTGCCATGGTTATGCAGGCCGATAATATCGCCGGGCCAGGCTTCTTCAACATGGGCACGATCGGACGCCATGAAGGTCAGAGCATCGGCGATCTTGACGTCCTTCTTGATTCGCACATGGCGCATCTTCATGTTCTTGTCGTATTTGCCCGAGCAGACCCGTAGGAAGGCAATGCGGTCGCGGTGATTGGGATCCATGTTGGCCTGAATCTTGAACACAAACCCGGTGAAGCGCTCATCATCGGGCTCGACGACACGCACATCGGTCTCATGGGGCTGAGGTGCCGGTGCATACTCGACAAAGCCATCGAGCATTTCACGCACCCCGAAGTTACCCATGGCGGTACCGAAATACACCGGGCTCAGGTCGCCACGCAGGTAGGCATCGTGATCGAAGCGATGAGCGGCGCCACGCACCAGTTCCACTTCCATGCGCAGCTCTTCCGCCTGGTCTTCGCCGAGCACGGCATCCACCTCAGGGTTGTCCAACCCTTCGATACGCCGGTCCTCGGGAATTCGGCTGCCCTGCCCTTGGGTATAGAGATGAATCACATCATTATAAAGGTGATAGACACCTTTGAATGCACGCCCCATGCCGATCGGCCAAGTCATCGGTGCACACTGAATATTGAGCACTTCTTCGACTTCGTCCATCACCTCTATGGGGTCGCGCGTCTCACGGTCCATCTTGTTGATGAAGGTAAGGATCGGCGTGGTGCGCAAGCGACACACTTCCATCAGTTTGATGGTACGTGCCTCGACACCCTTGGCGCAGTCTATCACCATCAGCGCTGAGTCCACCGCGGTCAGAGTGCGGTAGGTATCTTCCGAGAAGTCTTCGTGCCCCGGCGTATCCAGCAGGTTGACCATGCGCCCCCCATAGGGGAACTGCATCACCGAGGTTGTCACCGAGATGCCGCGCTCCTGCTCCATTTTCATCCAGTCGGAGGTGGCGTGACGGTCGTTGCGCTTGCTCTTCACCGAACCGGCCAATTGGATGGCATTGCCGAACAACAGCATCTTTTCAGTGATAGTGGTCTTGCCCGCATCCGGGTGCGAAATGATGGCAAAGGTGCGCCGAAGCGCGGTCTGGCGGGCCAAATTGGTGTCTGTCATCTTGCCTCTTCAGTAATTTGTACTCAGCCTTGTACTTGCTTTGCAATTTACACGGCTAGACGCTTACGTTAATGAAGGCATTGTACCGCCGCAGCCCATTGGGTGCTACGCATGAGATAAGAGAGAACTTCGAAGAAACCTTCACGCAAAGAAGCACCACCCACCCTCTTTCAGCCCCGCTAAGCACATTGCCGGACCGAGCATCATGGATTCGATTTGCTGGATATCGAACTGTTTGGGGGGTCACCTACGCTCCGTTTCAGTGCAACAATAGTATTGCTTTTTGTGCATTAGAAAAGCTCATCGAGGCAGGTTCTGGCAATGCAGGTAAATCGGGTCGAATTGCGAAAATTGCTTCAATCGCTCCCAGTCGAGAATCGTCAAACGTTTCTTTTCCAGCGACACCAAGCCCTCATGGCGCAGCTTTTGAAGAGCCCGGTTGGTATGTACCGGTGTTAGCCCCATCGACTCGCCGAGTTCCGCCTGGGTCAGTGGAAACTCAAAACTGTTATCTTCAGCACAGCCGGCAATCTGTGAACGTATCAGCATTTCACAAAAGACATGCGCCAGTCGTGCCGCGGCCGGCCGAGTCCCCATGTTGACCAACCATTCTCGCAAAACGGCTTCATCCACTAGGATGGACCAGAAAAGCGCTCGCGCCAGGCGATGATGATTTTCCATGATGTTACGCATTTCATCTGCTGGAAACTTGCGCAGTGTCATTGGCGTAAGCGCACGTATCGAGTGATCCATCACCTCAAGGATGGTGATGTGCACATCGCATGGATCTCCCGGGATCAGGTAGGCCATGATGTGCACCTCTCCGTTTTTCAGAAGTTTGTAGCGACATGCCCATCCCTTTTCTATGAGGTAGACGTACTCAGGTCGCTCGCCCTCTTCGATGATGATCTCACCTTTGTCCACATGAAAGATTTGGGTAGCCGCATTCATCAGCAACTGTTTTTCTTCGTTGGAGAGAGTCATGTAGTAACTCAGCTTATTAATTAGTGGCTCAATCACTGCCTCTCTCCTCTGTTTGGTTTTGGTTTATAGCTACCGCTTATATAGATAAAGTTAGTGTGACAGGCATGGAAGAGCGAAAAAGAATTTTTTCAACAAAAAACTGGGTTAGGTTGTAATGCTTAAATTAGGGCTGTTGACGGCTGCCTTGAGCGCCTGCATGTCGCGCGGGGCAACCCCCAAGTCGCACCAGTCTTCCGGATGGCAGCTGAATAGCAGCACCTGATGGCGCTCTGCGGCATCGAATAGAATCCGTTTCATCTGCTCCAGACGCTGGGCGTCGCTGTGCACCAAGGCGTCGTCAAGAATGATAAGCGTAGGACGCCCTGCCTCACGCAGCAAATCTGCGTAGGCCAGACGACTGATCAAACCCATCTGCTCGCGCGCACCGAAACTCAGTGCTTCCAGGCCACCATGCTCAACTCCAAAAGTTTGCGTACGGGTTAACTGAGCGGGAATCAAATTTTCATCGACGCTCAGGCTGGCCTGAGGAAACAACAGCGCCAGGTAGTGGTTGAGATGCCGCTGTAACGGGGCCTGCAGGCGCTGAGTCAATGCCTGGCGTTTTTCCTTGAGCAACGTATGTAACAAGGAAAGCGCCGCCACTCGCCGTTGCATCTCAGCGTAACGACGTTCGAGTTGCTCGCAAACCAGCAAGCATTCTGTGCGTTGCTCTTCCAGCCCTTCGGCACTATGTGCCTCAAGACGGCTATGTAGCTCGGTCAGCGCCAGCTCGCGATCATGGACGGTCTTTTCAAGCTGCTCGGCGCTACGCGCAAAGCGCTGCACATCCTGCTGTAGCAATACAGGCTGTGCAGCGTTGATACGCTGTTGTCGATTGGCAATGCGCTGTTCAAGCGAGGCATGCTCAGCGCGCTGCTCCACTAACTGCTGACTGAGTTCGCGTTCGCGCTGTTGACGATCTGATGCCGAGAGCTCAGCCTGTAAACGCTGCAACTCTGCATCATTATTGACCGCATCCCGGCGGGCGCCGTTCAATGCCAGCTGGTGATCGCTCTGGCGCTTTTCGGCCATTTTAAGCGCCTGTTCGGCTACTGTGCGTTGCGCTTCGGCATCAACCAGGTTCGGCGCTTCCTCAGCTAGCACCGTCGAGTTGCGACATTGCGCGGAAAGCGTCTCGCATTGCTGTTTGCAGCTCTCGCATGCCTGGCTCAACAAGTCGATACCTTCCGGTGCCAAGCTGCTTAATAGCCGCTCGTTGGCCTGAATTTCGATATACAAACGTTGATAGACTTCCATGCGCTGTTCGGCTTCGGCCAGGGAAGTGAGCTCAAGTTGCTCGAACAGAGCCTTGAGTGCCTCTTCCAGCTGCCTATGCCGACGTGACAGCTCACCGATATCTTCTCCGCCTGGAATGATACGCAGACGCCCCACGCCGGGGATCATCATTTCGCCCGTCTCGAGCAGTAACGTCTCCCCCTGCATGGTCAATGCCTGACCATCGAGTTCGACTGCCTGGTCCGGCAATATATCGTATTGCACACGTGTAGCGACGCTTTGCAGCCAAATGCTCAGGTCGTCGCATTGTTTGTGTTGCTTGCGTAACTTGTCCAAGGTCGGCTCATCGATTCTCCGGCATGGCAAAGCCCGGCGCTGCTTCAACAACTCAGCCTGGACGCGGTAGGCTTTTTCGAGCCTGTCATCCAGAGCGACACGCTCCCGAGACAGACGTTCCAACTCCTGCCGCAAGCGACCTGCCTGCTCTTGCTGTCGAGCTTGCTGCGCGATATGGCATGCCTGCCGGTAGCTTTTTTCCGCTCGCTGATGCTCGGCATTGATATCAGCATTCCCCTCATTCAGCGCCTGCAGAGTTTGCTGGGCGTGCTGGGCAGCACTCTGGCGCTGCAGCAGCGTCTGTTGCTGACGCTGGAAAGCTTCGAGCTGCTCACGCAGAAGAATCAGGGTATTCTGACAGCTTTGTAACGCTTGCTGATCCACTGCCTGGGCCTGTTGAAGGGTCTCGACGTCGGTCAACGCTTTTTCGGCGGCCTGTTGTTGCTGGCGTAGCATTTGCCAGGGTTTTTCCCGAGCATCCATTGCATGCTGCTTACGCAGTTCGGACAGTCGGTCGACCTCTTGGCGATAGTTGGCAATACGCGCTTCCAGACCGACAAGCTCTTCTCGCTGCTGAGCAATCTGGACGGGGAGTTTGGCGAATTCGCCTCGCGGCTTTCCGGTAGCAGTGAGAAACACGGCCTTCTGGGTGGCCACCGCCTGGATAATTTCATCTCCCCCGCTGCTGGTCACCTCTCCCAGACCGGCCCCCAAGGCCGATTGCAAATGATCGGCCGCATGTTCCACCGCTGGCCGCAGCTCATGCCCGGCGCCCTGCTCGATCCACAGAAGTCCGGGAATCCCCCAATGCTCTGCCTTGCTGGCCCCGCGTGCGGGATGTTGAAAGCCCAGCAGATCAGCCAACTGCTCTTCGGCGTCATATCCACTGTAATGCACGCCGGCAATCTCCAAGTCACAGCGTTTGCGTCCTAGAAACCGTTTTTCCAACCGCCAATGCCGATCCTGCCAGTCGAACTCAAGCGTCACCTGAGGCGTAGCCGAGGAATCGCCCCAAGGTTGCAGGTCGCTGACACTGCTGGAACGGTGACGCTCGAAAAAGGCAGCACGGATGGCGCTGGCAATGGTGCTCTTGCCGGATTCGTTAGGGCCGGTAAAAACATTGATCCCGGGCTGGAGATTATCCACCACCAAGGGATGCTGAAACTGGCGTAGCTGCTCGATGCGTATTCGCTTGAGTTTCATGCGTTATCTTCCCGTTCCAGCGTGCCCATACCCAATGCCGATTCCTCGGCACTCGATGCAGCCTGGGGCAAGCGCTCACGCAGCAGGCCCGCCAGTAGCACCAGGGCATCGCGGGAGGCTTCATCATCCTGCAAGGACTGTTGCGCACGCAGCTCATCGATCACATCCCCTAGATAGCCATCGGCATCAAGAGCGGCAACATCGGCATCGGTAGGCTGCAGGCGTAGTGCCGAGAGATCGTACTGCACGCTGCGATGCCGGGCCTCGGCTTCAGCCAACGCTTGGATGAGCCGCTGATGACCCGCAAGGTCGGTATCTCCCGCAAGGTTCAAGGCCAGTACCGCCGGTGCGAGTAATGCTTCCAGACGCTCGATCAAGCGGTCGATGTCGGAGTCGACCCCTAAGGTTTCCTGCCATTGATGCCATTGAAACTCTCCCACCTGATGGGCAGTCACCCGCGGCGGTTGACCAGATTGTTCGAAGTCTACGATCAGGGCCTGACCGGCACCGTTATTCTTGAAACGTTCCTGCTCGGGCGTCCCGCTATACCAGGTGCGTTCATCAATCCGTTTGAGACCATGCCAATCACCTAATGCCAGGTAATCCAGCCGGGCGCGTGCGGCCCGCTCGGCGGCGATGGGATTAGGTGAATCGATATCATCCGCCAGCTGGCCCTGTACGCTGCCATGCGCCAGCCCAAGGCGTAATAGCCCCTCGGGGCTTTCGGCGTTATCGAACCAGGCGGTGAGATCTGCAGATGTCTGGCGCTGGGTCAATGGAGCCGCCAATACAGCGATACCTGACTGGGGAAAGGCATAGATACCGGGTTCAAGCAGCACCTCGACATGAGCAGGAATTGCCCCCAGCCGCTTGGCTCGGTGCCAGACGCTCTCCGCCAAAGCGGCATCGTGGTTGCCTGGGATCAATATCCAAGGCCCTGCAAAACCTTGCATGGCATTGAATAAACGCCGAATCGTGCGATCCGAGACAGTCTGTGCATCGAATACATCCCCAGCCACGAGCACCGCCGCCACAGCTTGCTCAGTAGCCAGGCGCGCCAACCGTTCGACAGTGCTGAACCGGGCTTCCGCCAAGGCGAGAGCATCCTCCGGTGCAAAGCGGCCGTATTGGCGTCCGATCTGCCAGTCAGCGGTATGCAGTAATCGCACCCTTTGGGTCTCCTTTCCTGATTAGTTGATTACGTTAGAAATCATGACAGTTATACCATGCGAAAAAAAACAGCGATGGCAAGAACATCTGTGGTAGAAAATATGGAGTCCAACGTCTTTGGCGCCTAAGCTAGAAGAACGCTGAACACAGGTAACCCTCAAGAGAAGGACATATAATAATGAACCTGCACCGTGCGTATCTTCTATTTGCGGCTATTTACAGTCTTTTGATTATTGTAGGGGTAGTGGCCCTTTTGCTGGGAGGGGGCAACCTTTTCTCCCTGATTCAGCTGGGCATCGGTATGTTGGCGGTGCTCGGTTTATGGGGCTATAGCTTGGGGAAAAGCGTCATGAACCAAAGAACCTGGCGACCGTTGGCACTAGTGTTAGCGATAGGATCACTAGGGCAACTACTGATGGCCATTACCCTGCCGCTTTCTCCAACACAACTGACCTGGATGCTTGCCGGCGCTATCTTTTTCATGCCCCTGGCAATGATTCTCTATCAATATGGCGACCGTGACCAGGCGCTCTGGGCGACCCCTGAAGAGCGCGACGACGCCAACCACTTGAAAGTATTACTCGATACACAGCCAGAATTGGTGGTGGAAAAACAAGAAGCTGATAGGCGTGCACGCGTACGGATTGCCAAACTTAAAAATGGCTATTGCGCCAATGTCAATCGGCGCCTCGCGGGGACCGAGGAGCAATTCGAAGAGCGCTTTTCCTGTCTTTCAACTCTAGTGTTTTTCGTCGAGAAGTTCACTTGCCTCACCACCCTGGATATCCAAAAGGCTTACGCCCACCTTCCTTCAAAAACTCACTCAAATGTTGAAAGGTGAGCTCTTTGATTAGCGGAAGCGCTCAGCACGGAAAGGAGCCATGTCGATGGGTGGCGTATCGCCTTCTATCATGTCAGCCAATAGACGACCGGTTGCCGGCCCCAAGGTAAATCCCTGATGCCCATGGCCGAACGCTAGCCATAATCCCTTGTGACGAGGCGCCGGACCAATCACCGGCTTCATATCCGGCAGGCAAGGGCGAGCGCCCTTCCAGGCGGTTTGGTCGCACCGTTCCCCCAAGGGAAAAAGCTTACGCGCCATTGTCTCGGCTGCCTTGAGCTGGCTTTCATGGGCAGGAGCTTCCAGCCGGTCAAGCTCCGCCCCCGTGGTCAAACGCACGCCGGCATGCATGGGTGCCAGCAAGTAACCGACTTCGGCATCCATCACCCAGTGATGCAGTTTCGCTTTTGGGGCAAGCCCGTAATGCATGTGATAACCGCGTTTGACGAAAGTGGGAAAATCATAGCCCAGTCCCTTCAGCCAGCTTCCCGCCCATGGGCCCAGCGCGACCACCAGGGTATCGGCCTCCAGGTCACCTTCGCTGGTGTGGACCACCCAGCCTTGCTCCTGCTGGGTTACTTCCTGAATGTCCGCCTGCAAGAGTTCCCCGCCGGCCTTCTGGAACGCCTGAGCATAAGCTTCCACCAGGGCGCCGGGGTCCGCCACCGTCCAAGGATCAAGCCAATGGATGGCACCTATGATGTCTTCACTGAGGTCAGGCTCCTTGACTGCCAGAGCCAAGCCATCCAGCAATTCGAACTGAACGCCGAAATGATCGCGCGCCTCTTCGGCTTCTTTCAGGCGGTTGTTCAATTTGCTCGGCGTTCGATACAGCTCAAGCCAGCCATCCTTGCACACCAAGGCCTCGGCGCCAGCCGCCTCGATCATGGGGGCATGTTCCTGCAATGAAAGCTGAATCAGAGAGGCATATTCCGGTACGATTTTCTTGTAGATGGCGGGTGCCGAATTCAGCCAATAGCGTAACAGCGGAGAAGCCGCTTGAAACATGCCGCCTGGTCGGTAGCGAATGTCTACCCGCCGATTTGGGACTACCTTTAGCAAGGTTTTCAAGTCTCGAGGGAAGGGGTACGGCCGTACCGCTTCTCGCTGAATAATGCCCGCATTACCGAAGGAGGTTTCGCGCCCTGGCTTAAGCCGGTCCACCAAGGTTACATCATGTCCCCGCTGAACAAGGTGCCAGGCAATACTGACGCCTACCATGCCCGCTCCCAACACCACTGTTTGCCGCGACATTGCTACCTTCCTTTTGGTTAATTGCTTATAAGGCCAACGCTACAAAATGCTAACCGTCCAAGACTAGAAAATAACACCAATACAGCATGGCTTTATATAGCTTAAAAAACTTTAATCTATTTCTATAGCAGTGTTTAAAACTAATCCCTAGCCATTAGCCGAAAGAAACGCTCATTCTTTTTCACTTGACCACCACAAGCTGACTACGTGGAGCAGAAGGCCTAGGGTAGCGCCGTGTGATAACAGGACTTGCCAGCTAATCCAGTCAGTAAAGAGCCAGTGCCATAGGCCCATCAACAGCGACCCCACTACTAGCATGCCCACCAATCGCTTGAGCAAGGCAGGTAAGCGAACCCTGCCCTCTTGCGGCAAAATGCGCCATTGCATGAACGTTGCCAGCGCCACCACCCCAAGAGCGATCAGGATAAGTGTCTGGCGGGTTTCATGGCCCCCCGCCAGATAACGCGGCAAGGTGGCGAGCATTACCGCACACAGGCCGAGCGCCACACTCAAACGCCCGGCTGTGGGAGAAGGTCGTTGCATATCAGGCCGCCTTCAACTGCTGGGAGTCAATCCACTGCTCGACCCATGGCACAGCTTCATCGTCAGCCATGAAGGTTTCCATGGCATCGATTTCCAATCGTTCTCCCAGCCGGGTGGCACCATGGTCTTCCAATAGCGCATCCAGCGCTCGTCCGGCACCACAGAACGTTTCTCCGTAAGAACTATCACCCAACGCAATCAGGCCATAGCGCAATTCAGACAAGGCCGGGCTTTGCTCATGAAAAGCGCGCACAAAAGGTACGAAATTACCCGGAAAATCCCCGCTACCGGTAGTCGAAACACAAAACAGCGCTACGTCAGTCTTATGCTGGATGAGGTCTTCAAGCATGGGCTGCTCAAAAATAGTCACGTCAAAGCCCGCCTGTTCAAACAGTGGCTTGACCTGTTCAGCCACATCCAACGCACCACCGTACATAGTGCCCACAAAGATATTCAGCTTCGGCATTATAGTTTTACCCCTGTCAAAGTGTCACAGCACTACTCTAGTAGTCGACAAATACCCGATGATTTTGGTCAAATATTAACAGGTGAAGAAATACCTGCAATAGGAGCCCTCATGCAGCAGACGTTCGAAGCTTGGATCACTCCAGTAATGATCGGCGGATTGATTGTATTCATGTGCTTTATCATCTGGGATCTAGCCAAACAGTCCAACGCGGGGCGTTTCGGCACCCTCATGCTGTTTATCGTTCTTGGCGCTGGTATGCTCGGCTATGTATTCAAAGTCATCATTACCTGGTGGCTCGAAGGAGGTGCTGGATAACGGGGAGACGTATCTATAGCCCACACATGAGAAGGTGCCGCCCTTACGAGCAGCACCTTCCCATGCTAGCTTTTCATTTAGTGTCAGCTAAGTACCAGCATTAACACTATGAAGCGGGATAAGACTCTACCTGCTGCTTGAGCTTTTGGCCTGGACGAAAGGTAACGACACGCCGTGCGGAAATCGGAATTTCCTCACCGGTCTTAGGGTTACGTCCCGGCCGTTCGCGCTTGTCCCGCAGGTCGAAGTTACCGAAACCGGAAAGCTTCACCTGCTCGTTTTCCCTCAGACATGCCCTTATTTCCTCGAAGAAGGCTTCCACCATTGCCTTGGCCTCTCGTTTGGACAACCCCAGCTCGGCATGCAGATGTTCCGCCAGTTCCGCTTTGGTCAACGCACTCATAATGGCTATCCTCCTTGCAGCGAACGCATCGCCAGGAATGTTATGGGCGTACCGTCGCCGTATCGCTTTTGCCACATAGCTACCGTTCTCAGCCGCGCAGTTTTACACCCAGCTCAGCACGCACCTGGATCACAACCGTATCCACCAACTGATTGATTTCCTCATCATTCAGCGTGCGTGATGGATGCTGCCAGGTCAAGCCCAAGGCGATACTCTTGTGGCCTTCCGGCACGCCTTTACCCGCATACACATCAAATAATTTGATGCTTGTCAGACAATCGCCGGCATGCCTTTCCACGCTATCGAGCAATACCTGAACCGGCACTTCCTCGTCTAGAAGCAATGCCAGATCCCGACGCACCTCGGGAAAGCGTGAAAGCGGCTCAAAGGCGGGTATACGGCCTTCGCTCAAGGCATCCAGGCGCACCTCAAACAGCACCGCATCCATTTTCAGCCCGAGCTTGGCGCGAACGCGAGGATGCAATGTACCGATCCACCCTGCTTCCTGACCCTGGTAGAGGATACGTGCGCTCTGTCCTGGATGCAGAGCAGGATGCTCGCCGGGCTCGAAACGCCAGTTGGAAGCATTTCCTCCAAGGCCCAGCACGCTTTCCAGATCACCCTTGAGATCGTAAAAATCCACGGCGTCGCGGTTAGCTGCCCACCCCTCGGCGTCACGCGGACCGCAAGCCAGAGCACCCAGCATGGGCACCTGGGACAAGCCATCCAGTTCACCGTTGAAGACCAAGCCAGTCTCGAACAAGCGAATGCGGCTTTGCTGGCGGTTGAGGTTGTGCTCCATGGCGCGAATCAAGCCGGGGAATAGGCTCGCCCGCATTACCGAAAGATCGGCGGAAATAGGATTCGCAAGCTTGGGTGAAACCGCATCAGGCAATATCGTTGCCTGCAATTCCGGGGCCACGAAGCTGTAGGTCACCGCTTCTTGATAGCCTCTTGCCACCATCTGATGGCGTAGCTGCGATTCACTCAGGCGCGCTTCGTTGGATGAACGCAATGCCAAGCGTGCAGAGGGGCGACGCGACGGCAAATTATTGTAACCGTGTATCCGAGCAACTTCTTCGATCAAGTCCTCTTCGATGGCAATATCAAACCGCCAACTGGGCGCCTGAACCTGCCAGCCGTTGTCATCGGCAAGTACCTGCATACCCAGCCGCTGCAAAATATCGGTTACCTCATCCGCAGCCAGGTCCTTGTCCAGCGCCTGGGCCAAACGCTGCGCTCGCAGGGTAATATGCGCTGAATCAGGCAGATGAGCCTCGCTGACTGCCTCAACCAAGGGGCCGGGACGTCCGCCACATATCTCGAGCAAAAGCTGAGTGGCGCGTTCGACGGCCAATGCGGTCAGGCCCGGGTCAACTCCCCGCTCGAATCGATGGGAAGCATCGGTATGCAGGCCATAGGAGCGCGCTTGCCCCGCAATCGCCAGCGGGGTGAAAAATGCCGATTCCAGAAAAATGGTGCGGGTTTTTGCGCTGACGCCCGAATGTTCTCCCCCCATGACCCCGGCCATGGCCAAGGGGCCGTTTTCATCGGCAATCACCAGCGTTTCAGGACGCAAGGCGATGCGCTGACCATCGAGCAACGTCAGCATTTCGTCTTGCTTGGCCATACGCACCACAATGCCGCCCTGCAAGTTTTCCCGATCAAAGGCATGCAGCGGCTGCCCTAACTCCAGCATGACGTAGTTGGTGACATCAACCACAGGATCGATCGAGCGCACACCACTCCGGCGCAGGCATTCCACCATCCACAGCGGCGTTTCGACAGTCGGATTGACCTCGGAAATCAAGCGACCGATATAACGCGGGCAGTTCTCAGGCGCCTCTAGCGTTACCGCAAAGGTTTCATCATGAGCAGCCTCGATCGTTGCCATCTCGGGCCCTGTTACGGCCAACCGATTGAGTACCCCCACTTCTCGTGCCATGCCCTTGATGCTCAAGCAATCGCCACGATTCGGCGTGAGATCCACTTCAATGGTGTGATCATCGAGGCCCATGTAGTCGCGAAAGCTCTCTCCTACAGGGGCGCTATCGGGCAATACCAGGATGCCGGGAGACGTCTCTTCCTCCAACCCCAACTCGGAGGCCGAGCAGATCATGCCGAAGGACTCTTCACCGCGCAGCTTGGCTTTCTTGATCCTGAAGTCGCCCGGCAATAGCCCACCAACCTGCGCAAAAGGCACTTTCTGCCCCACTGCGACGTTGGGTGCCCCGCATACCACCTGGACAGGATCACCGCTGCCATCATCCACGCTGCATACGTTGAGCTTGTCGGCATTCGGGTGCTGGGTCTTGCTGAGTACTTCAGCCACCACCACCCCGCCGAATGCAGCCGCTACAGGGGCGACAGCATCCACTTCCAGACCCGCCATGGTAATTTGGTCGGCCATGGCTTGCGTATCCAGCTGCGGTGACACCCAGTCACGCAACCATTTTTCAGAGAATTTCATGGTGATTCCTGTGTTTGGTGGCGGTATCAGGCGAACTGGCGAAGAAAGCGCAGGTCGTTCTCGAAGAACAGGCGCAAGTCATTGACACCATAGCGCAACATGGCCAAGCGCTCGGCTCCCATACCGAAGGCGAAACCAGTGAAACGCTCGCTATCGATACCACTGTGGCGGAACACTTCGGGGTGCACCATGCCGCAACCCATCACTTCCAGCCAACCACTGTTTGAACACACACGGCATCCTTCACCGCTGCACATCACGCACTGAATATCCACCTCGGCGGAGGGTTCGGTAAAGGGAAAATAGGAAGGCCGGAAGCGAACGGAAAGATCATCACGTTCGAAAAACGCATGCAGGAAATCTTCTATGGTGCCTTTGAGATCGGCAAAACTGACATCCTCGTCCACCAACAACCCTTCCACCTGATGAAACATCGGGGTGTGGGTCAGGTCGGAGTCGCTGCGATATACGCGCCCGGGGCAGACGATGCGTATTGGCGGCTTTTCAGCCTTCATGGTGCGCACTTGCACAGGCGACGTATGGGTACGCAACAGCCTGGTGGCGTCAAAATAAAAAGTATCCGCCATTCCGCGCGCCGGGTGGTGAGCCGGAATATTCAGCGCTTCAAAGTTATGGTAATCGTCTTCGATTTCCGGCCCCACCGCCACGTCAAAGCCAATCCGGGTAAACAGTTCCTCGATACGCTCAAGCGTGCGTGTGACCGGATGCAACCCGCCGTTTGGCTGTCCACGCCCCGGCAAGGTGACATCGATACGCTCGGCCGACAGGCGCGCCTGCAAGGCGACATCTTCCAGCTGCTGGCGTTGCGTATCGATTTCCTGGGCCAGTGCCTGCTTTGCCTGATTGATCTGCTCACCAGCAGCAGGTCGCTCTTCGGGCGGCAACTTGCCCAAGCCCTTGAGCAAGGCCGTCACTTCGCCTTTCTTGCCGAGATAGCTGACACGAATTTCTTCCAGTGCGACAACACTATCCGCTGCCTGGATGGCATGGCGAGCTTCAGACACCAGAGTGGGAAGGTGTTCCATCCGATTAACTCCGAATTAGGCGGCCCCAAGTTCAGCATTGGGGAGGCAACAATAGGGTGACAAAAAAACAGGGGAAGAGCGGCTGCTCTTCCCCTGGATGGGTCACACTGAAATGACCACGGACATATCATGCAGTACAGTTGTGCAACTCTTCAGTTGCCCGGCATGTATGCCTTTACTGGGCAGCCTTGGCTTTTTCCACGATAGCGGCAAATGCTGCCTTCTCGTGAACGGCCAGATCAGCCAGTACCTTGCGATCAATCTCGATACCGGCTTTCTTCAGACCACCGACAAAACGGCTGTAGGACATGCCGTTCTGACGAGCACCAGCGTTGATACGCTGAATCCACAACGCACGGAACTGACGCTTGCGGTTACGGCGGTCGCGATAGGCATACTGACCAGCTTTGATGACAGCCTGCTTGGCTACACGGAAAACGCGTGACCGCGCACCATAGTAACCTTTAGCTTGCTTAAGAATCTTCTTGTGACGACGACGGGCGACAACGCCACGTTTGACACGGGCCATAACACACTCCTGACTTTATAGCTGATGCCGAGTATTCACGGCATCCAGAGAAAACGACAACGTAACCTTAGAGGTTGGGCAGCATACGCTGAATCAGCGCCTTATCGGCATCGTGAATCAGCTTCGTACCCCGCAGGTGACGCTTACGCTTGCTCGACTTCTTGGTCAGAATGTGGCTACGGAAAGACTGCTTGTGCTTGAAGCCGCTAGCTGTCTTCTTGAAGCGCTTCGCAGCACCACTGTTGCTCTTGATTTTCGGCATGAGAGTAACTCCGCTCAAGTTTTTTAGAAAATCCAGGGCCGACCACCGCAACAGCGGTGGCCCGTTGAAAACGCCGTTGGATCACTTTTTCTTCGGGGCAATGATCATGACCATCTGGCGTCCTTCCATTTTAGGAAAGGACTCCACGGCTCCGATCTCTTCCAGGTCGTTGGCTATCCGTTCCATCAGCCGGCGGCCGATATCCTGGTGTGCCATTTCCCGCCCACGGAAGCGCAATGTGACCTTGCCTTTGTCACCACCTTCCAGAAAGCGTGTCAGGTTTTTCAGCTTGACCTGATAATCGCCTTCATCGGTGCCAGGACGGAATTTGACTTCCTTCACCTGGATTTGCTTTGTCTTCTTCTTTTGAGCCGCTTTCTGCTTTTTCTGCTCAAAGACGAATTTGCCGTAATCCATGATCTTACACACGATCGGATCGGCATTTGATATTTGCACGAGATCCATACCGGCAGCTTCAGCACGCTCGAGGGCTTCGGTAGTGGGCACTACGCCCAACTGCTCACCGTCGCTATCAATCAGGCGTACTTCTTCGTCGGTAATTCTCTCGTTCATTGGGGGGCGCTTGTCTTGAGGGCGCCCGCGCTGGCTGCTTCGCTTGATCGTTCCGTCTCCTTAGGCAATTGTCGATATCGCTAGAGCTTCTCGCTCCGCATCCGCTCGTTTGATGAATTCATCAACCGTCATGGTGCCGAGATTTTCGCCTGTACGCGTACGCACGGCAACTGAGTCAGCTTCGACTTCCTTATCTCCTACCACCAGGAGATAGGGAACTTTCTGCAACGTATGCTCGCGGATTTTAAAGCCGATTTTCTCGTTCCTCAAGTCCGCCTTGGCTCGCAAGCCATTTTTCTGCAAACGTTTCTCTAGCGCAAGGGCATAATCCCGCTGAGCATCAGTAATCGTCATGACCACTACCTGCTGGGGAGCAAGCCACAATGGCATGGCACCGGCATAATGTTCAATCAGTATTCCCAGAAAGCGTTCGAAGGAACCGAGAATCGCCCTGTGTAACATGACTGGCGTTTTTCGGCTGCCATCTTCATCCACAAACTGAGCGCCCAACCTGCCCGGCAAGTTAAAATCGAGCTGTAGCGTACCACATTGCCACACACGATTGAGACAATCGCGCAAAGAAAATTCAATTTTCGGGCCATAAAATGCCCCCTCGCCCGGCTGTAGGGTCCATTCCAGCCCTGTGGAGTCAAGTGCTGCTTCAAGGCCGGCTTCCGCTTGATCCCAGAGGTGAGACTCACCCATGAAATCTTCCGGACGAGTCGAGAGCTTAAGCTCCACTTCATCAAACCCGAGCGCTTCATATACCTGAAGGGTCAAGGCGATAAACGCTTCGGCCTCTGCCTGAATCTGCCCTTCCGTACAAAATATATGCGCATCATCCTGGGTAAAACTACGCACACGCATCAGGCCGTGCAAGGAACCGGAAGGCTCGTTACGGTGGCAGCTGCCGAATTCCGCCAAACGCAGCGGCAGGTCACGGTAGCTTTTCAGTCCTTGATTGAATACCTGCACATGGCACGGGCAGTTCATCGGCTTTACCGCATACTCGCGCTTTTCTGATTCCGTGGTGAACATCAGCTCGCTGTAGTGGCCCCAATGGCCTGATTTTTTCCACAAGGATAAATCGACCACTTGGGGTGTCCGGATTTCCTGGTAGCCATGTTCGCGTTGGATGCGACGCATGTAATCTTCCAACGCCTGATACATCGTCCAGCCATTGGGATGCCAGAACACCATGCCCGGCGCTTCTTCCTGCAGATGAAATAGATCCATCTTGCGCGCCAGCTTACGGTGATCGCGCTTTTCGGCTTCTTCAAGACGCTTCAGGTAGGCATTGAGCTGCTTTTTATCACTCCAGGCCGTTCCATAAAGGCGGGTCAGCATGGGTTTGGAAGCATCGCCACGCCAGTAGGCACCGGCCAGCTTGGTCAATTTAAAAGCTTTCAAGTGTCGGGTGTTGGGCACATGGGGACCGCGACACATATCAGTGTATTCTTCATGGTGATACAGCCGGATCGAAGCACCTTCCGGTATCTCGCGAATAATTTCCTGCTTATAAGGCTCATCGCGATGCAAGAAAGTCAGCATCGCCTTGTCACGGTCAACGTACTCACGCACTACATCGTATTCGCGCTCGATCAACGCTTTCATGCGTTTTTCGATCGTGTCCATATCATCTGGGGTGACAGGGGCCCCAAAATCGATATCGTAATAGAAACCGTCATCGATTGTCGGACCAATAGCCATCTTGGCATCAGGAAAAAGCTGTTTGACCGCATGGCCGATCAAGTGAGCACAGGAATGGCGGATAATTTCCAGCCCTTCTGGATCACGTGCCGTCACGATCGCCACATTGGCATCGTGTTCAATGAGATCAGCGGCATCTACCAGATTGCCATCAATCTTGCCTGCCACACAGGCCTTGGCCAAACCAGGGCCAATGGACGCTGCAAGCTGCATGATGGAAACAGGGGCATCAAACGTTTTCTGGCTACCATCCGGCAGCGTTACGATGGGCATTCGATAATTCCTTGAGCGCAGTGGTGATCCATACCAAGGATCACATTTCGCTATCAATGGTCGTTAAGAGGATAAAGCGGTGCTAAATAGCGCTGGCTAGCCTAACAGATGCGCGTAACGGGAAAAACTGAGAGACACAAAAAAGGAGGCCGTTCGGCCTCCTTTTTCATGTACCGCATGAACAGCAATACTCAACCTGCTATTGCATACGAAAGCGGCTTGCTTAGTTCCACTCATCCAGTTCAACGCGACGGTTGCGTGCACGGCCTTCATCGGTCTCGTTGGTTGCGATCGGACGCTCTTCACCATAACCGACCGCCATCATGCGATCTTCGCTGATGCCACGCTGAGCCATATAGTTAGCGACAGATTCAGCACGACGCTGCGAGAGGTCCTTGTTGTATTCGGCAGAACCCATGGAGTCAGTGTGCCCTTCGATACGCACGCGCACACCGGGATTGTTAGCCAGACGCTCAGCGACATCATCAAGCACTTCACGTGCATTAAGTGTCAGCTGGGCGGAATCAAATTCGAAATTCACGTCTTCCAGCACAACGCTTTCCGGGCAACCCAATGCGTTCACTTCTACACCGGCCGGGGTATTCGGGCACTGGTCACGATAATCCGCCACGCCGTCGTTGTCGGAATCCAGCGGGCAACCCTGAGCATTCACCTCAACGCCGGCAGGAGTACCCGGGCACTGGTCACGATAATCGGGCACACCGTCATTGTCGGAATCTAGCGGACAGCCTTCTGCATCCACTGCCACGCCTGCGGGCACTTCGCCGTAGCTCGGGCATTGCGGGGCAACTGCTACAGGCGTGCTGTCAGCACACAACATAGCGCCGATGGTAGCACCAGCGGTGGCACCGATAGCAGCACCACTGTCTTCATCTGACGTGCTGCTAGTGGCATAACCAATACCACCACCGATCACACTACCCGCCAGACCACATACCATGGGATGTTGGTACCAGCTACGGTCACTGCTAGCACCCGCTGCACCTTGGCCAGACGCCTGAGTACCCGTATTGGCACAGCCGGAAAGGCCGACAACCAAAGCGGAACCGAGTAGCAAGCCAGTTGTTGATTTTTTCATGTATAAAACTCCTTCTTCGTTTAATGCTGACATGACCGACAGGGAAAATTACAGCCATCCAGTATGTATGCTAAGAACCCAGCTCTTCTAAACAAAAGCTATTTGGAACGGAACCTGTGGTTCAAGTTCATAGTCTACATGGGAAACCATGGATTGCGGTACTGAATCGAAAAACAACCCACATTTTCGAAGCTTTCTTGCAGGTGCTGTTTGGGGCTCAGCCTAGAAAATTAAATTTAATTGATTATTAAAATGATTCCCTCCTCAGGCTCTTTACCAAACTTATAGGTAACATTAACTTTCAATGCAAGGCGTTTGGCCCTTCCTGACGCCATTTTTTAACCGCTGCTGCTGCTGCCAGCACTCTTGGACGCATTTCGTTTTCGATTTCCAATCTTTGCTTGTCTTCTTGCATACGTTCACGCGGTGTTAGCTGTTTGCGGGCTGAATGCGTCTTGAGATGATGAGTTCGGTTGTACATTTCCGCAAAGGCGCGGAATCTTTCCTGTTCGGCCAAGTTTGGATCGATGATTTCCAGGAGGACCTTACACCGCCAAGCTCCTTCAGTGATTTCTACCTGTTCTTGCAACAGCGCACTGATCACCCAATCGAGATTTTCCAGGCTATTTTCCTGAGCTCGGCGCTCCTCCTCCTGGCGATACCTATCACGGCGCATTACTTCTCGGCGTAGGGTAAAGGCATAGGCGGCCAGGCCGATCACTATCACCAGACCAAGCCCGAGTAATATCAGCATAACGGTTGTATTCATTGGAATATCGTTCCTCCAGCGGCAGCGTGAAATTGCAAACCAACAATTGCTTGACGACAATTGTACACACCACCTAGATAGTTACCAAATCCCAATAAGTTTTAGTTACCACGCCATCACCGCAGCGTAATGATCCAATAGCAACACGCCAAACACCCCAAGCAAGTAACGGATCGAGAACCAGAAAGCCGCCATCGGTGCTTGTGGATCATGGCCTCGCCATACTTTCCAGTTCCAGTACATGAAGCGGCCATTCAACAGCGCAATGCCCGCTAGGTAAAGTTCCCCACTCATGCCAATGACAAATGGCAACAACGTGACTCCCACTGTCAACCAGCCATATAACCACACCTGCAAACGAGTGAAAGCCAGCCCGTGGGTTACCGGCAACATGGGAATGCCTGCCCGGGCATAGTCATCGCACTTATGTATCGCCAAGGCCCAGAAATGCGGCGGTGTCCAGGCAAAAATGATCAGCAGGAGCAATAACGGTTCAGGCCCAAGCTGGTCGGTAATAGCGGTCCACCCAAGTAGTGGCGGTGCAGCACCGGCAACGCCTCCGATAACAATATTCTGGGGTGTGGCACGCTTGAGAAAAGCGGTGTAGATCAGCGCATAGCCAATCAAGGAGGCAAACGTCAGCACCGCCGTCAAGGCATTGACCTGCCAAGCCAACAGGCCCACGCCCGCGCCAGAAAGGATTATTGCCCAAGTGAGCCCGACGCTTACTGGAAGTCTTTTACTCGCCATTGGCCGATGCGAGGTACGTGACATCAAGGCATCCAAGCGCCGGTCGACAATATGATTGAAGGCAGCGGCTCCACAGGAGGTAAGCCCGATGCCGATCAAGCCGAACACAACATTGCTGATAGGCGGAATTCCCGGTGTTGCCAATGCCATACCCACCAAGGCACAGACCAACATGACCACCACCACCCGAAGCTTGCACAACCCCAGCAAGTCTCGCCATCCCCATGCCGTCGCCGAAAACGCCGACGATTGCAGTGTCATTGCCCCATTACGCATTGGCATGGCTTGCCTCCTTGATTACGGTTATATCTTCTTCCCATCCAGTGGAATGGCGCCACGTCCAGAACGCCGTCACTAGACCTAACGTCAACGCTATGGCGCCGGCGGTATGTAACAGCGCCAGCCATAGCGGCAGCCCAAGCAGCACATTGGCCACGCCTAGCCCACCTTGAACGAAATAAACCGCCACGACACCAGACAGCACAGCGCGCAAAGAGGCTTGCTGTCGATAACGCAACCAGAGCGTCAAAAGGGCAATTCCCGACAGCACAGCACCTAACCGATGCGCAATGTGGATTGCCGTACGTGCATCAGCATGTAATTGGCCATAGAGATAGTTCGGCCCTACCGTCTGAGTCAGATGAAAGCCTTCGCTAACATCCATTTCCGGCCACCACTGGCCATTGCAGGCTGGAAATCCTTGGCAGGCAATACCCGCATAATTGCTTGAGACCCACCCTCCCAGCGCCAGCTGCATGACCAGTATCGCCGCGGCTCCCAGCCACAAGGCATTCAGCCGCCTGGGTGATGAATATGGACGCCCTGCCGCAAATCGTCGCAACCTCAAGTGTAGCCAAAGAAAAATGATTAACACACTCAAGCCGCCCAGCAGATGCAACGTCACCACCTGGGGCCATAACTGCAATGTCACTGTGAATGCGCCAAAAGCGCCTTGAAGGAGGATCACTACCAGCAACGCGATACTCAGCCGCCATGGATATTGTCGTGCGTGTCGTAAACGCCATCCAAGCGCGACCACTCCCAGGACCGCGACCCCCAAGAGTGTCGCGATATAGCGATGAATCATTTCCATCCAGGCCTTGAAAGGTTCCAGTGGAGACTCTGGATGGCGCAAGGCAGCATAGCCAGTGTCAGGCACCACCAGTCTTCCATAACATCCCGGCCAGTCCGGGCAACCTAGACCGGCATCGACCAAACGTGTCCATGCGCCAACCAGTATCACGATGGCGGTAAAGACCGTCCCCGCCAATGTCAGCCGCAGAAGCCATCTCAAACGAGACTCTAGAAGGTGACTTGCCATTGAGTATTCGTCCTTTTGCCGCCGCCCATGGATTTTGTTCAATAGTCTGGATTCACGCGCAACAAATGCTTGATGTCCTTGAGTACGTCAGCCGCTTGTGTGCCGCCACTGAATGCCAAAACCGGGCGACCTTGGGGGTCGAGAATCCATATATCCCCCTCCTTTACCCAGCCGGGACGTGCTTGCCAGTCTCCCACTTTTTCACCAGGCAATGCCTCGATAGCACCTCCAATCCGCAGGCGACTGACACGAACAGCTTCGCGTCCCAGCGCCCGATGCAGACGCCACCACTGGTCCGCCTGGGCAGTGCAATCTTCCTTGCAGTCAAATGCCAATATCCAAGTCTCGGAGACTTGCCCTTCTGGAGCTTCAGTCGCTGGACTTTCTAGGGCATTTTTTTCAAGGGCCGTGCCTTCAGGGACTGTTTCTTGCGTTTTCGAATACGCTACGTCTTCTAGAGGCCAATCTGAAAGCGGTGGAATTTCCGGATTCAGAATCCCGTGTGCGGTGCGTTGCTCGGGTATACCCAGTCGCCATTCCACCATGCCCCAGGCCGCCACCATGGGTAACAGAAACACGCTGATCAAAAGCACGAGCTTGAGTTTTTGGCGTCCCGCTCTGCTCAAATATTTCATGAAGCCCGCTCCTTTTATTGTGTTTATTCATCCCGCCTATCGCGGTGCAAACGACGCCCCCCGAGGAGCATGACAACCGCCGCGGCCAGCGCCAACCCCCACCATTGGACGGCATAGCCGAAATGCCGACTGGGTGGCATTACGTTAGGTTTCCACCAGCTATCCAGCACACCGGGACCTTCTTCCAGATGCAACCAGCCCGGATAGGCAAATTCACCCCGTATGGACCATGCTTCAAGGCGAATCTGCTGTAGCCGTTGTTGTTCGGCATTGGGGCCGAATAAAGGCCCTCGATCGCCCGCTTCTTGCCAACGACCTCGAACTTCTACAGGGCCGCTGGGTGTCGTCGTTTCTGGCGTCGCTCGGCTAGGACCGGTTTCCAGAAACCCCCGTTGCATCAGCCAGAGGCGTCCCTGTTCATCACGTAAAGGCGTCAGTACCGCGACACCCAGGCGCCGGCCAAGAATCCGGTTATCCAGGAACAGGGTATGCTCTGCCAGATAGTCGCCCGTTACAGTGACCCAGGCGCCGTCACTGGGTGAAGTGTCGGGATTGACCAGTGCGGGGGCAGCCTCTCGCTGCGCTATTGCATTTTGCTTGTCAATGGCTCTTTCCCACTGCCATAGTCCCAGAGCTATTCCCGTTATCACAATCAATGACCAGAAAATGCACCATCCCCCTAGACGCCAGCCAGTTTTCGAGGAAACCGCCATGTTACTCAAAGTATCCATTGCTCTTGTCTTTTTCGCCATGGTGATCAGCCTAGGTGCAGGTGCGGGCTTTTTATTACGTGATGACTCAGCCTCTCGACGCTTGTTGTCCTCATTGAAATGGCGTATCGGCCTTGGATGCCTATTGATGGGCCTGCTGCTATACGGCTTCCTGTCGGGTCAACTAGGTTAGGCGCTAGATGACGTACACGAAAATGAACAACCCGATCCATACCACATCCACGAAATGCCAGTACCAGGAGGCGGCTTCGAAAGCGAAGTGGTTTTCCTTTGCAAAATGGCCCTGATGCACACGGACAAGCATTACCGTCAGGATGATCGTTCCCACTATTACGTGGACCCCATGAAATCCGGTGAGAATGAAAAAGGTAGCACCGAAAATGCCGGCTTCAAGGGTGATACCGTAATGTGCATAGGCTTCGTAATACTCAAGTCCCTGAATCAGAATAAAACACAGACCAAGTAGTACCGTACCTGTCAGCCAGTTACGGCATATCTTGCGATGGCCTTCCTTCAGCGCCTCATGCGCTACGGTCAAGGTAATACTGGATGTTACCAGTATCAGCGTATTGACCAACGGCAACTGCCACGGGCTGAAGATTCCTCTTGGACCCACGACAGCTTCATCCGGGGGATTCATCAACGGCCATTGGGGCACGAAATCAGGCCATAGCAAGGCGGAAATGCCTTTTTCCCCTTCGCCGCCAAGCCAAGGCACCGCAAAGGTACGTATATAGAACAAGGCACCGAAAAAGGCCGCGAAAAACATCGCCTCGGAAAAGATGAACCACCCCATACCCCAGCGAAACGAACGGTCCATCTGGGCATCGTAGAGCCCCCCGCGCGATTCTCGCACTACATCGCGAAACCAGAATCCCATGACCGAAAGTATGCCTACCAAGCCTACTAGCATGATGATACTACTGGCGTCATAGACCAACTGCATGCCGATACCGAACATCATTATTCCCAGCGCAACTGAGCCCAATATGGGCCACCGGCTGGTTGCAGGAACGTAATAAGTGCCACCGCTCATATCGTGCCTCCCGCATGCTGCGTTTGCTGGCTGGATAACTGGCTAACCCTATTCTTGACCGGGTACAGGGTGTAAACCAGCGTGATAGTGGAGATCTCCTCGGGCAGTTCATGAGTGAGCTGGAATACCAACGGTATCGTCAATTTCTCACCGGCTTGGAGTTGCTGTTCGGCAAAGCAGAAGCAGCTCATCTTGCGTAAGTGCGGTGATGCTTCTGAAGGCGAGACACTGGGTACCGCTCGCCCCCAGTTGGACTGGTCACTTTGATTGCTGAACGTGAAATCCACTTCCGTCGGCTGGCCAGGGTGAACGCGAACTTGTTGGGTTTCCACGTCCATTTTCCACGGCAAGCCCGCACTTCCGCGGGTAATGAATTGCACGGTGACATAACGCGATTCGTCCACGTTTTCATGCACAAATGCCTGCGCCGTGGTATCCACCTTGCCGTTAATCCCGGTAAGGCGACAAAAAGCGTCATACAGCGGTACCAGTGCAAACGCAAAGGCAAACATGCCCACTAGCGCTGCAATGCTTCTCCCTACCGTTCGCCGAATGCCTACCCTCTGCTCGAAAATTTCTTGTTGTTGATTGTTCATATCGCCACCTCATACCTATAGGTTTGGCCATGATTCAGGGGGTCGGGCGCTTGAACACAGGCGGTGTTTCAAAGGTGTGCAAGGGAGCCGGACTGGGCACCGTCCATTCGAGATCCCATGCGCCTTCCCATGCTTGAGCGGGGGCCTTCTTGCCTCCACGAACGCAAAGCACTACACCCAGTACAAACAACAGCTGAGAAAAGCCGAAAAGAAAGGCCCCAAGGCTGGAAAGCATATTAAAGTCGGCAAACTGCAGGGCATAGTCCGGAATTCGCCGGGGCATGCCGGCAAGCCCAGAAAAGTGCATGGGAAAGAACGTCAGGTTGACCCCGATCACGGAAAGCCAGAAGTGCCATTGTGCTAAACGCTCATTAGGGTAATGGCCCGTCCACTTGGGCAGCCAGTAATAAACCGCCGCCATGATCGCAAACACCGCCCCAGGTACTAGTACGTAATGAAAGTGCGCCACCACAAAGTAGGTGTCGTGATATTGAAAATCTGCAGGAGAAATAGCCAGCATCAAGCCGGAAAATCCCCCAATGGTAAATAACACCACAAATGCCAATGAGAACAACATGGGCGATTCAAAACTGATCGAGCCGCGAAATAAAGTGGTGATCCAGTTGAATATCTTCACCCCGGTGGGAACGGCGATCAGCATGGTGGAGTACATGAAAAACAGTTCGGCCGCCAGCGGCAGCCCCACCACGAACATATGATGTGCCCACACCATGAATGACAGCAATGCGATCGAGGCAGTCGCATACACCATCGAGGGATAGCCGAACAGCGGTTTGCGCGCGAAGGTCGGAATAATCACCGAGACGATACCGAAGGCCGGCAGAATCATTATGTACACTTCGGGATGGCCGAAAAACCAGAAGAGGTGCTGGAAAAGCACTGGGTCACCGCCACCCGCCGCACTAAAAAAACTGGTCCCGAAGTTGATGTCCATCAGCATCATGGTGATGACCCCCGCCAATACCGGCATGACGGCAATCAATAGAAAGGCGGTAATCAGCCAGGTCCACACGAACAGCGGCATGTCCATCATGCGCATGCCCGGTGCACGCATATTCAGGATGGTGGCGATAATGTTGATCGCTCCCAGTATCGAACTGATACCGGCAATATGTAGCGCTAGAATGAAGAAGGTCGTCGAGGGCGGTGCATAGGTGGTGGAAAGCGGCGCATAAAACGTCCAGCCGAAATTCGGACCGCCGCCAGGCATGAAAAGTGTGGAAAGCAACAAGGTGAAGGCTACCGGCAACAACCAGAAACTGAAGTTATTCAGTCGCGGCAATGCCATGTCCGGCGCTCCGATCTGCAGCGGAATCATCCAGTTAGCCAGGCCGGTAAAGGCCGGCATTACCGCAGCGAACACCATGATCAACCCATGCATGGTGGTCATCTGGTTGAAAAACTCAGGGTTGACCAATTGCAGGCCTGGCTGGAATAGCTCCGCTCGTATCACCAGTGCGAAAATTCCGCCGATGAAGAACATGATCAAGGAAAAGATCAAATACAGGGAACCAATCTCTTTATGATTGGTGGTCAATAACCAGCGCAGAATACCGCGTGGCGGCGCATGATGCGTTGGAGCCTGGCTCCCAGCCGCAGTGGTCGCACTGTGCTCAAGAGGATAGGTCGGAGGTAACTTAGGCGCCATGAAACTCTCCAGAAATTGTGTTTTTTGAAATAGAGAAAGCTCGTCATCACGAAACGTTATTGAGCAAGACGCCTGGCTATATCAGCGGGTTGCACGCTGTCACCCGTATCGTTACCCCAGGCATTACGCGTATAGGTCACCACAGATGCCAACTCCACCGGATTCAGCGTATTGCGAAATGCTGGCATGGCCGCACCGGAAACCCCATTGATCACGGTCTGGATATGCCATTCACGATCCTCGATCAATCTTGCGTTACCGGCCAATGCCGGAAATGCCGGAGGCGCGCCTTGGCCTTCACTTTGGTGGCAAGCGGCGCATATCGACTCGAAGACAGTCTCGCCTCGTGCCATCAGTTCCTGCATTTCCCATTCACGATCGACCCCTAAGGCTTCCTGCTCCATGGCTTCCTTGCGCTCCACCATCCATGCGTCGAATTCCGCTTCCTCCATGGCGTGCACGACAATCGGCATGAACGCATGGTCGATGCCACATAATTCCGCGCACTGCCCCCGATAAATCCCCGGTTCATTGATATTCACCCAGTTTTCGTTAATGAACCCGGGAATAGTATCTTGCTTGACGGCCAGTTCCGGTACCCACCAGGAATGGATGACATCATCTGAGGTCATCAGAAAACGTACCTTGCGATTGATCGGCAACACGAGCGGCTCATCCACTTCTCTAAGATAATGCTCACCGAAGCCCTCTTCACCCGAGATCTGAGCCCTTGGCGTACTCATGTTGGAAGTGAAAGCCACTTCTTCGCCTAGGTACTCATAGCGCCAGCGCCATTGCTGGCCGATGATCATGACATCCAGATCAGCCTCGGAAGCATCGTACATCTTGGTCAATGTCGCCGTGGCTGGCACAGCCATACCCACCAGAATCAGCAAAGGAATGGTCGTCCAGAAGATTTCAACGGTGGTGTGCTCATGGAAATTGGCTGACTTGGCTCCCTTGGAATGCCGATAGCGAAACAAGGAATAGAACATCGCCCCAAAGACGACAGCGCCGATGACCACACATATCCAGAAGATGGTCATATGCAAGCCGTAAATTTCGCCACTGACGTCGGTGACGCCCCGCGGCATGTTCCAGCCGTTGGCATGCACCGACGTGATGCTCAGGAAAACGCTGCTACTGACGATCCAACGCCACAGTGATCGCATGGATACCTCCGCAGTTATTGTTGTTATTACTCACTTTTAAATCAGGTCAGGGTTATTATGAGTTAATAGCAGTATAGAAACCCTAAGCTATTCGTCACCTTCAACATAGGTTTCGCTCTCAACGCTTTTCAGCGCGCCACCCATATCGCCAACCCAGCCAGGCCTACCACGAAGATTATCGCCAGAATGACCGCCGTAATAATGAAGCCCCATGGGCTCGAGGCACTAAAATCCTTACGTCGCTGTTCTTCCTTTTGCACCCCTAGAAAAGCTGCCAGTACAGATTTTATTAAGCCCCACATAAATTTCTCCTTATATTGCACTCACATAAATTTCAATTTGTTACAAACGCCCTTTATTTTCATCAAAATAACCGCTATAGCGCTTTATTCATCGCATGCGTTGGCTATACTGATTAAAAGACCCTTTTCTAGAATAAGCACACACTTTTTAATGAAGCTAAATAACAAGGAGTCTCAAGATGGGCACCCAAAAGCCTGAAAAGAAGCTCGATACTCTCTTCACGGGGTTTCCCACTACTCAGCCAGGTATGGAGTGGTGGAGCCAGCAAATGCTGCAAGGCTTCGTCCCAGTGATAAAAATGCAAGAGGCATGGCTGAAAAACCTCACCCAAGCCATGCAGATGGAAGCGCAGTTTCTGCATACCTTGGCGGAAAGTGGCGAAAAGCTCTCACAGTGTTTCACTGCTGATGACGGACCGCCATCCCAGGAGGCGATAGCTAGCTGCTATCAGGACATGATCAACACCATGACGGAGGCCCACTACAGTCGAATGAACAAGGTTGCCGAATTAACCACCGATTTTCGGCGTCAACTGTGGGATGAAATCTAACCAGAAACCCAAAGCTTCAAACCTGGATTCATAGAATAACCGCCACCTGACTGGATCCTTGGCGGCGGTTTCTTGCGATGCCTACCAAGGCAGCGGCTCACCATTGCTGTGCCAGAAACCCCCGGTGGTCTCAAGGCTCAATGCCTCGATACGTTCGGCAATCCCGGCTGCCGCCTCTTCCGGGGTAATCATGCCGCCGAAATTGACCATGCGAGTCTTCACGTAGCCTGGATGCAACTGTGCCACGGCAATGCCCTGAGGAGCGAGGTCTACCGCCAACGACTTGCCAAAGGCATTCAATGCGGCTTTTGAGGCACGGTAGCCATAGCGCCCACCGGAATCATTGTCGGCCATCGACCCCATGCGGCTGGTAATATTGGCGATTTTAGCCCCATCTCCTAAGCATGACAGCAAGGCCTCGGTCACCCGTAACGGTGCATAGGCATTGACCTCCATCTGCTCGCGGATACTGTCGAAATCAATTGACCCCAGGGATTCGTCATGTAGCAGCCCGGCATTGTTGATCAACAGGTCGAGCGAGACGCCGTTAAGCTTTTCGGCCAGTCGCGCTACATCCTGGGCCTGGGTGACATCGATGTTATCGATGACTTGCCGGGCAGCTTCAGCGAGTTCCTGTGAAGTGCTGCGACAAACCCCGATGACATCCCAACCGGCCTGCTGATAATGCTGCGCCAACGCCAAACCGACACCACGATTGGCACCGGTGATCAAGACCGTGGAAGACATAACACCTCCTGTGAAATACAAAAATGGCAGCCATGACTATGAGCCTAGTCGACGCCGGTTTCAAAGCGATAGTTGATCGCGAAAAGTTCACCTTACAATTCGACGGTGACGATCTTTCTCACCGATATCGGTCTGGACACGGAAATTGCCGGGAAACGTCGGGAAATCGAGTGCAACGGACGGCGCTGCGCTATCGAACCGGCGCTCTATGCCGACTTCGCCTTGGTTCACGCCGAACAGGCGGACCGGCAACCTCATCTATCGCGCTACCGCCATCAATTTCAACCCTCTGATGGCCATGGCCACCGAATCCGCCATCGTCCAGTGCTACAACGTCGAAGAACCCGGCGCCTTGCCACCTGCCAGTACCCACACCCCCTGTGCCTTCGTCAGCTATCTTGTGCATGTCACGGCGACCAGCAATAACCCGGGAGGACGCGTCCATGTCAGCTGATCAGCAACGTATCCTGGCGCGTGCCGTCCGCGAAGTGGAGTCCGGCCAGATCGTCAATCTGGGTATCGGTCTACTCACCCGACTATTCTACTCACCCGACTATTTCACTATCTACCCCCGGAAATGCAAGTAGAGATTAGTGAGCAAGATTTCGGTCGGGATATTTCCTTGTAGAATGCCTTCCACTGCCGCTTAACTGCATCCCTTCGTCAGCCAGGCGAGCGCGGCTAGCCTGGCTGAACTGTTTATACTGTTGAATACATTGCTGTGCTGAATGAACGTGGAATCATGCCAATGTGGATTGACGGCATACTCGCTAGACTTGTCTTCAAGGGGGTTTTCCAGACAGACCCAACCCCGTCAATTCAATGATGCCCCACGCGATCCATGCGTTCGACTCCCATATCGACAAGACTGGAGCAGCTCCGATGAAGACACCTCTCGCCATTGCCATTGCCACAGCGGCATTCGCCGCCACCCACGCCTTCGCTCAAGAGCCTCAATCCGGCGGTGTGATCGACACTGTCATTCACCCGGAACCCCCCGGCCTGGTGCTAGGCATGATCCAGAATGCTCCGACCCGCACCGTGGCGGGCAATATCTATGAAGGGCTACTGCGCTATTCAACGGACCTGGAACCCATGCCGCAACTCGCTGAGTCCTGGGAGAAAAGCGATGACGGCCTGACCTATACCTTCCATTTGCGCGAAGGCGTGACCTGGCATGATGGCGAACCTTTCACCGCTGATGATGTGGTGTTTTCCGCCGATGTTTTCCATCGTGAGCTTAATCCCAGTGCCCGTGCAGTACTGAAACACATCGAAACTATCGAAGCCACCGATGAGCATACCGTTGTCTTTACTCTCAAGGACCCCTTCGGTCCCTTCATGATTTCCTTTGAAGCGGGCACCTTCACCATGGTGCCCAAGCATATCTATGAAGGAACCGACTTCCGCGATAACGAGGCCAACAATCACCCTATCGGTACCGGCCCGTTCAAGTTCGGAAGCTGGGATCGCGGTACCGTGATTCAACTGGTCAAGAACGAAGATTATTACGAAAAAGGCTTACCCTACCTGAATGGTATCAACTGGCACATTATCCCCGACGGCGCCTCAAGGGCCGTGGCCTACGAAAACGGTACGCTGGACGTGTTGCCCTACGGCACCGTGGAGAACTTCGATATTCCGCGTCTATCGGGGATGGAAGATACCTGTATCACTGACCAGGGCAGCGAATACTTCAGTCCTTTCGCCATGCTATGGATGAATAATCGCGAAGGCCCCACCGCCGACAAACGTTTTCGCCAGGCGGTAATGTATGCCATGGACCGTGAGTTCGCACGCGAAGTATTGTGGAATGGTTTGGGCAACGTGCCACTGGGTGCCTTTGGTTCCAATGCCAAGTTTCAGAACGAAGACCTCGAGCCTTACGACCACGACCCGGAGCGAGCCCGCGAACTGTTAGACGAAATGGGGTATGACGGTGAAGAAGTCGAACTGCTGCCGCTGCCTTATGGCGAAACCTGGACACGCTGGGCCGAAGCCGTACAACAGAACCTCAAGGAAGTCGGCATCAACGTAAAGACCGAAGCCACCGATGTAGGCGGTTGGAACCAGCGCCTTGGCGACTGGGACTATGATCTAGCCTTTACCTACCTTTATCAATACGGTGACCCGGCATTGGGTATTTCACGCACCTATCTTTCCACCAATATCGAAAAAGGTTCACCCTGGAATAATGTGGCGGGTTACGAGAATGAACGGGTAGACGAATTGTTCAACGAAGCGGCTACCGCCTACCCGGAAGAAGAACGCGAGGCGCTCTACCATGAAGTCCAGGAGATTCTGCAGGAAGACGTGCCGGTGGGCTGGCTGCTGGAATTGGGCTTCCCGACCATCTATCGCTGTGACGTCAAAGACCTGGTGACCTCCGCCGTAGGCGTCAATGACGGTTTCAAGGATGCCTGGCTCGACCGCTGACAGCCATTTTCGGCGGCATGCCCAAGGGCGGTAATTGTTTGCCGCTCTTCCTAGCCGCTCTTCTCGTCATCTGAATTGGCAGAGGCCTTCGCATGCTTTATGCCCGACTGATCGTGATGCGGCTATTGAAGGCCGTGATCGTGCTGTTCCTGATCATCATCTTCAACTTTTTCCTGATCCAGATGGCGCCTGGTGACCCCGCCGCCATCCTCGCTGGCGAAGCCGGCGCCACCGACCAAGAGTTCCTGCGCCAGCTACGCGAACGTTTCGGCCTCGACCAGCCCCTCTACGTTCAGTTATGGCGCTATGTGTCAGGTGTCGCCACGCTCGACTTCGGTTATTCCTACCGACAGCAGATGCCGGTACTCGACCTGATATTGGCACGACTGCCCGCCACCCTTCTGCTCACCGGTACCGCCTTCTTTCTCTCACTGGGCCTGGGCATATTCGCCGGGTCACTTGCCGCCGCTCGGGTCAAGAAAATATCCGGTTCGATCATCATGGCGCTCGCCTTGGTGTTCTACGCAACGCCGCTGTTCTGGGTCGCGCTGATGTCGGTGGTGCTGTTTTCGGTCTATCTCGACTGGCTACCCGCCTACGGCATGTACACCGTGGGGGCCGGACATACCGGTTTGGCTTATATTCTCGATGTAGCCAAGCATCTGGTGCTGCCCGCCACGACCCTGGCGCTGTTTTTCATGGCTATCTATACCCGCATGACGCGCGCCTCGATGCTCGAGGCCAGCCAGCAGGATTACGTCAAGACCGCGCGTGCCAAGGGACTCGCCCCCAGGCTAATCCAGCGGCGTCACGTTCTGCGCAATGCGCTGCTACCGATCATTACTCTGGCCGGGTTGCAGGCCGGTCAGATGGTGGGAGGCGCCATTCTCACTGAAACGGTATTCGCCTGGCCCGGCATCGGGCGCTTGATGTACGAGGCCTTGATGCAGCGCGACTACAACCTGCTGCTGGGCATTTTCTTTTTCTCGGCGGCTCTGGTGATCGTCTTCAACATCATTACCGACCTGGTCTACAGCCTGGCCGACCCGCGTATCAAGGAGGCTTCATGAGCTTCTTCGCACGTTTCGCCCAGAACCGTGGCGCCCTGATCGGCCTGATCATCCTGACGATGATCATATTGATGGCGCTGCTGGCGCCGATACTCTATCCCGAATCACCCTGGCGCATGGTCCAGCGTCCTTTTCTCTCTCCTCTGGAAGCCGAAGGTTTCCTCCTGGGCACCGACACCATGGGTCGCGACGTGGCGGCGGGATTAATGCACGGGGCCTGGGTGTCGCTATTGATCGGCTTGGTCTCCACTGTGGTGGCCCTGGCCATCGGCGTTCCTTTAGGTGCCATCGCCGGTTATTACGGCGGCCTGGTGGATGACGCCCTGATGCGCTTCACGGAGTTCTTTCAGACCATTCCCAACTTTGCTCTGGCGATCGTGCTGGTAGCCATCATGCAGCCTAGCGTGACCTCCATCGTACTAGCCATCGCCATCGTCAGTTGGCCACCGGTGGCTCGCCTTGTGCGGGCGCAATTCATGTCGTTGCGTCATCGTGAGTACGTCGAGGCTGCGCGCCTGGTGGGACAGAGCAACGTCACCATCATCTTGCGTCAAATTCTGCCCAACACCCTCTCGCCAATCATCGTGCTGGCCTCGCTGATGGTGGCCACGGCGATCCTGCTGGAATCGGCGCTTTCGTTTCTGGGGCTGGGCGACCCCAACGTGATGTCCTGAGGTTACATGATCGGGGCGGCGCGCACGGTAATTCGCCAGGCATGGTGGCTGAGCTTCTTCCCGGGGCTCGCCATTTTGCTGACGGTACTGGCGCTGAACCTGGTGGGTGAAGGACTCGACGATGCCCTCAACCCCAAACTTGCTCGCGAACGCTAGGAGTTCTTTTTCATGAATGAGCCTGTATTGAGCATTCGCGACCTGACCATCGCTCTACCCGCCAGCGCCGACCGCACCCATGCCGTGGAAGAGGTCAGCTATGACGTAGAGCGCGGTGAAATCATGTGCGTGGTGGGTGAGTCCGGCTCCGGCAAGTCCATGGCCGCCAATGCCGTCATGGGCTTGCTGCCCAAGGGTGTGCGTGCCACCAGTGGCGAAGCGATCTTCGATGGTCAGAACCTGCTTATGCTCAACGAAAGGCAACATCGTAAGCTGCGGGGCCTGCGTATCGGCATGATCTTCCAGGAGCCGATGACCGCTCTGAACCCCTTGATGCGAGTCGGTGCCCAGATCGGTGAGGTATTCGAAGCTCACGGCAAGCTCAACTCGGCACAGCGTCGTGATCGCGCCCTGGAACTGTTGATCGAGGTAGGGCTTCCTCAGCCCGAGAAAGCGATTCGCGCCTATCCCTTCGAACTCTCCGGAGGCCAGCGTCAACGGGTGATGATTGCCATGGCATTGACACTTGAACCGGAACTACTGATTGCCGACGAACCCACTACGGCACTGGACGTCACCACCCAAGCACAGATACTCGAACTGATCGCCGACTTACAGAGGCGTCGGGGCATGGCGGTAATGTTCATTACCCATGACTTCGGCGTGGTGGCCGAGATCGCTACCCGCGTCTGTGTGATGCGCGAGGGACGTATCGTCGAGCTGGGCAGCGCCCATGCGATTCTAGAAAATCCTCAACATCCCTATACGCGTGCCCTGATCGAGGCAATTCCCAGCAATGCGATGCCGGCCGCACGCGCAGCTAGCGAAAGTCGGCCACTTCTGGAGGTCAAGCAACTCAACAAGGTGTTTCGTTCACGCGGGGGTCTCTTCAAATCCTCCCGCGAAGTACATGCCCTCAAGGATGTCTCCTTTTCCATGGCGCGGGGCGAGACAGTGGGCGTTGTCGGCGAATCAGGCTCGGGGAAATCGACCCTGGGGCGCTGCGTGGTGCGCCTGGAGCGTCCGGATAGCGGCGTACTGCGGTTGGAAGGCGTCGATCTCTCCAGCCTCAAAGGCGAGGCGCTGCGACGTGAACGCAAGCGGGTGCAGATGATCTTTCAGGACCCTTACGCCTCATTGAATCCGCGCACCCGGATAGGCATGGCCATCGCCCAAGGACCGATAGCCAACGGTGTTTCCAAAGTCCAGGCACTCAAGGAAGCCGGTGCATTGCTTGAGCTTGTCGGCCTTGGCGCCGGGGTTGCCGACCGTTTTCCCCATGAATTCTCCGGGGGCCAACGTCAGCGCATCGGCATAGCGCGGGCTCTGGCGCTGAACCCCGAACTCATCGTCGCCGACGAAGCGGTCTCGGCGCTGGATGTGTCGATCCAGGCGCAGATACTCGAACTGTTGGAAGACCTGAAGCATAAGCTTTCGCTGTCGCTTTTGTTCATTACCCATGACCTGCGTGTCGCCGCTCAGATCTGCGATCACATCATCGTCATGCAGCACGGACGAATCGTCGAGCAGGGTACCGCCGAGGCGGTCTTTCTCTCGCCCAGGGAGGCCTACACCCGTGAGCTGCTCGATGCCATTCCCGGCCGCAGCCAAGAACTCGCCAGCGTCTGAAACTTATGTCTGCCTGATTTTCGGTTAAACAAAGGATCCAAGTTTGCAAACACTTCTCACTGACATCGAAGCTATCGTCGGCCCCGGCAATGTGCTCACCGGTGCTGATGTCAGCGCACGCAGTGTCGACTGGTTGACCAGTACGCCCTGCCAGGCCGGAGCCATCGTGCGTCCCGCCACTACCGAGGAGCTGGCTCGCGTCATGCGCCTGTGCCATGGAGTCCGCCAACCGGTGGTTACCCACGGCGGACTGACAGGGCTGGTACATGGCGCCGAGGCAGGCCCGGAGGAGCTAGTGATTTCTCTGGAGCGCCTGAGCCATATCGAGGAAGTCGACCGGATTGGCAGTACGCTTGTCGCCCAGGCAGGCGCGCCATTGCAGAAGGTACATGAGGCGGCGTCCGAGGCAGGCCTGCAGTTCCCGCTGGACCTGGGCGCGCGCGGCTCCTGCACCATTGGCGGCAATATCGCTACCAACGCCGGCGGTATTCGGGTGATTCGCTACGGCATGATGCGCCAGCAGGTGCTGGGGCTGGAAGCAGTACTCGCCGACGGCACAGTGGTAAGTTCGATGAACCGCATGCTCAAGAACAACGCCGGCTTCGATCTCAAGCAACTGTTCATCGGTAGCGAAGGAACTCTGGGCATCGTCACTCGAGCGGTACTCAGGTTGCAACCTCTCACTCCAGACGAACAAACGGCGCTAGTAGCCTGCCCATCCTTCGATGCCATGACCGGTTTACTGGCGCACATGGGTGCCGCCTTGGGCGGCAGCCTCGGTGCTTTCGAGGCCATGTGGCATAGCCATTATCACCTGCTTACTCAGGAAAGCGGACGCCACAAGCCACCATTGCTTACCGACGCCCCCTTCTATGTAATTGTGGAGTCGCTGGGCACTGATTCACAAAGCCATGCGACGCTGTTCTCGAAGGCATTGGAAAGCGCTCTTGAACAGCAGTTGATCGTTGATGCCGCGCTCGCTCATTCCACTGCTCAGCGCCGGGATATCTGGGCGATCCGCGAGGATATCGAAGGCTTGATACAAAACCTTACCCCCCTTTTCACTTTCGATATCAGTCTGCCGATTCCCGACATGGCGGCCTACGTCGAAGCACTTGAACAGGCTCTTGCACGGGAGTGGCCCAAGGGCCGCATGGTCACTTTCGGTCATCTTGGTGATGGCAACCTGCATATTTCGATCACGGTGGGCAGTGCCGATCCCGCCGCTCGTCGCGCCGTGGAAAGCCTGGTGTATACGCCACTGGCCGACTTGGGAGGTTCGGTCTCTGCCGAACACGGCATCGGTCTGGAAAAACGCGACTATTTACATTTTTCACGGACTCCCGAGGAAGTCGTCCTGATGCGTACCCTCAAGCAGGCACTTGACCCCTTCAATCTGCTCAACCGCCATAAAGTGCTGAGCCCCGAGGGCTAAGCATGCTTTCGCGCCTCGCACAGCGCCTTATGACGCCACCGCTATCGTCTACGCTGCTAGTGATAGCTATCGGCTTGTTCTGGGGCGGCAACTGGCCGGCAGTGCGCTTCATCCTGATGGATTTGCCGCCATTCACTCTACGTGCCCTGGGCTTCAGCGTCGGCGCCATGATGTTGCTGGGCTGGGCGCTGCTGCGCAAACTGCCGATTGCGGTGACTCGTGAAGAATGGCCCTGGCTGGTGGCGGCGGGAACTTTCACGATTCTCGGCTTTAACCTGGGTACCGCCTTCGCCCAGCTCAACATGGCCACCTCACAGGCTGCCATTATCGCCTTCACCATGCCCTGCTGGGCTTTGTTGATGGCCCTCGGCCTGCTTGGCGAAACAATCAGCAGGCGCCAATGGCTGGGCCTGGGCCTCGGCCAACTGGGCTTGGCGGTATTGCTCGGCCCGGCTGCTTGGGAGGCTGGTCTCGATGGCTTCATCGGGCCGTTGTTCGTGCTCGGCGCGGCGTTTTCCTGGGCGCTGGGAACGGTACTGATCAAGCGTCGCGGCAAGTGGCAGGGGCATCCGGTGGTGATTACCGCCTGGCAGTTCGCTATCTGCGCCGTGCCGATGATCTTGCTCGCGGTTGGATTCGATACGCCGCCTTCCCCACCGGCATGGCGTGACACCACTTGGCTGGCGCTAGGCTTTCATTTGATATTCGCTATCTGTCTTGCTCAGATGCTGTGGTTTCGTAACGTCAATCGCTTGACCATCGGTCAATCCACCATCAGTACCTTGATCATTCCGGTAGTGGGTGTTTCCAGCGCCGTCGTTTTACTTGATGAGCCTTTCACGCTGGCGTTGCTGGTCGCCCTTATTTTGATATTGGCCGCCGTGGCCATCGTTCTGACCCAGAAGTCAGCATCGCCATGATTAAACCGGGGTCAGCCAGTCACGAAATGCCTGTGGCTCATCTTCCGTATCGAGCATGATCGTCTCCATCGAAACCGGCCTTGACGGCAGTGTTGAGCGCTAGCATCGATGACATAATGGCTTTTTGTGTTTGGCGTACGTTCGTACGTTGCACCTTTCTGGCGCACTGGACAGAGAAAGCTGTCGTGAGCCAAGCTTGACGTACCAAACGCAAGCAGCCCGGCACATGGTCGGGCTGCTTGGCTGTGATATAGGTGGAGAAAGAATCAGCTCATTTGACACCCTCCCCCACCTTCAGAGCTAGCGCGCTTGTGGAAGGGGATTCCCAGGTCGTCACCTTCCTGATTCCTGCTTCGTTGTCCGTCGCCCCAATGCCTTGGCATTGCCGGTCTTACACAAACTCCACAGGCGTATATTCCCGAGTGCCCCTCGGTAGTGCTTCAACTCTCAGCACCGGCTAACAGCGCGGTGCCGGCTTGTAGAATGTTACGGGCTGCATTCACATCGCGGTCGATGCCTTGGGTGCCGCAGCCGGGGCAGTCCCAGGTGCGAACATCGAGCGGCAAGGATTCGACTACAAACCCGCAGCCATGGCAGCGCTTGCTGCTGGGGTACCAACGGTCGATCTGGACGAACTGACGCCCCGCCCATTCTGCCTTGTACTCAAGCTGGCGCACCAGCTCCCCCCAGCCAACATCGCTGATGGCCTTGGCCAGCGTGCGGTTTTTCAGCATGTTTTTGACCTGCAAACTCTCGGCAGCGATAACTTGGTTCTCGTTGATGATCTGCCGGGTGAGTTTGTGAAGGTGGTCAAGCCGGGCATCGGCGATTTTCGCGTGGCGCCGGGCCACCGTATGCCGCGCCTTGGCGCAGTTGTTGGAACCTTTTTGCTTACGCGATAGCTGGCGCTGTGCCCGTGCCAGTTTACGAGCGTGACGCGCCGTATGGCGGGGGTTATTGACGCGCTCGCCGTCACTGGTCACGAATAGGTCTTTCAGCCCGAGATCGATACCCACCATCTTGGGGGTAATGGACAGTGATTCGGCGTCCACTTTGCACAAGCAGCTAATGAAATAGCGACCGGCGCGGTCTTGGGACACGGTAACGGTGCTGGGGGCTGACGGAAGCTCGCGGCTCCAGCGAATGTTGAGGGATTCCTTGCACTTGGCCAGCGTGATCTGGCCGTTGCGATACGCAAATGCTGAACTGGCAAAGGTGGCGGACTGCCGCTGCTTCTTTGACTTGAATCGCGGGTATCGAGCGCGCTTGGCAAAGAAGTGCTTGAAGGCCGATTGTTGATGGCGCAGGCATTGCTGCAAGGGCACCGAACTGACCTCGGCGAGGAACGCGGTGTCAGGCTGTTTTTTCAGTTGCGTCAAGAACGCACTGGCATCGTTGTAGCCGACCTTTTCCTGACGCTGATAGAACGCATCGGTGCGATAGCGCAGCACCGCGTTCCAGACAAACCGCACGCACCCAAACGTCCGCGCCAGCAGGATTTCCTGCTCGGGCGTCGGGTAGAATCGGTACTTGTAGGCGCGTTCGGTTTTCATGACTTACAGCTTAATATAATTTTTTGTAAGTACGCAAGGCGTCCTCTCGGATGCCGCGCTTGTATCCCCTCCCCATTCGCGCTACTCGTCTCAGGAAGAGGTATTACGCGCTTTTAGATAAAAGTCTCGATACCAATCAACGAAGTTGGTCACGCCCTCCTTCACCGGCGTGGCAGGCTTATAGCCCACGGCCTTCTCCAACTCGCTGCAATCGGCATAAGTGGCAGCCACGTCACCCGGCTGCAGCGGCAGTAATTCCTTTATGGCTTTCTTGTCCAACGCCTCCTCGATCGCTTCAATATAGGCGGAGAGCTGTACCGGATCGTTGTTACCGATGTTGAAGATGCGATATGGCGCGTTGCTGGTAGCCGGGTCGGGGCTGTTGCTGTTCCAATCGGGATTGGGCTCGGCGATATCATCATTAGCGCGGATCACGCCTTCGACGATGTCATCGATGTAAGTGAAATCCCGGGTATGGTTGCCGTGGTTGAATACTTGGATCGGCTCTCCCGCCAGTATCGCCTTGGTGAACAGGAACAACGCCATGTCCGGACGTCCCCAGGGACCATACACGGTGAAGAAGCGCAGCCCCGTGGTGGGCAGGCGAAACAAATGGCTATAGCTGTGTGCCATCAGCTCATTGGCCTTCTTGGTGGCGGCGTAGAACTGCAGCGGATGATTGACGCTTTCGTGCTCCGAGAAAGGCATATTGGTGTTAGCGCCGTATACGCTGCTGGTGCTGGCGTAGGTCAGGTGCTGCACCTGGTGACGCCGGCAGGCCTCAAGGATATTGGTGAAAGCCACCACGTTACTCTGCACATAGGCGTGGGGGTTCTCGAGCGAGTAGCGCACCCCGGCCTGGGCGGCCAGGTGGATCACCCGCTCGGGAGCGTGTCCGTGGAAGGCATCGTTCAGCGCCTGTTGATCGGCCAGGTCGTTCCTCACGAACTGGTACTCGCTACCGGTACGCGCCGCCGTCTCTTCCAGAATCTTGAGCCGCGCTTCCTTGATGGCGGGATCGTAGTAGTCGTTGACCACATCGAAGCCAATCACGCTGTCGCCGCGCTCCAGCAAGCGCTTGGCCACGTGGAAACCGATAAAGCCGGCATTGCCGGTCACGAGTATCTTCATGGTGATATCAACTTTTGGGAAAAACGGCAGGTTCACAGCGTTCCATGAGGAAGAAGTGAGAAAGATATGGGATAAGGATGGCGCAACATCCACCGCTTATTACAGACGCAGGTCGACGGATTCTTTCGGCAGCACAAATTTGAGGTCGTAGAGCACATGTTCGGACCTTCCCCATGCCCGAATGTCTCCAACCCTGAGCTCGCGGAACTCCCGGTGGGCAACAGCCAGGATGATGGCGTCATAGGCATCGTTCTCCGGCCATTCGACCAAGCGTATGCCATATTCTCGCTCGGCTTCTGCCTTGTTCACTTGGGGGTCGTAGACCTCCGCCACCACACCGTAATCGCCAAGTTCCGCCAGGATATCCACCACGCGTGTGTTACGCAGGTCCGGGCAGTTCTCCTTGAAGGTAAGGCCCAGCACCAGAACCCGAGCGCCTTGCACTTGTAGCCGACGCTTGATCATCTGCTTGATCAACTGCCCAGCCACATAAGCACCCATCCCGTCATTGATGCGCCGCCCGGAGAGAATCACCTCGGGGTGATAGCCCACCTGCTGAGCACGGTGGGTCAGGTAGTAGGGGTCCACACCGATGCAGTGCCCACCCACCAGGCCCGGGCGAAACGGCAGGAAGTTCCACTTGCTGCCGGCCGCCTCCAGCACTTCCTCGGTATCGATCCCTAGCCGGTTGAAGATCACCGCCAACTCGTTGATCAGGGCAATGTTAAGGTCGCGCTGGGTGTTCTCGATCACCTTGGCGGCCTCAGCAACCTGGATGGAGCTGGCAAGATGGGTACCGGCGATGATCACCCGGCGGTAAAGAGAATCCACGAACTCCGCTACTTCCGGCGTGGAACCCGAGGTGACTTTCTTGATGAAAGCGATCCGGTGCTCCTTGTCACCCGGGTTGATACGTTCGGGACTGTAACCGGCAAAGAAATCCCGATTGAAGACCAGGCCCGAGACCCGCTCGATGACCGGAATGCAATCCATCTCGGTGGCGCCGGGATAGACGGTCGATTCATAGATCACCACATCTCCCACGCCCACCACCTGACCCACCGTTTCGCTGGCCTTTATCAAGCAGGTAAGATCCGGACATCGGGACGCATCGATGGGCGTAGGCACGGTAACGATATAGACGTTGCAGTCGCACAGTGCCTCGATGTCATTCGAAAAGCGCAGCTGTGTGGCCGCGGCCAGCAGCGCCGGCTCTACCTCCTGGGTGAGGTCGGTACCGTTGCGTAAATCGCCAATTCGCTGGGTGTTGATATCGAAGCCAACCGTCGGCAGTATCTTTCCGAACTCCACGGCCAGGGGCAGCCCGACATAGCCCAGGCCGATCACCCCCAGGCGCACATTCTCTATCTTCAGCATCGTCTCATTCCTTGCATGACAATGGATTGGCTCGGTTCAGGTCATGAATTTCATGCAAGCAGCCAAGCGCCGCCTCAATCACGATGCGTTCATCGAACTCCTCCTCGATGCGCACTCGCGCTGCCTTGCCTGCTGCCTGAAGTTCCGCCCGGGGCATGGCCATGCATGTCGCCATGCACTGGGCCAATGAATCAGCACTCTTCACCTCGCACAGCCAACCAGTCTTGCTGGCCACTACCGCCTGTCTGCACCCCGGGACATCGGACACGATGGCAGGCCGTCCCATGGCGGCGGCTTCCAGCACGGTCCTCGGCATCCCCTCCCGATAGGAAGGCAGCACCAGCACATGCGACTGCTCGAGGAAAGGCCGAACGTCGCCCTGCTCGCCAAGCACCTCAATCACGCCCTCTGCCTGCCAGTGCTGTACCTCGGCTTCGGTAATCGCGGTACAGTTGCTGGCCCCATGGGGGCCGATCAGCAAGAAGCGACAATCGGGGTAAGCGGCACGCACCTGTCCCGCCGCCTGCACAAACTCGCGCACGCCCTTGTCGCCCAGCAGGCGAGCGATCATAACGAAGGTAAAGGGGACGGGGACCGGCAGCGGCGAGAAAGTAAAGCGGGTAATATCCATTCCCGAGCCCGGCAGCACGGTGGTGGGGGGGCCGCACAGCAGGCCATGGCTCTGGAACAGGTCATGATCTTCCTGGTTCTGGAAGAACACCCGCTGCGCCCCGCGATTGGCAACGCCATAGAGCGCGCGCACTCGACGAAACAGCCAGCAGTCATGCAGGAAGGCGGTTCCCAAGCCGGAGACGTTATTGGCATAGGGGATGCCCAGCGCCTGGCAGGCCAGGCCCGAATAGATATTGGCCTTCACGGTAAAATTGAACACGAAGGCCGGCTTCAGTCGGTGCAGCGCATTGGTAAGTGCCAGCAGGCTTCTGCCCTCGCCCAGCAACTGGGTGCCCTTGCCCTCCATGGGCAGCGCCAGGTGCGTGATACCGAGCTCCTCCACCAAGCAGTGGGAGTAATCATCCTCCGGCGCCAGTGCCACCACGCGATAGCCCGCCCCCTGCAGCGCCACAATCGTGCCACGGCGGAAATTGTAGAGGTACCAGGAAGTATTGGAGACCAAGACTACCGTCTTCTTGTACGTCAACTTTCGTCCCTGCTTGTTATTGATCATTCTCTGAGACTCCGCTGGGTGAAGTGATCCCTGAAATTGGATCAGGCACACACCTACCGTTACACCAACCCCCAACTGATAAGGTAACCATTTACCGGCGTGAGCCACATACATGAGTTACATAAACAATAACGCCGCTTAGTAGGAGGCCACACTAACGACAACGACGATCAGCGGTTTCTCAAAGCCCTTAATAACCTGCCAATACCAAATGCCCTTGGGTCAAAAAAATGTGATAACGATGTCAGCCGAACGCTTGATGCGCCCAAGGAAACAGCCTTATTTGCGTGCAATGTCGTTCGGCCTAGAAACAACAAAGGACACTGATCAGAAAACAGCTCGACCTCACATTCACGAGCCTTTATCATCCTCATCATCGCGCGCCTACTCGAATACCTCTTGAAATATATCTTTCCAAAAATATTTTCAATTTCTGTCTTAGGCATTCTTCTGGCATTAGGTATGAACAAAAACTCACCAACTTCTTCACCCAACAAAGAAGTTGGAATTATTAACGGAATTACAAGAGTAAACAAATGAGAATCAAAATGGGCTCTATACTTCTCTACACCATTCCCTGGATAGACAAATCGCGAAACATGATATTGATTATCCACACTTCCTTTGTAACAGAACTGTTCTCTAGCAAATTCAAACAAGATAGGAGCCAAAAGGGATTTTACACCCAAGTCATCAAGAAGTTTATTTTGCGCAGGCACTGACTCGACAAAGGCTTTACCACTACACTCACTCAGAATATCCACAGCATAACTTTCAATATCTATCAACTCAGACAGCGCGGGGAACTTAACAAACCCCAACTCAAGAATTTTATCTTGCATTTCATAGAAGCCACTCCAGTATTTTGATAGTTCCGGGATGGTCAGGCTCATGGGCGGCGACATCTTCTTGAAAATAGCTTCCTTACGCTCTGCGGGAGTAACGCACGTTGATCACCTCTCAATCCATTTAGGTAACAACTACGTTGACAAATAGGGACAGGCATCGCTGTGACCTCGAGGATTAGCGGGGACTTTCTTCACCAGATATCACACCAGCCACACCAGCTGATACGGCAACCAGGCATGGGAGTGTGCAGCGAACACGAGCCACACCAGCAACACCGCCGCATAGTAGGCCACCACGCTGAGTACAATCACTGTCGACCAGCGTGCATCCGAGCTAATCAGCGGAAGCCGTGCGAACACGAAGATTTGGAGGGGGATCAGATAAAGGGCGACACGGTCGGTGGCGGTGGAGGACATTATCACCAGCGGGATGCAGGCGATGGCCAGCACTGAGAGCCACCACCACAGGCGTCGCTCATCTTCATTGAGTTGCAAATATCGGTGCAGCACCAGATAAAGCCCTGCGGGTACGGCATTCATCATTACGCGGATCAGCCCACCCTCGGACTGATAATCGGCCTCGACGTAATTGGCCCAGAGCTGGTCGGCGGAATCTAGCAGGAACAGGTAACCGCCAATCAACGTGGCCGTTCCCGCCCAGGCCACGGAAATGAGCCGGCTCTGGCTGGCCGCCAGCCCCGCCACCGGCAGCATCAGCACCGCGGACTTGTGGAAAGCCGCGCCGATCAGCACCCAGAGTACGAAAATGCGAACCCTGCCATTGCTGAGGGCCACCAGGCCGAGCAGGATGAACCCCAATGCCACCGCTTGGCGGGTGTAGCCCATGGCCACCACGATGATCAGGTAGGGTACCGCCACCATCAGCGCCAGCCAGGGCAGCGGCTGGTAACGTGCAAAGGCGACTACCCCAGTCATCACGATGGCGCCACAGACCAGGTTCACCCAGTAGATGTTGCCGCCCAGGTTCACCGCCAGCCAGTTGAGCAGATAATAGCCGGGGTCTTCGCGTAACAACACCTCAAGCAGTGTCATGGCGGAGACGTGGTCCAGATACCTCAGGTACGCCCCCCAATCGCCACCGACCTGGAAACGCAACCCAATGGCCAGGGCAAACAGGCTACCGACCAGCCACCAGATCGCGGGGCGGGAGGCCGGGGTCAGGCGGTATGGCACCAGAACGCCTACCGCGGGAATCAGGAAAAGAATCCAGTAAGGCAACATGGCAACCGCGTATGCAGTGAGTCGTTATTTAATGAGCCGTACCGCGAAGGCACGCGTCTGAGACACAGATCAGGTATCAGGAATTAGAAACCAGAGGCCAGAAACCAGAGATCAGGGAAGCTCAGGCTTCCACCACCGCTGCCAGGCCAGTAACTGCAGCACCGCCCAGAGCTGCTGGGCGTGGTGCCCCTGTCCCTTCAGGTGGGCTTGCCATAGCGACTGAGTCTGGCGGGTATCGAGCAGCGGTAGTTCTTTCAAGCTGGCGGAAGAGAGCAGATCCTCGGCCCATGGTCTGAGGGGGCCTCGCAGCCAGGCATCCAACGGCACGGCGAAGCCCATCTTGGGACGTTCCACTAACTCACGAGGCACATGGCGATAGAGCAGCTGACGCAGCACCCACTTGCCCTGCCCGTCACGCAATCGGATATGGGTCGGGATACGCCAGGCAGTGTGGAAGACGTCGGGATCCAGAAAAGGCACGCGCACTTCCAGGCTGCTGGCCATGCTGGCGCGGTCGACCTTCACCAGCACGTCATCGACCAAGTAGTGCAGCGTGTCCATCAGCAGCATCCACTCTGTGCTGTTGAACTGCTGGAGAACTGGGAACAGGATATCCGGCGTCCTACCCCATCCTTGCCCAACCAGCAGCGCGGCGGGCTGACGGTTCATCGCGGCCACCCCAGCGAACAGCGCCTGCTCACTGGGGCTGGACAATACTCCCGCCAGCTTGTGCAACTTCTCACCGAAGGTACGCAGGCGCAGGGCCGGCAGCACCCCACCTCCCAGCCGCATCAGCTGGTCGTAACGATGCGAGGGAATCGCCTTGAGCGACACTGCCAGGGCCCGGCGTGCCGGCAGCGGTAGACGCTTGAGTTTGTGCCAGACCCGCGGGACCCAGAGGTGACGGTTGTAGCCACCGAACAGCTCATCGCCGGCATCGCCGGAAAGCGCCACCGTGACGTGCTCGCGAGTCAATCGAGAGATCAGCGCAGTGGGTAGTTGGGAAGAATCCGCAAAAGGCTCATCGAAGAGTTCGGGCAGGCGGGGCACCAGGTCGAGTGCCATGCCCGGAGTGGCGTTTAGCGTCAGGTGATCGGTGCCCAGGTGGGCCGCCACTGCCGCGGCATGAGTGGACTCGTCGTAGCGGGCATCATCGAAGCCCACCGAGAAGGTACGCACCGGCCGGTCGGCCTGTTGCTGCATCAACGACACAATCAGCGAGCTGTCGATACCACCGGAGAGAAAGGCCCCTAGCGGCACATCGGCCAGCATTTGGCGGCGTACCGACTGGCCCAGCGCATGTTCCACCGCTGAAACGGCGGCCTCGGAGTCCTCGATGCGCCCGGCCTGCATGGCATCACGCGCGGCCTGCTCCGCTGACCACCAGATCGTCGAACTTGGCAGCACACCGGCCAGCACATCGGCAGCCGACACCTTCAGTAGTCCTCCCGGGGGCAGCTTGGCGATACCCTGGAAGATACTGGTTTCGCCACCCACACAGCCGAAGCGCAAGTAGCCTTCCAAGGCGTCGGTCGCCAGTGTGCCCTGCCACTCGGGGTGGGCCATCAAGGCCTTGAGCTCGGAGCCGAAAAGCAACGGGCCGGTGCCGGTGACGCTCTCCACCTCGCCCGTCACATCGCTTCGGGCAAAGCCGCCGCCCTGAGCGAAACCATAGTAGAGCGGCTTTTCACCGAAGCGGTCGCGCGCCAGGGTCAGGGTACGGGTTTGCCGATCCCATAGCGCAATGGCGAACATGCCCACGCAGCGCTTCAGTGTCGCCTCGATACCCCAGAGCGCGAATGCCGCCAGCAAGGTTTCGGTATCTGAATGCCCGCGCCAGTTGTGACGCTCCCATCGTCCTTCCCTTTCCAATTCCGTTCTTAGTTGTTGATGGTTATAAATTTCGCCGTTGAAGCTGAGTACATAGCGTTTGCAGGATGAATGCATGGGCTGGTGGCCAGCCGGTGAGAGATCCAGAATGGAGAGCCGACGGTGCCCCAATGCCACGCCAGCGTCGCCTTCGACCCAAACACCCGCGTCATCGGGGCCACGATGCAGAAGGGTGTCGGCCATCCGCTTGACGGAATTCTCCAACTCAGCCAGCGGGGGCGAGGCGCCTGTCAGGAAACCGGTGCAGCCACACATGTCATCTCCCCGTCCATGAATGCGAAACGCGTGCCAGGATGCCGCCGACGTTGTTCTCGAAGTAAGCCATATGGCCGGCGCCTTCGGTCGCCAGTATTTTCATTCCGCTCCTTGCAAGGCTCGTTGGTCATTCAGGTCAATGCCTTGATAGGCGGCCAGATAGCGTTCGGCGGTGGCTTCCAAGGAAAAGCGCTCTATCACCCGCTGGCGTGCCTGGCGACCAAGCCGCTCGCCTTCGTCAGAACTGAGCTCCAGCGCCTGTTGTAACGCCTCGGCCAGTGCCTCGCTGTCACGCGGAGGAACGAGATAACCGACCTCACCCACCACTTCCCGCACCCCGCCGCAATCCGTGGCCACGGTCACACGCCGGCAGGCCATGGCTTCCGCGACCACCAGACCGAAGCCCTCCCAGGCCGACGAGAGCACGTATAGGTCACAGGCAGACATCAACGCCGGCACATCGTGTCGAACACCGAGAAAGCTCACACGGCCGGCCACCCCCAGCGAGTCGACCAGCGCTCCCAGTTCAGCATGCAAGGGTCCAACACCGACAATCACCAACCGCGGCAATACCGGTGCGGGTGCCAGCCAAGCGAAGGCCCGCAGCAGGTTGGGGTAGTCCTTCGGCTCCCATAGGCGACCCACCGCCAGCAGCAGCGGCGTAGCCTCATCGACGCCCAGTTCCTCGCGCACCTGTTGCCGAGCAGCTTCGTCAAAGGCGAAGCTGTCGATGTTGATGCCGTTGTAAATAGCGAACATGCGCCCGGGTCGCAGTGCACGCTGCTGCTCGAATGCCTCCACCGCCCTCACTGACACATTGGTGGAGATATCCGCCAGCCGGTCCGTCAGCCGATAGGCCAGCATGCGCCCAAGGCCTTCCTCGTTGGTATTGTGTGCGCTAGAGACCAGCCTCGGCATGGGTGTGACAAGCCGCAACAACCGAGTGAGAATATTGGCATGCACTAAGTGGCTATTAACCACGTCGGGGCGGAACGACCGTACCAGGCGATGCAAGCGCCAAATTCCGGCCAGCACAGCCAACGGGCTACGTCGCATCTGCAAATTCACTAACTGCACGCGCGCATCATAAGGACGCAACTCAGCCTCGCCGTGAAAGCTGGCCAGCAGCACCTCGTGCCCCGCCGAAACGAAATAATCTGCAAGATTCGTTAGCAAACGCTCGGCACCGCCGACGCCTAGACTTGTAATGACAAGCAATATTTTCACATTACAGCTCTTGATAGATTAACTAAAAGTGAATAGGCATAGAAGAATCGCATCTCTTTTTCATGGAATACAGTCCATATAAATAAACTTCCAGCAATGGCTTATATTAACGGACTAGCATCCTGAAGTTTTAGGATTCCCGCCAAGGCGCCATTCTTGCTTACCACTAGCAGGGCGGTAACCTTAGACTTCAACATGAAGCTCTCAGCATTAGCGAACATTTCTAATTCATTGATGGTAAGTGGGTTATAAGACATGATGTCGCCGGCAACCAAACCATCAAATTGCTGATGATTTAACAAAGCACGCCGAAGGTCGCCATCGGTGATAACCCCATAGATCTTCCCATTGTCTATGACTACCGCCACCCCTAGCCCCCCCTCGGTGATCGTCATGATCACTTCCTTGAAGTCGTTCTCGGGAGTTACAGTGGGTAAATTCGTATGCATCACATCCTTGACACGAGTCAAAAGCCTGCGTCCAAGACTCCCCCCCGGATGAAATACGGCAAAATCCTTGGGCTTGAATCCACGCCTTTCAATCAATGCAACGGCTAGAGCATCACCCATAGCCAAGGTAACGGTGGTTGATGTGGTCGGAGCTAGATTGTTCGGGCAAGCTTCACGCTCCACTGAAACGTCAAGCACCAGATCGGAATTTCGGCCCAAGGTCGATTCGAGGTTACCAACCATAGCTATGGTCTTTACACCGAAGTGGTGCAGTGAGGGAATCAATCGAATCACTTCATCGGTTTCCCCGCTATAGGAAATGAGAACGGCTACGTCGCCTCGGGTAAACATGCCCAGATCACCGTGGTAAGCTTCAGCGGGGTGCACCGCAAAACTCGGGGTACCGGTAGAAGCCAAGGTGGCCGCGATCTTGTTACCTACAATTCCCGACTTTCCCATACCCGACACGATCACTCGTCCCGACGTATCTAGAATCATGCCAACGGCCTGATCAAAGGAGGTTCCCAGCCGGTTAGCCGTGGCCTGCAAGGCATCGGCCTCGACTTTGAAAACTTGCTGACCAACCTGAATACTCGATATAAGTATCGTTTTCCTGGTTGCTCGATTCATTGCGTCGCATCCTTTTCCATACTTTGGAAACTCTTAGTTATGCATGATCACTTAACATGTCGTCTCATTCAGCTCTGCGGATATCACCTTTCAAATCAAACGCCCGTGCCGGGCATACTGCAGCAAAAGCTTCAGAGAAGGCGTCGCTGTAAGCATCGCATCCATCAAGACTTTCAAGAAGCTGTGCCAAGGCTACCGGCTCGACCGTCACCTGGGGCAGGCCGGCAAGAGCGGTGTCGAGGACACTGCCTTGGGGGTCCAACACCACGCTGAGATACCCCGCCTGGAGCAGATCGAGCGACACGGTCGAGGGGCTGGCCAGAACCCAGCGACAGTTAGCTGCGACGCTGACCAGATCCGCCTCAGCAGGCAACTCGGTAAACCCCTCATGCAGCGCAGCGGTACGCAGGGTAGTACGCATTTCTTCCGGTAGTCCCCCTATCACGGGGTGGGGCTTCCATAGCAGCGGATGGGCCGCAGCACCGAGCCGACGCGCCGCGCTTCCCACACAGGCCAACAGCGCGAGCTCATCCTGCAGCGGCTGACGACGAAAGTCGGGATTCATCGGATGGGCAAGATTGCTCAGCAACAGCAAACCAGCCGAACCGCGCATTGGCCTCGGTGGGGACCCGGTCTGCACCTCGCAGCGTCCATAACAGCCAAGTCGCGAATAGGCCGCTGCATCGTGCCTGCTGCGAAACAGCGCCAAGTTCGAGATACCTGCGAAATTCGGCCCCGTCGCCTGACCATGCAGGACATGAAGGGTGCACCCACCCGTCTGTTGGATAGCATCCTCCAGCAAGGTGGTATCGGCGGTACCGGTAATGGCGAAGAGCACCTCGGCCCCCGTCGCCCCGCTCTCTTTCCACCATCTAGCGGCAACAGCACCGAGTACTACCCTGAAAGAGATCGCTACCTGGTCGCGAAACGGGAGTGCCAACGGCATATGCGATGAAGATGCGATACCTTCGCGTAACAGCCTCGGCAGGTCGCCCAGTGCCCACAAGCACGCCCGTGGGGACATGGGTTGCACGAGCGGCAGCGATGCCGCCCGACTGCCGGGGCGCTTGTTACCCCATAGGGCGGCCGTCTGCTCAGGCGAGCGCTGCAAGCGACCCAAGAGGATAATCGCACCGACCGGGGGGTCAGCGGTATCGATCGCTGTCAGCAAATGGCGGGTACGGGTACTCCATTCAGCATGGATGGCCGCAAAGCGGGATGTATCAGGTGGCAGTTTCGCTTGACCAGCTCCAGCTCGTTGTCGCGACATATAGATGACCGCCATAAGGCAACCCACCACCATTCCCAGCACAAGGCGCCAACGCGGTACAGGGGGAGCCTTGGTTTCAAGGGGCGGGGGCAAGGAGATGAGCCGATCTTCTGCCAGAGCCACCGCCGCCTTGATCCATTCAAGCCGCCAGACAGACACACCGGGTTTCAGACCTTCTGCGGTCCACTCCCACGCTAGGGCCCGATTCTTCGCCCGCAGCGCAAAACGCGCCTCTTCAGAAAGAGCAGTATCCTGGGTCCTCATCCATGTGCTGCCAGTTTCGCCAGATCAGAAAAGAGCTTCTCGGCCGAAGTTGAGGCTTCATCAAGGTAGTCGCACAAGTTGTGGAACTCCTTCTCGCTCCAGCCACGTTCGCTTGCCTCATGAACGCGAGCCACATCGAGCGAACCCTCATGGCGCCAGCTATCGAGTTGGGCATCGTGAAAGAGCGCGGCAATCTTGTCGGTATTGGAGGCCTGAGCAATCAGCGGAGTCCCGGCAGCGAGCGCTAGCGTACAGGCATGAAAGCGCCCGGAGACCAGCAGCTTCAAGGCCCCAAGGCCAGTCAGGAAACGCTGGCTATCTGCACTGCTCCGCCACCACAGCCGATGACGCAACCGCAGCAACGCGGTGAGCCGTGCAGGATGGCGAAGATCCTTGGAAAGAGCCACGCCCTCGCGTAGAAAGCGGATCCAGCCCACCGGACCCGGGCCGCCATGGACGATCGACACCAACTGGCCGCCACAGTCCGAACGCAGTCGCTCCAGAGCCAGCGCCTTGAAGCGCTCCACATTGTCCGTCACCCCGATTCCAGCGCGAGGCCCGCTCCTATGCGGAATGATCCCCTGTGCCCGGGCAAACCACAGGCTGAGATCCGGGACCACCTGCACGGTGGCACCACCGGCACGCATGCGTTTGGCGCTGCGACTGTCACGGGCCGCAACAAGATCGAAATCGTCCAGCAAGCTGATAAGGTCAGGGCCATTGGCTTCCCATCCCGCATTGATCAGGGCTACCGGCACACCCTCAGCACGGGCTCGTGCTCCAAGTTCAAGCAACTGCCTTCCTGCAAGGCGGTCATGATGGATCGTGCCCTCACCGTTGATCAACACGAGGTCTACATTAGCGATCATTTTCTCGAACTCCGAATCACCTCGCCATTTAGTGTGTGCCGGCCAGAACAGCGCCACCTCCATGCGGTTGCGCCCCAGCAACAACGTTATCGCGGCCATGACTGCCTGACAGCCGTGATGCTGATCGACCCTTGTGTCGTTTACTACCAGAACACTCCCATTGCTTGCGCCGCGTACCTTTGTCATGGCCATGTAGACACTCTCGTAGAATCATCAAACTGATCTTTCTCAGCAATCATGGTCATCACGACGTGGACTCGACATGCAACGTTAACGCATAATTTAATTACCGACAAAAGCCAATACAACTTCTAAACAGACTGAGAATCATGTTTTTTATTTTTCAAATTTAAATACGCATCTCGCAAAGCTAAAATAATACTATCAGGCAAGCACCCCAAGACATCATATCCGCAAGGAGAACAAAACTCCTTCCAATCAGGATGGTTTATTAACTTTTTAAGACCGCCGATGTTCCCATGATGAATTCTAATTTTCGCACCAATCTTAAGCCTTTCTGCTACATACTTCCTGATGTCACGATCAACACATATCTCTTTTGTTTCTATTTTTTCTTTTAGCATTTTCAGAACCGGCGTACTGCCTATACCAAGGCTTTCATCACTTACCGTATTCCTGGATTTTTCGAAAAACGCATCACGTGATAGACCGTCGTCAGGATCTCGCCTGTAATACGAGGTACATAAACCTGACATTACAATCTTATTTTTCAGCGCGACCCTGGCCCACATTTCTACATCCTCACCACTATTATATGGCAGGAATCCACCAACCTCATCGAAAACCTCGCGACGTATAGCAACCGAAGAAGTGTGCACTGTAAACTTGCCACCTTGTGAATCCCTGAAAAAGTTATTGCTTATAGAACAATCAACAGGACGACGAATAGAACAACCAAGGGTAAAATCAGGAAGCACTACCTTTGATGCCGAAGACACCAAGTACACTTCCGGAAATCTTGCAGCCAATTCATCAAGGTGAGACAAATGGAAAGGGGTCCATAAGTCATCGGCATCAAGAAAAGCAATCCAATCGGCATTGGATTTTTCAATACCCATATTTCTCGCAGATGAAACGCCACCATTATCTTTATCGTATATTTTTACTCTATCGCTTGAAAGCTCCTTAACTCTTTCTATAGAGCCATCAATTGAGCCATCATTTACTATCACAATCTCATAATCATCGAAATCTTGATTGAGCACAGATGTGAGAGTACTTTTTATACTTTTCTTTTTATTGTAGAGCGGAATAACAACAGAGAAACGATATTTCTTAAGCATACTTTCACCTAGCACTGCATGATGATCAGTAATTTACTTTTCTACTGACAAACTTTGCCAGATTGGACATGAAAGACGAGTTAACTAGTGAAGCCCTTAACATCGCTCCTTTTCTGACCCCAAAAAGTTTCCCTAAAATATGTGTAGCTCTACTATAGCCCAAATCCTGATACCCATACTTCTTTGCGCGCTCTAACCATTGATCTGCAATGCTATCATCAACTTCAGCATAAGCGGTCCATGCAGTTGTACAGCAAAACAGTCCCAGGCTTTCTCTGAGGTCATGAATATCTTGGCAACTCTTGCGATTAATATAGCTGTCTAGCATATCAAAGATCACTTCGTTTGCTAGCACTCTATATATTTTAGGAGACCTGCTAATCCTATAGTCAGAATCGTGTCGCCAGTAAACACTGCATCCGGCATGCGAAATGGCGATAGCGGGCTCCTTGGATAGCGCCCGGAAAATCAACTCGCCATCTTGATTAGCCTTCAACACCTCGTTCCATCCGCCAATTTCATCCAGGAATTCCTTTTTCCACAGGACACTACAACATGCAACAAACTCACCCTTTAGCCAATTGTTCATCCACGAAATATTGTTTTGCTCAACAGGGTATATAACACTATTGTTCTTGACACCTTCGCCTTCATAACGCCATGGCCCGTAGGTAATATCAGAACTTGCTGAGCAAGCATTTGCTAACAAGCCCTTGACCAGTCCTCCGTCTAGAAAATCATCTGAGTCTAGAAAAAGAACATATGTAGTCTTGACTTCATGTAACCCAACATTCCGGGCATGCCCACCTCCCCTATTTTGTGGAAGAACAATGTGCTGAATATTTGGAAATGCTGAAAGAACCTTCCCTGTATCATCAAACACACCGTCTTCGACAACTATTATATTTTCTTCTGGAACAGCTTCGTCGACACAGGATTTAACAGCTCTGTAGATATATTCTGCCGATTTATACGATGGAATGACTATACTGACATCCATAGCAGACACCTGGATTTTTCGAAACGTTGAGCAGACCGACCTTCTTGGGTAGGCTCATCGAAACCGGAGAGTTTGTTGTGATAATGACGATTTCAACTTTCTGGATTTTCTGACGAGGGAATGACCTTGGGAAACTATAAATGTTACCGAAGAATAGACCACCCTCTTCCTTAAGTTCCTGATTGAAATATAAAAATATGCTGAAAATCTGACCGGATGAAGAATATATCCAGGGAAATCATTCACACAGAAAAAAAGCGGAAGCCCAGTATAACCTATCCAATTCGCCCTGTAGGGGCCCGAGTCTCCCACCGGAATGTCGCCTTCAAAATCGGCAGGGACAGCATACCAAGCATAGTTTCCCTTCAGCGTTCCTGAGGGCGTATCAACTTTTTCAAGAAACTCGAAGTCAATAAATTTAAGGCCTTTTTTTGAATCAAAGAGTATATTGTGGGGGCCAAAGTCGATGCACTCGTAACCAAGCGATCTGTAATATAAAATAGTACTCTTGATTTTTTTTATCGCCCAAATTGGCAGAAACCCATGGCCATGAAAGATCGGGCGAAGCGTCGAGATATCCTCAATTGAGCCATCGCAAAATTCCATGACAATATAATTATCGCCAACTTCCAAAATATCAGATATCTCAGACACCCCCTTTCCGACCTCTCTGGCCAGGACCTCCCTTTCCAGGTAGACCCTCCTCCCTTCCTTGAAGGTCTTGCATATTGCTTTTCTACCATGAAACTCTACGAGTTCTACCTTGGCCCGACGTGCATGGTGGCTCAGGTCTTCTATGACCTTGAATGGTGTCGCGAAGGCGGCGCACTTTCTGCTTGTTTCCTGATCTACATACTCAAGGCAGCCCGGATCTATCAATTTCAAGTAGTCAATCGCCTGGGCACCGTTATCAGTTGAATGCAGTATATTGCACTGCTCTAAAAGTGGCTTTCCTGTATTATAGAGTTCTCTAATTCTTCGCTTCGCCAGCATCACCCTTCCGTTGTAGAGGCCAACATGCTCCTTCATTGTCTCGGCATTGGGCACCAAGGGCTTCGCATCAAATGCCACAAAATAGTATGCCGGCAAGCCACCACTTTTCTTCCAAGGCCCTTTCCCCCAGTTCCCACCACGTATACCCGTCGCTATGGTCTGGATATCCGCAGGTGGGATACTCCCCTCGATCAGGTGATCGAAGCCATCCTCGAAAATGCATCGTTTTATCGCATCAAGATAACCCATGCCTTCCTCCCGGACGAGAAAGACCGTGACCCCTTTCAAATTATCCGGAATGCTCTCACGCTTGGAGACAAGCTCATCATGAATCCAACCATTGGCTTTTGACATTTTCTCCAGCGTATCGTATGCAGGCCTCCACCCTGCTTGACGCAACAGCCCGTCAAGACCTTCAAGTGTCATCTCAAGCTCACTCCCCTTGAATGAGGAATTGTTGAAAAGCCTCTGGAGTTCTGCCTGATAGTCATGATCAACAACTTTTTCTTGAAAGATACCTCCATGTGAGGGAATCCCTGATGCATACCCTTTATGGTACACGGCGTGGAAACACAGGGAGAGAAAGTGCTCGTCCGGGGACGGAACGCGGACAATATCATTGAGCCATACGGCATTATCCAATATCGTTCTGGCATTCTCCACAGGATAGTATGACAGACCCCGCCAGCTGGTACCTGATAGTCCACTGACACTATATATATCGCAGGGTATCCCCTTACGGCTTTTCTTGTTATTGACGAACGAAGTGAGGATTTCGATATCTTCATCTGCAACGAGAATATCAATATCTTCCCCTGGAGCAACTTCAGGCAGACCCTCAAACCAACGCAGGACAACATAATTGACATTGTTCTCCTTGAGCCTTTTCAGAAAGCCACTCGCCCCGAGCGAGTGATCTATATATCTTCGCTCCTTGACAGGGCGAGCAAGCAAGTTTGAAACACGACCCTTGACTAGTTCCGTAACTTTCATGTTGCGACCTCTACTTATCCAGGCATATCCTGAAGCTGACCGACGAGTCTCCGTGACAGAGTAGTTAAAGGTTTAATCAACGGAGCGACTTGTTAGTCATGCATTGAGTAAACCGAGCGACCGGCCATCAATCAGCGAATCAAATGTGTGAGGCCCGCATCACCCAAATCCCGATCTTTTCTTCCCCGAAGAACATGCGGGCGTTGGTATCATCCTTCGCTCCCGGGATGCACTACCGGAAGCCGGACCGCGTAAAGCTCTTGTTCAATCCAGGAGACAGGCTGGGCTTATCGTTGACAGAAAGAAATGCAACGCCCCTTATTACGATGCGTATCCACATTAATATTATGAGTATTTCTATGAATATTTAGCCATTTTCTTGAACTCTGAACTGTATTCAGTCAGTTCTTGATATGTTCCATGGCTGACTATCCGACCACCAGACATCAGATAGATACAGTCACATTGCTTCACCGTCGCCAGGCGGTGGGCGATCATGATGATGGTCTTCTTGCCAGAAAAATCGTGAATGGCCTCCATGATCATTTTTTCGGTAATGCCATCCAGCGCACTGGTGGCTTCGTCGAGAATAAGCACCTCCGCATCGTGATAGAGCGCCCGGGCAATGCCGATGCGTTGGCGCTGACCGCCAGAGAGCTGTACGCCCCGCTCTCCTACCCGGGTCTCCAGGCCATCGGGCAACTCGGCCAGAAGCTTGTCCAGATGGGCCAGGCTCGCGGCATGGCGTACCTTTTCGTCATCAATGACATCAGGCGGCAGACCAAAGCCGATGTTCTCGCGGATACTGCTATCGGCCAGGAAGATCGACTGTGGCACAAAGCCCAGAGTGTTCTGCCAGGCACGCCGGTTAGTGGACGTCACAGGTTGGTCATCGACCAACACCTCCCCCTGGCTCGGTTCGATCAGCCCCAGCAACAGATCGATGGTGGTGGACTTGCCGGAGCCCGAGGCGCCCACCAGGCCGATCACCTGATTGACTGGGATTTCCAAGTCCAGTTCCTTCACCGCTGGCTCCTGCTTGCCGGGATAGGTAAAGGTGACGTTCTTGAGCTCGATGGATCTACGTGGAGACCAACGAGCTTCCCGAGGCTGTTCCGCCGGGCTGTCGCCGATTCGAGATTTCGGTGTCAGCGCACTGGCGCGCAGGTCGTCACGCAATGAATCGAAGGCCGCCAGGTTGGCGCGGGTCTGCGAGATGCTGGTATAGACCTGCTGAAAGGCTGGTAAAAGTTTGAAGCCCGCCAAGGCGTAGACAGAGAGGACCGGAAGGATGGTGCCAACGTTCCCCTGGTGGGCGGCCAGCAGGTAGAGCACCAGGAAGATCACGCTGCCGAACGCCACCAGCTCTATCGCATAGCGGGGTGCCTGACTCATGGCCTGATTGGTGCCCTGCGCCCTGGCGAAACGTTCACAAGCCCGATCGAAACGGTCAGTGAACAACTGCTGGCGTCCCAACAGCAATGCATCCTTGATGCCGCCGAATCCCTCACCCATCAACTTGAAGCGTTGATACTGGGCAACGGAAATCGTCCTGCCATTGCGTATCAGGCGCCGTCGCACCGTGCGGTAGAGCAGGAAATACGCGACCGAGTAGATCAGCAGCCCCGCCATGGCGACCAGTGGGTTGTAGAGAAAGATCGCTATCGACATCAGCAAGGCCATCACCAGCTTGGCATTCATCTGCATCAACGGATTGATGATACCTGTGGTGATTCGCCCGCACTCCTGTGCGATCTGATTGGTCAATTGGCTGCTGCTGCCACTGGCGTGAAACAACCATGGCTGATACATGTAGTGACGATAGAGTCGGCTGGAAAGTTCTCCCCCGACCCGCGCCCCGTACATCGAGAGCCGCCAGATGGTATACATCGAGAGCAGCGCCGAACCAGTGAGCACCACCAGCACGCCAATACCCAGCCAGAACAGGAAGGCACGTGGCGTCTTGGCACCGCTGTCGCGGTAAAGTTCGGCCATCATCCCCTCGCCCTGCAACTGGGTCATGTCGCCCACAAGAGCCATGAAGGGGCCGATGGAGATCACACCGGCAATCTCGGCGAGGGACATCAGCAGCACCAGGAACTGCAGACGCAGGAGCTTCTTGCGCTGCTCGGTGGTGAGCAGAGAATAGAGTTCCTTGAGTTGGGAAAACATATCAGGGGCGAGGACCGAGGTTAGAGGTGTGTATCAGGGCCGAGGGCCGGGCGTCTAACGACTACCGAAGCCGGTCAGCACGGTGCGAATGGTGCGTATCACGATCAAAAGGTCGAGCCAGAACGAAATATTTTTGATGTAATAGAAGTCGTATTCCAGTTTCTGGTTCATGCCATCCACTTCGGCGGCATAGCCCTGCTCCACCTGCGCCCAGCCTGAGATGCCGGGACGAACGACATGGCGATAGTGAAAGAACGGCACGTCGTTCTGGTACCAGTTAGCCAGGTCCATGGATTCTGGACGTGGACCAATCAGGCTCATGTCTCCCTTCAGCACGTTGAACAACTGGGGCAGTTCATCCACGCGGTACTTGCGGATCACCTTGCCAACCCGGGTGATGCGAGGATCCTCATTGCTCTCGGTATAGTCCATCCCTTGCTGGTCGGTAAACATGCTGCGGAACTTGTAGACGGTGAAGGGCCGGCACTGGAAGCCCATACGCTGCTGGGTAAAGATTACGGACCCTGGGCTCTCCAGGCGAATAGCAACGGTAGTGATGACCATCAGCGGCAAGGTGAGGGGCAACGTTAACAGAACGGTGAGTAAGTCCAGGCAGCGCTTGATCACCTCATAGCCTTCATCCGGCTGCAGGCTGCCATAGCGACTCTCGTAGAGATGACCCAGCTGGACACGGCCGGTTAGCCACTCGTAGGTGGTGGTGGCATGGTAGACAGGGATGCGGTGAAGCATACAGTCGGCCAGAAAACGCTCCCACTCAGGAGGCAGGTCGTCGCACAAGTCGGCTACCACGCCGTCCACGCGAGCCTCACCCAGCGAAGGCATATCCAGGCTGTGCCATTCGACGTTACCGATTTGGCACAGGCTGGGCGCCTTACCGAATGGCACCACGGCGAGCTTGAGTTCATGATAATGCTGTCCAACCCAGTAACCAGCGGTGGAAAACAAAGCGGTGAGTAAGTAACTGGCAAGATAGAGGGTCTCGTTTGACTCGATCGACATGAAATGAAACAGGACAAAGGGAATGGCAAAACAGACCGAGGTAACCGGTATGCTCAGCAAGTAGCCGCGGGTACCGGGCAACCGGCTCAGGCGTTGCAAGATGGAAAGCGTACACCAATAGGCCAAGGTGATCGCGAAGAACGTCGTCCATTGTGCAGCCTCGGCCATATTCCAGAAGGCTTCACCCCAGATGGCCAATGCCGGGAGCAGGACGATCAAGAAGAATCCCAGCAACAGTTGCAACTTGCGGCTGAGGACCAGCCGTTTGAAGAACTGGGAGTTCCGCCTTTGCCCCGGTAGGTAAGACGCGATGCTCGCCATGGTGTATTCCCTTGTCCGCTGCACTGGCACTCTGGTTTTACTATTGTGCTTCTGCATATCCTTATGCATATTCTTGCGCTACTTCGACCGACTTCCCCGCATCATCGATTACCAAGGATGTGGCTTCATGTAGGCTTCATTTCGCCCGGAGTGGCTCGTCACTTGTAGGAGTCACTTGTAGGAATAGTTGTAGTGGCCGTAGTAGCCGTAGCTCGTGGCGGCCGTGCGTTTCATGGCGTTGAGGATGGCACCCTTGAGGGTGACGCCGCTGGTCTCCAGGCGCTGCATCGCTGCTTCGATTTCCCGCGGCGGGTTCATCCCGAAACGCGCCACCAGCAAGCTGGTGCCGACCTGCTTGCCGATGATGGCGGCGTCTGTCACCGCTAGCACTGGTGGGGTATCGATGATCACCAGGTCGTAGCGGGACGATACCTCCGTCAACAGCCGGGAAAAGTTTGGTCGCATCAGTAGTTCGGAGGGATTAGGCGGTGAAGTACCACGAGTGATGTAATCCAACCCTTCCACCGCTGTGCCACGGATAGCCTCTTCCAGGGTCAGCTGACCGCTGAGCAGCTCGGAGAGCCCGCCTTTGCTGTCACTATTAAAGGCATGGTGGAGATGACCCTTGCGCATGTCGCCATCGATAATCAGAACCTTCTGGCCAGCCTGAGCACAGATCGCGGCCAGATTGGCGCTGATGAAGCTCTTTCCGACCGCTGGTGAGGATCCCGTGATCATGAGTCGATTGTTATCCGCATCCATCATGGCGAAGTGCAAACTGGTGCGCAGACTACGCAGTGCCTCGATGGAGAGATCCGTCGGACTTCGCAAGGCCAGCAAGTCGCCCAGACCGGCGCGCTTGCGGTGACGCAGGCCGGTCTTGAAGCCCCCCGAAAGCTTCATCTGCTCATCGGAAAGGGGGACGGTCGCATAGACGGGCAGCCCTAGATCTTGTAACTGCTTGGGTACCTCGATGCCACGATTGAGCAGGTAGCGAACCATGACGATGGCGATCGCAACGAGCAGGCCCATAAGCAAGCTGATGGCCATGATCCGACTCGAACGCGGTGCGATGGGCAACGACTGAACGGCAGCCGAGTCGAGTATCCTGACATTACCGACAGTGCCCGCCTGAACCAGGCGCATTTCCTGCTGCTTGTTGAGCAGTTGTACATAGATTTCCTGATTGACGCGTGCCGCCCGCTCAAGCCTGAGGATTTCCTGCTGGGTTTCGGGGAGGTCGGTGATACGACTTTCCAATTCCGCCTTGCTTTCCTGCAGTTGCTGCTTCTTGTCCATCAGCACCTGATAGGTTGGGTGACTACTGGTGAACCTTCGCTTCAGCTCGAACCGCTGAAAATCGATATCCGACAATTGATTTTCGACTGCCACCAGCTTGTTCAGCATGGTTTCGGTCTCGTAATCCAGGTCAACAGAATCGCGTTGGGCGCGATAATCGTTCAAGTTGGTTTCTGAAGCGGAGAGCTGCTCGCCAACCTGGGGAATCTGTTCATCAAGGAACTCAAGCTGACGGTCGGCCTGGGCAGACTGACGCTCGATATTTTGCGCCAGGAAGACTTCCATAATAGTGTTGAGCGTCTCCTCGATCTGCGTCTTGTCCTGACCGGTCAGGCGAAGATTGACTAGCCATTCACCTTCCGCCTGGAAGCTTTTCAAACTTGACTTGAGCCCGTTGATCGCACTCAGCCGTGTGCTTCGGTTGAGTACGAATTCGGCACCTGGATGCGCCTCGAGGCGCTGCACGAACAGCCGATGACCCTCGTCGCTGTGCACCGTTTCGCCAGCCTGTCCGGTCATCACAACACGCTCGCCCTGCAGCAAGGAGTAACTCCCGTCGCCCTCTGAGCGGATAATATAGGGGCCTAGAGATGCCCCATCGGGCACGTCGAATCGCGATACATCGGCAAACTCATTGGCCCATACGTAGGGATGGTCACGCATGAAGGATGGAACGGACACCCCCTGGTTGACCAGAAAATTACCAAGGTACGGCAAACGTTTGGGTGAGACGCGAATAGTCAGGTTCTCGCGGTCGACTGCCCCACCCAACACCATTCTCGATTTCAGAATTCCGATCTCGGTCAGTGTCCGGTTTTTCTCGAGGCTTGCCTGCCCCGGCATCCCGGGCAGGTTGATCAGGGTGCCGTCCTCGCTCTCTACCTGCACGAGCGAATCGGCACTGTATATTCGGGGCTGTGAGCCGGCATACAGGTAGCCACCGATGCCAAACAGCACTATTACAAAAATAATCAACCATTTATGATCAACCAGCCAGCCAAAGAAGTGGCCAAGGTCGACGTCTGGCGTATATGATGGTTGTGAGGATGGGTTCTCTGTCACGCGGTGACCTTAGATGGACGTTGATAAAACAGGTCAAGTATCTTCAGAGGTTGTACGTATAAGGAACAATGTGGCTAGAACAATGGAGTGGTACAACTAGACATCAGCCCCACGCTACCGCCCCGGGATACCATGGCAATCCCCGAGACCAGACATTGTTTATATTGTTCAAGCACATTGTAAAGCCTAGTAAGCTTGGGTAAAAAACACCAAGCCCTCAAGCATTAATTCACTCACAGCCAATTGATTAAAAAAGTAATTCCAGCAATTTAATATTTTTAAATTTAAGGTTTATCACATGCGTTTGGTTAAATGCCTCTTGACTTTAAATCACTAAAAACAAGCCTTTTAATTAAAAAATTATGCCTATTAACCACACATACACATGAACTTCATACATAAAATAGTTATGAAATAAGCACTTTATTACGCATGTTGTTCAGCCATCTTTATTACTTCAGCTGTAAATAATGACTAAATTTCGTTGGTTACCTGCCCATGAAAAAAGTATACGATGACAATCGACTTCCTGAGCCTTGAGCGCCTGCGTGAACGGACCCGTGACGGGGAAGCGGAACTCTCCTTTTGGGTCGCGGAACCAGGGCGTTATGACAAACGCGCCGAGGCCCGTGACCGCCTGGGCCTATCTACGCGGCTTGCTGGGTGAGATTGGGCGACGCAATAACTGGCAACTGGAAGGCAGTGCACTTCATCCTGATGGTTTTGCCGCTCTTCACACTGCGTGCCCTGGGCTTCAGCGTCGCGGTGATTTTCAACCCAGTTGTCCAAATAGCTGCGCTTAAGCAGCCTGTTTATTACGCTCGATTTCTTGCACTTTCCCGGGGTTGAGCGACAGCGGACCGGTTACACCCCAGTTTCGGGTGCTGCCCGACCAGCGTTGCGGGTGTCGGCGCTTCGCGCTTTCATAAACCGCTTTCCGGTGCTCAAGACGTTCTCGATCTATGCCACGATGCCGGTCAGCTGGCGTGACATACTGGATACCACTGTGAAGGTGCTGCTCGTTGTAAGCACGCTCGAACGCCAACATCCATTCCCGTACCGCGCTCAGTGATGCAAAGCCCTTGGTGGGCCACGCCGGGCAATATTTGACGGTGCGGAACAGCGATTCCGAGTAAGGATTGTCGTTGCTCACTCTCGGCCGACTGTAAGACATCAACATACCCAGTTCTGTTAGCCTCGCTTTGAGCGTGTAGGACGTCATCGGCGCCCCGTTATCCGAGTGCAATACCGGTGGCTGATGCCAGCAACTTTCTCGCAACAAGGCGCGTTCAAGCAGCTGTTTAGCCAACTCGCCTGATTCCGTGTCGTGAACTTCCCAGGCGATGATTTTGCGACTGTAGATATCCATGATCAGGTAGAGATACCAGTGCTGGCCACGCACAACGGAGGCACAGTAGCTGATGTCCCAGCTCCAGACCTGGTTCGGCCCTGTCGCCGTAAAACTGGTGGGCGCGGGCACTGGGCGGCGTGGTTTCATACGGCCTCGATGGTGCTGCTGTTGATGCTTTTTCAATACCCGATAGAACGACGACTCGGAGGCTAGGTAGACGCCTTGATCCGCCAGTAATGGCACGATCTGAGACGGCGGCAAGCTCTGATACTCGGAGCGATGACAGGCATTCAAAATGGCCTGTTCTTCCTCGTGAGTCAGCTGATGGGGCTGTATGCCTTGCGTAGCCTGTGGGCGCTGATCCTCAACAACAGCGCCACACGCTGATCGCCAACGTTTCAGCGTGCGCTCGCTTACATCGATAATCACGGCCGCTTGATAACGGGACGCACCACCCACAACCGCTTCGTCAAATAGCGCGATGAGCCTTGCACGTTCGTCGAGAGGCGTCAGTCGTCCTCGCCGCTGTCCGGATCCTCGCTGTACAAGGCTTCGAGCTTTTTTGAAAGCACCAGTAACGACGTTGTTTCTGCCAGCACCTTGTCTTTGCGACGCACTTCCGCTTGGAGCTGTTTGATGGTCTTACGGTCTTCTTTACGCTGTTTTTGCGCCGCTTTTGCCTGCTCTTCTTGCCGGCCAGCACCTTGGAGGCAAGCCGCTTTCCATTCCTGGATTTGCTCGGGATAAAGACCTTTTTCGCGGCAGTAAGCGCCAAGCTCTATCTCCGACATCGTGGCCGTTTCGATGACAACCGCTAGCTTGGCGTCAGGTGACCATTCGTTGTCACCTTGGGTGTAACCCGGCACAGGTACTCCTTTTTCTCGACATTTTCTTAACCAACCATACAGCGTCGCGTCAGAGATACCTTCTTCCGTCGCGACCGATGCCACGCTGCGATTGTGGGGCGGCAACAACTTTTTCAGGACGGCTGCTTTACGTTCTTCGGAATAACGTGGCACATGGACTCCATGCCGCCCCCTCTGGATTCGATTTAGGCGATAACGCCAACCGGACAACTAGGCTGACAGAGGGGGGTCGGCGCCCTGACTAAACTGGAGTCAGCCAGCCACTGAATGCCTGCAGCTCATTTTCCGTCTCGCCACGCACAACCCGCCGATAAAGGCGTTGCAGTTGGGCCGTCACTGAATCGTCGGCAATAGGCTGATTGGGTAGTGGAGCGCCTGCTCGCCCCCCCACATGGCGCCCGTCGAGTTCCCGCAGGGGCAGTATCTCGGCGGCAGTGCCTGTCAGAAAAGCCTCATCTGCGGTATACAGCTCATCGCGGGTAATGCGACGTTCCTGAACATCCAGCTTCAACACCTCGCGTGCCAGACGAATCACGCTATCGCGGGTAATGCCCTGGAGGCAGGAAGTCACTTCTGGGGTATGCAGCACACCATCACGCAGCAAAAACACATTGGCCGCCGACGCTTCGGCTACATAACCTTCCGTGTCGAGCATGATCGTCTCATCGAAACCGGCCTTGACGGCCGTATTGAGCGCCAGCATCGAATTGACATAATGCCCATTGGTCTTGGCGCGACACAGGCTGACGTTGACGTGATGACGTGCCCAGGAAGATGTCAGTGCCCGCAGGCCAATCGAGGCAGCTTCAGGAGAAATATAGTCGCCTAGATCCCAAGCCGCGATCATGACATGCACGGCAAGCCCCTTGGCTCTCAGGCCCATTCCCTCGGCACCAAAGTAAACGGTGGGCTTGAGGTAGGCATTGGTCAGGGTATTCTTCTTCAGGCAATCACGCTGGGCCTCGATCAAGTCGCTGGCGGTGAAATCAAGCCGCATATCCAGGGCATGCGCACTATCCAGTAATCGCCGCGTATGCTCCGCCACTCTGAAAAGATGGCTTCCACTTGGCCCCTCGTAAGCCCGTACTCCCTCAAAACAGCCCATCCCATAATGCAATGTATGGGTCAGCAAATGCGTGGTGGCCTCACGCCACGGAAGCCACTCGCCATCTTGCCAGATCCAGCCATCCCGGTCGTATAGTGGTGTCATCAATATTCCCCTCGTTCTTCAGTTGCCTTTTCTTGAGTATCCCATACCCGGACCCACTCATCGATCAAGTCACGTTGATGGGGCTGCAACGCTTGATAACCCCAGGCAGCAATTTCATCATTCTGAGGATCAGGCACCTGGATCTCGCTTACGGCCAACACCGAGATCACTGCATGGCCGCACAACGGAACGTAGCCTTCCGAATAGCCGCCTTCGTGAATCATCACTAAATGACCCTCGCAGCAGCGCTCTGCCAATGCCTTGACCTCTGAGGTCATTTCAGCAAATGCCCGGCTATTGAGCAGCATCTTGCCGAGCGGATCTTTGCCGCAGGCATCATAGCCACAGGCCACCACAATCAATTCCGGCGAAAATGCCTCAATAGCCGGAAGTACCAACTCAGCCATGGCATAGCGATAAGCCCCAATCCCGCACCCAGGAGGTAACGGAAGATTGAGATTGGCGCCCTGGCCTGCACCTTCGCCTCGCTCATCGAAGCCACCGGTATCCAGCGGGTAATTGCCTGCTTGATGTATCGATACCGTCAAGACGTCGGGGTCGTCATAAAAGGCGGCCTGCTGCCCATTGCCGTGATGAACGTCCCAATCAAGGATCGCCACCCGTTTGGCCAGGCCGAGCGCACGAGCATGCATCACCGCGATGGGAATATTGCCCAAAAGACAGAAACCCCGACCGCGATCGGACTCTGCATGGTGCCCCGGCGGACGGCACAAGGCATAGGCATTGCTCAACTCGCCTCCTGTAACCGCCTTGACAGCTTCAAGCGCCAGGCCCGCGGACTGACGCGCCGCCGCCAGGCTTCCCGCTGTATAAGGTGCGCAATCGCCGGCATCACCCATTCCTCGCCGGGCGCCTGCCTCAAGAGCATCGAGATAGCACGAGGTGTGAAATCGCTCCAGTGCCTGGCGACTGGCAGGGGCACTTTTTCTTACCTGCAGTTCATCGATCAGGCCCGAGACTTCCAGCAAGTTCTTGAGCCGACGTTTACTTTCAGGGCTTTCCGATGCCGGTTGTGGTTGCAGAAATTCACCCGGTGCTGAAAATATCCCAATAGCCCCCGGATCATGCCAGAAGCAGCGTTCGTGCCAGAAGAACCCTGTGGTTTTGCCATGCTGATGCATTATCTGCCCTCGAAAGGCTTTTGGTTTTGGAAGCCGTACTGGGTTTCACGCCATTCAGGCACTACAACAGACGGACTGAAGTGATGCTAGGTTTTGTACGAAAAGCCTTATCTGCTAATTTTACCTATGCAAAAGCAGCATAGGGGAAAGCAATGGTCGGACGTTACGAGATCTCTGATGACGGCTGGGCACAGATTGAAGATATCGTGTCACCCCCTCAAACCATGGGCAGACTCAGGCGGGATGACCGACAAATGCTCAATGGTATCTTCTGGGTGCTGTGCTCTGGCGCCAAATGGCGTGATTTACCCGAGCGATATGGTCCTTGGTCGACGGTGTATGACCGGTTCCGCAAGTGGCGTGATGACGGCACCTTTGAAGCAGTTCTTTCTCGCTTGCAGCTCAAGTTACGTGAAGATGGGCTTATGGACCTGGAGACGTGGATGATCGATTCCACTTCAGTGCGAGCCACACGCGCTGCCGCTGGAGGCGGTAAAAAGGGGCTCGAAAGAACCGCTAGATCATGCACTTGGCCGTAGTCGCAGGGGGTTAACAACCAAAATTCATTTGGTTTGTGATCGCCATGGCTGGCCCCTGGCGTTCACGCTGTTTCCTGGTCAAGAGGCAGATTCTCGGCACTTCGTTCCGACATTGGAGAGAATTCATCTACCAGGTAATATCGGGCGACCACGCAAACGTAGTCGCTATATGGTGGCGGATAAAGGATACGACAGCGATGAATTGCGTCATTATTGCGACAGGCACGGCATGAAACCCGTGATTGCTCATCGCAACATGCACCGAAGAACACGGCCTGGGCTACCCAGGCGGTTCGATCAACCCAAATATCGGCAACGGAATGCGATAGAACGCTGCTTTGGCTGGCTTAAAGAATGTCGCCGCATTGCCACACGCTATGAAAAGTTGGCAAGTAGCTTTAAGGCGATGGTATGCGTGGCGTGCATCGACCGTTGCTTGCGAGCCAACTTTTCGTACAAAACCTAGTCATCTTTACTGAATCTTTTTTGAATAGTTACATCAAATTCATTTACTTTTAATTTTTTTTGAAAAATTATAATCCATAATATAATTTAAGTTAATCATACCCAAGGAAAAATAAAGTAAGTTTTTAAGCATAAGGTTTAATAAAATTCTACTAATAGAATTAATAACAATAAATTATGAATAAAAAGCTTCTTAGACTATCTTTCATAGTCTACTTACTGCTTATTCATCATTTTTTCACGAGGTTCACCCAATGGCTTTGGCGACATCACCCGATCAGGTTTATGTAATAACCGAAAAAAGTCCGCAAACTCAATTATTTGTTGATTACTTGATTCAGCACACCGGCTACAACGCGACGGTCTATCCGCCGTCTTCCGTGCTTTCGGTCAAACCATCCGAAAAGGCGTTGTTATTGATCGACATGGACCACATCAGCCTGGATACCTTGCCGGAATGGCAGGCAAAGCTTCCGGAAGCCCTGAAACAGGTGCCCATCGCTGCCTTCAATATCAAGGATATGGATCATGCCTTGGAAGCCTTGGCTTGCGCTCAACTCAAAGGGATTTTTTACCGTAACGAGAGTCTCGATGTGATCTGCAAAGGCATCAAAAGCTTGATGGAGGGTGAGCTTTGGATGTCACGCGACCTCATGGCGCAGCTGATTCTATTTTATCGCAAGTATCAGAGTAATGTGTTCCGCCCGGCAGCCGGCCTGACCAACCGTGAAATGGAAATCATTTCCTTGCTCAGTTCCGGGGCATCCAACCAGCAGATCGCTGACAAGCTGTTTGTCAGCGAGCACACCGTCAAATCTCACCTTTACAACATCTTTCGCAAGATCAATGTGCACAACCGTATCCAGGCCTTGAATTGGATTCATCAGAATATCGGGCCGATCTTGCCTCATATCGACAGTAACCGGAATGGGAAAAGGCATGGTTAACGCTGTGCTACTGGATTCATAGAATAACCGCAGCGCTCTAACGTTATAACTCTATTGCTCTCCCAGCTTTAGCACGTGAACAGTGGCTCGCCACAATTCCCAGCCATCCAGAAGGCCCGGCGAGACATCCACATGCTCCAAGCCCGCCGCCTCGTATAAGTGAGCCTGGCCCTCCGGCAAGGCATCCTCTAAACGGCGGCTATGGCTTATCGGAATTACTCGATCATTCGGCCCATGGATCAATATCAGTTGCCCCTGTAACTCATCGAGCTCACGTCTCGATAAATCCAATGCCTTGAATTCCCGCCTAAGCCGTGACGGCAGCTTGGCAAGCAGCGTATTCACATTATCCGGATTTTCATTGGTCACCAGGTTATACAGCGACCTGCCTTGAGGCCCTAGCTTGCGAACTTCAGCTTCCACCGCTGCAGAACGGTCTTCCAGTTTGCGCCGGGCGATGCTTTCCAGAAGTGCTTGATCTTCTTCATTCCCTAGCCAATGAAGCTGACTCAACAGCATTGCCCAACGTGCTTTACTCTCCGGCGGAGGTAGTTCCAGCGCCGCACCGCCGCGATCTTCCCCTGTGGTGACATAGCGAAGCATGTCCGTCAGATCATAGTAGCCACCCACGGCCACTACAAAACTTACCCGCCCAGCCGTGTCCTCCTGCATCGCCGCGATGAGAGCCGGGCCTACCGCAAAACTAATGGCGGCAAGTGCTGTCTCCGATCCCGCTGCCTCCACTTCATTCGTGGTATAGCGGATAGCATCGGCTATCGCTTGAGCCTCGCGCGTGCTGATGGAAAAATCCTTCAAGCCCTCCAGTTCAGGCACTACCAACGTGAAGCCGACCCGAGATAGTGTCATGGCAAACTCGACCAGACGGGGATCACGGCGACCCTCCTCGGTAAACCCATGTACCAATACCAATGCCCCTCGGCGGGGGTTCTCCGGGTGATAAACATCCGCTACGTAATCCCGCCCCTTGACTGCGTAATTTACCTTCTCACGGCTGGGCTCTGAGGTGCGCTGCTCCAACCAGCTCTCTTCGCTCCCCGCCGACAGATCTTCCAGCACCAGCAAGGCTTCATAACCACGGTTCAAGGCACCACAGCCCGACAGCAAGCCAAGCATCAGAAGCAGGCCGACAAACCTTGGACTAAACGGCATGTTTTTTATTCGGCTCATCTTGTGCCTCTGGAATTTCAGGAAAGACAATCCGCTCATAGCTATCATGATAATTGTCATATTGTCTCGACTCGAAAGGACGTCAAGATGCCGAACTATCTGAATGATCCCACCCTGAACCAGCCATTATTCCCAGGTAGCCATATCGTGCTGGATGATCATTATGCGTTTATCTCGGGTCTGACAGTGATGGATATTCCAGGGGGAGAAACCGTGCTCGGCAATATTCACGAAGAAACCCGCTGGGTCATGCGCCGCTTGGTCAAATTGCTCGAATATGCAGGATGTAATATCGCCGATACCGTCCGTGTGGATATTCATCTCACCAATCTCGATAACGCCCAGCAGGTGGATGCCGTCTATGCTGAATTTTTCAATCACAGTCGCTACCCAGCCCGTACCTGCACCGAGTCGCCACGACTCTACGACGGCTCCCACGTCGAGATTACCTTGATGGCACGACGCCCCCACAAACCGAAAGACAATGAAGGCGACGCGAACGGTGAACAAGGCGACCGCTAGAAAGCTAGTTCACATGAAAGCGACCTTACATGGGTAGAAGCAGCGTCATTCGCGGCCACAACCTATCCGGATTCTCAATGACATGGCTATTGGCCTCATGAATCTCAGGCCAACGATTGGCATCTCCGTAATAGCGCATGGCGATATTGGCCAGGCTTTCTCCCTGTTTAACCCGATAAAGCGTGGTGTCATCCTGCATCAATGAAACCAGCCTCTGATCGTGATACAGCTGCTCGGAGTACTGTTCGATTTCTTCGGGATTATCGCGACGGTAGGCATCAGCCAATGCCTGAGCAGTTTCGCCGGCGGTGTCTTTGGCACTTTCGAGATTCACGCTGCCTTCTTCTTCGGTTTCCTCTTGAGAGTCGTTAGCTGTCGCGGCTGCGGCCTTCTCTTCAAGCGTCTCGGCCAACTCACCTTCAAGATATTCGATGCGCTCACGCATCTTTTGCATTTCTTCCTTATGGTTTTCCAATTCGCTACGCGTCACGGAAAGCTCGTCTTCCAGTTGCTCCCTGGATTTCTCTATCTCTTCGACCGATGCTTCGGTTTTCGGCGCGTCCTGGTCCTGCTGGGCCAGCCCTGGGACCGAGTGCCCCAGCAACATCCCCGCAATCATGGCAATACCCATCGATTTGGCGACGCCAGCACGAGTAGCCCAAAGGTAAAAAGGTACTTTCATGTTGCATCTCCCTGTAGCAAAGCACGCCTCGTTACCAGGCTACTTACTAATATGGTTCATCTAACTCCAAGGCGCCAACGCTCGTTGTTAGCTATGTTTATGCTGAGTACGTCATCCATATTCAATGGCATTCAAGCAGGTGAGAAACATGCATCAGTACGAGAGAACCATCATGGCGTTTGATGACGCAGGTAATGAATATTTCATCGATATTTTCTCAAGTGTCAAGCATATCAATAATTTACACCATGAAGGAGCCGTCCAGAACGGCCTTTCCTCTTTCAAGACCCGAGAAGGCCATGCCGTTACTCATTTGGGTGGCGGCGACTTTTCAGTGTGGGTACAGGGTGAGGAAGACGCCGTCCACGTGAAAACCACGGATTCTGAATTTGCGTGATCAAATAATCAGGATCTGTCTGAAAAATCGGAGGGTGTCATGGCGATGATTTCGTCGAGCGGCACAAGCGTTAGATAGCCGTCTTTCATGAAGGCGCCGGTATCCAGATAGAGCACATTTCCTAACCAGATAGGTGCCTTTACGATTGTATGCCCCACCACCACCGCATTGATTCCGCTCACGAGGCGGTTGTCTTGAGCCTTGTAACGTTTGCGACCCCAGGTGAGAGTATCGCGGTAAACATCGGCAGCGTCTTTGAGTCTGAGCCAATCCTGAGGCGGTTCGGCGTGAACCATTCCGATACGATACCGGCCAGCGTTGATCTCGCGCGCCAGCGGCAGGTGTTTCACCGCCTCTTCAAGTACGGCGGCCACCTCGTTGGGGTTTTCGGAATAGACCCACTTGCCGCCATTGAGCATCCATAACTCCCAGGCGCTTCCACCGGTACGAAAAGCATCCAGCGCTAATTGCTCATGATTGCCGAGCACCCCGAAAAACCAGGGCTCGAAAGCCAAGGACAGACATTTGAAGGAGTCGCGGCCACGGTCGATAAGATCACCCACCTGGAACAACCGGTCATGTTTTCTATCGAACCCAGCCTGAGCAAGCGCCTCGAACAGGGTATCGTATTGGCCGTGAATATCCCCTGCTACCCAATCACGCCCATCTCGATTGGTTGCATGTGTCACCAACATGGGCCACCTCCTTTCCACAAGGATACAATGCTGTCTTTATAGAGTAGCAGCCACACCAGCTTGCTCCTTGTGACCAACAACGCCTTTATCGCACCAAGAGACGCAACAAGAGAGTGAGAATATTGATGACACTTGACACCGCCCAGCTTAACCAGCAGCGCATGCCGTTTGATGATGACGCCGAACTTTGGCTGTTCGGCTACGGCTCCTTGATCTGGAAAGCGGAGTTTCCTTATCTCGAACGCCACCCCGCCTATATTCACCATTGGGCACGCCGCTTCTGGCAGGGCTCTCATGACCACCGAGGCACCCCGGCATCACCGGGGCGTGTGGTCACCTTGATCAATGAACCCGGCGCTACCTGTCAGGGTATGGCCTATCGCATTAACGCCAGTACCTTGCACGCGTTGGACATTCGCGAAAAAAATGGCTATCTACGCGAGCTCATCACCTTGCACTTTGCGGATGGCAGTCACACCGAAGGGTTGATTTATTTGGCCACAGAGGACAACGCCGCTTTTCTGGGCGCAGCCTCTCTTGATGCGCTCGCCGAACAAATCGCCACTGCCTATGGTCCCAGCGGCTCCAACCGTGACTACTTGCTCCACTTGGCAACCGCACTGGAAGAGTTGGGTGCTGAGGATGCACATGTGTTCACGCTGGCGGAGCATGTGCGATCGAGAATAAGTTCAGAGCAGTCGCCTTGCCATTGACAGCGATACATGAAAATATATCTTTAATTGAGAATAAGAATCTATATCTTTTAAAGACAGCCCACTATGACAAATGAACAGCGCCAAACTCACCAAACTGCTCTATTTTTGCGCACCTCTTTCGAGGCGGTCCAGAGCTCTATCGCCGGCAGGCTGGAGGACCCTTTGCCTTGCTGGCTGGATACCAGCATGGTGATGATGCTGTCCCGTGAACTGAAGCGCTGCTGCCATCAGTCAAAGCCACTGTTCGTACCGGAAGCTACCGAGCAACTTTCTCTTGCCGCTCAGCAATGTGAACTGTTGTTGAAGCAGTGCCCTGGGATGCTGAGCAGCGCACTATGCTACCGACACCTTGGCACCATACTGACCCCGTTAAATGAAGCGATACAGTACATGGCCATCCCCATCAAGATGCGCTGGCCATGGCAGAGGCTGGCAACTAGGTAGTTAGGCGCACATGTACTTTTAAAAACGTCTGAGGACGGTACTTTAGGCAACCTGGATTGTGACTCCCGCCTCCCTTCCCGTATAGTTGAAGGCTTATTACTTCAGGTTCGTAATTACCGATGCTTCAACCGCGTGTCCAAATTCGCCCCCGCCGTCGCCACCCCCTGCATTTTTTGCCGCTAGGAGGCTGTGGTGAAATCGGCATGAATCTGAGCCTTTACGGCCATGACGGTCACTGGATCGCCATTGATTGCGGCATGATGATTCGTCAGGATCTGCCTGATTTTCCACTACAGGTACCCAATCTCGATACTGCCACGGCATTGGGGATCATTCCTCGGGCACTCTTCATTACCCATGGCCATGAAGACCATATCGGCGCAGCTGCCTGGTTGTGGCCCCATTGGGGTTGTCCTATCTACGCCACTCCCCTGGCCGCCGAGCTTTTGCGCCTGAAATTTTCCGAGCGTGGTTTGGCGACCGATGCCATTACGATCGTCGAGCCCGGCGAAGCGCTGGAGAATGGCCCTTTTACGCTACGCTATCTCCCGATGACTCACTCCATTCCCGAAAGCTGTGCTTTGATCATGGCTGTCGGCAATTATCGAGTGCTGCATACCGGAGACTGGAAACTCGACCCCGACCCGCTGGTCGGTGCGCCGGTATCTGCCGCGATGCTGCGCGCCTTGGCGCCGGTCGATCTGGTGGTGGGAGATTCCACCAATGCGCCGCTGCCGGGCCATTCGGGTAGCGAAGGCGGCGTGGCCGTGGCCCTGGAAACCACCATGGCCCAATGCACCGGGCGTATCGTGGTATCGTGTTTTTCCAGTAATATCGCCAGAATCGTGGCCATTGGCCGGGCAGCGCAGCGCAGCGGCCGGCGCATCAGCTTGATGGGACGCTCAATGGAACGCATGGTGACGGTGGCGCGGGGTTTGGGATATCTCGATGATTTTCCGCCGTTGGTGCCCGTCCATGACTTAGGCTATCTGCCGCCGGAAGAGGTCGTAGTGATCGCCACCGGCAGCCAGGGAGAACCCCGCGCGGCCCTGCAGCGCCTTGCCCAAGGGCGGCATTCGCATTTTGAGCTTCAGCCCGGCGACAGCGTGATCTTTTCCGCCAAGGCGATTCCCGGCAACGAACGCATGATCGAACGCTTGAAGACCTCGCTGGCTCGCCTTGAAGTCAGCCTGTATGACGAGTTCAACCATCCCGAGCTACATGCCACAGGCCACCCTGCTCAGGATGAGTTACGCAAGCTGTATCAATGGACGCAGCCGCGCTACCTGTTGCCCGTGCATGGTGAGGCACGTCATCAACAGGCACATCAAGCGCTTGCACGGGAAATGGATATCCAGGCGCCTCTAGCGCCCGTAAACGGCGACATGATACGCCTGGATGCCAACGGCCTTACCTTGGAGAAGCGCCATCCTCAGCCGCCCTGCATCGTCAGCCAGGACAGCGTGGTGCCGCATCCGGGCCTGGATGGATCACATCAGCGTTCACGCCACGGCAGCCTGTATCTGGCCTTGCCGGTGGCGGCGACCGAGACGGGCTGGACGCGCATCGGGCGGCTGATGCTTGATAGCAATGCCACCAGTCCGATGGATGAAGACAGTTTCGTGGATTGGCTCGATGAGCAGTTGGACGACATTCATGCCGACACGCTTTCCGAATTGAGAGCAGCCCTGCAACCTCGGTTGGTCGATTGGCTGACAACCCATCTTCAGCGCATGCCAGAGGTACATCTACAAATCATGGCGGAGGAAATGCCGCAGTCGACATGAGTCGCCCGCTTCTGTTCAAACGGTCGCAATCAGGAGGATGACCAGCGCTGGGCATCGGCTTGATCCGTATGGCGCTCCTTCACCCAATAATCTCCACTTTTGGCGTGCTCTTTTTTCCAGAACGGTGCTTCTGTCTTGAGCAAGTCCATAATGAAGTCACAGGCTTGAAACGCATCACGCCGATGAGCACTGGCGACCAGCACCCTGACAATGGGATCCCCAGGCTGCAAGTGACCCACTCGATGAACCACCCGCACGGCCTGCAACGTCCAACGCTGCCATGCTTGCTCGGCAATGGCGTGCAAAGTTTTTTCCGTCATGCCGGGGTAGTGCTCAAGGCTCAGGCCCGTTACCTCGGGAGCTTCATTGAAATCGCGTACCAAGCCGGTGAAGCTGACTACCGCCCCGATATCCGTTCGTCCATTTAGCGTTTCCGGATAGCCATGGGTGATGGCAAAGGCGTCGGACTGCACTCTTATCTCGATATCCGCCATGGCTAGCCCCCTGTGACCGGCGGGAAGAAAGCAACCTCATCATCATCGGTAATACGGGCTGTATCGTTGGCCATGACCTGATTGATAGCACAGAGAGTGCGTTGTTCGTTAAGCAGAGCAAAGCGAGGATCACGCTGAGCGAGGACTGCTTTCAAGCCGGCAATATCCCGCCTAGGTAATTCATCCAGGCTTACGAAACTTTCACTGGTGGCCAGTCGCTCGCGGAGTTCCGCCAGAAATTTGACCCTGACCCCCGCCGTGGGGCATCGCTCTCTCAATGAGACTTCACCGGCATCTCCTTCGCCGGTCACGATAGGCGCTTCCGACGCATAACCGGCCCGCCGATAATCACCGCTTTTCCCCCCGGTCTTACTATCCAGGCGAATGGCCTCGATCTGTATGGTCTTGTCGACGGCCTTGCACATATCATAGAGCGTCAGACAGGCGACCGAGACGGCGGTCAACGCTTCCATTTCAACGCCAGTGCGCCCCATCAAACGGCAGGTAGCAGAAACCTCGACGCAATGTTGTTCATGGTTGATCAAAAAGTCGACGGAGACCTTGGAGAGCGCCAGCGCATGGCATAGTGGAATTAGCTCATGGGTGCGTTTTGCAGCCTGAATACCCGCAATACGTGCAGTGGCCAGGACATCGCCCTTGGGCAAGCCCCCTTCCACCAGCAACGCCAGGGTTGCCGGCTGCATGAACACACACCCGGATGCCACGGCTTCACGAGACGTTTCAGCTTTGTCCGTCACATCCACCATATGGGCTTCGCCATGGGCGTTCAGATGCGTCAAGTTCATGCGTTTCCTCTATCGACAAGTTGAGTGTTAAGGAGATAGACCAAGGCTAAGCCAACGATGCCTTCCAGCGCGCGGGCCATTTTTTCACCCAGGCGGCAATGTCCGCCATATCATCAATATCCAGCACCTCGACGCCCTCCTTCAGGGTAAGCGCTTCGGGTTGATTGGTGGCAACCGCACGCACCCAAGTATCCTGCACGAGGCTTGTATCGCCACAGGTATCTCGATGAAGCGCAAGCTTGGGAAATGGCCAGGTTTTGAAGCCTTCTACCAGAATCAGATCCGGTGAATAGCAGCGCAAGGACTCGACCAAGGCGGGCAAGTCCGGCTCCTCCTGCCCCGGTGTTTCCATCATCAGGGCAAGTCGTTTGTGCGATGCCACCAGCATCGGCGTGGCACCGGCACAACGCAAACGGTGGCTATCCTTGCCGGGTTTATCCACATCGAATTCATGATGAGCATGCTTGATCACCGCCACCTTGAGCCCCTGTTCGCGCAGTACCGGAAGCAGCTTTTCCAATAACGTCGTCTTGCCGGTGCCACTCCAGGCGGCAATACCCAGCAGTGGCAAATCAGGCTCGAATGACAAGGTCGACAATGCGTTCATAACTACTCTTTTTTAAGACATCTCTTTGAAAGTATTTCTTTGTGGTATTTCGTTACGTGCCGCCTGATTATTCATCTTCGCCGGCAGCTGGCAACACCCAATTCAATACAATACCTACCAATGCTGCAAGACTCACCCCTTGCAAGGTGAATTGCCCTTCGCCAAATTGCATACCGCCGATCCCGAATACCAAAATCAACGACACCACCACCAAGTTACGCGGAGCGGTGAGCGAGTGTCCGGCACGCACCAGGGTATTCATGCCAACCACTGCAATCGAACCGAACAGCAAGGTCATGATACCGCCCATCACCGGACCGGGAATGGTTTGCAGCAATGCCCCCAGCTTGGAAATGAAGGCCAGCAATACCGCAAGCACCGCGGCCACTATCATGTACAAAGGATTGAAGGCTCGGGTCAGGGTTACCGCACCGGTAACTTCCGAATAAGTCGTGTTGGGAGGGCCACCCAATAGGGCCGCCACGGTGGTCGCCAAGCCATCTCCCAGCAAGGTGCGATGCAGGCCAGGGGTTTCCAGGTAATTCTTGCGCGTGACCGAGCCGATGGCAACCATATCACCGATATGTTCCACCGCTGGCGCAATGGCAACAGGGATCATGAACAAGATCGCGGCCCAATGAAAGCTAGGGGCGGTAAAGGCCGGAATGGCCAGCCAGGCGGCTTCGCGTACCGGGGTGAAATCCACGGCACCCATCAAGAGCGCCAGTACATAGCCAGTAACAATACCTCCCATGATCGGAATCAGACGCAGCAACCCTCTCCCGAATACAGCCAGCACCAAAGTCACCAGCAAGCTGGTCATGGAAAGAAAAATTGCCGCGCCGTAATCGATGTTGTCGCTGGTTTCACCGGTGGCCATACTTACCGCTACCGGCGCCAGTGCCAGCCCGATCACCATGATGACCGGCCCGACCACCACCGCCGGCAAAAGGCGATGCAACCAGACCGTCCCTTTCAACCGGACAGCCTGAGAAATCAACACATACACCAGTCCTGCCGCCATCAGACCGCCCATGGTCGCGGAAATGCCGAAACTCGCTATTGAGCCTTGGATCGGCGCAATGAAAGCAAATGACGAGGCAAGAAATACCGGCACACTTTGCCGAGTAACGGTGTGGAACAGCAGTGTCCCGGCACCTGCGGTAAATAGCGCCACACTGGGGTCAAGCCCTGTCAGTAACGGCACCAAAACCAAAGCACCGAATGCCACAAATAGCATTTGGGCGCCGGTGAGAAGTACGCGCAGCAAGGATTCCGCCTTGGCTGCAGAAACGGCGTCACTCATGTAACAATCTCCGGGCAACAATGACCAAAAAAATGCCCCTGGCATCAAAAATGCGAGGGGCAGTAAGGAGGGAAACTAGCGTGTTCCGAAAATCTTGTCTCCGGCATCTCCCAGGCCGGGAACGATATAACCATGTTCATCCAATCGCTGATCGATTGAAGCGGTAAAGATTTCGATATCGGGATAAGCATCTTGCACGCGCTTGATGCCCTCCGGTGCCGCGACCAGCACAATTACCTTCATATGCTTACAACCCTGCTCCTTGAGCATGTCCAGGGTGGCTACCATAGTGCCGCCCGTTGCCAGCATGGGATCAATCACCAGCGCCATGCGCTCTTCGATGTCATTGGCGAACTTGGCGTAATAAGGTACAGGCTCCAGGCTTTCTTCATCGCGATAAAGCCCAACGACACTGACCCGAGCGCTAGGAAGCAAATCGGTTACGCCTTCCAGCATTCCCAGCCCGGCACGCAGGATCGGAACGATGGTGACTTTTTTGCCCTTGAGCCGTGGCACCGCCATCGACTCATTGTTCCAGCCATGGATTTCCTGGTCTTCGACTTCCAGGTCCTGGGTCGCTTCGTAGGTCAATAATTTGGCGATCTCACCGGCCAGTTCACGAAAGCTCTTGGTGCTTAGATGAGCTTCTCGCATCAGCCCCAGCTTATGCTGAACCAATGGATGCTTAACGGTATGGACACTCATGGAAATCTCTCTTGATAGCTGGTTCAGGACGATGACGAAAGTTCAGGCGACGTTAAAGGCGTAAAATTGCGCGACATTCTACGCCTAACTCACGAATGGGTTAAGGGGACTCTGGCAATTGCCAGTCGATCGGCTCGCGTCCATTGTCTTCGAGAAACGCATTGGCCTTCGAAAAATGCCGGCAGCCCAGAAATCCCCGATGAGCGGAAAGTGGTGATGGATGTGGCGCTTCAAGCACTAGATGTCGTTGAGTATCCACCAATGCCTTTTTCTGGCGCGCATGACCGCCCCAAAGCAGAAATACACTCGGTTTGGCATGTTCACTGACAACACGGATCACTTGGTCGGTAAATTTTTCCCAGCCTTTTCCGCGGTGCGATGCGGCATTGCCACGCTCTACAGTCAAGGCGGCATTCAATAGCAATACGCCTTGCCGCGCCCAATATTCCAGGTTGCCATGCTTGACCGGGGTAACACCCACGTCAGTGGCAAGCTCCTTGTAGATATTGGCAAGCGACGGCGGCACCGGCACCCCCGGCTGTACGGAAAAGCACAGCCCATGCGCCTGGTTCGGCCCGTGATAAGGGTCTTGGCCCAGGATCACCACCCGAACCTCATTCAGCGGGGTCAACTCGAAGGCACGAAACCAGTTTGAAGAGTGCGGATAGATGACTTTGCCATCGGCTTTTTCCGCCTTCAAAAAGCGTTTCAACGCCTGCATGTAGTCAGCGTTGAACTCCTCGCCTAAATAGCGGTTCCAGTCATCGGGAAGCGGGTTTGAAGTGCTGGTCATAGGGGGCATCGAGGTAGGGGTCATAGAAACCTCATTCAGCGTTTGGCCTGCTCAACCAGAGGTTCGACATAGGTGACACCCATGTCCCAGGGAAATTGAATCCAGCATTGCTGGGCGACTTCGGTCACGTACTGATCGACCAGAGGGCGCCCATCCGGCTTGGCATAGATGGTGACGAAGTGTGCCTTGGGTAACATTTCACGCACGGCGCGGGCCGTTTTGCCAGTATCCACCAAGTCATCGACTAGCAACCAGCCATCGCCGTCATGTTCCACGCCCTTGAGCACCTCCAGACTGCCTTGCTCCTGGTGATCATAGCTCTTGATGCATACGGTATCGATCAGGCGCACATTGAGCTCGCGGGCGATAAGAGCAGCGGGAATCAAGCCACCTCGGGTAATCGCGACGATACCCTTGAAGTCTCGCTCGACCAGTTGATGACATAGCCGGCGCACATCACGATGCAACTGATCCCAGGAAACGATGAAGTGCTGTTGATAATGCTCGCTGCTCATGGGTGTTACTCGTTTTCAGTGAAGGAACATACCGCGAAAACGCCGTAACCGGCTTCGCGAATCTTGGTGGAACCACCCAGGTCAGGCAAGTCGATAATGGTGGCTGTTTCAACCACATGGCCGCCGCTACGCTGAATCAAATTAGCCGCTGCCAACATGGTGCCACCGGTAGCGATAAGGTCATCCATCAACAGGATTCGGTCCCCCTGTTTGAATGCATCCGAGTGTAGTTCGACCTCGGCATGACCGTATTCCAATGTATAGGTTTCACTGATGGTCTTGAATGGCAATTTACCCTTTTTACGCACCGGCACGAAGCTGCAGCCAAGCTCGTATGCCAGGGGCGCTCCAATGATAAAACCTCGTGCATCGATAGCGGCGATAGCGTCCAGGTTCATTTCTTGATAGCGATGCACAAAGCTATCGATCAGTTTGCGAAAGGCCGCGCTATTTTGCAAAAGCGGCGTGATATCGCGGAAATTGACCCCGGTCTCGGGCCAGTCGGGAACTGTACGAATAACGGACTTGATATAGTCGCCGTAGATGCTCATCACGTCTCTCATCGAAAGAAGGGGGAAATCAATCAGCCTAGGAACAGGTATTTAAAGGCGAACAGTAGCGCCAGCAGAATGACCGCCGGGTTGAGGTCCTTGAAACGCCCGGAGAGCGTCTTGATTGCCGCATAGCTGATAAAACCCAAGGCAATACCTTCAGCAATCGAGAATGTCAGCGGCATCGCCAAGGCGGCAATCAGCACCGGGGCGGCATCGGTGGGGTCATCCCAGTTGGCATGCGCCAGGCTACCCGCCATCAATACCGCCACATAAAGCAACGCCCCCGCCGTCGCGTAAGCGGGAATCGATCCAGCCAGCGGGGCGAAAAACAGACTGGCCAGGAACAGAATGGCTACAACGACAGCGGTAAGCCCGGTGCGGCCCCCTGAAACGATTCCCGCCGTGGATTCAATATAGCTGGTGGTGGTTGAAGTACCCAGAGCGGCACCGGCCATGGAGGCGCCACTGTCAGCCATCATGGCACGACCAAGACGTGGCAGCTTGCCATCTTTATCCAACAGCTTGCCGCGTTGCGCCACACCTACCAAGGTGCCGGAGGTATCGAACAAATCCACGAACAGAAAGGCAAAGATCACACTGAGCATCGCCACGTCCAGAGCGCCCATCAAATCCATCGCCATGAAGGTCGGGGCGATTGAAGGCGGCATGGACATGAGCCCGGCGTATTCATTGTGGCCCAACAGCATGGCGATCACAGTGATACCCAGAATACCGATCATGACGGCGCCGGTGACCTTGAGGTAAGCCAGGGCGGTAATCACGAAAAAGCCCAGCAAGGCATAAATCGCCGGCGGCTGGGACAGATCACCCAGCGCCACGAAGGTTGCCGGATTGGCCACCACGATGCCGGCGTTTTTCAGTGCGATCATTGCCAGGAACAGACCGATACCCGCGGCGATGCCAAGGCGCAGAGAAAGCGGAATCGAGTTGATGATCCACTCGCGTATCTTGAAAATACTCAACAGGAAAAAGCACAAACCGGAAAAGAACACCGCGCCCAAGGCGGCTTCCCACGTATAACCCATGCCCAGAACCACACCGTAGGTGAAAAAGGCGTTCAGTCCCATTCCCGGTGCCTGTGCGATGGGGTAATTGGCCCATATGCCCATGATCAAACAGCCAATGGCGGCCGCCAGGCAAGTCGCCACGAAGACCGCTCCATAATCCATGCCGGCTTCGGAAAGAATACTCGGATTGACAAAAATGATGTAAGCCATAGTCAGGAAAGTAGTAATCCCGGCGATGACTTCTGTTTTCACGTTTGTCTTGTGCTCAGTGAGCTTGAAATGATTATCGAGGAAACGTTTCATGGATGTTTTATCCTGCGCGCGAAAACGCCGTGGCATTAAGGGAGCTAGAAAAGCCGCACATGGTACCTAAAGGCGCCTGATGATGCGAGAACCTCTAAGGCGACATACGTAGACGAGCCTTGTCCACCCTAATCATTTCGTGCAGCCAACACCCGCTCCACTGTTTCCACGATAGCCTGGGTTTGGGGGTCGACTTCGATGTTGATCTGATCTCCCGGCACACGTTGCCCCAGGGTGGTTCGCGCCAAGGTTTCGGGAATCAAATTGACGCAAAACTGTATGTTTGATGCTTCACTCCCTTTGCGTACCTCTCCGACTGTCAGGCTGATCCCATCCACACCGATATAGCCCTTTTCAAATACAAAGCGTCCTTTTTCACTGGGCAGCTCAAACCATAGCTTCCGGTTATTGGGTGCTTCTTCGATGGCGACGAGAGGCGCCATGCCGATGATATGGCCGGACATCGCATGACCACCGATTTCATCGCCAAAACGTGCCGCACGCTCTACATTGACATGGGTTCCCGGAACAACGTTACCCAGATTGGTCAACCGCAGCGTTTCCCGCATCAAGTCGAAACTGATCCGGGTTCCCTCGATCGCCGTGACGGTCAGGCAGACGCCGTTGTGAGCCACGGAGGCCCCCAGCTGCAAGCCTTCACATAGCTCGGCGGGCATTTTCATGACATGGGTACGGAACTGCTCAAGCTCGCGAACTTCCACCACTTCGGCGGTACCCTGCACAATACCGGTAAACATGGGCACTCCTTTTACTGGCTGTTTTAGATGGCTTCTTTGTTACCGCCCCCAGCATAATGCGGCGGTTGTCTTCACCGCAATCAATTGACACTCCCCCCGTCACTCTCTAGACTTTCGCCGCAAATGTAATGACGCCGATTTGTCCCCGGATTGCGGGCGTCCATCAGACATTCTCTGATGAAGTTCAGCTAAAAAGGGTGTGTCCAGCGTTAGGGCCACCACCTAGGGTGGTCTTTTTTATGCCCCTTTTTCGCACCTGCCCTCACATCCCGTGTCTTCGGCCTACCACAAGGCAGACGCCCCATGATTTACCTTGAAAACATCAGCAAGACCTACGGGGTTGGCGCCAACACCGTCCACGCCTTGCAAAACGTGAACCTGCATATTCCTCAAGGCAAAATACACGGCGTGATCGGCTTGTCCGGCGCCGGTAAATCGACCTTGATCCGCTGCGTCAACCTGCTTGAGCGCCCTTCTGCCGGCAAGGTCAGTGTCGACGGACAGGACATGACCGCCCTGAGCCCTCAGGCACTGAACAAGGCCCGCCATCGTATCGGGATGATTTTTCAGCACTTCAACCTACTGACCAGCCGGACGGTATTCGATAATATCGCCTTGCCCTTGGAATTGATGGGAGAAACCCGCAGCACGATCCGCCAGCGGGTCGGGCCGCTTCTGGAACTGGTCGGCCTGGTCGATAAAGCCAACCAATACCCCGCCCAGCTTTCCGGCGGCCAGAAACAGCGCGTCGCCATCGCCCGTGCGCTGGCCAGCAAGCCCAATGTTCTGCTCTGCGATGAAGCCACCTCAGCACTCGACCCCCAGACCACCGGCTCGATTCTTGAGCTTTTACGCGATATCAATAAGAAACTCGGCCTCACCATCCTGCTGATCACTCACGAAATGGAAGTGGTGAAGTCGATTTGCCATCGGGTAAGCCTTATTTCAGATGGTGAACTGGTAGAGGACGCTGAAGTAGGCGATTTCTTTACCGCCCCACGCACCCAATTGGGACGTGAATTTCTCAATGACTTCCTTCAGCTGGAGCCTCCCAAGGAGCTTATTGAACGCTTGAGCCCCGATGCCGGCACCCACACGCATCCGGTCGTGCGCCTCACGTTTTCCGGTGACGCGGTTTCCACTCCGCTGATTTCTCGCCTGGCGCGGGAGTGCGAAGTGGATGTCAGCATTCTTCAAGCCAAGGTGGAATCCATTCAGGATCGTACCCTGGGGCTAATGATTGCCGAGCTTCTCGGCACACCCCAGCAAACCCGGGACGCCATGGCGTATCTGGAATCCCACCAATTGCAGATAGAGGTACTTGGCCATGTCCAGCGCAATGCTTGACCTTATTCTCCAGGCCACTCTGGACACCCTGTATATGGTGGCGATATCGGGGATGATCTCGACATTGCTTGGCGTCCCTTTGGGCGTGATGCTTTATGTCACTCGTCCACGCCAAATTCTGGCCATGCCGGTGCTCAATCAGGTATTAAGCATCGTCACCAACATCGGACGCTCGATACCGTTCATCATCCTGATGGTGGCGATCATTCCGTTCACCCGAATGCTCGTGGGTACCTCGATTGGCATCAATGCCGCTTCAGTGCCGCTGACGATTGCCGCCATCCCCTTCGTCGCTCGTCTGGTCGAAGGCGCACTGAACGAACTCTCACCTGGGCTGGTCGAAGCGGCTCAATCCATGGGTGCCACACCGTGGCAGATCGTCAGGAAAGTACTGCTCCCGGAAGCCCGCGGGGGCATCATAACCGGCCTGACCATTACCGTGGTCACACTGGTGAGCTACTCGGCCATGGCCGGGGCGGTGGGCGGCGGCGGCCTGGGCGACTTGGGCATACGCTACGGCTACAACCGCTTCAACCCCACCATCATGGTGATTACCGTGGTGATACTGGTGGTAATGGTTCAAGGCTTTCAAAGCCTAGGTGACTACCTGGTGCGCAAGAGCGATCGAAAATAGCTTTCAACCTTAATAACCAAAATGAATTAGACACTGGGTTTTTATTCCTGCAATATCATTTCCAAGTAGTCCATTCAACTCAAGAGGAGCGTTCTGGATGCATAAATTACTACTTGGCGGGCTCACCGCCATCGCTTTTGCCGTCAGCACCGCCAATGCTGAGACAGACACACTCAAGGTGGGCACCGTCGCTGGGCCTGAAACCGATGTCATGCAAGTGGCCGCTCGCATTGCCGAGGAAGAATATGGCCTAAATGTCGAAATCATCGAGTTCACGGATTACGTGACCCCCAACGCCGCCTTGGCCGATGGTAGCCTGGATGCCAATGCCTACCAGCACGAGCCCTACCTGCAGTCGATGAACAATGACCGGGGCTACGATCTGGCGATTGCCGGCTACACCTTCGTTTACCCCATTGGGGCCTACTCGGAAAAATACGAGAATATTGATGAGCTTCCGGAGGGTGCTCTGATTGCACTGCCCAACGACCCTTCCAACGAAGGCCGTTCCCTGATCCTGATGCACAACAAGGGCCTGATCACGCTGGATGATCCCAAGAACCTGGAAGCCACCCCGATCGATATTGTCGAAAATCCACGGAATTTCCGCTTTCACGAAATCGAAGCCGCTCAGTTGCCGCGCGTGCTGCCTGATGTGGACATGGCTTTCATCAACAATACCTTCGCTCAGCCGGCAGGCCTGAGCTTGGACGACGCCTTGATCAAGGAAGGTCCCGAATCTCCCTACGTCAACTTGATTGCCGTGCGTGGCGGCGATGAAGACCGTGAAGATATCCGCCAGCTGGTGGATGCCTACCAAAGCGAAGCCGTTGTCGAAAAAGCCGAAGAACTGTTCCAAGGCGGCGCCGTTCCCGGCTGGACCGAGTAAGTTTAAGCACTGCTAGACACTACATAGTGCATAGTGCCCTATTTCAGGCCGGCTCATGCCGGCCTGATTCGTTTCCTTTCACGTTTCAGGCGAAACCATGCAACCCGACTACTCCTTACTGTGTCGCCAGCTCAGCGCCTTACTCGATACACGCGACTGGTTAACCAATAGTGCGCAAAGCTGTGCCTTCATCATGCAGGAAATTCCCCAGTTGAACTGGGTGGGCTTCTATCTGCAGCGCAGCCCCGAACTGCTTCACCTGGGACCGTTTCAAGGCAAGCCTGCCTGCCACCCCATTCCCTTCAGCAAGGGTGTATGTGGCGCAGCGGCGCGCAGCCAGATCACCCAGCGCATCGAGGACGTGCATGCCGTGGCCGACCATATTGCCTGCGATGCGGCATCGCGCTCGGAGCTGGTGATTCCTGTGGTGATGAATGCAGGGCTATGGGGAGTTCTTGACCTGGACAGCCCGGAGCCGGGCCGCTTCACTGAAAAAGATCAGATCGGCATCGAAGCGTTAGTGAAGATCTTTGTGGATCAGACCGACTTGCCGTATCTCAAATAAAATTCGAACGCAAAAAAACGCCCCTACAATCTGGATTGCAGGGGCGTTTTTACTGGTAGGACCAGGCGGATTTGAACCGCCGACCTCCACGATGTCAACGTGGCGCTCTAACCAACTGAGCTATGGTCCTGTAAACCGGTAATAAAGACGTTGGCAGCAGCGAATACTTGGTAGGACCAGGCGGATTTGAACCGCCGACCTCCACGATGTCAACGTGGCGCTCTAACCAACTGAGCTATGGTCCTGCTGCAAGCAACGGATGCGTATTCTACGGACCCACCCCTGAAATGCAAGCATTTTTATGGCTTGCTCAGGACGTGGTACGCACACGATTCACCGCCTCCCGCCAACCTTGATAAAGCGCATCGCGCTCTTGCGCGGGCATTTGAGGGGTAAAGCGTCGCTCGCATTGCCATAGGCGAGAAATTTCCTCCAGATCGCGATACCAACCCAACCGCAAGCCGGCCAGATAGGCCGCACCCAAGGCGGTGGTTTCCAGGATACCGGGACGATCCACCTCTACATCGAGCATGTCGGCCAGAAATTGCATCAGCCAGTTATTGCTGACCATTCCTCCATCGACGCGCAAGACGCCTGGCGTTGCCTGGATATCATCGTTCATGCAGGCCTGGAGATCGCGGGTTTGATAGCACACCGCCTGCAGCCCTGCCGCGACAATTTCGGCTATCCCCGTATCGCGAGTCAGGCCTAAAATCGCCCCACGCGCCTTGGGGTCCCAATGCGGCGCGCCCAAACCGGTAAAGGCCGGCACCAGGTAAACGCTATGGCCACTGCGGGTCTCCGCCGCCAGCGCTTCGGTTTCCGCGGCGTTGGCAAACAGTTTCAAACCATCACGCAACCATTGCACCGTCGCCCCGGCCACGAAAATGCTGCCTTCCATGGCATAAGTGGGCCGCCCGTTCAGGCGATAGGCAACCGTCGTCAGCAATCGATTGCATGATAGCGAGGGCGCATCGCCGGTATTGACGATCATGAAACAACCGGTCCCATAGGTACTTTTGCCCATCCCCGGGGTAAAGCATGCCTGGCCGATCAAGGCAGCCTGCTGGTCGCCCGCCACACCGGAAATCGGCAATTCTGCCCCCAACCAGGCGGCATCCACCTTGCCGAAATCATCGCTGGAGTCTCGCACCTGCGGCAGCAATGCGGCCGGTATGTCGAAAAGCGCCAGCAATTCCTCGTCCCAATCTTGATGATGAATATTGAACAATGCCGTACGCGAGGCATTGGTGGCGTCAGTGGCATGCACCCGGCCATGCGTCAGCCGCCAGATTAAAAAGGAATCCACGGTGCCAAAGGCCAACTCACCTCTCTCGGCACGCTCACGTGCACCTTCGATGTTATCCAGCAGCCAGGCGAGCTTGGTCGCGGAAAAATAAGGGTCCAGCAGCAAGCCGGTGCGTGATTGGAGCATAGACTCATGCCCTGCTTCTTTCAGCACCTGACAATGCTCGATCGTACGCCGGTCCTGCCACACGATGGCCGGATACAGCGTCTCGCCGGTGGCTCGATCCCACAACAAGGTGGTTTCACGTTGATTGGTGATGCCCACTCCATCCAGTTGCGCGGCATTCAGGCCGGCATTTTCCAGCGCCTGGCGACAACTGCTCAACACACTTTCCCAGATGGTTTCCGGTTGATGCTCCACCCAGCCATCGGCGGGAAAACATTGAGCAAACTCCTGTTGTGCAGAGGCTACGCTGCGCCCCTGCCGGTCAAACACAATTGCTCGGGAGCTGGTGGTTCCCTGATCAATTGCGAGAAGATAATTGGCCATCCGCGTCCCTGTGCTCGTTTTTGTTTATTCGGTTCTTATTTACTCGGGAATGCCGCCACGGGTCAGAACGGCAGGGTCAAGCAGCCTTTCCAGCGTTTCCCTGTCGAGGTCGGTCTGCTCCTCGGCCACATCGATAATCGGTCGCCCTGCCTGATAGGCCTTCTTGGCAACAGCGGCGGCGGCGTTATAGCCAATCACGTTATTCAAGGCGGTGACCAGTATCGGGTTACGCGCCAAGGGTCCCTGAAGATTATCTTCACGGACCTTGAAGGTAGCTATGGCCCTATCCGCGAGTAAGCTTGCGGTATTACCCATCAGCATGATGGAAGTGAGCAGGTTGGAGGCAACCAGCGGCAACATGACGTTGAGCTGGAAATTACCGCTCTGCCCCGCCACGGTGATCGCCATGTCCAGGCCGATCACCTGAGCGGCTGCCTGAGCGGCGGACTCGGGTATCACCGGGTTGACCTTGCCCGGCATGATCGAACTGCCGGGCTGCAGTGCCTCGAGCTCGATCTCGCCCAGCCCGGCCAGGGGCCCGGAATTCATCCAGCGCAGGTCGTTGGCAATTTTCATCACCACGCACGCCAATCCCTTGAGCTGGCCGGAAAGTTCAACGGCGGCATCCTGGGAAGCGAGGCTGGCAAAGAAGCTGTCATTGGGCTCGAAGGCAAGCCCTGTCTGACGGCTCAAGTGCTGCGCCATACGCTCGGCGAATTCGGGCGGCGCATTGATGCCGGTTCCCACTGCCGTGCCACCCTGCGCCAACCGGCACAGCCGCTGCATGGCACTGTCCAGGCGCTCGATGGCTTGATTTATCTGGCTGGCCCAAGCCCCAAGCTCTTGATCCATGCGCAAGGGCATGGCGTCCATCAAGTGAGTGCGACCGGTCTTGGTGACATGCTGCAAGCTGTCGGCACGCTGGGTGATCTGAGCGTGCAGATGCACCAGGGCGGGACGCAAATGTGTGTCTACCGCGATTGCCGCCGCTACATGAATCGCCGTGGGAATCACATCATTGCTCGACTGCCCCATGTTGACGTGGTCGTTGGGGTTGACCTCGACGCCCTCACGACTGGCTAGGGTCGCGATCACTTCATTGACGTTCATGTTGCTGGACGTACCGGAACCGGTTTGGAACACGTCGACCGGAAACTGGTTGTCATGCTCGCCGGCGATTACCGCTTCCGCCGCCTTGATGATGGCATCGGCACGTGCGCTGTCCAGCAGGCCGAGATCCCGGTTGGTATGGGCGGCGGCAAGCTTGATCCGGGCAATGGCATGAATGAACCGGCTGGGCATAGGCGAGCCGGAAACCGGAAAGTTGTTGACGGCACGCTGGGTCTGGGCTCCGTAAAGCGCCTTCTCCGGCACTTCCAGCTCCCCCATGCTGTCGCGTTCGATACGTGTGCTCATGAGACGTTACCTCCCTAACCCAGTGGGATAAAAATACATTTTTCTAAAAGAGTGCCTCTTTAAAAAGCGCCCTAACTTGGCTGCATGAATCTCACCTTGGTAGCCGCGGGGAAATGATGCAAGTCCGGTCTATTTATCAGTGGCTTCACGCGCAATGTTGCACTGCACAAAAACGCTTGCTATGCTTGCAACGCAAGAAGATCAGGAAACAAGAGAAAGCTCTACCGTTACTTTCCTGGTCAGTCACTGACAACCCTTGGAGGGTAATATGAATACTTTCAACACTAACGAAATGAACCAGCAAGTCGACAACCTGTTCATGGCACCGGCACGCGCCTTCGCTACTTTGAGCCTTAACTTCACCGAGAAGTTGGTCAATGCTCAACTGGACGCCGGCAAAACCTATGCCGATACCAGCCTGGCACAGGTTCGTAACTTGCTGAGCATCAAAAACGCTGAAGGCCTGCGCAGCTATATGGAAGACCAGCAGAAAGTCGCCAAGGAGCTCACCGAACGCGTCAAGGGCGATGCCGACAAGGTGGCCTCCTTGCATCAGGATTTCATTCAGCAGAGCCAGAAGCTGACAGAAAGCAACGTCAAGCAAGCGCGTGAAGTCGCCAGCAAGGCTACTGCCAAAAGCGCCTGAGTGCTTTCATGAGGTTCTGTTATAACGACTTATTATAATTCAGTATAGCGCACAAAAAACCGCCGAATTCATCGGCGGTTTTTCTGTTTATGACGATTGTCTACCAATCGAGCGCCTTTTTGACGAAAGGGATGGTGAGCTTGCGCTGCGCTGACAGAGATGCCTGATCCAGCACTTCCAGAGTACGGCATAGCTCGCCTAGCTCACGCGGCCCGCGATGCAGAATATACCGCGCCACATCATCGGGCAGCTTCATACCACGCAAGCTTGCTCGTAGCTTGAGTGCCTCGAGACGACCGGCATCATCCAGCGGCTGAACATGAAAAGTGACGCCCCAGCTCAACCTTGAAGCGAGATCCGGCAATTTTACCGGTAACTGGCGCGGTGAGGCTTGAGCGGCAATCACCAGGCGCTTGCCTGCATCACGCAACCGATTGAAAGCATGAAACAAGGCTTCCTCCCAACGTTTGCGCCCTATGACAAGCTCAAGGTCGTCAATCGCGACCAGGTCCAGTCGCTCGATATCTTCCAGCATCAACGGCGGGAAATGGCCCAATTCCGCCAACGGCAGGTAGAGCGCCCGCTTGTCGGCGTCCGAGGCGGCGTGACAGGCCGCTTGCAATAAATGCGTGCGGCCGGTTCCCGGTGCTCCCCATAAATACACATACGGCTCCCCATCCAGGTCACATTGGTGGATCAACCGCTCCACCAGTGAAGCATTTTCGGCGGGCAGGAAATTTTCGAAGGTGGCGTCATCGCGTAAGCCTATTCCCAATGGCAACTGTGCCGGTACTCGGCTCATGACGCTCCCTCTTCGTCGTGGTGATCCTGTTCAGCATCGTACAATCTGCTGTGTTTATAACGTTCGTTGATTTCGCGCAAAAGCACCATGATGACCGCCGCCGCGGGCAGCGCCAACAATACCCCGGTAAAACCGAACAGGCTGCCCCCCGCCAATACCGCGAAGATGACCGCCACCGGATGCAGGCCGATCTTGTCGCCCAGCAATTTGGGTTGCAACACCACGCTTTCGGCAGCTTGACCGAGCGAAAAGACTGCGACTACTCCCAACACTGCCCACCAGGTACCGAACTGAAACAGTGCCACAATCAATGCCACACCGATCCCCACGATAAATCCCAGAAAAGGCACAATACTCACCAAACCAGCCACCAGGCCTATCAGCAGGCCAAAGTTCAATCCCATCAGCGTCAACCCGAGTGAATAAATGACTCCAAGGCACAACATGACAAGCAGCTGGCCACGCAAGAAGGCCGAAAGCACTTCATCACAACGACTTAAAAGCCGAACGGCTTCCGGCTCCCACTGCCTAGGAATGAAACCAATGATGTTGGCATTCAGGCGCGTCCAGTCGAGCAATAGATAAAACGTGACCACCGGGATCAAGGCGAAATAGGTTATCCATGTGAGAAAGGCGGCGCCTGAACGCCCCACTTGCCCCAGCACTTGAGCCAGATACCCTCCTGCATCACGCCAATGTTCGGTCAGGATTTTCCGCAGATTGGCCAGTTCATTTTCCAGATCATACCCCGTCCATTCCCGTACCTGTGGCGCCAACTCCTGCTCCACCCAAGACAAAACGCCCGGAATCACCTCACCCGCTTCTTTTATCTGCTGCACGGTCAACGGAATCAGTATCAACAAGCTGAGCGACAGAATAATCAGCATCACAAGAAAGACACTGCTTACTGCAAAGGGGCGATTCATTCCCCAGCGTTCGAAACGATTCGCGAGAGGGTTGGCCAGATACGCCAGAATCATCCCGGCAATAAAGGGCATCAACACAGTATCCAGGCGGTACAGCAACCAACCCAGTCCAATGACGAGGATAATTCCCCACCACGATTTTTTCATGCGTAACTCTCCTTCCTGGATATGGCACCAGCGATGCGGGGCGCGCCACCTGATGCTACAATCTCGCCTCGCCATTGCTCAGCTCACCGGCATAGATTTGACTGGCCGGCATTACAAGCACTGTTATTTTTTGCTTTACAGGATACGTCATGACCGAGACTTCCTCTTCGCAGCCTGCCAAGCCCTCCCTCAGTTACAAGGATGCCGGCGTCGACATCGATGCCGGCAATGCGCTGGTAGATCGCATCAAACACGTGGCCCGGCGCACTGCTCGTCCCGAAGTCATGGGTGGACTCGGTGGTTTTGGTGCCTTGTGCCAGCTACCCACCGGCTACAAGGAGCCGGTACTGGTATCGGGAACTGACGGTGTCGGCACCAAATTACGCCTGGCAATGAACCTGGGTCGCCACGACACTATCGGCATCGACCTGGTAGCGATGTGTGTCAATGACTTGGTCGTGGCCGGTGCCGAGCCGCTGCTTTTCCTTGACTACTATGCCACGGGTAAGCTCGATGTGGATATCGCCGCTGATGTCGTGAGCGGTATCGGTAACGGCTGTGAACAGGCCGGCTGCGCCTTGGTGGGCGGTGAAACCGCTGAAATGCCCGGCATGTATGAAGGCAGCGACTATGACTTGGCGGGTTTTTGCGTCGGTGTCGTGGAAAAATCAGAAATTCTCGATGGCAGCAAGGTCGGCGCAGGAGACGTGCTGCTCGGCATGGCGTCTTCCGGTCCTCATTCAAACGGCTACTCACTGATTCGCAAGATACTCGAAATCAGTGACGCAGACCTGGCCATGGAGCTGGACGGCAGATCACTGGGCGATGCCCTGATGGCACCGACACGTATCTACGTCAAACCCTTGCTTTCCTTGCTCCGCGATAGCGATATTCCGGTACATGCCCTTTCACATATCACCGGGGGCGGGCTTCTGGAAAATATTCCGCGTGTGCTGCCTGACAACCTGGCGGCGCATATCGATATGACTACCTGGCAGAGACCGGCCGTTTTTGACTGGCTGAAAACCCAGGGCAATGTTGATGAAACCGAAATGCACCGCGTCCTTAACTGTGGTATCGGCATGGTCATCGTGGTACCCGCGGAGAAAGCCGACCAGGCCCGGGCGCATCTTCAAGCGCAAGGTGAAAGCGTTTATCGAATCGGCAATATCGTGACCCGCGAAGAAGGAGCCGAGGCCGTTGTACTGGAGAACCTCCCGGCATGAGCATTCCTGAATTTGGCAGCGACACCCTCAACGATCTCACGCCCGACCCCACCGAAAAGCGTCGGGTCGTGGTACTGATTTCCGGCAATGGCAGCAACCTGCAAGCGCTGATCGACGCCCAGTCTCACGACCGCCTGAGCGGTGAGATCGTGGCGGTGATTTCCAATGAACCTGGGGCTTACGGCCTGAAACGGGCTCACGAGGCCGGTATTGATGCCGTCGCTCTGCCGCATCGCGAATACGATAGCCGCGAAGCGTACGACAGTGCCTTGATCACCGTCATCGAGCGGCATGAGCCGGACTTGATCGTACTCTCGGGTTTCATGCGCATCTTGAGCCCACACTTCGTGGAACGTTACGAAGGCCGCATGCTCAACATTCACCCCTCGTTGCTGCCGGCGTACCAAGGGCTCAATACCCATGCCCGCGCCTTGGCCGATGGAATCACCGAACATGGCTGTAGTGTGCACTTCGTCACAGAAGAACTGGATGGCGGACCGGTAGCGATACAGGCAGTGGTCAATGTAGAGGCAGGAGAAAGCGAAGAAAGCCTCACGGAAAAGGTTCATGCCCGCGAGCATCTCATTCTTCCTATCGCGGTTAATTGGTTTCTGGAAGGACGCCTGCAGTTCGCCGGTGACAGCGCCACCATTGATGGTATGACACTTCCCCGTCATGGCATGCGTTTGTCTCACCAGGATGCCGCCGAGGAACTCGACGAAACTTGACTAGCCGGTAGCATGCCGATGCACCAGTGACACGACAAAGGGCGACTTGATCAAAGTCGCCCTTTGCACTTTCTATAGGCAGGCGGGCGGTCGCGCAATGCTCAGGTGCGTGGCAGAGTAACCCCGCGCTGCCCCATGTATTTTCCGCCACGATCTTTGTAAGAGGTTTCACAGACCTCGTCAGACTCCAGAAATAGCATCTGCGCCACACCTTCATGCGCGTAAATCTTGGCCGGCAAGTTTGTAGTGTTGGAAAACTCCAGCGTCACATGCCCTTCCCACTCCGGTTCAAGCGGTGTGACATTGACGATAATACCGCAACGCGCATAAGTGGATTTTCCCAGGCAGATAGTCAACACACTCCGAGGGATACGGAAATATTCCACCGTTCTGGCCAACGCGAAGGAGTTAGGCGGAATGATGCACACATCACCCTTGATATCGACAAAACTTTTTTCATCGAAGGCCTTGGGGTCCACCACCGCCGAATAGATATTGGTAAATACTTTGAATTCATCAGCACAGCGCACATCGTAGCCGTAGCTGGACGTGCCATAGGAGATGACACGCCGCTCATCGACGTAGCGCACCTGTTCTGACTCGAACGGTTCGATCATTGCCTGGCGTTCGGCCATGCGCCGTATCCAATTGTCTGACTTGATACTCATGGGTTGAAGTTGTCACTCACTAAAAGAAATCGAGGGGCCGTCATGGGACTGGCCGGCTACTTGTTCCGCCACTTGCTTGGCGATCTCGCCGAATGTCTTGCTGATGTCGCTTTCCGGCTCGGAGACTACACTGGGATGCCCTGCATCCGCCAGCTCACGAATCGACAACGCCAATGGGAGCCTTCCTAATACCTGGGTGTCGTATTCTTCAGCAATGCGATCGCCGCCGCCGGTGCCAAAAATAGCTGCTTGATGGCCGCATTTTTCACATTGATAAAGGCTCATGTTCTCGACGATGCCGAGTACCGGTACATTGACCTTGCGGAACATTTCAATCCCCTTGCGGGCATCGAGTAACGCAATGTCCTGGGGAGTAGTGACGATAACCGCGCCAGATACCGGTACACGTTGCGATAACGTCAACTGAATGTCGCCGGTGCCTGGCGGCATGTCGATCAACAGGAAATCCAGGTTGTCCCACAGCGTCTGGGTCAACAGCTGCTGGAACGCCCCTACTACCATCGGCCCTCGCCACACCATGGGCTCGCGAGTGTTGACCAGAAATGCCATCGACATGGCCTGAATGCCATGCGCCTGCATCGGATGAAAATGTTTCTCACCAGCGGGTTTCGGGCGGGCGCCCTCTTTCACGCCCAGCATCTGCGCCTGGCTGGGACCGTAAATATCCGCATCCAGTACTCCAACCCGATAGCCTTGTGCCGATAAGGCCAGTGCCAGGTTGACGGTTACAGTGGATTTGCCCACGCCTCCCTTACCGGAAGCCACGGCCACGATATGCTTGACGCCATCAATCACATGCTTCTCCTTGGTTAACCGATGACGTTCTCACCTGAGTCGGCGATGATAACGCTCGCCACCGGTTTCATAAATACATATCACAAACACGAACGGCAGCCTCCCCTTGCAAGCTGCCGTTCGTGCCATGATCAATCAGGAACTAACGCTACTATAAAGCTCAGTTCTGCTCTTGTTCCTGGGCTTGTTGCTCTTCTTCCTGTTGATTCTCTTGTTGCTCGCCTTGAGCTTGCTGATCTTGTTCCTGCTGACCCTCTTGTTGCTCGCCTTGAGCTTGCTGCTGGCCTTGTGCCTCGGACTGCGCCTGGTCTTGGGAAGCACCATCCATTTCAGTGCTGGTGCTCTCCATCCGCGTTTCCAGCGTGCTCAATTCTTCACGCCAGTCGCGTAATTGAGTTTCAAGGCGCTCCAGCTGGTTTTCACGCTCCTCCACTTGACCTTCAATCATCGCCAGTTCTTCGCGACCGATATCTATCGCCAGCATGAGATCTTCCATTTCCGAGCGCACCTGATCGATGCTATCTTGCTCTTCCTGGCGCAGCGCCTGGAGTTCTTCAACTTCCGATTGCAGTTCATCGCGCTCATTGGTCAAGGTCGTTTGCTGGCGGGACAGCACTTCGACCTCGGATTCACGCACCTGAATCTGTTCTTCGAGTTTGTTTAAGCGCGACTGAGCCTGCTCCATTTCGGACTGCATCTCTTGTAGCGCCTGTTCAGCTTCATTGCGCTCTTCGACTAGTTGCTGACGTTCCTCTTCGGCTTGTTGGCGAGCTTGCTCCGCTTCTTGCCGTGCTGCTTCAGCGCTTTGACGTGCTTCTTCAGCTTGCTGGCGAGCCGCCTGGGCTTCATCACGAGCCTGCTCGACCCGTTCAAGCTCTTGTTGCAGCGATGCCAGTTCAGCAGCGGCCTCTTCCTGTTCGGTACGCAATTCCTCTATTTCAGTTTGCAGCGCATCACGCTCCGCCGTCAACGCATCCAGCTGCTGTTGAGTGCTGGCAACATCGCTTTCGGCCTTCGCCAATTGCTCTTCGACCTGGGCCTGTTCTTCATGCAGCACAGCCATTTCGCCACGTAAGCTTTCCAGTTCCATTTCAGCCTCTTCCACTTCGGAAAGCTGCTGGGATAATGCCTGGTTTTCACTTTGCAAGGTTTCCACACGTGTTTCGAGTGTCTCGACCTCATCCCCACGAGACCCTGCGGTGGATTGCGCCAAAATCGCCCAGATCACGGCTATCGCAGCGATCCCGGCAATTCCTCTAACCCGGTTATCCTGAAACAAGGCTTTAGTGCTCGGTTTTTGAGCGGAAGAACCGCCTGACGCACCCGGCGAAGCATTGTTACCTTTGGAACCGCCACCCCCAGAACCGCCGCTGCCACCCGTGGAACCGCCACCTGACGAGCTGCTAGTCGTGGAGCCAGTCGTTGTGGAACCAGTGCCGGTACCTGTGGAACCGTTCTTGGGTGGTTCGCTCTTTGTCGAAGAAGTAGTTGAAGAAGCTTTTTTGGATGAATCGTTCTTGGATGGATCGTTTTTGGGTTGATTGTTATCCGGGGTGTTTGTGTCCGACATCGTCCTTCCCTCTTGTTGATCCGAGCAGTGAGTGCTGATTCTCACAACAGGCTATTGAATAGCCTGTTGCAAGCGATACATATGATTACCTCCTTAACAGCATACACAGCCAAACGCTACTGAACAGCCGTAACGAGGTAATCCAGCGTTGAATTTTTTTAAGCAGAACAGCAAGAGATCAGCACCGCCCTTGAGCCTGCCCACTTTAATCCTCCCGAATGCCATCCTTCCATCTCTGGTATGAGCTGATCCAGGATGGTCCTCCGTTCCCCGACGTTCTATCTTGATTGAGACACCTTGAGTCACTCACAGCCGACCGTGGAGCTTTCATGACCAGCCTATCCCAGCAAAAATGTGAAGCATGCAGTGCCGAGGCCACTCCCTTGACCCGTGAACAAAGCGAGGCACTACTAAAGGAGGTTCCCGAGTGGCGGATTGTCGAGCACGATGGCATCATGAAGCTTATGCGAAGCTTTACGTTTCGTGATTTTGCCGAGGCCTTGGCATTCACCCAAGGCGTCGGCGACATTGCCGAGCAGGCCGGCCACCATCCGGAAATTACCACCGAGTGGGGCAAAGCCACCGTGACATGGTGGTCACATGCCATCAGCGGCCTGCATCGCAATGACTTCATTCTTGCCGCCAGAACCGACGAGGTAGCCAACTAAATGTTCGAGCAAATTGAGCGAGTCCCGGGAGATGCAATCCTCGGGCTGATCGAAGCCTTCAAGAAAGATACCAACCCGCAGAAAGTGGATCTTGGCGTTGGCGTTTACCGCGATTCGCAAGGTAACACGCCGATCATGCGTGCCGTCAAAGAAGCGGAAGCTCGCCTGCTCAAGAATGAAACCACCAAGACCTACATCGGCTCCCATGGAGCACCCGCCTATGGCAATGTGGTGCTGCCGATGGTGCTCGGTGAAAACTCGCCGGTACTCGACGCAGGCCGTGCCAGCGCCACCCAGTCACCGGGCGGAACAGGTGCCCTGCGCCTAGCGGCTGATTTCATCGCCACGCAGCTTCCCGGCAAGGACATCTGGGTCAGTGACCCAACCTGGCCGAACCACTTGGGCATCTTCCCCGCCGCGGGTATCAAGCTGCACAAGTACCCTTATGTGGACGCGGACAACCGCCTGGATTTCGACGGCATGCTGTCGGCGCTCAAGCAGATTCCCGAAGGCGATGTTGTGCTGCTGCACGCTTGCTGTCACAACCCCACAGGGTTCGATCTTTCGCAAGATCAATGGAAGCAAGTACTGGAAGTAGTGCGTGAGCGCAATCTTTTGCCATTGGTGGATTTCGCCTATCAGGGCTTTGGTGAAGGCCTGGATGAAGACGCCTATGGCGTTCGTCTGCTGGCTGAATCACTGGATGAAATGATCATCACCAGCTCCTGCTCCAAGAACTTCGGCATCTATTGCGAACGTACCGGTTGCTTGATCATGGTGGCCAAAGACAACGAGCAGATGGAAAACGTGCGCTCTCAGATTGCCATCGTGGCACGGGAAAACTATTCCAACCCGCCGGCACATGGCGGCTCCATCGTCAGTGAAATTCTGAGTTCCGACGATCTGATTCCCGTCTGGCGCGACGAACTCACTGAAATGCGCGACCGTATCAATACCCTACGGCGCGATTTCGTTGAGGCTCTGAAGCCCTACGGCCTGGATCAGAAGTACGCTTGTATCGCCGAGCAGCGCGGCATGTTTTCCTATACCGGCCTCACCCCGGAGCAGGTAGACCGGTTGCGTGACGAATTCGGTATCTACATGGTCCGCTCCGGCCGCGCCAATGTGGCGGGTTTCTCGCACGAAAACCTGCCCTACCTGGCTAAGGCCTTTGCGGCGGTCAATAGCTGATCGCCAAGCAGATGACATGAGCGGGACGAAAACGCCCGAGGCTCATTTCATGGCCTCGGGCGTTTTTTTATGCAGATTTCAAGCATGGGTCGTTCAGGCTTGGGGTTCGACCTGCTGCGGTTTGCCGGAAAGCATCGTCATCAACACACGCCAGGCCATCAGGCCGGCAAACAGATTGCCGATTGCCGCCCCCAGAGCCAGACCGGCGAAACCGCCGAGTTGAGCACCGACCCACAAACAGGGTAGGTAACAGATAAACAGCCGAGCGGCAGAAAGCAGCATGGCGCGTAACGGCCAACCCAGCGCATTGCCCGCCGAGACCACCAACATGCACACCCCCAATGCGGCATAGCTGGGGAGTAAAAAACGTATCAGCAAGGCGAGTTCGGATTGAACGTCGGGATTGCCCGACAGCCCCAAGGCCACCCAGGGCGCCAACACTGCCATTAGCGTGCCCAACGCCAACTGCCACACCACCGCCACCTTCAGCGCCAAGTACAGCAGCCGCTTAATCTGCATCCAATCGCCCGCCCCGTAACAACGCCCCAACCAGGGGGGAAGCGACATGGTCATGGCCAGAATCACCATCAGCGAGAGCGTTTCCAGGCGGCTGGCAAGCCCCCAGGCTGCTACATAGGTCTCACCCAGTCCCGCCACCACGTAAATTGCCAGCATGGCGGCCAACGGCGGCATCAGTTGACTGACCATGGCCGGCCCTGCAATTCCGGTAAAAGGGCCTGCCGAACGCAAGAATTCAGGCCATAACTGATGGCGCGTGAGCCAGTCGGTTCTGTTGAGCTTCAAGCCGACTATCAGCAAGCCACTACTGAAGGCAATTACCGTTGCCCAAGCCGCTCCCGGCAGCCCCATACCTTGCCAGTCACCCATCCCGAAAATCAATATTGGGTCCATCACGAGGTTGATGAGGCTGCTCAGCACCATCATCTTGCCCGGCAAGCGCGTATCGCCATGGGCGCGAAACAGGCTATAGCCAAAATACAACAGTGCTCCCAGCCAAGCCGCCAGCAGCTGAGGTGCCCAATAATCGCCAATCAAGCCAAGCGTTGCGGTATCCGCCCCCAACAACCTGAACAGAGACACGTGAAAGGCCCAAAGCAGCACCCCCAGCAATGCGATGGTGACGCCACCGATCATCATCACCAAACTGCTCAGGCGGCGTGCTCGGGCATTTTCCCCGGCACCTAGCGCACGGGAAATCAAGGCGGCGATGGCAATGCCCAACCCTACCTGAATGCCGATGATCAGAAACGAAAGCGGAAAGGTGAATGATAATGCCGCCAATGGCGCGGTACCCAAACGCGCGATGAAGGCACTGTCCACCAGTTGAAAGCCCAGTAGGGCCAGCACGCCGATGGCCATGGGCCACGTCTGCCGCCAAAGGGTAAGCGCCAATGAAGAGGCTGATGTTGCTTGATGCTTTACGTCTACCACGGCCACTCCCGTCTCAATGCATAAAACGCCACCACCCCCGGAGAAAATCCGGGGGTGGTGGCGTTAGTATGACGCTTTTTTCGTTACTGGCGAATGCCTTCAAAGGTAACGTACAGCTCCAACTCATGCATCACTTCAGGAAAGGCGTTCATGTCGATCTCGAAATCGCTCAATGTCAGCATGGTGCTGCCTTCAAAGCCGGCACGATAGTTACCCCAGGGATCACTTCCTTCACCCATCAAGGTAACGTCCATCTCGATCGGCTGAGTCTGGCCATGCAACGTAAGATTACCGCTTACCACCCCTTCATTATCACCCTTCGGCTCGAAGCCGGTAGAGACAAATGTCGCGGTGGGATATTTATCGGCATTGAGGAAGTCATCACTCAGGAAGTGACGGTCACGCTCGGCATGATTGGTGTCGAGACTGTTGACTTGAACTTCCATTTCCACAGAAGACGCTTCCAGATTGTCCGCTTCATAGTGAAACTGACCGCTGAACTCTTCGAAGTCACCCAGAATGTAGGAAAATCCCAAGTGCTGGATCTTGAACTGGATAAAGGCGTGCTGGCCTTCGATATCCACGACATAGTCGGCGGCTTGAGCCTGGCTCAAAGGAACCAGCGCAGCGGCGGTCAACACCGTGGCAATCGCAGTTTTCTTCAACATGGTCATTCTCCTTTACAGTTTACTTAAATACACGCAGGCCCTGAGCCAACGCTAAGGCTTGTTTAATACGCGCTGATTTTCAACGCTATCTGGCTCGCCTTGGATCAAGCATCCGCAACAGGGTATCGTTGCCGTCGATCCAATGATGCTTGAGTGCCGCGGCGGTATGCCCCAGCGCCATCAACATCAACAACAAGGCGCTGTACCAATGGATGGTTCCCGCCAGGCTTTCCTGATTCGGTAGATCGTAAACCAATGCCGGAACCTGGAACCAACCAAATACGTTGATGCCTCGTCCGTTGGCGGTGGAAATCATGTAACCACTGATCATCACCACCAGCATGAGCACATACAAGGCGACATGACCGAAATGGGCAGCAAGCTTTTCCATACGCTGGCCATGAGCAAGCGGGGTGGGTTGCCAGAATCGCCAGATCAATCGTGCCAGGGTGGCGAACAATACCAGCATACCGACAGAACGGTGCCACCAAGGCCCCAAGTTGTACCAGCCATGGAAATAATCCAGGCCAGTCATCCACCAACCAAGAATGAAAAGCCCGATGATGGCAACCGCACTCAGCCAGTGCAAAGCAATGCTGACGATACCCCAGCCATTATGTGTATTGCGCCACATCGATGTTTCCCCTCTGGCATTGGCTTAGAAAACAGCATACCCGGGTAACGCTAGGAAAACTGCTGAATAAACCAGAACATACCATTCGTAAAAACCATCCCTCCTTGAGCGTGACGTTCTCACGTAAAAAAGCGCCGATCGACAACTTACGATCGGCGCCATCATGTACACATCCGCGTTGCGTAGAACGTTCAGCACACTAATTTTTAGCGAGAAAGCAGGCTATCCAACCCAAGCGCCAAGTCTCGCTTGATATCGATAAGGCTTTCCAGCCCTACCGCTACCCGTACTAGCCCTTCAGCGATACCGGCTGCTTCCTTCTGCGCTTCCGATAAACGGCCATGGGTAGTGGTTCCCGGATGAGTGATGGTGGTTTTTACATCGCCGAGATTGCCGGTAATCGAGAGCATACGGGTGGCATCGATTACCTGCCAGGCACCTTCGCGGCCATTGATCACCTCGAAACCCAGCACCGCACCAAAGCCCTCTTGCTGACGCCTGGCTTGCTCATGCTGAGAATGATCCGGCAAGCCGCTGTAATACACTTTGTTTACCGCCGGATGTGCCTGCAACCACTGAGCCAGCCCCAAGGCATTCTCGCAGTGCGCCCGCATACGCAGCGACAGCGTTTCCAATCCCTTGGTGAATATCCAAGCATTGAAGGGACTCAGGCAGGGGCCGCAGGTACGCACCACGCCGAACACTTCTTCCAGCAGGGCATGGCTACCTACCACAGCGCCACCCACGGCACGTCCCTGGCCATCGAGGTACTTAGTCGCCGAATGAATCACCAGGTCGGCACCCAAGGCAAGCGGCTGCTGAAGCGCCGGCGTCAAGAAGCAGTTATCGACTGCCAACAACACTTGATGCTGGTGGGCGAGTTCCGCCAGAGCGGCGATATCCACCACTTCCGACAAAGGATTGGAGGGTGTTTCAGCAAACAACAGGCGGGTTTGCGGCGTGATAGCCGCTTCCCAGGCGTCAAGATTGGAAAGCTCCACGTAACGTGTCGTGATACCCAGCTTGCCCAAATATTTATCGAATAAGCTCACGGTGGAGCCGAACAGAGAACGCGAAGCCACGATTTCATCGCCGCTGGAAAGCAGTGCCAAGGCCGTCGCCAGAATCGCCGACATGCCCGAACTCGTCGCCACGCAACGTTCGCCGCCTTCCAGTGCCGCCAGCCGCTTTTCGAAAGTGCTCACCGTGGGGTTGGTGAAGCGGGAATAGACGTTCCCCGGCTCTTCCCCGCTGAACTTGCGCGCAGCTTCCGCTGCGCTGCCATAGACAAAGCTCGAGGTGGGAAAAATCGGCTCGGAATGCTCCTGCTCGAAGCTGCGCTCGTGACCGGCACGGATCGCCAGGGTGTCCAGCGACCATCCCTGCGGATTGCTTTCATCTTGCATGACCTACCCTTTAGTCGATGTCATCGTCATCTTGATTGTGCATATCCACCAATGCATGGTCCCCGGCACTGTTCTGGCGGGAAGTATCATTGCGGCTCGCTTCAAGATCGGCGAGATAGGCATCATCGATATCGCCGGTCACGTAATCACCATCGAACACGGAACAGTCAAACTCATCGAGTGCTGGGTTGACGTTACGACAGGCGGTCTTCAGGTCTTCCAGGTTCTGATAGAAGATCCTGTCGGCGCCAATCAATTCACCCACTTCTTCCTCGGTACGCCCATGCGCTATCAGCTCACTGGCCGCCGGCATGTCAATACCGTATACATTGGGGTAACGCACCGGCGGTGCGGCAGAAGCGAAATACACATTGCGTGCGCCTGCTTCGCGGGCCATCTGGATGATCTGCTTGCAAGTGGTACCACGCACGATGGAATCATCCACCAATAGCACGTTCTTATCCTTGAATTCGATGGCGATGGCGTTGAGTTTCTGACGCACCGATTTCTTGCGCTGGGTCTGGCCGGGCATGATGAAGGTGCGGCCGATATAACGATTCTTCATGAACCCTTCGCGGTACGTCACACCCAGATGCTGGGCCATTTCCAGCGCCGAGGTGCGCGACGTATCCGGAATCGGAATCACCACATCGATATCATGGTCCGGCCATTCTTGCATGATCCGATCGCCGAGCTTGCGTCCCATTTCCATGCGCGTGCCGTAAACGTAGGCACCATCGAGTATCGAGTCCGGGCGAGCCAGGTAAACATGCTCGAAAACGCAGGAAGTAAGCTTTGGGCGGTCGGCACATACCTGAGTATGTATCTTACCCTGCATATCGACGAAAATCGCTTCACCCGGTGACAGGTCACGCACCAGCTCAAAGCCGCCCACATCCAGCGCCACCGACTCCGAAGCGATCATCACTTCCTGGCCATCTCCCTGATCACGGGTGCCGAAGACTACCGGGCGAATGCCATGGGGGTCGCGAAATGCCACCATGCCGAAGCCGTTGATGATCGCCACAGCGACATAACCGCCCTTGCAGCGACGGTGTACACGACGCACGGCATCAAAGATGTCTTCGGACTCCAGGTGCAGCCCCTGCTTGCCCAGTTCGTGAGCGAACACATTGAGCAACACTTCAGAATCGGAACTGGTATTGATATGGCGCAGATCGGTCGAAAACAATTCCTGCTTGAGCTGTTCGGAATTGGTCAGGTTACCGTTATGGGCCAGGGCGATCCCATAAGGCGAATTGACATAAAATGGCTGGGACTCGGCTTCGCTGGAAGAACCCGCCGTCGGATAGCGCACATGCCCGATGCCAAGCTTGCCTTGCAGGCGGGCCATGTGCCGGGTATGAAAGACATCACGCACCAAGCCATTGCTCTTGCGTAACAGGAAGCGGCCTTCATGCCAGGTCATCATGCCGGCTGCATCCTGGCCGCGATGCTGAAGCACCGTCAGGGCATCGTAAATTCCCTGATTCACTGCTTGCTTGGCCAGAAGGCCCACAATACCGCACATTCCAGTTACCTCGCTTGAGACATCGACTCGCGGTGACGAGTCTAAAAATTCATGGGGATGAGGTTTATTGGCTCAACCCCGGCACATGGCGATTCAGTTGCGGAAGTGAAATATCCCTTAATGATGCTGGCGTTTCGGGAAGATCACGCTCCCAGTTATCCAGCTGGCTAACCGCCCAATCACGCAACTGCTCGAAGGTTGGGCGTAGCGAGGCATCCTGCCAGGCATCAAGACTTGATAGAGGGGTCACGGTGATAAGGACAGTGGCAATTACCAGAATGGCTGCACCTCGGGCAGCGCCAAAGATAGTACCGGCCATGCGATTGAAAAACCCCATGCCAGCCCATTCGACTGCCGCGTGCAGCACACGGATAACAATACCGCATAACAGAATGACCGCAAAAATCACCAGAATGAAGGCCAGTACCAGCCTGGCATCATGGCTGTCGATCAGGCCACCGAGCGTCTCGGCGACGGGTTCGGCCAGCATTCTGGCGACCAGCAATGCCACCACCCAAGCGGCCAGGCCCAGTGCCTCACGCACGAGCCCTCGGGTGAAACCCGCCAGCATGGAAAGCACCAGCACCGCCAGAAATACGGCATCGATCCAGGTCAATGCCATGGTTATTCTTTCACCCTGACCAGTAATCCTTGAAGGTTGGCGCGTTGCTTCACTGCCAGCATCGCTTGCTCGCCTTTTTCAGCCGTATCGAATGGGCCGACAAATACCGTGGTCAAGTTGCCTTTGCGCTGGCGCTGGTAAACCTGGAAGCCTTGGTTCTCAAGCTGCTCAGTCAAGCGTTCCACATTAGCGGGCTCGCCGAAGCTGCCGACCTGCACTGCCCAGTCTCCTTGAGAAGAAGCCGAGGGCACTGCATCAGCATCATCTGCCCCGCTCGTTTCGTTCGCCGCCATCAGTTCAGCAATCGGATCGCGTGGCTGCGAGGACTCGGGTTGCGCTGTCTCAGGCACTGCCGGTTCCGGCTCGCGGGGGCTTACTTCGATGGGGTCGATCTCGACGGGCTGGTCGATTGCCGGGACATCCTGCTCTTGGGTAGAAAGCTGCTCGACTGAAGCGGGTATTTCCGGGCGCGGTACATCACGACGCTCCACGTCGATGGGCTGTTCGATGGTCAGGTTAGGGCGTGGACGCTCTTCCCGTGGCGCGGGGTCGCTCATCAACCAAGGCACGATTATCGCGGCCAATGCCAAGAGAATAACGATACCACTTACGCGTTCAGTCATGCCGTATTTCATTTCCTTCTCCAACAGGCAAGGTCACTGCCTGCGGTAGCGTCATGCTCAATAATTCGGCGACAGTGACAAATGATCCAGTGGCCAATACGCGATCTGATTCGTTGAGTTGCGCACCTAGCCAATGGGCGCCCTCTGCAGGTGTCGAGGCTATATGACTCACTGCAAGGCCGCGATGTTCCAGGCGCTTCACCAAATCACTAGCCGAACGTCCACGCTCGCCTTCCAGGCCGACACAAATCCAGTGCGTGACGGCTGCTGCCAGGGCATCAATCACACCCTCGGCATCCTTGTCCTCAAGCATGCCGAGCAAGGCCCAGGTGCGTCCCGTGCACGGTTGCTGTTGCAGTTGGCTGGCCACATAGGCTGCTGCATGCGGGTTATGGCCCACATCCAGGCACCATTGCCCCACCCATTGCATACGCCCCGGCACGCTTACGGCTGCTAGCGCTTCTCGACAACAGGCTTCTGAAAGCGACACTCCACTCAAGGCCAGCGCCTGCAACGCCGTCGCCGCATTATCCAACGGCAAGCCGGGATCAGGTAATGCCGTGAGTGTAATCGGCTGAGCGCTTTGATCCACACCTTGCCATGCCCAACCCGCGGCATGTGAATGACGATTGAACGATTCGCCTAAAGCGTGAACCGGTGCACCCAAGTCTTCAGCGGTTTGCCTGACGCTTACTGGCAAGCTTGTGCTTCCCAGCACCGTCGGGCGGGCCGGGCGAAAAATACCGGCTTTCTCTCGCCCGATCTGCTCAATGTCGGTTCCCAGGAAACTCGCGTGATCCTGCGCAATGGTGGTGACCACAGCCACATCCGCATCAAGGATATTGACCGCATCCAACCGACCGCCCAAGCCCACTTCCAGCACCACAAGGTCCAACGCCGCCTGTCCAAGACACCACAAGGCACACAGCGTGCCTGCTTCAAAGTAAGTCAAACTGATGGTGGGGTCTTGCAGGCGTGCCTGCTCCACCTGCTCAAACCCTTTGATCAAGCAATCGTCGGTGACGTGAATACCGTCAAGGCAAATCCGCTCGTTATAGTGCAGCAAGTGGGGTGACGTATAGGTGCCTACGGAAAGTCCATGCGCACGTGCCAAGCGATCCACCATTGCCAACGTCGAGCCCTTGCCGTTGGTACCCGCTATGGTGATTACGCAAGCAGCCAATGGCTGCTCCCTGAGTCTCATTCGATCAGCCACGGCAGCTACCCGCTCAAGCCCCATGTCAATACCCACAGGGTGCAAGGTTTCCAGATAATGCAGCCAACCATTCAGAGTATCAGGCATTGCGCGAACGATCTTCATCCACAGTGGACGAGGAGGGCTCGCGCCGAATCTCATCGCTTTCCATGGTGGCGGGAGAAGCCGTTGCATCCAGCTCTGCAGCATCAGCGATGGGGGCTTCATCCACCAATGGCTCGGCATTCTCGCTGATAACAGTTTCCTCGACAGGCTCCCCCGTGGCGATGCCCGGCTGATGAGTCAGCTTACGCAGAATGGCGCCTATGCGTGTGCGCATCTCATGGCGATGCATGATCATGTCCACGGTGCCGTGCTCGAGCAAAAACTCGCTACGCTGAAAGCCTTCAGGCAAGGTTTCTCGGACCGTCTGTTCGATGACTCTCGGACCGGCGAAGCCGATCAAGGCATTGGGTTCGGCAATATTCAAATCGCCCAACATCGCAAGGGATGCGGATACACCGCCGAATACCGGGTCGGTCAATACCGATATATACGGAACCCCGGCTTGTTTGAGAGCCTCCAGCGCCGCCGAGGTCTTGGCCATTTGCATCAAGGAAAACAAGGCTTCCTGCATGCGTGCCCCACCGGAGGCGGCAAAGCATACTAGCGGAATACCCTCTTCACGCGCCAAGGTAGCGGCACGTATGAATTTTTCGCCGACCACCGACCCCATGGAGCCACCCATGAAGGTAAATTCGAAGGCCACCGCCACCACGGGCAGGCCATCCAATTGCCCTTTCATGGTCACCAGCGCATCTTTCTCGCCAGTATCCTTCTGGGCCGCTGCCAGGCGGTCCTTGTATTTCTTGGTATCACGAAACTTGAGACGATCGATTGGCTCAATATCAGCGGCGATTTCCTTGCGCCCGTCTTTATCCAGAAACCAGTCCAGACGTTTACGTGCGGTCAAACGCAAGTGATGCTCACATTTGGGGCAGACGCTGTGATGCTTCTCAAGCTCGGGAAGATAAAGTACCGCTTCACATTTAGGGCACTTACGCCACAGACCATCCGGCACGCTGGCGCGGCGGTCTTTGCGCTGGATACGCCCCATGGAGGGCACGATCTTGTCCAACCAGCTCATATCAGAAAGGTTTCCGTTATGCAGTCAACGCCTGGCGATACCAGGCTCGGTAAGTGTCATGAAATTACACAAAAAGTAAATTCAGTTGCGGTTCAATGCATCCATCGCGTGGCGCATCTCACCCAGGACGGCTTTCAGCAGACCGGGGATGGTTTCCGGCGTGTCGGCGTTTTCGGCTATCTGATTGACCAAGGCGCTACCCACGATAACGCCATCCGCCACCTTAGCCACTTCAGCGGCCGTGGCACCATCACGAATCCCGAAACCCACACAGAGCGGCAAGTCGGTCATTTCACGCAAGGGTGCCAGATGGCTGGCAACATCATCGGCATTCAATGAGGCCGAACCGGTCACGCCTTTCAGCGACACATAGTAAAGATAGCCTTCCCCGTGAGCGCATATTGTAGCGGCACGCTCATTGGAAGTGGTAGGGGCAACCAGAAAGATTGATGCCAATCCGCGCGCCTTGAGAATAGGGCCGAATTCATCGGCCTCTTCCGGGGGCATATCCACGGTCAAGACGCCATCGACCCCGGCACTCGCCGCCTGGTCGGCAAACGCCGCGTAGCCGAGTCGCTCCACAGGATTAAGGTAGCCCATCAGCACCACCGGCGTGGTGGTATCGCTTTGCCTGAACTCTTCCACCATGGTGAACAAATGGCTGAGACGTGTGCCATGCTTGAGTGCACGCTCACAGGCCTTCTGAATCACCGGGCCGTCGGCCATCGGGTCGGAGAACGGCACCCCTAGCTCAATGATATCGGCGCCCGCCTCGACCAGCGCATGCATGAAGCCCACGGTATGCTCGGGGGCCGGGTCGCCAGCGGTAATAAAGGGGATCAGAGCCTTGCGGCCCTGATGCTTGAGGTCGGTAAAACGTTGATCGATACGGTTCATCTTGAGCCCTTAAAATTCGACGCCGTCAAGCTTGGCCACTGTCATGATGTCCTTGTCGCCACGTCCGGAGAGGTTGACGACGATATGCTGATCGGGACGCATCGTAGGTGCCAAGACCTTGGCATAGGCAAGCGCATGGGCTGACTCAAGGGCCGGCATGATGCCTTCCATATGCGTCAGTTCACGAAAGGCTTCGAGCACCTCGCGGTCGTTGGCCGTCACGTAACTGACCCGACCCACGTCCTTCCACAGCGCATGCTCAGGGCCTACACCGGGGTAATCCAGGCCCGCGGAGATCGAATGCGTGTCAGAGACCTGACCGGCATCATCGGACATCAAGTAAGTACGGTTGCCGTGCAATACGCCGCGCGGTGCGTTGGAGGAAAGCGGGGCCGCGTGACGGCCGGTTTCCACCCCATCACCGCCGGCCTCGACACCGTACATCGCCACGTCGTCATCTTCCACGAAGGGATAGAACAGCCCCAGCGCATTGGAGCCGCCTCCCACGCAAGCAATCAGCGCATCGGGCAGACGACCGATCTGCTCCAATGATTGACGCCGGGCTTCCCGGCCGACCACGGCGTTGAAATCGCGCACCAGCATCGGATAAGGATGCGGTCCGGCTACGGTGCCGATGATATAGAAGGTGTTGTCGACGTTGGTTACCCAGTCACGCAGTGCCTCGTTCATGGCATCTTTCAGCGTACGGGTGCCGGATTCCACGGGAATGACCTTGGCGCCCAGAAGGTGCATGCGGTAGACGTTGAGTTTCTGACGTTCTACATCCGCGGCTCCCATGTAGACCTCACACTCAAGCCCCAGGCGTGCGGCAACCGTGGCGGTGGCCACCCCGTGCTGACCGGCGCCGGTCTCGGCGATCACGCGCGGCTTGCCACTCTTCTTGGCCAGCAATGCCTGGCCAATGGTGTTGTTCACCTTATGAGCACCGGTGTGATTGAGATCTTCGCGCTTGAGCCAGATCTGTGCGCCACCCAACTCCCTGGACCATCGCTTCGCATGATAAAGCGGCGAGGGACGGCCGACATAATAGGCCATATCATGGTCGAACTCGGCCTGGAAGGCAGGATCATCGCGAAGATCCAGATAGATCTTCTCCAGCTCATCCAAGGCAAAGCTTAGGGTTTCCGAAACAAAACGGCCGCCGTAGGGACCAAAATGGCCACGGGCGTCCGGCATTCGGGTCAGGTCGCTGAACTTGGTCACGGTTAGTACCTCACAGGATCGCCAGAACAGGCAGAAAGTAAATGAACATAACGCTATAAACTCGGCGTGGCATGCGAGACATCATTCAAGTGATACCTCAAATGCCACCTACTTCAGGGCAGCGGATCAACGATTGTCGGCCTGCGCTACCTGGCGGACAAAGGCTGCCATTTTTTCGCCATCCTTGTGACCGGGGGAAGACTCTACACCGCCGGAGACATCAACCGCGAAAGGCGCCACCCCGGCCACTGCCTGAGCGACATTGACCGCCGTCAAGCCCCCGGCGAGGATAACAGGTTTCGCCAGGCTTGCGGGGATTCTCGACCAATCGAAGGTCTCACCCGTTCCTCCCGGCACGCCGTGGCGATATGCATCTAGCAGCAAGGCGCCGGCATTGCGATAACGTGCAGCAGCGGCCTGTAAATCAAGGCCGTCACGCATGCGCAACGCCTTGTACCACGGCTTGCCAAAGGCATCGCAGGCCTCCGGGGTTTCATCACCATGAAACTGAAGGCAATCCAAGTAAGCCAGACAAGGCTCGATGAAGGCCGGTGACTGATCGACAAACAACCCGACCCGCGTCACGAAGGAGGGTACCCGCGCAGACAAGGTGGCCAGCTGTTCAAGAGACACCGCGCGCGAGCTATGCGGCCATAGGACGAAACCGATAGCATCCACCCCCAGCGCCACGGCTTTATCGATATCCTCGGGCCGACCCAGACCGCACATCTTGATCCGGGTTCTCGCCCAGGCTTTTTCGGGCTGGCTCATATGACTCTCGCTCCACCCTTGGCTCGTTCCACTGTGGATCTGTCGCGGCGCGACGTCACCAGGGGACAATCCGGCAGGCCGCGCCCCCCCGTCTCCTCGCCCAGAAATGCCAGCAAATTAGGCCCCAATAATTCCTTGGGCAAGTCGAAACGTTCATCGTAGAGCGAATCGACGAAGTGCAGCCCGCAGCCGGGCGCTGTCACATCCGCCTGCCGGCGGTCCTTCAAGGCTAGCAGCCGAACAAGATAGTCGGTGCCCTGCTCTTCACGTCCTACTGTGACCAAGGCACCGACGATATTACGAATCATGTGATGCAAGAAGGCGTTACCTTGCACATCCACCACCACCAACGGTCCGTGGCGTTTGACGTCGATGAAATGCAAGTGCCGCCAAGGCGTGCGCGACTGACAACCCGCCGCCCGAAAGCTTGTGAAATCATGTTCGCCCACCAATGCCTGGGCAGCGATATGCATGGCCTCGGCATTCAAGTGGTCACGACACCAAGTGACGTTGGCACGTTCAAGTACCGGTCGGCTCATCTGATTGAGCAGGATATAGCGATAGCGCCGCCCCAGGGCATCGAAGCGCGAGTGGAAGGTATCCGGCACCGCCTTGACCCAACGCACCGCGATATCGCGCGGCAGCTTGGCATTGACGCCGAAGACCCAGGCTTTTTCCGAACGCGCTGTCGGAGGGTCGAAGTGCACCACTTGGCGCGTGGCGTGCACGCCGGTATCCGTTCGCCCGCTGGCCTTCACGCGCACCGGGGCATTGGCGATATGCGCCAGGGCCTTTTCCAGAGACGCCTGAACCGAGGCGGCATGGGTCAACCGCTGAAATCCGCAATAGGCACTTCCATCATATTCCACTCCCATGGCCAGACGGCCAGGAAGCGGTTGATGTTCATCGAGATGGTAAATCTGGTTCATTGCTTGGCATCGGGTCTGTAGGCGGACGGCGCATCACGGATGTGGCGCGAAGAATCGGCTTTGTGTTTATCAGTCGACTGACTATTGGCCGGCTGGCTATTATCCAGATCACGCGCATCGAATGCCACCTCTTCAATTTCCCAATCGATTTCAGGTTGCTCATCAAAACCCTTGGTGTCATGTGGATAACGCTGCATCCCCGTTTTTTCAGTCAAAGACGGCTGGGGTTTCAGGGTAGAAGCCTCGAGTTCGGAAAGCGCCGATGCGGGAAGCTGCGCTGAAAAAGGCTCAGATGAACGAGACACCTGCGTGAAGTCGATCGTCGGTTGCATAGGAGTCTCTTCCCGAACCGCCTCCTCGTTGCTCAGCACGGGCGGCTCATAATCGACCATCCGCTCGCGATCCTGCTTGGCCGGTGCAGGCATCTCGGGCGCTTCCCCCCCGACTGGGTCTGTTACTAACGGCTCCTCAAGGGACTCCGAAGGCTTTTCAATCATCGGCGTCTCGCTATCGTCCCATTGCAAAGGGGCTTCTTCGGCTGGCGGTTCGGGCTCGGCTTCGTTGCGTGCAGAAGGCGCTTTCTCTGCTTGATCATCAACTGCTGCGTAGCTGTGCGCGACACTCATCCCCGGCGCCTCGTCGTGCAACAAAGCATCGGTGTGCGATGAAGGGGCTGCTTGCGTCTCGTCCCGGGCCTGTATCGATGAGGTCGCGCGGTTCATTGCCGAGCTGGACACCCCGGCACTTGGCACTTGAGGCTCGGCTCTTGATATATCGGAATCGGCTATCACTGGTTCTTCCCAGACATCGCGGCGGCGACGAAGCGCCACCAATACCGCCAGCAACAGCGCAATGGCAATGCCTGTCACCCACCATTGATAATGCTGCCATAACGCTGCTCCCGCCTGCCACCAAGGGTCATCTTGGGTGGCCCGGGCGACTTTCGGGGGATCCGTAGCCAAGGCGTCCAATTCTTCGCGCAGCGTGTAGAGCAGCCCATGCAGCTGATCGACTTCTTCATGCAGCGACTCACGCTCTGTAAGCAAGGTTTGGATGGTTGCCTGGCTTTCCTCCCAATGCCGCTCAAGATCAGCTAGACGTGCCCGTTCTTCTGCAAGCGCCTCCTTGCTCGGCGCTTCAGGTTGCATTATCCCTGTCAACGCGATTGAAGCGGCAATTGCCGTCTCACTAATCTCTAGTGGATCGGGCGTCTGCACAGAAGGCAACGGCACTGCCTCGGGGGTACCGCCATCACGGCGACTCCAGGCCTGGTTCATCGCCTGAATAGTCTCGGCCGCCGAGTCGGGCGAGCGAGCCATTACCCGGCTTGGCGGCGGCACTTCCAAGGTAAGCCCTTCGCGCATTTCATGGATATTGCCAGAGGGAAACACATTGGGGTTAGCTTCGAGCAAGGCAATCATCATCTGCTGGACGTTGACCTCAGCTGGGCGCAAGCGTTCCGCCACACTCCATAATGTATCGCCCCGGCTGATATAGGCACCCGATGATGATGAAGGCTGGGCAACCGGCGCATTGGTGGAACGCGATGCCGAGGCGCTTGGCGAGGCTTGAGACGAGCCCTCTTCCAAGGAAGGCATGGACGCATAGCCCGGCGGATCAAGCAGTAATGTGACCTCTCGAACCTGGCGCCCTTGGGGAGAGTCCAGGTACAGCAAGAGATCCAACCAAGGATCATTCACGGGACGCTGCGTGGAAAGCTGTACCTGCCATTCGCCCTTTACCCGGCTGATATCCGCTTGAACGCTGGCCGCCAACGGCGTGCGCGCCAAGCCGATTGCCTCAAAATCCTGCTCATCGGCTACCTGCGCGCTTAATTGCTCGATGTCAGAACCGCTGATATCAAGCAGCGGAATCGATGCCTTCAATGGCGTATTGAGTGGAGATTCCACCGTGGCCTGCCCTAGACCCAGCGCCGCCACTAATGGACTGGTGGACAGCAGTGCCAACAGCATGGCGAACGTAAGCGTATGTCTCATGAACATCCCTTGGAGTAACAATTCAACGTCTGTCTCTGCAAACAGCTGCCTTTCGCAAACAATCGACTTGGAAGAACTTGAAGATTTTGAATTAGTTTTATCATACTCGGGGACTGAAACGCATAAAAAACGGAGAACCTGATCAGTTCTCCGTTTTTCTTTTTTGGCACTAGATTAATGCTTATTCGCTACGAATCAGCCGATTACTGCTCGCGCAGGATTTTCAGCATCCGCTTGAGCGGCTCAGCAGCCCCCCACAGAAGCTGGTCGCCAGCGGTAAAGGCAGAGAGGTATTCTCCTCCCATGGCCAACTTACGCAGACGCCCTACCGGTACATCCAGGGTGCCGGTAACGGCTGCCGGGGTCAGGCCATTGATGGTGGCATCCTTGTCATTGGCAATGACCTTGACCCAGTCATTGTGGCTGGCGATACGGTCTTCGATCTCATCCAGCGGCACGTCCTGCTTGAGCTTGATGGTAAAGGCTTGGCTGTGCGAGCGCATGGCGCCGACACGTACACAGAGGCCGTCGATAGGCACTGGGTTGTCGCGCAGGCCGAGGATCTTGTTACTTTCGACCCCGGCTTTCCATTCTTCACGGCTCTGACCGTTTTCGAGCTTGGTATCGATCCACGGCAACAGGCTACCGGCCAGCGGCGCAGCAAAGTTATCAGTGGGAAATTCACTGCTACGCATGGCTGCCGTCACCTTGCGATCGATATCCAGGATAGCGCTGGACGGATCGGCAAGTTCATTGCCGACGCTGTCACGCAGTGCGCCCATCTGGTTGAGCAGTTCACGCATGTGCTTGGCGCCGGAACCGGAGGCCGCCTGATAGGTCATCGAGGTCATCCACTCGATCATATCGGCCTCGAACAGCCCACCCAAACCCATCAGCATCAAGCTGACGGTGCAGTTGCCGCCCACGAACGTCTTGGCGCCCTTGGCCAGCTGATCGTCGATCACCTTGCGATTGACCGGGTCGAGCACGATGGTGGCTTCATCCTCCATGCGCAGCGTGCTCGCGGCATCGATCCAATATCCCTGCCAGCCGCTTTTACGCAGATCAGCGTAAACCTCACTGGTATAATCACCCCCTTGGCAGGTAATGACCACGTCCAGCGCCTTGAGCTCATCAATGACAAAGGCATCCTTCAACGTTGGTACGTCAACGCCGATATCCGGCCCCGGCTGACCCACTTGGGAGGTGGTGAAGAACACCGGCTCGATGCCATTGAAGTCGCCATCTTCCTGCATGCGTTGCATCAGTACCGAACCCACCATGCCACGCCATCCGACGAAACCAACTTTCAACATGTGAAGCCCTCCAGCAAAGAATGAAAGCTGTATTATACACACCACAGGGCAATCTCGCAGAAGGCCCGGCGGCGTGCATTTGTCGCTATCCCATTGTTACAAGCGACATCAACCTTGAGCGAAAGCCGCCAATACCGCGTCACCCATGGCTTGGGTGGAAACCGCCTGCATGCCGTCAGAGGCAATATCGGCGGTACGCAGGCCGTCATCCAGCACTTGGCCCACCGCTGCCTCGATACGCTCGGCCAATGCCGGCTCACTGAGCGAATAACGCAGCATCATGGCCACCGAAAGCATCATCGCCAAGGGGTTGGCCACGTTCTTCCCGGCGATATCGGGGGCACTGCCGTGGCAGGGCTCGTACATGCCCTGGCCGCTTTCATTAAGTGACGCCGAGGGCAGCATGCCGATGGAGCCGGTCAGCATGGCGGCGGCATCCGAGAGAATATCGCCGAACATGTTGCCGGTAACGATCACATCGAATTGTTTGGGCGCGCGCACCAGCTGCATTGCGGCGTTATCCACGTACATGTGGGTCAGCTCGACATCCAGGTATTCCTGAGCCAGGCGGGTCATCACTTCACGCCACAGGATGGTGACTTCCAGAACGTTGGCCTTGTCCACCGAACACAGTTTTTTGCCGCGTTTACGTGCCATTTCAAAGGCGACACGCCCGATACGCTCGATTTCGGACTCGGAATACACGTAGGTATTGAAGCCTACGCGCTCACCGTCGCGTATTTCGATGCCACGCGGCTGACCGAAATAGATACCCCCGGTGAGCTCGCGCACGATCATGATATCCAGGCCGGACACAAGCTCGGGCTTGAGCGAGGATGCCTCGACCAGTTGCGGATACAGAATCGCCGGGCGCAGATTACCGAACAGACCCAAGTGCTTGCGCAGCCCCAGCAAGCCTTTTTCCGGGCGTTTGGAAAGATCTTCCAACGTATCCCACTTGGGGCCGCCCACGGCGCCCAGCAGAATCGCATCGGCGTCCTTGGCCTTTTGCAAGGTTTCCGGGGGCAAGGGGTCCAGATGGGCGTCATAGGCCGCGCCCCCCACCAGCGCCTCTTCCACGGCGATATCCAAGCCGGCTTCCTGGCAAGCCGCCAGCAGGCGCGATGCCTGAAGACTGATTTCCGGACCGATACCATCACCCGGCAAAAGCAAAATCTTGCGTGTCATCCTGGTTCCTTAAATTAAATTCCTTGAAAACTCTTAATAGAATTCAGCGATTCAGGCGTCAGCCAACCTTCATGGTTTCGCGGAACAGCCAGGGCCGTTCGACGCGGTGCCTAGCTTCAAACGTACGAATGGCGTCTTCGTCCTTCAAGGTAAGGCCGATGTCGTCGAGCCCTTCCAGCAGGCAGTGCTTGCGGAAGGCGTCCACTGCAAATTCCAGCACTTCACCGGAAGGCGTGATCAGGCGCTGATTTTCCAGGTCCACATCCAGGCGATAGCCTTCATTAGGCTCGACTTCCTGGAACAGCCGATCAATCTCTTCTTCGGCCAAGGTCACCAGCAAGATGCCGTTCTTGAACGCATTATTGTAGAAGATATCGGCGAAACTCGGGGCAATCACCACCTTAAAACCGAAATCCTCCAGCGCCCAGGGGGCATGCTCACGCGAGCTGCCACAGCCGAAATTGCGCCGTGCAAGCAAGACACTGGCGCCTTGGTAGCGGGATTGATTGAGCACGAAATCCGGATTCAAGGGGCGACCGGCGATATCCTGACCGGGATAGCCTTCGTCCAGATAACGCAGGTCATCGAACAGATTGACCCCGAATCCGGTGCGTTTGATGGACTTCAGGAACTGCTTGGGAATGATCAGGTCGGTGTCGACATTAGCTCGATCGAGCGGCGCCACCAAGCCTTCTAAGCGTTCGAATTTTTGCATGGTTCAGGCCTCCTTGACGAGTGTGGGGTCATTGGCGGCAGCGCTATCGATCCCACGCACATCCACGAAATGTCCGGCGATAGCGGCAGCGGCGGCCATGGCCGGGCTGACCAGATGCGTGCGCCCGCCGTAACCTTGGCGACTTTCGAAATTACGGTTGGACGTGGACGCACAGTGCTCACCGGCACCCAGTTTGTCGGCGTTCATCGCAAGGCACATGGAACAGCCCGGCTCACGCCATTCAAAGCCCGCTTCGATGAATATCTTGTCGAGCCCTTCCGCTTCCGCCTGGCGTTTGACCAGGCCGGACCCTGGCACCACCATCGCCAACATGATCGAACCGGCAACCTTCTTGCCACGCGCCACCTTGGCCGCTTCACGCAGGTCTTCGATGCGCGAGTTGGTGCAGGAGCCGATGAATACCTTGTCCAGCTTGATATCGGTGATCTTCTGATTGGCCGAAAGCCCCATGTATTCCAGCGCTCGTGCATGGCTGCGCTGCACGGTTTCATCAAAAGCCGCAGCAGGGTCAGGTACCTGACCGGAGATACCTGCCACCATTTCCGGGCTGGTTCCCCAGCTCACTTGAGGTTCGATGTCCTCGGCCTTCAAGGTAACCACCTTGTCGAAGGCTGCGTCGGCATCGGATACCAGATGGCGCCAATCGGCGACCGCCGCCGTCCACTGCTCGCCCTTGGGTGAATAAGGGCGCTCCGCCAGGTAATCGATGGTGGTATCGTCGACGGCGATCAGGCCCACCCGGGCACCCGCTTCGATGGCCATGTTGCATACGGTCATGCGGCCTTCCATGGAAAGCGAGGCAATGGCGTCACCGGCGAATTCAATCGCGTAACCGGTACCGCCCGCGGTACCGATCTTGCCGATAATGGCCAAGACGACGTCCTTGGCGGTAACGCCGGTGCCCAGCTCACCTTCGACACGCACCTGCATGTTCTTCATTTTCTGCGCCAACAGGCACTGGGTCGCCAGTACATGCTCGACTTCCGAGGTACCGATACCGTGCGCCAGGGCGCCGAAGGCCCCATGGGTGGCGGTATGGGAATCGCCGCAGACCACTGTCATGCCGGGCAGCGTGGCGCCCTGCTCAGGGCCTACCACGTGCACGATGCCTTGGCGGGGGTCGTTGATCTTGAATTCTTCGATACCGAAGCTCAGGCAGTTTTCATCCAGCGTCTGCACTTGGATCAAGGACGTCGCATCCTTGATCCCGGCATTGCCTTCGGCGCGCTCTTTGATGGTGGTCGGCACATTGTGGTCCGGTGTCGCCAGGTTGGCATCCAGACGCCACGGTTTGCGCCCGGCCAGACGCAGGCCTTCGAACGCCTGGGGAGACGTCACTTCATGCAGCAAGTGGCGGTCGATGTAGATCAGCGCGGTGCCGTCATCGCGCTGCTTGACCAGATGCTGCGACCAGAGTTTGTCGTAAAGGGTTTGACCTGACATGTGCTCTCCCGGGCGGTGCCCTGCTAGTGTGTCTTGCCAGCGTCTTCGCGCCGGTGATGCCTGAGTGTTACGTGAGCTGCACATAAATGCAATTCATGTTATTCATGCTTTAGATTCCAAACTGGAATACCAAATGGATACCCAAAGCCTGCAAGCCTTTCTGGCCGTGGCCGATACGCAAAGCTTCTCGCGCGCCGCTGAGCAATTGCACCTTACCCAGCCGGCTGTGAGCAAACGCATCGCCACCCTGGAATCTCAGTTGAGCACGCGCCTATTCGACCGCATCGGGCGGCGCATCGCGCTTACCGAGGCAGGTAACGTGCTGCTGCCCCAGGCGCGGCATATCCTGTTCACGGTGGAAGATAGCCGCCGGGCGCTCGCCAACCTATCCGGCCATGTGGGCGGCCGCTTGACCCTGGCCACCAGCCACCACATCGGCCTGCACCGGCTACCCCCGCTATTAAAGCAATACACTCAGCGTCACCCGGAAGTGGAGCTGGACCTGCACTTTCTCGATTCCGAGCATGCCTACCAGGGTGTATTGGACGGCACCCTGGAAATGGCCGTGGTGACCCTTGCGCCCCACCCTTTTGAGCAACTTCACGTAGTCGAGTTATGGCGCGATAGATTGTGCTTTGTATGCGCTGCCGACCATCCCTTGGCACGCCAGAGGCATCTCTCGCTGGAAGCGCTGTGCCGATATAATTGCATACTGCCGGGGGCCAAGACGTTCACCCGCTCGCTGATCGAGCAGCGTTTCGCCGAAGCAGGCCTGCAACTGCCGGTGAGCATATCGACCAATTATCTGGAAACGCTGAAGATGATGTGCAGCGTGGGGCTAGGCTGGAGCCTGCTGCCGGAAAAGATGATCGACAGCGAGCTTATCGAGCTTAGGGTAGACACCGCACCGATCCACCGCCCGCTGGGGTATCTGGTGCATACCAACAAGACACTTTCAAATGCGGCAAGGCGCATGATTGAGCAGCTGGAAAGTTCCAGTAAAGCTCCGAGCTGACTTTTTTAAACCTGCCTCCTTGGCGTATCCAAGGGGAGGGAATTGGGTAATCTCAAGCGATGCTCGCCCTTATTCAGCCGTGCCGCAATAAACTCTTGGCCCAACGCATCGTTATGAAGTTCGGTTAAGGCTTCGATGACCCGCTCCGCGTGGGCCTGAATGACCTCCAGTTGCTCGTTTTCGGCGAACAACGAGAGCGTCTTCAATGCCTTGAGCAAGGAAAGACAGATACTTACGTCCGAGCGTCCATAATAAAGAATTGGGGTAAAGAGCTTATACACCAAGCTGTTGAAGCGCTCCTCCGGCCAGGTTACCCGAATGCGGCCCTGGTCATCGGTCAATGTATTGCAGGGCTGAAACGATAGACGTTGGCACAGCAGTTCAGTGATTTGATGAAGACACAGGCGAGCAGTGCCAGGGTCATTGATACCTGGGGATAATGCCTTGATGGCAACTTCCATCAATTGAGTCAGACCGTTCACGTACAAACTCTTGACCGATTCTCCTTCCACGTACTCCAGCTGTGACAACGCCGACTTGCACTAGGTCTCGCTGGGGGTCTGGTCGGACTCGACCTTGAGCAGAGGGAACGCCTTTATCGTGTAATCACCAAAGGCAAAATTCAAATGTATAGCGGCGTCGATTTTCTCGGCGAGTTTGGCTAATTCCTCGAGATTGGCATTTTGGATATAACCGCTCTGATCGGAATAAATCCAGTGACAGGTTTTTTCGGAAACTGGAAAGGAGGAAAGGTAACGCCAGGTTTTGGCCTGCTGTTTCGTCTCGAGACGCTCCATGGAGGCTTGAGCGGATCGGTGCAGCCCTTGAGTGACGGCATTGATCTGGACCGACTGAAAGGCGTTATGAATAAAGTAGACAAAAAGGGCCAGGCAGTTGATGACCATGCCCGCCCCAAGATAGACCGCCAGCGATCGCCAAAGGTCCGGCGTCGCTCCCTCCATTGGCACCATCAATAAAACCAGGATAAATAGGATGGTGCCCAGGTAATGGCCCAGGACCTGCTGATGACGACGTTCAGTCACTAGGCTGAATACTAATTTCAGCGAAAAATTGCTCCCCGCCTGGGATAGAACGGACATTACCATCGAGAAACTGAACACCACCAGCGAGATCATACCGCCAATCAAGGTCGCCAGCAGAGTGCGGGCGGTATCCGGGTTGTCGAAAGTAAGCGGTTCGAGAAAACCGGGCAGCTGGGATTCGTCTATCGGTGACAGGACAGCAAGCAATCCCAGAGACAGGTAAAAAAGGGTGATCAAGCTGGTCAGATAGGCGATGCTTTGGCGAAAATTTCTAAAGACCCTGATGGGCCATGCGAATAGAGAAAGCATCGGTATATCCTGGAGGTTGCGTCAGGTTCATTTATCCATTTTCGCGGAATACCCCGTCTAAGCCACCGCATTAGGCGGGGATGGATAGCGTGGCGCTCGCAGAGCGCCTTGGTTTGTGGCTGATAATGACTGTATATTTTACCATCCTTACCGTAGCGTTTCAGGAAGGAGCTTCGGATGGCTTACGGTCACGGCAACAGCGACTCGGAAAAGCGGATGGTTTCGCTTGGTGTCGGTCAATTGACCGACGCTAAGTTCCATGCGTTGGTTCAGTTGCGTGATCAGTACCTGGAGGCCGCCAATGCCATGATGACAGCGGTGTTTGTCAGTGAGCCCTTGGCTGGCGTGCCGGACAAGAAGACGCTCGATCAAGCCCTGCTGGCGATTCAGAAAGACCGCCAGGGGTTGAACAAAGCCTATGTCGAAAAGGCGCGCATGGCGGTCAAGGATCATGCCCACGAGGCGCATGGGCGTTATCTTAGGCGCCTGGTGGGAAAGCTTTGTCACTGCGCCGATGAAATCGAAGGCTATCAGGGCAGCGGGCGGCGCTACTACCATATTGACGAGTCCCTTCAAGACAAGATCAGTCATGCCGAGTTAAGTGCCTTGCAGTGCAACGCCGAGGGTTGGGAGCGGGCGCTGACCCTGTACCGCCAAGTTGGTGGTTCAGGGGTCAGGCGACGGGCTGTCTGAGGCCCAGGCCGCGGTTATTCACCATCTCCATGAAGCGGTTCAATCGCGCTATCTCCCGCCGGTGTATGGCAAGGATGAGGCCTTTACCTGCCAGTTGCATCTGGACTATCGCGTGGTGCGTGGCCTGAAAGACGGCAAGGTGCTTGACCCGCTCAACAAAGCGGCCGCGTTGCTTCTTCACGATCAAACAAACCGCTGCTATCAGCACTTCCTTGAGGTTTCTCATCCCACGCCACGGCAGCCGCCGATTCGCATCCCTATCCACCTGACCGAAAAGCGCCTGCGCCGCCTGGGCATTGAGGGGCTAAAGACCGCGTTCAAGAGTTTCGTCCTGGAAATTGGTACGTCACGCATTGAGGTCAAGGGCGTGGTGGAAAGGGTGCGCCCCGCGTACACCGCCGCGCAAACGACAGCCAATGCCTCCCCCGTCAAGCTGGCGGACGACGACTTCATTGCCCTGGCCAAGGCACTCAATGAGTGTGACACCCTAATGGGGCGTGATTTCGGCTACGCCAATACCATTGCCCTGACGGTATTGAAACGCGAGCGCGCGCTAAGTGCTGACGACCTCCGTGAGTTGATGGTGATTCGCCACCTTCCTCGAGCCCGCGCCAAGGCGGCGATGAAAGAATGGTTTTCCTCACGAGAAGGGCGAGATATCGAGGTGGTCACCCAGCAATGCTATTCGGGGCGAAACTTCCTGAAGGCGATTCATGGGCATTGTCAGTACATCGACCGCCTGAGCAGTCAGATCGACTGCCTTTACAACAAGATCGACGCGCTAAAGTGGATCCTGGTGACTACGCTTGCGTTAAATCCGGAGGAATGGATTCCCCAGAAAGGTCTTGCCTTTCCTGATGCCTTCGTTAAATCCCTGCACCAGCGCTTCTTTCATCTGCTTGATAAGGTCACCCACCTCAAAGCCAAGCGCCGCCAGCGCTATCGCCGCATTGCCGGCCTCAAGAAAAGCTGGTTTGGTTACCTGTCCAATCAGGAAATCGCGCTCGCCAAAGAACATAATGCCGCCATGATTCGTGAAGACCTCACGGTCATGGCGGTTGAGAAAACCGCGCCCGACTACAAAGGCCGGCGCTTCAACAAGATGATCAACAACGGATCGAAGGGGCAATACATTCAGCGTGCATCGGACAAACTGCTCTGGAATGGTATTCCAGAGTTGGCGATGCCCACCCCTTACACTTCCCAGGCCTGTCTCTACCATCAACAGCTCGGGAAGCGGCAGGGCGAACGGTTCACCTGCCCGCGTTGTGAAAAATCCCGGCATTCAGACCTGAATGCCGCCATGAATATTGCCGGGATGCTGCTCACGCAGTGGCTTGGCAATAGTGAGAAACGATCTTCTTTTGGCAGGGCTATCTCGTCAGAGAACCTTGTTCATGAGAAGCCACTTCCAACTGCGTAGCAGTTGGAAGTGGTCGTTCACGCCGTGTTTAAATTGCCTATGCAATGCAGGGCAGAATACTTTCGTAAGGGTATAATGATGCGGTAATTTTCTTGACGCTCTCTCTCGCTTGACCCACGCTCAGAACACACCAATTTACTGCCCAGCGTTTTCGGCGAAACACTCAGGAAACAGACAAAAAACTCACGGACCATGAGTAAGAAGGGAACCCCATTGCCATTCAAATGGGCATTGATACTCTCAGCTTTATTGATATCCGAGACCGTCCGCGCGCTGTCGCTGGAGGAGGCGCTGGCTATCTCCCGGGAACAGGCGACCACCCTGCAATCACTCGCGGCTGAAACCCAGCGCGCAGAAGCCACTCATCAGCAATCAGCCCAAGCCTACCTCCCCACCATTAGCGCAGATGCTACTTGGCTAAGAGCGGATTCTTCCTTCATCACCGGTGTGCCGATTCCCACCCTGGGCATACCTCTCACCACCCAGCGCAGGGATTTCGGCCCGGTCGAGGGCACCCTGACGGGCATTCAGGTGATACAACCGCTGTTCAATGCCGATGCCATTCAGACCCGACAAAGCGCAGCTTTAAATGTGGATGCTCGCCGCTATGCCGAGCAATGGGGACAACAGGCCATCCGCCTGGAAGTCTCGCGCCTGTATTTCAATTTCATCCGCCAGCAACAGCGCGAACAATCCGCACAAATGTCGCTGCGTGCAGCCCAGGCATCCGCCAGGCTGGCCCAGGCAAGCTATCGAGAAGGCTTGGCATCGCGTCTGGATACCGAACAGGCAGACGCTGAGCTGGCCGCAGCCCAAGCCCGGGTGGCACAAGCGATAGCCGAAAAGCGCCAAGCAAAGCTTACACTGAAAAGCCTGCTGGGCATCGCACCAGAGGAAGAAGTGGTACTTTCAAGCGCCTTGCCGAAACCTGCGCCTCCCATCGGGATTGACGCTACTCAGGCGCGAAAAGACCTGCAAGCCAGAGAGGTGGCTGCCGAGGCTGCCAGCGCCGCAGTAAAAGCCTCAAGGGCCGAATGGCTGCCTAACGTGAACCTGCTAGCCCGGCAACAATGGCTTGACGGCGATGAGCCACTCAATACCAGCGGGGATGGATGGCTGGTCGCGGTCAATCTCCAATGGACCCTTTTTGATGGTCTTGGCCGTGAAGGTAGAATCGCCGAGTCACAGGCTGAAGAACGCAGTGCACGGGTGGAACTCGATGAAACCCGTCGGCGCATCCGGCAAGAGCAGGTTATCGCCATGAGCCGCTGGGAAGCCGGATGGGCTGGCTGGCATGCGGCCCAAAAAGCCCAGGAAGCGGCACAAAGAGCCAACCGACTGGCGTTACGGCGCTATGAAGAAGGCCTTGGTTCAATGACCGACCTTCTGGCCACCCAGGCCCGGCTCGATCGTGAACGCCTCGCCCTGATCAATGCCCGCTACCAAGCCGTCCTTGCCGGCATGAACTACTATCTACAGCATGGTTACGACCCGCTTCTGGCGCTGAAGGACCCGCTTCCATGAAGCGTTTGCTTCGCCTTCTGCTGACGCTGGCTGCCCTTTTCATACTGACTGGTTTTATGCTGACGGGTTGTTCCGATGAAGCACCTGAACCCACTGAGGAAACAGCCGCAACGCCTACCGTCAACGTCGGGGAAATAGTCGAATGGCGTCACCCCTCAACCGACCAACTTCCCGGGGTAGTGAGCCCCGGCAAAAGAGCCGTTCTAAGCACTAGAGTCTCGGGCACCTTGACCTCGGTTCCCGCATCGCCTGGCGACCGGGTGGAAAAAGACGACCTGTTGGCCACGGTGGATGCAAGAGAGGTGGAAGCAGCCATTTCCGCTGCTCAGGAAAAAGTCACTGCGGCACAGGCCGCGCTTCAGCAGGCAAGGTTGAACAGCCAAAGGTTGCAAAGGCTTTATGCAGAAGACTTGATTGCCCGAGTGCGCACCGAACAGGCTGATGTCAAAGTGAGTGAACTGGAGGCTCAGTTGCAAGCAGCCCAGTCAGAGCTCAAGGCGCAGCAGGCAAACCGTAGCTACACCCGCCTGACTGCACCGTTCGCAGGCCAGGTCACTGAAACCCTGCTGGATACCGGAAGCTTTGTCGGCCCCGGCCAGCCGTTGGTGGTGCTCGAAGAGAGGCGCCGGTTACAAATCGATGTTCCGGTTTCCAGTGAGCGGGTAGAGGTGCTGACGCCCGGTCAGCAGCTTTCGGTGCTTTCTGGCTCTGACGGGACGATGACCGAAGCACGGCTGGTCAGCATAATACCCGCGCTGAACGATGAAGGCACCGGCCAGCGCCTGAGGCTTTCAGTTGACGACCCACCGAAGGGCCTGAGACCCGGCCAGGTGGTCAGGGTGATAGTACCGACCCAGCGTTCCGAGCGACAAGGTTCGGGCGATGCCTGGGTGGGGCTGCCGCAGGCGGCGCTGATCCGGCGGGGCCAGCTCACGGGGGTATTGGTGGTGGATGACTCGAATGAACAGCCGACGCTGAATCTGCGCTGGATAAAGACAACAGCGCCGCCTGCAGACGCGGATAACCTGATACCCGTCACTCAGGGCCTGGCAGTAGGCGAACTTGTGGTTCTGGATCCTTCTCCGGAGCTTCAGGACGGCCAGACGGTCAGCATTCAGAGGGCCGATCAAAACCTCGGGGAGGAGTGACTTGCGCCTGGGTCTTGCCGGACATATCGCCAACCGCTTACTGGATTCACCGCTGGTACCGCTGTTCGTCGTGGCCTGTTTCCTACTGGGCGGCTATGCGCTTTTGGTTACCCCTCGGGAAGATCGCCCCGACATTGATGTACCCACAGCCGTGGTGTTGCTTCCCTGGCCAGGCGCGGGGGTCGCGCGGGTCGATGAACAGTTGGCACGCCGAACGGCAGGCTGGGTACGTGAGATCGCGTCGGTCGAAGAGGTGCGCAGCAGCAGCTCCAACCATGCAGCGCTGCTCTCGGTTGAGTTCGCCGCAGGCACACCCAAGGCGTCTGCTTTCTCCGAGCTGAATGAGATTTTCCAGGCCCGCGCCAGCCAGCTACCCGAAACCGCCGAACCTCCCAGCATTCAGGTCTTCGGCGAGAGTCGTCTGGTGGTGTTTCTGGCCACCCTCAGCAGTAAAACCCTGAGCCTTGCCGGGCTGGAAGACATTGCCACCGAACTCGCAGCAGAGCTCCAGACAATTCCCGGCGTAAGGGGCATCGAAAGCTTTGGGGGCGACCGCACTGCCATCGAGGTGCTGCCCAAGCCGACGGCGCTTGCCGCCCGAAACATTTCCCTGAGCCGGCTTGCCGAAGCGATTGCTGGGGCGAACCGACAACTTCCCGCAGGCCGGCTCGAAAGCGCCCCGGTCACCGACCTTGAGGTCGGCATGACGATCACCAGCCCCGAGCAACTTGGACGCTTACCGGTAGGCGAGGATGGCGGGGGGCCGGTATATCTGGAGGAAGTGGCTGACATCAAAATCGGCCGCATAGAGCAATATCAAGGGGTTCTGCATTGGCAAAGGGGCCAATCAGCACCTTTCCCTGCCGTCACGCTGGCGGTGACGACCCTTGAAGGCATGAACGTCAGCGATGTCACCCGGCAGGTACAGGCAAGGTTGACCGAATTCGCCAGCCACTCTCTGCCTGCGGAGGTGCAGCTGACAGTCAGCCACGATGCAGGCATCGATGCCACCGAGCGGGTCTACAATGTGCTGGTGCAGCTATTGACCGGCACCTTGGTGGTGGTCGGCATTATCTGGCTGGGGCTCGGCTGGCGTGCGGCACTCATTATCGCCATCATGATGCCCGCCTCTCTCTCGATCGTGCCTTACCTGTACAACCGTTTCGACTTCACCCTCAACCCGGTATCGATCGCGGCGATGATCCTGGCTATCGGTATTCTCTCGGACGATGCCGTGGTCATGCTTGAAAATGTGGCTCGCCACTTTCGAAGCGCTGGAGAAAAAAGCCGCGAGCTGACGGTAAAGGCCGTCAATGAAGTGGGTAACCCGACCATCCTGGCGGACCTGCTGGTGGTGGCCACCCTGCTGCCGACCGCCTATATCACCGGCGAGATGGGCCAGTATGTGCGCGCGCTTCCCATTGGCGCCTCGGCGGCCGTGCTGTTTTCGCTGCTGGTCGCGCTCACCATCACCCCCTACTTCGGCTTTCGTTTGCTCAAAGTCGAGGGCAATAAAAGGGGGAAAGACCGCAAGCCCGAAGATAGAGACAAAGCCCGGGACAAAAAAGAACAAGAGAAACAAAGCGAAGCTCCCCTGGTAAGGCATTACCGCCGCCTGCTCTCACCATTCTTTGCTCATCCCTCTCTGCGCTGGTTGTTTTACCTGGTGCTGGTCGTGCTTCTTCTGGCGAGCCTTTCACTCGTCGGCCTGCGTATCGTCCAGATAGGACTCACCCCTCTGCTCGACCGCAACGTCTTTGCTGTGGATATCGAGCTGCCACCCGCCTCGACGCTGAACGAATCCTTGACCGTAGCCTCGGCGCTCAACAGGCAGCTGCGCGAGATCCCCGAAGTCAAGGCCGTGACTATTTATTCAGGTCTCTCGGCGCCGCTAATTTATCCGCCTGAAGCACTTTACTCGCCCGAGGAAAAGGCGCCCCGCGATCTCACGCTACATGTTGAGCTCGTCCAGGAAGACCAGCGAGACCGCCAGAGCTACCAAATCAGCCGGGAGATTGCCCGTAACCTCAGCACTTGGCTGGCACCTTATGGAGGGAAAGGCCACATAGTGCGCATTCCTTCCGGACCCAGCAGCGACCGTGCGATCACCGCTGAAATTTACGGGCCGGACCCCGCAACACGTCAGGCAACGGCAGACCGCGTCGAGCAATGGCTTAGTGAGCAAAAAGGTGTGATTTCCACGCAACAGCAGCCTTTTCCCGCACTTCCCTCACTCAATTTGGAAGTTGACCCGGAGCGGGCTGCGACCTTTGGGGTCATTCCCGCCGCAGTGACCCGCACCCTGTATCTGGCGATTCAGGGAGAAACACTGGCGAACTGGGCAGGCATGCCCCATTCCAGAGACCCGGTCCCGGTGATCCTACGCCTCGCAAGAGCCGACCGGGAAAGTGAGCAGGCGCTGCGAAGCCTGTACGTCATCAGCGAGAACGACCGAGCCGTGCCCCTGGAATCGATTGTCGATTTCAACTACAGCGAGGGCGATCAGGCACGCTTTCGCCGGGGGCTTATGCCGGTCACCACCGTATTTGCCGATCTGGACCGTTCAGTGGCCCAACCGCTCACCGTTCAGCTGGAATCTTTACGCGGCTTGGGAGAGCCGGATATCGATATCCGCTGGCTTGCTCCGCCCAACCAAGCCACGGAGCCGGTAGTCTACTGGTCGGGGGAATGGGAGATGACACGGGATGTCTACCGCGACCTGGGCGTAGCCGGGCTGGTGGTGATGATCCTGATCTACGTCTTGCTGGCCGGCTGGTTCCGTTCCTATCGGCTGCCCGTATTGATCATGCTGCCGATTCCGCTGGTTTTTATCGGCGTTATCCCGGCGCACTGGGCCTGGGGAATCAATATAGCCGGTACCGGCATTCTGGGGGTGATCGCCCTGGGCGGCATCGTGACGCGCAATGCCATCCTGCTGGTGGATTTCATCGAAAAGCGCCTGGATGAAGGCGTGGCGTTAAAGGAAGCGGTTATTCAGGCAGGCGCTCAACGTACCCGCCCTATCATCTTGACCGCCGCCACCGTCATGTTCGGCAGTGGCGTTCTCATATTCGAACCGTCGCTCGAACCCCTTGGCCTCACCCTGGCCAGCGGGGTGCTCATATCCACCGTGCTGACCCTGGTACTGATTCCCCTGCTTTATTTCCATGTTTACAGCCGGAAACCGGAGAGCGAAGATGACGACTAGAGCTGGGAAAATAGATTCAGAGGCAACCTGAAAATTCTTGTAGAACAACCTATTAGCAGGTACGAACCGCACAAGGCAACGCGGCGTGCCGAGGCGAGGCGAGGCGAGGCGAGGCGAGGCGAGGCGAGGCGTTCGTGATCATCAGTGCCGAGGACTGGGAAAGCGACAAAAAGCTGCTGAAGGAAATGCGCCGCTCGGACAACCCACCCCATCAACGGGTATTGGTAAACCAGAACTACTCACACATAACTGATCAGGCTTGTGGCCTGAATTCATCGTAAGAATGGAGACTCTGAATAGCTTACTCCCAGATAGCACTATGGGAATGATAGGCAACTAACAGCGATTATATGCCCGGCTGCATAACCTCAATAAACGTGCCGGCGCCTTTATTGAGGTTATGCAGCCGCCTTAACAAAACCAAAATCATTGATTTACCTGGAATAAAATTCAAATTTGGCAGCATATCCAAAATTCGCGTGCTTGCTTTTTTGCCACTTCAATGACAAAGAATATTAATGGCTATGTTGGTATCTATTGTTGGTCTGCGCCTATTGCCGTGCGAAGCCACGCTTCCTCTGCTGGCTTTGCGGTTTCAAACAACCGCCGCTATGCCAGGTAATTGGGTAAGTACGCGGCACCTATCCCTGAAAGCGCCCCATCCATCCCTTCAAACGGCTCATATAACTGTTCACGTTCTGAATGTGGTATTGCTTGCCGATCATTCACTGATTATCGAATACGATCAGGCGATGAGGCGATGAGGCGGGATAGTGAATTGGCGTTGTCTTGAGCGCTCGTTTTCAGGAAGCGATGTCGCCAGCGATGCGTAACGTCAGGCTGTTAGGCTAAAACCACGCTACCGCCCCGGTCGGGCTGAGTGGGTTGCGGCTCCCCCCCTGCGACAGTTCCCTTGTTTCGCCTGCTTTCCCTATGCCGCTTTTGTGTTGCTTAGGCATTTTATATTAGTTTTATCGTACTCAGTGACGTTAGGACGTGTAAAGCCTTGTGACCGGGCACTTTAGTCTTGCACAAAGAAATGGTTAGGCGCTGGTCTTCGTGGGTCAAACCCTTTAGCCTGCTAATTCATTGTCAGGATTCCGGCATGCAAGAGACGACCCCGAGACAACAGTTGGCAGGCGTACTGATCCTGCTTGGGCTTATCGCACAAATTATCGGCTTTACCGGCTTGGCTACCGCGCATGCGGTGAGCTATTTGCTGTGGGCATCGGTTGCGCTGCTGTGGCGCGATATCCCTAAGCGTTCGCGGATTCAGGCGGGGGCGCTGATGGTCATTGGTACGCTATTGCTGCTGGTGGCGCGCTTTGTGTATGGCGCAAAGGTGAATTGGCCCGCCATGTTGCAGGGCAATACCTTTGTGGTAGCGATGCTGGTGGGGGTGAGCTTCATCGGCTTGATCGGCTCGCGGCGCGGCCATGAGCTGGCGCCCGGCCGAAAGTTGACTGGGGCCGGCGGCATTCTGCGGACTTGGCTGGGTGTGCATTTTCTAGGCATTATTCTGAATCTTTCCACGGTTTTCATGGTGGGCGATCGTTTGGCACGCCGTGAGCCATTGAGAATGCCGCAATTACTCGCCTTGAATCGCGGCCTTTCCAGCGCCGCCCTGTGGTCGCCGTTCTTTGCCTCGATGGGGGTGGTGATCACCCTGGCGCCGGAAATGCAGTATCCGCATATCCTGAGTATCGGCCTGCCCTTGGCATTGCTTTCCGGGTTGATTACCACCTTCGAGATGAAGCAGCGCTTTGAACTGAACGATGTCGAGGGGTTTTCGCTGGCGCCCACCAGCCTGCTGATGCCCGCCGGCATGGCCGCGCTGGTGATGGTGTTTCATTTCTGGATAACGCCCTCACTTACCATCGTCAGCATTATCACTTTCTTACTGCCCAGCGTCGCGGTGCTGGTCAATCTGCGTGATGGGCCGCTCTGGACCTTGCGGCGCATTCGCCAGCACACCACCACACGGCTACCGGCCATGCGCGGGGAAATCTCGCTGTTTCTGGCGGCAGGATTGTTAACGCTGGGGCTTTCCACCTTCGTCCGGGCTGTCGCCGGCAGTGAATGGACGCTGTTTGCGGTTTTCGGCACGCCACAGGCAATCTTCAGCTTTGCGGCCATCGTCGCGAGCGCACTGATCGGCTTGCATCCTATCATCGGCGTGTCTGTGCTGGCGTCTGTGCTGACGCTCGAGGCAGACAGCCAAACGCTATTTGCCTTCGTGGCGCTGGCGTCCTGGGCGGTCGGCACCAGCGTCGGGCCACTTTCGGGGATCAATCTATCACTACAGGGTAGATACGGGGTAAGTGGTTATCGGATGATGACAAACAATGCCTACTACGCCCTGATGATGAGCGGGCTTTCAATTGTCGCCATCATCCTGATGGGCTGGTGGCAGGGATGACTCAGCTTGCCGACGCATCCGGCAAGCGATAGAAATAGCGGTGGCCGCACTGGTGGCAAGGTTCAAGACGCCCGACTTCTTCAAGCGTTACCTGGGCATCGCAATGCACGCAGGCCATACGCCCCGGTGCGACCACTTCCCCTTCACAGTAATCAGCGCGTGCCGCTTCCAGGTCGTCCTTCAATTGTTCGTTTTCGACGATGCTGCGGTCGGCGATCGAAAGCAGTGATTCGGCGACGCGGCGGGAAACCTTACTTATGTCAATCCCCAGCCAGCTGGCGACATGCTTGCCCGAGTCTTTCAGGTAGATACGCATGTCTTTCAGGTCACGCTCGACCCAGGCACGTAAAAGGGCCAGTTCGTCCTTGGTGAATTCTTCGAGCTCGTCTTCGAATTCGACCGCCTCGTCCAGCTCGCGTTGAAGGTTTTCCCAGGTCAGCTCGTTAGCACCACCCTGAAGCCGCTCCAGCATCCGTTCGTAACCTTCCCGTAAACGGTGGTCGTTCTTTTTTTCACTCATGATGGCACTCCTTATCCTCACGCAATTTTTACGACTACTGTTGTGTCTTACCGCTAGCCGTTCAAGGTTTTACCTGCATAGGATACAATCCACGAAACAAATTCGACACTCGTCATCCACCATTCACCTTGCGCCCGTTTTATGGGCCATACGCCAAGGCATTTAAAAAAACCGATGGACGTACATTACAGCCCCCGTGATATAGAACGCGACGCCCAACAGTACTGGGACAAGAACCAGTGTTTCAAGGCAGTGGAAGACGCCAACCGCGAGAAATTCTATTGTCTGTCGATGTTCCCTTACCCCAGCGGCAAGCTGCACATGGGGCACGTGCGCAACTATACCATCGGCGATGTGGTATCGCGCTTCCAGCGCATGCAGGGCAAGAACGTCATGCAGCCGATGGGATGGGATGCGTTCGGCATGCCGGCGGAAAACGCCGCCATTCAGAACCAGGTACCGCCGGCCGAATGGACCTACCAGAACATCGATTACATGCGTAATCAGCTCAAGGCGCTGGGCTTTGCCTACGACTGGAGCCGTGAATTCGCCACCTGCGATACCAGCTACTATCGCTGGGAGCAGTGGTTTTTCACTCGACTGGTGGAAAAGGGGCTGGTCTACAAGAAGATGTCCACGGTCAACTGGGACCCGGTGGACCAGACCGTGCTTGCCAATGAGCAGGTTATCGAAGGACGCGGCTGGCGTAGCGGCGCCCTGGTCGAGCGCAAGGAAATCCCCTTGTGGTTCTTGAAGATCACCGACTACGCCGAGGAATTGCTGGCGGACCTGGACAAGGTCGAATGGCCCGAACAGGTCAAGACCATGCAGCGCAACTGGATCGGCAAGTCGCGCGGGGTGGAACTGAGCTTCGATATCAAGGCCGCTGACCGCACGGCTTCCTCCGCGATCAGCGTTTATACCACCCGCCCGGACACCCTGATGGGCGTGACCTATGTGGCGGTCGCCGCCGGGCATCCCTTGGCCAAGCAAGCGGCGCAGGCCGACGCCGAGCTTGCCGCCTTCTGTGATGAATGCGCCCGTGGCGGCACCTCCGAAGCCGCCATGGCCACCATGGAAAAGAAAGGCATGCCTACCGGGCATAAGGCCGTTCATCCGCTCAGCGGCGAGGAAGTGCCGGTTTTCGTGGCCAACTTCGTGCTGATGGAATACGGCACCGGGGCGGTCATGGCGGTACCCGGCCACGACCAGCGCGACTGGGAATTCGCCACCAAATACGGCCTTCCCATCAAGGCGGTGATTGCAGACGATCAAGGCAACGAGCCGGATATCTCCCAGGGTGCCTACACCGAATACGGCCCCTTGATTCACTCCGGCGAATTCGATGGCCTGAACTTCGAGCAGGCGTTCGAGGCGATTGCCGGGGCGCTCAAGGCGCTGGGCAAGGGCGAAGTCAAGACCAATTTCCGTTTGCGCGACTGGGGGGTTGCCCGCCAACGCTATTGGGGGGCGCCGATTCCGGTCAAGTACGGCCCCGAAGGCCAGACCGTTCCGCTCACCGATGAAGAACTGCCGGTCGAGCTGCCCATGGAAGTCACCGTGGACGCTTCCGGTTCGCCGCTCAAGAAGATGCCGGAATTTTCCGAGCTCGGCGACGGCTGGATACGCGAAACCGACACCTTCGATACCTTCATGGAATCCTCCTGGTACTACGCGCGGTTCTGCTGTGCCGACAACCACGAGGCCATGCTCGATGAGCGCGCCAACTATTGGTTGCCGGTGGATCTCTACATCGGCGGTATCGAGCACGCCATCCTGCACCTGCTTTATGCGCGCTTCTTCCACAAGCTGATGCGCGACTTCGGCCTGGTCGATTCCGACGAGCCGTTCCAGCAATTGCTGACTCAGGGCATGGTGATCGCCGAGACCTACTATCGCTCGACCGCCAACGGCGGCAAGCAATGGTTCAACCCCGCGGATGTCGAGGTCAAGCGCGACGAGAAAGGCCGCTCGGTAAGCGCGATATTGATCGGTGACGGCCAGCCGGTGGAAATGGGCGGCATCGAAAAGATGTCCAAGTCCAAGAACAACGGGGTCGATCCGCAATCGATGATCGACAAGTTCGGCGCCGATACCGTGCGCCTGTTCATGATGTTCGCTGCTCCTCCGGAACAGTCGCTGGAATGGTCGGATTCCGGTGTTGAAGGCGCTCACCGCTTCCTCAAGCGGCTATGGCGCCAGGTTTTTGAGCATCTGGAAGCCGGGGAACCTGTGGCACTGGATACCACCGTCCTTGACGACGACCAGAAAGCCCTGCGCCGCAAGACCCATGAAACCCTGAAGAAAGCCGGTGACGATATTGGCCGCCGTACGACGTTCAATACCGCCATCGCCGCCGTCATGGAGCTTTCCAATGCCCTGGGACGTTTCCAAAACGAAAGTGATGCGGCGAATCCGCAGAGCCTGGCCATCAGCCGCGAGGCGCTTGAAGCCTGTGTCTTGTTGTTAGCGCCTATCACCCCGCATACGTGCCATGCACTATGGCAAGCCCTGGGACACAGCGAGCCGGCGATCGATGCTGCCTGGCCCGCCGTGGATGAAGCGGCATTGACCCGCGACACCCTTGAGCTGGTGGTGCAGGTCAACGGCAAGTTACGCGCCCGCATCGAAGTACCGGCGGATGCAGATAAAGCGACCGTGGAAGAAATGGCGATGAGCCAAGAAAACGTGCAACGACACCTTGAAGGCAAGACCGTGCGCAAGGTAATCGTGGTTCCCGGTAAACTGGTCAATATCGTGGTGAGTGGATGAAGCGTCGTGATGTCCTTTACACCCTCGCAGCGGGGGCGCTTGCTCCCCTGTTGCTAGGTGGCTGTGGGTTTCAACTGAGAGGCAGTGAGATGCCGGCCAAGCTACCTGAACTCAGCTTGGCGGGCGATACCGAGAGCGGTCTGGCACGCGAATTCACCGCACAATTGAAGCAGGCAGGGTCTGGCGTGAGCGCCCAAGCGCCTTGGGTGGTCACCTTGGGCACACCTCGCCTGGAAGAACGGCGCCTGGGCGGCGAAGGCCGGGCCAGCCGCGACCATGAGCTTACCTTGCACACGAGCGTGGCCCTTCAGTCCCGCAGCGATAATACCTATCATCTACATACCGAAACGCTCAGCACATCCACGCGCATTCGGGTCAATGACGATGATTTACTTAATCGTGAAGCGCTGTTTTCCGAGGCTCGTGATCAACTTGAAAAACAGCTTGCTCAGAAAATCGTGACACGCTTGGTTAACGTGGCCTCCTGGCAATGAAAGTATTTGCTGACCAGCTACCCGCGGCTCTGGAAAAGAAACTTCCCAAGGTGGTGATCGTCGCCGGTGACGAGCCGCTTCAACATCGGGATGCCTGCGACGCCGTTCGAGCGGCGGCACGCAAGGCAGGTGTGGAAGAGCGCGAGGTGCTTGACGTCGAGGCTAATTTTGCCTGGGGGCGGCTAGACGAAACTTCCAATAATCTTTCGTTGTTTGCCAGTTGCAAGCTCCTGGAGGTTCGCCTAGGCAAGCACAGCCTGGGCCAGGAAGGCGCCAAGGCATTGAGCCGTTATGCGGAACAGCTCACCACTAGCGACGACATTCTACTGATCAGCATGGGCAAGCTCGATGCCAGACAGCAGAAAAGCGCCTGGTTCAAAGCCTTGGATAAACATGCCTTGTTCGTTCCTGTATGGCCGGTGGACGCCTCACGACTGGGGTTTTGGTTACGTGATCGTGCCTCGCGCCATGGGCTAACCCTGGAGCTGGATGCCGCCCGGCTGCTCGGCGAACGCACCGAAGGCAACCTTCTCGCAGCCGATCAGGAACTGCAGAAGCTTGCCTTGCTGAGCTCCCCCGGCGCCCGGATTACCGCCGATAGCATCCTGCAGGGCGTGGAAGACAATACCCGCTTCGATGTTTTCACCTTGGCGGATGCCTGCTTGAAAGGCGATCCCGCCAAGACCTCACGCGTTCTTCACGGCTTACGCAGCGAAGGGGTGGAAGCACCGATCGTTCTCTGGGCGCTCAGTCGTGAGCTGCGAACCTTGCTCTCGATTCAACAACATCTGGAACAGGGCCAGAGCTTCGAGCATGCTTGCAAGGCACAAAAACCCATGATCTTCGATAAACGTCGCCCCGCCTACCAGAAGGCGATCGCTCGGTTACCCATGAAACGTCTGCACAAATTGCTGCTCATGGCTCAACGGCTGGATCTTGCGATCAAGGGTGCCGTGGCGATACCGACCTGGGAGGGACTGCATGACTTGGCGCTGACCCTGGCGGGAGGCCGTGGATTATTGGCAGATGCCGCCTGGACGTACCAAGTGCGTTAACTGGACAACACCACTCTTCTGGTATCATCTTATAGACTGATGAGACTGCCTATCATCGACATTGAGCACGATTTGCCGTCTCGGGGATCGTTGATTTACCTTCACTTAAAAAAGGAACCACCCATGATGAAAAAACTTCGCTTCTACATGACGCCTCTTCTGATCATCGCATTTCTCATTGGCAGCATGCCTGTAGCCGCGGCTCCCTACGGTCAAGCGGAAACCGGCTTGGTTTCCACCCAGGCTGCATTGAACGCTGACAGCAGCAGTGCCGAACGCGAGCGTATCAGTGAGGTGCTTGCTCGGGCTGATGTGCAGGAACAGCTGCTCGCCCAAGGTGTCAGCCTTGACGAAGTGGAGCAGCGCGTTGCCGCCCTGAGCGATGCCGAGGTCCACCAGATGGCTGAGCAGCTTGAACAGCTACCTGCCGGTGCCGGCGGCGGGGTGATCGGTGCCTTGTTTGCCGTCTTCATCATCTTGTTGGTCACCGACATTCTCGGCTTGACCGATGTCTATCCCTTCACACGCTGATCGATAATGCCATCTTGTCTATTTTACGCCCGCTTCGCGGGCGTTTTGCTGCTGATGAGTCTTCTACTCGGCTGCGCCGCCTCGCCTCGCCTGAATGATTCCACCTTGAATAACCTGCCGCCTGGTGATCTTCTGAAGGAAGTACCATTTTATGCCCAGCGTGATTATCAATGCGGCCCGGCTTCGCTTGCGATGGTACTCAATGCCGCCGGCGCCAATATTGAAATGGAGAACTTGATTCCCCAAGTCTTCATTCCCGGACGTAAAGGCAGCGTTCAATCCGAAATGCTGGCGACTGTACGCCGCCACGGCATGATTCCCTTTCCTATTGAAGGCTCCCTGGACGCCCTTCTGATTCAGCTGGCAAGCGGGCAGCCCGTGGTGGTACTTCAGAACTTGGCATTGCCTGTTTGGCCGATGTGGCACTATGCCGTAGCCATAGGCTATGACCTGCCGACACGCACCTTGACATTGCATAGCGGTGAAATTTCAAACCATGAAATGTCCCTGAGCCGTTTTGATGCCACCTGGGCACGCAGTGAGCGCTGGGGCTTTATAGTGTTGCCCCCTGGTTCTCTGCCCAAAGGAATACGTCCTTTTCGCGCCATTGAAGCAATTAGCGCCTTTGAATCCGTCCAAGGGGTGCAAGTGGCCCTGCCCAGCTGGAAGGCACTGGTAAACACTCACCCTGACAGCGCCATGGCACATTTCGCCCTAGGCAATGCGCATTATGCAGTGGGTGAGATAAAAAAAGCTCAACAGGCGCTTGAACGAGCGGTGTCTCAGGATGAATCATTAGGCGTAGCCTGGCTTAACTTGGGCTTGCTCGAACAACAACTGGATAATGACTTGGAGGCAAGGCGGGCATTGAGCCGTGCAGCCGCATTGACTGGGCCTTGGCAGGCAAAAGCACAGGAAACACTTAGTTCTCTTTCTGGTGTTAACTAGTGCATTTTTATGCCTTGAACTCCTTGAAAAATTCGGTACTTATTGGTAACAATTTAAAAAATAATGGATACGATGGATGGCGGCATTCACCATAGTTTGTTGTAGTCAGGTTAGAGCATTCAATTTTTGAGTTCTTTTTCCCTGCAAAGGAACCGATAATGTCCATTGCGCCATTTTTTTTCTACTATTGCCACCGCTACATTAGTGGCCTATTGATAGTTACTTTTGGTGCAATGGGAAGCATGGTGACTTCCGCTCACGCTGCCGAGGCGACCTCCAGCCCTCTTGCTCCTTCTACCGAGCACAGCCTGACTCTAAAAATGGTGATCGGCCATGATCAACACTGGCTATCGTTGGCAGACATCGAAACTACGCCCCTATACGACGTAGATATGCAGCATCCGGAAGGACCGGAAGGTCGTTTTACAGGGGTTTGGCTAGATGCCTTCCTTGAAGACCAGGGCATCCAGCCCGAAGATCGGGTGCGGTTCATTGCCCAGGATGATTACAGTGTCTTTCTCAGTGCCGCGGAACGTCAAAAAACACGCTATCTTCTAGTGACCCGGTTAAATGGAGATCCCCTTAGCCGGGAGCAGCTAGGGCCGCTGTTGCTGATAGCCCCAGAGGATGCTGAAGCGGTGCTTACTGGAATACTGCCATACGCACGCTGGATCTGGGCTGTTCGTGAGGTGCGGCGGCAATGAATATTTTCCTTGAAGATAAGGATCATTTCTTTTCACGCTGGCGCTTGGTAACAGGCTTTGCCGTCATGGCAGGCATAGCCGCCATCGTCATTGGGGTTTATGTCAATCATGCTCGCCAACAGGTGGGCACCGACTATACCGCCATGGTCGGAGACGTAGTACGTGCTCAACAGCAGAACAGCCAACTCGACCAGGTACTTGGCGTATTTATGGCAAACCCGGTATCTGTACATTTACCCCAGATCAATCATTTCCTTTGGTTGGCAGAGCGCAATCTTGAAGGAATTCAGAACAGCATCAGCCATCATCCCTTGCTGGAACCCCATGTAAGCTACCTCAACGATGATTTCAAATTACTGGAAAGTCAGCTACCCAAGCTCGAACGCCTCGCCCTGCAATCCATTCATGACCCCTCCTTTCTGAAACCCCTTCAGCAACTGGGTATGGAAATGGAGGTCAACATGGCATGGATATACAGCGAGCTCAATAATGCCGTCCATGCAGCCGCTGGAGAACAGTATCGGGTCACACAACAACTGACGCGGGCTGTAATACCTTTGATACTTTTTGTTTTAGTCATGACGGCTAGCTTGTTTGCCGCGGTGATAAACCTGCAACGACAGCGCAACAAGATGCATAAGTTGATGCTGACCGATGAGTTGACCGGACTGAAAAACCGCCGCTATCTCGTTTCCATCGCCACCACCCAGTTAGCTAATGCCCAACGTCAGCACCATCCCCTTAGCCTGATGATACTGGACCTGGATTATTTCAAGCATGTCAACGACACCTATGGTCACCCGGCCGGAGACGAAGTCCTGCGCTTAATTACAGGCTGTATTGAGTCACTGTGCCGTCAATCGGATACATTGGCGCGAATTGGGGGGGAGGAATTTTGCCTGTTGATGCCGAATACTTCCTTGGAAGAAGCGAAATGTGTGGCGATGCGTATCCGACAGGAAGTGGCAAGCCTTGAGCTAGACTGTGTTACTGCTGGGCTACACATAACAGTAAGTATCGGCTTGACCACCACCGCATCGGGTCAACAAACATTCGAGCAGCTGTATTCCTTGGCGGACCAGGCGCTCTATCAGGCCAAGGAAACCGGTCGCAACCGAGTTGATGTGGTCCTTCCCCCCGTCCATATGGAGGGAAGTGACAATTTCCACACGAGTAACGCTGAGAAGCCAAAGCCTTACTTTGCCACATCTGTCTTGAAAAACGTAAAGGAAACCTAGAAAACTCGACTCAAGCCATTTTGGGCGGCAACGCGATACGCTTCCGCCATGGTGGGATAGTTGAAGGTAGTATTGACGAAATAGTTGAGCGAATTCGCCTCTCCTTTCTGTTGCATGATTGCCTGGCCGATATGTACGATTTCCGAGGCCTGGTCACCAAAGCAATGAATCCCCAGAATCTCCAGCGTATCCTGATGGAACAATATCTTGAGCATGCCGATGGTATCGCCGGTGATCTGCGCTCTGGCGGTATCCTTGAAGAACGCCTGAGCCACTTCGTAAGGCACTTTGGCCTCGGTAAGCTCACGCTCATTGGGGCCGAAGGAGCTGATTTCAGGGATGGTATAAATCCCGGTCGGCACTTCGGTTACGTAGCGATAGTCTTTTTCCAGCAACTCGTTGGAAGAATTCAGCCCTTGATCATAAGCGGCACTGGCAAGGCTCGGCCAACCGATAACGTCACCGGCGGCATAAATATGCGGTATTGCTGTACGGTAATGCTCGTCCACATGCAACTGACCACGCCCGTTGGCTTCCAAGCCGATGTTTTCAAGTCCCAGGCTGTCGGTATTTCCCGTGCGACCATTAGCCCATAGAAACGCATCCGCGCGTAACTTCTTGCCGGACTTCAAGTAGACGATAACCCCGGACTCGTCCCCTTCAACTCGCTCGTATTCTTCATTGTGGCGAATCAGAACGCCGTGCTTGCGCAGATGATAGGACAGGGCGTCACTAATCTCGTCGTCCAGGAAGGACAACAGGCTGTCACGATTGTTGATCAAGTCGACCTTGACCCCGAGCCCCGAAAAAATCGAGGCATATTCACAGCCAATCACACCCGCACCGAAAATGATCAAGGTACGTGGGGTATGAGACAGGCTGAGAATGGTGTCCGAGCAGTACAGACGCGGATGTCGAAAATTGATATCAGCGGGGCGATAAGGACGGGAACCGGTGGCAATCACGATTTTCTTGGCCACCAGCTCTTCCATACCTTCCTGGCGGTCGCGTACCAGTAACGTGTGTTCATCCTTGAAACGCGCCACACCGTTGAATAAATCGATACGATTGCGGGCATAGAAACGGCTACGCATCTCGACCTGCTTGTCGATAGTGACGCGCGAATGTTCCATTACCTTTGGGAAGGAAAACCAGCGCGGCTCACCGATATCACGAAACATGGGGTTGGTATTGAACGCCATGATCTGCTTGACCTGGTGACGCAAGGCCTTTGAAGGAATTGTGCCCCAATGCGTGCAGTTACCGCCCACTTGCGTTTGTTTTTCGACAATCGCAACCCGCATGCCATGCTTGGCGGCATTGATGGCGGCACTTTCACCGGCAGGACCGGTGCCGATTACCACGACATCATAAGTATGTACTGCCATAATCCAGGCATCTCCTTGTTCCTTGACACATGCGAAGCTAATGCTCAGCGCAGAGCACTGAACATTGCTCGCTTTTTTTTGCTTAAACACTGCTTTTCAGTAACGATGCTGCCGTTTTAGGCGTATCAACGGCGAGTGGCATCATAGCCTAAATCCGCACCCCGGCTCTCATCGCTACTCCGACGGGCGCTGCTACCGCGCTTGCGGTTTTCTTCTTCACAGACCTCGTCCTTGCCGCCACAGATATCGCAGCCATCCTTCAAACCCAGCTGGTTCAAACCGCCACATGAACCGGCTATAGGCTTACGGCCCATGATTACGCCAATTGCCATGGCAGCTACCATCAGCAACATGAAACCCAACGCCAGTAACCAGATAGTCATTTGTTCACTCCTTCATGGCTTCATTATCCGACTTGCCATCTCGCTCTGTTTAAACATGTCCTGATAGGGAGACAGCACCGTGACAATGAAAGTGCCTGAATCCAGGATAAAGTTAATTCGATATTGCGTCTCGCCCCGGAGTCGGCGGAATCAAGCAAAAGGGGCCGACCTAATGGCCAGCCCCTCAAAGTGCCTTAAAAGGCAGGAAGTTTATCCACCGAAATCATCCAGCAGGATGTTTTCCGGTTCGACCCCGAGATCGAGCAACAACTTGATCACCGAGGCATTCATCATGGGTGGTCCACACATATAATATTCGCAATCTTCAGGTGCGGGATGGTCCTTGAGGTAATCCTCATATAAAACGTTATGAATGAATCCTGTCGGACCTTCCCAGTTATCTTCCGGCTGAGGATCGGAAAGCGCCAGATGCCACTCAAAGTTCGGGAACTCTTCCGCCAACTGATCGTATTCTTCGTTATAGAAGGTTTCACGCCAGGAACGAGCACCGTACCAGAACGTGATCTTGCGATCCGACTTGAGTCGTTTGAGCTGATCGAAGATGTGGCTACGCATGGGCGCCATACCTGCACCACCACCGATGAAGATCATCTCGGCATCGGTATCTCTGGCGAAAAACTCACCAAACGGCCCCATGACGGTAATCTTGTCGCCCGGCTTGAGATTGAAGACGTAAGTCGACATCAATCCCGGCGGATGATTGGTACCCGGAGGCGGAGTCGCGATGCGGATATTGAACTTGAGGATGCCATGCTCTTCCGGATAGTTCGCCATGGAGTAGGCACGGATGACTTCCTCCTGGTTCTTGTGGGAAGTCTTGAAAAGACCGAACTTCTCCCAATCACCCCGGTATTCCTCTTCGATATCAAAATCGGAGAACTTGATATCGTAAGGTGGCGCGACCAGTTGCACATACCCACCTGCCCGGAAGTCGACATTCTCGCCTTCAGGCAGCTTGAGGTTGAGTTCCTTGATGAAGGTAGCGACGTTGGGGTTGGCGATGACTTCGCACTCCCACTTCTTCACGCCGAAAACTTCTTCGGGAACTTCCACTTTCATATCCTGCTTCACCGGAACCTGGCAGGAAAGACGCCAGCCTTCCTTCTTTTCACGCATGGTGAAGTGGGATTCTTCGGTGGGTAGAATCGAGCCGCCGCCCTCTTCCACGCGACATTTGCACTGGGCACAAGACCCACCACCGCCACAGGCGGATGAGAGGAAAATGCCATTGGCGGCCAGGGTGTTCAAAAGCTTACCACCGGCTTGCGTACTCAGGGTGTGCTCGGGGTCACCGTTGACCTCGATGGTCACATCCCCGGTGCTGACGAGTTTGCTGCGAGCGGCCAGAATCACCAGGACCAGTCCAATGACGATCACAGTGAACATGACAACACCGAGCAAGATGACACTTGTATCAACCATGTCGGTTTCCTATTGCTAGAGGTTTTCTTGACCCAGCGACCCAGGGGTCGCCGGAGAATCAAGCCCCGTTTAGAGCTGGATGCCGGAGAAGGACATGAAGCCCAAAGACATCAGTCCCACGGTGATGAAGGTAATGCCCAGGCCCTGCAAGCCGGCCGGCACATCGCTATACTTCAATTTTTCGCGAATGCCGGCAAGCGCAGTAATAGCCAGTGCCCAGCCCACACCTGCGCCCAAGCCATACACCACTGACTCGCCGAAGTTATAGTTACGCTCGACCATGAACAGTACGCCACCCAGGATAGCGCAGTTGACGGTAATCAGCGGCAGGAACACGCCTAGGGCGTTGTAGAGTGCAGGCACGTACTTGTCGAGGAACATTTCCATGATCTGCACCAGAGCGGCGATGACCCCGATATAGCTCAACAACCCCAAGAAGGAGAGGTCGATATTCTCGGTACCCGCAATACCGGTCCAGGTCAGGGCACCTTCCTGTAGCAGGAAGGTAAACACCAAGTTATTGACCGGCACGGTAATGGTGAGTACCACGATAACCGCAATACCCAGGCCGAAAGCCGATGACACCTTCTTGGAGACCGCCAGAAACGTACACATGCCCAGGAAAAAGGCCAAGGCCATGTTTTCGACAAAAACCGAAGCAACGAACAGGCTCAGATAGTGTTCCATTTTACACGGCCTCCTTCGGCTTGGTGTTTTCCTTCATCTCGAACTCGCTATTTTCCACCTGCTCCGGATTGAAGGAACGCAGCACCCAGATTGTCAGCCCGATAATGAAGAAAGCCGACGGTGGTAGAAGCATCAAACCATTGGGAACATACCAGCCACCATCCTGAATCGGCGCCAGGATGGTAAAGCCGAAGACGCTGCCCGAGCCAAGCAGCTCACGGAAGAAACCGACGATCATCAATATCAGACCATAACCCAACCCGTTGCCGATACCGTCCAGAAAGGACATACCCGGTGTATTGCTCATGGCGAAGCCTTCGGCACGCCCCATGACGATACAGTTGGTGATGATCAAACCGACGAAAACCGACAGTTGCTTGGACATTTCGTAGGCATAGGCCTTGAGCACCTGATCAACCACGATAACCAGAGAGGCGATAATGGTCATCTGGACGATAATCCGGATCGAAGACGGGATATGACTCCGGATCAACGAAACGAACAGGTTGGCGAAGGCCGTGACGAAGATAACCGCCAACGCCATTACCAGCGATACGCTCATGCTGGTGGTAACGGCCAACGCCGAACAGATACCCAATATCTGCAAAGCAATCGGATTGTTCTGGAAGATTGGAGATACCAGAACGCCTTTCGGAGTTAAATCTGCCATGATTAAGCTCCTTCCGTTTCGGGTTCGAATTCTGGTTCGAGATCGGTTTCGACATCCTGGACATCTTCCGGGCTGATATCGGCACGGAATCTGGCCAGATATTCACCGAACCCTTCCGGGCTCAACCAGAACTGCACCATGTTGGTCACCCCTTTACTGGTCAGGGTAGCACCGGAAAGGCCATCGACTTCATGCTCGCCTGTTCCGGCACCCCGAGCCACTCGAATGGCCGGCATCACACTGTCTTCGTCCGGGAAGATTTCTTTACCTTCCCACTGAGCCTGCCAGCGCGGATTGTTGACTTCAGCACCCAGTCCGGGGGTTTCACTATGTTCATAGTAGGTGATGCCTATAATGGTATTGCCATCGCCTTCCACGGACATATAGCCCCGCATCAGACCCCACAGGCCCTGGCCGCGTACCGGCAGAATGATCTGTTGCGGATCGTTCGGATCGCCTACCAAGTAGATCGTCGCGAAGTTTTCCACGCGAGACAGACCTGCAATGTCCCGCTCACCGGACAAGGTGCGCCCGGTTGCCGGATCACGTGCCGCCTTGAAGTGATCGAAAGTGGCTGGATCGAACCGATCAGTGTACTCGCCTGTGCGCATGTCAACGACACGTGGCGTAACGTCACTACTGAAAGCGGCTTCCACATCCGTGCCTGGCTCATAGAGATTCGCCACGCTAAGGATGTTGGTCTTGCGATCCAGTTCCTGGTTGAGTTGCTGCAGAGGGCGCAATGCCACCGCAGCCGTCGAGACAATGACCGAACACACGATACACAGTGCGAACGCCACTATCAGAATCTTCTTGATGGAGTTATTGCTCTGTGCCATCAGGCAGTCTCCTCGGCCGGAACGCCGGTGCGTTGAACGCGACGTTTAATGTTGGCCTGAACAAAGAAGTAGTCGATCAGCGGTGCAAACAGGTTAGCAAACAAGATCGCCAACATGATGCCTTCCGGGAAGGCCGGGTTGACCACACGAATCAACACGGTCATGACCCCGATCAGTATGCCAAATATCAAACGACCCTGGTTGGTCATCGATGCGGACACCGGATCCGTTGCCATGAACACCAGAGCAAAGATGAAGCCACCGGTCACCAGATGCCAATACCACGGCATGGAAAACATCGGGTTGGTGTCGGAGCCGATCAAGTTGAATAGCGCGCTGGTCGCGACCATGCCGAGAAACACCCCCAGCATGATTCGCCACGAGGCGATTCGTGTCCACAACAGCACCACCGCACCAATCAGGATAGCCAAGGTCGAGACTTCGCCCACGGAACCGGGGATGAAGCCCAGGAAGGCGTCCCACCAGGAGAATTGCGAGGTCATGGTCGCCATGCCTTGCTGGAAGGCCATCGACAGTGCCGTTGCTCCAGTATAGCCATCCGCGGCTACCCACACTGCATCACCGGAAATTTGTGCCGGATAAGCAAAGTAGAGGAAAGCACGACCGGTCAATGCCGGGTTGAGGAAGTTCTTGCCGGTACCGCCGAAAATTTCCTTGCCGATCACCACGCCGAAGGTGATGCCCAGCGCCACCTGCCACAAAGGAATGGTGGCCGGCAGGATCAAGGCGAACAAGACGGAAGTAACGAAGAAACCTTCATTGACTTCGTGGCCACGCTTGATGGCGAACAATACTTCCCAGAAACCACCCACGACGAACGTCACCAGATAGATCGGCAGGAAGTAGGTAGCCCCCAGGACGAAGTTGGCCCACCAGTTACTCGGATCATGGCCGCCCGCCAGGGTCATCATGATCGCTTCACGCCAGCCTCCCAGGGAGGCATAACCCGCGTCGATCGCCATGTTGGATTGCCAGCCGGCATTCCACATACCGAAGAACATCGCCGGGAACGTACACAACCAGACAGTGATCATGATCCGCTTGAGATCAATCCCGTCACGCACGTGAGCAGTTGTCTTGGTAACGTTCGGCGGTGAATAGAAGATCGTGTCCACGGCTTCATAAAGCGGATAGTACTTTTCGTACTTACCCCCTTGATGAAAGTGCGGCTCGATGTTGTCGAGTTTTTGTCGAATACTCATCATCAGGCCTCTTTCTCGATCATGGTGAGATTGTCACGCAGGATGGGGCCGTACTCGTATTTACCGGGGCAAACATAAGTACAGAGCGCGAGGTCTTCCTCATCCAACTCCAGACACCCGAGTTGCATGCCAACCTCGATATCGCCCACGATCAGCGTACGCAGTAACTGTGTCGCCAGAATGTCCAGCGGCATGACCACCTCATACGCGCCGATTGGCACCATGGCACGTTCGGAACCGTTGGTGGAGGTATTCGGTGCGTAATCCTTCAACCCCTTGAACGCCGAGACATAGATACCCATGATTGAATGGCGTTTGACACCGAGCGATAGCCAGCCCAGAAAGGCTCGCTTGTTGCCCTCCTCGATCAAGCTGATCTGGTTATGGAAACGGCCCAGGTAAGTCAATTTGCCTTCAGCGGCAGCCCCGGAAAATACCGAACCGGAGATCACGCGGGTATCTGCAGGATGAATGACTTCGTCCGCAAGAAGCTCTTCGGTGCTCGCCCCGATACGGGTGCGCAGCAACCGAGGATTTTCGGCTCGTGGGCCACCTACCGCAACGACACGGCTCGTGTCCAGCTTGCCGTCTATGAACAGCTTGCCAAAGGCAATCACGTCCTGATAACCGATATGCCACACTTTTCTGTGCAGAGCGACCGGCGACAAGTAGTGAATATGGGTGCCTACCAGACCCGCGGGGTGCGGCCCCGAGAAAGTTTCCGTTTGTACACCTTTCACCTCGGTGCCGGGAACCCGGGTATCGGGAGACGTACACAGGAAAACTTTTCCTTCGGTGAGCCGGCTGAGTACTTTAAGACCATCTTCAAACGCCTCGGCGTTTTCGTTGATGATCAAGGCCGGGTCGGGACTCAGCGGGTTCGTATCCATAGCGGTGACGAAGATATCCGCCGGGGCGCTATCAATGGCCGGCGTTCGGGAAAAAGGACGCGTGCGTAGTGCCGTCCACAATCCTGATTCCACCAGTTGATCCACGACTGTCTGTCGCTCAAGACCCTCTAATGCGTTGCGTCCGTGTGTAGTGAAAGTGACGGCCTCTTCACTTTCATCCACCTTGATGACCACGGATAGCAATTTACGTTTTTCGCCACGGTTGATAGCAACGACTTCACCACCGGCCGGTGCGGTAAAACGCACACCTTCGATTTTCTTGTCGGTGAAGAGTAGCTGCCCCAGTTTGACCTTTTCCCCTTCCTGCACTTCCATGGTCGGCCTCATGCCGACATAGTCAGTACCCAGGATTGCCACGTGGCGCACAGGTCGCGCATCTTCGATACGCTGCTCGGGCGCTCCCGTGATGGGGAGATCCAGGCCTTTTTTGACTTCGATCATAGTCTCGCCCAGTTGATGGATCGGATATACGAAGGTGAGAAATTCGAATAAATTCGAATCCTTAGTTTATTTCTAAAGATTGTTACAAGTTCAGCCCGAGCCCCGCTCGAACCACCCCGAAAAATCCACCGTATTATAAAGATAAGCGCGTCCAATGACCACATCCCAAGGGGTCGCCAAAAGTGCTATATCGCGGTGTTCAGCTTTAAAAAAAGCACGCCACCCTCGGGTGGCGTGCTTTTATCTACTGCAACACGACGTTGACAATGAGGGCGAGAACATACTCAGGCCGCAGCTCGTGGCAACTTCAGGAAACTTACATTGGACATCTGCTGAAGGATACGGACCACCTGGCAGCTATAACCGAATTCGTTGTCGTACCACACATAAACGACGGCATGTTTACCATTGGTAATGGTGGCCTTGGCATCGACGATACCCGCATGACGGTTCCCCACGAAATCCGAAGAAACGACTTCTGCGGAATCCACGAAATCAATCTGCTTCTGATAGGCCGAATCAATCGACATGCGGCGCAGGTAGTCGTTGAGCCCTTCGACATCGGTGCCTTTTTCCAAGGTCAGATTGAGTATCGCCATGGAAACGTTGGGGATCGGCACCCGGATGGCATTGCCCGTCAGCTTGCCGGCAAGCTCAGGCAAGGCCTTGGCCGCCGCACTGGCCGCACCGGTTTCGGTCAATACCATGTTAAGCGCCGCACTGCGGCCACGACGATCACCTTTATGATAGTTATCTATCAGGTTCTGGTCGTTGGTATAAGCATGAACGGTTTCCACGTGCCCTGTAACCACGCCATATTCGTCGTTCAATACTTTCAGTACCGGCACGATGGCATTGGTGGTACAAGAAGCCGCTGACAGGATGCGATCGTCTTCGCTGATATCACCGTGATTGATGCCGAACACGATATTCTTAATATCGCCCTTGCCTGGTGCTGTCAGCAACGCCTTGGAAACACCTTTGCATTCAAGGTGCTGCCCCAGGCCCGCTTCATCACGCCACATACCGGTATTATCTACCACCACGGCGTTGTCGATACCGTAATCGGTGTAATCGATTTCGCTGGGAGAATCGGCATAAATCACCTGGATCACATTACCGTTGACCGTGAGCGTGCGAGCCTCGGCATCCATACTGATGGTACCGTTAAAGGCTCCATGCACGGAATCACGGCGCAACAGGCTTGCGCGTTTTTCCAGGTCTTTTGCCACATCGCCTCGGCCACGCACCACGATGGCACGCAAACGCAGCAGGTTACCGCCCCCAGCCTTATCCACCATGATGCGTGCCAACAAACGGCCGATACGCCCAAAACCGTAAAGCACCACGTCTTTCGGCTCGCCGGTGCTGGCACCCGGGCGGTAGCCATCGATGATCTCATGAAGTTCCTTGCGCAAGAAGGCTTCTACATCACCGCCGCCCTGGTTCTTGAAGGCGACCCCAAGTTTGCCAACATCGACATGTGCCGGGCCGAGGTCAAGCTCGCTCATTGCCTTGATGATCGGATAGGTATCCTGAACGGAAAGCTCGGTACCTTCCACTTTACGCACGAAGCGATGATTCTTGAGAATACGAATGACCGACCGATTGATCAGCGAACGCCCAAATATGGTGGCGACGATATTATTCTGGCGATATAGTCGACCCAACAGGGGAATCATCTGTTCAGCCAGTGCTTCGTTGCTTTGCCATTCCTGAAAAACGTTGTCGAGAGTTTGCTGACTCACGTGCGGCCTCTTTGTTCAATGAAGAGATAAGTAACGTAGTTAGTGGCTATTATCCCGGCCAGACGCCCAAGCCGCAATCGCTTGATAGTCGCAGCCCATGTAGGGGGATTACATAAACGTTTTTTCGGCACTCGGATTCCTCTTGTAGCCTAGCTTTATTTTTCCACTATCTACCGCTTTTCTTCTTTTTGGTCGCTCGGCTCCTACCGCGCGGCATTACATACGGCTCATGCTCGCTCTGCCGTAAAAGCCTTCATCGTGTATCATCACCTTTCCGTTTCAGCGCAAGCCGATACTGCCATCATGACGACATTCTCTTTGCTCCAACCGCCTGAACCCCAAGGCACCCGTGACACCTTGTATTGGCAGGCCCCTCCAGGCAGTGCCACCGCGCTGGGCTTGGCCCGTGCGGCGCAGTCCGGGCCGTTACTGGTGATCACGCCAGACACCGCCAGCACTCAGCGGCTTGGGCAAGACCTGGCATTTTACAGTCAGGTCCCGGTGCTGCCTTTTCCTGATTGGGAAATTCTGCCTTATGACAGCTTTTCGCCCCATCAGGACATCATTTCGGCACGCCTGAGGACCTTGCGCCAGCTCCAGGATGGCGTGCGCGGCATTGTACTGGTACCTATCAATACCCTGATGCAGCGTCTGCCGCCGGTCGACTATATCGCCGGACGCGTCATGCAGCTCGAGGTAGGCACCGAGCTCAACCGAGAGCACTTTCGCGAATCCCTTTCCCGCGCCGGTTATCGTGCGGTGGAAACCGTCTATGAGCCCGGCGAATATGCCCTGCGCGGCGCATTGATAGATCTCTACCCCATGGGCAGCGAGCAGCCGATTCGTATTGATCTATTCGATGATGAAATCGATACCCTGCGTTATTTCGATCCCGGCACACAACGCTCCACCGACAAGATCGAGCGTCTTGAGTTGTTGCCTGCTCAGGAATATTCGCTTTCCCGCAGTGCCATTGCCTGTTTTCGGGAAAACTTTGAAACGCTGTTCGATGTCGATCCTCGCCAATGTCCATTATATAATGACGCTCGCAAAGGCATTCCCTCTCCCGGTCTCGAACAGTATTTACCCCTGTTTTTCGAGCAGACAGCCTCGCTGTTCGAACATCTCACCCCGGGTACTCGCGTTGCCTTGCTGCCCGGCGTGTTCGAGGCTGCCGAACATCACTGGTTATCGATCGAAAACCGCTATGCCAATCTGGGTGTCGATCCCACCCGCCCCTTATTGCCGCCACATCGTGCGTTTTTGCCGGTCAGTGATGTTTTTGCCGAAATCAAGCAGCACCCTCGTATCGAGCTGACCCAAGATACACAAAACCGCCATGCTCAGACCCCTGCAGCAAAAATACCCCCACAAGTTGCTATCAACGCTCGTGCCAAGGCACCTCTTGCCGCATTACAAGGTTTTCTCGAAGAACACCCCAAGACACGCGCCCTGTTTGTCGCAGAGTCTCGTGGCCGTCGTGAAGCACTGGAAGAAACCTTGGCGCCGCTGCATTTAAAGCTACCTCACGTCGACTCGTTCGCTCAGTTTCTGGAAAGCGAGAGCCCTCTCGCGATTACTGAAGGTCAGATCGATAGCGGATTATGGCTTGAGTCGCCCGATATAGCCGTTATCAGCGAAACCGAACTGTTTGGTGACGTGGTACGCCAGAGCCGTCGGCGAGAGAAAACCACCGATGAAAACGCCTTTGCCGTGCGCCATCTTTCAGAGCTTCGCCCCGGCGCGCCGGTGGTCCATCAAGCTCACGGTGTGGGGCGTTATTTAGGGCTGGAAACGCTGGAAACCGGGGGTCAGGCGGCCGAGTTTCTTGCTCTGGAATATGCCGACGCAGCCAAACTTTATGTACCGGTCGACAGCCTTCATCTGATTTCGCGCTACGCGGGAGCCGACGATGAGTCGGCGCCACTCCACAAACTCGGCTCGGAACAATGGGAAAAGGCGCGCAAGAAAGCGGCTGAAAAAATCCGTGATACTGCTGCTGAACTGCTGGATGTTTACGCCCGTCGCGAAGCACAGCAAGGTGTCGTTTACGAAGCCCCTGGAGAGGAATACGTCCGCTTTGCTGCCAGCTTTCCTTTCGAGGAAACACCCGATCAACATGCCGCTATCGAAGCTGTCATCCAGGACATGACCTCACCACAACCCATGGATCGCGTGGTGTGTGGTGATGTCGGCTTCGGCAAGACCGAAGTCGCCATGCGTGCCGCCTTTCTCGCGGTACAGTCGGGTCGCCAGGTGGTGGTGTTGGTGCCCACCACCCTGCTGGCGCGCCAGCATTTCGAGAATTTCCGCGATCGCTTTGCCGATACCGCTGTCAATCTTGAGCTGATTTCGCGCTTCACCGGCGGCAAGGACATGAACAAGGCCCTTGAACGGATCAAGAATGGGCAAACCGATATTGTGATTGGCACTCATAAACTGCTCTCCAAGAGTGTCGAGTTACCCAAGATGGGACTGCTGATCATTGACGAAGAGCACCGCTTCGGGGTGACACAGAAGGAAAAGCTGAAAACCCTGCGCGCTGAAGTGGATATTCTCACCCTGACGGCCACCCCGATCCCCCGCACCTTGAACATGGCCATGAGCGGCATTCGCGATCTTTCCATCATTGCCACCCCCCCCGCCCGACGCCTTTCCGTCAAGACGTTTGTCCAGCAACGTGATGACGCTGTGATCAAGGAAGCGCTACTCCGTGAGTTGCTGCGTGGCGGGCAGGTTTACTTTCTGCATAATGAAGTCAAGACGATTGAAAACGCTGCCGAGAAAGTTCGTGACTTGGTGCCAGACGCGCGCGTTGCGGTGGCTCACGGCCAGCTGCCCGAGCGCAGCCTGGAACGCGTCATGTCGGACTTTTATCATCGCCGCTTTAACGTCCTGGTATGTTCAACCATTATCGAAACCGGTATCGATGTACCCACGGCCAATACCATCCTGATCGAACGGGCCGATAAATTCGGCTTGGCCCAGCTTCATCAGCTACGCGGCCGGGTCGGGCGCAGCCACCATCAAGCCTACGCCTACCTCCTTACCCCGCCTCCCAAGGCCATGACGCGCGATGCCATCAAACGGCTGGAAGCCATCAGCGCCTCGGATGACCTCGGCGCCGGCTTCACGCTTGCCAGCCACGACATGGAAATCCGCGGTGCCGGAGAACTGCTGGGCGATGAGCAAAGCGGCCAGATGGAAACCATCGGCTACACGCTTTACATGGAAATGCTGGATCGAGCGGTGAAAGCGATCCGGGCCGGGAAGACTCCCAACATCGATGCGCCCTTCAGCGCCGGGGTGGAAATCAGCCTCAACTTACCCGCCCTGATTCCCGATGACTATATTCATGACGTTCAGCAACGGCTGGTGATGTACAAGCGTATCGCCAGTAGTGATAACGACGCTCAACTCAGGGAACTTCAGGTCGAGCTAATCGACCGTTTCGGCCTGTTGCCTACACCGGTCAAAACCCTGATGCGCCAAACCCGGCTGCGCCACAAGGCCGAGCAACTGGGGGTTTCTCGCCTGGAAGCAGGCGAAACGCGGGGACGGGTTATTTTCGAGCATCACACCCAAGTGGACCCTTTGACCCTGGTCAACCTGATCCAGAAAGCGCCTCAGCATTACCGGCTAGACGGTGCCGATACCTTACGCTTTGAAATTCCCATGCAAACCGCCGAGGCACGCTTTACCGCCGTGGAACAATTACTCGATCGACTGAATCAAAAAGTAGCAGCAGCCTGACCCCTCGGGCAAACTTGTCACATACAGCGGTGGTCAGAGCGCTGTAGACGCTAGACCACCTCATAAGGCCCGCAAGGGCATTCATCCAATACACGCAAGGAGGAACGGGAAGCATGGCCGTGGCGCGCTGACGCATGCCGCGCCATCTCTTCCCTCGGCGAGTTGAAGCCGAGGGTATCCCGCGCAAATCAATGAAGACACCTTATATCCTCACTCACTGGGGCTATACCAGCCTTGCCGTAATGCTTGTCGCCAGCTTGGCACAGCCGGTTAGCGCACAAACGCCCAGTGAAAAAAGCGAAGATACTGATACGCCCGCCATCACCCAAGAGGCTCAGCAAAGCGCTCTGGAAGCAGTCTCGCCCGATGAGTTGCCGCGTGGTCACTTCAAATTACCGGAAAACGGCGATGTCATTGGTGAACGCTACACTATCACCGTGAAAGACCCGGAAGAGACGTTGATCGATATCGCCAGACGCCACAACATCGGTTACGAAGAGATGCGCATGGCCAATCCGGATGTGAGTCTCTGGGTTCCGGGGCTGGGCACCGAGGTGGTCATTCCTGCGCAATATATCCTGCCTCCCGCCCCGCGCGAGGGTGTCGTCATTAATTTGTCGGAATTACGCCTTTATTATTATCCGGCCGATAATCCTGACATCGTGGAAAGCTACCCAGTCAGCGTCGGTCGCGATGAATTCGCCACCCCCGTAGGCCTGACCAAGACCACCATCAAAGTCAAGGATCCCGCCTGGGCGCCGCCTTCCTCCATGCGTCGTGAGGCTGCTGAACGAGGTGAACCGGCTCCGTCTATCGTCCCTGCAGGTCCAGACAACCCATTGGGGCGTCATGCGATACTGCTGGATATGCCCAGCTACCTGATTCATGGCACCAACCGACCCGATGGAGTAGGCATGCGTGTCAGCCGTGGCTGTATTCGCATGTATCCAGAAGATATCGAGTCACTTTATGAACGTCTGCCCAGTGGTACAAAAGTCAATCTGATCGACGCCCCTTTCAAGGCGGGCTGGTCGGCGGACGGTAACCTCTATGGTCAATCCTTCCCCCAGTTGGAAGAGAACATAGGCAACTTCGAACCCTTGATCGAAGCACTGGACATGATCGCTCAGCTCACCGAAGAGGCCCAGGTCAGCGTGGATTACGCCAAGGTGCGCAAGGCCATCGAAAATCCCGGTGGTGACCTCGTGCCTTTACTCGTATCCCAAGAGCCTGCCAAGCCCACCGCGCCTATTTTTGACGCGGATAGCCTGTTTTCCGATCTGGAACTCAGTACCTTGCAACAAACCGACAACGAAGCTGAAACAGAAGAAGAGTGAAAGCACAAAAAAACCCCGCCTCGGCGGGGTTTTTTATTTTTCAGCAACGACCGCATTTCCTGTAAAGGAAAGGCGGCGCCAAGCAGAATTACTTCTGCATGGAACGCTGGAACATGCGGTTCATTTCTTCACGGTTCTGCTCAGACATCTGCAGGGCAGATTGTGCGTCACGCTGCGCCTGATTTGCAGTGTTCATTGCCTGAGAAGCCATGCTACGTGCTTCAGCAGCATCTGCCTGCGCAGATTCTGCAGTCATGCGAACTTCTTCCAGCGCACTGGTAGAAGCACAACCGGCCAGGATTGCCAGTGAAGCGGCAGCGGCAGTCATCTTCAGAGTTGTCTTCAAAGTCATAGTGTTCTCCTTGATATTCCTTGGTACTACGAAAAATGGCACGGCAAGATAAGCCTAAAGTTACAACCTCATCTTGTCTACCTGCGTTGCAGGTTCATTTGCAGCGACTTGTGCTGCGAGGCAGCATGAGTCAAACACTGTTTTATTATAGACCACAGCGCTTGTCCATACTTATGTTCAAAGCTGAACATCCTTTCTGGTCACCAGCTTAGCGGATCACGACGCGAGTGCCAACGTCTACCAATTCCGTAAGCCGTTCAATTTGGGAATTGGTCAACGCCACGCATCCTTGGGTCCAGTGAAAACGATCATGGATATCGGGGTCCGCCTTTCCAAGACCATGGATCCCAATCGCCCCTCCTAATACCGTATCTTGAGGAGGAGACCTATGGCGCCGATAAAAATCAAAGTATTGGTCATAATCTTGCTGAGTATAAAGCCCTGTCTGTAGCGCCATTTGGGCATGTGTGGGCGTAGGATAATCAATACCAATAAAAATATGCCATTGGCTAGCATGGTTGAAGCGATCGACTCGGAACTCACCCATAGGGGTCGCATTGTCACCACGCATTCGTTGAGTCTTGGCCCCGCCTCGTCCCAAGGATATCGGAGCGAAGCGCTCCATCAGGACGTTGCCTCGGTAGATACTCAGGGCGGCTTCTTTATCATCGACCAATACCCAGAGCTCATCGGTATGACGTGGCACAGGCGCTCGCGTCAGTAACGTTTCGATTAAATCCGGAGTGCCATCCCCTGAAAGGTTTCTTGATGAGAAACCATCCGTGGTAGAAGCCTGTGCCACGAAGGGCAATCCCAAGGTCAAGCCAATGAAATGGCGACGGGTAAAAAGTTTCATGAGAGCTCTCAAGCATCATTCGGCGCCGGGCCGAGCATTCATTTCAGTCGGCTGTTATACCTTATTGGCGCCGCCTCTGTCAGCCATCATTTCATGGCGTTTATGTATCCTTGCGCTCGACGGTAAAAGGATTCATCAGCAAATCCTTCTTTCCCATAAGATGCACTACCGTTCTGTCAAAGGGGAAAGTATCGATGTATTGATGGTTAAGCACCGGCTTGTGGAGATGCACCAGCGCCGCCGCGAGCCTTTCCCTGTGGGCATGTCCACATAGCCCGACACTAAACCAGAGCGCCTGGCCTTCTTCCAATTCGGCATGCCAGCGATCCTTGTCCTCATGATGCAGAAGGCAAGAGCGAACATCACGCCCTTCACCCACATACAACAATTTTTGAGGCTTCATTTCACCACTTTCCTGGTCTGGCCCGGCCTTGAAGATGCAATAGACACCAGAATCGTCCGGCACTTCCCGCAAGTCATCTTCGGTAAAATATCCCAACATCTCTGGAGATAGCAGCATGTCTGACATAGAACCTCCTGGATATAGCGCAAATCAAATGTCTTCAAGTTCCTCAAGGCTCGTCACGATACGCCGCATTTCGGCTTCGTGCCCTTCCGCCAAGGAATTGAAAAATTCTTTTTCCGGATTGACGTTCGCCCGCGAAGCACGGTGCTGATAAAGATCCTGCAAGGTACGGTGTTCTGTCACTGCCGTTTCCATAATCGCACCGATGCTGTCGTAATTCGCCGTTTCGGCGATGCGTTCGAGTTTCGGCGGATGAGGAAAGTCCCCTACCTCATCGAACCAGGTTTCCAGTACTTCGGTGTGATCGGTACCATCATGAAAAATATCCTCCAACCCCGTCTGCATGCGAAGCTCACGGTTGGCGAGATAATTCAGCGCCATTTTCACCCTTTCACTAGAAGCCTCTTCCGCCGCGTCGCCGTACTGTTTGGCCATGCGAGCATGATAGCTCATCGCCCATTTCACCAAGTCCTTGACTTGATTGTAGCGCTTTGTTTTTTCCTTACGCATTGTTCACTCCTTACACTGAACGCGTCAGAGGTGACTGAAACAACAGAGGTTTTTATATAACATAGTAAAAACCTTAGATAATTACCATACGCTTTTTCGCCGATGGGTTCGAACCCCCGACAGCTTAGACCATACGGTAGATAGCCAAGGTATACACAGAAAGACTTCAAGAAGAAACGGAATGGCAGGCTGACACCTCACGCAGGGGCCGCCTAAATATCGATTTAGGAAAAATGACTTAAAAAAGTTACCACTCCTGGCTGGTTTCTCTCAAGGCGGCTATTTCACGTTTGGCTTGTGCCAGACAGTCGCTTAATGCCTCCCCCAGATCACGATTACCGCCCACTGCTATCATGCCTCGATTTTGCGTAGGACGCCGTGCAGCGCCTTCTTCGGCATGGAGCTGCTCAAGGCGCCGGGTCAACCATGCCAACCAGCTTTCAGGCTGCGCCATGAGATCCCGTAACCGGCCAAGCTCGGCCACTGGCGGGCCTTGAGGCACCAGCAATTCACGCCACGCATGGGTGGACAAGCGAGCATGTTTGGTTATCTCACGCAAAAACGATTCCAACCATAACTCTGAGAGGGCCAAGGCGCCCTCTTCCAAAGCCATGCGCCGCACCGGCGCCTGGTCGCCTTCGCCTGAGGGCATCGCCAGCAACAGCTCAGCCTGATAGAGCAATTGATTGGTGCGTCCACTCGGTGTCATTTCCGCTTGTCCTCCACTTCCCATTTGCCATTTTCAAAGGTGGCTTTCCAGCCAGTGGCTTTACCCTCTTCCTCGGTCATTACATATTGCGACTTGCTCTTGCGCGAGAAACGAATTTGCGCGGGCCGCCCCTCGGGATCTTCACTGGGAGCCTTGAGCAGGAAATGGTATTTCTCGGGAAGCTCATCAGCATGCGCCTTGAGCTCCTTGACCAACGGCGGGCGTGTCTCGCGATTCTTGGGAAACTTGCTTGCCGCCAGGAACAAGCCACTGGCACCGTCGCGCAGGACATAATGATCTTCGACTTTCCGGCAAGCCAATTCTGGCATGGGAATCGGATCCATCTTGGGTGGAGCGGCTTCACCACTCTTCAGCAATTTGCGCGTGTTCTTGCACTCAGTGTTGGTACATCCGAAATATTTGCCGAAACGCCCGGATTTTAGCTGCATTTCGCTGCCACACTTGTCACATTCGATCACCGGGCCTTCATAGCCTTTGATCTTGAACTTGCCCTCTTCAACGGCATAGCCATCACAATCAGGGCTATTACCGCAGATATGCAACTTGCGCGTTTCGTCGATCAGGTAATTGTCCATGGCAGTGCCGCATTTCGGACAACGCCGCTTGGCCCGCAGAGCTTCGGCTTCGGCTTCCTCATCGGCATCCGCTGCCACTGCCTCTTCTCCTGGAATCAGATCGATGGTGGTCTTGCAGCGCTCCTTGGGAGGCAGGTTGTAACCACTGCAACCCAGAAACACGCCGGTGGAGGCGGTACGAATCTGCATCTTGCGCCCACAGCGGGGACAATCAATATCGGTAGGTACCGGCTGATTGGGGCGCATGCCATCTTCGCTTTGCGCCTGTGCCAGTTCTTCACGGAACTCGGCATAAAAGGCATTCAGCAACGCCTGCCAGTTGCGCTGTCCTTCGGCGACCTCATCCAATCCATCTTCCATGCGTGCAGTGAAAGAATAATCCATCAGATCAGGGAAGGATTCCTTCAACCGTTCGGTGACGATATCGCCCAGTTTTTCGGCATAGAAGCGGCGGTTTTCCAGCTTGACATAGCCGCGGTCCTGAATCGTAGAGATGATCGAAGCATAGGTGGAAGGCCTGCCAATTCCCTGCTTCTCCAGCTCCTTGACCAGGCTGGCTTCGGTGTAACGCGGCGAGGGCTTGGTGAAATGCTGTTGAGGTTCAAGCGTTTCAAGGCGCATTGGCGTGCCTACGGCAAGATCCGGCAATACTTGATCTTCGTTCTTGCCGCCGGGCTTCATCACTCGGGTATAACCATCGAACTTGAGCACGCGCCCCTTGGCTTTTAGCTCATACCCTCCGACCTCCACGGTTAGATTACTTGAGAGATATTCCGCCGGGGTCATCTGGCAGGCCACGAACTGGCGCCATATCAACTCATATAACCGCTCGGCATCGCGTTCCATGCCGCTGAGATCAGTCGCCTTGTGCGTTACATCCGAAGGACGAATCGCCTCGTGAGCTTCCTGTGCGCCCTCCTTGCTGGAATAGCGATTCGGTGATTCCGGCAGGTAACGCTCTCCATACTGCGCATGGATATAGTCACGGGCACTTTCCACGGCATCCTTGGACAAGTTTGTCGAGTCGGTACGCATGTAGGTAATGAAGCCCGCCTCGTACAAGCGCTGGGCCATGGTCATGGTCTTCTTGACCGAGAAACCCAACCGAGCACTCGCCGCTTGTTGCAAGGTGGAGGTAATAAAGGGGGCATTAGGTTTCGAGCGGGTCGGCTTATCTTCCCTCGCTGTAATCGCAAGGCTAGCTTCCCGAAGCCCGGCAATACGCTCCAGCGTTTCGGTTTCCGAGGTGGGGCGGAACGGTTTGCCATCTTGCCGCACCAGCGCAAAACGTACGATTTCGCCTTCGCTTGTGATCAGGTCAGTATGAACATCCCAGAACTCTTCGGGAATAAAGGCGCGGATTTCACGTTCCCGTTCGACAATCAAGCGTACCGCCACCGACTGCACCCGTCCGGCGGAAAGGCCCCGAGCGATCTTGGCCCACAGCAACGGCGAGAGCATAAAGCCGACCACACGGTCCAGGAATCGCCGAGCCTGCTGAGCTTCGACTCTTGGGATATTGAGACTTCCGGGAGCTTCAAAAGCTTCCTGGATGGCATTCTTGGTAATCTCGTTGAATACCACGCGCTTGTAGCGCGTCTCGTCCCCGCCAATGGTTTCGCGAAGGTGCCACGCAATGGCTTCCCCTTCACGATCCAAGTCGGTTGCGAGATAGACCGCATCGGCCTTGGCTGCCAGTTTCTGGAGTTCCGCGACCACTTTTTCCTTGCCGGGAAGGATCTCGTAATGCGCCTCCCAGCCATTATCCGGGTCAATTCCCATGCGCCGGATCAGCTGGTCGTGGGCCTTGTGCTTCTTGTATTCCGCTTTATCTTCCGCAGACATCTTGCGAGTCAACGCGGCTTGACGAGCGCGCTCCTTGGGGTCGGAGGCAGCCTTGCCCGAGCCGCTGGTCGGCAGGTCACGGATATGACCTACGCTCGACTTCACGATGAAATCGTTGCCGAGATATTTATTGATCGTCTTGGCCTTGGCCGGCGACTCGACGATGACCAGTGACTTGCCCATAGTGCTCCACTTTCCTGATGCGCCGACCAAAAGCCCGCGCCTTGAATTCTGTGCCGCAGACCTCGCGGGTGAAAAATGCGACTACCCTAACCCACGCCACCGCTAAGCGCCAGTCGCACTATCAGCGTGACTTGCCTAGACACTAGCCCGCCACACTAGCAACGACAACCCCCATGAAAAAACGCCCTCACCAAGGGTGAGGGCGTTGATTGCCACTTAAACAGGTTTTTAACGCTTGCGATGTGTCCGCTTACGCGCAGGGGAATTCGGCGTTGTTGCCGGCTTATTGGAAGCAGGCTTTTCCGCTTGGGCCGGCGTTTCGGACGTCGATTCAGCCGCAGGCTTAGGTTGATTAACAGGTTCGGGCGGCGCTTCTTTCTTAACTGCCGGTTCCTGCTTTGCATGCGGGACCGGGGTAGTTTTTTCCGGCTCCGGCTCCGGCCGTGCCTGATCGAAAAATGCCTTTATTTTCTCAAAACGCTTGGCACCTTGCTCCGAGAGCTCACCACTGGCTGCAAATACATGGTCAAGATGCCTGATATGCGCATCAATCTGTTCATTGCTTTGGCCTTCCAGCAGTGCCGGCAAGGTTTCCAATGCCTGCTCACGGTCCAGTTTGAGAATAAAGAACTGGTCACGCACCAGTTTTTTGAACGAGGCCAAATCACTATCCGGCTCAAGTTCAACATGAGAAGCACGCAGGCGCTTGAAATTACGCTCATCGGTGGCCGGAGCCCCACCCAGCACATAAATCACGGACCGCATCACCGCTTCATGAGCACCGCCGGTGGCAATCCTGGCACACAATTCTTCTCGGCGCTGTTCAATGAAACGAAGATGCTCCGGCTCTGCTCCCGGACGGCGATGGATGGCCTCTTCAGAACCATGCAGGCCGACCAGAGCTTGTAGTAATGGCTGGCCGTAGATAGTCAGGAACAGCCGCTCGACGCTGCTGTCACGCAAATCGCGGAAGGCATTCAGCGACCTGACAATCTGGTCCGAGACGATGGATTCCATGGCCTTGAACGGATTGTTTTCATCAACCGGATGCCGGTCTTCGCGTATACGCTCGGCCATTATCGGCAGCGGTACTGCCATGGGGTTTCGATCGGAAAGCATCTTGTAGCCTAACCGAACTGGATGCATGCGACGGTTCCAGCGTGCTGTTTCGGGGGTGGTGACAGCTTGTACGATCGGCTGCAAGAACTTGCGATAAAGCCCCAGGTTAATTTCAGAGACACGCGCTACCGTGGCAAAGCGACGCTCATCCTCCGGCATGTGCTTGACCTCACGATCCAGCTCCTCGAAATTACGCTGAGTAAATTCGAGCAGATATTCGCGCTCCATGAGTTCTACATCATCGCGTTCGGAGGCATGACTTACCGTGGTCTCATAAAGCCCCGGCGGCATGACGTCGATATAGTCCATATTAGCGGTGAATTCAGAGTGCTCCTTGCGCGAGATACTTCCCGACACGAAGATACCCAAATGACCGGTCGTATCGTGGACGCAATAGACGATGGTTTGCTCGTTGGCAATGAGGTCTTCTTCGCCTTCATAAAGGTCACGAATCCAACCCAGGGCCTGCGGTGGCGGGGTGATATCATCACCGCGCGAGCAGAACACCACCACCGGGGAACGCAAGTTGCGCAAGTCGATACGGCGCCCGTCGCGCGTCACCAACTGCGCTGTCGAGAGACGATTACCTATGAAGAGGTTGTCGACGATATACTGTATTTCCTCGCCGCCAAGCAGTACGTGGCCACCCCACCAGCGCTCGAATTCCAGATAACGCTTGGCTTCGGTGTCAATACTGGAAAACAGGTTGTATTGCTTTTTCCAATGAGTATTGGCCGGATTGAGAGCTTCGAAGTTCTTGACCAACCAGGCACCATCGAACTGACCATTACCCAGGTCGGAGGTCATGGCGGTTATCCAACTGCCCCCGGTGAGCCCGCCGGTATAACGCATCGGTGCCTTGCCGCGCTCGCCGGCCCAATACGATAACGGTGCACCGGCGATCAGAATCGGGCCGAATACACTCGGCTCCAGCGCTGCCGCCATCATGATTTGCCAACCAGCTTGGCAGTTACCCACCACCATGGGCTTTTCGGCAGTTTCTGGATGAAGTTCGATAACGTGGCGTAAAAAAGCGACTTCCGCTTCAACCACATCTTCCACCGTCTGCCCCGGCTCAGGAAATGGCAAGAAGCCGATGAAATAGCAGGGATGCCCGGCACGCAGGGCAACGCCCAACTCGCTATCGGGTTTAAAACCACCGATTCCCGGACCGTGCCCGGCACGCGGGTCAACCACTACAAAGGGGCGCATCTGTAAATCGATTTCAACCCCTTCGGGGGGCAGAACACGCATCAACTCGTAGTTGACCGGGGCCGGCAATGTGCGGCCATCCATCAAGACTTCCGTGTCAAAACCCAGCACGCTAGGCTTGGTCTGTTCCATATGTTCCAGATACTGGTTGCCACGTTCACGCATGACATCCAGATACAACACACTACGTTCGACACTATCACGCCAGTAATCGAAGGCAGCCCGGCCGAAGCCGAACGGGTCGAACAGGGCAGTCAGCTCAGTGCCGGGTGTGAAGACCTTTTTCTGTTGAAACAACCCGGAACGGAGCATGGGGTTGGCAAGAAAGTTCATAAATTCTCCCGTTGGGTCACTGCAAGGGGTGACTGACCCGAAGCGCACTATGCTGCAACGCAATATATCGTAGGATACTGCGGACGGGGCGTCGATGCACCTTCCCTGTTATTTTTTTCACGCTTTTCTTCGATTTTTTCCACTTAATAGGCTACCGCTTACAGCGCACTAGGGTCGGTGAAGAGCGCAGATGTGGGCATTCAGTGTTAAAATTTAGCTTATGTTTAACGTACAGGTCTATTGGTCCAGCCCTATCTATATAGATCTATTCGCACTGATCCATATGCACTACTTTGCTGGTCGAGGACGTTCATGTCATCACTCAAGTTGCTAAACCGTCTGACGTTTCGTCAGCTTCAGGTGTTTCAGGCCGTCCATCGTCAACGTTCTTACTCGCGTGCGGCCGAGCAACTCGGGTTAAGCCAGCCAGCCGTCAGCGCCCAGGTTCGCCAGTTAGAGCAGGCGCTTGGCCAGCCACTGTTCAAGTATGCAGGAAAGACGCTGCATGTACTTCCAGCCGCTGACACCTTGGCAGGCTCCACCCGTGAAATTTTCGGTCAGTTGTCGCGCCTTCAGATGAATCTTTCCGACATGAGCGGCAAGATCACCGGTGAGCTCAACCTAGCTGCTGTCTCATCGGCCCAATATGTGGTGCCCTACCTTCTTGCACGCTTTCGCGCCCATTACCCTGAGGTAAAACTGCGCTTGAAAGTCTGCAATCGTAGCCAAGCGCTAGAGAGACTGGTGGATCAACATGACGATCTGGTGATCATGGCCATGGTTCCGGAAGACGACCAACTGGTGGTCATGCCAATCCTGGACAATGAATTGATTGCCGTTGTGTGGCCCGAACATCCCCTTTTATATGCCCCGGCTCCTCGCTTGATCGATTTTGCCCGGCATTATGTGCTGATGCGCGAACCGGGCTCGGGGGTACGCAATGCCTTCGAACAGATCGCCGCCGCACAAAACGTCACGCTTTCTCATTGCATCGAAATGGGAACCAACGAGGCCATAAAGCAAGGGGTCATGGCGCATCTGGGAGTAGCCGTACTGCCACGTTTGGCGGTACAGCTGGAGCTGGAGCAGGGGTTACTTTACGAATTGATATTGCCGGATTTCCCGATTCGCCGCTCATGGTGCATGGTGTATTCCCGTGAACGTTTTCCCACGCCAGTTACCGAAGTTTTTGTACGCTTCGTACGGGAGCACCTAAGCGATTACCAAGCGCATTTTCGTGCCCCCTCGAGCCCCCTTCCCAGCCATGGTGTTGCCTGCCTGCCCATGCTTTCTTCATAACGGCCGATCAGCGAAAAACCATGGCTTTACTGCGGGCTTGTGTCCACTTAAGTAGTGATTATGATACATTGAGGGTTATTCTTACGTATCAATCTGCAGGCTTTCGAGGTTGCGCAACGCCTTGTCGAACACATGTCCAAGCGCAGTTTCGCCCTCTAAACCTTGTCAGCCGCCAAGTAGAGAGGCTCACCTTTTATGAGCGACAGCACTTCACAGCGCGTGCCAAGTGGCGAAAAATTCCACAACGAACACGGCATGACGGTGATCAAGGACGGCATGAAACAGCGCAAGCCAGCTGAGCATGAAAAGACACCCGAGCCTGCAGCCCTTGAACGCAAACCCAAATGGTTGCGTGCGCAGATTCCTGCAGGGGAGCGCTTCGAGGCAGTCAAGAAAAATGTCGCCACTCATCGCCTGAGTACCGTTTGTGCAGAATCACATTGTCCCAACATGGGCGAATGTTGGAGCAATGGCACTGCCACCATCATGCTGATGGGCTCGGTATGCACCCGGGCATGTCGCTTCTGTGCCGTGGATACCGGTAACCCCAAAGGCTGGCTCGACCTTGAGGAACCGGAAAATACCGCCAAGTCGGTAGAGCTCATGGGGCTGCGTTATATCGTCTTGACCTCGGTCGACCGTGATGACCTTGACGATGGCGGGGCTACCCACTACTCCAACTGTATTCGTGCCATCAAGGAACTCACACCTCACGTAGTGGTGGAAGCACTAACGCCTGATTTCGATGGTGAGCATAGCGCCATTGAGCAGGTAGTAGATTCAGGCCTGGAAGTCTTTGCCCAGAACGTGGAAACCGTAGAACGCTTGACACGTCGCGTGCGAGACCCACGCGCCGGCTACCGCAAGACACTTGACGTTCTCGCCCACGCCAAGCGGCATCGCCCCGACATTATCACCAAGACCAGCCTGATGCTGGGCTTGGGCGAAACCGAAGAGGAAATTCTTCAGACATTTGATGACCTGCGTGACATTGGCGTAGATATCGTCACTCTCGGGCAATACCTACGCCCCACCAAGAATCACTTGGCGGTCGAGCGCTGGGTCACCCCCGAAGAGTTTGAACGCTATCGCCTGCTGGGGCTTGAAAAAGGCTTCATGGAAGTACCTTCAGGCCCGCTGGTACGCTCTAGCTACCGTGCCGACCGGGTATTCGAGAAGAATAATCTGGGGCTGGCATCCGCAGTTGAAATCCCTGGGCAAACAACCGATTCCAACCGGATTCCTACCAAGAGTGTGGGCTAGACGTTGCCTAAAGACAGCGGCTAGGGCGCTAGACCGGCCGGCTCTATAAAGGGGCGTGTTTTTTCAATTTGAATGACACGCCCTAGCTCATCGGCCAAACACCGTGCAAGCTGCTCGCCTACCCTATCGATATCCAACGGCTCGTCAATAATGTCAGCCAGACGAGTCATGCTCATCCCTGCATAACCACATGGATTGATCCGCATAAAGGGCTCAAGGCTCCCATTAACATTGAGGGCCACGCCATGGAAGCTGGCACCCCGACGAATGCGCAATCCCAGTGAGGCGATCTTGGCCTGTTCTTCATGGTCGTGGTTGCCTGCGACATACACACCCGGTGCATCAGGCCGGGCGCATGCAGAAACACCGTACCCTGCCAATACCGCAATCACGGCATTCTCCAGGGCTGAAACCAACGCTCTTACACCGATACGCGCCCGACGCACATCCAACAAGGGGTAAAGTACCACCTGTCCTGGCCCATGATAGGTCACCTGACCTCCCCGGTCGGTCTGCACCACGGGAATATCTCCCGGCATCAACAGGTGCTCCGGCTTGCCTGCCTGGCCTTGCGTGAATACCGGTTCATGCTCAACCAGCCAAAACTGATCCGGCGTCGCCGCATCACGCCTATCGGTCAGTTCGCGCATGGCCTGCCATACCGGCAAATAAGGCTGACGCCCCAAAACGTACATATTGATGGGAGCCGAGCCGAGGTCCTCATCATTCATCACAGCACCATATGCACACGACCAGTGGCCTTCAAATCTAAAAACAGCTGTTTCAGCTGCTTTTCTCCAGTAGCACGAATCGTAATACGAACCGATTGAAAACGACCGTTACGGCTATCCACCACCTGCATCTCGGTGGCATCGAATTCCGGCGCATGTTGAATGACTATCTGGCATACCGTAGCGGCAAAGTCATCGGCGGCATTTCCCACCACTTTGATAGGATAATCACAGGGAAAAACGATTTCAGGTTTTTCCGCCGGTGCCGCCGTAGCTGGCTGGCGCAGGTCTCGTAGCCCTTTTTTCATGATAAAGACGCTCCATGAAGAGAGAAATAATCAACGGGCCTGATCTCTCTTACCTCAACAGGCCGAACATGGCATTAATCGAAGAAGCGGCCCAGCAGTCCACTGAAGAAGCGTCTGACTTGATCCAACAGACGCTTGAACAGGCCTCCCTCTTCGACATCCTCAAGAGCTATCAGCGACCGCTCGCCAATCACCTCATCACCTAGACGGACTTCCAGCGTGCCGACGCTATCGCCCAAGTGAACCGGAGCATTCAGGTCGGAGTCCAGGTCCAAGCGAGCAGTCAGCTCGGCATCGCGATTACGTGGCAAGGTCATGTGAACATCGTCATCTACGCCCACACGCAACTCGTTCACACTGCCACCCCATATCCGTGGGGTAGTCAATACTGCGCCCCGATCATACAGCTTGAGCGTTTCGTAATAGCGAAACCCGTAACTCAAGAGTTTCTGGGTCTCCTGGGCACGCGCTTCTTCGGAGTTAGTTCCCATCACCACGGAAATCAAGCGCATGTCCTCGCGCTTGGCCGACGCCACCAGACAGTAACCCGCTTCATTGGTCCAACCGGTTTTCAAGCCGTCTACGCTGGGGTCACGCCACAACAGTCGGTTACGATTAGGTTGGCTGATGTCGCTATAGGTGTAGTTACGCTCGGAATACATGGCGTAGTGTTCGGGATAGTCATTGATGATGTGCTGTGATAAAAGCGCCATATCACGTGCCGTGGAGTAATGATCTTCTCCCGGAAGACCAGTGGCATTGACGAAATTGGTGTTATGCATGTCCAAACGGGTGGCATGCTGGTTCATCAAGTCGGAAAAAGGCACTTCACCACCGGCCAGGTGTTCGGCCATGGCCACACTGGCATCGTTACCCGAGACGATGACAATACCATGCAACAGATCGCGGATAGCCACCTTGTTACCGACTTCGATAAACATCTTCGAGCCACCGGTGCGCCAGGCACGCTCACTGACATTGACCATGTCATCCAGCTTGATAGTGCCACGATCCAGTTCATGCTCCACTAGGTAGGCGGTCATCAATTTGGTGAGACTGGCGGGAGGTAGGCGTTCATCCGGATTGTGCTGCGCCAGAATTCGCCCACTGTTGGCATCCATCAGAATCCACGAATTTGCCGCAAGCTGAGGTGTCGCTGGAATCATTGTCTGGGGTTGAGGAATGACCTGAGCCATGGCGTGAGATGTAACCAATACCAGACACATTAAGCAGGGTAGCAAGCGCAAACGGAGCATAGACTTCAAGGCATTCATCGACAGGATCTCATTGGCGTTACAGCAAAACTGATTCAGAAAAGCTGGTAAAGAGTAGGCGATGAAGTTTCAGCGCCTCTCAAGGTATGTATTCCGGCTATTATCGCACTACAAAAACTTGCGGAAAACCGGCTTGGCGCAGCGTCTCACGTAACAGCACCATACTATTTTCATTATCTACCGGCCCCACCTGTACGCGATGCATGTCGGCATCGCTCGTGACCCGAACCGGATGTGAAAGCTCACTTTCCAGACGATCTCTGAGCTCACGTGCACTGTCCGAAGATGCCAACGCTGCAATCTGCAGGTATACCTTATCAGCACCCTTACCCTTTTCAGTATCGACCGGCGTGGTGCTGCGTTGAGGGCTTATCGGCACCATAGCCACTGGATCAGGCTGAGCTACCGGTGAACGATTGAATGCGCTCCCCCGTTCGGCCAGCCAACGCTCAGGGTCAATGGTTTCCACTTCCACCGCACCGGTACCGGCATCCAGAAAGCCCAGGCGTGCCGCTGCCGCATAGGATAAATCGATTTCTCGGTCACTATGAAACGGTCCCCGATCATTGACACGTACTATCACCGAGCGACCATTGTCCAGACTAGTGACCCGAGCAAAGGTAGGCAAGGGCAAGGAGCGATGGGCTGCCGACATTTTGTACATGTCATAGATTTCACCATTGGAAGTGGCATAACCGTGAAACTTTTCACCGTACCAAGAGGCGGTTCCTCGCCGCTGGTAGTCGCGGGCGTCGGGTAATACCTGGTAGGTTTTACCCCACACTTCATAGCTTGAACGATTACCTGCCCGAGACGGCGCTTCGATACGCGGCTCAGCATCCGGCACTTGCGAAACATCCGGTGGCGCCATCGGGTAGGCGTCCCCACTCATGGCGTAACGCTCTGAGGAAGACGCGCTCGCGTCAGAGCCAGTTTGGCGCAGGGAATCGGATGTCTGACGCTCCGGTTGTTGAACATCCTGGCTAGCACAGCCGCTCAACAACCCCAGCGCCAACACAACTACCAGCACCACGGGGCGCCATTCATGAATACGCTGCTCGATCACGGTGTTTCCCCACGTTGTTCAGCAATCGCTTCGGCCAGTTCGGTCACTGCCATCGCATAGAGGTGGCTATGATTGTAGCGCGTGATGACATAAAAATTGTCATGCGCGAGCCGATAGCGATAATGCCCATCCGCCATCTCCAATGCCAGCGGAATGACCTTCTGATCGGCTTTCATAATCCTGGGTGCATCCCCCTGTGCAGCGGCGGGATCGATACCCTCGGCACGCAACGCTTCAAGCGTGACATACGGCCGTGACGTCTGATTGAATTCGATGCCCTCAACCAGGGTTTCGGGGCCATTAGCCTCATGATAAACAGGTGCGCCCGGCTGCCAGTCATGTTCGCTGAAATAGTTAGCGACACTACCGATCGCATCCACCGGGTTATGCCACAGATCGCGCAAGCCATCGTCGTCAAAATCTATCGCGTACGCCTGATAACTGGTGGGAATAAACTGCGGGTAGCCCATGGCCCCGGCATAGGAGCCTTTCAAGCTTTCCGGCGCCTCGCCCTGCTCATGAGTGAGTTCCAGAAAGGCACTCAGTTCACCGCGAAAGAAATCACCACGTACAGGATGATGAAACGCTAGCGTAGCCAGCGAATCCAACACTCGGTGACGCCCGGTATGACGACCATAATAGGTTTCCACCCCGATAATCGCGGCAATGATTTCCGCTGGCACACCATAGTCGGTTTGCGCTCGGCCCATGGCATCGGTATGGCTATCAATGAAAGCCACGCCAGCATCAATACGCTCAGGGGTTAGAAAGATAGCGCGGTACTCATGCCAGCCCAACCGCCTCTCCGCGGCCCCCGCCATGGCATCCAGGACCCCCTGAGTAAATTCGGCCTTGTTCAGAGTGGCGGTCAGCCATTCTCGCGAAAGACCGCGTTCTGATAACTCCTCGACCAACTCGGCGGCCTGTGAGTGAACCTCAGGATGAAAGTGTCGCTGTTCCGAAGTCGGATTCGCTGCGCTGGCAGAGTTAAGCAGAAGCCACCCCAGCACTACCAAAGTCAAGCCCGCGGTCGCCTTGTGTACGGCCATAGTCATGTCCTCACCACTCCTGGAATTCACTGATACATCTGGTTAGTGGCCGTTAACGCGGTAGTAACCGGCGATGGGCTTGGATCGACATGAGGATACCGAAACCGGCCATCAAGGTCACGCTTGAGGTGCCACCGTAACTGACCAGAGGTAACGGCACACCCACCACTGGCAATATGCCGCTGACCATTCCTATGTTGACGAACACATAGATAAAAAACGTCAAGATGATACTGCCCGCCAAAAGACGCCCGAATGTATCCTGCGCATAGTTTGCCAGCCATAATCCTCGGCTGACGATCATCACGTAAAGCGCGAGTAGCAACAGCATCCCCACCAGGCCGAATTCTTCACCAAGCACCGCGATGATGAAATCGGTATGACGCTCGGGCAAAAACTCCAGCTGCGATTGCGTACCCTCCAGCCAACCTTTGCCAAACAGGCCACCGCTGCCGATCGCCGTGGTCGATTGCATGATGTTCCAACCGGAACCTAGAGGATCGCTTTCCGGATTGAGAAACGTCAATACCCGCTGACGCTGGTAGTTATGCATGTTCATCCACAACACCGGCAAGGCGGCCCCGGCCATTGCCATGGCGAACAGAATCAGTTTCCAGGAAAGCCCGGCCAGCACTATCACGATCACTGCCGCGCTGGTGACCAACAACGAAGTACCCAAGTCGGGTTGAGTGGCGATCAGCACCACCGGCACGGCAATCAGTACCGCGCATACCACCAAGTCGCGCAGGCGGGGCGGCAATTGGCGGCGACTCAAGTACGCCGCGACCATCAGAGGCACTGCCAGCTTCATCATTTCCGAGGGTTGAAAGCGCATCACGCCGGGAATCACTAACCAGCGTTTGGCGCCCATTCCCACATCACCGAACAATTCCACGGCGACCAGCATGGCCAGCCCGACGCCATAGACAAGCGGCGCCCAACGTAAAAAGGTCACCACGGAGAACTGAGCCAACACCGCCATCCCCACCAAGGCAACGCCAAATCGAATGCCTTGGGCAATCACCACGTCGATATGTTGTCCCGAGGCACTGTAAAGAACCAGCAACCCGGCGCCCATAAGCAACAGCAACATTCCCAGCAACCACGGGTCTATATGAATCCGTTCCCAGAGACTCTTGCGCCGGGCAATGCCACTGTCAGGGGGGCGCACAGTGTAACCACGCCAGCGTCGTGTTAATTGCATAATGCTCATTTACAGTTCTCCCTCGAGCAAGGCATCGAGGTTGAGCTGGCTATCTTCCGGCTCAAGCAACCAGGCGTCGGTCATGGCGCGCGCCAGATGAGCGGCATGGGTACTTCCTCCTCCGGCATTTTCGACTATCACCGCGACGGCAATCTGAGGGTCATCCAGAGGAGCAAACGCTATGAACAAGGCATGGTCGCGCAAACGCTCCCGAAGCTCGTCAGCATCGTAGCGTTGATCCTTGCCCAGCGAGAACACCTGGGCGGTGCCAGACTTGCCTCCCATACGGTATTCCAGCCCTACCCCGGTACGGCGTGCTGTCCCTTCATTACCGCTAAGGACTTTTTCCATGCCGTTGAAGATACTGTCCCACCAATCGGTATTACTAAGCTCGATATCAACTAACGTATGCGGCAATTCAAGCGGCATCGACGTATCGCCGACACGTCGAGCCAGGCGCGGCTTGACCCACTGGCCGCGATTGGCAAGTGTCGCGGTGGCACTGGCTAATTGCAGCGGGGTCACTTGCCAATAGCCTTGGCCGATGCCTACCGACAATGTTTCTCCGGGATACCATGGCTGACTGAAACGGGCTCGCTTCCATTCGCGGGAGGGCATCAGCGCTGCACTTTCGCCCTGCACATCATGCGCGACCTGTCGACCAAAACCGAAGGCACGCATGTTTTCGTGCAAGCTATCAATGCCCAGGTCATGGGCCAAGGTGTAATAATAGGTGTTATTGGACACCGCAAGTGAGCGCTCCATGTCCACCCGGCCATGCCCCCAGCGCAACCAGTTTCGATAACGCCTTGAATCATTGGGCAATTGGTAATAACCGGGGTCGTAGATAGGACTGTTCGGTGTAATGACGCCTTCCGCTAACCCGGCCATTGCCAGAAATGGCTTAATCGTGGAGCCCGGTGGGTAGCGACCGCGAATGGCACGGTTGAATAACGGCAGATCAAGGTCTTGCTGCAAGGCACGATAGGAGGCAACGTCTATCCCGGTAACGAACTGGTTACTGTCAAAGCCCGGCGCTGACGCTAGCGCCAATATTTCGCCACTCTGCGGGGCCAGTGCCACGATCGAGCCACGCCGGCCATCAAGCAACTCATAGGCCAGTTTCTGAAGCGATTTATCCAAGGTTAACGTCAGGTTTTTTCCCGGCACCGGTGCCGTTCGGCTCAGCTCACGTAACACACGGCCTCGCGCATTGGCTTCCACCTTGCGCAGCCCCGCCTCGCCGTGTAACGCATCTTCATAGAAACGTTCAATACCGGTTTTACCGATGAAGTGGGTCCCTGCATAACGCCCCGGATCCAGCACTTTGAGTTCGTCGGTATTGATCCGTCCCACATAGCCCAAGGCATGGGCCATGATCTCGGCGTCCGGATAGTAACGCAGTAACTGGGCCTCCACTTCCACCCCAGGCAAGCGATGGCGATTGACCGCTAGACGGGCAATCTGATCTTCGTTCAGATCACTGGTCAACAGCGCCGGCTGAAACGGTCGTTGGCGTTGCCGTGAACGGACGTGAAACGCTGCGACTTCTTCCTCGGAAAGCTCCAGCAATTTCACCAACAGCTCAAGCGTGGCATCCAGATCCTCCACTCGCTCGCGTACCAGCGTCAAATTATAGGTAGGCCGGTTTTCCGCCAACAAGACACCGTTACGGTCGTATATCAATCCACGGGTAGGCGACAGCGGCTCGATACGCACGCGGTTGCTTTCCGAACGCGTGCTGTACATATCGTGTTGCACCACCTGCAGATAGGCCAGGCGGGCCGTCAACAGACCGGTCAACACCGTCACCACCAGCACTGCCAACAACGAACGCATCCGGAAGATGCGCTGCTCCTGCCCTGGATTTTTCAGCGTGTCACGACGCTCACGCATGACGGCAAGCCAACCTCGATGAGATAGTCAAATGTAGGCAAACGGGTAATTTAACGGTGGTAGGGATGACCGACCAGCAATGTCCAGGCACGATAAAGTTGTTCGGCCAACATGATCCTGACCAGCGGGTGGGGTAGCGTCAACGGCGACAACGACCAATGCTGATCCGCTTGAGCGGAAAGCTCGGGCGCTAAACCATCCGGCCCTCCCACCAGCAATACAACGTCACGCCCTTGCATCCGCCACTCGTCCGCTTCTCGAGCCAGCTGCTCAGTGCTCCAGGGTTTCCCCTTTACTTCCAGCGCCACGCAGTGCTCATTACCGCGTAATTTGTCACGGATACGCCCGGCTTCTTGATTGACAGCTCGAGGAATGTCGGCATTCTTGCCCCGCTGCCCCAGCGCGATTTCTTCAATTTCCAGGCTAAAATCCCGTGGCAACCGCTTGCGGTAAGTCTCGACGCCCTCATCTACCCAAGCGGGCATACGGGTACCCACCGCCAACAAGCGAATCTTCATCAGGTCGGCGTCTGTTCCAGCGCGACTAGTGAACTATCCGCGGGCAGATCCGCCCATAACCGCTCCAGGTCATACAGCTGGCGCGCTTCGGGAAGCATGATGTGAACCACGATATCCCCCAGGTCGACCAAGACCCAATCTGCATTAGGCCCGCCTTCCACGCCCTTGGGCCGCAGCCCTTGTTCCTTGGCCTTTTCCACCACGTTTTCAGCCAGTGCGGCGACATGACGGGTAGAGGTACCGCTGGCGATCACCATTAAATCGGTAACATCGGTAAGGCTGGAAACATCCAGCTGCGAGACATCTCGCGCCTTGAGTTCTTCCAGCGCATCAATCGCTAATAACTTGAGTGTTTCGATGTGCATAACTCCTGAATTACAACCCCTGAGATAACTGACAGAATCGAGCCGGCCATTGTAACGGCTTATGGCGTGGCTGCCAGCGCTATCGACGGTTTAGCCGTTCCGATCGACAATTTATTCATCTCGATACAACGCTTTCTGGATAATCAGTCGTTCGACGGCTTCCGGCACTAGGTAACGCACACTTTGGCTTGCGGCCAGTCGATGCCGAATGCCGGTTGCCGAAATCGCCATGCGCGAGGGTAAGCTCAAACGTAACAGGCCTCCTTTCGCATGCCTCATCAGTACCGACACACTATCGACTTCTCTTTCACCCAGCAGTTCCCTCAAACCCTCAGGAAGAGGATCGTTGTAGCCGGGGCGATCGATCACCACCACATGCGCCAGCTCGAACAGACGTTGCGGTGCATGCCATTGAGCCAGCTTGAGAAAGGCATCATGGCCTACTACCATTACCAACCTTGCCTGGTCGCCATACTGGTCACGCAATTCAGCCAACGTATCGGCACTGTAAGAAGGCCCGGCCCGGCGCAGCTCACGGTCATCCGCCACCAACCCCGGCGTATCCCCGATGCCCGCCTGCAACAACGCCAGGCGGGTTTGGGGGGCCACCCGAGGTTCGCCGCGCAATGGAGGCTGCGGGGCGGGTATCATGTGCAACCGTTCAAGCCCCAGCGCTTCGTGAAGTTCTACGGCGCTGCGTAAATGACCCAGATGCACCGGGTCGAATGTCCCCCCCAGCATGCCGATACGCTGAAAGGTCGGCTGACAGCTATTCATGGGCATTCCTGACTATTGACGTACCTGGCCATCACCGAACACCACGTATTTCTGTGTTGTCAAGCCTTGCAGGCCTACCGGTCCTCGGGCGTGCAGTTTATCCGTGGAAATACCGATTTCCGCGCCTAGGCCATATTCGAAGCCATCGGCAAAACGAGTCGAAGCGTTGACGATCACTGAACTGGAATCCACTTCCGCCATGAAGCGCCGGGCAAGCCCGTAATGGTCGGTGACGATGGCATCGGTATGATGGGAACCGTAACGCTCGATATGCGCCATCGCCGCATCGATACCATCGACCACCTTGACCGCCAATATTGGCGCCAGGTATTCGGCATGCCAGTCGTCTTCCGTGGCCACGCCCACATCGGGCAAGATGGCTCGGGTACGTTCGCAGCCACGCAGCTCCACGTGATGGTCGGCATAGGCTGCAGCCAGGGCAGGCAGCATATCATCGGCAATCGAGGCATCCAGCAACAGCGTTTCCATGGTATTGCAGGTGCCGTAACGGTGGGTCTTGGCGTTCACCGCAATTGCCATGGCTTTGGCTTTGTCCGCCGTGGCATCGATGTAAACATGACAGACACCGTCCAGGTGCTTGATCACCGGCACCCGGGCATCACGCGAAACACGTTCGATCAATGACTTGCCGCCACGCGGAATAATCACATCGACGAATTCAGGCATGCTGATCAATTCGCCCACTGCGGCACGATCGGTAGTTGCCACCACCTGAACAGAGCTTTCCGCTAAACCGGCATCCACAAGGCCGGCCTGAATGCAGGCACCGATAGCCGCATTGGAATCACAGGCTTCCGAGCCACCGCGCAGAATGCAGGCATTTCCGGATTTCAGGCACAGGCTGGCCGCTTCCATGGTCACGTTTGGCCGAGACTCGTAGATGATCCCGATAACGCCCAAGGGGACCCGCATCTTGCCGACTTGAATGCCGCTGGGGCGCGATTGCAAACCATCGATTTCACCCACCGGATCAGGCAAGGCCGTCACCTGACGCAGCCCTTCCAGCATGGCATCGATGCGCGTGTCATCAAGCGCCAAGCGGTCAAGGAGGGCTGCGTCCAAGCCATTTTCCCGGCCACGCTGCATATCACGCGCATTCGCAGCCAGCACCGTCTGGCGCGCTTGGTCGAGTTGCTCGGCCATGGCCAACAAGGCGGCATTCTTGGTGCCTGTATCGCACCGACGCAGGGTGGATGCTGCCTTGCGGGCCGCCTGGCCAACTGAGTGCATATACGTGGCCACTTCCACCGATGCGGCTTCATTGGCTTCATACTCTTTCGATGATATTGGAACGCTCATGCCCTCTCCGTGCGTGGTTACGCCTAAACAAGTAAAGTGATATACGTCAGCATACGATATCCTTAGGCTCGCTGCGTTATCAGGATACTTTCACAATGCCGGCATGGCGTAGCTGACCAGCAGCATCATGAAGCGTTACCTCAACGCATCGCCCATTATCGCAAATACGTCAGCACTAACAATCATCTCAACGAATAGTAAGGCACCATGCAGAGCAAGTACAAAATCAGCCTGCTGCGCGGCAATCTGCTTGCCGCCGCGGCGACCATGGCTTTCTGGACCCAGACCGCGATGCCTCAGGCGGCAGCTTTATTGTGGCTGAGCGTGGGCTGGTTGCTGGTGATGACATTACTGCTCGAATTCAGCCATCGCCGCTCTCGGGGATTACCTTGGCAGCTTTTCCCGGGCCTTCTACTGATGGCATTGATCAGCGTTGCGCCGGAGCGACATGCGATATTGGTGTGGGCCTGGGTCGCCATATTGATGCTACCCCAGCCTACCTGGGCATTAGCCTTTAATCTCGGGGCCGCCGCCATCAGTCTATTGATCGTCAAACCCACCCTTGGTATTCCCACTTGGGCACTGTTGGTAGCATCGCTGGGTGTATTGACGCTACTGGCTCTCTCTCGAGCTCGCCAGATGACGGACATGAATGGCGCGATTCGTCAACGCTTGCGCTTGATTCCAGGCTACAACCTTTGGCCCGGCGAACAGCTACTGCGCGACCTGCCTCGTGAACAGGTTCGCTGTGAGCGAGAAAGCGTGCATGGTGAGCTGTTAGTGCTACAAGTCAAACGTCATCAACTATGGTCCATTGCACGCAAGCTAAGCGAGCTAACCTATGATTTCGAAAATGTCTACCGGCTGGATGGCACCACGCTTGCTACCTTATTGCTGGCACCTTCGCCCCAGGAAGCTGCAACGCGTCGTATTCTTTTACTTGCCCCCTTACCCGACACGATAGTAAGTCAACGCTACCCTCTGTTGGAGGTAGAGCCGCAATCCTTGAGCCTGGCATCATTATGCCAAGCATCTCTTCTCCTCTCGTCGGCACCTTCGGCAGAGGATATATTATGATCCAACACCGCTTTTCCGGGCGTCTAATGACCCTGGCCTATTGCCTTAGTTTACTCTTGATAACCGTTTATACTCTCTGGCTTTACGCCATGGGTGAGTACCACCAATTATTGCTGCCCGCCTTCGTGACGCTGATCATGTTGGCTACCCTTCTGCTGCATCTAGGACAAGGATTGCAGGCATATTCACCCCGGGTGCTGGCGCTCGGTTGCACTTTCCTGCTGGTGATCTTCGCTCTGCATCAACGCCCCGAGACCACCATTATCTGGGTAGGCTTGCCCATCACCGCTACCTTTCTGCTGCTACCGCTATGGGCGGCCTTTATCATCAGTTTGGGCATGATCCCGGTCTGGTACTGGTTACCGCTGGGTTCACAGTTAGGCTGGGATACGGTCTGGGGTTATCTGACGCTGGTGTTACTGCTGGCCTTGCCACGTGGTGAGCACGTACGCCGCCGAGCGTTACTGCGCGCTACCGACCCAAACGACAGTGAATGCGATGCGTTTCATATAGACACCCTCAATGAACGCTTACGCAGCGAATATCAACGCGCCACCATGCTGAACCAGCAGCTCGCCGTCCTGGTCATTCACCTTCCGCAATTGGACATGGCCGGTGAGCAGTTTGGCAATCGTGCTCGCCTGGCCTTGCTCGAGGCTTTATGTACGGATGTGTACGGCAGTTGTCGTGAACATGATATTCTCGGCCGAGCCGGCCCCACCACCTTCTGGCTGGTATTACCAGACACCAGCGAAAGTGGCGCACTGCTGGTGCGGGAACGCCTGCAACACTCGCTTTCACAGCGAGTACTGGTGGAAACCGGACCGCTTGAGGTGCGTATCGCCGCCTGCTTACCTTCTCGGCAGGAGCTGTTTGAACGCTACCTGAAACGACTTCAAGCGCGTGCCGACGCTCTTATTGAACACACTTGATACGTTAACCCTCCTTTTCTGACTCACCCATTCAAGGAAACCGCCTGTGTCGCTTGCCGATGCGCTGTATCAACTCACCCCACCCCCTGCTTTATTATTACTGCTGCTGCTATTGATTGCGCTGGTGGAATCGCTGGCGTTGGTGGGGTTACTGGTCCCCGGCGTGGTGCTGATAACTGCTGCCGCTTCACTGGCAGGCCATCAGGAATTGGCCTTGGCCTGGGTTATCGGCGTGGCGTTCATTGGCGCGGTGATCGGCGATGGTGCAAGCTTCGGTCTGGGATATCTTCAGCGTGAAAGGGTCACTCGATTATGGCCGCTTTCGCACCATCCGGAATGGTTGGCGCGCGGGGCACGTTTCTTTCAGCGTTACGGCCCCTTTTCAGTGTTTTTCGGTCGTTTCATAGGGCCAGTGCGCCCGGTGATTCCCCTGATTGCCGGGATGCTGCACATGCGGCCTCTCACTTTTATCTGGGCCAACCTGGCCTCGGCAGCCCTTTGGGCACCGGCTTACGTCTTGCCAGGTTATTTGCTCGGGCGTACCTGGAAACGATTACTGGACTTCCCTCCAGGATTTGAAACCTGGCTGATCACGTTCGCCCTGATCGTGGTGGGGCTGGCTGTGGCATTTTCCTGGGGCCGTGCACAATTGGCACGGGAGGGGCGCCTGTATCGTCTGATGGCGGGCGTTGCCCGCAGGGCACCGTTGCTGCGTCGCCCCTGGCTCGCCATGAGCCACAGCGGCGAAGTACCCTTGGCTTCTACGCTATTGCTGGTGGTTTCTCTCGGCGCCCTCTCGGGCTGGACATTATTGGTGATTTCCCACCATGGCCCCATGCCCATGGATACTCAGTTGCAACAACTGGTAATGGAGCTACAGACCCCCTTCTTGACCCAACTAAGCCAAATCATGGCGAGCATCGGTGACAAATACGGTGTCTTGGCGCTCTTTCTCCCTTGGGGGCTATGGTTATTGGCCAAACGCCACCTTGCTGCCCTGTTGCACTGGTTAGCCGCACTGGGTGGCATTGCCCTATTGAATATCTGGGGCAAGAATTTCTTTGCAAGACCGCGCCCCGAAACCCCCGATTACTTGAGTGGCTCGCTAGCCTACCCCAGCGCTCACAGCTCCACCGCCGTGGTGCTGTTCGGCCTGGGGGCGGCCTTCGCCGCCGCGGAACTACCTCACCATAAGCGCTTCTGGATATATTGGGTGGCAATGGCATTGGCCTTGCCCATGGCACTTTCCCGTCTGGTGCTGGGCGTGCACTGGTTCAGCGATCTAGTGGGCGGCGCCCTGCTGGGGTTAGTGGTCTGCGCCTTGGTGCAGCTCAACTGGCAAAGCCGCCCCCGCCGATCGCTTAGCCCCTGCCCTTGGCAGGCACTGACGGTGGCGTCCCTGGTATTGGTAAGCACCCGGGTGGTGTTGCTGTCGCCGGTTTAGCGCCCTAGCCTAGCGCCAGCCATAATCCGACCCCTACCATCAAGGCCCCGGCGATACGGTTGAGCAGGCGGACATTACTGCTTTCCCCCAATAGCTTGCGCAGAGTGCTTCCCCCCGTGGCATAAACCAGCATACTGCAAAATTCTATGGTCAGGATTACGCCGATCAATACCACCAATTGCTTGGCCAGCGGCCGTGAAGCGTCGAGAAAAGGCGGCAGCAATACCATGAAGAATGCCCACCCCTTGGGGTTGGCCACGGCGGTAAGAAAGCCTTGCAAGGCAAGTTGAACGCGCCCGGCGGGAGCGGCAACCTCTACCTCCAGCGGTATCGCCATGCGCCCGCGCGAGCGCCACATCATTACCCCGAGATAACCCAGATAAGCCCCGCCCACCCACTTGAACAAGGCAAACAGTTCCGGCTGACGCAACATCAATGCCGCCACACCGGCACCGGCCGCCGTGGCCACCAACCCTACCCCGGCCAGCTCACCGATCATCATCCATAAGGTCCGTTTGACCCCTTGCGTCATGCCAAGCACCATCGCCAGGGTCATGCACATGCCCGGGGTCAGCGACACCAACAGGAAGGTCGGCACGAACACAGTCACCATCGCCCAGGACATCATGAGCGCGGCACCGAATCCGGCGTTTCGCCCCAACGCGGTATCAAAGCATGCTGAATGCCTAACTGGTTGAGGATTCTCGCGACGATAAAATCGATCAGGTCATCCACGCATTGAGGACGATGATAGAAACCGGGTGCTGCAGGCAGAATCACCACGCCCAAGCGGCTCAAGGTCAGCATATGCTCCAGATGAATCGCCGAAAACGGCGTCTCTCGCGGCACTATGATTAGCTGACGTCGCTCCTTGATCGCCACATCAGCAGCACGTTCGATCAGATTATTGCTTGCACCGCAGGCCACCGCGGAAAGCGTGCCCGTCGAGCAAGGACACACCACCATGGCTGAAGAAGCTCCCGACCCCGAAGCCACCGGCGCCATCCAGTCTTCTCGACCGAAACAACGGATCTGCCCTGCTGCAGCGTTACTGCGCTCACACAGTGCTTGAGTCAGCCGCTCGGGCTGTGCAGGCAGCGATATCTCCATTTCGGTGGCAATCACCATGTGCGCAGCCTTGGAGATCATTACCCAGACTTCATGGCCGGATGCCACCAGTATGTCGATCAAGCGCAGGCCGTACTGGGCGCCGGAGGCACCGGTCAAGGCAACCGTGATCGGTGGGCGAAAGCCAGCACTTATGTCAGCACCTGAAACAGCGCTGGGGCTGGGGCTGGAGCCGGAGCTTGAAACAGTATCAATGGCCATGCGTGTCCTTGTAACGAGTCCTCAGTGCCTGCAGCAATAATTCATGGACGCCCCCGAAAGCGCCGTTGGACATCACCACGATACGGTCCAGTGGTTTGGCAGCCGCCGTCACTGCTACTACCAGTTCATTGATTTGATCATGCAATGCCGCCGCCTGAGTCTGTTGGGCAATGACATCCGCCAACGACCAGCCGAGCCCCGGTGGCTGATACCAGAACACTTGGTCGGCAAGCGCCACACTGCCACTCAGACGGTCACGCAGCGCGCCCAGACGCATCGTGTTTGAGCGTGGTTCGATGACCGCCAGCAGCCGCCCTTTCGGTGTCGCCGCGCGCAGTCCCTGCAAGGTGGCGGCTATCGCGGTGGGATGATGCGCGAAATCGTCGATCACCTGAATCCCGTTGACTTCGCCGCGTATTTCCTGGCGCCGCCGCGGGGTTTCAAAACGTGAAAGTGCCGCGCAGCCGCGCGCCAGGTCCACGCCGCAGGCATGCGCCGCCGCCAATGCCGCCAAGGCATTGCGTGCGTTGTGCTCGCCGGTCAATGACCAGTCCACCACGGCATCCTCGCCACCCCTGACGCTCTGGGCGCTCTCATGAATCACCTGAAAACGGCTGGCATCGTCACGCTCCAGCACCAATCGCCAAGAGCTTTGCGGCTGGGTACCGAAATGCTCGACAGGTGTCCAGACCCCCTGAGCCAGCACCCGCTCAAGTGCCGGCTGTTCATCGGCCACCAGCAACTTTCCGTTGCTCGGAACCGTTCGTACCAAATGATGAAATTGCCGTTCGATTGCCGCCAAATTCTCGAAGATATCCGCATGATCGAATTCCAGGTTATTGAGTACCGCGATGGTGGGTCGGTAATGCACGAACTTGGAACGCTTGTCGAAAAATGCCGTATCGTACTCATCGGCTTCCACAACAAAAGGACTGCCGGCTTCTCCCAACCGCGCGGAAACCCCAAAGTTGCGAGGCACTCCACCAATCAGAAAGCCGGGATTAAGCCCTGCCGACTCCAGCAACCAGGCAAGCAAGCTGGCCGTGGTGGTCTTGCCATGGGTACCCGCCAGAGCGATTACCTTGCGTCCCGGCAGCACTTTTTCCGCCAACCACTGCGGCCCGGAACTATATGCAAGGCCGCTGTTCAAAAGTGCTTCCACTTCGGGGTTGCCCCTGGAAAGCGCATTACCCACCACGACCTGATCCGGCACAGGCACAAGGTTTTCCGCCTGGTAGCCTTCATGCAGAACGATACCCGCCTCAGCCAATTGCGTACTCATGGGGGGATAGACGTTGGCGTCAGAGCCACTGACTTCCAGGCCAAGCTCTCGTGCCAGTAATGCCAGGCTACCCATGAAGGTGCCGCAAATCCCGATGATATGAAGATGCATGAAGGTTAAACCCCTGACAACAGTCAAAAACAGCTTGGCAGCCTAGCATGACAAGCGGCTTTGCTCATCCATGGCAGTGACAATAGCAGCCAGTTGTTGCAGGATGCTCGACACATTATTTTCCTGTTTTTTACGATATTATTAAGGATGGCTTCATGAGAATCGTGATTCGTTACTTCTTTCGCGGCTTGCGCCTGGTGCTGGCACCGTTCATGTTAATTGCGGAAAAGCTTTCCACTCCGCAATCAGTCGAGCGTAGCGAAGAAGAACAGGCCAAGGTCGATGCCGAATGTGAAAACCTTGCACTCTATCAATTTCGCACCTGCCCGTTCTGCATTAAAGTACGCAAGGAAATGGCGCGCCTGGGGCTTGATATCGAATTACGCGATGCCCAACTCGACCCTGAGCACAAGAAGGCACTGCAGGAAGGCGGAGGCAGAGTCAAAGTACCCTGCCTGAAAATCAGCCATGCTGATGGACAGGATCAATGGCTGTATGAATCCGACGATATCAATGCCTGGCTACACAAGCGTTTCGGCAAGCCAGCTTTATGATCAACCCCACGCCTTGAGGGCAAGGAAGAAGAAGCTAGCCAGCGCCGAATAACACTGACGCCGGAGGCTCAATGAGAGAATGGCTACCTGCACCCAGACGTAACCAGTCATTGGGTGAAGAAATCGCCAACAGTATCAGTCATGGCCTAGGCTTGGTTGCCGCTGTGGTGGGAACGCCTTTTCTCGTGAAACAGGCAGGGCTTCATGAAGACATCGGTTTCGTCATTGGCAGCTACGTTTTCGCCGCAAGCATGATAATTCTCTATCTGTCCTCCACCCTCTACCATGCGCTGCCCCAGGGACAATCAAAGCGAGTGTTTCGAGTCATCGAGCACTCCGCCATCTACCTGTTGATTGCCGGTACCTATACGCCTTTTACGCTCGGGGTCCTGCAAGGTGCCTGGGGCTGGTGGCTACTGGGAGCTGTCTGGATACTTGCCCTTCTCGGCGTATTGCAAAAAGCCTTCAGCAAGGGTACTCATCCTGTGGTTTCCACGGGTCTCTATCTGGCGATGGGATGGCTGGTCGTCGTGGCGCTTGGACCCTTGGTGGAGAGGATGTCACCCTCGGGGCTTTACTGGGTCGTCGCAGGCGGTCTCTCCTATACCCTGGGCGTGGTCTTCTTCGCCATGGACGCACGACTGCGCTACGGCCATTTTGTGTGGCATCTTTTCGTGATGCTGGGCACTCTGTGCCATTACTTCGCTATTTTGTGGCATGCAATATAAAACACGCTTTTTCATTGGCCACCGACCCTGAGCGCCTTTCATACATACGACCTACCTCACTGGCCCCATGGAGACATAGATGGACGTGAACAACAGCCCCACCCCGCTTGATGCAAAAGTCCTTTTCGATATCGTCAACGATACAAGCTCTTCCGTTCTCACGGAGCTGGCCTGGCCGGAAGGCGACGTCACCCTGGATGTGGACAACAATACGCTGGTCTGGGAACTCAGCGACTACGGCAATCTCGCCATTACCCTTTCGCGTAGCGAAAATGAATGGGTGGCGATGACTCCGATCGCGCCTGTGGCCAGCGTCAAGGAACAGGCTACCTTCAATGAAATCCTGTTACGCCAAGGGTTGATCCTGCCGCTCGCCTCCATCGGCATCACCGATATTGGCGGCCACGCTTATTACGTCGCTTATGGCCAGCTATTCGGTGACTCCAAGCTTGAATCCCTCTGTGCCGAACTTCACGCCACGGCCGGGGCGGCGATGGAAGTGGCAGGGCTTATCCAGGAACATTTTGCCTGAGACCAGACGTCGTCACTGAAATAATTATCCAGTTATCTAACAGTTAAAATGAGGGATCAACATGTTGAATAAGTTACTAACGGCCTTTCGCGGCAAAGCGACCGAAACCGGCCAAGCCGCGGTCGATTCACAGGCATTACGCATTCTCGATCAGGAAATTCGCGATTCAGAAACCCAGTTGGGCAAATCCAAGACCGAATTGACGCGCCTGATGGGGCAACGGCAGCTCAATGCTAACAAGGCGAGCACCCTTGAAAGCAAGATCTCCCAACTGGAGCAAAGTGCCGCAGCCGCCCTGGATAAAGGTGAGGAAGAGTTGGCAGTGGAAGTCGCCAACCGTATCGTGGCATTGCAGGATGACCTGGACGCGGAACGTGCCATCGTGACTGAGTATGACGCAAGCATTGAAAGCCTGCGCGGGGCCATTCGCGGCACCGAAAATCAGTTGCGCCAGTTCAAGCAGCAGGTCAGCGTGGTGAAAGCGACCGAATCGGCGCAGAAAGCCCAGTCCGCGGTTGCCGCTCGCCACTCCGGCCAGAACAGTGCGATGCACAGCGCCATGGAATCGCTCGACCGCATCAAGGAACGTCAGCAGCTCGACTCCGCCCAGATGAAAGCCGCCGATCAAATGGCCGCCGAAGAAAGCGGAAGCTCTCTCGAAGCGCGCCTGAAAGATGCCGGCATCGGGGCCACCAATCGCAAGGCCGATGATGTACTGGCCCGCCTGAAAGCGAAAAGCAACAAGGGATCGGCCCCCGAATAAGTCTCACCCATGACAGACCTGCCCTTTCGGACAGGTCTTGAGTAATGTTGCGAAAAGGAAGGGCCGTGCCGATTTTCTTGCGCCTGATGAAAGCGCTACAGGCATCCACCATCAACGTCAGCTGGACGTTTCTGCTGATTGTCGTGCTTGGCCATGCCAGCTTGTCCTGGGCCATGATGGTGCTGGCAAGCGAGCCAATTGCCCAGAGCCTCGGCTTGTGGGTCTACTTCTACATAACCACGACCACAACGGTGGGTTACGGCGACTTCAGCCCCACCACCGGCGCCGGCCAATGGATCGCTGCACTGTGGCTCATCCCGGGCGGAATCATGCTCTTTGCCGCTTTTATCGGCAAGGCCACAGCAAACGTCAGCCAAGCTTGGAGACATATCATGCAGGGGAAAGCCAACCACCAGGACCTTTCCGGCCACACGCTGATCATCGGCTGGCATGGTGAGCCGACGAAAAAGATTATCAATATCCTTCTGGAGGATCGCAACCTGCCGGACGACATCGTTCTGTGTGTGGTCAAGGATATCGACAATCCCATGCCCGGCACCGTCAAGTTTGTTAAAGGCGATAGCTTTTCCAGCCCCGAGTTACTAGCACGTGCGGGCGTCAAGGGAGCCAGTCGCATCATCATCTATGACGATGCCGACGAACGCGTGGCCACCATCGCTCTCTCGGTCTATGACCAGAAGCGCCCGGATTGCCATGTCGTGGCTCATTGCGATAACCACGCCACGGCCAACATGTTACGCCGCACCCTGCCGGGTATCGAATGCACCGAAGGACTTTCCATCGAAATGCTGGTGCGCTCGGCGACCGATGCAGGCATCAGTCGCGTCGTTAACGAGTTGCTAGCCATCAACCATGGAGCCACCCAGTATCAGATCCGCCTCCCCCAAGCGACGCCAGCCGTACGCTACGGCGACCTCATGAACGTGGCGAAAGCTCAGTACAACATCACTTTATTGGGCGCATGTCGATCGGGAACGCAAGACACCCAACTGCTCAACCCGCCGTTCGATCATGTGCTCGCCCCGGGCGACACCCTTTACTACATGGGAGATAAGCGCCTGTCCGAAAACGATATTCTCACATTGCTCAACCATGCCACCGCAGGAGCGGCGTAATGCTCAAGACGCTCAAAGCACTGCTTCGTTCAACGCAACAAGATACCAGAGCCGACAACTCAGCCATTACCGCCACGGGACTGCCACCGATGGTTTCTCTGGAGACGGTCGAAGGCTTGCGCCTGGATGGTCGGGTCAAGATCCAGCTGATCGGCTTACGTGCCCACGAGGATGCCCTCTTTGCCTGGGACGATGACAGCTACCACCATATCGCTGCCGTAGGGCATGTCGACCTGGGGCAAGGTTCGCACCTGGTTCGCTTTTATCTGGACAACGACACCTGGCTGCAAGCCAATATCGAACACGGGCATGTCATCGAATACAAGCTCTTCGATTTCTACCGGGTTGCGCATGTCTCTGATAGTGAGTTCGATACCTTAGTCAACGGGGTCGAGAAAAAAGCCGATACATTGGGCGCCAATTGCGTCACCCTCACCGCCGCGCCGCCCGCGGAACGTAGCTGTGAATTCAACCGCGTTTGGGGCGCCCCCGACAGCCTTTGGTCGGCGCCGGTGGTCTTCGAGGAAAGCGTGACGACACTGGAAAGCCTCGTGCCCAGGCAGGTACGCCATCATGCCATGCTCTACGAACGCAACATCCAGGCTTCCGAACGTATGGAATACCTACTGATCAGTGCCGAGGATGACGGCCAGGGAAGCTTCATGGTGGTTTACAACTTGGGCGTGGATGTTGCTTCGGTGGATATCGACGCCCTCTAGTAACGCCCTCCTTACAGTATCATCTTCAAAACATGTTTTTTAGAACGTGTTTTTTCTAACATTCCAAAAGGACCCACCGCATGGACAACATCGTACTTTACCTACAAGGTTTGCCGTTTTTCTTCGCCTATTTGTTCGGCGCCATCGTACTGCTGGCTGCGTTCATGTTTTGCTACAGCTTTATCACTCCCCACCATGAGTGGACGCTGATTCGTCAAGGCAATGCAGCGGCCGCAACGGCTTACGGTGGTTCTATCCTGGGTTTCACCATTCCGCTGTATAGCGCCATGGCTAACTCGATCAATTTCATCGATTTTCTGCTGTGGGGTATTGTCGCCTTTTTCGTGCAGTTGGCGACGTTCTTCGGTTTCAAGCTGTTCTTGCGCAAGCAGGGAGAGAGCCTGTCGCAGCATATCACCGAGGGGCACCACGCCTACGGCATTCTGGTAGCAACGGTCTCCATTTCGGTTGGCTTGCTCAACGCCGCTTCAATGACGTGGTAAGGAGAGAGGACATGTCGACCCAAGATCAAACACCAAGATTGCCACGCCGCAAGCGCAGCGCTCGCTTATCACTCGCTCTGATGGGAGTGGGCGCCTTCGGTTTAACGGCCTGCAGCCCTGAGCCGGAAGAACAAATTACCGACGTTCGCTTCGACGAGCCCAAGGCATTCCAGAGTGTAGAAGAGTGCGTTGCCGCCAACGTCTATACCCGCAATGCCTGTGAAGCCGCTTATGAAGCATCGCTTGAGGCAGTGCCCCGCTTCGATTCTCTAGAAGCCTGTGAAGCCCAGCATGGCGAAGGCGCCTGCACAAAGCCGACCGAAGAACAGGCGCAGGCCGCTACCGGCAGCAGTGGCGGCGGCTGGTTCATGCCCGCGATGATGGGCTACATGGTCGGCAACATGATGTCGAACACCAACCGTGGACGTAGCATCGAGCGAGTCTACCAGGAACCGGTTTACCGCAACCGCCAGAACCAGGGCGACTGGAATGCCGCCACGAGAAATACCTCACAGCGAGTAGCGCGGCGCAATGAAGCTACCCGTACTGCTGTGCGCCAGACGGCAAGCACCCGAGCCACTCAGCGCAGCGGCTTCGGTTCCAGTTCCTCGGCACGAGGCGGCTGGGGCTCTTGAGGCTTCAAGCCAAGCGTCAGCCGTTCCGGTTGACGCTCATTCTTGTCTTGTGACTCATGGGATGTCACACACCCTAGGAACGCCATGCTGAAAATCGATATCGCCGAACGCCGCAACTGGAAAGGTTTGGCCAAAGAATTGGGCTTTCATTTCCACACCATCGAAGGCGCGCCTTACTGGAAAGAGGCGGCGTATTACCAATTCACCTTGACTCAGGTCGAAAATGACATTGAAGCCCCGACGGAAGCCTTGCACGAACTCTGCATGGCCATGGTCGAACGCGTCTGTCACTCCGATGAACTGATGCGACGCCTGGCCTTGCCCGAGTACATGTGGGAAACCATTCGCCGCTCATGGGCGGAGGGGCAGCCCCACCTTTATGGGCGCATGGATTTCGCCTATGACGGTAACGGACCGGCGAAGCTTCTCGAACTGAACTACGACACCCCCACTTCCATCTACGAAGCGGGTTTTTTTCAGTGGGTGTGGCTGGAACAAGCCATTCAGCAAGGGCTTATTCCACGTCAGGCCGACCAGTACAACTCCATCCAGGAACGCCTGCTCAACGTCATGGCCCATCTGGGGCAGCGGCTCGAAGACGCAACGCTGCATTTCTCCTGCGTAAAAGATAACGTGGAAGAACGGGCCACCGTGCATTATCTGCAGGATATTGCGGTCCAGGCCGGCCTCAAGGCGCCTTTCGTGTTCATGCAGGATATTGGCCTGAACCCCGGCATGACGCATTTCGTCGATCTCGACGACAACCCGATTCGAGCCATCTTCAAGCTTTATCCATGGGAAGAAATGGCCCATGACACTTTTGGCGAACAGCTGCCCGCCATGCAAACCCACTGGTTCGAGCCACCCTGGAAAGCGATTCTGTCCAATAAAGGCATTCTGCCGTTATTGTGGAAGTATAACGAAGGCCACCCCAACCTCTTGCCCGCCTTCTTCGACGACGACCCCAGCCAGCCGTTGCCCCCCGGCTGGGTGCGCAAGCCGTTTTTCTCGCGTGAGGGGAGCAATATCGAACTGGTCACCGATGCCGGTGAACGCGAGTTTGTCGACGGGCCTTACACCGATAGCCCCTATATTCGCCAAGCGTATCAGCCCATGCCCAAATTCGGCGATCAGCATGCGCTGATCGGCAGCTGGGTGGTCGGCGATCGTGCCTGCGGCATGGGCATTCGTGAAGATAGCGGCAAGATCACCAAGGACACCTCGTGCTTTATTCCCCATGCGATTGTGTGAGGGGGGCGACTACAAAGGAAATAGCGAGGCGCCTCTTGGCGATTAACTCGCTCTTTTCCTTGAGGCTTCGGGAATTGGCTCAGTTCTTCTTGAACAGCTGTTCATCCCGATTCTTGAAGGCCTTGAATTCCAGGGCGTTACCCGAAGGGTCGTAGAAGAACATGGTGGCCTGTTCACCGGCTTCACCCTTGAAGCGTATATAGGGCTCGATCTCGAAGGAGACCCCGTGTTCACGCAACTTCTTGGCCAATGCCTCCCAGGATGCCATGTCCAGCACCACACCGAAATGCGGTACCGGCACGCCGTGACCATCGACCGGGTTCTTGTGGCTGGTGACGGGATTGTCCTTGAGCGCAGGATTCAAATGACACACGAACTGATGGCCGTAAAGATTGAAGTCCACCCAGCTTTCCGATGAGCGCCCCTCCGGGCAACCCAGAAAATTCCCGTAGAATTGACGAGCTTCGTCGATATCGCGTACTTGTACCGCGAGGTGAAAAGGATCAGACAGGTTCATGGTTACTCCTTGCCAGTGGCAATTCTTTGCCAGTGCTATGTTGAACCAGAAAACCCGGGCCGATTTCGACGACCCGGGCGCTTAACCAACAGCTTATTACTAACAGTTTAATGCTCAAGCCAGGTGTTTCAGTCGATCAACGGCACCAGGGAATCGATACTGCTCTTGGCATCGCCATAGAACATGCGCGTATTCTCCTTGAAGAATAGCGGATTCTCGATACCCGAGTAGCCGGTACCCTGCCCACGCTTGGAAACGAACACCTGCTTGGCATTCCATACTTCCAATACCGGCATGCCGGCGATGGGGCTGTTGGGATCCTCCTGTGCCGCCGGGTTCACGATATCGTTGGAGCCGATCACGATAACCACGTCCGTATTCGGAAAGTCATCATTGATCTCATCCATTTCCATCACGATGTCGTAAGGCACTTTGGCCTCGGCCAACAGGACGTTCATGTGCCCCGGCAAGCGGCCCGCCACGGGATGAATCGCAAAGCGTACATTCTTGCCCGCATCGCGCAGCTTGCGCGTCAATTCCCTGACTGAATTCTGCGCCTGGGCAACCGCCATGCCGTAACCCGGCACGATGATGACACTCTCCGCATCATTGAGCGCTGCCGCTACGCCACCGGCATCGATAGCCACCTGCTCGCCTTCGATCTCGGCGGACTCACCCTTGGCGCCGCTGCCAAAGCCACCCAGGATGACGCTGACGAAGTTGCGATTCATTGCTTTGCACATGATGTAGGAAAGAATCGCACCAGAAGACCCCACCAAGGCACCGGTAACGATCAAGAGGTCATTGGAAAGCGTGAACCCGATGGCCGCCGCCGCCCAGCCGGAATAGCTGTTCAGCATCGAAACCACCACCGGCATATCCGCCCCACCGATCCCCATGATCAAGTGATAGCCGATGAAGAAAGCCAATGCCGCCAGTACCAGCAATGACCAGAAGCCCGCGCCGTTGAGATAGGCGATAGCCATGACCAGTGACAATACCGCCGCTGCGGCATTGAGCATGTGCCCGCCGGGCAACTGACGGGATTTACCATCGACCTTGCCCGCCAGCTTGCCGTAAGCAATCACCGAGCCGGTGAAGGTTACTGCGCCGATGAAGATGGCAAACACGATTTCGACTTGAAGAAACGTCAACTCGGCGGGGGTCTTGGTGACCAACAGGGCGGCAAAGGCCGAAAATCTATCCGTGGCCTCGCCTGCAAGTAGCGCCGAGGCGACCCGTGTACGCTCCAGATCCGCGCTCCAGGCCACGAACACCGCCGCCAGACCCACGAAACTGTGCAGTGCTGCGACCAGTTGCGGCATTTCGGTCATCGCGACGCGCTTGGCGATATTCCAACCGATCACCGACCCGATAAGAACCATCGGGATCATGATCCAGTAGCTACCGATTCCGGGTCCGAAGGCAGTGAACAACACCGCAATGGCCATGCCCACGATGCCATACCACACCGCCCGCTTGGCCTTTTCCTGATTACTCAACCCACCCAAGGAAAGGATGAAAAGTATACTTGCCGCAATTGCCGCGGCAGAAACGAAACCTTGACCTAACATGTCGTATCCCCGCGTTTATGATTTTTGGAACATGGCCAGCATCCGGCGTGTCACCAGGAAGCCACCCACGATATTGATGGTAGCGATCAGCACGGAAATCGCCGCAAGTATGACCACCACCCAGTTACCCGAGCCTATCTGCAAGACGGCTCCCAGAATAATGATCCCGGAAATGGCATTGGTCACCGCCATTAGTGGTGTATGTAGCGCATGGCTGACGTTCCATATCACCTGATAACCCACAAAACAGGCCAGCACGAAAACGATCAGATGCTGCATGAACGATGCCGGTGCGATTTGCCCCAATACCAGCATAAGTAACCCGCCCACCCCCAGCAATGTCACCTGACGCTTGGTCTGAGCCCGGATCGCCGCAAGCTCGGCGGCTTTCTTTTCTTCCGGCGTGGGCTCCTTGACTTTCTCCTTGGGCTTGGCCGCGGCAATCGCCTTTACCTTGGGCGGCGGAGGCGGAAAGGTGATCTCACCCTGATGAGTGACCGTGGCGCCACGAATCACGTCGTCTTCCATGTCATGCACGACGTCACCGTCTTTCTTCGGGGTGAGGTCGGTCAACATGTGGCGAATATTGGTGGAATAAAGCAGTGATGACTGAGTCGCCATCCGCGAGGGAAAATCAGTGTAGCCGACAATGGTCACACCGTTGTCGCTGACCACTTTCTGGTCGGGTTTGGTCAAATCGCAGTTGCCGCCCTTTTCGGCTGCAAGGTCGACAATCACCGAACCGGGCTTCATGGCCTTAACCATGTCCTCGAGCCACAATTTGGGCGCGGGCCTACCCGGAATCAGCGCCGTGGTGATGACGATATCGACTTCGTGCGCCTGTTCGCGGAAACATTCCAGCTGTTTCTCGCGAAATTCAGGGCTGGAAGGCGCGGCATAGCCACCGCTGCCGGCACCATCCTGGTTCTCGTCGAAATCCAGAAACAGGAACTCGGCGCCCATGGATTCGATCTGTTCGGCCACCTCAGGCCGCACATCGAAGGCACGCACCATGGCGCCCAGGCTGGTCGCGGTGCCGATAGCCGAAAGCCCCGCCACACCGGCACCGATGATCAACACCTTGGCCGGAGGCACCTTGCCCGCTGCCGTGACCTGACCGGTGAAAAAACGCCCAAAATTGTTGCCCGCCTCGATCACCGCGCGATAACCAGCGATATTGGCCATCGAGGACAGCGCATCCATCTTCTGCGCGCGGGAAATACGCGGCACCATGTCCATGGCAATTACGGTAGCGCCTTTGGCCCGGCACTCTTCCAGTAATGACTCATTCTGCGCCGGCCAAAAAAAGGCGATCAGTGTTTGACCTTCACGCAGGTAACCGACCTCCACCTGGGAAGGCTCACGTACCTTGATGACGATCTCGGCGTCGGCCCATAGCTTTTCGGCACTATCGATGACGGTAACACCGGCCTCTTTATAGGCTTCGTCGGAAAAACCCGCCGCCGCACCGGCTCCGCTTTCCACCAGGCATTCGTGGCCCAATTTCTGTATGTGCACGGCGCTTTCGGGCGTCAAAGCGACACGCGCTTCGCCCTTGGCCGTTTCCCTGGGTGCTCCAATCTTCACAGTAAATCTCCCGAATTGTTGATGTTATAGCCACTTAGTTGTGCCTGGATGCCTAACATAGCGTTAACGGCATGAAGAGCCACTGTTTTTTTGATTAGCAAACGGCAACGTCACTCTCTTTACTCAGTGGACGAATGACGCCACTCACAATTTCGATTGCCTCAAGCGAGAGGGTCTCTTTATGGTTAGCCTATGGCCTGCGGGTCGACCATGTCCACTCGCCGCTCGATATATGCACTCCATGCAAAGCAATATGTTGGCGGGTTTTTCACAAAAATTAAAGTAATTATTCAGCTTGAGCCATGAGATTATCTATCTGATTAATATAAATTTTTATTTTTTATGACTGAGAAAGGAGATTCATCTAAAAATTAAAAAACACATAACAAACAATAAGATAAATATTTATCTCATTATTGAAAGCCATCCTGAAAAACAGTCAAATAATTGATTTTCAAGCGCTTTATGTGGTGAATAGCTCCCCAAAAGTAATTAACGCATTGTTTCTGTTAGCCGTTCCATGTGTGATTTTAAAAACATCCACAGCGCTACCACTCACTAAACCCCTAAACCCCTAAACCCCCGAACAACACCACACCAAGCACGATGGCCAGCAGTAGCACTGTTTCCAAGGCCATTAATATCACCGGTTTCCATCCCACCACGGCAAGCTTCTGGAATGAGGTCTTGATACCCAAGGCGGCAATGGCCGTGACGAGGCACCAGCGTGACAGCGTCGACATTCCGTCATTCACTGCATCGGGAATCAATCCCAAGCTATTGACCACGACTAGAATCACAAAGCCCACCAGAAAACTCGGTAACATCGGGACCTTGGTTGCCTGTCCCTCTCCCTGACGCGATGCTCGAAATAGCCACATGAAGACCATTACTGCTGGCACCAGCATGGCAACTCGCACCAATTTAACCAGTGTTGAGATGTCCCCCGTTTCCTCCGAGATCATGTAACCGGCTCCCACTACCTGAGCTACGTCGTGGATAGTACCGCCTAGGAAAATTCCTGTCTGGACATTAGCCAGTTCCAGAGCCCCAGCGAGCAGTGGATAGATCACCATTGCGACGGTTGAGAGCGTGGTCACACCGACCACCGTGAGAATTGTATTACGTTCACTGTCCTCATGGCGCGGCATCACCGCCGACAGAGCTAATGCCGCCGATGCCCCGCAGATGGCGACAGCGCCACCAGTCAAGAGACCCAGGTCACGGGGTAAGCCTAACGCCCTGGCAAGCACCGTCCCTATCACGATGACAATCACCACAGACCCTATAACAGTGAGCACAACCCCAACTCCGAGCTCGCCCACTTGCTCGAAAGTCATCCTCGCTCCCAGCAATGCCACTCCCAAGCGAAGGACGGTGCGAGCGGCAAATTCGATGCCTTCACGACAACGTCCCTCGTCACTCAAAAAGTGCAGCGACATACCGAATAGCAACGCATAAAGTAGCGTCGGACCTCCATAGTGATCGGCGATGAACGTAGTGGCCAAAGCGATAGTGACGCACACTAACAGGCCACGGCCAATGTCGCGGAAGTTACCAATCCGACGGACCAGCCGAAAGGACCAACCAGCCTCAGGTGACGTGAATATTGGTGGCTTCATTTCCCTGTTCTCCTAATGCTGTTATGCCCCGCCAAGGACATGCGACTGATGCGAGGCTAGCGTTCAGCCTCAATAGCGCAGCGCTACATCAGATCCTTGTTATTGTCGTCGCGAGTCTGTCGACATGCCGCAATACATTACCGCTGCGAATCATTCAGAAATGTCATGGATACGTCAGGGGCTCAGGATGATTTTGGCCGCCGGGGTTCGGCCCGCAACAAGATCCGCGAAAGCGGCAGCGCCTTCATTGAGCTGGCGGACTTCCACCCAAGAGAGATCCCCCAGCGCTTGCGAATCCAGCAGGTCGACCGTGGCTCTCAAGTCGGTAGAGGTGTACGTGTATGCGCCGAGGAAGGCAATTTCCTTGAGTGTGATGGCTCGGGTATCCAACCCACCTTCGTTGTCCTGCAGCCCCAGATGCATGATGGCCCCGCCAGGTCGCACGAACCGCACAGCCATATCCCGGGTGGGTGCCGACCCGACGCAATCAAAGACCGCTTCGAAGGTATCTGTCTCCGGTGTTTCATTGCGTGGGTCAAAAGCAGTGAGTCCAGCCTCTTCTGCAGTGCTTCGCCGGAGTGGATTCGTTTCGGCGAGTTGCAGATGACGTACCCCTTTATGGCGCAGGATCAGCCCTGTGAGCAGACCAATGGCGCCAGCGCCAATCACCAGCACCCGAGCCTCAGAGAGCGGCCTCAAAAGACAACGTGCCAAACGATTCACCCCATGTAATGCAGTAGCTGCGGGCTCGGTCAGTGCTGCTGCCACGGCAGACAAGGAATCAGGCAGTTCGATCAAACAGTGATTAGGGATGGTGAGTGTCTCAGCGAACGTGCCGGGACGGGTCATGCCAATCATGGTGCGATTGGTACAAAGATTCTGGCGGCCCTCCAGGCAGTAGTCGCAATGCCCGCAGACAATAAGGGGGTTCATGGTCACTCGCTTACCGGCAAGCGGGCCTTCCAGCACCTCACCAGCAGCCTCATGGCCCAAGATTAACGGCGGCTGACGACGCGGATCATGACCATGAAACGCATGCAGATCGGAACCACAGATCCCTGTCGCTAGAATGCGTACCCGGGATTCCCCTTCGGCCAACGGCACCTCTTCAGTCTCGCGCATTTCAACCTGCTCAGGGCCAACATAATAAAGTGCTTGCATAGTGCAACTCCTCGCGGGGTCAAGTTATTTGGCGGTAAAACCACCATCGACATAGAGCGTTTGCCCCGTGATGTAACCGGAGGCTGGGGAAGCCAGAAATACCGTCGGACCGGCGATATCAGTCATGCTGCCATTGCGACCGATAGCCGTTCGTTCGGCCAGATTCCCGGCCGACACCGGATCATCGAAGACCGGTGCCGTCAGCTCAGTGGGAAAGAAGCCTGGCGCAATTGCATTAATATTGATGCCATGCCTGGACCATGCCTCGGCCATGGCGCGGGTCAGCTGAACAATGCCGCCTTTACCGGCGCCGTAGGGCGCGCTGTTGGGGAAGGCTCGCTGCGACTGCAGCGAGGCCAGATTAATGATGCGCCCATAGCCTTTTTCGCGCATGCCCGGCACCAATGCCTGGGACAAAAAGAAAGGCGTCCCCAGATGAAGCTGCAGTGTCAGCTGCCAGGAAGCCAAATCGACTTCCTCAATCGGTTGGCGCAGATTGACACCCGCAGCGTTGACTAGGATTGTCACGGTGCCGAAAGGCTCGGCTGCACGACGAGCAATATCATCCAGCGATTCCGGTGCAGCGAGATCGGCAACGAGAGCGGCCGCTTGACCGGCCTGTGCTTCGATTGCCGACACACTCTCTTCGAGTGCCTGACGCCGTCGGGCAGCCACTACCACCTTGGCACCTGACGCCGCCAGTGCCTCGGCCATGGCCCGCCCCAGGCCACTGCTTCCGCCTGTTACCAGCGCCACCTGACCATCGAGACTGAAGTCCGGCTGCATCTTAGATCTCCTCGTGAATGACCAGATCAAACGTCTCGTCCGGATAGTACTTCGCCAGACGAACATCACCGGTACGCGCATGCCCTTCCATGCCTTCGCAACGAGACAGGCGGGCAGTGGCAGAGGCCACACTGCGAGTTGCCTCGCGACTCTGGCGCTGATAACTCACGACCTTGAGAAACTTCTGGGCACACAGGCCGCCGGTATAGCGAGCGGCCCCTTTCGTCGGCAAGATATGGTTGGTTCCGGAACACTTGTCCCCAAAGGCGACGGTGGTTTCCTCACCGACAAACAGTGAGCCGTAACTGCTTAGTCGCGCCACCCACCAATCGAGGTCTTCAACCTGCAGCTCCAGGTGTTCGGAGGCATAGCGGTCGCTGACTTCCACAACTTCTTCGCGAGTATCACAGAGGATGATTTCACCGTAATCACGCCAGGCAACCTCCGCTGCTTTGCGTTGTGTCTCGGGAAGCGACTCGATCAGACCCGGCATACGTTCTGCCACCGCTTCCGCCAGCTCCCTGGAGGTTGTAAATAACCAGACGGGGGTATCCGGACCATGCTCGGCCTGTCCCACCAGGTCAGCCGCCACAATATTAGGGTCAGCATTATGATCGCCGATGATCCCGATCTCGGTGGGGCCTGCAAACATGTCGATACCACAGCGCCCGAATAACTGGCGTTTGGCCTCGGCAACGAAACGGTTACCCGGTCCGACGAGGATATCGGCCGGGTTGCCGGTGAACAGCCCAAAGGCCATGGACGCAATACCTTGTACGCCGCCCATCTGGAGAATGGTGTCAGCTCCCGCCAGGTCCATGGCATAAAGAATTGCCGGATGAATCCCCTGCTCGTCACGAGGCACCGAACATGCCACAACGTTTTGGACGCCTGCTACCTTGGCCGTGGCAACGCTCATGATCGCCGAAGCGATATGCGCATAGCGTCCGCCGGGGACATAGCAGCCGGCCGTTTCCATCGGAATCAGCTTCTGGCCAGCAAAAAGACCCGGCGACAACTCGGTTTCGAACTCGCCGATGCTGTCACGCTGGGCGACAGCAAAGCGGCTTACCCGTTCGTAAGCAAACTGAATGTCCTGCTTGAGCTGCTCAGGTACTTTCGCTTTCGCCGCCTCGATCTGCTCTCGGCCGACCACAATATCGCCTTGCCAACCATCCAGGCTGAGACAGTACTCCTTGGCCTTGCTTTCTCCTTCAGCTTCGATTTCGGCGAGCATCCTTGCAACAATTTCCTGAGTCTGGTCGTAGCCAGTCGATGCGTTTTTATCAGCTTTTTTATAGTAAGTAATTGCCATTTTTATATTCCTCTTATTGATTTTATTTACGCTTTAATCCGCGCGCAGAGGCTCTTGAAAAAGCCAAACGACACAACGGTTGTTATTTACCTGTCCGGTGATAAATGACGCAGCATCAATCCCTCATATTTAAAACTGCCTATTTTCACGGCCAAGTAATATTGCCTGCCCACAAAATTGTAAGCGCTTACAATTTTTATGGGCAATGCTCTCTTTAATTAAGTGCAAGATAGTTATGTTATTACCGCCACCAGAGCGATAGCCAAGGCACGAAAGCGACCAATAAAGCCACGGATAACATGGCTAACACGAAGGGAATTGCATAGCGCGCTATTGCCAGCACAGAGCAACGTGTCAACCCGGCGACAACGAAAAGGTTAAGACCCAACGGCGGAGTAATGAAACCCAACCCCAGCGTGGTAATCATCAGGATGGCAAAGTGAAAATTATCCATTCCCACCGTCTGCGCAAGTGGCAATAAAAGAGGCGCCAGAATAACGATGTTTGGCGTCGCCTCCATCACGCAACCCGCCAGAACTAGTACCCCGATCATCATCAAAATAATCAGCACTGAAGAGTCGGTAACGCCAGTGATACTTCCCACCATGGTTTGCGGAATAGACAGGCTGGCCAGCATCTGAGCCAATGGGTGCGCAATCGCAATGATCGGCACAATGACCCCACACACCCGTGCCGATGATTCCAGCATGCGTGGAATATCACTCAGAGTAAGCGTGCCTTGCTTCATACCCACCAGCACCACAACGACGACAGCCACTGACGCCGCTTCTGTTGGCGTAAAGATGCCTGAATAAATCCCGCCAAGAATAACAATAGGTACAAACAGTGCCCATCGTGCATCCCAGACCGCATGCAGCCATTTTTGCAACGAAAAATGCTCATGTCCCTTCTCAAAACCATGCATCCGGTTAAGCACCACGTTCGTCATCATGATCGCCAGCATCACCAGAATACCGGGGATGATTGCGGCCAGAAATAACGTGGAAACCGGCATGCCAAGCACTAAACCAATGACGATATAGGCAATGGAGGGCGGTATCAGAATACCCGTACAGGCCCCTGCAGCCACCAGCGCACACGCTGCCGGAAGAGGATATCCCCTTTCAACCAGACGAGGGATCGTCATGCGCCCCACCGCTGCGGCACCTGCCGCATCAGAGCCTGAGATACAGGCAAAGAATCCACAGCCCAATGTCGTAGAGCTTCCAACGCCACTACGGAAACTGCCTACGGTGGCCTGTGCCAGATTCAACAATTTATCCGAGAGGCCAGAGCGAACCAAGGCATCACCCGTCAAGATAAACAGTGGCACCGCAATTAATGCAAAAGCGTTGATTCCTTGGAAAAGAGAGGCTCCAAATACCGATAAGGGCAATGCCTCAGTAAATGTAAGCGCTGTCAAGGTACCCAGTCCGATAGCTACCCAGATCGGTACGCCCAATGCAATCATGACGACCAGACCCAATATCGGTAAGAAGAACGTCCAACCCAGATCTGCGGCAGCCGGTTGATATGCCAAAAACTCCATCACGCTTCTCCTCAGTCAAACAGTTTCTGGCCATCAAATACTGGCTCACCGCGTTGTATACGACGGATATCTGCCAGCATTGACTGCACCACTCGTATTACAATCAATGTAAAACCGAGCGGCACTGCAGCCAAAAAGATAGCCTGCGAAACACGTAGACCAGGTGTTATCGACCCAAAGTTTATGGAAGTGAGAATAGGAGAAATCGACAACCACAATGCCCATACTGCCAGCACCAGTGTCGCAATATCCGCAAACCACCACGCGAGGCGCTTCATGCGAGGACCGCCAAGGTTGACCAGGACGTCGATGCGAATGTGCGCACGATCCCTGACGGCTGCCGCAGCGGCAAGCCAGGCCAGATATATAAAGGCATACCGCGCAACTTCCTCGCCCCAGGACGAGGAGTAGTTCATTACGAAGCGTCGAAAGACTTCAATGGCAATCGTCAAAATGATGAGTGCGTAGAAGGTTAATAGAAGCCAGCGTTCAGCATTACGATCAATCTTGTCGCAGCGTAAACGGAACGCTCTCCATTTTGACATTTTAGCTGTTGCTGTCGACGAAGTAGCCATTGTACTCCTCCGTAGCGGCTAACAACTGTTCAAAAATATCCATCGAACCCGCCAGCTCACGCTTAGTGTCATCCCAGTCCGACAGATGATGGCCACAGCGATCACGCCACTGGCCTATTTCGTCTTCAGTGGGTGAGTAGATCTCGACACCGGCCTGACGCATCTGGTTATAAGCATAAGCACGGGCTGCTGGAACCTTGGCCAGGTTTTCGCGGAAGGTCGTCTCGGCAGCTTGCATGACACCGTCCTGAATGGGAGCGGAAAGTGAGTCAAACCACTCCTTGTTGCAGGTATAAACCTGCGCATCAGCCACCGACTGGATAGTCGAAATACTCTGTAAAACGTCCGTGAAGCCAAAAACCAGCAGCGCCTGAACGCTGGGGTCAAGCGCATCCGCGACGCCCTGCTGCATGGCAGAGGATGTTTCCCCCCACGCCACCGGGGTTGGATTGGCACCCAACAGCCGGTAAACCTTTTGCAGGATTTGCGAGGAAGGTACGCGGAACTTGATACCCCTGATATCTTCCGGGGTTTTCGCTGGACCATCCAGAAGACCACGACGGACAGCGACGGTACGGGGATCGATACAGATATAAGAAAGCACCTTGAACCCGCGCTCTTCTACCTTTTTATGCACCACGTTTTGCCAGGCTTGCGAAGTGACCAGGTTGACAAGATTCTGGTTATTACCACACCAATAGGGAATATTGATCAGATCGACCTCCGGTGCGAAGGCGGCAAGGTTTGACATGGAATGCTGAGCGATCGCGACAGATCCATTCTGCACCTTACTGATCAGCGCATCACCCACACCCAATTCACCAGCAGGGGCCAACCGGACGTAAACCCGGCCACCCGTGAAGTTCTGCAGATTTTCTTTAAAATTCAGCTGCATGATCGGATAAGCTCGACTCGAACCAACCCGGTACCCTGTCGCTAACACAATGGTCACTTCAGCAGTAGCCTGAAGCTTACTCTCCTCCTGAGCCGTTTGCGCCATGGCTTGCTCGGAGAAAAGGACGCCACCAACAGCGCCAATAACGGCGGCACCAAAGCCGTAACGCCCAACGCTCATCATGAATTGGCGGCGTTCTGGAAGGCTAGGTTCACCAGAAATACCGGGGTTGAATGTATTGAAATGTTTGAAAAGAGACATCAGCGTGCTCCTTGTATTTATTGTTAAGCCTTCAATCGGCTCAGTTCATGCGGTGTGAGAATTTCGAGATTCGAGCTTCATGCAGGCAGAGATAAAAACGCCTGTTGCAATGACTAGCAGCAGCGCTTCTTGGGCTGCAGAGATACTCAACAACCCTGGATTGAAGCGCTGAATCGCAACATTAAGGAAGAAGATCGCAAAAAGACCGAAGGCTACCCACATGAGCGCCCCCAGGCTCTTACTCTTGGAGGGTTTATTAGGTGAATCCGACATAGATTGACTCCTCGAATCTTGTTCTTGTCATTATCCTTCGCCCGTCAGTGTTTCCGTACCTAGCCTTGGCAGTCGCTCTTTCAAATTACGCTTTGAAGTTGTATATAGGAACAACCTGAATGTAAGCGCTTACAAGACCATGTTTTCAAGTTAAACTCATATAGATGAATTGTCCAGAAAAAATTTACCTTCGCTACGATCACGTAAACACACAGGTATCCAACGATATAAAAAAGGAAAAAATCTTTAATGAACAAAGAATTACGAAACATTTTGCTGACAGATGTCGCTCGAGAGGCCGGCGTTTCGACAGCCTCGGTATCAAGGGTTCTCAATCGGATTCCCCATGTCAGCAAGCCACTGCGGGTGCGTGTAGAAGCCGCTATAGATAAACTTGGCTACGTACCGCACGGTACCGCCCGTGCACTTGCCTCGCGGCGCATTGGTGCGATCGGAGTGCTTGTGCCCACCCTGGACAATTCTGTTTTCAGTACTGGCATCAACAGCCTGGAGCAACGTCTCAAACATCACGATTGCCGCTTGCTTATTGCCACCTACCGCTACGACCTTGATGATGAATTCGACGCTTTGCAGACCCTTATCCAGCAAGGTGTTGATGGTCTGGTGCTGATCGGCCACGATCATCGACCTCTTGTACTGACGACCCTGAAGCGGCGTAAGCTTCCTTTTTTGACCTGCTGGCATGGCATCGACGACATCGAGTGGCCATGCATCGGGTTTGACAATACCGCTCCGGCACGCGCACTGGCCGAACACCTGCTACAACTTGGGCATCGTCGGCTGGCAGTGGTAAGCGCACCGGTAGAAAGCAATGATCGTGCCCGTGCCCGGATGCAAGGCTTTCTTCAGGCAGCCGAGCTGGCCGGCTGTTCGATACTCCCCGAACACATAATTACCGTCGATTACGGTATTGCCGAAGGCTTTCAGGCGTTCGAGACCCTGATGCAACTTCAACCCTCTCCCACCGCCATACTGTGCGGCAACGACACCTTGGCTTTCGGCGTCATGTTGGCCGCCCAACGTGCCGGTGTATGCATACCGCATGAACTCTCGGTCACGGGCTTCGATGACCTTCCCCAAGCCCGCTTCATGACGCCAGCGCTTACCACCGTGGCGGTTCCTGCCACTGATATCGGGTATCAAGTCGCCGATGCATTAGTGGCCCGCATTGAGGGCGAAACACTCCCACACCGGCAGTTGCTGGACGCTCCCTTAGTCATCCGGGAATCGACTGGCCCATTAAACACAACCGCTTGAAAGTCAGCTCGCTGCCGCGTGACTCTCAAGCGCGGCGACAAGAGAGGTGGACAATGTGACCTGGCCATCGCCCTCACGGCGCAGTTGAAAGCGACGCTCACCCGGTATGCGAACACCGGGCTGTTCCAACATGGCCGCAAAAAGACTTTCGGCATGCTCGACGAAGCCCGGGGAAAACCGCTGCGGATCAATCAGCAAAATCAGTTGCGCAATACCAGGAGGCTTGCCTTCTGCATCAAAAAAGGAGCTTGCCTGAAACCCGAAATTGCTACCGGTCAGCCCTGCCGTCAGTAGCTCAACCATCAGCGCTAACGCGGCCCCTTTGGCATCACCGGCGGGCACCATACTCCCTGCAATCGCCTCATCGGGATCCGTCGTTGAGCGCCCTTCGATATCCAACGCCCAACCTTCCGGGATCGGCTCTCCCTTGATCTTTGCCATCATGACCTTTCCACGCGCCACCTTTGACAACGACAGGTCAATCAACAGTGGATCACTATCACGACGCGGGCATGCAAACGCGATAGGGTTGGTACCGAACAAAGGTAGTTTGCCGCCCCAAGGGGCCATCGCGGAAGGTGCATTACTGAACGCCAGCGCCAGATAACCGCGACGTGCTGCAGCCTCCACTGGAGCACCGGCCACTCCGAAGTGATGGGAGCGGGCAATGGACACCGCTGCCACGCCTGATTGCGCGACGCATTCATAGCCAGCTTCGAGCCCCCGCTCTACCGCAGGAAAGGCCAGGCCGTGCTTAGCGTCAACGCGTACCACAGCCCCATCAGACTCTATCCGAGGCACCGCCGACGCATCGACCTTGCCACTGGTCGCCTGATCCAGATAGAAAGGTAGTCGCGATAGACCATGCGATGGCAAACCGTCGCGTTCAGCAGCCAGCAAAGCCTCCACGGTTGCAGCAGCCTCAGCTTCACCGAAGCCGCGACCACGCATAGCGGCCATGGCCAGTTCACGAACCTGAGTCACATTGAGTTCGATGTTGTCACTCATACGCCCCCTCTGTCTTCTCTAGAACTTCACGAACATTATCGGCGGTCATCTGACTGATACGGGCATTGGATTCTTCAGTGACCCCCGCGATATGGGGCGTCAGGATGAGGTTCGGAACACTTTCCAGTACCGAGCCACTCTGCAAGGGCTCTTGCTCAAAGACATCAAGCAGGGCACCGGCCAAGCGGTTCTCACGCAGGGCCGTGGCCAAAGCGGCTTCATCGACAATACCGCCGCGTGCAGCATTGACTAAAATGGCGCTGTGCTTCATGCGCTTCAAGGCAGCGTCATCAATCAGATGACGCGTCTCATCAGTCAATGGAACGTGCAAGCTGACCACATCGGCCACTTCCAACAAGGCAGAGAGGCTGTCGTGACGTTCGACACCAGCCCACTCAGGCGCATCAGCGGGCAAATGCGGATCGAAAGCGACTACTTTCATATCCAGAGCCAGCGCTCGCCGTGCGGTCTCCCGTGCGATGGCACCGAAGCCGACCAGTCCCAGCGTAGAACCACTTGCTTCTCGGCCAATCAACGCCTGACGCGGCCACTCGCCTGCCAGCATTGACTGACTGGAAAAGTAGGCCTGACGACGCAATAGCAAAATACCGGTCAGCACGTACTCAGCAACCGAACTACCATTCCCGCCATGCGCCGGTTTAACCGCAACGCCTCGAGCCTTACAGGCATCCATATCGATATTGTCGAGCCCTACCCCGAGGCGCCCCACTACCTTGAGGCGAGATGCGGCCGCCAATAATTCAGCATCCACCTGGGTACGGTTGCGCACGATAATACCGTCAGCGTCAGCAACGGCTTCCAGTAGCGATGGACGGTTATCCACCAAAGAGGTTTCAAAGATCACCTCAAATCGATCCTTGAGGCTCACGACGACCTCTTCATCCATGAATTCAGATATCACGATTTTAACCATGCGTACTCCTGCTTTATTGCCAAGCTAGGCCCGTTATCAGCTTTGTTATATGACGCGACACAAACAGCTTGATTACATCCACCACCGGCCCACCGGCAAAGGGACATTGAGCAGCAAAGCAAACAAGCCGTAGAAAAACGCCACCAGCAAGATGCCACTGATCAAGTGGCCCATTAGCCGTCTCGGTGTCCAGGGTTTATATTGAGCAATCATCATCAAAGTTACGAAGCTCACCAGCCCTGCCAGCAGAAAGCCCGCCCACGGCATAATGAATGCCCAGGCCGCCATCGCTAACACCATCAGTACCCGTCGTGGGGTAGAACCCCGTTCTCGCTCGGTGTTGCTTGACACGCCGCGCAACATTAGCTGGCCGAGTCGCAGCAACCCCGAAACGATGGTCACTATTGCGATGGTGACGGGAAAGATGGCACCAAGCTGGCTCATGCCCTGACTCTGCCATAGACAAATACCGCCTATAGCGATGAACAACACTGGCATCAGGAACTCGGAACGCGCCGAGCAAGCCGCCTGAACCTTGGGAAGTTCCTTCGTCATTACAAAACCTCCTGGTAGGGGTCACCTGCACTGTTCGGATTGCGCCGCCAGGCACGGCGTGCCTTGATCAATGGGTAGAAGAGGCTGAGAATCGACAGGGCGATGATCGTCAGCGAAATCGGCCCACCAAAGAACGTCCCCGCATAGGAACCGCTAGCTCGCCCCATCAAAAAGCCCTGCACGAAGCCCTGCTCGGCAATAGGCCCCAGGATCAGGCCCAGCACGATCGGCGATGGTTTGAAGCCATAACGGTTAAGCAACCATCCTATTACCCCCAACGTCAGCATGATGATGACATCGTTGACGCTGTTGCGGATCGCATAGGTGCCGATCACCGTCATAAAAGCGATGGTAGGCACAAGTAACGCCTTGGGAATGGTAATAATGGATTTGAAGGCATAGCGGCCGATCAGTAACCCCAGTGGCAGCAGCAGGCAAGTGGCGATAAATAGCCCCGCGACAAAGGTGTAAGTGATGTTGGCGTTGGTGGTGAAAAGCTCCGGTCCGGTACGAAAGCCCTGCACTAACAGAGCACCCAGGATAACAGCATCCGGCGGCGTACCAGGAATACCCAGCACTAACGTCGGGATAAAACCACCACCCACGGTGGCATTGTTGGCCGCTTCGGTCGCCAACACTCCTTGAGGGTTCCCCTTCCCAAAGGAACTGGAATCCTTGGCGGCACGTCTGGCTTCCGAGTAAGATACCAGACTTGCAATCGACCCTCCCGCGCCGGGCAAGATCGCTACGCCCGTGCCAATAGTGGCCGAACGCAACAGGTTGAGCTTGCCGACCCATGCATGTTTAAGACCTTCGCGCAAACGAATTCCACGCTGCTCTTCATCGACCTTGAGGTGAGATTCAGGGGTAGCGACCAGGTCAATAAGCACCGGAATGCAGTACAACCCAATTAACGCTGACACTATTTCGAGACCGCCCAGCAGTACCTGAGAGCCAAACGTGTAACGGACATCCCCCCCCACCACAGCCACGCCGATGGTGGACAACAACAGCCCGAAGCCTGCCCCCATAAAGCCCTTGAGGGTAGAACCCTCGGACAGTGCTGAGATCAGCGTCAGCCCGAAAATGGCCAGCCAAAAGTATTCTACAGGCCCGAAACTCAGTGCTACTTGCGCCAGAAGCGGCGCCAGTGTTAACAGGGCCAATACGCCGACCAGCCCCCCTACCACCGAGGCCAATGTCGAGAGAGTAATCGCAAGATCACCGTCACCACGTTTGGCCATCGGGAAACCATCAAAGGTGGTTGCTATCGCCGAGGGCGTTCCCGGTGTATTGACGAGGATGGCAGAATAAGACCCCCCATAAATCGCGCCAGTGTAGATAGCACCCAGCATGATGAGTGCCGACTCTGGCGCCATACCGAAGGTCACTGGCACGAGCACGGCCACGGCCATGGTAGCCGAAAGGCCGGGCAGCGCCCCGATGATGATCCCTGAGGCAACACCTAGCAGCGCAAGGCCCAGATTCATCGGCGACAGGGCGCCTAATGCATGACTAAAAATATCCATACGACTCCTCCCATAGGGATCAGTCGATCAAGCCGAGTTCGTGCGCAGAAGTCTCGTAAACATCCCTGCGCTCAGCCATGAAGGTATCCATTTCGCCCACTGGGACATCTATCAGCACGAAGCCAAGAGCTCGCATTTTTTCCTGGAACTCAGGGTGCTGATTGATCTGCTGGAAGATACCGGAGAGCTGTTGCCGAATATCCTCGGGTGTTCCCTTAGGTACCGCCATGCCGCGATAGGCTCCCCCCATCATGTCATAGCCAAGTTCCTGGAAGGTAGGGACATCCGGGAACATGGGATGACGTTCCTCAGAAGCGACCGCCAGCATGCGGGCTTTGTCCTGATGGTTTGCCGCCACCGTGGTGTACCCCCACTCAGCCTGTACCTGTCCGCCTAACAGCGCCGTAACTGCCGCGCCCGTTCCTTTGAAAGGAATATAGGTCGTGTTGATATCCGCCAATTGCTGGAAACGCGTATTGGCGACATCATTGGCGCTATAAGTGCCACTACCGGAAAAGGTAACAGCCCCAGGCATTTCTTCAGCAGCCTGAATCAAGTCATCCAGGGTCTGATAGGGGCTTTCGTTGCGAACCAGGATCGCATCGGGTGAATAGTGGAAATAGAAAAAGTTGTTGAGATCGTCGGTCTGGAAACCGACATCCTTGCCCATGGGCTTGAGGATGATATGTGGCAGGTTAGAGCCCATGATCGTGTAGCCATCAGCCGACATGTCAGAGAGCTGGGACCAAGCCACGGCTCCGCCTCCACCAGGCATGTACTGAATAATCAGCTCCTCGCCGGTGATTTCTTCGAAGTACTTCTGCTGGAGTCGGGCACTGATATCGGACTCTCCGCCAGGACCGAAGGGGATCACGTACCGGACATCCTTCGAAGGAAAGTCATCTGCCAGGGTCACTGTAGTCAGTGCACTGGCAAGGAATAAACCGAGACCGGTTGCCAGACCGATGGAAAGAGAGATTCGCATGATTCATTCTCCAAGTATTTTTCGTTGTCATTGTCAACTTGCGAGCCTAAAGCACCGGGATTGCGATAAACTCACGGTGCACGGCAGATGAAATTTCCTTAGTGAAGCACTTCCTCTTGTTGTCCAGATCTTTTATTGTCTATTCAATGAACAGGACAACTCTCCACCAAAGGTAGGGCATCAGAAAATATCAGGCACTTTCATAAAGACGGGTCATCACGAACTCACGGTGCCCAAGCGCCTCGGCTGCGGTATGCCGACCGTTAGCGGTACGCACCATCATGTCCAACAATGCATCACCCGCCTGGTCCATATCCATCTCACGTCTAAGAAGATGAGTCACATCGACATCAATGTGTTCGCTCATGGTGCGCAGGGTGCGTGGGTTAGCGCAGAGCTTGATGACCGGCAGGATGGGGTTACCGATAACATTGCCCTGGCCAGTCGGGAAGAAATGCACCACATAGCCAGCCGCTGCACAGAGCGTCACCATCTCGGCCGCTGCAGAAGAAGAATCCATAAACCACAGCCCCGACCCGGTGGGTGCTTCGGCTTTATCTAGCACACCATCCACCATACAGCGCTTACCAATCTTCTGGATATTGCCCAGCGCTTTCTCTTCGATAGTGGTCAGGCCACCTTCAATATTGCCCTTAGTCGGCTGAGACTCAGAAAGATCACTGGTCTTGTAGCGATCAATCATGTCGCTGTAGCCGTCGAACATTGCTTGGAACTGTTCACGCACCTCGGGCGTAGCGCATCTTTCGGCAACAAGATGCTCACCGCCGGTTAACTCAGAGGTCTCACCGAAGACTAGGGTGCAGCCTGCATCGTAGAGTTTGTCGAAAGCGTTACCCGTGGTCGGACAAGAAGCTAGACCAGAGGTGGTGTCAGACTCACCACACTTGGTGGATACCCATAGCTCACTAATATCACACTCTTCACGCTGCAGCTCACTGGCGTACTGCACAAGTTCGCGAGCCTTTTTAGAAGCAGCGCAGATAGTGTTGTGATCGCCATTCTGCTCAATCCAGAAACCTTCAACAGGCTTGCCGGTAGACTTGATGCCATCAACAACCTTATTGGTCCAGCCCGGTTCGATACCAATCACGATCACAGCAGCAACGTTAGGATTACAACCGATTCCGATCAGGGTACGGAAATGCAGATCTAGGTCCGGACCGAACTGCAACCGGCCATAGGCGTGAGGTAACGCCAGGGTGCCCTTGATATTATTGGCGACGGCCTCGGCAGCAGCATTGGAAATGTCGTCAACCGGCATAACGATAACGTGATTGCGGACACCGACACGCCCGTTCTCGCGACGATAGCCCAGAAATTTACGATCTTTGATTTCCATGTTTACCACCTCTTGGTTTTAACGTTGTGGACGTGAAGGTGTTCGCCCTTCTTGATCGGCTTGATGGCGCGGCCGATATCGACGCTGTACTTCATAACGGCACCGTTTTCTGCCAAATCACGAATTGCCAGCTTATGCCCAATGGGGATGGCGTCACTGACGGTGCAAGTAATGGTTTGATCTCCCTCCATCACCCAACCTGTCAGCTCCTGACCGGCCTGAATCCCCTCGACCACCGCGACGCCGACACTGTCGTCGGCATCATGCACTACGAAGTCGATACTCATGGTGTTTCCTCTCAACGTGTTTGTGAGGTCTATTGACGTTGTCTCAATTTCAGCCTGTTAAAAGCCACTTATAGAAACTGCTACGCCCCAATGCTGTGAGGCCACAATTCATATATATGATATATGATAGAGGATAGCAAGTCCTCTACATGTTTTTTTGGTATCATTGGTAAGAGCAAAGACAATTGATGGAAGCGAATGCTCTGCTAGCAGCACTCCAAGGAAACGAACATGAACGACCAGCCAACACCCAGCTATCGCCCGCTATATCAACAGATCAAGGAAGCGCTGCTATCGCGCATTGTGTCGGGCGAGTGGCCCCCCGGTACTTTCATCCCCAGTGAGTCAGCCCTGTCACAGGAATACGGTGTCAGTGTCGGCACCTTGCGCAAGGCGGTAGACGCCCTGGCCAATGAACACGTCGTCATTCGCTATCAGGGAAAAGGCACCGTCGTCGCAACACATGACAGTGACCGTTCGCTATTTCAGTTCTTTCATCTCATGAACCTCGACGGCACCCGCTCGCTACCCATTTCTCGGGTGCTGCAGCGCGAGCGCCGACCAGCCACCAGTGAGGAAGTTAATGCCCTGGGGCTTGAGGAAAAGACAGTGGTTGTGCATATCCGGCGGGTCAGGGTCCTGGACGAGGTGCCAGCACTACTGGAAGATCTGGTAGTCGATGCGGCTCGCTTTCCAGCACTGGAAAGCGAGCCGCAAACATTGCCCAATACACTTTATCAGCTCTACCAACAGAAATTCGGTCAAAGTATTGCGAAAGCTGAAGAACGCTTGTTCGCCGTTACGGCAGGTGTTCAAGAGCAAAAATACCTGGGCGTGGATCCCGGCTCCCCGCTACTTGAAATCCGCCGGGTTGCCCGAGGTTTTCAAGGCGAACCCCTTGAATACCGTGTCTCGCGCTGTAAAACCCAGCAGCATTGCTACTGGAATGTGCTCTGATCGAGCACACTGGTCTTAAGAATTCCTTTCAAAACTGTCTTTTGAATTGCTTGAAGCAGATCAGCGAGCAACCTAGCAAGGTGAACGCATAGTGAATATCCACGCGTCGTTCATATCTCGTCGCGAGGCGCCTCATCTGTTCGAGCCAAGCGAAGGTTCTTTCGACAACCCAACGATGACGTCCCAGTTGTTGAGTGTCTTTCACGCCTCGTCTGGCGATACGAGCTTGAATATGCCGAACTCGGCATGCACGACGACAACGAGCAATGTCATAGGCATTGTCAGCATGCAGTTTCAAGGGGCGTTGACGGACGGCCAGGCCTCCCGGCACTGGTATCACAGCGTCTAGCAGGGCTAGTCAGAGGAACACTATTGTGCATGTTCGCTCCCGATAGCAGGACCGCAAGAGGTGTTCCTCGCCGGTTCGTCAACAGGTACCGCTTTATGCCCGGTCGCGCTTGGCTGTTGGGTTCGGGCCGATGGCAGATCCCTCTCTTTTGCTTTGATGCAGGCACGATCCCAATCCAACCGATCCATCACCTGGAGGTTTTCCCACAAGGCGTCGTTGGAGGCACTGTGCAACCAAACACGCCGCCAGTGCTCAGCGAGAGGCCGCACTGCGAGGCCAGGAGATCCTGAATTCGGGCATACGGGAACAACTGATACTGCGAGAGGTACACGACGTGCGCCTTCAGGCGTGAGCCATACTGGATCGGGCGCGTCACGCCCTCAGGAAACGGTGCCACATAGCGTTTGCCCTGATCATCCTCGACGACCTCCGCCTGGTATTCGATGACCACCGCCTTGATGACGATGTTCTGGACCTGGCGCTTTTCGACATCCCCGAGTGGTAGGTGCGCTCCTAGGGCAACGACTGGGGATCCACGTGCAGGCTGACGATCTCATCGGGATCGTCGACCGGTCGCAACGTCGTGCCTTCATGCCTTGGCTGCCCACCGGGCTTGCGCTCGCCCGACACGCGCTTCGCCCTTGGCCGTTTCCCTGGGTGCTCCAATCTTCACAGTAAATCTCCCGAATTGTTGATGTTATAGCCACTTAGTTGTGCCTGGATGCCTAACATAGCGTTAACGGCATGAAGAGCCTGTTTTTTTGATTAGCAAACGGCAACGTCACTCTCTTTATTCAGTGGACGAATGACATCACTCACAATTTCGATTGCCTCAAGCGATAAGGTCTCTTTATGGTTAGCCTATGGCCTGCGGGTCGACCATGTCCACTCGCCGCTCGATATGTGCACTCCATGCAGAGCAATATGTTGGCGGGTTTTTCACAATAATTAAATAGTCTGGGAACTCCTATGACCCTCAGAAGAACAATATTCTTCAAAAAGACAATGCTGGCTTCTGTCATTGGTGCCGCCCTTGCAGGTACCGCCGTACTGCCTATGACTGCCAGTGCGGAAACCCTGCGTGTCGGCTACACCGCCGACCCGGAAACCCTCGATATCCACGAACAGCTTTCCGGTGGCATGCTGCGTTTCTCCCACCTGTCCTTTGATCCCCTGGTGCGCTGGACCAAGGATTTCGAGTTTGAGCCGCGTCTAGCCACTGAATGGGAACAGGTTGACGAAACCACCATGCGCATGAGCTTGCGTGAAGGCGTCACTTTCCACTCAGGCAACCCCCTCACCGCCAAAGATGTGGTCTGGACCATCGAACGCTTGAAAGAAAGCCCCGACTACCGTGCCATTTTCGAGCCGGTGGAAAGTGCCGAAGCGCTTGACGACCACACCGTCGAGATCAAGACCAGCGAGCCCTACCCGTTGTTGCTCAACCTGGCCACGTACATCTTCCCCATGGATCGCGTCTTTTATACCGGCGAAACCGACGATGGCGATGACAAGTCCGAGATCGTCAAGGCGGGTAATTCCTATGCCTCGCGTCATGTCTCGGGCACCGGCCCGTTCATCGTTACCGAACGACGCCAAGGCGTGCGCGTGGATTTCGAACGCTTCGATGATTACTGGGACACCGACACAGGCAACGTCGACCGCATCGTGCTGACGCCGATTGCCGAAAACGCTTCGCGTGTCGCGGCACTGCTTTCCGGTGGAGTGGATTTCATCGATGCCGTGCCGCCCAACGACCTGGAGCGCGTTCGTGAGGCCGACGATGTCAAACTGGTCGAGATCAATGGCACCCGTATCATCGGCTTCCAACTCAACGAAGAACGCGTTGAAGCCTTCCAGGACCCACGGGTACGCCAGGCTGTTGCCTACGCCATCAATCAGGAAGGAATCGCCGACCGCCTGATGCGCGGCTTCGCCACACCGGCGGCGCAGTTCTCGCCGGAAGGTTACTCCGGCCACAACCCCGATCTGACACCGCGCTATGACGTCGAACATGCCCAGGAGCTGATGGCCGAAGCCGGTTATGCAGATGGCTTCACCATCGACATGATTGCTCCCAACAACCGCTACGTGAACGATGCCCAGATTGCCCAGGCCGTGTCCAACATGCTGGCGCGCATCAATATTGACGTGAACCTGCGCACCATGCCACTGGCCCAATACTGGCCGGAATACGACACTCGCCAGTCTGACGCGGCAATGATCGGTTGGCACGCGGATACCGAAGACAGCGCCAACTTCTTTCAGTACCTGACCTTCTGTATCGATGAAGAAACCGGTGCGGGGCAGTACAACTACGGTAGCTATTGCAACGAAGAAATCGATGCCTTGGTAACCGCGGCCGATAGCGAAACCGACCTGGAAAAGCGCAACGCAATGCTGCGTGAGGCAGAAGCCATGCTCTACGAAGATGCCGGTTACATTCCCCTGCACTGGCAGAACCTGGCTTACGCTGCGCGCGAAGGCGTGGAGATCGAACCTGTCGTCAACGCTATCGATTTTCCCTACCTGGGTGATCTCGTCATCAGCGAATAATCGCAAGTTTTTCTAGAGCGCATGGATGCTTCGTCCTTTGGCCAGTTCCGAAGGGCGTAGCCTTTTGCCGTGACAAAACTTATTTTCCCCTGCTTTACTCCTTCATACAGGTGGCGCGAGCCATGATTGCGTTTTTGATCAAGCGGCTGATGCACGCGATATTGGTGATGTTTATCATCAGCGTGCTTGCCTTCGCCATCCAGGACAACCTGGGTGATCCCGTCCAACAGATGGTGGGACAATCGGTACCCGAAAGTGAACGCGAAGCCCTACGTGAGCGCCTCGGCCTCAATGATCCTTTTCTGGTGCAATACGGCCGTTTTGCGCTCAACGCGGTACAGGGAGACTTCGGCACTTCCTATTTCTATCGTGAGCCCGCTCTGGAAGTCATTGGACGGCACCTGCCGGCCACCCTGGAGCTGGTCTTCGCCTCCACCCTGATCATCGTGCTGTTTTCGGTGCCGATCGGGGTCTACAGCGCCATCAAGCCGCGGGCCATGCTGTCGCGCTTTTTCATGGGTGCATCGATTGTAGGTATTTCGATACCGGTATTTCTGACGGCGATCATCCTGATCCAAATATTTTCCATCGGCGTGACTATAACGCCGTTTCCCGAGTCGACCGGCTGGGGCAGCTGGCTCAATGATTTCTTCTCGACCGAAGGCAACATGCCGTCGTTCGGGCGTGGCTATGACCTGGTCCATGTGTTCGGCCATTGGGACACCAACCTGGCAACCTGGAACGGCCTGCAGCATCTGGTACTGCCCTCCATTGCCCTGGCATCGATCATGTTGCCGCTCTTCATTCGTCTGATTCGGGCGGAAATGATGGAAGTCATGCAGTCCGACTACGTCAAGTATGCCCGTGCCAAAGGTATCTCGATGCGTCGGGTGTATTTCGTCCATGCACTGAAAAATACCATGCTGCCGGTGATTACCGTCGGTGGTGTGCAGATAGGCACCATGGTGGCCTATACCATCCTCACTGAAACCGTCTTCCAGTGGCCAGGCATGGGCCTGATGTTCCTGGATGCGATCAATCGCGCGGATATACCCTTGATCGTCAGTTATTTGATGATCGTCGGGGTAATCTTCGTGGTGACCAACACTATCGTCGACCTGGTCTATGGCCTGGTGAATCCCACCGTCAAACTCACCGGTAAGCCCGCATGACGACACCGACCGTTACTCAGAGTAGTTCTCAAACGACCCGACCGCGCATCCCCAGCCGCTGGGAGCGTCTGCGCGACTCCTACCTGTGGTACAGCTTCAAACGCGACCGTACCGCGCAGCTGTGCCTGGCTATCTTCATCGGCCTGGTCATCGTCGCATTCGCCTCGCCGCTGCTGGCACCCACCGACCCTTATGACTTGCGCCAGATCGACATCATGGCCTCCGAGTTACCGCCCTTCTGGATCGAGGGTGCCGACGAACAGTTTCTTCTCGGCACCGACGCCCAAGGGCGCGACCTGTTGTCGATCATTTTATACGGCACTCGGGTATCGCTTTTGATCGGCTTTGGCGCCGTGATCCTGCAAGCACTGCTAGGTGTCACTTTCGGTCTGATGGCAGGCTACTTAGGTGGCCGCGTGGATGCCCTGCTGATGCGCCTGGCGGATATCCAGTTGTCATTCTCCACCTTGATGGTCGCCATCGTGGTGGGCGCCGTGGTCAAAGCGACCATGGGAGGTGCTTTTTACAGCGAATATGCGGTCATCATGCTGATTCTGATCATCGGCCTGGCGGAATGGCCGCAGTACGCAAGAACCGTCAGGGCCTCGGTATTGGCGGAAAAAAACAAGGAATACGTGGATGCTGCCAGGGTCATGGGCCTGCGCAGTAAACGCATCATGTTTCGCCATGTTCTGCCCAACACCCTGTCGCCGATTTTCGTGATTTCCACGGTACAGATCGCCAACGCCATCATCTCGGAAGCGGCGCTGTCGTTTTTGGGGCTAGGCATGCCGGAGACGCATCCTTCACTGGGTTCACTGATCAAATCCGGGTTCGATTATATCCAGTCAGGCTCTTGGTGGATCACCCTGATTCCCGGTGCGGTACTGGTGATACTGGTGCTGTCCATCAACCTCCTGGGTGACTGGCTGCGCGACGTCATGAACCCACGACTCTACAAAGGCTGAGGTGCACCATGGCATTGCTGGAAGTAACCAATCTGGACTTACGCTTTGGTTTACGCCAAGGCGAAGTACGCGCTTTACGCGACGTCAGTTTCACCCTGGAGCGTGGCGAACGCCTGGGCATCGTCGGTGAATCCGGCGCGGGCAAATCCGTGGCCGCCTTTTCCTTGTTGAACTTGGTCGGCAAGCCGGGGTTTATTGCCGGCGGGAGTATCACCTTCGACGGCCTCGAGCTGAATTCGATGTCCGAGCGCGCCTTGCGCAAGGTACGCGGCAACCGGATCTCGATGATTTTCCAGGACCCGATGATGACCCTGAACCCGGTGCTCTCGATCGGCGAGCAGATGGTCGAGTGCCTCAAGGCCCACCGGCGGATCTCATCGAAACAGGCTCGCGCCATTGCGCTAGACAAGCTGCAACAGGTCCAGATTCCGTCGCCGGAGACCCGTCTGGATCAGTATCCACATGAGCTTTCAGGCGGCATGCGCCAACGCATCATCATCGCCATTGCGCTGTTGCTAGACCCGGATATCATCATTGCCGATGAACCTACCACTGCGCTGGATGTCACCATCCAGGCGGAAATCATGGCATTGCTGCTGGATCTATGTGAGCAGCATAACGTCGGCCTGATCCTGATCACCCATGACTTGGGGGTGGTCAGCCAGGTTACCCAGCGCATGCTGGTCATGTATGCCGGTCGCGTCATCGAGCAGGGGCTGACCCGCGAGATCATCAACGACCCGCAACATCCTTACACCCAAGGATTGATCAACGCCTTGCCGCAAATGGCGACGCCCGGAGAAAGACTCAACCAGATTCGCGGCAGTATGCCGTCATTATCCAACCTGCCCAATGGTTGCGCCTTCCATCCGCGCTGCGATTTCATCAATAATACCCACGGTGAACCGCGCCCGGCCTGTATACAACAGGTGCCTGAATTCGTTGATTCGGGTAATTGCCGCGTCGCCTGCCACATGGTGGCGGAAATGCAGGAAGACCGCCGCCTGAAGCTGGAGGAAATATCATGACCGCGACCGCCATGAATCTGAAAGGCGCTAACCTGGAGAGCGTCGACACCCCGACCCAAAATGAGGAAAGCGCCGACTCATTGCTACAGATACGCAACCTGAAGAAGCGTTTTTCATTGTCCGGCGACTTTCTCGAACAGTTGCGTTTCAAGGGCGGCAAGCTGGTCCGGCATCGCGAATACGTGCATGCCATCAATGGCGTCAACCTGGATATCAAGCGCGGTGAAGCGCTATGCGTGGTCGGCGAGTCCGGATGCGGCAAGTCCACCGTGGCACGTACCGTCATGGGGTTGTTGACCCCCACGGAAGGTGAAATCAGTTACGCCGGCCAGCGTATCGACAACCTCAGCTCGCGTGAGTTATTGCCGTTTCGCAAGCGTATGCAGATGATTTTCCAGAACCCCTATGCATCGCTCAACCCGCGCATGACCATTCAGCAAACCTTGGAAGAGCCGCTTCGCCTGCACCACCCGGACTGGAATCACCAGAAAGTCCAAGAAAAGGTCCAAGAGGTGATGAGCTCGGTGGGCATCGACCCAGACTGGGGCAAGCGCTTCGGCCATGAATTTTCCGGCGGTCAGCGTCAACGTATCGCCATTGCCCGGGCGCTGGCTGTCGATCCCGAATTCATCGTTGCCGACGAACCCATTTCGGCACTGGATGTTTCCATTCAAGCCCAGGTGCTCAACCTGCTGATGGATGCCCAGCGTGACCGCAACCTGACCTATCTGTTCATCACCCATGACTTGGCCGTGGTGGAACACTTCGGTACTCGCGTGGCGGTCATGTACCTAGGTACGGTGTGTGAAATTGCCACCACCACCACTCTGTTCAACAAGCCACGTCACCCTTACACCCAGGCCCTGCTGTCGGCGATTCCGCGTCTAGAGGATGACCGCCCCCAGCATATTCGTCTGAAAGGCGAAGTGCCCACGCCGGTCAATCTGCCCAGCGGCTGCGTGTTCCATGGGCGCTGCCCGTATGCCAATACGCGCTGCCGCCAGGAGATCCCCACGCTGGTCACTCAATTGGATGGCACCCGGGTAGCGTGCCATGCGGTGGAGGAAGATCGCTTATGAAGTCAGGCATATCGTCTGCAGGCTCAGCGGGGTAATTCATGGAAATTCGCTGGCTGGAAGATTTCATCGCCCTGGCCAGAACACGGCATTTTTCGCGGGCGGCGGATGAGCAGAACGTCACTCAACCCACCTTTTCGCGACGGATCAAGCTACTCGAAGAAGAAATGGGCGCCACCCTGATCAACCGCCAGACGTTGCCGCTGTCGCTCACCCCGGCAGGGGAGGAATTTCTAGCGCTGAGCGAAGAGGTCACCGAACGTGTTCGATTGGCGCGTGACCGTGTACGCGAAATCAGTGCCGGACAGCAACGCCGCATCATGCTCGCGGCGCCCCAAAGCGTCTTGGCGCACTTTTTGCCTCAATGGCTTGGCATGATTGACCAGCAGTCACGCATACAGCCCTACCTGCGTGCCACCGGCTGGACCGCCAGCGAATACTTTCAGGCACTGGGACGCGGCGAATGCGATCTGGCTCTGTGCTACTGGCCCAAGGAACGTTGTGAACTGGACCTGGACACCAGTGCCTGCAGCTATCGGGTGATCGGCCATGAACGCCTGATTGCAGTTACCACGCCGGATGCTCAAGGCAAGCCCAGCGCCGTGCTCCCCGGTAGTCGCAGCCAACCCATCGCATGGCTTACCTATCCCAAACGTAGTTTGCTCGGTTCGGCGGTCAAGGCCCATCTGTCGCGCCTGGCTCAGGGCACTCACCTGATGGCTCAGAGCGAAAATTCCTATGCCGCCAGCATCAAGGAATTGGTGCTGCTAGGTTACGGCATGAGCTGGCTACCCGAACGCACGATCAAGGCGGAACTGGAAAGCGGCCAAGTGGTACGCGCAGGCGACACACGCTGGGACGTTCCCATGGAATTGCGCCTTTATCGTCATCAAAACCAACATCATGCCGGACTGGATGCCTTCTGGGCCACCGTACCCAGCTTCCCGACTCCATGCCCTTGAACGGATTATCGATATGCATGTAACAGCACTCGAAACACTGCATGCCCAACAGGGCGAGCATTTGGTCCACTTGCAACGCAGTTACGCCACCTTGCTGGAAACACACGGTTTCGATGCCGTCTTGCTCTACAGTGGTCACGCCACTGCGCATTATGCCGATGATCAATTTCCTGCCTTTCAAACCTTCGGCCACTTCATGCACTGGATGCCGATGGCCGATATACAGCACAGCTGGCTTTTGATTCAACCCGGGCGCAATCCTCAGCTTTATCTGCATGCGCCAACCGATTTCTGGCATTTGCCCACCGCCCTTCCCGACGAGCCCTGGGTCGCCGCCTTTGACGTGACCCTGAGCCCTGAGCCGTTGCTTCCGACCTTGCCGGGCGGGCGTATTGCGATACTGGGCGATACGGCTGCTCTGGCACAGGCGCCCGATGCCAAGCCTGACATAAAGCCCGATACCAAGCCCAATCCGGACGCTTTGCTGAAGGCGCTGGATGAGCTACGCATGCATAAAAGCGCATACGAAATCAGCTGCTTGCGTTCAGCAAACCGTATGGCGCTGGCCGGGCATCAGGCTGCCCGCGAGGCTTTTTCCCAAGGCGCCGGCGAGTTCGACATTCAGTTGGCTTACCTGGGCGCCAGCCGCCAGCGCGAGTCCGCGGTGCCCTACCAGAACATCATCGGCACCAATCATCACGCCGGGGTGCTGCATTATCAGCATTACGACCTGAACGCCTCGTCCAAGCACCACAGCCTGCTGGTGGATGCCGGGTACCGTTATCGCGGTTATTGCGCCGATATCACTCGCACCCAGGCAGGGCCGGATGCCCCGGCCGCCTTCGGGGAGCTGATCGATGCCATGCAACAGCTGCAAACCCAATTGATCGAGAGTGTTCGGCCCGGCGTCAACTTTGTGGATCTGCATCGACAGATGCATCGCAGCTTAGGCGAAGTGCTACAAAGCCAAGGGCTTATCCATTGTTCGGCAGAAGAAGCCGTGACCCAAGGTATTACGCGCGCCTTTTGCCCCCATGGCCTGGGACACTCGCTGGGACTTCAAGTGCACGATGTTGCCGGGCGGCGCCTCCCGGACGGCACACCGAACCCACCACCTACAGAGCATCCCGCCTTGCGTCTGACCCGCGAATTGACGCCTGGCATGGTGGTCACCATCGAGCCTGGCCTGTACTTCATCCCCATGCTGCTCGAACCGCTGCGCTTCGCGGAAACGGGCAAGATGATTGACTGGCAGCGGGTGGACGCTCTCACGCCCTGCGGCGGCATTCGTATCGAAGACAACATTGCCGTGACCGACACCGGATTCGATAACCTCACCGCCCCCTGACCCTGAGCACCCCTGTGCCAAGCGCTCAGGCTTTAACCAGGCCTCTGCGCTCGTGCCACTCAGCGATGCTTTCCTCGGGAGCGGCATCGAAACATTTGTCGTTGTCCCGGGCATCGACCTCGACCCAGTTGGCCTTGCTGTTCAATAGCAGATGAACCCGTTCCGGGGGAATTGGCAGGTCGCTATCGATCGCCGAGGCGAAAGGATGGATCAGCTCCGGCCAACGCGGATCGTAAACCCACAGGGCACTGGCGCAATTACCACAGAAGTGGCGTTCCCCCACGCTCGGCTCCCCTTCGATCATTGCATGGTAGACGCGCTTATGCTCGCTACCTTGCACTTCGAGCGTCTCGGCACGTCCACTCAGGTTGATGGCATAGCCACCGCCTCCGGCGGTCTTGCGGCAAATCGAGCAATAGCAGCGTTGATAAGGATACGGATGCGGTGACTCCAGGCTAAAATGCACGGAACCGCAGTGACAGGAACCTTCAAGCAACATATGACCTCCCTTACGTCAGCTTGCGTCTGAAAACCTCCTTGAACCATAGCCGATATTGCGCAAAGCAGCATTTGTCCCCGCCCGCTCCCTTACGTACACTTGTTTGATTCTTGAACTCCTTATTGATGATTAAGCCGAGGCACGACCCATGGCGTTTGAATCCACTTCCTCCTACATCGCAACCGATGCCTTGAAACAAGCGGTCAATGCCGCCGTCACCCTCCAGCGTCCACTGCTGATAAAAGGCGAGCCGGGCACCGGCAAGACCCTGCTGGCGGAAGAACTGGCCGCCAGCCTGGGTACGCGGTTGCTTACCTGGCATATCAAGTCCAGCACCAAGGCAGCCCAAGGGCTATATGAATACGACGCGGTCAGCCGCCTGCGTGACTCCCAGCTGGGTGTCGAAGGCGTGGAGAATGTCGGCAACTACATCAAGCCCGGCAAGCTGTGGGAAGCGTTTACCGCCGGCGAACGGGTGGTGCTACTGATCGATGAGATCGATAAGGCGGATATCGAATTCCCCAACGACCTGCTCCAGGAGCTGGATCGCATGGAGTTCCATGTCTACGAAACCGGCGAGACCATTACCGCCGAACACCGCCCGATCATCATCATTACCTCGAACAATGAGAAAGAGCTGCCGGATGCCTTCTTGCGCCGCTGCTTTTTCCACTACATCGAGTTTCCCGACCGCGAGACCATGCAGGCCATTGTCGACGTTCACTTTCCGGATATCGCACCGAAGCTGGTCAGCGAAGCGCTGGAAGTGTTCTTTGATCTGCGCCAGGCTCCCGGGCTAAAGAAGAAACCTTCCACCTCAGAGCTGGTCGACTGGCTGAAGCTCTTGATAGCCGATGAACTGGCCCGCGAAGCGCTCTATTCCCGCGACCCGGTGAAAGCGATTCCACCGCTGGCCGGCGCCCTGGTCAAGAATGAACAGGATACCCACCTGCTCGAGCGGCTGGCCTTCATGCTGCGCCGCCAAGGCAACCCGAGGCGCTAAGCCATGTTCATCACTCTGTTCGAGACCCTCAAACGTGCCGGTGTGCCGGTATCGATCCGTGAACTGCTCGACCTGCATGCGGTGGTCGAGCGCGGCGTGGTGTTCGCCGACATGGACGCCTTCTACCAGGTGGCGCGTACCGTCATGGTCAAGGATGAACGCAATTTCGACCGCTTCGATCGTGCCTTTGCCGCCTGGTTCGAAGGGCTGGAAAACCTGGATGCCGCCATTGAGGCCCTCATTCCGGATGACTGGCTGCGCCGCGAGTTCGAAAAGCAGCTTAGCGAAGAAGAGAAGGCCCAGATCGAATCCCTGGGCGGGCTGGAAAACCTGATCGAAACCTTCAAGAAACGCCTGGAGGAGCAGAAAGAGCGTCACGCCGGAGGTAACAAATGGATCGGTACCGGCGGCACCAGCCCCTTCGGTGCCTACGGCTATAACCCGGAAGGGATTCGCATTGGCCAGGAAGGCTCCCGCCATCGCCGCGCCATCAAGGTATGGGACGAACGGCGCTTTCGCGATTACGACGACTCCCTGGAACTCGGCACGCGCAATATCAAGATGGCCTTGCGCAGGCTGCGCAAGTTCGCTCGCCAAGGGGCACTTGATGAATTCGATGTCAACGGCACCATCCGTGAGACCGCGCGTGACGCCGGGTTGCTCAATGTGCAGATGCGCCCGGAACGGCATAATTCGGTAAAAGTACTGCTGTTTCTGGATGTGGGCGGTTCCATGGATGACCACATTCGCGTCTGCGAGGAACTGTTCTCGGCGGCACGCTCGGAATTCAAGCATCTTGAGCATTATTACTTTCACAACTGTTTGTACGAAGGCGTGTGGCGCAACAACATGCGGCGCGGCAACGAACGAATTCCCACCCTGGATGTGCTGCATACCTACGGCAGCGATTATCAGGTGGTCATCGTGGGGGATGCCGCCATGTCGCCCTATGAAATCACCCATCCCGGTGGCAGCGTCGAGCATTTCAACGACGAAGCCGGCGGTGTATGGCTCAAGCGACTCGCGGAAAAATTTCCACGCCTGGCCTGGCTCAACCCCATGCCCCCACGTGCCTGGGAAACCACCTATTCCAGCGGTTTGATCCGTGAGCTGATAGACGACCGCATGTACCCCATGACCCTGGAAGGCCTAGAAAACGCCATGCGGGAATTGGCCAAGTAAAATAGAGGTAGCCAACCCGCCGAATATTGAGCGCGCCACTGACGCGCCTTCGGCTGCTATGCTGCCTGTGTTTCTCTGCCGGAGCCAACCTCATGCCGACTCGCCCCAATCCGCGAATACTGCTACGCCTGCTCGGATTGTTACGTCCTTATCACTGGCGTCTGGTGCTGGCGGGGGTTGCCTTGCTGGTGGCGGCATCCAGCGTACTGGTGCTAGGCCAAGGGTTGCGGTTAGTGATCGACCAGGGGTTTCTAGCCGCCGACCGTAGCCGGCTCAACCAGGCATTGGGCCTGATGCTTGCCATAGTCAGCGTGCTGGCGATGGCCTCGGCGCTACGCTATTACCTGGTGACCTGGATTGGCGAACGCCTGGCAGGCGATCTTCGCTGCCAGGTTTTCGATCATCTGCTGTCCCTGGAACCGAGTTTTTTTGAAGCCAGCAACGGCGAAGGTGGTGGTGCCGGCGAGATCACCTCGCGTCTCACCGCCGATACCAGCGTCCTGCAAAGCCTGTTCGGCTCTTCGCTGTCGATGGCGGTACGCAACCTTCTGATGCTGGTCGGCGCCGTCATCCTGATGCTGGTCACCCAGCCGTTGCTTTCGGCCATCGTCCTGTTGGGGATTCCCGCAACGGTGTTGCCGATTCTCTGGTACGGGCGCCGAGTGCGGCGGCTTTCGCGTTTCAGCCAGGATCGAGTGGCGGAACTGGGCCGCTACGCGGGGGAAGCCCTGAACGGCATCCGCACCGTTCAAGCCTTTCATCACGAAAATATAGAAAGACATAACTACGCTCAGCGTGTCGAAGAGGCTTTCACCAGTGCCGTCGAACGCACCCGCCAACGGGCCTGGCTAACCGGTATCGCCATGTTGGTGGTCTTCGTCGCCGTGGGCATCATGCTCTGGCAAGGGGGCCAGGCGGTGCTGGCCGGCACCATGACCGCCGGCGAACTCTCGGCGTTCGTTTTTTATGCTGTGCTGGCCGCAAGCGCCGTGGCCACCCTTTCAGAGGTGGCGGGCGACGTACAGCGAGCGGCGGGCGCTGCGGAAAGGTTACTCGAATTACTCGATACGCAGCCTGAGATTCATGCGCCCACCCATGCCGCCACACTTCCCGAGCCGATAAACGGCGACATCCGTTTCGAAGCGGTCGATTTCACCTACCCTGGCCGCCAACAACCGGCACTCGAAGGGCTTGATCTGCATATTCGTTCGGGGGAACGCGTAGCGTTGGTAGGGCCTTCTGGCGCTGGCAAGAGCACGTTGCTTTCGCTGTTATTGCGTTTTCATGACCCGGACACTGGCCGGCTGATGCTTGACGGCATTGACTTGCGAAAACTTGAGCCGCAATCGCTACGTCGCACCCTGGGACTGGTGGCGCAGGAACCCACCTTGTTCACCGGTAGTGCCGCCGAGAACCTGCGTTACGGCAAACCCAATGCCACCCTGGAAGAGCTTCGCGACGCCGCCCGTAATGCCAACGCCTTGAGCTTCATCGAGGCGCTACCCTTGGGGTTCGACACACCGCTTGGCGCTGGGGGCATACAGCTTTCCGGTGGCCAGCGCCAGCGCCTGGCTATTGCCCGAGCACTTCTCAAGAACCCGCGCGTACTGCTGTTGGATGAAGCCACCAGTGCCTTGGACGCCGAAAGTGAGCGGCTCGTGCAACAGGCGCTTGATCGGCTGATGCAAGGACGCACCAGCCTGGTAATCGCTCACCGATTGGCTACGGTGGTTGCCGCCGACCGTTTGCTGGTGCTGGAAGCAGGTAAATTGGTTGCCCAGGGCCGTCATAATGAACTGCTGGAATCGAGCCCTTTATATCGCCATTTGGCCGAACTGCAGTTCGATACTCATCAAGGCATTTCGTATGTCGGCGAGCTTTAGCACAAGCAAGGTGTTTGCTGAAACACTACTTTTCCGACTAAATTGATGAATGCTTAAGCCGTTACGGTTCAACTCGATTTAACACTGACAGATGACGCAAAGGAACTGGATGCTTCCTCCTCCCGGCCCTTCTCGAATTGTTTTCAGCATCGCCCTGAGCATGGCCCTGCTAGGTTTTCTTATCGCTGCCGGCTTGCTCTGGGTCGATCGCAATGCCCGTGTGGAAACCACCGAGACTTGGCTGGAACGCATCCAGGAAGACACCACCGCGGCCGCCGAGTCCCTCGATCAGAACCTGCGCAATATGGCTGAGCTGGGCGATGAACTGGCCGCTGAACTAAGCAGCGGTGAACTCTCGGTCAAGGCAGTCGATGAACGCCTCGAAAACCTGGTTAAAGAGCACCCGCATGTATTCGGCGCCGGGGTGATATTCCGCCCCTTCGCCTACGACCCAAATCAGCGCCTTTACTCGCGCTATCTGGTTAGGCGCGACGATGCCTATCGGATGCTCCAGATCGAAGATCTTTACGATTATAGCCAGCCCCAACATGAATGGTTCCAACAGGGTATTAAGCAATCCGGTTGGATCGAACCCTTCTACGGTGAAGCCAGTCAGGCCATGCTAGCGCTGTATTGCACGCCTTTCAGCCTTCCCCAACAGCAGCCAATCCGGGAAGATACCCCAAGCGACGGCACTGTGTGCATCGATTATTCGATCGAAGATGTGTGGAGTCTGGTCAGCGCCCTGGATCTTGGCCAAACTGGCTATGCCATTGCCATGACCGACCAGGGCACACTAGTGGCGCATCCCCGCCGAGAGTATGTGCGCCAAGGGCAAAGCTTGTTCGACTTGGCCGAAACGCGGCAGGATTCAGACTTGCGCCGCCTGGCGGAGCAAGCCACCGCACAGCGAAGCGGTATACTTACCCATTCCAATTCGTTGACCGGTCAATTTTCCTGGATCTTCTACGAGCCGATTCCAGCGACCAACTGGTCTCTGGCGGTGGTCGCCTTTCGCGATGAAATACCGCTGGATATCAGCGAGCATAAATATCGCCAAATCGGCACCACCATTTTTTTGGTCATCGGGGGGATCGGCCTGATGGGCTTGGCTGCCTCCTATCAGTTGGACTCCAAACCCACACTCTGGGGCGCAAGCGTTGGCATCACCCTGCTATTTCTGTTGGGCATCATCAATATCTGGCGAATCGAATTTTCCGAAACCAATCGCGACCCACCGGAAGCCGTGATGCTGGTCGACTCTGCCGGTATTGAAAGCTATCTCAGCGACTATGACAAAACGGCACAGCAACAACAATTCGCAACCCCGATCAAGATTCCCACTGGGGTATTCGTTCAGGCTATCAATTTCGATACCCCGCATGACCCGGTGGTCTCCGGGTTCGTCTGGCAGCGCTATCGCGTACCTGAACATGACGATCTATCGCGTGGCATATTCTTTCCCGACGCCGTGCCTGACTACGATATCCGGGAAGAACTGTATCGCTTCCGTGAGGGCGATACAGAAGTGGTGGGCTGGTTTTTCAAGACCACCTTGCACCAGCCTTTTGATTATTCGGGATTTCCCATCGATGTCAAAACCGTACGCTTGCGCATCTGGCACCCGTCCATAGAACGCAACGTGATTCTGGTACCCGAGCTTGAAGCGTATCGCCTGATTCACCCAACCTCCCAACCCGGCATGGAAACCGACTTCCATCTGCCCGGTTGGAAAGTACAACGCAGCTTTTTTGCTTACCGTTTTCACAACTATCGCAGCGACTTCGGCATTCGCGGTAGCGCTATAAGCAGGTCATTTCCAGAGCTGACCTACAACGTCACCCTGCTGCGCAATATTACCGATGCCTTCGTTTCCAATCAGATTCCATTGTTTGTCGCTGCGTTCATGCTGTTCGCAATGCTGGTAATCGATACCCGAAAAAAAAGCCAAGCCTTGCTGCACGGTTTCACCACATCCACGGTACTGGGAACGGCAGCTGCCATCTTTTTCATCATACTGCTCGCCCATATCGATATCCGTCGCCGCTACGTCGCCGAACAAATCATGTATCTAGAATATTTCTACTTCATCACCTACTTCTCCATCCTCGCCATATCCTTTAACGCCTTCATGCTGACCGCCACCAGCCATAATCATTTCTTTCACTACCGCGACAATCTCATCCCCAAACTGTTGTTCTGGCCGCTACTCCATGGTGCCTTCTTCGTGGTCACTGTTTATGTCTTTCTGTGAGGAATCCATTCCATGCCTCAGCAAATATTGATCCTGCAAGGATATTCAGGCGAGCAACCCAATGTTTTCTCATGGCGGTCGGTTGCCATATATCTGCTACCGTTAACATTTCGCCATCCATGCAGTGTGGAGCACAACGATGCTGGACCTGACACAAACCCCCATCACCTTGTTACTGCTTATCCTCAACATTGTGGTCAGCCTTTATGTACTGAGCCGTAAGCCAGCACTTATCGACCGCCTGGCTTTCAAGCCCGAACGCATACTCAAACAGGGGGAAGTCTATCGCCTGGTGACGGCTGGATTCGTGCACATCAATGGTATCCACCTCCTCGTCAACATGATCACCTTGTATTTTTTCGGACCGTGGATGGAGCTTACGCTGGGGATCCTAGGCTTCTTGGTGTTGTATTTCGGCGCCGAGTTTACCGCCCATGGGCTCTCGCTCATCATTCAGCGCAACAATCCGCGTTATGCAGCGGTAGGAGCCTCAGGCGCCATCGCTGGGGTGCTTTTTGCTTTCTGCCTCTACGAGCCTTTTCGCTTGCTCTTCCTTTTCTTTGTAATCCCCATCCCCGCCATTCTCTTCGCGATTGGTTTTGTGGCCATTTCAATCGTAGCGATGCAAAGACGAGAGGCGGACCAGGTCGGTGGCCTGGCCCATGAAGCTCACTTGGGTGGGGCACTTGGAGGTATCATTATTGTGCTTCTGCTGGACCCAAACGTGCTACCCCGGCTATTCGATCAGTTGGGTGGCTAGGGCTATATGGTCTTCAAATACGGTGCTAGCCATTGGCGCAGCTGCGGCCCCTGCATGGCACCGGGCTGACGGGCGACTTCCTGACCGTTACGAAACACTATCAAGGTGGGAATGCTGCGGATGCCGAAGCGGCCGGCCAATGCCTGTTCGGATTCGGTATCCAGCTTGGCAAAGCGCATGTGCGGCTCCAGCTCGCGAGCGGTCTCGGCGAAAATAGGCGCCATCATCTTGCACGGGCCGCACCAACTGGCCCAGAAATCCACCACCACCGGCAGCTCGCTGCGCTCCACCAAGGCGGTGAAGTTGGCGCTGGTGAGTTCGACCGGTTCACCGGTGAAAAGCGCCCGTTTGCACTTGCCGCATTTGGGACCATCATTCAACCGAGCGCTGTTAACTCGGTTTATGGCACTGCAATAAGGACAACCAAGCGTAATGGAATCCGCCATGTAAAACTCCTTTATAGAATGGGTGGAAAATTCCAACCTTTATTGAAGAGTAGTCCACTTGATCGATACTCAAAGCTGTTCCACGATCAACCGAGCCGCCCGTTCCTTCAGGCGCACCCAACCACTGCGGCGTTTGAATTGCTCAGCACTCAAGGGTATCGCTCGCTTGCAATCGTCGTCGAAGTCAGCATCCAGACGGGCGACAACATCCTTGCAAAACATCATGGCGCTGCATTCCTCGTCTTTACCCATAGAGCGTTGATTGACGTTCACCGAGCCGACACTGGAAAGAATCCCGTCGACGGTCACGATCTTGGCGTGCAACACCGTGGGCTGGAAGGCCCAGACCTTCACTCCGGCCTTGAGCAGCACTTCGATGCTGGGCTGTCCGGCGAGTTGTGACAAGCGGCTATCGTTGTGGGCTCCCGGCACCAGTACTTCCACCTCGACCCCACGCTTGACCGCGGTAATCATTGCATTGATCAGGACGCTATCCGGAACGAAATACGCCGTGACGATACGTAACCTTATCTGGCTGATCGAAACCAATGACCGCAGTATGGCAGCTGTTTCGGTCCAGCCGATGGTCGAGGATGCGCGCAGGAATTGAATGGGCACCCCATTTTCATACGCTTGAGCACGGTGATGGATCGGCCGCCATTGCCAGCCCCCTCTCTCGTTCCAATTATCGAGAAAGGCCGAATACAGCCCTATGACGGAAGGCCCGTACACCCTTATATGAGTTTCACGCCATTCATGTTCGTTGCGGGCATCTCCTTCCCATTCGCTGGCGATACCCACGCCACCGGTAAACCCCACCTTGCCGTCACAAATGAGTATCTTGCGATGGGTTCGTTTGTCTATATGCCAAAGGCGTAGCAAATTGAACGGGCGAAACCAGCGAATCTCGACACCGGCCTCTTCCATCAGCGTCACAAGTTCTTGAGCCATCTTCTTGGCGCCTATCGAATCCAACACCAATCGCACCACAACGCCTTCACGCGCTCGGTCTGCCAACGCATGGGCAAATTTTCTGGCAATGTCACCGGTCCAGTAAACGAAAGTCACCATCTCGATGGATTCCCGAGCGGCACGAATGGCACCAAGCATGGCAGGGAAAATTTCCACTCCATTACGCAGTACGTCCACCCGATTACCTTCAGTGAAAGGCATTCCCAATGCATATTCCAGCTCAAGACGATAATCCGGGCTGTTAGCAGACATATTATATTCGCCCTCGCGCTAGCTCTTTGAAAGGCCTATAGGTATCACTTATTCTACGAAACCGTCTAGCTTGATGATATCGTCATTGCTATCTCATTAAATTAACCAACTACGCCAGGAAACATCATGTCCCAGAAGATCTACTGCACCGCGAGTTTCAAGCCCAAACCCGGCAAGGAAGATGCCGTCTTCAAGGCATTGCAAGCCTTGGAACCGAATGCTCACCGTGAAGATGCCTGCCTGCGTTACACCGTCACCCGCCATATCAGCAACCCCTTCGCCGAAGGCCAAAGCTACCCCATCGTGTTTCATGAGGTCTGGGCCAACCGGGCCGCCTTCGAAGCTCACTGCCAGCGCAATGAAATTCGTGAGTTCTTTGCCTCTCATCTTGAAGCCGAGGATGGCGATATAGAGGACGCCAATGTGTGCGTCTATACCGATGAACCGGTCAACTTTGACGCCCCGGACATATAAAGCCGCCAGCAGAAAAAACCATACTTCGCTGCTTGATTGGCTATCCAGTCGCCACTAAATAAGCCATTGTCTAAAAAGGCTTTTTAAAAAATCACCCACTTCGACTTATTTATTGCACTGCAATACTGGTAGTTTTCTGGCAATGATCTACCTTCAGGTAAAGGAATTGGCAGGACAAGGATCTTACCTTGGATTGTTACCTACGCTGGAGGAGTGAAGTGAGCATGGATAGTAACGAAAAAACTACCGAGAATGTCGAGCAGGCAGCCGAGCTAGCCCGTGATCAATTCGCAAACGCCGTTGTTGAGCCGGCGCGTGCCTACGGCTCTCTCGCGCTGGAGTATTACCAGAAACTGTTCTCCACCCAGCTGAATGCAATCCGTGAATTTACCGACACAAGCTTGGAACAGTCACGCTCCTGGCTTGAAGTGAAGGACAGCGATAGCTTCAGGAAAGTGATGGAAGACCAGCAGAAAGCGCTGCAGAACCTGAACGACCGCTTCAAGGCCGATGCTGAAGAAATAACGGCACTGAACCAGGAATACATGCAAAAGAGCATGAAGTTGATGGAAGACAACATGCAAAAAGGCCAGAAGCAGTTTGAGGAAAACATGCAGAAAGGCCAGCGCCAGCTCGAAGAAACTATGCAGCAAGGTCAAAAGCAGGTCGAAAAAAACATGCAAAAGGGCCAGAGCCAACAGCAAAAACAGTCTGAAGGCTCCAAGAAATCCAGTTCTTCTTCCAGCAGCTCGTAGTATTTAGTAGTCCATAATATTTGCAGTACAGTTATCGCCGTGAGTTACGGGTCACCTTCCCTTGGGAGGTGACCCGTTTTCGCTGTACTCTATTTAGTACTCTATCTACCAGCCAGCCTGGAAAAACCAGGGGCAGCAGTGTTCCGTGCTTCCCCGTTCGTTGGCATAAGGGAAGCGATATGACGCACACACCCCGTGATTCACAGAATGGCGGTGAAAGCCTTGATCTGTTGGCGGCTCAGTTCGATGCCGCCCTAAATCGACTGCTTCAGGCCCGTCAAATTGACCCGCTCTTCCCAACTGACGATGTCATCGAGTCGGCGAAGAAGCTGCTGTCGGTACCTGGTGGACACGAGACGCTCTATGTTCGGGTACCGGCAATCGAAGCCGCCGGTTTCTTTACCGGCACCGACTGGGGAAAGCCGCAAATATTACAGGCGGCACTGGCTGTTCGCTCGCTGCGCCATGGCGACTTGGCGACCACCATCACCGAAACCTTGAGCGAAATTCGATTACTCGCCGTCGCCAAGGGAGACTATTTTCACTCAGGTATCTCCGCCGAGCAGGCCTGGAATTTTCTGACCCAAGTTATGGCGCTGAACTTGGATTTGCTGTCAGGGCAAATGAGCGAAGCTGACCGTGAACGTTCCCATGGACTCGGCACCCTCATTCATGCGCATTATCAATATTTGCTCAACCAACTAGGTTACGAGAGCATTCTCGAAAGTTTGGTTGATGAAGTCTACCGGCTGCTTGCCCAGCGACAGGTTCAGGCTGACAGTATCAAACAAATGATCAGCCAGATCGCCATCTGCCTTTTCGATCCTGCCATCGAGACTGCGGGCATGGTCAGCGCAGCGCGCTTGGTCAGTGCATTGTTTGGCCCGACTCGCGGCTGCCGTGAAGATCCCGGCCTGGAAGTCTACGCTCAACGCCTATCGTCAATGGATGATATCACCCTGGCTGAAGAGGCCGCAGGCTTCGCTTTTGCGATGCACGATACCGGCTTGGTTTCGCCCTACCACCCCATGCTCATTCGCCACTTGCGCGGCTCCCGTGATCACCTGATCCCTACCGCTCTGGGGCTCAGCATGACGGGCATGGATGCGCTGCAGTGTTACAGCCAGTTGGTCCATACCCTGATCGACGAGGCCGTTTTTCCGGAAACCAGTCAAGCAGCCTATGGCTTGGCCATGATGCTCGAGCGCGGCGTACTTTTTACGCCGCCTATCGCAGCGGCGCTATGGCGACAAATTGCCCTGCCGCTATCCGCTGAAACCTCGCAAAAACTAAGCACCGTCTTTGGCCAGGCCCACCCTCCGCGTGTAACGCTTCTGGCGGGCGTGCTGAGCCTGTTGGGCTTGCCCTTGGGCATGGGACAGGGCAACAACCCTACCTGCCAATCAGTGATAGGCCTTTCCATGTGGGCTTGGAACGATGCGGATTATCTCTTGCAGCTTGTGGCCTGGGCGGCGCGTGATGACGAAGTGCTCACCCGCTTCGAAGGTCAACGCATATCTTCCAGAGGACTGGAAGCGGGACTTGCGAAAGCCCCACCCTGCGATGTGGACCCTGTCTCATTGATCTTGATACCGCACCTTGATCGCATCTATATAGAGATGGGCCGCTTATGCGGCAAGCGTGACGATGACCTGCACCGCTGGATCAACCCCGAATTTTACGGCTGGTGGGTAGGCCATGGCTTTCGTGTGGTAGTCAATGTAAACACCGGGGAGCTTGACGACTACGAAGGCTTTCTTCGCCAGTTCTTTGCCTACTATCACCCTTTTTACAATGGCAACCTGCCGTTGATCCATCCACAGCCTGCAGGCATTGCCGTCACTGACAGCGATGCACGCTTGGTGGGTCGCCATGCAATTACCATTCTTCGAGTGGCTCTCGACCCCAACAACCAGATGCGCGTTTACTTTTTCAACCCCAACAATGACAGCGGTCAGAACTGGGGGCAGGGAATTATCTGTGCCACCCAGGGCACTGGCGAGCTTCATGGCGAAGCCTCCCTGCCCATCGTCGAGTTTGCTTCCCGGCTCTATGTGTTTCACTACGACCCGCTGGAGCTCGGTGATACCCAAGCGGTTCCCACTGAAGAAATAACCCGAGCCATGGTGTTACAAAAAGCTAGCTGGGGTTCCCAGCCGTGAGGGGTAGGCTTATAAAAGCTCAAGGCGTTTCTGGTCATGCACGCCGGACATGCGCACCAACGCCAAGGCTTCTTCCAGAGAATCCACTTCTTCGATAAGTAGCTGTTCGCTTTCCACGCTTACCGGCCGCCCGGCCTTTTCCGAAAGCAGGCGGTCCAATGTGGCGATATCGATACTGTTATCGAGCTTTAACGCATCGATCGAGGCACTTTGGGAATTGGGCAGATAAATCGTGCCGTTGGAAAAATCCACCGCATAGGCAATTATCCCCGGCACTATGAAGAATAGCAGGCCGATACCATTAGCGACCGCTACCACCGGATCGATATCCCCCGTCAACTGGCCCTTGCGTTCGGGGTAAAGCAGCGTGCCACAGCCCGCTAGTGTCGTTATCATTATTGTTATGGACATAGCGCTCAACCAGCGACGAAGTGATTGCTGCATCGACATTTCCTTGTGAAATTCATATTGCCCGACATGCCACTATAGCTTCCTGTATCACTGGTAAGCCGGTACCTGCAAAGGCGTTGCAGTCTAACATAACCTTTTCCCGGGATAAGCGAGGTTTTACCGCACGCTTTGCCGCGCTCATGGCTTGGCCGTACAATGCTCACCATGCTTTAGAGCTCTTATTGACAAGACCAAGGAATCCTCACCCTCATGCGCGCTAGCCAATTACTGATTGCCACCCTGAAGGAAACGCCTGCCGACGCCGAAGTCATCAGCCACCAGCTGATGTTGCGTGCCGGCATGATTCGCCGCTTGACCTCCGGCCTGTACACCTGGCTGCCCGTGGGCCTGCGTACGCTGCGCAAGGTGGAAAACATCGTGCGCGAAGAAATGAACCGCGCCGGTGCTCAGGAAGTGCTTATGCCGGCGGTACAACCCGCCGAATTATGGCAGGAGTCCGGTCGTTGGGAACAATACGGCCCCGAGCTTTTGCGCATGAAGGATCGCCACGACCGTGATTATTGCGTCGGCCCGACGCATGAAGAAGTGATTACCGACCTGGTACGCAAGGAAATCGCCAGCTATAAGCAACTGCCGATCAATTTTTATCAGATTCAGACCAAGTTTCGTGACGAGATTCGCCCGCGTTTCGGAGTAATGCGCTCGCGCGAGTTCATCATGAAGGATGCCTATTCCTTTCACTTGGATGAAGCCTCGCTCAAAGATACTTATCAAGGAATGTACGATGCCTACACACGCATCTTCACTCGCCTGGGCCTGGATTTTCGTCCGGTAATCGCCGATAACGGCGCTATTGGCGGCACCGGCTCGCATGAATTTCATGTACTTGCCGAGTCCGGTGAAGACGATATCGTGTTTTCCAATGCATCCGACTATGCCGCCAATATCGAAAAGGCCGAAGCCCTACCCGCCCCGTTGGGAGAAACGCCCGAACGCCCGGCACCTTCGGAGGAACTGCGCCTGGTCGATACCCCCAATGCCAAGACCATCGCCACCTTGGTGGAGCAGTTCAAGCTGCCCATCGAAAAGACAATCAAGACATTGATAGTCAAGGCGGAACAAGGCGGCTTGATTGTGCTACTGGTACGCGGAGACCACGAACTCAACGAAGTGAAGGCCGAAAACCTGCCGCAAGTGGCCGTACCCTTGACCATGGCCACGGAAGAGGAAATTCGTGCAGCCGTGGGCGCAGGTCCCGGCTCACTCGGCCCGGTAAACCTCGATTTACCGATCATCGCTGACCGTAGCGTCGTCCTGATGAGTGACTTCGGCGCGGGTGCCAACATCGACCACAAGCACTATTTCGGCATCAACTGGGAGCGCGATGTCACCCTGCCCCAAGTCGCCGACTTGCGCAAAGTGGCCGAAGGCGACCCTTCGCCGGACGGCCAGGGCACGCTCTTGATCAAGCGCGGTATCGAAGTCGGCCATGTCTTCCAGTTGGGGCAGAAATACAGTGAAGCCTTGGGTGCCAGTGTGTTGGGTGACAACGGCAAGACCAGCCATCCCTGGATGGGCTGTTACGGCATTGGCGTAACACGCGTGGTCGCCGCTGCCATCGAGCAAAATCACGATGATGCCGGGATTATCTGGCCGAATGCGATTGCCCCGTTCCATGTCGCCCTGGTACCGATGAACGCGCATAAATCCCAGCGCGTGCGCGAAGAAAGCGAGCGCCTTTACCAACTCCTCACCCAGGCCGGACTGGATGTATTGCTGGATGATCGCGATACACGTCCCGGCGTCAAGTTTGCCGACCTGGAATTGATGGGGGTTCCGCACCGTTTGGTGATTGGCGATCGCAGCCTGGATAAAGGCGAACTGGAATACAAGGGACGGCGTGACAGCGAAGCCACCATGGTCCCGGCGGAACAGATCGTCGACTTCCTGCTCGAAAAAGCCCGTGCGTAGCGTGCCTTTCGGCTATAAGGGTGCCTGAAAAGCCTTTCGCATGCTGAATCGAATATCGTCTTTGCAGCAACGTTTTCGAGAGACAACCCAGGCTCTCTGAAACCTTTACTCATACCGAGATTTAAGCATGCGCTTTCGTTCGCGCCTTTTGATGATGCTACTTGCCGTCGTGGTGATCTCCCAGGTGGTTACCGGCGGCGCCTTCCTGCGGATCATTTATCAAGATGCGCTGGCCGAGGGCTCGCATAACCTGGAGGTCGGGACGCACCTGCTCAAGCAAGTACTGGACGCACAAGGTAGCCAATTACGCAACAGCATGACAATCCTGACCGACGATGTCGGCTTCAAGAGCGCTATGGCCACTCAGGATATCGCTACCTTGAATTCAGTACTGGCCAACCATGGCGACCGGGCCGGGGCTGACATGGTCATTTTCGCCAACCTTGAAGGCGAATTGCTGGCCAGCAGTCACCATGTCGAAGGTAGCTCGATGCCGTTTCCTGAGTTGTTCGCGCAGGCTCAACGTGACGGCGACGCCGTTAGTGTCGTCATCGAAAACGGACAGCCATTTGAATTCGTTCTGTTACCCGTGCGTGCTACCAAACTGATCGGCTGGGTTGGAATGGGGCTCTTGATTGATGCCGAACTAGCCGAGGAAGTACGTGGCTTAACCGGTCTTGAAATCAGCTTTATTCACCGAGATGCCAGCGGCAACCCCACTTATTTCGTTAGCTCTCATGAAAATATACAGGCGGCAAATATGCCCCGCCGCATGCAGGAAGTGACTCAAGGTGCTTATCTGCGACGCAGTGCGCTTACGCCCGATAATATGTATGTGACGCGAGCAATGACCCTGTTACGCAACGATGGTCACCATACCTACGCCCTGCTACAAATCTCTCGTGACGATCTACTCAGTGCCTATCACGATCTCCAGTGGCAGCTTCTAGGTATCATCGCACTTATCCTGTTATTAACAGTGGCGCTTGCAATCTGGAGCGCCAGAAGTATAAGCCGTCCCTTGATGATGCTGGCAGAAGCAGCACGCTGCATCGGCCGCGGTGAACGGCTCAATAGCATTCCGGTGTCCTCCCAAGGCGAAACCGGGATCCTGGCGCAGACACTACTATCAATGCAAGACGATATCGCGCTTCGTGAACAAGTCTTATTGCATCAATCGCGCCATGACCTCTTGACGGACCTTCCCAACCGCAGCTGCGCCCAGGAAGCGATTACCCAGCTTATCGCAGCAGGCCAGCCTTTTACGCTCATCCGCTTGGCCATTGACGATTTCCGCCGCATAAACGATACCTTCGGCTATGCCTTGGGTGATCGCGTATTACTCACCCTGGCCCAGCGCCTGGCCGCTTTACCCGCGCCTGCTCGTCAAGCATACCGCTTGGCAGGTGATGAATTTCTGCTGATCGTTGAGTGTGACGCGAGCGACCCTAACTGGCTGGATAGCCTGTTTAATGCCTTATCACAACCCATAGATCTCCAGGAATCCCCCATAAGGCCCTCATTAACCGCCGGTGAGGTCAATTTTCCTCGACATGGCATCGACCCTCACTTGCTTTTGAGGCGTGCTGATATTGCCTTGGGCATGGCTCGTCGCCAACACCGTCGCCACCAAACCTATCAAGAAGGCCAAGATGAGCAGCACTTGCGACAATTGACGCTGATTCGTGACCTTCAAGAGGCGGTGAGCGGACAGCAACTATGGATAGCCTATCAGCCCAAGGTGGATGTACGCAGTGGCGAGGTCATCCAATTCGAAGCGCTGATGCGCTGGCAACATCCCACTCTCGGCTTCGTTCCTCCCGATGAATTCATCAGCCTGGCCGAACGCTCCGGTAACATTCGCATTCTCAGTCGCTGGATGATCGATACCGTTTGCGTACAGCTGCACGAGTGGCAACGACAAGGCCATCATGTGTCTGCCGCGATCAACCTTTCCGCCGCAGACGTGATGGATATCGACTTGCCTGAACGGCTGCTAGGGACGCTGAATCATTACGATTTGGAGCCTCGCCAATTGGGGCTGGAGGTGACTGAAAGCGCAGTGATGCAGGATGCTGATCTCGCTATACAGTCATTGGAGCAATTGAGCCAGGCAGGAATGCTTATTGCAGTGGACGACTTCGGTACCGGATATTCCTCTCTGGCCCAGCTCAAGCGCCTTCCGGTACATGAACTCAAAATCGATAAGTCTTTTATGCTTCACCTGAATACCCTGGAAGATGACCTCACCATTGTGCGCTCCACCATTGAGCTTGGGCACAATTTAGGCCTTCGCCTGGTGGCTGAAGGTGTGAAGAATCAGGCCAATGCTATCCTGCTCGGCCAACTTGGTTGTGACTACCTGCAAGGCTACTGGATCGCAAGACCTATGCCCGCCTACCAGGTAATCGCTTGGCTCAATGATTTCCAACCTTTGGAACTGCCTTTTCCGAAGCCACTCCACACCCATTAAGAATACTCGAATAGTGTTTTTCTTTTATCCAGCTACCTTATCAGTAGTACTGCGCTTGATGTTTTATCCCAAAATTTATCGGGAGAGATCGTGTTGTTTCCGAGTACCCTGCTTGTAATATCAGCCGCTTTCCAATGGGGCCTGGCCGGAGGACTTGCCAGCCTGCTTATGTCCCGGGGTTGGTCACCGGAGGTAATTTCCTTCTGGCGCGTCCTGGTTGGGCTAGGATGCATGGCGATTTGGCTGGCCGTCATCCGCATACAAGGGCAGCGCTTCTCCTTTAACCGCAGGTTGGTATTTTGGTCACTGGTCGCAGGGCTGGGGGTCGCAGGTAACTTCACTTTCTATTTCATCAGTATCAGCGAGGGAAGCGTGGCGGTGGCCGTAACGCTGATGTATAGCGCGCCGGTCTTCGTTTACCTGGTCTCCTTTATTGCCGGAGTGGAGCGCCCCACACCGGTGAAGCTAGTCACCATCGCGCTAGTGATGGGGGGCATTGTCCTGCTGACCGGCATCTACCGTACAGAGGCGGACGCGATCACGACACTGGGCATCGTCAGTGGCCTGCTTGCAGGGGTTTCCTACGCCCTGTTCATCTTCGGGTTCAAGTACGCTGGCAAGTATGGGCCTGCGCCGAGCGTACTGGTGATCGCTTTCGTCACCGGCACGCTGGTACTGCTGCCGCTGATCGACCGCGGACAGGCGATGACCGTGACAATATCCGCCGATGTGGCCTGGTTCATCCTGCTTGGCCTGCTGGGCGCTGGCTTGTCGTTTTACTGCTATATCGTCGGACTCCGGCACACACTACCGACCATAGCCTCGATCGTCGCCATGGTGGAGCCGGTTACCGCTGCTCTCTTCGGTCTGCTCTTGCTGAGTGAGGCGTTAAATTTGTCACAGATGGCGGGCATGGCGCTGATTCTGGGTGCCGTCACCAGCTTGAGTATTCTGCAAAGCCGCCCTTCGCTCAGCGGCGCACCATAAAGGCACAAAAAAAAGCCGACCCCAAAAAGGGTCGGCGAGTGGGGGAATTTCCCCCTGGGGGAAAATCCCCCTCCCCTGACGACTTAAAGCAGCTGGCTAGTCCTTTTTCTGGCGATGGTGATCGCGAACGATAAAGCCTACCCAACCTGCCATGAATACGATCATCAACCCGACGGTTACCAGTCCAAAAATTACTGCATCATCCCAATACATGGTAATGCCCTCCCGCCGCGATGTGTTGAACACATGGTAGCCGCAACACGGCGGGCAAAATCTGACTTGCATCAAGTTTAGGAAATACGCTGACAGCAGCGAACAGGAAGTTGATATAAGTCAGTTTTTGGGCCCTTACGAAGGCCAAGGCGCTCTCTGTCTTTGACCTCTTGCTTGACTTGCTGCGGGACTCTCACTTGCTTTGAGCTGGCTACAGCACTTTGCGGTCTTCCACCTTGGCGTGGTCGGTACCCGGGGGTAGTGGATGGCCCTTGGCAAGTTCGGCTCGGGTAGCTTCGCGCACCTCAAGAATCTTGATTTGATACCGCAAGGTGTGCCCAGCTAACGGATGGTTGGTGTCGACCAGCACATGGTCTCCCACCACTTCGAGTACAGTGACGATCTGCGGACCGGCTTCGCCTTCGGTCTGAAAGCACATGCCCGGCTCAAGCTCTTCAGCTGTGAAAGCATTACGGCTCACTTCCTGCACCAGGTCTTCATTACGGATGCCATAGGCCTGCGCCGGCATCAAGGTAACGCTGAGTTCGGCCCCGGCCTGCTGACCTTCGAGCGCTTGCTCCAGGCCGGGCAATACGTTGTCATGGCCATGCAGGTACTCAAGAGGGGTCTCTCGTGCCTGTGAATCATCAAGCACCTGACCACTTTCATCTGTGAGCACGTAATGTAGCGTCGCCACTTGGTGGGCAGTAATCGACATATAAAACTCCTCTCCGGTAAGCTATCGGCGTCATTCACTGGTATCGGCTCAGTCTAACACCTGCCCTTTGTCATCGTCTTTGTTCAACCGCAAGGAGCCCTTGCCCTATGCTCATCCCCAACGCTCAGCGCAGCTGGCGCGCTGCCTTGATGATTTATCTGCAGGCGCCGGTCATCACCATGCTGTTTCTGGGGTTTTCCGCAGGACTGCCTTTCCTGCTGGTTTTTTCCACCCTTTCCGCCTGGCTGCGCAGTGACGGCGTGGAGGTCGCCGCCATCGGATTTTTCGCCTGGATCGGGATGCTCTATTCGATCAAATTTTTCTGGGCGCCGGTGGTGGATCGCCTGGCCTTGCCGGTACTGACGCGTGCTTTCGGCCAACGGCGTGGCTGGATGCTGCTGGCACAAGCCATGATCGCTGCAGGCTTGATTGGGCTGGCCGGGTTTGAACCGATAGGCAACTTGGGGTGGGTGGCGGCATTTTCCCTTCTGGTCGCCTTCGGCTCCGCCACGCAGGATATCGCCATCGATGCCTTTCGTATCGAATCCGCCCCGGACGATGTCCAGGCGGCCATGGCATCGACCTATATCATCGGTTATCGCGGCGGGTTGCTTGCCGCAGGCGCAGGCGCCCTCTACGTGGCATCGCTGGCCTCATGGGATGCCGCTTACATGACCATGGCTGCCTTGGTAGGGGTCGGGGTAGTGACGGTACTGCTACGCCCGGAACCGGCACGCACCTCACTGAGTATCCAACTGATTCATGAACCCAAGGTACGTGCCTTCATTCGCGCCAGCCGAGGCAAGCCCAAGGCATTGCGGCGCCTGGGCGCCTGGGTAATCGGCGCCATTGTTTGTCCGTTCACCGACTTCTTTCGCCGTTACGGCGTCAAGGCGCTGGGGATTCTGGTGTTTATCGCCATGTTTCGTATCAGCGACCTGGCCATGGCCTCGATGGCCAACCCCCTGTACATCGATCTGGGATTCTCGCTTGCCACGATTGCCAACATCACCAATATCTTCGGCATCGCCATGAGTATCGGGGGAGGTGTTTTGGGAGGGTTGCTGGTGGTGCGTTACGGTATCGGGCCGATCCTGGTATTCGGTGCCGCCGCCGCGACCCTGACCAACCTGCTATTTGCAGCGCTTGCCCTGGCCGGTGAAAGCCTGCCGTTTCTGGTGATGGCGATCATCGGCGACAACCTGGCCAACGGCATGGCCAGCGCGGTGTTCATTGCGTTTCTTTCGAGTCTGACCTCGCGGGCCTATACCGCCACCCAATATGCGCTCTTTTCCTCACTGATGACGCTGCCCGGCAAGTTTCTCAGCGGTTTCGGTGGGCTGGTCGTCACCGCCCAGGGCTATGCCACCTTCTTTGTCGTGGCCACCTTGCTAGGCTTGCCGGCAATTGCCCTGGCTATCTGGATCAGCCGGGACCGTAATCTCGTTCCCAAGCCGGTGCTTGCCGGCAGCTGAGCGAATTACTTGCGGTGTGCTTGCAGCCATTCAAGGGCACCGGGAGTGGTGCGCCATTGGTCACGCATCAAGGTACGGTATTGCCAGGCTTCAGCGCGAGTACCGGGGTCCACCTGCCCATCTGAAGCAGGCAGTGCCGGGCGCGGGGCTTCTGCGCAGAGCATGTCCACTGCATGGCGGTTATAGGCCGCCACTTGGCTGAGTACTTGCTCAGCCTCTTCAAGCCGGTCAAGACGATATAGCGCCAGCGTCCGACCCAACAGCAAGCCCAGTAGCATGGAGCTCTCTTCATCTCCCCGCTCGGACAAGCTCAGGGCTTCCTCATTGCGGTTATCGCGCAACAGTTGATCCAGCACCAGCTCCCGCAACCCCAGGCTGTCCTCCTGATCGATGGCAAGAAGCTCCTCGGCCAGTTCACGGGAATGATCCCGTGCACCACGCTCCATTCCCACCACCAACGCCAAGCCGGTGCGCAACAATAGGGCATTATCGGCATCGTCCCAGCACAGGCTACCTTCACCTTCCGCCCGCGCCTGTTGCAACCAACGCGACAGACGACGGGCCAAGGGTTCCAGCAAGCTCGGTGCCATCCACGGCAAGCTACCGAAGCGGCTGGTCAGTGCCAAGGTTACGTCCTGAACCACCTGAGGCGCATCCAGCCATTCCGGATGCGCGCAGAGTTCGGGCATCCATTCCTCGGCCGTCGCCCAGGGGTCTCCACGAAACCCCAGGGCGACATCTTCATCGATCATGACCTGGAAATGCTCATACCAGGCGGCATACAGCGTCGCTTCCCGGGCGCTGATATGGTAGGTGATACGCTGGGCATCGTCGTCATAGCGCAGGTCCAGGCGCGGCGCCGTGGGTAGCGAATTCAGCAGCGACTGAAGCGCCACCAGCGGTGTCGCCAGGTCTTCTTCGGCACTCAGCAGTTGGTCGGCCAAGGTGGCACCGGGGTTTTCCGCCAGGGCGGCGAGAAAATCCAACTGATCGGGGTCCAGTTCACCCTGACGGGCCAGGCGCCGATACCAGAACCTGGAGCGTTCCTTGGCCTCTTCTTCGTGGCCTTCATGCAGCAGCAGCATGGCTTCGACATAGGCCAGCGTCGGGGAATCAGGCAGGGCCTGCTGCGCCTTGACGAAGGCGGCGCGGGCACTGTCCAGGTCATCGTTATCCAGGTGCATCAAGCACAGACGCTCAAGTGCCACCCCGCGTAGAAACAATGGGCCATGGGCCATGATCTTATCCAGCAGGTCGGCGCGCTTGCGCGTGAAGCCACGCTCCTGATAGAGGTCGAGCAGAATTTCAAAGGCAGGTTCGGCTTGTTCCGGCAAGTGCGACCAGTCGCCACCGCCAAACAGAGATTCGAGAATCTGAATGGCGCGTCCACTCTGGCCGCTTTCGGCGGCGACCAACCCTGCTTCGAGCAATGCCTGAGCCGGTGCCTTACGGCTGGCCAGCGCCGCCTTGAGCACAGGGCCCTTCCATTCGCGTAGCGAAAGCATCCACATTAATTGATCGGGAAGATCGGTAGGTAATTCCACCGCCCGGCAACAATGTTTGTACTTGCGCCCGGAATCGCACCAGCACGGCTCGTTGGGGCCGGGCGTGGCCAATGGTTCACAATCGAAATCGAGACGTTCAAGCGGGGTTTGCGACCATAGCATCGGCGCCAACGCCTGAGCGGTGGCGATGTCGCCTTGAAAATAGTCCGCGCCTTCGGCACGTACCCACGTCATGAAATCAGGATAACATTCCTGTTGTCTGATTGCCGTGAGCGCCCCGGAAGCAAATCCCAGCAGTTGATCCACCCATACCGCCAGCATTGCCATCTCCATTGCCATGAAAAGCGCCATAGTTTAGCACGCCCATTCAAACAGTGCTTTAACCACGCGCTCGGGCGAGCAAGGGGCCGGTACGCTCGGCCATGTTCAGACGCGCTTTCAAGCGAACCAAGTTCCAGTAGTGCCCATTTAGCGCACGCGAAAGCAACAACGTGTCCGCGGGTGGCTGCAGCCGGTCCATCGCCGCCCATACCTTGGGGCTGAGTTCGCGCAGACGACGGTGCACACGCACATCGCTGAAATCCTGTTCGCCCGGTGCGAACAGCGGTGACACCGCCTCCGCCGCTTCACGATACAGGGCAAGCGGTGCGCCATGCCCCTGGCGCCCGCCCATCTTGAGCATCGCCTGATCCATGGCCATCGGGTCTTGCGCCAGGGTGGCGTCGAGAAGCTGCAACATGCTGTCGAGACTCGCTTTGGGTACGGCAATCACCGCCCCCAGGTCATAAATCACCAGCCTGCCCTGCTCATCAGCGGCAAAGTTACCTGCATGGGGATCGGCATGCAGTTCACCATGCATGAACAGTTCTGCCGTGATCCAGTCGGCAAGCGCTGTGGCGATCTTCTGGCGGCGTTCATCATCAGCGCTTTCCAGCTCGCGCAAGGGAGTTCCCTCTACATAACGCATGGCCAATACATGCGGGCCGCAAAGTGCCGGCAAGGGCTCGGGAATCACCAGGTTTTCCACGTCGCGATAACGCTCCCGATAACGCACCAGGGCTTCGGCTTCGGCCAGGTAATCCAGCTCTTCACGCAGGCTTGCGGCAAGTTCCTCGAACAATGCATCCAGGCGCGACTGCGGCACCTTGAACCAGCGCCCCAGACGCATCAGGCGGCGCACCTGAAACAGATCATTTTCCAGCACCTCGGCAAGCCCCGGGTACTGTACCTTGAGCACCAGGGTCTCGCCGTCATGCGTGATGGCGCGATGCACCTGCCCCATGGACGCACTGGCAAAGGGGCGTTCTTCGATGTCACGAAACACCGTATCCAGGTCACCGTATTGGAGTACCAACGCTTCACGGATACGCGGCCAAGGCATCGGTTCGGCTTGGCGCTGCAAACGCGCCAGTTCATCGGCAAGGTCCGGCGGCAGGATGTCATCCCACTGCGAGATGACCTGGGCCAGCTTCATCGCTGGACCCTTGAGCTCAGAAAGCCCTTCAAACAGCGCCTCACCCAGCGCCCGCCAATCGGCCTGACCACCTAAACGGGTTTTTAGCAGGGCACCGCCGGTGCGTGCTCCCAACCCCATCAATCGACGTGTTCTGCCTTTCTCACGCATGATCTCGGCCTCAATCCAAAAGTGATACAAATACTATACACCTACTTAAGTCAGGTATCGCCTATCACTTATGCCGGCATCAAGCCGATCTGATAAAATATCCAGCATTCCATTCGTTTGCCAGCCTGCCAGCCGGGAGTCCTATGCGCCTGATCATTGCCGAAAAACCCAGCTTGGCGCGTGCCATTGCTGATGCCTTGCCGGGCAACTCGCGCCGGGAAGAAGGCGCCATTGTGTGTGGGGAAAGCGTGGTCACCTGGTGCCTGGGACACTTGCTGGAACAGGCCTCTCCAGAGGTCTACGATGCCGCCGACAAGCAATGGCGCCTCGACCGCCTGCCTATCGTCCCCCAGCGCTGGAAGTTGACTCCGCGCGCCAAGGCCCGCGGGCAGCTGGCGATAGTCCGCCGTTTACTCAAGCAAGCCGCGGACGTTGTACACGCAGGCGACCCGGATCGTGAAGGGCAACTGCTGGTCCAGGAAGTCGTCGAGCACTGCGGTTATAAAGGCCCGGTCAAGCGCCTGTTGATCAACGACCTGAACCGCCCGGCCGTGGTTCGCGCCCTGGGCCGCTTGCAGGATAACGCCGACTATCAGCCGCTCTTTCAGGCGGCCCAGGCACGCTCCCGCGCCGACTGGCTGTATGGCATCAACCTGACCCGCGCCTGGACGCTGACCGGACGCCAAGCGGGGCACGATGGGGTACTGTCAGTTGGCCGGGTTCAAACTCCGGTGCTGGGGCTGATCGTACGCCGCGACAACGCCATTCGTGACTTCGTGCCCCACCCCTTCTACCCGCTGTGGGTGGAGCTTGCCGTACAAAGCGGCCAACTTAGAGCCTGGTGGGTGCCGGGTGAATCCCAGCCGCTGGACGACCAGGGCCGTTTGATCGACCGCAGCCCGGCGGATGGACTGGCCGCCCGACTGCCGGGCGCTGAAGGAACCTTGACGCGGCTGGAGCAGCAGGAGAAACGCCAGGCACCGCCGCTGCCTTATTCGCTTTCCGCCCTTCAAGTGGATGCCGCCCGGCGTTATGGCGTGTCCGCCCAGGCGGTACTCGACAGCTGCCAACGACTCTACGAACAGCATAAACTGATCACCTATCCGCGCTCGGATTGCCGTTATCTGCCCGAAGAACATCTCGCCCAGGCCCAGCGCAGCCTTGGCGGCGCCTGCGCCAGCGACAACACACTTGGCGAATGGCTGGCGGGGGCGGATTTTTCGCTACGCTCGAAAGCCTGGAACGACAAGAAAGTCAGCGCCCACCACGCCTTGGCTCCCAGCGGCAAGACGCCTGACTTCAGCGCCCTTTCAGCCACCGATGCCAACGTCTTTCGCCTGATTACGCGCAATATGCTGGCGCAGTTCTATCGCCCCTTGCGCACCTTCGAGGTCAAGGCGCAGTTCAGGGTGCTGGATGAAACCTTCAAAGCGCGTGGCCAGAGCGTGCTCGACCCCGGCTGGAAGCCGCTGTTCACCACCCGCGACGAGACCCCGCCGCTCCCCAGCCTACATGAAGGCGAAACCTGCAAAGCGCTGGATGCCGGGGTGGAAGAACGCGAAACGCGGCCCCCCGAACCGTTCACCGATGCCAGTTTGATCAATGCCATGATGAATATCGGCCGTTATGTGCAGGATCCCGCCGTCAAGCGCACCCTGAAGGAATCCGACGGCCTGGGCACCGAAGCCACGCGCGCCGGAATCCTCGAAACCCTGGTGATGCGGGGTTATCTGGTGCGCCAGGGCAAGGCACTGCGGGCCACGCAACTGGGCAGTGCCTTGATCGCCGCCCTGCCCAGCGCCGTGAGCACGCCGGAACGCACCGCGCTTTGGGAGCAGCGCCTGAGGGCGATTTCCGAACGGCAAGACGACGCAGACGCCTTTCAGCACGCGCTTTTGGATGACCTGCGCGCCCTGCTCAGCCAAAGCGACGCCGGCAAGCTAAAGCAGAGTTTGCGGACGGCACAGGGCGAAGCTGCCGCCCCCGCCAAGCGCGCGGTGACATCAAGGAAGAGTTATGCGAAACGAAAAAGTAGCGGTGGAAGAAAGAAAACTACCGCGAAGACATGAGGGGGTTTGGGTATCGGGCATCATTAATTAGCTGAATTATCTTCACTAGGTTCTGAGCGTGCAAATTTCTTCTTGCGTATCGAGCGCGAAAAGAAAGGCACCACATAAAGCACAAGCCAGGCCAGAAGCGTGCACAAGATCGCCGTCTGCTCGCGCCCCAGGCCAACGGCTACGCCGATGGCTGCCGTAAACCAGATGCCAGCCGCCGTGGTAAGCCCTGTAGCACCTTGTTCATCCTTGCCGGTGATGATACTTCCAGCACACAGAAAACCAATGCCGGCAATAACACCCTGAATGACCCGGCTCATCTCCGAATCGGAAATACCTGCTTGCTGAGGGATCAATATGAACAGAGCAGCGCCCATGCAAACAAGCATATGGGTACGTACTCCGGCGGCCTTGCCGCTCTGTTGCCGTTCGAGACCCAGCAGCCCACCTAGCAGGGCAGCGAGCAGTAACCGAATGACCACAACGACGAATTCACCCAAGTCATTAAAATCTGAAAACTCAGAGATAATGATATTGCCGACCTGTTCCATCGCTTGATTCCAGTTGGTTGACTAACACAAAGCTCAGGCCGGCATAGAAAAACCGGAATCCGGTAACTTCCTACGACCACCATTTTGACATCATCGGTTTAACGGTTAGCCCGTGGATAACGATTGAGAGCACGATAACCACCAGCGTAATGTGAATGAACTCCACGGCCAGCTCTTCCGGCAGGCCAAAGACGATTGCGAACATCAAGTAATAGATCGAACCGATGCCGCGTACGCCGAACCAGCCCACCAGCACCTGCAGTCGAACCGGGGTGCCAGAGCCAAGCAGGCCTAGGAACACGCTGACAGGGCGAACCACCATAAAAAGAAACAGCGCCAGGCCGACAGCCCTTATACTCCAGGAGTCCAGAAACAACATCCCGCCCAGCAGCAAGACAAGCACCAGCTCGGTGAGCCGCTCGAGAGACTCCTTGAAAAACAGCGACCCTTCGGATATTCGGGTGCTGTGCTGTGGCGTCGACTCCTCGGCGTGAACCGGGCCTTGCGGGGCAACTTCAGCGTCTTTGGAGGGCGAATGAAGGCCCGCCAGCTTGCGTTCCGATTGACGAAGGGAAATGGCAGCGGCAAAAACCGCCAAAAACCCCCAAGCATCGAGTAACAGGCAGATGCCATAAACCACGCCAATCAAGCCCAGGCCAAGAAAGTCATCCAGCAACGGGCCTTCGCCACTGAGAAAACGTTGCTTCCATACAAGCTGGGCCAATAAGCGCCCCATCACCAGCCCGACCACAAGAGCCACTAACGTCGACCACAAAACGTCCTTCAGCATCCAGGTTCCCAGCAACTCAAAACTGAACGGAGCGCTGAGCAATGCCAGCCCCAGCATCACAAACGGGAAGGCACTGCCGTCATTCATGCCCGCTTCACTGGTCAGGGTGAACCGCAAAGGATCCTTATCGCCCATGTGCCGAACCTGTACATCCGTGGCCAGCACCGGATCGGTGGGCGCCAGAATGGCGCCCAGCACAATAGCCGCACCCAGAGGCAGGGCCAGGACGTAATAACCAAACACAGCCGTCAGGGCGACACTGATCGTCATGGAAAAAAATGCCAGCCGTACTGGCGCATGCCATTCCCGCCATCTGAACGGCACGGGCATTTTCATGCCGGCAATAAACAACGACACCAGAACCGCAATTTCAGCGAGAATTTCCAGCAAATGCGCCTGTTCTAGCGGATTGAAATGAAAGGCTCCAATAACCGAGGGGCCAAGAATGATTCCAATAGCCAAATAGATAATGGACGGTGTCAGGCGTAAGCGTTGGAGGATGGGAGAACGTAAACCCATCATGATCAACAGGGTTCCGATCAATACAAACCAGGCGGCGTTGGTCAAAGTCATTCTTCCGGTGCGGGTTAAGCCGCAGTGTGACTCATCAATGCTGTCCGGTCACGAGTACGATTCGAGAACACCCGACAAACTGCGCCACAGCAGTTACGTCATCGCAAGTTACATTACTCTCTACACAATTTCCCTCTACTTCAACAATATAAGTGCTCTTCCCAAAGCGAGCTGCACCACCTGCTCTGCGTGTATTTCTGTGGTGTCATAGAGTGGAACATCGGTATCCGACCCCTGGATCAAAAGCCCTATCTCCGTGCACCCCAGGATGACGCCTTGAGCCCCGCGGTCAGCCAGTGATGCTATTACGTCCAAGTAGGCGGCTTTTGAATCAGGGCTGACCACACCCCGGCACAGTTCATGGTAAATGACCGAATGAACCAGATCCCGCTGGGGCGCATCCGGCACCATCACCCGGATACCATGCGCTTCGAGACGATCACGGTAAAACGCCTGCTCCATGGTAAATTGGGTGCCGAGCAGCCCCACACAGGTAATGCTGTTGCTTAGGAGTTCGCGGGCAGTGGCGTCTGCGATATGCAGAAGGGGAATGCTGACGGCTTGCTCGATTTGAGCAGCGACCTTGTGCATCGTGTTCGTGCACAGAACCACAAATTCAGCCCCTGCCGCTTCAACCGCCCGACCGGCTGAGCCAAGTATTTCCGCTGTTGCCTGCCAATCACCTTGGCGTTGCAGGGACTCAATTTCTGCAAAATCCACGCTATAGAGCACCAGCTTGGCCGAATGCAGCCCGCCAAGCTCGTCCCTCACTTTCTGGTTTATCAGCCGGTAATAGGCCTGGGTAGACTCCCAGCTCATGCCCCCGATCAGGCCAATTGTTTTCATTCACACCTCCCTGTTGGACCGCTGATTTAAGAAAGCTCGGCGGCCAACAGCCGCGTACTGCTGAGACTGGTTAAACAGCTTTTGGCTAAGCTGAGCTATACATTTTCGAGTAGCCGCTTATTTGCAAGTATGGTCGAAACACGAAAAGGCTATTCGCACGCCACCTTAGAAAAGAGGCCCGATTTATCCAGGGTGTATTCGCAAAAATCCCGCGCCAGGTAAAGCGAGCTCGAATAGACGCTCTGGGCCTCTTTGCGGATGTCCTCAATGGAAGGCCACGCATGGGGGTTGAGCTGGTAACGGGGGCTAAAGTGCGTCAGCACCAGGTTGGGCAGCGCTATCGATTCGGCAAACGCGGCGACAAGCTTGGCGTAACTATGCCCCACATCACCGGCCTTCTGGGCCATCTCTTCGGTGTAGGTGGCTTCATGCACCAGCACCTGTGCTCCCGCGCACGCCTCAGACAACAAGTCAGGCTGGTCATTGTCCCCAGCGATCACCACTTTTCTCGGCTTGTGTTTGAAGATCAAGAACTCATGGCTTTTTAACCGCTCACCCGCGAACTCGATATCGAAACCTTGCTTCAACTGCCCCCACAAAGGCCCTCTCGGAACACCTTTTTGCGCTAGCTTATCCACGTTCAATGCAGACTCGACCGTCCTCTCTGTAAACCCATAGGCATACGAGGCGACACCGTGGGAAAGGCCAAACGTGGCCACAGCGATGTTCTCAAACTCAACGCTTGGCAGCTCGTCCGAGGCGATAAACTCCAAAGCAAAGGGTAAGCATAGCTGAGTGGCCTCGCAGGTGGCATCCAACCACGCCTTGATAGCTGCGGGCGCCACAATGGTAAGCGGCGCTTTCCGGCCACCCATTGCCGCAGTCGCCAGTATGCCCGGCAACCCATAGCAGTGGTCACCGTGCACGTGGGTAATAAAGATGGCTTTCAGTGAATGGAACGACAGCTTTGTACACAAGACCTGATGCTGGGTGCCCTCACCACAATCGATCAGGTACCAGCCCTTCCCCTTGCTCTCTCGCAAAGCGACCCCAGAGACGTTTCTGCTTTTTGTTGGCACACCGGCGGATGTCCCAAGAAACAGTAAGTTCATATATTGTTCGTGATCTCTTATTTACTCGCTTTGGGAACAAGGCAGTGGATCCCGAAATTGCCAGTTAGCTAAATCCTGAATCCGTGAGACTGGCCCCCTGTGGTGCTTCTAACCAGGGAAAAACAATGGGATAGACTCCTCCTCACCTAACCGGCATCAATGTGTCAAAATGGAGAGTCGTATACACACCCTCTATACGATGAGGAGAAGCCCAAATGACTATTATCCGTGTCGGTTAGCGCTATGCGCTCCGCTTGCGACCGTCCTTGGGTGTGTTTGCCTCCCTTGCCTTTCTGCTTTCTAATGGGCAAACCTTTACACTGACTTTACTTAATCCACCTTTGTTTTGCAAACTAATTAACTAATATCAACGACTTAACAAAAAACAACCTTATGAGTACACACTGGATTATCGGCCCGGGTGCCATAGGCCGCCTGTTGGCGCATTCGCTTTCGCCGGTGGCTGCGATCACGTTGGTGGGCCGCAGTGAATTGGCTGAGCAACAGACGCTCTCCTCGCCTGAAGGCGAGCAGCACACACAGCACCTTGATGTGACAACAATCGAGCATGTGCTTCGTGATGCCCCCGCCCCACCTGCCTTCGTGCATATCACCACCAAAGCCATGGCGGCGCAGGCGGCGCTGGAAAGCCTTGCCGGGGTGATGTCTCCCACCACCCCAGTCGTGCTGTGGCAGAACGGTTTTCTTGCCCAGCCGCGTATCTCGGATGCATGGCCCGGGCCGGTGCTCTGTGCCACCACTACCGAAGGCGCCTACGTGAATGGCGAGGCCGACGTGGTGCATGCCGGGCGCGGGCATACGTTTATCGGCGATCTGGATAACCACCATGGGGAGCTTGCGAAAAACCTGGCGTTGCAGCTAACGAATGCTGGGCTTGTCGCCACGCCGGTTGAGGATATTCGCCGGCGCCTGTGGCAGAAGCTTGCCGTGAACGCGGCGATCAACCCGCTAGTGGCACGCTACCGGATACGAAACGGCCAGCTGCGCGACCGGCCGTTTCGCCTCTACGTGGAAGCGGTGATCGAGGAAGTCGCGGGAATTCTCGACAAGGAAGGCATCGCGCCACCCAACGGGGCTGGGCTGGAAGGCTGGCGAGCGCTGGTGTGGCAGGTAGTCGAAAATACCGCCAACAACCGGGCTTCGATGTTTCAGGATGTGCTCGCCGGGCGCCCTACCGAGCGCGCGGCGATTCTTGGGCCGCTAATCGATAACGCAAAACGCCACCAGCTGCCCTGTGAGCAACTGGTGGCGCTGGATCAAGCCTTGGAAAATATCGAGGCTCAGCTGTCCTGATAGAGCTTTAGCAGGCTGGAGAAGTCCAGGCTACCGTTACCCTTGGCCTTGTGCAGGCTGAACAGCGCGCGCGCCGCCGAACCCATGGGAACCGATGAGGCGCTTTGCTGGCTGACATCCATGGCCAGCCCCAGGTCCTTGAACATCAGGTCCACCTGGAAACCGCCCTGGTAGCCCTTGGACGCCGGGGTGTTTTCCATGACGCCCGGGTAGGGGTTATAGACGTTCAACGCCCAGTTGCCGCCCGAGCTCTGCTTCATGATCTCGGAAAGCACCGCCGGGTCGAGGCCATTTTTCACGCCCATGTTGAGCGCTTCACAGGTACCGGCCATCAGAATGCTCAACAGCATGTTGTTGCATACCTTGGCGATCTGCCCGGCGCCGTGTTCCCCGGCGTGGAAGATGTTCTTGCCCATCACGTCCAGCACCGGCTTGGCCTTGGCGAACTGCTCTTCCGAGCCACCCACAATGAATGTCAGGGTGCCCGCCTGAGCGCCGCCCACCCCGCCGGACACCGGCGCATCGACAAAGGCGATGCCGCGCTTGGCACCTGCTTCCGCGACACGCCGGGCGGTGTCGGCATCGATGGTGGAGCTGTCGATCACCAAGGCATCCTGGCCGATGATATCGAACAGCGGCGAATCACCGCTGACATACAGGCTTTCGACATGCTTGCCGGCGGGCAGCATGGAGACCACGAAATCCGCTCCCTTGACCGCTTCCTGAGCACTTTGCGCGGCTTTGCAGCCTTGCTCGACCGCGGTATTCAACACGGCTTGAGACAGATCGAAAGCGCGCACCTCATGCCCGGCCTTGGCCAGGTTCGCAGCCATTGGGCCGCCCATGTTGCCCAGTCCGATAAATGCAATCGTTGCCATGATTCATAATCCTTGTTGTTTTGATCGCCCGAGGGATTAACTCAGCCGAATAATAGTGAATTCGAGGTTCAGCGAAGGTCCGCCAACGGATTTTGCGGCCAAGGTTGTAAAAACAATGTCTCAATGAACGAATCTTCCACCGATTCCACGTCAGGATAAGTCCATTGCGGCTTGCCGTCCTTGTCCACCAACAGAGCGCGTACGCCTTCGGGAAATTCACGGTGGCGACAGCACTGCACCGAGAGCGCCAGCTCCGACTGGAATACTTCGCGCAACGACATGTACTTGGCCCGCTTGAGCTGCTGATCGATTACCTTGATCGACACCGGACTGCCGTTGGCGAGGGTCTTTTGCGCCTTGTTGAACCATTTGTCATCGCTTTCCACTGCCAGAATGGCGTCTACCGCTTGCTCGATGGTGTCGTGATCCATCAATTCCCGAATTACCGGGGCGAATTTCTGAACCGGCGCTTCCATCCCCTCGAATACCGCCTGGGAATCGCGTTCAAGCTCACACAGCACCTTGTTGACCACCCCCTGGGCATCGGTGTCTTCACCTTCGCCCCAAGTCGCTTGCATCAGTTGCTCCACCAGGGCTGGACGTTTTTCACTGGCAATCAAGCGATCCGCCAACCCCAGGTACACGGCATCCGCCGCATTGACCTGGCTGCCGGTCATGGCCAGAAAGCGACCGGTACCGGTGGGCAGGCGGTTCAAGAACCAGCTCGCCCCCACATCCGGGTACAAACCGATGGTAACTTCCGGCATGGCCAAGCGTGAGGTTTCGGTCACCACGCGATGGCTGCTGCCGCTCAGCAGGCCCATGCCGCCGCCCATGACAATACCGTTACCCCAGCAGATGACCGGCTTGGAATAGGTATGCAGCCGGTAGTCCAGGCGGTACTCGTTGTCGAAGAAGGCTTCAGGGAAGGCCGGGTCACCTTCCCCGGTAATCGCCTTGTACAGGCTGACCACGTCACCACCGGCACAGAATGCTTTCTCTCCGGCGCTATCGAGCAAGACCGCCACGATACGCTCATCGTTTTCCCAGGCTTCCAGCCGTGGCTGGATCTCGTTGATCATCTCCAGCGTCAGGGCATTCAGCGAGCGCTCGGCGTTGAGCTTTATTTCGGCAACGACGTGCCCGTCCTTCGTGGGGTGTTCGGTAAAGATCACGCTGCTCATCAAGGTTTCCTTTGTCCTGTAAAGATGCAAGCTACCCATAGCCACTGAACTTGAAAACTAGCTTATAACTCTGCGGCGCCCTCGGCCAACACACGGCGTGCAATGATCATGCGCATGACTTCGTTGGTACCTTCCAGGATGCGGTGTACCCGGGTATCGCGCACGAAGCGTTCCATGGGGTATTCCTTGATATAGCCATTGCCGCCATAGAGTTGCAGGGCTTCATCGCATACCTTGAAACCTACATCGGTCGCAAAGCGTTTGGCCATCGCACAATAAGCGGAGGCATCGGCATGGCCGGAATCCAGCTTGGTCGCCGCCAGGCGCACCATTTGGCGAGCCGCCACCAGTTCCGTGACCATATCCGCCAAGCGGAACTGCAGTGCCTGGAAGTCCGCCAGCCGCTGGCCGAACTGCTTGCGTTCCAACATGTATTCACGCGCCTTGTTGATCGCCTGCTGGGCGGTACCGATGGAACAGGTGGCGATATTGATGCGCCCGCCATCCAGCCCTTTCATGGCAATCTTGAAGCCGTCACCTTCGTTACCCAGCATATTGGCCGCAGGCACCCGTACATCTTCAAAGGTGATCATGCGCGTCGGCTGGCTGTTCCAGCCCATTTTCTCTTCCTTGCGCCCGTAGCTGATGCCGGCGGTATTGGCATCTACCGCGAAGGCTGAAATACCCTTGGGTCCAGGGCCGCCGGTACGTGCCATGACCACCAGAATCTCGGTGTCTCCCGCGCCGGAGATGAACATCTTGCTGCCGTTGAGCACGAAGTCGTCGCCATCCGGCTTGGCACTGGTTTTCAGCGAGGCGGCATCCGAGCCCGCATTGGGTTCGGTCAAGCAGTAGGAGCCGAGAAGCTCACCGCTGGCCAGCTTTTCGCCCCATTGCTCGATTACTTCGGGCTTGCCGAAATCCGCGACCATCCAGGTCACCATGTTATGAATGGTGAGGTAGGCGGTCGTGGAGGTACAGCCCATGGAAAGCTGCTCGAAAATGATGCTGGCATCCAGACGTGAAAGCCCCAGGCCACCCACCGATTCCGGGGTATACAATGCACAGAAACCCAGTTCACCCGCCTTGCGAATCACATCCACCGGAAAGAAAGCGGTCTGATCCCACTCCCCGGCATGCGGTTCCAGCTCGTTCTGGGCGAAGGCCCGCGCCATATCGGCAAAAGCCACCTGGTCTTCGTTGAGTTCAAAATCCATCGCACATCTCCCGTTTATCGCAGGGGTCGATGCTTGATGATGGCACCGATCCGCTGGCTGAATTTGTGATTATGATTACCCGTGGCTGTCATGCCAGGAAAGCTGTCATGCCAGGAAAGATTGACGTTTACGTTAACTTATTTTTTTACGTCATCACAATAGCCTGTTCTGCAAAATCAACTTTATCTCGCCGGGCGTTTCGATTGTGATGGAAAAATAAACGCTTCCATAAAAAAGGGCGCCCTACGGCGCCCAACCAACGGACTGATGTCTGGTTTACTTGAAGTTCTTGCGATAGCTTTTGGCAAGCTCACCCACGATGCCGCTACGAAAGCTCAGTACACAGACAACGAACAGCAGGCCCAGTATAACGCTCACCCAATTACCCAGCGGCGACTGCGCCAGAAGATGCTGCAGACTGACCACGATACCCGCCCCCATGATCGGCCCCAGCAGCGTTCCCACACCGCCCAGCAGCGTCATCAGGATCACCTCGCCGGACATGTGCCAATGGGCATCGGTGAGGGAGGCAAGCTGGAAGACCAGCGTTTTCGTGGAGCCGGCCAGCCCCGCCAGGCCTGCGGAAATAACAAAGGCCAGCAGCTTGTAGGCATCGACGTTATACCCCAGGGATACCGCACGTGGCTCGTTTTCACGAATCGCCTTGAGTACCTGCCCAAAAGGGGAATGCACGGTACGCTGAATGATCGCAAAGCCGATCAAGAAAACAGCAAACACGAAATAGTACATGCTCAGGTTGTCACTCAGGCTGATAAAGCCCAGGAGGTGGCCGCGCGCAACCCCGTGCAAGCCGTCTTCCCCACCGGTAAAGGGCGCCTGGATGAAGAAAAAGAACATCAACTGAGCCAGGGCCAAGGTGACCATGGCGAAGTAGATGCCTTGCCGACGAATCGCAAGCAACCCGAAAACAGCACCCAGGGCAACGCCCGCCAAGGTGCCGATAAGTATGCCCACTTCAGGGGTAATGCCGGGGTAGCTTGAAAGCAGATACCCGGTCACATAGCCGCCGGTCGCCAGAAAAGCGGCATGCCCGAAGGATAACAACCCGGCATAGCCCAGCAACAAGTTAAAGGAGCAGGCAAACAGGGCAAAGCATAGAATCTTCATCAGGAAGACGGGGTAGGCAAGAAACGGCGCCACCAGCCCGATAATGATCAATGCCAGATAGAACATATTGCGGCGCATGTTGGCCCTGCGCTGCCGTTCCATGGCAGCCGAGGGAATGCGTGCGGTTTCTGTGGTCGCCATTGTCATGCCTCTTTGCCGAATAGTCCCGCGGGACGCAACATCAGTACCAGTATCATCACCAGGAATATCACGGTATTCGCCGCTTCCGGGTAATACACCTTGGTCAACCCTTCAATCAGCCCCATGGACAAACCGGTAATGATCGAGCCGAGAATGGACCCCATTCCACCGATGACCACCACGGCAAACACCACGATCAACAAGCTGGACCCCATGGTAGGTGAAACCGGATACAAGGGGGCGGCCAATACCCCGGCAAACGCCGCCAGGGCGACCCCGAACCCATAGGTCAAGGTAATCAACAAGGGCACGTTGACCCCGAAGGCCTGCATCAAGGCCGAGTTCTCCGTACCGGCACGCAGGTAGGCGCCCAAGCGTGTCCGCTCGATGATGAACCAAGTACCCAAACACACCACCAAAGCGGCCAACAATACCCAGCCACGATAAATCGGCAAGAACATGAAGCCCAAGTTATAACCGCCCTGGAGCAGTTCCGGGGTCGGATAACGCAAACCGGAAACACCGAAAAAATTGACCAGCGTTCCCTCGAAAATCAGTGCTAGACCAAAGGTCAACAGCAACCCGTAAAGATGGTCTAGATGGGAAATGCGGCGCAGGATAAAGCGCTCGATCAGCATCCCGAAGCCGCCCACTACCAAAGGTACCAGGATCAGTGAAACCCAATAGTTGATGCCCAGATACTGCATGCCTAGCAGGGTGGCGAACGCCCCGAGCATATACATGGCGCCGTGAGCGAAGTTGACGATCTTCAGCAGGCCGAAAATGACCGCCAGCCCCAGGCTCAACAGTGCATAGAAGGCGCCGTTGATAAGGCCCAGCATCAGCTGGCCCGTGAATGCAGCTAACGGCACCCCGAATATCATCATCATGACGTGGATCTCCTCGCCGTCAAGCGGGTGGCGGCCAATGCCGCCACCCTGTTCTGCTTATGCATGCTTATGCAAACGCCTGGTCTAGCTCTTCAAAACCAGTTCTTCAAAACCAGCTCTACACAATCAGTTCTGCACCAGGTCGCAATTGCTTTCGGACAGCGGACGGTAAGCTTCTTCCGCGGGAATGGTGCTGAGAATTTCATACAGGTCCCACTCACCGGTGGACTCTTCCGGAGTTTTCACCTGGGCCAGGTACATGTCGTGAACCATGCGGCCATCTTCACGAATTCTACCGTTACGCGCGAAGAAATCCTCGATCGGCATTTCCGCCATCTGGGCACGTACCGTTTCAGGATCATCGGTACCCGCTTCCTCGATCGCCTTCAGGTAATGCATCGTGCTGGAGTAAACACCTGCCTGCACCATGGTCGGCATACGCTCCATGCGCTCGTAATAACGTTCGGCCCATTCACGCGACTGCTCGTCCATATCCCAGTACCAACCGGTGGTCAGCAGCAGGTTCTGGGTGGCTTCCAGCCCCATGGCGTGAACGTCGTTGAGGAAGATCAGAAGACCGGCGAGCTGCTGGCCTGACTGGGTGACACCAAACTGGCTGGCAGTGGTGATCGCGTTCACCGTATCCGACCCGGCGTTGGCCAGCCCGATGATATCGGCACCCGAGCTCTGCGCCTGGAGAATGTAGGAGGAGAAGTCGTTAGTGGGGAAAGGATGGCGCACGCCACCGACGATTTCACCGCCATTCTCTTCGACCACCTTGGTGACATCGGCTTCCAGCGCATGACCGAATGCATAATCGGCGGTGAGCATGAACCAGGTGTCGCCACCCTGCTCGACGACGGCCTTGGCGGTACCGTTGGCTAATGGATAGGTGTCATAAACCCAGTGAATATGGTTCGGTGTGCAATGCTCGTTGGTGATACTGGAGGCCGCCGAGCCCGAGACTAACGCCAAACCATCATTTTCCTCGATTACATTGGTCACCGCGATGGTCACCGAGGAGGCTACCAAGCCACCGACCATGTCGACGTTGTCCTGGTCAATCCATCCGCGAACGGTATTGGCACCCACATCGGCGCTATTGCGGTCATCGGCACTCAGGACCATGATCGGTGCACCGTTGACGGTGCCACCAAAGTCTTCGATGGCCATTTCCATGGCAGTCAGGCCACCGGGGCCGGCCAGGTCACGATAGGTACCTGACATATCCGCCAGGTAACCGATACGTACCTCACTGTCGCTCATGTTTGCCTGAGCCGTGGCCGCCATGGCGGAGGCCGTGGCGAGGGCAATGCTGGTAGTAAGTGCTTTTTTGATAAAGGTCATGTTTGTCTCCGCGCCCTGAAGGGCATTGTTTTTGTGCTACGACGTAAGGTGTCGGCCTGAGTCGTTAGTTCTGGTTGTTGTGAATTGTTGTGGGCCTTCTCGGATCAATCATTAGTCGTTGAATGAATCGTTATACCCCCAGCATGGAATTGAGATGTTCGCGACGTGACGGAAGTTGCGCCGCACTGATTTCCTCTACGATCTGACCGTGATCCATCACAAAGTGACGGTCGGCCAAGGGAGCGGCAAAACGGAAGTTCTGCTCCACCAGCACAATAGTCATCCCACGTTCTTTAAGCTGCATAAGGACTTCGCCAAGTTTTTGCACAATAACCGGTGCTAGCCCTTCGGTAATTTCATCCAGGAGCAGCATTCGTGCGCCGGTACGCAGAATTCTCGCCATGGCCAACATCTGCTGCTCCCCACCGGAAAGTCGCGTGCCCGGACTACGCCGACGTTCATAAAGGTTGGGAAACATCGCGTAGATTTCATCCAACCCCATGCCACCCGAGCGCACGGTTGGGGGAAGCAACAGGTTTTCCTCGACATCCAGGCTCGCAAAGATGCCACGCTCTTCCGGACAATAACCTACGCCCAGACGCGGAATGTGGTGGGCCTTCATGCCCAGCACTTCTTCGCCGTTGATCACGATGGAACCCGTGCGGCGCCCCACCATGTTCATGATGGACTTCAAGGTGGTGCTACGCCCGGCGCCGTTGCGCCCCAGCAGGGTCACCAGTTCCCCACGTTTGACGTTGAAGCTCACTCCATGAAGGATATGAGACTCGCCATAGAAGGCGTGCAAATCTTGAACCCGCAGCATTTCCGACTGAGAGGCTTCGGGTGTTTCCTGAACTTGTTCGGCTGTCTCGATCATGCTTGCGCCCCTTCTTCTTCCGCCGCTTCACTTCCCATGTAAGCCTCCTTGACCAGCGGATTGCGCGATACGCTGTCGTAATCCCCTTCCGCCAGAACGGATCCACGGGCGAGTACCGTGATGCAGTCACACAACCGGCTCACAACACTCAGGTTATGCTCCACCATCAGCACGGTGCGCCCCTTGGAAACACGCCGGATCAACTCGACGATACGATCGACATCTTCCGCCCCCATGCCTTGGGTCGGTTCATCGAGCAGCATCATGGTGGGGTCAAGCGCTAGCGTGGTCGCCACTTCCAGTGCGCGCTTGCGCCCATAAGGCATCTCGACGGTGAGGATATCGGCATATTCCCGCAGGCCGACCTCTTCGAGCAGCTCCATGGCACGTTCGTTAAGATGATCGAGGGTTTTTTCCGACTTCCAGAAATGAAACGAGGTCCCCAGCTTGCGCTGCAAGGCCACACGAACATTTTCCAGAGCGGTCATATGCGCAAATACGGCGGAAATCTGGAAGGAGCGCACCAGGCCCAGTCGGGCAATTTCGTTGGACTTCATTCCCGTAATGGGTTTACCCCGATAGAGAATTTCACCGCGGGTGGGAGGAAGGAATTTTGTCAGCAGATTGAAAACGGTGGTCTTGCCGGCACCGTTGGGACCAATCAATGCATGAATATGGCCTTCTTGTACCTGAAGATTGACGTCGTCCACGGCGGTAAAGCCACGAAACTCTTTGGTCAGCCCTCGGGTTTCGAGAACGTAGTCTGCACTCATGAAATAAACAAGCCTCTAGTTGTTCTTGTGCTGACTTTTTTACCGGCTGGGCCTTCTCTTGTCTTGCCGGCATCCAGTCCTTACCTGAACGTAAGGTGTGAGAGCAAACTAGCAACCTACAAGGGGGTATTACAATTACAACTTTGGTATAGATGCACGATCATATCCACTCCAAAAGGCAGCTGTATATTTAAAATTCAAAGACTTAACGCTATTCAACGCAAAATGAAAATGAATAGTTAGCACTTTACGTTAACGTGAACTTGTTTTAGCCTCAGTGACACTGTTTCATAAGAGGCACTCCTCTGAGAGAGTTTCCGCAATGAGCAAAACCTATTCCATCAGTGAGCTTGCCAGCGAGTTCGACCTCACCACTCGCAGCATTCGTTTCTATGAAGATCAGGAGCTTTTGCATCCTGCCAGGCGTGGCCAAACGCGCGTCTACAGCAGCAAGGATCGGGTGCGTTTGAAGCTCACCCTGCGCGGTAAACGGCTAGGGCTCTCCCTTGCGGAAATCCGCGAGCTGTTCGAGCTTTGGGATGAAACGCGTAGTGGCAGCGAAAAACAGCTGCATCTTATGCTTAGCAAGATAGCTGAACGGCGCGCTGCCCTGGAACAACAAATGAAAGATATCGCCATTGTCCAGCTAGAGCTGGAAAGCGCCGAAATTCGCTGTCGGCAAGCGCTCGAGGAGCTTCTCCAGAAACAGGACGATGACCCCTCCAGCGATGACATCAAGTCCGAACCCAACGCCGAAGCCAATGACAAGCCCGAGGGTGAGGCCTCCGACGTGACCCGCAAGCACAGCAAGGCATCCTCTCGCTCCGCCACGGTGCACTGACCCTTTTTCCACACTCCATAACGGTGATTGATCATGTTTACCCATTACGCAGAACTCAACTTCGGCCTCGACGATGAACTCAACATGCTGCGCGAGCAGGTCAACGCTTTTGCCGCCAGCGAAATCGCTCCTAGAGCAGCCGAGATCGACGAGAAAAATGAATTCCCCAACGATCTGTGGAAGAAGTTCGGCGATATGGGTCTGCTGGGGATCACCGTCTCGGATGAAGATGGCGGCAGCGGCATGGGCTACCTTGCCCATAGTATCGCCATGGAAGAAATTTCCCGTGCCAGCGCCTCGGTCGGGCTTTCCTATGGCGCCCACTCCAACCTTTGTGTCAATCAGCTCAAGATCAACGGCAACGCGGAACAGAAAGCCAAGTACCTGCCCAAGCTGATCAGCGGAGACCACGTGGGCGCCCTGGCCATGTCCGAGCCGGGTGCGGGGTCCGATGTGGTGTCGATGAAACTACGCGCACGCAAGGAAGGCGACCGTTACATTCTCAACGGCAACAAGATGTGGATCACCAACGGCCCAGACGCCGATGTGCTGGTGGTGTATGCCAAGACCGATCCGGACGCAGGCTCCAAAGGGATTACCGCTTTCATCATCGAAAAGGACTTCAAGGGATTCTCCACTGCCCAGAAACTCGACAAGCTGGGCATGCGCGGCTCCAATACCTGCGAGCTGGTGTTCCAGGATTGCGAAGTACCCGCGGAAAACGTTTTGGGGGAAGTCAATAAAGGCGTTCGCGTACTGATGAGCGGCCTGGATTACGAACGCACCGTGCTGGCGGCAGGCCCTATCGGGATCATGCAGGCGGCCATGGATATCGTGCTGCCCTATATTCATGAGCGTAAGCAGTTCGATCAATCGATCGGTGAGTTCCAGTTGGTTCAGGGCAAGGTGGCCGACATGTACACCACCATGAACGCCTGTCGGGCCTATCTCTATGCGGTAGCCGGCGCCTGCGACCGCGGCCAGACCTCGCGCAAGGATGCCGCCGGGGTCATTCTGTACTGCGCCGAAAAGGCCACTCAGGTGGCACTGGATGCCATCCAGCTGCTCGGCGGCAACGGCTACATCAATGAATACCCCACCGGACGCCTGTTGCGCGATGCCAAGCTGTACGAGATCGGCGCCGGCACCAGCGAGATTCGCCGCATGCTGATCGGCCGCGAACTGTTCAACGAATCCAAGTAAGGGCGGCACCATGAGCATTCTGCAATCCCAGATCAACTCGCGCAGCGACGTCTTTCAGGCCAACCAGGCCAGCATGTTCAGGGAGGTCGTCAAGTTGCGCGACCTCACCGCGGCGATTCGCCAGGGCGGCGGCGAAAAGGCCCGTACCCGACACGAGTCGCGTGGCAAGCTGTTCGTCCGCGACCGTATCGATCATCTGATCGACGAAGGGTCGCCTTTCCTGGAGTTCTCGGCACTGGCGGCCCATGAGATTTACGATGCGCCGGTGCCCTCCGCCGGTGTGGTGACCGGCATCGGCCGCGTTTCCGGCGTGGAATGCGTCATCGTCGCCAACGACGCCACCGTCAAGGGCGGCACCTATTTTCCAATGACGGTGAAAAAGCACCTCCGCGCTCAGGAAATCGCCCGCAAGCATCGCCTGCCGTGTATTTATCTGGTGGATTCCGGCGGTGCTCACCTGCCAAGCCAGGATGATGTGTTTCCCGACCGCGACCATTTCGGGCGCATCTTTTACAACCAGGCCACGCTCTCCGCCGAAGGCATTCCTCAGATCGCGGTGGTGATGGGCTCCTGCACCGCCGGGGGCGCTTACGTTCCCGCGATGGCCGACGAGTCGATCATCGTCAAGGAACAGGGCACCATCTTTCTGGGCGGCCCGCCCCTGGTCAAGGCCGCCACCGGTGAGTCGATCAGCGCCGAGAACCTGGGTGGCGCCGACGTTCACGCCAAGAAAAGCGGCGTGGCCGACCATTACGCCGAAAACGACGCCCATGCCCTGCAGCTGGCCCGCGCTTGTGTGTCACGCCTGAACTGGCAAAAACGCGGCAAGCTGGCGATGAAGGAACCCAAACCACCCCGGCTGGACCCCGCCGAGCTCTACGGCATCGTCGGTACCGACCTGAAGAAACCCTATGACGTCCGCGAAGTCATCGGGCGCATCGTGGACGACTCCGACTTCGACGAATTCAAGCGCTATTACGGCGACACCCTGGTCACCGGTTTCGCGCATATTCATGGCTATCCGGTGGGCATCGTTGCCAACAACGGCGTGCTGTTTTCCGAATCCGCGGTCAAGGGTGCGCATTTCATCGAACTCTGCGCCCAACGCAAGATTCCGCTGATCTTCCTGCAGAACATCACCGGCTTCATGGTGGGCTCGAAGTACGAGCACGAGGGTATCGCCAAGCACGGCGCCAAGCTGGTCACCGCCGTGGCCTGTGCCAAGGTGCCCAAGTACACCGTGCTGATCGGCGGCAGCTTCGGTGCCGGCAACTACGGCATGTGCGGGCGTGCCTATGATCCCAATCTGCTGTTCATGTGGCCCAATGCACGCATCTCGGTGATGGGTGGCGAACAGGCCGCAGGCGTTCTGGCTCAGGTCAAGCGCGACCAGTACGAGCGCGAAGGCCGCGAATGGACCCAGGACGAGGAAGAAGCGTTCAAGAAGCCAACCCGCGAGCAGTACGAGCATCAGGGCCATCCTTATTATGCCAGTGCCCGCCTGTGGGACGACGGCGTGATCGACCCCGCCCAGACCCGCGATGTGCTCGGCCTCTCCCTGGCTGCGGCAATGAATGCTGACGTACAAGAGACACGCTTCGGCGTGTTCCGGATGTGAGGTCAATATGACGGATTCCCCCCACTACTCACAGCTGGTAATCGACGACCGCGGCGTGGCCTGGCTGACGCTGGACCGCCCCGAAGTACATAACGCCTTCGACGACAGCCTGATCGCCGAACTCAATGCCCACCTGACCCACCTGCATGACGCCGCCCATCGCGGCGACGTACGGGTGGTGGTGCTGGGTTCGAAAGGCAAGAGTTTCTCGGCGGGTGCCGATCTCAACTGGATGAAGCGCATGGTCGATTACGACCTTGACGCCAATCTTGCTGATTCGCACAAGCTCGCGGCCTTGATGCACGGCCTGGACACCCTGCCCTGCCCCAGCATCTGCCGGGTGCAAGGCGCCGCTTTCGGCGGCGCGGTTGGCCTGGCCGCCTGCTGCGATATCGTCATTGCCTCGGAAAAAGCCAAGTTCTGTCTTTCCGAAGTCCGCATCGGCCTGTCGCCGGCGGTGATCAGTCCTTATGTGTTACGGGCGTTGGGCGAACGTCAGGTACGCCGTTACGCCCTCACCGCCGAAGTCATCGACTCATCCACGGCGCTGGTGCTGGATCTGGTTCATCTGGTCGTCGGGCCCGACGATCTCGACGCGGCGGTCAGCGACATGCTGAATACGCTACTGGGTACATCTCCTCAAGCCAGCCGAGCTACCAAGGCATTATTGGCGGCGGTGGCCCGCGAACCGGATAGCGACGCCACTCGCGCCCATACCTGCGACGTGATCAGCAAGCTGCGTGTCAGCCCCGAAGGTCAGGAAGGCTTGGCCAGCTTTCTGGAAAAACGCCGCCCCGCCTGGGTTCCTTCGCCAAGCCCTTCCGACAAACAGTCTTCCGCTCAAGATTCTTCCGATAAAGACTCTTCTTCCGCTACGGAGCGCCGCTCATGATATTCGATACTTTGCTGGTCGCTAACCGCGGCGAAATCGCCTGTCGCGTGATGCGTACCGCCCGCGCCATGGGCCTGAAAACCGTGGCGGTATATTCCGACGCCGATGCCAACGCCCGTCATGTGCGTGAAGCCGATGAAGCCGTACGCATCGGCCCGGCGGCGGCTCGCGAAAGCTATCTCAAGGTCGAGGCGGTAATCGAAGCCGCCAAGCGCACCGGTGCTGGCGCCATTCACCCCGGCTACGGTTTTCTCTCCGAAAACGGCGCCTTTGTCGAAGCGCTGGATCAGGCGGGAATTGTGTTCGTCGGCCCGCCCGCCTCGGCGATTGCCGCCATGGGCGACAAATCTGCCGCCAAGGCACGCATGGCGGATGCCGGCGTGCCGCTGGTGCCCGGCTATCACGGCGCTGACCAAGACGACGCCCTGCTGCGTATCGAGGCCGACAAGATCGGCTACCCGGTGCTGCTCAAGGCCAGCGCCGGTGGCGGCGGCAAAGGCATGCGGGTGGTTGAATCCGGGGTGAATTTCCAGGCGGCACTCGATGGCTGTCGCCGGGAATCCCAGGCGGCCTTCGGCGACCAGCGCATGCTGATCGAGAAATACCTGACCCAGCCGCGTCACGTCGAAGTCCAGGTGTTCTGTGACAGCCACGGCAACGGTGTCTACCTGTTCGAGCGCGACTGCAGCGTGCAGCGCCGTCACCAGAAGGTACTCGAAGAAGCCCCGGCGCCGGGCATGACCGCGCCGCTTCGCCGCGAAATGGGTGACGCTGCCGTGCGCGCCGCCAAGGAAATCGGTTACGTCGGCGCGGGTACCGTGGAATTTCTACTCGATGCAGATGGCTCCTTCTTCTTCATGGAGATGAACACCCGTCTTCAGGTCGAGCATCCGGTCACCGAAATGATCACCGGCCAGGATCTGGTCGAGTGGCAGCTGCGCGTGGCCATGGGGGAAACCCTGCCCTGCACCCAAGACGCGCTGACCATTACCGGCCACAGCTTCGAGGCACGCCTTTACGCCGAAGACCCGGAGCAGGATTTTTTGCCTGCCACCGGCAAACTCAACCGCTTCGCCATGGACCTGGAAGGTGCGGGTCTGGACCCCGCCCGCGTTCGCCTGGACAGCGGTGTGGAATCCGGTGACGTGGTGTCGATGCACTACGACCCGATGCTCGCCAAGCTGATCGTTCACGGCGATGACCGCCATCAGGCCCTGGCCACGCTCAACCGTGCCCTGGCCGCCTTGGATGTACAGGGTGTGGTCACCAACCGCGCCTTCCTGCAACGCTTGGCCACCCATCCGGGGTTTCGCAACGTCGAGCTGGATACCCGTTTCATCGAGCGCAACGAAGCGACCCTGTTCGCGCCACGCAACTACTCCACCGAAGAGTACGCCAGCGCCGCCCTGGTGGGTTTGAATCAACTGGCACGGGAATGCGAGAGCGACTCTCCCTGGGACAGGCACGACGGTTTCCGCCTCAACGCCCCCTATACCATTCGCATCGCCCTGTGCGACCCGGCGCATGCCCAGGACAGCGACGACTCCGCCGCCGTGGTGATTGTCGAAGGCACGCGTGAAAACGGCGATAACCCCTGGAATCTGACCATTGGCGATGAAACGCTCACCGCCTACCTGACGCCCCTTAACGGCGATGCCGTGGCCATGACCCTGAACGGGCATCGTCGTCGCCTGCAGGCACGCCGGGACGGCAATGTGGTGGTAATGGCCGACCCCGCCGGTGAGACACGCCTGTTCTGGCGGCGTATCGATGCCATTGACCATGGTCACCATGAAGCCGAAACCACTCTGACCGCGCCCATGCACGGTACCGTGGTGGCGCTGCTGGTCGACCCAGGTGTGCGGGTGGAAAAAGGCATGCCGCTGATGGTCATGGAAGCCATGAAGATGGAGCACACCATGACCGCCCCCGCCGACGGCCATGTGGAAAGCTTCCACTTCCAGTCCGGGGATACGGTGAGCCAGGGCGATGTGTTGCTGGAATTCGCCGCCGACGATGCCAACTGATCAGGAGAGCGACATGCCACTTCCTTCCTCCGTGCGCCTGTTCGAGGTCGGCCCCCGGGATGGCCTGCAAAACGAACCCGGCCCGATCATTGCCACCGCGACCAAGATCGAATTCATTCATCGCCTGGCAGCGGCCGGCATGACCCATATCGAAGCAGCGAGCTTTGTCTCGCCCAAATGGGTGCCGCAAATGGGCGATGCCGCCGAGGTCATGGCGGGTATCACTCGCCAGCCCGGCGTGGTCTATTCGACGCTGACCCCCAACTTGCGCGGTCTGGAAGGCGCCATTGCCGCCGGCGTGGAGGAAGTAGCAGTGTTCGGCGCGGCCTCGGAGGCTTTTTCGCAAAAGAACATCAACTGCTCCGTGGCGGAATCCCTCAAGCGTTTCGAGCCGGTACTGGAGCGCGCCCGTGAGGCCAATGTGCGGGTGCGCGGCTATGTTTCCTGTGTGCTGGGCTGCCCTTACGAAGGCGAGATTGCCCCCGCCAAGGTCACCGAAGTATCCAAGGCGCTGTATGACATGGGCTGCTATGAAATCTCGCTGGGCGACACCATCGGCACCGGCACGCCGCTGGCGGCCAAGCGCATGGTCGAGGCGGTCAGCCGTGAGATACCCGTCACTCAGCTTGCCGCGCATTTCCACGACACCTACGGCCAGGCACTGGCCAACCTTTATGCCGTCATGGAAGAAGGCATTCAGGTGATCGACAGCGCCACCGCCGGCCTGGGGGGTTGTCCCTACGCCAAGGGTGCGTCGGGCAATGTGGCCAGCGAAGATGTGCTTTATTTACTGGAAGGGCTCGGCATCAAGACCGGGATCGATCTCCAGGCGGTGATCGATACCGGCTATTGGATAACCGCTGAGCTAGGTCGCAAACCCAGTTCCAAGGTGGCATTGGCAAAGGGCTGTGTCGGTGCTTGATGCAGCCGCCTCTATAGCACTGATTGCGATGCCAGGCCGTTCGGACAACAACAATCTTCGGAGAAACGCTCATGAACAACCCCCAAATGCCGGTGCTTCCCAGCTACACCAGCAGCACCGCCTCCAAGCCGTTGATCGGCATGACCATCGGTGACAAATTCGATGAAATTGCGGCACTTTATCCGGACAACGATGCGCTGATCGTCCTGCATCAGGGCATTCACTGGAGCTACCGCCAGCTACAGGAAGAAGTCAACCGCTGCGCCCGCGCCCTGCTCGCGGTGGGTGTCAAGCCTGGCGATCGCGTGGCTATCTGGGCCCCCAACTGCAGCGAGTGGACGCTGACTCAATTCGCCACCGCCAAATTGGGCGCGATCCTGGTCAACATCAACCCAGCCTATCGCACCCATGAGCTGGAATACGCCCTGAATCAGTCCGAAGCGCGCTTTCTGATCACCGCCAACACCTTCAAAAGCTCCAATTACGGCGAGATGGTGTATCAACTGGCGCCGGAGCTTAAAGCGTCAGCCGAAGGCCATTTGAAATCCCAGAAACTGCCCTACCTTGAGTGCGTGATTAACCTGAGCAACGACAAGCATGACGGCATGTGGCGCTGGGCGGACTTCATGGCGGAATCAGACGCTATCAGCCAGACGGACGTCGACGACCTGCAAGCCACGCTGCAGTTCGATGATGCGATCAACATCCAGTACACCTCCGGCACCACCGGCTTTCCCAAGGGCGCCACGCTTTCCCATCATAATATTCTCAACAACGGCTTCTTCGTCGCGGAAAGCATGGGCTTCACCAGTGAAGACCGCCTGGTGATTCCGGTGCCGCTTTACCATTGTTTCGGCATGGTGATGGGCAACCTGGGTTGCATGACCCACGGGGCGACGATGATCTACCCCGGCGAAGGTTTTGATCCCGCCGACGTGCTCAAGGCTGTACACGAACAACGCGCCACGGCGCTCTACGGCGTACCCACGATGTTCATTGCCGAGCTCGAACACCCGGATTTCGCCAGTTTCGATCTTTCCACGCTGCGCACTGGGATTATGGCGGGCTCCATCTGCCCCAGCGCCGTGATGCAGCAAGTGATTGAAAAGATGCACATGAAAGGCGTACAGATCGCCTACGGCATGACCGAAACCAGCCCGGTTTCCACCCAGACCGGTGCCGACGACAGCATCGAAAAGCGCGTTTCCACCGTAGGCCGCACTCAGCCACACCTGGAAAGCAAGATCGTCGATCCCGGCAATGGCGGGATTCTGCCGCGCGGTGAAATCGGTGAACTGTGCACGCGTGGCTATAGCGTGATGCTCAAGTACTGGAACAATGACAAGGCCACGGCCGAAGCCATTGATGAAGCCGGCTGGATGCATAGCGGCGACCTCGCCACCATGGATGAAGAGGGCTATTTGCAGATCGTCGGGCGGATCAAGGACATGGTGATTCGCGGCGGCGAAAACGTCTATCCCAAGGAAATCGAAGAGTTTCTCTATACTCACCCGGCCATCTCGGATGTTCAGGTCACCGGCGTGCCTGACAAGAAATACGGCGAAGAGTTGATTGCCTGGGTCAAGCTGAACAGCACCTCGGAAGATGTCACCGCGGAAGACCTTCGCGCCTTCTGCAAGGGCAAGATCACTCACTTCAAGATTCCGCGCTATTTCAAGTTTGTCGATGAATTCCCGATGACGGTTACCGGCAAGATCCAGAAATTCAAGATGCGCGAAATTTCTATCGAAGAGCTTGGTCTAGAAAAGTGAGCCTTGTTAATCACTATCAGCAATATCTCAGCGTGGAAGATGTGCTCGACCGGGTGGCCGAGCACTACCCTGCAGGGGCGTCGTATTATCAGTTGGCGCCACTGGACCAACTGCATATCGGTGGGCTCAAGGCTTCCCAACGACTGCTGAACCTGCTGAATACCGACACTCACCCCCGAGTGCTGGATGTTGGCGCGGGTGTCGGCGGTTTGATGCGCCAGGCCGCCCAGCAAGGCTTTACGCTGGTCGGGCTGGATATCACCCACGCCTTCAACCGCCTCAACCAGGGCTTATCCCGCCAGCTAGGGCTGGAACATCAGCTTCATGCAATTACCGGCAACGCCATGGCGCTGCCTTTTATCTCTTCCAGCTTTGATGCAGTGCTGTTTCAGCACAGTTTTCTCAACATGCCGGATACCACCAAGGTGCTTGCGGAATGCCGCCGCGTACTGCGTCCCGGTGGCGTCGTGGTCATGCATGAGGTGGTCAGCGGGCCGAATGTAGTGTCACTGCGCTACCCGGTGCCTTGGGCCAGCGATCCTCAGCATTCCTGTTTGATGCCTACCGCGATGTTGCTGGAAAAAATGCGCAAGGCGGGATTTCATCTGGATCATGTAGAAGATTGGAGTGCCGATGCCTTGGCCTGGCGTCAGCGACAGCGCGAAAAGGAAACTCTTTCCACTCAACATGATAGCCAAACCAAGCCCGCCCCGGCGCTATCGCCCCAGTTGATTTTCGGCCAACGCTTTATGGAAATGGGCAAGAATCTGGTAAAAAATCTGGCCGATGAAGCGATCCAGGTGGTGGAAATCAAAGCGAGTTGCTAGTCTGAGTGGATTACTATTTTCCCCATCCGCATCAGGATGAAGAGAGGATAGCCATGAAACGCTTGGCTTGGGCAACGCTTTTAAGCTTTACCCCGTTTCTTTATAGCCATGCCGATGAGAGCATTATTCCAGCGTACAGTGCACCGGATAGTGAGCTGCTACAGCTCGATAATGGTGTGATCATCGAAGGCAGTAACTTGAGCAGCCAAGACACCTATACTTCTGGGTTTCGTGTCACGGCAGGCTTTAGTCCTTGGCAGTCACCCCGTCTGGATCTCGGCGCCGAACTGGCTTATCGCGCAAGCGATGAAGTGCCTATCGATGCCGGCTCCAGCAGCATGCTGATCGATACACTCAGTTTAGGCGGCGCTCTGGTGGCGGGGATTCGCATGGGGGCATTCAGTGTTTATGCCAAATCCGGCCTGACAGAATGGCGCGGCGAATCAAATAATGCGCGCAAGCTGCATGATAAAGGCGGCACTGCCAACATTGAGGGGTTTGGCGCCACAATGACGATCGATCGGCTGGTCAGCCGTCTGGAATACGAACGTATCGACGCCTCTAACCTGAGCCATCTCAACCAGCTGACCGCCTCAGTGCATTTGCCGTTTTGAAAGCATTTATCGCTTTAAAGAAAGCAGCTAAGTTTATTTGTTGGGTTTGGCGCGGCGCGTATTGCCTCGGGTTTTCGGCCCAGTGCCGGACGGCCCCGACTTTTTTCCCCGAACGGCTTGAGGCTTGGCCCCCGGCTTGCCACTGGATTTAGGTTTTGCTTTCGATGCAGGCTTGGAGTTGGCTGCAGATTTTGGTGTTGCGCCAGTTTTTGGTTTGGCACCACCGGATTTGAATTTCGCGCCGGGCTTGGGCTTAGAGCCCGGTTTAGACTTTGAACCAGCTTTGGGTTTTGAACCGGGCTGGGCTTTGGAAGCGGACCTTTTGTTGGCGGGCGCTTTTTTCTCCGAGGCTTTACCTCCTGAGGGGCTGGCTTGTATGTCTGCTTGGGAAGTTGACTGTTCCGTCAAGGCGATAATTGTTTCCACTTCACGCTGGGTTAAATCACGCCAATCGCCCAACGCCAGTCCCTTTAGCGAAACGTTCATGATCCGGTAGCGAATAAGCTGAGTGACCTCATAACCAAAATATTCGCACATTCGGCGAATCTGGCGGTTTAAGCCTTGCACCAGCGTAATCGTGAAGACGTTAGCCGATTGCTTGACCACCGGGCATTTCTTGGTAACTTTCCCCAGGATAGGCACCCCACCACTCATGCCCGCAATGAACTCGTCGGTAATCGGTTTGTTGACCGTTACCTGATATTCCTTTTCGTGGCTGTTATTGGCGCGAAGGATCTTGTTGACCAGGTCCCCATTGTTCGTCAGAAAAATAAGCCCTTGGGAATCCTTGTCCAGGCGGCCGATGGGAAAGATACGCGCGCCGTGTTTAACAAAATCGACGATATTGTCCTTTTCGCTCGGCTCCGTGGTGCTGACGATGCCCACCGGCTTGTTCAGCGCGATGAGAATCAAGTCGTCTTCTTCCTGCGGCTCGATGGTTTGGCCATTTACTTTAACCAGGTCGCCTGAAAAAACCTGGTCACCCGTGGTGGCACGTTTTCCATTGATGTAAACGTTGCCCTGCTCAACAAAACGATCGGCCTCACGCCTGGAACACAGGCCGCTTTCGCTGATGTATTTATTGATACGAGTCGAAGTTTTCAGCACCATGTTGTTTTGCCACCAAACCTGAATAAGAAAAAAACCCGGCCACTCGCAGCATGCTCGGCGAGAAAAGCCATCATCGGCCAACAATCGATTTAAGAACTCTAAGGATACCCTAACCAGGCAAAGAGGGTCACCATGGCCTGGCGGCACGTCGGCAAACACAAAGGAAAAGTAGATATGGCTGACAAACATTTCCTGCAGAAACTTGGGATCGAGCATCCTATCGTGCAGGCACCCATGGCCGGGGTTTCCACTCCTGAACTGGCCGCCGCCGTTTCCAATGCAGGAGCGTTAGGCTCTATAGGACTAGGTGCGAGCTCCATTGATAGCGCGCGTGAGATGCTAAAAAACACCCAAAAGCTCACAACCCAGCCCTTTAACGTGAACCTGTTTTGCCATCAGCCAGCGAAAATCGACAAGGCCACCGAAGAGGCATGGCTGACACATTTATCGCCGTTCTTTAGCGAGATGCAGGCGCAGCCGCCTGCGGCAATCAGCGAAATATATCAGACGTTTATCGGCAACGAAGAAATGCTTGATATGCTGCTTGAGGAAATGCCGCCCATTGTCAGCTTTCACTTCGGGCTACCTTCCAAAAGGTTTATCGATGCACTGAAAGCGCAGGGCATCGTATTGTTAAGCTGCGCTACCACGCTTGAAGAAGCCCGGCAGGCTGAAGCGGCGGGTATCGACGCGATCGTGGCGCAAGGCGTGGAAGCGGGCGGCCATCGCGGTACGTTCTCTGCGCTCAGTGATAAAGAAATGGGCGCCTTGCCTCTCACCCGCCTGTTGGCGTCACATGTCTCGCTTCCGATCATTGCTGCCGGTGGGATCATGGATGGGGCGTCCATCAACGCTGCCCTGACGTTGGGCGCCTCGGCCGTTCAAATGGGAACGGCGTTTATTCTATGCCCCGAGTCCTCGGCAAACAGCACCTATCGCGAAGAATTGAAAAGCCCTCGGGCACATGACACGCAAATTACCTCCGTCATCTCGGGTAGGCCGGCGCGCGGCATCGTTAACCGAATGCATACCGACGTCGCCCAGTGCGGTGGCGTCATATTGCCGGACTACCCTATCCCCTATGACGCAGCAAAATCGCTTAACGCCGCAGCAATGACCAAGGGTCACCGTGAGTTTGCAGCCCATTGGGCTGGCCAAGGCGCACCCTTGGCCAGGGAGTTACCAGCAAAAGACCTTATCGGCATTCTCTTGGCAGAAATGCAGGTTTAAAAGCCAAGCATGCGGTTAGCTCAGTTTGAATCCGCCGATTCGCTCTGATCCATGATTTGCCAATCAGTACCGCCTGGCTGACAGTGAAATTCGAGGCTTTGGCCAGCCTCGAAAGAATGAATCTTGTCCCGCACGGCGATACGCACGGCTTTCGCGCCTCCCTCCGAGACGCTAAGCGTCATCCTGTTACCTTTCATGGTGACTTCTATCCAGCGGCCATGGTAACGCAAGCGCAGGTGCAGGCCCGGTAACGGGTCGGGCAGGCAGGGGTCGAACCGCAACAGACCGTCACGAACCTCTAGCCCCGTCTCACCACGCTGAACCAGATCGACGGTACCGGCCATGGCGCCCAGATGAATGCCCTCCTGCGTCGTTCCGCCCTGCGCATCGGCGATGTCGCTTTCGAGTGCTTCACTGAGCAATGTCAGAGATCTTGGCCGGTCCGAACGGGCCAGCACCCAGGATTCAACGATGCGGCTTAAGGTAGAACCGTGCGAAGTACGCTGCTGATAATAGTCAATGGTGCGCGGAATCAGCTCCTGGGTGAAGGTGTAGCCCAGTTGCTGGAAAAGATCGCTGAGTTCATCAGCGGAAAAAAGATAAAACAGCATCAGGGCATCGGCCTGCTTGGACGCCTTGTAGCGATTGGCCGTATCTCCCTCAGCCTCAAGAAGCCGATCCAGGCGATGGATGTCCCCGTACTGGCTTTGATACTTTTTCCAATCGAACTCTTCGAGGCGCTCATAGCCCTCGAACTGGCTGATGACACCCTCGTGAAACGGGACGAAGAGCTTGTGGCTGATTGCCTCCCATGTCGCAATTTCCTGGTCGGTCACTGCCAATGTTGCACACAGCTCCTGACGGCGTTCAGCACCGACTCGCCCCAAGGCATCGTCAGCCCGTCGCAGCACCCAAGCCACCATCAGATTGGTATAGGCATTGTTATCCAACCCGGGTTCGTCTGCCCAAGGATAACGGTCATGAAATTCGTCTGGTCCCATCACGCCACAGATATCGTAGCGCTTGCGGCGGGCATTCCAGCTAGTGCAACTGGCCCAGAAACGTGCAATTTCCACCAGCAACTCAGCCCCATAATAGGAGAGAAACTCGTAGTCCTCGGTTACTTCATAATAGCGCCATACATTGAAGGCGATGGCGGCGTTCACGTGGCGTTGCAGATGACTATGATCCGCAATCCAACGCCCCGACTTAGGGTTGAGATGCAGCATCTGACTTTCTTCACGTCCACTACTGCCGCTTTGCCAGGGATACATGGCGCCGCGATATCCCGCTTCTCGCGCCAGGCGGCGGGCTTCTCCCAAGCGACGATAACGGTAACGCAGCAAGGCACGCGTAATCTCGGGTATGCGAAAGTTGAGAAACGGAAAGATAAACAACTCATCCCAGAAGATGTGGCCACGGTAAGCCTCACCATGCAGACCGCGTGCCGGCACGCCGACGTCCAGGTCAACCACGTGGGGCGAGACGGTCTGCAGCAGATGAAAAATATGCAACCGCAAGATTTTCTGGGAGCGCCCCCCACCCTTGAGCACTAAATCACAGCGATACCAAAGATGCTGCCATTTCTGGGCATGGCTTGCCAACAGCTCGGCAAACGGCCCTGCCTGGGCAACCGAATGACTCACGGCAAGCCCCGGTTCCGAGATAGCCCGGTCCCGGGACGTATGCATGGCTATCACCTTTTCAATGCGCATCTCCTGACCCTGGTTGGCCTCGAAGCTCAACTCCTGCGCAATGTAGCCGGTCTCCTGCACGAGCCCACGCTCGGCATCCACCTGGCGCTCACCGAGGTACGCTTGAGTCCGTGCGGCCTGAGCCACACGCAGATGAGACTGGTTGGTTTCGACCAGCAGACGGATGGTGTGCTCATCGAGCAGTTCGCTGCTCAGAGGGGCCAAATGAGTGCTTGCCAATTCACGATACCGCGTCACGCCGGCATTGATGACGCGCCCGTCGAGTGCGGAGCGCACGGTAACCCGTCCCGACCAGTTCTCCGGCTTCAGGCGCCATTCGATGGCAGCGAGGTGCGGATTTTGCATATGCACGAGGCGCCGGGAAGCGAGGGTGGTTTCCCGGCCTTGACGATCGCGAAAGCGCATATCGCGTTGGAGAACGCCGGTTTTCATGTCCAGCGTCTGGTCATAATCCAGAATTTCGACCGCCATGAGATTGAACCATTCACCTCCCTCGGGTCGGAACGTCAGGCTTAGCCAGTTCGGCATGTTGACGAGATCCTCGTTTTCGATCTCATGTCCGGCAATCTGGGTTTTTAGCCGATTATAGCCTCCAGCAAGGTAGGTACCCGGATAATGAATATCACCTGCTTCGGCCTCTTCATTCGCGCCTCGGGTAGCAAAATAGCCGTTCCCCAAGGTACATAGCGCTTCGCGAAGCCCTTCCTCGTGGGCATCGAAGCCGGAATAATCGAGTGTCCAGTCGCTCATGGCAGTTCTCCATCGGCATTGCAAAGGCGCTGCAGAAAACGCCCGACCGCCTGGGGGTCTTCAAGCCAATAGTGAGCCTCGGTTGACTGGGGGGCCTCGGCTACCAGCAACCCAAGCCCCTGTTCATGCCCCTGCCCTTCACGCAAGACCTTGAAAGCGTCTTCGTCCGTTTCATCGTCCCCGAAATAAAGCGGCAGAATATCTTTATGACCCGGCTCAACTTCCCCGCTGTGTACCAGCGCATCAAGCAGCCAACTTAGGGCCTTGCCCTTGTCCCAGGATAGCGCTGGCCTCAACTCGAAGATTTTCTTGCCACCGGTTCGGCGCAGCATTGATGCCGACGCTTCGACGGCATGCTCGACGGCGTCTTCGATAGCCTCAATATGCTCCTCCGCCACGAGCCGGTAGTGCACGGCAATCGCGTAGCGCTTGCGCTCGACGATTACGCCCCCAATATCATTCAGTTCTTGCTTCAATTCGGCTTCGGCACGATCCAGTGCAGGCAGGAACTCCTCCGCACGTTCTTGTTGCATGTGCAGTCCACCGGGGCCGGCGATGTCGAAACCATGGCTTCCGGCATAAACGAGGTTATCGAGAGCTACCAGCTGCTCGACGTCGGCACGGTCACGCCCGCTGACAATCGCCACGGTAAAGCGCTCAGCCACTTTGCGTAGCGTTTCACGCATGTCATCGCTGAGCACGGCAAGCTCAGGTCGATCGACAATCGGTGTCAGAGTGCCGTCGTAATCGAGAAAAATGACCAGACGCTTATCGGCCAGGTAGTGAGCGATCTCCTCGTAACAGGCCAGCGCATTCGGCAATGTCGATTCGCTGGATGCGCTATCCGGCATCAACTCCCCAAGGTCGTCAACCACGATATCGGCACCGTGTTCGAGCAAGGCATTAGCCTGATCGGCACGGTCCACCCCCACCACCAGCGCGTAACCAGCGGCGCGTGCCGCCTCGACACCGGATAACGCATCCTCCACCGCAAAGGCACCGCTCGGCGAGACCTCCAACAAGTTTGCTGCCAATAAAAAGATATCCGGGTCGGGTTTGCCCTTCAGTTTCCTGCGCTCGATGTCGTTGCCATCCACACGAGCATCAAACAGCTGGCTCAAACCGGCGGTTTCCAGCACAGCCGCGGCGTTCTTGCTCGACGAAACCAATGCTATCTTCAGCCCCGCACCTCGCAGATGCTGGATAAGCGCTACCGAGGAATCGAAGACGTCAACCCCGTCTTTTTTCAGACGCTCACCAAACAGTCGATCCTTGAGGTTTCCCAACTCACAGACCGTCTCATATCCAGGTGGATCATCAGGCGAGCCGTACGCCAGGGTAATCGAGCGGGATGCCAGAAAACTCTCTACTCCCTGGTAGCGAGGTTTGCCATCAACGTAACGTGGGTAATCCACATCGGCATTAAAGGGTTCGAACCGCTCGCCCGTCGCTTGCGCGCGGCTACGCAGATAATCGTCGAAAAGCTGTTTCCAGGCTGCACAGTGCACATTGGCGGTATCCGTCACGACACCGTCGAGATCGAATACACCCGCACTGAAAGAAGCAAGATTGAAACCGTGCTTGGCACTGTCGGCTTTTTGCATCATGTCGAACCCCGGCATGTCCAGCAGCAAGATGGCTGATTCTTATCATCCTAGACGACATATGGCCGATGAGAAGCGATTCGACTTTTTCCCGGTGCAATCCGCTAAATTCAATCATGTAGGGCCAAAAAATTCACCTGAGCATGAAGACATCTAATTTCACCTTTAAGGTGAGTTATGCCATTATTCACATCCATTTTTTATGACTTCTGATGATGTCCAAGACAATCGATAGTCCTTGCATATCAGTATGTAAGCTTAGCAAAGAGCTTTGTATCGGCTGCGGACGAACATTGGAGGAAATCCGTCTCTGGAAAACCATGCAGTACCCAGAAAAAAGCCTCACGGTGAAGCGCGCTGAACAACGCTTGACCTCCTCGCCGCCCTGAAGAGGGTGTCGCGAAAGGGATAAAGCCGTAAAATGATTTCTCTTTTGCCTGAGAGCTTACCGTGACGACCGCATGTATGCCCACGCCTGATGACAGGCAGTTTTCGCTTTTTCAGGTGTCGCCTGCTTCGTCCACCCCATCCTCTCGCGTCACGGCAACCTCGTCGGGACGACGCTTTCTGCACGGTGATGCCACGGCGATCTTCCTGGGCATGACACCGCTTGAAGAGCATCTGAGGCAGGCCGGAATTCGCGCTCCTTTTGTGGTGGCCGACCTATTGGATGCCCAAGACTGGACACCCTTCGAGGATCGCTATGCCGCCACAGGACGTGCACCCTATGCGCCACGCGCGATGATGGGGCTGATTCTCTATGGGATAATGCACGGGGTCTCATCACTGCGGGCGCTGGAACGGCTGGCACGTGTCGACTTGGGATGCATGTGGGTGACCGGAGGCATCGCTCCCGATCATGCCAATATCGGGCGTTTTATCTGCCTGCATGAACAGGCCTTGGCGCAGGAGTTTTTCGAAGCGCTGACACGTACCGTTCTGGCCAGGACGGCGACATCCACCGCATGCCTGGCGGGTGACGGGACTGTGATCGAAGCTGCCTGCTCTCACTATCGTCTGCTCAGGGAGGAGGCGGTACGCACCCGGGTCAGTGACGCCCTGACACGCCATCAACAGACCCCTCTAGAGCAACAGGACGAGACCCGGCAGCAGCTGGATAGAGCGCACGCCTGTGAACAGGTTCTTGATGCGAGGATCGCGGCACGACGGCGCCATGGCAAGCGTACCGATACGGTTCGTGTCAGCCTGACGGAGCCAGAGGCCGCCATGCAGCGACAGAAGCGTGGACGCGGCTTTGCGCCGGCTTATACGCCCTCCGTCCTGGCCAATGAGGCACGGATCATCGTGGCACACGCCGTTGATCCCACGAGCGAGACGCGCGTGGTCGGTGAGCTGATCGATCAGAGCGAGCGCGTGGAACCCAAGACCCCACGCGAGCTTCTGCTGGATGCCGGCTATTTTGATGATGGCGTTATTAACGCGACACTGGCTCGTGATGTCAGCCTGCTTTGCCCGCCCAGGCCCAGTACCACTGACAAAGCGAAGGGCCTGTATCATAAAAACCTGTTCACTTACGATGCCGAACAGGATGTTTACTACTGTCCAGCGGGGCAGCGGCTTCAGCTCATCAGTCATACGCGAGCCTCGGCACGCTCGCGTGAGCAGTCGGTTTATGCCTGTGTCACCTGCGCGGACTGTCCGCAACGGATCGCTTGTACCCGTTCAGTCCGGGGGCGCCGAATCAGACGTTACCCGGAGGACGAGGCACGCCTGGCACTGCAACAGATCATGACCCACCCGGGTGCCCAGGCGGTATTCCGGCAGCGAAAGGCCATGGTCGAGCCAGTTTTTTCAGCGCTACGTCAGCAACAGGGACTGTCTCGCTTCCGGCGCCGTGGGCTGGCGGGTGTCAAACGCGAGTTTGCTTTGCATGCCCTGGCTTACAACCTGGCTCGCGCTGTAGCGCTGAGCCTTTATCATCGTCTCTGGGATCGGTTGTGGAGATGCCTGGGATTATCTTACCTAGCAACAAAGGAAATGATCGCGGCTGCCAGGGTGTGAGTGATGATGTCGTCCAGCCTTCGACGTCGCTGAGCATCGGTTTAGTTATGAGTCGTTAGGAGATTTGCGACAACCTCTGAAGGACGGCGATTCCCGGTTGTCACCTTCCGGGTTCCTGCTTCATTGCCCGTTGCCCTTGGTGATGACACCGCCGGTCTTACACAGGCTCCACAGGCTTAACGTTCCGTGAGCCCCACGGTAGTCTTCTTTTCGTGCTGTCGGAGCTTGTCGGCCCCGACCAGTATGGCCTTGCCCGCCTGAAGGATATTGCGGGCGGCGTTGATATCGCGGTCGATGCCTTGGGTGCCACAGGCAGGGCAGTCCCAGGTACGAACATTGAGCGGCATCTTATCGGTGATGTGTCCACAGTGAAAACAGCGCTTTGAGCTGGGATACCACTTGTCGATCTGGACGAAATCGCGTCCGCAACGCTGGGCCTTATAGTCGAGTTGGCGCACCAGCTCACCCCAGCCCACGTCGCTGATGGCCTTGGCCAACGACCGGTTTTTCAGCAGGTTCTTCACTTGGAGGCTTTCGGCAGCGATAACTTGGTTCTCGTGAATAAGCTGCGTGGAAAGCTTGTGGGTGGCATCTTGGCGTTGATCGGCGAGTGTCGCGTGAATTTTCGCCACCTGAAGCCGCGCTTTGGCGCGGTTATTCGAGCCCTTCTGTTTGCGTGACAGGTTGCGCTGAGCAAGCGCCAGCTTGCGCTTTGTCCGGTGCAGAAAGCGCGGGTTGGGAATCTTGTCGCCGTGGCTGGTGATGACACGGTGCGTCAGCCCCAGATCAATACCCACCATCGTCGGTGTCACCGGCAACGCCACTATATCCTCTTCAACTAAAAAGCTGACATGGTAGCGGCCAGCGGTATCACAACTGACGGTAATACTGGCGGGCTGACCGGAAAACGACCGGCTCCAGCGAATATTCAAAGGGTCTTGATGCTTGGCAAGCCAGAGCTGGCCATCGCGCCAGCGAAAGCCGTTGGCCATGTAGGTCGCCGACTGCTTGCGCTGTTTTTTCTTGAAGGTGGGATAGCACGCCTGGCCTTTAAAGAAGTTGCTAAACGCTCGATCCAGGTGCCGCAGGGATTGTTGCAGGCATACGTTGGACACCTCGGCCAGAAACGCCGTCTCCGACTGCTTCTTGAGCGTGGTGAGTGCTTTCGCGGTGGTGTTGTAACCCATCCGTTCCTGACGCTCGAACCAGGCGTCCGTGCGCTCGCGCAGGAAGTGGTTGTAGATGTACCGCACGCAGCCAAACGTCCGGGCAAGCTGTTCGGTTTGCTCGGGCGTTGGGTAAAAACGATAACGGTAGGCGCGGTGTACAGTTGTCATCATTTGAATCTAGTGCGCTATATTTAACCTGTCAACAAAGAGGCGCTAACGCGCCTCGCGCTATCCTTCCTCGCACTAGAAGTACGAGGTTTGACGCGCAATTTGATCAAACAAACCACTCGAATTGATTAAGCCGTTACCCCACGACACGTAACGTATCAATTTGTCATTGAACGCACGTCCAGCATTTATAGATGATTTGATTTTTATTAGTCGAATCGATTCGCTGCAGCCACAAATACGCCTCCTTTACAGTCAGGGTCTTCTCTTCTAGCTTTCAAATACATAAACAGGAAGGGAGTTCTGTCATGTCAGTCAAACGAAACATTTCTGTCACCACGCTAGCCATCGCCACTACCACTGTCATGTTTCAAGCCCAAGCCCAAGAAGATGTAGTAAGGCCACTAAGTGATTGGGATTATGAGGCTATTTATGAAGCTGGCGGTATAAGAGCTGACAATTTAATCGACGCCGAGGTCTTTGGTGGTAATCAGGAAGAAATCGGCAGTATCGAAAATGTACTTATCACACAGGAAAACAAGATAGCTGCTATCATCGCTCAAGTGGGAGGATTCTGGGATATGGGAGATACCCATGTCCTGGTTCCTTGGGAAGAGGTTGAGCTGAATGAAAAAGGAATAATGACTCCTGTAACAGAAGACAACCTCGATAAATACGGACTCTTTACTTCCGATGACTACATTACCAAGCAAGATCTCAGTCAGACACAGCGAGTTGATGACGATCTCGAAACCGGCCCTGGCATCTGGAAGCTCACCGATTTACTTGATGACTACGCAACGGTTGGAGAAGGTGTTGGCTATGGTTATGTCAATAACATGCTCTTCTCACGTAATGGCGAGGTTCAAGCCGTAATCGTCGAGTCAGATACCGCCTATGGTCGCGGAACTTACGCTTATCCCTTTTATGGTTATGGATACGGCTGGGCACCAGGCTACCCGGCTTACGCCTTGCAATATGATGCAGATGAAATTGGCGAAATGAAGCCATTCGACTACGAAAAATACGACGGTCTCTGGGACTAATTTGCTAAATACTTCTGCCAAGCAGCTCAGTCATTACCGCTAATTGAGCTGGCCGGTCTCGTCACGTGTGCTCTGCCACAAGTCAGCTGCCACAAGTCAGAGCACCATGAGGAACCAAGATATGCATCCCAACGCGAGCTTTCAAACGCTGCATATCATGACGATAAATGTGCATAAGGGCTTCAATTTTTTCAACCGTCGCCACATCCTGCCGGAGCTGCGCGATGCGGTGAATACTCTATCTACTGATATGGTATTTTTGCAGGAAGTTATCGGTGAACATAAAGAGCATGCCATGCGCTATCACGACTGGCCGGGCGTGACGCAATACGAATACCTGGCCGACAGCATGTGGCCGGATTTTGCTTATGGTCGTAATGCTGTCTATCCCGAGGGCGACCATGGCAACGCCTTGCTCTCCAGGTTTCCGATTCTACGTTATGAAAACAGAGATGTTTCTATTCGTGGCACTGAAGAGCGAGGCCTGCTGCATTGCATATTGGATATTCCAGGCCAGGCGGAGGTACATGCTATCTGCGTTCACCTTGGACTGCGCCAGACGCATCGCCTAAAGCAATTGGCGCTGCTGTGTGACTTGCTGGATTCGATACCATCAAGTGAACCGGTCATTGTCGCGGGAGATTTTAATGACTGGCGCCTGCAAGCCAATAAAGTGCTGGTCGAATGTAATATGCATGAAGCTTTCGCCTTGCACTATGGACAGTCTGCAAAAAGCTTTCCCGCACGCTGGCCTTTTTTGCGCCTCGACCGGATTTATGTCCGCAATGTCTCGGTCCGCCACGCTGAGGCACTTTACCGCAAGCCTTGGTCACATCTCTCCGATCATGTGCCGCTCATAGCAGAGATATGCCTGTGAACTTCAAATGGCAGGAAGGTAACCATGTCGAGTTATTGATTAATGGCAATCAATTCTTTCCTAGCGTATTCGATGCTATACGCACTGCCAGCCAAGAAATTCTGATCGAAACATTCATTATTTTCAACGATGAAGTCGGAAAGGCGTTGAAAAATGCCTTGCTGGAAGCCGCAGCCAGACAGGTACGAATTGAAGTGACCGTGGATGGCTACGGGACAGCGGATCTCGATGCTGCCTACATCGCGGAATTGAAGGCGGCGGGCGTCCACATGTATGCCTACGATCCGCGGCCGCGCTGGCTTGGCATGCGCACTAATCTGTTTCGCCGCCTTCATCGCAAGATTGTCGTAGTAGATGGGGAGATAGCTTATATCAGTGGGATAAACTTCGCCGCCGATCATTTGCCGGACAAGTATCCCATGGGGAAGCAAGATTATGCCGTGCGCATATGCGGCCCGATAGTGAAGGATATTCGCTCCGCTGCTAAAGCGTTGCTTATGGAGAACCCGGCGGTTCAGGAACTCCCGGAATTTGAGACGACAACCTCTACTGCTGGGGAGGCAGAGATACTAATGGCTGCTCGTGACAACACTAACCACCGCACTGATATTGAAGAACAATATATTCTGGCGATTCGTTCGGCCACTACTCGTATAGTTATCGCCAATGCCTATTTTTTCCCCAGCTATCGTATATCGCGCGAACTACGCAATGCGGTTCGTCGAGGCGTCAAGGTAACATTGATATTGCAGGGGCGACCGGACAAGCCCTGGACTCGGCAATTCTCTAGTTCGCTTTATAGCTACTTACTAAATGCCGGCATATGCATATTCGAGTACACGGAACGTCCCCTGCACGGCAAGATCGCTATCGTCGATCATGAATGGTCAACAGTGGGGTCAAGCAATCTCGATCCGCTCAGCCTATATTTGAACCTGGAAGCCAATCTTTTTATTCGCGATGCCAAGCTCAATCAAGAAATACACGAACATCTTACCGAGCTTATCGATAAGAGCTGCCAAAAAGTCACACCCAAGATGGCTGGAAAAGGACATTGGTGGCGAACCCCCTTGATGGTGGTTAGTTTCCATTTTCTGCGTCACTTTCCCACCATGATAGGATGGCACCCGGCCCATGCTTCGAAGCTTAAATCGCTACCAGTGGAGCAGCCGAAAAAAAAGCGCGAACTGCGTTGAGCCAGAATAGGCATTTATATGAGTGCACCCGCAACCCACAAGACCTACAACCGTAAGCCTTGGCGACACTGGCTCAAGCGCGGTGTGACGCTGTTTTTCTTTATTCTAGTTCCGGTCTTGCTGTTCTGGCTACTCAGAAACGTGGATTGGCCTACGGTGGTCGCAACGTTGCGAAGTTACAGCCCGCTGACACTTCTGGCCGGGCTGGGCATCACCGCCGCCAGCTTTATGGTGTTCAGCAGTTACGATCTCTTGGGCAAAGCCTATACCGGCCATAAGCTGCCGGCCAAACATGTACTTCCCCTCGCTTTCGTATGCTATGCCTTCAACCTGAACCTGGGCGCCTGGGTCGGCGGGGTGGTATTGCGTTACCGCTTGTACTCACAGCTGGGACTGGGCCTGGGAACGGTGACTCGCATCCTGAGCTTGAGCTTGATCACCAACTGGTTGGGTTATATGTTTTTGGCCGGCACAGTATTCTCCTTACGCCTGGTCCCCTTCCCGGTCAACTGGCAAATCGGCACCATGGGGTTACAACTGATTGGCTTCGGGTTGTTGGCTGCCGCCTTTGTCTATTTGGCTGCCTGTCGCTTTTCCAAACGCCGGGCTTGGAAATGGCGGCATCACGAAATCATTTTACCCTCGCTCCGGCTGGCACTGATACAGACTCTCCTGGGCGCAGTCAATTGGTCGTTGATGGCCGCACTGATCTACCTTCTGTTACCCGAGGATGTGTTTTATCCCAATATTCTCGGCATTCTGCTCATCAGTAGCATCGCGGGGGCAGTGACCCATATCCCTGCAGGCTTGGGGGTGCTTGAAGCGGTTTTTATCGCCTTACTCCAGCATCAAGTGCCCACGACCGACATACTCGCTGCGCTGATTGGTTATCGCGCCATCTACTTTCTGTTGCCCTTGGCGGTGGCTTGCATCGTCTATCTAAGATTGGAGCGCAAGGCTAAAAAGCGCCAACACGTCGATTCGAAAGCGGAAATTACTAACAGTGAAGATCGAGAAAGAGCCAAGAAAAACAGCTAGGGGCTGTTGACGTCAATAGCCCCTAGGTATCGCTCGACAAGGTAGGCCGCCCAATCCTCGGAGTCGGCAATCGGCGAGACGCCATAGTTGACTACGACCTGATCGTCTTGGGTCTCTTGAGTCATCAGTACTCCATCAGTACTCCACCACCACGTCGCCCAGCGGCTTGCTGCAGCAGGAGAGGATATAGCCCTCGGCGATATCTTCGTCGGTGATGCCGCCATTGTGCTCCATCTCGACCTGCCCCGAGGCCAGCGGTACCCGGCAAGTGCCACAGATGCCCATGCCGCAGGCCTTGGGGATATGCAGGCCGAGCTTGGCCGCCGCGGAGTGTACCGTCTCGCCAGGCTGGATGCGTACGCTTTTGCCCGAATTGACGAACTCGACGCTGAGCAAGTCGGCATAGACGATTTCCTCGGCCTCTGCTTCGGCCTGTTCGGCCAACTCCAGTACGTCCTCGCGCACGTCCAACGGCGTGGCTCCGAAGGACTCCTCATGATAGTGGCTCATATCGAAGCCATTATCGCGAAGGATACGCTTGATCGCATTCATGTACGGCGTGGGGCCGCAGCAGAAGATTTCACGCTCGAGGAAGTCCGGCGCCATGAGTTCCAGCATCGGCTGGGTCAGATATCCTCGGTAGCCAGCCCAAGCCTCGCCGATGTCGTCCTTGTGCTCGCAGACAATATGTAGCTTGAACTCGGGAATCCGCGAGAACATGTGCACCAGCTCACGATGGTAGATGACGTCGCGTGGTGCACGGGCGCTGTGGATGAACTCGACGTCGACGTTGGCGTTGGTGTCGAAGAGCCAGCGGGTCATAGACATCAGCGGCGTGATGCCGACGCCGCCGGAGAGGAATAGCACCTTGTCGGCAGGGAAGTCGATCGAGTTAAAGTTGCCCACCGGGCCGTGTACCGTCAGCTCGTCGCCGACCTTCATGGTGTCATGCAGCCAGTTGGATACCCGGCCGCCCGGCACACGCTTGACGGTGATCGAGAAACTGTAGGGGACCGACGGCGAGCTGGAGATGGTATAGGAACGCATGATCGGCTCGCCATCGATCTCCAGCTCCAAGGTCACGAACTGTCCCGGCTTGAAGAAGAACAGTATCGGCTGCTCGGCCATAAAGCAGAAAGTACGGGCGTCCCAAGTTTCTTGGATCACCTTGACACAGCGCACCGCATGGCGGCCGTTGGTCCAAGTCTGGGTCGTGACGGGGTTGAGGAAGTCCATTGTCATTATCGTGTCGCCTAGCTGCACCATGGGAGGCTCCGACCGCGGTGCCACCGCCTTGTCGTTGCGCATAATTCTGTGCCAATCGATGGTGCCCCACTTGTCTGTCAGCGACACGGGCATGCCCATGATTTCCACTCGGCGTTCCTTTTCATGATCCGAACGTCGTCCCTGCATCATCGCCTGTCGCCGGCAGATAACTCTGCCCTCGCCAGCTGATCCACACTCATCCTGCTTTTATCCAACACCGCGACTGGCGTGTGCGGCCCATCACACGATGCCATGCCTCTCACAACATCAATAATCCGCCCGATGCCGCACAAGCGGCCTGCACGAGGACGTTTTTCCATGGATCCAATTTTTCACCTCCACCTGGACGATGACTTGTCCCCGGCACGCGAGGCCACCAGTGCCATGCTTGCCAGTCGCGCGCGAAACTTCTCGCTACCTCAGCCCTTCTACAACGATGAACGGCTGTTTCGCCTGGACATGCAGGAGATCTTCGGCAAAGAGTGGCTGTTCGCTGGCATGACCTGCGAGATCCCTACCAAGGGCAACTACATGACCCTGGATATCGGCGACAACCCGGTGATCATCGTGCGCGGCAGCAACGGCGAAGTGCATGCTTTCCACAACGTCTGCCGCCACCGCGGCTCTCGGCTGTGCGTCAGCGACAAGGGCAAGGTGGCCAAGCTGGTCTGTCCCTACCATCAGTGGACCTACGAGCTGGATGGCCGCCTGCTGTTCGCCGGTGCTGACATGGGCGCGGACTTCGACCTCGCCCAGTACAGCCTCAAGCCGGTGCAGGTAAAGACCGCCGGGGGTTTCATCTTCGTCAGTCTGGCCGACCAGCCGCCGGCCATCGATGACTTCCTGGTGACCCTGGAGCACTATCTCGAGCCCTACGACATGGCCAACGTCAAGGTCGCGATGGAATCCAGTATTGTCGAGCAAGCCAACTGGAAGCTGGTGATCGAGAACAACCGCGAGTGCTATCACTGCAACGGTGCCCATCCGGAGCTGCTCAACTCGCTGCAGGAATTCGACGATACCGATGACCCTCGCGCCACGCCCGCCTACAAGGCGCTGGTGGCGAAGAAGCAGGCCGACTGGGACGACCAGCAGGTGCCCTGGCAGCTCAAGCGCTTCGACAAGCGCAACCGCCTGACCCGCACGCCACTGCTGAATGGCGTGGTATCCATGACCATGGACGGCAAACCGGGCTGCAAGAAACTGATGGGTCGGCTGCAGAGCCCTGACATGGGCTCGCTGCGCATCCTGCACCTGCCCAACTCCTGGAACCACTTCATGGGCGACCATGCCGTGGTCTTCCGGGTAATGCCGCTTGGCCCCCAGCAGACCCTGGTGACCACCAAGTGGCTGGTGCACAAGGATGCCGTGGAAGGCGTCGACTACCATACCGAGACGATGCGTCGGGTATGGGACGCCACCAACGCCCAGGACAAGCGGCTGGCCGAGGAGAACCAGCGCGGCATCAACTCGAAGGCCTACGAGCCGGGCCCCTACTCCGAGACTTACGAATTCGGGGTGATCGACTTCATCGACTGGTACAGCGAGCGGATGCAGAAGAACCTGGGACATAGTGTCCCGAGCCTGCAGATGGTCCGCGGCTGAGGCTTTCGCTATTCGCCATACCCGATGGGATTCGGACTCGCCTCGGAAACAAACGCCCCCGGCTCTCTCGAGCCGGGGGCGTCTCGGTCTAGCTCGATCCCTTTATCGCAAAGGCTGCAGGAGTAACCGCTCCAGCATCGCCCGCACCGGAGGCAGCACGATAGCGATCTTCTCACCGAGCTCCTGCATCAACTCCGGCAATCTGGGCATCCCATCTCGATATGCTTGAGCATTGCCATGCGGACGTGCATCTTGCCCTCCTCCCTAAGTAGCGTTTCGCCACGGAACTACGGTCGCGAATACACCTATAATTGTCGTAAATACATACATTTCAATAATGACAATGGACGAAGATGGCATTGTCTAACAATAACTGGAGTACCCTCAATGTTCTTTTTTCGTCCCGCTTCCATGTCTCACCACCTCCATTACAGATTCTTCCGTCCAGGACTAGGCCTTGCATTATGTATCGGCATCGCCGCCTCTGCCCAGGCGGCCACGCGTATGGATTTCTCCAATGAATACAATGCCAACTCCATCCATGCTCAAGGCGATGCCTACTTTATCGAACAGGTCAGAGAGCTCACAGATGGGGAAGTCGATATTACGCTGCACACTGGTGGCTCCTTGGGGTTCAAATCAGGCGATCACTTCTATGCGGTAGCCGACAATGCCATTCAGATTGCCGATACTCTGTCCGGCACCATGAGCGGCATTGACCCCATTTTCCTGCTCTCTTCTCTGCCGTTCGTGGTGGATGGCGTCGAGCAGGCCCATCAACTGTACGAAATCGCCCGTCCCCATTACGATACAGTCTTCGAAGACAACGACCAGATCCTGCTCTATGCCTCTCCCTGGCCGGCCAGTGGCATCTGGTCCCAAGATGCAGTGACTTCCATCGAGGCACTCGAGCAGCTAAAAATTCGCACATTCGACCGCATCGGTACCGAAACCCTGCGCAATGCTGGGGCGTCACCGGTCAGTCTGTCCTGGGCCGATGTAGTGCCACAGCTGGCCACTGGTGGCATTGAGGCGGTGCTGACATCGGCCGAAGCCGGTGCCAACGGCAGCTTCTGGGAACACCTCAATCACTTCAGCGGCATTCAGTACGCCATTCCTCTCAACATGGTGCACATGAACCGGGATGCCTTCGACGCCCTGACGCCGGCACAACAAGACGCCCTGCGCGAAGCTGCTCAACGCACGGATGAACACAACTGGCAGGCCGTTCGCGAGCGTACCGAAATCAACTATGCCACGCTCGAAGAGCACGGCATCGAGATTCACGATCCGGTTCCTGCCGAGTTCCAACAAGCGCTGGTCGATGCCGCTGCACCGGTCATCAGCGACTGGCGGGAAACCATTGGCGAGCGCGGCAAGACCATCTTCGATTCCTTCCATAACAGCAACACCCCGTGATCGGCTGGCTGACCACGTTGTCGCGAGGCTTGAATCGCCTCGCGGCAGGCATCGCCATTGCACTGATCCTGTACATGTTTGTGCATATTCTCCTCGAAATCGTCATGCGCCTGTTCGGATACTCCACCTTCATCCTCGATGAATACATCGGCTATGCGGTCGCCGCCATGACCTTCCTCGGTCTACCTTATGTACTGGAAAGGGGCGGGCTGATCCGGGTCGCCCTGGTCCTTGACCGGCTGCCATCTCGGTGGCACTGGCCGCTGGAGTTGGTGATCGCTGCCAGCACCCTGGTAGCGTTCGGCTGGCTGTCTTATTTCTGGTTTCTCAACGTAGTGCGCAGCTTTCAGCGCGGCATTACCAGCGGCACCATGGTCGAAACCCCGCTATGGCTACCCGAAAGTGCCGTTCTGATTGGCCTGTGGTTGCTGTGCCTGACACTGGTGGTCCGCAGCCTGAAACTGCTGACCCAGCGCTCACACTCGACCTACCCAATGTAAGTTACTGAGGAATCGTAATGGACATAGTATGGATTGCCGCTGGGGTCGCAGCGCTGCTATTGATGGTACTAGCGATAGGCACTTGGGTTTTCGCCGCCTTGGTGATCGTGGCGATGAGTTCGCTGTGGTTGCTGGGAGACTTCGATCTCGATCGAATCGGCCTGATTTTTTCGCGAATTCTGTACCGTGCGGGTAACAGCTGGGAACTGTCTGCTATACCGCTGTTTATCTTGATGGGCGAGCTGATCTTCCGCTCCAACGTTTCCGAACGGCTATTCAAGGGACTGACCCCTCTCACACGTTCCCTTCCCGGCGGCATACTGCACACCAATGTCTTTGGCTGCGCGCTCTTCGCCGCGGTCAGTGGCTCTAGTGCCGCCACTACGGCTACCATCGGCAAAATCACCACCCAGGAACTCGCAAGCCGGGGCTATGACCGGAACCTGTCGATCGGCTCGCTGGCCGGGGCTGGCAGCCTGGGACTGTTGATCCCACCTTCCATCGTGATGATCGTCTATGGCGTGCAGGCCGAAGTCTCGATCAGCAAGCTGTTCATGGCCGGTGTGCTGCCGGGCCTGCTGATCGCTGCGCTCTACAGCGGCTTCATCATCCTGCGCAGTATGATGAAGCCGCAGCTCGCGCCTCGCCAAGCAACAGGTGGTATCAGCCTTTGGCAAGCACTACCACTGCTAGCCCCAGTGGCTGTGCTCATCATTATCGTCATGGGGTCTATCTATTCGGGGATCGCCACCCCTTCCGAAGCCGCCGCTGTAGGTGTCGCCGCCACCTTGGGACTCCTCACCCTGGAACGTCAACTCAGCATCGCGCTACTGATCGACGCTCTCAAGGGAACCCTGATTAGTGCCACCATGGTCTGCAGCCTGCTGGTGACCGCCATGCTGCTGTCCACGGCCATGGGCTACCTGCATCTGCCAAAGGAGCTGGCTGCTTGGATTGCCGCACAGCAGTTCACGCCTATGATCCTACTAATGGCATTGGCAGTGTTCTATATCATATTGGGACTATTTCTGGACGGCATTTCGATTACTGTCATGAGCCTGCCCATCACCCTACCCATTGTGATCCTAGCCGGCTTCGATCCGCTCTGGTTTGGCGTTTTTCTGGTGATCATGGTGGAATTGGGGCAGATTACCCCTCCGGTGGGTTTTAACCTCTTCGTGCTGCAGGGTATGACTGGCGAAAGCATCGGCCGTATTGCCTGGGCCGCCTTTCCCTTCTTCTTGTTGATGTGCCTGGCCGCCGCGATGATAAGCCTGTGGCCGAGTATCGTGCTGTGGCTACCCCAGAAGCTTGCGGGCTAAGACAAGCCACTCTAACGGAGCCGGAGAGCCTTCTCTCAAACGCATAAATTCCGACAACAGGAAATTCCAGCCGCCGGAGGCTTCATCTTCGTCAGTCTGGCCGAGCAGCCAGTCATCGACGACTTCCTGGTGACCATGGAGCACTATCTCGAGACTTACGAATTCGGGGTGTTCCACTTCATCGACTGGTACAGCGAGCGGATGCAGAAGAACCTGGGACATAGCGTCCCGAGCCTGCAGATGGTCCGCGGCTAAGCCGGAACCGTTTCCGATTCAAGGCCCGCCATACTAATCGGCGGGCCTTTTTGTTTTTGTGGGTGTCCCGGCCAGTCAGGAAGGATTTATCGCCTGGGTCCTCCGCCGACGGCGTCCGGTGCCGCGCCCCGGGGCAGGGACGCGTTCGGTGGTGGCCGGCAAGGCGATGTGCTCGCTCAACAGCGGGAAGGCGTCATGGCGGTGGGGAATGGCCATGGCGGCGACGAAGTGTTCCTGGAAGCGCGGTTCGGTGGCTGTTTCCACCTTCTCCACGCGGCGTACCACCTCCTCGATCTCACGGCGCGCCTTGCGGCTCAGCAAGGCGATGCGCGCTCCCGTGCCGGCGGCGTTGCCCGCCGCGGTGACATGATCGAGCTCGCAGTCGGGAATCAGCCCCAGGATCATGGCGTACTTGATGTCGATATGGGCGCCGAAGGCCCCGGCCAGACGAATGCGGTCGACGTGGTCGACACCGAAGTGCTCCATCAGCAGGCGGATACCGGCGTAGAGCGCCGCCTTGGCCAGTTGGATGGCGCGAATGTCGGCCTGAGTGATGGCCAGGGTGCGCTCGCCCTCGTGATGCAGCACATAGGAGAAGGTGCGCCCGTCGGCCACGACCCGCTCGCTGCGCGCCGCCAGACCGCCCTGCACGACACCGTCCTGGTTGATGATGCCGGCCAGGTACATCTCGGCGATCACCTCGATGATGCCCGAGCCGCAGATGCCGGTGACCCCATAGGGCGCCACTTCCTCCTCGAAGCCAGGCTCGTCGGACCACCGCTCACCGCCGATCACCTTGTAGCGCGGCTCGAGCGTCAGCGGGTCGATGCGCACCCGCTCGATGGCACCGGAAGCCGCCCGCTGCCCACCGCTTATCTGGGCGCCCTCGAAAGCCGGCCCGGTGGGGCAGGAACAGGCCAGCAGGCGATGGCGGTTGCCCAGCACGATCTCGGCATTGGTGCCCACGTCGACCAGCAGCATCAGCTCCTCGCCCAGATAGGGGGTCTCGGAGAGGATCATCCCGGCGGCGTCCGCCCCCACGTGCCCGGCGATGCACGGCAGACCGTAGACCCGGGCGTTGGGATGAATGACCAGATCCATTTCGGTGGCCCACAGGCCGTCGATAGCCTCGTCGCTGGCCAGCGCGAAGGGCGCGCCACCCAGCTCCACCGGATTGATGCCGAACACCAGATTGTGCATGATCGGGTTGCCGACGAAGGTCGCCTCGAGGATGGCGTTCACGTGCACGTCCGCCTCGGTGGCCAGTTCCACGGTGATCTCGTTCAAGGCATCGCGCACCGCGCGCGTCAAAGCCTGGTCGCCGCCGGCGTTCATCATGATGTAGGAGACCCGGCTCATCAGGTCCTCGCCGTAGCGGATCTGCGGGTTCATGCGTCCGGCGGAGGCGACCACCTCGCCGGTCTGCAGGTTGCACAGGTGCGCAGCGATAGTCGTCGACCCTACGTCCACCGCCATGCCGTAGACCTGCGACTGGAAGCCCGGCCACACACCAATGAGGCGCCGGTCGTCGTAGACCGCCACCGTCACGCTCCAACCCCCCCCGCGCAGCGCCGGCTGCAGCTGCTGGATGACACGGATGTCGGTCTCCAGATCGGCCAGGTGCCATTCGTAGGCCAGGGCATCCTTGAGGCGGCGCAGGTCGGACGCGGACACGTGCATGTCCGGCTCCTGCACCTCCACGTAGTAGAGACGCACCATGGGGTCGAGCTCGATATCGAGCACCTCAGCGCGCTTGCGCACGATCTGGCGGTGCACCTGGCTAGAGGAGGGCACGTCGATCACGGCATTGCCGAGCAGTTGGGTCGAGCAGCTCAACCGACGTCCGTCGCGCAGCGGTCCGCGGCGCGTCTCCCAGGCCTGCTCGGTGTCGCTCTTGGCGGTCAGGTGATCCGGCCATGATTCGACCCCGTGCTTGGCGAAATGTCCCTCGCAGAGATCCACCTGGCAGCGGCCGCACAAGCCGCGCCCGCCGCACACCGAATCGATGTCGACCCCCAGCGCGCGTGCGGCCTCCAGCACCGGAGTGCCCACCGGGAAGCGCCCGCTGCGACCGGAAGGGGTGAAGACTACTAGAGCATCGTCAGCATCGGACATGGGGACCTCCGTCCGCCAGGAATTCGTTCAGGAGAGCGAAGAGCCTCGTCCGAGGCTCTTGCATTTTCCGTTGTTAATATCTTGTGGCAATCCGGCCTCAGGTGACGGCGCGCCGGCGGCGAGTCTCGCGACGACCGCGCCCCTCGACGCCGTCCGCTCCCGCCGCCGGCGGTTCGCGGAACTTCTGGATCCAGCGCATGCAATCGGGGTCGTGGCCCATCATCACGTCGGCACCCATGATCGCGGTCATGATCTCGGTGTGCAGCGGGTTGGTGATCGCCGAGGTCATGCCCGAGGCGATGGCCATGCTCATGAAGGCCGCGTTGACCCCGTTGCGGTTGGGGAGGCCGAAGCTGACGTTGGAGGCGCCGCAGGTGGTGTTGACCTTGAGCTCCTTCTGCAGGCGGTGGCAGAGGGCGAATACCTGGCGGCCGGCACTACCTACCGCGCCGATTGGCATCACTAGCGGATCGACCACCACGTCGCAGGCGGGGATGCCGTGATCGGCTGCCCGTTCGACGATCCTCTTGGCCACGGCGAAGCGCACGTCGGGGTCGTGGGAGAGGCCGGTTTCATCGTTGCTGATTGCCACCACCGCGGCGCCGTACTTCCTGACCAGCGGCAGCACCGCCTCGAGACTCTCGTCCTCGCCGGTCACCGAGTTGACCAGTGCTTTGCCCCGGTAGACGGCAAGCCCCGCCTCGAGAGCATTGATCATCGAGGAGTCGATGCACAACGGCACGTCAGTCAGTGACTGCACCAATTCGATGGTACTGGCGAGAATCGCCGGCTCGTCGGCCAGGGGAATGCCGGCATTGACGTCGAGCATGTGGGCGCCGGCGGCCAACTGGGCTTTGACATCCTGCACCACCCGGGAGAAGTCCCCGGCGGCCATTTCCGCGGCGAGCTGCTTACGCCCGGTGGGGTTGATACGCTCGCCGATGACCACGAAGGGCCGTTCGAAGCCGATGACGACTTCCTTGGTCTGCGAGCTGATGATGGTATCGGTCATGACACTTCCTCGATGCGGTTGTTGTTGTGGGTGCGGGCGCTAGCCCGCGATATCTTCCGTCTCCCGCGCCAAGGCGTCGGGGGACTCGGGATTGAGGTCGTTCGGGTTGTCGCGGCCGGGGTACCAGGGCACGCGCCCATCGAGCACGCCGGTCGACTCGATGATCTCGGCCACGCTGTGCTCCTGGCGGTAGGCCATGATATGAGCACCGCTGACACCGGGAATCTCGCGGATCTGATGGAGCAGGTCCATGCACAGGCGTTTGCCCTCCTCCTTCTGTTTCGTGGCGCCCTCGAGCCGCGCGACCACCGCGTCGGGGATGTGCACGCCGGGGACATTGTCGCGAATCCAGCGGGCGCTACGCGCCGAGGCTAGCGGGCCAATGCCTGGCAGGATAAAGACGCGATCCGGCCCCTCGAGCAGCCCCAGGTCGTTTATCTTGAGCATGAAGTCCCGCAGCCGGGGAATGTCGAAGCAGTACTGGGTCTGGATGAACTGGGCGCCAGCGGCCACTTTCTTGGCCAGCCGGTGCGGCCGCCACTCCAGGGGCGGCACGAAGGGATTCGCGGCCGCGCCGAGAAAGATCCGCGGGGGCATATCGATACGCCGTCCGCTTTCAAAGCGATGCTCGTCGCGCATGCCGCGAGCGATCTTCAGCAGCGACATGGAGTCGAGGTCGAACACCGGCTTGGCATGGGGATGATCGCCCGCCTGCACCCCGTCACCGGTCAGACACAACAGGTTGCAGGCTCCCATGGCCGCCGCACCCAGGATCTCGCCCTGCATGGCGATGCGATTACGATCGCGGCAGGAAATCTGCAGGATGGTCGCGTAACCGACCCGGGTCAGCAGCGAGCAGACCCCGACACTGGACATATGGCAGTGGGCACCGGAACCGTCGGTGGCGTTGATAGCATCGACGTAGCCGTCGAAGATCGCCGCGCGCTTGAGCACTTCCCCCGGGTCTGCGGAGTCCGGCGGGTCGATCTCGCTGGTAATCGCGAACTTGCCCGCCCGCAGCACCCGCTCGAGACGTCCCGGCGACACGTGGCCCGGCAGGATAGGCAGAGAGTAGCCCGGCACGGGTTCGTCATCGAACTTCATTTAGTGTCTCCCTCATGGAGGACCGACGTGGGTTTGTCGGCCGACTGGCGGACCACGCGCAGCCAGGAAGAGCTTCCCTTGAGGCGGGAGTCCACCGGCTGCTGTACCGCCTGGATGCGATCGCCGTACTTCATCCGGCGACTACCGGCCCAGGCTTCCACCCAGACACACTTCATCCCGGGCTTTACCTCGCAGTGACCGTCGGCGCGCACGCCGCCGCAGGGGCCGTTGCGCAGGGTCTTGGGACAGTTCATGGGACATGCCATGCCAGTGGCGCTAAGCGTGCACTGGCCGCACATCTGGCAGTCGAAGAGCAACCCCTTGACGCGCTTTTCGATAGCTTTCACCGGCGCCTCGACGCGGGCATAGCCGAGCTGGTTCCACAGCGGATGCAGCTTGATCATGACCGGTTCGAAGAGCCGATAGATGATTTCGAACATTCGGGAATGGCGAACCACCCAACGCCTCACCTTGTACATCCTCTTCCTCCTTGCCCGCTGTGCCCGTCACGTGGCAGCAGTCCTGGTTGTTGTTGTCGAACTGTCGCTGTCGCTGCGCCCACTCAGGCGGGCACAGACAGCCCCTTCTGGCGCACCAGCCGCTTGAGTTCCTCGTCGTCGAAGCGCGCCTCGAGCCGTGCCGCTTCGGCGTCGGCTTCCGCCTGCAGGTCGTCGCCGCACTCGCGCGGGGCGCTGCGCTGCCAGTCGGCCATGTACGCATCCGAGCCGCCCTTGCCGGCGCGCATGGCCGCGCGATCGATGGCGTGCTGAAAGCGTGGCGGCAGCAGCACCTTGGCGTGCTGCCGCCCCTGCTTGGCGATCACTTGGGAGGGAATGTCCCGCCAGCTGACGAGAATCAATGTGGCCATGTGACTTCCTCGCTGAGCGCGGCGTCTGTTTCGTCGGTCGTCTCCACCAGACGCATCAGGGTGGTCTCCAGGCTGCCATAGCCGGTATGGCGGTACTCGTAGTCCAGTCCCAGGCGGCAGGCGGCTCGCTGTGCCTGGGCCTCGAGGGCGAGATCACGACGCTGCGACAGATAGACGAGCCGTCGATACTGGCCGAAATAGAGGCTGGTCAGTTCGGGATGGCGCTCAATCCCCAGTTCCTGGATGACCAGCCGATTGAAGTGGCGCACCAGGAAATCGGTCAGGTAGAAGGTGCCCGGCTCCTGCTCCGACAGGGCGGCCATCACCGTTTCCCCGGCATAGACGTCGTAACAGTGCGCTCCCGGCAGCCGCTCGGCGCCGTAGGTGGCGAGGACACGATCGAGCTCCCCACCGGTGCCGCAGTCACCGTAGGCGATGAGAATACGCCCCTCGTGCGACGCCTTCGCCAGCTTGTCGCTCACCGCTGCGGGGATGCGTTCCGGCCGGTTATGGAGGTCTGCCGGCAGACACTCCAGACGCACGTCACGCCAGCCATTGGCATCGATCAAGGCCTTGATTTCCTTGCCCAGTGCACCGCAGGCAATAATCAGCACGGATGACATCGGCAGACCTCCAGGCGTCAGGCCGCACGACGCTGGGCAATAAGTTCCTTGGCCAGGTCGACGGCCATGCCGGCATCGCGACAGTAGACGTCAGCGCCTATCGCCTGGCCGAACTCCTCGTTCAGCGGGGCTCCCCCGACCATGATGATGACATCGTCGCGCAGCCCCTTCTCGACCAAAGTGTCGATGACCACCTTCATATAGGACATGGTGGTGGTAAGCAGCGCCGACATGCCGAGGATGTCGGGCTTGTGCTCTTCCAATGCGGCAAGATAGGTCTCCACCGGGATGTTGATGCCGATGTCGATCACCTCGAAACCTGCCCCTTCCATCATCATCGTCACTAGGTTCTTGCCGATATCGTGGATGTCGCCTTTGACGGTACCTATCACGATCTTGCCGACGGTCTGCGAACCGGCTTGGGCGAGGAGGGGGCGTAGCACATCCATGCCGCCTTTCATGGCGTTGGCCGCCATCAGCACTTCCGGGACGAAGAGGATACCGTCACGGAAATCAACTCCTACGATGGCCATCCCTCCCACCAAGGCTTCGTCCAGCACCCGCTTGGCACTCCAGTCCCGTTCGAGCAGGATTTCGGTCCCCTCGATCACCTCGTCACGAAGACCATTGTAAAGATCATCGTGTATCTGCTCGATAAGCTCTCCATCGTCCAGCTCGGCGAGTTCGAAATCGTCGTTATCATTGAATTGTTCGGTCATGGCAATCAGCTCCTGGTCATGTCACCCGATCGCGGTAAGGGTGAGGTTGCGAGAGCAGAGTAGGCCCACTCCCCAGGGAGCACATCCATGCAAGCGACACTTTCATGTCAAGAAACGCCATGCACCTCACTCCTTCAAACGCTTCAGATATCCCCCTTCAATATCTTGATTTGCATCATTTTTTACGGACATTTTATCTTTTTCCTGCACGGTCGCTAAGACAACGCTTGGTGTCGTCTTCAGGCATGCGCGCCGACGCCACCGGAGTACATTTCGGGGCAGTCACGACACAACAACAATTCCACAATAGAGAGATCTGCCATGTCCGCGGTGACCGAAGGAAAGAACATTCATGTACTCAAGGCCAGTTGTCAGGGCGCAATCGGTACCGTATCGCGCATCGCCACCTACCTGGCCAATCGCCACTGCTACATCATGGAAATGTCACAGTTCGACGAGATTGCCACCGGCAACTTCTATGTACGCTGCGTCTTTTCCACCTCCCCGGGGCTCACGCCGTGCTTCGATGAACTTCGGGACGAATTCGGCAACTGCGTGGCGGAACATGACGTCATGCAATGGGAGATGCACGACACCCTCACGCCCCCCAAGGTGATGATCATGGTGTCGAAATTCGACCATTGCCTCGACGACCTCCTCTATCGTCAACGCACCGGCGAGATCAAGATGGCGATACCGGCCATCGTGTCCAATCACCCGGATCTCCAGTCACTGGCGGACTGGTACGAAATCCCCTTCTTTCACCTCCCCGTCACTCCGGAAAACAAGCACGAACAGGAACGCAAGATACTGGATCTTGCCAAGGAAACCGGTACCGAACTGGTGGTACTGGCGCGCTACATGCAGATCCTCTCCCCCGCCATGTGCGAGGCATTGGCAGGCCGTGCGATCAACATCCACCACTCCTTCCTGCCAGGTTTCAAGGGCGCCAAGCCCTATCATCAGGCCTTCGAGCGTGGGGTAAAATTGATTGGGGCCACCGCCCACTACGTCACCAGCGACCTCGACGAGGGACCGATCATCGAGCAGGCGGTGGAGCGGGTCGACCACACCTACAGCCCCGCACAACTGGCGGCAGTGGGGCGCGACGCCGAGAACATGGCGCTCTCCCGTGCCGTGCGTTTCCATCTGGAGCATCGCGTCTTTACCAATGGCAACAAAACCGTGGTATTCCGCTAAAAGCCGAGGGGGCTACATGACCACCATTATCGACGGCAAGACCCAGGCCACACGTCTGCGCGAAGAGATCGGCCGCCAAGTCGGCGTGTTGCGACAGCGTGACCTGATCACCCCGGGACTCGCGGTGATTCTCGTAGGCGAGGATCCGGCCAGCCAAATCTATGTGCGAAACAAGGCGAATCAGGCACGCGAGGCGGGGATGTCCTCCTTTGAATACCGCCTCGCCGACAGTGTGCCCCAAGACAAGCTGATCGGTCTGATCGAGCGACTCAACGGGGATCCGGAAGTGCACGGCATCCTAGTGCAGCTGCCGCTTCCGCCACAGGTCAGCGAGGCCCGCGTCATCCAGGCGATCCATCCCGACAAGGACATCGACGGCTTTCACCCTATCAACGTCGGCAATGTCGCCACCGGTGGCCAAGGCATCATTCCCTGTACGCCGCTGGGCTGTTTAATGCTGCTTCGCCACCACTTGGGCGACATGAGCGGCCTGCGGGCCCTAGTGCTGGGGCGCTCGAATATCGTTGGCAAGCCCATGGCCAACCTACTACTTCAGGAAAACTGTACGGTCACGGTGGCGCACTCGCGGACCCGAGATCTCGCCAGCGAGTGCCGGCGCACCGACATTCTGGTCACCGCCGTGGGGAAAGAACGCCTGGTTACAGGCGACTGGCTCAAGCCCGGCGCCACGGTGATTGATGTCGGCATAAACCGCATCGAACAGGAGGGGCGAATGCGCCTAGTGGGCGATGTGGATTTCGCCAGCGCCTATGAGGTCGCCGGCGCCATTACTCCAGTCCCCGGCGGTGTCGGCCCGATGACCATCGCCTGCCTGCTGCTCAACACCCTGGATGCTACTTGCCGCCAGCATGGAATCACCTTTCCCGATGACATCATGTCACTGGCCTGGGGAAGCGGAGTGAGCGATGTCGGCATCGCCATGGACGCGGCCGTTGACTGACACGATTGCGCATGCCGAGATCGCAGGAGCCTGCTCCTTGGCATACTGAAGGACAAACAACGACTACACCTGGAGACTTTCCCATGAACAGCCCTACCACTCGCCGCCGCTCACGAGCCGGCGGTACACGCCGCGCCGGTCAGGACAGTGCCCCGTCGGCACCGCCCTATGCCACCCGCCAGCTTCCCTGCCTGGAAGTGCTTGATGACCAAGGTCTTACAATCATCGAACACAACGCCGATACCATCCTCGAGGAGATCGGCATCGACTTTCGCGACGACGAAGAGGCCCTGCAGATCTGGCGCGATGCCGGTGCCGATGTGCAGGGCGAGCGCGTGCGGATCCCGCGCGGCCTGTGTCGCCGGCTGATCCAGGATAGTGCCCCGCGCCAGTTCACCCAGCAGGCACGCAACCCGGCGCGCAACGTCGAGATCGGCGGCCCGCACACCGTTTTCGTGCCCGCCTACGGCTGCCCGTTCGTGTACGACATCGACCAGGGAAGGCGTTATGGAACCCTCGAGGACTTCCAGAACTTCGTCAAGCTGGCCTACCAGTCACCGAGCCTGCATCATTCCGGCGGCACCATCTGCGAGCCGGTGGATCTGCCGGTCAACAAGCGCCATTTCGACATGCTCTACGCCCACATGAAGTACTCCGACAAGTGCTTCATGGGTTCGGTGACCCATCCGGATCGCGCCCGAGACACCGTGGAAATGGCCAAGATCCTGTTCGGCGATCGCTGGATCGACGAGGACACCGGTAGGCCACGCACCTGCGTGATCAACCTGATCAATGCCAACTCGCCGATGACATTCGACGACACCATGCTGGGGGCCGCCAAGGTCTATGCGCGCAGCGACCAGGCCTGCATTGTCACCCCCTTCATCCTCGCCGGCGCCATGTCACCGGTCACCGTGGCCGGTACTGCGGCCCAGTCCCTGGCAGAGACCATGGCCGGCATGGCCTTCATCCAGCTGGTCAATCCGGGTGCCCCGGTGGTAATGGGCAGCTTCGCCAGCTCGATGTCGATGCAGTCCGGCGCGCCCACATTCGGCACGCCGGAGCCAGCGCTAGTGCTCTACGTAATGGCCAATCTGGCGCGGCGTCTCGGCGTGCCCTTCCGCTCCGGCGGCTCGCTGACAGCCTCCAAGCTTCCCGACGCCCAGGCCGCCAGCGAGAGTGCCAACACCCTGCTGCCCACCACCCTCGCCGGGGTCAACTTCGCCCTGCACTCGGCCGGCTGGCTCGAGGGGGGGCTGACCATGGGCTACGAGAAGTTCATTATGGATGCTGACCAGACCGGCATGATGCAGACCCTGCTCAAGGGGGTCGACCTCTCCGACAATGGCCAGGCAATGGATGCCATTCGCGAGGTCGGGCCCGGCAAGCACTACCTGGGCTGTAACCACACCCAGACCAACTTCAAGAATGCCTTCTACCTCTCGCCCATCACCGACAACAACAGCTTCGAGCAGTGGGACGCCGACGGTCGGCTGGACATGGCACAACGCGCCAATGCCCGCTGGAAGAAGCTGCTGGCCGAGTACCAGGCGCCACCCCTGGACCCGGCCGTCGATGAGGCCCTGCTGGCCTATATCGCGCAGCGCAAGGCTGCCTTCCCGGATTCCAATATCTGACCGAACCCACCTCCATCCTGGAGGCGTCCATCCATGTTCTGTTGCTGGGAATGGTGGCCTTCCAGGGTCACCGTTCGCCGTGATCTAACCCGGTCACAGCGCGGCGGTCCCCGACAGGATAGTCGGGCCGGATGAACAGGCGCCCCTCGATGCCTTCGGCACGGGCGGCGCAGCGGATCGCCGGCTGCTTCTCCAGTTCCTCCAGTAATGCCACCAGCCGCGGCCACGCCTTCCAGGGGAGCTCGCGGCAGGCGTCATTCACGGGATAGAGCTGCATCCAGCGGATAAGACAGCCTAGGTAGGGGTCCAGAACGCTGGGGCCTCCAGGCAGCAGCCAGGGTCCCTGGCAGTGTCCAGCCCGGGCCTCCAGCAGCGTCAGATGCTCCTGAAGGCGGTGACGCACGGTCCGACGCAGGCTGCCAGCCTCGTCGGGATTGGCCGCGTAACGTCCCGTGTAGAAGCACAGGCGCAGCTCCGCGTGCAGGGTATTGGAGAGGAAGAACAGCCAGGCCAGCCGAGCGGCACGCTCGTCGTCCGGTACCACGTCGGCGGGGTGATGTTCGTCGAGATGCAGCAGGATCGCCCCGGTCTCGAACAGCGTCAGGGCTCGGGCCTCGTCCTCCAGAACGGGCAGCAGTCCCTGGGGGTTGAGGCGGCGAAAGTCGGGGGCGTCGAGTTCGCCGGCCGCCCTGTCCACCCGCTGGGCGGAATAGGGGATACCCCGGATTTCCAGCACCATGCGCACCACTAGGTTGGCGCTGTCCGGGGAGTAGTAGAGCCGATAGCGTGGCGGGGCGTTCAGCCCCGCTACTCCTTTCATGCCCGGCCCAGTGCCGAGCACCCGCTAGGTCTCGATCGCCGTCCGGCTTAGACGGCGACGCTGCCGTGGGGGTCGATGACGAATTTCTTGGCCGCGCCGCCGTCGAAGTCGGCGTAGCCCTGCGGGGCTTCGTCCAGGGTGATCACTTGGACGTTGACCGCATCGGCAATATTGACCTTGCCGAACAGGATCGCCTGCATCAGCGGGCGATGGTATTGCATCACCGGGCACTGGCCGGTATGGAAGGAATGCGATTTGGCCCAGCCGAGGCCGAATTGCATGCTCAACGCGCCCTGCTTGGCGGCTTCGTCGGTAGCGCCCGGGTCTTCGGTCACGTACAGGCCTGGGATGCCGATCTGGCCGCCGGCACGGGTCAGTTGCATCGCCGAGTTGAGTACGGTGGCGGGGGCTTCCTTGCCATGGTTGCAACCACAGGCATGGGCTTCGAAACCGACGCAATCGACGAAGCAATCGACTTCACGCTCGCCGAGGATCACCTCCAGCTTGTCGGCCATGTCACCTTCCTGGGTCAGGTCAAGGGTTTCGCAACCGAAGCTGCGGGCCTGGGCCAGACGCTCTTCGATCATGTCGCCGACGATGACACAGGCGGCCCCCAGCAACTGGGCAGAGACCGCCGCTGCCAGGCCCACGGGGCCGGCGCCGGCGATATAGACAGTACTGCCCGGCCCCACTCCGGCGGTGACGCAGCCGTGGAAGCCGGTAGGAAAGATGTCGGACAGCAGGGTCAGATCACGGATCTTCTCCATGGCCTGGTCGGCGTCCGGGAATTTCAGCAGGTTGAAGTCGGCGTAGGGCACCATGACGTACTCGGTCTGACCGCCGCCCCAGCCGCCCATGTCGACATAGCCGTAGGCCGCGCCAGGCCGTGCCGGATTGACGTTGAGGCAGATGCCAGTGCGGCCCTCCTTGCAGTTGCGGCAGCGGCCACAGGCGATGTTGAACGGTACCGAGACCAAGTCGCCCGGCTGGATGAATTCGACATCGCGGCCGCACTCGACCACCAGGCCGGTGATCTCGTGGCCCAACACCAAGCCTGGCTCCGCGGTGGTGCGACCGCGCACCATGTGCTGATCGCTGCCGCAGATATTGGTGGTGACGACTTTCAGGATCACGCCGTGGTCGCATTTGCGATTGCCGAGGGCAAGTTCCGGATAGGCGATGGATTCGACGGCGACTTTACCCGGGCCCTTGTAGACGACTCCGCGGTTGGCTGCACTCATGGCTGATTCCTCGATATTGTTGTAACGAATTGCGTTGTGGCGTGGTGGATACTTTCGCTGCTCCAGCCTATACCTTCCTCGCCCGCCGACTTACCCCAAAGAGGCACTCACGTATCCGTGAAAGACATTTTTGTCATCTTCCTGACGGGCTTCACCGATGCCAACGTCTCGCATCGCCCCCTGATGGCGGAGATCTCTCATGCGAAAGCCCCGGCACTGTGGCCGGGGCTCGTACGTTGCAGTGGATCAAGGCGTGGCAGGTAGTCCTAACGCAGGACGCCCTCTTCCTTGAGTAGCTTGAGGATCGCCTCGGCGCCCTGCTCCGGCGTGACATCGGTGAGCAGCTGCCCGCCGCCCCCCTCGGCCTTGGCCGCAGCGGCCTTGAAGCGGTCACGGGCCGAGCCGGCCTTGATGATCTTGAGGCGTTTGGGTCGCTTGCGCGCCGGCATGAGTGTCCACTCGCCCAGGGCCTTGTCCATCACCGCTACTTCGGCGCAGGACTCCAAGCGGGCGCGACGTGCCGGGCCGAAGGCGCTCTGGCGCGCCATGGGCGCGGCACCATCCACGGTGATGATCGCCGGCAGCCGTACTTGAAGGCGTCGCCGCTGGCCCCGAGGCAGGGCCTGCAGCAGAGTCGCCACGCCGTCCTCGATGCCTTCCACCTCGGCCAGGCCATTGACTAACGGCCACCCCAGATACTCGGCCAGAGCATAAGGCAGCAGCCCCGAGCCCTCACCACGCTCGGCACGCGAACCAGCGATCACCAGCTGTGGTGGCGCCGCGGCGAGCCGCTGGGCCAAGGCTGGAACCACATCGGCCCCCTCCGGCTGCTCCACCCGGGTCAGGCGGTCCAATCCCATCCCCAGATACCCCCGCAGGGCCTCCTCGCTACCGTCATCCGCAGGGCCGGCATGCAGCAGGCGCACTCGGGCACCCGGCAGTGTCAGCGCCACCTCGACGCCACGGGCGTCCTGGTCGGCACGGCGTGCCCGGCCGGTAACCGGATGACGGCCCACCGACACCAGCACCGCCACTTCGATCTCTCGTGAATCAGGCTGCATCGCGACGTACTCCTCCGTGTTGTTCCGCTCGCTGTTGTTCTACTTGTTCGACCAGGGCGGCGAGGATCTCGGCGGCGTCGCCGATCACCGCCAAGTCGGCGCGCTTGATCATGTCGCAGCCGGGGTCGCGGTTGATGGTCACCACCTTGTCGCAGCGCTGGATGCCCTGCAGGTGTTGGATAGCCCCCGAAATGCCCACCGCCATATACACCCGGGCGGTGACCCAAGTGCCGGTGGCACCCACCTGACGGTCGCGGGCCATGAAGCCGTCATCCACCGCCACCCGGGAGGCCCCTTCCGTGGCCGCCAGCACCGTGGCGGCATGATGGAAGCCATCCCAATTCTTGACGCCGTTGCCGCCGGAGAGGATGAACTCCGCCTCGGCTAGGGCCACCCCGGCGGGGTCCACCGCCACTTGCCCCAGATCCTCGATACGCGAGAGGATCCTGGGCGGCTCGATAGTTAGCGACAACGGCTCGGCGGAGTGCCGGGTCTCGGCCACCGGCTCGGCGCACTCAGCCAAGGCCAGGGCGACCCGCGGCAGGGGACGCTGGATATCCAGGCTCTCTGCTGCACCGCGGGCGGTACAGCGCCAGCCCAGCGGCGCCTCGCCATCAGCCTCGATCTGCCAGACCCCAGTGGCGGGGCGCTCGTCCAGGCGCAGCGCCAGGCGACGTCCCAGGTCGGCGCCACCCAGCGGCGAGTCGGGCAACAGCCAGTGGTGCGGGGCGAAGTCCCGCTCCACCGCCGCCAGTACCGCCAGCCGTGCCTCGGGCGAGAAGCCGGTGAAAGCCGCGTCCTCGAGGTGCAGCAGGCGGTCGATGCCGGCCTCACCCAGAGTGCTGTCCTTGTGCTCGCCGAAGATCACCGCCAGCACCGCGCCGGGCCGCCCGGGATCGGCGTCGGCCAGCTGTCGGGCCAAGCCCAGCAGGTCGCGGTCGTGGCCCGACAGCCGGCCACCGGTCATGTCCGGCACCACCGCCACCAGGAAAGCGGGATCCTCGATGGTCACCGCCCGGCGACTATCCTGGGCTGCCTGACGGCCTTGTCCCGGGGCCTGGCCACCCTGCTGGATACCGCTGCGATCGATACGCTTCACGCCCTTGGGTCCGATGAAGCCGATGGCATGGGGATTCCGGCGAATTACCCCATTGGGCCCCAGCCACTCGCTGGCGGCCCCGCCACCGCCGATTCCACCCAGTGCAGCAAGTACATTGGCATGCTCGGAATGCAGGCGGTTGCGGGCGATCCACTCACGGCGCGGATCGCGACGAATGCTATCGTTCATGTTCTCTCTCACGGGCAGAACTCCTCAACAGCAGGCTGACGTGGCCGGGACTCGGCCGGGGCGGCGGGCCGCTCCACCAAGGCCTCGGCCACAAACTCGGCGATATCACGCACCTCCGCGCTGGCGTCCACTACCCCTTCAAACATAGCGGTGCACTGGGGACAACCCACCGCCACCAGCTCGGCACCGGTCTCCTTGACGTCGTTCATACGCATATCGGGGATCCGCTGCTTGCCGGGGATATCGGTGATGGGGGCCCCGCCGCCGCCGCCACAGCAGCGCGAGCGGGAACCGGAGCGCTCCATCTCGGCCACCTGGATACCCAGCGCTCGGAGCACCCGACGCGGCGCCTCGTATTCGCCGTTATAACGGCCTAGGTAGCAGGGGTCGTGATAGGTGACACTGCCGCCCTTCCAGGGCGAGAAGGTCAGTCGGTCGGTGTCATATAGCTCCGCGATAAAAGTGCTGTGGTGACGCACTTCATAGTCGCCGCCCAGCTCGCCGTACTCGTTGCCCAGCACGTGGAAGCTGTGGGGATCACAGGTGACGATGCGCTGGAAGCGGTACTTGGCCAGGGTGGCAATATTGCGCTTAGCCAGCGACTGGAAGGTGGCCTCGTCACCCAGGCGCCGCGCCACGTCGCCACTGTCACGCTCCTCGTTGCCGAGCACGGCGAAGTCCACCTGGGCAGCGCGCAGTACTTTCACCAACGCCCTGAGTGTGCGCTGATTGCGCATATCGAAGGCGCCGTCACCCAGCCACAGCAGCACCTCGGCCTGCTTGACGTCGGCCATCAGCGGCAGGTCGAGATCCGCCGCCCAGTGCAGCCGTGAGCCGGGATCGAAACCGCCGGGATTGTCGGTGGCGATCAGGTTGCCGAGCACCTCGGCACCCTTGTTGGGCGTATTACCATGCTCCAAGGTCAGGAAACGGCGCATGTCGACGATGGCGTCGACATGCTCGATCATCATCGGGCATTCTTCGACGCAGGCACGGCAGGTGGTGCAGGACCACAGCGTTTCGGCATCCACCAGTGCCTGTCCCTCACGAGCCACGATGGGCCCCTGAGGACTTCCTTGATGTTCGCCGACGGGTTTACCCGGGTAGGGGCTGCCGGCGTAGCCCGCATCGCTACCCCCGGCCATGCCCACTACCATGTCCTGAATCAGCTTCTTGGGATTGAGCGGTTGACCGGCGGCGAAGGCTGGGCAGACCGCCTCGCAACGACCGCACTGCACGCAGGCGTCGAAGCCAAGCAGTTGGTTCCAGGTAAAGTCGGCAGGTTTCTCGACTCCCAGGGGCGCATCGACGTCATCTAGGTTCAGTGCCTTCAGACCGGTCGATCGTCCCTCCCCTCCCGCCTTGGTGGAAAAGCGCTCGGGACGCCGATGGAAGGCCAAGTGCAGGGCGCCAGCGAAGGCGTGCTTCATGGGACCGCCCCAGGTCATGCCGACGATCATCTCGCCCAGGCCCCAGGCCACCACTGCGGCGAGCCCCAGAGCCAGGATCCAGCCACCGCTCCCTTCGAGAAAGCCTTCAGGAAGCAATCCGACCGTGGGCAGCGTGATCAGGAACACACCCAGCGAAAAGGCCATCAGGCTCTTCCACAGGCGATTCCAGGGGCCCTTGGACAGGCGCGCCGGTGGGTTGCGACGGCGCTTGGCGACGAACAGGCTGCCGACGAACATGGTGGCACTGGCTGCCAGCAACACCCAGCCGAGCACGCCCCCCAGTACTTCTGAAGAGCCCATCCCCAGGCCATGTACCAGGATCATCAGCACCGCGGCGGCGACGAAACCGCCGGCGGTGGCCACGTGGGTATTGGATATCACCTTGTCACGGGCCACCACATGGTGAAGATCGACCAGGTAGCGCCGCGGCATGGCCGCCAGCCCCTTGAGAATCGGGACAGACGATGGCCGCCCCTGGCGCCACAGGCGGTTGCGCCGCCAGGCGCCGATCACTGCCAGTGCCAGGGCGGAGAAAATCAGAATTGGCAATAGCGTCTCGAGCATGGTGCTCTCCTCGATGAGGCGCTGTAAGCCTTAAGCTGTAAGTTACTTCACCCCTCTTACAGCTTTCGGCTTACAGCTTACGGCTGGGGTTAAAAGTCCTTGCAGATCCGCAGGGCATCGTAGATCGCCGCATGGGTATTGCGCGGTGCGCTACAGTCGCCCAGCCGGAACAGCAGGAAACCATCCCCATCCTCGCTCAGGCAGGGCTGTGGCTGGATGGCATAGAGCGCTTCCAGGTCCACCTGCCCCCTGTTGCGGGACCGGGGCTTGAGGGCGTAATAGAGTGCCTCGTCGGGACGCACGCCGTTCTCCACCACCACCTGATCGACCACCCGTTCTTCCAGGGCGCCGGTGTACTCGTTCTCGAGCACCGCCACCAGGCCGTCGCCCTCGCGGTAGACCTTGTGCAGCATCAGGTCGGAGGACATGATCACCTCCTTCTCGTAAAGGCTGCGGTAGTAGGTGGGAAAGGTAGTGCCGCCCACCGCGGCGCCGGGCTTGATATCGTCGGTGACGATCTCCACCTTGGCGCCCTTGTCGGCCAGGTAGTCTGCCGCCGAGACGCCGGAGAACTCGCAAAGGGCGTCATAGAGCAGTACGTTCTTACCGGGTGCCACTTTGCCGGAGAGAATATCCCAGGTGCTGACCACCAGGCTCTCCTCGAGATTTTCCGAGTAGCCCCACTCCGGATACTGGCTCAGGAAGGGTTGACCCCCGGTGGCCAGCACCACGATATCCGGGCGCAGGTCCTCGATGGTGGCCTCGTCGGACCGGGTTCCCAGGCGCAGGTCGACCTTGAGCCGCGCCAGCTCCAGCTGGTACCAGCGGGTGATGCCGGCGATCTGGTCGCGTTGGGGGGCCTGGGCGGCGATGGTGATCTGACCACCGAGCTGCTCCTCGGCCTCGAACAGGGTGACGTCGTGGCCGCGCTCGGCCGCCACTCGGGCCGCCTCCATGCCACCAGGACCGCCGCCGACCACCACCACCTTGCGTCGCGGCCCTTCGGACTTCTCGATGATATGCGGCAGGCCCAGGTACTCCCGCGAGGTGGCGGCGTTCTGGATGCACAGCACGTCCAGACCCTGGTACTGGCGGTCGATGCAGTAGTTGGCGCCCACGCACTGCTTGATCTGATCCACCTGGCCCATCTTGATCTTGGCAATCAGGTGAGGGTCGGCGATTTGCGCCCGGGTCATGCCCACCAGGTCCACGTAGCCACCCTCGAGAATACGCTGGGCCTGGTTGGGGTCCTTGATGTTCTGGGCGTGGATTACCGGCACGCCGACCACTTCCTTGATGCCCGCCGCCAGGTGCAGGAAGGGCTCCGGCGGGTAGGACATGTTGGGGATGACGTTGGCCAGCGAGTTGTGGGTGTCGCAGCCGGAGCCGATGACGCCGAAGAAGTCCACCATACCGGTAGCATCATAGTAGGCGGCGATCTGCTTCATATCGTCGTGTGAGAGACCGTCCGGATGGAACTCGTCGCCGCAGATGCGCATGCCCACCACGAAGTCGTCACCCACCTCTGCGCGCACCGCCTTGAGCACTTCCATGCCGAAACGCATGCGATTCTCGAAACTGCCGCCCCACTCATCCTCGCGCTTGTTGACCCGCGGGCTCCAGAACTGGTCGATCAGGTGCTGGTGCACGGCGGAGAGTTCGACCCCGTCGAGCCCGCCCTCCTTCGCCCGGCGCGCGGCCTGGGCAAAGTCACCGATGATGCGCCAGATATCCTCCTCCTCGATGGTCTTGCAGGTGGAGCGGTGCACCGGCTCGCGGATACCGGAGGGCGATACCAGGGTCGACCAGTCGAAACCATCCCAGCGCGAGCGGCGGCCCATGTGGGTAATCTGGATCATGATCTTGCCGCCGTGCTTGTGGACGGCATCGGCGAGGTTCTGGAAGTGCGGGATGATGCGATCGGTGGTGAGATTCACCGAGCTCCACCAACCTTGGGGGCTGTCGATGGAGACCACCGAGGAGCCACCGCAGATTGACAACCCGCAGCCGCCCTTGGCCTTTTCCTCGTAGTACCTGACGTAACGCTCGGTGGTCATGCCGCCGTCGGTGGCATGCACTTCGGCATGGGCGGTACTGACCACCCGGTTGCGGATGGTGAGCTTGCCGATCTCGATCGGTTGGAAGAGTGCGTCGAATGCCATGATTATCTCTCCTGGTACCCGGGGTTAGCGGGCAGTGTCGGTCAGCGGCTTGACGTCGAAGATGCCCACATCGCAGCCGGGCTCGGCGGCACTCTGTGTCTGCTCGGCGACAGTACGCAGTGAACTTCCACGTGCAGCGAGGATCTGGTCCATGGCGCCGGCAAACCAGCCGGTGAACATGTACTCGACCTTGCGACCCACCTTGCCCAGTTGGTAAACGAAGGCGCTGTTTTCTAGCCGCACCCGAGCCGTGCCGGCATCGAGATCGATCTGTTCAGTGATGAAGTGGCCCCAACCGCGCTGGGAGAGACGCGTCATGTAATGCTCGAAGACAGCCTCGCCCTCAAGGCCATGGCATTCGGCCTCCTTCTCGCACCAGTGCCAGGCGCTCTTGTAGCCGGCGTGGTAGAGGATATCGGCGTACTTCTTGGCACCTAGTGCCTCCTCTACGGCCACATGGTTGTTGATAAAGAAGTGTCGCGGCACATACAGCATGGGCAGAGCGTCGGTCGTCCAGACGCCGGTTTCGCTATCCACTTCGATAGGCAGTGCGGGGGCCAGCTTGGTCACGGTAGTTATCCTCTACATCGTTATTCTTGGCTAAGGAGCGGGGCTTTATCCCGTCGCCCCTATCAATCTTTTGGAGCAGGCGTTTAGGCGCCCCAGACATCCTTGAGTACACGCACCCAGTTCTCGCCCATGATCTTGCGTACCTGAGGCTCGCTGAAGCCACGGCGCAACAGGGCTTCGGTCAGGTTGGGGAACTCGCCGATGGTGCGGATGCCTTCGGGGTTGACGATCTTGCCGAAGCGGGTCAGGCGGCGAGCATAGCCCTTGTCATGGGTCAGCCACTCGAAGAAGTCCTGGTCGTGACCCTGGGTAAAGTCGGTGCCGATACCGATGGCATCCTCGCCGACGATGTTCATCACGTACTCGATGGCTTCGCAGTAGTCTTCGATGGTCGAGTCGATGCCTTTCTTGAGAAAAGGCGCGAACATGGTGACGCCGACGAACCCGCCATGGTCGGCGATAAACTTGAGTTCTTCATCGGACTTGTTGCGCGGATGCTCCTTGAGACCGGATGGCAGGCAATGGGAGTAGCAGACCGGCTTCCGGGACTCGAGAATGACCTCCTCAGAAGTCTTGGCACCGACGTGAGAGAGATCGCACATGATGCCGACGCGGTTCATCTCGGCAACGATCTCGCGGCCAAAGCCGGAGAGGCCGCCGTCGCGCTCGTAGCAGCCGGTACCCACCAAATTCTGGGTGTTGTAGCACAGCTGCACGATACCCACGCCGAGCTGCTTGAAGATCTCCACATAGCCGATCTGATCCTCGAAGGCGTGGGCATTCTGGAAACCGTAGATGATGCCGGTCTTGCCCTCTTCTTTAGCGCGAGTGATATCCGCGGTGGTGCGTACCGGGCGCACCAGGTCGCTGCACTCAGCCATCAACTGGTTGGAGGCGACAATATTATCGACCGTGGCCTGAAAGCCTTCCCACACCGAGACTGTGCAGTTGGCCGCGGTAAGACCACCGCGACGCATGTCCTCAAGCAGCTCACGGTTCCATTTGGCGATGATCAGGCCATCGATGACGATGGCATCGTCGTGCAGATCTTGGGGATTCATCGGATATGCTCCAGTTCGGGGGGTTCGGATTGGCATGACGGCAGCATAGCATCGGCCAGGCGCGACCCGACTCTGGAAGCGACGGCGATAATTCCAAAAACGTCATCTCTGTCGCGACTGCGACGCGCGGTCGGGCGTCGCTCAGGGCAATCGCTGCCTGCCTGCGCAGCACGAGCGCACGAAAGTCTCTCTCACGCAAGCGAGAAAGGGTGGCATCGGCAGGAGGTGGGAAACGACTCGCAGCATTTTGGCCGCGAGCCGCCTGCTTCAATGTTTCAGATGAACGCTGGCGTAGGTGGGCTCGCCTCGGGCCTGGTCGAGTGCCATCAGCGCCGCCGAGATCGGCCGCTCCGACACCGGCTGAAACAGGAGGCTGTCGGACAGCTGCTCGGGGGCGAGTGTTTGCGCCCGCAGTGGGCTCATGCCCAGCCGCTCTTCCCGCGGCGGCAGGCCGAAGGTCTCGCGATAGCACTTGGAGAAGTGGGGTGTGGAGACGAAACCGCAGGTGGAGGCCACCTCGATGATCGATATCGAGGTCTGCTTGAGCAGCTGCCGGGCGCGGGTCAACCGCAGCTTGAGGTAGTAGCGCGACGGTGAGCAGAGCAGGTGTTTCTGGAAAAGCCGCTCGAGCTGGCGACGCGACACGTCAACATAGGCCGCCAGTTCCTCGAGCCCGATAGGTTCCTCCAGATTGGCCTCCATGAGCGCCACGATCTCCAGCAGCTTGGGCTGGGTCGTGCCGAGGATATGCTTGAGCGGCACGCGCTGCTGGTCCTGTTCCCCGCGCACACGGTCACAGATGAACATCTCGGAAATCCCCGTCGAGAGTTCGCGGCCATGATCCCGCCCGATCAGCGTGAGCATCATGTCCAGGGGGGCGGCCCCGCCCGAGGCTGTGGCCCTTTCGCGATCGATGGAGAACAGCCGAGTTGTCAGCACCACGCGGGGGAAGAACTCCTGCATGGCGGCCAGGCACTCCCAGTGGGCACTGGTCTCGTAGCCATCCAGGAGCCCCGCCTTGGCCAGCGCCCAGCTGCCCGTGCAGATACCTCCCAGCCGACGGGAGAGGCGTGCCTGGCCCTGCAGCCATATGACATGCTCGCGCTGCACCGCGCGTGCCGGCCCTATCCCGCCACAGACCACCACCATATCCAGCGCCAGCGGCACCGTGATCGCCACATCCGGCGTAACCTTGAGGCCATCGCTGGCGGAGATCGGCTCGCCATCGATGCTCAGGGTGAACCAGCGATAGAGTTCCCGGCCGGCCAGCTGGTTGGCCATGCGCAGCGGCTCGATGGCCGAGGCCAAAGAGAAGAGGGTGAAGTTTTCCAGCAGCAGAAAGCCGATGGCCTGGGGAGCAGCAGCCGGCTTGTGCGGTGCCTGGGAAGTGGGCGTCATAGCGAGACTCCTGTACACAGGTTGTTTTTATGTGCGTATTCGGACGCCGCCGGTATCTGGCTGTCGCGATCAGGCAAGTCCGTTCCGAAAGGTACCATAAGATGTCGTGATCTGGCATGTCACAATTGCCTATCAGCTGGTGGGTCGCCAGTTGATAACGACTATGGCGTCGCATTCAAGGGGGGGTGGATGTCGCTCCCGGGCATGACCGCTGCCCTCGGACGGGCGCCATCAGACAAACTCGCCGCCGAAGACGATGGCCAAGGGGCTATTTCGACGTCCCGGGCCTTTTATTAATGATTAAGCTGGCGCAGAAGATACGCGCACATGGCTTCTGCAGCAGGTGAGAGGCTTCGTTCAGCGCGTTTAAGAAGGCCAATACGGCGCTCCAGATAGGGTGACGTGAGCGGTACGAAGCGTAGGCGCTCATACTCTTCCGGAAACGCCAAGCGAGGCAGTGTGGTAATTCCGACCCCGGCTTCGAGCATGGCGGTGAGCGAAATCATGTTGGAGATGTAGAGTGTGCTGTGCGTCAGTAGCTCAGCCGCTGGAGACCCTTCCAGCAGGCGCGAAGTGCCGTTGCAGATGAGGGGATAGGGTTTGAGCGTATGCCAATGCAGAGCGGTTTGTTGGGCTAGAGGATGATCATCACGGCATACAACCCCGATATCATCATGCAACAGTTTGGTAAAGCTCAGTGTGTCATCAGGCGCCCACAGACTGGTAATTCCAAGTTCAACCTCGCCTTTGAGTACCATCTCGTTGACCCGTTCGGAGTGGCCATCTTGAAGGCTGATACCGATGCCGGGGTAAGATGCCAAAAAGCCGGCCAGTAGCGTAGGCATCAGGCGGCTGGCAACCGAGGGCACGGCGGCAATATCCACGCGCCCTCGCTGCTGGCGGGTAATTGCCAGCGCATCACTGCACACTCGGTCGTGATGGGCAACCAGCTCGCGAAAACGCGGTTCACACCAGTGGCCGAAAGGCGTCAACATGGCTTTGCCATTGCCTTTCTCGAACAGCGGCTGGCCAAGGCGCTCTTCCAGATCACGCACGGCCATGGAAATGGCTGGCTGACTGCGGTGCAGCTGCTTGGCCGCCGCGTGGAAGCCCCCTTCATCGATGATAGCAAGCACGTAGCGCAACGGCGTCAATTTCAGTTCGGGTAGCATGATCCGCTTTATAGTCCGTTTTGAATGGTAAGATTTTCTTATCATATTATCTGAATTATTGATTACTCTTATCTCTATACCTCCTCTAGCATGTCGTCAATGACTTCAAAGGAGGTAATTATGTCATCCCTACACTCGCTCTATATCAACGGCCAATGGGTCGACGGTGAAAGCCACATCACGAATGTCAATCCTTCCGACCTTTCCGATGTGATCGGCGACTACGCCCAGGCAAGCACGGTGCAGGTCGAAGCCGCCATCACCGCTGCCCGCTCGGGCCAGCGGGAATGGGGCAAAAGTGGGCTGGAGCAGCGCTATAGCGTGCTGATGGTGGTTGGCGACGAATTGATGGCGCGCAAGGAAGAGCTTGGACGTCTGCTGTCACGGGAAGAGGGCAAGCCGCTGGCGGAAGGAATCGGCGAAGTGGCCCGTTCGGCACAATTTTTCCACTATTACGCCGCTGAAGTGTTGCGCCAGATTGATGAACGGGTGGATTCAGTGCGCCCCGGTGTTCAAGTGGAAACTCGCCGTGAACCGGTGGGCGTGGTCGGCATTATCAGCCCGTGGAATTTCCCCATGGCGACGGCGGTGTGGAAGATTGCTCCGGCGCTAGCTTTTGGTAATGCGGTGATTTTCAAGCCTGCGAATCTGGTGCCTGCCAGTGCTTGGGCATTGACCGAGATTATCAGTCGTCAGGCCTTACCCGCGGGTACTTTCAACCTGCTGATGGGTAGCGGCGGACGTGTCGGCGAAGCATTAATCACAAGCCCCGCCATCAATGCGCTGACGTTTACCGGCTCGCTGGAAGTTGGGCGTCGTATTGCCGCTGCCACCGCAGGCAATCTGGTCAAATGTCAGCTAGAGATGGGTTCCAAGAATGCGCTGATTGTCGCCGAAGATGCCGACCTGGATCTGGCGGTGGAGGCCGCATTCAACGGCGCGTATTCCAGTACCGGCCAGAAGTGCACCGCCTCCTCACGGTTGATTGTGCATCAGGCAGTACATGATGTGTTTGTTGACAAGTTGAGTGCGCGGCTAGCGAACGCCAAGGTCGGGCCAGCGTTGGAAGAAGGCGTGCAGATCGGCCCGGTGGCCGATGCCCGCCAGCTGGAATCCAACCTGGCCTGGATCGAACGCGCCAAGGCCGATGGGGCTCAGTTGGCCTTCGGTGGCGAACGGGTGAACTGCAGCAGTGACGGATATTTCATGATGCCAGCCCTGTTCACTGATACCACCAACGAGATGGCCATCAACCGCGAAGAAGTCTTCGGCCCGATTGCCTGCGTGATCAAAGTGACCAATATGGACGAAGCGATTACCACGTTGAACGACACTAACTTTGGCCTGACGGCAGGCATCATCACCGACTCCCTGGCGCTTTCCAGCCGCTTCAAAGCGGAGGCAGAGACGGGCTGTGTGATGGTCAATCTGCCCACTGCAGGCACTGATTACCATGTACCGTTTGGCGGTCGCAAGGACTCTAGTTTCGGCCCGCGTGAGCAGGGACGCTATGCCCGCGAGTTCTACACTGTCGTGAAGACCTGCTACGTGAAAGCGTAAGGAGTGGGCATGTCCAAGCAGATGCTGACCGTTGATGGGCTGCAGTACTCCCACTGGTCCCGCGAAATTTTTGAACAGATGCGCGAGGGCGGTGTGGATGCCGTCCATGCAACGCTGGTCTATCACGAAACCACCCGTGAGACGCTAACGCGCATTGGCGAATGGAATCGCCGCTTTGAAGCCCATAGCGATCTGATCATGCCGGTGCAGGCACCCAGCGATATTCTGCGTGCCCAGCAGGTGGGCAAGGTGGGCATCTTCTTCGGTGCCCAGAACTGCTCGCCGATCGAAGATGATATCGACATGGTGGCCGTGCTGCGCCAGTTGGGGCTTCTGATCATGCAGCTCACCTACAACAATCAGAGCCTGTTGGCGTGCGGCTGTTACGAAAGCGAAGACAGTGGTATTACCCGGTTTGGCCGCCAGGTGATACGCGAGATGAACCGGGTCGGCATGGTGATCGATATGTCCCACAGCAGCGAGCGCTCCACCTTGGAGGCCATCGAGCTTTCCGAGCGCCCGGTGATTATTTCCCATGCTAACCCGAGCTTCTTCCACGCGGCCAAGCGCAACAAGTCTGACAAGGCGCTCAAGGCGATTGCGGAAAATGACGGCTTGCTGGGTTTTTCGGCCTACCCTTTCCACCTCAAGAATGGCCCTGACTGCACGCTGGAAGACTATTGCAACATGATTGCTCGCACCGTTGACCTGATGGGTATCGAACATGTCGGGCTGGGCACGGATCTTTGCCAGAACCAGCCAACATCGGTGCTGGATTGGATGCGCAACGGTCGCTGGTCGAAAGAGATGGATTACGGTGAAGGCAGCGCCAGCAATGCTGGCTGGCCACAGCCGCTTGCCTGGCTGCGCGATAGCCGTGACTTCCCCAATCTGATTGAAGGGCTACGCAACAAGGGGTTTGGTGAAGAGGAGATCGCTCGCATCATGGGGCGCAACTGGCTTGCCCTGCTAGAGCGCACGACCACGCCCATGGTGTGACGATAACGGTTGACCACCACCGGGTATCACCACAAGCCTTCTACCACTACAACAATCAATAACGAGGTTTCCCCATGAACTCATCCCAAGATAAAGCCCCTGCTTCAGGGCTCGGAAAGTTCGGCGACCCGGTTGTGCTCGGGCTCAGCGGCGGTTTTGTTATCCTTTTTGTGCTGCTCTCCTTGGTAAATATAGAGGGCGTCGAAGGGGCTATTTCCGTCGGATTTGCCTGGACCGCCGCAGTACTTGGCTCCTATTTTCAGCTGCTGTTGCTGCTGACATTCTTTATCGCCATTGGCTTGGCGATTTCACCGGCAGCCAGCGCCAAAGTGGGCGGGCTGGAGTCGCCGGAGCTGAGTACCTTTAAATGGCTATCGATCATCATGTGTACCCTGCTGGCCGGCGGCGGCGTGTTCTTCGCCGCGGGGGAGCCGGTGTACCACTTTGTGGTCACACCGCCCGCGTTCGATAGCGAGGCGGGCACGGTGGAAGCAATTGCCGGTGCGCTGGCGCAGTCGTTTATGCACTGGGGCTTTCTGGCCTGGGCGGTACTCGGCTCGCTCACCGCTATCGTGCTGGCTTACTGGCACTACGACCGCGGCCTACCGTTACAGCCGCGTACCCTGCTCTACCCGGTGCTGGGCGAGCGCTTAATGCGTAGCTGGTTGGGTGGCGTAGTCGATGCCTGCTGCGTCATTGCCGTGGTGGCCGGCACTGTCGGGCCGATTGGCTTTCTGGCCACGCAGGTGAGCTTCGGCCTGCATGAACTGTTTGGCTTGAGTTCAGGTTATGCCACTCAGTTGGTGATCCTGGTGGTGCTGGGTGCACTTTATGTGACCTCGGCGGCTACCGGCATTCATCGTGGTATTCAACTACTCAGTCGTATCAACGTGTTTCTGGCGCTGGCCATCGCCGCGGTGATTTTTATCTTCGGTCCTACGCTGTTCCTCACCAATGCCTATCTGCAGGGCTTCGGCGAGTACATCAGCTCGTTTTTCACCATGGCGACCATGACTTCGGAGACCGCGCCGGACTGGTGGATGCAGTGGTGGACGGTATTTTTCTTTGCCTGGTTCATCGGTTACGGCCCGCTGATGGCGATTTTTGTGGCGCGTATCTCGCGTGGCCGCACTATCCGCCAGATGATTCTCGCGGTGGCCGTGATGGCGCCCATCGCCACCACCGTCTGGTTTACGCTGCTAGGCGGTGCCGGTATTCATTACCAGCTGACCGGTGTGATCGACTTGGCTGAGGCGCTCAATAACTTCCAGTTCGATGTGGCGACGCTGACCGTTGCGCAGGCACTGCCGGGTGGCACGCTGATGGCGCTGGCCATCCTGCTGTTGACCACCATCTTTGTGGCCACCACCGGTGACTCCATGAGCTACGCGATTGCCGTGGTGTGCACTGGGCACGATCGGCCGCACACCGCCGTGCGTATTTTCTGGGGCATCACCATGTCGCTAATGGCGGCCATTCTGCTCTACATGGGGGCGGGACAGATCAGCGTACTGCAGCAATTTATCGTAATTACTGCGATTCCGGTTTCTCTGGTGCTGCTGCCATCGCTGTGGCTGGGGCCACAGGCGGCTTACGCCATGGCGCGTGAGCAAGGTTTGACCACACGCAAGAAGGTGATGACACATGAGTAACCGCGAATGGGCGCCGGCGCCTTTGAATCTGCGCCCCGCTGACGAGGTGATGCGTCTCGAGCGCTTGGGCAGCCTGCATGCATGCCGCTTGAGTTTTGTCCGCACCTTGATGCGCCAGATGGGGCGTCAGCGTTGGCAGGTGAGCCGGGTACGTTTCGACCTCGACGATAACGGCTATGGTACGGCGATATATCGTTTGCAAACGCCTTACGGCCGTTACCACGGGGTCATGTTTGCCCAGGCGCTAGATGACGAATGCCGCTCCGACCGAGTGATTGCCGAGGCCTGGGATATCACCTTCGGCCTGGTGGAAGGCGACGTGGACGACAGCCTGCTGGCGCAGATGGCAGCCAACGTGCCGCTTCAGGAGGCGGGTCGCCAGCATTCACAGGTATTGGTGCTTTCCCGTGCCAACAAAAGCCTGCGCAACTTTGCCCACTTTGTGGAAGCGCTAGCCAACGGCAAGCAGCCGGACCCGCAGTGGCTGACACGGGTCGGTTACCTATACCGCACCACGGCTGTCTACGGTAACGGAAAGTTTGGCATTGCCGACTTCGCCCGCCTGTATGACAACCCGGATTTCCGCCGCCCCTTCTCGGCGCAGATGGCCGGTGTCTATCTGCTGCGCCACTTCTCCATTGAGCAGGTGGAGCATTTGGCCCGCTGCCAATCGCCTGAAACCGCCTGCGAGCTTGCCACCGAGCTGCGCCGCTACTTGGGTATCGGTAATTCGACGGGGCTGGGCATGGCGCCGTTTCTGATCAATCATCCGCAGCTAATTGCCCAGTGGGTGACCCAGCGTGAAACGGCGTTGGCGCTGGCCCAGCGCCAGGCACCCAGCGAAGCAGAGCGTGCGCGACTGATGGCACTTACCCGGCGTGCCCAGCAGCATTTAGCGGAAACCGTGACGGAAGATGTCGAGCAAAGCGAGCGCAACGCGGCAACGGTCGCCGCTCTGCCGGATGTGCTGAACTGGTTGGAGAGCGTGCCGCTGGATGATGATCTCTGGGCACAGCTGGTGGCGTGGAGCGAGCGCACCCTGTCGCTGGAAACTCAGGAGCTCATTAACACGCTGCTGCTCGAGCTCTATCCCGAGCAAGTTGATCCCTTGGAAGAACAGATGGGGGTGAATGAAAATCTTGATCTTGAGCCGGATATGCCGCTGATGCGCCTGCGCCAGCTGATCGAGACCCACTACGGCTGGGCGCTGGCCCACGATTATGAAAGCCTTGATGGGGCTTACTGGTTCTGGTACCGCTCGGCAGAAAAGGAAGAACCACGCCTAGGGGTGCGACACGAAGAGCCGGGTGCTGAAAAAGAGATGCCTATTGCCATCGGACCGCGTGTAGCTCATAGCCATGCCGCTATCTGCGCGTTTCTGGAGGCGTCACCGCGAGCCAAAGTAGTCGATTTTTTGCTTGCCAAGCCTCGCCATAAAGAGATTATTCGCCGCGTACAGACGTTGGTAAAAGCTCCGTACGGGGATATCCACGCCAATTTATGGCAACGCGACATGAAGCCGATGCACCTGCTGCGCGCCAAGCTGGCCTTTTTCGGTGCCAGTCGCTTCGATCCGAAGTCGGACCGTTGGGTGCGTATCACCCTGTTTCAGGGGGCACCGTTGGTGGAAGAACTCAACGCCGAACCGAAAGACCTCAGCCACTTCGACGACTGGAGCTTCCCGCTGCAGCCACAGTACATACAAGGTGCCGTGCAGCCTGCCGAACGGTCGCCGCAACATGAAGCTGCTCGTGGAGAAATGTCGCCATGAAAGTCTCTTTTAATGAGCTGCAAGGGCTATGCCGAAAAGCCTTTACCGGGATTGGGTTTGAAGAGGGTGACGCTGCCGATGCCGCTGATATGGTGGCCTGGATGCAGTGCCACGGTTTCAATGCGGTGGATCAGCTCAACCGCGGGCTGGATTACCTGCTAGAGGAAGACCCTGAGGCGCTGCCCAAGGTAATTTATCAGGATGGGGATTTGGCGGTGTTGGATGGCCATGGCCAGAGCGTGCTGCGCAGTATCAGCCTGGCGACCGAGCTAGGATTTGCGAAAGCGCGGGCACGCGGGCTTTCCGTGGTCAAGATTCGACGCTGTCACAACCGTCAGCTGATCATGGGCTATCTGTCGCGCTTGGCCGGGCGCGGCATCAACATTACCGCCTTCTGGCGCAACGCCCAGGAACCTTTAACCGAACAGGTGGTGGGTTTTCGGGCGGGCCATACCACGCCGGAAGTGCGCATCTACTCGGTGCGTGATGTGCCCGAAGAGAACGAACCCAACGACGGTATCACCCTGGTGATGGCCAACCATGTGGAGTTGCTGCCGTCTCTAGGGGCGGATCATGATCTCGACCTGCTGGCCCACCACTCGGAATCCGCGCTGATGGCCTGCCGCGAGCGCATGTTGAAAGAAGGCATCGAGGTAGACGACGCCATCTGGGCACGCCTAAAAACCCTGGCCCATCGCATACTGGTGGAATCTTCTGACGCCTCCCGAGGCGGCGCTGGTGCGGGTGTCAACGACAATGACTGATGGATTAATGAGGGCATCGTAATGATTCAACCGGTAAAGACCGAGCTGTACGCCGCTAAGGCACCACTGGAGTGGGCTGTGATCGGTAATGGCATCCTGTTCACCGCACAGATCCCAATCGGCGCCAATGGCGCCGTGGTAGACGGTGGTATCGAAGCACAAACCCGCCAGACACTGGATAATCTGCAGCATACCTTGGAAAGCGCGGGTGCCAGCATGCAGCAACTGACCCAGGTGTTGATCTACGTGACTCAACGCGAGGATTTGGCCACGGTCAACCAAGTGTATGCAGACTATGTAACAGCGCCTTACCCCAATCGCGCCGCCATTATCGTTACCGGGTTTGCGCGAGAAGAGATGCGGGTAGAAATGGTGGCGTATGCTGCCGTCGACGGTGCCGTTTAGCTATAAAGCATCAACATGCATTATTACTCCGCATCGGTGAGGACTATACCCTGGGAGGCCCTCAACCGCCTTTTGAAATAACGTATCACGCAGCAACGCCAGGATGGCGATCAAATTCGGCTCAGCCAGGCTACGCTGGTGACAAATAAACAGGTAGTCCTCCATTGCCAAGGGAACGAAGTCGAGACCGAAGCGTTGTGCCGCCGCTTCCACCCCGAAGCCCGCATCGGCCATGCCGGCGGCTACATAGGCGGCTACCGCCGAGTGGGTGTACTCCTCCGTTTCATAGCCGTGGATATGCGACGCCGGAATATCCGCCTCCGCCAGCAGGCTATCGAACAGCGCCCGTGTGCCGGAAGCCTCCTGGCGATTTATAAAGCGCACCGTCCTGTCTGCCAGTGCCTTCACCCCGCTGATTCCCCTAGGGTTACCCAGCGCTACCATCAACCCTTGGCGACGGGAAATGAACCCGATCGCCCGGTGGCTGCGCCGCTTAAGCAGGTCGCGATAGTTGCGGCTCACCGCTTTGCCCACCTCTCCCCGAGGCAGGTGGAAGCCGGCCAGATCGCAGGCGCCGCGATTGAGTGCCGCCAAGGCCTCTCGGGGGCTGCAGTACTGCAGGTCGAGGCGCAGCCCCCGAAGATGCTTAGGCAGTAGCTCCACGGCGAAACCGTGGCTGGCATGCAGGCGCAGCACCGGCTGCATGCCCTTCAGCTGCTGCTCGATGGCCAGATTGAGCTCCGAGCCTAGGCTCTCCAGCTGAGGGCCCAGCCGGGCGTTCACCCGCTGCTCGGCCCACAGCAGCTTCTCGCCCAGCGGTGAGAGTCGCGCTCCTCGCCCACGCTCGAGCTCGACCAGGGCGATGCCGAAGAACTCCCCCCACCTCTTGAGCAGGTTCCAGGCGTGTCGATAGGAGATGCCCACGTCCTCGGCGGCCCGGGTCAGCTTGCCATGGCGATGCACCGCCTCGAGCAGCAGGAACAGCGCCGGGGCGATCTGGTTGCCTACCTCATCGCTGAAGCTCCAGGCGGGTGTGATCATGATTCGCTTCATAGGAACAAAGTTTCATATTTTGTGATTTCAGAGCCTATGCTAGCTTTGATCTTTAGCGTAGCGCACGCATTTTTTTAAATATGTAATCGCGTGCATATATAAGCAGAGCCAACAAGAACCGGGGAAGCGCGATGAGAGAATCTCGAGAGTGGACGCCGCAGTCGATCCAGACCGAGATCGACGCCTTAAAGCACAAGCCGGGGGCTCTGCTTCCCATCCTGCATGCCATCCAGGATCGCTTCGGCTTCGTCCCCGAGGGGGCGGTGCCGATCATCGCCGAATCGCTGGGCCAGACCCGTACCGAGGTGCACGGGGTGATCAGTTTTTATCACCACTTTCGCACCTCACCGCCGGGGCGCCATGTGCTCCAGGTCTGCCGTGCCGAAGCCTGCCAGTCGGTGGGCGGCCGCGCTTTGGAGGCCCATGCCAAGGCGCGCCTCGGCATCGACTATCACCAGACCACCACGGATCGGGAGATCACCCTGGAGGCCGTCTACTGCCTGGGCAACTGCGCCTGCGGCCCCTCGATTCGCGTCGGCAACGAGGTATGGGGGCGGGTTACGCCCACCGCCTTCGACGCTCTGGTCGACGAGCTATGCACCCAACCCTTGGAGGTGATCGGATGAGCTTTCGCGTCTTCGTACCCCGCGATACTACCGCCCTCTCCCTGGGTGCCGACGCCGTCGCCGCTCGTCTCGAACGCGAGGCCGCTACCCGCGGCCTCGAGATGACCGTGGTGCGCAATGGCTCTCGTGGTGCCGCCTGGCTCGAGCCCCTGGTCGAGGTCGAGACCGTCAACGGTCGCGTTGCCTACGGCCCCGTCACTCCCAGCGACGTCCCGGCCCTGCTCGACAGCGGCCTGCTCGAAGGCAACGTCAGCCACCCGCTGGCGCGGGGCCTCACGGAAGAGATAGGCTATTTCGCCCGTCAGCAGCGCCTGACCTTTGCACGTATCGGCATTACCGACCCGCTTTCGATTGACGACTACTTGGCCCACGACGGCTTCCGCGGCCTGGAGACGGCGCTCGCCCGCGAGCCCCAGGACATCGTCGAAGAGGTCAAGGCCTCGGGGCTTCGCGGCCGCGGAGGCGCGGCCTTCCCCACCGGCATCAAGTGGCAGACGGTTCTCGACACCCCGGCTAACCAGAAGTACATCGTCTGCAACGCCGACGAGGGCGATTCCGGTACCTTCGCCGACCGCCTGGCGATGGAATGCGACCCCTATATGCTGATCGAGGGCATGACCATCGCCGGGCTTGCTGTCGAGGCGACCCAGGGCTATATCTACCTGCGTTCGGAATACCCGCTGGCCAAACAGATTCTTGACGAGGCGATTGCCCGCGCCGAACAGGCCGGCTACCTGGGTGACAAGCTTTGCGGCAGCGACCGTGCCTTCCACCTGGAAGTACGCCTCGGTGCCGGGGCCTATATCTGTGGCGAGGAAACTTCGCTACTCGAAAGCCTGGAAGGCAAGCGCGGCATGGTGCGCTTCAAGCCCCCCCTGCCCGCCATTGAGGGGCTGTTTGGCCTTCCCACGGTGGTCAACAACGTCCTGTCGCTGGCCGCCGTGCCGTTTATCCTCTCCGAGGGCGCCGAAGCCTACGCCTCCCATGGCATGGGCCGCTCCCGGGGCACCCTGGCGCTGCAACTGGCGGGCAACGTTCAGCGCGGTGGCCTGGTGGAGCTGGCCTTCGGCACCACCCTGCGCACCCTGATGGAAGAGTTCGGCGGCGGCACTGCCAGCGGCCGGCCGCTGCGCGCTGTGCAGGTGGGCGGTCCGCTGTGTGCCTACCTGCCCGAGAGCCAGTGGGATATGCCATTGGACTACGAAACCTTCGCCGACGTCGGTGCGGGCGTCGGCCACGGTGGCGTGGTGATGTTCGACGAGAGTGTGGACATGGCCGAACAAGCCCGTTTCTCAATGGAGTTCTGCAAGGTGGAATCCTGCGGCAAGTGCACGCCCTGCCGTATTGGCTCGACCCGCGGCGTGGAGGTGATCGACCGCATCCGCGCCAACCAACATCGCGAGGCCAATCTCGCCCTGCTCCATGACCTCTGCGAAACGATGGTGGATGGCTCGCTCTGCGCCATGGGTGGCATGACCCCCTTCCCAGTGCAAAGCGCGCTCAAATATTTCCCCGATGACTTCCAGCGGACGGCGGACGGAGACAGATCATGATTGAACATTTCGATCCCAAGCAGCATTCCAGAAACGCCGAGTACGCCAAAGATCTCGGCACGCCCTTCCCGACCCAGGCCGTAGGCGCAGTCTCGGTTAGCCTTGAAATCGATGGGGTGGCGATCACGGTGCCTGAGGGCACCTCGGTGCTGCGTGCCGCGGCCCTGGTCGACATCAATATTCCCAAGCTGTGCGCCACCGACAGTCTGGAGCCCTTCGGTTCCTGCCGGCTGTGCGCCGTCCAGGTGGCAGGCAAACGCGGCTACCCAGCCGCCTGCACCACGTCGGTGGCCGAGGGCATGCAGGTCACCACTCAGAACGAGCGGCTGGCCAAGCTGCGCCGCAACGTCATGGAGCTGTACATCTCCGATCACCCCCTGGACTGCCTGACCTGCCCCGCCAACGGCGACTGCGAACTGCAGGACATGGCCGGTAGCGTGGGGCTACGCGAAGTGCGCTACGGGTTCGAGGGCGAGAACCACCTGCAGGCCACCATAGACGAGTCCAACCCCTACTTCAGCTTTGACCCCAGCAAGTGCATCGTCTGCTCGCGCTGCGTGCGCGCCTGCGAGGAAGTCCAAGGCACCTTTGCCCTGACCATCGACGGGCGGGGGTTCGAATCCAAAGTCTCGGCGGGACAGGCGGATGCGTTCATGGACTCGGACTGCGTCTCCTGCGGCGCCTGCGTCCAGGCCTGCCCCACGGCCACGCTGATGGAGAAGAGCGTCATTGATCACGGCGTGCCCGAGCACAGTGTTGTCACCACCTGCGCTTACTGCGGCGTGGGCTGCTCGTTCGAAGCCCAGATGAAGGGCGACCAGCTGGTGCGCATGGTGCCTTACAAGGGCGGCGACGCCAACCACGGCCACTCCTGCGTCAAGGGGCGCTTTGCCTTTGGCTACGCCACCCACCCGGATCGTCTGACGACGCCGATGATCCGCGAGACCATCGACCAGCCTTGGCGCGAGGCAAGCTGGGAAGAAGCCATCGGCTTTGCTGCCTCCCGTTTGACGGCAATTCAGGCAGAACACGGCCGCGAAAGCATCGGAGGCATCACCTCCTCGCGCTGCACCAACGAAGAGACCTATCTGGTGCAGAAACTGATTCGCGCTGCCTTCGGCAATAACAACACCGATACCTGTGCGCGGGTCTGCCACTCGCCCACCGGCTATGGCCTGAAGACCACACTCGGCGAGTCGGCGGGCACTCAGACCTTCGACTCGGTCATGAAAGCCGACGCGATTATCGTGATTGGTGCCAACCCCACCGACGCCCACCCGGTGTTCGGTTCGCTGATGCGCAAACGGCTGCGTCAAGGCGCGAAGCTGATCGTCGCCGACCCGCGGCACATCGACCTGCTCAAGACTCCCCACCTACGCGACGCCCAGCATCTGCCGCTGCGCCCTGGCACCAACGTGGCGCTGATCAATGCCCTGGGGCACGTCGTAGTGACGGAAGGTCTCGAAGACAAGGCGTTCGTCGCCAAGCGCTGCGATGCCGGTGCCTATCAGAGCTGGCGTGAGTTTATCGCCGACCCGCGCCACTCCCCCGAGGCCAGCGAGGCGATCACCGGCGTATCCGCCGAGGCCGTGCGCTGCGCCGCACGCACTTACGCCACGGCCGGCAACGGTGCCATCTACTACGGTTTGGGCGTCACCGAGCACAGCCAGGGTTCCACCATGGTAATGGGAATCGCCAACCTGGCCATGGCCACCGGCAATATCGGCCGCGAGGGCGTGGGGGTGAATCCGCTACGCGGCCAGAACAATGTCCAGGGCGCCTGCGACATGGGTTCCTTCCCCCACGAACTGCCCGGCTACCAGCACGTTGCCGACCCGGTGGCTCGAGGCCGCTTCGAGGCCGCCTGGGGGGTGACGCTTGACGACGAGCCGGGGCTGCGCATCCCCAACATGTTCGACGCCGCCCTCGAGGGCAGCTTCAAGGCGCTTTACGTGCAGGGCGAGGACATCGCCCAATCCGATCCCAACACCCAGCACGTCGAGGCCGCGCTGCGTTCGCTGGACTGCCTGATCGTCCAGGACATCTTCCTCAACGAGACCGCCAAGTATGCCCACGTGCTGCTGCCGGGTTCGTCTTTCCTGGAGAAGGACGGCACCTTCACCAACGCCGAGCGGCGCATTAACCGGGTGCGCAAGGTAATGCCGCCGGTTGCCGGCAAGCAAGACTGGGAAGTGACCCAGGACCTGGCCAATGCGCTGGGCTACCCGATGAACTACGCCCATCCGTCCGAGATCATGGACGAGATCGCCGGGCTGACGCCGAGTTTCGCCGGGGTCAGCTACGCCAAGCTCGAGGAACAGGGCAGCCTGCAGTGGCCCTGCAACGCCGAATACCCGCTGGGCATGCCGACCTTGCACGAGGTCGACTTCCCCATTGGGCTGGGCCGCTTTGCGATTACCGAGTATGTGGCTACCGAAGAGCGTGCCAACCGCCGCTTCCCGCTGTTGCTGACCACCGGACGTATTCTCAGCCAGTACAATGTCGGTGCCCAGACGCGGCGTACCGACAACCAGCGCTGGCACGACGAGGATGTGTTGGAGCTGCACCCCTCCGACGCCGAGCTGCGCGGTGTCCGCGATGGTGATTGGCTAGGCATCACCAGCCGCGCTGGGCAAACGGTGCTGCGCGCCCGGCTTAGCGAGCGCATGCAGCCAGGGGTGGTCTACACCACCTTCCACCACCCGGGCAGCGGTGCCAACGTGATCACCACCGATAACTCCGACTGGGCTACCAACTGTCCCGAATACAAGGTCACCGCAGTGCAGGTGGAAAAGGTCAGCCAGCCCTCCGCCTGGCAACAACGCTTCGATGCGTTCGACCAGGCGCAGCGCGGCCACCTGACCGGCGCTCGGGAGACGTCGGGCAAGGCAGCCACTCCATGAAACGGCACCCCGGCACCTATGGGCCGGCGATGGAACACCACCCGGTGGAAATACGCCGTGGCAGCTCCGGCTGGCATGGCGATGGCGACGATGATGTCCTGGCCAGAGAGGTGCCGGTAGCCATGGTCTACAACGGCATTTCTCATGCGGTGATGATGGCCACGCCCCAGGATCTGGAGGACTTCGCCCTGGGCTTCAGCCTCTCCGAGGGCATCCTGGCGCATCACCACGAGTGCTACGACTTGGAGGTGCTGGAAGAGCCCCAAGGCCTGACGATACATCTACGCATCGCCAGCCAGCGGCTGGCGGCGCTCAAGGCCCGACGCCGCAACCTAACCGGACGTACCGGCTGCGGGCTGTGCGGCACCGAAGCCTTGGAACAGGCGATTCGCCCGATCCCCCGGGTCATGGCGCCGGTCTTGGGAGATGACGCCATCCAGCGAGCCCTGGCGAACCTGGCCGAGCACCAGGCTCTCCAGGCTCTCACAGGCGCCTGCCACGGCGCCGCCTGGTGCGATGGCCAAGGACGCATTCAACTGGTGCGCGAGGATGTGGGACGCCATAACGCCCTGGACAAGCTGATCGGCGCTCTGGCCTGCCGCGGCGGTCCTCCGCCGGACGGCTTCGCCCTAGTCTCCAGCCGTGCCAGTTACGAGATGGTACACAAGAGCGCCAGCGCTGGCATTGGTGCCCTGGTGGCTGTTTCGGCGGCCACGGCGTTGGCTGTGGAACAGGCCCGGGCAGCCGATCTGTTGCTGGTGGGCTTCGCCCGCCCGGGACGCCACCTGATCTATCATCGCCCTACCGCTTCCACGGCGGCCCGGGCCCATTTCTGAGGAGTCGAATATGTCACTGCACCACGACGCGCATCTAGTACGCATGGTCAACCAGATCGCCGCCAACCTGAAAGGCGGCCGGGACGACGCCCAGGCCGTGGCAGACATCTGCCATCACTTGGAAACCTTCTGGGCCCGGCCGATGAAGCAGAGTCTGATCGCCTATTCGGAGCGTGAAGAGGTCGAGCTGGCACCCTTGGCACGACGTGCCATACAACAGCTCAGCGAACGTCAGATAGCGCAGAAGATCCAGGCCGATAAGGTCTAAAACCATGGATTATGGAATTGCTGATCAATTCGTCCCCGGACAACTGGTCAGCGGACCATTAATACTTTGAAACCAATTACTTAGCATTTTATAGTATTAATTGCCAATCCGCCTCTTGATGCTTCCTTGTATTTATCGAGCATATATTTTCCTGTATCACGCATTGTTCGGATGATTTTATCCAAAGAGATAAAATGAGTCCCATCACCTCTCAAAGCCATTTGAGGTGCTTCGATATCAGCGTCGTCATCGCGGCCCCGGTTTCGCTGTGAAACCTCCGTTCTAGTGCTGATCGACCACCGCCCGCACCAGCACGAGGCGTAACGCGAGCCGTCAGAGCGATAGATGCTCCTTGAACACCTGCATCAGTTCACGCTTGTCCTCGAAGCCGATTCCCGGCATGTCGGGCAGTGCGATCGTCCCTTCCTCTACCGGCGTGGAGTCGGCGAAGCCCCCGAAAGGAGCGAACACCCTGGGATAGGACTCGTTGCCGCCGAGCTTCAGGCCGGCGGCGATATTCAGCGCGAACTGGTGGCCACCATGGGGAATGCACTGGCGTGACGACCAGCCATGGGCACGCAGCACCTCGAGCATGCGCAGATACTCCACCAGGCCGTAGCTGAGCACCGGATCCATCTGCAGTATATCGCGGTCGGGGCGCATCCCCCCGTAGCGCAACAGGTTGCGCACGTCCTGGTGGGAGAAGAGGTTCTCGCCGGTGGCCGTGGGTGCGGCGTAGTGCTCGCCGAGCTGCTGCTGCATGGCGTAGTCGAGCGGATCGCCGGCCTCCTCGTACCAGCGCACCCCATAGGGTGCCAGCCCATCGGCGAAGGCCAGGGCGGTCCTGAGGTCGAAGCGGCCGTTGGCATCCACGGCCAGCCGGCCAGCCTCGCCCACCACCTCGATGGCCGCCTCAACCCGCGCCAGGTCCTCGCCCAGGGGCACCCCGCCGATCTTCATCTTGGTGCAGATGTAGCCTTGACCGAGGTAGTCACGCATCTCTTCCTGCAAGGCGCTGACCTGCTTGCCCGGATAGTAGTAGCCGCCCGCTGCATAGACCGGGACCCGAGCATCCGGCTTGCCGTCGTCGAAACGCTCGGCGAGCAATTTCGCCAGGGACTTGTTCTCCACTTTCGCGACAATGTCCCAGATCGCCATGTCGATGATACCCACCGCTACCGAACGCTCGCCGTGGCCGCCGGGCTTCTCGTTGGCCATCAATACCGACCAGACCTTGAAGGGATCGAAGTTAACCCCACTCTCGTCGAGCAAGGCGGCGGCGTCGGCCTCCCTGAGCCGCGGCAGGAATCGCTCGCGCAGCAGGCCGCTCTGGGCATAGCGGCCATTGGAATTGAAGCCATAGCCCACCACTTGGCGGCCATCAATCTTGGCATCGGTATAGATGGCCAGCACCGAGACATCCATCTTCGAGAAGGAAATGTAGGCGTTGGCGATGTCGGAGGCAATGGAGACGCGCGCTTCGCGAATGTCGGTGATTTTCATCATTATTTCCTAGAACAGCAGGCCTGAGGGCAGGCGGACATTGAGAACCTGGGTGAAGATGGCATAGAAGCCTCCCACCATGACGGCGATGATAGGGATCCAGAGCAGGAGGCGCTTCCAAGAGACCGGGCCTTCGACCCTGGCCAGGAACCAGGTGATGAAGAACATGATCAAAAAGCTCGATACCATGAATCCCAGCTTGCCGATGGCGAACCACCAGACCAGCAGCAGGAGGATCAGGACCAACAGCCGCCAAGGGCTACCCGATATCACGATGGAGCGCCCCCCCGGCCTGAAGAACCCCTTGACGAACAGCAAGAGGGACAAGGCGAACAGAATCACCAGAATAGCGCGGGGAAAGAGTATGCTGAGACGACCGATGTCACCCCGTCCCAGCCACAGCACGGCAGCGAAGGCCAGACCGATGGCCCCTGCCGCCATATCGGTATTCAGGCGAATGATCATTTATCTTCCCCTCGGCTCGATTCGCCCTTGTCGAGTCGACCGCTCCGTTCCAGCCAGCCCGGCAGCAGCGCTGTCGCGGCCCCCAGCAGCACCAGTGCGGCCAGCACCTTCGACAAGGGATTTTCGACCAGGCGCAACCAAGGGATCGGATCGACCACCGCCGCAAGCATCGTCTGCACATAACCCTGTTCGGCGATGCCCCCGAGTATCAACCCCAGTACGATGGGTGCCGCATGGATGCCGATCAACCGTAGGAAAAATCCCGCGATGCCCATGATCATCATGATGCCGACGTCCAGCAGGCTGTTGCGCAGGGCAAAGGTGCCCAGGATGGTCACCATGGCAATGGCGGGCACCATGAAGTGGTAAGGGGTCTTGATCACTATCTTGTGGATGAGGCGAGCGCCGAGAAGACCAACGGGAAGCAGCATCAGGGCAGCCAGACCCATGGAGAGGATAAAGCCATTGGTCAGGACGCCGGACTCGGTGAAGAGGCTCAACCCCGGCCGCAGGCCATGCATCAGCAACACGCCGAGGATGATGGCATCCGGCGGTGCACCGGGAATGCCCAGGGTCAAGAGGGGAATCATGCTTCCCGCGACCATGACGTTGTTGCTGGACTCTGATGCCACCACGCCGTCGATATTGCCCTTGCCGAAACTCTGCGGGTCCTTCGAGAACCGCTTCGCCTCGTTGTAGGCCACCAGGCTGGTCACATTGCCTCCAGCCCCGGGGATGATGGCGATGACCTGGCCGATCAGACAGGAGCGGATCAGGTTGACGGGTTTGCCGAGGATATGGCGCGCAACCTGGCGGATACCGACCTTGGTCTTGCCGAGTTCGGCACTTTCAGTAATATTGCTGCGCCCCTCAGCGGCCATGCTCAGCAGTTCGGGGATCACGAACAGTCCGATCAACGCAACGATCAGTTCGATTCCCCCCTGCAACGGCGGGAAGCCGAAGGTGAAGCGGGTCTCCCCGCCCACCGGGGACACCCCGACGGTACTCAACAGCATGCCGATGCAGCCGCCGATCATGCCCTTGAGCAATGAGCCGCTGGACAGGCTCGCCACCAACGTCAGGCCAAGCATCGCGACCCAGAACATCTCCGAGGGTCCGAAGGCCACCGCCCAGCGGGCCAACGGCGGCGCCAGCAACAGCAGGAAGGTCACCCCCACCAAGCCGCCGATCACCGAGGCGATGGTCGCCCCGGCCAAGGCTTCGTAGGCACGCCCCTGGCGGGCCATGGGATAGCCATCGAAGGTCGTGGCGATTGAAGAAGGTGTCCCCGGCGTATTGATCAGGATGGCGGTAAAGGCACCGCCATAGATGGACCCCATGTAGACGGCACCCAGGGCCATCAGGCCCTGCAGTGGCTCCATGGAAAAGGTGAACGGCAACAACACGGCCAAGGCCATGGTCGCCGTGAGGCCCGGCAGGGAGCCGATCAGCAGCCCCGCCGAGACCCCGACCAGCACCGTAATGAGACCCTCGAAGGTCATCAGCGATGCCAGTGCCTCGAGCAGCATATCCATGAATCAGCACTCCCGACGGCTCCCTCGGAAGCCGCAACGATGAACACAGCAAAAGCCAAGACCCCGTGATCAGGGTCTTGGCAGAAGGGACGGCAGTATTACTCGGCTGATTCGAGGATCGGAGCGTAGGCATCCTTGAGTTGTGAGATGACCTCATCGACCTGGTCACCGGTGATGTATTCCATCACGAAGCCCAGCGGTTCCTGTTTCTCGGCAATGCGACGGTTGGCCTCGGCAAAGGCATCTTCGAGCACTGTGATGATCTCGTCCGGCGTGCCTGCGGGCGCGGCGACACCCCGATAGGCCCCGCCCACGATGTCGTAACCCTGTTCCTTGAAGGTAGGTGCATCAGGTAGCGCCGGCACTCGTTCCTCGGAGGCCACAGCCAGCACCTTGACCCGATCCTCCATCTGCACGCCGAGCATGGTGTAGTTGAAGACACCAGCAACGTGGTTGCCTTCCAGCGCCGCCGGAAGGGGCCCGGTGCCACTGAAGGGGATATAGGTCAGATCGATGTCGGCCTCACGCTCCAGTCGCAGCATGTCCAGGTGGTTGGCGCTGTAGGTACCGCTGCCGCCCAGGGTCACGACTTGGGGATTCTCTCGGGCATAGTCGACGAGATCCTCGAGAGTATCGAAGGGACTGTTGGCCGGGACGATCAGGGCATTGGGCGTGGAATGGAAGAAGGTAATGATTTCCCAGTTGTCGGTCTCGTAACCGGCATCGGAGCGCAGAATCGGCTGAGCGATAATGTGCGGGATATTGACGCCGATCAGCTCGTAACCGTCGGGTTCGGCATTGCTCTGGAACTCGCTCCAGGCGACGGCACCGCCGCCACCGGGACGGTGAGAGACATTGACGCTAACGCCGAGGATCTCTTCAAGGACCGGCTCCTGGAAACGCGCCGTGATGTCCGACTCACCACCCGGGTTAAATGGGATCACGTAGGAAATCGGCTCTTCCGGGTAGTCTGCCTGGACTTGACCGGCGATGCCCGCGAGGGCGATGGCCGACACGGCACTAACGAGGATGGACTTGGAGAATTTCATGGCATGCTCCGACGTAGTTGTATTGTTTTGTGTAGTATTGTATTCGTCGTTGGTGGTAGCTGGGCCAGTGTATGGCCTCGCTGTAGTCTGCCTGTGGGCTACCAGGGCGCTCCACCTTCGACCAGCGTGGACAGCCTCATTACTCAAGCTAGCAAAGTTGTAAAAGTTGTCAATTTTTATCCCTCGAAGACGCGCCGACGTGAATTGCTCAAGTGGCACTGCATGCAGTGCGAGGCGCGTTCGGCATCGCCGGTCAGGATACTGTCGTGGATGCGCCGATGCTCCTGCTGGACCTCGGGGAGGTGGAAGCCGGGGCGACGCTGGCCCAACCCTCGTGCCAGGCGCTGCCCGTAGATGATGGGAGCCTCGAGGGAGACCAGGGTATCGGCGAAGAAGCGGTTGTGGGTGGCGTGGGCAATGGCCAAGTGGAACCCATAGTCGGCATCAACCCCCAGCGCATTCTCGCGGATCCGCTGCTCGAGCAGGGCGAAGGCCGTCGAGATGGCTGCCCGGTCCTCGGCCGTGGCGTTGAGTGCTGCCAGTCGTGCCGCCTTGGTCTCCACGGCGATGCGGAATTCCAAACAGCGCTGGATGTCGGCCAGGCTCTCCAGCGGCGCGAAGTCGAGCATCGCCCGATCGGGACGCAGGCTCACGAAGCTGCCGGCACCACGATGCGAGCGGATCAGGCCATCCTCACGCAACCTGGCTAGGGCCTCGCGCACGATGGGACGCGAGACCCCGTGCATCTGTGCAAGCTTCTCCTCCGAAGGCAAGCGTTGTCCCTCACGGTACTCACCCTTGATGATGTGGTCGATAATGTCGCCGTAGACCCGGTCACCCAATTTCTGCCCTTGACGCCCCTGCTGATCGGGGAAGGTGCCCGGGATGACGCCTGTGTCGCTGCGAGAACTCATGCCGTACTCCCTTGGCCGCTGTTCCCTTCATGATACGCGAACTTGCCCAAGGGCTCCTTCTCCCCCATTACCCATGGGACACTTAATAGTGGTTGCATTGGGGAAAGCGCGAGTTACACCTTACTGTTGCTCGATGTCAGAACAAATAGACTGAGTCACATCGCGAGTAGTCGCAGTACCACCGAGATCCTTTGTTTGTAGGCCAGAGGCAGTCAATCGCTCAATTGCCGCCATAAGTCTTTCAGCCGCAGTAGCTTCCCCTAAGTGTTCCAGCATCATGGCAGCTGTCCAGAATGAACCCACTGGGTTGGCAATGCCTTGCCCGGCGATATCAAATGCTGAACCATGGATTGGCTCAAACATGGAAGGGAAAACCCTTTCTGGATTCAAGTTTGCGGTGGGTGCAATACCTAGACTGCCTGAAAGAGCAGCCGCCAAGTCAGACAAGATGTCTGCGTGGAGGTTGGTTGCTACAATGACATCCATCGTTTCCGGCTTAAGAACCATACGAGTAGTCGCGGCATCCACAAGCTCTCGATCAATATTCACATCTGGGAAGTCTTTTGCGACCTCGAAGAACACCTCATCCCACAGCACCATGCCGTGTCGCTGCGCGTTGGACTTGGTTACCAGTGTCAGCTTTTTGCGAGGGCGACTTTGGGCGAGATTGAATGCAAAGCGATGAATACGCTCAATCCCCTTTCGAGTGAATACAGACACCTCAGTACCGACTTCCTCAGGATGTCCTTGATGAACTCGGCCACCGTTGCCTGAATATTCGCCTTCACTATTTTCTCTAACGATGATCCAATCGATCTCATCGGCACCTTTTAGGCGGCTTTTAACACCCGGTAGCACCCGAGCTGGACGTACATTCGCATATTGATCAAAACCTTGGCAGATGGCAAGCCTAAGCTCCCAGAGAGAAACGTGATCTGGCACATCTTGACTACCCACGGCACCAAAGTAGATAGCATCAAATTTTGACAACTTTTCCAGCCCACCTTTGGGAATGTACTCACCCTTACTAAGGTAACGCTGAGAACTCCAGTCAAAATCCTCGAATTCAAACTGAAAATCTCCACTCTTTTTTGCCAAAGTTTCTAGCACCTGCTTGCCAACCTCAATCACTTCAAGGCCGATCCCATCTCCTGGAATAACTGCAACACGATGACTTCGCATATTTAATGTTCCTGATTACCTAAATTTTATATGTAAAATACTTTTTTCTTGGCGCTACAGATGTTAGATGATAAGGTGAAATGGATTCAATATACTTTCAGTTAATACTGAATTAACTATGAGTTGAAGGTTATGTCTAGCAATGATTTCAAGTTTTTTATTTTCATTTGCCAATCTGGAAGTATTTCTAAAGCGGCTAAAGACTCTGACATTACTCCCGCAGCTGCAAGTAAGCGTCTTTCCAAAATTGAAAAAAGTGCTGGGTGTCAACTTTTATCAAGATCTACCCGTTCTTTGAGCTTAACACCTAATGGAAAAATTTACTTAGAGTACGCCCGCAAGGTTACATCAACAATAGAAGAGATGAGTGCCGCATTACGTCAAACAACTAACGAAGCAGAAGGGCCTATTAGGATTAATGCACCTTTCGGTTTTGGAAGAAAATATGTCTCAAGATTTGTTTCAGACTTTATAGAGGAAAATCCTAAAATTGAATGCCATCTGCACCTCTCTGATCATCCTTTAAATCTAATCAACAACTCCTTTGATATCGGCATTCGATTCGGATCACTTCCCGACTCTGGTTTACACGCTAGAAAAATTGCCTCACATAGACGATTTTTATGTGCTTCACCAGACTATTTAGAAAACAAAAATGAGCCTAAAAGCCCTCAAGAACTTACTCACCACAATTGTATAGTACTCAGACAAAACGACGAAACTTACGGAAACTGGCATTTCACCAAAGAAGACCAAATTTATCATGTCCGTGTCGGAGGAAATTTAAGCTCAAACGATGGAGAAAGCGTTTTAAGCTGGACTTTAAAAGGTCACGGTATCGCTATACGAGCGGAATGGGACGTTTATAACCATATAAAAAAAGGGACTTTGAAAAAAGTTCTAAGCGACTATCATCTTCCTAATGCAGATATATATGCTGTTTATCCTTATAAGCAAAGCATTCCTAATCGCCTAAGAATTTTTATCGATTACTTAGCAGAAAAAATGAAAATAGTCCCGTTTTAACAACAAAGGTCTAAAATCATGGATTACGGATCGCTGAACAATTCGTCACCGGGCAACTGATCAGCGATTTCTTAATACTTTGAGACCAATCACTCAACACTCTATGGCATTAACTGCCAATCCACCTCGTGATGTTTCCTTGTATTTATCGAGCATGTCCTTTCCTGTATCACGCATCGTGCGGATGACTTTATCCAAAGAGATAAAATGAGTCCCATCACCTCTCAAAGCCATTTGAGCCGCATTGATCGCTTTTACAGTGGCGATAGCATTGCGTTCAATGCAGGGAACCTGGACTAAGCCGCCGACGGGATCACATGTCAGGCCCAAGTTGTGTTCAAGCCCAATTTCCGCAGCATGCTCTATTTGCTCAGGAGTTCCTCCCATTACTTCTGCCAAGCCGGCCGCTGCCATGGCGCAAGCAGAACCCACTTCCCCTTGGCAACCGACTTCTGCCCCCGAGATAGACGCATTCTTTTTACAGAGAATGCCAATGGCGCCAGCAGCCAAGAGAAACTTCACTATGTCCTTCTCGCTAGAACCCACTTGAAATTTCATATAGTAATGTAAAACAGCGGGGATGATACCTGCCGCACCATTGGTGGGGGCCGTCACCATACGCCCTCCCGCCGCATTTTCCTCATTAACGGCCAAAGCAAAAATATTGACCCACTCCATAGCGGAGAACGTCGAAGCAATCAGGCAGGTGTTCTGCTCAGCAGATTGAAGTCGCTGATGGAGTAGCCTTGCTCGTCGCTTAACGTTTAGGCCGCCAGGCAGTATTCCTTCATTGCTTAATCCATTATCAATACACTCACACATGACTTGCCATATTTTCCAAAGTCCGCTTCTTATCTCCTCCTCGCTCCGCCAGACCTTTTCATTCTCCAGCATTATATCGCTAATACTCATGCTCTCTTTTTGACAATAAGAGAGCAGCTCCGCAGCATTTTTGAAATTAAAAGGTATCTCTGCAATGTCTGAATCCACCTGCCCAGTATCTACTTGGGCTTGATCGATAACAAACCCACCTCCTACCGAATAGAAGGTATTCTCGTAAAGTATTTCCCCCACGTTTGTGTAAGTGATAATACTCATTGCATTGGGGTGGTAGGGCAAACATTTTTCATGAAAATACAGATCCTGCTGCCAGCGGAAAGGAACGTCAGCTTGCTGGCCTAACTGCAATGTATTTTCTTCTTTTAACTTCTCGATACGGGGCGTAATAACACATGGATCAATGGTATCGGGGCGCTCCCCCATCAACCCCATAATAATCGCCTGGTCGGTTCCATGCCCAATTCCTGTCGCCGATAGCGATCCATAAAGGTGAATTTCCAGGCAAGAAACTTTATCAATAAATCCCCTTTCACGTAACGAGGTTACATAGTTAAAAGCAGCTAGCATGGGGCCGACGGTGTGTGAGCTGGAAGGCCCCACACCCACTTTAAAAAGTTCAAAAACGCTAATTGGCATTGTAGACCCCTAATTATTATCGCTAAATATATCGTTTTTATAACTGATAGCGGTAACATCTTAACCAGAAATTAAAGTTATTTAATATAAACCAACATCCTAAATTCTCAGGATCGAAGATTTATAAATAATTAAAAAACAACATTATACTAAATAACTACTAAAGCTATCGCACTTGTCAATTTCCAAGTACTACCGTTCGCCCCCCATGAAGAAAAACACGCCGTTCAAGGTGGTAGCTAACTCCTCGAGCCAAGGTTAGGCATTCGATATCCCGCCCTTTCGCGACTAAATCCTCTGGATAATGCGCATGATCAACCGACTCGACGCCCTGAGCAATAATGGGCCCTTCGTCAAGGTCATTATTAATATAATGGGCTGACGCTCCCACTAGCTTAACGCCTTTCTCATATGCTTGATGATAGGGTTTGGCACCCTTGAACCCCGGCAATAGTGAGTGGTGGATATTGATGGCACGTCCTGCCAACCGCTCACACATGGCCGGAGACAGCACCTGCATGTAGCGCGCCAAAATCACAAGCTCTGCCCCGGTGCTCTCGATGACCTTTTGTATTTGTGCCTCTTGTTGCGCCTTAGTTTCAGGTGTGACCGGTAAGTAATGAAAGGGAAGCCCATGCCAGGCGGCAAGTGGCTCAAGATCCGGATGGTTGGAAACGACGGCACGAATGTCGAGAGGCAACTGGCCAATACGATAGCGATACAGCAGATCATTCAAACAATGATCCGCTTTAGAAACGAGTATGACGGTCCCGGTGCGTTTTCCGGGTGGCGTCAGTTCAAATTTCATGGCGAACTCAGCCGCGCGTGAGGCAAAGGCATCATGGAAAGTCTCGCCACAAAAGTCGTCTAACTCGGGTCGAAACTCGGCACGAATAAAAAAACGCTCGCTCAGCCGATCATCGAAAGAGTTGAGTTCGGTAATGTAGCATTGCTGCTCTTTCAAAAAGCGCGTCACAACGTCGACCGTTCCAAGGCGGCTAGAGCATTGCGCGGCAAGAATCCAAGTATCGGCCATTCGGCTCATAACACCCCCCACTTGTTATCGGTTTGCTAGAGAAAAGGCCGGCACTCGACCGGCCTGTCGACTTAACGCTCTACGATGGCGCCATACTCAGCCGCAGCATCCAATAGCCAGCGATAGCAGTAATCGGCAAAACTTCTGCGCACCACCAGCTCCCAGCTGTCTTCGTTGGGCCGGCGCAACACAACAGTGCTCTTGGCAAAGACCGTCGATACACCCTTGCCCACCGCGAACGCTTGCGTGTGCACATCGTAGAGTGTTGACTTCATGAGTACTTCTCGCGCTTTCTCACCCTGTAGCGTGAATACGGTTTGCCCACCGCTCACGTTGATGATGCTGTAATGCGCCTGCCCCATGGCCTTGCGCAACCGGCTTTCTAGCGCAAACTCTTCGCCACCCGGGACAATGACGAGCCATTCATCGGGAGACAGCCACTGGATCGAACGCTCACCGCTCTCATCCAGCGTTAACGTGTTGGGCCGGGCAGGCAATGCCATGCCCAGCACCTCGCGCACGGCCTCATCCAGAATGATGGCACCACCGCGTAGGATTAGATGCCCCAGAAAGGACTTCTCACGAAGCCTCACTCCCGCATTGGCGTCGCGTGGCAGCACTCCTTGGCGATGAAAAGTCCACGCTAGCGGCGATTCAGCACTCGGGTTTCCGGCAGGCCGGGTATCAAACTCTTTCACGTCAGACATGCTGGCGCTCTCCTTTGGGATCGACGAATACAGGGCTGACAATCTCGGCTTCGTAAACTGTTCCATCCACCATGGGCAAATAAACAGTCTCGCCCATTCGCTGATGCCCACCCTTGACTACCGCCAAGGCAAAGCCATGCCCCAGCGTGGGACTGTAATAGCTCGATGTCACATGCCCTACCATGGCCATAGGAATACTTTGATTGGGATCGAGCACGATCTGGGCCCCTTCCTCGAGTACTACCTTGGCGTCCTTGGGCTTCAGGCCGACAAATTGCTTGCGATCGGCGCGCCGGGTATCAGGACGGGACAGCGCTCGCTTACCGATCCAGGTAAATGGCTTGTCATAGCCGATTGCCCACTGCATTCCCAGGTCTTCTGGAGTGACCGATCCGTCAGTGTCCTGACCGACAATGATCAACCCTTTTTCTGCGCGCAGGACGTGCATCGTCTCGGTGCCATAAGGCGTCAGCTCATACTTTTCCCCATGCTCGAAGAGTGTCTTCCAGACATGCATGGCGTAATTGGCCTGAACGTTGATCTCGTAGGACAGTTCACCTGTGAACGAGATCCGAAAGACACGCGCAGGCACCCCCGCGACCGTCCCTTCACGCCAGTCCATGAACTTGAACTGATCCTTGTCTAGATCAATATCGGTGATTTCTGCCAGCAGCTTGCGAGCATCCGGCCCGGTCACGGTCATGGTTGCCCAGTGATCGGTGACCGAAGTGAAGTAGACATCCAGTTCGGGCCATTCGGTCTGATGCCAGAGCTCCATCCACTCCATCACCCCGGCAGCCCCGCCCGTGGTGGTGGTCATTAGAAAGTGATTTTCACCCAGGCAACTGGTTGTCCCGTCATCCATGAGCATGCCGTCGTCCTTGCACATCAACCCATAACGGACCCGGCCAACGTCCAGCTTGGCCCACTTGTTGGTGTAGACACGGCCCAGGAACTCACGGGCGTCGGGGCCCTGGATATCGATCTTGCCCAAGGTCGAGGCGTCGAGAATGCCGATATGCTCGCGGACTGCAAGACACTCGCGGGACACGGCCTCATGCATGGTTTCTTTCTTGCCATTGACGGTGCGCGGAAAGTACCAGGGGCGTTTCCACTGCCCCACGTCTTCGAATTCGGCGCCCTGCTCGACATGCCATTGATGCAATGCGGTGTAACGCTCAGGATCAAACAAGTCACGGCAGTGGCGACCAGCGATGGCGCCAAAGGTGACCGGGGTGTAATTGGGTCGGAAGACGGTAGTACCGACCTCGGGAATGGTGCGCTTCAGGCAGCGGGCAGCAATGGCCATACCATTGATATTGCCGAGCTTACCCTGATCGGTCCCGAACCCCATCGCCGTGTAGCGTTTGATGTGTTCGATGGACTCGAAGCCTTCGCGGGTGGCCAACTCAATGCCAGCTGCGGTGACATCATTTTGAAGATCGACGAACTGCTTGGGCGCGCGCATGGATGGCTTGCGGTGCGGTACCTGATAAAGGGCACAGGCCTCGCCATCCTGGCGAGCAGCGACCTGGGGAAGCGTAGTGGCTTCAGCGTGGGTCTTAACACCTGCGGCCAGCGTCGCGCGGACCCCGGCATCCGCAGCGTCTCGGATGACCTCATGCAGCGGATAAACACCGCGCACACCGCCGGTGGCGGTAAGGCCTTTCACTTCGCCTGGCACGAAGCCCAGAATGTCATCACGCCAGAGAGGACGCGTGCCGGTATGCGAGGACAAATGAATGACCGGACTGTAACCACCAGAGCTGGCGATAGTATCGCAAGCTAGTTCCTCGACACGGCCTACCACCGAAAACGAATCGGCGTCAATCTTGGCGACGCAAGCGGCACTGACACGGTTAGACCCTTTGGCTTCGATCACGGCACTCTGGGCAATGATACGGATACCCAGCGACTGGGCCTTCTCGACCAGCTCGCCCTTGGGGTTGGCCCGCGCATCGGCAATCGCCACTACCTCGCAGCCCGCCTCTTGCCAGTCCAGTGCAGTACGATAGGCGTGATCATTGGTCACGGACAACACCAATTTTTGTCCGGGCATCACGCCATAGCGACGAATATAGGTGGAGACCGCACCGGCGAGCAGGTTGCCGGGAACATCGTTATTGGCATAGACCAATGGGCGCTCATGGGCTCCTGCCGCTAACACCACCTGGCTGGCACGAACCCGATGCAGTCGGGCTCGCGCCTGCCGACGACCACCGGTGGGTGCACTATCGCCCAGATGCTCGGTGCGACGTTCGTGCAGAGTCACGAAGTTGTGGTCATGGTAGCCATTGGCGGTAGTGCGTGGCAGTAGGGTCACATTGCTCAAGCTGCTGAGTTCGTCGAGAATTCGATCGACCCATTGCGCCGCAGGCATATCATCAATCAACTCGCGACTGTCCAACAGCGAACCGCCCATTTCTTCCTGCTCGTCGCAGAAAATGACCCGCGCCCCATTACGTGCCGCCGTGACAGCGGCGGTCAACCCCGCCGGGCCAGCACCGATAATCAGTACATCGCAATGCTGATTAATATGCTCGTAGCTGTCCGGATCGGGCTCGGCCGGGCTGCGTCCCAACCCTGCACTCTTGCGGATATATTTTTCGTAGGTCATCCATAGCGACGCCGGCGCCATGAAAGTCTTGTAATAAAAGCCGGGCGGCATGAAGGTTCCACTCAGCTTACCGACCATGCCCATCAGGTCACGCTGGACATTGGGCCAGCCATTCGTGCTGCGTGCGGTCAACCCTTGATAGAGCGCCTGCTGCGTGGCGCGTACATTGGGCACTTGAGCCGCTTCCGTGGCACCCAGCTGTACCACCGCGTTGGGTTCCTCGGCGCCGGCAGCGACAATACCGCGCGGACGCGAATACTTGAAACTGCGATTGACGATATCGACGCCATTGGCCAACAGCGCCGATGCCAGCGTATCACCCCCATACCCCGCATATTGCTGACCATTGAAGACGAATTTCAAGGGACGGGACCGATCGATACGTCCGCCCTGCTTTAGTCGATTGACCTGAGTCATGCCCGCGCCTCCTTGTTCAATGCTTCGCTTTCAGGCCGGGCCCCTACGGTTTGCCAGCCGCCCGAGGCCACCTGAACACCTGCCTGCTTGTCTTTTTCAGAAAGGTCCGCCGCCGTTATTGAAGGCTTTTCCCCCATCTTGTAAGTCTCGAGGATCTCGTAGCTCACGGTATGACGGGTTATGTTGAAGAATTTACGGCAGCCTACCGCGTGCACCCATAATTCATGATGAATGCCTCGAGGGTTATCGCGGAAGAACAGGTAATCTCCCCAGGCTTCGTCGGAGCACGCCTCAGGGTCAACCGGACGCTGAATATGCGCCTGTCCCTTGGGGTGAAACTCTTCCTCTTCGCGATGCTCTTCACAGTACGGACAATAGATATGGAACATGACAGTGCCTCCTTAGTGCGCGACACCCGCAGCGCCATGTTCATCGACAAGCGCACCGGTATGAAAACGGTCGATAGAGAACGGAGCGGCCAAGGGATGAGCTTTGCCCTTTGCCAATGTCGCTGCAAAGATGTGCCCCGAGCCCGGCGTAGCCTTGAAGCCCCCGGTGCCCCAACCGCAATTGAAAAATAGCCCTTTGACCGGCGTGGCCGAGAGAATCGGGCAGGCGTCGGGGCAGGTATCGACGATGCCGCCCCACTGACGGTTCATGCGCACGCGCGAGAAGATAGGGAACATTTCTACAATCGCCTGCAAGGTGTGTTCCACAGTGGCGTAGCTGCCACGCTGGCCATAGCCCACATAACCATCGATACCGGCGCCGATGACCAGATCGCCCTTGTCCGACTGGCTGATATAGCCATGCACATGGTTGGACATCACCACGGTATCGAGAACTGGTTTGAGCGGTTCTGAAACCAGTGCCTGTAATGGATGGGACTCGATCGGCAACTTGAAGCCAGCCATCTTGGCCAATACGCCGGAATTACCCGCCGCAACACAACCGACCGTCTTGGCCCCGATGTCACCCCGGTTGGTATGCACTCCCACGACACGCCCGTCGTGGATCTTGAAGCCAGTGACTTCAGTCTGCTGGAGGATATCGACGCCACGAGCGTCCGCACCCCGCGCATACCCCCAGGCCACGGCATCATGTCGGGCCACACCAGCACGTGGCTGCCACGAAGCACCCATGACCGGATAACGGGCGTTTTTAGAGCAGTCCATGATGGGTACTATGTCTTGAACACCCTTGGTGTCCAGTACCTCACCGTCAATGCCATTCAAACGGTTGGCATTGACACGCCGCTGGATATCGCGCATGTCCTGAAGGGTATGGCCGAGATTCAATACACCGCGTTGCGAGAACATCACGTTGTAATTGAGATCCTGCGACAACCCCTCCCAGAGTTTCATGGAGTGTTCATAAAGGGCCGCCGACTCGTCCCACAGGTAGTTGGAACGGACAATCGTGGTATTTCGCGCTGTGTTGCCACCGCCTAACCAGCCCTTCTCGATCACCGCCACATTGGTGATCCCATGTACTTTAGCCAGATAGTAAGCGGTGGCCAGGCCATGACCGCCACCGCCGACGATAATGACATCGTACTCTTTCTTCGGTGTGGGGTTGCGCCACTGGCGTTGCCAGTTCTCATGATGGCTGAGCGCATGCTTGACCAATCCAAAGCCGGAATAATGTTGCATGGACTTTCTCCTCGATCGGCTCCGTCAGAGCCCGTTGACATTCAGGCTCAAGCTACCGGTGTCTCACTGACTGCCGTCTCGTCGGCCCTGGCTTCGCCATAAACCGGATAGCGAGCACAGAGCGCGGCTACTTTATGGAGAACCTCGGCTTCTACCTCGTCGGTGTTGCTCTGGTTGGCGAGCACATCAAGAATGTCGCAGATCCAAGTCGACAATTGTTCGCAATCGTTCTCGTCAAACCCGCGGGAAGTGACGGCCGGCGTACCGATGCGCAAGCCAGACGTCACGAAGGGGCTTTGCGGATCGTTGGGTACAGCATTCTTGTTAACAGTGATGTGCGCCCGGCCCAAGGCCGCATCTGCGTCCTTACCGGTTACCCCTTGTTTGATCAGCGAGACGAGGAATAGGTGATCGTCGGTGCCGCCGGAAACAACATCATAGCCACGTTCAATGAAGACTTTCGCCATTGCGCGAGCGTTGGCGATGACCTGGCGCTGGTAGCTGACGAACTCTTGGCTCATCGCCTCCTTGAAGGCCACGGCCTTGGCCGCGATCACATGCATGAGCGGACCGCCCTGCTGCCCCGGGAACACTGCACCATTAAGCTTCTTGTACATCGCTTCATCGCCGTGCGCGGACAGGATCAGTCCTCCACGGGGGCCACGCAGTGTCTTGTGGGTCGTGGTCGTGACCACATGGGCATGCGGCAGCGGGCTAGGATAGAGCCCTGCAGCGACCAAACCGGCAACATGTGCCATATCCACCATCAGATATGCCCCCACTTCGTCGGCAATGGTGCGGAAACGGCGCCAGTCGACCACGCGCGAATAGGCGGAAAAACCTGCAATGATCATCTTTGGCTGATGCTCACGTGCAAGACGTTCGACTTCGGCGTAGTCGATTTCACCCGTCTCGATATTCAGGCCATACTGCACGGCATGATAATGCTTACCGGAAAAGTTCGGTGCAGCCCCGTGGGTTAGGTGACCACCATGCGCCAGGCTCATACCCAGTACGGTGTCGCCCGGCTTAATCAGCGCCATGAAGACGGCTGCGTTGGCCTGAGCGCCAGAATGCGGCTGAACATTGGCATAGTCAGCGCTGAATAAGTCACACGCCCTTGCGATAGCTAACGTCTCGACCTTGTCGACAAACTCGCAGCCGCCGTAATAACGCCGACCGGGATAACCTTCAGCATACTTGTTGGTCAGCTGGCTGCCCTGAGCCTCCATGACGGCCCGGCTGGTGTAATTCTCGGAAGCGATTAATTCGATATGCGCTTCCTGGCGTGACACTTCTTCTGCGATGGCTTGCGCAATCCGCGTATCGAAAACATTAAGGCTAGATTGGTTCATGTTATTCTCCTGAGGTTATTCTTATGTTCGGATCAATAGATGCGCGGAACGGCAGCGCTTAGCTCAATTTAACGCCAAGGCAGTGGTCCAGGAATTGAACAGATGCGACAAGTTTTATGAATGGAGTCGGAAAACGCAGGATGTGGAGGCGCTGAGTACAGAGATGGGTGCCTAAAAAATAAAGGGGTGTCACTCAGCGGTGTGGCAGAGATCCTTCAGCGCATGGTTTCATCATGAACATGCAAGAAGTGAGGATCGACAGGCATGCTATCCGGGAGCCCGGCACGCTTGCGTATATCAGAGGGCGACAGCCCAAAAGCAGTGCGGAAATTGCGTGAGAAATGAGCAGTGTCAGCAAAACCACAGCGTCCGCCGATCTCGGTGACGCTTTTTTCGGTGTAGTGCAGTAGCCATAGGCCATAACGCAAACGTAATTCCCGCGAAAACTTTTGAGGGCTTACCCCCAATGTATCGCGAAAGCGCCGCTCCAGATGACGTCTGGACGTTCCTACTCGCTCAGAAAGAACGTCTACCGACATGGATTCACCTAAATGCTGCTCAAGCAGGGCAATGGCACGTCTGACCAAACGATCTTCCACCTTGACGAAAACTACTGGCTGCGGCTGAGCATAGCTACCTGAGCGGGCCTCATCAATCAACATGATATGCAGGCTCTTCATGGCCCAGGCTTTACCCATGTGACGCTCTATGAGATAGGCAGCCAGATCCGCCGTGGATGCCCCGCCCGCACAGGTGAGGAGATCGCCATCATCGATAAAGAGACGATCGGCCACGGGTGTGATGGCGGGGAAGCGTCGGGTAAGATCGCGGTGATGGTACCAACTGACGCAGCAACGGCGTCCCTCCATTAGCCCTGCTTGGATCAGGGCGAAAACGCCGGTACACACCCCTACCAATGAGACTTTTTCTGCCGCCGCCCGTCGCAAGTAAGCCAATGCCTGGGAATCGACCCGGTTATGCTCGTCCTGAATCCCCCCAATCACAACGATATAATCAAACTCCTGGGGATCCTGCAGGGGAACACAAGGCGTGATGGCTGCGCCGCAACTAGACGTTGCATGCTCTCCGGTACTGGTCATGAACGTCCAATGACAGCGAAGCTGGCGACTGCGGTCACCCTCGTCGGCAGCCAGACGCAAACAATCAACAAACGCTGCGAAAGGCAAAAGTGTAAAACGATGCAGCAAGACGAATCCCACCGACAGGGGTTTATCAAGGGCAGCGTCAGACCGGGATACTATCAAATTGGGTAGACCTTCATAGTATAGCCATTGGCATTAAGGCTACCCATATTACCACGCGGGTGATCATCGATGTCTATGATCGAGGCAGAAGGTGCCACCGCCAGGCTATACCCGGATGGCACGCTCAGCCACGACATATAGATCAAACAGTGACTGCTCGGGCAAGACCATGCCGAACACCATGTAATGCCCTTGGTCACGCCTCCCTATTCTAAAAACGTCGCTTATTGCACTCCCAGTGTCGCCTTACACCAACAAAGTACATGGCAACACAGCCACACTGCATGACATTAAACCCTGAACCGATAAAAGGAACGGAGCATGAACCCCAACGTCATTCTGACCTGTGCCGTTACCGGCGCCGGCGATACTGCTGGCAAGAACCCCAATGTGCCGGTGACTCCCAAACAGATCGCCGACGACTGCCTCGCGGCCGCCAAGGCTGGCGCCAGTGTGGCGCATATTCATGTGCGCGATCCCGAGACCGGCGGCATCAGCCACTCCGTGGAGCACTTCCGCGAGGTGATGGAACGCGTCCGCGAGGCAGCGGTGGATATCGTGATGAACATCACCGCTGGCGGTGGTGGCGACTGGACTCCCGATGCTGCCGACCCCAGCCGCGGCGGCCCGGGCACCGATATCCAGACCCCGGCACAACGCCATGAACCGGTGGGCGAGCTGCTGCCGGAGCTGTGCACACTGGACTGCGGCAGCCTCAACTTTGGTGACATGGTTTATGTGAACCCTGCCGACTGGCTGCGCGAGCACGCCCGCCTGGTACAGTCGGCAGGCGTCAAGCCGGAACTCGAGTGCTTCGACCTGGGCCATGTGTGGTTCGCCCGCCAGCTTCAGCAAGAGGGTCTGATTGACGGCGACCCGCTTTATCAGCTGTGCCTGGGTATTCCTTGGGGCGCCGAGGCGGACACCGAGACCATGCTGGTCATGCGCAACAAACTGCCGGCGAACGCCCAATGGGGGGCCTTCGGCATCGGTCGCCACCAGATGCCCATGGTGGCCCAGGCAGTACTGCTGGGTGGCCATGCCCGGGTCGGCCTGGAAGACAACCTTTATCTGAAGAAGGGAGTGCTGGCCAGCAACGGTCAGCTGGTGGAGAAAGCCGCCACCCTTATCGAGAACCTCGGCACCCGCGTAATGACACCTGCTGAGACTCGTGAGCATCTCGGGCTACATAATCCGCACACCGGCAAGATAGCTGGGGATATCGCAGGAGGTAATGCATGAGCCATCAACTTTCTGTCATCGGTACCGGGGGCATCGGCAACGGCTGGCCGTCGCTTGAGCGCCTGGGCCTGGCCGAGGACGGCGTGGCCACCACCGATGAACTGATCGACCGGGTAGTGGAAGGCTGCCAATATCAGGCCGCTGGCCGCCTGGTGTCTGAGCTTGACCGACGCCGGGATAACTTTCTGGTGGAGCTGCTCGCATTGACACAGAAATACTGGCCCGAAGCCGAGGGCCTGGAGGGACGCATCTGATGATGATTCTGGAAAGCCACGTCGCCCCCGAATGGGTCGACTATAACGGCCATATGAACGACGCCGAATACGCCAGGGTGTTCTCCTTGGCAGTGGAGGCGCTGATGGATCATATTGGCCTGGATGAAGAAGGCCGCAAGCAGCACGGCTACACCCTCTACACCCTGGAAACCCACCTCTGCTACCGCTGCGAGGCCCATGAGGGTCAGCCTTTACAGGTCAGCGCGACGCTGCTCGACCACGACGCCAAGCGACTGCATGTCTTCTTTGAACTTTGTGACGTTGAAGGGAACCTGCTGGCCACCAGCGAGCAGATGCTGATGGGCATCGACAGCGAGGCCGGGCGTCCGGCGCCCTTCCCTGCACCCGTCGAGGCGGCCATCGCTACGTTGCCCCAGGCCAATGCCGATGCTTGGCCGGAATTGGCCAGACACACCATCGGTATTCGACGCTGAGGAAGAACCCGCTGAATCTCCGGACGAAATAAATCGCTGGGCATTACACCTGCAGGTCTTGGCGTTAACTATCTAAAGGCCCCACCACATGCTTCACTTCCAGGTAAGCACTTAACCCCCAAGGGCCAAGTTCGTGGCCAATACCGCTACGCTTGAAGCCGCCCCAGGCGGTTTCGGGCAGCACAAGTTGCTCGCTGTTGTACCAGATGCTACCGGCCTTGAGCTGGCGGCCAATACGGCGTGCCCGTTCGGGGTCGCCACTAATCACCGTTGCTGCCAGGCCATAGGCACTATCGTTCGCCAGCCGTATCGCTTCTTCTTCGCTTGTCACGCTGCGCGCGCACAGCACCGGTCCGAAAATCTCCTCCTGCCATAAGCGGCTTTCCACCGGTACGTCGCGGTAGAGCGTGGGCGCCAGAAAGTAGCCTTGGGAGGGCAGCGTGCGGTGTTTTCCATCGCGCACCGGTGTTAACCCTTCCTGTTCGGCAAGGCCTAAATAGAGCTGTACCGCATCGCGCTGCTTGGCGCTGGTTAGTGGCCCTAAGTCGGTGCCTTCGGCGAGCGGGTCACCCAGCGTTAAGGCATCCATACGCTCGGCAAGGGCGGCGTAGAGTGCCTCCGCCACGCTTTCGTGCACCAATAATCGTGAAGTTGCGGAACAAATTTGCCCGGCATTGAAGTAGATGCCGGCCATTACCCAGTCGGCGGCTTGGGCGGGGTCGGCGTCTTCCATCACCAGAATCGGCGATTTCCCCCCTAGCTCTAGCGACACACTGGCAGTACGGGCAGCGGCTGCCTGCATCACCGCTTCACCTATTCGGTTACTGCCCGTAAAGGAAATTTTATCCACGCCAGGGTGGTTGGTCAGCGGCGCGCCGATGCCCTCACCATCACCATTTAACAAGTTTAACACCCCAGCGGGCAGGCCGATTTCCAAGGCAATCTCCGCCAGCACTTGCTCGGGAAGTGGCGTGACCTCCGAAGGTTTTAGCACCGCGGTACAACCGGCCGCCAAAGCGGGCGCCAACTTCCAAGCGCTGGTCACCAGCGGGAAATTCCACGGTGTAATCAGCCCCACCACACCGACGGGATCGTGATAGATGCGCGCTTCAACGCCCTCCATTGCCACACTGACCAATTCGCCTTGGCGGGTATCCAGCGCATTGGCCTGCTGGGCGTAGTAGCGATAGCAGGCAATTGCATCGTCCAGATCAATCCCGGCTTCCACCAATGGTTTGCCGTTGTTGGTCGCCGAAAGCGTGATGAGTACCTCCCGACGAGCTTCCAGCGCATCGGCAAATCCATCGAGATACCCTGCACGTGCGGTACCGCCCAGCACTTGCCAGGCGGGCTGCGCCTGCTGTGCAGCTTGCACGGCAGCCTCCACATCCTGCGCATCCCCCGCGGTGACTTGGGCAATACGCTCTTCGCGGTAGGGGTTCATCACGTCGAGTTGGCGGGTGCCCGCCGAAGGCACCCACTGGTTGTTGATAAATTGTTGGTTGATAAACTGCTGGCTGAGTGACTGCATGGAAGTATCCTAGTCTGAAAATGCGCACGCACGCTGCCAAGCAGCGGCATTTATTTCGATCAATAACGGCTTGGTGGGTACACGATCGGCTAATGCCTCGGCAAATGCTGCGGGGCTTTCCACCCGTAAGCCGGGGCAACCAAAACCTTCAGCCAGGGTGAGAAAGTTCGGCGCCTGAATATCCACGCCCAAGCGGGCAACACCGTTGGCATCCATGTAGCGGCGAATCTCTTCATAGCCCGCGTTGTGCCACAGCACAATCACCACCGGCAGGCGCTCCTCTACTGCCGTTGCCATTTCCGAGAGCGTAAACATCACCCCGCCATCGCCGACGAGCGCCACCACCGGCAGATCCGCCCGTGCCAGCTGCGCTCCTAACGCCGCCGGCAGCCCATAACCCAAGGTGCCGTAGCCGGTTGAGGCATTGAAGTAGCGCCTGGGCGCTGGCTGCGAGACCAAATGATTGCCGGCATACACCGGGGCCGTTGAGTCACCCACCAGTATCGCCTCGGGCAGGAGTTCGGCCAGCGTTGCATATAGCGGCACGAAGTCGCTAAAGGCAGGATCGCTTGGCAGATTAAGCGCGCTCAACGCCGCCGCCGTGCGCTGGGCGCCGTTGCGCGCTAATGGCTCGGGGAAGTGAGCAAGCAGAAGCTCTAGACTGCGCCCGGCATCGCCCACCAGCCCCAGCGTCACGCGCTGATTACGCACCAGCTGTTCGGGGTCGAGATCAATACGAATCAGCGTGCCATTGAGGTGAAAGCCACCGTCAAACACCACGTCGTAGTCGGTCTCGCCCAGCTCGGTACCCACTGCCAGAATCACATCGGCGCTGGCCGCCAGCTCGCGTACCGCAGGCAACGCGGCGTTAGCACCCAGATCCAAGGGGTGGTTGCGCCCTAACAGCCCCTTGGCGTTGATGGTGGTCACCGCGGGGGCATCAAGCTGCTCGACCAATGCCCGCGCTGCTTCCGGCGCTGCCACGCAGCCGCCGCCCAGCAGCACCAATGGCTGTTTCGCCATTTTTAATAAGCGGGCGGCCTCGGCAAGCCCCTCGGGGTCGGGTGCAGCGCGATAAAGCCTAGGCGCTTGCCAACTGGCAGGCACGCTAACCGGCACATCGAATAAATCGATGGGGATTTCAATATGCACCGGCCCCGGCCGCGCGCCGTTGAACACGGCAAAGGCCCGGGCCAGCACGTCTGGCAAGGTACTGGCGTCCAGCAGTGTATGGCTAAAGCGTGCCACACCACTGATCATCTGCTGCTGACTGGGCAATTCGTGCAGGCGTCCCTGACCCAGCCCCAAGGTATCGCGGCGGTTCACGCTGGAGATCACCAGCATGGGAATGGAATCGGCAAGGGCCTGACCCATGGCGGTGGCAATATTGGTCATCCCGGGCCCGGTGATAATCAGGCAAACACCCGGCTGGCCACTGGCGCGGGCATAGCCGTCGGCCATGAAACCCGCACCCTGCTCGTGGCGGGGGGTGACGTGGCGGATGTCAGCGGCCTCGCTCCCTTCCAGGCCACGATAGAGCTCGACGGTGTGCACCCCGGGGATACCGAAGATGGTATCCACCCCATAGGTGTCGCGCAGCAGTCGAATGAGCAGTTCTGCACAGGTCATTTGGAGGTCCCTCATCCCACTAGCCAATGGGCCATGACGACAATGATCGGCAAGGTGATGGCGGTGCGGATCAGGAAGATCGCCGCCAGCTCCCACAGCTTCAGCGGGATCTTGGACTTCAGCAGAAGAGCGCCGATTTCCGACATGTAGACCAGCTGGGTCAGCGACAGGCAGGCGATCACGAAGCGCGTCAGCTCGCTCTCGATGTTGCTGCCCAGTACCGCCGGCAGGAACATGTCGGCGAAGCCCACCAGGGTAGCGGGGGCCGCAGCCTCGGCTTCAGGCACGCCCATCCACTCCAGCACCGGCACCATGGGCATCGACAGCCAGGTGAAAATCGGCGTGAACTCGGCCAGGATCAGCGCCACGGTGCCGATGGCGATGACCAGCGGCAGCAGGCCGAAGAAGATATCGGCGACGTTGAACAGAGCGATGCGCACCAGCTGCCGCGGACCGGGAGCCTTCTCCGCGCGGGCCACGGCCATGCCCAGACTGTAGCGCAGCAGCCCCTGGTCACCGGTACGCTCTTCCTGCAGGCGGCAGCCCACCGGCTCATAGTAGGTGTTCGGCTTGAGCGACAACGGAGGTAACCGCGGCACGATCACGGCCGCCACCAGACCGGCGACCACCACCGTCAGGTAGAAAGGCACGAAGAGGTGGTTGATGCCGATGAAGGTGGTCACCAGGATCGCGAAGGCAATGGAAACGATGGAGAAGTTGGTGGCGATGGCCGCCGCCTCTCGACAATTATAGAAGCCCTTCTCGTACTGCTGGGTGGTGATCAGTACCCCCACGGTGCCCGACCCCATCCAGGAGGCCGTGGCATCGATGGCGCTTCGGCCCGGCAACCCGAAGATCCACCGGAAGGGTTTGCGAAGTAGGCTGCCGATGAACTCCATGAAGCCGAAGTCGACCAGGAAAGGCAGCAGTATGGCGGCGAAGAAGAAGAAGGTCAGGAGCACTGGTGCCAGGTCGTTAAGCATCACGCCACCCGTAAAGGGGGCGGTAACGAACTCGGGACCCACCTGAAAGTAGGTCATCAAGGCGAAGAGCGCACCAAGGGCTCGCATGACGACCCACACAGGCGCCACGTCGAACAGATCCTTCAGCATACCCTCGCTCGCCCAGCCAGGATGGGTCGACTTGACCACCAGGGTCAGGACCACGGACAGGCAGAGGACTACCGTCGCAATGGCCGGCAGGGTATCCCCCAGCAGGGCCTTGAGCCCATCGGCGGCGAAACCCATGCCGATGTTGATGGTATCGCCCATCGAGAACGGCACCAGGAACAGCAGAACACCAAGTATCGATGGCACCAGGAACTTGATCAGTCCATGCCGAGAGAGCGGTGCGCCCTCAAGTGCTATGTCGTCGGATGTATCAAGGGAGGATGGCATAAGGCACCTCAGATTGAATTATCGTTGTAGTGTTGGTCTGGCCGCGCATCTTAATCACCGCGTTTCACGCCCGGCAGTACACAAAGCATTTCATACAGCAGCGTGGCGCCCATAAGCGCAGTATTGCCGCTAGGGTCATAGGGCGGTGACACTTCCACTAGGTCTCCCCCCACAATGTTCAGGCCTGCCGCACCACGCACAATTTCCAACCCTTGGGTGGACGTCAGCCCGCCCATTTCCACCGTACCGGTGCCAGGGGCAACCGAGGGGTCCAGGCCATCGATATCGAAGCTGATATACACCGGGATGTCGCCCATCTGCTCGCGTACTTGCGCCATCAACGGCGCTAGCGAGCGATACCAGCACTCCTCGGCGGGCACGACGCGAAAGCCCTGCTCGCGACACCAATCGAAATCCTCAGCCGCGTAACCAGTCCCGCGCAGACCAATTTGCACCACCTTTCCATGGGCCAATAAGCCTTCTTCCTGGGCACGGCGAAAAGGCGTGCCATGCGCAATCGGCTCGCCGAACATATGCTCGTTCACATCGGCATGGGCATCGATATGAATCAACCCCACCGGGCCATGCTTTTTAGCCATGGCGCGCAGAATCGGCAGCGTCAGGGTGTGTTCGCCGCCGAGGGTTAGCGGAATGCAGCTGTGTTGGAGTACCTCATCATAAAACGCGGTGATGATGTCGACACTTTTCGGCAGATGAAAGGTATTGATCGGTACGTCACCGATGTCGGCCACTTGCAGGCTTTCAAAGGGTGCTGCGCGGGTCGCCATGTTATAGGGGCGTAGCATGCGCGACTCATCGCGGATCTGGCGCGGCCCAAGACGGGTACCAGGTCGGTTAGAAGTACCAATATCCATCGGGACGCCGATGAAAGCGGCATCCAGCCCGGCAGCATTCTCTTGGGTGGGCAGTCGCATCATGGTGGCGGGGCCGGCAAAGCGCGGCATGCTATTACCACCCAGCGGCTGATTGAATTCCGACATACACATCTCCTTGGTCTTGTTTTGAAATTATTGAGTCGCTCTGCAAGCGCTTTTAAACGCTCCCTGACTCTTTCAATGCACAGATCATGCCAAGACGTCGGGGCCGCAAAACAGGTAGGATTACTCACCATTCGATGCAAAAATGCATCAAATAAGCTATTCATTGATTCAAAAATGCATCGACGATTCATAATTGAATCGCTTAAGGAGCGTGTTGCGATGAGTGAAATCGACAAATGCGTGCTGCAGACGATCGTGGCGACAGCCAACGATCACTTCTTCATTGTCAGTGGCGATGGGCAGATATTGGATATTAGCCCTGGGGCCGAAGCGGTCTATGGGGTATCCCGGGAAGAACTGCTTTCCAGCAGCGTCCAGCAGTTGCAAGCCACGGGCGTGCTGAAGCCGTCAATTAGCATGGAAGTGATACGCACACGCAAGCCAACTCAGCTTATGCAGGTGACCGGGACCGGCCGCCGCGTCATCGCCGACGCCTACCCGGTGTTCGTGAATGGCAAGCTTGAGCGCATCATCAGCCGTTCGCGGGATTTAACCGACCTGCAGCTACTACAGGACGAATACGCCCTACTGCAGAAACGCTTTAGCGAACATTTGAAGCGCAGCCAAGCAGCCCCCGATGCGGAAGAACGGGCACTGGACGACGCACTCGACAACCTGCAGGTGAGAAGCAACATCATGCGTGAAATTGCGCTACTGCTTAAGCGGGTCGCGCCTTCTGACGCCAACGTTCTGATGCTCGGCGAATCCGGTGTCGGCAAGACTGCCTTTGCCAAACAGCTACACCGCTGGAGTCAGCGTTGTGACGGCCCTTTTATTGAGGTCAACTGTGCAGCGATTCCCGAGAATCTATTCGAATCCGAGATGTTCGGCTATCAGCCAGGTGCCTTCAGTGGTGCGGCGCGGCAGGGCAAAGCGGGACTATTGGAGCAAGCCGAAGGCGGCACGCTATTTCTCGATGAAATCGGCGAGTTGCCACTGCTGATGCAGACTAAACTGCTCAAAGTCATTCAAGATGGCAGCTTGACCCGCTTAGGCGATACGCGCCCACGTCGGGTAGATTTTCGCCTGGTGGTGGCCACCAATCAAAATCTGGGCAAGCAGGTAGAAGCCGGGCTGTTTCGTCTGGATCTTTATTACCGCCTCAACGTTATTCCCGTCACCCTGCCACCACTGCGCGACCGCCGGGAGGATATTCCCGACCTCGTCGAAGCCTGCCTGAAACGACTCAATCAGCGCTATGGGCGTCAAAAAATTCTCGATACCCGGGTTTGGTCGACGTTAATGGGGAGCGACTGGCCCGGCAACGTGCGCGAACTTGAAAACTGGCTGGAAAGAGCCTGGCTTTCAAGCCCCACCGATCAAATCGAGGTGCCCGCCTTCCATCCCCAGGCGGAGCACCACCCGACAAGCGTCCCGAGCGCCTCCCCCTTACCCAGCGCCGCCTCGCTAGAAACCCACGAAACACTCAAAGAGTATCTCGCCCGCCTGGAGCGTGAAACCCTTGAGGAGCTCAGCAAAACGCTGCCGAGCACCTATGCCATCGCCGAGCGACTCGGCATCAGCCAATCCAGCGTGGTCCGTAGGCTGCAGCGCTACTGCCTCAAGGTCGCCAAATAATAACCAACAGCGAGTGATGTGCAGGATGCAGCCGAGGATTAGCTGATGGCTTCCAGCGATTGCTCGATAATACTCAAGCCCTCTTCCAGTACAGCGGAAGACACTGTGAGCGGTACCAGAATCCGGATGCTGTTGCCGTAGAAGCCACAGGAAAGAAGAATCAAGCCTTTCTCGCGCGCTTTGGCACACACTTGCTGGGTCAGTTCTGGGGAAGGTTTGCCTTCGCTATCGAGCAGTTCAAAGGCGGCCATGGCGCCTAGCTGGCGACCATGAGCCACGGCGGGTAAACGTTGCTCCCAAACAGCAAAACGCTCGGCCAGCATCTTGCCCATCTGCTCGCTACGCGCCAGGATATCTTCCTCTTCGATAACCTCGATCACCGCCAGCGCTGCCGCACACGAAAGCGGGTTGCCGCTGTAGGTGCCGCCCAGGGAGTTAGGACCGGAGGCATCCATGAGCTTGGCCGTGCCTACCACCGCAGACAGCGGCATGCCATTGGCCAGGCTCTTGGCGGTGGTCAGAAGATCCGCCTCGATGCCGCTGTGTTCCAGGGCAAACAGCTTGCCGGTGCGGGCAAAGCCCGACTGCACTTCATCGGCGATCAGCAAGATGCCGTGCTCGTCACACAGCGCCCGCAGCGCTTTGAGGTAATCCGGTGAGGCAATGTAGAAGCCGCCCTCGCCCTGTACCGGCTCGATCACAATGGCGGCGGTGCGGTGCGGGGCAATGTCGGTCTTGAACAACGTGCGAATGGCGTTCAGCGAGGCCTCTTCGCTGATACCGTGCAGCGGGTTGGGGAACGGTGCGCGGAACACATCGCCCGGCATCGGACCGAAGTCGTTCTTGTAGGGCAGCACCTTGCCGGTCATCGCCAGGGTCATCATGGTGCGGCCATGGAAGGCGCCATCGAAGGTGATGATGCCGGTCCGCCCGGTGGCCGCGCGGGCGATCTTCACCGCGTTTTCCAGCGCTTCGGCGCCGGTATTGACCAGCATCGCCTTGCGTTCGGGGCCGCGTACGGGTGTCAATTCACAGAGCTTTTGGCACAGCTGCACGTAGGGCGCGTAGGAAATCACCGCCGCGCTGGTGTGCATGACTTTCTTGAGCTGCGCTTCCACCGCGGCGACGATCTTCGGATGGCGATGGCCGAGGTTAAGCACGCCAATGCCACCGGCAAAGTCGATCCAGCGGTTGCCGTCGGCATCCCACAGTTCGGCGTTTTCGGCGTACTCGGCAAACTGGGTGGTCGGCGTCGCGGCACCGTTGGCCACGAAGCGGTCTTTCAGTGCGTTCAGTTCCTGGTTTGTCATTTCTCGTTACCTTTTTATTTAAAGACCGCCGACACAGACGTACTTCAGTTCGGTAAATTCATCCAAGCCATGATGAGAGCCTTCACGGCCCAGCCCTGACTCTTTTACGCCGCCAAACGGCGCCAGCTCGGTGGAGATCAGCCCTTCATTGACCCCCACCATGCCGTACTCCAACTGCTCCATGGTGTGCCAAATGCGACGGTAGTCGGTGGCGTAGAAGTAGGCCGCCAAGCCAAACGGCGTGGCGTTGGCCATTTCAATGGCTTCTTCATCGCGCTTAAAGCGAAATACTGGTGCCACGGGGCCGAAGGTCTCTTCATCGGCCACCGCCATGCGGGTAGTCACATCGGCCAGCACGGTGGGCGTAAAGAAACGCTCGCCTGCGGCATGGGGTTCGCCGCCGCAGAGTAAGCGCGCGCCCTGGTTTACGGCGTCGTCTACGTGGCGCTGCACCTTGTCTACTGCTGCCTGGTTGATCAGCGGGCCAATGCTGCTGCCCTCGGTCAAGCCGTCACCCACTTTCAGCGCCTTCACACGCTCGGTGAGCTTAGCGACAAAGGCGTCATAGATGCCGTCCTGCACCAGGAAGCGGTTGGTGCATACGCAGGTCTGTCCGGCGTTGCGGAATTTAGAAACAATGGCGCCTTCCACGGCGGCATCTAAATCAGCATCGTCAAACACGATAAACGGGGCATTGCCGCCCAGTTCCATGGCGGTTTTCTTCACCGTGCTGGCGCACTGGGCGAGCAGGCGCTTACCTACCGGGGTCGAGCCGGTAAACGAGACTTTGCGCACCCGCGAATCGGTGGTCAGTACGTCACCCACGGCTGCCGGAGAAGAGGCAGTAACGACGTTGAGCGTGCCGGGGGGCAGACCGGCTTCGAGGGCCAAATAGGCGGCGGCCAGGGCGGTGAGCGGCGTGGCTTCGGCGGGTTTTATCACCACGGTGCAGCCAGCGGCCAGGGCCGGGGCGCACTTACGGGTGATCATCGCCAGCGGGAAGTTCCACGGAGTAATGGCCGCCACCACGCCGATCGGCTCGCGCAGCACCAGCAAGCGCTTGTCCGCCCCGTGGCTGGGCAGCGTTTCCCCGGCCATGCGCTTGGCTTCTTCGGCAAAAAACTCGATAAACGATGCGCCGTAGGTGACTTCGCCCCGCGCCTCGGCCAACGGCTTGCCTTGCTCTAATGTCATCAGACGAGCAAGCTCATCGGCGTGTTGCGTAATCAACTCAAACCAGCGGCGCAGTAGTGCTGAACGCTGTTTCACCGGGGTAGCCCGCCAGGCTGGCCCTGCTGCATAAGCTGCAGCCACCGCATCACGGGCGTCATCGGCGTCCATATCGGCCACCCGGGCAATTGCTTCACCAGTGGCGGGATTATCCACGGGGAAGGTGTGCTTGCCGGTACGCCACTCATCGCCAACCAGGGCGGGTACCGCATCGTGAAGCCACTGTTCGATAAAGCTCATGCTGCTCTCCTGAGTCGCGTTCTGGACTGGCAACGTAACAGTGAAAGGCACAGCCACACATGCACCACTTCCAAGTTGGACCAGACCACTTTCATATTGGAAACTCAGGCAAAAAAGAGACGGTCAGGCGCTCGCTGGAACGATCCCTACGACAACGTTGAGAGTGAGAATAGGACGGCATGGAACAAGAAACAGTACTGCAACAGCTGGATAATCTTTACAGCCGACAGTCCTCAACATTGAGTAAGCAAGTACGCGTTGAGCAGACACTAAGGCAGGCGATTACACAAAAATGGTCAAGTGCTACGCGTCTTCCCGGGCACAGGGCGCTTGCCGAGACGCTGAGAATCTCCAGGCATACCCTCGCAAGGGCAATCAATACATTAATTAAAGAGGAGCTTTTAGTAACGCACCACGGCAAGGGTACCTGGTCGAGCTACCGCGCTTCTGCTATTGCTATCCCCTCGGAAACACCGGTGCCCCGCCTCTCTTTAAGGGCTCAGCGTGTTCTCCGAGACCCCGGGGCCGGCATGGTGCAAAATGGCTCTTTCGTGCCGGGCATTCCTGACATAACCAAGTTCCCGATTCGTAAATGGCGCCAGCTGTACGCTAGCGTGACAGTGCCCCAGAATGCCCTATTGCTCTCTTACTCCACCGGTGGTTATGGGCCTCTCAAGCGGGCCATTCGCGATTTTTTACAGCGCTGGCGGCGCATTGATTGCGATATCGAACAAATCATCATTACTGACGGAACCCATAACGGGATTCAGCTTTGCGCCATGGCTCTCGCCGATGCAGGGGATACGGTGGCAATGGAATCGCCCTGCTACTGGGGGGCGCGAAAAGTGTTTACCTCCTCCAACCTTGAGCTTGAAATGATTCCATGGGCACCTGGCAAGGGCCATCTGCTACCCGAGTCACCCAAACCAATTCAGTTAGCCTACCTGATGGGGGGGCATCATTATCCCCTTAGCGTACCCACGTGCATCGAGGACAAGCGCCATTTATGCCAAGCGCTAAGCCCAGCCTATATTATTGAAGATGACTACGAGTTCAGTCAGGACGATCACATCAACCTGCTCTTTGATGCCCGATCTGACCGGCATATATTAGCGAGTTCTTTTTCTAAAATGATCTTCCCCGGCTTACGTCTAGGGTACCTGGTGGTTCCGAAACACCTCGCCTCGCCTATCAACCGATTGCGCAGTGAACTTTTTCGAGAAGGCCGCATGCTTGATCAGGCAGTGCTGGCACAATTCATGTTCAATGGCGACCTGGATGCGTGGTGCCAGCGCATACAAAGGGAGTACCTGGGACGCCAGCAAGTCGTTCACGACCATCTCAAGACATTACCCAACGTGCGCTATATCTCGCCGCCCAGCCATGCCATCAGCCTATGCATTGAGTTTGAATCCCAGATTGACGACGTAGTTATTGCCAAGTCACTTCTTAAGGAACACCTGGTGGTACGGCCGTTAAGCACCGTATGCTCGGATACAGATCAGCGTTCAGGGCTCATCATGGGAGTTGGCATGCTTTCGGGCGATACGTTGAAGCATGAAGTTAAACGTTTAATAAGTCACCTCAGTGTATTTCTCAAATGACGGGGTTCTACGGTCAAGGCGTTATATCCCCGCACGAAAGTATTCTGCATTGCATAGGCAATCTAAACGGCATAAGGCATAGCGGTGCCCGCCGAGCGACGGGCACCGAGTATATGCCCCGACATTACTGCGCGGCGTTGCCCCGCTGCATCTGCTCGCGCTGCTCGTCAGTCAGCAGGTCCTGCATCTGGTTATGCATGCGCACCTTGTCCGCCATCATCTCGCCGCGCAGGGTGGCCATCTGACCATGAAGAGCTTTAACCTCCTCCGGATCAGGGCGTTCCGCCCGCATCAAGCTCATCATGTCGTCACGCAGGTTCATCATCTCGCCCATACGCTCGAACTGGGCAGAACGATGCGCCTGGCGCATCTCGCGCAGGGAGCTCAACTGCTCCTCGTCGAGTATTTCGGCCATGTTGCCCATCATCCCGGGTCCCATGCCGCCTTGGTCACCCATCATCATCCCGGGTCCCATGCCGCCTTGGTCACCCATCATCATCCCGGGTCCCATGCCGCCTTGGTCACCCATCATCATGCCGGGGCCCATGCCGCCCTGGCCGCCCTGGCCGCCCATCATCATGCCGGGGCCCATGCCGCCTTGGCCGCCCATCATCATGCAGGGACCCATGCCGCCTTGACCGCCCTGAGACATTCCCTGAGCGGAAGCGGCACCGCTGGCAACGATGCCCAAGCCGGCGGCCAGCGTGATGGCGATTAGCGGTTTGTACTTGACCATGGTCTTTCTCCTCATCTTGCTGATGGCAAAAACACCGCCTCTTAGGTTGGGAAAGGCGCTGTGAACATTCATTATGAGCTTACAACCTACGCGTAGCCCCAAAGTCAAGGTAGTAGGCTCAAGAACTAATCGCAATGCTATTGTAAATTCGAGGCCTAAGCTCACAGATACCTGGTGATCGCCTACCCATTGGCCGGCAGGCAGAGACGATGTCGATACGCACCTAAGCATGCCGCCACATATTGAGGAGAAAGCAGATGACAACCAAGGCCTACTGGGAAGCAGTGTACCGAGACAAGGCGCAGGATGCGGTTAGCTGGTATCGCCCGCACCTGGAGAAGTCGATACAGCTCATCGAAGTCGCAGCACCAGATCATGGGGCAGCCATCATTGATGTGGGTGGCGGCGAGTCAACGCTGGTCGATGATCTATTGCTGCGCGGCTATCGGGATATCAGCGTTCTGGATATCTCCCCCTTGGCGCTCCAGGTGGCGCGGCAACGCCTGGGAAACGCTGCCAACACCGTAAAGTGGCTTGTCGGTGACGTCACCCAGGCGAACCTTCCCGGGCAGCGTTATGACGTCTGGCATGACCGTGCGGTATTTCACTTTCTCGTCGATCCGGAGCAGCGCGCGGCTTATGTCCAGCAAGTGCTGCACAGCCTGGCTCCCAACGGCCACCTGGTGATGGCTACCTTCGGGCCTGAGGGCCCTCAGCAGTGCAGTGGGCTTGAAACCGTCCGCTACGATACCAGGCGGTTGAGTGAACAGCTTGGGCCTCGCTTCGAGCTGATCGACCATAGCCTTGAATACCACCGGACACCAGGAGGCAGCATCCAACAGTTCCTGTACGCCTGCTTCAGAAAGACAGGACAAGACCCGCGGTCTCGATTCAAAGACTCCGTGGATAAAACAGTTCCTGAGTATTGACGCACTTGCTCGTCCTGAAAGGACTCAATCTGATCATTATTGTCTATATTGCGGGGCAGCCGTTATCGTGTTGGTAATTTCATCCGTTCTCGGTCTTCGTTGAGCCTCACCTCAGAGGCTGAAGGTCGAAGATGCCACCCAATTTACTGGAGACGCCCCATGAGTATCATCAAAAAATTTGCATTTCTGCTCCTTCTGTCCGGTCACGCCGCGCTGGCCAGCGCCGATTACGCCGACGGCATGCGCTATTACGAGCAACAGGAGTACCGCCAGGCACTGCAGGAATTCGGCGACGCAGCCCGTAGCGGTGATGCCGATGCTCAGTACATGCTAGGCCGCCTGAATGAGGCCGGCAACGGAACCACCCAGAATTTTGTACAGGCCCACAAGTGGTACAACCTGGCCGCGGCCCGCGGTCACCGCCATGCCGGCGAGGCACGCGATGCGCTGGCCGAACGCATGACATCCGAACAGATCGCCAGGGCGCAGCAGGCGGCACATGGCTGGCAGCCGGAAGAACAGCCGGAAGAGGCACCTTCTTCACAGACGACACCGCAATCGCGGCCCGACATCGAGACCCTGACGGATCGGCAAGGCGTGGCCGAGATACAGCGCGAGCTCAATCGCCTCGGCTATGACGCCGGCCCGGTGGATGGCGCCATGGGAAGCCGTACCCGCAACGCGATACGCCAGTATCAGGCCGATATGGACATTGACCGGAACGGCCGCGCATCGTCTGACCTGCTGAAACGCTTGCGCCAGACAGAGAAGGAAGAGGTGGCCGCGCCCTCTGAGCCGCAACCCGACGCCTCGTCTCAGGTCGCCCTGCAGGAGAACTTCAGCGACGGTGATTACCGTCGCAATCCCTCCTGGACGGTACTCAGCGGCGACTTTGAGGTCGATGAGAATGGATTGCGCAGCATCGTGGAGACTCAACGGGCGACCAGTCGCAACTCGCGCGGTCTCAGCTCCGATCGTCCGGAGGAGATCGGCTTGGCCATGCTGGAACTGATCCTCGATCAGACGGGCAATGCCAGGCAGGACGAAGTACCCACCCCCGTGGAGCCGGCAAAGATCTTCGTCAATGCGCCCGTCGACAACGCTTTCAGGATGGAGTTGGAACTCGCCTCCCGCCAGCAGCCGGGCAGCCTGGAACTGGGGCTCTTCCAGGATAACCGGCCCGATGGAACCGGCTACCGCCTGGTTTACTCTGCCGGCTCGCGCCCGGGACTCAGCCTGGTCAGGCTGATTTCCGGAAGCCCCGAGATCGTGGCACGCCACGACGGCAGGCTCGACCTCGAGGATGGCCGGTTCCACAGCATCGTCTGGACTCGTGACGAGAACGGGCAGATGGAGGTTCAGGTGGACGGCCGGCGCCTGCTGCGCGTGCAGGACAACAGCCTGCGCGACCCCTTCGAGGGCTTCGTGCTGGCAAACCAAGGAGGCGATTACACCCTAAGTCAGCTGCAGCTCCAGGATCACTGAGCCGGGCAGCCGCATCTTTTCATAGGTGCCGAGTTCCGGATAATCACTCGTCTGGAACTCGGCAAGGGCGGTCTCAAACTCAAAATACAAGCACAAGCACCAGCACCATTCCGATACATCTGCAAGAAACTCATCCGCATGGCATACGGCTACGCCTTCGGCGGGCAAGCCATTCCACCATCAATCAACCGCGGACGACTGGGGAGCAACGCGCAGGGCGCGTGTATCAGCATCCAGAGTTGTAACATTTCTGATGCTGATACACGCGCCCATAGATAAACGTATTGCTTTGCTGGACCTTTAGACGTAGAAGTCCAGCTCTTCTTGAGATTTCAGCAGATCCCGCATCTTGATGGGATCGTCGCCAAAGAAGAATATCAGGCCCCAATGAGTACCGAACGCCGACCTGTCAGGAACAGTCTCCTCTGTTGGCGCAACCAATTCATGTGACACGAAATAAGGATGCTCAATCGTTTCTTTGGGCATTTCCAGCTTGCTGACCACACGACGGCGTGGATACACGCCAAAGCAACCTGCATAACCCTTCGCGTCGACAACTTCGCGGGGGAAGAAAGCATCGACTTCCTCTTTGGTGCTTTTAGGATCAAACACCAGCATCGACGCCTGGTAGGCATTGAAGCCGTAGGCCATCTCGATAAGCTCGAACGCCTTGAATCCGGGCGGACGGTAAGCGACTTCACCAAAGTACATCTCACCGTCCGCAGTGACGAAGTACTCGGGGTGAATCAAGCCAAACTTGATATCGAACGTCTTGATCAGCAACTCGATCTGCTTGGTGATTGCGTTACGCCAACTCTCGAGTTGCTCGGTAGCGGGCACGAACACCGAATAGCCCAGCGTTACATATTCAGAAATATTGAGAAACTTGATTTTGCCATCGTGGATCCAAGCCTCAACGGCAAACTCCCAGCCATCCAGATGACTTTCCATCAGCAAGGGATATTCTTCCGCCGGAATGGCGTCAATTTCTTCTATCTTGCGAATCATTCGGTGACCCAGGCAGCCGGCCTTGTCGAATGCCTTGACGTGAATCGGGTCGTCCGGGTCACCATCAAGTTTGAGCAGCGTCTGGTTGACGCGCTTCATGAAGCGAATGATGTCTTCTTTCTCGTGCGCCTCCTCGAAGATCCCGACGCGAATACCGCCAAGCTGAGCACGGCGCTTCATCAGGGCCTTGTCACGGAACAGAATGGACTGCCCGTACATACGCGGGCTGTCGAGGAGGACAGAGTTGATGGCACCGGACCACTCGACGGTTTCCTCGAATAGCGGTATGGCGACATCAACGCCTTCTTCCTTAAGCCTTTTAGCAATCTCCATGGACCGGTCATTCAACCGGGTAAAATCCCAGGGGATGAAAGGTATGTTGTTTGCGGTGCAGAAATCAGCAGCCCAATCCGGAGCAACAACGACATAGCGGCGGTCGAACTTTTGCGCAGCCTTGATCGCATTGACACTCCAGCCAAGCAGGGCGATATAACCCTTGTTGGGATCCTTAGGAGTCTCGGTTCCTTTAACCGAATCCATCTCCGGATCACGCCAGGCTGCTACGGCTTCGGGTAATTGTTTTTCTGATGTTATCGACATTCGATGTCTCCTTGCTGGTTAACCCAGACTGACTGCGCCGATATTGGAGCGCAACAGGTGAACTGAGCCGCATACAATATTTTTCAGAGGCGGTTGAGCAAACCAGCACTAGCGAAGTATTAAGCGCACCCCCATCCTATGACCAAGCTAGTCGACTCAGTTACAAATAGCAATTAAGCTGTAGGATTGCTGATGAATGGCTGTAGAGGTTTTCTCGCTGCCAAGGGTCTAGAACTTCTATAGCTAACTTGACCATCAGGGACCCTACATATACTACTATATGAAGCATTGTGAGCTATCTTATTGACCAGCATAGCGTTGTATAAACTTCTAGACTTTTCAGGAATGTCGCCCCCACACTAAGCTTTCCTCTCTGATGAGATACCTGACTTATGCGAGTTTTTTCAAACCCGGTCGGCTCCGGTTCACTCTGGTTTGACAACCTGGTTACTGCCGATGGCTTCCCGGTTGCTTACGACCCGCAGGCGCGAGCTTTCCTTCCCGTGCCGCCTTTCTGCGCCAACCGTGAGGTCATCGGTTGCAACTGGATCGCTCCCCAACAGGGTGCTTTCTGTCGATCGTGCGCCATGACGGCGTTGGCTCCCGACCCCTCGATCCCCAACGCAATCCCCAACTGGGCACAGACCGAAGCTGCCAAGCGCTGGGTGATCGATAATCTCGGGCGCTGGCATTGGTTCCGGCCAGAGGATCCTGGCGCGCCGCCGGTATTTCACATGCTTGCCGAAGGGGCAACCCCGGTACCCATGGGGCATGTGGGAGGTGTGGTGACAATCAGTGTGGCTGAGGCAGACCCGGTTCTAAGCACTACTCGGCGCGAGGCGCTGGAAGAGCCCTATCGCACCATGATCGGTCATATGCGCCACGAGATTGCGCATATGTTGTGGTGGCGTTTGAGCCTGCGTGATGACTTTCTGGATGCTTTCAGAGAGATGTTCGGTGACGAGCGCACGGACTACCCTGCCGCCCTGCAGCGTCACTACCATGACGGCCCGCCACCTGACTGGAGGCAAAGGTTCTTGACGACCTACGCCTCCGCACACCCCCACGAGGACTGGGCAGAAACCGCCGCACACCTGCTGCACCTGACCGACATTACCGATAGCTTTGTCGCGGCAGGTTTATCCTCGCCGGAGTTGCCGCATCCGGGCTGGGATGCCTATGCCGAGCCGGATGCCGAGCGCCTGATTCATATCGCAGCGTCACTGGTTGCCGGAGTCAATCATGTCAACCGCTCCATGGGATTGTCGGATCTCTATCCTTTTGTGCTGTCCGATGTGGCACTGCGCAAGCTTGCTTTCGTACATGACTGGTTGCGCCGAGGTGCACAGGGCCGTTGATGTTTTCATTGCTACCGCGTTGCCATGGGTAATGTTGAAGCAAAGCAATCCGGTAGTGAAAATCGGGTATCACATAAAACGCCAATTCCATACCGGGGTGTCCGTCGACAAGAACCTGGGATTCAGTGAGCTGTTACAGGAGGAAGTTATCTATGACGTCATCGGCAACCATTCAATTGAAGGTCAGCAATGCGATTCCGCCGGGTAACGAACAGGAGACCCGTGAGATTATCGAGTTCTGGCACCAGGCCAATGCCTTCTTCACAAATCTGCGTTTTACGGCCCAGGGGCAGCTCAACGGCTTGGCGGATTCCTACCGCGTCGGCCTGGACGCCGGAGAGCTGATTGCCGCAATGGAAAACGCTAGTGACCAGTCCGGCTCGTTCTCCAGGCACCAATTGGCCCATGTGGATGACCCTGCCAAAGTCATCGCGGCCGGACTAGCCGTTACCGTCTCTGCGCAGGATCACGCCACGACAGAGGAAGAGAGTTACCAGGTGGCCACCGTTTTTATCCAGCAGCTGGTGATAGCGGTCAATCTGCTCAGGCCCGGCGCCATCCAGCTTCTCGATACCCGATTTGCCGGCGAAGGTGCCCACAAGTACGAGGCGCAGAATTACGATTCCAGAATTTATTACGGTGCCTTGAAAGCTTCGCAGGAAAACCAGTGGCCCTCATTAAAAAAGCTGTCCCTTGAAGAAGTATGGGCCTGGCTGGAAGATACTGAAAGCAGCCGGACCGATACCGCCATAAAAAGCATCAACAAGGTGCTATTCACCCTGCTGAAAGTGGCCGAGCAGCGCCACGAATACAGCGCCAGAACGGCGCTGCTGGTGATGTATCAACTGGAAATACTGCTTGAGTGCCGGCAGATCGACTCCCTATCCGACCTTCGCCACCGTACCACTATGATTTTGGGCGACTTTTCCGAAACTGCCGACCACCTTTCGGAGTTGCACGAGGCCCGCAACGGTCTGGTCATGGCCAGTGTACCAGTGCACCGCCCGCCCTTGATCTGCCACACTACAGAGCATGCTCTTTGGCAACAGACCGGGCAGCATCATTCCGCTGTAGAATCGAGCACCGCCCTTGTCCTGGCCCTTCTCCATGATCTTATTGCCCATAGAGCACAGCGCTACAAATTCTCAGAGACCATGGCCCGGGATTGAAGCGAACTGAAAAGCCGTTGAAGAATGGAAGCTGTCTTATTTCGAGCAACTGGAGGAATGAGCTATGAGTAACGTAGCGACAGTGACGATGAATCCAACCGTCGACCTCTTCGCAGAAACCGGGGAATTGGTGGAGAACGGCAAGACCCGCTGCCGCAACACCGCCTATGAACCCGGAGGAGGCGGCATCAATGTGGCCCGTAACCTGCACCGCTTCGGCATAGATGTGGTGGCGATTCTCACCACAGGCGGCCTGCAGGGTGAATTGCTGAAACGACTCCTGGACCGCGAGATGTTTTCCGTGCATTGCGTCGACATCGAAGAAGAGACCCGGCAAAGCCTTGCGGTCACGGAGAAGGCCAGCGGCAAGCTCTTTCATCTGGTTTTCCCCGGCCCCGAATTGCAGGAATCCGAGTGGCAGCGGTGCCTCGATACGTTCAAAGCACTGGAACCGACGCCCGATTACCTGGTGCTCAGCGGCAGCCTGCCGGGTGGCGTGCCGGATGATTTTTACGGCAACCTGGCGCGCTCGGCCGTCGATGGGGGAACCAGGGTAATACTGGATACGTCCGGCAAGGCTCTTCCCTCTTCCAAGGGAAAGGGCATTTATCTCACCAAACTCAACTTCAGAGAATTCGTCGACCTGGGATATTCCGGTTCCGAGGACTACTCCAGCATACTGGAGGCAATGAGACAAATGGCGGACCAGGGTTTTGCCGACAACCTGATTGTCACTCTGGATGCTGACGGTGCCCTCCTCGCCTCCAGTGCCGGTGAGAAGCTTCACGCCCGCCCTCCCGAGACCCGAGTGATCAGTCACGTCGGCGCCGGAGACAGCTTCGTTTCCGCTCTGGTCCACCAGCTTGACTGTGGCAAAACGGTGGCCGAGGCATTTCCCTATGGCGTGGCCGCCGCCGCCGCCAAGGTCGGCACGCCGGGTAATCAGCTCATGGATCTCGAAAAGGTTGAATCCATCGCCGAAAAGGTGACGATTCGCGTCAAATAAACACTATTGTGTCTTCTATACTTCTGTCTTCTATAATCCGGTAAGGATGTATTTCAAGTGAAAGACCTGGTTGGCATCAAAAGGTGCGGAAAACATGGATCAACATCGAAAAAACATATTCGTTCTTGGATACGATGAACGCCATGCCCAGGATCTCCTGAAGATACCCGATGCCGATGCCTTCTGCTTCCACCCGCTTTTGCGCACGGACGAGGTGGTACATCAGAAAAACTTCTATATTGATGACAAACTTGAAAAAGCGCGCAACATCTTGCGCAAGTTCGACGGGACAGTGGACGCCATTATCTGCCACTGGGATTTTCCGGCCATGCCCATGGCGGCCATTTTATGCGCTGAGTTCGGCTTGCTGTCACCCTCCCTGGAGGCCGTGCTCAAGTGTTCTCACAAGTATTGGAGTCGTCTCGAACAACAAGAAGTAGTGCCCCAAGCTACGCCGGGATTTTGCGTCATCGACCCCTTCGATGAAAATGCGATTGACAAAATCACGCTGAATCACCCTTTCTGGATAAAACCGATCAAGGGATATGGCTCTACTCTCGGGTTTCGCATCAACAATAGACGGGAGCTTCACCACGCTCTGGGAGTAATAAAACAGAGGATCAGACGCATCGGCGATCCCTTCAACAGTATTCTGGCAAAAGCGGATTTGCCACCTGAACTGAACAAGGTTGATGGTAATTGCCTCATTGCCGAAAACCTCATCCATGGCTGGGAGTTTGCCCCCGAGGGCTATGTGCAGCATGGAGAATTTCACGTACATGGCGTGGTGGATATGATTCGGGACAAAAACCACAAGAGCTTCCTGCGCTATGAATATCCCTCTCAAGCGCCCCGCCGGATCCAGAATCGCGCTATTGAGATAGCCGAAAAAGTGCTTCGCCAGATCGGTTTCGACAATGGCTGTTTCAACATGGAATTTTTCTGGGACGAAGTTAGCGACGACTTATGGATTATCGAGATTAACCCTCGAATCTCCCAGTCTCATTCCTACCAGTTCGAGATGGTAGATGGCATGTCCAATCACGAGGTAGTAGTGCACGTAGCCTTGGGAGATATCCCCCAATTTCAGCATCATGGCGGATTCTACAAGCATGCCGCAAAATTTCTGCTACGGCATTACACCCAGCAGGATGCAGTCGTTGTCCAAGCACCGAATGCCGAACAGATCTCGCGTCTCGCTGAGTCGCAGCCCGACACTGAGATAGTGATCAAAGCACAGGAAGGAATGCGACTGTCACAAATGCCAGACCAGGATTCATACAGCTATATCCTCGCAGAGGTGAATGTTGCAGGCAAAACTCAGCATGAAATGCTGCAGCGTTACCAGCAGGCAATCAAGAAGCTGCCCTTTGAATTCTCGCCACTACCGGCTGGCGAGAAAAATTAAAATCTCATGAGGGCTTCACTCATTGAGGCTGAAACGTTTCTGCTCTCCCGCACACATTTCGTATACCTGACCGCCGAAGCCAACCCGAGCAGCGCAAGACCAGCCTTTCTCAAAACTGACGGTCATCGTTTCGTGATCCAAGTGGATGTGCAACCAATGCCACCGGTAGTGGACACAGAAGCTCAGTTCCTTGAGCTCCTTCGGCAAACGAGGATTGAGCCAGAGTATCCCGTCACGCATTTCGATACCGGTATAGCACCGCTGCATCAGATCCACCGTGCCACCCATCGCTCCCAGGTGAATACCTTCCTGAGTGGTACCTCCCTGAACGTCGTCGAGGTCACTGGCAAGCGCTTCCTGGAACAGGTTCCAGGAGCGATCGCGGTTCGTTCTCGCCAGAACCCAGGCATGCACAACCCGGCTAAGACTGGAGCCATGTGACGTTCGGTCGAGATAATACCCGACGTTTTCAGGAATACTGGCGGGATCGAAGTCATAGCCGAGACGGGAAAATATTTCGCTGAGTTCCTCGGCGGAAAAAAGAAAAAACAGCATCAATACATCGGCCTGCTTGGTGGCCTTGTAGCGGTTCAAATCTCGATCTTCCGCTTCCAGGATACGATCAAGGCGCTGGATATCACCGTGCTGCTCCCGCAATCTTTCCCAGTCCAGTTCCTCCAGGTTGTCCCAGCCCTCGAATTGGCTGATAAGCCCCGACGACTGGAAGGGGACGAACATCCGTTTGCTTACATCCTGCCAGCGAAGCAGGTCCTCGGAGGAAACCCCCAGAAGCTGAAGGAGTTCGGTCTGCCGGTCCTCCCCCAGCATATCCAGCATGGCGCAAGCTGTCTTCAGGACCCATGCGGCCATGACGTTGGTATAGGCGTTATTGTCCAGGCCCAGCTCTTCCCGATCGGGATAGTGGGTATGAAACTCGTCCGGGCCCATGACTCCGCGTATCTCATAGCGCTCGCGGTCAGGATTATAGGTGGCGATGCTTGCCCAGAACTGGGCGATCTCGATCAGTATCTCCGCACCGTACAGCGAGAGAAACTCCATATCGCCGGTGGCCTGAAAATACTGCCACACATTGTAGGCAATGGCGGCGTTCACGTGACGCTGTGTATGGGAGTTATCGGGAATCCAGCGCCCCGATTTCGGGTTCAGGTGCAGAACCTGGCTCTCCTCCCGGCCATCACTGCCGCTCTGCCAGGGAAACATGGCACCCTTGTAGCCGGCCTCGCTCGCCGCCCGGCGCGCCCAGTGCAGGCGTTCATAGCGATAGAGCAACAGGGCACGGGTGAGAGCGGGGAGTCGTAAATTGAAATAGGGGAAGGTGAACAGCTCGTCCCAGAAGATATGTCCGCGATAGCCCTCTCCGTGCAGCCCCCGGGCGGGAATGCTCACGTCCCGCCTCGTCGTATGCATGGAGGCGGTCTGCAGCAGGTGGAAAAGGTGCAGGCGAAGGACGGGTTGAGCATGGGTACACGCTTCACCCGCCAGCGTCAGATCAGCCCGGCGCCACAGCCTTCGCCATGCCCGTTGGTGCTGTTCGAGCAGAACATCGAAATTCGCGGCATGGCGGATTTCCTCACAGGCTTCAAAAACGGGTTCGCTGATAGCGAGGTCTCGGGAACTGTACAGGGACAGCACCTTCTCCACCCTGATCGGCCTGTTTTTTTCCGCCATAAGCGACAGAGATTGACCGATCCAGTTCTGCTCCGACTGGGTGCGCCGCTCGACAGCGGCGGGTTCGTCATCTACCCAGGCCTGGGTACGCACCGCCAAGGCCATTCGGATTCGGGACTGCAGGGTTTTGGCAGTGAGAAAAATCGCCTCCTCCCCCACATGGCCGGTCTCTTCCACCTCCAGATGCCTGCCATTGAGATCCCGGTAACGGGCCACGCCGCTGTTGGTAACACGGCCGTCGATGGCCGATCTCACCTCCACCGCTCCCGACCAGTCAAGGGGGGTAAGCACCCAGCTTATGGCGGCGATATGAGGATCGTCCATGTGAACGATGCGCCGGGTTTCCAGTTTGAATTCACGGTCGGACCGATCCCTGAACCGAATATGCCGATGCACGATTCCCCGGTAAAGGTCCAGCCAATGGGTGTAGTCGAGAAGCGTCACACTCGCCAAATCGAACCATTCCCCATCCTCGCAGCGAAACGTAAGCGGCAACCAATTGGGCCAGTTAACCAGATCCTCGTTTTCTATGATCTTTCCGCCGATTTCGCTTTCCGCGCGATCAAAGCCCCCTGCAAGATAGGTGCCCGGGTAGTGGGGACCTCCAGCCTGGGATTCTTCCACGGCTCCTCGCGTTGCGAAATGGCCATTGCCGAGGGTCAACAGAGCTTCACGGGTGGGCTGTTGCTCCGGGTTCCACTCATGGTAGACCAGTTCCCAATCGCTGAGTGACCTATCTTTCATGAGTTTTTCTCCTCTAACAATCAGTGCCTGAAACGGAAGGGATTACGCGCCCCAGAGTCCCGAAGCGGCTTCCCAAGGCTACTACTGGGTATCTGTGACCACATTCACCGGCTTGCCCTCCACGAACCGGCGAACGTTTTCCAACGTGGTATCGAGAATACGCTGTACCGCTTCCCTCGTATTGAACGCACTGTGGGGTGTCACCACCACATTTTTCATCCGGACCAGCACCTCGTTCGCCAGCAGGGAAGAAAGATCCTGGTTCTCTTCGTAGACGGAACGGAGCAGCTCCGTCTCTTCCCGTATAACCGGTTCATAAGGCAGGACATCCAGACCGGCAGCCGCGACTTTCTGCTCCGCCAGTGCTCTCGCCAGAGCCCGGATGTCGACCACGTCGCCTCGGGCAGTATTGATCAGGACAACTCCGTCTTTCATCTTCTCGAACGCCTCCGCGCCAATAAGATGGCGGGTCCGGGAACTGGCGGGCACATGCAGGGTGATGATATCGGCACTCCGCAGCAGGTGGTCCATAGCCACATAGTCAAATTCAAGCTCGTGGGCAGCGCCCTCATCTGGGTTGATGTCAAACGCCAGCACGTCCATGCCAAACCCTTGGGCAATGCGGATGGTTTCCCTACCGATATTGCCGGTGCCCACGACACCCAGCGTCTTTCCCCGCAAATCGAAACCCTGCAGGCCCCGCGGTGAGAAGCCCCCTTTGCGGGTCCGCTCCACCGCTTCCTCCAGTCGGTGGCTGATCATGAGCAGAAGGCCAAAAACGTGTTCGGCGACGGTGTTCCCGCCATAGTCGGGGCAGTTGCATACCGTGATTCCCCGCCGTTCACATTCCTTGATATCGATGTGGTCAAAGCCCGTGGATCTGGAGGTGATCAATTTGAGGTCTGGCATGGCGTCCAGCACCTGTCGATCCACTTTGGAATAGATGAAGATGGAAATGGCTTCCGCTGCCGCGTGTTCCTCGGCGTTGCCGGCCCGTAGTGGCTCTTCAATGCAGCTCACAGAGTGCTCTTCCTGCAACACCTCGAAGGAATCCCGTTCCCACTTTTCCACATCAAAAAAAACAATGTTCACTGGGATTTGTCCTCTCGCCAGATTTCCAGTGTATCCAGTACACTGTCGGGGTTGAGCGAGATGGAATCGATACCGCTATCCACCACGAACTGGGCGAAATCCGGGTAGTCGCTGGGCGCCTGACCGCAGATGCCCACCTTGCAGCCGCTCTGGTGAGCCTTTTCGATCACTTGCACGATTGCAGTCTTGACCGCCTCGTCCCGTTCATCGAACAGTTCGCTGAGTTCCTCGGAATCCCGATCCACCCCCAGCACCAGCTGGGTCAGATCATTGCTACCGATGGAGAAACCGTCAAACCGCTCGGCAAACTGATCCGCGAGAAACACGTTGGAGGGCACCTCGCACATCATGTACAGCTGCAAGCCGTCCTCACCGCGCCGCAGCCCGTGTTCGGCCATCACCTCGATGACCCGGTCCGCCTCCCGGGGATTGCGAACGAAGGGAAGCATCACCACGATATTGTCCAGGCCGATTTCCTCCCGGGCCTTCTTGACTGCCTGGCATTCCAGGGCAAAACCGTCCCTGTAGCGATCGCTGTAATACCTGGAAGCGCCGCGGAATCCCAACATGGGATTCTCCTCACGCGGCTCGAACTGATCGCCGCCGATGAGCTTGGCATATTCGTTGGTCTTGAAGTCGCTCATGCGAACGATCACCGGATCCGGATACTGGGAGGCGGCGATCATGGCGATACCCCGGCTGAGGTGCTCGATAAAATACGCCGTTTTATCCTGGTAACCGGCAGTGAGCTCCTCGATGCGCTTTTTCGCCTTCTTGTCTTCCACCTGATCGAATCGGGCCAGGGCCAGGGGATGAATCTTGATCACATTATTGATGATGAATTCCATGCGGGCCAGACCGACACCGTGAACCGGCAATTGCCACCAGCGGAAAGCGGCGTCCGGCGCGGCCAGGTTGATCATCAACTCCACCGGCGGTTCGGGCAGATCTTCGATATCGATCTCCCGCTCCTCGTACTCCAGGATTCCCTGGTAAATCCGCCCTTCGCTGCCTTCCGCGCACGACACCGTGACGTCCTGGCCGTCCTTGAGATCCTGAGTCCCGGAGCCCGTACCCACGACCGCGGGAACGCCCAGTTCCCGGCTGACGATCGCGGCATGGCTGGTCCTGCCACCATGATCGGTGACAATGGCCGTGGCCCGTTTCATGATGGGGCCCCAGTCCGGGTCTGTCCGCTCGGTGACCAGTACGTCGCCATCCTCGAAGCGGTCCATCTCTTTGGGACTATCGAGAACCCTCACCCGGCCGGTCGCTATGGATTCGCCAATGGCCACGCCCCTGGCCAGTACCTCGCCCGTTTCCTTCAGCCGATAGCTTTTGAACGCGCCGGATTGCTTTTGCGAGTGAACGGTTTCGGGGCGGGCCTGGACACAATAGAGCTTGCCGGACTCACTGTCCTTGGCCCACTCCATATCCATGGGCTTGCCGTAATGCTTTTCGATGGACACGGCCCAGCGGGCAAGGGTGAGGATGTCGTCGTCGCCGAGCACCAAGGCTTCCTGCTCGGCCTTTTTGGTGTTCACCGTTCTGGTGGGCCCCGATCCCCCAGACGCGTAGATCATTTTTTCCTTCTTGCTGCCGCATTTCTTGGCCAGGATCGGCACCAGGTTCTTGTTCGCAAGCCCCGGCTTGAAGACCCGGTACTCATCAGGGTCCACAGTGCCCTGCACCACCGTTTCGCCGAGCCCCCAAGTGGCGTTAATGACCACGACGTCGGGGAATCCGGTATCCGTGTCGAGGGAAAACATCACCCCGGCGCTGGCTTTGTCAGAGCCCACCATCTTCTGTACGCCCACAGAGAGCGCGAGCTCCAGGTGATCGAAACCGCGATGCTCCCGGTAGTTGAGGGCACGATCAGTGAATAATGAGGCATAGCACTTCCGGCAGGCGTCGATGAGGTCGTCGCCGCCGCGGATATTGAGAAAGGTTTCCTGTTGTCCGGCGAAGCTCGCCTCGGGCAGATCCTCCGCCGTGGCACTGCTGCGCACCGCCACGGGGAGGTTCTTCTTCTCATTGCGGGCAGCAAGCTTCTCATAGGCATTCCGGATGGCCTCTTCAATGTCGTCCGGAAACTCACCCTTGCGAAAGGCCTCGCGGATGTCCTTACCCACCTGCTTGAGCGATTTTTCCTCGCGGGCAAGCGTTTCGGTCAGTTCCCGGATCGTGTCTCCCAGCTCATTGTGCTCGACATAAGCACGGTAGGCATCCGCCGTGGTGGCGAATCCTCCCGGCACCCGCACCCCCTCTTCTCGCAAATTACCGATCATCTCCCCCAGAGAGGCGTTTTTCCCTCCAACGCTTGAGACATCGTCGTTGCCCAGATCCTCGAACCAGCGAACGTAGATTTGTTCCGTCATGGTCAGCCCATCCGTTGCATCATATCCACACAGCGTCGGGAAAACGCCCACTCGTTGTCGTACCAGGCCAGCACCTTGACGAAGCGGTCGCCGATTAACTGAGTATCCTGGCTGGTTACGATGGCGCTCTCTTCTCTGCCGATGATGTCACTGGAAACAAGGGGCGAATCGTCGACGGCGAGAATGCCGTTCATGGCACCATTCGCCCGTTCGCGAAAGGCATCGTTGATCCGCTCATCACTGGCCTCTGTCGCCAATATGCAGGTCAGATCGAGCAGCGAGCCGGATTTGACCGGTGCTCGCACCGCAATGCCATTGAGCCTTCCCTCCAGCGCCGGAATGATCTGGCCGATCATCTTCGCCGCGCCCGTGGAAGTAGGCACGAGATTTTCCGCCGCCGCCCGACCCCGCCGGGGCTTCTTGTGCGGACCATCCAACAGATTCTGGGACGACGTATAGGCATGCACCGTATTGATGAACCCTTTCTCGATTCCGAACGCGTCATGCAGCACCTTCGCCACAGGCGCCAGACAATTGGTCGTGCAGCTTCCGATGGAAATAATGTGATGCCGCTCCGGGTCGAACTGATCCCCATTGACACCCAGGATGAAGTTACCGTCGAGCTCGCTTTTGCCGGGCGCCGAAATGAGCACCTTCCGGGCGCCCGCTTCGATATGCTTGCGCGCGTCTTCCTTTTTGCGAAAAAGTCCGGTGGCCTCGAGAACCACTTCCGCGCCCTTCTCCCGCCAGGGCAGTTGCGCCGGGTCTTTCTCCGTGCTTACCGAAACGACCATACTGTCATCGATAACCAGCGCATCCCCTTCGGCCCGTACCTGGTGAGTCCAGCGGCCGTAGGTGGTGTCGAACTGCAGGAGGTAGGCCAGCGTTTCCGCGTCGGCCATATCATTGATATGAACCACTTCCAGGCCTTCTTGTTCATAGGCGATGCGAAATACTTGACGGCCTATGCGACCGAACCCGTTTATGCCAATCTTCATGGCCAAGCTCTCCATTGCTTTTCAGGGAAGGTTGTCTGACATGTCTATCAGGCTAGTCAAGAATTAACGGACTTAAAGATCATCGATCACTTTTAATCAAATCTTCGCCCGGCGCAGATACAAAGGCGACAATAATCGCCAGCGAGATTAGCGTCATCATGCCCGGCTCGCGGCCTTGAAGTTCACGCCATACGCTTTTAAGGTCACCTGTTCAGGCTTGGCCTGACACTGCTGGCCCATGACCAGCCTGCGCTCGCACCTTATCACCCCAACCCGGTATCAGGTCCCGGCCACAGTTCATGCAGAAAGGCTTCGGTGCCCCGGGCGGTCTGGGGGCGCCTGGTCTGCATTTTGGACAGGCGGCGATCACGCGTGTACCCGGTGCGGCGAGTGACGCCAAGTCACTTTCCAGAAGTACGGAAACATCCACCGGGCAGACATCGGGTTCCCGAAGCAGCAACTTGTATAGCCCGTGCGGCGTCCATACCCAATACTTCCGCCCCAGCAGATAGGAGGCCAACGCCGCGCAGTTCATCCAGCCACGCACCTGGCTGCCATGCCCGGGGATGGCCTCGCGCACCAGCAGTACGTCGCCCTGAGCACCCCACAGCAGAAACTTGCGCGCCTGTTCCGCAGTGATCGTGGCTGAGAGCAGACGGCGCCACCAGGGCTCGAACAGGGTCCATTCGTCCTTGCCGGCAGGGCGCAGGGCAAACACATGTTTGTGACGCCTGTTGACGAACGGATGCCACCACTGTTTTTCGAGGCCCGGCACAAAGCAGACGAACCAGCTTGCCGGTTCCAGCGTCACCGGTGATCCATCCTCGTCAATTTCAAGCTTGATGACATCCTGCTCGGACTTGGTGCGCTCCGGGTGGCGCCTGGTCAGGTGATCCCCCATGGGTTGTTCCTCCCTTTGTTATCGACATAAATCCTCAAGTACCGCGTCAAGCCGACGCACGATGACTGAGAGATGGCCCTCGGCTGGGAGCCAGTGGGTCTCACTGCGCGGCAACTTGGCGGCGAGACGTTGAGCCATGGCCGGGGGCACGATGTTGTCACTCAGCCCTTGCCAGATCCGTACCGGTATCGATACCTCCTGCAGTTCGAAGCCCCAGGCCCGGGCCAGCAGTGCAAGCTCCAGAGCGGGTCCGTGGCCACCCTGCCGCAATGCCTCCGCAGTGCTTGCGGTGAAAATTGCCCGGTAACCCTCATCGGCGAGAACAGCGCGATCCGCCACCGGTGCGTCAGCCGCCATGCGGGCGATAAAGCGGGCCGGACGCCGGCGAACCCAGCGTGCCGCCGGCTCGATAACGAGCCGCGCCAGTGTCGGCGAGTATGCAGCGAGAGCCAGCGCCAGACGGTTCCGCGCCAGCATGCCGCGCGTGGACCGCATACCGGCGAGCGGTGCGAGGGCACCGACAATGGCGACACCATGGAGACGCCGGGGAATGCGCGCTGCACAGGCCAGAGCATAGGGCCCGCCTCCGGAAACTCCGACGACTGCAAACCGTTGCAAGCCGAGTTGATCTGTCAATTCCGCCACGTCCGCGGCCCAGTTGCTAATCGTGCGACTGGGCAGAAACGTGGATTCACCGAAGCCGGGACGGTCCGGTGCAAACAGTCTCAGCCCCAGCCGCTGGGCAGCGTCCGCCGCCAGTCCGGCCTCCAGACGTGAGCCTGGAAAGCCGTGGAAATAGATCACTGGTGCACCTTTGGGGTCGCCGAGTTCCAGGCAGGCCAGCGTACGCTCGTCCGCCAGACGGATCCGATGCTCGGTGCCTTGCGCCGATATCATAATTATGATTTCAGTCGCGGTTCACCGCGACCCGGACTGCCCGTCAGCGGAGCCATAAGCGGGGCCGAAAATCGACGATCATCGCCCTGTTTATCGTGACTCTGATAGGCATGCTCGCCGTACTGGTGTTGTGTCAACATACCGCATCCCTCCTTATCTTTTATGAGCTATTTCAGGGTTGCCCAAAACAACAGCTAGCTCTTTCTCCACTGAGGCTCTCGCGACACGAGTTAGTGGGTTTTGGTTGCTAATTGGGGCATGCGGCTGGTACCGTTCGCAAATCCTTGCAGGCGGTAACGGTAGGCACGGCCGTGATTGGTCAGCAACTCTATCCCGCCTTGGCTGTCACCCCCTGCCACTTCAGACCTCCCCTTCCAAAGGATTTAAATGCTCTACGAGCATCGTCAACCACGGGGCCAGCAAGGCGGAAGTGGGTATCGCGCCAGCGGGCATTCCCGAAAATTCGCCGCGAGTTGAGCGCCTTAATGTTGAAACCACTAAGATAAGTAGCCTTGTCATCAACGATGGTAAATTTGCGATGATTGCGCCGGTGGAACAGCCAGGGCTTACGCCACTGCCAGGGTGGCACCATATAAATCTGTCACTCGCCTCCTTCAACCGCCTGGTCTAACTTCCTGGGAAGCCAAAACGCGAACCCAATACCATGCGCCAGAGCCACTTCCGTCAGGCAGCTCAGGTTACGGGCCAGGTAGACCAGCTTATGCAGCATTGAGGACCGCCCCTGGCGCGCGCCCATATTAAGCAAAGCAACCAGTCCTACTTCCTTGTACACAACGGCTCATGGATACATGAAGGCTCATCATCTAATCTCCAGGTCAACCAACCAAGCGTGTCGCGCACCTACCTCGACGACCACCGAGAATAAAATAAAAAAAGACAGATGTGTCGTAAGTTCCGCGCCGTGCCTGCACGTAGCTACCCCAGCGACAGTCACCTGGAGTTCCGATGATCGTCGAGTTCCTGCGAAGCGTCCGCAAGCCGTCGCCACTGCCCCCAACGGGGGATGAACATGGGCACTTGCCGCTGATAGGCGCGGTAGGCATCTCCGAACCGGGCGATCACCTGCTGCTCCTCACGATACGCCAGCCAGACGTAGATGAGTACGATCACTGGGAACAGGCAAAGGGAGAACAGTGTTGGCCAGTGCACCACTCCTTCACCAAACAGCGCAATGAACAAGCCAGTGTACTGGGGATGTCGCACATAGCCATAAAGCCCGTCTGTAAGCAACCTATCTTCCTGGCGTGCCCGGTACACCTGGCGCCATCCCTGGATGAACAGACCGACGCCGATGAACGCGATTGTGTAGCCAAGCAGCATCGAGACGAGCATGCCCGTCTCGCCCAGCCCGACCAGTGAGGACCATAGGTTTGCACTGACATACTCGCTGTCAAGGCCGAAAAAGCGCACCAACAGGTAAATGGTGAGCGGGAAGCCGTACATCTCCGCATACAGCGCGATGATGAAAGCCTGTACCGCCCCGGCACCCGCCCACTCGCGCCAGTTTTTCGGCGCGAAGTATCGATAGAAAAACCAAGATACCAATACGATAAAGATAATCGTGATACCCCACGCTCCTCCGTGACTGATCGACTGATTCATCACCCAACTCCCAAGTCTTTGCGGACGCCAGGCGGCGGATTTCATACCGGACAGGTTTTTCTCTAACGCGTCCAGCCTATGGGTGATCCTTTTCGTAACGCCGCCGCAGTAACATTACTCGCAATTTTTCCCAGACTTCCCGACATATACCTGGCACAGGTGGCCTGTATGGCGCCATGGCACTTCTTGTGGCAAGGACATTGAATAGGCTGGCGGCGTAAGACCTTCGACGTGCAAATCCCGGAGCTGGTCAGCCACCTGCGTACCAGCAACCGGGGGATTCTCAGCATAGCTGGGCCATTTTCGTGCTGCTGATGCGCTTCATCCGGCGTTACTGGCCAGACACCAGGCACTAAGCTGGCGCACGGATCGCCTGGTAGTTGCCCGTCCGGAATACGGCCCTAGGGGGCAAATCCCCCGCTTCGTGATCAGCGCCCACGGTGACATGGAAAAACCGGATCAAATCTTTGCCCGGCGCAGAAGTTGCGCATTAATAGCCACGATGACTGTGCTTGCGGACATCAAAATCGCGCCGACCGCCGGCGAGAGCAGGATACCCATCCAGAAGAGAACCCCGGCCGCAAGCGGAATGGCAATAATGTTGTAACCCGCCGCCCACCACAGGTTCTGCACCATTTTCCTGTGGCTGGCGCGACTCAGGCCAACGATCCTTGCAACGTCTCTTGGGTCGGACCGCACAAGAACCACATCACCGGCCTCCACCGCCACATCCGTTCCCGCACCTATGGCGATGCCCACATCCGCAGTAGCCAGTGCCGGCGCGTCATTGACGCCGTCGCCGACCATGGCAACGCTTTTGCCCTCTTTTTGCAGCTGCCGTATCTTGTCCGCTTTCTGATCCGGCAGGACTTCGGCAAATACCGTGTCGATACCCAGCTCACGCGCGACTGAGTTGGCAACGGCCGTCGAGTCTCCGGTAAGCATGGCGACCTCGATGCCGTGATCGTGCAACTCGCGTATCGCATCGTAGGATTCTTCTCTGATCGCATCAGCAATGGCAAAGACTGCGAGCACCTTCTTTTCTTCGACCAAGTAAATCGCAGCCTGCCCTTCCTTACCAAAATCCTCAGCTGCCTTCTGAAGCGACTCGGCAACATCAACACCGAGTTGCTCCAGCAAGGCGGGGCCTCCTACCTGAAGCTTGCGGGAATCCACCTCAGCCTCAACTCCCTCTCCCGCCTTCGCCTTGAAATTTCGGGCCTCGGGAATCTCCAGCTCTCGCTCTTCGGCGCTCATGCGCAGCGCCTTGCCAATGGGATGTTCTGAATCCTGCTCCACTGCAGCGGCCAATTTCAGGACTTCATCAATGTCCTCTCCTTCCGCCGGAACCGTGTCGAGGACGCGGTGCTCACCCAATGTCAATGTGCCGGTCTTGTCGAATACAACGGTATTGAGGTTACGCGCCTGTTCGAGACCGCGGCGGTCCCGAACCAGCAAGCCATTGTGGGCGCCCAATGTGGTCGAAATGGCGGTGACCAGAGGCACTGCCAGGCCAAGAGCATGGGGGCAGGCAATGACCAGAACGGTCACTACCCGACTGATGGTGAAATCCCAGGTAGCGCCGGCAAGCATCCAAGCCGCAAAGGTCAGTATGCCTGCGCTTACTGCAGCTACCGTCAACCAGAAAGCGGCACGGTCAGCCAGCGCCTGTGAGCGTGAGCGGGAACTCTGAGCTTCTTCCACCATTCGCATGATGCCTGCCAGCGCCATTTCGTCGCCGGCTTTGGTCACCTCGACTCGTAGGGAGCCCTCGCCATTTACCGTACCACCAACTACCTCATCGCCCTCCTGTTTTTCAACCGGCTTGGATTCGCCCGTAATCATGGACTCGTCCATGGAACTCTGGCCTTCTTTTACCACGCCATCCACAGGGGCACTCGCGCCGGGCTTCACCAGGATGAGATCCCCTTCCTTGAGTTGATCCGCCGGTACTTCCTCGGTATCACCATCCACCAGCCGCAAAGCAGTGTCGGGTATCAGCTTGGCCAACTCTTTCAGGGCGCCCTGTGCCTGACTTACAGAACGCATCTCGATCCAGTGGCCGAGCAGCATGATGGTTACAAGCGTGGCCAGCTCCCACCAGAGATCATTGCCGGGAAATCCCAGGGTCACGGCCAGGCTGAACACAAAGGCGACAGTAATCGCCAGCGAGATTAGCGTCATCATGCCCGGCTCGCGGCCTTGGAGTTCATGCCATGCGCTTTTAAGGAAAACCATCCCGCCGTAAAAAAACACGACGGTGCCGAGAACCGGAGCGATCAACCATGCGCCGGTAAATTCAGGCGCTGAATAGCCAAACCAGTTCTGGATTCTCTCGCTGAAGAAAAGGATGGGGAGAGTGAGAACCAGACAAACCCAGAATTTGCTTCGAAACATCGCCACACTATGGCCAGCGTGTTTATCGTGGTCTCCATGGTCATGCCCGCCACCTTGCTCATGATCATGCTCGTGTTCCTGGCCTTTTGTGGCGCGCCCTGCTTCCTCTTGCCTGCCAGCGCTCTTATTCCTATTCTCGGAAGGACTCATTCAAATCTCCCTTTTTCCATTGTGATCCCCATTGACACATTTATGCCCATCTTCATGACCAAGGCCTCATGCCTTTCAGGGAAAGTTGTCTGACTTGTATTTAAGCCTAGTCAAGAAATTATGTGTTTGGTCCCGAAGAATCTGGTCAGGCCACGGTCACCGCCTCGGAGAGATAGACGTCCTGAATCGCGTGCAATAGCTGTACGCCTTCAGCCATGGGCTTCTGGAAGGCCTTGCGCCCTGAGATCAGTCCCATGCCGCCGGCGCGCTTGTTGATCACGGCCGTGCGCACGGCCTGATGCAGATCGTCACTGCCGGATGCGCCGCCCGAATTGATCAGCCCAATGCGGCCCATGTAGCAGTTCGCCACCTGATAGCGGGCAAGCTCAATCGGGTGATCGGGGGCCAGCTCCGAGTACACACGCTCGTGGGTCTTTCCGAAATCGAGCGCTTTAAAGCCTCCGTTCACCGTCGCCTGCTTTTGCTTGACGATATCGGCGCCGATGGTCACGGCCAGATGATTGGCCTGTCCGGTCAGATCGGCTGCCGTATGGTAATCGACATCATCCTGCTTGAATGCCGGGTTGCGGAGATACGCCCATAGCACGGTGACCATGCCCAGCTCATGGGCGCGCTCAAACGCTTGCGACACCTCTTCGATCTGCCGGCGCGACTCAGGCGAGCCGAAGTAGATCGTTGCGCCAACGGCAACGGCTCCGAGCTCAAACGCCTGATCGACATTGGCGAACAGGGTCTGATCGTACTGGTTCGGATAGGTCAGGAGTTCGTTGTGATTGAGTTTTACCAGGAATGGAATCTTGTGGGCATAACGGCGGCTGACCGACGCCAGTACGCCGTAAGTCGATGCAATGGCGTTGCAGCCACCCTCAATCGCCAATTCCACAAGATTCGCGGGATCAAAGTACAGCGGGTTCGGTGCAAACGATGCGCCAGCAGAATGTTCCACGCCCTGATCGACCGGCAGAATCGACACATAGCCCGTGCCCCCCAGCCGGCCGTGTCCCAGGATCGTCTGCAGATTGCGCAGCACGACATTGGAACGATCACTGTCGACAAGCACTTGGGACACGTAATCGGGCCCCGGTAAATGCAGATGATTGCGACTGATACCGCGGCACTCATAACCAAGCAGTGATTCGGCTTCACCACCGAGAATACGTTCGATTTCGTCCATTCAATTCACCTCGATTAGGGCTCGTGTACGCTGTTTTCGGGAAGCATCGGAAATCTAAGAAATAATAGACCCTGATAGAGGTCCCTTCCAGCGGGGGTCTTTTCAGGTTTTTTGCAGACCTATCCATTACAGATCCTCATCTTCTCCACAGCAAGCCCGGTTGTGCTCGGCTAAAGATTGACTAGTTTTAAATAAGCATGGATCGAACATCATGAATTCACGGGGCACTTCTGCAGCCCTCCGATCCATTTATCAGAAGGCAGGAGGCCGTAAAGCATGAACACATTGAGTGACCTGAATTTAACCAATTCGCGCGCTCTCGTTCGCGTGGACTTTAACGTCCCCTTGGATGACGAAGGCACGGTTCTGGACGATAGCCGGATCCGCGCCGCCCTGCCGACGCTACGTTACCTTCTGGAGAAAAACGTCGGCTGCGTATTGATGAGCCACCTCGGCCGGCCGGGCGGTGAGCCGGTGGTAAGCCTGAGCCTGGCTTCGGTTGCCGAAAAGCTCTCTGAACTGCTGCCCGGCAAGCGGATACGCCACTGTGAGGAAGTCGTGGGGTCGCAGGCTGAGGAGATGGCTCGATCTCTGGGCGGTGGCGAGATCCTTTTGCTGGAAAACTTGCGATTCCATCCCGGCGAAAAGGATAACGACGACCAGTTCGCAAAGGCGCTGGCCGGGCTCGGTGATATTTACGTTAACGACGCCTTCTCGGCCTGCCATCGAAAGCACGCTTCCGTACACGCGCTAGCAACGCACTTCCCGGCAGACAAGCGAGCGGCAGGTTGCCTGGTGGAGCAGGAAATCGAAGCCCTGGACAAAGTTGTCGATAACCCACAGCGCCCGCTGGTGGCAGTTTTCGGCGGCGCCAAAGTAGCGGACAAGCTCGAAGCCATCAACGCCCTCATCGGCCGTGCCGAGCAGATACTGATCGGCGGTGCCATGGCCTATACGTTCCTGCGGGCCCAGGGAGTTTCCACGGGCTCTTCCAAGGTGGAGGAAGATCGCCTGGACGACGCCCGTGAGATTCTCGAGAAGGCCGGTGACAAACTGCTTCTGCCCACAGACCATGTCATGGGCATGGGGGAAGAGACCCGTACAGGCAGAGAAATCACCGGCGACTGGATGGGAATGGACATCGGCCCGGAGACCGCCTCCCGCTATGCAAAAGCCATCGGGAACGCCGCTACAGTGGTATGGAATGGACCCATGGGCAAGATCGAGGAGGAAAGATATTTCAGCGGTACACGGCATATAGCGGAAGCCATGGCTGCGTCCCGCGCGGTCACCGTTGTCGGTGGCGGAGAAACCGGACAGGCGGTTCACAGGGTCGGGATAGAGAATAAGCTGACGCACCTTTCCACCGGTGGCGGCGCCTTTCTCGACTATCTCGCCCATGGCTCACTGCCGGCGCTGAATGTTCTGAAGGAGGATTAACCAATGGATCTCAGACCCCTCCTCACCGAGAGCGAGGCAAAAATTCTGTTTGTCGTGGCGGACGGCCTCGGTGGAATTGACAGTGAAGGTCGGGGCACGGAACTGGAAGCAGCCCGAACGCCTAACCTGGATCGGTTGGCGAGTCAGGGCGCCACAGGCTTGACCTACCCTGTGGCGCCTGGCATCACACCCGGCAGCGGACCCGGTCATATGGCTCTTTTTGGCTACGATCCGGTGGAGCACAACATCGGACGCGGGGTTCTTACCGCGCTCGGCATCGACTTCGACCTGAAGCCTGGTGACGTTGCGGCCCGCGGTAATTTCTGCACCCTGGACAGCGACGGCGAGGTGAGCGACCGGCGGGCCGGCCGCATCGATTCCCGGGAAGGTACCCGGCTGGTGCAGATGCTCAAGGAGATTCGTCTCGACGACGTGGAAGTTTACGTCGAACCGGTCAAGGAACACCGTTTTCTGCTGGTTTTACGAAGTCAAAAAGAGGTATTGGGCGCCCAGGTAAACGACACGGATCCCCACCGAACTGGGGTGCCGCCCCGTGAACCCAATGCCCAGGAAGAAAAGTCACAGGAAACCGCCCGCCTAGTGAGCACGTTCTTAGAACAGGTCCGGGAAATTCTCGCCGAGGAAGTGCCGGCCAACATGGTGCTGTTGCGGGGTTTCGCGCAGTTGCCCCGGCTAGCGTCGTTGAGGGAAAGCTATGGGCTGAATGGCTGTGCCCTGGCGGGATATCCCATGTACCGGGGCATCGCCCGGCTGCTGGGTATGAAAGTCGTGGACTGCGGTCCCGACCTGGACAGCGAAATCGATGCGTTGAAGGCTGCCTGGTCGCACCACGATTTTCTGTTCTTGCACTTCAAGGAGACGGACAGCCGCGGCGAGGATGGCGACTTCGACGGCAAGGTGGCCGCCATCGAGGAGCTGGACCGGGCAATTCCCCGACTGATCAAACTGCAACCTGATGTCATTGTGGTGACGGGAGATCACAGCACTCCCAGTGCACTGGCCAGTCATAGCTGGCATCCGGTACCGGTTCTGATCAGCGCGAACACCTGCCGAGTGGACAGCGTCGAGGTCTTCGGTGAAACCGTCTGTGCCGGCGGAGGGCTCGGCCACCTGCCGGCAAAACATCTCATGACCCTGGCACTGGCCCACGCCGGCCGTCTGCGAAAATTCGGAGCCTGAGCGATGAGTTTGTGCCGGACACTACCCGCGAACCTCAGACAGTCTCTTTGGTGGACGCCTCCCAATCACATGGTTGACGAAAAGTTGAGATTAACTCCATGACAAAGCGCAGAAAAACCATCGGCGGCAACTGGAAGATGAACCTTAACCGCAAGGATTCCATCGCATTGGCTGAAAAGTTGGTGGCCGAGGCGGACACGCAATCCCTGGATCTCTGCATTTACCCCGCGCTGCCTTATCTGGATAGGGTTGCCGGTGTGCTTTCCGAAGCCGGAAGTTCCATCAAGCTCGGCGCCCAGAACTTCCATGGGAAATCGAATGGCTCGTTTACCGGGGAGATCTCACTGGAGATGCTCAGGGATATCGACTGCCAGACGGTGCTGGTAGGTCACTCGGAGCGACGGCACAAGCTGGGAGAATCGGATGTTCTCGTCAACCAAAAGCTTCTGGCAGCCCTGGATGCCGGCTTTGATACCACTCTGTGCATCGGTGAAACGCTGGAGCAACGGGAAGCGGATCAGACGGATGCTGTCAACACAGCGCAGCTGTGCTACGGCCTGGCCGGTGTCGCTTCCGATCAGCTACGACAGGTGACCCTAGCCTATGAACCGGTATGGGCCATCGGTACCGGCGAGAGCGCCACGCCGGAAGATGCGGCATCCGCTCACGCCGCCATTCGTCGATACATGGAATTCGCCTACGGCAAGGCGGCGGCCGCGGCTATCCGCATCCAGTACGGCGGCTCGGTGAAACCGGACAATGCCGCGGATTTTTTCGCCCAGGCCGATATTGATGGCGCACTGGTGGGCGGGGCTTCCCTCGAGGCGGAGGATTTTCTCCGGATTATCCAGCTGGCCACCTCTGCCTAACGCGGATAAGCGAGGTTTACCCCGATTGAGCTCCGTAACCGAAAAAAAACGCACTGCTTCCGACAACCCCGATTGGCATGCTACCGAAATAGATGATGTTCTCGACCAGCTGGAGGTTCGAGCAGAGACGGGGCTGAGTGGCCAGGAAGCTCAGGAGCGTCTCAAACAGTACGGACCGAACCAGCTGCGGGTGACGCAGAGCCGACCCTGGTGGCGGATCCTTCTGGGACAGTTTCGCAGTATCGTCATTTACCTGCTGGGCGGCGCCGCCGTTCTGGCGTTTGCCACCGGCCGCCTGCCGGAAGGTTTCGCGGTTCTGGCAGTACTGCTGGTCAATACCGCCATCGGCTTTGTCAGCGAATGGAAGGCCGTACGATCCATGGCCGCCCTGCGCCGATTGGGAGAGCACATGACCCGGGTCCGGCGGGAAGGCCGTGAGCGGGAGATTGCTGCATCGGAAATCGTGCCTGGCGATATCGTACTGCTGGAAGCCGGCGACCTCGTCCCCGCCGATGTGCGCTTGCTAGAGGCGCAACACCTGAGGGTCAACGAAGCGCCCCTTACCGGTGAGTCCGTTCCGGTGAGTAAATTAACCGATGCTCTGCCAGCGGATACCGACCTCGCCGACCGCACTAACATGCTCTACAAGGGCACCAGCATCGCCGATGGCACTGCGGTGGGCACTGCGGCGGCCACTGGTTCGGAGACGGAACTGGGCCGGGTATCAGCGCTTGCGGAATCGGCCGAAGGAACCGTCACACCCTTGCAGCAGCGGCTGGATCAACTGGGGCGCCGCCTCGCCGTATTGACCATTTTTATTGCCGTCGTGGTTGCCGCGGTGGGTTTTCTGGTGCGGGAGCAAGAGGCCGCGCTGGTGATCGAGACGGCACTGGCCCTGGGTGTGGCCGCCATTCCTGAAGGTCTTCCTATCGTCGCCACCATTGCCCTCGCCCGTGGCATGTACCTGATGGCCGCCCGTAACGCCCTGGTAAACCAGCTCACTGCGGTGGAAACCCTGGGAGCCACCCGGGTGATCTTTTCGGACAAGACCGGCACCCTGACTGAAAACCGGATGCGGTTGCAAAAAATCGTCACCCCGACTGGCGAGCTGGTGCTGGAAGAAGCCGAGCTCGCAGAAGAAGAACTTGCGGACAAGGCGGGGGTTCGCCGCGCTCTGGAGGTGGGGGTGCTCTGTAATGGCGCATCCCTCGATCAGCAACAGGGAGAAGACAACCCCCGCGGCGACCCCACTGAAGTCGCGCTTCTGAAAGGAGGAAAAGACCAGGGACTGGAACGGGAATCGTTGCTGGAAGAGCGGCCCGAGGTTCGGGTGGAACAATTCGAGCCCCGGCTCAAGAAGATGGCCACCTTCCACCAAGATGAGGGCCAGTATTACGTGGCAGTAAAGGGCGCTCCCGAGGCGGTGCTGGATGTCTGCAGCGATATCCTGGCGGATGACGGCACCGAGCCGTTGGATGACGAGACACGCCGGCAATGGGTTGAACGCGCCAGTCAACTGGCAGGCGAGGGTTTGCGCCTTCTGGCAATGGCCGAGAAACGGACCGAGACTGAGGATTCCGATCCCTATGAAGATTTGTGCTTCCTCGGCCTTGCAGGCTTGCTTGATCCACCCCGCGAGAATGTAAAAGAGGCGATAGACACCTGTCAGGCCGCAGGTATCCGGGTGGAGATGGTCACCGGCGATCAAATAGAGACCGCTACCGCGATCGCCCGAGCCGTGGGGATCGTCGGGGGCAAGGATGACCCGGAGACAGTCGGCATGCTGGGACGCGATATCGGTTCCCCCGACGATATCGACGAGGACCAGCAGGAGAAGATCTACCGTGCCAACATCTTTGCCAGGGTGAGCCCTGAGCAGAAACTCGACTTGGTGAGCATTTATCAGAATCGGGGAGAGATCGTGGCCATGACCGGTGACGGCGTCAACGATGCACCCGCTCTGAAAAAGGCAGACATCGGCATTGCCATGGGCAAAAGGGGCACGGAGGCGGCCAAGCAGGTTGCCGACATGGTGCTGAAGGATGACGCCTTTGAAACTATCGTGGCGGCGGTGAGGCAGGGAAGAGTCATTTTCGGCAACATCCGCAAGTCCGTCATGTTCATGCTCACCACGAATGTCGCCGAGGTACTGGCGGTGGCAGTAGCCATCGGCGCCGGCTGGCCTCTGCCGCTGCTTCCTCTGCAGATTCTCTATCTCAATGTGCTCACCGATGTCTTTCCCGCTCTCGCTCTGGGGCTCGGCCCAGCCAGCGGAAGTGAGATGGAAGAGCCACCCCGTAGCCCTCAGGAGTCGGTGCTGACCCGAGCCCACTGGATGGAGATCTCGGGATTTGCTGCCATTCTGGCAGTCTGTGTGCTGACTGCCCTGCTGCTGGGAGAACATTGGCTGGGATTGACCGAGCTGGAAGCGGTGACGGTTTCTTTTCTCACTCTGGCTTTCGGCAAGCTCTGGTTTACCTTCGTTTTACGGGATCCGAAATCTCCCATTCTGCTTAACGAGATAACCCGCAACCCCTGGGTATGGGGAGCGCTGGCACTTTGCATCGCGCTGTTGGCGGCCGCTGCATACCTGCCGGTGCTCTCTGACCTACTGCAAACCCAGCCCCTAGGCTGGCAACCCTGGCTTCTGATTCTGGCAATGAGCGTCATTCCCTTGCTGGCGGGACAAATAGTAAGGGAGATACAGAGGCGCCGGGTATCTGAATAACTGGGGATGTTGATGCTCACGAAGAAGCCAAGGAGAAGCAGTTGCCGTCGTGCTATGGATGCAGGGCAGTCGAGTAGATACTATTTCAGAAGGCGGGTAAGATAGGAAATTCACATAATAAAAAGCAACTTGACAGCTTTCATTGCAAAATCTGTCATCTTTAAATGGAGGTGGCCCCAAAAGCCACATCCCGGCACACGCGACCACCACTACCGTTGCTCCCTTCCGGGCCTGGCGGGGTTCGTGGTTTAGCATTGCGGGAGGACCTAAGGGGCCACCATAATGCAGTATCTTACCGATACCTAGCGGATGTTGGTGGCTACGCCCTGATTTGAACAGGGGACCCCATCATTATGAGTGATGTGCTCTAACCAGCTGAGCTACGTAGCCTTTCCGACATCAGCGGGGGCTTATTATGCATTTCTCATTCCCCAAAGGCAAGCCCAATTTCAACTTGCCTTTGGGATTATCTAGCAGACTTCAGTTGCTCAGCGCTTCGCGCACGGCAACAGCGGCATCATCCCCTTCGCGTGTGCTGACGCCTTCCAACCAAACGTCCAACACTTCATCGTGAGCCAGGAGATAGTCACGCGCAGCATCGCGCGGCGCTTTGCCGTCATCCATGATCGCGCTCATGATCTGGTTTTCCATTTCCAGCGTGAAGGACAGATTCTCCAGGAAGGTCGCCACATTGGGGCATTCCTCGGCATAACCGCCACGGGTATTGGTGTAGACCGTGGCGCCGCCTAGTTCCGGGCCGAAGTAATCATCGATGCCTTCCAGGTAGGCAATATCGAAGTTGGTGTTCATGGGATGCGGCTCCCATCCCAGAAACACCATCCATTTCTCATTGGGAACGCGTGCGCGTAGCTCCGCCAACATCCCGGCTTCACTGGAGTTGACCACTTGCCAGTCACCCAGGCCGTAGGCGTCGTCTTCGATCATCTTTTCGATCAGTTCGTTACCGTCATTGCCGGCTTCAATGCCATGAATACGCTGTTCGAATTCATCCGCATAGTCAGCCAGGTCGGTCACCGAGGTTACCCCGGCGTCATGCACATACTGAGGTACCGCCAAGGTGTATTTGGCCCCTTCCAGGTTGGCTCCCAGACGATCCACCTCACCTTTTTCAATATAAGGGTCGCTGATCGAGGCCATGGACGGCATCCAGTTGCCCAGAAACACATCGAAATCGTTATTGCGCATACCGGCATAAGCGATCGGCACCGACACCGTGTCGATACTTGCGGTATAGCCCAATCCTTCCAGTACTTCGCTGGCAAGTGCTGTGGTGGCCGTGATATCGGTCCAGCCGACTTCCGCAAAGCGAACCGTTTCACACTGCTCCGCCATCGCGGGCAAACTGGCTGCGGTTCCTACAACAGCCACGCTAGCGGCCAGCATTTTTCGAGTGAAAGGCAATTTTTTCATGAAGCTCTCCTGAGATTGACGAACCAGCAATGGCATTTGCCCGAAGTGATTTGCTTATCGCATTTGAGTATCTAACCGGGCTTCTTTTATTGATTGAACGTTCAATAAAAAAATGCCATCCTAAAACAGGTAACCATGACTACCGCCTGGTTTCAAGTGCAGGTGACAACGCAAGGAGATAGACGTGCCCAAGGTCGGAATGGAACCCATTCGCCGTCAGCAGTTGATCGCGGCCACCATGGCAGCGATTGATGAAGTCGGGCTTGCGGAAGCGACGGTGATGCGCATTGCGCGTCATGCGGGTGTATCCGCGGGGATTATCAGCCATTATTTCGGGGGCAAGGATGGGCTGCTCGAAGCCACCATGCGCCAGATCCTCACCGACCTGGGCAATGCCGTCGCCGCGCGACGCCACGCTCTCGGCGACCACTCTGCAAGAGCCTATATAGGGGCGATCATCGAAGGCAATTTCGACCGCACGCAGGTGACCGGCCCTGCCGCCAAGACCTGGCTGGCCTTCTGGGCCAGCAGCATGCACAAGCCCATACTGCAGCGCTTGCAATATGTCAACGACCGACGCCTCTACGCCAACCTCTGTCACCAGTTCTGCCGTCTCATGCCGCGCGATGAAGCGCGCGATGCCGCCCGCGGCCTGGCGGCGATGATCGATGGCCTGTGGCTACGCGGTGCGCTCACGCCGGAAGGTCTGGATGCCGACCAGGCACGACGCCTGGCATACCAATATCTCGACCAGTTGCTGGCTCATCACAGCCAGCGCCTCCAAGCCCCATAGACACCCATTCAACCGACTGACACCCTATCCACCTGAAGGAGTCCGACATGTCAATTCTCGACAGCCTTTCCGAGACGCAGCCACTCTATATCGACGGTCGCCGGGTGGAGGCTACGTCCGGCGAGATGTTTACCGTGACCAACCCTTTTGACGGCAGCCTGCTGGCCAATGTCCAGCAAGCCAGCCAGGCGGATGTCGACAGCGCCGTTGAAGCAGCGCAGCGCGGCCAACGCGAATGGGCCGCCATGACCGGCATGCAGCGTGGCCGCATCATGCAACGCGCAGTGGCACTATTGAGAGAACGCAACGACGAAATCGCCGAACTGGAAACGCTCAACACCGGCAAACCCATCAGTGAAACCGCCAACGTGGATATCGTCACCGGTGCCGACGCACTGGAATATTACGCGGGGCTGGCGCCGGCCATTGAGGGCAGCCAGATTCCGCTGCGTGACAGCTCCTTCGTTTATACCCGCAGGGAACCGCTGGGTGTCATCGGCGCTATCGGCGCCTGGAACTACCCGATCCAGATCGCTTGCTGGAAGGCCGCACCGGCGCTGGCCGCCGGAAACGCCATGGTGTTCAAGCCCAGCGAAGTCACTCCGCTTACCACCTTGGCGCTTGCCGACATCTTCACCGAAGCCGGCCTGCCCAATGGGGTATTCAACGTGGTGCAGGGCGATGGCCGCGTGGGACAGATGCTTACCGAGCATCCCGGCATCGCCAAGGTGACGTTCACCGGTGAAGTCGGCACCGGCAAGAAAGTCATGGCTGCCGCCGGGGGCTCCACTCTCAAGGGCGTCACCATGGAGCTCGGCGGTAAATCGCCGCTGATCGTGTTCGCCGATGCCGACCTGGACCGCGCCGCCGATGCCGCCATGATGGCCAACTTCTATTCCAGCGGGCAGATCTGCACCAATGGCACCCGGGTGTTCGTCGAGCGCACGGTCAAGGACGCCTTCGAGGCCAAGGTGGTCGAACGCGTGGCGCGTATCAAGGCCGGCGACCCCCTCGACCCGGAGGTCAACTTCGGCCCCCTGGTGAGCTTCGAGCATCAGGAAAAAGTGCTTTCCTATATTGAACTCGGCAAACAGGCAGGCGCCACGCTGCTCGCCGGCGGCAATGCTTGGAATCAGGGTGATAGAGGCGGAATTGAATGGTCCCAGGGTGCCTGGGCCGCGCCTACCGTTTTCACCGATTGCACCGACGAAATGCGTATCGTACGCGAGGAAATTTTTGGCCCGGTCATGGCGATTCTCGCCTTCGATAACGAGGACGAAGTCATTCAGCGTAGCAACGCTACCGTTTACGGGCTTGCCGCCGGGGTCTTCAGCGAAAGCCTGAACCGTGCCCACCGGGTGATCCATCAACTGGAAGCGGGGATCTGCTGGATCAACACCTGGGGCGAATCTCCCGCCGAAATGCCTGTCGGTGGTTACAAGCAGTCCGGCATCGGTCGTGAAAATGGCATCGAGACGCTGGCCCACTATACCCAGACCAAGTCCATCCAGATCGAGATGGGCCCGTTTGAGTCGGTATTTTAAGGAGACCTGAATGACCCGACATGAATTCGACTACATCATCATCGGGGCGGGTTCCGCCGGCAATACGCTGGCGGCGCGCCTGACCGAAGACGCCGATGTCAGTGTGCTGCTGCTTGAAGCCGGCGGCCCGGACTACCGTCTGGATTTTCGTACCCAGATGCCGGCCGCTCTGGCGTATCCGTTACAGGGCAAGCGCTACAACTGGGCGTTTGAGACCGACCCCGAGCCGCACATGGACGGCCGGCGCATGGAATGCGGGCGCGGCAAGGGGCTGGGTGGCTCCTCGCTGATTAACGGCATGTGCTACATCCGGGGTAACGCCCTGGATTACGATAACTGGGCGCAACAGCCGGGGCTCGAAGACTGGGACTACTTGAGCTGCCTGCCTTATTTCAAGAAATCCGAAACGCGTGATATCGGCCCCAATGCCTATCACGGCGGCGAGGGACCGGTCTGCGTGACCACGCCCAAATCCACCAATAATCCCTTGTACCGTACCTTCATCGAGGCCGGTGTACAGGCGGGTTACCCGGAAACCGAGGACGTCAACGGCTACCAGCAGGAAGGCTTCGGCCCCATGGATCGCTTCGTGACGCCCAAGGGCCGCCGGTCCTCCACCGCTCGCGGCTATCTGGATCGGGCCAGGCATCGCCCCAACTTGACCATCGAAACCCACGCCACCACCGACGTGATCGAATTCGAAGGCAAGCGTGCCGTGGGCGTGCGCTATGCCCGCAAGGGCCAACAGCAAGCAGCCAAGGCACGCCGTGAGGTATTGCTGTGCGGCGGCGCCATCGCCTCTCCGCAGATTCTGCAACGCTCGGGCATCGGTAACCCTGAGCACCTGCGCGACTTCGATATTGCGCTGGTCAACTCCCTGCCCGGCGTGGGTGAGAACCTCCAGGACCATCTGGAGATGTACATTCAATATGAATGCAAACAGCCGATTTCGCTGTATCCGGCTTTGAAGTGGTACAACCAGCCGAAGATCGGCGCCGAATGGCTACTGTTCGGCAAGGGCGTCGGCGCCAGCAATCAGTTCGAATCCTGCGGTTTCATTCGCAGCAATGACGACGAAGCCTGGCCCAACCTGCAGTATCATTTCCTGCCGATCGCGATCAGCTACAACGGCAAGAGCGCCGTTGAAGCACACGGTTTCCAGGCTCACGTAGGCTCGATGCGCTCGGAAAGCCGCGGGCGTATCCGCCTGACTTCACGTGACCCGGATGCCGTTCCCAGCATCCTGTTCAATTACATGTCCACCGAGAAGGATTGGCAGGAATTCCGGGATGCCATTCGTTTGACCCGGGATATCATCGCCCAGCCCGCCTTCGATGCCTATCGAGGCCCTGAGGTCTCACCCGGCCCGGAGGTTCAATCCGACGCCGAGCTCGACAGCTTCGTCAAGCAGCATGCCGAAACCGCCTATCACCCTTGCGGCACCTGCCGGATGGGTGAAGACCCCATGGCGGTGACCGACGGCGAAGGCCGCGTTCACGGCGTGGAAAGCCTGCGTGTGGTGGATGCATCACTCTTCCCGTTCATTCCCACCGGCAACCTCAATGCCCCCACCATCATGCTGGCGGAAAAGATCGCCGACAGGATTCGTGGCCGTCAACCGCTGCCGCGTGCCGAGGTGGATTACTTCGTCGCTGACGGCCTGCCCGCCAGACGTTCGGAAAAGCATTCCGCCTGATTCCGATCAAGCCGCCTCCAAACGCCGTGCTCCCGCTCAAGGGACACGGCGTATTGTTGTCCGACGCTGGGATTATCTCTCGACAATGGGGCAAGACGCTTGCATCACGGCAAGCTTGTCTGCCAATATTCAAACAACTGTTCGAGACAGCGCCTCTTTCCTGACCATTGCTGGAGATTCCTCATGCTCACCCTATTGCTTATCCTGCTGGCCGTGGCCGGCCTGCTTGTCGTGATGCGCCGCGAGGCCGGCGCCACGTCGGCGCTTGCGGTGCTGGGCGTCCTGGGTATTGCCGGGCTGTTACTCGACGCTGAGCTGATCGGTGTCGTCTTGTTGCTCGGCGCCGCGCTTATCGCCGCTGCCGGTTTGCCCATGCTGCGCCGCCGATGGCTCACGCCGCGCCTGTTCGCCATGTTCAAGAAAGTCGCGCCCAAGGTCTCCGACACGGAACGTACCGCCCTGGAAGCCGGCACGGTATCCTGGGACGGTGAGCTGTTTTCCGGCAGGCCCCAATGGAACAAACTGCTCGATTATCGCGATGACGGCATCACCCAGGAGGAACAGGCTTTTCTCGACAACCAGTGCGCCAAGGCTGCAGGGATGTGCAACGCCTGGAACATCACCCGCGAGCGCGCCGACCTGCCTCAGCCATTATGGGATTTGCTCAAGCGGGAAGGCTTCTTCGGTCTGATCATTCCCAAGGAGTACGGCGGCCTGGGCTTCTCTGCCAAGGCGCAGTCGCTGGTGCTGCAAAAACTCTCGGTCAATGAAACCCTGATGGTCACGGTGGGCGTTCCCAACTCCCTCGGCCCGGGCGAATTATTGCTCAAATACGGCACCGAGGAGCAAAAGGATCACTACCTGCCGCGTCTGGCTGACGGGCGTGAAATCCCCTGTTTCGGCTTGACTGGTCCCCGCGCCGGAAGTGACGCCACGGCGCTGCCCGATACCGGCATCCTGTGCAAGGAAATGATCGACGGCCAGGAAGTCCTGGGCCTGCGTCTGAACTTCGAAAAGCGCTGGATCACCCTGGCGCCGATTGCCACCGTGGTGGGTCTGGCCTTTCGCCTGTTCGACCCGGAGCACCTGCTAGGCGACGAAACCAACCGAGGCATTACCCTGGCGCTGATTCCACGCGACACGGCGGGGATGGAAATCGGGCGTCGTCACCACCCCATCGGCAGCCCCTTCATGAACGGCCCGATCAAGGGCCAGAACGTCTTCGTCCCGCTGGATACCATCATCGGCGGCCCGGAGATGATCGGCCAGGGCTGGCGCATGCTGGTCGAGTGCCTGTCCATCGGCCGTTGCATCACGCTGCCCTCCGGCGCCACCGGCACCGCTCGCTATGCCCTGGGCTGGAGTGGCGGCTTTACCCGCGTTCGCCGTCAGTTCAACGTCCCAGTCGCGGAAATGGAAGGCGTTCAGGAACCTCTGGCACGTATGGCGGCGCTGGCTTATATCTCCCAGGCGACGGTGTATCAGACCGCCAACCTGATCGATCATGGCGAAAAACCCGCCGTGCCCTCGGCGATTCTGAAAAGCCAATTGACCGAATTCCAGCGCGTGATCCTGAGCGATGCCATGGATGTGCATGGCGGCAAGGCAGTGACGCTTGGCCCGCGCAACTATCTGGGCATCGGTTACAGTGCCAACCCGGTGGCGATCACCGTGGAAGGCGCCAACATCATGACCCGCAACCTGATGATCTTCGGTCAAGGTGTGATCCGCTGCCATCCGTATGTACTCGAAGAACTGGCGGCGAAGGATGCCGATGACATCCAGGCGTTCGACAAGGCGTTTTTCAGTCATGCCGGCTTGATCTTCGGTAACGCCGCCCGCGCCTTTACCCTGGGGCTGGAGCTAGGCAAGGCCAAGGTTCCCTTTGAAGGCCCTGCTGCCGTTTACGCCCAGGATATCACCCGGCTCTCCGCGGGCTTCGGGCTGTGTGCAGACGCTGCCATGGCAAGCCTCGGCTCCGCCTTGAAAAAGCGTGAAATGCTTTCCGCTCGCCTCGGCGACGTGTTATCCAACCTGTATCTGGCCTCCATGGTACTCAAGCAGTGGCAGGCGAACGACAAGCGAGTCGAGGGTGAAGAGGCCCTGCTGCATTACAGCTGCCGTTTCTTGCTCCAGCGTGCCGAACAGGCCTTCGTCGAAGTTTTCGATAACCTGCCCAACCGACCGCTGGGCAAGACCCTGAAATGGGTCGTGATGCCTACCGGGCGCCGTTGGGACAAGCCGCATGATGATTTCGCCCGTGAAATCGCCGGCAAGGTCTCCACGCATAGCGCTCTGCGCAGCAAGATGCTGGAAAACACCTGGGATAGCGACGATGGCGAAGTGAGCAACCCACTGGCTCGTTACAATGCGCTGCTGGTGGATTACGAGCGTGCCGAGAAGCTTTATCGCACCGTCAACAAAGCCTATGCCAAAGGGGAACTACCCGAGACCGCCCTGCATCCCGAACAGCGTATGACAGCCGCCCTGGAAAAAGGCCTGGTCAGCGAAGAGGATGCCAAGTTCATGGAAATTTTCGAAGCGGAAGTGCTGGAAATGCTCAGTGTCGATGACTTCGCTTACGATGAGTTCGCCACCGACAAGGCAACCCTGATCGACCATAACGCCACGGTTTCTTGACGTGTCTCGCTTATAGAGGCCATACCCACAGAATCATGGGCATGCCTACTGCCAACACTAGCAGTGACATGGGCAGGCCCAGCTTCCAGTAATCACCGAAGCGATACCCCCCCGGTCCCAGTACCAATGTATTGGACTGGTGGCCGATGGGGGTCAAAAAGGCGCAGGAAGCACTCACCGCCACCACCATCAGGAAGGGGTCCAGCGAGGCGTCGAAACCCTCGGCCAGGCTGGCGGCAATCGGCGCCATCAGCACCGCTGCCGCCGCGTTGTTGATGACGTTCGACAACAGCATGGTAATCACGAACAGCGTCACCAGGGTGACGATCACCGGCCACTGCTTTCCAAGGGTCAGCAGCCCTTCGGCAATCAGCCCTGCACCGCCGCTGGTCTCCAGGGCATTGCCCACCGGAAGCATCGCAGCGAGTAGGACAATCACCGGCCCATCAATGGCCTGATAGCCGTCACGCAGCGACAACACCCCCACCAATAGCGAAACCAAGGCCGCGCTGGTCAGCGCCACGGCAGCGGGTAATAGCTCGAACAGGATAGCGAGAATAGCCAGAGCAAAGATAGCCAGCGAGATCATCAGCATGCGCGGCTGACCAATGGTCAGATTACGATTGGCCAACGGCAGGCAACCCAGTGTCGCCAGGCTTTCGGCGAGCTCACTTTCCCCGCCTTGCATCAACAAGACATCGCCTGGGCGAAAGCGAATTTGCCGCAAGCGTTGCTTGAGCCGGCTGCCGTCGCGCGCCACTGCCACCAAGTGCAGGCCGAACTGGTTTTGCAGACGCAATTGGGTCACGGTGCGATTGATCATCATGGAGTCGTTGCGCACCACTGCCTCGACCAGTTCCAACCCCTGCGTGTCGACACTCGCCGCCCTTGTCTTCTTGTCGGCTTTGCTTTGCTTGGCGCCATTTTCGGCAGACGGGTCCTGGTCCTGGTCCTGCTCTTCACTGGATTCTTCTGGATCAATCCCCACCACCAAGCCTGCCTTGTCCTCAAGCTGCTTCATTTCTTCAGGACCGGCTTCCAGCAATAGAATATCGCCCTCTTTCAGCGCTCCCAGAAAGACATGACCCGCCTGGCGATGATCATCACGCACCACCGCCAATACCGGGATGGTATATTCAAGCTCGCGCTGCAGTTCGCGTAACGTCCAGCCGAGCGCTTTCGAGTTTTCATCGACCCTGGCTTCCACCAGATAGTTCGACGTATCGAACATTTCCTCGGTGGAAGCTTTACCGGCGCGCTGCGGCACCAGCCGCCATCCCAGTACCAGCACAAAGATCAAGCCGGTCAGCGCCACCACCGCCCCGACCGGAAAGAAGGCAAACAGGCCGAAATTCTCCTCGCTGATGCCTCCCCGATAGTTGGCAATAATGATATTGGGCGGTGTGCCGATCAGGGTGGTCAAACCACCCAACAAGGAACCGAAAGCCAGCGGCATCAACAGCAGAGAGGGCGAGGTGTCATGCTCGCGAGACAGGCGCATGGCCACCGGCAACAACAGTGCCAGAGCACCGACATTATTCATGAAGCCCGAGAGCACCACGACAGTCCCTGTCAAAGCGGCAAGTTGCAGGAACAGGCGCTCTCCCACCTTGAGCACTTGGTCGGCAATGATATCCACCACGCCGGAACGCTCGAAACCACGACTCAGCACCAGCACCGCCGCCACCGTGACCACCGCCGGATGACCGAACCCCATGAAGGCCTGCTCTGCCGGGACCAGTCCCAGCATTACCGAAACGAGCAGTGCCGCCAACGCTACCAGATCATAGCGAAAGCGCCCCCAGACAAACGCTACAAGGGTTACCCCCAGCAAGAGAAATACCAGGGTACTATCGGCTATCGGCATTATTTGGACATTTTTTCCAGCATGGTATTTACCGCGTCGAGATGTTCCGGTTCGTTGTGGCACATGCCCTGAAAGACTGCGCACAGATCGAGAAAATCCTTCAATTCGGTGCGCTGCGCCATCTTCATCAAGCGCTTGGTCAGGCGGGTTGCCTTGGGCGGCTGGGCGGCAATGCGTGCGGCCAGTGCCTGCGCCTCTTCCATCAAGGCTTCCGGTTCGAAGACATCCAGAACGATGCCATATGTCTTGGCTTCCTGGGCATCAATGATTCGCCCGGAAAGAGTCAGCTCGAAGGCACGCTGATAGCCGATCAGGCGCTGCATGAACCAGGCCCCGCCATCGCCGGGAATGATCCCCAGGTTGAGAAAAGTTTCGCCGAATTTGGCCTTGCTCGAGGCCAGCCGCATATCCGCCATGTTGGCCAGATCGAAACCGGCACCGATTGCCGGGCCGTTCACCGCCGCAATAATCGGCACTTCCACCTCTTGCAGTGCCAGCGGAATACGCTGGATGCCTTGCCGATAACGAGCGGAGACTTCAGCCACATCACCGGCGAAATCCCCGCCCCGATTGGCCATGTCCTTGACGTTGCCGCCGGCGGAAAAAGCCGAGCCGGCACCGGTGATCAACAAGACCGACACATCGTCGCAACGGTTGACCCAATCGGCCACCGCAACGATATCGTCCACCAGGGCGGTGCCGGTCAAGGCATTGCGCACATCATGGCGGTTCATGGTCAGCGTCGCCACGCGGTTTTCCAGCGTCAGGTCGGCATCGGTCAGGGTAGGCAGCGGCAGGTTCATGCGTTCTCCTTGATTCATTGTCCAGGCTCCACGATAACCCGTGCATCGACCACCGCATAGCCATCCGGATAGGCAATCACCGGATTGAGATCCAGCTCCGAAAGCTGCGGATAGGCCTGCACGATGCGCGACACCTTGAGCAGCAAATCCACCAAGGCGGCCTTATTCACTCCGGCCTCGCCACGCGCGCCTTCCAGCACTTTTTTCGCCTTGAGCTGTTCCACCATTGAATCGGCATCGTAACCTGTCAGCGGAATCGAGCGGAATGCCACGTCTTCGAGGATTTCCACGAAAATGCCGCCTAAGCCGAACATCAATACCGGGCCGAAGATCGGGTCGCGAATAACCCCGATAATCACCTCGACACCCTTGCGTGCCATGGGCGTCACCAGTACGCCTTCGATCGCTGCCTTCGGGTCGTAATCGTGACAAGAAGCCATGATCTGATCAAATGCCCGGGCAAGTGCCGCCTTGCCGACCAGATTGAGCTTCACGCCTCCCGCATCGGATTTATGCAGAATATCCCGGGAGACCACTTTCATCGCCAGGGGAATCTCGCCGAATTCGTCGGCAATCGCCACCAGATCACTGCGGTTGATGGCCACCTGTTCTTTGGGCACCTCAATGCCGTGCTCGGCGAGAAGCGCCTTGGCCTCGTATTCCAGGAAGTCACGCCCTTCCTGACGCGCGCGTTCAAATACCGCGCGCATGCTGGGTACGGGCAGCATGTTCGGCTCGCTGGCGCCCTGTTCAAGGTGCTTTTCCTGCTGGGCCAGATAAAGGCCGCGCTCACCCAGGGCAGCGAGTACCCGCACCGCATGCTCGATCGAGGCATAGATCGGTAATCCCGCTTCATGCAGCCGCCGCAGTGCCGGGGGTTTGATCGGTGCATACAAACTGTAGATGACCAGCGGCTTATCGGTGGCATTCGACAGATCCACCATGGCCTCGGCACCACGCATTTCATCACCCAGCAGCGATTCGGCAAAGCGCAGACTGTAGCCACCGAACATCCCCACCAACAGGACGCTATCGACATTGTTATCCTCGGCAACGATCCGCATGCATTCCGCCAGCAGTGCCGGGTTACTGTCGGAGGAGCCCGCCACATCCACGGGATTGCGCGTGGAGGCCTGGGGCAACAGAATCGTGCGCAACCGCTCACGGCTTGTGTCACTCAACTCCGCAAGCGCCAGGCCGGCTTCCGCCAGGCGGTCGGAGGCGATGGTCGCCTGGCCGCCGCCATCGGCGATGACCGCCACGCGCTTGCCACTGGCCTTCTGCAACAACCCCAGCCCTTCGGCTACCGGCAGGATTTCATCGGAATATTGGACCACGCTGACCCCGTGCTGACGCAGCAGGTCAACGGTCATCTGGTAGCTGCCCGCCAGGGCGCCGGTATGCGAACTCGCTGCTTGGCGGCCCTGTTCAGTAGAGCCCGACTTGTACACCACCACCGGCTTCATGGCGGTTACCTCGCGCGCCACCTCAAGGAATTTTCGTCCGTCGCGAAACCCCTCGACATACAGCGTGGCCACCCGGGTGTTTTCGTCTTCGCCCAGGTAGCGCAGGTAATCGTTGAAGCCGATATCGCTCTGGTTACCCGGACCGATATAGGTACTGAAACCCACCTGGCCGTTGTGCTGCGCTTCAAGCGCCAGCGAAAGCAGCATATTGCCGGACTGCGAAACGATGCCGATATCTCCCGGCTTGAGATTATCCAGCGCCAGGAGATTGATATTATGATGCAGATTGAAGATGCCCGAGGTATTGGGCCCGATGATGCGCACCCCATGCGCTTCGGCCTTGGCCATCATTTCGCGCTCGAGCGCCGCCCCTTCGGGACCCGTTTCGCCAAAGCCGCTGGCCAGGATAACCACCCCCTTGACGCCTCGCCGGCCGCACTCGGCAATCAGGCCGGGCACGGTCGCGGCGGGCGTACATAACAACGCCAATTCAGGTGAGCCCGGAATCGCACTGACCGACGGCCAGGCTTTCACGCCGAGAATCATCTCGGCCTTGGGGTTGACCGGATAAATATTCCCGCGATAGCCCTCTTTGACCAGACCGACCATGGCTTTGTAACCGCGCTTGGTAGGATCAGCGGAAGCTCCCACCACAGCGATGCCTTTGGGGGCGAGAATGTCGTGCAGCGGGCTGCGTGTCGGAAGATGGCCTTCGATGGGATTCATGGTGATTCACTCGCCTTTGAAATCGGGGGTACGTTTTTCAGCGAAGGCATTCACGCCTTCCTGCCAGTCGGCGGTGGTGGAGCAGGTAAAGACCGCATCCAGCTCTTGCTGCAACTGGCTATCCAGATCATTTCCCACACCAATATTCACCAGACGCTTGAGCATGGCGATGGAAATCGGCGCTTGCTTGCCCAGCACCGCAGCCAGTCGATACGCCTCGCTTAACAGCACATCCCCCGGCCAGCTCGCGCTTGCCAGGCCGATACGTGCGGCCTCCTCGCCATCGATGCGCCGCCCGGTGTAGAGCAGCTGACGCGCCCTGTTCAGCCCCACCAATTGCGGCAACATCTTGGAAACCCCGCCACCCACACAAGTACCGATGCTGGTTTCGGGAAAACCGATCTGCGCCTCTTCCGCCATCAGGATAAAATCGCAGGCTACTGCCATTTCCGCCCCTGCGCCCAAGGCATAACCGTTGACCGCAGCGATCACCGGTTTTTTCAGCCGAATGATCGTTTCACACACATCGTTACCCAATTGCAGGTATTGACGACGTTGAAACAGGCTACGCTCGGCCCCGCCGTGCTCTTTCATATCGGCGCCCACACAGAATGCTCGCCCTTCTCCAGTGAGTATCACCGTACGAATCGCGCGGCTGCGCTCGGCATATGCAAGCGCTTCCAGCAATTCGGTGTAGAAAGCCTCGACCACGGCATTGAGGCGATGCGGTCGGTTGAAACGAATTTCCAGTACGTTGCCCTGCTGGTGGAGCAGCAGCGTTTTATAGTCGGGAAGCGAAGCGGAAGGCACGGATTCAGAAGGCATGGAGGTATCCAGTCTGCAGAATTTAAAAAAAGCTGAAATGAAAGCCAAATGGAACAAACGTTTCTCTTTCAGATATAAACATCACATCTGTATTGATATAAAGACTAGCCGAATGGGTCAATTATAGTCAATACATACGTTTCTATATAAATAAATAAAGATACATATGTTTCGTCAACGCCGATTTAGCCCGACCACCTCTTTATATAAGTTTTCAGGGCCTGCGTTACAATGCGCCCATTCAACCGCCTGAGGAGCCTGCAATGTCAGCGTCCAGCCCCCATGACAACCCGCTTGAAGAAGCCCTCACCGAAGAGCTGCCTTCCTCCACCCGGTTGGACGTCATCAATCAACGGCTTGCTGAAGCCTATCCCGAGCTCAGCCCTCAGCTGAAGCTGGCCGCGGGTTATGTACTCGAACATCCCATGGATATCGCCTTTCAGTCGATTCGCAAATCCGCCGCGGCGGCAGCGGTCACACCCTCTACCCTAGTAAGGCTAGCCAAGCGCATGGGGTTTGATAGCTACGAGCTGTTTCGGGACGTGTTTCAGTCAGCGGTACAGGCAGGGCCGATCGAGCTTTCCGGGCGCGCCACTCACTTGCGCAACCTGGCGCATACCGAGGATCCGATATTTCTCGATGTGGGCGACGCGGCTTTCGACAACATCGGCAAGCTCTTCACCGCCGATAACCAGGCCCGGGTGCGCGACGCCGCCAGGCTGATTCTCGATGCGCGAAAAGTCGCTGTGGTGGGATTTCGCGACACCTTCGCCTGCGCCTATCACTTCGCTTATGTAGGGCGCATCGCGATGCCGGAAATTCATTTGATTCGGGGATTGGAAGGGGGGTTGCTCACCGAGCTGGACCGCTTCGATGAGCATGATGTGGTGGTGGCCTTCGGCTTTGAACCCTATTGTGCCGAAACGGTGAAGGCGCTGGAGGTGACAGGCGCCAATGGAGTGCGTTCGATCGTGGTCACCGATACGCTGCGTTCCCCGCTGGTACCCGGCGCGCAGATCACTTTTACCGTGGCCAACGCCACGCCGCACTTTTTCCCGTCGATTCTTTCCGCCATTACCTTGATCGAGGCGATATTGGCCGAATGCGTGGCTTTCGGGCCCAATCATCTGGTCGACAACGTCGCCGATTTCGAAACCCGCATGCGCCGCATGGGCGCTTATGTCGAGATTGACTGATTCAAGTTCATCCGTTTCAGATCATGGCAACAGGATCGTCGAGCCGGTGGTCTTGCGGCTTTGCAATGCATCCTGGGCCTTGCCGGCGTCGGCCAAGGGGTAACGATTGGTCACGTCGACCTTGATCTTGCCGCTTTCCAGCATGGCGAAGAAATCCTCGCACATCATTTCCAGGCGTTCGCGGGTATCGGCATAGCCATTCAGGCTCGGGCGCGTGACGAACAGCGAACCCTTCTGGTTGAGAATCCCGATATTGACGCCCTCGACCGGGCCTGAAGAGTTGCCGAAACTGACCATCAAGGAACGCGGCTTCAAACAGTCCAGGGAGATCTCCCAGGTGTCCTTGCCCACCGAGTCGTATACCACGTCGCACATCTCGCCGTTGGTCAGTTCACGCACCCGCTCGGCCACGTTTTCCCGGGTGTAATTGATAGTCGCCCAAGCGCCGTTGGCCATCGCCAGGTCGGCTTTTTCCTGGGAGCTGACGGTACCGATCAGTTTTACGCCCAGCGCCTTGGCCCACTGGCAGGCAATCGAGCCCACGCCACCGGCGGCGGCGTGAAACAGAATCGTCTCGCCCCCTTTCAAGGGGCAGGTCTGGCGTAGCAGGTATTGCACGGTCAACCCCTTGAGCATGCTCGCCGCCGCAGTTTCAAATTCGATGAAGTCCGGCAATGCCACCACTTTTGCAGCGGGCAAGGTATGCAACTGCGCATAAGCACCCAGCGGGCCTTGAGCGTAGGCCACCCGATCCCCCACCTTCAAATGGGTAACGTCTTCACCAACCGCATCCACCACGCCGGCGCCTTCCGTTCCCAGGCCTGAGGGCATCTTCGGTGCTGTATACAGGCCGGTGCGAAAATAGATGTCGATGAAATTCAAGCCGACCGCCTTGTTGCGCACCCGGACGTCAGCGGGGCCGAGCTCGGCCGGTGCCGCCTCGACCAGCTCAAGCACCTCGGAGCCGCCGGTCTGGGAAAACTGGATACGTTGACTCATGGGGATGTCCTTTATAGTTTTTGGATCGTGCGGCTATCCAACCGCGTGAGGCGCGAGAAATCAAGGCGGTAACTCAGCCAGCGTCTCGGCCGACTCCCATGATAGGCTAATCTTCCGAGTGTTTTTTACGGGCGGGTATTTTTTACTGGAGGTCGCAAAAGTATCCATGAAGCATCCGACTATTTCGCTACCGCGCTTGATCGGTCATCGCGGCCTTTCCAGTCAGGCGCCGGAAAACAGCTTATCGGCGGTACGCGCCGCTCACCAGGCCGGTATCGACTGGGTGGAACTGGATGTTCAGCTGCTCGGGGATGGTACCCCGGTGATCTGGCACGACTTGGACGTGTCACGCTGCTCCGATGGGCGTGGAAGCTTGCGCCGTTACGATTGGTCCCAAGCGTGCATGTTGGATACCGGCAGCTGGTTCGGAGATCATTTCAGCGGGGAACGCATGGCCAGCCTGGAAGCCATGCTGGCGCTAGTGGTGAAACTCGATATGGGGATCAACCTGGAATTGAAGGTCAACAAGGGCCGGGATCCTATCGCTCTGGTCGAAAGCGTTCTCCCTCGACTCATGCAGGTACTTTCACCCCAGCGTCTGATCGTCTCATCGTTCAACCAGGTCGCCCTGGCGCATGCCCGCCAATATGCCGACGCTTCCCAGCTGGCCCTGGGTGCGCTGTTCGGCAGTTTGCCTGGCGATTGGCACTACCAGTGCCAAGCGATGGATGCGTTTAGCGTCCACGTGCATTGGCCGCGCCTCAAACGCCCCCAGGCTCAGGCAATCGCCCAGGCGGGATATCCGCTAATCTGCTACACCGTTAACGATCCCAGTGCTTTCGCGCCGCGCTGGGGCTGGGGAGTCACCAGCGTCATCAGCGATGACCCTACCCGGTTCAAGATTCCCATCACCTAAGCTTTGAGGTGTTTCTGGTCAGCGCAACGTCCTTCAGAATGTCAGGGCGCCCAGTAAATGGCCAGTGGACAAGAAAAAAAGGCGCGAATCGGCAACTTGCGAGCATCATCCCCCGCCAAGGCCCTCGCTAGCACAGTGCGCTTGTCTTCCCCCGTGATATGCAGAAAATGACGCCGCGCCTGATGCAGGCGATCAGCGCTCAGGGTGATGCGTGGCTGCGGCTGGCTGGGGGTACGAACCGCCACCAGCGGCTCACCGCTGGAAAGTGCCAGATCCAGTTCGCGGCTATCGGGAAACAGCGACGCCGTATGGCCATCGCTACCCATGCCTAACACCACGGCACTGGCGGGCCAGGCAAGAAATGTTATCTGGTCACTCACGTCGGCTACGCCCTGTTCGGGAGTAGCGGCCGTGCTGGTCAAGGGCACGAAACGCGCCGACGAGGCTTTATCTTGCACAAGGTGCTCGCGGACCAGACGAGCGTTACTCTCACTGCTCTGCTCATCCACCCAGCGCTCATCCGCCAGGGTGATGTCCACTCGCTCCCAAGGCAGACTCTTTGTCGACAGCGTCTGAAAAAACATCACCGGTGTCGAGCCGCCGGAGATCACCAACAGTACGCGTTCCTGTTCCGCCAGATCGGTCTTCAGCGCTTCGGCGATGGCTTCCGCCAGCTGATCGGCAAGCTGTTGTCTGACATGGTTCTGGTGGTGGTTCATCTCAAAAATCCTCGTACCAACTACGCCCATCCTGAATGATCATGGCTATCGAGGCCACCGGTCCTCAGGAGCCCGAATAACACCAGATCGCTCGCCTCTTGGGCACCTTTCAGCCAAGGTACTGCACTTATTACTTGAATTCAGGCCCGAAACCATTATCTCACCTACACAAAACCCTGTTCAGGTCATACGCTGAGGGGTACCTGTTTCTAAAAATACTATCTGTTTCTAAAAACACTATGGAGGTCTTCCATGCCGACGCAAGTCGACTATGCACTTCAAGACGCCTTGCTGGTAGTGGACATGCAAAATGACTTCTGCGAAGGCGGTGCCTTGGCGGTGGAAGGTGGCGCGGCGCTGGTACCCGGGATTAATACGGAGATCATGAAGGCGCGCAAGGCCGGCGCCATGGTGTTCGCTTCACGCGACTGGCATCCGGTTGATCATGTCAGCTTCGAGCATCGTGGCGGAGAGTGGCCGACACACTGCGTCCAGGATACGCCCGGCGCCGCCTTTCATCCCGGTCTTGCGGTCTCTTCCGACGTTATTCGCGTCAGCAAGGCCACCGCCTTCGATGCCGATGCCTATTCCGGATTCGACGGCACCGGGCTGGGCGGTTATATGCGCGAGAAAGGCATCAAACGCGTGATTGTGTGTGGCTTGGCCATGGATGTCTGTGTGCAGGCCACCGCCAAGGATGCGCATAAAGAAGGCTTCGAGGTTCTCCTGCTGGCGGAACTCACCGAACCGGTGGTCCCCGAGGCCCGGGAAGACTGTACACGCGAGCTTCAGGATATCGGCATTGAGGTAAAAGCATGAGCGAACCGGTTCCCATCCAGGTCGAAGACAATGACCTCTTGTTACTGACAGACCTTTATCAACTGACCATGGCCCAGGCCTACTGGAAGGAGTCCATGCAGGAATGGGCCACGTTCAGCCTGTTCTTTCGCAAGCTGCCGCCCTCGCGGCGTTTCATGCTGGCCTGCGGCCAACAACATGCCGCGGCGCTGGTCAGTCAATTGCATTGCAGCCAGGCAAACCTGGATCGCCTGGCCAGCACTGGAAAATTCGATGATGACTTTCTCGAATGGCTCGGAGCATTTCGTTTCAGTGGCGATATCTGGACCCTGCCGGAAGGCACACCGGTATTTGATAACGAACCCTTTCTGGAAGTGGACGCGCCCATTGCGGAGGCCCAATTGCTGGAAAGCCTGATCATGAACCTGGTGCAACCGGAAACCGTGCTGGCGTCCAAAGCGGTGCGCATCGCCATGGCCGCCGACGATCGCCCGGTGGTGGATTTCGGCATGCGCCGCATGCACGGCGTGGATGCCGCCATGCGCGGGGTCCGTGCCTATCGCACCGCCGGTATCGCCGCCACCAGCAATGTACTGGGTGGGCTGCGCCATGGCCTGGCACTGAACGGCACCATGGCGCATAGCTACATTCTCGCTCACGACGATGAACGCGAAGCCTTTCGCACCTTCGCTAGGCAATACCCTGAAACCGTTTTGCTGGTGGATACCCACGACACCTTGAAAGGTGTGCAGATGGTCATCGAGCTGATGGATGAAGAACCCGAACTCAAGGTCAGTGGCGTGCGTCTTGATTCCGGTGACCTGGGCGATCTGGCGCATCGTTCAAGGGCCATGCTGGATGAAGCCGGTTATCAGTCGATAAAGATCATCGCCAGCAGCGGACTCGATGAATACAAGATTCAGGCGCTACTCAAGGACCGTGCGCCCATCGATGCCTTCGGTGTCGGCACGCAAATGGGGGTCGCCGCGGATGCCCCGGTGATCGACCTTTCCTACAAGTTGGTGGAATATGCCGAACGTCCTCGGGTCAAGCATTCCAGCGGCAAGATCAACCTGCCGGGGCGTAAGCAGGTCTACCGGCGACGCGACGCCCGGGGCCGCTATGCCGGGGATATCATTGCCTGCCGAGATGAAAAGCGGGCCGATGGCGAAGCCCTGCTGGTGCAGCTGGTCAAGAATGGCCGCCTCGACGATGAGGCCATGGCCTTGGCGGATAGCGCTCGAGAACGGGTTCAGGCTGCATTGAAGGACATGCCCGATGCGATGAAAGAACTTGGGGAAGGCGCAACCGATTATCCGGTGGAACTCAGCGATGAGCTTAACCGCCTTGTCGAGGCGCTTTCTTGAGCAAGCCTGGATATTGAAATGCTAACTAAAAAATTGCCCCCGCTCGATATTCGAGCGGGGGCAATATCAGACCTGATTGTGGTTGAGATCAACGCACCTCTTGCGCATTTCCTTCACAGTTCTCTTCAACCACCATGTCATCCTCGACATGGATCGGCTCTTCATCCAAGGCCGCTCCCGCCTGGTTGGCTCGGGTACGATGCTCGATCAAGAAATACAACGCCAGCCCGACACCCAGCCCCCAGGCTGCGCCATGAGTGGCCAGCACCACGCCCATGATGCCTGCCACGCCCATGGCGGTGGCGTTCTTGATCTGCTCGACCGCTACCGCAATGCATAGATAGCCGGTAATCAACAAGGTGATGGAAAGCGCGATAGGCAGTACCGGGCGGAACAACGTCACCAACGGCAGCATGAACAGCGCCAGAAAGCCCACGATCCAGAAGACCGACGCACCCGAATAGATGGTATCCATTGCCTTGCGACCATAGCGATAACGCTCGGCAACCGTCGCCATGGCGCCGGTGAACAACGGCCCGGCCAAGCCTGGATACGGCGCCAGCAAAGAGTGCATGAGGTTGCGCAGCCCGGTAATCAGGTGGACCCGGTCGATATTCACTTCAATTTTTTCATCCGGGCGCAAATGATCGACACGTTTCAACAGTGTCTGGCCGACAATAATGTCGCCAAAAGCAATGATGTAAGCAATGATGGCGGTGGGAATCGCCGCCACTAGCAGGCTGACGCCGGGGAAACCGATGCTGAACGGTAGATAGGCCCAGATACCCGCAAAATCCGGTGCCTCGAAGCCCCACTCGACGGTGGGCAAGGGGTATTCCGCTACGCCCCAGCCAATCGCCATGGTCACCAACATTCCCGGCACCATCCCATAAGAGGCAATATTGCGCGCCCAGCGATACTTCTCGGTCATGTCGCGAAACGACAACGAAAACAGTACGTACAACGTCACCAGCCCGCCAATGCCCAGTGAAATCGGCGTGGCATGCAGGCGTCCACCCACGCTGATTTCGCCACTGATGGCGGCGATACCTGCCCCCAGTAATATCCCAGCCTTGATCGAATCAGGCACATTATTGACAAGTTTGGAGCCCAACCGAGTGACCGCCATGATCAGGAAGATAGCAGTGACCATCAATTGCAGCGCCACCATGGCACGAATCGCTTCTGGGCCGGGTTCGAACTGGCCGACAAACAGCAGTACCACCGGGATAGCCGGGGTGATCCATCCCGCAATAAAAGGCACGCCCAGCAAGGGCGGCAGCATGAAGCCCACCCCACAAACCACGACATAGGCCAGCGCCACCTCATAAGGCAGACCCAGATATTGTTCCAGCAGCGGAATCATACCCAGACCGATGACGAACATCACCAGTGCCTGTATGGTTTCAGGAACTTCCCAGCGGAAATGGATAAAAGGCAGGCGGAGCTTGAATGGGCCGAGTGGCCAACAGTAACGGGCTTAACAATACGGCGATGGCATAACGGCATGTCCTGCCAAAAGGCAAAGCCTAGCATATCCACTGAGCGGGTTTCGGCCGGGGAAACCCCTGGCTGCCAAACGACCATTAGCCTTGGCTAATAGAGCAACGCAACTCATCATCGAAAGGAGCAACACCCATGCACATCAGTATCCTCACCATGAAAATTTCCCTGCCGGGATGCGGCTCACTCAAGGAAAAACGTCAACGTGTCGGCGGGCTGCACGAACGTTTCGGGCGCAACCCCTCCATCGCCGTTTGCGAAAGTGGCGACCATGACAAACTCGACGCCAGCGAATGGACCTTCGTGGTGGCTGCCACGTCACCGCAAAAGGTCGAATCCCTGTGTAGCGAGATAGAAGACAAGGTCCAGCGAACGGTCGAGGGTCGAATGCTTGATGTGACCCGGGAAATACTCTAGCGACCTGGCCATCTCTCCAAGCCACGGCTCCATTGCCGTTTGGTCGCCTGGGTTGGACGCCTACGGCAACAGCCTGCTAGGCACCCAAGCACTTGAAATGTTTGTGCAGCGTACTGGGTGGTCGGTATTTGGGCATTAATGGCGAGCGTTTAAGAATTTTCCTCAAACTCTACCCGTTCGTTTATTATGCACCACCCAATTTATTTCAGTTATCACCATTAGGCTACTATGTCCGTCAATGCACTCTATACCGATCTTTCGGGCTACTACGATTTGATGTGCGTAGACATCGACTACCAGGCCCAAAGTAACGCCATTCGTCGGCTGCATCAGCTCTTCGGCAACGACGGCACCACCCACCTGGATTTAGCCTGTGGCACCGGCCCCCACGTGCGCCATTTTATTGATATTGGCTACACAAGTAGCGGGCTGGACATCAATCAACCGATGCTGGATATCGCCGCCACGCGCTGCCCTGAAGCTGACTTCTCGCTGCAAGATATGTGCACCTTCGAGGTTAGCGAACCACTCGATTTAATCACCTGCTTTTTGTACTCCATCCACTACAGCGATGGGATTGAAAAGCTAACAGCGTGTATTTCCAGTGTGCATCGTGCACTAGAGTGCGGCGGTGTTTTCTGTTTTAACGCGGTCGATAAAGATAAAATAAACAACGGCTTATTTGTTAAAAATACCGCCAAACAAGAAAGCGATTTATTCACTTTTCGCTCTGGATGGTACTACAGCGGGCATGGTGAAAAGCAGTCGCTCAGGCTGAGCATTGAAAAATCCAACACAGGCGCTACTCAAGTATGGAATGACGAACACCCCATGGTAGCGGTCAGTTTTGTGGAGTTAACCGCTCTGCTGGCGCCTTACTTCGAGGTGCATGTATTTGAGCACAACTACCAGACCATCACCCCCTGGGATAACGTCTCTGGCAATGCGATTTTCGTCTGCGTGAAACGTTAACAACCACCTAATCTGCTGCGATTATTGGTTGAGTTCAGGCTCTATCTATAAGGCAAGAGGAGGCAAGCGCCTCCTCTTGCCTCTACCGTTTGATACACAGCGCTGCCGTGACTTTATGGATTCAAGTCTCTGAATCCGCTTCATTTTGATTGGGTCGTAATTGGCGCTGAATACCGAGCAAGAAATTTCGAAGTATTTGATCTTTACACTCTCGATAATTCTTATGGCTTGGCTTACGGAAAAAAGCACTTAATTCATGGTTGCTTAACGGCAAGTCGACCAGCTCAAAAACCTCTAAAACATCATCGGCTTTTAAATTTAGCGCAATACGCAGCTTCTGAAACACCATATTATTGTTCAATTGCGCTTCAGGCGCAGGCTGCGGGCCTTCGCGCTTGCCACGTTTAAAGCTAATAAACCCATTCAGAAACGCCGCCAGCTCTTTATTTTTCATAGTGACAAAGGCGTCATCTTCATCCTTTTTCAGCCAGGCAGCCACCTGCTCTTGGGTGACGCTGACCTCTGCCAAGGCGAAGATGTCAATCATGGTGCTATCTTTTAAATCAAAGGTGTAACGGATACGGCGAAAAATATCATTATTGGTCAAAATAAATCCCCTAGTCTTAGGTAAATTCAACACATTCAGCTTTCAGGTAACGCAAGCAGCCTAGCCTGTGGTTAGCTTTTCAAGCAGCTCATCTATTTCTGTTTTCAATTCGTTGTCTTCAATTCTATTAGCGCTGACTTTTGCCTGTTGAAGGCTTTTGATAGCAGCGTCAGTTTGGCCCAATTCAATTTGCAGCGTCGCCATGGAAAAACCAATCGATGACATATGGTCTTTCGAATCCATGGCGATGGCTTTATCTAGAGCCTTTTCGTAAACCGCCAGAGCGTCTTCTAACTCCTCTGTAAAGTCAGCCAGCGTTTCCCACTGCTCCGGGTGATCTTTATCGGTGTTTTCGTTGCCGGTGCAAATAGCCTGCAGCTCCGCATAGAGCGCATCGAAGGCCTCTCTATCCTCTTTATCGGCGGCTTTCATTAGCTTCTCAGCCAAATCATAAACAGCCGTATATATTTTCGTATTAATCATTAACCACTACCTTTCTCTATAAAATAACTGGACAGACAATCTGCTTACCAATGGGCGTTGGAACGCAGTTGCCCTGCCATACTGGCCCCATTGTACCCGTTGGAGAGGGAGTTTCGGGCGGCAATTTGCGGCTTTTATGGTGGGGTGTTGGCGAGGCTTGCTTAGATCGGCTTCGCGAGCCCCACCCATGGACTGCTCGCGAACCTATTTGTCGAATACTGCCTGCGGCTCTTCATTATCGCTATGTAGCTGATTGCAGAGCATCGCGGTTTAAATTCCGCTCGACCGGGATATCACTCAGATACTCGAAAAACTCCACTTCGAACCCAGCCGGATCGACAAAATAGACATTTTTGCGAAACGGCTCTACAGCCCCGGGTTTGGCAATGGCATAACCCGCGTTATTCAACCTAGCCACAACGGCATCCAGGTTATCAGTCACATAGGCAAAATGGGCCAGCCCAACGCTGTGGCCTTTCAAATCACGGCTCGCCCCTTCGCCGTGATCGCTTAACGCCAGGTAATGCTCATCATCACCAAAGTGCACCCATTTACGCGGTTTGCCATACCACTCGCCATGGCCTTCATCGCGTACCCGCCAGTGCGGGAATACGGCGCGATAAAAATCCAGCATGGCATCCATGTTATCCACGACCAGATTAACGTGTTCCAAGTACATAAGAATCTCCTTGCGTTAAGTGAAATGGCAGGATAAAACCTCAACCTCACTTGAGGTAAAGCTGGTTTCGGAAAAAATGGCAAAAAAGATACAGGAGTGCGTGATGGCAGAGGCAAATTGGAGTGCTGGCAAGGTGGCAAAGCGCTGCGGCATTAACGTCAGCACCCTGCACTTCTACGAGCAGCAAGGCCTGATTCACAGCTGGCGCAATGCGGGTAACCAGCGCCGCTATAAACCAGAAGTACTCAGACGAATTTCGGTGATCAAAGCCGCGCAAAAAGTCGGCGTGAGCCTGGAAGAGATCAAGCGAGCTTTTGAATCACTACCCAATAACCGCACACCGACGGTTGAAGACTGGCAACAGCTTTCAAAAAACTGGCAGCAGATGCTCGATGGCCGTATTGCTTATCTACAAAAGCTGCGCGATAACCTGGCTGGCTGCATAGGCTGCGGCTGCCTGAGCATGACCAATTGCCCACTCTATAACCCGGATGACAAGCTGGCTGAATCAGGTAGCGGGCCGGTGCTTTTGGATCAGGCTGAGCGGCGGGCTGGGGTGGATCGTTAGACCGGTTAACGTGCATATTATATTGAATTAAATACATTATTCGTTTTCATAACAAGCTATTTAGTAAAACTGAATCATAGCTCAAAGACACAGCACTCAAAATTAAAAAACCAGATCATAAAAATAAAAACGTACTATAAAACATCACCTAAAACTCATTTAATGAATGCCTTTAATTTCATCAAAAAAGCCGCCATTCAGCAATATGAAGCTAATTGCACTATTCGAGCAACGAGCGGCTGCTTTTACGCTATACTGCATCATTTTTCATTTTCGACAAACCTTACGACAATCTGACAGAGCTCCTTATGCCATTTTCAAAACTAGGATTATCCAGCCCACTTGTTCAAGCTATTACCGAACTAGGTTATAAAACGCCAACGCCAATCCAGAAACAAGCGATTCCTGCCATTCTTTCGGGTAAAGACTTAATCGCCACCGCACAAACAGGAACAGGCAAAACCGCTGCCTTTGTTCTGCCTCTGCTAGAACGATTCAGCAAAGCGGGAACGTTACGCGGCAAACGCATACGTGTGCTGATTCTCGTGCCGACCCGTGAGTTAGCGGTTCAGGTCGAAGCCAATGTGGCTCAATACTCTAAACACACGCACTTAACCTCTATGGCTGTGTATGGCGGTGTGGATACCGAAGCTCAAAAAGAGCGCCTAATCGAAGGAGTGGATATTCTGGTCGCCACTCCGGGCAGATTGCTTGATTTGGCGCATCAGCGTGCGCTGCATTTTGATGAACTTCAAGCCATGGTATTGGACGAAGCGGATAGAATGGTCGACATGGGTTTTGTCGACGATGTTAACAAAATCATAGAACGCCTACCTGAAAACCGTCAGAACCTATTGTTTTCGGCCACCATGACCGGTGACGTTCGCGCTCTCGCCTACGGTTTTTCAGATAGCAAGATGACCGATCTGGCGGCTGACATATCCATTTCTCCCAACATCCGCGCCGCTGCTAACATCAAACAATGGATAATCACGGTCGATAAGGACAACAAGTCCGCCCTGTTGAGCCACCTGATCAACGAGCAAGAGTGGGATCAGGCGCTTGTTTTTACGGAGAAAAAACACAATGCGGCCAAGCTTGTTGCTCAACTGGAAAAACGTGGTATCAAGGCAGATTCCATTCATGGCGGTAGAAGCCAGGCCATGCGCGAAAAAGTTTTGGCTCAATTCAAATCTGGCGAACTAAAGTACTTAGCCGCCACGGGGGTTGCCGCTCGTGGTTTGGATATTGGTGAACTGAGCCGTGTAGTGAATTACGATTTACCTTTTCAGCCAGAAGAATACATCCACCGCATTGGCCGAACCGGCCGTGCGGGTGCCTCAGGGGAAGCCATCTCTTTAGTAGACATGAGTGACTTTAAAAATCTTTGTGCCATTGAAAGGCGATTAAAAAATGTTATTGAGCGCAAAGAAATTGCCGGTTTTCCGGTTAGAAAAGAAGTACCCGCTTCAAACTTGAACCATGTAAAAAATAATCGTTAATAGTTAACAAAGAAGCTCGCCTCTTAAATTAATGAAAGGTGAGCTTTTCTGCTAGAGTTTTTTACGATTTGAGTCTATTTTAACAAATTGATAAGCGCTGCCGCAGTTAAAGGACTCTCTAATCACTAGGCTGGTAAAAACACATCTAAAAGCTCGGCATTAGTTGGATATTTCTCCAATAACTCAAGCAACTTCTGCGCGCCTTCTGCTGGCTTAAGATTGGTCAAAGTTCTACGCAATGTCCTTACTTTTTCAATATATTTTGCATCAATCAAAAGCTCTTCTCGACGGGTACTGCTTTTGGCGATATCTATCGCAGGAAAAATCCGTTGATTTGCCACTTCCCGTGATAACACGATTTCCATATTGCCCGTGCCCTTGAACTCCTCGAAAATCACCTGATCCATACGGCTTCCCGTATCCACCAGCACAGTGGCCAGAATGGTGAGCGATCCACCGTTTTCGATCTTTCTCGCAGCGCCAAACAGTCTTCGTGGTATTTCCAACGCTCGGCTATCCAGCCCACCCGACATAGTGCGACCATTGCCTCGCTGCTCGGCATTATGAACTCGCGAGAGTCTCGTAAGAGAATCGATCACAATCATCACATCATGACCGTCGCCTGCTTGCTTACGCGCCGTCTCAAGAAGCTTATCGGCCATACGCACATGGTGTGTGTAGCTTTCGTCCGAAGACGATGCATGTACTTCTGCCGACACACTGCGCTTAAAATCAGTCACTTCTTCGGGGCGCTCATCAATAAGCAAGGCATACAGCTTTATGTCAGGATACGCTTCTGCCACGGCCTGACAGATATGTTTTAACATCGTCGTTTTGCCAGAGCCAGGCGGCGCAACTATCAACCCTCGTTGACCCATCCCAATTGGCGTAATCAAATCCATCGCTCGCACAGTACGCTGCTTAGAGCCAGGCTCTAAATAAATGCGTGGGGAGGGATGAATAGCAACACCATTTAAAAAACGTTTTTCGGGATCATTAGGCAATTGATCTTCCACTTCGTCGGCGGGCTTGGCATCTATCTGTCTGTTCGTCTTCAAACTTAATATTTTTCTCGCCATGATATTGATGGATCGCCTTGTAAATTTTGGTGTTAATTATTGGCCACTACACCTGCTACTCAAAAAACAGATTTACAGCAGACCTTGGAAGCTTGGGCTTGTACGGGAAAAGGTTGGTTGGAAAACAGTGTGGATGCGCCAATGAGCGCTGCTGCGCTGATTGGCGCATGAGATGGTGGGTTACGCTAAGGCTCTCAAGACGGCTTGTGGTTCTTTTTTGGCCACGATATACAAGAATTTTGCGCGAGGAGCGTATTGTTAACGCCTAAGCCCGAAATCCTCGCGAATGACCTCAGGATGACGAAACGCAATCTCGATTAACGCCTTGGCTGGCCCAGACGGCTTGCGCCGCCCCTGTTCCCATTCCTGGAGCGTACGTGGAGAAATATGCAAAACCTCGGCAAACTCTCGCTGCGTGAGGCCGGTTTTCCCTCTGGCCTCTGCCACTTCATTGGGCTCAACATGGCTAACCCGTGCGGTTTTGCCCGCTTTCATTTCTTTGACTGACTGAAGCAGCTTGTTCCCTAGCTCCTCAGCGCTAAGAATCTCTTTACTCATTTTCCAATACCTCACGAATCGCCTTCAGGATATGCGCAGGTATATTCTCCCTCACGGCCTTCTTGTAGATCACCAACAACCAGATTTCACCATTTGCCAACCGGGTGAAGTAGATGACGCGCACTCCACCACGCTTCCCTGAACCCGCAACCGACCAGCGAACCTTTCTGCATCCGCCGCTGCCTGGAATGGAGTCGCCCACCTCCGGATTGGCTGCCAGCCAGGCGAAGAAGGCAATTCGCTCCTCCGCCGTCCATACTTTTCTGGCATCCGCTTCGAATGTAGGGGTTTCGATGATGGTGAACATAATCACCAATGTACGTCATTGACGGATCTTTGCAAGGTGGTGGATAGCAGGGTTAACGCTCGCAACACCAGACAAATTGGAGCGAAGCGGAAAGGTGTTCCGAGTGCTTGCGCTTGTTAAATGGTTAGCCGACATTAATTAGACTCCGATAAACCCGCCTAATTCATCATGGCGGCGTTGATGCCATCATTTGGCGCTTTGTATCTGATTGACAGACGCTTTGCGGCCATCCGGCACCTTCTCGACGCGCGTACTATGCGACATTGTTATGCTACACCCTGTTTTTATCACTTTTCTTAATTAATAACAGTCACTTATCCATAGTGTGTTCTCGGCTATTCGCCGATTACTGCCCTTACACCATCGAACTTGCTAACGTTAGTCTGGCAGTCGTCGAATACCCGCTAACAGGCGTGGCCACCCTTTATCAGCCGCGACTCCCAAGCGCATTCGGATTTGCCGAGCATGCGTGGTAAAGGTCGCCGCCACTTTCAACACCTGTTCACGCAGTTTCATCAGGCTCCAGCCCTGCCCGGTATGTCGCTCCATCAAGCAACGCACGCTGTGCAGCACCTGGTAAGCATAGAGGCTCAGCAACAGGTTAACCTGGTTGCGCGCCATGACGTCCTGCACCGTTAAGTGCCCTCGATCTGCCGAGGACAAATGGAGATCAAGGGCCGACTTGAGTTCGCCCATGTGGGCTTCCGCCTTGCCGCGCTTGCGATAAAGTGCCAGGACCTTCTCCGCCGGGTAATGATAGCGACTGAGGTTTGTTACCAGGAAGAAGGCATGAGGCAGCAGGTCATCCGTTTTTTCCTGCACGATCAACACCACACGCCGCGGAGACTCCCAACTACCGGCCTGGGAGTCCAGGTCATGGCACCACTCCCGCGGCGTCTCCGGTGGTCGCCCGGGCGGCCGTTTGAGATAGGGTGCCGCCAGTGTCAGCAACGTTTTATTGCTCTTTAACCGCCCCAGATAGGCGATAGCCTGCGAGTCTAGCGCGCGTAGCGTTTCGCCATCGGTGAAGCCCGCATCCAGACGGACACGGAACTGATCCACGTCGCGATGGGTGCCTTCCATCAGGCGCTGAACGAGGTGAGGGATTCAGGTATCCGCGTTTTCTGCCGGGCCGGCATTCCCTTCTCGAAGTAAGCCGCCCACCATGTCACCGGTCTCAGCGATGGAGGCGATAAGGGGTGAGTAAATCCGGGTACCCGCATAGCCGTTATAGGCACTGCCACCCTGGCGACCAAAGACCTCGATGGGCAGCCCATCCATATCGAGGGTCATCGGCGTATTGGCCGTGTAAGGCGTGACGTCCGGCAAGCTGTTCAAGCGCCAGATCGCCAACCGTAATAAGCCTTCATGCACCGTATCGAGGTTATCTGGATCACTCAGACAGGTGATCAAGCGAGATAGTGTGGCCTTGCGAGGGGCGTGCTTCCTCCAGCGGTACCAGGCTTCGTGCATCGCTACACGCCAACCGCCAGAGCGGGTCGTGACCCAGTACGTCGGTATCGCTCAAGTCGCCCCATCCCATGGCTCGCTGCAGCACGACGGTACGGAGTTGGCTGGCCAGCGAGTGACGTACGCGCAAAGGATCACGCGGATCCACCAGGTGATAGTCAAGCGCGCTGATCACGCCGCTGATATCGAGCGCTTCGCGGAGTATTAATCCGCCAGCATCACTGGTGGTGGCATCGCTACTTAACTGGACATGAACGGAGCCGTTGCAGGTCGGCGACCAGGACGGTAATCTTTCACCCATGGCGAATGGTCCTCTAGGGTCAGGTTCTTGGCGGAACATACTGATTTACCTAGACAATACCATTCGCCATCCTTATTTTCAGGCCTGCGTCATGAATAACCCAGGCTTAAAGCTCAATCCCTTTTTGGGCTTTGATGCCTTGGTCTTTGAAGGCGTGCTTGACCACTTTCATTTCGGTGACGGTGTCCGCCAGGTCGATCAGCTGCTGGGGCGCATAGCGACCGGTGACCACCACATGCTGCATCTCGGGCCGGGTCTGAAGATCGTCGAGCACCTCGTCCAGGTCCAGGTATTCATGGCGCAGGGCGATGTTGAGTTCATCGAGCAGAATCAGTTTATAGCTATCGTCGGTGAGCATCTTTTTCACCACCTCCCAGGCGGTGCGAGCGGCCTGTTCGTCCTGCTCACGGTTCTGGGTGTCCCAGGTATACCCCTGACCCATGACGTGATAGTCCACGTTGGAATGATCGCTAAAAAAGGCTTCTTCACCGGTACTGAACTTGCCTTTAATAAACTGCACCACCCCGACCTTCATGCCATGGCCCAACGAGCGCGCCACCATACCGAAGCCGGAGCTACTCTTGCCCTTGCCGGGGCCGGTCAACACCAGCAACACACCCTGCTCTTTCTAGGCGCGTTCGATGCGCTCGTGCATGATCTTCTGCTTGGCCGCCATACGGCGGGCATGGCGTTGCGGTTCCTTGGCGTTGTCACGCATGACCGAGTTCTCCATTGTGTCCGTTGAACAGATCGGCCACCCACTGGGGGAGCCGAGGGAAAATAGCCGTGAAAATAACTCGCCGTCAGGCTGCCCTGACGATAGACCGCCTCACCCGCGGTGCCGCGCAATTTGCGGGTGCGCGCAGCCGGTTCCAGCGAGGTTTCTAGTTCCGAGTGATGATAAGCATGGCCACGCAGTTCTTCATGGGCACTACGGCCGGTGCCGGCCAGGGCCTGCATGCCCAACCCCTTCAGGCGGCCCGCCATACGCGCCTCCCCCGGCATCAGCCCGAACATGGCGTGTTGGGCCCCATCAGCGTCGCGCAGGGTCTCGACACAGGCCATCAGTCCGCCGCATTCGGCCAGGATCGGCTTGCCTTCGCGGTGATGAGCGTGAACGGCCCGCCGCATGGCCGTATTGGCGGCCAGAGTGGCGCCGTGCAGTTCCGGGTAACCACCGGGCAGCCAGAGGGCGTCGGCTTGGGGCAGCGCTATATCGCTCAAGGGCGAAAAGAAGCTCAGCTCGGCGCCCATGGCTTCCAGCAATTCCAGGTTGGCGCGGTAGATGAAGGCGAAGGCATTGTCCCGGGCGATGGCGATACGCCGCCCTTCCAGCAGACGTGGCGGCGGCGTGGGAGCCGGGGCCTCAAGGCTGACTTTTGCCGGCAGCCGATCCAGGCCCGCTTCCTTCAAGACATTGGCGGCGGCATCCAGAGAAGCATCCAGATCGGGCAATTCGCCGGCCTGAACCAACCCCAGGTGGCGGTCGGGAATCGCGAAAGACTCGCTGCGCGGAATCGCCCCGAGAAGGCTGATTCCCGGCGGCAGGCTCTCCTCGACCAGTTGGGCGTGATAGGCGCTGCCGACCCGGTTGGCGATGACTTCAAGTACCTTCACATCGGCGCGGTAAGTCGCCAGGCCCAGCGCCAGGGCGCCGAAGGTCTGGCCCATAGAGCCTTCCACCAGCACCAGGTCCACGTCACGGGCGGCTTCGGCCAAGCGCCAGCGAATCTCCTCGTCGCCGGTCATCCAGCCGTGCACCTGATAGACCGGTTGGCCGGAGGCCACTTCCAGCACCATGGGGTCGAGATAATCCGGCCCGTGCTTGAAGAGCCGCACCTTGCGCCCGGCATTACGGTACAGGCGGACCATCGCCGCCGTCACCATCGACTTGCCATGACCGGAGGCCGGAGCGGTAATCAGGGCGGCATGGACTTCACCGCGAATCATGGTCGTTGGCATATCACCGCACAGGTACGAAAACGGGGGCACCGTCGATGTCGGCCGTGGCCAGGCGTTGGCCATACAGGTGTTCCAGAGCGCTCAATTCCAGCATTTGGCTGCATGGCCCCCAACAGGCTTCGCCGTCGGGATAAAGCAACAAGAGGTGATCACACCAACGCGCCGCCAGATTGAGGTCATGCAGGCACATCACTACCGCACTTCCCGCCGCGGCCTGCTCGGCGAGCAATTCCATCACCGCGGTCTGATGATGCAGGTCCAGGTGGTTGGTCGGCTCGTCGGCCAGCCAGATCGTCGGCGACTGGGTGAGTACCGTGGCGATGGCGACACGTTGGCGCTCGCCGCCGGAAAGGGTGCTCACCAGTCGATCGGCCAGGTGAGCAACGTCCATTCGCGCCAGGGCCGCATGCGTGATGCGCAGGTCATCGCCGCCTTCCATGCGCCAGGGCGAAAGGTAAGGATGACGACCGATCAAGGCGGTTTCGCGCACCGTGGCGGGAAAGCCATCCTGGCGCTCCTGGAACACCAAACCCAGCTGCTGGGCGACCCGGCGACGATTGAGCCTCGCCAGCGGTTCACCGTCCAGGTGCACCTCACCGGAACGTGGCGCTTTTAGCCCCGCCAAGGTATGCAGAAGCGTGGTCTTGCCCGCCCCGTTGGGGCCGAGCACCCCCCACCTCTGCCCCGGCGCCATGCAGAGGTTGAGCGCCCGCCCGGAGGCACGCTCCGGCACATCGATGATCAGCTCCTGGGTGTCGAGTCGGCTCATCAACGGCTCCGGTAAAGCAGATAAAGGAAGGTCGGCACACCCAGAAGTGCGGTGATCACCCCTACCGGCAACTGCTCAGGGGCGATCAGGGTGCGCGCCAGGGTATCGGCCAGCACCAATAGTGTGCCACCGGCCAGCGCGCAGGCCGGCAAGACCAGACGCTGATCATTGCCCACCACCAGACGCAGCATGTGCGGCACCACCAAGCCCACGAAACCGATGCTGCCCGCAGTGGTCACGGCCATGGCGGTCAGCAGGCTGGCGCTGATGTAGATCGTCCATTCCAGCGGGCGTACCGCCACCCCCAGCGCCGCCGCCTGCAACGGCCCCCGGGCCAGCACATTCAGGCTACGCCCCAGCGGCATTACCAGAACGCAGACGACTGCCAGCAAGGCCAGGGGTGGCCAGGGAGTCCGGGCGTAGGAGAGATCGCCCATCAGCCAGTAGAGCATGCCGGGCAGACGCCCGACGGGACTGATCGCCAGCATCAAGGTAATCACCGCGCCCCAGCCGGAGGCCACCACCACCCCAGTGAGCAGCAAGCGTGACGGCGTCCAGCTACCCGTGCCATGAGCCAGACCGAACACCAGCAGCGTCGAGGCGAGCGCTCCGGCAAATGCCGAACCCGAGATGACCATGCCGCCCATTCCCGCCAGCATGGCGACCAAGGCCCCTACCGAGGCGCCGCCGGAAAGCCCCAGCACATAGGGGTCTGCCAGGGGGTTGCGCAACAGCACCTGCATCAAGGCTCCCGCCACCGCCAGCAACCCCCCGGTAGCGAAGGCAGCCAATGTACGCGGCACCCGCAACTCAAGCACCAAGGTTTGCGACAAGGCATCACCTTCGCCGCGCAATACCGCCCACACATCCATCAACGTAAGCGAAGCACTGCCTACGCTCAGCGAAAACAGCATTGTCAGCAGTGCGGCAAGCGACAGAATGCCCAGCGGCAATCCCAGCGAACGCCACCAGTGGCGAGGGGCGACGGAATGGACAAGTTCAGCGTCGCTCACGCGCTACCTCGAGTTTTTTGCAGAACAGGCGACTGCCTTCAAGCAGGCGCGGCGTGGGGCGCTGGATCAGCGAAGGCGGCACGAAGAACAGGTTGTCACTTTGTACCGCCTGGAGATTGGAATATTGCGCCCAATGGGTCAGCCAATCGCGACTTTCTTCGCCCATACCGCCCGCCAGGATCGCCTCGGGGTCGGCAGCCAGCACCGATTCGTCGTCTATGCGCGGCACTAGGCGCGAAAGATCGCCGAACACGTTGACGCCACCGCACAGCGTCAGCACCTTGCCGATGAAATGTTCATCGTTGATGGTCATCAAGGGTTCATCCCAGACTTGATAGAACACCTCCACCGGCTCGGCATCCTTAAACGTTGCGGCCAGCTCGGCAATTCCCTGGCGAAAATCCTCCGCCGCCCGAAAGCCTTCTTTCTGGCTAGCCGCCAGCTGCGCCAGCCGCTCGATGACGCTGGCAACCCCTGCAAAATCGCGCGGCTCGATATAGAACACCGGCAACCCCAGCGCCTCGATGGTTTCCAGCTGCTCAGCGGGATTACCGGTGGTCCAGCCAATCACCAGATCCGGGCGCAGCGTGACCAGCGCTTCCAGATCTATACGCGTGTGGCTACCTACCGACTGCACCTCTTGGGCCTCGGGCGGGTAGTCACTGTAGGAAACCACCGCCACCACCTGCTCTCCGGCGCCGGCGGCGTAGACCAATTCTGTAGCACCTGGCGAAAGCGCGGCAATGCGCTTGGCGGGAGCCTCCAGGCACACTTCGCGCTCCCGGTCATCGACCGCGCATATCTCTTCATCGGCCAGGGCCGACGCCACTGCCAGGGACAGCAGCGCCAGGGACAGCAGCGCCAGGGACAGCAGCGCCAGGGTCAGTCGACGCAACAGGTTAGTAGCCATCATCCACCGAAGTGCAGGCTGAGGAAGGCGGCACGGCCGGCGTTGAGGTAGTCGAACGGCATCGCCTGGAAGGTGACCGGATCAAAGTCGGCGCCCTGAGCAGTGACGATTTCCTTGTCGAGAGCGTTCTCCAGCGTGGCGCGCAGCGACCACATCGGGGCAAAGTCCCAGCCAGCACGCAAGTTGACGATGCCGTAGCCGGGCAGTCGCTCGGAATTAGCCGCATCATTGTAGCGATGATTCTGGGTGACCCAAGAGCCGCCCAGCGACCAGTCGCCCAGTTCCCGATCCACATCCAGGCGCAGCCCCTGGGTGGCACGACGCGCCAGGCGGTTGCCGGCGTTGTCACCGCTGCGGCTCTCCGGGTCCATCCAGGTCAAGGCGGCGGCAAGGGTCCAGTCATCGATCTCGGCACCCAGAGCCAGCTCGGCGCCGCGGATGCGTGCCTCGTTGACGTTGACCGGGCGGAATGCCTCGTCGAGAGCGATCAGGTCATCCACCTCCGTCTGGTAGGCGGCGAGGTCCCAGAACCAGTTGCCGTACTGGCCGCGCAGGCCAAGCTCGAATGTGCTCGACGTTTCCACGCTCAGGTCGGGATTGCTGGAGCCTGCGAAGGGAAAGTAGAGCTCGTTGAAGGTGGGTGCACGGAAGGCCGTCCCATAGCTTGCACGCGCCACATGTTGCTCATCCAGCGCATAGCCAAGGGCCAGGCTGCCGGTCAACTCCTCGCCGAACGCCTGGTTGTCATCATGGCGTAGACTCAGCTGGGTCGTCAGCGGATAAAAATCCAGGAAACCCTGCGCAAAAACGGCTCGGTTGTATCGCCGCTCTTCATCGAAGGAGAGCCCGGAGGTCTGGCTATCGCCAAGATCATCCTCGCTGTACTCGGCACCCATTACCACCTCATGAGGGCCGAATGCCAGGATGTTCTTCCAGTTGGCTGTGCGAGTCCGGGTCTCGAACAGCGACGTATAGGTCGGCGCTACGGTATCGCGCTCGTCGCGAGCCTCACTCAGGGTGACGCGGCTTGACCAGGAGTCCGTCACCGGAGCTTCCGCATAGACCGCTGCGACCTGCTGAACGAAGTCATCTTCGGCAGGGCCGGACGAGTCGTACTCAGTGCTGCCACGCCCCCGCAGCGCCAGCAGCCCCACTTCGGCATCGCTGTCGAAGGTGTGAGAGAGCCGTACCAGCCCGGAGGTATTGTCATACCCCTTGTCGTCACCGCCGCGGCGCACCGGTGCGCCCTCGGTATCGAAGCGGCTGGCGGCGAAATGGTAACGGGTACCGTCCTCGGCGCCGGAGAGGCTGGCGCTGTAGCGCTGGGAATCGAAGGAGCCGCCGCCCACGGAAATGCGCGGCTGGGGTGCGCCCTCTTCACCTTCGGGTGTAAACAGCTGGATCACGCCCCCCACCGCATCGGCACCGTAGAGGCTGCCTCGGGGACCGCGCACGATCTCGGCGCGCTCGAACATCCGTGGATCGAGAAACTCCCAGGCGGCCGCCCCGGTGGTGGCGGATCTCAACCGAATGCCGTCGATCAGCAGGACGTTGGCATTGCTGCCGGTGCCACGCAGGAAGAGGCTGCTCTGCTTGCCGAAGCTGCCTTGGGTGGTGATGTCCACCCCCGGCTGGCCGCGCAGCAGGTCGGTAACGCTGCTGGGATCCTGGCGACGCAAAGTGGCTTCATCGAGCACGGTGACGGACGCCAGCGTTTCATCGGCGGTACGCGGTGCCAAGGCGGCGGTGACCACCACCGGATTGAGACGCTGGGGGGCATTGGAAGTATCGAGGGTGTCGGCCTGGGCCTGAACGGCCATCGGCAGCGCGGCCAGGCTGAAGGCAACTAGACCGCGGGTGGTATTGATTCTGGTTTTCATGAGTATCCCTTGCTCGCCGTACTCACCCGTACGGCTGGTTATCTTGACAGTCGTCAGGACACGGCAAGAGATCGAGGAAGAGAAAGGGAGAACGAAAAAATAAAACAGCGACGCCTGCCCCGCCTCAACGTCGCCCACCGCAACCCGGCATTGAACTCTCGGGCCGGTCTCCGGGCTGACGAGCGAAAGCAGGGTTTGAAAGACCCGGCTTTCCGAACGGCTGCCTTCCCGTGCACGCGGCACAGTGGCGTAAGAGCCGTTCTTGTCTCGATCACCGTTGCGGGGGCAGCGTCGGAATAGCGTTCAAAAAGCGCACCGACTTCCCGTTTCACTGACGACAACTTGATTGCCACCAGCACCTGAGAGAAGGCGTAAATTAGCAACCCGGCCCGGGAAGGTCAATGACGCATCTCGGGTAACCCGATGCTTTCATCCCAGGCGCTTGGGCAACCCATGGTATGGGCACCAGGTTTATCAGCGTAACCCGCGGCATTTTTATAGCTTGACAAATGTCCACCCTGGCCCAATATAACATCCATATGGATGGCGAGTGGATTCCATCCACCCGATATTACCTTCAGAGGAAACTCCATGGCCGTACACGAATTACGCCGCAAACCCGGCGATACCAGCGAAAAGATCACCATCAACCTTGGGGTGGTCGACCTGGGCCAGATCGATCTGCTGGTACAGGAAGGCTTCTATTCCAACCGTACCGATCTGATTCGCACGGCGATCCGCAACCAGCTGGCTACCCATGCGGAAGTGGTCAAGGAAACCGTGGCCCGCAAGACCTTCGTGCTGGGCATGCAGCATTACAGCCGCAGCGATCTCGAGGCGTTACAAGCCGCCGGAGAAAAGCTGCAAATCCAGGTATTGGGGCTTGCCAGCATTGCCGAGGACGTTTCCCCGCAGCTGGCGCTTGCCACTATCGATTCGGTGGTGGTGCTGGGTGCCTTGCACGCCAGTGCCGCCGTCAAGTCCGCCTTGGCGGACCGGATCCATTGATGTCGCCAAGGCGACAAGGATAACTCAATGAATAACCCCATGATGTCGGAAAAAATGCGTGAAGCCACCCGCCTTACTCAGGCGGGAAGGCTCGATGAAGCAATGGCATTGATCCAGGGCTCGATGGACGGCGTACCCGGCGACGCTTACGCTTCCCGGGCCGCCAATAGCGCAAAGACAACCGGAGAGCCCATTCAGGGAGAGACCATAGAAGGCACCTGTGAGGTGGTGGATGAGAAGCAAGATGCTCAACCCAAGGCCAGGCAGTGGAAAACGGCCGAGCCCAAGCAGTGGAAAACAGCCGAGCCAAAGCCAACCGCAACAGCGAAAAGCTGGTCCTCAGCCTTCACTAATCTCAACATCAACATCAACGCCAACGCCGAGCCGGACAGCCCGCCCGCCCCGGGTAAATTCACCAACGGCACCTACAAGAGCGCCGTGGGGTCGCGCCGCTACAAGCTGTATATTCCTAGCGGCTATACCGGCCAGCCCTTGCCGCTGGTGGTCATGCTCCACGGCTGCACCCAGGATCCGGATGATTTTGCCAAGGGCACGGACATGAACCGCTTGGCTGAAGAGCAACTATGCTGCGTGCTCTACCCCGCCCAACCCGCCAGCGCCAATACCAACAAGTGCTGGAACTGGTTCAAGACTTCCGATCAGCAGCGCGACGGAGGCGAGCCTGCGATCCTTGCCGGAATGACCCGCCAGATCATCGAAGCGCATCACCTCGACCCCAAACGGGTCTACGTGGCCGGTTTATCAGCCGGGGGCGCCATGGCGACAACGCTTGCCATGACCCATTCGGATCTTTACGCCGCGGTGGGCGTGCATTCGGGGCTGCCGCATGGGGTTGCCCAGGATTTGCCCTCGGCGTTCGGGGTGATGCAAGGCGGCACCGGCCCCTTGGCCAATGCCAACCCCACGACGACGTCCACCTGGTCATCCCCTGTGCCTGCAGTGATATTCCATGGCGACCGCGACACCACCGTGCATCCATCCAATGCGGAGCGAGTTGCCGTGCAATATGGCGTAAAGGCGGCCAACCAGCGTGACAATGTAAAGGTGGAAGCTGGCCGGGTTGCCAACGGCCATGCTTATACACATACCATTCACTTTGACGCCAAGGGTAAACCCTGCCTGGAGCAGTGGCAGATTCACGGTGCCGGTCATGCCTGGTCGGGGGGCAGCTTGCAGGGCTCCTACACCGACCCCAAGGGCCCCGATGCCACCGGCGAAATGCTGCGCTTTTTCTACGCCCATGCCAAACAATAAACCCTGGACGAGACCACCCACCTGGAGAGCCGCGCAATGATCGCCACGTTAAGCAAAACCAAATCCAGCTTTTACCGGCGGCTCTACGTTGCCTACATGATCGATCAAGGCACCGCCAGTGTTCCGGCCTTGATCGAGGCGACAGGAATGCCGAGACGCACCGCCCAGGACACCATCACCTCCCTGGCCGAACTGGACATCGTCTGTGAATTCGAGAAAGACGTTGGGGAACGCCACAATATAGGCCAGTACCGGATTCGCGACTGGGGGCCTATCGACAAGCAGTGGGTGGCCAACCATGCCGACCGGCTAAAAGCCGTTCTGGGTTATGATTAGCGGTCAATTGCCTTCTTCGCGCCAAGCCAGGCGCGCGGCATTCAAGGTCACGCTCAAGGAGCTTGCCACCATTGCCAATACTGCCATCAACGGCGGTATGGGCATCAGGATGACCAGCGCCAGCGCCAAGCCATTGTAAAGCCCGGAAAACACCAGGTTCTGTCGCATTACCCGGCGGCTGCGCCTTGCAATGCGCAGCGCCTGGGCGACCCCCGCAATGCCCGGACGCATCAGCTGAACCGCAGCCCCTTCCCGGGCGGCATCACCAGCGTTCAGAGAGGCAACTCCCACCCCGGCACCGGCCAACCCCAGCGCATCGTTGATGCCATCGCCGACGTACAGCGTCGGCGATGGCAAACCTTGCAGCAACCGCGCCTTGGCTTCGGGCGAACGCCCCGGATAGCACTCGCCTGGCTTAAATCCTACGGCTTTGCCTAACGCCATGGCCGGCCCCGCTCTGTCACCACTGATCAGGGCAAGCAGATACCCCTCGCGGCGCAGTCCGGCCAAGGTTGCATGCGCATCCGGCAAAGGCTGCTCCCCCAGATAAAAGCTTGCCAGCCATTGTCCGTCACACCCCAACATCACTTCCGAGTTGTCGGGGTGGGCAATCGCCTGGCTATCCGGCACCGTGATGCCATTGGCTTTCAACCAGGCGCAGCTACCCAGGTAAAGCTCGCGGCCATCCTTCAGGCGCACGTAGCGCCCCTGGCCGGGAATTTCCTCGGTGGTTTCACTCGCCATATTCACGTCTTGGCTACCCTGCTCGGCCCAGCGCCCCAAGGCCTGGGCAAGTGGATGCTCACTGCGTTGCGTGGCGGCGGCCAGCAATGTGTTCAATTCCTCTGCCGATACAGTTCGCGCCGCATTGAACGAGATTGCCTCGGGCAAACCCGGCGTCAGGGTGCCGGTCTTGTCGAAAGCCACCGAGCGCACCTCGGCCAGGGTTTCAAAGCTAGCCGGGTCGCGCAGCACCACGCCCTGCCCCAGGGCGGCGCTGCTGCCCGCGAGACTCGCCAAAGGAACCGCCAGCCCCACGGCACAGGGACAGGCCACAACCAGCACGGAAAGCGCTCGCACCATGGCGTCTTCCCATGGTACCCCGACCAATACCGCCACGCACAAGGTTGCGACGGCCAGTACCAGTGCCACCGGACTCAACCAGGCGGCGAAGCGGTCGGCCAACCGCTGCAGCTCGCCTTTGCGCGCCTGATGAAAACGCATCTGTTCGCGCATGCGATCCAGCCGACACTCCCCCGCCACCGCACTGACCCGCATCATCAAATCAGCGCCCAGGTTGCGACAACCTGCATGGAGGGCGGTGCCGGGCGGCAAACGGCGGGGCACGCTTTCGCCAGTCAAGGGAGCCAGATCGACCCAGGCGGGCGAGTCTTCGACATAGCCATCCAGAGGAAGGGTGGCGCCCTTGTCCACGCGAATTCTGGCATTGCGCGGCACCTCACTTCGCGCACGCTCCTGCTCCCCATGTCCCTGCTCCCAGCAAGTCACCGTCATTTCCGGCAACGCCAAGGCATCCAGGGCGCGCAGCCCGCGATGACGACACAGGGTATCCACCAAGCGTCCCACCAACAGCAACCCAATCAACATCACCGCGGTATCGAAATACACCTCGGCCGAGCCACGCGCCAAAAGACCCAGCGAAACGACTACGGCACCCCAGACACCCAGGCTCACCAGAACGTCCATACCGGGTTTTCGGGCGCGCAAGGTGCGCCATCCGGCGCGGTAAAACGGCACGCCGGAAAATAGCACCACCGGCAAGGAGAATGCGCCCGAGACCCAGGCCAGAACGTACTCGATCTCGGCTGAAGATACCGCCTCGGCATAAATCAACAGCGATGCCAGCATCGTCCACATACCGAAGATGGCCGCCACCATCAGGCGTAACGCCAGATAACGGCTTTCTTTTTCCAGCCGCGCATGGGCGTCGAGAGTAGTCTCAGGCAAGCCTAGCGAATAGCCCAGGCGGCGCACCACCGGCGCCAGGGCTTCCAGGCTGATGCCCGAGATTTTAGCTGACGCTCTCCCTCTGACCCAAAGGCTCGCACTGGGGTAATGCACGCTGGCCGCCGCCACCTCGGGAAGGCGTTGCAGCCGCGCCTCGATAGCCAGGGCGCAGCTGCTGCACCACATGCCACCAAGAGAAAAGAGTGCCTCCTGGCTTGCGGTGGGCTTTGCATCAGGTTCGGGCGAAAGAGGAGTATTCATTCAGTGGGTGACAGCCCTACGCAGAAGCGTGACAAGAGTCGTTAGACACAGGGTGGCAAGCCAAGCACCGGTACGCCCACAAACAGCACCGCAACCATGGAAGCCACATAAAGCCCCGCGGACACAATGGCGCAAAAGCGCGCGGCTCGCATAGTTGCCTGTTGCGAGGCGTGAAAGCATTTCCAGGCCAGCCATGCCAAGAAGGCGACGGTTATCAGGATCAATAGAGCAAGACCAGCGTTGAGCAGAGTAAGCGGACCCTGCTCGGGATCGGGAGGCGCTATTGCACAGACCACCGACAGCCCGCCATACATGGCCACAAACCATACACTCCACAGCGTCAGGCCCACGACCAAATGGATAGGGTGCGTCCAGAGTGTTTGCCTCATGTGGTCCCTCCTATCATTCTGGGAAGTACCGCCAGGGAAACCACGACTATCCAGTAAACTCCCAAGTTATAACGCCATAGAAGTCTGACCACCACGGGTTCCAGGGGAGCTTCCACCCCCACATAACCGTAACCCACACGCAGGCCTTGCAATAGCGTGAGTACCGCACCAAAGCCAGTGTGCAGCATCACATAGACCAGGCTGACCATCAGCACGGCATCATGCGCAGTGGCGGTCACGTCCAGCTCAGCCAGCACCAGCACCCATACCAGCAGGCCAAGCTGAACAGCCCCCAGGGCACTGATCAAGTACAGGCCTTTGGCCAGGCCAGCCCCTTTGCGACGGCGAAGATTGCGTACGCAGCGTTCCAGCCACAACCAGCCGGCACTCGACGCCAGTCCGGCCAACAGAAGAAGCGTGAGTGAAAGCGGTGATTCAGGTGGCATGCTCCACTCGGGTGAAATCGTCCAGAGATAGAACCACCCGAATAACAATGAAAGAAAGAAGGCCCCATTGGCCAGCAAGGCCACCCCCATGGTCCAGACGCCGGGGCCGTCCATGGTGCGGGAGTGAAGCGGCGGATTGCCGGGCTGGTCACGGGTATCCGGCGCCGCCCTGGGGTGAGCGCCGTTCTCCCAGGACCAACGCAGCAAGAAGCCGGCCGCGACCAGAACGGCTATGCCCGCCAGCGGATACCAGCGCAGCAACAGGCTGATACATACCACCGCCAAGGCCAGGGCGGCGAACAAGGGCCACCAGGAATTGGTAGGTATATGGATCACTTCGCGCAACTTGCCGGTCAAGGGATCGGTTCCCCATATTTCACGACGTCCATGAAAGGCCGCTGCCAGGCCATGGCGGCCTTCGGCGATAGTGCGCGGAAGTTGCGGATATTCCCACAGCGGATGGCGGGTTTCGACCTTGGGCAAGCTGACGAAGTTATACGGGCTGGGCGGCATGGAAGTCGCCCATTCCAGGGTGTCAGCATTCCAGGGGTTTTGCCTGGCCGGTTTGCCGAAGCGAAAGTGCAACATGATGTCCACCAGAATCATGGCGATTCCCATGGCCATCAGGAAACTACTTACCGAGGAGATAAGATTGAACAACTGCCAGCCTTCATCGGCGCCGTAGGTATATACCCGCCGCGGCATGCCCAGAAGCCCGGTCCAGTGCATGATCAAAAAGGTGCCGTTGAAGCCCAGAAACGTCAGCCAGAAGCCCCATTTCCCCAGCGTTTGTGAAGGCATGCGCCCGGAAAACAACGGCAGCCAATAATACAGCCCGCCGATCAAGGGAAAGAACATGCCGCCCACCAGCACATAATGCATGTGGGCCACCACGAAGTGCGTATCGTGGACTTGCCAATTGAAAGGCACCAGCGCCAGCATCACCCCGGTCAAACCACCCAATACAAAGACAAACAGAAACCCGAAAATCCACAGCATGGGCACCTGCAATCGCGGCTTGCCCAGCCACAATGTCGCCAGCCACAGAAATATCTGAATACCCGTCGGCACCGCCACCAACATGCTGGCGGCGGAAAAGAAGGTCTGGGCCAGCTGCGGCATGCCCACCGTGAACATATGGTGCACCCAGAGCCCGAAGCTAATGAAACCAGTGGTGATAACCGCAAACACCGCCCAGCCGTAACCCACAATGGGGCGTCCTGCGAAAACCGGAATCAAGGTCGACACAATTCCCGCTCCCGGCAGGAAAATGATGTAGACCTCCGGATGGCCGAACAGCCAGAACAAATGTTGCCAAAGAATGGGGTCACCGCCGCCCGCGACGTCGAAAAATGGCATGCCTACGGCACGTTCCAGCTCCAGCAGCACGCTTCCCAGAATCAATGGCGGAAACCCCACCACGATCATCATGGCCATCGCCAGGATGTACCAGGCGAATAGCGGCATCTTGTGCAGCGCCATGCCTTGTGTGCGGGTACGCAGAATCGACACCACCAATTCGACACCGGCGGAAAGCGCCGATATTTCGACGAAGGTGATCCCCAGCAACCAGAAGTCCGAGCCCAGCCCCGGCGAGTAGACCTTGCTACTCAGCGGGGTGTACATGAACCAGCCGCTTGACGGCGCCATCTCCATGAACAGACTGGAAAGCAGAATCAGCCCACCGAACAGATAGCACCAATACCCAAAGGCGGATAGACGCGGGCACACCAGATCCCGTGCACCGATCATCTTGGGAATCATGTAGATCGCCAGCCCTTCCAGGATGGGAATGGCAAACAGGAACATCATCACCGTTCCATGCATGGTGACGACCTGATTATAAATTTCCGGCGCCATGAAGTTCTGCCCCGAAAACGCCAGCTGAGAGCGTATCAACATGGCCAATACCCCACCCACCAGAAAAAACGCCATGCCGGTCAGCATGAAGCGCATCCCTACGGTGGTGTGGTTGACGATGGTCAATGCGCCTAGACCGCGTGGATTCGCCCAGACTGACTCCAGGTCCTGGATCAAACGCCGGGCACCTTCAGGGGTGGTTTCCTGTGAGCTATCTTGAGAGCTAGCGTTCATGGGCTTAGCGTCTCCAGCCAGTCGCCGATGGCTTGCAATGCCGGGGGTTCAAGCGCCACATGCGCGGGCATACGATTGCCCGGCTTGAGCTGTTGATGATGCTCCAGCCAATAGCCGATGGCACCTTCCTCCATGGCCAGTACCCCAGCCCCCAGGGTGGGCCGTGCGCCAATATCCGAAAGATCCGGCCCTTGAATAGGCGCAAGCTCCCATTGCGAGTCGGGCACGGTCAATCCCGCCACACGGTGACAACCGGCGCAATATTCGCCGAAGAGCTCACGCGCGGGTGCATGGGTGTCGGATTGCACGGCCAAGGCTTCCAGCGCCGGCGCTTGACGCTCGGCGAGCCAGGCCTCGTAATCGCTGCGCTCCATCGCCTCCACATGCAACTGCATGTGGGCATGCTGGGTGCCGCAGAATTCGGCGCACTGGGCACCGAAAACACCCGGTCTATCCGCCTCCAGGCGTATGCGATTGATGTGGCCGGGGATCATGTCGATCTTGCCGCCCAATCGCGGGATCCAGAACGAATGGATCACATCCGCCCCGGTGACGTGGAAATCCACCTGTTCACCCGCCGGTATCACCAGTTGGTTGGCAGTGACGACTTCACCGCCCTCCGCGTCCTGATAGCGAACCTCCCACCACCATTGGTGGCCGGTAACCTGGATGACATCGGGCGGGGTGCCCAGCGGTACCGGCAACATTCGCTGACCGGCCGGCACGCCGAAAATCAGCAGCACCCCAATGGTTGCGACCGGTAACAAGACGCCACCGCCGAGAATGAATCGCCGAGCCAAGCGCTTTTCCTCAAGCGTCGAAAGTTTCGGCCTCGAACGCCGGCGAAAGCTATAAAGCCCCAAGGCCACCACCATGATCAAAACAAGGCTGAAAAATCCCGCCATTCCCCACCATACCAGGGCGACATCGGCGGCCGCCCGCCCGGCAGGGTCGAGAATCGACTTGTCCCCGGCACAGCCGGTCAACAAGACTGCCAACAAGGCCGGCATCAACCATACTCTCATCCACCCTATAGACGTCAGACACAGGAGAGGATCATGGCAGAAGTGAAACAACGTAGCATCAAAAGCCACGCGGCCATTGCAGGCCATCCGCTTCATCCCTTGATGATTCACTTTCCGGTGGCGGCGTTGATCGCGCTGGTGGCGAGTGACCTGGGGTATCTCTACACCCAGGACCCGTTCTGGGTTCGCGCCGGCGTGTGGCTCGCCGGCGTGGGCGCTTTCGGAGGCTGGCTGGCCAGCCTGGCGGGAATTGTCGACCTGATCACGGTCAAGAAAATTCGTTCCAAGATAACCGGCTGGAATCACGCCCTCATCGCGGTGATGATGTTGTCGTTGGCGTCGTTCAACTGGCTGTTGCGAATCAATGATCCGGAGATCATCCTGCCATGGGGATTGGCGATTTCGCTGATGACAGCTGGCATGATCGCCGCTGCAGGCCTGCTTGGGGGGCACTTGGTGTACGAACATGCGGTAGGGGTGCAGGTCGAAAAATGATGATGCAGGCGATGAATTTCCTTCCTCATGCGGAAGAGATGTCGCTGGCTTCAACATGGCGGCTCAACTCCAATCCATGGGTTTGGCCAAGACCAGCGTCAGTACCGTCACGATGGCTGACACGGCTAGCAGAGCAAAGAAAACACTGCCCACCGTGGTACCTAGCGTGCGCCCGTTTTCCAGCCGGGTAATCAACCAGCCCAGCCCGCCATGGGCAGCCACCATCCCCATGACCGCAAACAACTTGAAGACCAGCCAGCCTCCCGTTTGATGATGCAACAAGAACAACACAGTCCCGGTAACGATGGCGACCAAGGCGGCGGGCGTGGCGGTTGAAATGAAGAAAAAGCGCGGCATCAATGGAGCGTTCTGGGCAAAGCCCGCATCTGGGCGGGCTCGCGATGACTGGATGATGAGGGCGGGAAGATACAGCAACGAGCCGCACCAAATCACTAATGCAATGATATGCAGTAGTTTAAGCCAAGGCATTGCAGCATCCTTGCATCGACAAACCCATAAACCGCTCTCAGCAAAAAGTGATTCTTTTACCTTAGCAGGTTGCCGCCGACTGACCAGTCCACCTATTGAATCGCCACTTCATAGCCGGTGTACTTGCGCAGGTTGATCACGCCGCTATCCAGCATCAGATATTGCCCTTTGATGCCCATCAGCGTACCGCTCACCAGCGGTTTTTTATCGAGATTATGCGATACGACTTTTTGAGGAAATGTGTGTACCGGGTAAGTGAAATGCTGCACGGGACCGTTCAATCGGCGCAGGGCGCCTTCGCCGAACTGCTCACTCAGATCGCTCAAACCGCTCTCCAAGCCGATCAACAAGCGGTCGCGTTCTTCTTGCAAATCGAGGGGAGGCACCTGCCCTTTCAGCATGGCGCGCCAGTTGGTCCGATCGGCCACCTGTTCCTTGAACAACATTTCCACCTGCCCCGACTGCAAACGTGTATCCACTTCAAGGATCGGCAATGCCTGGATAGCGCCCTGATCCATCCAGCGGGTAGGCACTTGGGTGTTGCGCGTGATACCCACCTTGAGGCCCGAGGAATTGGCCAGATATACCACATGCGGTTGAAAGCAGTGCTTTTCGCCCCACTGCGGCTCCCGGCAAGTGCCTTGGAAGAAATGGCAGGTTTCGGGTTTGACGATGCAGGTGTCGCACTGGGCCAAACGCTTGAAACAAGGGTAACAATGGCCCTGAGCAAAGCTTTTGCGTGTCGCGCGTCCGCAATGGGTGCAGGCGATCGCGCCGGTCCACTGAATGGACAGCGGTAAGCCGATACGCTCATTAAGTGAAAGCTCGTGCTCGCCAGCGCGTAAGGTATAAGTCACCTCCCCTTGCGCGCTCACCTGAGCAGCCATCTTCGTTAAACAGCCGCGAACTCCTTCAGCCACGACCGACATCCTGTCCCAGACCGGTCATTTCCGGCGAAACATCCGCACCGCTTGCGGCGGCGCCACAGGTGCGATGTTCCAGATAGCCAACGCGCTGATCTTCCGGAACGTTGTTTTCCGCCTCGAAGCGCATCACCGCTTCCAGGCAAAGTTCGGTCTGTTCGGGCGTCAAACGGCGGCCATCCGGCCATTTGCGCAGGGCGACCGATTGTTTCAGGCTTTCATAGATCGCCGGGGTCATCTGGCTGATCATTTTATCGAATGTCATGTCGCTCATGGCGGGCTCCTGAGATCAAGATTTCAAACGTCGTGAAGAATAATACCAGCCGCTGGCCAGGCCCACGATCAATCCGCCTAAATGCGCCTCGTTGGCGACATTTCCGAAGCCGATGGCACCGGCCATGTCGGTCATGGTGAAAACCATCCAACCGAGCATGAACACCACCAGCATCTGGGGAACGAAGAATCCGCTTTGGGGTGCCCGCCGCGACATCAGCCATACATGTCCCAGGAGGGCATACACCACCCCGGACATGCCGCCAAACAGTACCGTGCCGGTGACATACTGAGCCAGGTTAGCGCCGATGCCCGCGACAACCAACAGCAGCAACATCATGCGGCTACCTTGCAATAACTCTATCTGACGACCGAAGTACCACACCCACATCAGATTGAAAATCAGGTGCATCCAGCCGAAATGCAAGAATGCCGGTGACAACAGCCGCCATACCTGGCCCGAGCCCAGCATTTCGCTCAAGGAACCGAACGCCAGCTGGCCATTGGCAATACCCACCGGCACGATGGTCAAGCTGACGATCAACAGGTCGCCGAAAAGACCTGTCAGGGCAAACACCAGCAAGCTTATCGCTATTATGGAAGCCGTCACCGGCACTCGGCGTAATATGGGCCAGACCGCTTGTGTGGAGTGCCTTTTGCGGCGCTGAGGCAGTTCCAGAGACGCCCCGCTTTGCCAGCGCTGTACAAGGCTTCGTAACTCATCATATTGCGTGGGGTCGGCCACCCAGATCAGCTGTCCATCGGCTTCCTGAGTAATACGATGGCCGATGCGCCGTTTCCACAACGCCTGGCGCAAGGTGCGAGTATCCGCATCATGAGGCAGAAGCATCACAGGATGCATAGTGTCTCCATTCAATGCCGTTAGACGGCGTTTATCCCTGATTTGACTGTATGGTGGCTTACCGGCCCCACAAATGACAGACACGAAAAAAAACCGGCGGAGGGAACCGCCGGGATCTAAGCAAGGGATCATTCAAGGGAACACTTACTCTGATTGTGTCTCATTGGGTAAGTTCCACCTGTCGATAAAAAATTCATGCGATAAAAAAGTCATTCGAAGTCGATTTCCCAGGGTCGCGGCTGGTCATTTATTTCCTGAGGAACAGGAATCCAGACGAAATGATCGGCATTCAAGCGTTGCTCGCCACTCCAGCGATAGGCTACCAGACGCCCGTATTTGACCGCACTATAATCCAGACAGGCAATATTGGCGCTAGGCAAGGCGGGAATGCCTTCGCACCAATAATGGCCGATGAAAAGCGGTGGCTTATCAGGCCCATAATAACTCAGGCGCGCCACTTCGCTGGGCGACAAGGGACGCTGTTCGAGATCGCCCGGCAAGTTGTCCGGCTGAAACACCACATCCCCCAACGTTTGCGGCTGCCTGGCCCAGAAATGCGCTCGAAAACTGCGCCGGGTAAAGCCGTCACCAGAATGAATATGAACGCCTTCCGGCAAGGGAATCGAAGTGCCCCGGGTAAGCCGGTCCAGAATGCGGTATGCCTGTGTATCCGGGTCGGTGGATTCCACCAGAAACTCCGGCGTCATGCGGGCGTCGGGCAAGCGCTGGTAGAGTTGCTCGATCAACGCCTCGTCCCAGCAGGCATGCACCACCCGAAGGCCGTCCAGTTCCAGGCATAGCGGCATTTGCATGAACCAGGCCAGGTTGTTTTCCCATTCACTGGGGTAGTCGCGGTACTGCGTCAAGGTTTCCTGGATAATCCGGTTATGCCGAGGGCTATGCTCACGCAACCAGCGCTGTCCACTGCCAACCGGTGCCGGATGGTAATAGGCCAGGGCGTTGTATTCGTGGTTGCCCATGACGATATGGGCTTCGCCCTCTTCCACCATGCGCCGAGCGATGTTGACCGCCAGCCGGATGCGCGGCCCGCGATCGATCAGATCTCCCAGAAAGATCACTTTACGCCTTGGGTGACGGTAGACGCCGTTGCGCTGGTGATAGCCGAGCTTTTCGAGCAGCGCCGCCAGGGTGGCACCGCAGCCGTGAACGTCGCCGATCAAGTCATAGCCTTGCATATCAGTCCCCCAGGCGATGACCCCAGCCCAGCTTGCTGCGCAGGACTTCATAATAATTATGCCCAATGGGATGCACCATCTGGACCCGCTGCGGCTTGCGCCGTATCACCAGGACATCGTCGGGCTTGGCCACGGCACGGGTCTGGCCGTCACAGCTGACATGGGGGTAGGTCTGGTTGGTTTCCCCGATATGTATCCGAATTTCACTGGCCGCATCTATCACGATGGGGCGGCTGGACAACGTGTGCGGGAACATGGGCACCAACGTCACTACATCCAGCTTGGGATGCATGATGGGGCCGCCCCCAGACAGCGCATAGGCCGTGGAGCCGGTGGGCGTGGCGATGATCAAGCCATCGCTGCGCTGGCTGTAAACGAAATGGCCGTCGATGAACAGTTCGAACTCGATCATCCGCACGGCTTTTCCAGGATGAACTACCACCTCGTTCAAGGCCTCACCGTTACCCACAGCAACGCCGTTACGGTAAAGCTCCGCCTCGAGCAGAAAGCGCTCTTCGAGTTCATAGCGCCCTGCGAGCACCTCGCCCACGCGGGTTTCCAGCTCATCGGGAGAAATATCGGTCAGAAATCCCAGCCGACCACGGTTGACGCCGAGCATCAAGGTACCGGTGTGACATAGCGTACGCGCCGCCCCCAGAAAGCTACCGTCACCGCCGACCACAATCACCAGATCACACAGCTGGCCGAGCATGCGTCGGCTGGCTTCCGGCTGGCCATGGTCGGGGATCACGGTTGCGGTGCGATCCTCGACGATCACCTTGTAGTCTTGCTGCACAAGGAAATTCACCAGGCGGTTGAGCGAATCGACCACCTTGGTGCTGCCCAGGCGCCCGATCAAGCCGATGGTGGCAAAAGGACGTGCGGCACCATGGGTGGATGAACCTGAAACCGGTGTTTTGTTTACGTTTTCGGTCATGCGCGGCTCTCTCGCGAATCAGCGGTCATTATGCGCACAGCCGAGGCGACGAGCAAACACGCCCGGCGCCTCATCATCTCACTGTCTCAGCGTCTCATTGCCTGAAAGGCTCAGGCCGGGCTGGTGGCTCTGCGCTGTAACCACCAATGATTGAGCCACAACGAAGCCGCCATGATCAAAGCCCCGAGCAGCAAGCGCCCCAGCTCAGCCTCGCGGTTCCAGATCAGCAGGTTGACGACCAGCCCGGCGGGAATCAAGGCATTGTTCATGACCGCCAGGGTTCCCGCATCCACCTTGGTAGCTCCCCGGTTCCAGGCAAAGTAGCCCACCCCGGACGCCGCCAGCCCAAGCCAGACCAATACCGACCACTGCACGGCGGTGGTCGGCAAGGCCGTGCTATTGCCCAATAACAGGAAGGCCGGTACCGCGACCATTAACGCCCCGATGAAAAACCAGCCGAAGACGTTATGCCAGGGCAACGACGCCGGTAAATCAGAAGCCAATCGGCGATAGCCGACCTGCCCCAGGGCGAAGCACAGATTGGCCCCTTGTACCACGAGGAACCCCAACCAAAAGCCACTATCGATGCCATCGTAACGAATCACACCGGCGCCGATGACCGCCAATAGTGCGGTAACCAGATACATCGGGGTGAAGCGCCCGAACAGCATGTCGTCGAGCAAGGCGATATAGATTGGCGTGAAGATGGTGAACAGCAGCACCTCGGGTACTGAGAGCAGCAGAAATGACTGATAGAAAAAGATATACATCACGCCCAGCTGAAGTGCCCCGAGTGCCATCAGTGCTAGCCGCTGCCTGCCACGCAGCAGGCTAGGCCGCAGGAACGGCAGGAACACCAATGTCGCTAGACTGATGCGTAACAGCACCGCAAAATAGCTATCCACCTGCCCGGCGAGATACACCCCGATCAAGGAGAACGAAAACGCCCACAGCAGTGTAACGCCGACCAGATACCCCATTGGTAAACCTCTTTCATTAAAATAGTTTACCGGGATTATACGCACTGCAGCGGGCTTGCCAAGGGCGTTTATTGGCAGTCAGTTTACTGCCCTGAATTCATGGAAAACGGCGACGCAACCAGACCAACGCCAATATGACGCCCGGCAACCAACCGGCCAGCGTCAACAGCACCCCCAACGCAATACGCCGCCCCCCGGCGCCAGAAAGCGCCAAGGCCAAGGGCGGCAACAGCACGGCCAGGACGTAATACGCCGTTTTCAGCGCCGGCGTTGCGGGGGATGATGGCGGCTCAGCGGCGGGAGGAGCATCCACCTTTTTTGCCTTGGGTGGCGGGGTGAAATGCTCTACCCCACTGCCGCTTGTCTCGGATTTTCCTGCTTCAGGCCTATTTTCTTCGAGTTTGCCTGCTTCGGGCTTGGCTTGCCCGGAAGCATGCTCAGTGGCCTGACGATGCGCTTGCTTGTCGATTTTCTGTTCCAGGCTTTCAGAGCCTTCGGCCAGATCCTCATGATGCCGCTCCCATTCTTCCCAGTCGTGCGGCGTGCCGACCTTGGGCCGCTCGTGCCCGGCACCCCGAGCACGTTCCCAGGCCTTTTCTTCCAGGGTATTGGGCTTGTCTGGATCGCGATCCAGAGGCACCCCTTTTCGATTCAGATATTCTCTCGCATCCATTGGCCACTCCGATTCTTATGAGGTGAGCGATTAAGACAAACACCCTATCATTCACAAACGACCACGTATCCGGCATAAAAATTCAATACCGATCATTACCGGCATACAAAGCCAGGAGTCTGGTCCCACAAACCAATCGCTAACCAACTGTACTGTTCAACTAATACCGGAGCTTGCCATGCGACTCTCTAGATTCTCCCTGACACCCTCGCTGCGCTGGCTGTTTGTTCCCTGGTTGGCTATGGTGATCAGCCCGGTGACCGGCAGTGACGACCTGCACTTCTCTCCGTATCACATGGAGCGCTGGCCTACCCGCAGCTTTGAGGGTGAAACCGAGTATCGCGTAGTCAACAAGGACGGCCAATCCGTCTTGCAGGCGCGCGCCAACCAGCAGGCCTCCGCGCTTTACCTTGAGCGCGAGGTCGACCTGACTCAGACGCCCTACCTCAAGTGGTGCTGGCAGGTGGATCGCATTTATCCCGGCCTGAACGAAAGAACCAAAGCCGGCGACGACTACCCGGCGCGGGTTTACGTCGCCCACAAGACAGGCATCCTGCCCTGGCAGGTGCAGTCGGTGAACTATGTGTGGTCTTCGACGCAGGCAGCCAGTACGGCATGGCCCAACGCCTTTACCCAACGCGCCCAGCTGTTGGCGCTGCAAGGCGGTGACCAACAGGTTGGCGAGTGGGTCGCGGAGGTACGCAACGTACGGGAAGACTACCAGCGCCTGTTCGGCGAACGCCATGACCATATCGATGGCGTGGCGCTGATGAGTGACGGCGACAACGCTGGCGGCAATGCCACTGCCTGGTTCAGCGGCCTCACCTTCTCCGCCAACCCCACCCCGCCGAAGTGTCCGTCTTCATGACGCTAAGAAAGGAAAACCGCAGCGACACTCAGAGCAAAAAAACGCTGGTCCTCCTGCCTCTACCTTGTGGCCCAAAGCACTGCAGTTATTCTATGAATTCAGACTCCCAGATGGAAACTTCCCCTTATATCGCGCTCCTCTTGGAGCGAACAGCAACAGCTGTTGATGCCATCAAGATGTTCCCGTTATTAGTTGACCACTACAGTATTGCGAACCAGACTGATGAAATAAAAATGAAGGGGTGTGCAACTTAGTTTTCGAGTATTGGTTACACAAGAAGCATGTGAATAATATAAACAATCAGGATAGGCGAAGGAATGTTTTTGCACTTGGTTACGACGAACGCCACGGCGACGAAAGGAAACCATAGGGAAAACAAAAGATGTCGGCAAATCTTCCGGATTACGAACAGTTCTGCAGCAACTTTTCCTGGGACCAGGCCCGACAGGAGCTATCCGGGATGGGCAATGGCCGGCTCAACATCGCCTTTGAGGCTCTCGACAGGCACATGGACACAGAAACGGCGGAGCATACCGCCATCCGCTTTCTGGCCCGGGACAGTGAAACCCCGGTGGACATCAGCTACCGGGCGCTAAACGAGCGCGCCAACCGCTTCGCCAATGTGCTGCTGGATCTGGGGGTGAAACCCGGCGAGCGGGTCTATGGCCTGGCCCACCGCATTTCCGACCTATACGCAGCAGTGCTCGGCACCCTCAAGCATGGTTGCGTATTCACACCGCTGTTTTCCGCCTTCGGCCCGGAACCGATACGCCAGCGGGTGGAAATCGGTGAGCCGGCAGTGCTGGTCACAAGCAAGCGTCTGTACCAGAAGAAGGTCGCCGACTGGCTGGCCGACACACCTTCGGTGCGCCATGTGTTGCTGATTGATGAACTCGACGAAGCGCCCGAAGGTACGCTGGACGCGGCGGCATTGATGGACGCGGCCAGCGGCGACTACGCCACCCGCGCGATGGCTCCGGAAGATCCTGCCCTGCTGCATTTCACCAGCGGCACTACCGGCAAGCCCAAGGGGGCGCTGCATGTGCACGATGCAGTGATCACCCATCACATGACCGGGCGCTATGTGCTGGACATGCATCCCGGTGACATCTACTGGTGCACGGCGGATCCGGGCTGGGTCACCGGCACCTCCTACGGCATCATCGCCCCGCTGACCAACGGTGTGACCATGGTGGTGGACGAGGCCGAATTCGATGCCGAGCGCTGGTATCGGATCCTCCAGAACCAGAAAGTGGCGCTCTGGTACACCGCCCCCACGGCAATCCGCATGTTGATCAAGCTGGGGGAAGGACTGCCCCGGGCCCACGACCTGTCCTCGCTGCGATTCATGGCCAGCGTCGGCGAGCCGCTCAACCCCGAAGCGGTGATCTGGGGGCAAAAAGTGCTGGGCCTGCCCTTTCATGACAACTGGTGGCAGACCGAGACCGGCGGCATCATGATCAGCAACTACGCCGCTTTGGAGGTCCGCCCCGGCTCCATGGGCAAGCCCATTCCCGGAGTCGAAGCGGCAGTAGCACGCAGGACCGAAGATGGTATCGAACTGATTGATGAGCCCAATGAAACCGGCGAACTGGTGCTGAAAAAGGGCTGGCCTTCAATGTTTCGCGGCTACCTGCATCAGGAAGAGAAGTACCGCAACAGTTTTTCCGGCGACTGGTACCTTACCGGCGACCTGGCGCGCCGAGATGCGGACGGTTACTTCTGGTTTATCGGCCGCGACGATGACGTGATCAAGTCTTCCGGCCACCTGATCGGCCCCTTCGAGGTGGAAAGCGTGCTGCTCGAGCATCCCGCGGTGGCCGAGGCCGGGGTCATCGGGGTGCCCGACGAGGTGGCCGGGGAAACGGTGAAGGCCTTTGTTTCACTGAAGCCGGGGTACCCGCCGGACGAGGCCCTGCGCAAGGAGCTGATGGGACAGGCCCGTAAGCGCCTGGGCCCGGCAGTGGCGCCACGCCATATCGAATTCCGTGAGGACCTGCCACGCACCCGCAGCGGCAAGATCATGCGCCGGTTGTTGCGCGCCCGCGAGTTGGGCCTGCCTGAAGGCGACACCTCCACCCTGGAAGGCAACAGGGAATAACAAGCACCGGCACGAGGAACAGGCAATGAATGAGGCAACCGCTGCGGGCAAGCCTCGGCTGACGAGGGAACACGCACTGGCACTGTTGCGCGGCATGCTGCGCGTGCGTCGCTTCGAGGAGCGCTGCGTGGAGCTGTACACTCAGGAGAAGATCCGCGGCTTTCTGCACGTCTGCATCGGCCAGGAAGCGGTGGCCGCCGGTGTCATGTTCAACATCGCCGACGACGAAGCGGTGGTGGCCGCCTACCGCGAGCATGGCCATGCCCTGCTCAAGGGCATGAGCATGCAGCAAGTGATGGCGGAGATGTACGGCAAGGTCTCCGGCTGCGCCAGGGGCCGGGGTGGCTCAATGCATCTGTTCGATGCCGACACCCGCTTCTATGGTGGCAATGCCATCGTCGGCGGTGGTATTCCCCTTGCCGTCGGTCTGGCGCTCGCGGAAAAGATGCAGGGCGGCAACCGGGCCACGGTGTGCTTCTTCGGCGACGGCGCCGCCTCAGAAGGCGTCTTTTACGAATCCCTGAACCTGGCCGCCCTCTGGCAACTGCCGCTGGTGTTTGTGTGCGAGAACAATTACTACGCCATGGGCACGCCGATTGCGGTGGAACACGCCCAGCCAGAGATATACCGCAAGGCCGAGGCTATCGGGGTGCCCGCCGAACGGCTTGATGGCATGAGCGTGGTTCAGGTAGAAGCGGCTGCGCGCAAGGCCCTGGCAGCAGCCCGTGCCGGCAAGGGCCCGCGCCTGATTGAATGCGAGACCTATCGTTTCCGCGCGCACTCCATGTTCGACCCCCAGCGTTACCGAGATCAGACCGAGGTGGAGGAGTGGAAGAAGAAGGATCCCATCGACCGGCTGGCCGAGTGGATGGCCCAGGCCAACCTGATCGATGAGGACCAACGCAAGACCATGGAAGCAGAGATCGCCGAGGAAGTGGAGCAAGCCGTTCAGTTCGCCGAAGCGGCAGAATGGGAGTCAGAAGAAACGCTGTTTGACCATCTTGTTCAGCCGCTGCCAAAGCCGCTGGCCCCACCCCCGGCGCCGGAGACCGAGGCCACGGAAACCACCCTGCGCGAAGCATTTCACCGCGGGCTGGAGGAAGCCCTGGAACATGATGATCGGGTTTTTCTGATGGGCGAGGACATCGGCCGCTATGGTGGCTGTTATGCCGTCACCCATGACCTGTTCGGGCAGTTCGGTGCCGAACGCATCATCGACACGCCGCTGGCAGAGAACGGCTTCACCGGGTCCGGCCTGGGCGCCGCATTGGGCGGCATGCGACCGGTGATCGAAATCATGACGGTGAACTTCAGCCTGCTGGCCATTGACCAGATCGTGAATAGCGCCTCCGCGCTGCTGCACATGTCCGGTGGCCAGTTCAATGTGCCCGTGGTGATTCGCATGGCCACCGGCGCAGGCCGCCAGGTGGCGGCACAACACTCTCACAGCCTGGAAAACTGGTATGCCCACGTGCCCGGGCTGAGGGTGCTGGCGCCGGCCACCGTGGAGGACGCCCGTTACATGCTCTGGGCGGCATTGCAGGACCCCAACCCGGTGGTGATCTTCGAGCATGTGATGCTCTACAACCACAAGGCCGAGCTGACCCCACAAGCGCACGGCGTGGATATCGAGAAAGCCGCGATTCGCCGGCCGGGAACGGATATCAGCCTGATCACCTACGGCGGCTGCCTGTACAAGACGCTGGAGGCCGCCGAGCAGTTGGCCGCCGAGGGCATCGAGGCGGAGGTGATCGACCTGCGCGTACTGCGGCCGTTGGACACCGACACCCTGATCGAATCCGTGAGCCGTACCCGGCGCGCAGTCATGGTGGACGAAGGCTGGAAAACCGGCAGCCTGGCCGGCGAACTGATGGCGATACTCACTGAGCAGGCATTCTGGGAACTGGACGCACCGCCGGCCCGGGTGTGCAGCGCAGAGATACCGGTGCCCTACGCGAAACACATGGAGCAGGCCGCCCTGCCCAGGGTGGAAGACATTGTTGCCGCCGCGAAACGGACGCTCGGAGAAGCACCGTGAGTGATTTCAGCATGCCCTCGATGGGCGCCGACATGGACAGCGGAAAGCTGGTCGAATGGAAGGTCAAACCCGGTGACCGGGTAAAAAAAGGCCAGGTTGTCGCCGCGGTGGAAACCTCCAAAGCCGTGCTCGACGTGGAGGTGTTCGAGGACGGCGTGGTCGAAGAACTATACGTCGAAGAAGATACCGACGTGGATGTGGGCGAGCCACTGGCCCGGATCGGCGATGGCAGCCGTGTCGGCAAGCAGGCGCACGAAGCTGCAAGGAAAGGAAAAGGGAAAACGAAGCCGAAAACCGAAACGCAAGCCGAAACAAGCGCTGAGACGAAAGCCTCGCCTGAAAAGCCCCCGGCCAAGGGGCCCGCCGTGGCGCCGGCTACCGCAAAGCTCGAATCGGAAGACCGTGTGCCAGCTTCCCCTGCCGCACGCCGCAAAGCCCGAAAGGCCGGCATTGCATTGTCGGAACTGCGCGGCAGTGGTCCCGGCGGCGCCGTCGTACTGCGGGATCTGCAAGGCGTGCAGCCCACCAGTCCGGATGCCCGGCCAGGGGCGGGCTTTGACCGCGGGCAGATGCGCGCCGCCATTGCCGCCGCCATGAGCCGCGCCAAGCGCGAGATACCGCATTACTACCTGGCCAACACCGTGGATCTGCACGCCGCCGAGCAATGGCTCACCGACTACAATGAACACCAGCCACCGGAAAACCGGCTACTGCTATCCGCGCTGTTCATGAAGGCCACCGCCCTGGCCCTGGCCCGCTACTCGGAGCTCAACGGCCACTATGCTGGCGACGGCTTCACTGCAGCGACCCGGGTCAACCTGGGCATGGCCGTGCACCTGCGAGGCGGCGGCCTGGTGGCCCCGGCCATTATGGATGCCGACACATTGACCCTGCCGGAACTGATGCACCAGCTTCGCAATCTGGTGCGCCGCGCCCGGGGCGGCGGTCTGCGCGTCTCCGAGATGGCGGGCGGCACCGCCACCGTCACCGCCCTCGGCGATCGCGGCGTGGACACCGTGTATGGCGTCATCTACCCCCCGCAGGTCGCCATGATCGGTATCGGCCGCGCACACCGGCGCCCGCTGGCGGTGGATGACGGCGTCTCCGTGCGCCTGGCCGTGGATATCACCCTGGCGGCGGATCATCGGGTCTGTGATGGACACCTCGGGGCCCTGTTCCTCAACGAAATTGAACAACGGCTACAACAACCGGAGGCACTGTGAATCGGGATGAATTGCGCAACGCGGTACTGGAAGAACTGTCCAGCATTGCACCAGACATAGACTTGGCATCGTTCGATGACAACGCCAACCTACAGGATGAATACGACCTGGATTCGATGGACGCGCTGAACTTGGCGGAGGCTGTGCACAAACGGCTGGGGGTGAATATTCCGGATCAGGATTATGCCCGCATGCACTGCGTTGCCGAGCTGCTCGATTATCTGGAGAAAAAGCTTTGAGCCTCGCATGGCGGGCTGTCCAGCAGGCGGGTTAGCCGATAGGCGGGCCTTCATTTCATATCCGAGATAGGCTGGCGTTAGAGCTCAACGGCGGCCCTTTCAGGGCCTCCGCTGGAGCGAAATGTTAGGCGACGCGTCTGAATGCTTTCTACTCGCGCCAGTATTCTGGCTTATCCATAGCTTTCGCGCACACGACTGAGCCTCGTACCGCACCAAGGACGACCGAATCCAGTGCACAAACCATTCAGGCTTCTTTTGGTTTGATAGCATCCACTCCAGAATTTTGCGTTTGAAGGCCTTGGAACGATGAATGCCCCGGCAGGCTACCGAGGCGTTTTAGCATTTTCTACTGTCCGAAGCCGATGCCCAGTCGCAGCGCCTGGAGGCTATCGAATTCAACATTTACCTCGTCGGAAAACACGGGATGCCCCTGCACCGCTAGATTCAGTGCCGCCTGAGAGCCGCGGTAAGTGACCGTCGCCGAGATGTTCGCTGATGTGTTGAGGGGGGCCAGCAGGCCGTACTCGACGTTATCAACGTTGACCGAGGTGAGGCCGCGACTATCCAGCTGTTGCTGAACTTCCTGTTCGACGGCAAGGCCGTAATAGAAGTACAGGCCGGCATAGCCAAGCGCCAGCAGTACGATCAGTGAGAAGAGCTTTCCCATTGTTTCCCCTAGGGGTTGCAGAATCCTTGATGATTGCTGCCTGCGGTCAAAGTGCGCTCAACACGGCCTGAGCCTGACCGTCTGTTAAGCGTGCGACACGCAGGCAACCGCGAGCGCTGATAATGCCTGCGGCGATCAGGACGCACAAGCAATCAAAAATGAACTTTTTTACCAATGAGAAGCTTGGCTGCGCATATTTATTAATCTGGATATGCCTACTAACTCTACCTACGGCACGCCCTGACGCTTTCGGCTAGTTCGCTCACCAGACCATGTACCCGTTCAACGGCGTCGTCGGGGGTGCTGGCGTACTCTATGCAGTCTACCAGCGCGGAGCCGACCACCACCGCATCGCTGAACCGGCCAATGGTGGCGGCCTGTTCAGCGGTGCGAATACCAAAGCCCACCGCAATGGGCAGCTGGGTGTGTTCGCGCAGTTGGCTAACCGAGTTTTCCAACCGTTTTGGTGTGGGTGCGTTGCCGCCGGTAACGCCCGCCACGGATACGTAGTAGATAAATCCGGAGGCGTTGCTGAGCACTTTGGGTAGACGTTTGGCATCGGTGGTGGGGGTGGCCAGGCGGATAAAATCAATGCCGTGCTGGGCAGCTGGCTGGCAGAGCTCTTCATCGTGCTCGGGAGGTAGGTCAACCACAATCAACCCATCTACCCCGGCACGGGCGGCATCCGCCAGAAAGCGCTCAACGCCGTAGCAGAAAATGGGATTGTAGTAGCCCATCAGCACAATCGGTGTGGTGCTGTTCTGCTCGCGGAAGCTGCGCACCATTTCCAGCGTTTTGGCTTGGGTTTGGCCTTTTTCCAGGGCGCGCAGCGCGGCTTTTTGAATGACGGGGCCATCAGCCATGGGGTCGCTAAAGGGCATGCCGAGTTCGATAATATCCACTCCTGCTTCTGGCAGCCCGTGCAACAGGCGACGCGAGGTGGCGGCGTCCGGGTCGCCTGCAGTCAAGTAGCTAACCAGCGCCGGACGGTTTTCTTTCTTGAGCGCGGCAAAGCAGTGTTCAAGACGGGAAGCATTGTTCATGGGAATCTCCTGGGTCGCGCTCATGCGTTCTTCATCCCGAATTTATCACCGAGATGGTGGGCCACGCTCATCATGTCTTTGTCGCCACGCCCGCTTAGGTTGACCACCATTAAGTGCTCCCGGGGAAGCGTAGGGGCACGCTTGGCGACTTCGGCCAGGGCGTGGGCGGTTTCCAGGGCGGGAATAATGCCTTCCTGGCGGCAGCAGATCTGGAACGCTTCCAGCGCTTCGTCATCGGTGGCGGACACATACTCAACCCGCCTCTGTTCGTGCAGCCATGCGTGTTCCGGCCCGATACCGGGGTAATCCAGCCCCGCTGAAATCGAGTGAGCGTCGGCAATCTGGCCATCTTCATTTTGCAGCAGGTAGGTGCGGTTGCCGTGCAGTACCCCTGGCGTGCCGCCGTTCAGGCTGGCCGCATGCAGGCCGCTTTTTACGCCTTTGCCGCCCGCTTCGACGCCAATCATTTTTACCGAAGGGTCTTTCAGGAACGGGTGAAACAGCCCCAGGGCATTCGAGCCACCGCCCACGCAGGCCACCAGCGAGTCGGGCAGGCGACCCTTTTTTTCGAGCATCTGGGTGCGAGTTTCGTGACCGATCACTGCCTGGAAGTCGCGCACCATGGCAGGATACGGATGTGGCCCGGCCACGGTGCCAATGATGTAGAAGGTGTCATCAACGTTGGTGACCCAATCGCGCAACGCTTCGTTCATGGCATCTTTTAGCGTGCCGGTGCCGGAGGTTACTGGAATAATCTCCGCGCCCAGCAGCTTCATGCGGAACACGTTAGTCTGCTGGCGTTCGATGTCCGTCGTGCCCATGTAGATCACGCAGGGCAGGCCAAAACGTGCCGCCACGGTGGCGGTGGCCACACCGTGCATGCCAGCACCGGTTTCGGCGATGATGCGCTTTTTACCCATTTGCTTGGCCAGCAGCACCTGGCCGATGCAGTTATTGATCTTGTGCGCGCCGGTGTGGTTTAGCTCTTCACGTTTCAGGTAGATGCTGGCTCCGCCAAAGTGTTCAGTCAGCCGTTCGGCAAAGTAGAGCGGGCTGGGCCGTCCCACATAGTCGCCCTGAAAGTAGGCTAACTGGCGCTGGAATTCGGGGTCGTTTTTGGCGACGGCGTATTCGTCTTGCAGCTCTAGAATCAGCGGCATCAGCGTTTCGGCGACGAAGCGGCCGCCGAAGCTGCCAAATAAACCGTTGGCATCGGGTAGGTTCACAGGTTGGTTCATCACGACCTCTGGGTGCGTTTTGGATTGTGATGAAGGTAGCGCAGGCAGGCGGCGATAAAAATCGATAAGATGGCAGCAACATGTGAGCTGGAGTCACCAATTGATGCAAAATAGCATGCCGCCACTCAGCGCACTGCGCGCCTTTGAAGCCACCGCCCGGCTGGGCAGCGTTACCGCTGCTGCCCGTGAGCTAAGCGTGACCCACGGTGCAGTCAGCCGCCAGCTGCGCAGCCTGGACGACCATTTTGGCGTGGCGCTTTTCGCCAAAGCGGGGCGTGGGCTGTTGCTTACCTACCATGGTGAACGATTACAAAGCGGCATAAGCGAGGCATTTACCCGCCTGCGGGATAGTTGTGCAGCGCTCAAGCATGAGGTAGAGGAAGCGCCCTTCATCCTGGCCTGTCCTGGCAGCCTGCTGGCGCGCTGGCTGATTCCCCGCCTGGACCGGCTTCACCGCGAGCTGCCCCAGCTGAAGTTGAAAGTGGTGGTAAGCGAAAGCGAGCTTCCCGGTAAGCAGGCGGATGCCAGCGCCACCCTGGCGTTTTCCGCACCACCCTGGCCTGCCAATGTGGAGGTTGTCTCCCTAATTCCAGAGCAGATTTGCGCAGTGGTAAGCCCCCAGCTGGCCGCTCAATGCGACCCAGCCAAGCCAGAATCGCTGTTTGCCAACAAGCTTTTAGTCACCGCCTCACGCCCACAGGCCTGGCCCCAGTGGGCCAACACCCAAGGGCTTGATATGGCGCAGCTTGAGCAGGCGCTAAGTGATGGCCAAGGATTTGATCATCTCTATTATCTGATGGAAGCGGCGGTAGCGGGGTTGGGTGTGGCAATTGCGCCTAAATTGCTGGTGGAAGATGATCTGAACAGCGGGCGGCTTGTTGCGCCCTGGGGAAGTATCGAGACTGCCGCCCGGCTGTGCCTGTGGCTACCTGGAAAAGCCAGTAGTCGCCGCAGTGAGCCGCTAAAAGAGTGGCTTAAGAGGGAATTGGCGGATAGGGCTTCCCCTCTCCGAAGGAGAAGATAAAGGCCGTTCCAGCATCAAGCAAGCAAGATGAAAGCTTTATTCAACCAGCGTCCGGGCAGCCTCCAGATAGTCCGCCCCGTTGGTAACCACGCGCTCCTGGTCAAGCATTTCCGACCCTAGGTGCACCTCTTCCAGAGACACCGCCATGCTCTCCCCTTCCTCGGCAATTTTCTGCAGGGCATTCTCCAGGGTGTAAGTCAGCATGTGAAGCTCGCCCATCTGCTTCTGAGTGCAGCATTGCTTAATGGGCTGCTGACGAAGCTCGCCAATTCCGACCTACCGGCATGCGCTGTTAGTGAAACGACTCCGTGGCCAGGCGAATCACCTGAGAGCCTGTCCCCTCAGACGAGAAGAGCCAGCGCAATGCGCTGACTCTTCTCGTTATGTCATGCTGCCCCGGCTCGCCTTGGGGCAAGCACAACCTCTTCCACTAGATATAAAAGTGGTTCAGCAAGTGGGCCTTGCGTCGACGATAAGCGGATTCGGTCATCCGCTCGAGCAGCCGAGAGGCGGATTCGCCCATTCGCTTGATCAGAGAGGCCTCAGGGGCGGTGATGGGCATGCTGCGTGAGAGCGTTTGGGTAGTCATGGGATTAGAATCGTCATATCGTGAGTATGCTAACAGCATACCCGCCCATAAGACTTTAGTCCAAGCCATTCACCTTTAGTCGCTTTAACTCGGCTCGACCGATGCGATTGGGGGGTGACCATTATTCCAGCAGCTGTTAAAGAATGCCGACTTCGTCTGGGGCTTTCGTAGCGCCTCACCGGTCTACTATGATCGCATGGTGGCTGCCGGCCTGGGTATCGCCATCGTTCCGGCCACCAGCAGCTCGCATCCCACACCGGGCATCCGCTTTCTGCACCTCGAGGCGACATGCCCCTATGGATGGCCTGGAGGTCGAACAACGACACCCCTGCACTGCTGAACTTGGTTGAGCTTATTGGCGATTCTTTTGGGGGTTTAGAGTAGGGGAGACATCATTTAACCTGTCGAACAGTCCTGTCGCTTGAAAACGTTGAAAGTCGTGAGTGCCTTATCAAAACATGAACGGATAAATCACCTACAGTTGAAGAATCTCATTTTTATATCGGTACGAGAAGGAGCTTAGACATGGCTGGCAAAATGCCCGAGATCGTTCGCGACATCATGTCCAGGGATTGTTACCGAGTCTCTCCCGAGACATCCATCACCACGCTTGCTCAAGGGTTGGCCTTACACCGCTTGCCCGGCGTGCCAGTGGTCGACCATCACGACCATCTCGTCGGTTTCATTTCCGAACAGGATGTTCTAGGGAAAGTGCTGGAAAGCCTGTACCACAATGACGAGCCGCCATTGGTCAAGGAATTGATGCGGCATGAGGTCTTGACCGTCACACCCAACAAGGGCATTACCGACCTGGCCCAGGAAATGCTCGGCATCAAACCCAAGGTGTATCCCGTCGTCGAACAGCGCCGGTTGGTCGGCATCGTCACTCGCCGTGACATTCTCAATGCACTTCTGCACGTTCGTCGACACTGATCCCGGTATCCAGCACGTGCCGATTTCGTCGTTAGCAAAATTAGCGACAAAAAAAACCGCCACTCGTGAGAGCGGCGGAAACAAGGGATCGAAAACAATAAACAAGTGCAACATTCCTAGCGACTGCTATCGCTGTGTTGCCTCACTTTATCTGACACTGATCGCACAGAAAGTTCGCAAAAAGGCAAAATCTTCGTTTTCCGCTCTTACCGGGTATACTTGCAGGTTGGCCGAACGTGACAGTGAATCGACGTTGCTCACATCCGATGGAGTACAGTAGTGGCTCTTTTTTTGCTGGTTTTTGCTGTCTGTCTGCTGATTATCGGTACGATGGTGATTATCTTGCTCAACTCTCGTACGCCACGATACCGCACCCAGCCCAATGATTTATTGGCATTGTTCGACAAGGCCCTGAACAGCCAGGTCAGTGAAACGGAGTGGAATACCATTATCGGCTATCCGATTCGTCATGATGACTATCTCGATGGAATACGACGCCGTGCGGCACGTTTGATGGAAGCTCATGGGCGCCATTGGCGGGTAGCCCAAGGCAAGCCGTTGCTGGATCAAGAAGGCCAGGCGGAATTGAAGGGATTGCGTGACCACTTGGCGGCACATACGTCACTACGCGAGCAACATTAGCTTCCACTAGCGGTACAAAGATCTCGCGCAACCATGGCAGTCCTCAGTCCTGCTCAGGAGACATTCCATGCCCAGCATTATTCGTCAAATTCCCCTGGAGCGAGCCACTCGCCACCACTCCCATGATTTTCATCAGCTAGTCATCACGCTGAGCGGGACGGCGGAATTCGAGATAGAAGGATTAGGCGGACATGTCAATGCGTTTGCAGGCTGCATCGTCCCTGCCAATCATGAACATTATTACTCGGGCAGCGGCCATAACCGTCAATTGATTCTCGATCTTCCCGAGGACGCCCCCGCCTTGACCGGCGACCATCGCGAGTTGGTGGCCTTGTTCGATGCACCGCGCTTTTTTACTCTCGACAAGGCCCTTCGCCATTATCTGGCATTTGTCGATATCGAGCTGAACCAGCAATGCGGACTCAGTGAAGCCGGCGCCTTGCAGCAGGACCGTCTTGCCGTCACGCTATTGGGCTCCCTCAAGGCCAGGCTAGGAGACGAGGCTCCTCATGGCCGGAAGCGCCTGAACATGTCCCTGCTGAACCGTTATATTCAGCAGCATCTAGGGGATGAGTTACGCGTCGCGGATCTCGCTCGTCTGGCCTGTTTGAGCGAAACGCATTTTTCCAGCTGCTTTCGTGCACAAACCGGTCTTTCTCCCTGGCAATACGTCAAGCGTCAACGCCTGACTAGCGCTCGACACCTGTTACTTACCAGCCGCACGCCCCTGGCCGATATTGCCGTGCAAACCGGGTTTGCCAACCAAAGTGCGCTTTCCCATGCGTTCCGGCGCAATTATGGATTATCACCACGTCAACTGCGTCAAGACTTGGCTGCACAGTCAATACCACAAACGATGACGACCCCTTTGCCGCTTCCAACTGTTTAGTTGAGGCTCAAGAACTAGACTAAGGTAGTAAAGTTACTTAATTTGCCTTGAAATTGGCATGTTTTGCGTCGAAACCGACATGCAGCAAATAACCCCGCGCATTACATTCGGTGATTAGATTGGGTGTTATGCCCGGTATTACCCTTCCGTTATTGCTTAGACCTTCGGGGGCTTCGATGCTCAACGCCAAGAAACTACGTGATCCTGCCACCTGGCAAACCGATCTCGACACCTTGATGGCCCGTATCAGCGACCATTACCTTGTCGACGAAGATATCTACGTCGGTGAACTGATCAAGCTTCTGGACACGGATCGTGAAGACTTCGACCGTATCGAGCAACGCACCGCAGAGCTGGTCCGCGACGTACGCCAGATGGATACCGCCGTGGACACCATCGATGAGCTGCTGCAGCAATACAGCCTCGATACTCACGAAGGCCTGATGCTGATGTGCCTGGCCGAAGCCATGTTGCGCATTCCTGATAAGGCGACTGCCGATGCCTTGATCGAAGACAAGCTCGGCCCGGCGGACTGGCAAGCGCATATCGGTAAAAGCGACTCCTGGCTGGTCAATACCTCCACTTGGGGGTTATTGATGACTGGCCGTGTGCTCAAGATGGATCACCCCAAGGAAGGGCAACCGGCGACCTTCATTAATCGTATGGTCAACCGCCTGGGCGAGCCGGTCATTCGGCGCGCCATGTATGAAGCCATGAAGATCATGGGCAAGCAGTTCGTCCTGGGTCGGGATATCGACGAAGCCCTCAAACGCTCCAAGCCGCTTTTCGATAAAGGCTATACCTATTCATACGACATGCTTGGGGAAGCCGCTCGCACTCGTGACGATGCCAAGCGTTACTTCGATGATTACGCCAAAGCCATCGACCAGGTAGGCAAGACCTGCAAGACGCTTTCCGCCAAGACGCCTTCGCCCTCGGTTTCGATCAAACTCTCGGCGCTGCACCCGCGCTATGAATTCGGTCGCCGCGAGCAAGTTCTCACCGAGCTGGTCGATACCGTGATCGCACTGGTTAGCCGTGCGCGCAAGCTCAATGTGGCGGTGACCATCGACGCCGAAGAAGTCGACCGTCTGGAGCTGTCGCTGGAAGTCTTCCGCGCGGTCTATGAAAGCGAGGCGGTAAAAGGCTGGGGGCATTTTGGTCTGGTCATTCAGGCCTATGCCAAGCGTGCGCTGCCGGTGCTGCACTATATCAACCGTCTTGCCGACCAACAGGGCGATGAAATTCCCCTGCGCCTGGTCAAGGGCGCGTACTGGGATACCGAAATCAAGGAGTCCCAGCAGATCGGAGTGGAAGGCTACCCGGTCTTCACCCGCAAGGCCTGTACCGATGTTGCGTACCTGGCCTGCGCGCAATTCTTGCTCAGTGATGCGACAAGGGAACGGATTTTCCCTCAGTTCGCCACGCACAATGCGCATACCGTGACCGCCATTCTCGATGTGTCCAACCAGAACAAGCGCCCCTTCGAGTTTCAGCGTCTGCACGGCATGGGCGAAGCCCTTTACGAAGCCGCCTTGCAGCGTGCTCCGAAAGGTACTTATTGCCGTATCTATGCGCCGGTGGGGGCGCATAAGGACCTCCTCCCCTACTTGGTGCGCCGACTGCTGGAAAATGGGGCCAATTCTTCGTTTGTCCATCAGTTGGTCGACCCGGACGTCCCGGTGGAATGGCTGTGCCAGCATCCGGTGATCAGCCTGCGTAAGTACAAGACGCTGTCCAATCCCAATATTCCGTTACCCCGGGACATCTACGGTCCGGCGCGGCGCAATTCTCGTGGCGTGAACCTGAATATTCGCAGCCATTACCAGCCACTGATGAAGCAGATGGCCAGCTTCATGGACGTCACCTACCGCGCCAAGCCGCTGCTGGCCTTTGACGTCGCCGACGATGCTGCTCAACTCAAGACAGTGACCAGCCCGTTCGACCGGCGCAAGCAGGTGGGTAGCGTGCAATGGACCACCAAGGAGCAGGCAAGCAAAGCCCTGGATGCCGCCTGGGCCGCTTTCCCGCGTTGGGAAGCCACGCCCATTGCCGAACGTGCCGCCATCCTGCGTCGTCTGGGCGATTTGATGGAAGAGCATATGGCGGAGCTGATGACGCTGTGCTCACGCGAAGGCGGCAAGTTGCTGACCGACGGCGTGGACGAGATCCGCGAAGCTGTGGATTTCTGCCGCTATTACGCCATGCGTGCCGAGGAGACGTTCGGCGAAGCCACTGAGCTTCCTGGCCCCACCGGGGAATCCAACCGCTTGATAATGGGCGGCAAAGGGGTGTTCGCGGCGATCAGCCCTTGGAATTTTCCAGTGGCAATTTTCTGCGGCCAAGTGGTTGCTGCCGCCGTCTCGGGTAACACCGTGCTGGCCAAGCCTGCCGAACAGACGTCCATCGTCGCGCACCGTGTCATCGAGCTTTTATACGAAGCCGGCATGCCGCGTGATGTCGTGCAACTGTTACCCGGTGATGGGCCGACTGTCGGCAGCGTTCTGACCTCCGATCCACGGGTCACCGGGGTGGTTTTCACCGGGGGTACCGACACCGCTCAGATCATCAACCGCGCCCTGGCGGCACGGGAAAATGCCCCCCTGCCGACCCTGGTGGCGGAAACCGGCGGCATGAATACCATGATTGTCGACTCCACCGCCCTTCCCGAGCAAGTCGTGGTGGACGTGATTCAGTCAGCATTCCAGAGTGCCGGGCAGCGTTGTAGCGCCTTGCGTGTCCTGTACTTGCAGGATGACGTTGCGGACCGGGTGATTGAAATCCTCAAAGGCGCCATGAACGAGTTGCGTATCGGCGACCCGCGCGACCTGGGCACCGATGTCGGCCCGGTGATCGATGAAGATGCCCGTAAAGGCCTCAATGCTCACATTGAAAAGCTCAAGGGGGAAAAACGCCTGGTAGCTGAAACACCGTTGACGACCGAACAGACCGAACATGGCACCTTTGTGGCACCGGTCGCATTCACGATCGATAGCATCAAGGCACTCGAGCATGAGCAGTTCGGCCCGATATTGCACATCGTGCGCTACAAGGCCAGCGAGCTGGATCAGGTCATCGACGACATCAATGGCCGAGGCTATGGCCTGACCTTCGGTGTGCATAGTCGTAACGAGTCTTTCGCCGCCGAAATAGCGCAGAAAATTCGCGCTGGGAACGTCTATATCAACCGTAACATCATTGGAGCGGTGGTCGGTGTACAACCTTTCGGTGGAATGGGGCTTTCCGGGACCGGCCCCAAGGCAGGCGGGCCGCATTACCTGCTGCGCTTTGCCACGGAAAAAACCCTCACCAATAATACCGCTGCTCTGGGTGGCAATGCATCGCTATTGGCGCTGGGCGATGAGTGAAACACCTCATCAAATGTTGAATGAAGCAACTATAAAACCAACCTGACTCCTGGAAAGGAAACGTATCATGGTTCAAAACAACCTGGGCATTGCCTTTACCTTCGTGGCGTACTTGATACTGATGCTGGGTATCGGTGTCGTCGCTTATAAACGTACCAACAACCTGTCCGACTATATTCTCGGCGGCCGCTCACTTGGACCCTGGACTTCCGCGATTTCCGCCGGGGCATCGGACATGTCAGGCTGGCTGTTGCTGGGTCTGCCCGGCGCTGCCTACATCAGCGGCATTTCAGCCAGTTGGATTGCGATTGGTCTGCTGATAGGCACCTGGCTCAACTGGCTGCTCGTGGCGCGTCGTCTGCGCCTTTACAGCTTCAAGGCCAGCGACTCCCTTACCTTGCCGGATTTCTTCGCCAAGCGTTTCCGCGATAACTCACAGCTGTTGCGGGTCATTTCGGCGATCTTCATCTTGATGTTCTTCCTGTTCTACACAAGTTCCGGTCTGGTGGCAGGCGGCAAGCTGTTCGAGACGGTATTCGGTTACGATTACTCGATCGCCGTGACCATCGGCACCATCGCCATCATCTCCTACACCTTCTTCGGTGGGTTTTTGGCGGTATCCTGGACCGACTTGATTCAAGGCTTGATGATGGCGGTCGCGCTGCTGATCGTCCCAGTCGTGGCCTTCATGGATGTGGGTTCGACAGGTGCCGCGGAAGCCTTGGCGGGGCAAAGCGAGCACATGCTCAGCTGGTTCCGTGATGCCTCCACCGGTGAAGCCTTGAGCTTTGTGGGTATCGTCAGTTCGTTGGCATGGGGCCTGGGTTACTTCGGCCAGCCGCATATCCTGGCGCGCTTCGCTGCCATTCGCAGCGAAGCCGACATTCCCGCCGCACGCCGCATTGCAGTCACCTGGTCCGCACTGACCCTGGTGTGTGCCATCGCAGTGGGTCTGTTGGGCGTGGGTTTCATCGAGCGCGACCTGGCCGATGGCGAAACCATCTTCATGGTCATGGTGAATGCCATCTTCCATCCGGTGATCGCCGGTGTGCTGTTGGCCGCCATTCTGGCTGCGGTAATGTCCACAGCGGATTCCCAGCTGCTGGTGTCATCCTCTGCACTGACCGATGACTTTTACAAAGCGCTGTTCCGCAAGGATGCCTCTCAAACCGAGCTGGTCTGGGTAGGTCGTTTTGCGGTCATCGGTATCGCCGCCTTGGCCTATATGCTGGCGCTCAATCCGGAATCCAACGTTCTGGGACTGGTCTCCTACGCCTGGGCAGGCTTTGGTGCCGCCTTCGGTCCGGCCTTGATCATGGCGCTTTACTGGCGCCGCATGAACCAGTGGGGCGCGCTTGCCGGTATTATCGTGGGCGGTGTTACCGTGGTGCTCTGGGCTGAGATCTCCGGCGGTATCTTCGATCTGTACGAGATCGTCCCCGGCGTGATCCTGGCTTACATCGCGATTGTGGTCGCCAGCCTGGCAACAGCGCCTCCCAGCGATGCCATCACTGCCGAGTTCGATACTTACGATCAGAGCTGAGGTTCGGTTGGTTCTATAAAGAAGCAAGCAAACCAAGCTAGTAAGAGACCGCCTTCGGGCGGTCTTTTGTTTGGGCTGTATTATATAAGTCACCGGGTGCGACTACCGAGGAATAAACTCTTGCGCTGGATCAATAACTGCATAGGCACAGCTGGTTAGAATCGCTTTCATCGGTTCTCAGCGACTATCAGCCAATCTATTCCACAAGAGTGTCCTCATGCATAAAATGACTTTGCCTGCCCTTCTCGCCGCCGGCATTGCCGCCGCCGCTTTCACCACCAGCACCCAAGCGCTTGCCTATGGCGAAGGTGATTTCTTTACCCGTGTAGGTGCGGCGAAGGTGGATCCGAAAAGCGATAATGGGGAAGTTCTCGGAGCCGACGTCAATGTCGACTCGGAAACAAATTTAGCTTTCACCTTGGGTTACCGTTTCCATGACAAGATGGGAGTCGAGCTGCTGGCCGCGCTGCCATTCGAGCATAATCTAGAGGTCGAAGGTGTTACCGGTGGTTCTACCAAGCACCTGCCGCCTACCCTGACAGTTCAGTACTACCCGCTGGGAGGCACAGAAGCACGCATTCAGCCTTATATCGGCGCGGGCATCAACTACACTAACTTCTTCGAGGAAGAAACCGATATCGGTGCTTCATTGGAACTCGATGATTCATGGGGTGCGGCCGGCCAGGTGGGTATCGACCTATTGATCGATGACAACTGGGCACTCAATGCTGCAGCCTGGTACATCGATATCGATACCGATGCCAAGGTTGGTGGCGCAGATGCCGGTACCGTCGAAATAGACCCGTTAGTGGTCATGGGTGGCCTCAGCTACCGTTTCTAAGCTAGCCTTGTCGTAAGGTCTTCAGTGTCCAGCCAATGCCCGCCTTCCGGCGGGTATTGGCTTTTTGCTATCTGGTGTTTAGAAAGTTAATTCTCCGTTACCAGCCGGTCCACCTCTTCCACCGTCCGGAGTATCGCTACGCGCTCAGTGGCAGGTACATTTGCCTGTTGCAGATAGGTCTCGAGCGCGGGCGCCACCTCGCAACGCGCCGGCAGGGAGCCTTGCGCCTCCGCTAGCGCACCAAGGCGGGGGATAAATACAAAACGCAGCCATTGCGGTAACGTCATGGTATCCACACAGAACGGTTGTTTGCTGGTGAACGCCGACGCTTCGGGAGGCGTCATGCGCCACAAGCCCGCCTCTTCAAGTGCTGTTTCAAGGCGTTGCAAAGCAATTTCAAGCTGTTGATATTCCGTCATGTCATGCCTGGTTATTAAAAAGTGTTGGCTTATTATCACGGCTATTTTTGAGGTTTTCCACCGCTGATAGCCATTGCCAGGCGTCATCCAAAGATTCACAGAAAACTTGCAAGAGCCTGTGGATAAGCTATGGAAGGATGTCGCTTAGCCTACCCCTGCGGGCTTTGAGAAATTTGGTCATTTTTTGACCTTTCTGTTCCCATTGAAGCCGTGATTATTCCTTATATACGGCTGACAGCCGCTCATCTGCAAGGTAAAGTGCACGCTTGAAACGCGGAAGGATGCCATGCAACCAATTCACACCCTTGATGATTTTTTTACTCGCAGCGGCGCGAGCGTCACCCTTTACCATATGGGCAGGCGAGTCACACCCTGCGCCCGAAACGTGCTTGCCCAGTTCGAGCATGAAAATGCGGCCTGGCCGGACCCTTGGCAAGGCAAGGCACGCTTGGCGATCATGTTTCGCCTGGGTGATATTGCAGAACCGGCCATCTGGTTTCTGGCGCTTTCCCTGGATGAGCTAGGCCAGATCGACCCCGCCCCCCGTGATGCGTTTTTACAACGTTTGTTGGAAACCCTGGGGCATAACGTCAGTCAGGTGGGGCGCAACGATACCCAGCAAATCGACAACCTGATGAAAGATAATCCCCTGGTGTTCACCCCCAGCCTGAGCTTTCAGGCCATCATGCATGCTCGCGCCAGCCATGACCTTGCCCAACCCGCCAGCCAGCACCTGGAACTGGTGGAAGCCTACGTCAGCCGTCAGCAAGAACTCGACTGGCAAGCCTTAGGGCTACAGGGACTTGCCGATTTTGTGATACACATGGACACCGCAGCCGAACAGCAATTGGCCGAGCGCCTGCCGAGCCTTCCCGAGCCGGTATTGCACTCTCTATGCTATTGCCTGGAGCACGTTGCACCAGGCGAAACGCTGATGGCTGCATTGCGCGTACGCGGGGAGCAAGCCGCCCAGGCCGGTGATATAGAAACCTTGTGCTGCTGTGTCCGCGCCGTGGGCGGTACCGACCACCCCGCGACAGGCGAATGGTTCGACAACCTGCTTGCAGATAACGCAGCGTGTGGACCCGACCTGCTTGCCGCCATTGCCGCCCGTGGCTGGGAACATCTGGAAGACGCTGAGCGTCTACCTTGCTTTCTCGAATGCCTGGCGAAGGAGCCGCGTAGCGATTTCTCTGCCGTGGTACGCGACCTGGCATCGATTCCACGCCTACGCTTGCCGGTCGTGATGTGTCTGCGCGATGCGCACGCCTCCTCCGCCACCAAAGCCAAGCTAACCGAGCTTTCCGCACCTTCCAGTCGCATGTAACCATCAGTCGCATGCAACCATTGCGGTACGTTAAAGCATGCCCAAGGAGTCTCTTGTGAAGGAATTGCCTTATCAAGCCAAGGCAGTGATCGGCCGTCGAGAAATGGTCACCCTGCCGGAACTTGGCTTGCACCTGTGCTGCAAGATCGATAGTGGAGCACGCACCTCTGCGCTGCATGCCGAAGAGTTTGAAACATTCGAAGACGAGCATGGCCAGCTGTGGGTCAGTTTCATCACCCATAGCGGCGGCCCGACCACCCCCGGGCACCGCCTGCGGGTGCATCTTTATGATCGGCGAAAAGTCACCAGCTCCAACGGCCAGATGGAATGGCGTTACGTGATCCGTACGCTGCTACAGATGGGGGAGATGGAGTTCCCGGTGGAGCTCACCCTGACCGACCGGCGTGACATGCGCCACCCAATGCTATTGGGTCGTCGTGCCATGCGCCGTTTTCTGATAGCGCCCGGCGCAGCGTTCTTGCACGGCGAACCTTGACCTAACCCTTTACCCTTTACCTGGCCACGATCCGGAGTCTTTCATGCATATTGCTTTGCTGTCCCGCAATCGCAACCTTTATTCGACCCGCCGGTTGGTGGAAGCGGCTGAAAGCCGTGGCCATAGCGCACGCGTAGTGGATACGCTGCGCTGCTACATGAGCATTGCCTCTCATCATCCCTCGATTCACTACAAGGGCGCGGAATTCGAACACTTCGATGCAGTGATCCCGCGTATCGGCGCCTCGGTGACATTCTATGGCTGCGCGGTCTTGCGTCAGTTCGAGATGATGGGCACTTATGTGCTCAACGACTCTGTCTCCATCACCCGTTCTCGCGACAAGCTGCGTTCCTTGCAATTACTTTCGCGCAAGGGTCTCGGATTACCGATTACCGGCTTCGCTCATTCCCCCGATGACATTCCGGACTTGATCACCATGGTCAAGGGAGCGCCCTTGGTGATCAAACTGCTGGAAGGCACCCAGGGTATCGGGGTAGTACTGGCGGAAACCAACCAGGCGGCGGAATCAGTGATTCAAGCCTTCATGGGCCTGAAAACCAATATCATGGTGCAGGAATACATCAAGGAAGCCAGAGGTGCCGACATTCGCTGCCTGGTGATCGGCGATAAAGTGGTCGCCTCCATGAAGCGTCAGGCCGCCGAAGGGGAATTTCGTTCCAACCTGCATCGTGGCGGCACCGCCAGTGTGATTCGCATCACCCCGGAAGAACGCTCGACCGCTATTCGTGCGGCCAAGGCCATGGGGCTACGCGTCGCTGGTGTGGATTTGTTACGCTCCAATCATGGTCCGGTAATCATGGAGGTCAACTCCTCGCCAGGACTGCAAGGCATCGAAAACGCCACCGGGAAAGATATTGCCGGCTTGATCATCGAACATATTGAAAAAAATGCCGTAATACCGCGTAAAACACCCACCAAGCCAAAAGGCTAAGGTAAAAGCACCAAAATAATCCCTTAGAGGGGTGGCAAAACAACGCTGCCACCCCCACAATCTGCGTCACCGAAGGAGGTAGACGCTCATGTTTCTCGATAATCGCCAAGTGGCGATGGATAACGCACTGGAAGCCTTGGCCGACAGCATCGATTATTTCCAGGACAATCTCGAACGCCTGCGTCCCTCGCTGCGCGATGCCTTAAAACCGCATTACGAAGCCAGGTTAGAGCAGATGCACAAGCTGCAGGAACTGGCCAGAACGCATCTCAAGATGCTGCCACGCGAAGCGGATGTCGAACGCGACGATTTCTTGTGGCTGTGGAGCCGGCTGAAAAGCTTCGTGGGTAACGATAGTCAAGTCTTGATCAACGAACTCCTGGAACAGGAACGTGTGTTGATGCAGGCACTCTCGACCCTATTCACTCATCCACTTCCAGCACCTATCGAGCCGGTAGTGGAAGAATGCATTAAAGGCTGCCGCACCTTGATCCGCGAGCTTTACGCCTTGCAAAAGCAAAAGGCCAGACGCTGACATGGCTGCTGAGAATCTGGGCGGCTGAGAATCAGAGCTATCGAGAATCGAGTAACCGAGGAGCAACTGAATCCTCCCTGCCTTCCACACCCTCTTCGATAATCTCAAGGGGGTATGGCTGCTGAACGTCTATTATCAATGGTTCTACCGGTCCGAGAAAATACGGTTCACGCCTCCACAGATATAGATCCCCCAAGGTCGCTACGCGCGCCACCCACTCTCGAAGCTTGAGTCGCCACACACCTGCAACCGGGCGTTCAAGCGCGGCACACCCTCTCACCTCCATTCCCAGCGCCCGGCCGATATACACCGCCCGAGGCAGATGCCAGGCCTGAGTCACCAGCACCGCTTTTTCCACCTTAAACACCCCTTGGGCACGCGATAAGGTATCGAAGGTACTGAACCCCGCAAAATCCATGGTCATCTGCTCGGCCGTCACACCACGCCGATTCAGGTCGCGCCACATCGCCCGAGGTTCATTGTAGGCTTGGGTGCGGTTATCGCCTGAGATCAACAAATGATCCACCTGTTGATGCTCGATCAAGTTGGCGGCGGTAAGCATGCGCCCATTGAAGTGGGGATTACGTGCGCCGCTGCGGGTCCAGTTCGAGGTGCCGAATACAATCGCTACCCGCTCGGGACCGCACTGGTGAACATCACGTTCGATATAGGTTGAGGTATGGGCTAGCACCCATACATTGCCGGCCACCAACACGAATATCGCCAGAAGCAGCAACGCCCCCAGCGACATCAAAACTATCTTCAGGCCCTTCTTTAGCCCTTTCTGCAACAGCCGATACATGGCGTTCCTTGAGCTCGCTCAGAGGCAGATCAGAACATGCCCAGTTCCAGCTTTGCCTCATCACTCATCATGTCACGGCTCCAAGGGGGGCTGAACACAATTTCCGTATGAACCTTGCTGATTTGTGGCGCCCCTAGAATCTTGTTGCGCGCATCGGCCGCAATCACATCACCCATACCGCAACCGGGCGCAGTCAATGTCATGCGAATAGTGACAATTCGTTCGCCACTGATCAAGCGTTCGATGCGGCAGCCATAAACCAGGCCTAGATCGACTATATTGACTGGAATTTCCGGGTCAAAGCAGGTTTTCAACTGATCCCAGACAAACTGTTCGATTTCCTCGTCGCTGGCCTCTTCAGGCAGGCTCGGACGGGGTAATGGCTCCAACCCCAAAGCATCCAGATTACGGCCTTCGATCAAGTAGAGGCGCCCGCCAAACCCCACACTTACCGAGCTGCCCTTGGCCTGCATCACGCTGACCACGCTGTCTTCCGGTAGGGTTTCCGTCTTGCCGAAAGGAATGGCAATGGCATCCACATCGCGTTGCAAGGGTAATGACTGGCCTTTGGCCAGTTGAGTAATCTGCTCGATATCCATAGGCCTCTCTCAGCGCACCATGTTAACCACACGGGTGAGTGCGGCCGCGAAAACGTCGACCTCTTCAAGGGTATTGTAAGCTGCAAAAGAGGCACGGCATGTAGCTTCGACTCCGAATTGCGCCAATAGCGGTTGAGCGCAATGATTGCCGGTACGTATGGCCACTCCAAGCTGATCGATCAATAGACCGATATCCTGGGGATGAGCGCCTTCCACCACGAATGACAGTACACCGGCCTTATGCGGGGCGGTCCCTATAATCCGCAGACCCTCGATGTCACTTACCGCCCGAGTCGCATGCTGCAACAGCTGCTGCTCCCAGGCACCGATGGCAAAAAGACCGATACTTTCCACCCACCTTAACGCCGCCCCCAGGGCGATCACTTCGGCAATCGGTGGCGTACCCGCCTCAAACTTGTGCGGCACAGCGGCAAAGGTAGTCGGCACATCGAACGATACGGTTTGAATCATTTCACCGCCGCCCTGCCATGGCGGCATCGCCTCAAGTAATTCGAGCTTGCCGTACAGCACGCCTACCCCGGTAGGACCATAAACCTTGTGGCCGGAAAACGCGTAGAAATCGGCGTCGATCTCGCGCACATCCACTATCTGATGCGGTGTCGCCTGGGCGCCATCGACCAGTATCAAAGCCCCATGAGCATGCGCCATGGCCGCCATCTCGCGTACCGGATTGATGGTTCCCAGCGCATTCGACACATGATTCACCGCCACCAGCCGCGTGCGCTCGGTCAACAAGGCCTGGTAGGCGCTGATATCCAGCACACCACGCTCATCCACCGGAATGACCTTGATCACCAGCCCCAACTCCGCCGCCAGCAATTGCCAGGGCACGATGTTGGAGTGGTGCTCAAGCATCGAGATCAGCACTTCATCACCGGGCTTCAGGTTGGCTCGGCCCCAGCTATTGGCGACCAGATTGATGGCTTCCGTGGTCCCGCGGGTGAAGATGATCTGGCGGCGATGCTCGGCATTGAGAAAGGCGCGTACGGTTTCGCGTGTGTCCTCATAAGCCACCGTGGCTTCATCCGCCAAGGTGTGCAGGCCACGATGAATATTGGCGTTGTAACGACTGTAATAGTCGCTGAATACATCGATCACCTGGCGTGGCGTCTGGCTGGTAGCCGCGTTATCCAGGTAGACCAAGGGCTTGCCATGAACCTGGCGTGAAAGAATGGGAAAATCCGCACGCACCTGCTCCACATCGAATGGCACGCTTTCCAGGATACGCTCAGGTGCACGGTCAATGGCGGATTGTGTCATGGCTACTCCTCGGCTTACGCCTCATTGAAGGCGGCGGCAATTTCCACCAACCCGGCCAGATTGAAACGTTCCGGCAGCTTACCGGCCACCGCTAGCTCGACTCTTTCGGTAATCGCATCGATATCTACCTGCTCCATGACTTCCCCAGCGAACGCCAGCGTCAGCAAGCCACGTGCGGTCTGCTCATCGATGCCCCGGGTACGCAACGCATAGATCGCTTCCTTGTCCAGCTGACCGGTGGTCGAACCGTGAGAACATTTGACGTCGTCGGCGTAGATCTCAAGTTCCGGCTTGGTATCGATCTCGGCGCGATCCGAAAGCAGGAGGTTGGCATTGCTCTGGAAGCCTTCGATTTTCTGGCTGTCACGCTTGACTACTACCTTGCCGTTGAATACGCCATGGGCGCGATCGTCCAGGATGCCCTTGTAATTTTCGTTGGAAAACGTCCGCGGCGCATTGTGGTTGGCCAATGTATGGTTATCCACGTGCTGACGACCCTGGCCATAGAACAGGCCATAGAAATTGGCTTCGGCACCCTGGCCATTAAGATCGGTCACCAGATCATTACGCACCAGGCCCCCACCCAGATTCAAGTTGTAGGAGGTATAACGACTGTCGCGACGCTGTTCCACATGAATGCTGGCAATGTGCAGGTCGGCAAGCGGTGCTTCCTGCAGCTTGTAGTGGGTCAGAATCGCACCACGATCGAGCATGATTTCTGCGACCAGGTTAGTGAAATTGGCCGCATCGCTATCGCCCATATGGTGCTCGATCACGGTCGCCTGGCTGCGTCCGGCCGCTTCAATCAGTACCCGGGGGTGACTCATCACCGGCTGCTCACCCGCGCGAGACACAAACTGCAGAATAATGGGCTTATCGACTACCGTTCCCGGCGCCAGACGAATCACCGCCCCTTCTTCCATGAACGCCGTATTGAGTGCCGAGAACGGCGAAAACTCCACGCCGGTCAAGCGACCCAAGGGCCCCCCTACCGCTTCGTGATTTTGTTCCAGTGCCTGGGAAAGCGGCATTACCTGAACGCTTTCGGGCAGCCCTTCCATATCCGAAAGCCTGGCGGAGAACACACCATCGACAAAGGTCAGCCGGTAGGCATCGATGGGCAAGGTCAGTGCCGCCGCCTTGGCCGAGGAATAGTCGGCGTCTTCCGCCAGCTCGAAGTGTCCCTGGGCGATCTGGCGCACATTGGTATATTTCCAGGCCTCATCGCGCCGGGTGGGAAAGCCCATGGCTTCGAAGCGTGCCGCACCGGCTTGGCGTCTAGCGGCAATCCAGGTCGGTTCCGAGCCACGCTGTGCGAGACGTTTTTTCAGTACGTCCAGAAAATGAATAACTTCGCTCATGCTGCCGGCTCCTCGACGATGTCTTCGTAACCTTGAACTTCAAGTTCCTTGGCAAGCTCGGCATCGCCACTCTTGACGATGCGTCCATCCATCAGGACGTGAACCTTGTCCGGCACGATGTAGTCCAGCAGCCGCTGATAGTGAGTTACCAAGAGAATGGCACGCTTGCTGTCTCTCAAGCTGTTGACGCCGTCGGCGACCACTCGCATGGCATCGATGTCCAGGCCGGAGTCGATTTCATCGAGCATCGCAAGCTTGGGTTGCAGCACCAGCATTTGCAGAATTTCGTTACGTTTTTTCTCACCACCGGAAAAACCTTCGTTCACCGCACGCTGCAGAAAGCTCGGGTCCATCTGCATCTGGGCGATCTTTTCCTTGACCAGTTTCATGAACTCGGGCGCTGGAATATCGCCTTCGCCGCGGGCCGCACGTTGGGCGTTCAATGCAGCCTTGAGCAGATAGATGTTCTTGACCCCCGGAATTTCCACCGGGTATTGGAAACCCAGCAACAAACCGGCCTGGGCACGCTCTTCGATTTCCATTTCGAGCACGTCCTGGCCCTCGAAAGTGATCGAGCCGGACGTCACCTCATAGCCTTCCTTGCCGGCGATGACCGCTGAAAGCGTGGACTTGCCCGCCCCGTTGGGGCCCATGATGGCGTGCACTTCGCCAGCCTTGATGGTCAGGTTCAAGCCTTTGAGAATTTCTTTCTTTTCGACAGTAACGTGCAGATCTTTGACTTCGAGCATGATGATTACCTTTGATCCTGACGAGCCGCCTCGGCGGCTTCGATAAATATGATGACCGACTATCCAGGCCTATTCGCCCCAATGGACGACGTCTTAACCCACGGCACCTTCCAGCGTGACGTTCAGCAGGGCTTCGGCTTCCACGGCGAATTCCATCGGCAATTCCTGGAATACATCCTTACAGAAGCCGTTGACGATCATGCTGACCGCATCCTCTTCGGAAATGCCCCGGCTGCGGCAATAAAACAATTGGTCCTCACCGATTTTCGAGGTGGTCGCTTCATGCTCGACGGTCGCCGTGCTGTTACCGATTTCCTGATAAGGGAAGGTATGCGCGCCGGAAGTATCGCCGATCAGCAGGGAGTCGCACTGAGTGAAGTTACGCGCGCCCTTGGCTCTTGGACCGATTTTGACCAGGCCACGGTAGGACTGATCCGAGCGTCCGGCGGAAATGCCCTTGGAAACGATATAGGAACGCGTGCCTTCGCCGATATGGATCATCTTGGTGCCGGTATCGGCCTGCTGGCGACCGTTGGTTACCGCAACCGAGTAGAATTCACCGACACTTTCCTTGCCGCGCAGCACACAGGAAGGATATTTCCAGGTAATTGCCGAACCAGTCTCGACCTGCGTCCAGCTGATCCGCGAACGGTCACCACGACAATCACCGCGCTTGGTGACAAAGTTGTAGATACCGCCTATGCCATTTTCATCACCGGGATACCAGTTCTGTACCGTGGAGTACTTGATGTAAGCATCCTCCAGGGCGACCAGCTCGACCACGGCGGCATGCAGCTGATTTTCATCGCGCATCGGCGCGGTGCAGCCTTCCAGATACGATACCTGGGCGCGGCTCTCGCAGATGATCAGGGTGCGCTCGAACTGACCGGTATTGGCGGCGTTGATCCGGAAATACGTGGACAACTCCATCGGGCAGGTCACACCTTCCGGCACGAACACGAAGGAGCCGTCTGTAAATACTGCCGAGTTGAGTGCCGCAAAGTAGTTGTCAGCCACCGGAACCACTGTGCCTAGGTACTGCTTGATCAGTTCCGGGTAGTCGCGGATCGCATCGGAAATCGAGCAGAAGATGACGCCGGCCTCGCCCAATTCCTTCTTGAAGGTGGTGGTGACCGACACGGAATCGAATACCGCATCCACCGCCACACCGGCGAGCGCCGCACGCTCATGCAGCGGAATACCCAGCTTCTCGTAGGTTTCCAGAAGTTTGGGATCGACTTCATCCAGGCTTTGCGGCATGTCTTCGGGGCGCTTGGGCGCGCTGTAATAAGAAATCGCCTGATAATCGATAGGCGGATAATCCAGATGCGCCCAGGATGGCGATTTCATTTTCAGCCATTGATGGTAAGCATCGAGACGCCATTGAAGCATCCAGTCCGGCTCGCCTTTCTTGTTGGAAATAAAGGCGATGGTGCTTTCATCCAGACCAGGCGGAACGGTTTCACTTTCAATGTCGGTAACGAAGCCTTCTTTATAATCGCGACGAACCAACTGTTCCATTTCTTCAGTTGCCATGGTAATTCCCCTCCCGGGCAGTTGGGTGGGCGAGCAACAGGCTCGCCGTAAGCTTTAAAATAATGAGCAACCTCAGGCCGACTCGGCCGCAAGACTGATACTTTGAATGGGTAGCTGTACCGGTAGCTTGATCGGTGCGGTGTCGGCCAGATGGGCCAGGGTGACGCTATCCAGCAATGAGCGGATAGCCAACGAGACTCGCTGCCAGTTATCCGATACACCGCAGGTAGCCGCCAGCTCACAGTCGCCCTCGGCCTGGCTGCATTCGGTCATGGCCACCGGGCCTTCAATGGCGGCGATGATATCAGCCGCCGTGATCTGGGATGCCGGTCGCGCCAGGCAATAGCCGCCCTGCGCGCCTCGCTGTGAAACCAAAAGGCCCGCGCGCACCAGCATTTTAAGTGTCTTGCTGACAGTCGGCTGTGGCAGCGTCACCGCCTGGGCCAGTTCAGCCGCCGCATGCGGCTTGTGCGGGTAACGCGCAATCTGGGCCATGACCACTGCCGCATAATCAGTCAACCGCGAAAGCTTGAGCATATTGGGTACCCCGGTGTGATTCACCTGAATGGGATTGATTGGGTACCATTTTAGTCCTGTATAAAAATGATGTGAAGCCCTTGAGCAAAATGCGCTGCAATTATTGTATTTTCCTGGCACGTTCGGCGCCATTACCAACAATAACGCCAATCATTCTCATTCATTATGAGCTGCCAGGATGGTCCTTCAAGCCACTTGCAGGGCGTCGAAGCTTTTTCTCCATACATAAAAAAACGCCCTGCAGCTTTTGGCCGCAGGACGTTTTGTCGGTATCGGCTCTCTCAAACCTTCTTGACAAACTCGGACTTCAATTTCATCGGGCTACCGTTTACGCCCCACCTGACTGGATAATTCAACCCCGCCGATAGGTACCGATCAGGCGGTTCATACCCAGAATATGCGGCTCCAGCTCCTCCAGCAGTTGAGGCAATGTCAGCCCCTCGGAAAGCTGCGTCATGTCATCCAGCGCCAGCACCCAGAAGTAATAATGGTGAATGCCATGACCCTCCGGGGGCATGGGGCCACCATAACCCAGTTTGCCAAAATCATTCTTGCCACCCGTTCCTTCCTGAGTGCCTTCTTCCAGCCGAGTGAGATCTCCCTGCAAGTTGTAAAGCACCCAATGGACAAAGCCGTAACTTCCATTTTGTACCAGCGGTGCATCCGGGTCATGGCAAATCAACGCAAAGCCTTGGGTGCCTTCCGGTGGTTGCTTCCAGCTCAGCGCCGGTGACACGTCTTCACCATCCCCGGTGTATTTTTTGGGAATCGCTTCGTGACTACCAAATGCATGGCTTTCCAATTGTATATCTGACAAGGCGAATGCCATTGGAATTACCTCCTTGAGAAATGAGCTGTGTGTTAAAAGAGTCGATGATCGTCCAAGGAGTGTCAACGTTACTGTCAACCCGAAAGCAATAAAGGCTATGCTGTAATCAAGCTAGTTTGTGTGCGTGGCTTTTCGCTTCACGCCTTTTTGTTAGATATCGAGGAGCCTCGACAGTGGCCGATATTAACCAAGTCATCGCTTTCTACGATCAACGCATGCTGGACCATGAGCCGAATATCGAAGCCGATTTTCTGAACGAGCGCATGGATCGACGCATCCGACTGCTACTTTCCGGTCTTGGCGTGCCCTGGAGGTACCCGGAACACCCCGGACGCTTGACCGCCATTCTCAACCTGCTGAACAGTGAACCGATTCCGGGGTTATTTTTTGAAGGCGGCCGAGTAGCCACGCATGAACAACTGGCCCGCGTGCATACCACTTCTTATCTGCACGATATCTTTCATTTACGCGGTACCAATACATGGCTTGATGTGGATACCACGGCGGTATCCCCCGGCAGTATCGAGGCCGCCGAAGTCGCGGCCGGCACCGCCATTGCAGCCGTTGAAGCCGTGATACAGGGGCGTTCGCGCAGCGCATTCGCTCTGACAAGACCGCCGGGACACCATGCTGAACCGGTTCGAGCGCGCGGCTTTTGCCTATTCAATAATGTCGCGGTGGCCGCAGCACATGCCAAGGAAGCGCTGGATTGCAAGCGCGTCTTGATCGTGGACTGGGATGCTCATCACGGCAACGGCACTCAGCAAATTTTCTGGGCCGACCCGGATGTCATGTTCTTCGATATTCATCGCGCAGCTCCCTTCTATCCCGGTTCCGGGCAGCTCGAAGATATCGGCGCCGGCCTGGGTGAAGGCACGACCATCAACGTTCCTCTGCCGGCAGGGTCGGGAGACCAGGCGTATCTCAAAGCCTTCCGTGAAATATTGACCCCGGCGGCAGAGGCGTTTCAACCGGATTTGATACTGGTATCAGCCGGCTTCGACCCCCATTGGCAAGACTTGGCACTGAACGTTTCCTATGAAGGTTTCGGGGCGCTGACCGGTATCCTGCAACAATTGGCGCAACGCCATTGCGATGGTCGTCTGGCATTTGTGCTTGAAGGAGGCTACAACCTGGAATCGCTGGCGAAAGGCACAAGAGCCGTGCTTTCGGTACTCGCCGGCCAAACACCGCCCGAACCCGGCATTTGCGGCGTGGCGGAAGTCGAAACTGCTGCGGCCTTCCATCGCGATGCTTTTATCAGCCCCGACACACCAGCGCCTCCAGCGAAGCCCGCCCACTGATGTCTCAAGAGCAATAACATCTGAGCAGCAAGTCGAACATCTGCTGATTTCATGCGAGCCACTCGCGTTCAGCGGAAAGGAGTCAACGACTCGCAGTTGTGGCGACTTCCCAGAAATTCGGGTCTTGGATTATTGCCGCAGAAAGGGCTGAGTAGCTGATTATCGACATGATTGTAAACAAAGAACAGATTGCTTCGCGGCCAGCAAGACATGTTGATGTTCGAGCCGTGAAGAGTATTGCACTCGAAAAGCACCAGTGAGCCCGCTTTTCCTTTCGGGGCTTTTATGCCTTCGTCGACCATCAGTTCACGCAGGCTGGTGTCGTCAGGAACGCCGACGTACTGGCTTTTGAGCGACTCCTTGTAATTATTTTCAGGCGTGCGCCCTACACAGGGAATGAAACGGTTATGCGAACCCGGCACCAACATCAAGGGGCCATTGAATTCATTGTTATCGGTCAGAATGATTGAGCAACTCAACGAGCGCATTCGTGGCATACCGTCTTCACTATGCCAAGTTTCAAAATCGGAATGCCAATCGAACCCCTTACCTTTAAAGCCGGGTTTGTAATTGATTCGTGATTGGTGAATATAGACATCACCGCCCAATAACTGCCAAACCATTTCCAGCAGACGCGGGTCTCGCGTCAAACGACTGAAACGTTCAGACACCTCATGAATGCCGAAAATAGACCTGATTTCCTGTCGTCCAGGCTCAAGAATGGCTCCCTCGGAAAGCTTGATGTCCTCATCGTCTTCATAGTCACTCAGCTCCTGAATGAACGCATCCATTTCTTCCTTGGAAAAAAAACTTTCAAAAAACAGAAAACCGTTTTTTTCGTATTCGACAAGTTGCTCTTCATTCAAAGGGCCCTTACTACGTTGCGCTCCTTCGCTGTGAACAACAGGATCAAGACGCTCGAACATGCTTAGCTTACGTTCCAACCGAGTGGGAAAAAGATCTTGAACATTATTCATAATCTCTCCTTTATGATAAGTCTCATGATGCCAAATCATGTTTGTCAATCACCTCCTGGTAATCTTTAATCAAAGTTAGACCGTCAATCTGTCTTCTGCAAAGCCACCCTTACTGAGCAGAAAGAAAATGTACTGCGAATAGGATGGGGCTCTCACCTATGAAACGATTACTGATAGTGGCTCATGCGCCCTCCCCCAACACCCTGAAACTGCGCGAGGCCGCCGAGCGTGGTGCAAGCCACCCGGATATCGAAGCAATCGAGGTCATCGTCAAGCCGCCGCTCGAAGCTGGGCCAGACGATGTAATGGCCTGCGATGCAATTCTTCTCGGCACCCCCGAAAACCTGGGCTACATGAGCGGTGCACTGAAAGATTTCTTCGACCGAAGCTACTATCCCGTTCTGGAGGAAAAACAAGGTTTGCCATGCGCGCTCTACATTCGCGCAGGCCGGGATGGCACCGGCACCCAACGGGCGGTGGAAAGTATCGTTACTGGCTTGCGCTGGAAGTGGGCTCAAGAACCCTTGATCCTGCGCGGTGAATGGCAGGAAAGCTTCGTGGAGGAAGTCGAGGAGTTGGGGCTGTATCTGGCGGCGGGCCTGGAAAGCGGGATTTTCTAAATAGCCAAAAAACCAGCCTCCCTTTGAGATTAACCCCGGGCAGGCTGGTCGATTGACAAGACGTTTATCGTACGCCGGGTTATTTCAAGCGTTCAAACACCGTGGCGACCCCTTGGCCCATGCCGATGCACATGGTGGCCAGTCCCAGGGTGGTATCACGTTGCTGCATCACATTGAGCAAGGTAGTGCAGATGCGCGAACCGGAACAGCCCAACGGATGACCCAAGGCAATCGCGCCGCCGTTGAGATTGACCTTGTCATCCAGTGCATCCAGAAAGCCGAGGTCCTTGAGTACCGGAATCCCTTGTGCGGCAAAGGCTTCGTTGAGCTCGACGGTCTGGATATCATCGCTGGTCAAACCGGCGGCCTTGAGCGCCTTCTTGGATGCAGGCACCGGGCCGTAGCCCATGATCGAGGCATCACAGCCTGCCACACCGGTGGAAAGCACCCGTGCTATCGGTTCCAGACCCAGCGCTTGAGCGCGCTCGTAGCTCATCACCGCCATCCCCGAGGCGCCTACGGAAAGTGCCGAGGAAGTGCCTGCGGTCACGGTACCGTTACGCGGGTCGAACACCGGCTTGAGATTAGCCATGGATTCCAGGCTGGAATCCGGCCGGATGACTTCGTCCTGCTTGACCATGACCTTGAAGCCGCGCTGGTCATGCCCTTCGATCCCGATGATCTCGTTATCGAAGTAACCTTTTTCCATCGCCGCCTGCGCCCGCTGGTGAGAGCGGACACCGAACCTGTCCTGTTCCTCGCGCGAGACGCCGTTCATCTTGCCCAGCAGCTCGGCGGTCAGGCCCATCATCATGGCGGCCTTTGCAACATGTTTGCTGGCCGAGGGATTGATGTCCACGCCGTGCATCATGGACACATGCTCCATATGCTCGACACCACCAATGATATAAAAATCGCCCATGCCCGCCTTGATATTGGCAGCGGCAATATGCAGTGCACTCATCGAAGAACCACACAGGCGGTTGACCGTTTGTGCCGGCACGCTATGCGGAATGCCGGTCATGATCGCGGCGTTACGCGCAATGTTATAACCTTGCTCAAGGGTCTGGTTGACACAGCCCCAAATCACATCGTCGACTTCGGACGGGTCAAGATTGGGATTACGCGTAAACAACGACTGCATGACGGCTGCGGACAGATTTTCTGCGCGCACATTACGGAAAGCGCCGTTTTTAACTTTTGCCATGGCAGTACGGACACAATCGACCACCACGATATCTCTGGGATTCAAACTCATCTTTGCTTTCTCCTGGTCGCGGTGGATTAGGCGGAATAAAAACGTTCGCCGGAATCGGCCATCTGGCGCAACTTGTCGGTGGGTGCATAGAGCGGGCCGAGTTCTTCGGAAAGGCTTTCGGCCCGCTTGACGAACTCGGCAACCCCCAACGCATCGATATAGCGCAGAGCACCACCGCGGAACGGCGGGAAGCCGATGCCATATATCAAGGCCATATCCGCTTCCGCCGGGGAATCAACGATACCGTCTTCCAGGCAGCGCACAGTCTCCAGACATAGCGGCACCATCATCCGGGCGATGATGTCATCATCGGAGAATTCCTTTTCCGCCTTGACCACCTGTTTGACCAAGGCGTTGGCCGCGTCATCGCTGACCTTTTTCGGCTTGCCCTTCTTGTCTTCCTCGTAAGCGTAAAAACCCTTGGCGTTCTTCTGCCCCAGGCGCTGGTTATCGACCATGATTTGGATAATGGTCTTGTCATCGCGCGCCATGCGCTCCGGAAAGCCTTCCGCCATTACCTCACCGGCATGCATGGCGATATCCATGCCCACCACATCCAGCAAATAAGCCGGGCCCATGGGCCAGCCGAATTTTTCCATCACCTTATCGACGCGCTGAAAATCAGCTCCTTGCTCGACCAGCAGATTGAAGCCGCCGAAATAAGGGAACAGCACCCGATTGACCAAAAAACCCGGGCAGTCATTGACCACAATAGGCGTCTTACCCATGGTGCGAGCGTACGCCACGGTGGCGGAGACGGCTGCATCAGAAGTTTTCTCGCCACGAATCACTTCCACCAGCGGCATGCGGTGCACCGGGTTGAAGAAGTGCATGCCACAGAAATTCTCGGGGCGCTTCAGGTTTTCCGCCAGGCGAGTGATTGAAATGGTCGAGGTATTGGAGGTCAGAATAGTGCTTTCCTTGACCTGGCCTTCCACTTCGCTGAGCACATTTCCCTTGACCTTGGAGTTCTCGACCACGGCTTCGATGATCAGGTCGACATCACCGAAATCACCATAGGAAAGCGTGGGCCGGATACTGGAAAGCTGTTCGGCCATCTTCTGGGGTGTGAGTTTCTTGCGCTCGACTTGCTTGGTAAATAGCTTACGGGCTTCCTTCAACCCAGCTTCCAGCGCCTCTTCCTTGATATCCTTCATCAAGATCGGCGTTCCCTTGGAAGCACTCTGGTAAGCAATGCCGCCGCCCATGGTGCCGGCCCCCAACACCCCGGTCAGGGCGAGGGACTGGGCCTGCTTCTCGTATTTTCCCGCCTTTTTCTTGACCAACTGATCGCTCATGAACAAGCCGACCAGATTGAAGGCCACATCACTCAGGGCCAATTTGGCAAAGGCTTTGGCCTCGATTGCCTGAGCGCGGCTGCGTTGTTCACCGGCGCCCTTCTGAATTACCTTGATCGCTTCGACGGGTGCCGGGTAATGGGGGCCTGCCTTACCTGCCACATACCCTTTGGCGGTCTCGAACGCCATCATCTGTTCGATGGGGTTAAGCTTGAGAGGCTGCTTCTTCTCGTCGCGGCGGGTTTGGTAGTCGAGCTCCCCGCTATCAGCACGCGCCAGAATGTCGAGTGCGGCGGCTTCCAGCTGGTCAGCGGGAACCACTGCATCCACAGCGCCCATCTTCAGCGCTGCGGATGCCTTGTTTTCGGTACCCCCGGCAATCCACTCGATGGCATTGTCAGCCCCAATCAGTCTCGGCAGGCGTACGCATCCGCCCCAGCCTGGCAAAATACCTAACTTGGTTTCCGGCAGACCGATCTTGGCGGATTCACTCATCACGCGAAAATCGGTGGTCAGCACTACTTCACAACCACCACCCAGCGCCAAGCCGTTGATAGCCGTCACGGTGGGAAATGGAAGGTCTTCAATCGCGTTGAAAATATCATGAACCTTGAGGTTCATTTCGACCAGGTAGTCTTCGCCCTTGTCGAACAGACCATGGAATTCGGTGATATCGGCGCCCACGATAAACACGTCCTTGGCGCTTGCGATTACCAAGCCCTTGAGGCTCTTTTCATCTTGCAGCGCTTGCACCGCTTCGCCCAGCTCTGCCACCACCGCGCTTGAGAGCTTGTTGATCGACTCATTTTTCAAGTCGAAGGTGAGCGTGGCGATATCATCGCTGCTGTTTCCAGCACCACGAGCCACCGTAATGGCATTACCTTGATAAATCATCCGCGATTCTCCACAAATTCATACTGGCCACGCATTCATACGGTCGTTTGATTAAGATAGCTTGGTTGAGTCGAGCGAGAACGTCAAGCCCTGAAAGGCACCTAATTGACAAAACATACGGGATTGGCTCACCCCAAGAAACGCTCAGACTGTTAGGATCACTTCTCATCTCAAACAAGGCGTTGGTTAATCATGCTCGTTTCCCCCAGCGTCACCCCGCTTCAGCGTTTCCAACAGGGTGTCGAATCGTTCGTTCAACACCTTAAGCCATGGCGTTGGTTATGGCCGCCCATGGCCTTTTGTGCAGGTTTAGGCAGTTTTTTTCTGGTGGATCGCCAGCAATGGCTGGGAGCCATCCTGGCACTAGGACTGCTTCTCACCTGGGTGCTGCTGCTGCTGGAAAGTATGATCAGGCGCTTTCTGGTTCGCCGGGGTCATTCGAGCCTGCCGCAAGGAATAACCGCCTTCATTAGCCAGATGGTTCATCAGGAAACGTTGTTTTTCACCTTGCCGTTCGTGCTGGTCACCACGGTATGGAGCAGCGGCCAAGTAGTGTTCACGCTAATGGTGGCGGGCATGGCGTTACTTTCCATCCTTGATCCACTGTATTTTCGCCTCGCCGGGCGCTTTCGCAGCCTTTATTTTGTCTTTCATGCCCACTGCGTGTTTCTAGTGGTGCTGGTAACGCTACCGATAATGTTTCAGCTGAGTACCGGGCTGAGCCTGAAACTGGCCCTACTTGCCATGGTGACCGTTACCCTCCCCACTTTTCTTCAATTACTCAGAGACCGCTCTACTCTGCAGGGGGTGATACTTTTCTGTTTAACCCTGCTCTTGGCGGGAGGTGCCTGGATGGGGCGTATCTGGGTGCCACCTACCGGCCTATGGATAACCGCCAGTGCATTGTCGCCCTCCTTTGATATCGAACAGCGCCAACCACAGGGTAGCATCGTCCTGACGCCGGAAAATCTCAGTGAAAACGGCTTGTATGTATATAGCGCCATTCGTGCGCCACGTGGATTGAGTGAGACGATCATTCATGAATGGCGCCATGAAAATGCAGTGATCGACCGTGTGGAGCTGGACATTGCCGGGGGACGAGAACAGGGATATCGCGCCTGGAGCCACAAGCAAAACTTTCCCGAAGCACCCGAAGGTGAATGGCGAGTCGATATCATGACTGATAGCGGTCAACGTATCGGGTTAGTAAGCTTTACCATTTCGGATGACCCTCAAAAAGCCACTGTCGCGGATGGCCAGATTAAGCGAACGGGGCTTAGCAAGCTGAACCTGAAGCATTTTGTTCCTGGCCAAGCCTTCTCAGTGGACGACTAGTCAAACCACAAGGGCTTACATGACACTTCCCACATGGCATTTTGCTGCTTTCATTGCGCTCGCTCACGATAAGCCTGGCGTATTTTCGGCACACTGACAGCTCTTGGAACTCGGCTTATAATGCCGCTGTCATTTTTTACCATTATTATTCGGCGTAACGTGACCTATGGCTTCAAACATCGGCTTCAGACTTGCCCGTCTTCCTCATCTTTGGCGTTCGATTCTCGATCGTCGCCTGGCACCTCTGGGATTGACGCAAACCCGCTGGGTAACCCTCTACCATCTTGGGCGCATGGGTGACGGCCAACCTCAGTGTGAACTGGCGCGTGCCATCGGCGTGGAGGCTCCTTCACTGGTGCGAACGCTGAGCCAACTGGAAGCGCAGGGTTTGGTGCAGCGACGCAGCTGTGAAAATGATCGCCGCACCAAGCGCGTGTATTTAACCGAAGCGGCCACACCATTGCTCGAGCAGATTGACAGCGTAGCCGCAGAGGCACGCAAGGAGATGCTGGCGGGACTGGCGGATGAGGATATAGAGCAACTGAACACTTGGCTGGCACGCATTGAAGAAAACGGCATGGCCATTCAAACCCGAGAATCATCCTCCTGAAAGAAGTGTTTTTACCCGGAATTAATTCAAGTATCTAAAGGTTTGTCGGGGCTGGCGGGGCGGGGTTGGTCACTATGACCTGCCAGCGCATCCCGCAGCGCCTGAAAGTCGTCAAGATACTTCAGGAAACGCTCGGCCCCTTGCGATTCCCACCACCAAATCATCAAGGCGGAGCGATTCGACTCGACGATAACGACATCCTGGGGCAAACGCTCCAGCAAGGCGACGAAATGCCGTTCCGCCTGCTCAGGCAAGGGGCGTAACGGCGCAACACGCCAGCGCCACCCGGGTAAATAAACCTCCAATGCTTCGCTGGCGTGAGTCTCACGAACCAGTACAAAATCTGGGCCCGGCGCCTGGTCAGGATACTTCCAACAATAGGCAGGCATCGTGCCTTTGAAGTCATGTAGCGGCGGTTTTTCCATCTTGATGGTAACGCCGTGTTGGCGCAGCGTATTGCGCAAATGCACCAGACGCTTCTGGCGGGGGCTGGGCTTGAGCCACATCACCGGCGCCGCAACCATCATCAAGATAAAAACGATGATGAACCATTCCATTTTATTTTCCCTGTTGCCTTAGTAGTGTTTATCCAACATTTTCTCTGGAATACGATAAAATCTGATGCATGTCGTTGTTACATATCCCCAACACGCCTAAAGTAAAGGAAAACCTGAAGGAAAAGAAAGCTTTCAGCTACTGTTCTACCTTCGCTCCCCGAGGAGATGTGCCATGAGCTATCACCATATTCTGGTCGCAGTGGATCTGACCAAGGATTCTCATAAAGTGCTTGAACGTGCCGTTGGCATCGCCGAGCGCAACGAGAACGCCAAGATTTCTATCATGCATACCTTGGAACCACTGGGATTCGCCTATGGCGGCGACATCCCCATGGACCTTACCAGCATCCAGGATCAACTGGATGACCATGCCAAGAAACGGTTAGCAGAAATCGCCGAGCCCCATATCCCCAGCCAGGACCAGCATGTCGTCGTGGGTATGCCGGACACCGAAATTCATCGATTCGCCGAGGAGCACGACGTAGACCTTATTGTCGTCGGTTCTCATGGCCGACATGGCTTTGCTCTACTGCTGGGTTCTACCTCCACCGGGGTACTTCATGGCGCTGAGTGCGATGTACTGGCCGTGCGAGTCGGCAAGAAAGGCGAAAAAAGCGAAGAGTAGCGTTTCGAATGTTTTCAGACCAAAGGCGCCTGATGGCGCCTTTTTGCTTTCAACCTTTACGGTTTCCACACACTATTCGCCTGCCGCCATTGCCTCCAGCTCCATCCAACGTTCCATGGCAGCTTCCAGCGCATTCTGGCTATCACTCAGTTTTTGCAAGGTGATGGTTACCGTTTCGCTATCCTGCTGATAAAACGCAGGGTCAGCAATGTTCTGCTCCATTGCCTGTATCTCGCCCTCCAGGCGTTCGATCTCCAGCGGCAAGCTATCCAGCTCACGCTGTAACTTGTAGGAAAGCTTGACCGCTTTCTTAGCGGGTGCCGCTGCCTGATTTTTTTTGGCAGCAGGCTCTGGCACTGCGGTGGGCTCGGTATTCTGACGAGCGGCGCCTTGCCAAGGCGCGGGGGGTAATGTGCCGCCCTGCCGCACCCAGTCGGTGTAACCGCCCACGTATTCACGCACACGGCCCTCACCTTCAAACGCCAGAATACTGGTCACGACGTTATCCATGAACGCCCGGTCGTGGGAAACCAGCAATAAAGTGCCGTCGAAGTCCAGTAGCAGCTCTTCGAGCAGCTCCAGGGTTTCCATGTCTAGATCGTTAGTCGGCTCATCGAGTACCAGGACGTTGGCCGGCTGGGTAAACAGTTTGGCTAACAGCAAACGATTGGACTCCCCACCGGACAGCGCCTTGACCGGCTGGCGTACCCGCTCCGGGGTAAACAGGAAATCCTGCAGGTAACTCATTACGTGGCGATCCTTGCCCCCTACCGTGACCCTGTCGCTGCCTTGAGCGACATTGTCGTAGACGGTCTTGTTCGGCTCCAGCCCCGCCCGCAACTGATCGAAGTACGCCACCTTCAAGTTGGTACCCAGACGCACGTCGCCTTCGGTGGGCTCCAGTTGGCCCAGAAGGATCTTGAGCAGCGTGGTCTTGCCCGCGCCATTGCGCCCCAGAAAGCCGATCCGGTCGCCGCGCTGAATTTCCAGGCTGAGGTTGTCGATAATGGTTTCTTCGCCGAAGCGCTGAGTGACGCCCTTAAGTTCCACCACACGCTTGCCAGTGCGCTCACCGCTATCCACCACCAAGTTAGCCTGGCCCTGGCGTTCACGGCGCTGGCTACGTTCCATGCGCATCTGCTCAAGCTCCCGCACCCGGCCTTCGTTGCGGGTACGCCGCGCTTTGACCCCTTGGCGAATCCAGACTTCTTCCTGGGCCAGTTTCTTGTCAAACAACGCATGCTCCCGAGCCTCAACTTCCAGCTCGTGTTGCTTGCGCTCCTGATATTCGACATAGCTGCCTGGATAACGCCCCAGCTTTCCTCGATCAAGCTCAAGGATGTTGGTAGCCAGCTTGGACAGGAAGGTACGGTCGTGGGTAATCAATAGCACCGCACCATTGAACGCCAATAATTGCTCTTCAAGCCAGGCGATGGTATCCAGATCCAAATGGTTGGTGGGCTCATCCAGCAATAGCAGGTCCGGCTCGGCAACCAGAGCGCGGGCCAGAGCCACGCGACGCCGCCAGCCACCCGAAAGTGCATTCATTTCAGCTTCCGGCGGCAATCCCAAACGGGTCAAGATGACGTCGATGCGCTGGTGAAACGACCATCCATCAATGGCTTCCAGGCGAGTCTGCAGCGTCGCCATGCGGTTCATGTCCGGCTCATCCTGATGAATCAGATGATTGTACTCGGCCAATATCTCACCCGCCTCCGGCAAGCCTTGGGCGACCATATCGAAGATGGTCATGCCGGATGACTCGGGGAGTTCCTGAGCCAGCACCCCGATCTTCAGCCCGGGAGCGCGCCAGATCGTGCCTTCGTCAGGCAGGATTTCGCCCGCCACCAACTTCAGCAAAGTGGATTTGCCGGTACCGTTGCGCCCGACCAGCCCCAGCCGCTCGCCCTTCTCCACCGTCAAGTCGGCGCGGTTTAGCAGTACATGGGTGCCATAGGCGAGTTGAAGCTGTTCCAGTCGTAGCAAGGTCACGCAGTATCCTCCCGGTTTTCAATGCGCATAGTGTAACGCATGCCGGGGCTCAGGTGGTGGAGCGCCCTACCTTGAATGGCATGGGCTATATTGTCGGCCAGGCTAATTCATTCAACAACAACCTGACCCCGCCAATAGCCGTAGGCTGATCGCCCCGGGTACAATGAGCCCTCTGCTACCAACAGGAGTTTACCGTGGCCGAGCCGGCTGATTGTTTTGATGACGTATTGCCCGAAGCGCTACGATTTCGTGCGCCAGCTCCGCTTGTCGATATCGGCGCCAACCTGACTCACGAAAGCTTCACCCGAGACATAGACGCCGTGTTGCAGCGGGCCCGAGCAGCCAATGTGGGCACATTGATCGTGACCGGCACCGACCTTGAACATGCGGAACAGGCCATCGAGTTGGCGCGCCGCCATCCTGGAGTGTATGCCACCGCCGGCGTTCACCCTCACGATGCCAGCCGCTGGGATAACAGCATGGCACGCGCCATGGCGGCACTTTATAAAGAGCCGGAGGTGGTGGCGGTAGGCGAGTGTGGACTGGATTTCAATCGTAACTTTTCCTCTCCCGAGGCTCAGGAGAGAGCTTTTGAAGCACAGCTCGGGCTCGCTGCGGAAAGTGGCTTACCGTTGTTTATTCATGAACGCGATGCCGGCAAACGCATGCATGATATTCTGCATGCTTGGCGTGACGATATTTCTCAGGCGGTGATACATTGTTTTACCGCCGATAGAGAGACGCTTTACCGCTATCGGGATCTTGACCTGCATATCGGCCTGACCGGCTGGCTATGCGACGAACGTCGTGGGCATCACTTACGTGAATTGGTGAGCGATATCCCACTGAACCGATTGATGGTGGAAACCGATTGTCCTTACTTGTTACCGCGCAACTTGCCGGCAGAACTCAAGGGCCGACGTCACGAGCCCGCCCTGCTGCCTTGGATCGTACGCGAGATCGCCTATTGGCGCGACATCAGTGAACAGGCGTTAGCCGCCGCCACCACGCAAACCGCCACGGCTTTCTTTCGATTGCCTGTCATCAAGGAGCCTCAAAATGGCTGATTATCCAGGATTTATTGCCATTGAAACCGGCGACGAAAACGGCTTACCGATCGCCATTGCCTGGTCATTGCCCGATGGACGCATCAAGCACACCTTGATTCAACCCGATGACAGTTGGTTGGATGATGACATGAATGCTCTGGGTGGCTACAGCATGGAAGAGTTGGAGAGCCTCGGCGTAAGCCCGCTTGACGTGATTCGCGAGATGGAAAACGATTACTTCTCCGACACCCTCTACACCAGCGACAATTTTGAAGACGAAGCGGCACTGACACGCCTATTCGACCTTTATGGAATAGATCCTTTTGTCGAGTTGGCACCGGCTGAAACCCTCTATGCCGATGTATCTTCAGGCGAATGGCAGCGTAGCCGAGGTGAAGTTTTCAGTGAGCTCGGCCTTGAACCGATGCGCTCGGAACATGAAATTGAAGTCATGCTCAACCTCCATCAGCGGCTGGCAAAAGACCAATAAGCTTTATAAATAGATAGTCAGGATGCGCTTGCGTTTGCATGTCGGAAAAACCTCTGCTAACCAACAAGTAGGCTATGTTTTAAAGACAGAGTTTTAAAAACAGAGTCTTGAAAATACGGTTTTAACGACGCAGCCATTCTTGTTCAGGAGGTGACACATGACGGATTATGTTGAGAAGGGAGATATCTATTTCTTCTACCGACCCAAGGTCAATACGCAAACGGTCCGGAGCCTAGACGATGTTCAGCGCTTGCACGTTGTACTGGTGCCGGACGATGCAGATACTGCTCGGCTGTTCATAGTGGGCAAGAAGCGGCTGCCGGAAATCACCCATGGCAAGCCAAAATCCACCGCACGCGAGTGGATGATGAACGACATGACGGGCAAGCCAAAGGAGATCGGCGAGGCGCTGGCACCGCTCGAATACCCGACCAAGACCCGGGGGGAACAGGAACAGGGCGAGGCCATTCCTGTCGGCGAGGGGCGCTATGCGATCTTTGTGCGTGACAACAGCTCGCGCTTGGCCTACCGGCTTTCCAACCCGGACAAGCCCGGAAAGGCGCAGGCGGAACTGGGGATTCTTGCCGAGGCGAGCTATATCATCTCGGTACGCAATCCTTCCCTCGATGTACCCGGCTTTCCAGATTCCAAGCCGAACTACCCCAAGCACTTGCAGGAAAAGTTCGCCGACAAGCGCTGGCTCGATATCGATGATGGCAAGCTGCTCGACTACGAGAACGCTCAGTTACTGCTGATCGGCGCACATGATGACCTGAGCGAGGAGCAAGTCTCTATCAGCGGCAAGGCGGCCCTGTTCAAGACCCTGGAATTGAAGGAACGGGAGTGGCCCACCGAAGCGCTGGAGGGCGGCACCCTCACCGAGCCGCAGATGCAGCCAGAAGCCAAGGCGCCCGAGGGCGATCGCAGCAAGGGTGGCGAGCGCGGCGGCAAGGCAGCCATCGGTACCGCATCGGCAGCCGGCATCGCCAAGGCGCTCAAGGGGGCTGATTTCCCCTGCGCCAAGGCCGACTTGATCAAGCAGGCTAAGGCTAACCATGCCGAGAACGAAATCATCGACGTACTGAACGACTTTCCTAGCCGACAGTACGAGACGATGGCGGATGTCCAGAAAGCAGTTGGGGAGATACGCTGATGGCACAGTTCACTTGCGAAATATGCGGCGCCGAGTTCGAGCAGAAGTCCCGCTACGAGCAGCACATGCTGACCTCCCACCCGAAACAGGCTGTATCTGCCGCTGATATTGAGAAAGCGCTGAAAGGGGTCGAATTTCCGAAAAAGCGCAGTGAGCTGGTCGATACGTTGAGCGACGAAGAGCAGGAAGTGCGTGACATCATCCAGCAGTTGCCCGACCGGGAATATCGCGATGCCGCAGAAGTCGCGCGTGCCTTCGGTGAGCTGCGCACCCACGAAAAGGCACCCGACACTCAGCCGAGCAAGACCGGTGGCCAACGTGCCATGCAAGCACCTTCCGCAGCGCGTTTTGCCAGCCTGTTTGCCGGCATGAGGTTTCCGGCCAATCGTGAACAGCTGATAGACCATGCCAGCTCGAACGCCAGCGACCAGGAAATGCAAACTCTGGAGAAGTTCGGTGACCACAGCTACCGCAGCATGGCCGATGTCACCAAGGAGCTAGAGAAAGTGGAGTGACGGCCAATGATTTGAGTGCCAGCTCAAAAAGCGAGCTCATAGTACGCATCGGTGAGCTCGCCCTTCCATACGAGGGGACACGCATGCCCGCCTCCGGTAGAAATCTCAGCATAGTCGTGTGCGCAGCAGCACATCAATCCCTTGAGTGATTGCGGCTTCACGCTCCAGCCCCTGTTGATAGTAAGCGTTCAAGGCATCACGAAAGGCTCTGGCGCGGAGGGGCAAGCCTTCACGTTCGTAGCGCTCTACGCGAGCCATGACGCGCTTCTGAAAGGCATCACGATCCACTTGCGTATCGCCGCCTAGATTATCGACGCTGACATGAAAACGTCGCCCACAAGCCTGGGTAAGCAGGTATTCCAATGCCTGAGGGGCAATCTCGGCGTTCTCAAAAGCGATTTGCTGCTCAGCAGTACGTCCATCCGGCAAATACCAGTAGCCGTAATCTTCGAGAGTACGGCGATGTTTGCCGGCAATGCACCAGTGACTGATTTCATGCAAGGCACTGGCGTAGAAGCCCCGAGCGAAAATCACCTGATGATAGGCGTGGTCGTCATCTGCCGGCCGATAAAGCGGCTCCTCTCCTCCGCGCATCAGCCGAGTGTTGAAGCACTCGGCAAACAAGCCGTCGAACAATGCGACAAGGTCTGTCAGTGACCAACGAATTTCCTGATAACTCACCCTACCTCTCTTAGATCAACAGTCTGTCACAGGGGTTGTATTGGCGATAAAACAACAAGACGAAACGTCATTATACTCGGCACAATAACTAGGAATAAGGGGAAACAAGCATAGAAAAATACCTCCTGCTAATATGAGCCTGCTTTGTCGGGTCGTCACACCATTCTGGAGAGATTGTTTGGGCTCATTTTTTGGGGATTTACGCGCTAACTGCAGGCGCGAAACCTATTCGTTGGTACATCTGGCACTGCCGATTTGCGGGGCACAGCTCGCCCAGGCGGGCATGAGCGTGGTGGATGTGATGATGACTGGGCGTCAAAGCGCCACGGCTTTGGCAGCCGTCTCGGTAGGCTCCAGCCTGTGGATGCCTCTGATGCTGTTCATGACCGGGACATTGATGGGACTTACCCCGGTTGTCGCGCACTTTCTCGGTGGAAAACGCACCGACAACGTGCGCCCGGCCGTGCAACAAGGGTTATGGGTCGCACTGGCCATGGGCATTGTCTCCGCCGTTGTACTATGGCAAGCGGTCATGCCGATATTTCACTTGATGGACGTTCCTCTTCAAGTGGCAGAGCAGTCGGCGGCTTATCTGGCAGCGGTGGCGTTCGGCATGCCGGGCATCGCCCTGTTTCAGGCGCTTCGTGCCTTTTCAGATGGCATGAACCATACGCGTCCGGCGCTATGGATCAGCCTGGTGGGTTTGGCAGTCAACATTCCCAGCAATTATGTACTGATTTACGGTGGGGACGGATTAACCGCTCTATTTGGCGACTTTCTGCCAGGCAGTCTAGAAGCACTGCCCGCCCTCGGCGCTTTGGGTTGCGGGATCGCCACCGCATTTTCCATGTGGATGATGGCTCTCACCATGGCGCTGTATACAAGCAAAAGCCAAGCCTACGGTGACATTTTCCTGTGGCGATGTTTTAGTCTTCCACATTGGGCAAGCATGCGTGAGCTTTTGACGGTAGGTATTCCCATCGGGGTGTCAATTTTTGTCGAGGTCACTCTGTTTACCTTGATCGCTCTATTCATTGCCAGCATGGGCGAAGTCACGGTTGCCGCCCATCAGGTGGCACTGAATTACACTACGATCTTGTTCATGCTCCCGCTGTCGTTGAGCATGGCATTGACGGTAAGAGTGGGTAATACATTGGGACAAGAGCGTCCGAAAATGGCACGCCTGGTAGCCTGGAACGGCATCCTGATCAGCTTGGTGGTAGCAGCATTGAACAGTACCTTGCTATGGCTAACCGCCGAGCCGGTGATTAAGCTTTACACCAATAATGACGAAGTGAAGGCTATGGCATTGTCGCTGATCACCCTGGCTGTGCTGTACCAGGTCTCAGACTCACTACAAGCCAACCTTGCGGGCGCTCTGCGCGGTTACAAGGACACGCATATCGTGATGCTGATCACGCTTTTTTCTTACTGGTTCGTGGGGCTTATGGGGGGACATTGGCTGGGCATCCAAGGCATCAATGGCCTATTCCCACCACTGGGTGTCCATGGTTACTGGATTGGATTGATCGCTGGGTTAAGCACAGCAGCGCTGTTGCTCGGCCTGCGCTTGCAGCACATCAGCCAACGAGCCATACACCTATGAAGCCTTCTGCTCTTTTTCTTTTCCGGCGATATGTTTCGCTCAGCTTAGCCGCCATCGGAATGGGGTTATTAGCTGGATGCGGCGAGCCGGGTGCTGAAGCTCCTTGGGTGGCCTACCATCAACAATTGGTCAAGGACTTACAGGGCCCACCTCTCGAGCGACACACACCAAGCAACATCGGAGCATTTCCTGAACGGAAGGCACGTTTGTTTAACATTACCGAAACGCGTGAGAGTCTACCCAACGTCTATGCGTTGCGAGAGTGTCATATCACTTCTCTGATTGCCGCACGTAACAACCAACTGGGGCGCATGGCGCCTCCTAGTCAGCATTGGCTTTACGAGCGCGAACTATGGCAACGTCTCAGTGGTTGCTGGAATACAGCGGTGCCCGACAACTTGAATGAAGAAGATCGCTCTCGCCTGCATCGCCTGACGCTACGCAAAACACAACAGCTTCCTTTGGTGAGCTGGAATACGCTGTTCGATTCCAGTGAATGGGAAGGCAATTTCTCACGTGCCAGCCATGCCATCGACCCGGAAGACCTCATGGTTATTTCCGCTCACCTGGAAGCGGTGACGTATCTGCACCGCATGATCTTGCATCAATTCAATCGCCAATGGGAGCAAGATTCATCCACCTTGGAGGGGCATTTGCAAACACTGCAACAACGCCCGCTCAGTGCAGAAATCATGCGTGCTCTGTTATTGGCAACGCAGCGCCTGGAGGAAGGCACCGATTACCTCAAGCAATATGGCAATGCACAAACCATGTGCTTGACACCCTGGAAGGACAACGGACTCGATAACCTTGCCGAACATAGCCGGGAATGGCTCGAAGCAGTCAATGCACTTTTCACTGTTCATCCTGTTATGCCTCCCAAAGCCCTGAGAGATTACCGTCAACGGTGGCTTTCGCTGAATAGTGAGTCGGCGCCCTGGTCAGCCTTTCAACTGGCCCGCAAGCAGCATCAGGAAACACGTGCACATTTCACGGGGTGTCAATCACGCGGAAATAAGTAACAGGGGACTTAACCTTATGCGCTAGCTGTGCTATTGGTGAATTATGCGGTAAGCGCATACTAAGTATGCCTTGCCAATGTCATGGCCACGCAGCACCAGGAGGGAATCATGGGCGCATCCCCGTCACCCCGTTCTGCCCAGGTCATCGACCTGGAAACTATTCGTCAGCGACAGCATGCTCGAAAGCGCTTGGTACGCCTGGCGCCGGAGCTAGACGGGCTTGAGATGGTATATCAATTGAACGCCAGGCCTGACACCTGTTACGGCATGCCTATTCTTGCTTGGGGCCTGCGCGAAGATGGGGAAATCGTGGGTCTGGTTCCCTGGATGGAATCATTGACTCCCTGCCAGCAGCTCAATAACAATGAAGATGGGTGTTTCATTGGCTACCGCGACCCGGAAACAGAAGAAATATTCGATACGCCACCTGAGCACAAGATGCTGGAGCTCTCCGCCGCCGCTGACTATTTCGACTATGAAGAAGCCAGCGAAGTAACGTTGATTCAACAGCTCCCCGACACCTTGGGGACATATGCCTTATGCATGAATCAACCCCAGACGCCGTGGCAAATCAAACCGGTGTACGGGTGGTGTCTCTATAGCAACGGTAGTATCGAGGCGCTTCTAGCCGATGATGCCCAGATAACCATGTCACCGGTACTCTTGGGAGATGCTTGCCTTTATTGCGGAAGGTCCCGCCATCAGATGCTTTATTTCTTCCAACGGCATATTGCCAACCGCATCATGGAAGAAGATCCCGATACACTGGATGCCTTGGCACTTATGGTGCTTGATGACCCTAGCGAATAAGACACAGAATCGGCGGCTAATGGCGACAATGCCAACCGACCTTTGTTTTCCAGGCTGCACAATTTCATCCTAACCGGATAAAATACAAGTATTCATTGGCCAAGGCCTGCTGGTATAGCAAGTCATGGCCTAAAAATTGGCAAAATTTGGGTACATCCCGCGTCGTAGCAGGATCCGTTGCCACCACCTTGAGCACCTGACCCGGCTGCATGTCACGTACTTTGCCATGCATCATCATGATCGGCTCTGGACAGTACAGGCCGGTGGTGTCTAGCAGCTCGTCATGAGCCGGTAGGGATTCCATGTTTTCAGCCATCGATTTCCTCGGTGTAGGGAGCTAGAAAAATGATAAAGATCATTATTGAACGCCGCATCATGCCCGGCCTGGAAGAAGAATACGAGCAAGCTGCCCGTGAAGCCATGCGTGTCTCTTTAGGCGCTCGCGGCTTCGTGGGAGGGGAAAGCCTAGTCGAGCGCGGCCGTAATGATCATCGACTCATGATTACCAAATGGCGCGATATGCGCGCCTGGAAAGAATGGTATAGCAGTGAAGCACGAACCATGGCGATGCAGCGCATTCTGCCATTGCTCACTGAAGAAGAATCCATTCGTATCTATGAAGCCAGTTACTGATATCTATCGTTCAACAAACGCATGGGCTTACTCAAGCAAGCGGACATGAACCGTCACTTCTTCTCGGTCATGATAAAGTTGCCGACACTGAATCTTGGCTCGCACACCGGCACTTGCCATGGTTGATTCAAGGTGAGCCAGGCAACGAGCCACTTCCTCCCAGCGTTTTTTCATTGGTAGCTTCAAATTAAACACAGCTTCACGGCACCAACGCCGTATCAGCCAGCGCTCTACCATGGCCAATACGCGTATCGGCTTGTCCACGATATCGCATACCAGCCAATCCAGCCGACGAGGCGGTTCCCAAGTAAAACCATCTTCGCGAAGATGCTCCACCTGGCCACTAGCCATCAAGGATTTTTCCATGGGGCCATTGTCGATGGCATACACGTACATGCCACGCTGTACCAACTGCCAAGTCCAACCACCCGGAGCCGCCCCAAGGTCAGCTGCCTGCATGTGATCACCCAGCCGCAACTCCCACTCGTCACGTGGTACGAATTCATGCCAGGCTTCTTCAAGTTTGAGGGTCGAACGGCTAGGCGCTCGCGATGGAAAACGTAGCCGACGAATCCCACCAAGCAATTCACTGCGGTTTCCCGGAAATGTCATCCCTAACTGGACACAGTCTCCATCCAGCCAAAAAAGGTGCAGGCGTCGCCCCCCGGCTTTACGCCGCAAGGCACCACGCTTCTTCAAGGTGCTCTCCAAAGGGCGCGTTAAGGCCTTGATCAATCGCGAGAGCGACTTCCCTTCGTTGGTATCAGGCGTTTCATGCCATACCTCTTCAAAACTCCAACCACTTTTTACGACCTGCTCGATAATAGGTGTAAGGCGGTCTTCACGAGACAGCATCGATGCCGGTAGCGCCACAAGGCTTTGGCGAGCAAACACCAAGGAATCGAACGGAACTTCCCGATGCAACACATTTACCGGCTCCCCTTCCGGCAATTCGAGGCTGACCCATCCATCCCCTTGGTGCATGGTACCGGAATAACCGACTTGCTCCGCCCGATGGGCAAGCTCAGCCGCAGCATCCGCTTCAAAGCCTGGGCGACAATACACTAACCACGTTGCTGGAACGGTTTGATTCACCTGCCACCTCATTTCCGCGTCGATCAGACGAACCGCTCAGCTCGCCATTTGTAGATGGGCGCTAATTGCGCGGGCACATCATAACATGCCCCTCTTGTGATTGACGGTATCTCAGTTTCGTTTAAATATCGTTTAACAGCAAAATTTAATATTAATAGCTGAAGTATTAAAGCGTACGCCTTTAGGCTTACTTAAACGATTTATCTCAACTATTACAGGAAACATGGGGTATGCATACACCACATAACAGCCGTTAAATAAGGGATATCAAATTTTCCCAGCACAAAAAATTTTTTTAATTAAACTAAATGGTAAACAAGGTTATGCCCTACGTACACGACACTCTGACTCGTTTGAAACAAAGCAGCCCTGCGCAAAGTGAGTTTTATCAAGCGGCAGAAGAAGTTTTAGAGTGCTTACGCCCCGTTCTTGAGGGCAGTTCTTGTTATCATGATCATGGCATCATTGAACGTATTGTTGAACCCGAGCGACAAATTATGTTCCGCATCTGCTGGACCGATGATGAGGGTAAAGTTCGTGTCAACAAGGGATACCGCGTTCAGTTCAATTCAGCCTTGGGCCCGTACAAAGGCGGCTTGCGCTTTCACGCCAGCGTCACGTCAGGCACGATCAAATTTTTAGGCTTTGAACAAATCTTCAAGAATGCGCTGACTGGCTTACCTATTGGCGGCGGCAAAGGCGGCTCCGATTTTGATCCGAAGGGAAAGTCCGACGGCGAGATCATGCGTTTCTGCCAAGCCTTCATGACCGAGCTCTATCGTCACATCGGCCCCACAACCGACGTTCCTGCTGGCGACATCGGCGTTGGCGCACGTGAGACCGGTTACCTATACGGCCAGTACAAACGAATCACCGGTCGTTACGAAGGCGTCCTCACCGGTAAAGGCCTAACCTGGGGTGGCTCTCTTGGACGTAAAGAGGCAACGGGTTATGGGGCCGTCTACTTCGCGCAGAACATGCTCGCAGAGCACGGCACAAGTCTCGAAGGCAAAACCTGTTTAGTATCAGGAGCAGGCAATGTAGCCATTTATACCATTGAAAAGCTTTATGAGCTGGGCGCCAAACCTATTACTTGCTCTGATTCTCGCGGCACTATCATTGACCACACTGGCATTGACCTTGCGCTATTAAAAGAGCTGAAAGAAGTCAAACGCGCTTCGCTTGAACAGTACCTGGAGCAGCATCCTCAGGCTAGCTACATCCCTGTATCAGAGTACCCGCAGGATGGGCATGCTGTATGGCGCCTTAAGGCTGATGCCGCCTTCCCGTGCGCCACTCAAAACGAGCTCACGGACGCCGATGCTGAGACACTTTTAGGCAATGGTATCAATTGCATTAGCGAAGGCGCCAATATGCCTTCTACTGCGAATGCCGTGGATCGCTTTCTTGACGCTAGAGTTGCCTATGGCCCTGGAAAAGCCGCAAATGCCGGGGGTGTTGCGACCAGCCAGCTGGAGATGGCCCAAAATAGCAGTATGGAACAATGGCCACTTGAAAAAGTGGATGAAAAGCTGAAGGCGATCATGACCAATATCCATCAGCAATGCGCGGAAACCGCTAAAGAATTTGGCAAGCCCTCCAACTTAGGTTTTGTACGAAAAGCCTTATCTGCTAATTTTAGCTATGCAAAAGCAGCATAGGGGAAAGCAATGGTCGGACGTTACGAGATCTCAGATGACGGCTGGGCACAGATTGAAGATATCGTGTCACCCCCTCAAACCATGGGCAGACCCAGGCGTGATGACCGACAAATGCTCAATGGCATCTTCTGGGTATTATGCTCTGGCGCCAAATGGCGTGATTTACCCGAGCGATATGGTCCTTGGTCGACGGTGTATGACCGATTCCGCAAGTGGCGTGATGATGGCACCTTTGAAGCGGTTCTTTCTCGCTTGCAGCTCAAGTTACGCGAAGATGGTCTTATGGACCTGGACACGTGGATGATCGATGCCACTTCAGTGCGAGCCACACGCGCTGCCGCTGGAGGCGGTAAAAAGGGGGCTCGAAAGAACCGCTAGACCATGCACTTGGCCGTAGTCGCGGGGGTTTAACAACCAAAATACATTTGGTTTGTGATCGCCATGGCTGGCCGCTGGCGTTCACGCTGTCTCCTGGTCAAGAGGCAGATTCTCGGCACTTCGTTCCGACATTGGAGAGAATTCATCTACCAGGTAACGTCGGGCGACCACGCAAACGTAGTCGCTATATGGTGGCGGATAAAGGATATGACAGCGATGAGTTGCGTCATTATTGCGACAGACACGGCATGAAACCCGTGATTGCTCAGCGCAACATGCACCGAAGAACACGGCCTGGGCTACCCAGACGGTTCGATCAACCCAAATATCGGCAACGGAATGCGATAGAACGCTGCTTTGGCTGGCTTAAAGAGTTACGCCGCATCGCCACACGCTATGAAAAGCTGGCAAGTAGCTTTAAGGCGATGGTATGCGTGGCATGCATCGACCGTTGCTTGCGAGCCAACTTTTCGTACAAAACCTAGTACTTGGCGCTAATATTGCCGGGTTCCGAAGAGTAGCGGATGCCATGATTGAGCAAGGCGTCACTTAATCGCCTTCTATCCCTTATTGGCGTACACTCAAAGAGCAACAGTCCTCCCTACTATTAGGGGAGGACTGTTTTTATTGGTATGGAAAAAGTCACTTAACTAGCATTTATTAATTTTAAGAGCTTGAACTTAATATTCCAAGGAGAACAGCATGGGATATCGTCCGCCTATTCTTATTAATCGACTCGATGCCGAACGCTTACAGCGCTTGATCGATGAAGCCTCTGAAAAAGATTTGGCAGTAGCCGAGCTACTTGAAATTGAGCTCGCACGAGGAGAAGTAGTTGATCCAAAAGATATTCCCGAAAATGTCGTCAGCATGAATAGTCAACTGCAATTCACAGACCTTATACGCGGTCGACAAATGATCAGGACGCTGGTCTATCCTCATTCCATGAATAATGTAAAAGATGCAATTTCAGTCATGGCCCCTATCGGCGCAGGCCTTATCGGACTTAAAGTCGGAGATATTATCGATTGGCCCCTGCCCAATAACGGTGAAGCTCGATTACGCATTGATGCGATTTTCTGGCAGCCTGAACGCGAAAAACAGTTCCACCGCTAAATGCGCATCAATGGTCACTCCCCCGCCGCTTACGCTTACATCGCGGGGTATTTTTCCCGTTTTCTTGAATGCAAGGCACAAAAAAACGCCCCCGCGGCAAGGCCGTGGGGGCGTTTTTTTCGAATAGGTGCCTGACGATGACCTACTCTCGCATGGGGAGACCCCACACTACCATCGGCGCGGAACGGTTTCACGACTGAGTTCGGCAAGGGATCAGGTGGTTCCCGGACGCTATGGTCGTCAGGCAAAACTTTTAATGTCTATCATGCTGAGGGGCACGTCGCCTTGGCGGCGGGCCAATTGTCTGTTGTCCTGCGATCAGACCCCTTGGGTGTTATAGGGTCAAGCCTCACGGGCCATTAGTACACGTTAGCTCAACGCCTTGCAGCGCTTCCACACCGTGCCTATCAACCAGCTGGTCTCGCTGGGCCCTTCAGGAGGCTCAAGGCCTCGGGGACGTCTCATCTTGAAGGGGGCTTCCCGCTTAGATGCTTTCAGCGGTTATCCCGTCCGACCATAGCTACCCGGCAATGCCACTGGCGTGACAACCGGAACACCAGAGGGTCGTCCACTCCGGTCCTCTCGTACTAGGAGCAGCCCTTCTCAAACGTCCAACGCCCACGGCAGATAGGGACCGAACTGTCTCACGACGTTCTAAACCCAGCTCGCGTACCACTTTAAATGGCGAACAGCCATACCCTTGGGACCGACTTCAGCCCCAGGATGTGATGAGCCGACATCGAGGTGCCAAACACCGCCGTCGATGTGAACTCTTGGGCGGTATCAGCCTGTTATCCCCGGAGTACCTTTTATCCGTTGAGCGATGGCCCTTCCATACAGAACCACCGGATCACTAGAACCTGCTTTCGCACCTGCTCGACGTGTCTGTCTCGCAGTCAAGCACCCTTATGCTCTTGCACTCAATGCACGATGTCCGACCGTGCTGAGGGTACCTTCGTGCTCCTCCGTTACGCTTTGGGAGGAGACCGCCCCAGTCAAACTACCCACCACACACTGTCCTCGATCCCGATAAGGGACCTGAGTGAGAACGCCAATGATGCCAGGCTGGTATTTCAAGGTTGGCTCCCCCCGAACTGGCGTCCGGGGTTCCTAGCCTCCCAGCTATCCTACACAGGCAACATCAGCGTCCAGTGTGAAGCTATAGTAAAGGTTCACGGGGTCTTTCCGTCTAGCCGCGGGTACACCGCATCTTCACGGCGATTTCAATTTCACTGAGTCTCGGGTGGAGACAGCGTGGCCATCATTACGCCATTCGTGCAGGTCGGAACTTACCCGACAAGGAATTTCGCTACCTTAGGACCGTTATAGTTACGGCCGCCGTTTACCGGGGCTTCAATCAAGAGCTTCGCCCGAGGGCTAACACCATCATTTAACCTTCCGGCACCGGGCAGGCGTCACACCCTATACGTCCGCTTGCGCGTTGGCAGAGTGCTGTGTTTTTAATAAACAGTTGCAGCCACCTGGTATCTTCGACCGGTTCGGGCTCAGGGAGCAAGTCCCGTCACCCTACGCCGGCGTGCCTTCTCCCGAAGTTACGGCACCATTTTGCCTAGTTCCTTCACCCGAGTTCTCTCAAGCGCCTTGGGATTCTCTCCCTGACCACCTGTGTCGGTTTGGGGTACGGTCGCACATGATCTGAAGCTTAGAGGCTTTTCCTGGAAGCGTGGCATCAGTGACTTCCTGACCGTAGTCAGTTCATCTCGTGTCTCGGCGTTAAGGTCCCGGATTTGCCTAGGACCTCGGCCTACTCACTTTCACCAGGACAACCAACGCCTGGCCCACCTAGCCTTCTCCGTCCCCCCATCGCAATCATGTCCGGTACGGGAATATTGACCCGTTTTCCATCGACTACGCCTTTCGGCCTCGCCTTAGGGGCCGACTCACTCTGCTCCGATTAGCGTCGAACAGAAACCCTTGGTCTTCCGGCGAGGGCGTTTTTCACGCCCTTTATCGTTACTCATGTCAGCATTCGCACTCGTGATACCTCCAGCAGACTTCTCAATCCACCTTCATCGGCGTACACGACGCTCCTCTACCGCGCATTCCTAAGAACGCACCCGTAGCTTCGGTACCTGGTTTAGCCCCGTTACATCTTCCGCGCAGGCCGACTCGACTAGTGAGCTATTACGCTTTCTTTAAAGGGTGGCTGCTTCTAAGCCAACCTCCTAGCTGTCTGAGCCTTCCCACATCGTTTCCCACTTAACCAGGATTTGGGGACCTTAGCTGACGGTCTGGGTTGTTTCCCTTTTCACAACGGACGTTAGCACCCGCTGTGTGTCTCCCACGCTGCACTCACCGGTATTCGGAGTTTGCCTCGGGTTGGTAAGTCGGGATGACCCCCTAGCCGAAACAGTGCTCTACCCCCGGTGGTGATACATGAGGCGCTACCTAAATAGCTTTCGAGGAGAACCAGCTATCTCCGGGCTTGATTAGCCTTTCACTCCGATCCACAAGTCATCCAAATCTTTTTCAACAGATCCTGGTTCGGGCCTCCAGTTGATGTTACTCAACCTTCACCCTGCTCATGGATAGATCGCCCGGTTTCGGGTCTATTTCCAGCGACTAGCGCGCCCAGTTAAGACTCGGTTTCCCTACGGCTCCCCTATACGGTTAACCTCGCCACTGAAAATAAGTCGCTGACCCATTATACAAAAGGTACGCCGTCACCCAACAAGTGGGCTCCGACTGCTTGTACGCACACGGTTTCAGGATCTATTTCACTCCCCTCTCCGGGGTTCTTTTCGCCTTTCCCTCACGGTACTGGTTCACTATCGGTCAGCCAGGAGTATTTAGCCTTGGAGGATGGTCCCCCCATGTTCAGTCAAGGTTTCTCGTGCCCCGACCTACTCGATTTCACGTGATCAGATTTTCGACTACGGGGCTATCACCCGCTACGGCCAAGCTTCCCAGCTTGTTCGCCTAATCAGTCACACGCTTAAGGGCTGGTCCCCGTTCGCTCGCCGCTACTAGGGGAATCTCGGTTGATTTCTTTTCCTCAGGGTACTTAGATGTTTCAGTTCCCCTGGTTCGCCTCGTACACCTATGTATTCAGTGCACGATACTCATCTTGTGATGAGTGGGTTTCCCCATTCAGAAATGCCCGGGTCACAGGTTGTTTGCCACCTCGCCGAGCCTTATCGCAGGCTGCCACGTCTTTCATCGCCTCTGGCTGCCTAGGCATCCACCGTGTGCGCTTCATTGCTTGACCCTATAACCCGAAGGAGTCTGGGTCGCAATGACAACATGCAGAAGACTTGCGTCTTCTGCGTTCATCAGCATGATATACATTGTTAAAGAGCGACTGCTGATAAGCAGTGAAAAAGCATCTATCGCTAACCGCTTAGATGGTTGTTCACTGCTTACTCTCAGCGTCTTGATCAGGTAATTCATTGTGAGCGCTTGCCGCAAGGGCTGACGTGTCGTTTAAGGAGGTGATCCAGCCGCAGGTTCCCCTACGGCTACCTTGTTACGACTTCACCCCAGTCATGAACCACACCGTGGTGATCGCCCTCTTGCGTTAGGCTAACCACTTCTGGTGCAGTCCACTCCCATGGTGTGACGGGCGGTGTGTACAAGGCCCGGGAACGTATTCACCGTGACATTCTGATTCACGATTACTAGCGATTCCGACTTCACGGAGTCGAGTTGCAGACTCCGATCCGGACTGAGACCGGCTTTCTGGGATTCGCTGACTCTCGCGAGCTCGCAACCCTTTGTACCGGCCATTGTAGCACGTGTGTAGCCCTACCCGTAAGGGCCATGATGACTTGACGTCGTCCCCACCTTCCTCCGGTTTGTCACCGGCAGTCTCCTTAGAGTTCCCGGCATGACCCGCTGGCAAATAAGGACAAGGGTTGCGCTCGTTACGGGACTTAACCCAACATTTCACAACACGAGCTGACGACAGCCATGCAGCACCTGTCTCTGCGCTCCCGAAGGCACACCAGAATCTCTTCCGGCTTCGCAGGATGTCAAGGGTAGGTAAGGTTCTTCGCGTTGCATCGAATTAAACCACATGCTCCACCGCTTGTGCGGGCCCCCGTCAATTCATTTGAGTTTTAACCTTGCGGCCGTACTCCCCAGGCGGTCGACTTATCGCGTTAACTTCGCCACAAAGTGCTCAAGGCACCCAACGGCTGGTCGACATCGTTTACGGCGTGGACTACCAGGGTATCTAATCCTGTTTGCTACCCACGCTTTCGCACCTCAGCGTCAGTGTCAGTCCAGAAGGCCGCCTTCGCCACTGGTATTCCTCCCGATCTCTACGCATTTCACCGCTACACCGGGAATTCTACCTTCCTCTCCTGCACTCTAGCCTGACAGTTCCGGATGCAGTTCCCAGGTTGAGCCCAGGGCTTTCACAACCGGCTTATCACGCCGCCTACGCGCGCTTTACGCCCAGTAATTCCGATTAACGCTCGCACCCTCCGTATTACCGCGGCTGCTGGCACGGAGTTAGCCGGTGCTTCTTCTGCGAGTGATGTCTTTCCTGGCGGGTATTAACCGCCAGGCGTTCTTCCTCGCTGAAAGTGCTTTACAACCCGAAGGCCTTCTTCACACACGCGGCATGGCTGGATCAGGGTTGCCCCCATTGTCCAATATTCCCCACTGCTGCCTCCCGTAGGAGTTCGGGCCGTGTCTCAGTCCCGATGTGGCTGATCATCCTCTCAGACCAGCTACGGATCGTCGCCTTGGTGAGCCATTACCTCACCAACCAGCTAATCCGGCATAGGCTCATCCGATAGCGCAAGGCCAAAAGGCCCCTGCTTTCTCCCGTAGGACGTATGCGGTATTAGCCTGAGTTTCCCCAGGTTATCCCCCACTACCGGGTAGATTCCTATGCAGTACTCACCCGTCCGCCGCTCGTCAGCGCCCCGAAGGGCCTGTTACCGCTCGACTTGCATGTGTTAGGCCTGCCGCCAGCGTTCAATCTGAGCCATGATCAAACTCTTCAGTTTCAAATCATTGTGATCCTTGCCTGTCACTCGAAAGTCACAGAAGTGGATCAAACTTGGCTCAAGGTTCAAACGATTTCATTCAACACAGGTTCCGAAAAACCTTATTGCTTGAGTCGCTTGCCTTGATTTTCGGTGACATTGTCACCCTCATCGGCAAGCGCCCACATGAATTACCTGATCAATTGTTAAAGAGCTGTCGCGAGACCGGTAACCGTTTGGCCTCAGCGAGAAAGCGTATTCTACGCTTTACTGGGTGGTTGTCAACGGGCAATTTCGATGCCGTGTGGCGTTACCTCGAAACTGCTAACCCTCTGACAAACCGAGGTTTTTCAACCTCATTCACCGCTGGAAACGCCTGGCGTTCCCGGCAGCGGATGCGTACTCTACCCCCTGGCCGAGACACTGGCAAGCCCCCAGTGTAAAAAAGCATAAAAAAGCGGTAGAACTCTCCTCTACCGCAAACCAACGAGTTCAATACATCACAGCTCGAAGCCACAGCCGAAATCTTCACTGGATATTGCCATAAGCGACCCTGCCCCAGCCTGGATCATGGCGGCGTGCGCGCGTGTGCGGGGCAGCAAGCGCTGGAAGTAGAAGCGCGCGGTGTCTATTTTTGCCTGGTAGAAGGCTGTCTCATCACCTTCAAGCGACTGACTCGCTTGCTTTACAGCGCGCGAAAACAGATAAGCCAGGGTCACATAGCCGGAATACATCAAATAATCGACACTCGCCGCTCCGACTTCTTCTCGGTCCTGCATCGCTTTCATACCAACACCCAGCGTCAGCTCGCCCCATTCAGCATTCAGTTTTGCCAAGGGCTCGATAAAGGCCTTGAGCGCCGGATTATCAGCTTCCGCCTTGCAGAACTGGTGAATTTCCTTGGTAAATAGCTTTAGCGTCTCCCCCTGGCTCATGAGGACCTTGCGTCCCAGTAGATCCAGTGCCTGGATACCGGTAGTTCCTTCATACAGTCGAGTGATCCGCGCATCACGCACCAATTGCTCCATACCCCACTCCCGGATGAAGCCATGACCACCAAATACTTGAACCCCTTCATTAGTAGCTTCAAAACCTACCTCAGTGAGAAAGGCTTTTACGATGGGCGTCAGCAATCCCAATAACGTTTCAGCCCGTTCACGCTCTGCATGATCTTCACCATGCTCAACCACATCCAACATCTGGGCAGTATACAGCACCAGCATACGACCGCCTTCGGCGAACGCTTTTTGCGTCAGTAACATGCGGCGAACATCGGGGTGCACAATGATCGGGTCGGCTGGTTTTTCCGGTGACTGCGGGCCGGAAAGGGCTCTCATTTGCAAGCGATCGCGAGCGTAGGCAAGCGAGTTTTGAAAACTTGCTTCGGCCAGCCCCAATCCCTGGATACCCACACCCAAACGGGCAGCGTTCATCATGGTAAACATGCATGCCAGCCCTTTGTTGGGCGCTCCCACCAGATAACCGCGTGCCGTGTCGAAGTTCATCACGCAGGTAGCATTACCATGGATTCCCATCTTGTGTTCCAGGGATCCACACGCTACGCCGTTGTGTTCGCCAGAACCGCCATCAGCATCAGGCAAGTACTTTGGCACAACGAACAGCGAGATTCCCTTGGAGCCTTCCGGCGCATCAGGCAGCTTGGCAAGCACCAGATGAACAATATTTTCCGCCAAGTCGTGGTCACCGGCAGAAATGAAAATCTTGGTGCCACTAATATCATAACCACCGTCATCCGCTGGCACAGCGCGGGTTTTGATCAAGCCCAAATCAGTACCGCAATGCGGCTCTGTGAGACACATGCTACCCGTCCACACACCTTCAACCAGCTTGGTCAGATATGTGGCTTTCTGCTCTTCCGTTCCATGGTGGCGTAGCGCATCAGCAGCACCATGAGACAACCCCGGATACATGCCCCACGCCAAGTTCGTGGCACATATCATCTCCGAAAGCACCATAGCCAGCGAATGGGGGAGCCCTTGCCCACCTTGCGCCGGGTCGGCGGCCAGGCTCGGCCAGCCGCCTTCAACATATTGCTGATAGGCTTCCCTGAAACCTTTCGGCGCCTTGACCTCGCCGCCTTCTAACCGGCACCCCTCTTCGTCACCGCTCTGGTTCAAGGGCAGCAATACCTCACGTGCAAAACGCGCCCCTTCTTCAAGGATGGCATCCACTGTTTCTGGAGAAGCTTCGTCGCCACTCGGCAAGCGAGCGTAATGAGCGGGATAACCCAGCATTTCGTTCATGACAAAACGTAGATCACGTAGAGGGGCCTGGTAGCTGGGCATCTTGTTTCTCCTAAATTAAGTACCGATGAGAGCAGTCAAACCGCCTTCAAACACATGTTTGAAAACTAGCGCCCCGCAGACTTAGAGTCAAGCGTTCGTTTGAATTTTAGCTGGAAATTGCAAGTTCTGTAGCGAACGCGGCCTGCTTTCCAAAAACAAAAAACCCCACTCGATTTAATTCGGTGAGGCTTGGAAAACACTACCAGTCAAGCATTTACTGCATCCGGATACCGCCATCCAAACGGATTACTTCACCATTTAGCATGGAATTGGTAATAATTTGCTCGGCCAGGCGAGCAAACTCATCCGGCCTGCCCAAACGTTTCGGAAATGGCACGGCAGCCGCCAAGACCTGCGCAGCCTCAACGGGAATTTCACTCATCATAGGCGTTTCAAATACGCCAGGGGCAATCGCCATCACCCGTACACCGTGCCGCGAAAGCTCACGCGCCGCCGGAAGGCTCATACCGACAACACCCGCCTTGGAAGCACTATAGGCGCACTGCCCAACCTGGCCATCAAAGGCGGCAATTGAAGCTGTATTAATGATGACGCCCCGCTCACCATCTTCGCCTGGCGCATTCTTGGCCATCGCCGCCGCCGCTAAACGCATCACATTAAATGTGCCCACTAGGTTGATCTGAATCGTTTTGGCATAAGCATCGAGATCGGCAGGGTTACCTTCACGGTCGACCAACTTGGCCACGCTGACCACCCCGGCACAGTGCACAACCCCCGAAAGGCCTCGCGCTCCTCCCAGAGTCACTGCCGTGTCCACTGCCTTCTGCATATCGGCATCCGAGGTGATATCGCCACGGCAAGCTCTCGCGGCCTCCCCCAATATCTGGGCATGAGCATCGACACTTTCATTGAGATCACACAGTACGACGTTGCCGCCAGCTGCCACAATGCGCTCTGCGGTCGCTGCGCCCAGGCCGGATGCCGCCCCAGTAATCAGAAAGGTATTATCCTTGACTTGCATGAGAGGTTTTCCTATTGAAGGTACTTAGGTATCTTTTTGAGACTCTTCCGCCGCCTGGGCGCGCAACTTGAAACGTTGAATCTTGCCACTAGGCGTCTTGGGTAGCTCATCGACAAACTCGATCACCCGAGGAAAAGCATGGGTCGAGAGCCGTTCACGAACTTGCTGGCGTATTTCGTCAGCCAAATCATCACTGGCGGTAAAGCCTTCACGCAACACAATGTATGACTTGATAATTTCGCCACGAATCTCGTCCGGCTGACCCACGGCTGCCGATTCAGCGACAGCGGCATGGGCCAGAACACTATTTTCCACGTCTGTAGGACCGACCCGGTAACCTGCCGTGGTGATGATATCGTCATCGCGGCCGGCAAACTGGAAAGTGCCATCTTCCTGCAATAGCACCACATCACCGGTCAAGTAGTAGCCATGGGCGAAGGGATTCTTTTCTTGCCAGGTGTAGCCCTGGAAGAAATGCGCGGGTGAATTGGCAATATCCACAGCCAACACGCCCGGCTCGCCAGGGGGCAATTCGTTGTATTCGGCATCCAGAATCGCCAAACGATAGCCCGGCATTGGCACGCCCATTGCGCCCACATGCTTGGGATGCGCCAACGCATGATGATTACAGCACGTCATGCCGGTTTCCGTCTGGCCATAATGGTCCATAACCGGGCAACCCAAGGCACGCTCAACCCAAGTCACTACTTCGGTGTTGAGCGGCTCACCGGCGGAACTTGCCACGCGCAACTCGAGCGTCTCATGAGCCGTATCGAAAAGTCCCGAGGCCTTCATCAGGCGATAAGCGGTGGGGGCTGCGGCAAAGTTGGTAATATGATGACGCTTCATGAATGCCATGGCGCCTTCAGCACTGAAGCCGGCTTCACAGAAATGCGTGGTTACGCCCAACAGCAATGGCCCGGCAATCGCGTAGTATAAGCCATAGGCCCAGCCCGGATCCGCCATATTCCAGAAACGATCTTCCTCACGCAGGCCGATAGCCAATTCCATATACAAGGCAAATGCCGGCATACCTGCCAGTGGCACCGCCACTCCTTTGGATTTACCCACCGTGCCCGAGGTAAACATCTGCAGGAAAGGCTTCTCCGGGGCCAGCCGAGGCGGCTGTTCGGTCATCGCAGCGTGAGCAAGCGCCTCATCCCAGTCCAGATCATCCGTGTGCTCAGGCATGGCACCGCCCACCGCTAAGACCGGTGGGCATTGGGTCAGGCCGACAAATTTAAAACGATTGGCATGGTCGGTGATGACCAGCCTGGTATCGGCCCGCTCCAAGCGGTAATCGACCGCATCCGGCCCAAAAGCCGTGAACAAGGGCTGATAAACGCCACCGATCCGCCAGACAGCCAACACTGTAATCAATAGCTGCGGTGAACGCGGCAACATGCAGGCAATACGATCACCTTCGCCCAGGCCTTGCGCTATGAACCAGCCCGCCAGCTTGGCGCTTTGCGCATCAAGTTCCGCATAGGTCAACTTGTTGATGTTGCCTTGGGTGTCTTCATGCACCAAGGCAAGCACATCACCGCGACCCGCACGCAGATGGGTACCGCAACAAGATTCGTATGCATTGAACTTGCCATCGTTATGGTCATCCAAGCGTGCGATGACGTCATCGATAGAAAAATGGGCTAGGTAGTCGTGATAATCAGGCAATTGGTCATGTTTCGCTGTCATGATGGCTCTCTTGTGTTGTGTTTATGAGCATACGGCAGAGCGTTTAATGCGCTGAAGGGGTGTCTAATGCGTTGGGCGCTTATTATTTATTATCCGTTTACGTTAACGGAACCCAACTGGTTAGAGCAACGCTAAAAGCATTCACGCCTAAGAGCAAGCTATCTAAGGGGCTAAGCGCTTAGACCATGGTCGCAACCCCCTTCTTGATTCGCCGTCACTCAAGGAGCTTTTGGCATGATCATGAAGACTAATTCATCAGCCAAATCATCGGGACTGCGCGAGCCGCTGGGGTCATACCAGCGCACCGTCCAATTCAAAGCGCCCAATACAAAGCGTGATACGAGAAAGCGGTCTCCATGGATAAGCCCTGCTTCCAGCGCTTCATCAATCACTTGAACCCATAAGGTTTCATAAGCATCACGCAAATGGCTTAAATGTGCCCGGGCACTAGGGTCCAGGCGGCGCCATTCAAACAGGGCCACCACATGCGCATTGCGATCGGTAAACAAGGTTTCCAAGTGAGCGCGTGCCATCGCGCGCAGGCGCGAATCCGGATCATCGCCGGCCAGTTCCAAGGCATGATGAGCGATATGCAGGGCATTCTGGGTACCCTCTTCAATCACGGCCGCCAGAATTTCCTGTTTATCTCTAAAATGATGAAACAGACTCCCGGATTTGATGCCCATTTCCTGGGCCAGCATGCGCACCGTGGTCCGATCGAAACCTTCTTGAACGAAGAGTTGGGCGGCAAGGCGAGTCAATTCCTTGCGGCGAGGAGATGCATTTATTACATTCATAGGCGTTCACACTAGCGCTTGCTTGGTTACAGAGAGAAGACCACAGCACTGACGATGGGTCAACGCATCCACTTTCACTTAGCGTGACAATCACAAAAACTTGCAGGAGTCTGCCATGAGCAACGCCAACGATATCGTATTTATTGCCGCTACCCGCACTCCGATGGGAGGCATGATGGGAAGCCTTTCAAGCATGAGTGCCCCGGAACTCGGCGCGGTCGCGATCAAGGCCGCGATTGAACGAGCCGGCATCGATGCCGCCAGCATCACGGAAGGCATCATGGGCTGTGTACTGCCTGCCGGTGTCAAACAAGGCCCGGCCCGCCAAGCCATGCGCCAGGCCGGCATTCCCGATGCCAGCGGCGCCACTACCATCAACAAGCTGTGTGGCTCCGGCATGAAAGCCACCATGCTCGCCCATGACCTGATCAAGGCAGGCAGCGGTGACCTGCTACTTGCCGGCGGTATGGAATCCATGAGCAATGCCCCGCATATATTGACCAAGGCACGCAGTGGTTACCGGCTCGGCCATGGCGAATTGAAGGACCATATGTTCCTGGACGGCCTGGAAGATGCTGAAACCGGCAAACTGATGGGAGTTTTTGCTCAGGATATTGCCACTGAGCGAGATTACGGCAGGGAGCGCCTGGACGACTTTGCCATTGCCTCGCTGGAACGTGCCATGGAAGCCACCAATGCTGGGCATCTCGACGCCGAGATGGCACCTGTGCTGGTGAAAGATCGCAAAGGGGAAACACTGGTCAAGCATGACGAACAGCCATTCCAGGCCAAGCTCGACAAGATCAGAACGCTGCGTCCGGCATTCGCCAAGGACGGCACCATCACCGCCGCCAATGCCAGCTCGATTTCCGATGGGGCCTCGGCACTGATCCTGGCCAGCCGAGCGGCAGCCGAGAAACATGGTGCCAAACCCATTGCTCGCATGCTGGGGCATAGCACATTTTCTCGTCATCCAAGTGAGTTCACCATCGCCCCAGTGGGCGCCATTGAGTCACTGATGAAGAAACTCGACTGGGGTGTCAATGACGTAGACCTGTTCGAAATCAATGAAGCCTTTGCCGTCGTCACGCTCATGGCCATGGACGATCTCGGTCTACCTCACGACAAGGTCAACGTTTTCGGCGGAGCCTGCGCTCAAGGTCACCCTATTGGTTCAACCGGTTCACGGATTATAGCCACCTTGATACATGCACTGCGCACCAAGGGCGGCAAACGCGGTATCGCGAGTCTATGTATCGGAGGCGGCGAAGCCACCGCCGTTGCCGTTGAACTGATCGACTAAGCACCATCTGAACGCTGTTCACCCACGCTGCCCATGGCAGCGTGGGTGGCGCTTTAAAATGATGACTTAACCGTAGCGTCCAGAAATGTAGTCTTCGGTTTTTTTCTTGGCTGGGGTTGAGAACATCACCTTTGTGTCGTTGTACTCAATAATCTCGCCTAGGTGGAAAAACGCTGTGTAATCAGCCACTCGCGCTGCCTGCTGCATGTTATGCGTCACGGTGATGATGGTGAACTGCTCTTTCAGCTTGTCCATCAAGTCTTCGATCGTCGCGGTGGAGATTGGGTCCAGGGCCGAGGTTGGCTCATCCATCAGAATTACATCGGGCTGCACCGCAATCGCACGTGCGATGCACAGGCGCTGCTGTTGTCCCCCGGACAAAGATGTGCCCGGTTCTTGTAGTTTATCTTTTACCTCCTGCCAAAGCCCTGCGTCACGTAAGGCTTTTTCGACCAACTCATCTTGTTCCACTTTGCGGCTGACCAGGTCGTGCATACGCGGAGCATAGGCCACATTCTCGTAAATGGATTTAGGGAAGGGATTGGGTTTTTGAAACACCATCCCGACACGGCGGCGCAACGCCACTTCATCCATCTTGGCGGCGTTGACGTCCCGGCCATCCATTTCCACCAGCCCTTCAGTATGAACGCTAGGAATCAGGTCATTCATCCGGTTCAAGCAACGCAAAAAGGTCGATTTACCGCAACCCGAGGGGCCGATCAATGCCGTCACATTTTTTTGAAACAAATCAATATTCAAGTTTTTCAATGCTTGATTCTTGCCATACCACAGGTTCAGGTCTCGCACCCGAATACTCAGGTCATGGCATGCCTGCTCATTGCGTGTGTAAGGCTGCCCTGCTGTCGGCGCCATCTGTTGACTGAATTGAGGTGCTTGACTGTTCATAAACGGTATCCTTTGTGACGTCCTGGGTTACCAACGACGCTCAAATTTCTTGCGGAGCACAACAGCGCTTGCATTAAGGAAGATCAGTATCGAGAGCAGCACCAGAATGCCACCAGCGGTTTTTTCGACAAAGGCTTGATCGGGCTCGCTCGCCCAAGTGAAAATCTGTGCTGGCAACACTGTTGCCGCGTTGGTGAAGGAAGCGCCAACGTCAGGGATAAATGCCACCATGCCCACAATAATCAGTGGCGCGGTTTCCCCCATGGCTTGTGCCAAGCCAATGATGGAACCGGTCATGATGCCCGGCATGGCCAGCGGCAGCACATGATCCCGCACCACTTGCCAACGTGAGCAACCCACACCGAAAGCGGCATGGCGAATCGAATCCGGCACGCTTCGCAGTGCAGTACGCGTTGAAATAATGATCACCGGCAGCGTCATCAGTGCCAAGGTCATACCACCCGCTAATGGTGACGAACGCGGCACCCCGAAGAAGTTAATAAAGATCGCCAATCCAAGCAGACCAAACAGAATCGAAGGAATGGCGGCCAGGTTATTGATGTTAATTTCGATAGCCTGGGTAAAGCGGTTATCCGGTGCGAACTCTTCAAGGTAAATTGCCGTCATCACGCCGATGGGAAATGCAATTGCAAGGGTAACGATCATGGTCATGACCGTACCCACTACGGCCGAGAGAATCCCGGCACTTTCCGCTATCTTGGAGTCGCCTTGCGTAAAAAAGGCGCGGTTAAATTTAAGTGCCACTTGACCTGATTCGACCAAGTTATCGACGGTTGCCACCTCATTGCCACTCAATTTATGACGATGGTCTTTCAAGTACTGATCGACTTGACTATTGGCGAGTAACCAGCGCGTCTCACGGTCCCCTATCATGTCAGGGTTATTACGCAACATAAGCGGAATGCCCCGCACCTCCGTGCGGCTAACAACAGGCACCAGCGCCTTGTCGATAGCTTTACGCCCATCCTTTGAGGCTTCTTCGGAGTAGTGCATTTCCGCTTGCACATAGGCTTGCTGAAATGCGGGCAGGCCCTTGTTCAGCATATCGCTGAAAAACCACAGCAAGAAAAGACCCGCCAGCCCCAGAGCACCCATGGACATCCACTTCAAACGGGCTGACTTGCGGTGGCGTCGCTTGAGCTGATGGCTGATATCGTCAAAAGTTTGGCTCATCGGAACGGTTCCCAGGCATTACAGGTTATTGACGCGATACTTTTCGCGGAAGCGGCGGATCATCAGCACCGACACCAGATTAAGCGTGAGCGTTACGGCAAACAGCACCAGTCCAAGGGCGAACGCGGACAGCGTTTCGGCACTTGCAAACTCCTGGTCACCGGTTAGCGCCGCGACAATGCGCACGGTGACGGTGGTCATGTCCTCCAGAGGATTGGCGGTAAGATTGGGCCGCATACCGGCTGCCATTACCACGATCATGGTCTCACCTAGCGCACGCGACATACCTAACAGTGAGGCGGAAATAATCCCGGGTAGCGCAGCAGGAATTACCACATCCCGAATGGTTTCGCCTTTGGTCATGCCCAGTGCCAGCGATCCTTGGCGCATGCTGTCGGGTACGGCGTTAATCACGTCATCAGACAGCGAGGAGATAAACGGGATGATCATGATGCCCATCACGACACCTGGGGCAACGGCGTTGTTATAGGAGGCATCAAGGCCAAAGAAACTTGCGATATTGACAATAATCGGCGCCACCGTAATCGCGGCGAAGAAGCCGTATACCACCGTCGGTATGCCTGCCAAGACTTCAAGCACCGGCTTGGCAATGGTTCTGACACGGCTTGGGGCGTACTCAGACATATAGATTGCCGACATAAGCCCGACCGGCACGGCCACCAGCATGGCGATCAGCGTGATCATGAAGGTACCGGCAAAAAGCGGTACCGAACCAAACTCGGCGTCGCCGCCGTCACCGCGGCCCGCTGAGGCTAAAAAGCTCGCACCAGGGTTCCAGGTCGTGCCGGTGATGAAATCCCAGAAGCTGTGCATCTGAAAAAAGCGCAGCGCCTCTGAAATAATCGAAAACAGAATCCCAAACGTCGTGAAGATCGAGATCAGTGCCGCCCCTGCCAATATCCAGCGGATGACCCGCTCAATGGCTTGGCGGGCATGAAACTGTGGCCTTACCTGAGCTACGCCTACGGCTAAACCGGCCGCCGCTACCACAAGGCTTGCTGCCAGCAAATACAGCGGGGGAATATCCGCCCCTAGCAGCAATAAAGCGAAAGAGCCCACAGCACCGACCAACACCGCAGGCCCTGCGGTTGAAAGCACCGCAAACCACGCATACTGATCCGGCTGTGCATACATGGCGGCACCTGAGGCGCGAACGCGTGAAGCTTTTTTTCGGCCGACAAAAAAGGCCACTAGCCCAAGCAGCAAGAGCACAGTGCAAAAAATCAAGAGTAGCTGGTTGGTCTGCATCGTTGATATCTCAGGTTAACCAATGAATCCGTTTGCCAGGCTACTTTGAGGCAAAAACATGACAGCAATGTGACAAGTGCCATGACAACATCTGTCGCAAAGCAAGAGGCCGGCAGCACAAGCTGCCGGCCTCTCTTTCGCTAAAGTAGAGCTGGCTTACTTCAGGTCTTCAAGTGTAAGTTCGGCTTGATTAGCAACGCGTTGACGCGCCTGCTCACGCTCAGTTTCCGGCAACGGAATCAGGCCAAGATCGACAAGGTAGCCGTCGTCACCAATCATCTGCTCTTCCATGAACATATTGGCGTATTCGTACAGCGGCGGTACTTCGTCAGCGTGCTGGTTCTTGATGTAGAACCACAGTGAGCGAGCTACTGGGTAATCACCAGAGCTGATGGCCTCAACTTCCGGCTCAACCCCACCAATGCTGGCACCTTGAATAGTGCGCTGATTTTCAGCCAGGAAAGAATAACCGAAAATGCCGAAGGCTTCGGTGTCTTCAGACAAACGCTGAACGATCAGGTTGTCGTTTTCACCCGCGTCGATGTAAACGCCATCAGAGCGAATTTCGGTGTACCCTTCGTCGCCGTAGAGGTCAAACTCTTCGGAGGCAGCTTCCATGACCAGCTCTTCGAAAGCGTCACGGGTACCCGATGTGGTGGGCGGGCCGTAAATGGAGATTTCACGATCCGGCAGCGAAGAATCAATCTCGCTCCAGTTGGTGTAGGGGTTGTCGACAAGCTCACCATCAACCGGCACCTGAGCCGCTACCGCCAGGAAGATATGCTCAAGGGTGAAATCTGCCGCATCGTTTTCAGTGGATTGTCCCAAAACGATACCGTCGGAGCCGATCTTGGCTTCGGTGATATCGGTTACACCATTCTTTTCACAGCGCTCGAATTCGGAAACCTTCATGCGGCGTGATGCGTTGGTGATATCCGGTGTACCGTCGCCAACACCGTTACAGAACAGGCGAATACCCCCACCTGAACCGGTAGACTCAATTACCGGTGTCGGATAATTCGTAAGAGCGCCAAACTCTTCGGTCACGTAACTGGCAAAGGGGTAAACGGTGCTGGAACCAACAATACGGATCTGATCGCGCGCCTGAGCAACACCGGCAACGCTCATTGCAGCAGCAGCGATCACGGTAGTCTTGAGAATGCAGTTCATGCAACTTTCTCCTGTCATCAAAGAAATCTGGCCTTCACAAGGCATACCTTGCCTCGGTTCGATGACATCTTCATGACAGGTGGGCTTACTTTTAATTTTTCGGCATTTCTGTCTGATAGCTCCCTTTTTCAGCTTAATTATACTTTTGCTAATGTATTCACCGGTGGGGTCAGAAGACGCAACCCGATATTGCCGATCGTTGCTGCCGCCAACATGGTCACTACCATCGGCCATAGGCTCTCCACCTCGAATGCTCCCACCATGACGCCCGCCAAAGCTCCACAGCTGAACTGCACAGACCCCAATAATGCCGTGGCAGTCGCACTGATGTGACCAAAGTGGTCCAGCAGAGAAGAAATCGCATTCGGGGAAATCATGCCTATCATCCCGGTAAACAACATCACTAATGGCACCACCACGTACAAGGATGCCATGCCTGTTGCTGTGGCGATTACCAGAGCTGTCGCCGCCACCCATTGCACGGTAAGGCCCAACCGTAGGTTCTGCTGCGGTGTTCTTCGGCTCAGCAGTTGAATGTTCACCCGGTTGGATAATGCAATGCCCAGGACGTTAACGCCGAAAACCACGGGATACATGGCCGGTGAAAGTCCGAAATGTTCCAGGTAAAGAAAGGGGGACGCGGTAATGAAGGCAAATAAGCCAGCAAAAGAAGCTGCCACCGCGCAGACATAACCCATCCCTTCGCGGTGAGACAGTATGCTGGCATAGTTACCTAACACTTGGCGTGGAGAGGCCACTGGCTGGCTCATGTCACGGGTTTCCGGCAGGCGCGTTCCCAATAGCCAGAATAGAAAAGCGGCGTAGACTGCAAGAAACCCGAAAATCAGCCACCAACCCGCCACGTACAACAACAGGCTACCTACAGTTGGAGCCACCAACGGTGCCAACATCATGATCAGCGCCATGGTCGACATGACTTTGGCGGCTTCTCTCCCACTGAAACAGTCGCGCACGATAGCGGCGGAATTGACCACACAGGCCCCACCACCCAGTGCCTGAATAAACCGCCATATAAGCAAGGTGGAGAGACTGTCCACACTGATTATCGCCAAGCTGGCAACGAAGAAGACCAAAAGCCCGCCCAAAAGAACCGGTTTTCTGCCTAGACGATCGGATAGCGGACCGAAAATCAGCTGGCCTAGAGCGAACCCGAACAAGAAAACACTGATGGAAAGTTCGGTACGGTGAATACTGGCACCGATACTTTCAGCCAACGCCGCCATGGCAGGCAGATAAGCATCGATGGCGAAAGGTGCCAGTGCAGTATTGGCCGCCACCAACAACGCAACCCGACGTGGACTCAATAACAAAAGGCACTCCTTTACGTATAATTAGATAGCCAGCTAATAATAATCGTTTTCTATTGGTTTGTCGGTGACTGTTCGCGCTATCCATGCCTTGCTACAGTAAGTGCAACGTCTCAAAGGAGCTGACACCATGGCAGATAGCCTGCTTTCGCAACTCAAACAAATGACCACAGTGGTCGCGGATACCGGTGATCTTGACGCTATTCGTCGTTTCTCACCCCAGGATGCCACCACTAATCCCTCTTTGATTCTACAGGCAGCTCAGCAGGAAACGCGCCGCGCACGGCTGGCGGAAATCGCACGAGAAAGCACGGATATCGATAATGCGGTGGATAGTGTCGCAGTGGAAGTAGGCAGTGAAATAAGCGCTCTCGTACCAGGTTACGTTTCCACTGAAGTGAGTGCCAGGTTGTCTTTCGACCGGGACGCTACCGTCAACCGAGCCCTGTCACTGATCGAGCACTACGCCCGTCAAGGTGTGGAGGCCGACCGCATCTTGATCAAGGTCGCCGCTACTTGGGAGGGCATTCAGGCCGCCCGACTGCTCGAACGAGAAGGTATACGCACCAATCTCACGCTACTGTTCAGCTTTACGCAAGCTCAGGCGTGCGCAGATGCTGGCGCCACGCTAGTCTCACCGTTCGTGGGTCGCATCCTCGATTGGCACAAGCAACGCAACCCGGATGCGGACTTCAGCGGTTCACGCGACCCCGGCGTCCAGTCGGTCAAACGTATCTTTGATCACTACAAGGGACACGGCTACAAGACCATTGTGATGGGGGCGAGTTTTCGCAATTTAGGGGAAATTACCGCCTTGGCAGGTTGCGACCGTCTGACTATTTCACCGACATTGCTTGATGAACTGGAAAGCCAGCAAGGCACACTTGAACGCCAATTAGTTCCAACCGATGCTGACGCACCACACAGCGAGCCATTGGATCAAGCCACGTTCCGCTGGCAGATGAACGAAGACGAAATGGCCAGCGACAAACTCAGTGAAGGAATTCGCAAGTTCATGGCGGATCAACGCAAGCTGGAAGGCCTACTGGCTACCTTGCGCCAGCCGTGATCGAGCCATAGTGCTTTGCTGGCTAAACCCCGACCCGGGAAACCGGGTTGGAAGTAGAGCGCAACGACGGAAAAAACGATGCCAACAAGATAATTCAGGAATGCGAACTGGCATCCCGCTCTTCAAGCATCTGGACAAGAGGTTGAAATTGCTCGCGGTTATGCTCGTTCATATGCATCAAGATACGATGTGCTTCCAATATGCGCTCGCGCAACCCTTCTTCATCCGCAGGAACTTCGGGCAGCTCTTCCAGCACACCATTGAGCATGGCCGTTTTCTGAAAGGGTGCTTCTACCAAGGTAAAAAAGCGGGCGAAACCCATGACATCGAGCATTTGGCGAACATCAGGATTATCCGCAATAATGGTTGGCGGTTGCTCCAGACGGCCTTTCACCGCCATCGCCACCTTGGCAAGAAAACCCAAGGCGGTGGAATCCACATTGGTGGCTTCTCGCAGGTCAATCATCACGGCATGCAACCCCGGTGTTTCAGCCAATCGCTGAGCCTGAGTATCGAGGGTGGCACATAGCGTCAGACGCACGTCGCCGCACAGTTTCAGGACAAAAACTCCGGAATCGAATGCCGCCTTCACGCGGCCTTCTTCACTCAGCATGACCAAATCCGCTTACCATCATGATTGTCAGGTCGTCGGGCAGGGCATCACGGTCACCATTGGCCTCGGCTTGTGCCTCCTCTTCTTCCGAACAGGCGACGTGGCCCAGCGCCAAGCGCTCCCGCAACTGCTCAAGCGAGACACTCTTACTTGCCAATTGCTCAAGCTCCTTGAGCCGCGTGTCAAGTGTGGCACCCGGCAAGCATTCCAACACTCCATCGGAACACAGCCATAACCGAAAATCAGGCGGTAATGGCCACCCCAAGGCAGGATATTCCACATCGGGAAACAACCCCACCGGCATCCCCTCGCCAGGCAACCGTTGCAAGGTGTCTTCAGTTACCAGCAGTGGCATGGGGAGCTGTGCTCCAAGCGAATAGTGTAAATAATGCGCTTCATGATCAATGATACCCACAAACAAGGTGGCATGCTTACCGATATCGGTACCCTGTAATTCGCGATTCAGTGCCGCCAGCCAGTTGGGTGCCAATGTTTCAGGATGCTCACCGTCCCACTCACTTAACCAGCGATTGCATAGATATTTCAGCAATACCGTTACAAAGGCCGAAGAAGCGCCATGCCCTGAAACATCGGCAAAATAAAAGGCGCTATAACGCTCGTTGTATGCTTGATAGTCGAGAAAGTCCCCGGACAGATACAGCGAGGGAGCAAACCAATAATCAAAACTCACGTCATTGAGTATTTTCGGTCGCGACGGTAACAGACGCCGTTGGATGTGGCTACCACTTTGCTGATCCATCCGTAACAGCGCCAAGTGGGTTTCCAGACTTTCGTTGAGCTCGGCCAGACGTTCACGATCGCGCTCGCGCTCTTCCGATAATTGATGCAGTTCGATGGCTTTGCGAATCATGCGACGCAATAACTCTGTATGACGCAGCGGGTGCACGATATAGTCCACCAACCCCACATCCACCGCCTTGATCAGATCGGCATCCTGTCGCGCATCGCTGACGACCAGAGTAGGCAAGCGTCGCGTAAGCTGTGACCAGTTCTGCCGCGGCACAGCACGCGCATGCGCTACGATCAGCGCTGTTCTACGCGGCAGCATGGCGATATTGTCCGTGGCGAAAACCGACATCCCATCACAGGTAATCGCTTCAGCCAGAGCATCACGCTCATGGCCGGGCTCATCGATCACGGCAATCAAATGCTTGGTATTAACCATGAAAAGGCCTCAGTCGGCGAAATCCTCAGCATTGACATCCTTGCTCGCGAACACCTCACTCATCAAAGTCCGCGTCATCGAACTCGAAATCATCGGCAGCAAAAGGATCGGCGCCCGTTTCCCCGTCGTTGATCTGGTATCGGCGGCTCTGGAGGTAGGTATCACGGACAAAACTATAACGCTCTCCGAAAATAAGTTCCTCCTGCTCCAGAAACCCTGCTCGCGCATCGATCACGCGCAACGCAGTCAAGCCGATGCGCAGGGCATCGTCTTCAACGTAGGTGAGCGGATAGGTAGCCATATCAGCCGGCATACCGGAGGTATCACGCAAGGTACTCGGGCCTAAAAACGGCAACACCAGGTAGCGCGAGTCCCCCCATCCCCAAACAGCCAGCGTTTGGCCGAAGTCTTCTTCCCGACCGGTAATCTCCATGGGCGTGGCGACATCCCACAGCCCACCGATCCCGGCCGTTGAGTTGATCAGGAATCGAGAAGTTGCTACACCAGCGTTGCCTGGCTTGCCTTGCAACACGCTATTGAGCGCCGTGCGTACTTCTCCCAAGTTGGAAAAGAAATTACCCACACCGGTTTGAACCGGCTGTGGAGTTATCTTGGCATAGCCCGAAGCCACCGGACGCAGGGCGTAACGATCCACCACATCATTGAAAGCAAATACCCGACGATTAAAGCCCTCCCAAGGGTCATCAGGATGTCTTTCTTCTGCCACCTGAGCGCCTGCGCATCCCGAAAGCAATGCGAGACTCATCATCAGCAACAATGGGCCGCGTACTCTATTAAACATGATGAAACCACCTCTTTGAGCCGCCATTATTGGCGTTGTACCACGATGCTGCCGGCACTATACCCTGCCCCGAACGAACAGATGACCCCGAGATCGCCGGGTTTCAAGTCAGCACGGTGCAGATGGAAAGCGATAATCGACCCCGCCGAACTGGTATTGGCATAACGATCCAGGATCACCGGTGCTTGAGTTTCGTCAGGCTCATAACCAAGCACCTTGCGCGCAATCAAATCATTCATGTGACGATTGGCCTGGTGGAGCCACAGGCGTGCCAGGTCGCTACCGGCAAGTTCCAGCGATGCCAGATGCTGAGTGATCAGCGCGGCTACCATGGGACATACTTCCTTGAAAACACGCCGGCCCTCTTGCACGAATAACTTATCTTCAGCCAAAGGATCGCTATCGGTCACCCGGTTCAGAAAACCGGCATTATTACGGATGGCATTGGAAAAACGCGTCACCAGACGCGTTCCCAAGATGCTGAAACGCGTCTCAGCCACCGCGACACTATCGGCTTCCAATACCATGGCTGTACAAGCATCGCCGAAAATGAAATGGCTGTCACGGTCACAAAAATTGAGATGGGCGGAACAAATTTCCGGATTAACCACTAACGCCCGCTTGATACTGCCCGAGGCAATCGCATTGGCCGCCGTTTCCATAGCAAACGTGGCCGAACTGCAGGCTACGTTCATATCGAACCCGTACCCCGCAGCGCCCAATGCCTGCTGCAACTCCACGGCAACCGCTGGATAAGAACGCTCAAGATTGGAGCAAGCCACAATTACCAGCTCGATATCCGCGGCCTTGACCGAAGCATCAAGCAATGCCTCATGAGCTGCCTCGAGTGCCATGTCGCATTGAATGGAAGGCTCGTCATTAGCGCGTTGAGGTAAGCGTGGGCGCATACGCCTGGGGTCGAGAATACCATCGGCATCCATCACATAGCGGCTCTTGATACCGGAGGCTTTTTCAATGAATTCACTGCTTGAATACGCCAATGGTTGACGTTCACCGCTGGCGATCGCCTGGGCGTATCGAGCGTTTTCGAGATCTACCCAAGCATTAAACGCTGCGACCAGGGCATCATTACCAATGGCGTGTTCCGGCGTATAAAGTCCCGTCCCGGTAATCACCACGTTTGTCATGCGCTTCTCCTTTTAGCCGCTCGCATGTCTAACCCGAACGCCTATGGACGTCAGTGTCGGTCATCCGGTAAGCGGGTATTGCTTACTGTGTGCTTTTGCGACATGTTTTGCCAGTGCTGCCTAAGTAGCGGCAGGGAGACCGGTAATTTCCTGCCAACGTTTTTCCAGCCGCTTGACCGATACCGGCATCAAGGTACCCAGTTGCTGGGCGAACAGCGAAACTCGTAACTCCTGCAGCCACCAGCCGAATTCCACCAGCGCCGGATCCTCCACCTTTCCACGCCGTTCGCTTTCACGTCGAGCGTCCCAGCGTGCTTCCAAGGCTTGAACCTCGTGCATCATCAGTTGATCGCGGCCTCGTTCACGGGGCGCTTTTTCCAGGCGAATCAAGGCACCCTCCATATAACGTGGGTATTCCTTGAGCCAATCACCAGCATCGCTGATGAAGCCTGGATACACCAGGCGCTGCATCTGAGCTTTCAGGTCATTATAAACCAGCGCCAAAGCGAAATTGAGGTTTCCCTTGAGAGCCTTGGTAACCGCCAGATGACCTTCCAAGGCGGGTTTGACCTGGGCCAGCTTAGCCTCAGCCTGTTCGAGCAGTTCACTAGCGGCGCCCTCCAGACGAGCGACAAACTCACTTTCCGAACGTGGCAATGGCGCTTTCGCCATTACCTCATTGAACACCGCCAAGGTGATGTCTTCCACCAACGCCTGCTTGCTGCCCACCTTGGCAAACAGCAAGGCGCAGGTATCCATGCCCTTGAGCTGGCGAATTCGCTTGACCTCTTCCGGCAAACGGGCCATGGCCAGTCGGGCGATGCCTTCACTATGCGCCTGGTGCGCCTTGTCGGGATGATCGAAAAGCTCCACTCGAAAGCTGCCTTTCTCCGGTACCAGCGCCGGATACGCTTCCACACGAATCCCCGCCTGGGTGGTCACGCGCGATGCGGGTAACGGCGCCACCGGCAAGCCTTCCACCGCCGGTTCATCGGCGGCCTGTTGCGCCAGCGCACGAGCGCCCTCGCCTGCCGCCGCTTCAAAACGTTGCTCCAGGGCACGCACATCACGCCCTTGGCCCAAGAGGTGGCCTTCATGATCGACCACCTGCAGATTCATGACCAGGTGCGGCTCCAATTGATCCAGGCGCCAATCATCCGGGTGCACCCGGGTTCCCGTGCGCTTGCGGATAAACTCGCTCAACGCTTCGGTCAGAGGTCGGTTTTCCGGTGACAAGGATTCCAGAGCGGCATCCACCCAGTCAGGAATCGGTACTACCTGGCGACGCACCGCCTTGGGAAGCGACTTGAGCAGCGCAATACATTTTTCCCGCAATAGCCCCGGCACCAGCCACTCCAGCTGTGCCTTGGGCAGTTGGGGCAGCATGGCAGCAGGTACAGTCAGGGTGATGCCGTCGTCTTCCGAGCCAGGGGCAAAATGGTACCTCAGCGGATAAGTGACTCCCGCCAGGGTAATCTGATCCGGATATTGGACCTGAGTAACGTCCTGAGCTTCACGAGCCAGTAGCGCCTCGCGATCGAATTTGAGTAGGCCCGGGGCATCCTTTTCCGCTTGTTTGCGCCAATGCTCGAAACTCTTGCCGTTATAGACGCCCTCAGGAATCCGCTCGTCGTAAAAAGCGAACAGAGTCTCTTCATCGACCAGAATGTCGCGTCGGCGGGCACGATCTTCCAGCGCCTCCACTTCCCCGATCAGATCGCGGTTATGAGCAAAGAATTCTCCCTGCGTGTGAAACTCACCTTCCACCAAGGCCCGGCGGATGAAAATTTCACGGGCTTCAACCGGGGCTATCGGGCCGTAATGCACTTTGCGCCGCGCGACGATCGGCAAGCCGAATAGGGTCACCTGCTCAAAGGCCACAACCTGGGCGCGCTTCATTTCCCAGTGCGGCTCGCTCCAGGAGCGCTTGACCAGATGCTCGGCCTGAGGCTCGATCCACTGTGGGTCAATCTTGGCCACGGTACGAGCGAATAGCTTCGAAGTTTCCACCAACTCGAAGGCCATGATCCATTTGGGTGTCTTTTTGGACAGTCCCGAGCCGGGATGGATCATGAACTTGCGATTGCGAGCACCCTGATATTCCCGGTTTTCCAGGAGCAACCCAAGGTTGGAAAGCAAGCCTGAAAGCAGTGCCTGATGCAGGTTGCCGGAGGTCTTGCGCCGGACCTGGCGCGCCTGCTCTTCACTTTCGTCATCATTGCGCGGTGCCGGCGGGGGCACTTCGATTTGCATATCGCGCAGCAGCTGGCGCAACTGGCGGAAAGTGTCGTGCCACTCACGCAGACGCAGATAATTAAGATAATGCTCGCGACACCAGCGTCGCAGCCGGTTGCCCGAAAGCTCGTTACGCGCGTTCTCGAAACCATGCCAGAGGTTGAGTAGCGCCACGAAATCGGATTCCGGATCATGCCAGCGCTGATGCGCCTGATCCGCCGCCTGGCGTTTATCCGCCGGTCGGTCACGCGGATCCTGCACCGCCAAGGCCGATACCACCACCAGCACATCGCGTAGTCCGCCGCGCTCCGCACCAGCCAACACCATGCGGGCCAGGCGCGGGTCGATAGGCAAGCGCGCCAGCTTGCGCCCCAGCGGCATCAATTTCTGCTGGTCGTTCACCGCCCCCAGCTCGAACAGCAGGCGAAAGCCGTCCTTTATAAAGCGTGCATCAGGCGGATCGACGAACGGAAAGTCTTCAATATCGCCCAGTTTGAGGGCGAGCATGGAAAGTATCACCGACGCCAGGTTGGTACGCTGAATTTCCGGATCGGTAAACGCCGGGCGTGCAAGAAAATCGTCTTCATCGTAAAGACGAATGCACACCCCTTCCGCGATACGCCCGCAGCGCCCTTTCCGCTGGTTGGCACTGGCTTGGCTGACCGGCTCCACCGGTAACCGCTGGATCTTGGCGCGGTAGCTGTAACGACTGATACGCACCAGCCCCGGGTCGATCACGTAGCGTATCCCGGGCACCGTCAGCGATGTTTCCGCCACATTGGTGGCCAGAACGATACGCCGACCCGAGTGGGGGGCGAACACTCGGTTTTGCTCTGCATTGGAAAGCCGGGCGTACAGAGGCAATATTTCCGTGCCTCTGAGGTCGGCTCGCCGCAGGGTGTCGGCGGTTTCACGGATTTCACGCTCGCCGGGGAGAAATATCAATACATCGCGCGGGCCATGCAACCAGCCCTTGGCGCGCTCGATGGTCTCGATCTCTTCCACCGCATGCAGGACGCCTTCCTGAAGCGTGCGGTCCTCTTCATCGTCAGCTTCGCGCACCAAGGGCCGATAATGCACATCGACCGGATAGGTGCGACCGGTGACTTCGACCACCGGTGCCGGCACGGCGGGCGTGCCGAAATGCGCTGAAAAACGATCCACATCGATGGTCGCCGAGGTAATGATGACTTTCAGTTCGGGGCGCTTGGGCAGCAGCCGCTTGAGGTAACCGAGCAGAAAATCGATGTTCAGGCTACGTTCATGGGCCTCATCGATGATGATGGTGTCATAACGCTGGAGCAGTGGATCATGCTGGGTTTCAGCCAACAAGATACCGTCGGTCATCAGCTTGATCAGGGTGGTATCACTACTCTGGTCGTGAAAGCGCACCTGATAGCCGACCTGTTCGCCCAAGGGGACTTCCAGTTCCTCCGCCAGACGCGTGGCCACGCTGCGAGCGGCCAGCCGGCGGGGCTGGGTATGGCCAATCATGCCGCGTCGTCCGCGCCCCAGTTCCAAGCATATCTTGGGTAACTGGGTGGTTTTCCCGGAACCGGTTTCACCGGCCACCACCACCACTTGATGGTTGCGCAGCGCCTCGAGAATATCTTCACGCCGCTCAACGACGGGCAATGTTTGTGGGTAGTTCAATGCGACAGGCTGTGCCTGGCGCTTGGCCAAGGCGGCCTGGGAGCGCTGCAGGTCGCGCGAAACTTCCTGAATACCACGATCCACCGGCTTGCCTTCCCGAGCGCGGCGGGTCAACCCTGCCAGCCGCTGCTCGAGTGGCTGGACATCGCGCAGCATCACGCTCGACAAGCCTTGCTTGAGCGCATGAAGGGCATCGGTATCAGTCATGGCTGGGGTTTGACGGGATTGGGTAGTCACGATGGGTTGGCTAGCTCCGCAGTATTTGCAACATAGCTTGAAACATAGGCTCGAAACAGTCGTTCAAACAAATGCTCAAGACGAATGTTCAAGAAACCTATTCGACACGTAAAAACAGAAAATCTCCCCTAAAAAACATGCCCGCTCCGATAACGGAAGCGGGCATGCCATTGTAACGTCACAGCCTGAGCTGCGCCTAACGCCCCAGGAAAAAACCTACCTGGCAACGGAACCATCGAGAGAGGCGTCAGGCATTCGACATCAGGTGCATCAAACTTTTTCCGCGTCTTTTATGCTTTGTTCATCGCGCAACTGACGACGTTGAACCTTGCCCACATTGGTTTTGGGCAACTCATCACGAAATTCGACGTACTTGGGTACTTTATAACCAGTCAGTTCCTTCTTGCACCAACGGCGCAGGGTCTCCGCATCCAGGCTTTCATTGCGGGTGACCACAAACAGCTTGATGGCCTCGCCGCTATCGTCATCCGACACACTGACGGCCGCTGATTCCAGTACATCCGGATGTCCCGCGACCACATCCTCTATTTCATTGGGATACACATTGAAGCCTGAGACCAGAATCATGTCCTTCTTGCGGTCGACGATACGAATGTAGCCATCATCCTGGATCGTGGCGATATCACCGGTACGGAACCAGCCATTCTCATCGATGGAGGCGGCCGTCTGGTCTTCACACTTCCAATAGCCTTTCATGACTTGCGGGCCTTGAACACATAGCTCGCCAGACTCGCCGAAGGGTGCATCGTTATCATCGGCATCCACTATTTTCACCGCTGTTCCCGCGACCGGTTTACCAATCGTTCCCAGCTGAATCGCATTGGTAGGGTTGAAACTGACGATCGGCGAGGTTTCGGTCAGCCCGTAGCCTTCGGCTATCGGGCAACCCGTCACTTCTTCCCAGCGTTTGGCCGCGGCCTTGGTCAACGCCATCCCACCTGAAATGGTCAAATGGAGCTTAGAGAAATCCAGCTGCCTGAAATCATCCCTGCGGCATAACGCATTGAACAAGGTACTCAGTCCGATAAAGCCGGTGAACGGAACACCTTTAAGTTCCTTGACGAAATTATCCAGATCTCTGGGGTTGGGAATCAGCACCGAGTGGTTACCGGTCTCCATGAGAAACAGGCAATTCACCGTAAAGGTGTAGATATGATAGACCGGCAACGGCGCAATGATCAGCTCTTCACCATCGGTCAGGTGCGTGCCGATGGCCGCACGCGCCTGAAGCATGTTCGCCACCAGATTACGGTGGGTCAGCATGGCGCCCTTGGGCATGCCCGTGGTACCGCCGGTGTATTGCAGTGCCGCCAGGTCGCCCGGGAAGCGATGAACGTCTTCGGAGGTTAACGAATCGCCTTTTTTCAGCGCTGCGCGAAAATCTATCGCTCCCGGCAATGAATAGGCAGGCACCATCTTCTTGACGTGCTTGACCACTGCATTGATCAACAGGCGCTTGGGGAAGCCGTGCATGTCGCCCAATTGAGTGACCAGCACATGCTTGATCTCGGTCTTGTCCAGGATCTTTTCCAGCTTATCGGCCATGTTGGCCAGGATCAGGATGGCCTTGGCTCCCGAGTCTTTGAATTGATGAGCCATTTCCCGTTCGGTGTAAAGCGGATTGGTATTGACCACCACCATCCCTGCCCTCAGGGCGCCGAATACAGCCACTGGAAACTGCAAGACGTTAGGCAGTTGAATGGCCACGCGATCGCCGGGCTCAAGGTCGGTTTCGTGTTGAATCCAGGCGGCAAAAGCACCCGACAGGCGATCCAGTTCAGCAAACGTCAATGTCTGCCCCATGCAGGAAAACGCCGGTTTTTCCTTGAAGCGGCTGACTGCCGCATGAAAAACATCCGTGACGGAATCATACTGATCCAGCCCTTCAAGCGCTGGGCCGCGCAGAATCGGGGCATTGGCATGGTCGTTCATGGGCGATCTCCGCTATGCATGTCGATGTACTATCACCGACCTTGTTATTTTACTCGTTCAACGACTCCGGCAAGCTGTAACGCCTTGCCAAGTTCAGGCCTACACGATAAACGACCCGCCGCGGCGTGTAAAACGACCGATTGAAACTTTCGTTTCATTCTTGTATCAAGCAAGCTCTAACGGCTGGATATGACTGTTTTTTCAAAGTGTTGCCGCCTGATAGCGTGCCTTGACCTCACCATCACGCCACACCAGAAGCTCGCCCGGCACCATGCGTTCCCAGGCTTCATTGTGAGTCAAAGGTTCGGTTGCGATCACCGAGACCACGTCATTCGTGGTGGTATGTTCGGCAAAATTGACCGTTAATTCCGCGTCAGAAAGCTCAGCCTGGCCGAACGGCGCCCGCCGAGTAATGTGGGCAAGTTTCGTCGAGCAGTAGCTATAGAGATAGATCCCGTCGGACATCAACAGGTTGAAGACCCCCAAGCCGCGTAGCCTTTCGCATAGGCCGTGAAGACGCTGCCATAACGCCTCCGGTGCCACAGGGGGCTCGGGGAAATCACGACGCAGCTCGCCTAACAGCCAGCAGAAGGCATGTTCGCTATCGGTAGCGCCCACCGGGGTATAAAACGACAGAGACAAGGTTTGCCAGCCTTCCAACTGGCCGTTGTGAGCATAACACCAGGGCCGTCCCCACATTTCGCGGGTGAAGGGATGGGTGTTGGCCAGGCGCACCCCGCCCACATTGGCTTGACGAATATGGCTAATCACCACATGCGACTTGATCGGGTAATCGCTGATCAGCCGAGCGATGGGTGAGTCTACCGACGGATGCGGGTCACGGAATTCGCGGTAACCGCCCTCTTCGTAGAACGCAATCCCCCAGCCATCGCGGTGGGGCCCGGTACCGCCACCACGATGCAGAAAACCTGCGAAACTAAAGCAGATATCCGTGGGAACATTGGCACTCATGCCCAGTAGCTCGCACATTAAACCGATCTCGCCGCTGACTCCGTGAACACAGTGAAACGCTGCATTAGCCAACCACCGGCTCGCGGCGCGACGAGGAACCCGACTCTCTGCTCGAAGCAGAGCGGCCTTGAGATTTTTCGGCGGTGTCGGGCATGTCGACATAGCTCACAGGGCGGCGCCACCACCACAAGAACACGCCCAGCAGTGCCCCGATGCTCATGCCGACAATCAACCATAGCAAGCCGTTAAGTAACGAAGCGCCCACACCTTCAAGGAAGCCTACGGCACTGACCATCGCCGCAGGCGCCAGGCCGGTGTAGAATTCCCCTTCTTCTATCAAGGGTAAGCGAAAACGCGTCGGCATCCACATCGCCCCGGCGATACTCCATGTCAGCACCAAGCGCGCCAGACGCGGCAATAACGCCAAGGCGAAATAAACCGCTACCAGCACCAACACCGACAAGGCGTAATAGCTTACCCAAAGCAAAGACATCGAATCTGCAAACAACATACTGAATCCTCATGTGGGTGACTCCACCCGACGTTGACTTCCACCATTATGGTACCTGTCTGTTTATGAAAGCACAGCCCTGCGCGACGCCTCACTCCCCGGTTGCCTCTTATGCCCGTGCCGACGAACCCGAGTGGCACTGGCTGGAACAGCGCGATGTTCCTGAAGTCACGGCGTTTCTCGAAGCGGCCAATGCCCAAAGCGATGCCTGGTTCTCTCCTCTCGATTCCCTCACGCAGGCTTTATTCGATGGCCAGCTTGCCAGGCGCGAGCTGGCTGTCACCAGCCTGAAAACCCCGCTCGATTATTTCACCTTCTGGAATGAGACCGCCGCTGACGCCGATCATCCTAGCTGGTGGCGTCACCCCAATGGCGCCCCCGAGAACAGCCAGTGCGTACTGGATGTCAGCGCTCGCGCCGCCGGGCATGAGTTCTACGACATGGGCGATATGGCGCTATCTCCCGATGAAGACTGGCTGGCGTGGACCGAAGACACCCAGGGCGACGAACGCTTTTCCTTGTGGCTGAAACAGCTGCCCGCGGGGGAGCCGCAACGCTTGCTGGAAGACATCGGCGCGACATTGTGCTGGGCGGAAGACCAAACCGCCACCAGTGCCACGCTGCTCTTCACGCGCTTCGATGCCACCCAGCGCCCGGACAGCGTATGGCGCTTGCCGCTGCGGCTGGCGGCGCCGCAAGTAACGGCGGAGACGCCGGTATTGCTCTTGCAAGAACCCGATAGCGAGTTCTGGCTGGGCGTAGGCAAAAGCCGCTCGCGCCGCTGGCTGATGGTGGAAAGCGCTTCCAAGGACACCAGCGAAGTGCATCTGGTTCCTGCCCAGGCTCCATACGCCACTCCCATCTGTCTTCAGCCACGTAAAGCCGGTGTTGAATATAACGTGGAACACCGCCCGGGGGCTTTCTATGTATTGCACAACCGAAACGGCGCTAACTTCCAGCTGGATTGTCTCGAGGAAACCACGCTGCCGCCCAACCCGCCCGAAGAAGGGGGCGTTGAGGTCGCCGTCGCCGGCATTCCTTTCATTGCTCATCGGGAGGATGTCACTCTGGAAGGCGTCGAAGCTTTTTCCTGGGGGCTGGTGCTTGCCGAACGCGATCATCGCAGCGCGCAAGTATATCTGCGCCGTATCGAGCTGGATGATAAAGGCCGGACAATTGTCGATGAGCAGCTGGACTTGCCGGAAATTCCTTGCTCCCAAGATCTGGAAGATACACCGCATTTTGATACGCGCATCCTGCGCTTGCGCGAGGAGTCTTTTACTCAACCACCCCGCTGGATAGCGCTGGATCTGGACACTCAACAGCGCACCGAGCTCAAACGCCTACCGGTACATGGCAACTTGCAGCCCGAGCAACTGGTCAGCAAACGACTATGGGCAACAGCCGCCGACGGCGAACGGATACCCGTTTCGGTCGTCATGCGCGTCGATCTGGCTGACCACCCCTTGCCGACGCTTCTCTACGGCTATGGCGCTTACGGCGAACCGCTCGACCCCTGGTTTTCCATCGCCCGGCTGGAGCTACTCGAGCGTGGCGTGGCATTCGCCGTTGCCCACGTGAGAGGCGGTGGGGAATGCGGCGAACCTTGGTACCTGAACGGAAAGATGGCACACAAGGACAATAGTTTCGGCGACTTTCTCGCGGCTCGAGAGGTGTTGGTCAAGGAAGGAGTGAGCAAAGCGGAAAAGGTTGTGGCTTATGGCGCCAGCGCCGGAGGGCTTCTGGTAGCCACCTGCGTCAATCGTGCTCCTCAAGCCTTTTGTGCTGCGGTCTTGGACGTCCCCTTCGTGGATGTACTGCGCACCATGCAAAACCCCGACCTGCCCTTGACTACTGCCGAATACAGCGAGTGGGGCAACCCAGAAGCGCCTGACGTTGCCGAACGCATTCGCGCCTACTCGCCACTGGACAACCTGACCGAGCAAGCTTATCCGGCCATGCTGATCGAAGGTAGCTGGTACGATACTCGCGTAGGCTATTGGGAACCGGCAAAACTCTATGCACGCATGACCCAGCTCAACACCAGTGATGCGCCTATCCTGCTGCGTACCGACATGAGCGCAGGGCACGGTGGGGCTTCCGGGCGCTTCAAGGCATGGCGCGACGCCGCACGTCAGGACGCCTTTATCCTGTGGGCGCTGGGATTGGCGGACGTTACGAGCAATGCCTAGCTGATGCAACCAAGTGAACAAGGCATGGTGCAACCGCTAGGAAATCGGAAGCACAGCAATGATGTGTTCCTCGAGCTTACGCTCGGGGACGTCATCCTGGGAAACTGCAAAGTTGCGTACACTGATGCCTTTACGATGCACCCGTTCGGCATCGTTGCTCAACAACGGATGCCACCCCGCCAGCTTGCGGCCTTCCGCTACCCGGCGGTAGGCGCAAGAGTTCGGCAACCAAGTGAATTCCTTGACTCTTGCCGGGGTCAGCTGGGTGCAATCCGGTACGCTATCGAAACGGTTGGGATAATCGCTGCACTGACAACTGCCGATATCCAGTAGCCGGCACGCCACATTGAGCACTGCCAGCTCCTGGGTCTCGTCATCATGCAGCTTGAGCAGACAGCACTGACCGCAGCCATCGCATAGGGCTTCCCACTCTTCGGCGGTCAGCTCCTCAAGAGAAAAACGTTCCCAGAAACGCTCGCGCATAGAGTCTCCTCGCCTGCATAGGCCACGTGATCAATAGCGCGCCTGCGTCGGCGTACGGTAAAGATCCATCAAATATTCTTCCTTGGCGGGAGGCATCTGAAAATAAAACCCTTGTTCCTCGATCTTGGCCATCACGTCCACTGCCTTGGCACGGGCCAATGTGGTTGTCGGCCTGAGAATCATGGTCAAGTAAGGAACCGGTTTGCCAAACTGTTCCAGAAGCCCATTAGGTACCTCACCCAAGCCCTTGCGCTTGTCCACGTAAAGGTACATTTCTTCCTTGCGTGAACTCTTGAAGATTTCACACAGTAATTTGTCATCGGTCATGAGAGTTCTCGCAAGGCGCCTTCCAGCGCCGGGTTCATGCATTCTCCTCGCCAGCCATTGGGCAGCGGAAGTGTCATTTGTGCCATATCGGCAATTACCAACGCTTCCATATCCCGACGCCGCAACAACATCTCAGGTGCCACGCCCAACGCCTCGGCCTGCGCATTGACGACGCCCTTCAATGCCTTGAAACGCGATTTAAATGCCGGGGCGGTAGGTGCAGGAAGTGCGGGCGGCAGGTCATTTTCCGTGGCGGCACAGGCTTTTTTAACCAAGGCCAGCAAGGCATCGCCTTCTTTTTTCACCAATGTCGGCTTGATGTCTTCGACCTCGGCCAATTCATAACGGTTGGTGGGCAGTATTTCGGCAACAGCGTACAAAAGCTTATCGCTGACCAGCCAGTTACGCGGCAGATCACGCCGCCGAGCCTCGCCCTCACGCCAGGTAGTCAATAGCCGATACGCTTCGATCTGACGCGGTGCCAAACGCCATAATTGACGCTGACGCACATACCACTGCCCATCCGCTGCTGCGCTACGCCCCGCTTGCTGAAGGAGCTCAGCACATTCCTGCTCGACCCAGCTCAGGCGACCCAGGCGTTCCAGATGCTCACGCTGCAGGTACCAGACCTTGAGTAGGTAAATGACATCGAGTGCCGCATAATGACATTGCGCCTGGCTTAACGGACGTTCCAACCAATTGGAGCGTGTTTCTTCCTTGGGCAAGGTTTCACCCACCCAGAACTCCACCAGTTTTTGATACCCCATGCCCGGGTTTTCCCCGAGAAATCCTTGGGCCACCTGGGTATCCACCAACGGTTCGGGCAACGCTTGTGCCCAATGGGCAAAGACTTCCAGGTCTTCACTGCATGCATGCAGCAACTTGACAGGGCCTTGAGTGAGAAGCTTGCGAAACTCATCGGTACAGGGCGTGGCGAGAGGATCGACTAGATAAGCCAATTCACCGGCGGTAAATTGGATCAAGGCGGGAATCGGATAAAAGGTTTTTTCGCGAAAGAATTCGGTATCCAGGGCAATGACCTCAGCCTCGGCAACACTTAGGCAAGCGGCATCCAAGGCTTCGGGGCTATCGATCCAGTGAAATGAAGGTGGGGTCAAATTCGGCAATGGGTTGATTCCGGGTTGGCTAAAAAAGGCTACTCACTACGAAACGGCAAACGGCCGTTGAAGGCACGACTCAAGGTGCCGCCATCCACATACTCAAGTTCTCCTCCCATGGGCACGCCATAGGCTAGACGTGAAAGTGTGACACCCCGTTCGGCCAGTTGCGCGGCAATATAGTGCGCCGTGGCCTCACCTTCCACGGTGGGGTTGGTGGCCAGCACCACCTCGCGGATGCCTCCCTCGGCCATGCGTGCTTCCAGCTGGTCCAGCCCGATATCCTCAGGGCCGATACCGTCCAGCGGGGAAAGATGCCCATGCAAGACGAAGTAGCGGCCCTGAAAACCACCGGCTTCTTCTATTGCCAACTGGTCGGCGGGAGATTCCACCACGCACAGTAAGGCATCGTCTCGGCGAGGGCTTTCACATAAGGCGCACAGCGGTTGCTCGGTCAAGGTGCGGCAACGTTGGCAATAACCCACTTCATTCAAGGCAAGGCTGACTATTTCGGCAAGACGCTGGCCACCCTCACGGTCACGTTCGAGCAGGTGCATTGCCATGCGTTGGGCGGTTTTCGGCCCAACGCCGGGCAATACGCGAAAGGCTTCCATGAGTCTTTCGACAAGCGGGGAAAATCGCATCGATCAGAACGGCATCTTGAAGCCGGGCGGCAGGTTCAAACCGGCCGTGGCCTCTTCCATCCTGGCCTTGGAATCGGCTTCGACCTTGCGCACGGCATCATTGACCGCCGCGGCCAGCAAGTCTTCCAGCAATTCCTTGTCTTCTTCCATGACACTGGGATCGATATCCACCTTGCTGACATCATGGCGCCCGTTCATGGTGACCTTGACCATACCGGCACCCGCTTCACCCAGCACCTCCGCCTTGGCGACTTCTTCCTGAACGTGCTGCATTTTTTCCTGCATTTCCTGGGCTTGCTTCATCAAGTTACCCATTCCACCTTTAAACATCTGTGCATCCTCTTTCAAAAAAGCAAGAATTGACCTGGTATAAGCTAGCGCAGTTCTTCCACCGGCTTGACGCTGGATTCTATCAGCTTAGCCCCGAATACCTGTTGAAGTTTCTGTACATGGGGATCCTTGTTCAGGGCTGCCACCGCCAGGGCATGACGCTCACGATTATGGCGTGTTTCGCGCTGGCGGGAAGTTTCCAATTCATCGGACAGCTCTGCCACCTCGAAGCTTACCTTGCGAGGAAACCCTTGGCTTGCCAGCGATTTTTCCAAGCGCTGCTGATGGACGTCGGCTTGCATCGCCGCCTGAGTGGGGTCGAGACGCAAACGCAGAACCGCACCGTTATCTTCTTCGACAATACAATGTGCCGCCAGGTTGCGCGTCAATCCCCCTAACCCCAATGAATCGAACAACTCCAGCCAAGCCTGATGGTCCAGCCGTCCCGGCTCTGTCGCTTGCCGCGCTTCGAAAGTTTCAGCTTCAACGCTGGGTTCATCCGAAACGCTGTTCTGGGTTACGCCGGGGGCCTCTTCGATACTGGGTTCTTGTGCCCGCGGAGGAGGCGCTACCGGCACAGGTAAAATCGAAGCTTGGAATTCGGGAGGGCTACCCGGTGTAGCGTCAACCGCTTCCTCCCAAGGGGGTGGTGAAGAGAGTGGTGGGGAAAGCGGCGGTGAGGCTGGCTGCGCTGCCTCTGAGGGTGATTGCGCCAACGCTTCATTCGCCGCGGGCGCCGCCTGCAAAGACTCGGACTTAGGCGCTGGTTCGGCGCGCATGGGCAGGGACGCTTGAGGCGGTTTGGGCACACCCTGAGGACGAAACGCTAGCATGCGCAACAGCGTCATTTCCAAGGCACTGCGCAAGTCGGGGGCATGCACCATGTCGCCTCGGCCTTGTATGCCAATCTGGTAATACAATTGGATATCTTCAGCGATGAAACGCCCGGCCAGCGCGAGAATCGTTTCGCGATCCCCATGACCGTTGTCCACCGCCTCCGGCACCATTTGAGCGACGGCCAGACGATGCAGCACAGCGGTTACATCATCCAGAACGGCAGCAAAGTCAGGGCCTTGTTCAGCCAGCTCGGCCACTTCATGAAGCAGCCGCGGCGCATCGATATCGGCCAGCGCCTCGACCAACGCCAAGACATGGCGATGGTCGAGGGTACCCAGCATGGCCGCCACATCCAGGTGCTGGACACTTCCTTGGCCGAAGGCGATGGCCTGGTCGGTCAAGCTCATGGCATCGCGCATGGAACCATCGGCAGCCTTACCGATAAGCCATAGCGCGCTTTCCTCGAAATGGACCTGTTCGGCCGCAAGCACCATGGCGAGATGCTCGACAATACGTACCGGCTGCATGTGCTTGAGCGTGAACTGTAAGCAGCGCGAAAGCACCGTAGCCGGCAACTTCTGTGGATCCGTGGTGGCCAACAGGAACTTGACGTGAGGCGGCGGCTCTTCCAGCGTTTTCAACAAGGCATTGAAACTGCTGGTGGAAAGCATATGAACCTCATCGATGAGATACACCTTGTAGCGACCCTGCGTCGGGGCGTACTGGACGTTATCCAGCAGCTCTCGGGTATCTTCCACCTTGGTACGCGAGGCTGCATCGACTTCGATCAGATCGACAAAGCGCCCTTCATCGATCGCTTGACAGCTATCGCACACCCCACAGGGGGTCGAGGTCACGCCTTCATCGCCGTAACCGTTAGCCGTACAGTTCAGGCACTTAGCCAGAATACGCGCCAGAGTGGTCTTGCCTACGCCCCGAGTACCCGTAAACAGGTAAGCGTGATGCAGGCGCCCCTGATCCAAAGCATTGACCAGAGCACGCTGTACATGGGCCTGACCCACTAGTTCATGAAAAGTGCGTGGTCGCCACTTGCGGGCCAGTACCTGATAGCTCATCGAGCATGACATCCTTGCAGCAAAGCTGATGGACAGCGAGAGGATAGCCATAATAAACCACCACTGTATCGCCCGACGACGCGGCACCACCAGCAATAGCCATTACGGAAAAGACGTTATACAACAAATATTCTAGCGGCTGCGGGCACGCTCGCCAACCGGCGCTACTTTATAAACCGGAAACTGGTATAAAGCGGACACTGGGCTGCCGGCCTCGGCAAGGAGACCGGGCCGGCAAGTAACACACTTTGCCAAACTCAACGCTAAACCTTGGCCAATGCCTTAGGCCTGGCTGTCGCCTTCAGCGGCATTGGCACGTTCGGAAGCTGCTTTGACCAGCTTTTCCAGCTCGCCACTCTGATGCATTTCCACGACGATGTCACAGCCACCCACCAGTTCACCTTCCACCCACAGCTGGGGAAAAGTGGGCCAGTTAGCCACCTTGGGCAGTTCAGCGCGAATGTCGGGGTTATCCAACACATTGACGAACGCAAAGCGCTCACCACAACTCATCAGCGCCTGAACCGTCTGGGCGGAAAAACCGCATTGCGGCAACTGCGGGGTTCCTTTCATGTAGACCAAAACGGTATTTTCGCTGATTTGCTGCTGGATATTCTCAACTGTGGTGCTCATGACACCTCCTTTTCCAATGGCTCGGTTACGTCTTTTAACCGCTTGATAGGCATTACTGAAGGTACGATTCGAACAGAAGTATCGCTATCTGTCGAAAATAATACCCGAGCATGTCACTCAAGCTTGTTGGTATCCAGCATTCTACGCGTGCCTTTCGCGTTGCGCATCCCCCCCGGGCTGGCTAGGATGGTGGTTTTTGCGCGGAGAGTTGCCATGGCGACACGTCATTTTCTGACTTTGCTGGATCTTAACCCGGATGAGCTGCACTACCTGATTCAGCGCGCCATTGCCATCAAGAGCAATCTCAAGACTCAAGGGCCACGCTACACGCCATTGCCCAATCGCACCCTGGCGATGATCTTCGAGAAATCCTCCACACGCACGCGCGTTTCATTTGAAACGGCCATGACCCAGCTCGGTGGCCATGCCTTGTTTCTTTCGCCCCGCGACACGCAACTAGGCCGCGGAGAGCCTATCGCTGACACCTCGCGGGTACTATCGGAAATGGTCGATGCGGTCATGATCCGCACCTTTTCGCATGCCGGCATCGAAGCCTTCGCGGATGCCAGCACGGTGCCTGTCATCAATGCATTGAGCGACGATTACCACCCCTGTCAGCTACTGGCCGATGTAATGACCTGGACGGAACTACAAGGCAGCATAAAAGGACGCACCGCCGTCTGGATCGGAGATGGTAATAATATGTGCCATTCATGGATCAATGCCGCACGCCAGTTCGACTTCCAGCTGCGCATCTGCTGTCCCAAGGGTTACGAGCCCCGCTCAGATATCTTAGCCGCCGCTGGTGAGCGCGTCACGCTGTCTCACGACCCCGTGCAAGCCGTTCAAGGCGTTGACCTGGTCACTACCGATGTCTGGGCCTCCATGGGACAGGAAGAAGAACAGGCCAAGCGTGTCGCGGATTTCACTGGTTTTCAGGTAACAGAAGCGATGCTGGATCACGCCAAGGAAGATGTGTTGTTTCTTCACTGTTTGCCTGCGCACCGGGGCGAAGAGATCAGCGAGACATTGCTGGACGACTCCCGAGCCGTCGTGTGGCAGGAAGCAGGCAATCGCCTGCACGCCCAGAAAGCCTTGATTGAGTTTCTGTTTCTGGGAAAGGTTTCTCACTAATCAAACGAAAAACCTGACACAAAAAAACCGCCTGAAGCTTAACTTTAGGCGGTTTTTTTATAGGCGGTTGGTGGAGCCTAGCGGGATCGAACCGCTGACCTCAACACTGCCAGTGTTGCGCTCTCCCAGCTGAGCTAAGGCCCCACGCTGCTGTCCTTACAAAAGGACAGCGGGACGGATACTAATGATATCTTTGCGTAGGGTCAAGATTTTTCTAAACATAGCATCCCATCACGCTTTACTAATTCTACTTTGCCTCCGGCTATGGCAGGCTGTGGCTAAATAATACAATTTAGATAAATCACCCCACCCTTCCCAAGGCAGCTATTGCCACGCTCAAGCAGGAGCTTTTACCTTGATTAATGTTCTCATCGCTGATGATCATCACTTGGTAAGAACCAGTATTGCCCATCTGCTGAACAGCGAAAGCGACATCAAGATTGTGGGCGAGGCGCAGGACGGAGAAACGGCCGTCTCCAGAGCTCGCCAGTTACGGCCGGACATTGTGCTGATGGATATTCGTATGCCCGGCATTGGCGGACTGGAAGCCACGCGCCGCATTCAGCGCGGCATGCAAGACATCAAGGTATTGATGCTTACCGCCCACATGGAAGACAGCGTGGCACGGCGGCTACTGGAAGCCGGGGCAGCCGGCTTTTTAAGCAAGGGGACACAAGCCGAAGAAATGGTTACCGCCATACGCCAAGTGTTTCATGGACAACGCTATATCAGCCAAGAAATCGCTTTACGTCTGGCACTCTCTCCTTTTAACGAAAATGCCAACCCCTTCATCCAACTTTCTCATCGCGAGCTGCAAATCGCCATGATGATCGTGAACTGCCAACGCGTACAGGAAATTTCCGACCGACTTCACCTAAGTTCCAAGACCGTTAATACGTACCGCTATCGTTTGTTTGAAAAGCTTCAGGTCACCACCGATGTTGAACTCACCCATGTAGCGTTGCGCCATGGCCTGGTGGAAGGCTTCGATACGATAGAGTGAACGTTGTGCACCTCTGTTAAACTAGCGGGGTGCCACTTCTACCGCCAGGCCTTGCATGACTACCTCTTCTTTTGATGCCAAGCACTTTCTCGACAACGTAAGCCAGGCACCGGGCATCTACCGGATGCTCAATGCTCGAGGTGAAACGCTTTACGTGGGCAAAGCTAAACGCTTGAAAGCCCGCTTATCGAGCTATTTTCGTGGCCGGCTGAATACCAAGACCCAGGCCATGGTCGCGCATATTTCCGACATCCAGGTCACCGTGACACGCAGCGAAATAGAAGCCTTGCTGCTGGAACAGACGCTGATCAAGGAACTCCGCCCGCCCTACAATATCCTGCTGCGTGACGATAAATCCTATCCTTTCGTGTTCGTCAGCGACCGTCACCCTTATCCGGCACTGGAATATAAACGCGTGCGCAAGCGCAGCAATGACGGGCGTTACCTCGGCCCCTACCCGAGCAGTGGTGCGGTGCGCGAAAGCTTGTCGTTGATGCAGAAAATCTTCCGTATCCGCAATTGCGAAGATAGTGTTTTTGCTCACCGCTCACGGCCTTGCCTGCAGTATCAGATTCATCGCTGTAGCGCGCCCTGCGTGGACTACATCAGCCAGGAAGACTATCAGCGTGACCTCGAACATGCCGTCATGTGCCTGGAAGGCAAGAGCGATGCTGTCACCCAGGCACTGACGCATGCCATGGAAGTGGCAAGCGAAGCATTGAACTTCGAAGAAGCGGCCCGCTTTCGCGATCAGGTAAAACAGCTACGTGAACTGCAGCAACGCCAATTTGTCGATACTGAAGGTGGCGACGCCGACATATTCGCCCTCGCTCAACGCCCCGGCGCCCTGGGAATTTCCGTGTTAAGCGTGCGCGATGGACGCTTACTAGGCGCTCGACATCACATGCCCGCCAACGATCTCGACTTGACCCCCGAGCAGCTTCTGGCGGACTTCGTCAGTCAATTCTACCTCGGCCAACCTCGAGAGATTCCCGGGGAGGTCATTATCAGCCACCCGCTAGCCGATGCCGAACTATTGACCGAGGCGCTTTGCCAGCAGGCAGGCAAACGCATTCGCCTGGCCCACCAGGTACGCGGGCATCGCGCCCAATGGCAGCACTTGGCAATGACTAATGCCGAGCAACAGCTAGCCTCCCAACTGGCAAACCAGACACAACTCTCCAAACGTTTTGCAGCCCTGCAGCACGCCTTACATCTGGATGAGCCGCCACAACGTCTGGAATGTTTCGATATCAGCCACAGCCAAGGCGAGGCCACGGTGGCATCTTGTGTGGTATTTGACCAAAATGGGCCGCGTAAAGGCGATTACCGCCACTTTCGCATTGAAGGGGTGGCCGCGGGCGATGATTACGCCGCCATGCAGCAAGTGCTCACTCGCCGCCTGAAGCGCGTCAAGAGCGGAGAGGCGGAAAAGCCCGACATACTGATCGTGGATGGCGGCAAAGGCCAACTCAATATGGCACGCACGGTGCTCGATGAATTGGCGTTACCGGAGATTCGTTTATTAGGGGTGGCAAAAGGCAGTACCCGCAAGGCCGGGCTCGAGACATTATTTCTCGAAACCTCGGACAACACCCTCTCCCTGGACCCGGCATCTCCCGCCCTGCATCTGATCCAGCACATTCGTGACGAATCTCACCGTTTCGCCATCGCCGGGCACCGGGCGCAACGCGACAAGGCTCGCCGCACCTCGACCCTTCAGGACATTCCCGGCATCGGCCCCAAACGCCGGCGTGGACTGCTGCGCTATTTCGGCGGCCTGCAGGGGGTTCAAAAAGCCAACCGCGAGGAACTCGCCCGTGCCCCCGGCATCAGCAGTGCCTTAGCGGAAACCATTCACCGCTCACTTCACGGCTAGTCGTGAGATAAACCCTATAACGGCATGGATGCCGTGAGCCAAGGCGGATAGAATGAACAGATCATTTCCCCATCCTCCTCGTTTATCTATGGCAAGGATCGCTCTTCGCGATGAATATACCCAACATCCTGACATTGGCTAGAATCGCATTCATTCCGTTGCTGGTGGTGCTGTTTTACCTGCCCTTCGATTGGAGCTTGCCGCTAGCAGCCGCCCTCTTCGCAGTCGCCGCCCTCACTGACTGGCTAGATGGCTACCTGGCCCGTCGCTGGAACCAATCGACGCCGTTCGGTGCCTTTCTCGACCCCGTGGCTGACAAGCTCATGGTAGTGGTAGCGCTGGCCCTGCTCATCGAACGTTATGAAACATTGATTCTGACGCTGCCCGCCCTAGTCATCATCGGTCGGGAAATCGTCATTTCCGCTCTGCGGGAATGGATGGCGGAAATGGGCAAGCGTGGTCAGGTGGCCGTTTCGTGGATCGGCAAGGTAAAAACTAGCCTGCAGATGATCGCCCTACTGGTGTTACTGGCCTTCCCCCCCGGCCACAGCCTGGCCGTGTTAGGCGTTATTACTCTGTATGCCGCGGCCATTCTGACCCTATGGTCGATGATTCAGTATCTGAAAGCTGCGTGGCCGCATCTAAGTCGGTCGATGTAACGCATCAAGCCGTTGACAGACACAGGTTTATCCGTATAATTCGCCCACGAGTCGAGCGGGAATAGCTCAGTGGTAGAGCATCGCCTTGCCAAGGCGAGGGTCGGGAGTTCGAATCTCCTTTCCCGCTCCATTGACTCTTGAAGGCTGGATGGCAGAGTGGTTATGCAGCGGACTGCAACTCCGTGTACGCCGGTTCGATTCCGACTCCAGCCTCCACCACATTTCGAAGCAGTGCCTATCCTTGTGCAATGCTTGGCAGTATCCAGACCGCCCGGATGGCGAAATCGGTAGACGCAAGAGACTTAAAATCTCTCGGGGGCAACCCCGTGCCGGTTCAAGTCCGGCTCCGGGCACCAAATACTCTGTTTGAATCTCTCCTCTCGATTTTCTTTCTTTAGCTGCCTCAGCTTTCGGCACCGCCCTTCTTTACTAATCTCGACGCTCATGCCGTTGTTGATTGGGCAATTGCCTGGTAAGCCACCAATACAGGCAGCATCGCTAAATACTGACTTTCACGTTATGATTCGACCCCTCCAACCACTGGGGTTGGATCGGCCGCTCGTGTTCAAGATTGCCTAGGCCAGGCTCTGTCTGAAAGGAGATTCGGCCATGACCCCGCCTCAACCCGACGTATTGATTATCGGTGGTGGTGTTGCCGGCTTAACCTTGGCATTGGAAATTGCCGATAGCCGTCCGGTAACCCTGGTGCGCCCCGCTCAGGATGATCAAGGTGCAAGCCGCTGGGCCCAGGGAGGCATTGCGGCAGTACTTTCGCCGGATGATGATCTAGACGCCCACATCAATGACACCCTGGTGGCAGGTGATGGTCTGTGCGACCCACAGGCCGTACGCTTCACGGTGGAAAACGGCCCCGCTGCCATCAAGTGGCTGATTGATACCGGGGTGGCGTTTACTCCCGACCCCGACCCCAAGGCGCGCTACCCCTATCATCTGACGCGCGAAGGCGGGCATGGTGCCAGGCGCATTATTCATGCGGATGATGCCACTGGCCGTGCCGTGGTCGATACCTTGTTGCACAAGGTAGCTCAGCATCCGCATATTACCCAACGCAGCGACCTGGCGGTTATCGGCCTGCTACGCGACGTAGCCGGCCACTGTCGTGGTGCTTACTGCCTGGATGACAATGCGCAGCCTCACACCTTGGTTGCCGATGACACCGTGCTAGCCACCGGGGGGGCCAGCGGGCTTTATCTGCACACCACCACGCCTGCACCGGCCAGCGGCGAGGGCATGTTCATGGCTGCCGAGCTCGGTGCAACCTTGATGAATCTGGAATTTCAGCAGTTTCATCCCACTTGCCTTTATGACCCCGAAGGCCCGGCCTTTTTGATCAGTGAAGCGGTCAGAGGTGAAGGGGGTCGATTGCTCAATGAACATGGGCACCGATTCATGCTTGATATTGACCCAAGGGGTGAGCTGGCTCCTCGCGATATCGTGGCACGAGCCATCGATGCCGAGATCCAACACGGCACGCAAGGTCACGTCTGGCTGGATATTCGCCATCTCGGTGAAACGGCCATTCGTCACCACTTCCCCACTATTCTGGCCCACTGTTTATCGCGCGGGATCGATATTACTCAACAACCGATACCCGTGGTACCGGCGGCGCATTACAGCTGCGGCGGGATTGCCACCGACCTGCAGGGAGCCAGCAATGTGCCGCGGCTATATGCCATCGGCGAAGCGGCTTGCACCGGCCTGCATGGCGCCAATCGCATGGCCAGCAACTCTTTGCTTGAGTGCCTGGTATTTGCCCGGAGCTGTGCCCAAGTACTGCGTGCGCCTAAATCACGCCCTAGCGCCGCTTTAGCGCCGTTTACTCTACCCCAAGATTCAAATAGCAACGGCAACGAAGAGATTTCCCAGATCCGCCAGCTTATGCGCCAGACCATGAGTCAATATGTTGCCATCGTTCGCAATGATCAAGGGCTCGACACAGCTGCAGCCCAGCTGAAAGCGCTTCAACAGAGACTGGGAAAAATAGCTCCGGGCACAGGGAACAAGGCTGCTAACCAACAGCTGGGCCAAGCGATACAATTAGCGCGGTTGACAGTGAGATGTGCAAGAGAGCGCCGCGAATCACGCGGGCTCCACTACAACCTTGATTGGCCTGATCTCGCTGAGAGGGCATCTCCCTCTCTCATCACACTCGATGAGCTCGACTAGCCGCTCAGGGATAACGCAACCATCTGCGCAGAGCGCGGCGCTGCTCGGCAGAAGCGCTGTCCGGCCAAAGCCATATTCGGCGCCCTGCCACACGCAAGCCTATCAGCCAAGGACCCAAATAATCGCATTGCACTGAGCAATCCGACCCCAGCGCCTCTTGATTGGCATCCCACTGAGCCCGGCAAGCCGGGAAGGTGCCGGATATCGTCAAGGTACCCCGTGCCTGATGGCGCGCCTCCATGACAATACCCAGCGCACTGAGAAGCACCGCTATCCCGCCAACAAGCACCCCCGCCATCCAGCCGACCATGACCACAAGCCATAGGGCCAGTATGAGCTGAAGGGCTATCGCCAGCCTAGAGGGTGCGATATGCAGAATTATCGGTGGTTTCGGCATGTTCAACGATCATTTGTACGATACGTCGCCGCTCCGGCTCCTGCGGCCATTCGCGGCGCATTAACCACATGAACAGATCCTGATCTTCTTCTTCGATTAACGCTTCATAGGCCAGCTGGTCTTCTTTATCGAGTTGGACGAAACGTTGCTCAAGAAAGGGGATCAACAGCAAATCCAGCTCCCACATGCCACGACGAGAATGCCAATAGAGCCGCTTACGTAGTATGGCGTCCGAGGACGTGTCTTCGCTCAATGTCAGCCTCTGCAATAGGAGAAATGAACCGCTAGTATACCTCAGAGGAATAGGCGCGCCAGCCTCACTGCAGGCGCTGATGACAATCTAGCCTAGTACCTTGTTTTATCTAAATTGTTTTATCCAGGATTGCACAGTATGCTGAGAAGAGTGCCATGAGGTCGGACGTCCGCCACGGCCTTCAACGTTCGCATGGAGCCAACCGATGACCAAGTCAGAATTGATTGAACAAATCGCAATGCATCAGCCCGAATTATCCGTCAAGGAAGTGGAAACAGCGGTGCGCCTGATACTTGATGATATCACCGATGCCCTAGCCACTGGCGGGCGCGTGGAAATCCGCGGATTTGGCAGTTTTTCTCTGCATTATCGAGAACCGCGTACAGGGCGCAATCCCAAAACAGGCGACCCAGTGGAACTCGAGGGCAAATACGTGCCTCACTTCAAGCCTGGCAAGGAGCTACGAGAACAAGTGGATGCCAGTCGCACCCTAGGTTACTGAGATGACTGTTTACTCCGCCCTACGCGAAATTAACCGATCTTATGCGGATGACGTCGCGTGTCGACTCATTCACAATAGCTGCACTGAACAAGTCACTGACTAGGAAACTCTCATGCGTTGGATAAAAGGGCTGTTTCTGGCCGTTATTCTGCTAGTGGTAATACTGACAGGCATCTTGTTTGCCGTTAACAACCAACAAACCATTGGCCTGAACCTGATATGGGTGGAGCTACCGCCAGTGTCATTATCCGTATGGCTGCTGGCTGCTCTTGCCGTGGGTGTCGTGCTAGGCATGCTGGCAATGCTCGGCGTCTATGTGCGCTTGAGAGCGCTGCTCGCCCGAGCCGAACGGCAAAATAAACAACAACGCAAAGAATTGGATAGCCTGCGTACTCAGGAGCTCAAGGAACTGGCGTAAATGTTCGATATTGTGCTGCTGGCCGTTTTGTTGGCAGCCATTGCCATTGGCTATGGGCTGGGCCGGTATCGTGCATATCGCAACTTTTCGCGCGCCCAGCCCCCTTCCAGAACGCCTTCACGCGATTATTTCGTCGGGCTGAATCACTTGCTCAATGAGCAACCCGACCAGGCTATTACCACTTTCATCAACGTACTCGAAGTCAACAGCGATACGATTGATACCCACATTGCCTTGGGCAAGCTGTTTCGCTCACGCGGCGAAGCAGACAAGGCTGTCAGCATTCATCAGAACCTGCTCGCCCGTCCGGCACTCAGCTCACATCAGAACGAGGAGGTGCAGCTTGAGCTGGCGCGTGACTTCATGGCACTGGGCTTGTATGACCGCGCCGAGCGTTTACTCAGTTCTCTGCTCGATACCACTCGCATCGATGCACACCAAGAGGCGGCCAAGCAGTTACTGGTCAATCTGCTTGAGCGTGAAGGGGAATGGCAAGCGGCGCTTGATGTCACTTTGCCGACGCTGAAGCATCACCCCGAAATGCGTCGCTCTGCTGCACACTGGTTATGCGAACTCGCCCAGACCGACATTCAGCAAGCCAGCCGCGCTCTGGCCAAACGCCATTTGCGCAAAGCCCTGCAACTGGATGAAGCCTGTGTGCGTGCCACGCTGATATTGGCTGAACTAGCCATGGAAAATGGGCATTACTTTCACGCCATCAAGCAACTGGCTCGTATCCCCGCTCAAGACAAGGATCATATCCCCACCCTACTACCCCTGCTCAAGCGTGCTTACAAGCTCAACAACGATGAGGCCGGCCTGAGGCAACACTTGGAGCAGTTACTGAGTGAGACGCCATACACCAGTGTAATTATCTTGCTTGGCGACGTGATTCATCAACATGAAGGGGTAGACAAAGCCATTGAGGTGGTCGGCAATCAATTGAGTCGAGCCCCCAGCTTGGGAGGCATTGATTACTTGATGGATTTATATATGGAAAGCCAACGCCTAGATGGAAGGCCAACTCCCGACTCACGCCTGGTACTGCTCAAACGCCACACTCACGCCCTGCTCGAAAACCGTCCTCGCCACCGCTGTCAGCGCTGCGGGTTCGCTGGTGACGTCTTACACTGGCAATGCCCTGCCTGCCGACGTTGGGGAACCACCAAACCGATCACCGGGGTCGAAGGCGAATAAGCTAGCTAGACACCGACAACTCGGTTTGAATAGCAGCCAATGCCTGCATGGGATCTTTCGCCTGCGTTACTGGCCTGCCGATCACTAGATGCGTGCTCCCCGCCGCCATTGCCTGTTTTGGCATCATGATACGTTGCTGATCATCGGTTGCAGAAAAACTTGGCCGGATGCCCGGCGTTACCTTCAAGAAGTCTTCTCCACAGACGTTTTTCAGTCGACCGGCTTCTTGGGCGGAACACACCACCCCCTGCATTCCGCTTTGTTGAGCCAGTAACGCCAAGCGCTCCACATGCTCGGCAGGCGATGCCGTAATGCCCACTTCACGCAAATCCTCGGCATGCAGACTGGTCAACACCGTGACCGCGATCAAATGCGTATGCAGGTCATGCTGTGCCAACCGCTCGCGTGCCGCCTCCATCATCCTTCGCCCACCCCCGGCATGCAAATTGACCATCCACACGCCCTGCTCCGCGGCCGCCTGCACGGCACTCGCCACGGTATTGGGAATATCATGAAATTTGAGATCCAGAAACACCTCGAAGCCTCGCCCATGAAGCGCTTCGATCACGCTCGGCCCGCTACGCGTGAACAACTCCTTGCCTACCTTGACTCGACAATGCCGAGGATCCAGCTGATCGGCCATGCACAGCGCAGCATCCAGCGAAGGGTAGTCCAACGCAATAATCAGAGGGGATTCAGTCGACACGATGAGAGCTCCAATAATAATTTTCTGAAGTATACCAGCCTATCGGCACCTCACCAGCCATTGAGCTTTCCTAGCATGTAAGCATTTTCTTTCTTTATTAAAGGTAAATGGCTTACATGAAAAAACGGCTTTTTCCGACAGTAATTTTTACGCAGGTGAGTATGTTGGTAATGACCACACAAAGTGCGTGGTCATCTCGCCTAGCTAACGCAACTCAGAATACAGCGGTCGGGCATTGCGGTAGCGGTAGCTGTTTCTATATCGCTATTTTTATAAGCTTTTCTACATAAGAAGGAATAATCATGAAAGGATCATTCAAGGGATTTTTTGCTGCGCTCTTGCTTGGATTGGGCTTGAGCATGGGTACATCGTTGTTTGCTCAAGAGGTTGCTCCGATTAACATCAACACTGCTGATGCAGAACTTCTCGCCGAACTGCCGGGCATCGGTCCCAGCCGTGCCGCCGCTATCATCGAAGAGCGCACAAGCAATGGCGATTTCACAGACGCCCAAGCACTGACAAGAGTTAGCGGCATTGGCCCGGCCACGGTTGAAAACATGCAAGAGCAGCTAACGTTCTAACAGCCTAGAAAAGCCCAGCATCAAAGATGTTGGGCTTGGCACTTGTACCAATACTTAACGCCTTTAGATTACAAATAAGTCCACAAACTTGTTGACAGGCGTTTTCTCAAGACGCGATTGATCTTTACACAGTTCGAAGATCTCATGAGTGCGACCCTGCGGAAAGCGCGTCGCCAAGTTACGCCTGAACTTGTCCTCCAACACCGTGATACCTTCAGGACGTCGCCGCCGATGACCGATGGGGTATTCAACGGCGACCTTATCCGTAGAAGTACCGTCCTTGAAGAAGACCTGAATCGCATTGGCAATGGAGCGCTTCTGTGGGTCATGATAATCCTTGGAATAACCTTCGTCCTCCACCACTTCCATCTTCTCGCGCAACTGATCGATGATCGGGTGAGCTGCGTGAAAATCATCCTCGTAATGCTCAGCCACCAGGTTGCCGAAAGCTAGCGGCACCGCAGTCATGTACTGCAAGCAGTGATCACGGTCGGCCGGGTTGGCCAACTTACCCGACTTGGAAATGATGCGAATCGCCGAGTCGTGCGTGGTGAGTACGATCTTCTGGATCTCGTCCAAGCGACCCTTGATCCGAGGATGCAATGTCACGGCAGCTTCACAAGCCGTCTGGGAATGAAACTCTGCAGGGAAGGAGATCTTGAACAGAATGTGCTCCATCACATAACTGCCAAAGTCGCGCTGAAAACTGAACTTGCGTTCGCTTTCGGGTTTCAGCGCCAGATCCTTGTTGGTGTGGCTGAACAATACGTCGTAGAAGCCCCACTGCGGTGCCGTGAGTGCGCCCGGAACACCCATTTCGCCACGCATGGCGATATCCGCCAGGCGTACCCCTCGAGAAGTGGCATCGCCGGCCGCCCAGCTCTTGCGTGAGCCGGCGTTTGGCGCATGGCGATAGGTGCGCAGGCTCTGGCCATCGACGAAGGCATGGGAAAGAGCGGAAAGCAGCTGCTCGCGGCTAGCACCCATCATCCTGGCAGTTACGGCGGTGGTCGCTACCTTTACCAGTACCACATGATCGAGACCTACACGGTTGAAGGAATTATCCAGCGCCAACACGCCCTGAATCTCATGGGCCATGATCATGGCTTCGAGCACATCGCGCACGGTCAGTGGCTTACCACCTTCAGCCAGGCGTTTTTGCGAAAGGTGGTCCGCCACCGCCAGTATTCCCCCCAAGTTATCGGAAGGATGCCCCCACTCCGCCGCCAGCCAAGTGTCATTATAGTCCAGCCAGCGAATGATCGCGCCAATGTCCCAGGCTGCCTTGACCGGATCAAGGCGGAAGGAAGTACCCGGCACGCGGGCGCCATGCGGCACTATCGTGCCTTCCACAAGCGGCCCCAGGTGCTTGGTACATTCCGGAAAACGCAGCGCCAGCAAGCCACAGCCCAAGGTATCCATCAAACAGTTTCGGGCGGTATCCCAAGCTTCGCTGCTTTCGATTTTATAACTGAGAACATAGTCAGCAATTTTTTGCAGTTCGTCATCGTAATCCGGACGAACATTGGCTTCGACAGTCGCGCTCATTCGCTTCGCTCCTGTTGGTGTTTTCGATCGAGCGTACGCTTTTGATCGAGAGTATAAGTTCAGCGTAGCACAGCTTAAAAGGCATTACCGGGCACGCGAACCCAGCCTTCCATCAGCACTCGGGCGCTACGGCTCATGATGGCCTTGTCTACCTGCCACTGGCCGTCGACCAGGCTTGCTTCGGCGCCTACCTGCAGGGTGCCGGATGGATGACCGAAAGTGACCGCCTTGCGTTTTCCGCCGCCAGCCGCCAGGTTGACCAGAGTGCCCTCGATGGCCGCAGCAGTGCCGATGGCCACCGCTGCTGTGCCCATCATGGCGTGATGAAGCTTACCCATGGACAGCGCCCGCACCGTCAGGTCCATGTCCTTGGTCGTCAGCTGTTTGCCACTCGAGGTGACATAGTCGAGTGGCGGGGCGACGAAAGCCACCTTGGGGGTGTGCTGACGGTTGGCGGCCTCGGCAACAGCTTGGACAAGCCCCATGCGCAGCGCCCCGTGGGCCCGTATCGTCTCGAAGATGGCAAGTGCCTTGGGATCACTGTTGATCGCTTCCTGCAGCTCGGTGCCGGTGTAGCCGATATCCTGTGCATTGACGAAGATGGTCGGGATGCCGGCATTGATCATCGTCGCCGAAAGCGTCCCCACGCCGGGTACCTCCAGCTCGTCCACGACGTTACCGGTGGGGAAGATGGCGCCTTCGCCATCCGCCGGCTCCATGAAAGCGACCGGTACCTCGGCGGCGGGAAAGGTCACTCCGTCAAGCTCGAAATCACCGGCTTCCTGCACCGCGCCATCGGTGATGGGCACTCGGACCAGGATGGTCTTCTCGATGTTAGCCTGCCAGACGCGTACCTCGGCCACGCCGTCTTGCGGAATGCGATCGGCGTCCACCAGACCGTTGCTAATGGCGAAGGGACCCACCGCCGCTGAGAGGTTGCCGCAGTTACCGCTCCAGTCCACAAAAGGTTTGTCGATGGATACCTGGCCGAACATATAATCCACGTCGTGATCGGGCTGAGTGCTTTTGGACAGGATCACCGTCTTGCTGGTGCTAGAGGTCGCCCCGCCCATGCCGTCGATCTGCTTCTGGTAGGGGTCGGGACTGCCGATGACGCGCAGAAGCAGTGCGTCCCGAGCGGGCCCCGGCTTCTGTGCGGTCTCGGGAAGGTCCTGAAGACGGAAGAAAACACCCTTGCTGGTACCGCCACGCATGTAGGTAGCGGGAATCTTGATCTGGGGCTTATGTGCCATGAATCGTGTCCTTTATCGAGCTCGACCCGGGCCTTCCGGCACCGGGTCGAGGTTAGACGTTATACAAAAACTGCCTGTTCTCGGCCATGCGGCATGGCCATCAGGCGGTCACGCTTTCCGTGGATTCGAGGAAGTCCTTGGCAAAGCGCTGCAGTACACCGCCCGCGGCGTAGATCGACAGTTCCTCTGCAGTATCCAGGCGGCAGATCACTGGTACTTCCTCGCGTTCGCCATTGGCGCGATTGATGATCAGCATCAGGTTGACCCGGGGTGCAGGCTCGCCGAGCACGTCGAAAGTCTCTGTGCCGTCGATAGTCAGGGTCTTGCGCGTGGTACCTTCCTCAAATTGCAACGGCAGCACGCCCATGCCTACCAGGTTGGTGCGGTGGATACGCTCGAAACCTTCGGCGACGATGGCTTCCACGCCCGCCAGGGCCACGCCCTTGGCCGCCCAGTCCCGCGATGAGCCTTGGCCATAGTCGGCGCCGGCGATCACGATCAGGGGCTGCTTGCGCGACATGTAGGTCTCGATGGCCTCCCACATGCGCACTACCTGCCCTTCCGGCTCGACACGCGCAAGCGAACCCTGCTTGACCTTGCCGTTCTCCTGCACCATCTCGTTGAACAGTTTGGGGTTGGCAAGGGTTGCACGCTGGGCGGTCAGGTGATCGCCGCGGTGGGTGGCATAGGAATTGAAGTCCTCTTCCGGCAGGCCCATCTTGTGCAGGTACTCACCGGCGGCGCTGTTCATCTGAATGGCGTTGCTTGGCGATAGATGGTCTGTGGTGATGTTGTCCGGCAGTACCGCCAACGGGCGCATACCGGTCAGGCCCCGGGGCCTGGCCATATTGCCTTCCCAGTAGGGCGGACGACGGATGTAGGTGCTCTGAGCACGCCAGTCATAGAGCGGGTTGATCTCGGCCCGGGCACTTTTGTCCAGATCGAACATGGGGATGTAGGTCTTGCGGAATTGCTCCGGTTTTACAGCCTGCTTGACGATGGCATCGATCTCTTCATCGGCGGGCCAGATGTCCTTCAGCGTCACCGGATTGCCGTTGTGGTCATGGCCCAGCACATCCTTTTCGATGTCGAAGCGGATGGTGCCGGCAATCGCATAGGCCACCACCAGCGGCGGCGAGGCAAGAAAAGCCTGCTTGGCATGGGGATGAATACGACCATCGAAGTTGCGGTTGCCGGAAAGCACCGCTGTGGCATAAAGATCGCGGTCGATGATCTCCTGCTGGATGGCTGGATCAAGCGCCCCGGACATGCCGTTGCAAGTGGTGCAGGCATAGGCCACCACACCGAAACCGAGATCCTCGAGCTCCGACATGAGCTCGGCTTCTTCCAAGTACATCTTCACCGTCTTGGAGCCCGGCGCCAGCGACGATTTCACCCAAGGCTTGCGGGTCAGGCCGAGCTTGTTGGCGTTGCGTGCGATCAACCCTGCCGCCACCATGTTGCGCGGGTTGGAAGTATTCGTGCAGCTGGTGATGGCGGCTATGATGACGGCCCCATCCGGCATCTTTCCCTCTTCGTTTTCCACTACGCCACTGATACCGCGTGCAGCAAGCTCGGAAGTGGGCAACAAAGCATGGGGGTTGGAAGGTCCGGCCAGGGTACGACTCACGGAAGACAAGTCGAACGTCAGCACGCGCTCGTACTCTGCATCTTTCAGGCTATCCGCCCAGAGCCCGGTTTCCTTGGCATAGGTTTCCACCAGCTTGACCTGGTCGTCTTCGCGGCCGGTAAGCTTGAGATAATCGATCGTCTGGCCGTCGATGTAGAACATCGCCGCCGTGGCGCCATATTCCGGCGTCATGTTGGAAATCGTCGCCCGGTCGCCCACGCTCAGGCTCTCCGCGCCCTCACCGTAGAACTCAAGATAAGCCCCTACCACACGCTCGCGACGCAGGAACTCGGTGATCGCCAGCACCATGTCGGTACTGGTGATGCCCGGCTTGAGCTTGCCACTGAGTTCCACACCGATGATGTCGGGCAGGCGCATCATGGAGGCGCGACCCAGCATCACACTTTCGGCTTCGAGCCCCCCCACGCCCACTGAAATCACGCCTAGCGCATCGACCATTGGTGTGTGGCTGTCGGTGCCCACACAGGTGTCGGGAAAGGCCACGCCATCGCGTGCCTGGACCACCGGCGACATCTTCTCCAGATTGATCTGGTGCATGATGCCGTTGCCCGGTGGAATCACGTCGACATTCTCGAAGGCCGTCTTGGTCCAGTTGATGAAGTGGAAGCGGTCGTCGTTGCGCCGATCTTCGATAGCACGATTCTTCTCGAAAGCGCCTTCCTCGAAGCCGGCATGTTCGACGGCTAGGGAGTGGTCGACGATCAGTTGGGTGGGCACTACCGGGTTGACCCGGGCGGGATCACCGCCTTGCTCGGCGATGGCATCGCGCAGGCCTGCCAAGTCTACCAGGGCCGTTTGCCCCAGGATGTCGTGGCATACCACCCGCGCCGGGTACCAGGGAAAGTCCAGGTCGCGCTTGCGCTCGATCAACTGCTTGAGCGCATCGGTCAGCATCGCCGGATCGCAGCGACGCACCAGATTTTCGGCCAGCACCCGTGAGGTGTAGGGCAGTTTGGCATAGGCACCCGGCTGGATTGCCTCGACCGCCTCACGGGTGTCGAAATAATCCAGCGCCGTGCCGGGTAAAGGCTTGCGATAGTCAGTGTTCATAGCGTCAGGTCATCCCGAGTAGTGTTCGATTCGAGTCGTGTTCGAGTAAGGTAAGGCGACCGCGAAACGGCCGCCTTTCTCGTCTCAAGCGGCCAGAGCGGGATCAGTCGCGCTGCTCGATCGGCACCCACTCGCTTTTCTCCGGCCCGACATAATCGGCACTGGGACGAATGATGCGGTTGTTGGCACGCTGCTCGAACACATGAGCACACCAGCCGGTGACGCGCGAGCAGACGAAGATCGGCGTGAACAGTTTGGTGGGGATGTCCATGAAGTAGTAAGCGCTGGCATGGAAGAAGTCGGCGTTGCAGAACAACTTCTTTTCGCGCCACATCACTTCCTCGACACGCTCGGAAACCGGGTAGAGCACCTGGTCACCCACATCCTCGGAGAGCTTCTTGGACCAATGTTTGATGATCTCGTTGCGCGGGTCGGACTCGCGATAGATGGCGTGACCGAAGCCCATGATCTTGTCCTTGCGCTCGAGCATGCCCATGATTTCGCGCTCGGCTTGCTCGGGAGAAGTCCAGTCTTCGATCATGTCCATGGCGGCTTCATTGGCACCGCCGTGCAAGGGACCGCGCAGCGAGCCGATGGCGCCAGTCACGCAGGAGTGCATATCGGAAAGCGTCGAGGCACAGACGCGCGCCGTGAAGGTCGAGGCGTTGAACTCATGCTCGGCATACAGAATCAGCGAGACATTCATTACATGAGCGTGCAGCTCGGAGGCCGGCTCATCGCGCAGCAGATGCAGGAAGTGTCCGCCCACGGAATCGTCGTCGGTCTCGGTCTCGATGCGAATGCCATCGTGCGAGTAGCGATACCAGTAGCAGATAATCGAAGGCAACACGGCCAGCAAGCGGTCCGAGGCATCCTGCTGCTGCTCGAAGCTCTCTTCGGTTTCCAGATTGCCCAGCATGGAGGCGCCGGTGCGCATTACATCCATCGGATGGGCGGAGGCCGGGATCTGTTCCAATACCGTTTTCAGCGCCTGTGGCAGGCTACGCAGGCCTTTCAGCTTGGTGATATAAGCGTCCAGCTCGGCCTGATTCGGCAGCTTTCCCTTGAGCAGTAGGTAAGCGACTTCTTCAAAACGGGCTTTTTCCGCCAATACCTTGATGTCAAAGCCACGATAGGTCAGGCCGGAACCTGTCTGGCCAACGGTACATAGGGCGGTGGTACCTGCACTCTGGCCACGCAGGCCTGCGCCACTAGTCGGTTTATCTGCCATTCTGGTATCTCCTTGATAATGCACTTATCGTTGTAAGAGCGTTCGTTACAACGCTATTGTTTCAAAACCTTCTGTTTTAAAAGCTGCTTGTGTCGTCGCTGTGCTCACCGACAGTTATTCGGCATCGTTCTGGTCAGTGAACAGCGCATCAAGTTTTTGTTCAAACTCATGATAATTAAGAAAGTCATAGAGTTCGTCGCGGGTCTGCATCAGCTCGATCACATCACGCTGATGGCCCTTTTCGTGGATACTCTGGTAAACCTTGAGCGCGGCCTGGTTCATGGCGCGGAAGGCGGAAAGCGGGTACAGCACCATGCGGCAACCCACGTCACCCAACTCCTGCTGACTGAATAGCGGTGTGGCGCCGAATTCGGTGATGTTGGCCAGAATCGGGGCATCAACTCGCTCGCAGAAGGCGCGATAGTCTTCAAGGGTATGCACGGCTTCGGCGAAAATGGCATCGGCACCAGCTTCGATACAGGCATTGGCACGATCGATAGCGGCATCCAGTCCGTCTTTCTGGAAGGCATCGGTACGCGCAATCAGATAGAAGTCCGGATCCATGCGCGCATCAGCGGCGGCTTTGACGCGGTCGGCCATCTCGGCCTGAGAGACAATTGCCTTGTTAGGACGATGACCGCAACGCTTCTGGGCAACCTGGTCTTCGATATGCACGGCAGCTACACCGGCGCGCTGCATTTCCTTGACGGTACGGGCGATATTGAAGGCGCCGCCCCAGCCGGTATCGATGTCCACCAGCAACGGCAAATCCGTAGCGCCACAGATGCGATGGGCATCCTGCACCACATCGTTCATAGTGGTCATGCCCAGGTCAGGCAAGCCGAACGAGGCGTTGGCCACCCCGCCACCGGAAAGGTAAATCGCCTTATGTCCTACCCGCTCGGCCATCATCGCCGTATAGGCATTAATGGTTCCCACGATCGGTAACGGCTGATTAGCTTCGAGGGCTGCGCGAAAACGGGCACCTGGCGTCTGTTGATTCATACAAGTCTCCTGATGATTGTCCGACGTCAACGCGACGCCTGGGTCGGCTTTTCAAGCCGATTGTTCAATTCTGATAGTCAAGTCTGTTGTTCAAGTGCTGCGGCATAACGGTCCACTACATTGGCTCTGGAGGCGCTGACATGGCGCCGCATGAGAAATTCGGCCAATTCCGCATCACCGGCTTCTATGGCATCCACGATTCGGTGATGTTCGACAAACGCCAGTTGAGGCCGGGTGCCACTGGCACTGAACTGGGTGCGGTACAACCTGACCAGGTAGTAAAGGTCATCGCACAGCAATGTCATCAACATGTGGTTATGACTGCCCTGAACGATGCGAAAGTGAAAATCCAGATCCCCTTCGCGCTGGTAGTAGGCTTCTCCCCGGCGCAGATCGGCTTGACGCTCATGGACCGCCAGCACCTCTCGAAGACCAGCGATTTCCTCGGCACTCATATGTTCGGCCGCCAAGCGCGCCGCCATGCTTTCCAGGGCTTCGCGAACATCGAACAATTCCAGCAGCTCTTTCATCGACAATTGCACCACTCGCGCACCGACATGCGGCACGCGCTGGATCAGTCGATGAGCTTCGAGCCGCCGCATGGCTTCACGTAGCGGCCCCCGGGAAATACCATACGTCTTGGAAAGGCCCGGCTCGGTGATCTTGCTGCCGGGCGCAAGCTCGCCGCGCACAATGGCATCCTGCAATTGATGAAATACGCGCTCAGCCAAGGTACGCACTTCGGGATGGAGCGTTTCGGTGCTGGTCGTATCCTGGTTTTCTAAGCCGGAATCAAATAATGTCATGGAAAATTGTCGACAATTGAATAATGAAAAGACTTTAGCTTTCTGTAACGATGGCGTCAACAAGCTATAGGGGGCGATGTCATACATCTTTCGTTGTATTTTAACGAGCTCTTAACCGCCTGACTGTCAACAATCAGTGTGATTTTAAGCTTCTAAGCATTGCGTGAAAAAGTCATCATATTCACTTGCTGGCCTCATCGATTCATCGCGCCTAGAATGTGTCGCCTCTAATCGGCCAGGCATTTTGCTTTATGACAACGCCATTAATGATCACTGCCCTGCCTTATTCTTCCAGCCCCCTGGCGTTGTTTGCGCGGTTGCGTCAACGTCCCGGCGCAATCCTGCTGGATAGCGGCCGTCCCGTTGCCACGTCGGGGCGTTACGACATCATGAGCAGCGACCCCCTGGCGTTGATGGAAATGACGCAGCAAGGCCGGCTGCATTGCACACCGCCTTTATTGGAAGAATACGGCGCCGACCTTGATGTGTTTCAAGCCCAGCAGCAACTACTGGGGCAGCTCCCCCCTATCACGCTCGAAAGCGACTTGCCTTTTCTAGGCGGTTTACTCGGCTATTGGAGCTATGACTTGGGTCGCCGGCTACATGCTATTGACGCCACAGGCAAGGCCGTGACTCAGCTGCCGGCCTGCCGTTTGGGTCTGTATGACTGGGCAATCATCCAGGACCACCATTGCCAGAAAGCCTGGCTGGTAGCAACGGCCGAACGTGGCCGGCAGGTTCAAAGATGGCTTGCACAGCCACCCCCCGCCTCCTCCGAGTTTACCCTGCTGCAGGCGTTTACTGCAGAGTTGGACCGTCAGGCGTATGGCCAGCGCTTCCAAGCCGTTCAACGTTATATTCGCGCCGGGGATTGCTATCAGATCAACCTGGCTCAGCGCTTTCATGCCCCCTATACAGGCGATGTATGGCAAGCCTACCTGCGCCTGCGCAATGCTACCCCGACTCCTTTCTCGGGCTACATGGCGTGGGCAGACAAGGCGGTACTTTCCCTTTCTCCCGAGCGTTTTCTTCAATGCCGCCATCCTTGGGTGGAAACTCATCCAATCAAGGGCACTCGACCGCGCGGCAAGACCCCACAAGAGGATCGAGCGCTGGCAAGCCAACTTTTGAATAGCGAAAAGGATCGTGCGGAAAATGTGATGATCGTGGATCTGTTACGTAATGATCTGGGACGTGTCTGTCAGCCTGGTAGCATCCGCGTCCCTCAACTGTGCAAACTCCAGAGCTATCCCAATGTTCATCATCTGGTCAGCGTAGTGCAGGGGCAATTAAGCGCTGGCAGCACCCCGTTTGCCTTGTTGGAAGCGGCATTCCCCGGCGGTTCGATTACCGGAGCCCCCAAGGTGCGTGCCATGCAGATCATCGACGAACTAGAGCCCAGCCAGCGCAGCATGTATTGCGGCAGCCTGGGTTATGTGGATAGGCGCGGCCACATGGATACCTCGATTGCCATTCGTAGCGTCATCGCCGATGCCGGTGAGCTGCATGTGTGGGGCGGAGGGGGGCTGGTAGCGGACTCAGTGGAGGCCGAAGAATATACCGAGACACTCGACAAGATTCGACATTTAATCGGCGCCCTTGAATAGGGCATAAAAATCGGTTTCTATAAATCAAAAAGGAATATAAAACCCTAACCAAACGGTATTGGGGAGAGGCCAAGCCCCTTTGATAGGCTAGGCATATCGACAATGTCTGTTTTTCTGATTGCCACCGGAGACCCCAATGACCCTGGATCTGGACACTATCAATCGTGACTTGGGTCACGACCCAAAAGCCTTGACCGAATGGGCGCTGGGCCTCGGCAAGCACGCTATCTGCACCACCAATTTTCGCCCTTTCGAAGCGGTGATTCTGCATCTGGTCACCCAGGTTCAGCCGGATATTCCGGTGGTATGGATGGATAACGGCTACAACACGCCGGCCACCTATCAATTTGCCGACGACATCGCCAAACGCCTGAACCTCAATTTGATCACCTACTTGCCACGTCGCTCACGCGCCCACCGCGAAGCTGTGGAGGGCTTGGTACCCGATATCGAGGACCCGCGCCACACGGCATTCACTCAGGAAGTCAAACTGGAACCCTTCGAGCGGGCGTTGCGTGAAATGCAGCCAGACGTCTGGATTACCGCCCTGCGTGCCGAAGACACTCCTGAGCGCTCACGCATGCAGCCGGTATCGCGTAATGCTGATGGCCTGTTGAAGGTAGCCCCGGTACTTCACTGGACGGCACGCGAGATGTACCAGTATCTACAGGCTCACGACTTGCCCAATAACTTCGATTATTTCGACCCCACCAAGGTGGAAGACAAACGCGAGTGCGGCCTACATCTTCAGCACTGACCGATTGGCTTTCAGGCAGCGCTTAATATTCAGGCAGCTCCAGGCCCTCGAATAGCGCCTGTTCATGTCGCGGACCCGCCGTCAGTGCCGCATCGACTCGGTTACGGTCAAGGTGCGGTGCAAAGCGTTCGAGGAAATCGTACATATAACCGCGCATGAAGGTGCCCCGGCGGATGCCGATCTTGGTGGTGGAGCTGGCAAACAAGTGGCTTGCATCCACCACCGTCAGGTCGCCGTCCAACGCTGGGTCTACCGCCATGTGCGCAACGATACCGACCCCCATCCCCAGACGTACATATGTCTTGATCACATCGGCATCAGAAGCTGTCAGCACCACATTAGGCGTAAGTTCCTGAGCCTTGAAGGCATCATCTAGTTGAGAGCGACCGGTAAAACCGAAAACGTAGGTCACCAAGGGATAATCCGCCAAAGTTGCCAGGGTAAGCGGGCCTTCAAGGGTTTCCAGAGGATGACCTTTGGGCACCAGCACACAACGGTTCCAACGGTAGCATGGCAATAGAATGAGGTCCGTGAAAAGCTCCAGCGATTCGGTGGCAATGGCGAAATCCGCCTGCCCTTCGCTTACCATCTGGGCAATCTGCTTAGGCGTACCTTGCTGCATATGCAGGGCCACATCGGGATATTTACGGGTGAACTCGCTGATCACAGGCGGCAAGGCATAGCGGGCTTGAGTATGGGTGGTAGCGATAGACAAGCTACCCCGGTGCTCATCACTGTGTTCTTGAGCCACTTGCTTGATGTTTTCGGACAAACGCAGCACTCTTCCTGCCAGCTCGATAATAGCCTCCCCTGCAGGCGTCACCCGGGTCAGGTGCTTACCGCTACGGGCGAATATCTCCACCCCAAGCTCATCTTCCAGCAATCGGATTTGTTTGGAAATACCCGGCTGAGAGGTGAAGAGGCTTTGCGCAGTGGCCGACACATTCAAATTGTGACGACTCACTTCCCAGATATAGCGTAATTGTTGTAATTTCATGCTCCCCTCCCGTAGCCTTTCTCACGAACGTTTGCCATCCTGATAGCAGGCTTGATATAGCATCTTGGTATAGCGCTCGATAGAATAAATAATCCAAGAATAATTACCTTATAGCATATACATCCAGCATTTTAAGCGCAACGCGCTCCAAGGTCTTCCGCTGTCGTATTAGCACAGGAAATTTGCCACCACCTTCTACGCCCGCTAACATCTGCCGACTTGGCGCGGTAAAACGTCACGACACCGCATGATGATCGTTGCTCACTTTTGAGGCAACGTAACAGTAAGAGCAACGCAAACGGGAGAAGCATATGGCCAATAATGTTGATGTCACCAACGCCAATTTTGAACAAGAAGTACTTAACGCTGAACAGCCGGTACTGCTGAAGTTCTGGGCACCCTGGTGCGGCCCGTGCAAGGTGATGGCGCCGGTAGTGGACGAAGTGGCCGCTGAGCGTGAAACAAATCTCAAGGTGGTCAGCATCAACGTCGACGACGCGCCGGAAATTGCAGCGGAACAAGGCGTGCGAGGCGTCCCCACCGTGATGTTGTTCAAGTCCGGTACCAAGGTAGCTTCCTTGGTAGGCGCTCAGTCCAAATCACAGCTGGCACAGTTCATCGATCAAAACGCCTGACCCCTGTCCTGCCCCCTGTGTAGCTTCGCCGCCGACCTTGAGTCGGCGGCGTCATTCATGCTACTCACGACGCTTGGAGGGCGGCAGGTCGGCTTCCTCGATACTGGGGGGTGCTTTCGGCCCTGCCCCCGGCCCAAGCAGGTACGACATCCAGCGCGTTTGCGGATGACTATCCAGAGCAATCTTCAGCGTCATCGTCAAAAGCACCGATAACAGCATCCCGGCTGCCCCGAAGATCCATCCCCATACCACCAGCGAAAGGAAGGCGACGAATGTCGACAATCCTAACGCCTGCCCCATCACTCTAGGTTCTACCAAATTTCCCAGCACGAAATTGATTACCAAGTAAGCCGAGGCCAATATTATTGCCTGCAGCAAGCCCCCATCCTGGGCTACCAACAGCAGCAGCACCGGTGGTATCGCCGCAATCGCCGAGCCGATATTCGGAATGAAATTCAACGCGAAGGCGAACACCGCCCACAGCAAAGGAAAGTCGACGCCTACAGCCAGACAGGCCAGCCAAACCAATATGCCGGTGACCAGGCTGATCATGGTCTTGACCGCTAGATAACGTTTAAGCGTTGAACTGAACTCTCTGAAACGCTTCAAGCTCGGTGCTGGATTGACCAGTGCGCGCGATACCTTCTCGCGAAAATTCAGCGTTTCAAACAGCATGAAAATGACCAGCAATGACACAATAATGCTTTGCATGAAAAGATTGCCTATTTCCCCCAGAAACTGGGGAACCCAGGAAGTCTCTTCATCCATATTGAATATATTACTTAGCTGGTCCGGGTTGATCGCCAACCCCTTCGAGGCCAAGACATTGAGTATATTCCAGTAATGTTCATACAAACGTGATTCAATGTCGGGCAATGCTTCAATAAACGTAGTAAAACTATTCACCACCAATAAACCGAGCAAGGAAACAAATACCAGCAACACCAACAGCGTCAGCCACACAGCAGCGCGTAAGCTCAACCCCCGCCGATTCAACCACTGCACCGGCGCCGTACACACAACAGCAATGAAAATTGCCAGCAGCAACGGCACGAGCAACTCGGCTCCGGCTTTCATTCCAGCCACAATCACCACCAATGCCGCCATCGCCAAGGTAGCGTTCAGAGGCACATTGCGGTAATACTCATCCGTTAATTTCGTCATATCCATTACTCTTGCCTGCCATCTTTTCCATCATGGTTGCGGCTCGCCAAGAGCACAAACCCAATGGTATTTTCTTGAGCCGCTTCGTGCGGACGCGAGTGAACTTTCCAACGTCTCATGCTTCCAACCCGTTCATTCATCCCGCTCAGACATTCACCAACACCCTGGTTGTCCGCAAGGAGGCTTTAGCATGTTGTCGCTTGATCACGCCAAAACGCTGCGCCACTCATTTTTGGCCACACTCCTCGGCACTCTTGTCGTACTCATGAGCGCGCCTTCCGCCTCCGCTTCGGCCTCTCATCCACCGCCTTCAATCAACATTCAAGCCCAAGCCTCGATGGACGTCGAACCAGATAAGGCCACCTTGAAGGCCAGGCTGTGGGAACACACTCCCGCTGTGGCGCAACGTGACAGCCAGACGCAGGATAGCGACGCCTTGGCCGAGGCACGCCAACGCCTGGAGCAGCGTGCCAGCGAGCTGATTGGTCACATGGAAGAAATGGGCCTGGCGCGTGACGCCATCAATGCAGGGTCACTCAATATACGACCAGAACATGTCAACGGTCCTTCGCAGAGCAATGAGCGAGAAACGCTTGTACGTACCCGCCTGGAACGCCCTATCGAGATAGCACTGAACGACCTGGAGCGACTGGAAGATATACTTGATGCCTTGGTCGATGCGGGAGTGAACTCGCTTGACGGCGTTCAATTCGACTTGAAAGACCGTGAAGCCGCCACCGATGAAGCCTTGGTAAAAGCGTTAGAAAAAGCTCACCATAAAGCGCAACTGATGGCCGACACGCTGAACATTACGCTTGGCGAGATCACTCAGGTCCAGGAAACGCAATCGCCGGTCTTCGCCCCGCGCATGATGTCGATACGTGCCGACAGCATGGAAAGCAGTGGCACCCAAGCCGAATATCACCCCGGCATCATTCGCATCGATGCCGGAGTCAACGTTCAATGGGCCATTACAGAGAAAGCCGCTCGACCCCACCCAGGTAAGGACGCAGCGGCTCAGGAATAGTCACCGAGCCGTCGGCCTGCTGGTGATTCTCCATTACCGCCAGCAGGCAACGTCCCACCGCCAAGCCCGAGCCGTTCAAGGTATGCAGTAACCGAGGCTTCTTTTCTTCGGGATGACGAAAACGCGCTCGCATGCGCCGCGCCTGAAAATCCTCACAGTTGGAAACCGACGAAATCTCACGGTACGTTTCCTGGCTAGGCAGCCACACTTCCAGATCGTAGGTCTTGGCCGCGCCGAACCCCATGTCCCCGGTACACAGGGTCACCACGCGATACGGCAACGCCAGCGCTTGCAGAATCGCTTCCGCATGGCCGCGCATTTCCTCTAGCGCCGTATAGCTGGTCTCCGGCTCCACCAGCTGTACCATTTCGACCTTGTCGAACTGATGCTGGCGAATCATGCCCCGCGTATCACGCCCATGCGACCCCGCTTCACTCCGAAAACAGGGCGTATGCGCGGTCAGCTTCATGGGTAGCACTGCCTGGTCGAGTATCTCGTCACGGGCAAAATTGGTCAGCGGCACCTCGGCGGTGGGAATCAGGTGATAGCCGCGCTCGTCATCCAGCTTGAACAGGTCCTCGCCGAATTTGGGCAACTGGCCGGTGCCAAACAGGGAGTCACGATTGACCATATACGGCACATAGCACTCTTCGTAGCCATGTTGCTCGGTCTGTATGTCCAGCATGAACTGGGTCAGCGCACGATGCAGGCGCGCAATCGGACCCCGCATCACCGCAAAGCGGGCACCGGTCAGCTTGGCTGCCAGGTCAAAATCGAGATAACCGGATTTCTTGCCCAGATCGACATGATCCAACACTTCGAAATCGAACTCGCGCGGCGTGCCCCAGCGATGAAGTTCCACGTTGTCGTCTTCAGTCTTGCCTTCCGGCACGCTTTCATGCGGCAGGTTGGGCATGCCGCTCACCAGCGTCTCCCATTGTTCCTGAGCATCGGTCAGCTTGATCTTGGCGCTATCCAGACGGTCCCCAAGATCGCTGACTTCCGCCAACAAGGGGACAATATCTTCGCCATTGGCCTTGGCCTTGCCAATTGCCTTGGAACGCTGATTGCGCTCATTCTGCAATTTTTCGGTTTCGGTTTGCAGCTCGCGGCGCTGGGTTTCCAGCCTTTGCAGCTGCTCGATATCGAGCACAAAGCCCCGCCGGGCCAGTTGTCGGGCAACCTCTTCAAGATCACCGCGCAGCAGTTTCGGATCGAGCATGAAATCCTGTCCCTTGGCCTGAAATCAATCAACTATGCGCAACGCAAGCTGCGCGAAAAGGTGCCTATTGTAGGCAAAAGCCGACCCAGGAGCCATGGCCTCACCGGAACGTTACCAAAAATCCTCGTTTTTAATAGGTAAGGGGGAGCTAATGGAGAGGCCTCAGGGAATCAGCCAAGAAAGAATCACCAGCCCGACCAAGGTTCGGAGCACCCCGCCAACGACCGAACCACGCAGCAGAGCGCGGATGCCGCCGAAAACGATCAAGAGACCGACCACCAGTACGGCGATGCTGAAGAACGAGGCGTTGATGCCTAGCGACCGGGTCAACCCATCCACGAAGGCATCCATGGCACCAAAGAAATTGCTGAACATTGCCACTAGAAAATCGACGAAGGCGCGAATGATCTCGCCTATTTTTTCACCGACTGAATCAAAAAAACTGATTGACTGCATAAAAATGATTTCCGGAAACAGGTAGCAACTGACCATTGATGGAATAGGTGGTTCCGGAAAAACCGGCGCACGTGATTCAGTGAATGCTACAGCATGTATTGGCCGTACATGTAGATTACAAGGCTGGCGATTGGTAACCAGCCAGGAGGCATTGCATGATGAGACGTATTCGGCACCAAAATATGCCTATAGAACCCCCCAACCCTTGGAGCCCCGCATGAGCACTTCGTCACCTTTCGAGCTGACCCTGACCGCACTCGATGCGCTGCATGACCAAGACCCCCGCCATGTCGAGGTGGGTGGCGAGCCGGTTCCCCGAGAATTATGGTACGCGCAACGCATGAGCGAATGGCTGGAAAGAGTTCATGAAGCCCCGGATGAGTTGCTGCGGCTGGCAGTGCGCGCTCAGCACCTGCAACGCTGGCAGGTGCCGCGCGAAGACTACCCCGCAGGTCGGGTGGGCTATCTGACCTGGCGTCGCGACCAGGGAAAGCGCGCCGGCGAGACCACCGCAGGCCTGATGGAGAACGCCGGTTACAGTCCCGAAGACGCCGCGCGTGTCGCCCGGATGATCCGCAAGCAAGGGTTGGGGCGTGACGCCTGCGTTCAGGCATTGGAAGATTGCGCCTGTCTGGTCTTTCTGGAAAATTATTTCGGCGATTTTTCGCGCACCTTGGAACACGACCACATGCTGCGCATCGTGCAAAAGACTTGGGGAAAGATGTCACCTCAAGCGCATGAATTGGCCTTGGCGCTGCCCATGTCGACAGAAGCTCGCCGCCTGGTGGAAGAAGCGTTGGCCGGGTAATGCAATGCATGGCGCTGAGTGCGCCTGACCTTTCGCTGCGGTAAAGTAAGCCCTACTTACTTCCCCTCCGGCAACGCCGGCAGTGATGGCTTGAATATGGCTTGAACGTCAACTACCTTCGGCTGAAGCCGGAGGCTTGTAACAACAAGCCCGGTTGACCAGGGAGGGCGGTAGCCAACCCGCTACGTTGGTAACAGGTCGCCAAGACCCACCCCGCCGTACTTCCTCAGCGGCGGGCTCTGGAAGGTCAGGATCATGCTGCGGTACGCCGCCATGGGCGCAAGGTAAAACGCCGAAGGTTCTGACCGCTGCGGAAACGCAGGAGCCGGTTATCGACATTCCCGAGGGGAGACGGGGCGCAAGCCCCGCGACACCAGGCCCGTAAGGGCATTAACACGGAGGAAATCGCCATGGCGGTTTTCGTATTGGATAAACACAAGCAGCCGTTAATGCCGTGTAGCGAGAAGCGCGCTCGGTTGCTGCTGGAACGTGGCCGCGCCGTGGTGCATAAGCGCTATCCGTTCACGATCCGGCTGAAGGATAGGATGGGTGGCGACACCCAGCCGTTACGCCTGGGCATCGACCCCGGCAGCAAGACGACCGGGCTGGCGCTGATGCGTGAAACGAACGATGGCCAGCGGCATGTGCTATGTCTGTTTGATCTCGTTCATCGCGGCTACTCGATCAGGAAGGCGATGGAACAGCGGGCTGCGTTTCGGCGGCGTCGCCGTTCAAAAAACCTGCGTTACCGCGCGCCGCGTTTTGACAACCGCACCAAGCCCAAGGGCTGGCTGGCCCCCAGCTTGCAACATCAGGTGGATACGGTGATGGCGTGGATCAATCGGTTTTCTCGGTTGACACCGATCACTGCGATCAGCCAGGAGTTGGTGCGTTTCGACACCCAAAAGCTGGAAAACCCTGAAATTAGCGGCGTGGAATATCAGCAAGGCACGCTGCTTGGCTACGAGGTACGCGAGTACCTGCTGGAAAAGTGGGGCCGTGAGTGTGCCTACTGCGGCACCAAGGATACGCCACTGGAAATCGAGCATGTCGTGCCGCGCACGCGCCAAGGCTCTAACCGCGTCAGCAATTTGACGTTGAGTTGCCACGACTGTAACCAAGCCAAGGATGCCCTGCCGCTGGCTGACTTCTTTGCCACCGACAGAGGGCTAAGAAAGCGCCTGAAAGCCAACGGACACACGGCTGAAACACAGCTTGAGCGGGTAGAGCGCCAGCTTAAACAGCCACTACGCGACGCCAGTGCGGTCAACGCGACCCGCTGGTCGCTGTTCAGCGCACTCAAGACGACCGGCCTGCCGATGGCCGTCGGCACTGGCGGGCGCACCAAATACAACCGCCAGCGCCTTACTATTCCCAAAACCCACGCCCTGGATGCGGCCTGTGTCGGTGCTTTCGACACTCTGCACGATTGGGCGGTTCCGACGCTGACCATCAAAGCCACCGGGCGCGGCAGCTACAAGCGTACCCGCTTAACCAAGCACGGCTTCCCTCGCGGTTTCTTGATGCGGCAAAAGCAAGTTCAGGGGTTTCAGACCGGCGATATGGTCAAGGCTATCGTGCCAACCGGCAAGAAAGCCGGAACGCATACCGGGCGTGTCGCGGTGCGCAAAACCGGCAGCTTTAACATCCAGACCGAACACGGAGCGGTGCAAGGCATCTCGCACAAATACTGCGCGGTGACCCAGCGCAGCGATGGCTACGGCTATCACCTGACATCCACTAACCGACAAAAAGGAGGAGCGGGACAGACGGTGGCGTAATCCTGGTCGCCCTGCGGGCGACGCGCTATCCCTCCCGGCACTAGAAGTACCGGGTATCTCGCGCAAAATCTGATGATTGCACCTCTGGATACTCAAACCGCTCTTATCGAGCGTCTCGACAAGCATTACGTACGTTTTCTGGCAGCGCTGAAAACCGCCGGTTTTGAAGGCGATATTGCGCCTGATTACGCTAATCGCACGGTGCTTGCGACCGATAACTCGATCTATCAGCGCTTGCCCCAGGCGGCGCTCTACCCCAGGCATGCCGAAGATATCCAACGTATCACCAAGCTGGCATCGGAAATGCCGCATCGCAATATCGTCCTCACCCCACGAGGCGGCGGCACCGGCACCAATGGTCAATCACTTACCGATGGGCTGGTAGTGGATGTCACGCGCTACATGAATCGGATTCTGGATATCGACCCGGAAAACCGGCGGGTGCGCGTGCAGGCCGGAGTGGTCAAGGACCAGCTCAATACGGCACTCAAGCCGCATGGGTTGTTCTTTGCTCCAGATCTTTCCACCTCCAACCGCGCCACCATCGGCGGAATGATTTCCACCGATGCCAGCGGCCAGGGCAGTTGCGAATACGGCAAGACGCGCAACCACGTGCTGGAACTGGATAGCATCCTGCTGGGGGGCGTTCACCTGAAGAGTCGCCCGCTCAACAAGGCGGAAGAGCAGGCTGAATGCGAGCAAAGCGGTATTCGCGGTCGCGTCCACAAGACCGCGCAAGACATCATCGACACCCAAGGTGAGCTGATCAAGGCGACCTTCCCCCCGCTGAACCGCTGCCTCACCGGTTATGACCTGGCCCACCTGCGCGATGCAGAAGGCCACCTGGATATCAACAGCCTGATGTGCGGCTCGGAAGGCTCATTGGGGTTTCTCAATGAAGCGGTGCTCAATGTGCTGCCGATTCCCAAGTACTCCACCCTGGTCAACGTGCGCTATGCAAGCTTCATGGAGGCGCTGCGTGACGCCAAGGCCTTGATGGGAAGCGGCTCCTCATCTGCTCAGCCGCAGCCGTCACGTCCCACTTCCATCGAAACCGTCGATGACAAGGTATTGCTGCTGGCGATGGATGATTTCGTCTGGGACAGCGTCGCCGAGTTCTTTCCCCAGGAAGATGGTGAAACCACCCAGGTCGTGGCGATTCGCGGCATCAACCTGATCGAATTCAACGACGATGATCCCGAGCGTCTGGCTGAACGCATCACCGCGTTTACCCAGCATCTTACCCATGACGAAAGCGTGCCCCGTCTGGGCTATACCCTGGCGGAAGGCAGGTCGAAGATTCGGCGCATCTATGCCATGCGTAAGCGTGCGGTGGGGCTACTGGGCAATGCCAAGGGCGAAAAGCGCCCGATTCCGTTTGTCGAAGATACCGCCGTACCACCGGAGAACCTGGCGGATTTCATCGGCGAGTTTCGCGCCGCCCTGGACGCCCGGGGGCTGGAATACGGCATGTTCGGCCATGTGGATGCCGGGGTATTGCATGTACGCCCCGCCATCGACATGAAAGACCCTCGGCAGGCACGCTTGATTCGAGAGGTCTCGGACGAAGTCGCCGCCTTGACCCAAAAATATCACGGCCTGCTATGGGGTGAACACGGCAAGGGCATACGCTCGGAATACGCGCCTAAATTCTTCGGTGACCTTTACCCCAGCCTGCAACGTGTGAAAGCCGCTTTCGACCCCCACAACCAGTTGAACCCGGGCAAGATCGCCACCCCACTGGGCGACACACCGGTGAAAGCCAACGACCCCAATCTTCTGGCCATCGATGGGGTGACCACACGCGGGGAACTCGATCGTCAGATTGACGAACAGGCATGGCAAGCCTATGACGCCGCGGTGTATTGCAATGGCAATGGTGCCTGCTACAACTACGATGTCGATGACCCCATGTGTCCGTCGTGGAAAGCCACCCGAGACCGTATTCACTCACCCAAGGGGCGTGCCAGCCTGATTCGCGAATGGCTGCGGCTGCAAGGGCAGGCTGGCATCGACGTCGTGGATGAATCGCGTAAAAAGAAAGCCGAAGGCCGCTGGGGATTTATCAAGAGTTTCCCGGCGCGGACCTTCAACACATTGGCTCGCCGCAACCACAACGATTTTTCCCATGAAGTGTATGATGCCATGGTCGGCTGCCTGGCCTGCAAGTCATGCGCCGGCCAGTGTCCGGTAAAGGTCAACGTACCGCAGTTTCGCTCGCAGTTTCTCGAGGTCTACCACGGTCGCTACCTGCGTCCGTTGCGTGATTATGTGATCGGCGCCACGGAATTCACCATGCCGGCGCTCGCCAGAATGGCGCCTGTGTATAACACCTTGATCGGCCAACGCTGGGTCGACAAATTGATGGCAGGCCCCCTGGGCATCAGCGATAGCCCGCCACTTTCCCGCGCCAGCCTGAAAAAACAACTCCAGGCCTGGGGAATCAGCGAAGCCACCCCCACCTCTCTGGCGCTGCTTACCGAACAACAGAAAGCCCGTAGCGTGGTGATTGTCCAGGATGCGTTCACCAGCTACTTTGAAGCTAAACTGGTGATGGATATCGTCGAGTTTTTATCGCGCCTGGATATCCGTGTATTCGTGGCGCCTTATTCCGCCAATGGCAAACCCTTGCACGTACAAGGTTTTCTGGGCGCCTTCGAACGCACCGCCGAAAAGCAGGCCAAACGCTTACGTACCCTTGCCGACTTCGGTGTGCCCCTGGTAGGTATCGACCCGGCCATGACCCTCACTTATCGTCAGGAATACGTCAAATCGCTGGGCGCCAAGGTGGTACCCGAAGTACTAATGCTTCAGGAGTGGCTGTTGTCGCTGGGCACGCGTTTCGTGCCGCATGACCTGACGTTCCACGACCCTGGCTATCAGCTGCTTTCGCATTGCACGGAAAAAACCAATGCACCCGGTAGCCCCAAGGCTTGGCAGCAAGTGTTCGCGGCGTTCGGCCTGAACCTGGAATTGGTCGCGACCGGCTGCTGCGGCATGTCCGGCACCTATGGCCATGAAACCCGTAACCTGGCCACCTCGACCACCATTTATGCGCAATCCTGGCAACCGGTAGTGGAAGACAATCAACGTCAAGACCGGCTACTGGCGACCGGCTATTCCTGTCGTAGCCAGGTCAAACGCTTCTCCGAGACAACGCTGTTGCATCCGCTGCAGGGGTTATTGAAAACCCTCAAGGAAAGCGGACGCCATTAAACAATATTCTCAGGAGGGAGAATGTCGAAAACCCTGATTGTGCTGGGATTGGTGATCGTGGCTATCGGCCTGCTCTGGCCCTGGCTTTCCAAACTTCCCCTTGGCCAGTTGCCCGGGGATATCGTCATTCGCCGTGAGAATTTCTCTTTCTACTTTCCTGTCACCACGATGATTTTGGCAAGCCTGCTGCTATCGATACTACTGTGGTTAGTGAATCGCTAGTTTCGAATCAACAGACCCCGTTAAAAGGAGCACCGTGATGATTGAGCTATATACCTGGAGCACACCCAATGGCAGGAAAGCCTCCATCATGCTGGAGGAGCTCGGCTTGCCTTATCGGGTGATTGCCGTGGACATCACCAAGGAGCAGCAACACGACGCCGAATTTCGCAAAATCAGCCCGAATGGCAAGATTCCGGCACTACTCGATCATGAGGCCAAGGATGCCTCGGGGCAGCCGAGACGGCTGTTCGAGTCGGGAAATATCCTAATTTACCTAGCGGAAAAGACCGGTATTCTACTGCCGGAATCAGGTGAAGAGCGTAGCGAGACATTGGGCTGGCTATTTTTCCAGATGGCTCATCTTGGACCCATGGTAGGCCAATGGCACTGGTTCAAGAATGCCGCCCCGGAAAAAAGTGACATGGCCATCAAGCGCTATCGCGAGGAATCCTTGCGTTTGCTGGAAGTCATGAATGCTCGGTTAGAGAAGGTGCCTTACTTGGGAGGCGCTCACTACAGTATCGCGGATATCGCCTGCTATGCCTGGGCGAAAACTGCCGTTGAAGAGCTCAGTGAGGAAGAGACCGAAGCCGAGGCAGTGGCCGGCCTGAACCCCCTGCTGAATTGGCTCAAGCGAGTCGGCGCCCGTCCTGCGGTTGTTCGGGGGATGCAAATCCCCGACGATCAGCAAAAAGAGCAGGCCGCCACTCGCAGCTCCCTCAGGGAGTCGGCTGAGTAATGCTCTGCTCTTTATAAAGCGTAACGACGCCCTACGCCGTGAAGAACAGGCGGCGCAGGGCTTCTCCCGGTTTTTCCTCGCGCATGAAGGCTTCGCCTACCAGAAAACCGTGAACGTGGTGGCTGCGCATGCGCTGGATATCCGCCTGCTCATGAATGCCTGACTCGGTAATCACTACCGTTTCAGCGGGAATCAGCGGTAATAGTTCCAGGGTAGTTTCCAGGCGCGTCTCGAAGGTGTGGAGGTTACGGTTGTTGATACCCACCAGAGAAAGCCCCAGCTTGAGCGCTCGCTCAAGCTCCTGCGCATCATGAACCTCGACCAGCACATCCATGCCAAGCTCGATGGCTTGTCGATTAAGATCCACTAACTGGCTGTCATCCAGCGCCGCTACAATCAATAATATGCAATCGGCACCAATGGCTCGTGCCTCGGATACCTGATAGCCATGCGTAATGAAATCCTTGCGGATTACCGGCAGATCACAGGCATCGCGAGCGGCAATCAGATAATCCTCATGGCCTTGAAAGAAGTTCGCGTCGGTCAACACGGATAAACAAGCCGCGCCACCCTGAGCATAACTTATGGCAATCTCAGCTGGATCGAAGTCTTCCCGGATAACGCCCTTGGAGGGAGAGGCTTTCTTGATCTCGGCGATCACCCCGGGCTCACCCGCCTTGATGCGTTGTGTCAACGCCTGGATAAAGCCACGTGGCGCCGTTTGTTCTACCGCCAATGCCAGCAGATCGGCTTCAGACACCGCCTGACGACGTTCGGCGACCTCTGCCTCTTTTTGCGCCAGGATACGGGTCAGAATGGTGGGGGTGACAGTTTGATTCATGAAAATCTCATCGCAAAAAGGACAGAAATAGCACTCAACGGAAGACCCGGGTGAAATTCGCCAGCTCGTTCATTTTTTCCAGCGGCAACTTGGATGCCTGAGCATCCTGGGCCAGCAGCACGCCCTCTTTCAAGTCATCGGCAATCCCGGCGCAATAAAGGGCAGCGCCGGCATTCAAGGCCACCATATCAGCGGCTGCGCCATCGCCCACCAAGGCCGCACGCACCAGGCGCAGGCTGTCTTCGGCACTCGCTACCTGCAACGCGGCCAGGCTCTGGCGTTCGATGCCCAGGCTTTCCGGTGTGATGGTGTATTGAGTAATCGCACCATCTTTCAATTCCGCTACTTGGGTAGGTGCCGCCAGAGAAATCTCATCCAGGCCATCCTCGGAGTGAACCACCATGACGTGGCGGCTGCCCAGATGCTGCAGCACCTCCGCCATCAACGGCACCAGTTCCGGTGCATAGACCCCTAATACCTGATTCGGCGCACCTGCTGGATTGGTCAGCGGTCCCAGGATATTGAACAGGGTGCGCACGCCCATTTCCCGCCTTGGGCCGATGGCATAACGCATCGCCGGGTGATGGTTGGGCGCAAACATGAACCCTACCCCGACCTGCTCGATGCAGCGCCCGACCTGTTCTGGCTTGAGATCCAGGTAAATTCCCGCCACATCGAACAGGTCCGCACTGCCGGAAGACGAAGACACACTGCGATTGCCGTGCTTGGCGACATGAGCGCCACCGGCAGCCGCCACGAAACTTGCCGCAGTCGACACATTGAAAAGGTTGGCACCGTCCCCCCCGGTGCCCACGATATCGACCACATTCTCGGCATGGATCGAGACGCGATTCATCAGTTCACGCATGACTTGAGCGGCGGCACTGATCTCTTCAGCCGTTTCTCCTTTCATGGCCAGCCCGATCAAGAACCCACCGACCTGAGCATCGGTGGCTTCGCCGGTCATGATTTGCCGCATGACGCTATGGGTATCTTCGAAGGATAAGTGTTCACGGCGCATTACCGCGTTGATGGCATCTCGCATCTGCATGAAAAGGACGTCCTCGCGTTCAGGTAATTGGATAGCACAGCATGGCACTTATCTAAGCTTTAATAAGCCGCGCCTAAACTTTAAACCGTGCTCGAGCCACGCTTGAGAAAATTGGCCAGTAGCTCATGGCCCTGGTGGGTCAGGATCGATTCGGGATGAAACTGTACCCCCTCTATATCCAGATCGCGATGGCGCAACCCCATGATCAAGTCGGGCGTCACGTCCTCCTTGCTTGTCCAGCCGGTCACTTCCAGACAGCCAGGCAAACTTTCTCTTGCCACTACTAGGGAGTGATAGCGCGTGACTTCCAAGGGATTGTCCAAGCCGGCAAACACGCCTGTACCGTCATGCTCGACGGCGGAGGTTTTACCATGCATGACTTGCGGCGCTCTAACCACCTCGCCGCCATACACCTGGCCGATCGCCTGATGGCCCAGGCAAACCCCCAGAATCGGAAGTTTGCCGGCAAAATGCTCGATTGCCGACATTGAGATACCCGCCTCATTGGGGGTGCAGGGGCCTGGGGAAATCACCAGATGGCTTGGCCCGATTGCCTCGATTTCTTCCACAGTGATTTCATCGTTACGATAGGTCAGCACCTCGGCGCCCAACTCCCCCAAGTACTGCACTATATTGAAGGTGAAGCTGTCGTAGTTATCGATCATCAAAACCTTTTTAGGCATAAGCTTTTGATTCCTATAGGCTTTGTTTTCCTGCCTTATGCGATTACTCACAATTCTATGAGCTGCGGCGCGGCATGCGTTGGTATTAAGGCCGATTGTACCGTCTGGTGTGGTTGGGTGCTACGCTGCTATTGCGTGGTCGCACCAGTGCTCAGGGCAACACTTAGTGAAAACAATTGATAATGTGTCTAACAGCGATAGTTTATTGATGCTGGTAAGAGCTCCGTGCAGTCTCTATCATCGTCAGCATTATCATGATTGCCGGGAGCGCGATATGCACAAGATGTGGAGCTACGGAAAAGCCTTTGTTTTTTCAGGAGTTTTTTCACTAAATCTAGGTCTGCTCAACATAGGATTGATGGCAAGCGTGACAACGGCCCATGCCGATAACCATACTCCCCTCGAAATCGTAGCCACCTTCTCTGTTCCCGCCGATTTGATAGAACGTGTCGCCGGTGAGCACGGCAATGTCACCTCGCTCACCCCTCGCGGTGCCGAAGCGCATGACTGGGAACTCACCCCCAGTAACTTCATGGCCTTGGAAGATGCCGACATCGTTTTCTATAATGGCTTCAACCTGGAACAGTGGATGTCTCAGGTCAGGGCGACCTTATCTGCAGACGTACCCTTGGTGGAACTGGCCGCGCAAGCCGATTATCCCCCCTTGCCGATTGTCACCGGTGACTACGAAGGTGAGTCCGACCCGCATATGTGGATGGACCCGCGTGCAGCCGCCGCCTATGTCAATGTGATTGCCGAATCGCTTGCCGCGCAACAACCCGCCCACGCCGATGCCTTTCATCAACGTGCTGAAGACACCGTCAACGCCCTCTATGTACTGCACCATGAATTGACCGAGTTGCTCAGTGCGATTCCCGACAACCAGCGCCTGCTGATCACCAGCGAAGCGGCATTTTCCTATTTTGCCAATGCCTATGACTTTACCCATAACGGCATCTGGGGCACCAATAGCGAAACCGAAGGTACCCCAAGCCAAGTCATGCGTGTGATCGACCTGGTCAATAGCCGCCAACCCAAGGCACTCTTCTGGGAGAGCACCATCTCCGACCGTCACGTCACTGCCGTAGCTCGCGATACTCAGGTTGAGATAGCAGGACCGCTTTATGTCGACTCGCTAAGTTCCGTTGAAGGGCCGGCAGCTGATTACTTCGCATTGATGCGCCACAACGCAAGACTCTTGCGCGACACTCTCGGGGGAAATCAGGAGTGACTTCAGAGCCTGACTCACCTGCAGTCGACATTCAGGGGATCTACGCCGCCTATGACGGCCAGCCAGTACTCATGGATATCAACCTGCGGCTGAAGGCCCATCAATGGACGGCCATTATCGGCCCCAACGGGGCTGGAAAATCGACCTTGTTTCATTTGCTGATTGGCAGCATGAAGCCTCTACGAGGCTTAATTCAGGTATTCGGCGGCTCCCTTTCCGAGCACCGCCGGGCCGGCACCATTGCTTATATGGCACAACGCGAAGCCATCGAATGGGATTTTCCGATCTCGGTAAAAGAAGCCGTGATGACCGCACGCTACGGTCTCATGCGCCAAGATTCCATCTGGCGTCGACTATTGCCTCCTCGCTGGTCTGATCGGGCGCATCACCAGGCCGTTGAAGAGGCTTTGAAAGCAGTGAACATGTCGGATCTTGCCAGGCGACCCATCGGTGCACTTTCCGGCGGGCAGAAAAAACGCGTATTGCTGGCGCGCGCTTTAGCGCAAAATGCCAAGGTACTGCTGCTGGATGAACCCCTGGCAGGAGTCGATCCAGTCAGTGAACGCTTGATTCTGAAGGTGTTGGCACAACAGCGCAGTGCCGGACGCACCATTATCATGGTAACCCACGACTTGGTGGGAACACGCCAGCATGCCGACCATGTGGTCCTGATCAATCGCGGTGTGGTCGACCAAGGTGTACCTGAGCAGATGTTGAGCGAACAGATGCTGGCACGCATGGCGGTGGCCACCCCGCTTGATTCAACCGTGGAGTGGCAATAATGCAAGCATTCGAGATGCTGGGCCTTTCCTTGGTCGAGCTGTTGATCAATGCCCTGATGGTAATCGTTGGCTGGCTTCCCGAATCACTGGCCGCGCCCTTTCAGTATGCCTTCATGCAACGCGCCCTACTGACCTCGATACTGGTCGGTGCGATATGCGGCATGCTTTCCTGCTTCGTGGTACTCAAGCGCTGGTCGTTGCTGGGGGATGCCATTTCCCATGCGGTTCTTCCAGGGGTGGCAATTGCCTATCTCTTGGGCTGGCCGTTTTTCGTCGGCGCCTTTATTACTGGCGCCTTGACCTCACTCGGCATCGGCGCCATAGAACGTCATACCCGGATCAAGTCCGATGCCGCCATGGGTTTGATGTTCACCGCCGCCTTTGCTCTGGGCATCGTCATCATCAGCAAGATCGCCTCTAACACTCACCTGATGCATATCCTGTTCGGCAATGTGCTCGGGGTGCAGCCTTCCGCCTTGTTACTCACGCTATTTTCCGGCGTGCTGGCAGTGGTCGCTGTGGGACTGGCCTACCGCCCTTTGTTGCTCTATACCTTCGACCCACAACAGGCCCAGGCCTTGGGCTTCAATACCGGCTTGATTCATTACGGGCTGATCCTGCTTCTGACCCTGACTATCGTCGCCAGCCTGGAAACCGTGGGCATTATCCTGGTGGTGGCCATGCTGATCACACCGGGAGCCACGGCCCACCTGCTTACGGATCGTTTTGCCGTCATGCTGGGCTTGTCGGTGGGCGTCGGGGTGTTGTCGGCGGTCATCGGGTTATCGCTTTCGGTGACGTTCGATGTGGCCTCGGGCGGCGCAATCGTACTGGTAGCCACCACCCTGTTTCTGCTGGCTTTGCTGCTGTCGCCTTCTCATGGGCTTATCGCCCGGCAATGGCGACGCCAACGCTACAAGCACGGCTGACGCCACGATAGTTGCACTCCCTTCTTTCCGGCCTAGCCTCAGCTTTCGTCGAGGTTATCCAGGCCGCGTTCGGCCATGGCTACTGCACGGAAAATCGCCCGCCCCTTGTTCAGGGTTTCCTGCCACTCCATCTCGGGTACTGAATCGGCGACGATACCCGCGCCGGCCTGAACATGCAGCTGGCCATCCTTGATCACGGCAGTACGAATCGCGATGGCGGTGTCCATATTGCCGTGCCAGGAAAGATAACCCACGGCACCGGCATAAACCCCACGCTTGACCGGCTCGAGCTCATCGAGAATTTCCAGTGCCCGGATCTTGGGCGCACCGGATACCGTGCCCGCCGGAAAAGTGGCGCGCAGGGCATCCATCGCCGTCAGGCCCAGCTTGAGCTTGCCGGTGACGTTGGAAACGATATGCATCACATGCGAATAGCGCTCGACGACCATCTGATCGGTCACTTCGACACTGCCGATTTCACTGATGCGCCCCACGTCGTTGCGCCCCAGGTCGATCAACATCAGGTGCTCGGCGATTTCCTTGGGGTCGGCAAGCAGGTCCGCCTCCAGCGCCTTGTCTTCCTCTTCGTTTTTGCCGCGTTTACGGGTACCGGCGATGGGCCGCACGGTCACTTCATCACCCTCCAGGCGGGTAAGAATTTCCGGCGAGGAACCCACCACCTGATGATCATCAAGGTTGAAATAGAACATGTACGGCGAAGGGTTCAAGCTGCGCAATGCCCGATACAAATCCAGCGGCGAGGCCTGATAGGGAATCGACATGCGCTGAGACGGCACGCACTGCATGATGTCACCCGCCAGGACGTACTCCTTGATTTTTTCCACCGCCGCCTTGAAGCCGCTTTCGGTAAAACCGGAGTTGAAATCGCTTTCCTGAACCGCGCAACGACCACTGCCACTGCTTTTCGGGTCGACACGCGCTTCACGCAGCCGCGTTTCAAGTCGCTGCAAATGGGCCTGCGCCTGCGCCAAGGCCTGGGGGTCGGCAGGGTCGGCGTGGGTCCATAGGGTCAAACGCCCGGAAAGGTTATCGAACACCACCAGGTCATTGCACACCATCAACAAGATATCCGGCACGCCCAGGGGATCGGGTTTTTCCACTCCCCGCAGGCGTGGTTCGATATAACGAATGGTCTCGTAGCCGAAGTAGCCCACCAAGCCACCATCGAAGCGTGGCTGGTCATCCAGCTTGGGCACCTTGAAGCGAGCCTGGAACTTCTCTATCCAGTCCAGCGGATCTTCCACTTCGGTCACGCCCTGTGTTTCACCGTCACGAATATGGTGAACCGTGAAACCGCGGACTTCGATACGCTCGTGGCTGGGCAGGCCGATGATCGAGTAACGCCCCCACTTCTCGCCACCTTGAACCGACTCCAACAGGAAGGTCCAGGGCGTATTGGCCAGCTTCAGGTAAGTAGAAAGCGGCGTATCCAGGTCCGCCAGCACCTCTAGCGAAACCGGAATACGGTTATAGCCGGCGAGGCTGAGTTCTTGGAAGCGTTCCGGGGTCATCATCAAGCGGTCCTTGTTGCATGGGGAACAGGCGAAAGCAGCTGCTCCAGGGAGTCGAGCACCACATCAGGCTCACTGAGGCGGATAGGCTGTCCATGATTGTAGCCGTAAGGCACGGCCAATGTCGCAAAGCCCGCCGCCTTGCCGGCAGCGATGTCATGACGCGAGTCGCCTATCATCAAAGATTGCGCGGGCAAAATGCCAAAATGCTCAGCGCAATGGGTAAGCGGTAGCGGGTCGGGCTTCTTGCGCGGCAGGGAGTCGCCCCCCAGACACCGCGAGAAATGCTCGGCCAAACCGAAATGAGCGAGGATCGGCTCAATGAAACGCTCGGGCTTGTTGGTCACCAACACCAGGTGCAAGGGAAGCCTAGCCAGGGCGTCCAGCGTCGTCTTGACCCCGGGGTATAAACGCGTCTGGACAATAGGCGCAAGGCCATAATGGTAAAGAAAATCGCTGTGTCCCTGCTCGCATTGGCTCGGCGTCGGCGTTTCGCCCAATGCCCAGTTCAAGGCGCGCTCCATCAATACCCAGGAACCATTGCCCACCCAGTCGCGCACTTCTTCCTCCTGCGGTTCGGGCAGTGCTTGCTCGCGCAGCGCCTTGCTCACTGCCACCGCCAGGTCGGGCACGGAATCGACCAGGGTGCCATCAAGATCAAACGCCAACAGGCGCTTGTCGTCCAGTATTGGATGCATATTTTCTCTCTTTATCACGACCTCTTTATATCTGCTCTCTTTAGCCTTGCGCCAATTGCTCACGCATCTGCCGGATGACGCTGTCGTAGCCATGGGGGTCACTGGATTGGTGCGCCTTGAAAATTGCTGAACCGGCAACAAAGGTATCAGCGCCCGCACGAGCGATTTCCACGATGTTATCTGCTTTTACGCCGCCATCCACTTCCAGACGGATGTCTCGCCCCGAGGCGTCGATACGCGCCCGCGCCTCGCGCACCTTGTCCAGCGTGGCTGGAATGAAACTCTGGCCGCCGAAACCCGGATTGACACTCATCAGTAGAATCATGTCGACCTTGTCCATGACGTAATCCAGGTACGAAAGCGGCGTCGCCGGGTTGAATACCAGGCCGGATTTGCAGCCGCCTTCGCGAATCAATTGTAGCGAGCGGTCGATATGTTCGGAGCCTTCCGGATGAAAGGTAATATAGGTGGCCCCGGCATCGATAAAATCGCCGATCAGACGATCCACCGGTTTGACCATCAGGTGCACATCGACAGGCGCCGTCACGCCATGTTTGCGCAACGCCTCACATACCATCGGGCCGATGGTCAGGTTGGGGACGTAGTGGTTGTCCATGACATCGAAATGCACGATATCAGCCCCTGAGGCCAGGACGTTATCCACTTCCTCCCCCAGCCGGGCAAAATCGGCGGAGAGAATCGAGGGAGCTATCAGGAAATCGCGTGACGTTGCGGTCATGGTGTCATCCAGAATAAAGCAGCGGAAAAATGAAGTAGCGAAGCACAACAGGCCAGCATTTTACCAGAGCAAGCGACACTGCACAGGCGTTCTGCGCACTCCCAAGGTACACCTATATTTCAAAAAAGAATAATAAACAGGATTGTAATTCCATAATAACAGGGCTACCCTTTTTCTCAATTAAATCCTGACCGCCCAACAATTAGTCAGGTTTACCGAACAAGGAGTACCCCATGACATTTCCTCTCTATTTGCGGCGCAGCGTTCTTGCTCTTGCTCTGGGTGTCGGCGTTTCCACCCCGGCGCTTGCTCAAGACCGCGAGATGCTGAACTCCTCTTACGACATTGCGCGTGAACTGTTTTCCGCCATCAACCCTGAATTCGAGGCCTGGTGGCAGGAAAACGAAGGAGAGGACGTTCTCATCCAGCAGTCTCACGGCGGCTCTTCCGCGCAAGCACGCGCCATCATGCAGGGCTTGCGTGCCGACGTCGTCACTTTCAATCAGGTAACCGATGTTCAGGTACTGGCCGACGCCGGCCTGGTCGCCGAGAACTGGCAGAGCCAATTCGACAACAATGCCTCACCGTATTATTCCACCACCGCCTTTTTGGTGCGCAAGGACAATCCCAAGGGCATCGAAAACTGGGATGATCTGGTGCGTGAAGACGTCGACATCGTGTTTCCCAATCCCAAGACATCCGGCAACGGCCGCTATACCTACCTGGCGGCATGGGGCTTTGCCGAGGATCAGTTCGATGGCGACGAACAACAGATCCATGATTTCATGCGCACCTTCCTGGGTAATGTTTCAGTGTTCGATACCGGCGGTCGCGGGGCTACCACCAGCTTTATCGAGCGTGGTATCGGCGATGTGCTGATCAGTTTCGAGTCCGAGGTCAATAACATTCGCGGCGAGTACGGCACGGAAGATTATGAAGTCATCGTGCCGCCGGTAAGCATTCTGGCCGAATTCCCGGTCGCCGTGGTGGAAGAACACGCCGAACGCAACGGTAATATGGACCTCGCCCGCAGCTACTTGGAATATCTCTATAGAGAAGATACCCAGCGTTTGCTCGCCGGTTTCAACTATCGGATTCACCATGAAGACGTCGTCGCCGAATTCGCTGATCAATTTCCGGCAACCAAACTTCTGGAAGTGGAAAATGTCTTCGGCAGCTGGAATGAGGCCATGGAAACTCACTTCGCAGGGGGTGCTCTCCTTGACCAGCTTCAGCGTCGGTAACCTCAACGCATGAAACTTAATGCTTTAAAATCAAGCGCTCTAAAACCCAACGCCCTGTTTCGCTCCGGTAGCACCCGTGTGCTGCCGGGGTTCGGCCTTTCCATGGGCATCAGCGTCACCTTCATTTCGTTGGTGCTGCTATTACCCATGACCGGTCTGTTCGGGCAGCTGGCTGGCCTCAGCCTGGCGCAATACTGGGCCATCATCACCGAAGGCCGAGTGGTGGCAAGCTATATGGTGACGATCGGCGCTGCTGCCGTGGCGGCGCTGATCAATGCTGTGTTCGGCTTGTTGCTGGCCTGGGTGCTGGTACGCTACAGCTTTCCCGGCAAGCGGCTTCTCGATGCGCTGATGGATCTGCCCTTCGCCCTACCCACAGCAGTTGCCGGCATTACCCTGGCCACCCTTTATGCCAGCAATGGCTGGATGGGCCGCTTGCTGGAACCGTTAGGGTTCCAGGTCGCCTATACCTGGGTGGGGATCGCCCTGGCCATGGCCTTTACCAGTATTCCGTTTGTAGTGCGTACGGTGCAGCCGGTATTGGAAGACATGCCGATAGAGGTGGATGAGGCGGCCATGTCGCTGGGCGCAACCGACGGTGTCGCCTTTCGTCGAGTCATCCTGCCGCATCTTTGGCCGGCACTGGTCACCGGCACCGGCCTGGCATTCGTACGCTCTTTGGGCGAGTTCGGAGCGATCATCTTCATTGCCGGCAACATGCCCTATGAAACCGAGATCACCGCCTTGATGATTTTCGTCAAATTGCAGGAATACGATTATGCCGGGGCTTCGGCGATCGCCTCGGTGGTGTTGTTCGTGTCACTTGCGCTACTGCTGGCCATCAACATCTGGCAAGGGCGCTTCATACGGCGCCTGCATGGAGGAAAAGGCTGATGAGACGCATTGGTGATTCTCCAGCTGTACGGCGCCTATTGATCGGTGCCGCCCTGTGTCTTGCCGCGCTATTTCTGCTGTTGCCGTTGGTGGCGATCTTCGCCCAAGCATTCGCCCAGGGCGTGGCGGTGTTCTGGGACAATGTCAGCAACGAATATACCCTGTCCGCCATCGGCCTGACCTTGTTCGTTGCTGTGCTGACGATCCCTGTCTGCCTGGTATTCGGTGTGGCCCTGGCATGGCTGGTCACTCGCTTCAGCTTTCCGGGGCGACGGATACTGCAGACCTTGATCGATATCCCCTTCGCTGTATCACCGGTCGTGGCAGGCTTGATTTATCTTCTGCTATACGGGCGTACCGGCTGGCTGGGCGCCTGGCTGGATAACTATGACATTCAATTGATGTTCGCCTGGCCAGGCATCGTCATGGTGACTATCTTCGTGACCTGCCCTTTCGTGGCCCGGGAACTGATCCCCCTGATGCAGGCCCAAGGTTCCAAGGAAGAAGAAGCGGCAGTGGTACTCGGCGCTTCGGGCTGGACCACGTTTCGGCGTATCACCCTGCCTAACATTCGCTGGGCACTGCTGTATGGCGTGATACTCACCAACGCTCGCGCCGTAGGCGAATTCGGTGCGGTATCGGTGGTTTCCGGCGCCATTCGCGGACAGACGAACACCTTGCCGCTGCACCTGGAACAGCTTTACCAGGATTATAATGCCGTGGGGGCTTTTGCCTGCGCAGCTTTGCTGGCCTTGATCGCCTTGTTGACTCTGGCAGCCAAGGCAGGGCTTGAATGGCGCGCATCGCGCCGGGAGGCATTTTTATGAGCATTCGTCTTCAGCAGATTTCCAAGCATTTCGGTAATACCCGAGCGCTGGAGCCGGTCAACCTGGACATTCACGAAGGTGAACTGGTCGGCCTGTTGGGTCCCTCCGGCTCGGGTAAAACCACCCTGCTGCGTATCATTGCCGGGCTGGAAAGTGCCGACACCCATCCCCGCTCGGGCAAGATCCTGTTCGGCGAGCGAGATGTAACCCATGTGCATGTGCGTGACCGGCGTATCGGATTCGTCTTTCAGCATTACGCCCTGTTTCGGCACATGAGCGTCTACGAAAACGTGGCCTTCGGTTTGAAAGTCATGCCGCGCAACCGACGCCCTAGCGCCGGCGAGATTCGTACCAGAGTGTTTCGCTTGCTGGAAATGGTCAAATTGGAAGACTTCGCCAACCGCTTCCCCGCCCAGCTTTCCGGTGGGCAGCAACAGCGCGTCTCGCTGGCCCGCGCCTTGGCAGTCAAGCCGGACGTTCTCCTGCTGGACGAGCCATTTGGTGCTCTCGATGCCAAAGTCCGCCAGGACTTGCGCCGCTGGTTACGCCGCCTGCATGACGAACTCAACTTCACCAGCGTGTTCGTCACCCACGATCAGGAAGAAGCGCTGGAGCTTTCCGACCGGGTGGTGGTGATGAGCAACGGCAAGATCGAACAGATCGATACCCCGGAAACGCTTTATCGTCATCCGGCCAACCGCTTTGTGTTCGAGTTCCTGGGGGATGTCAATCATCTGGAAGGCAAGGTACAGAACGGCATTCTGACCTGCGGCGATGCACGCCTGGACGTGGATTTACCCGATGGTCACGAAGAGCTACTGCTTCGCCCCCATGAACTCAGATTGATCGAAACGCCCACTGCGCATGCTCACTTACCGGTGACGGTTACCGCTACCGTTCCGGTGGGCGCTGAAGTCCGTGTCGAGTTGGAGGCTGATTGGCTGGCCAACCCCTGGCTTGCCACCATCAGGCACGCTGACTTCGAGCGCCTGCAGTTAACCCGAGGCCAACGGCTTTATGTCGAACCGCGTCGCTGGCATCGCTTTGCCCAGCGATCGCCTAGCCTCTCTCCTTCACCCAGCACGGCATGAGCATTTGCCTGGGGCAAGGCCCGCGCTATACTCGCCGAGGTTTTTTGTCTTGCTTTTGTCTTGCGCCAGGGAGCGTCACCATGCTGCAGCGTCATTTCTTTCATGGGTTTATTATTTTGCTGGTCAGCCTCTGGCTGGCCGGCTGTGCTAGCCCCCACTACTTACAACTTAACCCCCAACGTTCCGCCAGTGTTCCCCAGGTAGGCCAAGGCCAGAAAGTCACGGTAATTGCTCAGGACGGGCGCGACAGTGACATCATTGGCAATCGTACCGGTAAAGGCATGTCGTCGGCGCATATCACCGTGAGTAGTCATGAGCTGATTCCGCACCTTCAGAAAGAGGCCGAACGTGCCGTGCGCGATATGGGCTTCACTCCAACCCAGGAACCTGCCGAGGGCCGCCCGAGACTTGTTCTGGTGCTTGACAATCTGGCCTATGTTCGCGGTGACAGCGGCCAGGCATTGATCGATGAAGCGCGCCTGGAAGCGGTATTTCGTGCCGAAGCCAGCCATCAGGGCACTACCTATATCGGCACCTACACGTCACGCCGCACCCAGGGCTATGCGATCAAACCCGATCGTGACAGCAACACCCGCATGCTCAATGACTTGCTCAGTGATGGGCTGGACCGCGCCTTCGGGGACCCGGAACTAGCCGGACTTCTGGCTCGCTAGCCAGTCCCACGGACCGCGACGCTCGAGCGCCCATACCGACTCGGCTCTGCCCATGGCATCCGAGGCACTGTCTTCCAGATGGGTCAGGCGAAAGTTGGGAGAAAATACGTCTTGAATTTCCTGCGCCGGCACACTAAAAGGCGGCCCGGCGTTAGACTTTTCGTGGGTCAGACTTATCAGCAAGCCCTTCGCCCCGGGCGGAATCAGTTGAGCCAGATGAAAGGCATAACGCTGGCGTCCGGCCGGTGGCAAGGCAATCAAGGAGGCACGATCGTAAAATGCTCCGATTTCAGCCGCCTGCTGAATATGCAGATGAAAGAAATCACCGCACCACAACTCAATGCTGCCTTGGCGCGATACATCAAACCCAGCCTGGCGATAGCGTGACACTTCGCCCTGGCACTGGGCCAGAAACTGCTCGATGGCTTCCGGCACCAACTCGATGCCCAGGACCGGATAGCCATGCTGAGCCAACCAGCGCATATCCAGACTTTTGCCACACAGCGGCACCAGCACCTTGGTTTCGGGAGGCACTCCCAGTTGCGGCCAGTAGCGCTCCAGAGCGGGGTGGACGTCATTCAAATGAAACCCAATCCGCCCTTCCCGCCAGCGTGTCATCCATTCGAGGCTCATGCTCTAGAACCAACGGTCGCGTTTTTTACGCCGACGCGGCAAATGCGGCACGATCAAGCCCACCAGCAAACCCGCCCCGGCGACACTGCCGCCGTACATGAAATAACGCATCAACAAATCTTCTTCTTGGGTATCGAGTCGCGCTTGAAGCGCCCGCACCTGTTGGCGCGACTGTTCCGTTTCGCTGTCCAGCTCATTGTTGCGCACTTCAAGCTCGGCAATTCGCTGTTCACGAACTTCCAGGGTATGGGTCATGGAGGCGACTCGCTGCTCCCACGTCTCATTGATTCCTTCAAGCTCGGCACTCAATGCTTCGACCCGCGCCTCCAATACCGGCAATTGCTCACCAGCGCTGGGCGTTTCCTGTAGCTCCTTGCTCAGCACCCAAACAGTGTCACCCTCGCTATTTTCCACGCGAGCGTAGTCACCACTGGTTTCCAACACTTCTACCGGCTCACCTGCGGTGAGTGTCCCGATGATCCGATAGCCATCGGTTGGGCCGCTGCGCACATAAGTGGTCAGCTCTTCAGAAACCCAAGCGTTACCCTCCGCTTGCTGAGCCAGCATCATCAGACTGGTGGCACCCAGCAGCATACCCACCGCGAGACGCGAAAAAGGGGGATGAGATAAATTTACTCGCATTTGACCCTGTCCTGAATTGTAAACACCTACCTGCCCATGACTTCTACCCGCTCCATTCGCCCAAAAAAGGCTCATTCACCTCGTGGAGGCAAGGGGAACGGACGGGGAAATTCAGCGATGCTTGATTCACTTTTTACCGCCCTGAGAGGCCCTTCACGCTCCACTTCGTCAATACGCACGATAGCGTTCAGCGGCAGGTAACTGCGCTTGACGCCTTCGAAGGTACGTTGGAGTTTCTCTGTGGCAGTATCCACTACCAGTCGACCGGGATCTTCAAACACAAACTCCTCGACCTCGATAAAGCCCCAGAGTTCGCTTTGAAAGATCTCCCTGACGTATAAATCCCAAATTTCACCCTGTTGGTGCACTACGACACGATAGATCGGCTTGGCCGCCATCTTGGCCCGTTCCTCTTGCGCTGAATGATGTCACTGGAAATTGATAATACCTGCGACTAGATTATCACATTCACTTCCTGAAACCTCGAGGGTTACGGTGTCCATCCGTGCTTTTCGACAGCATTGCGTTAGCTGTACGAGCAATGACAACGCTAGCCAGCCTATGCAACTCTCGTCTATGGTAGATAGGGGCGGTGCGGGATGGGAAACAGAGCACCAGCTATCAACTATTTCATCAATAACGGAGTCATCACTATGCAAAAGGATCCGAACAAGGGCTATATCGCCCTGCTGGGCTGGAGCCTGAACGCCATCGAAGCGGCCGAAAATTTTGACCGGCGTTACATTGTGGTGGCCCCCGATTGGGCGGAAGACTATTGCCAGAAACATGACATACCCTACGTGCCCTGGAACTTCGAGCGTTTGAACGACCGCTCGATCGAAATCGCCGAAACATTAAAGGAAAAAGGCGTTGACGTGGCCATTCCGCTGTATGAAGAAACCGTGGAATGGGCCGGTGCGATCAACTCCGTGCTGCTGGATAACCCCCGCATCTACGGCCAGTCGCTGCTGTTGCGCGACAAGGCCTTGATGAAACGTCGGGCGCAGCTGGGCGGTATCCGTGTGGGCATTTTCGAAGAAGCCCACGACAAGGAAGATGTGGTGCGTTTCCTAAAGCGCGTCAACCAGACGCTGCTCAAGCTCGATGGCGATCCCAACGACCCGATTCACCTTAAAGCGTTTGACAAGGCCGGCTGCCTTGGTCACCGCGTCATCCGCACCCCGGATGAAGTCGATACCATTCCCGACGAGGAATTCCCGGTGCTGATGGAGTCGCACCTGGATGGTTGGGAATTCGCCGTGGAAGCCTGGGTCCACAAGGGCAAGATCGTCTTTCTGAACATTTCCGAATACGTGACGCTCGGATATTCAGTGTTCGTTCCCGCCTCGCCGGAGCTGGAAAAATACCGCGAACAGATCACCCAGCAGATCGAGAAGCTGATCAAGGCATTCGACATCGAGTTCGGCCTGATCCATCCTGAGTACTTTGTCACCAGCGATGGTGAGATGTACTTTGGGGAAGTGGCCTATCGTCCGCCCGGCTTTAAGGTGTTCGAGCTGCTGGAAAAGGTCTACGGCTTTAATGCCTACCAGGCCTCCATGCTGGTATTTGACCCCAAGAGCACCTCGGAAGAAGTCGCGGCCTTTTTCCCCAAGGAAGTCGTGGATGCCGATGGCTTCGCCGGTTGCTTTGGGGTGTATCCCCGTCGCCGCGTGGTAAGCCGTCTGGAAATTCCCGAGGAAACCGAAGACCACCCTTACTTCGAGTCGCATGAACTGACCGCGCCCATGGAAGAAACCGTGACCAAGCGAACCGCTTTCGGTACTCACTGGGGGCTTATTTACTTCAAGGGCGACGATGCGCATACCCTGCGCGACTTACTGAAACATCAGGAAGAGCTCGACTTCTATGTATAATCCCAGGCAATCGCCGGGATAAGGAGTCTTTGTGACTACTGATAATAGTGTATCGCCACCAAGCAATGAGAAATTGACCGGCCTGTTGGCCAAGCTTGATGACGCCGTGCGCCTGCTTTTGCAGGCGCCAGCCTTTTCCAAGCCCGGAAAACTGCCGCGCGTGCTGGATACCGCTCGCCGTGTATTGCTTCAGGAGGGCGGAGCGGCCGCTATCGAGCAACGCGCCCAGGCACTGGAGGCAGCTGGCGTGTTCGCTGGTTCCGACTGGGAAACGCCTCAGTATCTGGTGCCCAGCCTCACCCCTCATGCATTGAAAAGCGCCGACCCCAATGTGGTGGTCATCGAGTCCCTGAGCGAACTGCGCCTGCTGGCGGTTGCCAAGGGGGACTACATTCATGACCAAATTTCCGCCGAACATGCCCACCACTATCTGACCCAAACCATGGCGATCAATCTGTGGTTGTTGTTCAGCACTCCTAGCGAAGCCGAGCGTGAAACCCAGGGACGCCTGGCGATTATTCCACGCCATTTGTTTCAGCATCTCGCCGAGCGAATCGGTTACGAACACGTCATCGATCAACTAATCGAGGAAATCTGGCGAATTCTCAAGCAACGTCCAATCCAGGTCGATTCGATCAAGCAAATGATCATGCAGATAGCCCTGTGCCAAGCCAACCCGGAAATCGATCTGGGAAGCAGCGGTCAGGGAGCCGACCGTCTGGTTAGTTCCCTGTTCGGCCCGACCCAGGCATGCCGTGAAGACCCCGGACTCGATGTGTATCGCGAACGTCTCGACCATATGGACCAAGCCTCACTCCAGGCCGAGGCGACCGGCTTTGCTCGCGCCATGCACGATACCGGCCTGGTTTCGCCCTATCATCCGGTACTGTTGCGCCATTTGCTCGAAGAAAATGACAACCTGGTGGCCGAAACGCTAGGGCTCTCCTCGACCGGGCGCGATTGCCTAATGTGCTATCGGGAGTTGGTCCATGCCTTGATTCGAGGCGGTGTCTATCCGGCCACGTCCCAGGCACTGTATGGGCTTTCCTTGATGCTGGAACGCGGCATTCTTTATCAACCGCCGGTTGCCCCCGCCATGTGGCGCCAGCTCGGGCTTGTACTTTCCGAATGGTCCGAAGCCCGCTTGACCCTGACTTACGGCGACAGCGCTTCACCACGGGCACGTTTGCTGGAAGGCGTGGTTTGCATGCTGGGTATGCCGCTGGGGGTCGGGCAAGGCAACAACCCCACCTGTCAGTCGGCACGCGCGCTCTCCATGTGGGCCTACAACGACCCCGATTACCTGTTGCAGATGGTGGCTTGGGCCGCACGTGATGACGAGATCATCATGCACTTCGAAGGCCAGCCGATTTCCTCCATGGCCAGCCTTTCCGGGGTAGCCACCGAACTGCCCATGGACCTTGATCCAGTATCGCTGTTGGTGGTACCGCACCTAGATCGGATCTATGCCGAAATGGGTAGACGTTGCGTGGGACGTGAAGGTGATCCGCACCGCTGGGTCAACCCGGAATTCCACGGCTGGTGGTCGGGCCGTGGCTTTCGCATCAATGTGGATGTCGCCACCGGCAACCTCTTCGAGGTGGACGATTTCTTGCGGCATTTCTACGCCAGCTACCATCCCTACTACAATGGCAACCAGCCCCTGATTCACCCCCAGCCCGCCGGCATTGCGTTTACCGACAGCGCCGCCCGCTTCATTGGTTGGCACGCTATCACCATCTTGCGTATCACTCTTGACCCGCGCGAGGTGATGCGTGTGTATTTCTACAACCCCAACAACGATAGCGGCCAGGATTGGGGAGATGAGGTCAAGGTAGGTACCGCCGGCAGCGGCGAACGCTTCGGTGAGGCATCCCTGCCCATCGAGCAGTTTGCCTCGCGCTTGTACATCTTCCATTACGACCCTTTGGAGCGAGGCGATCTTGCCAAAGTGTCGGATACCGAACTGGAAAACGTAAAAGGCTACTTGTTCCGCAGTTGGGGAGCGTCACGCATACCGCCCACGGACTTTCAAGCCACTCAAGCCCCGGTCAAATAACACCATTGTTCCAGCATGCCAACGCCGTCGACTGGATGGCGGCGCTGGCATGACAACCAGACCCTCCCGATAGCTACGCCTTACAATGAAACGCTATACTGGCGGCTTACTCCTCACGGAATTTTTTACATGCTCCGACTTGACCAGCTGCTGCTCAGCCAAGGGCTGGCGCGCTCACGCACCCGTGCTCAGCGCTTGATTCGTCATGGGCGGGTTTCGCTGATGGAAGATGGCAGAGTGCTGTGCAAGCCTGGTGAAAAGCTTGCTGAAACCACTGGACTGTGTGTCGAGGACGACCCCGAAGAACGCTATGTTTCGCGCGCGGGTTTAAAACTTGAAGCCGTGCTGGAAGCATTGGCGCTGCGCCTGAAAGGCCAGTGCGTGCTGGACATCGGTCAGTCCACCGGAGGTTTTACCGACTGTGCACTACACTATGGCGCAGCACGGGTGGTGGGCATTGAAGTCGGCCACGGTCAGCTTGATGAGCGCTTGCGCGGCGATTCAAGCGTGGAATGCCTGGAAGGCATCAACGCACGCTATTTGAGCCAGTCCGAAAGAGTCATCACGGCACTTCAAGCCCAGCCCCCCAGTATCGCGGTGATGGATGTATCGTTCATTTCACAAACCCTGATTCTTGCAGAAATCGCCAGCGTACTTAAACCCGGTGGACAGCTTGTATCACTGGTAAAACCCCAATTTGAACTGGGGCCGGATGCCGTCGATACGCGGGGTATCGTGCGCGATGCCAGCCGGTACTCCGAGGTGCGACAACGCATCCAAGCCGCCTGCGAAATGTGCGGCTTTGAGGTACTGCATTGGCAGGAAAGCCCGATTACCGGCAGCGACGGTAACCGGGAATTTCTACTGCATGCCCGGTTACGCTGAATGGATGCTTTCCAGTTCCCCATATTGACGACGTTGCGTCACTCGAAATTGAAGCTGTACAGGCCATAACTCAAAAAGCGCCAGTTCTGCAACCTTAAACCCAATTTCTCCGTCCATTTTGTAGTCTTCGCTGACAATCAATTTCTGCATATCGCCGATGATCAGGCGTGTGGTAAGTGTAGCGAAAGACAGCACCACCGTTCAGGGCACCCGCCATTTCCGACATCCCGCAAACGGTGCTCTGGACAGACGCCCGCGTATCGACCTCGAATTGACGCAGCCCGGCGGGGATCGCAATCTCACCATGGCCTTGTCCCGTAGCACCCCGATCCGATGCTGGGCGCGCGCCGGTCGCTCATCAACACCTGCGGCCATGTCCGGCGCGTCCGCCATCTGCGCCAGAATGTCGACGACTTCCTTCACGTTCAGGATGTCCAACCTCGATGCCGTCCTCAAGCGGAACACCTGCAGTTCCAGGTCGGATGCCCGAGGGTTCTCGCAGCCTGGCGCACCAACCGAGGCACTGGTCGGAAATTCAGCGCCAGCGCCAAATTACTGAGAAAATCGCGATTTTCAAGCTATTATTTACACCATATGCCACTGCTGTTTACTCGCGCAATAGCCCGGAACCGGACAGGCGTTGTATTGTCGAACCAATGGTTGTGCTTGGCAATCACGGAAGTTGACTTGCTCATATGGCATCATGGAAACCGCCTTCCATTTTTTTACCCTTCTCTTTTTTCTCATGGATTGTTGCCATGCTCGTCGAAAACCCATGTATTAAAAATACTTGTATTAAAAACTCATGTAGTGATGAATTGTCTTCTGGAAAAATGGTGGATGTAAAAGGAGGTGCTAGAAAATGCTTGGTCACGGTTGCCCTCATGATTGCTGGCATGCTCCCTTTGAGTGCATCAGCCGAAAACGATACACAGGACATCGATGCACGCATCAGGGCCCTCAGTGCTGAGCTATTCGAGCTTCAACAACAACGGCGAGAGATTACCGACTCGACAAATCAGCAAGAAGCCCCCGAAACGCTCCCCGAGGTGGCCGCTTTCCAGGACCTCAATGAACGTCGCCACCTTGAGCAAGAATCAAGCCGTAATCCGTTTTCGATCACCACCCATCGGACAAACTACCTCTTCCCGGTTAGCTACAACGTGAACCCCAACCGCGAGGCATTTCGCCAATTATCGTCAGAGGCGAGCCCGGACAAGGCGGAAATAAAGTTTCAGTTCAGCACTAAAGTCAACTTGATCGAAGGACTTTTCGGTGACCATGGTGATCTTTACTTCGCATACACCCAACGCAGCTGGTGGCAAGCCTACAATACCGATGCCTCCTCGCCGTTTCGCGAAACCAATTACGAGCCGGAAATCTTCATCGATTTCGATAATGCCTGGAATGCTTTCGGCTGGGTCAACACTCGCAATCGGATCGCCCTGAACCACCAGTCCAACGGCCGTTCACAAGAGCTTTCACGCAGTTGGAATCGGCTGTATTTGGAGACTACCTTGCAGCATGGCGATTGGGCGTTGACCTTGGCGCCTCATTGGCGCATACCGGAATCTGAAAGTGAGGATGACAACCCCGATATCGACCGCTACCTAGGCTATGGTGATATCCGGCTGAGTAAACGCCTTAACGATAACCATGAAGTCAGTACTCAATTGCGCGGCAATCCCAGCGCTGGCAATATCGGCACTCAGCTGGATTACAGCTGGCCGGCATTCAATAGTCTGCGCGCCCATATACAGTACTATTACGGCTATGGAGAAAGCCTGGTCGATTATGATCATCGCGTACACCGCCTAAGCTTGGGAGTCAGTCTAAATCCCGTTTTCAGTGCCAGCGGTTTCAATCGTTAATAATTGATAGGTAACTTGTGTCCCGGCCTACGGCTGCTATGCTGGGTATGTCACCTAACCGTTAGAGGAAAATCTGAATGGCTAAACATTCCACGGAAACACCAACAAGCACGGATCAGCTAAAACAGGATTTGCGTTACCTAAGTGAGACGGTGGAAGAACTGGTTAACGCCACTGCCAAGGATGCCTCCGGCGAAATGCGTGAAATGCGTGATCGTGCTGAGAAGCGCTTGAAGGAAACGCGTTCGCGGCTTGAGTCGCGTGGCGAACATATCTATGACAATGCGCGTCAGAACATTAACTATCAGGCAGATGCCTGCGACCGTTATGTGCGCGACCATCCTTGGACCAGTATTGGTATCGGTGCTGCCGCCGGTATGATCATTGGTATGTTGCTCGGGCGGCGCTGATGGCACTGGGTCCTACCCAACGGGTATTCGAAGCCGCCAAGCGCTTACTGAAAACGCTTCTCTCCGGAGGAGAAACACGGTTACGCCTGGCGGTTCTTGAGCTTGAGGAAGAGCGTTCCCGCCTGCTGTCTCTACTGCTATTGGCAGGCGCCAGCTTGGTGCTTCTCCTGCTGGGCATCGCCACCTTGACGGCGCTGGTCGTGGTTATCTTCTGGGATAGCTACCGTCTCATCGCGATTGCCGGTAGTGCTGGCGTGCTACTTGCATTGAGCGGCATTCTCGCACTTCTTGCCGGCAAACAAGCCCGCACCCATACCCTGCTCAAGGAAACCTTGAACCAATTGGCGGCTGACCGAAACCTGCTGGAAGCGGATGCTCATGATGACAAATCGAGACGCTAACCCTTCTTCTCTGACTCGCCAGGAGCGTAAAGAGGCGCTGCTGACGCTGCTCGAGCAGCAGCGTATCGACCTTCTGGTAGAAAGTGAGCGTTTTCTGCGTGCCGGCCAATCTTTCGACAACGGTCTCAAGCGTTTGAAAACGCCGCTCTACATGGCGGGTGGCCTAGTGGCTTGGCACAGCCTGCGCCACCCCTATCGAATGCTGCACAACGCCAAGCGCCTCTTGGCGGGGTATGTCGTGGTGCGCAAGTTTCGGCAATATCTTAAATAGTACTTAAATAGAGTTGCCGCAGGCCACCCCACTTGCCCAGGCCCACTGAAAGTTGTATCCACCCAGTTCGCCGGTAACATCCAGCACTTCACCGATAAAGCGCAGCTGTGGCAAGGCCTTGACTTCGAATGTACGCGAAGAAATCGCATTCGTATCCACACCGCCCAATGTTACCTCCGCTGTACGCCAGCCTTCCGTGCCGGCGGGTTTTATCTGCCACTGATTAAGCCGTTCGGCCCACGCCTGTAGAGTGGCGTTGGAGCATTCCGCCAAGGTGCCACCCGCCAGGCCCGGGTCGGGATACCAGCCAAGCAGCGCCTGAGCCAGGCGTTTTGGAAAGCGCTCTCCCAGCCAGGTAGCCAATTGCCGCTTGGGTGTCTCTCTGCGTGCCAGACATAACTGTTCAAAAACGCTTTCGCCGGGCAACAGGTCTATTTCGAGTGACTCACCCGGTTGCCAGACGCTGGAAATTTGCAACATGGCAGGCCCTGAAAGCCCCCGGTGCGTGAACAGCAGCGGTTCTTCGAAACGCTTACCTTGGCAACTGACGGCTACCGGCAGGCTGAGCCCCGAAAGCTCGGCGGCGCGCGCTTTCCAAGGGTCACTCAAGGTAAATGGCACCAGGCCGGGGCGCGTGGGCGTCACCTCGATGCCGAACTGGCGGGCGATATCATAGCCGAAGCCGCTGGCGCCCATGCTCGGAACCGATAGCCCACCGCTGGCCACCACCACCGCACCTGCATCCACCTTGCCGGACGACGTTACCAGGCGCATGCCCTCGCCTTGGCGCTCGACGCGATCAATCCGGGTTTTCAACTGAACCGTAACGCCCGCCCATTCACATTCGGTAAGCAGCAAGGCAACGATTTCCTTTGCCGAGGTTGCGCAGAACAACTGGCCCGGGGCCTTTTCCACGTACTCGACGCCGTGTCGCTCCACCAGTTCGACAAAGTGTTCCGGACGGTAGCGTTTTAGAGCGGAGATGCAGAAAGACGGATTGGCCGAGGTGAAGTGTTTTGGCGTCGTGGCGAGATTGGTAAAATTACAGCGCCCACCCCCCGACATCAAAATCTTCTTGCCGGCTTTATTGGCATGATCGACTACCAGCACTCGGCGTCCGGCATAGCCGGCTGTCAGTGCACACATCAGCCCTGCGGCACCGGCGCCGACCACCACCACGTCATAGGTCATGAAATGCTGGCTCATAAAATGTCAGCTCATTAAAGCGATCATCCATTATCAAAACGGCTCCAGAGGGCAAGATAGAAGACAGTTATTCTAACAGCTAACCTTGGCCTCCCAGCAATCGAGACGGCAACGCTTGCGTGCTTGAAGGGCATTCCTATGGTATACAGAAGCTATACACAGCATGAACCAGAATAGCATGTCGCCTATTTTGTAATGCGTCACCGGCACACTTTTCAGACTCACTTGCTTTAAGAGATACCTCCATGCCCTTCCCCTTTCGTGGTTTTTTTCTTGCCGGGCTACTGACACTGCTGCTCATCTCTTCCGTGCAAGCCCAGTCCGTACCGACTGTCATAGGCGCCCGCGCGACACTCGAACCCTGGTCGGACCCGATCGAGGCACTAGGCACCCTGCGCGCTGACGAGAGCATTACCCTTTCCGCCACGCTTACCGAAATCATCGCTCAGATCAATTTTAGCGACGGTGAACAGGTGGAAGCCGGACAGCTTTTGATCAAGCTGGAAGACAACGAAGAACAGGCGCAACTGCGCGTCGCTCAGGCAATTCGCGATGAACGGCGCAATGCCTTGAACCGGGCGTCACAACTGTTGGAGCGCAATCTGGCACCGCGTGCGGATGTGGAAGATAGCCAAGCGCGGCTACGCCAAGCCGAGGCGGAAATCCAGGCGTTGCAGGCACGCCTTGCCAACTACCGGCTGTTGGCACCGTTCAGCGGGCGCGTCGGGTTTCGTAATATCAGTACCGGCGCTCTGGTCACCCCGGGCATGGCGCTTGTCACCCTGGACAAGCTCGACATCATGAAACTGGATTTCGCGGTGCCGGAAGTCTTTCTGGACGTTCTCGAACCCGGCTTGATCCTCACTGCCACCAGTGCGGCTTTTCCCGGCCATACTTTTCAAGGGGAAATCGCCACCATCGGGAGCCGGGTGGACCCCATCTCGCGCAGCATGAACGTGCGCGCCGAATTGCAGAACCCTGAGATGCGCCTGCGTCCCGGCATGCTGATGGAAGTCGTGGTGCGACGCCGCCCGCGCCAAGCGATCGTCATTCCCGAAGCCGCCCTGATTCCCGAAGGGGAGCGCCACTTCGTTCTGGTGATTCACGAAGAGGAAGAGAATCGCATCGAAAGGCGTCAGGTCCAGATTGGCCAACGCCGCCCGGGCGATGTCGAGGTGCTTGAAGGGATCAACAAGGGTGAGCTTGTTGTCAGCCACGGCGTACAGCACAGCCGCGAAGGCGATAATGTCCAACTGCTGGGCATCGCCAGCGACGAGACCTCGGTTCGCGAGCTTCTTGAATCGCGGCGCCAACAGGAAGACAGCTGATGCGCTTGTCGGATATTTCCGTTCAACGCCCGGTACTCGCCATGGTATTGGCAGCGCTGATCGTCGCCTTCGGTCTACTGGCTTTGAATCGGCTGCCGTTGCAGGAATATCCTTCCATCGATCCTCCTGTGGTCAGTATCGACACGCGCTATCCGGGCGCCTCTGCCAGTGTCGTGGAAACCCGCATCACGCAACTACTCGAAGACCGGATTGCCGGTGTGGCAGGCATCGAGGTGATTTCCTCCTCCAGTCAGGACGGTCGTTCAAGTATCAATGTCGAGTTCTCCCTGGAAATGGACATCGACGCCGCCGCCAACGATATCCGCGACCGTATCTCCGGCTCCTTGGATAACCTGCCCGAGGAAGCGGAACCGCCCGAGGTACAGAAAGCCGACTCCAGCTCGGAGGTGGTGGTATGGCTGAGCCTATCGGGGGAAGGTTACGGCATGGCCGAGCTCACCGATTATGCCAACCGCTACCTGGTGGATCGCTTTTCGGTACAGCCCGGCGTAGCTCAGGTAAGGGTGGGTGGCGGGCGTGATTACGCCATGCGCATCTGGCTGGACGCCAATGCCTTGGCCGCTCGCAACCTCTCGGCAAGCGACGTGGAAGCCGCCCTGCGCAGTGAAAACGTCGAGCTGCCCGGGGGCGCCATCGAGTCGCAGGACCGCCAGTTCATCGTGCGCCTGCCGCGCAGTTTTTCCACCCCGGAAGACTTTCGCCGCCTGGCTATTGTCCAGGGTGAAGACGACTATCTGGTTCGGCTCGGCGATGTGGCAAGGGTCGAAATCGGCGCCGTGGAAGAGCGCACCATCTTTCGCGGCAATGGTGTGCCCATGGTAGGGCTGGGCATGATGAAACAGTCCACCGCCAACGTGCTCGAGCTTTCACAGGGCGTGAAGGCCGAGATGGAACGCCTGCAGCCCACCCTGCCCCAAGGCATGACCCTAGGGTTGAATTTCGATGCCTCGGTATTCGTTTCAGGGGCAATTTCCCAGGTGGTGCAGACGCTGTTCATTGCCATGGGGCTCGTCGTGGTGGCGATCTTTGTCTTTCTGGGCAACCTGCGCACCACCCTGATTCCCGCCGTGACCGTGCCTATCGCCTTGATCGGTACCTTCGCTGCCCTGGGCGTGATGAATTTTTCGATCAATCTTTTGACCTTGCTGGCATTGGTGCTGGCCATCGGCCTGATCGTCGACGATGCCATCGTGGTGCTGGAGAACATTCACCGGCGCATGCACGACTATGGCGAAACACCCTTGGTCGCCGCCTTTCGCGGTACTCGCCAGATCGCCTTCGCCGTCATCGCGACTACCCTGGTACTGATCGCCGTGTTCATTCCCTTGAGCATGCTCCAGGGGGATATCGGCCGGCTGTTCTCCGAATTCGCCTTGACCCTGGCGGCGGCGGTGGCCATTTCCAGTGTGCTGGCGTTGTCGCTTACTCCGATGATGGCTTCCAAGATTCTCAAGCCGAACATGCATGAAGGGCGTATTGCCCATGCCGTTCAGAGGGGGCTGGAGCGCTCACGCGCTATCTATCGCGCCATGCTGTTGTGGGTACTCAAGGCGCGCCTGCTGGTGATTGCGGTCTTCGTCGGGTTGATCGGCGGCATGCTATGGCTCAATGGCCAGCTACCCAACGAATACACCCCTCAGGAAGATCGCGGCAATTTCTTCGTGATCGTCAATGGCCCCCCCGGCGCCACCTATGACTACATGCTCGACTACATGGACGAGATCGAGGCCCGGCTGCTGCCCATGGTGGATTCCGGCGAAATCGAGCGCGCCGTGGTACGCGCCCCGCGCGGCTGGGGCAATATCGAGAACTTCAATAGTGGCTTCGTGATCATCGGCCTGGCCGACTGGGGAGAACGACGCTCGGCCTGGGCGATCATGGCCGATATCCGCACCTTGCTCAGCGATCTTCCGGGGATTCGTGCCTTTCCGGTAATGCGCCAAGGCTTCGGCCAGCGGGTGGAAAAACCCGTGCAATACGTGCTCGGCGGCGGCACTTATGCCCAGCTCGCCGAATGGCGCGATACCCTGCTTGAGCATATCCGCGAAGACAATCCTCGTCTGACCGGGCTGGACAGCGATTATGAAGAAAACCAGCCCCAGCTGCGCGTGGACATTGACTATAACCGAGCCGCCTCGCTGGGGGTCACCGTCAGCGAGATCGGCCGCACCCTGGAAACCTTGCTGGGTGGACGCACCGTCACTCGCTATGTGGATGATGGCGAAGAATACGATGTCATCCTGGAGGGCGAGCCTAACGCTCGCCCCAGCCCGCGCTCACTGGACAGTTTGCAGGTGCGCTCCCAGCGCAGCGGCGAACTAATTCCGCTGGCAAGCCTGGTCACCCTGACCGACTTCGCCGGGCCGAGCACCCTCAACCGCTTCAATCGCCTGCGAGCAATCACTATCGAAGCCGATCTGGCCGACGGCTATCCCTTGGGAGAAGCACTGGCCTACCTGGATGCCAGCGTTGCCCAGGTACTGCCGGCGGAAGTCCAGACCGACGTCAAGGGCGCCTCCCGCGATTACCTTGAAGCCAGCGGGGCGACGGGCTTTTTGCTGGGACTTGGCATCCTGGTGGTATTTCTGGTGCTGGCCGCTCAGTTTGAAAGCTTTATCCATCCGCTGGTCATCATGTTCACGGTCCCGCTGGCAATCTTCGGCGCCTTGCTAGGGCTGTATGTCACCGGGCAATCGCTGAATATCTATAGTCAGGTGGGGCTGGTCATGCTGGTCGGCCTTGCGGCCAAGAACGGCATATTGATCGTCGAGTTTGCCAATCAGTTGCGTGATGAGGGGTTGGCTTTTCAGGAAGCGTTGATACAAGCTGCGGTGACACGCCTGAGACCCATCGTGATGACCGCCGTGACCACCATGGCCGGGGCGGTACCGCTGATCATTTCCAGCGGTGCGGGTGCCGAAACGCGCCTGGTGATCGGTACCGTGATCATCGCCGGGGTAGGCGCTGCCACGCTGTTCACGCTGTTTGTGGTACCAGTGGCCTACGACCTGCTGGCGCGACATAGCGGATCTCCCGGCGCGGTCAAACGTCAGTTGGACGAAGAAATGACCAAGGTCTCCTAAAAACACAGGGCCACCCTCGGGCGACCCTGTATTTTGCATCGGCATGAGCCTGATGGCTTAGCATTGGCTACTCAGCATTAAATTGACTGCTTAGCATTCCCCGATGCGTTCGCCTTCGATGGTGGTATTCATGCTGATTTCACCCATCGGCGACTGGGTAAGAATATCCACGCTGCCTTCCACACGCTCACCCATGAAGTTCATGTTGCCGTCGATGTTCGCTTCACCACCTTCCGCTCGGCATACCATGCTGTAGGAGAGGCCGTCAGCGTCGGCTTGCTGGCTCAATACCTCGCAACCTTCTTCTTCTTCGATGAAGGTGAAGGCGTCATTTTCAAGTTCTTCCTGGGTGATGCACTGACGCTCGGTTTCGGTCCGATCCGGGACCTGCATGTCGCCCTTGATCTGAGTCACGCTGACGAATTCCCATTCCCCAGGCTCGATATTGGGGGTTTCCGCCATGGCTGCCACTGGCAACGTCAAAGCGGCGGCCAACACGATTGAACGCATCTTCATTGTTTACTCTCGCTTATTTTAACGTGGAATCTACCCTGTGCATTATGCATCCTAGTGGATCGAAATACAGAATGCGCGTCAACTCGCTCATCTTTAGCCACACTCGATGGAGGCCCCATGCCGGAAGACGCTCTTGTTCCCTACCATTTCCACTGCCCTTACTGCGATAGCGCCCTGGAGTTCCTTATCGATGCCTCCCAGGGCAGCCACACCACCTGGGAAGACTGCCATCAATGTTGTGCGCCCATCCAGCTACAGGTAGAGGTTTCGCCGATGACCGATGAACTGACGGTAACCACCGGCCGTGACGATGACGTGCTTTAAGCTCGGATCCATCCGGGCAAGCCTTGCAATCCGCTTGAAACGGCCCAACATTCGCAGCAGCGCTCGAAAGGCAGCAGCAAGGCAGTAGCTGAGGACACTCAGCTAAATTGCCCAGTGAAAGAAGGATAGCCCAACTGATAAATAGTAAAAAACTATCAAATCAATCGGCACATTCAATTTTCACTATGGAGTGCCCGGCGCTACCCTACGCCCATCGACTTAGCCATCCACCCCACTCAACGGAGACACATCACTAATGTCCCTTATCAACACCGAAGTAAAACCATTTTCCGCCAAGGCCTATCACAACGGCGAATTCATCGACGTCAACGAAGAAAGCCTGAAGGGTAAGTGGAACATTTTCTTCTTCTACCCGGCTGACTTCACCTTTGTCTGCCCCACCGAGCTGGGTGACCTGGCCGACAACTATGAAGAATTCCAGAAGTTGGGCGTGGAAATCTACAGTGTTTCCACCGACACCCACTTCACGCACAAAGCATGGCACGACAGCTCCGAAACCATCAGCAAGCTTAACTACCCGATGCTAGCGGATCCGACCCACCTTGTATCGCGCAACTTCGAAGTCCTGATCGAAGCCGATGGCGTGGCCGAGCGCGGCACTTTTGTGGTCGACCCCCAAGGCAAGATCCAGATCGTCGAAATCAATGCCGGCAACATCGGCCGTAACGCCGAAGAACTGCTGCGCAAGGTCAAGGCGGCCCAGTACGTCGCGGCTCACCCCAACGAAGTGTGCCCGGCCAAATGGAAAGAAGGCGAAGAGACACTGGCGCCGTCACTGGACCTGGTCGGCAAGATCTAAACCGCCTGCCATACCGGCTCTGAAGCAGCCCAAGCCACTACTTAACGTACCCATGGTTTGACTGCGACGTTGCCCAACGCCCGGGCACCCGCTCGGGCGTTTGTTTTTCCCGCACATCGTTTCATCGGCCCACCCAGGGCATTGCGTTCTTGTGTGGGCACGCTACTTGAAGTCATCTTTTTTATTGCGAGGAAACCGCTGTCATGCTGGACGCCAATCTGAAAAATCAGTTGAAAACTTATCTGGAAAAGGTGACTCAGCCGTTCGAGATCGTTGCGTCCCTCGATGACGGCGCCAAGTCACAGGAGTTGCTCGGCTTGCTCGAAGACATCGACAGCCTGAGCGACAAGATTTCCCTGAAAACCGACGGTCAGGATAGCCGCAGGCCGTCGTTTGCCTTGAATCGCCCCGGCGAGGAGACCGGTGTGGTATTCGCCGGGATTCCCCTAGGCCATGAGTTCACCTCCTTGGTACTGGCGCTTCTCCAGACCGGTGGGCATCCGCCCAAGGTTTCCGATGAGGTCATCGAGCAGATCAAGTCGATCGAAGGCGACTTCCTGTTCGAGACCTATTATTCGCTTTCCTGCCAGAATTGCCCGGATGTCGTCCAGGCACTGAACCTACTGGCTATCTTCAACCCCGGCATTCGTCACGTGGCCATCGACGGTGCCCTGTTCCAGGACGAAGTGGAAGCGCGGGAAGTCATGTCGGTACCCAGCATCTACCTGAACGGCAAGCCGTTCGATCAAGGTCGCATGACCCTCGAGCAGATTCTGGCCAAGGTCGATACCGGTGCCGCCGAGCGCGATGCCAAGAAACTCAATGAAAAAGCCGCCTTTGACACCCTGATTATCGGCGGCGGCCCTGCCGGTGCCTCCGCGGCGATCTACTCTGCACGCAAGGGCATCAATACCGGTCTTGCCGCTGAAGCCTTTGGTGGCCAGGTGGCCGATACCATGGGGATCGAAAATTTCATTTCCGTTTCGCACACGGAAGGCCCCAAACTGGTCAGAGCCCTGGAAGAGCACGTCAAGGATTATGAGGTTGACGTGATGAACCTGCAGCGCGCGGTGAAATTCACCCCTGCGGACGTTCAGGGCGGTCTGCATCAGCTGAGCTTCGATTCGGGCGCTACGCTGAAAAGCAAGACCGTCATTCTGGCCACCGGTGCCCGCTGGCGGGAAATGAACGTCCCCGGCGAGCAAGAGTACCGTAACAAGGGCGTGGCCTACTGCCCGCACTGCGACGGTCCGCTATACAAGGGCAAGCGCGTGGCGGTGATCGGCGGTGGCAATTCCGGTGTCGAAGCCGCAATCGACTTGGCGGGTATCGTCGCCCATGTCACCTTGATCGAATTCATGGGTGAGCTGCGCGCCGACGCCGTGCTGCAGACCAAGCTCAAAAGCCTGCCCAACGTCACGGTCATCGCCAGCGCCCAGACCACCGAAGTCAATGGCGACGGCAACCGTGTCACCGGCCTGAGCTACAAGGACCGTCACACCGATGAGTTGAAACAAGTCGACCTGGAGGGGATTTTCGTCCAGATCGGTCTGGTGCCCAATACCGAGTGGCTCAAGGGTTCGCCTATTGAAATGACCCCGCGTGGCGAGATCATCATCGATTCCCACGGCATGACTTCCGTGCCCGGTGTGTTTGCCGCCGGCGATGTGACCACCGTCCCCTACAAGCAGATCGTGATTGCGGTAGGCGAAGGGGCTAAAGCGTCTCTCGGTGCCTTCGACTTCATCATCCGCAACTGATCGAAAAAACCGCTGTAAAACCCGAACGCCCGCTGCTCTTCGGAGAGTAGCGGGCGTTTTTTTATGCCGTTTTTTCAAAGCTCTATCATCAGTCCAGAGTCACTCGTCCCAGGCTACGCCACATACCGAGCAGGCGGGGTCACGCATGACACGAAAATGGCGCCACTGGCCGCTCAATCCATCGAAAGTGGAAAGCCCCTGATGCACCTTACCCGCACCGCTAAGCAACTTGATGGCTTCCAGCGCTTGAAAGCTCCCGATCAACCCCACCAGCGGTGCGATAACGCCGCTTTCGGCACAGCTCAAGGCTTCATCGCCCGAGTCATCCGGCGGATACAGGCAGGCATAGCAAGGGCTTTGAGCATCACGGGGGTCAAATACCGCCAATTGCCCTGAGAAGCGAATCGCCGCCCCCGACACCAGTGGTTTGCCGGTTTTTCTGCAGGCCGCGTTGATTGCGTAGCGGCTGGAAAAGCGATCGGTGCAGTCCAGCACCAAGTCCGCGTTGGTCACCGCTTCAAGCAAGGCGTCGCCCTGCAACTCGATGGGCAAGGCGGTGAGTTCACAATGCGGGTTGAGTGCCGCAGCGGCAGCGACAGCAGACTCTGCCTTGTTACGCCCGATATCGTCTTCACGATGGGCGATCTGGCGCTGCAAGTTGGAAAGTTCCACTTCATCGGCATCGGCAATCGTCACTCGCCCGACGCCTGCTGCAGCCAAGTACAGGGCCACCGGCGAGCCTAGCCCGCCCCCACCGACAATCAGCGCCCGGGCGGCCAGCAGGCGCTCCTGGCCGTCAATATCCACTTCCGACAGCATTATCTGGCGGCTATAACGCAGTAACGCTTGATCCTGCATCGGCTGTCTCATTTATCGTCGAATTCCTCGATATCGGGTACTGGCAAGGCGAAGCTCTCTTTCACTTCCTCCATGACCACATAGCTCTTGGATTCCTTGACCCCCGGCAGCGTCAACACCACATCGCCGAGTAGCTGGCGGTAGGCAGACATCTCGGGAATGCGGCATTTGAGAATGTAGTCGAACTGACCCGACACCAGGTGACACTCCTGAATCTGGGGCAGCTCCTTGACAGCCCGCCGGAATTCATCGAACACCGCCGGGGATTGTGTTTCCAGGCTGATTTCAACGAATACCAATAGATTGGCCTTGAGCGCTCTAGGATCGAGAATCGCCTGATAACCGCGGATGATGCCCGCGCGCTCCAGCCGTTTGACACGCTCGAGACAGGGCGTGGTGGAAAGGCCGACATCGGCGGCAAGGTCGACATAGGAGATACGCGCGTTTTCCTGCAAGGCGCGCAAGATTTTGAGGTCAATACGGTCCAGCGTTCGATTTTTGATTTTCATTGTGTTGTTGAGTTCCTATCGGGCTGTATTGTCTTAGGCTCAAGCAGGGGTTGGCAACCAGCGTCCCAGGGTCACACGTTCGTGCCCACCCAGATCCCGGCGACTTTGCACCTCGACATAACCGGCTTCACGCAAGGCCTGCTGCACCGCCAGAGCCTGAGTGTAACCGTGCTCCAGCAGCAACCAGCCACCGCTTTCCAGGTAGGCGCTTGCCGAGGCGATCAAATGATACAGATCCGCCAAGCCGGACTGCTCCGCCACCAGGGCGGAAGCCGGTTCAAAGCGAACATCCCCTTGCGTCAAGTGCGGATCATCGGCCGCAATGTAAGGTGGATTACTGAGAATGACATCGAACCGGGTAGCGTCATCCAGAACGGCGAACCAGTCGCTGAGCCGGAAGGTTACGTTAGCCAGGGCCAGGCGCCGGGCATTGTCCCGCGCAAGTGCCACGGCTTGCTCACGGATATCCACCCCCACCACTTGCCAACCGGGCCGCTCACTGGCAAAGGCCAGCGCGATGGCGCCGGTACCGGACCCCAGGTCGAGTAGGCGCCCGCCAGGCTGAGAGCCCTGCGCCAGCGCGGCTTCGACCAGGGTTTCGGTATCCGGACGGGGGATCAAGGTCTCCGGCGACGTTGCAAGGCGCAGCCCCCAAAACTCACGCTCACCGGTCAGGTAGGCCACCGGTATGCCCTGAACGCGAGCGGCAATCAGCGCATCGAAACGCGCGTGCTGCCAGGTGGGGCAGGGTTTATCGCCCCAGGCGTACAGCCAGGCGCGCTCACGCCCCAGCACATGGCAAAGCAGCACTTCGGCATCCAGACGCGGGCTGGATGAGCCGGCCTGCTTCAAGCGCTTGGCGGCCTGCATGACCAAGGTATCCAACGTCATCCGGCATCCTGCAATGCTGCCAACTGTTCGGCTTGATATTCGTTGATCAATGGTTCGATCACATCATCCAGCTGTTCACCGCTGATCACTTCGTTCAGCTTGTAGAGCGTCAGGTTGATGCGGTGATCGGTGATGCGCCCCTGGGGAAAGTTATAGGTGCGAATACGTTCGCTGCGATCCCCCGAGCCCACCAAGGAGCGGCGGGTGTCCGCCTGTGCCTGACGCTGGCTGTTCTGGGCCGACTGCTTGAGCTTGGCGGCCAGAAGCGACATCGCCTTGGCACGGTTCTTGTGCTGGCTGCGTTCTTCCTGGCACTCAACCACGACGCCGCTGGGCAAGTGGGTCAGGCGTATCGCGGAATCGGTGGTGTTGACGTGCTGGCCACCCGCCCCGCTGGAACGAAAGGTGTCGACACGCAAGTCGGAAGGGTTGATGTCGATGTCGCCGATATCGTCGACCTCAGGCATCACCGCCACGGTGCAGGCCGAGGTGTGAATGCGGCCTTGAGACTCGGTGGCCGGCACCCGCTGAACCCGATGGGCGCCGGACTCGAATTTCAAATGGGCGTAAACGTAATCGCCCTTTACCCGGGAAATCACTTCCTTGTAACCACCCTGCTCGCCATGATTGGCGCTGACGATTTCCACTTTCCAACCGCGTTTTTCGGCATAACGGGCATACATGCGAAACAGGTCCCCGGCAAACAGGGCGGCTTCATCACCCCCGGTTCCGGCGCGCACTTCCAGAAACACCCCGCGCCCATCATCCGGGTCCTTCGGCACCAGCAATCGCTTGAGCTCGGTTTCAAGCGCTTCCAGGCGCTCACGCCCTTCCGCCAGCTCCATCTGGGCCAGCTCGCGCATTTCCGCGTCGCTATCGTGGCTTAACTGCTCGGCGGCTTCCATATCGCCTTCGGTCTCGCGAAACCGGGCCCAGGTTTCAACCAGTGGTTCGAGTTCGGCATATTCCCGTGAGTAATCCCGAAAACGACGCTGATCGTTGATCACCTCCGGTTCGGACAGCAGCATGGAGAGTTCTTCGAACCGTTCACTAAAGGCTTCAAGGCGTTGACGCAACGTAGCTTTCATGCAGGCGTTTTATCCTTCTGACGATGGGCAAGAGCGGGCGTTTCGGCGGGGAGTAACAGGTTTGAGGCGGCATCGAGCAGGTCGTGTTGCTCACGGGAGGCGGCGTCACGAATCGCCTGGGTCGGCTGATGCATCAAGCGATTGGCCAACTGATGGGCGAGACGTTCGATCACCTCAGCCGGGTCTTCGCCACGCGCCAGACGCTCAAGTGCCTGTTGGCGCGAGATGTCGCGCAGAGCTTCACCTTGGCGTCGATAATCGCGAATCAATTCCCCACCATTACGAATACGCCGATCATGTTGCCAGCTGGCCACACCGTGATAAATCAAGGTTTCCGCCTGGTCGGCGGCCACCTGGCGATGCTTGCGATTTTCCTGGATGACCTCTTCCAAGTCATCCACCGTATACAGAAATACATCCGCAAGCTCACCCACTTCCGGCTCGATATCCCGGGGCACGGCGATATCGACCATGAATACCGGCCGGTGGCGGCGTTTCTTCAATGCGCGCTCGACCATCCCCTTGCCTAATATCGGCAGCGGCGACCCGGTGGAGGAAATCACGATATCCGCACGTTCCAGGGCCTGAGGGATTTCTTCCAGAGTAATGGCTTCGCCGCCCAGCTCGGCCGAGACGCGTTCAGCGCGCTCGCGCGTCCGGTTGGCAACGGTCAGATGGCGCACTCCGGCTTCGTGTAAATGGCGCGCCACTAGCTCGATGGTTTCGCCGGCGCCAATCAACAACGCTCGCGCCCGGGAAAAGTCATCGAAGATCCGGCTGGCCAAGCTGACAGCCGCGTAGGCCACGGATACCGGATTCTTGCCGATCCCGGTTTCCGTGCGCACTTGTTTGGCCACCGCAAAGGTGTGCTGAAACAGGCGCTCGAGTTCGCCACCCAAGCCATCGGCGTCGCGTGCCTGCTGATAGGCGTCCTTGAGCTGGCCGAGTATCTGCGGCTCACCCAATACCATGGAGTCCAGCCCTACCGCCACGCGCATCAGATGGCGGGCAGCATCGTTATCCAGGTAATGGTAAGCACAGCGCGCCAGCTCCTCAACCCGCAAGCCATGGAAACGCCCCAGCCAGTCGAGCACGACTTGCTCACCGTCAGCATCGGTCACGCAATACAATTCCGTGCGATTGCAGGTGGAAAGTACCGCCGCTTCGCTTATTTGCGGTAGGCTGCGCAGTTCGGCAAGCGCCATCTCCAGCTGAGTCGCTGTAAAGGCCACCTGTTCGCGTACGGCCACCGTGGCGGTGCGATGATTGATTCCCAGGGCAAGAAGCGTCATGCGTTATGCGTCTTCGCTAGTGTCAGTCTCTGCATGGTCATTGAATGCCCGCGTAAGGCAGATTTGATCGGTAATTTGAACGCGCCGGGGCTGTTCATCGCCCCTTCAAGGCGATATATCCTACCACAGCCATGAACCAACAGGCGCACACGACTTTGCCCTGCCGCGGCAAGCCGCTATGCTGACACTTCAGGCAACCTGAGCGAGAAATGCATGCCTTCACGTTGGACCCTATTTTCCTTGATCGCTGTGGCCGTTTTCTTCAGCGGTTGCCAAACGTTCACCTCTCAAGAAAAATCGCAGAAAGGGATACTTGAGACATTTCCCTCGGACCCCATGCGTTCGGCACCGCCGATTACCCAAGGGCTCGATGCCGCCGGTCTGAGCACGCTGCTGGGCGCCGAACTGGCCGGGCAGCGTGGCGATTACAGCGCGGCGGGCCGCGGCTACCTGGATGCCGCTCAACGTTATCCCACCTCGGAGCTAGCCGAGCGCGCCACATTGGCGGCACGCTTCGCCAACGACCCGACATTGCTGGAAGAAGCCGCAAGACGTTGGCGCGAGCTTTCTCCTCAGTCGGATGCTCCCGCCCGTCTATTGGCCGATCTGTCATTACAGCGTGGCAATTGGCAGGAAAGCCTCAGGCAGCGACTGAATGTCGCACGCAGCGGCGGCTTTGGTGACGTGGCAAGCTTTGCCGAAACGGCTGTCGCGGAAAACGCGCCGCTGGTGCCACTGGCTGCCCAGTTACATGCTTACCTGGCTCGCCCCGGTGTCGAAGCGCCAGAGATTCATAGCGATGTCCTTTTGGGAACCGCCCTGCTCGAAGCCGCTATCGGCGATACGCAAAGTGCCATGCGCCGGCTTGACCAAGCAGCAACGCTCGCGCCGGAAGAGCCCAGCCTGTGGCTAACCCGCGCCAACCTGGCATTGCAGAACCAAGACCCCGCCACGGCACGTCGTGCGGCGAAACGCGGTCTTGAGCTCTCGCCGGATGACGCACGTTTCATCCTACTGCTGACCCAAGCGGAAGCTCGGCTCGGCAACATTACCGCCGCCGAAGCATATACCGATGCCCTGCTTGAACAGCATGCGGGTAGCCAAGCGCTACGCATGGCCCTGGCTCAGCTTTATCTGGAAGAAAGCTACCCCGAACCGGCCGGACGTTTACTGCAGCCACTTATTGCCGAGGAGGACACGCCGCCTCTGGCCTACTATCTACTGGGCGCCATTACCCAGCATGAGGACGATGTCGATAATGCCCTACTGTATTACCGTCAGGTCGAACCGGGAGAGGAATTCATACCGGCGCGCATTGCCGCCGCACGCATGCTGATCGGGAATGATCGACTGCTCGATGCCCGGGCTTTTTTACGGATCGAACGCATGCGCTTTGAAGAATATTTCAGTGAATTGGTCATGCTTGAAGTCAGCCTGCTCGATGAACTCGGCATGAAGGCCTCCGCAGACGCTCTGCTTGATCGCGAACTTGGTCGCACCCCGGATGATACCCAGCTGCTCTACATGCGGGCGATGCGGGCTTGGGAAGACGGCGACCTCGCAGCCATGGAGCGGGATTTACGGCGCATTCTGAAAAACGAACCCGATAATGCCATGGTGCTCAACGCCCTAGGCTACACCCTGGCCGACCTTGGCCTTACCAATCGCCTGGAGGAAGCGCGCGAATTGATCGAGCGTGCTTACCAGCAAGAACCCGACAATCCTGCGGTACTGGATAGCCTGGGCTGGGTCCATTACCGCCAAGGCGACCCGCAACAGGCGCTGCCCTGGCTTGAGCGGGCTTATGCCCTGATGCCCGACCAGGAAATTGCTGCCCATCTGGCGGAAGTACTGCATGCCTTGGGGCGCGCCTCTGAAGCTCGCCAGGTGATTCTGGAGGTCATGCAGCGTTTCAGCGATTATCCGCAGATAGACAAATTGCTTGAACGCCACCCCCAGCTTGCTCCTGCCGCGAGTAGTTCATGATGCAACCCTTTCTCGTCACCTTTTACACTTTTCCGGAGTTTCCATGGCCTCTTTATTAGCGTCACCCACATTTTCACGTCTTTTACTCCCGGCGCTTGCCGTCATGCTTCTCGCCGGTTGCGCCGCCCCCGGTGCACCTCTCGAAGGCGAGCGTCAACGCGGCCAATGGGAAGCCCAGCAAACCGCGCTCGAACGACTCGATACCTGGGGCCTGATAGGCAAGGTCGGGTTGCGTACGCCAGAAGAGTCGACCAGCGCCAATCTCGACTGGAATCAATATCCGCACTATTTTCGCATGTTGATCAGCGGTCCCTTCGGGGGCGGACGTAGCGTACTGGAAGGCCGTGAAGGGCGTTACTCCTTGACCACCAGTGAGGGCCGCTTTGAAGCCGAGACGCCTGAAGCCTTGATGGAAGCGCAGCTCGGCTGGTCGCTTCCGGTAGACGCCATGCCTGATTGGGTACGCGGCCTTCCCGGTGACCATGCAAGCTACCGCCTGGAAACCGATGAGCTCGGCTTTCCCAGCCATCTTCAACAGGACGGCTGGGGAATCGATTATCGCGACTGGGAACGCTTCGATGATCTCTGGTTGCCACGCCGCATGGTACTCAACTACGACGACCTCAGAATTACCCTGGTGATCAATCAATGGCGTTCTGAACCCTGAGGAAATCGCATGACCGCAGGGCTGACTCTACCGGCACCCGCCAAACTCAACCGAATGCTGCATATCGTGGGTCGCCGTCACGATGGCTACCATGAGCTGCAGACCCTGTTTCAGTTTCTCGACCACGGCGACACCCTGACATTGACCCCCAGGCGGGATGGGGAGATTCACCTTTCCCCTGCGCTTGAAGCCGTTACCCACGAGGACAACCTGGTGGTGCGCGCCGCGCGGCTACTGCAACAAACCAGCCATGTCTCTTCGGGAGCGGACATTCATCTGGAAAAGCGCTTACCCCTGGGCGGCGGCTTGGGCGGCGGCAGTTCCAATGCCGCCACGACGCTTTTGGGACTCAACCAGCTGTGGCAACTCAGCCTGAGCCTTGAACGCCTTGCCGCCCTGGGTGCCCAGCTGGGGGCTGATGTCCCGGTGTTTATCCATGGCCGTGCAGCTTGGGCGGAAGGCATCGGGGAACGCTTGACCCCGGTGACCCTCGATACGCCCTGGTTCGTGGTGGTGCACCCCGGGATCAGCGTCGCCACCCCGCGGGTGTTCAATGACCCGCAATTGACACGCGACAGCCACCCCATTACCATGGCGCGCGCACTGCAGGGGGGAGCGCCTGAGTGGCGTAACGACTGCGAGCCCACCGTCAAGTTGCGTTATCCGCAAGTAGCACAAGCACTTGACTGGTTGTCTCAGTACGCACCCAGCATGTTGACCGGCACCGGTGCCTGTCTGTTTGCTCGCCTGGATTCCGAGCAGGCGGCACAGGCACTAGCAGCGGCTGCCAATCAACGCTGGCCTGCCTTCGTGGCACGCGGTCTCAACATCTCTCCTCTTCACGATGCTCTGGGGTGCTGAACACCCAGAGCCATCGCTTCGGTTGCCGAGCGGGATATCGAAAAATTGATCCCGCTGCTCTGAGCGATGGCCAAAAGGCCTGTTCCTCCCACGATCCCCAACACTGCAAAGGTGGTTGCGCGTGTCAAAATTGATGGTTTTCGCCGGGAATGCCAACCCCGAACTCGCTCATAAGATTGCCGAGAGTCTGGATAGCCGCATGGGTAACGCCACGGTAGGCCAATTCAGCGATGGTGAAATCGCGGTCGAAATCAACGAGAACGTGCGCGGCAAGGATGTCTTTATCCTTCAGTCCACCTGTTCACCGACCAACGACAACCTGATGGAACTGATCCTGATGGTGGATGCGTTGCGTCGCGCTTCGGCGGCTCGAATCACCGCGGTACTGCCTTACTTCGGTTACGCCCGCCAGGATCGCCGCGTGCGCTCCGCCCGCGTACCGATTTCCGCCAAGGTAGTCGCCGACATGATGGTCAAGGCCGGCGTTGATCGCGTCATGACCATGGATCTTCATGCCGACCAGATTCAGGGGTTTTTCGATGTGCCGGTAGACAACGTCTACGGCTCGCCGATTCTTCTCGACGACATCGAACGTCAGAATTACGATGATCTGGTCGTGGTTTCTCCCGATGTGGGCGGCGTGGTACGTGCTCGTGCGATTGCCAAGCAACTTCATGCGGACCTGGCGATCATCGACAAGCGCCGCCCCCAGGCCAACCAGGCTCAGGTGATGCATATCATCGGTGACATCGAAGGCCGTACCTGCGTGGTGGTGGATGACATGATCGACACCGCCGGCACGCTGTGCAAAGCAGGCGAGGCGCTCAAGGCACATGGCGCCAAACGTGTGGTGGCCTATGCAACTCACCCAATTCTCTCCGGCCCGGCGGTAGACAATATTACCGAGTCGGTGCTGGATGAAGTGGTGGTGACCGACACCATCCCGTTGTCCGATATCGCGCGTCGCAGTGGCAAGATCCGCCAGCTCAGCGTAGCCGGCCTGATTGCCGAGGCGATTCGCCGAGTCAGCAACGAAGAATCTGTCAGTGCCATGTTCCACTAAGCGGCACTGACAACTCAGCTCCACCAGGAGCTCCCGGAAACGTCGTTGTCTGGTCGCGGGCGGCGACGTTTCCTTACTTAAACCAAGAGGCACATTACATGTCTGATTTTATCCTTAACGCCAGCGTTCGTAACGACCTGGGGAAAGGTGCGAGCCGCCGCCTGCGTCGTGCGAACCAACAGGTTCCTGCCGTGATCTACGGTGGTGAAGCTGTTCCACAATCCATTTCCGTGGAAAAAACCGCTTTCTACAAGGCCATTGAAGACGAGACTTTCTTCTCTTCCGTGCTTACCTTGGTAGTTGACGGTAAGAAAGAGCAAGTGGTGGTGCGTGACCTGCAGCGTCACCCGTTCAAGCCGCTGCTGATTCATGCCGACTTCCTGCGTGTCGATGCCACTCACGAAATCACCCTGCGCGTGCCGCTGCATGTTGTGGGTGAAGAAAACAGCACAGGCATCAAGGACGATGGCGGTGAATTGCATGTCCTGGCCAACGAAGTCGAAATCAGCTGCTTGCCCAAGGATCTGCCTGACTTCCTAGAAGTCGACATTTCCGAGCTTGCTCTGGGTACCACCCTGCACTTGTCCGACCTGACGGTGCCTGCCGGTGTCACCATCGTCGCCTTGACCCATGGCGAAGATCATGACAACGCCGTGCTCAGCATCGTCAAGCCCAAGGTACGCGGTACCGAGGAAGACGAAGAAGGCGGTGAAGAAAGCGGCACCAGCGCAGAGTAAGCGCTTGCCAGGGCCATCTTCGCATGGCCCTCGTGATATTGATCAAGCGCTCCGGCGCTTGATCTTTTTTTTGGAGGTGAGAGTATGAGTCAGGTGACAGCCATCATCGGACTGGGTAATCCCGGGGCCGAATATGCCGCCACACGTCACAACGCCGGCGCCTGGTTGGTCGATGCCCTGGCCAGACAAGCGCATAGCGAACTGCGTCCGGAAAAGAAGTTTCTGGGGCTATACGCCAAGGTACGGCTCGACGATCATGAACTGCACCTGCTCAACCCGACCACCTTCATGAATCGCAGCGGCGCTGCCGTGGCCGCCCTGTGCCAGTTTTTCAAGCTGGTCCCGGAAAACTTGCTGGTGGCCCATGATGAGCTCGACCTCCCCCCCGGTCAGGCTCGCTACAAGACCGGCGGCGGACATGGCGGACACAATGGGCTACGCGACATCATCAGTGCGCTGGGTAATCAGAAGCAGTTTCATCGCGCTCGCATCGGCATCGGTCATCCTGGGGATGCACGCCAAGTCACCAATTACGTGCTTGGCCGACCCGGAAAATCGGAACAGGCCGCCATTGAGGATGCCCTATCTGAGTGCCTTGCCACCTTGCCGTATGTCGTGGTGGGAGATTGGGCCAAAGCCATGAACAGGCTACACAGCGTCAAGCCTTAGAGTGACGCGCCCTGGCGTTGCGCGGCGGTATTATTTTAAGCATTCAGTTTTTAAGTTCGCGCAGCTGCATTTTTTCAAGTACAGACTTTCAGGAATACATCATGGGCTTCAATTGCGGCATCGTTGGCTTGCCAAACGTCGGCAAATCCACCCTTTTCAATGCCTTGACCAAATCCGGGATCGATGCAGAAAACTTCCCATTTTGCACCATAGAACCCAACGTGGGCATCGTTCCCATGCCCGACCCGCGACTTGACAAGCTCGCCGAGATCGTCAAACCGCAAAAAGTGCTGCCTACCACCATGGAATTCGTGGATATCGCAGGCCTGGTGGCGGGCGCTTCCAAAGGTGAAGGACTGGGCAACAAGTTTCTGGCCAACATCCGCGAGACCGAGGCCATCGCGCATGTGGTGCGTTGTTTCGACAACGATAACGTTATCCATGTGGCCAATCAGATCGACCCTCGTGCGGATATCGAAATTATCAACATGGAGCTGGCGCTGGCCGACCTGGATACCGTAGAGCGCGCTATTCAACGCCTGGTACGCGTCGCCAAGGGCGGGGACAAGGATGCCATTGCCACCAAGGTGATTCTCGAGCGTGTCCAGCCCCATCTGGCTGAAGGCCACCCTCTGAGAAGCTTCGGCCTGGATGAAGAGGATCAGCGTCAACTCAAGAGCTTCGGTTTCTTGACACTGAAACCCACCATGTACATCGCCAACGTCAATGAAGACGGCTTTGAAAATAACGCTTACCTCGATGTGGTCAACAAAATTGCCGCCGAGGAAGGTGCCGTGGTGGTACCGGTGTGCAACCAGATCGAAGCCGAAATCGCGGAACTCGACGATGAAGAACGCTCCATGTTCCTGGATGAAATGGGCATGTCCGAGCCGGGTCTGGACCGCGTGATTCGTGCCGGTTACGCCCTGCTCGGTCTACAGACTTACTTCACCGCCGGAGTGAAGGAAGTGCGCGCCTGGACCGTCAAGCAAGGAGCAACCGCCCCGGAAGCCGCAGGCGTTATCCACTCCGACTTCCAGAAAGGCTTCATTCGCGCCGAAGTGATCGCCTATGACGACTTCGTTTCGCTAGGCGGCGAACAAGGCGCCAAGGATGCAGGCAAATGGCGTCTGGAAGGCAAGGAGTACATTGTCCAGGATGGCGACGTGATTCACTTCCGGTTCAATGTGTAGCAGCGATGGGCCTTGACGAGCATTAGGCGTGCCTGGGGCCGGTTAGCGCTGCCTTTCTGGCAGCGCGAAAGCCTGCTAGTCTTGATAAATGCCTTTATCTCGCCCACCCCATGATCGGGAAATGTGTCCCCGCCAGTTAATCGTCATCTTGCTACTGTCGCTGCTCGTGCTCCCGGGCTGCGAACAGGGCGAACCCCCGAGCGAATCACCACCCGTCACGCAGCTTGACCCGCCCGAACCGGGCGGGATACTCAAGGTGGCCACTCGGAACAGCGCCACCACCTACTACCTTGATCGTGACGAGACACCGGCCGGACCGGAGCATGATCTGGTCGAGTCATTCGCCGACGCCCACGACTGGCAGGTAGAATGGCTGCTGTTCGAGTCCACCTCGGCGGTGCTTCAGGCCCTAAAAGAGGGCAAAGTACAGCTGGCCGCGGCCGGTCTAACCCACCTTCCCTCGCGTGATGAACACTTCCACCGCGGACCCACCCATACCGACATCGTTGAGCAGCTAGTCTGCCATCGCGATATGCGGCCCTTGCCACGCCAAATAGAGGAAATGGCCGGGATCGATATCCGCGTCACTGCGGACTCCAGCTACACGGAAAAGCTCCAGAGTCTTGTCAACCAGCACACCGGCATCGCCTTCGAGGAGGATCCTCGCACCACCGAGATGCTGCTGGCCGAGGTGGCCGAAAAGCGCATTGACTGCACCTTGGCCGACTCCAATATCGTGCAGGTAGTGCGCCGCCACTTCCCGCACCTGGAGATTGCCATGAACCTCACCAGCGGCGATTGGCTGGGCTGGTACCTTCCCCCGGAACACCAGGCACTGGCCGAGATGGCCGATCAATGGAGGGAGAGCACCGAGGGCCAAAAGCGCGTCGCGGCGATGGAGGACCGCTACTATGCCTATATCGGCGAGTTCGACTTCGTCGACTTGCGCGCACTCAACCAACGTATCGGCGAGCGTCTACCTAACTTCCTCGACCTCTTTATAAAAGCCGAAGAAGAAACCGGGATGCCTGCCGATCTTCTCGCGGCCTTGGCCTACCAGGAGTCGCACTGGGATCCCCAGGCCGTTTCTCCCACCGGCGTACGTGGCATCATGATGCTAACTCAGAACACCGCTGAATCCCTCGGCGTCGATAATCGCTTGAACCCAGCAGCGGCTATCGACGGTGGCGCTCGCTACCTCGCCGACCGCCATCAGCGCCTACCCGACACCCTCCCTGAACCGGATCGAACCTACCTGGCTCTGGCAAGCTACAACATTGGCCGTGGTCACGTGCTAGACGCTCAAAAGCTGGCCCGCGAGCTGGGCAAGAACCCGCACTCCTGGGATGACATGAAAGAAGTGCTACCGCTCAAGGCTGACAAGCGCTACTACCCGCAGACCCGCTATGGCTACGCGCGAGGCTACGAACCGGTGCACTATGTACAGCGAATCCGCAACTACCAGGACGTGATAAGTGCTGCGATCGAGTGGTTACCATTAGAGGATGGCTGATGGCCTGTGCCCTTGCGCAATGAACGCTTGACGGGCGGTGCGTTGCTGAGTAGTATCCGCCCCCGTTGAAAGGCTACGTAGCTCAGCTGGTTAGAGCACATCACTCATAATGATGGGGTCCCCTGTTCAAATCAGGGCGTAGCCACCAAGATTGCCAAAAGCCCGCTGATTCCGTCAGCGGGCTTTTTGTATGCAAGGGCTCGATCAGCTCAGCTGCTTGCGATTGAGAAAGGCGGTGAGCACCCGGATCAAGTAGCCGACATCCTGGGTGCCGGCGGTTTCGCGAATCGAGTGCATTGCCCATTGCGCAACGCCCACATCCAGCGTCGGCACACCGATTTCCGTGGCCGTGATCGGCCCTATCGTGCTGCCACACCCCATGTCGGCCCGGGTAACGAATGTCTGTACCGGCACGCCCACTTCCTGGCAAACATCTCGAAAAAGGGCGCCCGTCGTGCTGTTGGTGGCGTAGCGCTGACTGGCATTGACCTTGATCACCGGCCCGCCGTTGATCCGCGGGCCATGCGCCGCATCGTGCTTGTCGGTAAAGTTGGGATGCAAGGCATGGGCGTTGTCACAGGAAATCATGCACGACGACTGCATCAAGCGAATCAACGCCTCTTCGCTCCCTTCACCGACCTGGCCATTGATACGCTTCAGCACATCACTCAGAAATGGCCCTTGTGCACCACAAGCACTGGCGCTGCCGACTTCTTCATGGTCATTGGCAACCAACAGCGCCGCTTGGCTGCCGTCACTTTCCAGCAACGCTTCCAGGCCGATGAAACACGAAAGCAGGTTATCCAGCCGCGCACTGGCGAGTAATTCCTGCTTCAAGCCTACCAAGGTCGCCGGTTGCAAATCGTAGAAGGCCAACTCGAAATCCATTATCTGGATGTTTTCCAAGCCATGCTGCTCGTGCAGCCAGCCCTCGAGCAGCGGCGCAAGCTCGGTTTGCTCACTTTGCATGACTACCGGCGCCATTTGCGTCTGAGGATTGACTGCTCGGCCGTTATTGACATCACGATCCAGATGAATCGCCAAGCTGGGAATAATCGCGATGGGCTTGTCGACATTCAGCAATACGCTTTCCAGGTGCCCGTCGGCGTGGCGCACATGCACCCGGCCGGCAAGCCCCAAGTCACGATCAAACCAAGGGTTGAACAGCACGCCACCATACACTTCCACCCCCAGCTGCAGCCAACCAGCGGCATGCTGGATGGCGTTAGGCTTGAGCCGCAACCCGGGACTGTCGGTATGGGCACCCAACATACGCAACGATTGAAGCTCCCCTTGAGGAAGCTGAATGGCTATGATCGAGGAGTCGTTACGGGTGACATAAAAGCGCTCGCCCGGCGACAGCTGCCAGGCGGCGGTTTCTTCCAAACGACGAAATCCTGCCGCTTCCAGGCGCTGAGCCATGCATTGCGTGGCATGCCAGGGAGTGGGAGATTGCTCTAAAAAATCACATAACCGCGCCAGCCCGTCGGCGCTAGCAGACTTGGACATGAAATTCCTCATAACTGTAATGAATGCGTCTCGGCCCAGCAGATGAACTGCTACAATGACCTTTCTTTGGCATGAGTTACGCCATCATGCAACTCATGGGCCGCTTGCAGGTCTAGAAAGATACGGGTCTAGGAACCAGAGTGTACACAAATCCGGGAGAGCTTGATTAATGAGCCTGTTTGCAACGCTTTCGCGCGCGACGGCACTTGCCTTGGTGCTGGTGATAGCCAGCCCAGTGGTATCGGCCCAGTTGCAGCCGACGGACGCCCAGCGTCATGTAGCGACAGAGATCGCGGATTCACTCCGCTACGGCCATTACGCCGAGGTAGAATTCGACGAAGAATGGTCGAAAGCAGCGTTTGAGCGCTACCTGGATATCCTGGATGGTCAGCGTGCCTACTTGCTACGCAGCGATATCGATGAATTCCGTGATCTGGAATCCCGCCTGGATCAAGTCATTTTCGATGGCGATCTCGATCGAATCTTCGCCCTTCACCGGCGCCTGAACGAACGCATGGAAAATCGGCTGGAGTGGCTACTGGCCAAACTCGACGGTGGGCTCGATTTCAGCTTTGACAGCGACATGCGCCTGGAACTGGAGCGTGAAAACGTGCCCTTTGCCAGCCGGGAAAGGGAACTTGACGAACTTTGGCACAAGCGCTTGAAAAATGCCGCCCTGACCCTGTCACTCTCGGACCAGGACGATGAGCAGGTCGAGACAACTCTACGCCAGCGCTATGAAGGCCAGCTCTCCCGGGTACGCCAGACTGAGCCGGAAGATGTCTTTGGGCTCTTCATGGCCGCCATCACTGGCACCATCGACCCTCATACCGGCTACCTTTCTCCGCGCCAAGGTGAATCCTTCGATATCCAGATGAGCCTTTCGCTTGAAGGCATCGGCGCCCTGCTTCAATCCGATGGAGAGTACGTCAAGGTATCCAGCCTGGTCCCGGGCGGTCCCGCCGAGCGTGCCGGTGCTCTCGAGCCCGCTGACCGTATCGTGGCCGTGGGCCAGGAAGACGGCGAAATGGTCAATGTAGTGGGCATGCGCCTGGATAACGTGGTTGATTTAATTCGTGGTCCCAAAGGATCGATCGTGCGTCTGGATATCGTCCCCGCCCAGGCGGTGGATATGACACGCTCGCACGTCATCAATATCACCCGGGATACCGTCGACCTAGAAGACCAGGCCGCTCAGGGTGAAGTCATCGAGATTGAACGTGAGGGCCGCACCCATCGTCTCGGGGTCATCAAGATTCCCACATTCTATGTGGATTTCGACGCTTGGCAGGCCGGCGAAGAGGAATATCGCAGCACCACCCGCGATGTGGCCCAGGAAGTCGAACGCCTCAAGCAGGAGGGAGTGGAAGGTATCGTACTCGACCTGCGCAACAATGGCGGTGGCGCGCTGCAGGAAGCCAACGCCTTGATCGGACTATTTATTGACCGCGGCCCCACCGTTCAGGTGCGGGATGCTCGCGGACGCATCAACCTCTATGGCGACAGCGAGAGCGGTGCCCTGTACGACGGTCCAATCGGCGTATTGGTCAATCGCCTGTCCGCTTCAGCCTCGGAGATATTTGCCGGTGCTATCCAGGATTACGGTCGTGGGGTGGTCTTGGGCAGCTCGACCTTCGGCAAGGGCACGGTACAAACCATGAGCGAACTCAGCCATGGCCAAATCAAACTGACCCGCGCCAAGTTCTACCGTATCTCCGGTGAAAGCACCCAGAACCGTGGTGTCGAACCGGACATCATCTTTCCCAGCCTGTTCGACCCGGAACGCATCGGAGAAAGCAGCCTGGATAACGCCCTGCCTTGGGATACGGTTCAGAACGTGCAGTACCGCCGTTACGGCGAGCCTGAGAATTTCATGGAATCCCTGCTCAGCCGCCATCAGACACGCGCCCAGGAAGAGCCCAACTTTCATTACCTGGAGCGCCAGTCGGAACTGGCACGCAAGCTGCGAGAACAACACACCAGTGTCAGCTTGAATCGCGAGCAACGCCAGCGTGAAATGCAGGCGCAAGAGGCCGAACAGCTCGCACTGGAAAATCAACGGCGTCGCGCTCTAGGCATGGACCCGCTGGAAGAATGGATCGATGCCCGCGATGAAGACATCGAGGAAGAAGAAAATACCCCGGTAGATCGCGCCCAAGTACTCGAAGCAGCACAAGTCCTGCTGGATTACGCTCAACTGGTCGAAGCCCAGCAGATTGCTCGGCGACAATAAGACCGAGCAAATCATCTTTTTTCATGCCGGGCTTATGCCCGGTATTTTTTTACCTGATGGCTAGCGTTTGAGACGCCCTTGAGAAAGCTCTTGAGAAAGCCCTTGGCATCACCTTATTAATATATGAAAATCCATATATCTATGGCACACCGACCCCGCTGACAAGGATATTGCCTTATGACCCAACAAGATGCTCCCAACGCTACCCAAGGAATGGGCAGGTTCGAACGTTTTCTTTCCGTCTGGGTGGCACTGGCTATCGTTGTTGGTATTTTGCTCGGTCAGCTGGCGCCCGCCATACCCGAGGCATTATCACGCTTCGAGGTTGCTCAGGTATCGATTCCCGTGGCGATCTTGATCTGGGCGATGATCTTTCCAATGATGGCGCAAATTGACTTTACCGCGGTGCTCGGTGTGCGTCGTCAGCCCAAGGGGTTGATCATTACCACCACAGTGAACTGGCTGATCAAGCCATTCAGCATGTTCATCATCGCCTGGTTTTTCCTGATGGTGGTGTTTCGACCGTTCATTCCAGAAGAGTTAGCCAGCCAATACCTGGCCGGCGCCATCTTACTGGGCGCAGCGCCCTGCACCGCCATGGTATTTGTATGGAGTTACCTGACGCGCGGCGATGCCGCCTATACCTTGGTACAGGTGGCCCTCAATGATCTTATTATGCTATTTGCTTTCGCGCCTATCGTGGTATTCCTGCTGGGGGTATCGAACATTCAGGTGCCTTGGGACACCGTGGCCCTATCGGTGGTGCTGTATATCGTAATTCCGTTGGTTGCCGGCTACCTGACCCGGCGCACATTGATCGCTCGGCATGGCACGCAGTGGTACGACAATATTTTCATGAAGCGCATTGGGCCCATCACCCCTACCGGCCTGATCATCACCTTGATTCTGTTATTCGCTTTCCAGGGAGATGTCATCCTCAATAACCCCCTGCATATTGTCCTGATCGCAATACCGCTGATTATTCAGACGTTTCTGATATTTTTTATCGCCTACGGCTGGGCCAAAGCCTGGAAAGTACCCCATAACGTGGCGGCTCCCGGGGCGATGATCGGCGCAAGCAATTTCTTCGAATTGGCCGTTGCCGCTGCCATTGCCCTGTTCGGGCTACAATCCGGGGCGGCACTGGCTACCGTAGTGGGGGTATTAGTCGAAGTGCCGCTGATGCTGGCTCTGGTGCGTATCGCCAACAAGACACGCCATCATTTTCCCGCCGGACCTGAAGCTGGGTGACTTATTCAAACAAAGCGCTCAATCGAATAGAGTGATCAGATCTTCATGGTTGCCAGTGGCATTTGCCACCTTGACCACCACACTGTTACGCCCAAGATTCTTGGCTTCATAACTGGCGGAATCGGCGCGCTCCATGGCAGCGTCAATGGCGGCATCATCTTCTGAAAAAACCGTCACCCCCAGGCTTAGAGTGACTTTATATTCTTTACTTGCCGTACCGTCCTTACTTTCTTGGATAACGGAAATTTCAGCCACCGCCTTGCGCAAGGAATCGGCAATGATCTTCGCTTGGCGTAGCGTACAGCTAGGCAGCAACACACCGAACTCGTCCCCGCCCTGGCGGGCCACATGATCACTGCGACGCACTTCCCATGCGATAACCTGTGCAATTCGCCGTAACATTTCATCCCCCAAGGCGTGGCCACCTTCATCATTGATCGGCTTGAAGTAATCGAGATCGAACAAGATCAACGCCGAAGGGATGCTGGTTTTCTGAAGATCGGCGAACGCTTCTTCCAGGCGACGCTCAAAGCCACGCCGGTTCAACAGGCCAGTCAGGGGGTCATGCTCGGCTTCCCAGCGCTGAATGGCTTCTTCCTGACGACGCTCGGTAATATCCTTGACCATTCCCACCAACCCCAATGAATGCCCTCCCTGGGTCAGCAACACGGCTCGGGCATGCACTTCCAACCACAGCATTCCATTATCACTGCGATGAAAGCGTAGCTGACGGTGAAATTCACTCCCGGTTCTCAAACTATGCCGCCACATGTCCACGGCACCCGGACGGTCATCAGGGTGAACCTGCTTGAGCCAATCGCTTGGCTGGGCACCGGCTTCAATTCCCAACATCTTGAGCAGTGCCGGGTTCATGTAGGTAATATCCCCATCCAAGTTGGCGACGAACATGCCTTGAGGGGTAGAACTCAGGATTGAATCAAGAAATGCCTCGCGTTCATGCAGGCTGGTCAGCAGCGTCTGGCGCTCATCCTCTACCCGGTTAAACGTATTGGAGACTTCACGTAGTTCGAACATATTGGTATCGAGATTGACCTTACGTCGCCTCCCCAGCCCCACTTCCCCGATTTGCTCTTCCAGGTGATGCAACGGCAACAGCATCTGTCTCAGTAACACCCATAATAGCGGCAACATGAGAATAGCCAGCGAAAGCCATACCCACCACAATTGCCGAATAAACTCCTGCAGTGGCAATTGTGCCTGCTCCATGGGCAAGAAGAGCCCCACTACCCAGTCCGCCGGCCAGACCTGAGAAAACGATTGAAGACCTCTCTCCCCGTTGAGCAACACCCCCACCCCATCGCCCTGCCAGCCATCCAGCGCCAGATCCAGCAATGGATTTTCGCTGGCTGACGGCACATCCTGCATGATCAAGTCACGATCGGGATGGTAGAGTATTTTACCTGTGGCGGTTGCCACGCTGGCATAACCTCTTTCGCCCAATCGAAGGCGAGCTAGCCGGTCGAACAAACCACCTCGATTAAGGCTCACCACACCGCCCACAAACCCCTGGAACTCTCCTTCGGGGCCTTTGCGAGGCACACTTATCAATACCATCGGTATCTTACTGGCCTGGCCTACAAACGGCTGACTGACGTAGGGTCGCCCGGTACTCCGCAGCATGCGAAAATATTCCTGCTGCCCGGTTTCAAGATTTGCTCGCCCAGGCACTACCGGCCAATCGGCGATGAGGCGTCCGGAGGCATCCGAAACTACCAAGCCTTCAAACAACTCCAGCAAGGTATCATGGTGGCGCAGTTCCATTTGTAGCCAGTTCGGATTAATACGCTGCGAAAAGAGCAATGAAAGCCGTTCCAGGGTTTTAATCCGTATGCTTACCTGCTGGGTGACTTCGTCCGCCAATAGACTTGATTCATAACGCAAATGCGAGATATTGGTTTCTTGCACCATTTCCTTTCCCAGCTGCCAGGTAATGCCTAGCACCAAGGCCACTATAAACAACCAGGCAAGCGCAACTCCCAGCAACAGCCGATTCTGTAGCGAACCATAGCAGCGCCTGAAACCTAGCGTATTAAATAAGCGCACAGGCAGCTTTTATCCTTGAAAATCAAAAATTTATCCTTAATAGCCTAGGAGAAAACCTGCCACGTGATTTGCTTCTGGGTATGCGTCAAACCCAACAAGAACAGTGACAAATGGCACATCCGAAACATCGCATCAAAACGTGACTATCGCTTACTCCTTGCCCTCCTCCAATCACCTTCTTTACGGCGCTTTTCAACGCATTGATCCTCGTCAATATTAAATCAATAAACCCTTTGAAGCTGAAAACGTTGACTATAACGCCCGCTCTTGAAAGAGTAGGCGTTTATGTTTCAAGCTCAAGGATGAACGTATGGAGCCAAACAAGCCGATGGCGAATGCAACACCCTACTGGTACGTCATTCAATGCAAAGGAGGCGAGTCTTTTCGCGCCGCTGAGCATCTCGCCAATCAAGGCTATGAAATCCTTCACCCTGTGCTGAAAATACAGCGAAAGCGACAAAATAAGCTCACCTGGATCACTGAGCCATTATTTCCTTATTACCTTTTTATCAGACTGGATAAAATCGCTAGCAACTGGCGCCCTATACGCTCGACAAGAGGCGTATTGCGCCTACTCACCTTTGCAGACAAACCCGTGCCCGTGAGCGATGATCTGGTGGAAACACTCAAGGCTCACGCCACAGCCGTGGATGAGACCCCCCATACTTATTTTATCGCCGGTGAAAAGGTCCGGATCACACAAGGGCCCTTCAAGGAACTCGAGGCCATCTTTACCCGTACCAAGGGAGAGGAGCGCGCCATCGTGCTGCTCAACATTCTTCAGCGCCCCCAGCACCTGGAAATGCCTCTTCAGCACCTCAAGAAAGATTGAGCAGGTAAGCGCCCACCCATTTTGATCGCCTGCCGTTGAGGCGGAGGAAACTCCGCCTTCAATTCACTTCCAAGCATCAGCCTTCATGAACAAGAGTTATCGACGATTCAGCTGTTCGACTTTCAGTTCGTAGTTGTTGACCCCTGAATGTGCGGAGCCGAACTTTTGTCCCTTCACACGAATCCGATAACGCCCCGGCGACAACCTGGTCTGAAGGTCGACATCGCCATCGAAGCCTTCTCCCGCGCCTTCTGCTACGACATTGCCCGATTCATCCAGAACGTCCAACTCGATACGATAGGTATCTTCATAGCCGCCAGGGTATGTGGACGTGGTAATCGCAATGGTGCCCGGCTTGGCTACCTCAAAGGTCAACACCTCACCTTTTGCGCGAATCTTGACATCAGTGACGATCGTTTCAAAACCCTCTCTCGGGGAGACGGAGGTTTCCTGTTGCGCTGCTGCAGCGCTAGTTTCACTGGAAGTCTGGGGCTGAGCACTGTCTGCTGCTGATGTAGCAGGATTACTCCCGGCAGTATCCGATGCAACGGAGGGGGCGGAAATCGTCGCAACAGTCTCCGAGCCACGCACGAAAACGCTACGGCTTGATTCACGGCCCTTTCCGGTAAAGACCAAGCCTTCACCTCTATCAACCGCATCCGTCTTCGGTCTGCCCTGCTTATCGAGCCCACTCACGGTAATATAGTAGAAGCTATCCATGGCATCGCTTCGGGTACCAAACCGATGCGCCTCGACACGCAAGGTATAGTCACCCGGCGTTAGCCGTTGGCGCATGGCCAGGCCATCGTTCTGGCCCAGTGCTTCGCTGCGGGCCAGTACGTCACCCTGGGCATTCAGCAGCTCTCCAGCTATGCGATAATCTTCGGAACGCCCGCCCGGCACCTCACTTTCGAGTAAATAAACGCCCGTTTCCTTCACGGTAAAATCATGCTCGTGCGTGCCACCGAACAGAAAACTCCGGCTGCGCGCATCGGTGTCGGACTGCAGGAAACCGGTTAAATCAAGCTGCTTGCCTTCTTCACGGAAACGCTCTTGCATTGCACTGTCCGCCATCGCCGGCGTCGCTATCATTATTCCCAACGCCACTAGACTCGCGGTTATGATCGGCTGTTTCATGGAACCTCGCTTACATGTCGGTTTACCAATGAAAAAGCCGATCCCCTGGAGGATCGGCTTTCGATAACAAAACCCTAGGGGGCAGGAAGCTCCTGCGACCGGGGTTTAGAACAAGTAGGTCACGCCAACACCAAAACCATCTTTATCGTCTGCTTCACGATCATACCAGGCAGCTTCGGCCCAGGTGTACATGGCATCGGAGATGTTGTAAGTAGCACCGAGAATTACCTCGTTGTAAGTCTCGTCACGCTCCTGCTCGTCCTGGAGAGTCTCATCCAGTTCGCTCAGCAGGCTACCTGCACCTATGTCGACATACTGGTAAGCACCGTAGATGTCACCGTTGCCGTAACCGTAGCGAGCACCCAATGCATAGAAATTGGCGTCTTGTACGTCACTTTCTGCATCGAAACGCTCAAGCTTGAGGGAAAGACGCAGCGTGTCGATGGTGTACTGACCAGTGATACCGTACTGGTTACCCACGCTATCCACACCACCGTTAGTGTCATACGTTATGTTATCAAGGTTGTCGTAAACCGCAGCGACGGAAAATGCACCGGCAGTATACTTGGCGCCACCGAAGAACGCAGCGTTACCAGAAGAGCGTGCATTCTCGTCTTCATTGTCGCCCTTGTACTGAGTACCTACGGCAAACTGTAGGCCGTTCAAGGCGGGTGAGGTATAAGTTACCTTGTCAGTCTGCTGATCAGCACCGCTTTCGTGAAAAACGGTGGAGTCAGAAACATCGAAGCCTTCGTTGTTGGTGATTGGATCCTGGATCCAGTCATCGATCAACTGGTCGTAGGAACCCAGACGCACGTCACCGAAGTTGCCCTTCATGCCGACGTAGGCAGTATCGCCTGCGTCGTTTGCATCAGTGGCAGTGGCCATCTCGTCGGCTTTGATGTCGTCAAACTCAAGCTTCAGGTAACCGGTCAGGTCACGAGTAATCATGTGTTCAGCGGCAAAACCAAAAGTAGTACCGTTGTCTGCAATTTGATCCAGACTTTCGGTAACGGTTCTTTCCTGAGCTGTGTCTTCATCCAACACAACGCCTGAATCAGTGTTGTAATAGGCGATCTGGATGTTGCCGTAGATGTCCAGCTTGGTGCCGTCTTGGTTATAGACGGTAGCAGCGTGGGCACCGGAGGCGGCCATTGCGGCAGCGCCGGCGATAGCAGTCGCTAAGAGTGTCTTTTTCATGTTTAAAATTCCTTTAACTAGCTTACTGTTTCGATCGTTTTCTGTAGGGCGCGATATGCGCCGATACAGCCGGCTCGCCGGGCATGCTCTTTTCAGCCATCCGTGGGGTTTTTCCCGACGGTATGTGGCATGTCCTCAGCTCAGCCTTGTTATATTCCAATGCTCGCAGGGCAAACTCTATACCGGGACTCCAACGAGCGCAATAGAAAAAAACACTGTTTTCCAATTATTCATCAGACAGGGCCGGAACCAAACCTCAGCACGGCAGTCTCAGCTGCCTTCATATTTCTGCCGAAGCGCAGCAAGCTTGCTTTGCATGGTTTCATTTTTGGGTGCAGCACTCGGCTCGCTAGCGTAATGAACGGCTTGGGGTTTTTCAGCACGATCAGTGGCTTCGCTGTGCCTATTCCTGCCGGCCCTGTTGGCAGCCGCTTTATCCTCAACGATACCTGATTGCCCGCTCGATTTTTCGCTAGAGGTAGACGCCTGGTGCTTGGCTAGACGGCGCGCGTCTGGCCTGCGCCTTGAAGCGGGGGTACGTTTTTCCGCGGCGTGCTGGGCGGCGGCCTTATCCACTACGCCTGCAGGCTTGCCTTCCAAATCGATACGTGTCGAACCCTCGCGCATGGCCTTGAGGTAACGCGGCAGGTTGACGTAACTGGCCAGGGTTCGGCGTATCAGCTTGTTCGACCACGGCTCCCTGGCTGCCAAATCTTCGTGAATGCCCACTTTCAACGGCTGGGTGTGGCCTTTGAAAAACGTCTTCGGATAGCGCTCATACCATTGAGCCAGCAATGTCTGAGGGGAAGGCGCCTCTTGCGCCGCTGAAACATTTTCTGCTGCCGGCTGCCGGGGTGGCGGTTGCACTTCGCCTTGAGTCGACGAGGAAGTAGCCGCTGGCGGGGGTTGCGGCTCGGGTAATGCCGACTCCGTCGCTACCGGCGTTTGCGGTGCCGCCAGGTTGCGAAGTTGCGCCTTGAGCTGGGCATTTTCTTCACGCAACGTTTGTAATTCCACGTTAGCCATGTCCAGGCGGTGCTCCAAATGTTCCAGTAACTGCAGCACAGATTGCGTCATACCCAATGTCTCCTTGGCATTGCCTACTGGTTCGGCTGCCGGCGCTGATAAACCACAAAATCGTAATCAGGCTGCCCCTCGACAGGGCTCCCCGCGACTCGCTGAGTTTCTTGCCACGTTACCGGGTCAATCTCGGGGAAGTAGGTATCGCCCTCCACTTCCACGTCAACCTCGGTGACATACAGCCTCTGAGCAAAGGGTAGCGCCTGGGCGTAGATCTCGCCGCCGCCCATCACCATAATTTCCTCAGCTGCATCAATGGTGGCTTGCTGATCGGCCAGCGCCAAGGCGGACGCCAGGTCATGACATACCCGTACGCCAGCGGGAGCAAAGGAAGTATCGCGTGTAACCACGATATTGAGCCGATTGGGCAGCGCCCTACCAATGGAAGTAAAGGTTTTTCGGCCCATTACCAGTGGTTTGGCCTGGGTGATACGCTTGAAGAACTTGAGATCTTCCGGCAAATACCAAGGCAGCTTACCCTCCACGCCGATAACACGATTTTTGGACATGGCGACAATCATGGCGACCGGCACCAGGGTTTCTGAAGCAGTCATACGGCGACCTCGGCCTTGATCGGGGGGTGAAACTCATAGTCTTCGATGGAAATATCATCGAAACCAAAGGCAAAAAGATCCTTGACCTCAGGATTGAGTACCAGTCGAGGAGCCGCTTTCGGCGAACGCGCCAGCTGCTCCCGTGCCTGTTCCAGATGATTCATGTACAAATGGGCATCGCCCAGCGTATGGACGAACTCACCCGGTTCAAGCCCGACCACCTGAGCCACCATGCTCAATAGCAGCGCGTAGCTTGCGATATTGAACGGCACACCCAGGAAAATGTCCGCGCTACGTTGATAAAGCTGGCAGGAAAGCTTGCCCTCGGCCACATAAAACTGGAACAGGCAATGGCACGGCGGCAGCTGCATTTCATCCACCTGTGCCGGGTTCCAGGCGGAAACGATCAGACGACGGGACTGCGGATTGGTGCGAATCTGCGCGAGCACCTTGCTGATCTGGTCCACATGGCCGCCCTGCGGGTCAGGCCAACTGCGCCACTGGTAACCATAAACCGGCCCGAGATCACCGTTTTCATCGGCCCATTCGTCCCAGATACGCACCCCGTTTTCCTTGAGGTAGGCAATATTGGTGTCGCCGCGCAAAAACCATAAAAGCTCGTGAATGATAGAGCGCAGATGCAATTTCTTGGTGGTCACCAGAGGAAAGCCACGCGAAAGATCGAAACGCATTTGATGACCGAAGATGGAGCGCGTCCCCACCCCGGTACGATCGCGACGCTCTACGCCGTTTTCCAGCACAGTGCGCATCAAATCCAGATAAGGTTGCTCAATAGCAGGCAATTTTTCAGCAGTCACGGTGTATCCAGCGTCAAATTAACAAATTGAATGTAAAACGGTTATTCACGCCGAGCGCTTTGTTCCATCCACCGGCTGGCTGCGTGACCACGCAACCAACAGCCCACCGAGAACGATCATGGGCAGTGAAAGCAGCATACCCATGGTTACCCAGCCGAAAGCGATGAAACCGATATGCGGGTCCGGCAAGCGCACAAACTCAACGGCAAAACGGAACAGACCGTAAAGCAGCAGGAACAAACCGGAAACCAGCCCACGCGCGCGTGGCTTGCTTGATACCCACCATAGAACAGTAAACAACACAGCACCTTCCAGCAGCGCCTCATACAATGCCGTGGGATGGCGTGGCTCCGGCCCCATACCCGGAAATGGCATGCCCCATGGCAGGTTGGTGACCCGCCCGGGAAGCTCATGATTGATAAAATTACCGATACGCCCGGCACCCAAACCGATAGGGACCAGCGGTGCGATGAAATCACCCAGAGTGAAAAGCGCCAACTTTTTCTTACGCGCGAAGAATATCGTGGCCACAACGACCCCGATCAGGCCGCCGTGAAAGCTCATTCCCCCATCCCAGACCCGAAATACCCATAACGGATCGGCAACCCACTGCTCCAGCCCATAAAAGATGGCATAACCCAGCCGGCCTCCAGCCACCACGCCAATCGCGCAGTAGAACAGCAAGTCGCCCACGTCATCCTTGTTCAAGCCGATACGCGGGGCACGGCGACAGCCTAACCACCAGGCGGCGACGAAGCCGATGACGTACATCAGGCCATACCAATGTACCTGGATAGGCCCTATGGCAATGGCGACCGGATCGATATCGGGGTATGTCAGCATCGGTTCTCTCTAAGTCTGTCTTAAAAGTCTGTCTGGTTTTAAGGACTGTGAATGAGTGTTCCTACGATGGGCTTACGTCAATAGAAAACGCATCCCCACGATTGCCAATAATCCGGCAAAGGCCAAGCGCAATACGCGCGCCGGTAATACATGAGCTAGTTTCACGCCCAGGTGAGCGAAAGGTACGCTGGCAATGACGATACCCAAAAAAGCCGGCCACATGACAAAACCGCTGGCCCAATCAGGGAGCAACGGGTGTCCCCAACCGACCACAATGAAGGTCAGCGCCCCGAACAGAGCGATGGGTAGCCCACAAGCCGCTGACGTACCCACCGCCTGGGTCATGGTCGCGCCGCAACGCGATAGCCAGGGCACGGCCAGAGTACCGCCACCGATGCCGAACAACGCGGAAATACCTCCAATCACCCCGCCGGCAATCCCCATGCCGAGCTTGCCTGGCGCTATGGAGCCAGGCTTGGGCGCCAACCCCAAGGCCATTTTCACGGCCACCAGCAGTACAAACACCCCGAACAGGGTGCCCAATACGGTACTGGATAATGTATCGGCGACAAAAACACCGCCCACCGCCCCGAGCATCAACCCTGGCAGCAATGCCAGAAACCAAGGCCGGTAAAGACTCCCCTTGCGAAAATGCCCCAAGGCCGAGGAAGTCGCCGTCACCACAATGGTAGCGAGCGAAGTCCCCACCGCCAGATGCATGATGATTTCCGGCGCCACTCCTTGCAACGTGAAGGCAAATGCCAGAGCGGGCACGATGATCAAGCCACCCCCCACGCCGAAAAGCCCGGCCAGGGTGCCGGCCGCAGCACCCAGCCCCAGGTAGCCCACCGATGTTGCCAAGGCGTTCATAAAGGCTGGCTCACTGCTGTTTTTCCTCGATAACGGTGGGAAACCACCGGCGAATGACGTCAAGCAAGGCATCAGGCTGATAAGGCTTGGCCAGCAAGTCATCCATGCCTGACTGAAGGCATTGTTCGCGCCCGGCCTGGTCGGCATTGGCAGTCAATGCGACAAGCACGCTACTGTTCTTTCCTGAAGCCTTCTGCCCGAGTGCCTGTTCCTGCTCACGCCACAAATGGCTGGTCTGCTTACCATCCAGGTCAGGCATGAAAATATCCATGAACACCAGATCGAAGTATTGCTGTTCGTGACGTTTTAGTGCCTGTTGTCCGCTACTGACACCCTCCACATCAAAGCCTTGGCTCTCCAGCATCTGGCATGCCAGCATAAGATTTACCGGACCATCATCTACCACCAGGATTTTCAAGCGTGAAGCCATCAGCGTCGTGCTTTGCTCATCCTCTGGCTCAGGCCCCTTCTCAGTGGCTGCGTCAGCGCCTTGCAGATTGGAAAGTAGCACACGAATGTCCGCCAATTGTTCGCGCATATCTCCGATATTGTTACGCCACGGTGTCGCATTGCCTTCCAACATCAAGCCATTGAGATAATCCATCAACTGATCGATTTCACGCTGAACCAATGCCAGGTAACTGGATTTCAAGCGGGATTCTTCCCGGGCTCGGTCACGCCCCAGAAGTGACTGTGTCAGTTGCTGTTGCTGCTGCTGTAAGCTTTCCAGCAATGAGTGTTCCCGGTGATTTTCCGGCGCCCCAGGCAACGATCTCGGGGAACCGGCACAGGCACCGCAGCGCGCAAGCTCTCCCAGATTCTCAGTCAAGCGCGACAGCCGCCCCAGTGGGGACGACCACCCACTGTCAGCACCTCGGTTTGGCAGGGGCGGCAAAGCCGAGGGACCGCCACATTGCCGGACTTCACCGGTGCACCGTTCGAGGTCATCCAGTTGCTGATTCAACTGGCTTTCGTAATGTTTGAGACGCGATTTTACCAGCATGAGAAACACAGCGACATTCAAGCTACTGCCGAGCAAGAGCGTCAGCATCAACCAGCCCGCCGCACTCCAGGTAACATAGGTCGGCATCATTCCCCACACCACCAAACCCACGCTCAAGCACAGCAGTACGAGCAACAACTGCGCCACCAACAATGGCCAGAGGAGCGGCCATATCAGCAGGCTCCAGAAATACGCTTGCTTATCATACTGAGCCATTTATTGTCGCCTTCCTGTTCGCACGCAGAAACAGGCCTGACGCCTGACGCTCACGGTGTGGAGTGTACGTGGCCTGGAAATGCTTGTCATATATACGCCCTGGCCCGCTTGATTGTACCCTTGGGCCAACGCTATGTTTCATCACAAGAGAACCTGCCATGTGTTTGATCGCCTTTGCTTGGCAACCGGATAGTCCACTGCCCCTGAGATTGATCGCCAACCGTGACGAATTCCACGCGCGCCCTGCGGCTGCGCTGTCAAGCTGGCCCGATGCGCCACATATTGTCGGCGGGCGTGACCTTGAAGCCGGCGGCACCTGGCTTGCGGTCAACCGGCAAGGACGCGTTGCCGCCTTGACCAATGTGCGCGACCCTCTCATGGCCACGCCCTTGGCAGCGCCTAGCCGTGGCGCCCTGGTTCGCCAGGCACTGGAATGCAAGAACCCGTCCGCCTGGTTACAGACCTTGGCTGAAAACGGCGCCCAGCGCTATGCCGGGTTCAACTTGCTGGTGGGCGATCAGCATGCCTTGTGGCATTTGCACCGGGGCCGCCTGAGTACGCACCTTCAAAGGGTGACACCCGGCGTTCACGGATTATCCAATGCCGACCTTGATACCCCTTGGCCCAAGCTCACGCATGTTTGCCAACGTTTGAGTGAAAATCTGAACGAAGACCTGCAAGACCATTGGCCGGACCGAGTGAAACAGGCAATTCAGAATACCCGAACCGCCCCCCTCGAACGCCTGCCTGATACCGGCATTGAGCTCATTTTGGAACAACAACTTTCCGCGGCATTCATCCTCGGGGAAACCTATGGCACCCGCGCCACCACCTGGCTGAGCCTGCATGGTGGAGAGTACATTACCATTACCGAGGAAAGCTTCGGACCCTCGGGCACACATCTCGGAGAAATACGTCTGAAGGTACCCATTAACGCTTAATCCCGGGGTGGCATCAGGTGTGAAAGTTGCCACTCATCCATCTTGGCTTCCAGATGGCGATGCACCTCCGTCGGGGTCGCTAACGCCAATACCTCACCCAGCAATTTCTTGGCCTCCGTCCATGACACTCGACGAATGGCAGCACGCACCTTGGGTAGACTCGGCGCGTTCATCGACAGGCTGGTAAAGCCCATTGCCATCAGCAGCAAGGCGCCGGCAGGGTCACCGGCCAATTCTCCACATAATGAAATCGGCCGTTCCAGCCGCTTGGCGTCGCGGGCCACCTCATCCAATGCCGCCAGCACCGCAGGGTGCAAGGCATCGTAGAGATCCGCTACACGCGGATTGTTACGATCCACCGCCAGCAGATACTGTGTCAGGTCGTTGCTGCCTACCGAGAAGAAATCCACCCGCTCGGCCAAGGCATCCATTTGATAGATGGTGGCAGGCACTTCAATCATCACCCCCACCTTGGGCCGCTTGACCTCGGCACCCTCTTCCTTGAGTTCCACGATGGCTCGGTCGAGCAGGCGCAGCGCCTCATCAACCTCTTCCACGTTGGTGATCATGGGGAATAGCACGTACAGGTTGTCCAACTCATGGGAGGCCTTAAGCATGGCCCGCAGCTGCACCATCAGTACTTCCGGATGGTCCAGCGTCACCCGCATTCCTCGCCAGCCCAGAAAGGAATTGGCTTCATCGATAGGGAAATAGGGCAGGTCCTTGTCACCGCCTATGTCCAGGGTGCGCATGACCACCGGTAGCGGCGAGAAGCTTTCCAGCTGGTCGCGATACAGGCGGGTCTGTTCCTTCTCGCCTGGAAAACGCTCGGTAATCATGAACGGGACTTCGGTACGATACAGCCCCACCCCACTAATGCGTCGCTTGAGCAGATTGGAGGCCTCTACCGCCAGGCCGGTGTTGACCATCAAGGGCATGTTGTAGTGATCGGGGGTTTCGCTGGGCAAGTCCTGCTCATGCTCCAGCAGTTCGCCCAAGGCCAGTTCTTCGTCAATAAGCGTCTGGTAGCGCACCCGGAGCTCTGGCGCGGGACGCACGAACAATCGCCCCCGGTGGCCATCCAGCACCACCGGCGCCCCGGATAACCGATGCAATGGCAAGTCAACCATGCCCAGCACGGTGGGAATGCCCATGGCCCGTGCCACAATAGCAACATGCGAGGTGCTTGAACCACGCACCGAGACTAGCCCACGCAGCTTTTCACGCGGCACCTCCCCCAACATGGCGACACTTATTTCATCCCCGACAAGAATGGTTTCATCCGGGTAGATCTCGGGCGTGGAAGGCGTATCTTCCTGTAGATGCGCCAGTACTCGGCGCCCCAGGTCGCGGATATCCGTTGCGCGTTCACGCAGGTAGTTATCGTCGACACGTTCCAGATACTGCACATGCCGGCGCACCACGTCGGCAAGTGCCCCCGGTGCCCATTGTCCTTCACGGATACGCTTTTCCACCTCTTTGGAAAGCGCCGCTTCCCCCAGCATCTGTTGATAGACATCGAACAACGCCAGTTCCTGGGCCGAGATCCGGCTGGCCAGACGCTCCCCCGCCGCGCGAATTTCGGCGCGGGTGCGGCCAATGGCTTGCTTGAGGCGGGTGATCTCGTACTCCTGATCGCTGGGCACCAGGTCCGGCACGCTATTGAGATCCGCCGGAGGAGCAATGACCACCGCCTCGCCCATTGCCATGCCCGGCGAGGCAGCCACGCCGGAAAACGTGGCCTGGCCGTCGGCCAACAACGGACGCGACAAGTTGCCGGTGGCCAAGGCATGCGCCAGCACCCCGGCCAACTGCGCCGCCATGGTCACCAGAAAAGCCTCATCTTCATCATCGTAACTACGCTTTTCCGCCTGTTGCACCACAAGCACACCCAGCATGCGGCGTTGATGAATAATCGGCACCCCAAGGAAACTGGAATAACGCTCTTCGCCGGTCGCTTCAAAATAGCGAAAGTGAGGATGGATTCGCGCATCTTCCAGATTGAGGGGTTCACTGCGTTTGGCGACCAATCCCACCAGTCCCTCTCCCACCGGCAATACGACTCGCCCGACCGCCTGGGTACGCAAGCCGATGGTTTCCATCAACACCAGGGTTTCCATTTCCTTGTCGTAGAGATAAAACGAACAAACATCCGTTTTCATCGCCTTGCGAATACGCCGCACCATGGTCGACAGAGCGGCATCCAGATTGCGCGCTCCGTTGACTTCCTGAATTATTCGACGCAGAACCTCCAGCATTGACATCTTAGTTTTCATTATTAGCCTCGCTGAGAAATTCCCTGGCATAAAGTGCCCGCTCTTGGGCAAGGGGTAAGTAAAACGACAACCTTAACATTCATCCCCCTGAGCCAGGTACTGAAGCCGCGGCAACAACTCACGCAGCGCTCGGCGATAGACCTCCCGCTTGAAAGGCACCACCTGCCCCAGTGGATACCAATAACTGACCCAACGCCAACCATCAAATTCCGGTTTGGGAGAGGCGGTCATACAGATTCTGTTTTCCTGGCAGCGAATCCTGAGTAGATACCATTTCTGTTTCTGGCCGATGCAAATCGGCCGGGACTGGGTACGAATCATGCGTCGTGGCAGGCGGTAGCGCAGCCACCCCCGGGTACAAGCGATTATTTCGACATCATCGGCGGTCAGACCAACTTCTTCATGAAGTTCACGAAAAAGCGCCTCTCGCGATGTCTCGTTCGCATTGATGCCTCCCTGAGGAAACTGCCACGCATTCTGTCCTACCCGACGCGCCCAAAGCAGTTGCCCCTGGCTATTGGCAAGGATAATGCCAACATTGGGGCGAAAGCCGTCAGCGTCGATCACGGACATCACCTTATTAAATTTTCAATTGCCCCATTTTTCCACAAGGCGATCAACCCCATCAATACAAACCGCTTCCGATCATGTTTTACGCTTTGCGCCGCGTTACTCCTTCGGCGCTTCTTGACTCAATTCGCCTTGTCCTTTGGTCGGGGCGCGATCAGTGGGAATAGCCCCGCGACTCTGCGATAATCCGCTCCCGCTAAACTACCTAACACAAACCACACTAAGGGGAGCGCCGTGAGTCTGGCCATTTTCGATCTGGACAATACGCTGCTATCCATCGACAGCGATCACGCCTGGGGTGAGTTCTTGCTCGAACAGGGCGCCGTCGATCCAGAAAGTTACAGCGAAGCCAACGAACGTTTCATGGCCGACTACAACGCCGGCACCCTGGATATCAAGGCATTCCTGGAGGTTGCCCTGAAGCCCCTGGCTGAAAATTCTCCCGAGCAGCTTGTCGCCTGGCATCAGCAGTTCATGGCGGCCAAGATCGAACCGCATATTCTGCCCAAGGCCGAGGAGCTTCTCGCCCGCCACCGCACCCGTGGCGATGTGCTGTTGATCATTACCGCCACCAACCGTTTCATTACCGGCCCGATTGCCGAACGCCTGGGCGTGGACCACCTTATTGCGGTGGAACCGGAAGTCCATGAAGGGCGCTATACCGGGGGCATTACCGGCATTCCCAGCTATCAGGAAGGTAAAGTCAAACGTCTGGAACAATGGCTGGAAGATCAGGACATCACCCTTGAGGATGCCTGGTTCTACAGCGACTCACATAACGACTTGCCCCTGCTGGAAAAAATCGAACATCCTATTGCCGTCGACCCCGATCCCATCCTGCGCCGAGTGGCGGAAGAACGTCAGTGGCGCATCATGAGTCTACGTGACTGAGTACAAAGCTCAGCCAATGACGACGACCAGCTGACAAAAAAAACGCCCCGACGACTCAGGTCGTCGGGGCGTTTTCGATTTACCGGCTCAGCCGATACTTAGCCGAGCAGATGTTCGACGGCCGCACGCTCAGCGCGCAGTTCTTCTTCCGTCGCTTTCATCTTGGCCTTGCTGAAATCGTCGAGCTCATAGCCCTGAACGATTTCATAATCACCGCTCTTGCAGCGTACCGGGTAGGAATAGATGATGCCTTCCTCGATACCGTAGCTTCCGTCGGACGGAATCGCCATGCTGACGATACCTTCGCAACCCAACGCCCAGTCGTGCATGTGGTCGATGGCGGAAGAGGCTGCAGAGGCCGCGGAAGAGGCACCGCGCGCCTTGATGATCGCCGCACCGCGCTGCTGCACGGTGGGAATGAAATCGTTCTCGTACCAGTCGCGCTCGACCAGATCGAAAGCAGCCTTGCCATCGACACGGCAGTGGGCCAGGTCCGGATACTGGGTGGCACTATGGTTGCCCCAGATGATCATACCGTCGATATCGGTGACGTGCTTGTTGGTCTTCTGCGCCAACTGGGTCAGAGCACGGTTATGATCCAGACGGGTCATGGCGGTGAACTGACCCGGGCTGAGATCAGGCGCGTTGCACGAGGCAATCAGAGCATTGGTGTTGGCCGGATTGCCCACCACCAGTACGCGAACATCACGGCTGGCATGGTCGTTGAGCGCCTTGCCCTGAACAGAGAAGATCGCGGCATTGGCTTCCAGAAGGTCTTTGCGCTCCATGCCCGGGCCACGCGGGCGCGCGCCGACCAGCAAAGCGAAATCGGCATCCTTGAACGCTACATTCGCGTCGTCGGTGGCAACGATGTCCTGAACCAGCGGGAACGCGCAATCGTTGACTTCCATCACCACGCCGTTCAGTGCATCCATGGCTGGCGTAATTTCCAGCAGCTGAAGAATGACTGGCTGATCCGGTCCCAGCATATCGCCAGCGGCGATGCGGAAAATGAGAGAATAACTAATCTGGCCGGCACCGCCGGTAATCGCAATACGTACGGGATCTTTCATCGTTGCTCCTTGGTTGGTTCGCCTGAGAATGACTGCCGGAGATGGCGTATAGCAAGGCTTGTCGCAATCGCTGGCGCGGACTCAAGACGCCAAGATGGTATTCTCACCGTGGGTAAAACTCAATCAGACCTGCGGCTAGTGCCGGCGTTACCCCTGTATCTACCGGCACGAGATCGGTACCTTCACGCCTGCAAAAGCCTTTCTTTGTGATAGCGTGTGCCCTTGCAGCACAAATTGTAGCTCAAATATAAGCAGCTCGAATAATGCAGCTCAGAGCTTGAAAGTGTAGCTCAGAGCCTTGAATCACACGGACGAATTTCATGCTGCGACGACGCCCCCCTTTTTCGTACCTTCTGGCCACGCTGATTACTCTCGGATTGCTGGTGTGGTTGGCACTGGGTGATTTTCAACACTTTCAAAGCGAGGCTCCAGCGGCAACCTCAGCCACTATCGAGCCGCCTGGTGTGGAAGTCAGCGAGCGCGTCAGTACTGATTACCTGCCTACGCTAAGTGTTCAAGGTCAACTCGAGGCCCAGCGCAACGTCACGCTGCGAGTCAACCAGACCGGTCAGGTCATGGAGCTACCTGTTGCCCAGGGCAGCAGTGTCGGTGCTGGCGATACCTTGTTGATACTGGATAGCCAGGCGTTGCCCGAACGCCTGGCCCTGGCGCGCGACGAGCTGGCTTTGGCACAAGCCGAGCTTTCCGGTGCCGAAAGTCTGCGTCAGCGGCAATTGATTTCCCAGCCTGACTTGCTGCGTTTACGTAGCGCCGTCACCCGCAGTCTGGCGGATGTAGCGGAGCTGGAGCGTCAATATGACGACACCCGCCCCACTGCTCCCTTCGATGGGAAGCTTGATCAAATTACCGTGGAGCTTGGCGACCTGCTCCGAGTCGGAGAAAGCTGGGGGCGGTTAATCGATGACCGTACTCTGCTGGCCAGCGGCTGGGTGGCTCAACAGCGCGTTCGTGAGTTAAGTCCGGGGCTTGCGGTGGATGTGCGCCTGCTCGACGGCAGGCAGCTTTCCGGCGAATTGACCTATGTGGCTAGCCGAGCCGACGAGGCCACGCGCAGCTTTCAGGTGGAAGCCGAAATCGACAACCCCCAGGGCTTGCGTCTGGCCGGTGCCAGCGCCGAACTCACCATCACCCTACCCGCCCGGCAGGTGCATGTCATTTCGCCTGCCTTGCTGGTGCTGGACGAAGCAGGCCAGCTGGCGGTCAAGCACCTGGATGACCAGAATCGAGTGCAACAGACTCAGGTGGAGCTGGTCAGCGCCGATGCCGAGGCCGCGCGAGTAACCGGCCTGCCCTCCCCACTGAGACTGATCACGCTGGGCGGCGGGCTGGTGAATGTGGGTGAGCGTGTGGAATTCGTGGTTGCCGAAACAGATCAGGAAGTAAAGCATGCGCCGACTGATTGACGCCGCGATTTCCCATGCCCGCACCACGCTGCTGTTACTTTTCGGGCTCTTGATGGCAGGCATCGTGGCCTGGCAAGTGATTCCCAAGGAAGCCAACCCCGATGTCACCATACCGTTGGTCTATGTGGCACTCTCGCTTGAAGGCGTTAGCCCCGAAGATGGCGAGCGGCTACTGGTTCGTCCCATGGAACAAGAGCTGAGCGGTATCGAAGGGCTGCGTAAACTCAGCGCCCAGTCCAGCGAAGGTCATGCCTCGATCACCCTGGAATTCGACCCAGGTTTCGACCCCGACGCCGCCCTTTCGGAAGTGCGCGAGCAAGTCGATATCGCCCGCACCACCCTGCCTTCAGAGGCTGATGAACCTCGCGTCATGGAAGTCAATGTCTCGGAGTTTCCCGTACTGAGCCTAGGGCTTTCGGGGCAACTGGACACCCGCCAGCGAATCACCCTGGCCCGGCGACTCAAGGAGGAGTTCGAAGGCATCGCCAACGTCCTGGAAGTGGATATCGGCGGCGACCGTGACGAGCTTCTGGAAATCGTCATCGACCCCCTGGTGCTGGAAAGCTATGACGTGGATTTCGATACCCTGTTCAATCAGGTCGCGCGCAACAATCGCCTGGTGGCCGCGGGCAGCCTGGATACCGGTGCGGGTCGCCTGGCACTGAAGGTTCCCGGGATCATCGAAACGCTGGAAGACGTCATCAACATGCCGGTCAAGGTGGAAGGGGATCGTGTGGTCACCTTCGGCGATGTCGCCCGGATTCACCCCACTTTCAAGGACCCGCAAGGCTTCGCGCGCATTGATGGCCAGCCGGCGGTGGTACTGGAGATTTCCAAACGGGCCGGCGCCAACATCATCGCCACTATCGGCGCTGTACGTGAGCGGCTCGCCGAGGCCCAGGACTTGCTTCCGGAGTCGCTGCGCATCACCACCATTCTGGACGAGTCCAGCACGGTGCGAGACATGCTCTCGGAGCTTTTGAACAATGTGCTTACCGCCGTGGTGCTGGTGTTGATTGTGGTGGTGGCGGTCATGGGCTGGCGTACCGCCTTGCTGGTGGGCCTGACCATTCCCGGCGCCTTCTTGACCGGCATCCTGCTGATAAGCACTTTAGGCTTCACCCTCAATATCGTGGTGTTGTTTGCCCTGATTCTGGTGGCCGGCATGCTGGTCGATGGCGCCATCGTGGTGAGTGAACTGGCCGACCGCCATCTGCGTGAACATCAATCCCCGCGGGATGCCTGGCTGAATGCGGCGGCGCGCATGAGCTGGCCGGTGATCGCTTCCACCGCCACCACCCTGGCGGTGTTCATTCCGCTGTTGTTCTGGCCCGGCGTGGTCGGCCAGTTCATGAAGTACCTTCCGGCTACGGTAATACTCTGTCTGCTGGCGTCACTGGCCATGGCGCTGATATTTCTACCCACGCTAGGCAGTATTTTCACCCGCAAGGCGGCTCTCTCCGACCAGCAACGCTCGACCGTCCTGGGCAGGTTCTACCGCACCACGCTCAGCCGACTGCTTGTTCATCCTGGCTGGGTACTGACGTTTACCTTGCTGCTGATCGCCTTGATCTACACCGGTTATGCCCGTTTCAACCACGGCGTGGATTTTTTCCCGGCGGTAGAACCGGACAGTGCGCAAGTCCTGGTGCGCGCTCGAGGTGATTATTCCGCCGAGGAAACCGATGCCATCGTGCAGCGCGTCGAAAAACGTCTGACCGGCATGAGCGAAGTCCAGGCGCTGTATGCCCGCTCCTTTGCAGTGCCCAACGAGCAGCTAGGCAACGATGTTATCGGTGTGCTGCAGTTCCAGTTGATCGACTGGCATCAAAGACGCCCCGCTCAAGCGATTCTGGATGACATGGCCGAGCGCAGCCGCGATATCCCCGGGATCATTCTGGAATTTCGCGAACAGGAGATGGGGCCCGGAGGCGGCAAACCCATCGTGCTGGAAGTCAGTGCCGTTCAACCGGAACGTATCGCCGACGCAGTAGAGCTTCTGCGCCAAGAGATGGCTGAGCTGGGCGGTTTCGAGGATATCCAGGATAACCGCAGCTTGCCGGGCGTGGAGTGGCGACTGAACGTCGATCGTGAGGCGGCGGCGCGTTTCGGAACCGACATCACCACCATTGGCAGTGCCGTGCAATTATTGACCACCGGCTTGCGCGTCTCCTCTTATCGCCCCCAGGGGGTCAATGACGAGGTGGACATTCGCGTTCGCTTGCCTGAGCAATGGCGCTCTTTGAACCAACTCGAACGCTTGACCCTCAATACCCCACGCGGCCAAGTGCCCATCACCAATTTCGTCGAGGTCACGCCGGGTCCCAAGGTAGGGACGCTGCACCGTATCGATGGTCGTCGGACAATTACCCTGGAGGCCGGCCTGGCCCCCGGCTACCAGGCCGACGAGCGATTGCGTGCCCTGGCCGAGGCCGCTTTTGCCTCATTGCCCGAGGGCGTCATGGTCAATGTCGCCGGCGAACAGGAAGATCAGCAGGAATCGGCACAGTTTCTGGGAACCGCCTTCATGGTAGCGATCGGCTTGATGGCGTTGATTTTGGTGACTCAGTTCAACAGTTTCTATCAGGCGGGGTTGGTGCTCTCGGCGATCGTATTTTCCACCGCCGGCGTCTTGATGGGGCTGCTGGTGACCGGGCAAGCCTTCGGTATCGTGATGGTCGGCATGGGGGTGATTGCCTTGGCGGGCATTGTGGTCAACAACAATATCGTACTGATCGACACCTACAATGAACTGCGCGGCACGGGGCTTGAGCCGGGCGCGGCAGCACTTGAAGCGGGTTGCCTACGCCTGCGCCCGGTACTGTTGACCGCCATCACCACTGTGCTGGGTCTGATGCCCATGGTGCTGGGGGTGAACGTGAACCTCTTTGCGCCATCCCTGGGTTTCAATGCCCCTTCGGCTCAGTGGTGGTCGCAGATGTCGAGCGCCATTGCCGGCGGCTTGACCTTTGCCACCGCCCTTACCTTGCTGCTGACCCCCTGCATGCTGGTGCTTGGTGGCAAGGGCAAGCGGCACTGTCGCTAGAGGGAGCCCGCTCAGGGTGCCGCTGAAGCAACATCCGCGCCGGGGCTATGCACGGCATGCATCCGGGCGATCAGCTGATCTTCGAGAACGAAGCGGTCACTCAACCCCTTGGACAGACGTTCGATCCAGGCCGGCAGGCGATAAAGGTTATGCTCGCAGCTCAGTGCAGTGGCGTAATCGGTATCGAACTCCAACACCAATTCGGTGGACATTTCCAAGCGTTCAAGCAGCTTGTCGGCAATCAGCAGCGCTTGAGCATCATCGAAGGCGCGAGCCTCCTCCGCCAGTTGCGGGTAGACCTCGAAATGCCCCGCACTGATGTAATCCATCAGCACTTCACTGAAATGGTCAATCCGCGCCTTGCTGACCGTTTCAAGCTCCGTATCACAGGCATCATTGAGCTCAACGAAACTCACCAGTAGCTCGTGGCGCTGATCCAGCCAGCGATCGATCAGTGAGTGCACACCACCCCAGCGTTCCCGGGCATTTTTACAATCTTCGAGCATGGAATTTTCTCCTTAGCATGAAAGTCTCTCCTTGGTGATACCAGCTCTCTCTTGATGAGGCTAGATTCGCCTGTTCCTGTTCCCGCTGTCAATCCCGCTGGGGAATGAACTTAGCGCCCTTGGCCCATGCCAGCCAAAGGAGCCTCAGCGGGACCAGCGCCAGAATGGCAAAACCGATCAACGTCCAGGCGGGCAGAGAAAGACCCAGCAGCATGAAATCAATCTCGGCGCACTCTCCCGAGCCGGAAAGCACCATCCCCACCACGTCCTGGAGCGGTAGAATATCCAGCATATAGTCCAGCCCCGGGCCGCAGCTAGGGACTTTATCTGCAGGTAGCGTCTGCAACCATACATGCCGACCGGCGATGAATGCGCCACCCCCCACAGTGACAAGCCCAAGCACGCCGTATACCGCCGTTCCCAAGCGCCCGCTAGGGTTGTGCACGGCTGCCACCGCGAGTACCGCTGCCGTGGCCAATACCGCCACACGCTGAAAGATGCACAGCGGGCAGGGTGCCAGTCCGACGATATGCTCAAGACCCAGGGCGACGGCCATCATCAGGGCGCAGAATGCCAGGCCCGCCAGCGCCACCGGACGTACGGTCGTGACATTCAAGAGGCAGCTCCGGAGGCAAGCGAGCTCGATATACGCGATTCGCGAGCCCGGCTGAAGTAATCGTCAAGAAACGCATCGAAACTCTGCGTATCGGCTTGTTCGATATCTTGCTGCTGTTGATGGGAGGTTTCCACCAACTGCTCCAGCAACGCCTCCCGGGCACGTTGAGACGCAGGTTGCGCCATAAATTCCGCCTGCTGTTGCTTGGCCAGCGCCAGCATGGCATCGCTCAGCGATTCCTGATTGACCTGCAGACGAGTCAACAAGCGACCGGAAGGAGTGAGCTCCGGGCTTTCCAGCAGTGGCGCCAGGGCCTGCAACGCCTCGGCATGCGGCGAGCCATCTTCCATGGCATCCAGCAACCGGCTTACCTCGGCCATTTCCGCAAAGATTTGCCCACCCCACTGGGCGATGGAACAGGCATCGCCATCATTGAGCAGACGCAACGCCGGGTCACGACCGCGCTCTACCACCAGGCGCCGGTTGTCGTCCAGGCGGTCACATTCCTCATCGCTGATCCAGGGGCTGTCGCTGAGCAGGCACCACATCAGGAAGGTATCCATGAAGCGCATCTGCGTTTCGGTAATCCCCAAGGCATCGAAGGGGTTGAGATCCAGGCAGCGCACTTCGATGTACTCCACGCCACGCGCTTCGAGTGCCTGGCTTGGGGTTTCGTTGTGACGTGCCACGCGCTTGGGGCGAATATCGCTGTAGTACTCGTTTTCGATCTGCAGGATATTGGCGTTAAGCTGTTGCCAGTGCGTCTCGCCCGATTCGTCGGTAACCTTGACGCCCAGCTTTTCATAATCCGGCCAGGGGCTGGAAATCGCATGGCGCAAGGTATTGACGTAATTCGACAGGGAATTGAAGCAGATCTTGAGCTGCGCCTGCACCTTGTTCTGATAGCCCAGGTCGGACATGCGCAGGGTCGTCGCGTAAGGCGCAAAGTACGTCTGCTCATCGAGCACCTTGAGTTTTTCCGGCACCTTGCCGCCGGGCAGGGCGTGCTTGTCGAGAAAGCTCTTGTCGATGGCCGGTGAGGCACCGAACAGATAGAGCAGCAGCCAGCTGTGGCGCCGGAAATGCCGAATCAAACCGAAATAGCGTGTCGAGCGATAATCGTTGAACGGCGTTGCGGCGGCGTCATCCAGTTCACGCAGCGCTTGCCACATGTCGTCGGCCAGTGAGACGTTGTAATGCACCCCGGCAATCGCCTGCATGATGCGCCCGTAGCGCACATCCAGCCCCTTGCGATACACCTTTTTCATCTTGCCCACATTGGATGTACCGTAATCGGCAATCGGGATGCTTTCATTGCCCGACAGGCGCGCGGGCATGCTGCCCGGCCAGATCAACTCATCCCCCAGGTAACGATAACTGTAGCGGTGCAGGTCGGCCATGAAGGACAAGGCCTCGCGCGGCTGGGAATATACCGGGGTGATGTATTCCAGCAGGGCCTCGGAATAATCCGTGGTGATATGCGGATGCGTCAGCTTGGAACCTAACGCCCAAGGGTGCGGGGTCTGGGCGATATGCCCGTCAGGATCAACACGCAAGCCCTCTTTTTCCAGACCACGACGCAGACGACTGATACGCCCCTGGCGAGCCGCCGGGATCAGACGATCCACCTGCCGGGTAAGGGCAGTCGGCACCGAGCTTGTGATTGACTCCGTGGATGAGCTTGGCACAGCAAGAGGTTCAAGCAAGGTGAACGCTCCTTGTCAAAAGGCCCGCCGGGCGGGCCTGGGTGAAATCGATCGGCGGGGCCATCAAGCAGAAGGATATGGCGCCGCCATGGCAAGATTCAAGCCACACAGGCTTAGTTATCACAGGCTTAATTATCCCGGCGCGCCTTGAGCAGCGCCGCGCCCAACGCTCCCATGGGGGCGTTGTCCTCCTGTGTCGCTTTTCCCCGGTTCTTGGCCGGGCGACGCCGGGCATTGGCGCTAGTGTCCGGCTGGCGGGAAGGTGCGGCGGCCTCTTCTTCCACGCTGTCATCCAGGCGCATGGAAAGACCGATGCGCTTGCGCGGAATATCCACGTTCATCACCTTGACCTGGACGATATCACCGGCCTTGACCACGCTGCGCGGGTCTTCGACAAAACGGTCGGCAAGCGCGGAAATATGCACCAGCCCATCCTGGTGAACACCGATGTCCACAAAGGCACCGAAGTGGGTCACGTTGGTTACCGTGCCCTCCAGGACCATGCCGGCTTCCAGGTCCTTCAGGGTTTCCACCCCCTCACGAAATTCAGCGGCACGGAATTCAGGTCGCGGATCACGCCCGGGCTTGTCCAGTTCCTTGAGAATGTCGCTGACGGTGGGAATACCGAAGCGTTCATCGGCAAAATCGGCGGGATCGAGCGCCTTGATCGCCGCACTGTCACCGATCAAACCACCCAGATCACGCCCGCTGTACGCGGCCATGCGCTTCACCAGCGAATAGGCTTCCGGGTGGACGGCACTTGCGTCCAAGGGGTTTTCCGCGGTGTTGATACGCAGGAAGCCAGCGCACTGCTCGAAAGTTTTCGGCCCCAGACGGCTGACCTCTAGCAAGGCCTTGCGTGTCTTGAACGCGCCCTGCTGATTGCGCTGCATGACGATGTTTTCGGCCAGGGTGGTACTCAGCCCCGCCACTCTTGAAAGCAAGGCACTGGAAGCGGTATTGAGATCCACCCCCACGGCATTCACACAGTCCTCGATCACCGCTTCCAGGCTTTTCGAAAGCTGCAGCTGTGAGACATCGTGCTGGTATTGCCCCACCCCGATCGACTTGGGCTCGATCTTGACCAGCTCCGCCAAGGGGTCTTGCAAGCGCCGGGCGATCGATACCGCGCCGCGTAGCGTGACATCCAGGTCGGGAAATTCACGGGCGGCGTATTCCGAGGCCGAATACACCGAGGCGCCCGCTTCGCTGACCATGACCTTGCTCAGGCGCTGCTCGGACGCCAGCAGCTGTACCAGTTCGGCGGCCAGCTTGTCGGTTTCACGGCTGGCGGTACCATTGCCGATGGCCACCAGCTCCACAGCATGGGTTTTCGCCAAGCGGGCGAGCTCGGCCAGGGATTCCCGCCATTGCTTCTGCGGCGCATGAGGGTAGATGGTGGTATGCGCCACGAACTGGCCAGTGGCATCCACCACCGCCACCTTGCAGCCGGTACGCTGGCCGGGGTCGATCGCCAGGGTGACCTTGGGTCCCGCGGGCGCGGCCAACAGCAAGTCTTTCAGATTGGCGGCAAATACCTCGATTGCGGTCAGCTCGGCCTGCTCACGCAGACGGCCCAGCAATTCTGTTTCCAGGGCGGTATAGAGTTTCACCCGCCAGGTCCAGCGCACCACCTCGGCCAACCAGCGGTCGGCAGCGCGCCCTTGATCGCGAAGGCCGAACTGCCGGGCAATCATCACCTGGGCGGGATGCAGCGGCGCCTCCTCTTCCCCCGGCAAACGAATCGCCAGGCTCAGTACGCCTTCGTTGCGCCCCCGGAACATGGCCAGCGCCCGGTGGGAAGGCACCTTGGCAAGGGCTTCATCATGTTCGAAATAATCGAAGAACTTGGCGCCTTCCTGCTGTCTGCCTTCCAGCACACGGGCGCTCAGCCGCCCTTCGGCCCATAACCGTTCGCGCAGCATGCCGATCAATTCCGGGTCTTCGGCAAAGCGCTCCATCAGAATCTGCTTGGCACCGTCGAGTGCCGCCTTGGCATCCTCGATGGCAGCAATATCGCCTTCAGCGGGACGCAGGTAGTGGGCGGCCTCGGTTTCCGGGATCAGCGTCGGGTCGCCAAGCAAAGCATCGGCAAGCGGTTCCAGGCCGGCCTCACGAGCTATCTGTGCCTTGGTGCGACGCTTTTTCTTGTAGGGAAGGTAAAGGTCTTCCAGCCGTTGCTTGGTATCCGCGGCTTGCAGCTTGGCCGCCAAGTCATCGCTCAGCTTGCCCTGTTCATCGATGGCGGCGATGACCGCGGCACGCCGTTCTTCCAACTCACGCAGGTAACGCAGGCGTTCGTCCAGTTGGCGCAACTGGGTGTCGTCCAGGGCACCGGTAACTTCCTTGCGGTAACGGGCAATGAAAGGCACGGTGGCGCCGCCATCAAGCAACTCGACAGTGGCGGTTACCTGCTGAGGGCGAACGGCAAGCTCGTCGGCAAGGCGCGAGATAATACGCTGATTGACATTCATATATCGCAAATAACTCATGCGGCATCAAAGATGCGACAAGGTATCACAATCGCCGCAATGTCGCTTCATGCCGGTACGAAGCGCAATGCCACCCCATTGTTGCACCACCGCAAGCCGCTAGGCTCAGGTCCATCCTCGAAGACATGCCCCTGGTGACCCTCACAACGCGCGCAGTGATATTCGGTACGCGGCCAGATCATGCTGAAGTCCAGTTCCGACAACAGGTGCCCTTTTACATGCTCGAAAAAGCTTGGCCAGCCGGTACCCGACTCGAACTTCATGGCGCTTTCGAACAACACCAGATCGCAGCCGGCGCAATGATAGCGACCTTCTCTCCATTCATCGTTCAATGGGCTGGAAAAGGCCGCCTCCGTGGCATGGTCACGCAGGACGTCATACTGCGCCGCAGTCAGTCTTTCCTGCCACTCGGCATCGCTGAGTTCGAGTGGTGTTATGTCGGCAGCACGTGAAAGTTTCAACCGTGGGAAGCCAAACGCGACACCCGGCAAACTCCCCACCAGACCGGTAGCCGCTGCCAACCCTAAAAAATGCCGACGCTTCATCAGAGTTCTCCTGCCTGATATGTATCAAGGCTGTAAAAGATTCTTCGCCCTTCTCCCCAGATGCCAGAAACACAACGGGAGAAGCGATATACGCTTCCCCCGTTCAGACTATCGTTTGAGCTGTCAGTTCTCATCCAGGCAAATATTACCCAAGCCTAACGTTCGTTCAGGTCAGCTGGGGACCGGCTTTGACGATGGCTTCACTGACGCCTTCGAATTTCTTGAAGTTATCCACGAACTTGGCCGCCAGCTCCTGGAGGTTGCGGTCATAGGCAGCACGGTCTTCCCAGGTGTCGCGCGGATCGAGCAGGCTGGAATCCACCCCCGGCACGGCAACCGGCACCGCCAGATTGAGGCCGTCCACATGGCGTGTTTCTACATCACGCAGCATACCGGACTGAATCGCGCTGATAATGGCACGCGTGGTGGGAATCGAGAAGCGAGCCCCCCCTTCACCGTAGGCACCCCCGGTCCAGCCGGTATTGACCAGATAGACCTGGGCATCCTTGGCATCCACCCGCTTGATGAGGAGATCGGCGTATTCACGGGCAGGACGCGGGAAGAACGGCGCGCCGAAGCAGGTCGAAAAGGTAGCTTCAAGCCCGTCGGCAGCCCCCATCTCGGTGGACCCTACCTTGGCGGTGTAACCGGAAAGGAAATGGTACGCTGCGGCTTCCTTGCTCAACACGGACACCGGCGGCAATACCCCGGACATGTCGCAGGTCAAGAAGACGATGGCGTTGGGTTCACCGGCACGGTTTTCCAGGACACGCTTTTCGATGTGCTCAAGCGGGTAAGCGGCACGCGAGTTCTGGGTCAGGCCGTCATCGGCGTAATTGGGTTCGCGACGGTCATTCAACACCACGTTTTCCAGCACGGTACCGAACTTGATGGCCTTCCAGATTACCGGCTCATTTTTCTCGGAAAGGTCGATACATTTGGCGTAGCAACCCCCTTCGAAATTGAATACCGTGCCTTCACCCCAGCCATGCTCGTCGTCACCGATGAGATAACGTGCCGGGTCGGCGGAGAGCGTGGTCTTGCCGGTACCGGAAAGGCCGAAGAACAGGCAGGTTTCACCATCTTCTCCGACGTTAGCCGAGCAATGCATGGGCAGTACATCGGATGCCGGCAACAGGAAGTTCTGTACCGAGAACATCGCCTTCTTCATTTCCCCGGCGTAGCGCATGCCGGCGATCAACACCTTCTGCTGGGCGAAGTTGATAATCACGCAACCGCTGGAGTTAGTCCCGTCGCGGTTGGGCTCACATTCGAAAAACGGCGCATTGAGAATCTGCCAGTTATTCTTGGCGCTGGGGTTGTATACCTCGGGGCGCACGAACATGGTGCGTCCGAAGAGGTTGTGCCACGCGGTTTCGGTCGTCACACGTACCGGCAGATAATACGTCGGATCACTGCCGACATGCAGTTCGGAAACGAAGTGATCGGCACTGGCCAGATAATCGTCAATCCGCCCCCAGAGAGCATCGAACTTATCTGCATCGAACGGGCGGTTGACGCTGCCCCAATCGATGTGATCGCGAGTCGAGGGCTCGTCGACGATGAAGCGGTCCTTGGGTGAACGGCCGGTACGGTCACCCGTGTTGACTACCAGGGCGCCATCGGCTGACAGGCGGCCTTCACCACGGGCTATGGCGCGCTCGATAAGTTCGGCGCTGCTGAGATTAACATGGACTTGGGGAGCGGCTTGAGTCGTGGTCATGTCGATTCCTTGGCCTTTGGGCCGATTCTCTCATTTACCAGGCGTCACCGACGCCATAAAAATCATCCCAACCCCATGCAACAACCGCTTACTGGGCCAGGTTCGATGAAAACGCGGGCATTATGCCAAAAACAACGTCCCCAGGGAACGGGGGCGTTGGCAGAAGATCTTGTAGTTAAACTACGACAGAACCACCATATGCTGTGCTGCTGCCGCGTTGAAATTAAAACGCTCATTTGCTTGGGGAGCTGACAGGCCTGAACTGTGTGATGCTTTGCTTTCGCGGCATCGGCAGCCACTTCCAGAATCGCGACTACATAATCAGTGAATCACGGGTGATGGCGCGTCGGGATTATCCAACATTGTTTCAATTTCGGCCGCCGTGTAGTGATAGCGCGAGTGACAGAAGTGGCATTGGGTGTCGATGACGCCCTGCTCTTCCAATATATCGCGCAGCTCATCCGCTCCCAGCGTCAATAGCCCAGCCCCCATACGCTCACGCGAACAGGTGCATCCAAAGCGCAGCGTCTTGGGCTCGAACACCCGCACGGTTTCCTCGTGATACAGCCGATACAGCACCTCGCGCTGTTCAAGACCCAACAATTCCTCGGCCGTGACGGTATCGCCCAACACAACGCTACGTTCCCAGGCATCCACATCCTGATTCTGCGCCTGCTGCGGCAGGCGTTGCAGCAAAACTCCCCCGGCCCGCTTGCCATCCGCCGCTAGCCACAGGCGAGTGGGCAGCTGTTCGGATTGGGAGAAATACGCTTCCAGGCAGCCCGCCAGGCTGGGATGATCCAGCGCTACGATGCCTTGATAGCGATTGCCCTCGCGTGGATCCAGAGTGATCACGATCTGTCCATTACCCACCAATTCGCGAAATTCGGCATGCTCTGCCGGCAAACTGGCGTCTTCAGCCACCCGAGCAATCGCGCGCAACTCACCGCCGGGGTTGGACTCGGCCATCAACAAGGAAAGCACTCCCTGGCCTCGCACTTCGATGCTCAGGGTACCGTCGAGTTTGACGGTATCGGTCAAAAGCGCCACGGCTGCCAGCAATTCACCCAACAGCGCATTGACCGCCGCTGGGTATTGATGGCGATCGAGCACTTCCTGATAGGCGCTCTCCAGGGTGACGATTTCACCGCGCACGTTGGTCTGGTCAAACAGGAATCGTTGTATCTGGTCGGTCATATCACTCTCAATTCAGAACTCTCAATTCGGTTCATTCATCGCCCTGATGGCGTTGAAACCGTTGGATGTCGCGGCGCTGTTTCTTGTCCGGGCGTTTCAAAGGATGCTGCATGACCTCATTGGTCAGCCGGCGCGCTTCGGCTTCACGTTCACGGCGTTCACGGCTCTCGGGGGTTTCTTCATAAAGCTTGCGGGCTTCCGGTGCCCCCCGGCGCTGGTCGGAAACCGCAAGCACTTCCACTTCGAGAATATCCCAACCTTGGGGCACGCGAATCAATGCCCCCTGCTCAACGATCTTGCTGGTTTTCGAGCGCCCGCCGTTGTAGTGAATCTTGCCGCCTTCTATGGCCTTCTTTGCCAATTGGCGAGTCTTGAAAAAACGCGCCGCCCATAGCCATTTATCCAGGCGTACAGTGTCGCTCATTCGCTCTCTCCTTAGGGGTAGGGTAATTCCGAGGGTAGCAAACGCGCGAAACGATCCAGCGCAATGAATTCTTCCAATTCCTTCTCGGGCTTGCGGCTATCAGGCTGCTTGATACCCATCAAATAACGAATCCCGAACTCACGAGCACTTTCCAGTACGGCGGCATTATCATCGATGAACAAGGTGCGTTCGGGATCGAACGGTTCGACGTCCTGCAAGGCAAACCAGAATTCCTGAGCTTCCTTGGGCACGCCGAGGTCGGCCGATGAGACAATTGCATCCAGATATTGTTCGATGCCTGTCAATGGCAGCTTGAGTGCCAGACTTTCACGATCGGCATTGGTTGCCAGCACCACGCGAGGGTGAGCTTGTTTAAGCCATTGGAGAAAGTCCAGAGCATCGCCGCGCAGACCAATCAGGTGTTGGATTTCGCGCTTAAGGGCGACGATATCCACCCCGAGCTCCCGACTCCAGTACGCCAGACTGTACCAGTTGAGCGTGCCTTGCTCGCGGATGATCCGCGCACGCAATGTCTCTTGGGTGGCTTCATCCAGACGGTGCAGTTCGGCATAACGTCGGGGCAGATGGTCGAGCCAGAAATGGCTGTCGAAATGCAGGTCCAGCAAGGTGCCATCCATGTCCAGCAGGACGGTATCAATAGCGCGCCAGTCGATCATTGCGGCTCCGGTCGTGGCGGTGATAAGCATGTTATTGTAGCGCAACCACCTACCGCCAGCCATGGAGGCCAGCATGTCCGAGTCCGAGACAGCCCCCGCTTATTTGCAGAAACCCCAGATTCTCAAGCGTACCAGTGTGGCCCGCAGCCGCCTGTTTCATGTCGAGTCGCTTGAATTACGTTTTTCCAATGGCGAGGAACGGGTGTTCGAGCGCCTGACCGGTGCCGGGCATGGCGCGGTGATGATCGTGGCCATGCCCGATCCCGAGCATGTGCTGTTGATTCGCGAGTACGCCGCGGGCTTTGAAGATTATGTACTCACCCTGCCCAAGGGCCTGGTCGACCCCGGCGAAGACGTGGTGACCGCCGCCAACCGCGAACTGATGGAAGAGTGCGGCTTCGGTGCCCACTGCATCGAGCCGCTGGTGGAATTTTCGCTGGCCCCCAACTACATGAGCCACCGCATGCAGGTGGTGCTGGCGACCGACCTCTATCCCAAGCGACTACCCGGCGATGAGCCTGAACCCTTGATTGTGGAAACCCACGCTCTCGACGAACTTCCCGCCCTGCTGCTGCGGGAAGATTTTCACGAAGCCCGCGCCATCGCCGCCCTGTATATCGCCCGCGACAAACTGCGCGCCGACAATCCAGAAGCACCCAAACTGCTATAAAGCCAACCCCTCGCGCGATGAATCGCCCTCCCACCCGGCCGAAACCCTATCAGCCCGGCTTTGTGGAGGGAGGCCGGTTTACCGGGCGAGCTTGTGGTTTGGGGGTGACCTTTACAGCCAACCCTCGCGCGCTGAATCGCCCTCCCACCCGGTCAAAACCCTATCAGCCCGGCTCTGTGGTGGGAGGCCGGTTTACCGGGCGAGCTCTTTGGGGTGGTGACAGCCTCCTGCCAGCTCAATCCAGCTTGGAAAGATCACGTACCGCACCCTTGTCGGCGGAGGTGGCCAGCAGCGCATAGGCCTTGAGCGCGGGAGTCACCTTGCGCAGGCGCTGAATGCTGGGCTTCCAGGCGTCCTTGCCGCGTGCGTTCATGGCCTCACGCCGGGCACTCAATTCAGCGTCGCTCAGTTTGACGTTGATGGTGCGATTGGGAATGTCGATGCGAATCAAATCGCCCTGCTCCACCAGCCCGATGGCACCGCCCGCACCCGCCTCCGGCGACACATGGCCGATGGAAAGCCCCGACGTGCCCCCCGAAAAGCGCCCATCGGTAAGCAAGGCACAGGCCTTACCCAACCCCTTGGATTTCAGGTACGACGTCGGGTAGAGCATTTCCTGCATGCCCGGGCCGCCTTTGGGGCCTTCATAGCGAATCACCACCACATCGCCGGCTTTCACCTTATCGTTCAAAACGTGTTCCACCGCTTGGTCCTGGGATTCGACGACATGCGCCGGACCTTCAAAGACCAGTATCGATTCATCGACACCGGCGGTTTTCACCACGCAGCCGTCAAGGGCGATATTGCCGTAGAGTACCGCCAGCCCGCCTTCGCGCGAGAAGCAATGCTCCAGATCGCGAATACAGCCGGTGGCACGGTCACCGTCCAGGCTCGGCCAGCGCGCACTCTGGGAAAACGCCACCTGAGTGGGCACGCCACCGGGGCCGGCGCGATAGAACTCCACCACCTCCGAGCTTGGATTGCGCATGATGTCCCACTCATCCAAGGCGGCTTTCAGGCTGTCCCCGTAAACGGTGGGCACCGAGGTATCCAGCACACCGGCGCGGTCAAGCTCGCCCAGAATCGCCATGATCCCCCCGGCACGATGCACATCCTCGATATGATATTTCTGCGTATTGGGGGCCACCTTGCATAGCTGCGGCACTTCGCGGGAAAGCCGATCGATATCGGTCATGGTGAAATCGATTTCGGCCTCCTGCGCCGCGGCCAGCAGATGCAGAATGGTATTGGTCGAGCCGCCCATGGCGATATCCAGGGTCATGGCATTCTTGAAGGCTGCCAGAGAGCCGATGGCACGGGGCAACAGATGTGCTTCTTCGCCTTCGTAATAGCGCCGAGCCAATTCCACAATGCGGTGACCGGCATTCTCGAACAAACGGCGGCGATCCGAGTGCGTAGCCACCACGGTACCGTTACCCGGCAGCGCCAGGCCCAGCGCTTCCATCAGGCAATTCATCGAGTTGGCAGTAAACATGCCCGAGCAGCTGCCGCAGGTAGGGCAGGCGCTGCGTTCAATTTCCGCCAGGGTTTCATCATCCACGCTGTCATCGGCGGCCATCACCATGGCATCGACCAGATCCAGGCCGTGATCGAGCAGCTTGGTCTTGCCCGCTTCCATCGGCCCGCCGGAGACGAAAATTACCGGAATGTTCAGGCGCATGGCGGCCATCAGCATTCCCGGGGTGATCTTGTCACAGTTGGAAATGCACACCAGCGCATCGGCACAGTGGGCGTTGCACATGTATTCCACGGAGTCGGCGATCAGGTCACGGCTGGGCAGGGAATACAGCATGCCGTCGTGGCCCATGGCGATACCGTCGTCCACGGCGATGGTGTTGAACTCCTTGGCCACCCCGCCGGCTTTCTCGATCTCGCGCGCCACCAGTTGGCCCATGTCCTTCAAATGAACGTGGCCGGGCACGAACTGGGTGAAGGAATTGGCCACGGCGATGATCGGCTTCTGGAAATCGCCATCCTTCATGCCGGTGGCACGCCATAAGGCGCGGGCGCCGGCCATGTTGCGGCCGGCGGTGGTGGTACGGGAGCGATACTCGGGCATGGTGTCCTCTAGCGATCATCGACCCGCTGCCCGGCGACAGAGCAAGGCCGACAGTGGGTGGTTGGAGTCAGCCGAGGATTTTGGCATGCCCCGCGGCGCCAAGCCAGAGCGCCGCCTTATTAGCCAAACACCACCTTGGCCACGTCAGGGTAGCGATCGGCAAAGTGCACCGTCATGCCTTCCTTGAGATAGTCCGGCAATTCGTGATAATCGCGCCGATTGGCATCCGGCAGAATCACCTCGAAGATGTCGCTGCGCCGGGCGGCGATGATCTTCTCGCGAATACCGCCCACAGGCAGCACCTGACCGGTCAACGTCAGCTCACCGGTCATCGCAAGCGGTCGGTTTACCGCCTGGTGCTTGGCCAGCGAGAGTAGCGCCGTGGTCATGGTGACCCCTGCCGAAGGGCCGTCCTTGGGGGTCGCCCCTTCGGGTATGTGCATGTGCACGAAGGCGGTATCGAAGAACGCCGGTTCCGCGTCGTATTCGTTCAAGTGGCCCAAGGCATAGCTGTAGGCGATGTTGGCCGATTCCTGCATGACATCACCCAGCTGCCCGGTAAGCTTGAAGCCGCGGTCCAGGGTATGTACCTTGCCCGCCTCGATGGCCAGCGTCGCCCCGCCCATGGCGGTCCATGCCAGACCGGTTATCACCCCTTCCCCTTTGAGTACCTTTTCCTTGCGGAACAAGGGGGCACCCAGGAAGTCTTCAAGGTTCTTGACCGAAATCTTGATCGTACCTTGCTCGCTTTCCAGCAGCTTGACCGCCGCCTTGCGCACGATGCGGTGCAGCTGTTTTTCCAGTTGGCGCACCCCGGCTTCTCGCGCATATCCCTCGATAACTTCCCTGAGTGCGGCATCGGTCAGGTTGATGCGCTTTTTGGGAATATTGTCGCGCTTGAGCAGTTTCGGCCAAAGGAAATGCTTGGCGATGAGCTGCTTTTCCTCGGCGATATAACCGGAAAGACGAATCTGTTCCATACGGTCCATCAGCGGACCGGGAATGCTGTCCGTGGTATTGGCGGTACAGATGAACAATACCTTGGAAAGGTCCAGTCGAACATCCAGATAGTGGTCGAGAAAATCCACGTTCTGCTCGGGATCGAGCACTTCGAGAAGTGCCGAGGCAGGATCGCCTTGAAAGGACTGGCCCAGTTTATCGATCTCATCGAGCATGATGACCGGGTTTTCCACCTTCACTTCCTTGAAGGTCTGCACCAGCTTGCCGGGCATGGCGCCGATATAGGTACGCCGGTGGCCCTTGATTTCAGCCTCGTCACGCATGCCGCCAAGCGAAAAGCGATAGAACTGACGCCCCAGCGCCTCGGCGATCGAGCGACCCACGGAGGTCTTGCCTACCCCTGGCGGGCCTACCAGCAGTATGATCGAGCCACCCACATCACCCTTGAAGGTACCCTCGGCAAGAAACTCGATAATGCGTTCCTTGACGTCCGTCAGGCCGTCATGGTCACGGTCGAGTACGGCACGCGCCTGGTTCAGGTCCAGCTTGTCATCGGTGGTGATCCCCCACGGCATGGAGGTCAGCCAATCGAGGTAATTGCGTGTGGTGCCGTATTCGGGCGACCCGGTTTCAAGGACCTGGAGTTTCTGGAGTTCGTCGTCGATACGCCCCTGGACCTTCTCCGGCACCACCAGTCCTTCCAGACGGGCACGAAAGGTATCCACATCGTTTTCACGGTCGTCCTTGGAAATGCCCAGCTCACGCTGAATGACCTTGAGCTGTTCGCGCAGGAAGAATTCCCGCTGGCGATCCTGCATCTGGGCATTGACCTGCTCGCTGATCTCGCCCTGTAGCTGAGCCACCTCGATTTCCTTGCGCAACAAGGGCAGCACCTTGTGCATGCGTTCGGCGACCGGCAAGGTGGCCAGGACATCCTGTAGCTCACGCCCCTTGGCCGAGGTAATGGCGGCGGCAAAATCGGTCAGAGGGCCAGGCTGATGCGGGCTGAAACGGTTGAGATATTGCTTGAGTTCTTCGCCGTACAGCGGATTCAGCGGCAACAGTTCCTTGATGCCGTTGATCATCGCCATGGCATAGGCACGCGTCTCCTCCTCTTCGGTATCCACCGGCTCGCGCGGATAGCTCACCTCCACCAGATAGGGGGGTTCCTTGGATAACCAGCGCGTGATGCGAAAACGCTTCAGACCTTGAGCAATGAACTGGATCTGCTGTTCGTCGCCCTTGAGCTTGTGCACCTTGACCGCCGTGCCGAACTCGGGAAAGGCCTCGTGATCCAGTGACTCCACGCCCTGTTCACCGACAAAAGCCACCCCGATGGTGTGATGCGGCGTATTACCCACCCGGCGCATGGTCTCTTCCCAGCGCTCGCGGTTTATCACCAACGGCTGTACCTGAGCCGGGAAGAAAGGTCGGTTGTGGATGGGCAGCAGGTAAATACGCTCAGGCAATATCTCGTCGGCGGGCACCATCGATGTGGAATGCTCACCGTCGGAGCGATACGCCTCCCCTTGGGCACCACTGCTGGAATCATCCGAGTCGGTGAACGCTTCCAGACCTTCCTGGGTGCCATCCTGCCACTCCTGGTCTTGGTCCTTATCCTTGTCAAATTCCTGATCGCTCATGCTCCCTCCATTGAACCCTGCCTATCGGCGTGAAATACCGTCTGGCCTTTGGTCATGGAATGCGGGCACCGGGCGCTAACTTCAAGGCCCGATATCAGGCATCGGTCGACCATTTACCCGTAAGCTTCCTCGCACCACATCGAATTCCAACGCCTGAGTACCCAACGGCAGCCCCAACCACAAGGCCGCCACAGCCGGGGCGTCATACCAGGTAAAGTCGCCATTGATGCGCTCAAGCCAGCGTGCTCGCTCATCAGGCTGGCCGAGATTTTCCAGGCTCAAGGCCTGGATGTCCCCGGCATCGAAAAATAGCGCGCCGTCGGCATCCACCTTGATACCCAGCAACGGGCTGTGCAAGGCGATGGTATCGACATCAAGGCGTGGGGAGTCACTCAACACCTGAAGAATATGCGGCTCCAGACGGGCCAGGAGGCCCTCGCCTATGGGCATCTCAGGGTCGCCCCAGGCGGCCTGCTGACGTAGCTCACCAATCACTCGACGAATGGCGTCGGCATCCAGTCGCGAAAGCTCCATCGACACCCGCCCATTGAGCAAAGGGACATTGGGGGCTTCGTCCGGCAATATCACGTCACCCAGTTCCAACTCACCACGCAGACGTAGTTCGCGCTCGTCCAGGTGCATGTGGCTATACACATCAATCGGCTGGATGCGCATATGCAGATCCGGGTGCTGCAATACCAGAGACTCGATGTGCAGGTGATCGCGCTGGTTAAAATGGTAGGCGTCTTCAATATAAGTGTAGCGGCTGGCGAGTTCCACCGGGCCCAGCGTTAAACTGGCGGAGGCGTCGGTCAGGGTCAATTGATCCAGCATGGCGCGTAAATGCCAGTCTCCCAGCACCCCCTCCAACCGCAAACGAGCGCCACGCACATCCAATTCCCGGCCGCTTTGCTGGATCACGAAAGGGGCCAGCGCCAGGCGAAGCTCACTGTACCCGCTCAAGGTGTGATAACGGCCTTGCCAGCGAGGCACCGAGGGCGCGGAAACCTCCCCGACAGCTTGCTGCAGAGCACTGTCGAGTCGTGGCAACACCGTACCTTGAACATCGGTGCTGAAAATACCATGCCGGGCGTTATAGGTGATTTCAAGACGCCAAGGGCGTCCCAACAGAGGCGACAAGATCAAACGGCCACGCGAACTCAACCACCCTTGATGGCTTTCCGTGCGGTTCACGCGCCATTCGCCCCGCGCTTCCAGATCTTCAAGCGACTGACGCAGGCTGCGTTCGAAAAGCAGGCTGGAAAGTAGTTGTGCCACCACCCAGCCCACTGCCACTACCACTACCACGGGTACGATCAATCGTTCCTTGCGCATCCTACCTCCCGGATGACGCCGAATGGCAAGAGACCATTCGGGAGCGCTCAGCCGGCCGTTATCAATGCAGCCAGAACCACAAGTGCATGGTGCTCCAGGCATAAACGCCCGCCATCACATCATCGATCATGATGCCGAAGCCACCAGCCACTCGACGGTCAGCCCAGCGAATCGGCCAGGGTTTGAAGACGTCGAAAATACGAAACACCACGAACCCCCACAAGGCGGCCTCCCAGGAAAACGGCACCGCCGCCATGGTGATCCAGTAGCCCACGAATTCATCCCAGACAATCCCGGAGTGATCGTGAACCCCGAGATCGCGTGACGTTTTCTCACATAGCCAGACACCCACCACAAAAGCGGCAAATGACAGCATTAAATACCAGCCTAGTGGTAAATCGGTCATCAGCCAATAGAATGGAATCGCAGCCAAGGTACCAAAGGTGCCCGGCGCCCAAGGGGCGGCGCCACTCCCCAGGCCGAAGGCAAAGAAATGCGTCGGGCGGCGCCATACGCTTGCAGGTGCACGGTTCATGGCGTCTCCCCGGAAAAATGCTGCCAGCCATCACGTGCATACCGGCCAACGCCTGATATACCCGGCGCTTCACGGCAGTGACCGATCACAGTCAGCGTCTGCCCTACCGCTGCCAGACGGCGTTGCGCCTCATCCAGCTGCGTCCTGTGCAGCGTCACCAACAGCTCATAATCGTCACCCCCGCCTAATGCCGCCTGAATCGCTGTATCTCGACCCAAGGCATCTTCCAGACCCGCTGCCAAGGGCACGCTTTCCGGCGCCAGCACGGCACCCACACAGGACGCCCGGCGTAGGTGACCGAGATCCGCCAGCAGCCCATCGGAAATGTCGATTCCCGCCGTGGCCAGGCCGCGAAGGGCTTGCCCGGCAGCCAAGCGGGGTTGCGGTAAAAGATAACGTTCGAGCAAAGGGTGGCTCAGGTCGCGCTCGCCGCGCTGCCATAATGCCAAGCCGCCGGCGCCACCGCCCACACTGCCGGTAACCGCAATCAGGTCATCCACCCTGGCTCCCCGGCGCGTGATTGCCTGGCCGTCGGGCACCTCTCCCATCACGGTAACGCCGATGGTCAGCTGCCCGCTAGTGACGTCTCCACCCGCCAGCACGCTATTGCTCTCCCGGCACAGCGATAGAAAGCCTTCGGCGTAGTCAGCAAGCCAGGTATCGCTTTCACCGCTTAACGGGGCTGAATGTTGATCGAGTGTCAACGCCATGAAACACCAGCGCGACCTGGCACCCATGGCCGCCAGGTCACTCAGCGCCACGGCCAGGGCGCGATGGCCGATTACCCGCGCTGGGGCCTCTGCAGGGAAGTGAACATTCACCACTGAGGTATCCACGCTGACCACTAACTGATGCCCGGAAGCCGGTGCCAGCAAGGCAGCATCGTCGCCCACCCCCAGACAAACGCCGGCTGCGGCATCCGCCGTCGACGTAGTGAAATAACGACGTATCAGATCGAACTCGGCAACCACAGAAGTCCCTCGCAGATGGCGACTCAGCGCCGACGGGCGCTGACCTCGGCACTGCGCAGGCGACTGGCCAGCTTGTCGAGAATACCGTTGACGTACTTGTGCCCGTCGGTGGCGCCGAATGACTTGGCCAGCTCCACCCCTTCGTTGATCACCACGCGATACGGCACTTCCATACGACGCGAAAGCTCGTAGGCACCCAGACGCAGGATGGCCAGCTCCACACCATCCAGGTCCACCAGGCGACGGTCAAGCAGTGGCGCAATGGCCGCGTCCAATTCACCCTTGAAGCGTGCCGTGTTGTGCAGCAACTCATGGAACAGGGCCATATCGGCAATTTGCATCACCTTGGCCCAGTTCTCATGATCTTCCATGTCATCGTCGGGCAATTGGCTGCGAAATTCGGCTTCGACGGTGGTCATCGACTTGCCGGTCATCGCCCACTGATAAAGCCCTTGTACGGCCAGCTCACGCGCGGCATGGCGCGCCTGCTTTGCCGCGGAAGACTTGTTCGCACGAGGCTCGTTCATCGTTCGACTCCAGGGCCCAAGGCGCGCAGCAGTGAGACCATTTCCATGGCCGCCATGGCTGCCTCGGTGCCCTTGTTGCCGGCCTTGGTGCCAGCACGCTCGATAGCTTGCTCGATGGATTCAACCGTCAGCACACCGTTGGCCACCGGGGTTTCGAATTCCAGCTGCAGGTTGTTCATCGCCGTATTACAGCCACCCGCGACATATTCAAAGTGCGGCGTACCCCCGCGGATCACCGCGCCCAAGGCAATCACTGCGTCCGGCTTGACCACCTTCAGCACGCGCTTGACCGCCAACGGCAGCTCCCAGGCACCGGGCACATGTACCAGGTCGATATTTTCAGAATCAACACCGTGACGCACCAGGCTATCCACGGCGCCTTCCACCAGGCTATCCACCACATGATGATTGAATCGGCCTACCACGATCACGTAGCGGCCATTCACATCAACAAAACTACCTTCGATTTGGGAAAGGGGTTGCATCAATTGATTCCTGCTCAAGAGGGTTGCTCGGGTGCCGGATCGTTCGGCCCCAGACGATCCACCACTTCCAGGTCAAAGCCCGAAAGCGCCGAGAATTTCCACGGAGAACTCAACAGCCGCATCTTGCCCACCCCCAGGTGACGCAATATCTGCGAACCGGTGCCGATAGTCAGGTAATTGCCGGCGCCATCGGAGTCGCTGGTGCGAGGCACGCGCACGCGCTCCAGAAAGACATCCAGCTGATCCTTGAGATCGCGGCGCGGGCGACCGTCGTCGATCAACACGAAGACACCATTTTCCGCCGCAGCGATCTCGTCCAGAGCGCGATGGCCATCCCAACGGTGCCCATCGTCATTGAGCAGCCCCAGCAGATCTCGCAGGGTATCCGCCAGATGAACGCGCACGGTTGTGGGCTGCTCCGGCTGTGGCTGGCCTTTCACCAGGGCCAGATGATGCGCGCCTTGAATGCGGTCACGGAAGACGTGCAACATCAGGTCGCCATGAATGGTCGAGACGGGGGTCGCTTCCAGATGATCGATGGTCTGCTCATTGACGATGCGGTAATGAATCAAGTCGGCAATGGTGCCCATCTTGATGCCGTATTCGGCGGCGAAGACCTCGAGTTCCGGGCGGCGCGCCATGCTGCCGTCATCGTTCATGATTTCGCAGATAACGCCACTCGGGTCACAGCCGGCCAACGCCGCCAGGTCACAGGCAGCTTCGGTATGCCCGGCACGCCTTAGCACGCCACCGGGTTCGGCCATCAGCGGAAAGATATGCCCCGGCTGAACGATATCCTCGGCACGCGCACCAGGCGCAACCGCCGCCTGCACGGTACGCGCTCTATCGGCTGCGGAAATCCCCGTGGTCACCCCTTCGGTGGCCTCGATGGACAGCGTGAATTTGGTCCCGAAACCCGACTCGTTGTCGCGTACCATCAATGGCAGTTTGAGCTGTTCACAACGCTTGCGGGTCATCGGCAAGCAGATAAGGCCACGGGCGAAACGAGCCATGAAGTTGATATGCTCGGCCTTGACCTTTTCGGCAGCCATGATGATATCGCCTTCGTTCTCCCGATCCTCATCGTCCATGAGGATAACCATCTTGCCCTGCCGAATATCCTCGACCAGGTCAGCGATGGGGGCCAGGCCCCCAGAGGAGGATTGCACCATGGAATCTCCAGAAAATATGCTTCGCATTACGTGCGATTTCGCGCGTCAGGGTACCTTGGTATCGCCTGTGGCGCTAGTCGGCTCGGGCGTGGCGATAATCCGCCAGTCGCGCCCCACTGCCCGCATGTCATGAATTACCAGGCGCCGCTGATCGGCCATCAGCGCAAGTCCCGGCAGGGCAAACAGCGCCCGGGCGTCGCCTCCCAGCAAGGTGGGAGCGACGAATAGCTGCATTTCATCGACGAGTTCGGCATTCAACATGGCACCTGCCAGCGTAGCGCCGGTTTCCAGCAACAATTCGTTGACCTGACGGTTTTCCGCCAACCAGCGTAACAAGGAAGGCAAGCTGATGCGGCCATCCTCTCCCGCCGCCAGGGCCAGCACTTGCGCACCGGCATTTTCCAGGCGCCAACGTTTTTCCAGGTCATGGTCGAGAACGGTCACCACCAGGGTGTGTCCGGGTTCCCGCAAGCAAGCCGCCGTCAGGGGCAGGCGCAACCGGGTATCCAGAATGACCCGCAGCGGCTGGCGGCGGACGATATGCTCGGCCTCGTCCAGCTTGAGTTGCTCGGCACGCAGGGTGAGCCGCGCATCATCCATGATGATCGATTCCACGCCGCTCATGATGGCACTCGAACGTGCTCTCAGTCGCTGCACCTGGGTGCGGGCTTCAGGGCCGGTAATCCACTGCGATTCACCGGAGCCCATGGCCGTACGACCATCCAGGCTCATGGCCATTTTCAAGCGCACGAACGGCCGACCGCGGCGCATGCGCGAAATGAAGCCCGGGTTGAGCCTCTCGGCATCCTCTTCAAGCAGGCCCACCATGACCTCGATGCCGGCCTTTTCCAACAGTGCCACCCCTTGGCCTGCTACCTGAGGGTTGGGGTCGACCATGGCTACCACCACCCGCGTCACGCCCGCATCGCGCAGCGCCAAGGCACAGGGGCCGGTGCGCCCATGATGAGAACAAGGCTCAAGCGTGACGTAAGCCGTAGCACCCGGCGCCGCTGAACCGGCCACCCTCAATGCATGAATTTCGGCATGCGGCTCTCCGGCCTGTTCATGCCAGCCCTCTCCCACGATGTTTCCGTCACGCACCAGAACGCAGCCCACTCGCGGGTTGGGGTCGGTGGTATAGAACCCGCGCCGCGCCAGCACCAAGGCCCGCGCCATAAAGCGATGATCCAGGCCGGAGGCCGTCTGCGGGCCAATCAAGATTTCGGCTCCTGGGAAATCCGGTCGATTTCAGCGCGAAATTCGTCCAAATCCTGAAATTTCCGATACACCGAGGCGAAGCGAATGTACGCCACCTGATCCAATTGCTTGAGGGTCTGCATCACCGTTTCGCCCACATCCCGCGCCTGAACCTCGCGTTCGCCTCGGGCGCGCAGGGTCTGGCGGATACGTTCCACCGCCGCCTCGATATCCTCCGCGCTCACCGGGCGTTTTTCCAGCGCCCGCAGCATACCCCCTCGCAGCTTGGCTTCATCAAAGGTTTCTCGCGAGCCATCGGACTTGACCACCCGCGGCATTACCAGCTCGGCGGTTTCATAAGTGGTAAAACGCTCGCTACAATTGGCACATTGACGGCGTCGGCGTACCTGGTCGCCGTCCACCACCAGGCGCGAATCCGTCACTCGAGTGTCGTTGGCACCACAAAAAGGGCAATGCATGAGAATCACAACCTGTTGTAGACCCGAGCCCGATACGCGAGCGCGAGTAAGCGATTTATTTTCTCATTGTAACGATTTGGCCTAGAAGCTGCAGTGTCTGTGGCATCTGTTTATGCGGGAGTCTCCCCATGTCAGCCTTTGATACCAACGCCCACCAGTACTTGGCTCATCTTTACGGCTTAAGTGCCGACGAAGTGCTGCAACGCCTGCAGCGCCTTGTTCAAAAGTACCAGAACACTCAAGAAAGCCTGAACGTTCAACAAGCCGCTCCCACCTGGAGCGAAAAGGATCTCTGGCTGATCAGTTACGGTGACTCGATCGTCGATGAGCCACGCCCACCGCTCGAGGTGCTGGAAACGTTTATCCGACAACGCCTGGGCCAGCGCATCAGCGGCGTTCACCTTCTGCCGTTCTTTCCCTGGAGCAGCGACGATGGCTTTTCGGTGATCGATTACCGGGAAGTTGATCCAGCACTCGGCGACTGGTCGCATATCCGCGCCCTGGCCGAGCACTACGATGTGATGGTGGACCTGATTCTCAACCACATCTCCCGGGAATCGCTGTGGTTCGTCGATTATCTCAGTGATAGCTTGCCGGGGCGCGACTACTTCCTGGAACTCGACCCCGAGACCGACCTGTCTCAGGTCGTGCGACCCCGCAGCACGCCACTGATGGTGCCTGTTGCCACGCGGCGCGGTACCCGGCATCTTTGGGCCACCTTTTCCGACGACCAGATCGACCTCAACTTCGCCAACCCGGATGTGCTGCTGGAATTCGTCGACATTCTATTGTTCTACCTGAAACAGGGCGCGCGCATCATTCGCCTGGACGCCATCGCCTTTCTCTGGAAACGCCAGGGCACCTCCTGCGTCCATCTACCGGAAACCCATACGGTGGTCCGCCTGCTGCGCGCCTTGGTGGATCACGTCGCCCCCGGCACCTTAGTGGTGACCGAAACCAACGTGCCGCACACCGAAAACATGAGCTATTTCGGCCTCGAGCGCACGGCCAGCGGCGAGCCGGATGAAGCCCATATGATCTATCAGTTCACCTTGCCGCCCTTGCTGCTGCATACCCTGACCCGCGGCGAAGCCGGAACGCTGCGAGAATGGCTGAAAAGCTTGCCGCCCCTGCCGCCTTCCTGCACCTACCTCAATTTCACCGCCAGTCATGACGGCATCGGTGTGCGCCCGCTGGAAGGCCTATTGCCCAACCACGAACGCGATGCCCTGCTGGAATTGATGCACCGTTTCGGTGGATTTGTCAGCATGCGCAGCCACCCCGAAGGCAACGACATTCCCTATGAAATCAACATCACCTGGTTTGAAGCCATGCAAGGTACCCATCGAGGCGCCGACCCTTGGCAGGTGGCACGCTTTCTGTGCAGCCAAGCCATCATGCTCGGCTTGCAGGGGATTCCCGCGCTCTATCTGCACAGCCTGACCGCCACGCCCAACGATCTGGAAGGCGTGGAGCGCAGCGGCAGGCTACGTTCAATCAACCGCCGTCATTGGCAGCTCAAGGAACTGGAACCTCTGCTGGACAGCGCCACGACGCCTACCCATGAGGTGTTTTCCGCCCTGTGCCGCTTGCTTGAACAGCGCCGCGAGGAGCCCTGCTTTCATCCCAGCGCCCCGCAGCGGGTGCTTCCCGCGCCCAACGAGCTACTGGTTATCGAACGCGGCCCGATGGCCGATGGCCGTCGCCTACTGGCACTGTATAACGTCACCGACCGGCCGTTCGATCTGAATCAGGGCGGCGAGATATTGAGCATGCGGCTCAGCCAAGGCCAGTGGCACTCAATCGACCCGGATTCTCCAGCCTGGACGGTCAACACGCCATTGCCGCCCTACGCCATCCGCTGGCTGGTGAGTGAAAGTGAATAAGAAGAAAAGGCGGATACGTCATGGAACTCATACCCTGATAATAAACTCATGAGAAGATGCTTCCATGGCCATTACCCCGACGAGGAATCTCATGTCATTACCGCTTCGCAAGCGATTCGCTGTGCCCGCCCTGGCCGGCGTTTCATTGATCATGGGCAGCCTTGCCCAAGCCGCCGAACCATTGCCCGCCCCGATACAGGCGTTAGCCGACCAAGGCATGGAAATTCATGGCCAATTCGAGGCGCCCGGCGGCATGCGCGGCTTTGGCGCCAGCACCCAAGGGCGTGAAGTGGCGATCTACCTGACGCCGGATGGGGAACATGCGGTACTGGGCACGCTGATGGATGGCGAGGGCACCAACCTGACCGAGCCACAGCTGGATGAACACGTTCGCGCCCCCTTGGAGGCCCAGACATGGCAGGTATTGGAAGACAGCCACTGGATTCAGGATGGCGAGCGTGATGCCCCGCGCGTGATCTATACCTTTACCGACGCCAACTGCCCCTATTGCCAGAAATTCTGGGAGCAGACACGCCCTTGGGTAAACGCTGGTAAGGTGCAGCTACGTCACATCATGGTGGGCATATTGCAACCGGACAGCCCCGGCAAGGCCGCCGCCCTGTTAGGTGCCGATGACCCGTCGCAAGCCCTGTATGAGCACAGCGAAATGGGCCAGTCCATCCAGGCCAGTGCCCAGCCACGGGCAATCGAAGAACAGGTCTATGCCAATAATCAGCTGTTTGAAGAATTGGGCCTCTACGCCACGCCTACCAGCGCTTTTCAACGCCGCAACGCAAACGGCACCTTGCGTATCGACCGGGTACAGGGAGTACCCAATGAAGAGCGCTTGATCGAAATGATGAACGGACCGGCTCCCCAGGCCGATTAACGTACTGCCACGCGCCAGGATGGTTAAAATGCAAGCGCCCGCCTGAGCGGTTTCAAGCGGGCGCCTTGCCTATACTGGACTCCTTATTGAAGGCTTATTCACTCAGCTCTTCAAACCGCGATACCCCGACATTCCAGGGCTTGAGAAAATCCTTTTCCCCGGTGTTGGCGTGATCGGCAAGGCGATGGTCGTCATGTTCACGCACCTCGCCATAGCGCGAATGGCGATGAAACGTCGAACCGAACAGTTCCAGTGTTTCATCCAGGTCACCGGTGTAACGTGGGTCCTGGGGGCGCTCCTGACTCACCATGTAGTAGGCGACATCCCACGCCTGCTGGTCGGAAAGTGAGTTGGGCTGGCCCAGCGGCATGTTGTTCTTGATGAACCCGGCCGCGGTATGGGTGCGCACGATACCCGCTCCCCAGTTGTTGGAACCATCGCCCCACAACGCCGGGAAGACGTACTCGCCCTCTTCATAATGGCCGGCACCATCGTCCTGGTGACAGATGGTGCACTGCGCCTGGTAGACCTCCTCGCCGCGTGCATAGTCCGGTTCTTGCTCGGGATCTGGCGGTGCCTGGAAGCCACGCCCGTAGATCGGCTGGTCGGGGTACATGGGCGCGCCGGTAGCCAGCCACTGATGGTAGGCGGAAAGCGCCACCATGTCGTCGCTACCATATTCCGGCGGTGTACCGTTCATCGAATAAGCAAAGCAGCCGGCAATGCGCTCTTCAAGATTGTTGACGTGCTGGTTCTTGCCGCGAAAACCCGGCAACGTCACCGCCGCCGGCCAAATCGGCGCGCTGAACGGCTGGCGACCTTCGCCCAAATGGCAGCTGGAACAGTTCATGTCATTGAAGACGTTCTCCCCGCGAAGCTGCTGAGTATCGGTGAACAGCTCATAGCCTCGCCGGATTACCTTCTTGAGCTCGGGATGGATATCGGCATCGTCCAGGTCGGCCATGGTGGGAGGCACATGAACCAGCTGGCCTTCCTGGGGTGCCGGGTATCCCAGTGCTGTCAGCCCTTGATAAGGCGACTCCCCCTGGCCATTTTCACCGCTGGCCGCATAGGCCGTCACGCCGAGGCCTGCGGCCAACGACGCTCCCAGTACCGCCAAGGTAATTTTCGATAGTTTCATGGTCACTCTCCCTTACTCGGCGGTCACGGATTGACGGGCAAGCCAGGCGGAGACAGCCTGGATATCCTCGTCGCTCATACGTTTGGCAATCGCGCCCATCAAGTTCTGAGGGTCGTTACTGCGCTCATCGTTCTTCCACGCCTCAAGTTGGGTGGCAATGTAGCCTGCATGCTGGCTGGCGATGCCCGGAAAATCGCTTCCCACGCCTTCGCTGCCCGGCCCATGGCAACTCTTGCAGGACACGATGTAGGCGTCCCAGTCACCCCGTTTCGCCAACTGCTCACCGCGCTCAAGCAATGCCTCACCCACCTCTTCTCCCCCTTGGGCGGGAGTCACCGGCATCTGAGCATAATAGGCCGCCACATCCGCGATTTGCTGGTCATCAAGCATGTTGGCAAACAGCGTCATGCTGGCATTTTCACGGCGCCCTGCCTGGAAATCGTGAAGCTGCTTGGCGATGTAGCCACTATCCAGCCCCGCCAGACGCGGCCAGGACTCACCGCCAGGCACGTTCATACCGCTACCATCTGCCTGATGACAGGCCACGCAGGTGGCACTCGCCTCCTGGCCACGCTGAGCATCCCCTTCCAATGCCATTGCAGCACCGGCATTCAAGCCGGTTCCCAGCAACAGGCCCAATCCCCTTATCACTGTCTTGTTCATTGCTTTCTCCCTCTTGTGATTATATTGATCCTAGTCGAGATCGATAATCGGCACCGTCAATTGTACTTGCAAGCCGCCACCGGGTGGGCTGAAAAACTCGATACCCCCATCGAAACGCTCGGCAATGGCGGCAACGATCGCCAGTCCCAAGCCACTGCCCTGCTGGCTTCCGGCACGCCAGAACCGTCGGGGCAGTTGCGCCAGTGCCTGTGCCGCAATACCTTGCCCTTGGTCACTGACACAAAACGTCATGCAGCGCCCGGCATGGCTCCTTTCGGCTTTCAGCTGTACCGGCGTATCGTCCGGGCCATGGCGCAAGGCGTTATCCAGCAAGTTGCGCAAGGCGGTAATTGCCAATTCACGCGGCATCGCCAATGTCGCCTCGGGCCAGATATCAGGCAGCGTAAAACGCCTGGCATCCGGGGTATTGGTATCAGCGATGGCCAATTCGACGATATCCGCCACCCTGCTTGGCTCACCGTCGTCGAATCCCAGGCGCCCTTCCACCCGTGCCAGCGTCAGCAGTTGGTCCAGGGTGCAGGCCAGGCGAGCCACACCTTGCTCGGCATGTTCAAGCGATTCCCGAGCGGCATCGCCCTTCACCCGCCTCGCCACCTGCAAATGGGTTTTCACCGCCGTCAACGGGGTGCGTAATTCATGGGCGGCATCGTTGGTGAAACGCTGCTCACGTACCAGGGTTTGTTGCACTCTTACCAGCAAGCCATTGAGGGTCTCGATCAGAGGACGAATCTCATGGGGAATACCGTAGGTTGACACCGGTGCCAGGGCGTCCGGGTCGCGGCGCTCGAGCGAGACGCGTAGCCGGGTCAACGGCGCCAGCCCGCGCCAAATGCCTAACCACAGCGCTCCCAGGCTGCCCACCAACGCCACGATGAAAGGCACTACCGCGACCTTGATCACGTCTTTGAGCAATAGCGTGCGTTCATCCATGCGATCCGCCGTGATGATGGTCAGCCCCTCACGCTCATAGGTGAAGACGCGCCAGGTCACGTCACCTTCCTTACGGTAGGTATGCCCGCGCTCTCCCGGGGTCAAGATGTCATCCATGTCGGCATGGGTGCGTGCCATCACCTCGCCACGCGGGGAATGTACCTGACAGGCCAGCCCCTCAATCGGCGGAATCGACAATGTCTGCTGGTCGACGGTATCCCAGACCTCGGCAGGCAGTTGCAGCATCAACCCGGCCACCATGCGGGCCGACTGGGCCAGACGCTGATCCAGCGTTTCCATGAGTTTGGCTTCCAGGTCGCGCATCAACCAGGCAGCCGCCACGCCCCATAGCAGTGCCAAGGTCAAGCCCAGGGTCAACAATAGCCGTAGCCGCAGGCTCATAACTGCCCCTTGGGCACGGTGCCCCGCAAGCAAATGGCTTCCGGCTTGCCCAGCCGATACCCCAGGCCGCGCACGGTCTCGATCACTCCCGTGCCCAACTTGCGGCGCAAATGATGGATATGCACATTGAGCGCATTGCTTTCCACGTCATCGCTCATGCCATACAGGCTATCTTTCAGCTGATTCGCCGAAAGCACACTGCGGGGTGCCTGCAAGAAGGTTTCCAGCAACACCAACTCGCGCCGGGAAAGCGGCACCTGATGGCCGTCAACACTGATTGCTCGGGCTCTCGGGTCAAGGGTCAGGCTGCCGTGCTGGATCATGGCACTCGAACGCCCGGCGGCACGCCGCAGCAAGGCGCGCAAGCGAGCCACCAGCTCATCGAGATCAAAGGGCTTCACCAGGTAATCATCGGCGCCGCCTTGCAAGCCATCCACCCGGTCGCGAACGGCGTCGCGTGCGGTCAGAATCAGCACCGGTGTAGCAACACCCGCCGCACGCCACTCTTCCAGCAAGCTCATTCCGTCGCCATCCGGCAAGCCTCTGTCGAGAATCACCACATCGCTGGCCACGGCTTGCATGGCCTGACGTGCGGCAGCCATGGTGGACACATGATCCACAACAAAATCGAATGTCATGAGTCCGGCCCGGATACCGGAAGCCACCAGGGCATCATCTTCGATCAGCAGTACGTGCATGGATATTTCCTTGTTATAGGCGTGAAGCATGCCAAGACACCATTAAACGAACGTTAACTGCGCTCGAAACAAAGCCAATAGAGCCAAGGCAATTAGTCGTAGCTTTCTTTGGGTTTTTGGCCTGATGCCCGGCCAACAGGCAAAACGCCCCCACCGGCAAGCCGGCAGGGACGTCTTATTCAAGCAACATGAGACTGATGAGGCTTTCAGGAAACGCTAAGCCGCCGAGCCGCAAACCAGCCGACCACCATGGCTATCAACATGGCGAAAAGCGGCGGGGTCAAGCCCCCGATAGAGGCGATTGCCGGTCCCGGGCAGTAGCCCGAAAGGCCCCAGCCAATCCCGAACAAGGCAGCGCCACCCAATAACTTGGCGTCCAGATCCTGGCGTGTGGGCAGCTGGAAGGCATCCCCCCACAAGGGCTCAAGGCGCTTGAATACCAGACGATAGCCAATAAAGGTAGTGATCACCGCGCCACCCAGTACAAACATCAGGGTCGGATCCCAGTTGCCGGCAATATCCAGAAAACCCAGCACCCGTGCCGGATCAGTCATGCCGGAAATCGCCAATCCCAAGCCAAACAACAAGCCGGCGATATAGCCCATTAATGTTCTCATGCCCCACCTCCCAGCACGTGCCGGACGATATACACCGTAAAGATGGCACATCCCAGAAAGACCCCGGTGGCGGCGAGTGAGCGTGGCGATAACCGCGCCAGCCCGCAGACACCGTGCCCGCTGGTGCAGCCGCTGCCAAGGCCAGTACCCACGCCCACCAACAAGCCCGCCAGCAGCATCATGGCCACGCCACCCGCGGGTTCACCTACGACAGCGCCCGGCCGACCCACGACATTACCCAGGTCGCCACCCAATGCCATCAGCAATAGCGGGCCGCTGATCAAGCCCAGCACGAAGGTCACACGCCAGGCGCTGTCACCTTTGGGACGCTGGGTCACGAGATTACCCACAATTCCGCTGATGCCGGCAATTCGCCCTAGCGTGGCCATCAACCAGGTAGCCGAAAGACCAATCAAGATGCCACCTATCAGCCCCTGAAGGCTTGCTGTCCAATCCACGCCTATCCTCCCTTCAACTTAAATACGGCTTATTTTTCGCTCTTGCAGGTATTGATACCCAGCAATTTGTACGCAGGACATACACCCAACAGACCTGTTGCAAGCGGGAGTATTCCAATCCAGCCCCAGACACCAATGACGCCGGCCAGTGCCAGCACGATCAACGCCAGGCCGATCACGATACGGGCGATTTTATCTACCTTGCCTACATTTGTTTTCATCCTATTGCTCCTTTTCTTTTTGATCCATCGGTCTGAAAAGCGTCAACACCGTGCCCGGCATCCCGCCAATGACATCCAGGTTAAAACAGATTGATCGGCACCTTTTTAATAACTAAAACATCTAAACAAATAACTTAAAATATTTGCATAGAGGATAGCCGGGATGGAGCCAGGCTGCCTGAGTCAAGTTGTCGCAAGGCGACGAAAGTCATACTGCGCCTTTATTGTCCTCTTCCACCGCGGCGTACATGCGTGTCAGAATATCCGGCACCGCCGCCTGCACTCGGCTCCAGCTGGGAATAAAGGGTCGTTCACGCGGGTTATCTAGAAACAGTGCACCCGCTTCCAGCAGATTCCCGGCGAACAGCTCCACTGCCTGCTCTTCGCTATGCCGGTCCAGGCTCAGGCCGTTCATGGTGGCATCGTGGTCGTAGGCTTCGATCAAATCCAGTGCCAGGCGGTAATAGGTCGCTTTCAGGGTACGAAAGTCTTCCGTACTGAAGCTCACGCCCTTTGTCGCCAGCTTGCGATACAGCGCCTTGGCAATATCCAGGCTCATACGGTTGAGGCCGCCACCCGGGTCGTCTTTACTTACCGGCTGATGCTTGTGGTCGTAGCAATCGGCGATATCCACCTGGCATAGCTGACGGTTGGAATAGCTACGGTGCAGCTCCGAGAGCACACCGATCTCCAACCCCCAGTCCGCAGGGATACGAATGCCTTCCAGGACATCGCTGCGCATGGCGAATTCGCCGGAAAGCGGGTAGCGGAAGCTGTCGAGGTATTCAAGGTAAGGCAAGGGTCCGTACATGATCTTCAAGGCACGCAATAACGGCGTCACCAGCAAGCGTGTGACGCGTCCATTGAGTTTGCCTTCGGCAATGCGCGGGTAATAACCTTTACAGAAGCTGTAATTGAAGCGGGAATGCGCCATCGGGTACATCAACCGAGCCAGCATGCCGCGTTCATAGGTCAGAATATCGCAGTCATGCAGCCCCACGACTGTTGAACGACCTGATGCCAACACATAGCCGGCGCAGTACCAGACGTTACGTCCCTTGCCTGGCTCAAGCGCACCCAATCCATGGCTTTCCAGCTCCTGATCAAGCTCGCGCAGGCGTGGGCCATCGTTCCACAAGATGCGGGTATGCTGAGGCAAACGGGAAAAAAAATCGCGGGCATGGAGAAACTGCTTGCGGTCGGCACGATCCAGCCCTATCACGATTTCACCCAGGTACGGCACCCTGGCCAGCTCATCGACGATTCCCGGCAATGCCGGGCCTTCCAGCTCGGAAAACAGCGAAGGCAGGATCAAGCCCATGGGGCGACGCCGAGAAAACTCGACGAGCTCCTCCTCCAAGCTTGCCACCGGGCGGCGTGTCAGGTTGTGAAAATCGGTGATCAGGCCGTTTTGATGAAAGTCGCTCATGCTGACACCGCCCCGGAGTCAGTCAGCCCCCCATCCTCACCGCCCCACCAATAATTCACGCCTTCGGCCCAGCCTGCCGGGCCGCTGGCCTGGGTGCGATAAAGCGCGGTAGTACGGGGTTCCACGGGCAAGTCATGACAGCCGCGTATCACCACCGCCTGATCGACCATTTCCAGCATGGAGATGTCATTGGGGCCATCGCCCAACCCCATGGAAAGCGGCTGCCGGCCACGCAACGAGGTAAAGCGTTGGATAAGCCACTCCACGGCGCTGCCCTTATCGGCCGAGAGGCCTAACACATGCCAGAACCGCCCTCCCCGCAGCAGTCGTAACCCATCACCCTCCAGTGCCGCTCGAAAACTCTCCAGGGCCGTATCGCTATCCTGCCAGATCAAGGGTTCGCTGCCTTCGCGAAGCCGGGCCAGGCGCACCCCCTCGTTATCCAGACCGGTAAGGGACTTGAGCTCTTCCAGGGTCAGCTCGCTCATGCAAGTGAATGACACCCCCAGGCGCTCCCGCCAGACATTGAGACGCGCCCGAATCAGGCCGACATCCACGCTGACATGCTTGATCACCAGCCCATCCGTGCCATTGCCGGGGCGGTCCAGCCGCGCATGGCACCAGGCTTGCGGCAAGCCGATCACGGCACCATTTTCAGCAATGAAGGGGCTATCGGTCAGCCCCAAGGCTTCACGCAACGGGGACACTTCAGCCCGGGTCTTGCTGGTGACGGGGATCACCGGTATTCCCAGCTGCCTGAGCCGGGTCAACCAAGGCTTGGCAGGCGACGCATCATAGCTGTGATGATCCAGCAACGAACCATCAAGATCGGTCAACACCAGACGCGGCTGAAGGGCCAGTGCCTCGCCAGAGGTAGCCGGTGAGGAAAGACGCGATAAACCTGTATTCATGGTGACACCTTAAAGGCTTGAAACCGGTTTTTAGTTGCCAACTTCTTATAAAGAGATTGCTCGGTAAATGGCTGCCTGACAACTGCTCCGCAAGAAAAAGCAGCTCTGTAACATTTAACTACAAAACAACCACCGCTTGCCCTTGGCAAACCTCTAAAAATATCTATACTGGAGCTGTACCTCATTGGATAGCACGTACACCCCCGCTTACCAATGGTCTACATAAGCCAAGCCTTTATGCCCGCCCCCTCGGCGGGTTTTTTTTATCTAATGACTCATTCCACATGAATCATTACTTCAACCCGCCGATTACGAGCTCGACCTTCCAAAGTTTCATTGTCGGCAATGGAACGAGGGTCAGCAAGCCCCATGGCACGCAAGATTCGCCAGGTAGGGGGCGATTTATCGCGCGAGGGATTGCCCTTAAACGCACCACCCGAAGCTCGCCCGACAAGTCGGCATCCTACCGTAAAGCCTCCCTCCCCTCTAATTTCAAACTTCGCTTATAAAACAAAACCTAATAAACTATTTGGACTTTTGTCTAGAGAGGAATCTGCAATTCAGTGTGATAGTTTAATGACTGTTGTGTTGCATGCATGACGAAGCTCAACTGCTTTGATTTAAAAGCCACAATAAATCAATGAGCCGGTACCAACTACAAATTATAATTTTGCTTGATAAGGGTAACCATGAAAACAATCTACGCTAAGCGTACTGCTCTGCTGGCCGCTGCCGTCGCTGCTGCTTCCTTTGCCGGCACTGCCTCCGCCTATAATTTTGAAGTGGGTGACACCACCGCCAGTGTCTATGGCTATGCCAAGCTCGACATGATCCACGATGTCGATGCTGACCTGGGCAACTCTGTTGTACACAGCAACATTCGTCTCGATGGCCAAGACGGTCCCGATGGACATACCGACTTCCAAGCTATCCAGAGCCGCCTGGGCTTCAAGACCTCCACTCCCATGGGTGGCAGCACCCTCAACACCACTATCGAAGGTGACTTTTACGGTAGTGGCGGCGGTGAACTGCGTTTACGCCACGCATTCGGTGAATGGAACGGCATCCTGGCCGGCCAGACCTGGACCAACTTCGGTAGTTTCATCGGCATGACGCCCACCATCGACTTCACCGGTCAGGTAGGTCAGGGCAACATCGCCCGTCAATCCCAGTTACGCTATACCACCGGCGGCTTCTCTGTGGCACTGGAAGACCCGGGCACTCTCGGTAGCAACATCGACAATGACACACGTCTTAACACTGAGGATGATGAACTCAAAAGCAGCCTGCCCGACCTGACACTGCGCTACCATGCCGGTGCCGGCAATCTGAATTACGCCGCTTCCGCCGTCATGCGCCAGCTCGAGTATTACAACGCTGCCAATGATAGCGATGAAAGTGCTTTTGCCTGGGGCATCAACCTGGAAGCCAGCGCCGAAGTGACCGAAGGCGTTACCGTGCGTGGTGCTGTTACGCATGGTGATGGTCTGGGTGGCTACATGTATGGCTCACCGGGCAAAGCTGGTTACATTGATAATAGTGGCGACGTGGAGAGTATCGAAGGCACCGGCGGCACTTTCGGTGTAAGCATGGCGGCAGGTACCGGCAACGTCAACCTGGCTTACGGCATTGCTACTGCCGACCTGGATGATGGTGTTGATGAAGGCCGCTTGCAGGCAAGCTCACTCGATAAGGTTGAAAGCATCTACCTGAACTATATCTGGTCCCCTGTCGACCGCATCAACTACGGTGTCGAAGCTGGCTATCACACCAAAGAGACTCACGCTGGCGACGATGGCGATGCCGTTCGTCTGCAAGGCATGGTGCAGTACACTTTCTGATTCTACCCAGGATCGGACATGCGTGATAATCACAACGCATAAGCTCGCTTAACTAGACTTACGCTCGTTTCGTTGCTCCGATGGTTAACCACCATCGGAGCTTTTTTGTGCGGCGTTTTCTCAAGTGTTTGGCAGTATCACCTCTATTTTATGCCCACGCCTGGCCGCCAGGTTTTCTATTTCGACTTTCAGAGCTCGACGGGCATCCTCATCGCCATGTACCAGCCGCACCTCTTTCGGCCACTGGCGCATTCGCTTGATGAAGTTCAGCAAATCACGCTGATCGGCATGGGCGGAATAACCGTTGATGGTAGTAATCCCGGCACGGATATCAATCCGCTCGCCATCAAGCTCGACCCAGCCACCCTCTGGTCCGTAGCGCTGAATATCGCGCCCCGGCGTCCCCACTCCCTGGTAGCCCACAAACAGTACCTGATGGCGGGCATCATTCAGCATTGCCTTGAGATAATTGACCACTCGCCCGCCGGCACACATCCCGCTGGCCGCGATGACCACTGCCGGGCGGCCGGATTGCGCCAGGTAGCTAACCGTGCGTTCATGGGTTTCGTGATCATCCACCGTATAGAGGTTATCGAAACTCAGCGGATGGCGCCCAGCCCGCAAGCGGCGTTGAGCCTCCCTGTCCCAATACGGCTTGAGCTGGCGATATACTTGGGTGAAGCGCGCCGCCAGCGGTGAATCGACGATCACCTCCAGATCACGCCATAGCGCTTCATCCTGTCTTGCGCCCGCCAAAATCAAGCCTTCCAGCTCGTAAAGCAGCTCCTGGGTACGGCCAATACTGAACGCCGGAATGATCACCGTGCCGCCGCTTTCCAAGGCCTTCTCGATAGCGGCTTTCAGGGCTTGTTGCCTGTCACGCCGGGGCGCATGCAAACGGTCGCCGTAAGTGGACTCCAGCACCAGGCTATCGGCAAAGTAAGGTGATTTCGGCGCCGGTAATAGCGGCGAATAAGGTGCGCCCAGGTCGCCGGAAAACACCACCCGCTGCTTGCCACCCTGCACACGGTCATGCAGCGACACTTCCACATAGCTTGAACCCAGAATATGCCCGGCACGCTTGAGCTTGGCTTGTAGCAACAAGCTGTCGTCATTCACCAAGGTGTGCCATTGGCCGTAATCCAAGGGCACCAACTGGCTCTCCACGCGCTGCTGGAATTGCTCGATCAAGCGCGTATCGCGAGTGAAGCCGATCTTCAGGGCATCCTCTATCACCAGGGGAAGCAACAGCGCTGAAGGCTGTGAACATAAAATCGGCCCTGCATACCCCGCGGCCAGCAAATACGGCAACCGGCCGATGTGGTCGATATGCACATGCGTGACGATCAATGCCCGCAAGGTACTGATATCGAAAGTCACTTCCAGCTGGTCAAAGGCATCTTGCGCTGCATCTTCCCCCTGAAACAACCCACAGTCCACCAGTAACGAATGGGTTTCATTGGCCAACAGCTGATGGCAGCTACCGGTCACGCCATCGGCGCCGCCGTGATGCAAGAATTGCGGAAAGGAAGTAGTGCGGCTGGCGGGATGACTCATCGACTCGCTCCTTGAGGTTAACGACACTCAAGAGTATGTGTTTTCTAGCCAAGTAAAACCTTGAGCTCAGTCGGGTGAAGATTCAACCACCCATACCCACCACACCCTGGTGGGAGGCCAGCTTGCCGGGCGAGGTGTTGGCCGGATTCAACCACCCATGCCTGCCCCCAGTAGGAGGCCGGCTTGCCGGGCGAGGTGTTGGCCGGATTCAACCACTCATGCCTGCCCCCCAGTAGGAGGCCGGCTTGCCGGGCGAGCTTTTGGTAGTGGGGCTTGCTCAGTCAACCCTCGCGCGATGAATCGCCCTCCCATCAGGTCAACCCCCACCAAGTTGCCCCCCAGTGGGAGGCCGGCTTGCCGGGCGAGCTTTTGGTAGTGGAGCTTGCTCAGTCAACCCTCGCGCGATGAATCGCCCTCCCACCAGGTCAACCCCACCAGGCTGGCCCCCGGTGGGAGGCCGGCTTGCCGGGCGAGCTTTTAGTAGTGGAGTTTGCTCAGTCAACCCTCGCGCGATCAATCGCCCTCCCATCAGGTCAACCCCTCAGACTGGCCCTATGGTGGGAGGCCGGCTTGCCGGGCGAGCTTTTGGTAGTGGAGTTTGCTCAGTCAACCTCTCGCGCGATGAATCGCCCTCCCACCAGGTCAACCCCACCAGGCTGGCCCCCCAGTGGGAGGCCGGCTTGCCGGGCGAGCTTTTAGTAGTGGAGTTTGCTCAATCAACCCCTCGCGCGATGAATCGCCCTCCCACCAGGTCAACCCCACCAGGCTGGCCCCCCTGGTGGGAGGCGCTGGGCGAGCTTTTGGTAGTGGAGCTTGCTCAGTCAACCCCTCGCGCGCTGAAGCGCCCTCCTACCAGGTCAACCCCCCAGGCTGGCCTTGAGCGCTTCGACACGGGCAGATACTGGCTCGGTCATTTGCCCTTCTTGCTCACCGAAGAAGGACTCGCCCGCCTCCACGCCCAGCAGGCCAGCATCGCGATCAAAGGTGACCAAGGCCTAATGCCAGTCAGCGTTAACTGACTGGCATTAGGCATCGGGGCTGCCCTTTTTGTGCATCAGGCGGGGATACAATCAATAAGGTGGGATCAGTGCTTATCTTCAATACGCAGCTTGGCAATCTCGTCCAATCTCAAGCCAGTCGCCTCCGCGATCTGCTCATCACTAAGCACGCCAAACGACAGTAAATGGCGCACAGTGTCACGCTTTTCTTCTAAAGCTCGAGCCTCTGCTTCCTGCAGAACCTTCTGGCGCTCTTCTCGGCGCTCTTGCTGCGCCCAGTTCTCTAAATTCTCTGCCAACATATCTTTATCCTCCACCAAACTGTAGAAGGCAGAATCAGTGCTGAGTCTCGGCACGCAGCTTTTCGACTTCCTCGACCGGCAGTTCTTCAATCTCGGCGATCAGCTGATCATTCATTTCGGTCAGTGCTATCAGCTTACGGGCCGCATTGCGCTTGCTTTCCAACGCACGCTGCTCTGCTTCCTGCAGAACCTTCTGGCGCTCTTCTCGGCGCTCTTGCTGTGCCCAGTTTTCTAAGTTCTCTGCCAACATGTCTTTATCCTCCACCAAACTGTTGAGCTGATCCAGGTTGACCTCAGCCCCGAGCCGCTGCAGGTGACGCTTGAGCCAGCGGGTGATAATACGGTCGATACGCTCTTTATTGGGATCGACCTGGATGATCGCCACAACCCGATCCACGGCCTGCTGCAGCCCTTTCCTGTTCGTAGACGCCTTCTCTATGCTGAACACTCCGCTCAGCGGTGTCTGCCGCAACCCCAGCTCCTCATCAGTGTAGCGCCCTTCGTCGATCAGGTAGTAGCGTAGATGTGGCTGGTAGACCTGCAGGAACGCGGGCGGTTCCGGGCGCACCATGTCGTAGATATCCTGTCGGGCCGTCCAGCGCTCGGCGCCGTTGTAGAGCACGATGGGTAGGATCGGCGGCAGGCCCTTGTGTGGCGTCGTCGTTCCATTCTTGAGCAGGTGATCATAGAAGCAGGCCACGTAGTGCATCAGCCGGATCGGCATACTGCGATCCACAGAGGACTGAAACTCCAACAGAATGTAGAGAAACACTTCTTGGGTCACGCCCTGCCAGGTCACTTCTACCGACCACACCACATCCTCGAATTTCTCTTCGAACAGCGGGGTGATGTAGTTGCCGCTGTGGTTCTTGAGCGTGGTGAAGTCCATTAGTTCGGCGATTTCGGCAGGCGCAAAACCTTCGATCAGCTGCTGTACGAACTCCGGATAGCTGAATAGCTCTTTATAACCCGTGTCGTGGTAGTTGTGAGTGGTATCCGCCATGCTGACTCCTGTCTCAATGCCATTATTTTACCACAACACGCACCGCCCAACGCTCATTCCCAAATGCAAACGTCCTTCCCATTCACGCTATTCCCCTGCCCCATCCCACGGCGCCGCGAACGGCAGCCGTGGGGGGGGGAAAGCAGGCGTGGGTCGCTGAAAGAGTCTTACAGCCAGCCCCGTTCGGCGAACGAGACATAGCCTTCGTAACCCACCACATGATCCCAGACGCGAATATCCACCAGGCCCAGATCGAGTTGATAAGCCGCCGTGCGGTCATGGCTGTTGGTAAGCACCAGTTCCGCCATGCTATGCCGACATTGATTTTCCGGTCGGGGTCTTGGCGAAAACGGATCATGTGTCTGGCCCCCCAGTGGGAGGCCGGCTTGCCGGGCGAGCTTTTGGTAGTGGAGCTTGCTCAGTCAACCCTCGCGCGATGAATCGCCCTCCCACCAGGTCAACCCCACCAGGCTGGCCCCCCAGTGGGAGGCCGGCTTGCCGGGCGAGTTTTTAGTAGTGGAATTTGCTCAGTCAACCCCTCGCGCGATGAATCGCCCTCCCACCAGGTCAACCCCTACCAGGCTGGGGGAATCGAAAGATTCAGCGCCTAGGCGATGGACAGCGCCGCGGATGCTGACTTTCTGACACTCAATATCCCCACACCACAAAGTGCGGGTTCAGCACTTCAGAAGGATTGGCATAGCTCAGAGGCTGACCTTCCAGGGTTTCTACCCGGCCACCGGCCTGCTCCACCACCGCCTGAGCGGCAGCGGTATCCCACAGGCAGGTCGGGCCTAGGCGCGGGTAGGTATCCGCCTTGCCTTCAGCAATAAGGCAAAGCTTCAGCGAGCTGCCCATGGGCAGCATTTCATGCTCGCCGAGCTTATCTAGCCAGGCAGCGAGATCCGGGCTGGGATGCGAACGGCTACCCACCACGCGCCAAGCGCGGCCTTCCGGCTTGCCGGCCACCCGCAGGGCATGGCGCTCGCCCTTCTCATCGACCTTGAAAGCACCGATACCCTCGGCGGCCAGATAGGCGGTGTTGAGTGCCGGAGCGGTCACCACCCCCAGCACCGGCCTGCCCTTCTCGATCAGGGCGATATTGACGGTGAACTCGCCGTTACGCTTGATGAATTCCTTGGTGCCGTCCAGGGGATCGACAAGCCAGTAGCGATCCTTCGCGTCCGGCCCCGGAAATCCCGCGACATCCTCCTCGGAAAGCACCGGAATCTTCAGGGACAGTGCCTCGAGTCCGCTGGCAATGATCTCGTGAGCCGTGCGATCGGCCTCGGTCAGCGGGCTCTTGTCGGCCTTCTCTTCGACACTGAAGTCGCGCGCATAGACCGCCATGATCGCATCGCCCGCCTCGCGGGCCAGGGTTTCCGTTGCGCTGAGCAAGTCTGCATAACTTAAAGACATGAGTTTCTCAGTGGTTATTAGTGCGAATGGATGGAGGGCGAAAGCCAGGAAGCTAGGTTTTGTACGAAAAACCTAGGAATGCACGGGCAACGATCAGGCACGGCAACTGTCTCCTTGCTCCCGTTCAGCCGTCTTCAAGCGGGAACTGAAGGAGCCCCACAATACGGCAAGCAAGAAGGCGAACATCATCACCCCGCTGTTATGGGTCAAAAACGCCTGCGAAAGTCCGAAATCGATGTATGCCACCGAGAGCAGCACCCCCGCCACTGCAAGCGAGCGCAGTTCAAGATTCTCAGCACTCATTTGCCGCGCAAAGAGCCGCATGGGGACAAGATACAGCGCCAGCAGTGCGGCAAGGCCTATCACCCCGCGCTTGGCGAAGGCATCGATGAATTCGTTGTGTGCATGGCCATAGTGAGTCACTACCGGATCGACGACCCCCTCATTCGCCAAGGCCTGCATGCCCTGCTGATAACCGTTGTCGCCCCAGCCGATGAGTGGCTTTTCCAGTATCAAGTGATAGGCCCCCTTCCACATTTCGAAGCGGGCACCGACTGACGTTGCCGGGTTCTCCCCCGTCACATAAAGTTCAACGTCATTGAAAGCTTCTTGTACCCGGAGCTGGACGCCGGTTTGCGGCAGGAGATACACAAGCAAGCCCCCTATCACAACCACCAGTAACGCCCCCACCTTCACTGTGCCCGGCAACTGGCGCCCAAAGCCCTTATAGAGCACCAACAGCACGAACGGCAAACCAATCCATCCCCCTCGGCTACCCGAGAACATCGACCCGAGCATGCCCGCCACCGCCCCGACCAGCAGCAGAGCCACCCAGGCCCTTCGGTGAGGCTGCACTACCGCCCAGCCCAACCCTGCCAGACAAAGAATACCCAGCAACATGCTCAGATTGCCGAATTGGATGACATAAGTATGACCCGTCGCACGCATTGCCCCCTCGCCGAGCTTTTGCCGACCGGCCCAGCTGCCTGCTCCGATGGCCCCCACGGCCAGGCCGCTCCACATCCAGCTCAAGCGGGGCGGATAGGCCATTACCAGCAGCATGGCCGGCACCGCCAACAGGAAGCGAACAGGCTTGTCGATCCCGCTCGTGCCCTGACCATCCCACCAGGCTTCCAGCATGCCAATGGCGGCATAGGCAGCCAAGGCAGCCATCACCAGCCAGTCCTGGCGCCTCAAATCCAGTGCCGGCCGCTTGACCAACAGCACAACACTGCCAAGCAACAACATGACTGCCCCCAGAGAGTAGCCACTGGACACGACCAAGGCGATCGCACTAAGTAGGAATACAGCCAGACTGGTGTATGAACGCATCGAAAGTCTCACCGCAGCGGGAAGGTAAGGCATGGTAGTCATAGCGGGTCCGTCGAGAGAAACCAGGAGGCAATAAAAATGGCCGGCACAAAGGCCGACCATTTTAACATATAGAATTGGATTGTAGTGCGGCTCAGGCTACAGCCAGAACATATCCATCCGCCGACTGCCGGATGCGAGCCGACATAACCCGCCCGTTACCAAGGCTGTCTCTTACCCCATCGCGCGATGAATCGCCCTCCACCAGGAAGTTCAGCTGAACACCTCCGCCTCACCGAGAGCCGCCCCGGCTTGATCCTTTTCGGAAAGCGCGACAGGCACCGGAAGCTCAGGCCACTCGATTCCCAGCTCAGGGTCATCGAAGCGAATGCAACGCTCGGATTGCGGGTGGTAGTAATCCGTCGTCTTGTAGAGAAAATCCGCCGTTTCAGAAAGCACGACAAAGGCATGGCCGAAACCTTCCGGCACCCACAATTGACGGTTATTTTCTGCGGAAAGCTCCACCCCCACCCACTGACCGAAATGCGCTGAGCTACGGCGCAAATCCACCGCCACATCCCAAACGCTGCCCTGGGTGACACGTACCAGCTTGCCTTGGGGCTTTTCCAGCTGATAATGAATACCTCGCAGCACCCCTTGGCGTGAACGGGAATGGTTATCCTGGACGAACTCACGCTTGCAGCCAGTCGCCTCCTCGAAGGCTTGCTGATTGAAGCTTTCCATGAAGAAGCCCCGAGCGTCGCCGAACACCTTCGGGGTCAATATCACTACCTCAGGCAAAGCAGTCTGTTCTACCTTCATACACCAGACTCCTTCGCACTCAAACGGCTCAACAAATACTGTCCATAGCCGGTCTTGGCCAAGGCGTTGGCGCCGTCGCGCAGCGCCTCATCGCTCAACCAGCCCTGCTGCCAGGCGATTTCTTCCAGGCACGCCACTTTCAACCCTTGACGATGCTCGATGGTTTGCACGTACTGGCTAGCTTCCAACAAGCTATCGTGGGTACCGGTATCCAGCCAAGCGAAACCTCGGCCTAGGCGCTCGACGCGCAAGTCACCACGTTCCAGGTAAGCATTGTTGATACTGGTGATTTCCAGCTCACCGCGCTCGGAAGGCTCCACTTTACGGGCTATCTCGACCACATCGTTGTCATAAAAATACAGCCCGGTCACCGCATACGGTGACTTGGGCTTGGCGGGTTTTTCCTCAATGGACACCGCCTTGCCCTCGGCATCGAACTCCACCACACCGAAACGCTCCGGGTCTCTCACCAGGTAGCCGAACACCGACGCCCCACTTTCCTGCTCCGTGGCGCGTTTCAACTGCTCGGAAAAATGCTGACCATGAAAAATATTATCGCCCAGCACCAGGCATACCGGTGCATCACCGATGAACGCTTCACCAATCAGAAAGGCCTGTGCCAACCCTTCCGGTCTTGGCTGCACGGCATACTCGAAGCGCACACCGAACGCCTCACCGGAACCCAAAAGATTCTCGTACTGCGGTAGGTCTTCCGGGGTAGAGATAATCAATATCTCGCGAATACCCGCCAGCATCAGCACTGAAATCGGATAATAGATCATCGGCTTGTCATAGATCGGCAATAACTGCTTGGACACCCCAAGGGTGATGGGATGTAGCCGTGTGCCACTACCACCCGCCAGAATAATACCTTTACGTTGCATGTTGCGTTGCTCCTTGCGTTCAGCGACGGCGCTATCGACGGGAAACCGCGATTTCTTCCAGCGTGAGAGACAGCTGGCTTTGCCAATCGGGTAAACGTATTCCCAATGCCTTTTGTAACTTATCCAGCTCCAGCCTTGAATTCAGTGGCCGAGGCGCCGGGGTGGGGTACTCATGAGTCGCAATCGCCGCGACGCCTTCCGGTGCAATAGCCATAGGTATGCCGATTTCATGCGCAAGCCGAAAAATTTCGCAGGCAAACCCGTGCCAACTGGTGTCACCTAGCGGGGCAAGATGGTAAATGCCAGGCGCCAACGTGGCCCGCTGCCCCAAGGCTTGCTGCGTGACCAGAGCAATAAGGCGTGCCGGTGTCGGCGCCCCTACCTGATCTGCGACCACCCTCAGGGCGTCACGTTCCGCTCCCAGGCGCAACATCGTAGACAAGAAGCTCTTGCCATGGGCGCTATATACCCAGCTGGTACGAAAAATCAGGTGGCGACAGCCGCTTTGCTCAATCGCCGTGTCACCGGCAAGCTTGGTTTGGCCATAGACATTGCCCGGCCCTGGGCTATCGCTTTCCCGCCAAGGAGTTTCTCCTTCGCCGGAATAGACGTAATCCGAAGAGTAATGCACCAGCCAAGCCTTACGTTCCCGACAGTAATCGGCCAGTTGCGCGGGCAAGGCCGCATTCAACCGTTCGGCTAGGGCATGGTTACTTTCCGCCCCATCCACCGCCGTGTAGGCCGCTGCGTTGGCCACCAGGTCTGGTTGATGCTCGGCCAGGTAAGCATCCACCGCCCGTGGATCGGCCAGATCCAGTTCGCCACGGCTCGGCGCGAGTATGTCGCCCAAGGTACTCAACTGGCGACGCAGTTCGAAGCCAACCTGGCCGCTGCCGCCGGTAATCAAGAGTTTCATTCTCTCTCCCTTTTTCATTGGCTAACGTTATTGGTTAACGCCCAGACGTTGGCCCTGGTAGCTGCCATCCTGCACCCGCTGCCACCATCCCCGGTTTTCCAGGTACCATTGCACGGTCTTGCGAAGTCCGGTTTCGAAGGTTTCCTCCGGCGACCAGCCCAGTTCACGGGTCATTTTTCCGGCATCGATAGCATAGCGCTGATCGTGCCCCGGCCGATCGCTAACAAAGGTGATCAAATCACGATACGGGGATTCTGCTGGGACCAACTCCTGGAGCAAATCACATAAGGTCTGGACCACGTCGAGATTGGCCTTTTCGTTATGACCGCCGATATTGTAGGTTTCGCCCACCGAGCCTTCGGTCACTACTTTCACCAAGGCGCGGGCATGGTCTTCGACATATAGCCAATCACGCACCTGTTGGCCATCGCCATACACCGGCAGAGGCTTTCCCGCCAAGGCGTTCAGGATCATCAACGGAATCAGCTTTTCAGGAAAGTGGTAGGGCCCGTAATTGTTCGAACAATTGGTAATCAGTACCGGCAACCCGAAGGTACGATACCAGGCGCGCACCAGATGGTCGGAACTTGCCTTGCTGGCGGAATAAGGGGAACTCGGCGCATAGGGGGTCTCTTCGGTAAAGAGCTCTTCCGGCCCTTCCAGGTCGCCATACACTTCGTCGGTGGAAACGTGATGAAAGCGAAACCCTGCGGCGCGTTCCGGGTCACTCTGCTGCAGCTGCTTCCAATAATCGCGTGCGGCCTCCAGCAACACATAAGTGCCTACGATGTTGGTCTGGATGAATTCCGCCGGGCCGTCGATGGAACGGTCCACGTGGGATTCCGCCGCAAGATGCATCACCGCATCCGGCGCGTGGGTGTCAAACACCTCGGCCATTTGATTCGCGTTGCGTATATCGGCATGCACAAAAAAATAGCGCTCGCTTTCAGCCACCGCCTCAAGCGATTCAAGGTTTCCTGCGTACGTCAGCACATCCACATTGACCACTTCATGGTCGGTGTGGGAAATCAAATAGCGCACCACGGCGGAGCCGATAAACCCCGCCCCGCCGGTAATTACAAATTTCATAGGGTTCTCACTATCTATTTACACGAATAAATATGGGTGCATCCTTAGCATTTCATGAGCGCATGCTTTATCAATCACTATTGATTAATGCTGAAGCAGCAAACAGCGTCTTTTCTCCCACGCCCACGCATGCTCGATAATGGTCGTAAGATCGGCATAACGAGAGTGCCAGCCAAGTGTTTTCTGCGCCAGACTTGCATCCGCTACTAAAATCGCCGGATCGCCGCTGCGCCGCTCACCCTCTTGCACGGCGATACGATAACCATCGAGACCAACCACATGCTGAGCGGCCGCGATAACCTCCTGTACCGAAAAACCGCTGCCATTACCCAAGTTAAACGCGCAGGCTCCCCGCAGCGTACCTGAAGCTAAATGCCCCAGCGCCAAACCATGTGCTGCGCATAGATCTTCGATATGGATATAGTCGCGAATGCAGGTTCCATCGGGCGTTGGGTAATCACGACCAAATACGGTAATTGAATCACGCTGGCCCACCGCCGCTTGCAGCACCAGGGGAATCAAATGCGTTTCAGGCTCATGCCATTCACCTAACTCACCCTCCAGATCAGCGCCACAGGCATTGAAGTAGCGCAATACAATTGAATTAAGCCCATACGCCTGAGCGTAATCTTGCAAAATGCGCTCCACCATCCACTTACTGGCCCCATAGGGGTTAATCGGCGCTTTGGGATGCGACTCATCGATAGGCGTATAACCAGGATTACCAAACACAGCCGCTGTAGAAGAAAAAATCAAATGCGGTGTCTGATGGCGCACCATAGCATCTAACAGATTTAAGGTATTAGCCACATTATTGCGATAATACTTGGCCGGATCGGCAACCGACTCGCCCACTAAGCTATGCGCTGCAAAATGCAATACCGCCTCGAAGTCATGGGTAGTGAATAGCGCATCCAACGCCTCAACGTTGGCCAAATCGCCTTTTATTAGGGTTCCGTAGGGTAATGCCACACGCCCGCCTGTGGAGTAGTTATCCAGCACCCATACGTGATGCCCCTCAACCGCCAACTGCTTTACCATGTGCGAGCCAATATAACCCGCTCCCCCCACCACCAAAACATTCACATGCCGCTCCTTTCTACTTCTGGGCAATCTGACTAGACTTCCGTTCCGGCTTCATTATTGCATTGCCGACATGCTGCCTTCCAGAAAGGCTCTTATCACTGGCTGAATGAGTCAGCCTGCTGCGAGCATCGACCCATCAGGCTTAATAACGTTCACTTTCAAAAGCGCTTGGCCTTCCCTCATCCGCGAGATGATTGAATGTCCGCTTTAGCCCAGTGCGGGTCACGGCGAAAATCGAGAGGTGAGGATCAGGGGAAATCGGTTATGGGAAGAATCTAGCAGCTCAAAGCGGCCCCATAGCCGCTTTATATGCTGCGGGATGAGTCATTGGCAGTGAGCAGCGCAAAACGCCGCACAGCGCGGTGTTGGCAATCGAGGGGTCAAATAATCGGCACGAAGGGCACGCAGCCGCTGAGGATCACACCCAAAATTAGAATCGTCAGGCTTGTTCGCATCGTTTTTTCCTTATGAATCGAAATCAAAGTTTAATTCTTCATCGTCTTCACCAAACACCGCTTCCAGGTTCTCCGGGGCAGCCACGGTGCCGGGATTAAGGCGCGCCAACCGGGCCAGCAAGTGGGTCTGGGGGGAAGAGAGATTCACTGTATAAACGATGGCAACGCCTAGGCGTTGCGCAGGCTCAGGAATGCATCGATTTGCTGACCAAGCGTATCGGCTTTCTCATGACATGCTGTTAAACAGCTCTTCTGGTACGTCTTCGTAAAAACGGCAGAACGGAAGAGAGCCGACCAGCGTGACACTCTGCTTGGCACGCGTCATCGCCACATACAGAACACGCCGCAATAGGCTGGCCTCCTGAGCCCTATCTTCCCTGTCCATATTGTCGAGAATACGCCCGGGATATTGAACGTCATGCAGCCCCATGATCACCACATGATCGAACTCGAGTCCTTTCAGCTGGTGAAAGGTGGTGACGGCAACGCCACCGGCAAAACTGCCAAGTCCTGCACCTTTGACTTTCTTGACCTTCAGACCGCGCTTTTCCAGTGCTTTCTGGGCAGGATAGAGCTGACGCGAAAAGGGTAAAACAACCGCCACAGACGTGGTGCGCAGCCTTTTATACTCACTGGCCACAAAATCGTAGCCTTTGTCATAGGCCTGCTTCGCATCAGAGGCGAGCAGCAACCTGACCTTCTCTCCCTCCTTAACCGGGCGAACCGGTGCCGTGTAGTCGGCATTGTCGGTCACGTCATTATCCGCCAGCAGGTGCCCGGCCACGTCCATGATCTGTCGCGTCGTACGATGACTCGCCGAAAGGCGCCGGGAGCGGCCACCCTGTACCTGGATGCCGAGGGATGCCCAAGTGAAACTGCGCCGGTAGATCTTTTGGGCCATGTCACCGGCCATACTGAGCGAAACACGGGGAATTTTCGCAGCGACTAACAGCCAGCTTTTATCGAAGTCCTGTACTTCGTCGATCATGACATGGTCATAGCGGTATTCGTCAGGCAGATCCCCGCCCCGCTCCATCATGGCGCGCAACAACAGCCCAGCCGGATTGTCGTAGTCTTCCTGCTGGGTTTCCTCGAGCCATTCCTGATACAGCTCGTAGACACTCCAAATGAAGCGGCGATCCTCCTGTGTGACTCGAACCGCCGTACCCCGGCCCGCGCGCTCGACGGCAAGATAGTCATCAAGCCGGGTGAGATGCTGACCGAACAGCCAGGCGATTTCATCGCCCCACCAGCCCAACAGATGCGGCGCATCCTTCAGTTCAAAGAAGCGATGCTTACCGACATCGTCTTCCGCCTCCTTGACCAGCCTCTTGAGCTGTTCGCTACGCGCCTTGCCATCTACCCAGCCGGAAAATTCGAACCCCATTGCTTTGGCGGTGCTGCGTGACCAGTCATGAAAGGTCTTGACCTCTATATCCCCTTTCATCCCCGCCTGGCGAAACGACTTCTTTACGTAGGCGCATAGGGCCGTGTTATACGTCAGGAAAAGCAGGGATCCCTTGGTCATGGCAGACAGGATCTTGCCTGCCCTGGCGGCTAAAACGGTGGTTTTACCACTGCCAGCCTGACCACGAATCAATAAGTGCTGGGAAGGATCGAGATTGATCACCGCCTGCTGCTCGTCAGTGAACGTAATAGCCGGCTGAGCAGGCTCAGTATGCAACGACGCTACGCTGCTCTCAGTCCCATCGCCCCCTTGGGCGACTTCTTCTGTCAGGCGCCACTGGTACGAAGCATCGGCCTTGACAGTGCCTTCCGTTCTGAGTCGATACAGCAGCGAGTTTATATCGCTTCGATCAACGTGCTGGCCAAACTCATCCCCCAGAATAGACGCCAGTTGACGTGCTTTTATCGGTGCATGCAGGCGTAGCAGCTTCATGACCTGCGTTTCAAAAACATCTTGATTCATTAACTGTCCTCACGCCTTTCCAAATACTTCATCACAGCCGACCCCCATCATAAAGACAGGATGCCATCATGATGCAACAGCCCTTATGCAGCACATCGAACATCATCGATTTGTAAGTGGCAACCATCTCACAGGTGATCGCTTATACCAACGGGCGGTCTCTCGTACAGACGCCTTCTGCAAAATGAAAATCCTGGGTGCCAGTCAAATAATCGGCACGAAGGGCACGCAGCCGCTGAGAATCACACCCAAAATTAGAATCGTCAGGCTTGTTCGCATCGCTTTTTCCTTATGAATCGAAATCAAAGTTTAATTCTTCATCGTCTTCACCAAACACCGCATCCAGGTTCTCCGGGGCGGCTACGTTGCCGGGATTCAGGCGTGCCAAGCGGGCCAACAGATGGGTCTGGGGAAGGGAGAGGTTCACCGCATAGGCGATGGGTAATGCTTGGGCTTTACGCAGGCTTAGGAAGGTTTCGTCATCCAGTTGGCTGAGCGCCTTCTCGTCGATCATGTGCAGGCCGTCGAGGGATAGCCCCAGTTGATTCTGTAGGGTTTCCGGCCAGGGCGTAATGATCTTGGCCTTGGCCAACGCTGATAGCGCTTTCTGGGTGGCCTGGTGTTTACGGTGGCTAATCTTGAGCGCTTCGACACGCTCAGATACCGCCTCGGTCATCTGGCCATTTTCATCGAAGAAGGGCTCGCCCTCTTCCGCGCCCAGCAGGCCGGAATTGCGATCAAAGGTGACCAGGCCCTTCTCGCCCACGGTAACAATCTCGAAGGGATAGGTGGAAAGCCACGCAGGACGGTAATTGCCCAGCCACTTGCCCTGCTTGATGAAGAGGTTATGGCCGGGTTCCAGACCGCAAACGCCAACTAACCGCCATTCACGAGCCTCTTTGATGAGTGCCAGCGGCATGGTGGCAGCGGCTTTGGCGAGTTCCCCGGCGTGTAGCGGAATCAACGCTTTATCCGCAGCAAAGCTAAGGTCAATGGGTGGGTGCCAGGTCTTGCCTTGGCATTCCTTGGGGCTCAATACGAGCGGGTTGGGCATGAAGACTCCCGATAACATGTAAGAAATGACGGACAAAGATTGAGGAAATATCACACGGGTTAAAGCGCTATTTTCTCAGCCTTCGTGCTGAATAAAAAACCCCCAGCCGAGGCCGGGGGTTAGATCGTACTTCATATGGGCAAGTAAGCTGTTTAGGGCTTACTGCATCAGGCAGCCTGTACTGAACCACCCGATGACTTCAAAGGAGCAAGGGGAAAGTTGCCCTCCCCCTGTGACCAAGGTCAGATGACCTTAGGCAACTTCGCCAGCAGTCAGGAAGCCTGTAGACAGCTGATCGTTGATGTTGGCAGCGTCAACACCAGTCAGAGTCACCTGAGTAACATCGTCTTGGCCAGAAGCGCTACCACCGAAGGTTTCGGTTTCAACGTACAGGTTGACATTGTTACCGTCTTGCTCCCAGAAGATTTCCAGAGCACCTGCATCACCAACATTGTCAGTAATGGCGTCGTCACCAAGCTCAACGAGGCTGAAGCCTTCGCCAAAGAAGATCTTATCTTCGCCGCTGGCACCGAAACCAGTCAGAACCTGATCACCCTCGGACTCAGCGAAGAGGTAGACATCATCTTCGGAAGTGAAGTTATTCGCGCCTTCCAACAAGGTTACGCCCAGACCACCTTCTTCCTCAGAGTCGGTCAGTGCTGCATCGGCTTCAACGATGGCCTCTGCCAGAGCATCAGCCTCCGCGTTCAGAGATTCGGTCGCATTCGCTTCAGCAATCAATTCTTCACGTGTCTCAATTACGCCTTGAGCGGTTTCAAGATCAGCCAGTTCTTGGTCATAAGTATCGACCAGCGCCTGAGTAGCAACGGCATCTTCAGCAGCTTCTTCGCGAGCAATACCTTCAGCCGCGATTTCGTCAGCCAAGCCAGCAGTCAGGTCGGCCGGCTCTTCGGTCAGCACAAACAGTTCATCAGCTGCGGTAGTAAGTGCATTGTCACGTGCAGTACCTTCTGCAGTGATCTCAGCGCTGTAGTCAGCGGTGTAAGCACCAGTTACATCAACAGTTGTTTCTACAAACAGAGCTACAGCCGCAGTATCAATGGGCCCTTCAAGCGCGGTTACTTCCGTACCAATAGCAGCTTGCGTGGTAGTGTTAGCAGCAGCAATCTCGTCCGCATTTGTGCCGGAGGTATCGCCATCGGCGATAGCTGGGAAGTCAGTGGCGTCGTAAGTATTGAGCGCATCGTATGCGCTGCTCAAATCGGACTGTGTTGTTGCATCTGCAGTGGCGTTATACGCGGCCAGTGCGTCGTTATAAGTAGTTACCAACGCATTGAAGTCAGTCAGATCAGCCTGAGCATTGGTGAACGCTGTAGACTCGGCACCAAAGTCTGCAACATTGGTCTGTGCTTCTTCAAACGCAGCTTTGTCAGCAGCAAACTCGCTGTTTAGCGCAGTTTCATTGCCAGCAGAAACTGCTGCAGCTGCTTCATCGCGCGCTTCTTCAGCAGCGGCTTCAGCTTCAATCGCGGCGACGTGAGCTTCCACAGCGGTATACAGCTCGTTAATGCCAACCGTGTCGGTATAAGCATCTTCGATCACCAATTCGCCTTCGGCGTTGATGCGAATCATGGCCGCACCGCCATTACCAGCATCGGTTACTACATCAACGTCTTCAGCACCGGCTGCCGGAGCAACATAAGTGGCGTCAGCATTATCGTCAGCGCGAGCGGCACGGGCATCAAACGTCGCTACAGCACCTTGTGCATCGGCATTCGCCTCTGCCGTTGCACCTACCGCTGCTTCGTAAGCGTCCTGGGTAGTGTTACGCGCTTCGATCTTGGCCATCAGTCCGTCAACTTCAAGGACGTCTGCTTGAGCGGCTGAAAGCGCATCTTTTGCGTCTTGGAGTCGTGCTTGAATGACGTTGTCGGAATCAAAAGTAGTGCGATGAGCAGTCAACGCGTTAGCTGCGTTAGTCTCAGCTGTGTCGATGGCAGTACGGATGTCCTGGAGTGAGGAAGTCTCGTCAAGACCCAGACCTTCGAGCAGTTCGTTGTCGACTTGATCATTCAGGAAGTTGGCTTCGGCTGTTTGAGCATCGGCCAGAGTCGCCAGTGCTTCAGTGAGCCCTGCGACTCTCCTCCCCTTCTTACCTATTGATTTATAAAGTCTTTTAAGTCTTCAAGTAATCTAAAATGATCCATTTCTATCTTTAATCTATTTTTGATAGCAGATACGTATATTTTGAATCTCCTTCAGAACAAGGAGTGGCGTGGCTTCGCGTCGTTTCTTCATTTCTATCTGCCGTTTACTTACGGCTTCTCTTTTTCCTTTCGACGCTCTTCTAACGCTGCGAGGCCTTTTGCGGTCACTGTGATGGTTAGGCTGTCAGTGGCCCCCAATAGGTCAACATCAATCCCTCTATCGCGGAAAACCCGCATCATGGCGGTCAATGTATCGGCCCGCATGGCCATTTCCAGGGTTTCGTTACGGGCGACCGTGGATTTAGCCACACCTAACGCATCCGCGAATTCCTGCTGACTCATGCTGAGGGCAGCCCGGCCCATGCGCATAGCGAGCGCAAATCGGTTTTTTTCATCCATTAGGGTTTACTCCTCACGATTCTGAAGCTATAAAGTACGTATTCGCTATCAATGATAGCGTATTCGCATCATTAATAGCCTATCGGTATTAATAACCCGATATTCAGCCAAATAGAGAGGAAACGTCCATGCCATCTCAGAATCTGACCCAAACCTTCGTGGATCGTAGCAATCTGTGCCCAAAGGGCAAGAAAAAGGTCGATTACTTTGATTCAAAACTATCAGGGCTGCTTCTAAAAGTATTGGATACGGGTCGAAAGACTTGGTATTTGCGTTATTCGAACGCTCATGGGCGTATACGAGAGAAAAAGCTGGCATCCGCCACCGTTGTGACACTTTCAGACATTAGAGAGTTCGCACGTCGACATTTAAGCGATATTGCCCTGGGTAACGACCCCTTTGACGCCGCTGAGGCTATGAAGGCCATCCCGACGCTATCAGTGTTCATTAATGAGACCTACATGCCCTACATTCGTAGTCATAAACGCTCCTGGAAGACCGATCAGATACTGCTGCGCGCCCATGTGCTACCTAACTGGGGACATCTGCACCTGGATGAGATAACACAACAGCGAGCGATCAAGCTGTTCGCCGATCACCGTTTAACCCACAAACCTGCGAGCACCAACCGCGTATACGACATGCTTAACACGGTGTTTCATCTGGCGATCCGTTGGGAGACCGGATTGACCGCGAACCCGCTCAAGAACGTGCGTCGTTATAAGGAAAATAATAAGCGGGAGCGTTATTTGACCGAGGGTGAGGCCAAACAGCTGTTTGAGGCACTGGAAACCACGAAAGCGCCACAGTTAAGGGCGATCGTGACCATGCTGCTACTGACCGGCGCCCGATTGAGCGAAGTGCTGAACGCCCAGTGGAAGGACTTCGATACACAGGCGCGGGTGTGGACGATTGAGTTCAACAAGAGCGGTAAGACCCGCTACGTGCCATTGTCCAACTCTGCGATCCAATTGATCGAGAACATGCCACGCATTGAGGGGTGCGCTTACTCCTTCGCCAATCCGCAGACAAAAGAGCCATATTCAAGCATTCACTACGCCTGGGATACGGTAAGAAAACGGGCGGGATTGGCTGACCTGCGCATTCATGATTTGCGTCACAGCTTTGCCAGCTTCTTGGTGAACGGGGGACGGTCGATCTATGAGGTGCAGAAGATCCTGGGCCACACCCAGATACGCACCACACAGCGGTATGCGCACCTGAGCCAGGAAACACTGCTAGAAGCGGCCAGCACGGCGATGAACAGCGTGCCGATACTGGCCTCGCTGCCATTAGCTAAGGCCATTGAGGGACGACCCACACGACCACCCCGACCGGCAGTGATCACACACAGCCCGCCGCTCCTTGCACCACCGAGGGACTTACTGGGAACAATGTAGGCAACGCCTCAAAGAATGGCGTCGATTAGGAAGGAAACAAAAAACCAGGCAGATACGGCAAGGGCAGCCACCGGGGCTGCCCTTTTTATGCGTCAGGCGGGGATATCGGAATTAAGGCAGGATCAGTGCTGGGTCTCGGCACGCAGCTTTTCGACTTCTTCTACGGGCAGTTCTTCGATTTCCGCGATCAACTGATCACTCATTTCCGTCAAGGCAATCAGTTTGCGGGCCGCATTGCGTTTGCTTTCCAACGCACGCTGTTCGGCTTCTTGACGTTCTTCCTGACGCCCCTTCTCAATACCCAGGCGCTCAATCGTATTCACGTAAGGCATATGTTTCTCCTCCTGTATGGCGTAGACCGCCTGGACAAATTCAGGTTCCAGTGCCTTGGGCAACTGGATCATCCAGTCGATAATGTTGAACAGCCGCACGATCTGCTCTCGGCTGTAGCCACGTTCGAACAGCAACCTTGTGAGAGCCACCTTGGTATCCTTGCGTGAGGCACCGTCCTTGAGCCGCTTGGCCTTGATCTGAGCCATCACCACCAAGGCAAAGACATTGTCCCTGGTTTCCAGCTGTAACCAGTCCTCTTCCCAATCAATCAGTTTAGCCGTGGGGAAGGTAAACGTCAGCTCACATCCCCAACGCTGATAGTGGAAGGTCGTCGGCCGGAAGCTCTTACGGGTATCGGCCAGCACCGCAAGGCTCACCACGTCCATCCCCTGATAGCGGTCACGTAGTCGATACTGGTAGGTATACATCCGCTCGGCAAACGCCTCTTCAGGTTCGCCCTGGACCTCGACGTGGATCAGCACCCAGGTCTCGCTGCCATCTTTGGCGTAAACCTTGATCAGTTTATCAGCGTGGCGTCTTCCACTATCGGCATCGGGCGTAATCTGCTGCAGCTCTTTATCCAGAAAGCTGTAGCCCTTCGACCAGTCCACTTGCTCGTGGATGGCCGGAAACAGCAAGCCCACAAATTCCTGGAAGTAATAATCCAATGCCATCTTCCACGGGCTATCGTGGTCGGCACGACGGCTGTTGTCGTGATCGCTCATGCACACTCCTACGTTGATGCCCGAAGCTTACCACACGCCTTTATCACTCAACGCATGCTGGCTGGCAGGTACCCGCACCACCGTATTGCAAGCATGCAGCAGTGAACCATCGCCTATTCATTGCCCAGAAGACCTCAGAATGCCCCGTCAGACGCTTTTATCTCCATAGGCTACCAAGGACATGCCAACCACCAAGCGCTGCTCACAACGCTTGTCTCGCACGTTTAACGAGGAAGCCAGAATGAATACATCCTCACTGCCATCATCAGCTCAGCCAGTCTCAGCTTCGGATAGGGAATAGCGTTGCGAGCTACCAAGCCAGTCAACCGTTATTGGCCTGATATCACAGGGTGACAAGGTTTCGACAGGCTGTACTGCTCAAGCCAAGCAAGAGGGTAGAGCCAGAAATGTAGGGGCAGCGGGCTGAATGTTAGGGAGCGACGATCAACCAGCGCTTTATAGTGATTCGCCTATCCAGCAAGCTGTCTAACAGTAGCCGTGTAATCGGCAGTATCTTCCATCTTTCGGAAGCCATACTTATCAGCAAACTGTTGGATCGATGGCGTGCCAGCCTGCTCAATCCCAATGACATCATATCGGTACTCTTGAGCGAATTCGGTAACGAATCTCAAAAAGTCACTCCCATGACCTTTGCGTGTTTTTTCGAATTCAATTCGGCTAATTACAATCGCCTTACCACCCCAAGATTCGCTCCCCTCCTCAAATACACGAATGTATAGATCAAACTTTTTTCGACTAGCATTCACAGTCGTGTTTAAGGAGGAGCATGAAACACAAGGTGCTTTGTAACCGAATCTCTCCCTTAGGTAAGCATCAAGGCGAGTGCAGAAATTAGATTTGTCGGAACCATCATGGGTGGTTGTGCAAAAACTCATAAAATGATGTGCTCAGGTTGGTTTGGGTTGATATTCCCTAGCCGCAGTATCGTGAAACAAGAAACCAGGTGCAACCAATCCAATGTAGCTGGTTTCCTCTTCCTTACCTTTTCCTCAGCGATACCGGAATGGGTGCAAGCAGGCTCTCCACCGCTACCTTCCCGTATTGCCAGGTCGGGAGCAGACTAGCTTTTCCCTACCCAATCTAATCGTCCCAGTTCCTGGGCCAACGATGCATCAGATGCTGCAGCCCGGCCTTTCTGCAAGCTCAGCTCTATAACGTTTCACTACCCAGCCAGACCAGAAACCAAACCCACCAAGCCAATCTCCACTACTCAGTTCCCAATTCACCTCGAGATACCGAGGGTGTACCGATCTCTGCAGAAACCATCGAAACCAATAACATCACAGTAAGCATGGTCAGGCTGGACCCCACCACACCCGTTGATGCAATCAGGGATAAAGGCTCGGCATCGGGTACGGGTTTTTCATCTAGCTGGAAGAAGTACTTTGCTGGCTTAACCTTCAAGCAAGCAAAGCAGGCTCCCCTATAACTTTTATCCTTTACGCTGCCATCACCCGGGGAGCCACCCTACCGCCTGGCGTCGCGTTCGCTACGCTACGCTGCGCTCACACTCCTGGGCTCGGTGGCACCCCGGGGATGACAACGGAAACCCCCAACCCAACCCCCAAGGGGCCCTTCGGGCTCCTTGGGAGTAACCCGAGATTCCCGGATGACGTCAACAAGCATGATAAGACGGGCTTTGGAATGAGTGTGCCAGTCGAAGGCACCTAAAGCCTACATAGAGGGTGATTCAGGGAATGATCCGAACCAGTGCATTCGACAGATGGGGGTGGGGATCAGGTAGAAAGCAGGAGGACACTACCATTGGAGGAAGCCAAGGAAGATGTCTTATAGAAATAGAAATGAGGCAGGACAGGTCGGGGCAATACTGATAGATAGTAATAGTAGGATAGGTATATATATATTAATAGGAGGGTATATATAGAGATAGAGTTTAGTTTGGTTTAAATGGAATGGTGGCGCTCCGCTGGGATTATAAGCACACGATATCTGCTATCACCAAAGCACGCAACTAAAAATTGCACTTTTTACATTTGGCTTTAATGCGCAAGGTCAGTTCACCGTTTCAAACCAAGTCACACTCAGTTATACCGCAATACTTATCAAAATGGCTTCATCGGCTCATTAGTATCAGGATGCGCCAATATCGGCTCAAATAACTCGGTGGCGGCGTTTTATTTACTCACATGCACCTCTTTTGCCGCCTTACTCGATAAAATCTCTTACAGCCCACCGTTGAGGCTCTTTCTACCGCCGCGTCCTAAACCAACGATGCCGGAACTGATGCAGGATTAGGGCATCGCGTGCGTTTCTCAGCTGAACACCTCCAAGCACTGCAATGCTGCAATATTGGACCACTGCATTATTTCATCACGTCATGACAATTACGGGCTTACTCATGAACAGAAATCTTGAGAAGAGCTGATACGCCCCTGGTGGTCGGGCGGTGAAGAGATGAAATCACAAAATGACATCAATGAAATTTTATCGCTCCCCTGGCGGGGGTCGCGGAAATGACAAGATTTGTAGCTGCAACACTGAACTACATTGGATCGTTGCGCTGGCTAAACCCCACCAAACTCAGGCTTGTCGCTCCCGCTCTCTCTTCCAGGAAGTATGCCCTGCTTACAGCTAACGAAGGGGTACCACTCTGCATCATCTTGTTAGAGAATACGCACCGCTTGGCTGGTGATGGCAAGCCAAAAAGGATCACATCTCTATTCTATTTAAGGGAATTGATCCTAATTTTATGGACAGGTAAACCAAGGAAGATGCAGCATCATTATGAATCAGTTATCCGTTCACTCTAGTCACGATTGCTCGAGTAGCAGGAAACCTCGGAAACGTTGTGGAACCTGCCATGCTCAAGGTCACATCACGTCGCACAAGCCAGCCAACGAGTTTGATGCATGATCTCAACGGTTAAACACGTTGCTAGCCGCTGCGGTGGTGGCAAAAGCTATCACACATTACAGCGGCTTCTGGCCTCTCAGGTAAAGCTTTACCCGGACCACAAGGCAGTGATTTTCGCCTCCAAGACCAACAGCCTCAATAAGCAGAATTACGCTACCTACCTGGCTGCCAAGGCAGCGTCAGAAGATCCCAATAAAGGCCGTATCCACGTCAGAAGGATCGATGCCCATGACTTCAAAGGGAAAGTTGTCAAAACGGTGAGCGATACCTTAGAAGATGGTTTCCTGGGCATCATCTTTACATCACATGCGGTGCTCGGTCTGATCGACCCGAAACTTCTTTCAGGAGTCATGCTGATTATCGATGAGATACCTCAGGGGCTGGTCAAACCGCTATCGATCAAATACGAAGCAGAAGACAGTGGCGATAGCTGGGAAACCAACATTGTCACGCAGCCCTCCTCTTACGATGAGTATGAAGAGGTCTTGCTCAGTCCAAAAGCAGACCATGAGGCCATCAAGCGAGTCATTCATAACGTAAGAACCAACAAAGACAACACGCGAACGAAGGAAGTGGCTGATCTGTTGGAATTTCTGCTGGCCGGCTATGACAAAATGTACGTGACTACTTACGTACAACGTCGCTCTTTTCGTTACTACCAAGCCATTCACTGGCATAAGCTGAAACTGATCGCGGAGCAGGTGGAGTCACTGGTGATACTGAGTGCTCAGCTCAAGGACAGCCTGTTTGGCTTCGTGGTGGAGCACTGCCTGGAGCTCCCAATCGTGAATTTCGACATCGAAGACGATCTGACGCTAGAAACCAAGCATAAAAACAAGGTCAAGATTATTCCCTTTCTAATTGACGCACGATGGTCAAGTTCGCTGAAGCAAAAGCCCGTCGATGAAGTGCTCTGCTTTGCGGATAATCAGCCATTGTCGGTGACGAACTGTATTGCTGAATACGCACAGCGGTTTGCTGAACATACGTTGGCAGAGCATGGCTTCTCTCATTTCATCATGACGCTCAACCACGGTGATACGGTGCTTGAGCGCCTCAAACGTGACGGTGTTGTCATTACGACAACCGCAGTACATGGCATGAACCATCTGAAGCGATTTGATCACGCGGTATATCTCGCGTCTAACCGCCCCAACCCATTTGAGCTCAAGCATCTGAAAATGTTTGCTCAAGACCACGGGGCAACTCCACAGAAAATCGAGCGAGCCGTCACGACCGAGCGCTGCCTTGAAACCGCTTATCAATGCATAGCACGTACCAGTATCCGTTTAACCAATCCCGATCTCACAAAGGAGCACATCTTCATCGTGCCGGATATGGAGTACGCTCGCTACTTAGCCAAGTGGTTTGAACAAGGATGTGTCAGCATCGATCCTTCTTACGCGCATACCAAGCGTGAAACCAGAGCATGTACCAAGCAAGTCGTCATCCAGATTCGGCGTGACTATCTAACAGGGAAGGACAATCTCAAAAACCTGGTAGCACAAGCCGGAGTCGAAATGTATGACTACAAGCACGCGATCAGAAAACATCGTGAGGAGCTGGGCCAACTCGGCATACTGGGGCGTAAGTCCAAAAATGCCGAACCTGCATGAACCCTATACTCTACGTCAGTCAGCATTGCCACAGCCACCCCACTAACCAGCATCACAGCAGGTGTCAGGAGAAGTCTGTCGACTTCTATACAGACTTATCCTCCATATACTAGCGATGTCTCAAAGCCAATAATCAGCGGTACATAGCCTATAAGCTATCCACACCTCCAAGCCAGCCCAGCACCGTGGTTTGATTCGCTAGCAGATGATCTGGTTTTGCCGATGAGAAGTCTCAGCCGACTTCTCCTGATACCCCGCAGGTTTTTTCAGAATACCTCACATAAGTACGACGGTAGCTGGTAGTGGGTGGCATCACTCTGATCGACCCTCCCCCCCTACCTCGACTGGCAGAAAAAGCCGAGGTACCACCCCCCTCATCATTCACTTCATTGATTGGCTTGCACGTCCCCGAGCTCCAGTACTTCAAGCCAACACAACACACGGGACACAACACAGCAAAATCAGACAGTATCTATCAGTGGCTTCAGATACTTATCCACGGCTAACTGCTTGTAAGTATCTCTACGCCACTACGTCGAGGGCACCACTTGTCAGGCATCAGACTTGTATAGGTGGCTCCGCCACTTCTTGTGAGAGCTAACATCACGTCAACTTGACTGCTTTACAGAAGAGTACAGAGTGGCTCCGCCACTTTCTTTGAAAATTCCCATCACATCACTTTTCAGAAGAGTAGAGGCGGCTTCGCCGCTAATCATAGAGGAGTTAAGCAGAGTGGTTACGCCACTCCTACCCACACGTCGCCACACTTCAGCTAACCAACATCAATGCTCAGCAGTATCGTATGAGTAGAACAACACACTCATCTCACAACAGTAAATAACAGGCTAGCTCCGCTAGCTCCGGTGGGTCTCTAAAGAGAGATGCCATCAGCTAACCGTCAGGCAACCGCAATACCACAGTATTGGAATATTGCAGGACGCTCACTCGACCCGTCATCCCTGCAATACAGCCCACACATTTTCCATCAACGTTTCAGCGAATGTTTCTGTTCGCCGAACCTTACCCTCAAGGACAACCACACTGAATGACATTCTTACAGTACTATGCGCATCCCATCATCACGCCAGCCTTATCGCTTTAGCATGAAGCAGCGAAAACCACCTACTCACATCTGGGTTGCTCAGGGCAGTTAGTGACCTGCGGGTCGCTTTACCTGGATACCACCCTGTTCGTTAATCCTTACTTGGCACGCCTTACTTAGCCGCAAGAGATAACCTTCATGCCACGTCATGCTCCCGCCTTGCTACCTCACTTGGCAGGTACTTTCGCGTTGCTGGCGTATTCCCCACGTTATTGGCCAAGCGCTCTCACAGGATACGCCCTGTAGCTATCAGCACGCCTACCAGAGACATGCTGTGTCACGGGAGATACCTCCGTGTTCTCAGATGATGTTGGACAGGATCACCCGATCACCCAACCAACGTAGCTCTGGCGGTACCTGTCACCACCCCAGTCATACCACGCAACCTAACCCTTTTATTTTCAAGCCGATACCGGCTATCAATCCTTCAATAAGGAATAAGCAATGCAAACACAAATCACAGCACTGGTAATCATCCAGCGCGAGCACGACCGCCTCAAAAAGCAGCTCAAACAGCTTGCCACCTATGAAGTGGACGTCGATGACCTCATTAAACTGGAAAAAAAGTGGGAAGACCAACTCTGCTTTGAGCCTTGTGCCCCACCGTTATTGGCATCATTGAGCCGCTTGATTGAGCTGCGGAAAAACGAGGCATATCCAACAAGCGCTTACAATGACGTGATTTACCAGATACACGTTTACAAGAGCGCGAGTTGGGCGTTACTGCACCGAGCCTTTGGAAACAGCTTGGCACCCTGCCTCAACGAATGGGGGCATCTACGCAACCAGCACCGGAAACTGTTTAAGCAGGATATGGAGCCGGATAAGAAGCTCACGATATCAGTACAGGCTGACTTCCTAAGAGCCCAACTACAGGCCTTGTTACCCACGCCTGACACTGTCAGCCCGACAAGCGAGCAGGTCATCACCGTAGCAAAGCAACAAGCCAGTGATGCGCTTTTCAAGGAGTTAATTGATCAGTTCGCCTGCATGTCAAAGCGAATCGAAGAGGCTCAATATCCCAAGCATACCTCCCCAGCCGAGGTCGTGAATATGCAGGCCTACCGCTCAACCCCCTAGCAACCGGCTGCATCACGCCAACGTGTTAAGCCAGTCTCGAGATGGGCTGCTGATAAAGCGTCTGCCCCTTATCTTGAGCTGGCTTACCGGATCGTTTCGCTTAACCACACCCACAGACGCTGGCACGCCGATGCTTGGTGGATACCTGTTCACCAAGCATCCTTTTTTCTTGGCTACCGCTCGCTTATTTGGTCCTCACCCGATGAAACCTGCCCAGCCTTAGCCACGGTAATCACTATTACCTACTCACGACTTTTCAAGAACCTAACCATGACTAATCAACTCATTACCCTGACACTCATGCAGCGCGAGCATCAACGCCTCGATGACCAGGCAGACCAACTGAGATCCCACACGCTGAACCTGGATGATCTGTACCTGCTCAGGCAACACTGGCAAGCTCACCTTGGCTTCTTGAGGTACGCACCGCCCCTTATCGCTGCCCTGGAGCAGCTTATCCAACAGCAAGAGAATGGAAACTGTCCGGATGACGCCTATGCCAAGGTGATCCAACAGCTCAGTATTTACCGGCAACGTTGTCGGCAGCTAGTGGCCGGTGTCTACGGTCGTTCGGAGGCTTACCTGGTGCAAGGAGGAAAGCTACACCCCGTCTACTCACAGGCATTCCAACAGACCTTTGAAGCCAAGAGATCGCTTGGTGTGATCGAGCAAACAGCATTATTACAACGGCTGTTTCCGTTTGATCCGGCATGCATCCATCCAGGCAGCAAAGCGCTGCTTAACGGCACCGACCCACCTGTCAGCAATCACGTCGGCAACCTGTAAGTATCCGCTCCTTCACTCACTCACGTCGCCGACGCTCACGGTAAGCGTTCAGATCCACCACATTACTTTTACTTGCTGGCTTCTCTTCTTTGCCTGATTTCTTATCCGGGATAAGCACGTCCTCATCCGAGAAAGACAGTACATCCTCTTCTGGCTCCACCTCAGGATAAGTCTGACACTGGCGCAGGAGTTTCTCCACGTCACTCATTTTCTTGGGACTGGTTTGAGTATCGGTTGGCGTGGGCAGTAACTGCTGAAGCCAGATTACCTGATCAGTAACTGAGAGCTTGGCCTTGGGTTCGTACGTTTGTTCAAAAGCGTAGCGGTACTCGGGATAGACCTTACCCCAGCGGTCGAGAAAGCGAGACGGACTGCCCCAGGTTTGGCGAAGTAATGCCCAGCTTGAGTGGTTATAGGCGCTGATCTGGAACACGACCTCATCGTAGTCTTCCAGGTGATACTCACCCTGTTGCAACTGCTCGATCAGATGATCCAGAGACGCCAGTAACGCCGGGGCATACAGCCGATACCCCAGCCCTGACTGCCAGCCTGTACGTAAGGCCATAAGTTGCACGTCATCCATATCGTAACGGCTTAGGCGCTTGGCTTGGGTGTTCAAGCGCTGCTGCTCACGCTGGGTGAGGGTCAGCACAATTGTCAGCTCATTCAGCATGAAGGCGTATCATCTTGGCAGTGGTTTGATGGCACTAATGCCTGCTTGCTGTGTAGCAATACTGCAGTAGTGCAACATGCCAGGGGCTTAACGGATAAGTCACTCGACAGCCCCTTTCTCAAATAATCGGCACGAAGGGCACGCAGCCGCTGAGTATCACGCCGAGCACTATAATCATCAGACTTGTTCGCATCGTTTTTTCCTTATGAATCGAAATCAAAGTTTAATTCCTCGTCGTCTTCGCCAAACACCGCATCCAGATTCTCCGGGGCGGCTACGTTGCCGGGGTTAAGGCGTGCCAGTCGGGCCAACAAATGGGTCTGGGGCAGGGAGAGATTCACCGCGTAGGCGATGGGTAATGCCTGGGCTTTACGCAGGCTCAGGAAGGTTTCGTCATCCAGTTGGCTGAGTGCTTTCTCGTCGATCATGTGCAAGCCGTTAATAGAAAGGCCCAATTGGCTTTGTAACGCGTCGGGCCAGGGGGTGATGACCTTGGCTTTGGCGAGTGCATTAAGCGCCTTCCGGGTGGCTTGTTGCTTGCGGTGGCTGGCCTTGAGCGCTTCGACGCGCTCAGATACGGCCTCGGTCATTTGGCCATCGGTAGTGAAGAAAGGCTCACCGGCATCGTCTTCATCCAGCAAGCTACTGTTCCGATCAAAGGTGACCAGGCCTTTCTCCCCTACCACAACGATCTCGAAGGGCCAGGTGGATAGCCACTCGGGCCGATAGTGGCCCAGCCACTTGCCTTGTTTGATGAACAGATTATGGCCTGACTCAATACCGCAAACACCCACCAGGCGCCATTCACGGTTCTCTTTGACGAGCGCTAACGGCAAGGTCGCAGCGGCCTTGGCGAGTTCCCCGGCGTGCAGTGGGATCAGCGCCTTGTCGGCAGCAAAGCCAAGATCAATGGGCGGGTGCCAAGTCTTGCCCTGGCACTCTTTGGGGCTCAGAACGAGCGGGTTGGGCATGAAGCCTCCCTGAAACGGTAGGAAATGACGGTCAAAGATTGAGGAAATATCGCACGGGTTAAAGCGCTATTTTCTCAGCCTTCGTGCTGAATAAAAAACCCCCAGCCGGGGCCGGGGGTCAGATCGTACTTCATATGGGCAAGCAAGCTGTTTAGGGCTTACTGCATCAGACAGTCTGTACTGAACCACCCGATGACTTCAAAGGAGCAAGGGGGAGAGTTCACCCTCCCCCTGGGCCAAGCTCAAAGGAGCTTAGGCAGCTTCGATAATGCTCACTTGGCCATTTTCGAACTGCAGGTCTGCAACGTTCACGCCAGTCAAGGTGACTTCAGTGATCTCGCCGTTGTTCAGCGCGCTACCGGCACCTTCGAACTGTTCGACGAACAGCTTGGCGTTGTCGCCATCCTGCTGGAAGAAGACTTCCAGAGTACCAGTTTCGCCCAAACGAGCATCGGCCAGCACGTCGTCTTCGCCCAAATCAACACGGCTGAAGTCAGTACCCAGGAACAGGATGTCTTCGGCTTCGAAGTTGCTCATCTCAACGTTGACACTGTTCTCGCTGTAGAGATACAGATCGCCTTCACCGGCAGTACCGGCCTCGGAAGCTGCTTCGAGGTCGACCAGGTTCTCGATACCGAACTCTTCTTCCAGCTGCGTACGCAGCTCGTCGATACGGCCAGCATCAGCTTCGTAGGCATCAACCGCTGCCTGCATGTCAGCCGCGTAGATTTCAGCGTCGCTCAAGTCAGACTGCGCATCAACAATCGCCTGTTCCAGCGCATCACGCCCGTCCTGCAGTGCCTTGACGATATTAAGAACTTCGCCGCTGACAGTCGCGTCAAAGGTAGCAATAGCGTCTTCAACAGTATCTTCCAACTCATCACGGTTGGTCACTGCATCGAGTGAATCCTGAATAGCTTTTTCGAGGGCAGTCGGCTCAAGCGTGTCATCTGTGGTGTCATACAGATCTAGCGCAAAGGTCTCAACGATACCGTCAACTTCGGTTTCACGCGCTTCTGCATCTTCGGTGGTGACTGCAGCGGTAATGGTCTCTAACAGAGTACCTAGCTCAGTGGTTCCATCAGCCAGAGTATCCGTCAGGCTGTTGCCATCGGCAGAGTAAGCCAGGATAGCATCACGCACATCACGCAGAATGGCTTCGTTGTCGCCCTTGGCGCTGATATCGCTGTCCAGCGCGTTTTGGGTGGCAGTGATGTTGGCCTGAATTTCAGTAGCGGACTGCAGGTCAAGCAAGTCTTCTTCTGCGTACTCACCATCAGGCGTTTGCGTGGTAGTTAGGTTGCCTTCACCGTCTACATAGACAGCTACACCACCGTTTTCGAGAACAGTACCCGTCCACTCGTAAGAACCTGCACCGTCAATGGTGCCAAAAGTTGCAGCCGTGGTGTCGATGCCGGTAGCGACGTTAGCTTCGGTGAGGTTAGCAATGGTGACAGTGGAGCTACCATCAGTACCACCGAACTCAACGGTGACATCACCGGCAGTTAAGGTGAAAGCGTCCATAGCGGCATCAATGACGCCAGAGATGTTAGTAATCCCTGTACCACCAGTAGCATCTACAAGGTTGCCAGCAGAAATTTCTAGCTGACCGGATACTGTCACACCATCAATTGCTGCATTGCTGATAGCGCCGGCATCGCTGATGGTGAAAGTAACGACCGTGCCATCCGCTTGAGTGATGCTGATGTTCTGAGTTGCACCGGTAGCAGGAGTCAGCTCTGTTACAACAGCACTGTTTGCAACTGATGCAGTTTCGGATTCGAAAGCACCAGCGCCATCGGCAGTGTAAGTTACGCCGGCGGAAACAACCGTATCACCTGCTGCCATCGCACCAAGTGCGTCTGTGAGCGCAGCAGCTTGATTGTTTGCAGGTGTGTTTACCGCAGCGTAACCAGCCAGGGTTACGTTGCCTTCGTTAGAAGTATCATCGGCAGTGTAAACGGTATCGCCAGCTTCGTTCTCGTAGCTATAAACAGCTGAATAATTGGTCGCCGCATCGCCTTCAGCATCTACTACAACGGTAGCGTTCTGGCCGTCAACCAAGTATTGACGCTCATCGTTATCAACCAGTGTCTGAGCGGCGGTCTCAGCACGATCTAGGTTTGCCTGAGTCATGCGAGTATCGGCAGTAATGAATTCGATGTCTTGAACAAGGCCGGTCACATCAGCGTTAGCGTCGATGTCATCATTGTTGGCAGCGTTTTCATAAGCGCTGAACTCGACAGTGCCAGCAGTCAGAAGATTGGCATTGGCTGTAGCCACGTCAGCCTGGGCATCTTCAACCGCTTGGTTAGCAGCCGCCAGGTCAGCTTCGGCGTTGTCGGCAGTATAAGCTTCCTGGAAGGTTTCCAGCGTTTCGCCTTCGAGCGGCTCATCCAGATTGCTGTTGAAAACGGTAGCGACGCCTTCCAGTGAATCGGCGGCATCAGCTTGTGCTTCTTGCAGAGAAACCAGCGCTTCAGTGAGCCCTGAGTGGTAGAGTCTTGAAAAACCTGATAAAAGTGAAGATTTCTAAGCGTTTTATACTGGGCTTTTTTACCCTTCCTTCCACACCGAGCCATGACCGAAATCACGCGTTTCAAATTCACCCACCTAACGATCATAAATGCCGTTTTCCCAACACAGCGCGCTTCCGAACGACCGGAAAGTTACCGAACACTTGCTTGCATAAAACAGGTAATTTGGTTCATAAGCGACTTCCACAGGGGTGTAGTGGGGATCATCGTATGCGTTATTCTTCTTCATCGACACCGGATCAGGATAGGGGAAACTCACACCGGAAATAGTCATCTCGCCACTCATCCGTCAATTGATTCATCCACGCTATCCAGATTCAGGGGCTACAAGGCCAAAATATCCAGGAACGCACCCTCATGTTGATAAAAACTATCCACGACTGTTTATCCCACGATTTTAAGCTTCTATTGATCGGCTATTTCACTTCATCACATCACCTCACCCCTCCAACTTACGCTAACGCTTCACTGATCCCGCTACGCGGTTGTGCATATAGTGGCTAACGCTTTATGTATTCCCTCTCTATCGTCAGGTACGACGGGTGCGTCAGGTGAATCGCTACCATTACTTACTCTCAGGATGAAACCCTCCCCTTACGGGATCACGACATGGAAAGCTATTTCTGGTTATTATCTTCTATCTGGTAATACTATTGTGCTTTCTACTGCTAAAAAATAATGATCAAAAAACTTTCGCATTCCCATGCTTATTTTATCATTATTTCTTTACCCGCACGAAAGACACGAATAGATAGTAAGCTATTTACTAACCTTATCTACCCCATCACACTGAAATAAAACTTACACAAATAAAACTCACACAGATAAAACAGATAAAACAGATAAAACAGATAAAACAGATAAAAAATACAACTATTCGCTAACGCTTCATCAACCTGCCCCCTACGGGGATTAAAAACCTAGCTAACGCCTTATTAAACTATCCCCCTTCCGGGGATAAAAACCTGGCTAACGCAATCCATACCCATCAACTCATCCAATATACCTCACCTTATCAATATTTAAAATAAGCATAATATAAAAACACCTCATATAACATTTACAATATCTCTTATAAATAACAATCTCACTTACCATTTCCAATATCTATTCCAATACCACCTCCAATATCACTTCTAACAACTATTCCAATATCACCTCCAATATCACTTCCAACATCATGTACCAGAGAGCATCAGGTGATTGATGGTCGAAGGTCACCTTCCCAGTGGGGGGTTAGGGAGACACCTCTCCCCCTATCATAACGTCTTCCACTAACGTCACCCGACGCACCCGTCGCACCTGACACCACGCTATCCTGAGCAAGCTATCCCCTACCCTGAATGCTATCCCATTTGATAAAGCACCCCGATAAAGCCGCTATTCAGCTGAAATATCCGGCCTTACCATCCATTGAAGGAAAAAGTAAACAGATCCATTATCCAAGAGATTTTTGCACGGATATACGACTATTTCCCAATCTCACCTGCCTCGCACAAGCTGCATAATCTGCTCTATAAAATAGATCGCTCACCCAACGGCAATATATCCAGTGATCAACCGGTAAAACCACAACGACCATCGGGCATCCGTTGATGGAGGCTCAATGGTCTCTTTCCAGTTGGGATTGGGAGACACCTCTCCCCGGTATCTCATCCCCTATATCCACTCAGCTGATCACACGATAACGCCGAAGATTATCCTGCTGACTCAAAGCATCCCGATAAAGAGAGCTAATTCACCCAAAATATCCCCTTTATCGCTTCTTGAAGGTAAAACTCAATGGATTGGCTATCCGGGTATTTTCCGGCTTTATCTGGGGGCTTCTTCCCGGAACAGCCCATTGATCTTGAGGGAGTGAAATGTAAATTCGGAGAAGAGGTAATGCGTACTATTAATCAATGGCGAGGACAGATTAAGCGGGCTGGGAGCTTTCTCATGACAGATGACCGGTGGCTCTGGTGGATCAATGCATTATTGGCGCTGAGCCTGTTACCCACTGCCAATGTGTGGGGCTTTTACGGGTGAGCAAAGCGTTCCTGCGTTCATTTGATCGTGTAACCGTGCAAAAAAATCCCCAAGCGATATGGCCAATCAAGCCATCGATTCACTTGGGGGTCTGGTGGTTATCCTGGCTGGGTATCCAAGGATTTGGTGGGTGTCTTGGGGGAATTTAAGGGGGTGAAGTCCAGCGTGCTCAATGAGCTGGAGGTGGCATTGGAGGCTTGCTGAAGTGTTTGTTGCGAGAGGTGGGCATAGCGCAACGTGACCTTGGGACTGGCATGGCCCAGGATTCTCTGCACTTCGTAAAGGGTACGCCCGCTATTGACCAGCATGGAGGCATATTGGTGGCGACAATCATGTAACCGAAACTCCGGTAGCCCCGCTTGATCACGCAGTCGATGCCAGACCCAGGTAATGGTGGTGAGGGGTTTGCCGGTTTGCTGGCTGATAAAGACCCGATCCTCACTTTGACAGTGCTGTTGGGTTTCTTCGAGGATGGTCACGGCCACGTCGCTGAGCGGTATTTGGCGAGCTTTTTTGCTTTTGGAGTTTTCCTTGGGGATACGCCATTGTCGCGTGGGAATATCAATATCCTGCCAGCGGGCTTTAAGGGCTTCACCCAGCCGCGCACCGGTCGACAGCAGCAATAACACCACCAAGCAGACCACCCGATTGCGGTCGGTCGAGAGCACGTGAAGCAGCCGATCGAGTTCCTCTTGGGTTAAATAGCGTTCCTTTTTATTGTCCACGTTGAAGTGTTTGACGCCTTTGACGGGGTTCTCCTCGATCACCTCCCATTGAATGGCCAGATTGAAGATATAGCTCAGAAGCATCAGCTGGCGATCGCAGCTTGAGGGGGCCAGGCCTTTTTCCCGGAGCGCATGGTGGAAGGTGACCACTTGACGACGACTGACCAGATCCAGGGGCGTTTCACCAAACACGGGAAGCATATAATTTTTGAGAAAGGACACATCGGTTTCCCAGGAACGTTTGCGCACTTTGACGTAGGGCAGATAGCGGTCTTCCACAAAGCGGGCAAAGGTCGGGGTATCTTTACGTTTTTTCTTATCGGCACGCGGATCGGCCCCCAGCATGATCGCGGCTTTGACCTGCTTGGCTTTCTTGCGGGCTTGCGGAATGGTCAGCTCTGCGGTGGTGCCGAGTTTTTCGTACTGGGTTTTACCGCGTTCATTTTTATAGCGCAGATAGAGCGTACCCACATGGGTATTGGTCGCCCGGAGTTCCAGCAGAAAACCGGGAAATTGGGTATCGCAATATTCAATCTTGCGTTGACCGGCAGGACATTGCAGCGTTTTGATCAGGGCATTGGAGAGGGCAATTTTAGGCATGGAAAGGCTTCCTGTTACGTTTGGACAAGACTTCCCCGGATCGGCCTGTTGTGAGACCGATCTGAGGGTGTTTTAAGGGGAATTGGGCCACGCGATAACGGCTAGGGTGGCCCGGTGAGGGTTATTAGCTGAATGCTATTCGCGTTAGCTTTTTAGCGGAATGGTTAATGCAGCGAGCGCCTAAATTCACGAATGCCAGCATTGTGGCTTCTTGCCGCCGTTATTACCGGCGCTGGAGGCATTGGGGTAAGGCTTTCACTTTCATCGGTGCCTGCCAGGCTGGATGATGTTGCCCCTTCAGGCATATATCTAACGGTAAGGCGGCGCCCGCCAGAGTTAATACGTTCGACATGGAACCCATGGTGTTCCAAGGTGCTCGCTAGGCTATTGAGCCTGTGGCCCAGCTGCTTTGCGTTTTGTGGCCAATCGCGTTGGTCTTGCTCCTGCCCAGCCGCTGTTGCATTCAAGCCGTGCAATAGGTCCGTAGCGCGGCCTTGCCACGTGCTGGTTTTATCTGCCATAAAGTCCTGCAGTGCTGATACCAGGGGAGGGATGTCACCATCGGCTCCCTCTGCGTCTCCACGCAAACGCTGCATTAGTGCTCCAAAATCAGCGGGGGTAAGATCCAGTGCTTGAGCGGCGGCTTGGCCAAACGCACCAAAATCCGCCATCCGTGGTAATGCCTCACAGGTTTGCTGCTTCTGATTTCTGAGCGCTGTCTGCACAACGTCCAATAAGCCGGCCAACAGATGAGGAGCGTTTTCCTCAAACTGCTTGCGGATAGCGGTATGCGTTTGGCGTCGTTCGCTGGGAATCCGATTGAAATGCAACGTCAGGCTACGATCTGCCATATCATCAAACTTAAGTGGCGAGTTGATCGCGGTGATAATCAGCGGTGCGCAGACGCGAAACAGCTGCTCGCTGGCATTGGTGTAAAGGGCCCTTACGCGCATCCCATCTCCCGTGGTCAAGCGACAAGCACGGTCTGATTCCAAGGCCTTAAAGGGTTGGGTATTGTCCATGATCACCAAACGTGAATTGAGGAAGGTGATCATGTTATCGCGAATATTGCTAAACCCTGGCATCGTCGGCACCTCACTCGGGTCTATCAAATTCCGCATCAGGCAAGCCGCTTCGGTTTTTCCGCTACCAGCAGCCCCCTGAAGAATCAAAATAGGAAAGTTGCTGGTCCCCGCCAGTCCATACGCCAGATAAGTAATGATCATTTCAATACCCTCAGCATCCTCCAGACTCCACCATTGGCGAAGTATCGAAAAATCCCCTGTTTGACTAGGCATTGGTAACGGTTGCATTCCTGGTGGGCACCGAAATAGCACGGGAACGTCCGACAACATCAGAACATTCCAACCATGTTCATCTATCTTGATAACGTGGCCTGCCGCCGTGGCCATGTCGATATATACCGTGTCGTGGTCACGGGCCGTCCGGACAAACACCGACTGTGTTTCCACTTGTTGAGATAACCCGACCAACGTATCGATCACTTCATTGATCAACGTTTTGCTCAGACATGTTTCAAACATGCTGTACATGCAAGCCGATAGCCATTGGGCAAATACGCCCTCTTGAACCACCAAAGGCCGGATACTTCCTTCTCCATGGGGTAAATAATTTGCCCGACCGTATTGGTCTTTGAACAACCGCCCGGCTTGCACGAGCTGATCGATCACCCATTTAGCGGAGGGCTTTTTACCCGATGAAGATGGCGCTTTTTCGGGGGCTTGGGTTACCGGATTAGAAGCGGCACTCTGGGATGTTGTTGGCGTGGTCATGGTGTTTTTCCTTTTTGGGTTGATCGAGGTGGTGGCAAATAAGCGACCACAATTTTCCATCTCCCTGGGCAGGGAAATGATCAGGAAAGCGAATTTCTTCGCAATCAACCCGTAAGGGAAAGCCAGGCAGTACGTCCGCACTGGCAGTGCGCATCCATGATTGCGCTTGCTGTGCCACACAGTGGCGATCAGCGTCCGGTACTTCGATGATCAAGGCATCATGCACGGGGGCAATCACCTGAATCCCATCATTCACACAATAGGTGAGCGCTAATCGCAGCATCTCAGCGCCATTGGCTTGCATGGGCCAATTCATCAGCGTTCGACGCTTGGTGGTCGCGTCCACGGCCATTTTCCAGCCGAACACCGACTCAATTTCACGTTTCTCAAGCGCGCAATGCTCAACCTGCGTCAGCCACTGCCAAAAGCGGCGATAGAGCCATCGATGTGCCGTCAGCAAGGCTTGAGCTTCTACCTCGGTGCAAGGGATTTGCCGCGCAAGACTTTTAGCCCCCATGCCATACTGCACCGCGAGTACCGTGGCCTTATAGCGTCCGCGTACGTCAGGGTGCGAGGCTTTGGTGGCATCTTCGGGTACGGCACCGGTCTGCTTGGCAAAGGCTAGGTAAGGATCCCCACTGCGGTAGGCGTCCAACATTGCCGGATCATCGGACAAGGCGGCTGCGATCCCAAACTCCTGTTGCTGGTAATCCAGTTCCAATAAGGCCATGCCTGTTGAAGGGCGCAGCAAGGGGCGAAAGGCTTTGGATAGCCCCAGGATAAAGCGGTTGGTACTGGGGGCATTCCTGCCGGTAATGGTCTGAAACGCCCGAAAGTTCACCCGATTGCGTCCAGCATCATCCACCACCAGTGCTTCTTTGCCTAACTGACCTAATAGTTTGCGCAGCTCTTTTAAGGGCGTGATCTCGGGGTAACACTTAGCCATGTCCGAGAAGGTGTCTTTATCCACTTTATAGAGGCCGCTGGGCGTTAAGGGCCAATCCCAGCCACGTTGTTGAATCAGGGCCGCAAAGCGCTCCATCCGAAAACGCCCTAGGTCGTCATAGACCGGAAACTTAGCCCTTACGTTATTGATCAGCGCTTGGCGTAGACCTTCCCGGTGCGCCCGAATAGCGGATAAGCACGCCACATCCAACGGCAAACCATTTTCTTCTACCGTGGTCAGCGCCTGCATATAGTGCCCGCGCAGTCTGGCCAGGGGCCATTCGATAGCTTCGTCCATGTGTCGAACCAAGTGGCAAGTGTTAGCCACATCGGTTTGGCAATAGGTCAACAGCTGCTGTTTTTCTTCCTCGCTGTAAGGCCCACCCCGGAGGGCGAGCTCACGATTTTTCTCTTTGGCCCAGGCATGATCATCTTCCTTACCGATCCAGCGCATGGCAGCGGCCAATCCCCCGAAACGGGCGGAGGCGTGTTCCGATGACCGTTTGTCCGTTTGACCGTTTGTCCAACAGCGAAATTCGACGTGGGCATCCACCAGACTCTCAGGACGGGGCCATCCCAAGACGTCATAACAGGCCAAATCAGCGGTGGCACTAAACACAATCAGATCATGCGGCTCATCGAAAGCGAACGGGGTGGTATCCGCATTGGGTCCTTCCAGCCAACGTGTTTGAATCTCACCGGTAAACAGATGCTCAGCCACAGCACAGCGGGGTTGGGGGCGCCCGTCAGGACGGACGCCATACTCCATATCGACAACCCACGTGTCAGCCTGCGCCTGTTGGGCAGCGCTCGGGAGTTTCACTTAGATTACTCCGCGCAGCGTTTTGACCACAGGATGATCCAAGCTGGTGATCAAGTGCTCTTTGAACGCTTCCTGGACAAAATCATCGATGGTTTTCCCCTGCGGCCATTGCGGTTCTCCAAGATCCATGGCGGCGGGTAGTGCTGCATAAGCACTCTGTTCAGAATTGGTCAGCACCCGCACCCAGCGCTCGCAAGCTTGGCGGGTCACATCCAAGGCACTATCACGCCAAGAGCCTGGCGTACCGGTGATTGGCCAAAGCATGATGTCGCCTTCACGATTGATAAAAGGCATCAGGGTGTAAAGGCGGAATTCGCCTGCCAATTCCTGTTCCAGAGAAGGGGCAACCAAGTAGCGTTCCAGGGCACGCTTCACTACCAGCAGAGAGGCATGGAACGGCTCTGCAACATGGTACGAGCGATAAAATTGCTGGGGATCAGGACGACCCACCATGATTTTTGGTGCTGCTTCTGCAGGAGCGCCTTCTTGATGAGAAAGTGACTTACGGAAATCTTGAATTGACTGTGACATGTGAAAAACCTCAGTACATTAACGGGTGAACAGGGATAAAACGGCGAACATAACTGACGTAAACATGAACCTTCGTTCGCCGATCAGACGGGAAATAACGAGAACTGGCCGCCTGATGAGTGGCATCATCCAAATAACGGCAAAACAATGCAAACGCCGATGCTGCAGTGCAATAAATCAATTTGAGCCACTTTCCCCTCGAAATCCCCTTTTTAAAAGGCTATTTGATAACTAGCCTTATATATTATAATTATAGAAAATGGTTTTTATAATCATAATAATTCTAACGAGTGCATTACTTTTCCCTGAATACCTTCAGCAAATAGGCCCGAATTGCCTCTTTCCCATTATTCCGCCGAGAAACGCCAGTAGGTAGCGTGGTCATTTGATTGGTATTGAAAACGGCCAAACGGACAAACGAACAAACGAACATCCGAGGTGGGTGATGAATAGCATTAGCTGCCTTTCACCGTTTCCCGTCGCAATCGACTGATCGTGGCACTGGTGAACGGTTTTCCTTCATAGGTGGTGAGCCCCCGTTGGTTCAAGGCATGGGCAATGGCGGTACCGCTGGATAATCCTTCGTCCTGTTCCAAATGCTGAATCACCCGCTGGATGCGCTGTTTCCAATAGGCTTGGCGCTGGGTGCGATGTTGGGTCGCCGTTTGGGTATCGCTATGCCGGATGGTGTCGATAGCGGGATTGCCCAATACCGTGCCGCGTTGCTTGGCGGCTTTCAGGGCTAAGCGAGTGCGTTGGCTGATCATCTTGGCTTCATGCTGGGCCATGGCGGCGAGAATATGGATGGTGAGTTGGTCCACGTCGGGTAGATCGCAAAGGGTAAAGCGAATCCCACGCTTCTGTAGCCCGGTAATAAAATGCAGATCACGGCTGAGGCGATCGAGCTTGGCCACCAGCAATGTGGCTTGAGCCAATTCGGCATAGTCGGCGGCATGATGAAACTGCGGTCGATCGGCTTTCTTACCCGATTCGACTTCCTGAAACTCGGCAATCACTTCTCCCCCGTACTGGGCAAGATAGTCGTTTACCGCCTGGCGCTGGGCGGATAATCCCAATCCTGAACGCGATTGTTGTTGGGTACTGACCCGGTAATAGGCCACATAACGACGTGAAATGGACACTGGCATAAAGGCTCCTTTTATCGATGGAAACGGCTTCCGTAAGGATCAGGTCACCTTGAGGGGATGGACCGGGTAAATCGGTCTGTTAAGGGGGAAATTGGGGGTCAGTTGAGTCTTGTGGTAGGCGCTACCGGCAAGGCAAGAAAACAACGGTAAAGGCGATACCCGGCGGTATCGCGTCTGATGAATGATGTTGGATTGAGGTTGGATTGATGGGTGACTGGATGAGGAATCAGTTTTCCCAGATCACTTCGACGTCATAAACGCCATTGCGGTAGTAGCTGATGAAGTTGGTGAGATAACGCTCAAAGAACTCCCCTACCCGGCAGAGCGCAATCGGCGGAAGGTAGCGCATGGCACAAAGCTCAACGCTAAATTCAAAATCGATCTCTTTCATCAACTCAATCTGATCCCCACTCCCCACGTAGCTGAAATCGGTGAGATAACCCAGCCGGTAGGTATCGCCTTCGACACGCCCCACGCGAATTTCCACCGGATGAAATCCTCCCAGTAACACATCATAGCCAGGATCACGAAATACCAGGGTAATCGCGAATAGCGGATCTTCCGGGGGTAATGGAGGTGCCTGTTGATAGGCGTGCTGGATCTCTTTCTCCAGAATTTCCGTCAGCGCATCGGGAATGGGCAAGGGGGTATTACTCACATCAAGCTGCATCGGCAATGGCATCGAAAGGCTCCAAAGGAAATGGAAAAGCGGATGAAATAGCGATCCACACAAAAACGGCATCGCCCTTTCAAAAGAGCTATGCCGAATCCTGCATTTCGCTAAACGAACGTTTTGGGTGATGAAAAAACCACCTATTAACGCGGTGGCTAACGATTAACCTTCATCGGTGCTGAGGGAGGGATTTTTGGGACGATCCGGGGTGGTTTTCGGGGTGTCTGGCTCAGCTGTGTCGGGGGTGTTATCTGAAGGGGTCAGTGCTTTTTGCGCATTGGCCTCACGGCGACGTTGCTGTTCGGCTAAGCGGGCTTGCTTACGCGCTTCCTTGCGGGCATTTTCCTGAGCGACCTCATCGGTTAGATCGATACCTTCCTCGATGGCGGTTTTGACCTGATCCCAGAACGGTTGTTGATCCTGAGTCGGGTGCAATACCAGGGGTTGTTGTTCATCGGCAATTACCAGCCCTTCGGCTTTAAGCGCTGCCCCCAGAAAGCCATGGTTATTGGCGCCTTTACGTTCATAGAGCGGCTTGAACAGAATCGCCTTGAAGGGCACGGTTTGCTGATCGATTAAGGCCAGGATAGCGGTGAGCTTGATCCATTCCTGACTGAAATAACCGCTGGATTGATTGGCGGTAATGCGAAGCCAGGTGTGATCGGACAGAGCGCTTTCCTTTCCGGTTGCATCCGCATCGATACCGATTTCATAGGACAAATTCCCGGAAGCGCGGGTGCTGAGTTTGGGGCATGTGGCCTTTTTGAGTAGGCGGATGCGGTCTTCTTCGAGTATTGCGGATTCGTCGTTGGGGGTTGCGGTATTCGAGGTTTCAGAGGAAAGGTTCTCCCCTGCTAAAGCTTTGTCAGTCGTCGCATCATTAATACTTTCCGCAGCGGCTTTGACGGTGGATTTACGCGAACGGGCGTTCATGGCTTTCTCCTGAGAAAACGTCCTGATAGAAACGTCAGGCACGCGAACACCCCCAGAACGGTCAAATTTCCGGGGGGATACGTTGGGTGTGGGTTAATACAAAGAATCAACCGATAGGATCGATAAAACGGCCTTAACCGGAGGCTTTCATGCGCATATCGGCGGTGATGTAAGGCTCTAGCTGGGCCAGGACGGCAGTAATTACCGCGAGATCATCCACGTAGCCCCCTATCGGAATGGCATCGGGAATCGCATCCAATGGACAGATCAGATAGCCCAGGGCGGCAACGGCACTGGCTTTTAAGGTGATGGGCACACTGGGATCACGCATCACGTACCAAAGCAATTTGGCCCGGTAACGGATTTCACGGTAGCCGGTGGGGAGATTATGCAGCTTGCGCCAAAAGCGCTTTTGCGAGAACTGTTTGGCATAGCGGCTAGTCATGGGCCTGGCGTCCCAGGGCGGTTAAGGCACAGCAGCGTGAGGCTTTGGGAAAGAGAAGATAGGTACCGCCACCATCGTCTTGGGTCACGGCGAGCAGTAAGACATGCTGATCCGGGGCATTGAGCAATATCTCGCTTAAATGAATCAGCTGAAAGCGTTTGAGTTTATCGATACCGGGGAGATCGGCCAGGACGTTGGAGGCCGTCAGGTAATGCAGCTGCGTACCCGTACTTTCCCAGAATTGCTGGGCGGCATGGGGATCGCCCTCGAACGGGGTGTGGATAAGTTGCTCTTCCAGAAAGGTCTTGAGCTGGGAAGAGATGGCCAGCGATGCAATGTGCTGGGGGGAATCAAGCGTGGTCATAAAAGGTTCCTTTACCGAGTGAGCAAAGGAATAATATGTATTTATGACAGTAAGTTATGACGGTAATGTAAGAATCTGATGGATACGTCAATCAATACGCCAGTCGCTCACTGGTGCGTTACCCGGAACATAGGAACACAGCAAAACACCCCCTAATCCGGTGAAAAATCATGCTTCCGGTCGATAAGAAAGGTAAAGCTTTGCCGCTGCCAATTAACCCCTATTTTACAGGCGATTAGCGCTGTTTCTTGAAGGCCAGAAAATCCACGACGTTACTCACTGTCGAGGGTGATGCTTCCCTGCGGGGTTCCCCTTCTTGCCTTTCCGATTCTTTCAGCAGCGCTCTGCCCTGTCGGCTTTTGCGGAGATTGTAGGGATCATCCCGATTGGGCACGGCGTCTACCATCGCGCGAATGAGGTCTGCCTGTTCTTTGATGGAGAGTTTTCTGCCGAGTTCGTAGCGTTGCTCAAACTGATATCTATACTCGGGAAGTACCTTTAACCAACGGTCCACATAGGGATTGATGGAACCCAGAAACGTCTTGATGAACGACCAGCTGCCTTTCTTGTAAATCCCGATCTGAAAAATCACCTCGTCATAGTCCGCTTCGGTGGCTTTGCCTTGTGCCTGGCGCTCTAGCAGATGATCCATGGCCTGCAGCAAGCATCGGGAGATGATCAACAAAGCCTAACTTATCTACCCAGTAGGCCCGATAGGTTGTGAGATCTTGTTCCGTGAGCGCATAGGTCGATAAGCGCTTAACCGGGTTATTCAACCGCTGATGTTCACGCTGAGTGAGAATGATCAGGGTGGGCAAGTCTGGTTTCATGGTGATCTATGGATAATGGGGGACGATGAATGAAATGAGTTATTGATACGACAGGATTTTGTGATCGTGGAGGTACACGTTACCGCAACCCTTTGCTATTTACCCCCTAGTGAGTCGATTTTTCCCTGCTTCAGCATGATCGAAGACAAACCCTTACCGTCGACGATTGCTCCCGTTTTTAGGCGTTATCTGCACCGTAAATGAGGCCCCGCTGTCTCGCCGAGCCCCGTTCATTTCCTTCAGGTTTTCACCTCATCAAATAATCGGCACGAAGGGCACGCAGCCGCTGAGGATCACACCCAAAATCAGAATCGTCAGGCTTGTTCGCATCGGTTTTTCCTTATGAATCGAAATCAAAGTTTAATTCTTCATCGTCTTCACCAAACACCGCATCCAGGTTCTCCGGGGCAGCCACGCTACCGGGGTTCAGGCGTGCCAGGCGGGCCAGCAAATGCGTTTGGGGCAGAGAGAGATTCACTGCATAGGCGATGGGTAATGCCTGGGCTTTGCGTAGGCTCAGGAACGTTTCATCATCCAGTTGGCTAAGCGCTTTTTCGTCAATCATGTGCAAGCCGTTAATGGACAGCCCCAGTTGGCTGTGTAGGGCTTCCGGCCAGGGCGTGATGACCTTGGCTTTCGCTAATGCTGACAGCGCTTTCTGGGTCGCTTGGTGCTTACGGTGGCTAACTTTGAGCGCTTCGACACGCTCAGATACGGCCTCGGTCATCTGGCCATCGGTATTGAAGAACGACTCGCCGGCATCTTCTTCATCCAGCAAGCCGGAATCACGATCAAACGTGACCAAGCCCTTCTCGCCCACCACAACGATCTCAAAAGGATAGGTGGATAACCACGCAGGACGGTAATTGCCCAACCACTTGCCCTGCTTGATGAAGAGGTTATGGTCAGGTTCCAGACCGCAAACCCCAACCAAGCGCCACTCACGGTTCTCTTTGATCAGCGCTAACGGCATGGTCGCAGCGGCTTTGGCGAGTTCCCCGGCATGCAGCGGGATGAGGGCTTTATCCGCAGCAAAGCTGAGATCAATGGGCGGGTGCCAGGTCTTGCCTTGGCATTCCTTGGGGCTCAATACGAGCGGGTTGGGCATGAAGACTCCCGATAACATGTAAGAAATGACGGTCAAAGATTGAGGAAATATCGCACAGGGTAAAGCGCTATTTTCTCAGCCTTCGTGATGAACCAAAAACCCCCAGCCGAGGCCGGGGGTTAGATCGTACTTCATAGGGGCAAGCAAGCTGTTTAGGGCTTACTGCATCAGGCAGCCTGTACTGAACCACCCGATGACTTCAAAGGAGCAAGGGGGAAGTTGCCCTCCCCTGGGCCAAGCTCAAAGGAGCTTAGGCAACAGTCAGGAAGCCATCAGCGTTGATGCTAACTTCACTGCCAGTTACGCCAGTCAGTTCAATCACTGTCATGTCGGCAGCGCTAGAACCATTACCCGCAAAGGACTTCTCTTCGAAGTACAGAGTGGTGCTGGTGCCGTTGTCGACAACGATGAGCTCTTGCGCAGCCACATCACCCAGGTCGTCGGAGATGTCCTGATCTTCGCCAGCCAGGACGATAGACAGTTGCTCACCAACATAGATGCTGTCGCCAGCTTCTTCGTCGGTAGTCAGCTCGAAACCGGTGATGGCAGTATCGGTGTCGGTCAACAGGAAGATGTCGCTATCGGCAGTGCCCGCTTCGTTAGCGGTATCGATGGACTCTACGACGTAACCTTCATCAGCCAGAGCTTTCTCGGCATCTTCAACGGCTTTGTCGAGGCTTTCCAGCTCACTTACAAGAGCCTGAGTAGCCTGGTAGTCAGCGGTCAGCTCTTCACGCTCGGTCACTTCTGCCTGAGCAGCTTCCAGAGCAACGGCTTTGGCAAGAACATCGGCTACCAGCGGTGCTGCAGCAGTGAAGTCAGCTGTGTATTCCACGTCATTGTGGCCATCGGTACCAGTGTCAGCAGATGCATTGTAGTAATTGCCGATCATAGCAGAGGCATCAGCTTCGACAGTGATTTCGGTGATAGCAGCACTAGTGTCCACCAGCTGAGCATCTACGGGTGTAGTGGCGCTGTTCCAAGTGATAGTAGTCGGGTCAGACACATCGGCGGCATAAAAATTGTCATCTGAGGCTTTGACTACATAACCAGAGTCATCTGCCAGAGCAAACAAACCGACAGATGTTTCAGCGGCACCATCTTCGACGAGATTCTGATCGGTGTATGTACCTACTGCAGTACCGTCAACATAATCCACTACGGTGAAACCGGTTGCGTCAACAACCGAGCCAGTGGTGTCAACAGACACAGCACCATCTGCAGCTACAGTGGCGGCGTAAGCGGCTGCTGGAGTACCACTTACATAAGCAACATATGAGGTGCCGCCGTCATTAGTGGCTAGCGTGTCATACTCAGCACCAGTGGTGCCAGCCGTTTCAGTGAAAGGACCAACTGCCGACTGAACATTGGCTACAGACACATAGCCTGTTTCGTCAGTAATAGCCGTTCCACTGCTATCGAAGGTCACATCACCAGTTTCAGCAGAAACCGTGGCTGAATAGAAATTAGTGCCGTCAGCTGTGGCAAGGTAGGTGCCATCAACATCGTTGAACAGCAGAGTGTCAGCCGTTACGTTCTCTACCATTACAACATTGGAATCAGAAGCAACATTGGCTTGCTCGGTGACATCTTTCCAGTCAGGAGACTCGACATCCAGAACGTCTGCCAGTTCAGCTTCGAAAGTCTCTTTTGAAGCATCTTCTGCCAAAGACTTATCGTAGGCTTCCTGAGCCGCTGCCAGCAAAGCGTCGAAGCCCTTAATCGGGTTGGCTTCGGTATTTACACCTTCAGCAGCTACCAGCTGGTTGCCGCTACCCAAGACAATGATGGGGTTAACAAGACTGTCTTGAACAAAAGTCTTATCAGCCTCGCCATTAAAAGCGCCATTGACCGACAAATCCAGTGAAGCGGTACCGCCGTTCAGCTGCTCTACCTTGGCGACTTCTGCTTCCAGTGCAACATCAGCATCGTCAGAAGCTTCAATAGCCGCTTCATAGGCAACTTGAGCATTGAGCAAAGATTCTTTCGCTGCAGCAAGGCCGTCTTCCTCGCCCATTTTCTGTTCAGCGGTAGCCAGAGCTTCTTCAGCATCCAGCACCTTGGCTTTCAGGACGTTCAAGGAGTCGCCCTGACCCAGACCGCCATCATTTTGGAGAGCTGTTTCAGCCGCATCGTCTGCAGCAGTGATCGCGGTGCGAACCTGAGCTTCAGTGGCAACTTCCGGCTCAACAGCAAGCTGCTCTTCAACGAGTTCGTTGGAAGCAGTTTCTTCGATGAAAGTGCTGACATCAGCCTGGGCAGTCTGAAGCGTGTTCAGACCTTCAGTGAGCCCTGAAGGTCCAGCGAGCACTTCACTGACGGAACGTCCGTCTGTCAGAGTCGCTTCGGGACGACCTTCCTCAAACTGACCAAACAGTACCCAGTGCTTGTAAGCATTGAGATTGGCGCCTGCGTCAATGGCATTAGCCACGTCTGGGTTGGCAGCAAGGTATGCATCGGAATCGAAGCCAGCAGCGATTTCCGCGTAGGCAGCATTAGGCGCACGCCCTTCTGCAGCGCCCAGATTCAAAAAGTGGTTCAACGGATTCATGCCGTCTTGTACGGCAGCGGCTACATCCGGGTTAGCTTCCAAGTACTCGGCAGTGTTGAAGTTTTCATTCGGGTTGCGGTTTTCTTTGAACCCCATGTTTTCCCAATGGCTCAGGCCGCTTTGGATGGTGCCGTTAGCAACAGCTTCAGCTACATCTGGATTCTGTGCTAGGTAGTATTCTTCGTTGAACTGAAAAGACATATTATAAATCCCTCTAAGTGAATATTCACTGGTAGATAATCTCGCCGTATAGGAAGCAAGATCAACAGAGCGGCCATGGCGCCATGGTCGCTCCTTGAAACGTCAATGCATGTGACGACTCAAGGAGCAACCATGATATAACTAAAAGCAATAGCAATAGCAATATAAAATTTCATATGCCCAAGGCCCGACGAGCCCGATTTTTTTGTTGGCAATTGCATTTCACGTTACAACCTGCTCCTTTCTTGATAACTACATTATTAACTGAGACGTCACGCCTATTCGCATGAGGTTATCGTAGCTAAGACAGTAATCTCTAACACAAGCTAATTCAAGCTTTCGCTGCAAGCTTTGATTCGGGCCTACATATAATTACTGTTTCAGGAACGGCGGCTCATCCTGAGGCATTTTCGCTACGTTCATGCTGATAGCAGGCGATCGCGGAGGCCAAGCGATTCCGGGAGCTCGGGGCGGAAAACGCTCGGTTCAAAAAAATTGCTGGCGAAGAGCGCGCTCGACAATGCGGCGCTCAAGGAGATCGTGGCGTGAAGGTATTAACGCAAAGCGAGACGGCGTGTGAGGCAAGGACGGGTGGCTGGCTCGGCAAGCCGGGCAAGCCGGCTTACCGTGAGAGTTGAAGCCCCCTGTCAGTTACGCAGTTCAGCTTGGCTGACGCGTTTTATCTAGCGGGCATTTTGGCTAATGAATCCTTTAAAAACAGTCAACAAAATAATCTTCAGGTCTAGCCAGACAGACCAGTTTTCGATATACCAAAGGTCGCATTCGATCCGCTTGGCCAGGTCTGTATCGCCACGCCAGCCATTAATTTGCGCCCAGCCGGTAATGCCTGCCTTGACAAGATGTTTTTGCATGTAACCGGGGATCTGCTGCTTGAATTCCTCAACAAACTGGGTACGCTCAGGACGTGGCCCGACAATTGACATATCGCCTTTCAAGACATTGATAAATTGAGGCAGCTCATCCAGGCTGGTTCGACGGATCAGAGCACCGAAGCGGGTCGTTTGCTTTTGGTGCGCCCCACCCCATTGCACACCGTTTTTTTCCACATCAACGGGCATCGAACGAAATTTAAGCATCATAAAGGGTCGGCCGTTAATCCCCACGCGCTCCTGGCGGTAGAAGATGGGACCTGGAGAGGTGAGTTTTACGCCTAGCGCCAAGGCAAGCATCAGCGGTGAAATGAGCAACAAGATCACTGCGGCTACGAGCTTGTCTTCCAGCCACTTCAATAGCCCCCGGGTGCCACTAATTGGCGAACAGCTCAAGTCTAGCAAGAAGAGGTCGGCGACTTGAGAGATGTCGTGATTGATAAGCCGAAAGTCGCGCAGATCGGGCATGTAGCGCACGTTACCGGTGGTTTGGTCGAGCGCCTGAAGTATTTGATTGACGTGCTTGCCGTGGCTAAGCGGCAGACAAATCCACACTTCTTGCTGGTTGTGGGTAATGGGGTCGCCGGTCTGATAGGTTTCGTGGGGTATCTCAGCTAGTTCGTTGGCGGTGTCTTCGCCTATCAATAGTACGCGTTCTACTTCAAACCCTGCGGTGGGTACGCGGTTGAGCTGCCGCCAGGCAGTAGCACAGGAATGAGCATCTCCTACCAATAATAATGTACAGCGGTTGCGACCACTGGCGCGCAGCCGGTTGAGTATCGGGTAGGCCACCAGCCGTATGAGTATGCAGCCAAGCGCTGCGATGAACATCCAGGTCATTAGCCAAAGGCGCGAGAAAGCTAAGCCGCGCTGGGTGAGAAATAGTGCCAGTGTGACCAGCGCACCTACCAGGAAGAAGCCACCTAGCAGGCGCACCATGAGCTGGCCGCGCATGCGGCCACGCCAGGAACGGTAAACGCCTAGTGTCGGCAAAATAAGCAGCGTGATCAGCGCGCCACTTAGCAGTAGCCATTGATAGCGTTCGCTCATGGCATAGTGGTCAAAGCGTATGCCGTAGGCTAGCCAGCCGCTTAGCAGCACAATCAAGAAGTCCACTATTTTGACCGCTTTAGGTGTGTAGGCGGTGAAACCACTCAAGTTACGGTTCATTTTATGCATAGTCATGAAAGGCCATTGCTGTTCATTTGGTTGGGTGATGCTTTACGCCACCAGCCTGCATGCATGCTGAAGGTTTGGATAACGCGCGGAGACAGCGAGCGGTAGCTGCGCCCCAACCGATAGCCTAGGTATTTCATGCCGCTACGCAGAATGAACTCGGGTACTTTATGTAGTTTTTTATGCTGGTTGAGAAATTGCAGTTCCGAACGAATGTAGCGCATGCCCTCCCCTTCAGCTTTGCCAAAGGCCTCTAGTAACCAGGGGTTCATGCTGTGGAAAGCACCAATGTCAAAGTAGCGACGAAACTCTTCTATTATTCGGTAGCTATGGGAGTGATACACGCAGGCATCGGCGACGTACTGTATCGCGCCGCCACGCTGAAGTAGCCGGGCAGCGGCTTGGGTGTCTTCGCCTAAAATGAGGCCGTCGGAAAACCAGCCAATCTCTTGCATGGCACTGCGCCGGTAAGCCGCAAATGAGTTGGAGAGAAAGGCAGCTTTTAGGCCAACGTAAGTGCGGTCTTCCCAGGTACGGCGTATGGACTGGCTGGGGTAGTTAAAGGCGCGTAAGTGTTGGCCAAAGATGTTGGTGCCGGGGTAGGCAAGTTGGCGGCCATAGGCAGCAGCGACCTGTGGGTCTTCAAAGGCGGCAATCAGCTTGCTGATGGCATATTCGTCTACGAGCAGCGCGTCTTGGGTCATGAAGACGACGATGTCAGCACTGGTTTGACGTGCGGCCATGGCGCGCGTGCCGCCGTGGTCGAACGTGGCTTTTTTTATCTGCTGGAGCTGAAAGCCTGCTTGCTGGATGCGTTCGGGGGTGCCATCCGTAGAGGAAGAATCCACGAACATAACGTCCAGCGGCTGCAGTTGCGCGGCACCGGTCAGCGCTGGCAGCAGATCTTCAAGGTAAGGTGCGGCGTTGTACGTGGGTATGATGACCTGTACACGGGCATTGACCTTGGGAGGCTGTTGGGGTTCAGGAGAGTTACTCATAACGTCCTTGCCAGTGATTTTTTCATTCAATTAGTTGGTAGCGCCTTGCGGGCCGGTATAGATAGCGGTGCGCGGCGACCGCGAGGGCGAACATGGTAAAGGTGGTGAAATAAACAAAGTAGTCGTTGAAAAACATCAGTGCTGTTGCAGCAAGAAAGATGCTTTTCAACAGGTAGTTGGCACTAAACCGGTGTATCGCACTGGCCGCCATACCCAGCAGTAGGTTGTATAGCGCCACACCGTACCAGCCGAAATCCAGGTAGACATTGGCGAGGTAGCCGCTGGCGGTGTTGTAGTGGTTGGGAATAATGCTGGCGAAGTAGCTGTTCACTTCCGTATCAACGGCCATAAAGGCGGGCATGCCCGCACTGTAGAGCGCTTTCCCAGCAAAAAATGTGTGATGCTGGGTTAATTCAATAATATTGATGGCGGGCATGGAGATGTAGGCCAGTAGCCAGACAATACCGGCGTTCATTTGCTGGAATTCGGGCTTGATGTTCAAAGCGGCAAAGAAGCTGGCGGTGCCAGTGCGGTAGTGCCCGACGACTTCCATAATGATGACCATCAGGACCACTAGCAGTAGCCCGTAAAGCAGCATGCGGCCGATGCGGATGTTGCGCAGGTGCAGCACTAAAAAGAAGTAGCCGAGGAGCGAGAAGATAATGTAGCCACGGCTTACGTAGAGGATAAAAATACCTATACCCACGGCTTTCATGAATAGCCCCAGCGTGGGACGGGCATATGCCGACAGCAACACTATAAAGGCAGCTAGGGCAAACAGTATGCCTTTGAGGCGCCCGTATTCCAGGTAATTATAGGTATCAACACCTAAAAAACCAAAGAATGGCGGTAGGCCATAAGTGACTAGGTTAAGCGCCACAATGGCAAATGCGAGTAGCAGTATGACCCACATGAAGCGCTGTGTTTGGTGGGTTACGGTGGCGACTTGGTGCAGCGTGAGACAGTGCCGCGTGCGACTGGTGTTACCGAGCAGTGCGACAAGCCCAAAGCCAATGCTGTACATGGCGATGGACACGCCCATGAGCTGATAAAGCGGTGAGATGTCATCTTGAAATGAGGTGGAGACGCGCAGGCTTACGCTGACGGCAATAATAGCCCATACGGCGATAAATATGACCAGCGGATGCTTGATCCACTCTTCAGCGCGCATGAGGGATTACCCGCTTAATGGTGTAGGCGAGCTTCGTGCCCACAATGCGCAGCGTGGAATCTTGCAGCCCTAGCGCCCGCGCTTGTTTTATGACCCCTTGTAGGCTGGTGGCAACGTCTTTGAGTGCCAAGAGCCGCTTTGCATAGTAGCTTACGCCAATGGCTTTGGCGCCGATGACATTGCCGCCGTGTTGCCTGTAACCCATCGTAGGCTGATTGACAAATACCACCTTGCCACCTGCTTGCAGGGTGCGACAGGCGAGCCACCAGTCGTGCATGAGAGCTTGCCTGGGGATGGGAGTTCCCTCATCTATAGCAGCTTGATTGAGCATTACGGTGCAGCCTGTGACGCGGTTGAGCACGGCCGCATCCAGCAGGGAGCGGTATTCGCGCGGTAGCTGCTGAGCATCGAAAAATGAGGAGGCGAGCTTATTACCCTGTGCATCGACGACCTGAAGGTCGGTGTGAACGAGTATGGGGACCGAGGGGCACTTTGCTTCTTCGGCCTGCATGGCGTTAAGCGTTACTTCTACCTTAAAAGGTAGCCATATGTCGTCCTGGTCACAGAACATGACATAGGGAGCTTGAGCGTGTTTGAGCAGGTGTGCGAAGTTGCCGCAAGCGTTACCAAAGCGCTGCCCGTCTTCGAGCACCTGGATGCGTTCAGGGTATTGACGCTGATAAGTGTGCAGGATGTCTAAGGTAGCATCGCTTGAACCGTCATCATGGGCGATCAGCTGCCAGCTTGTGTTGGTTTGTGCCAACAGGGAGTCGAGCTGCTCCTTGAGGTAGCGCTCGCCGTTCCAGGTTGCCAGGAGGATCTCGATCTCAGGCTGCATAAGACGCCTTCTGTAAATATCGCTTGATGTCGTCATATATCAGCCCCTTGTGGACAGCTAGCTGTTGGGCAGCCTCGGCATTACGCGGCTGTTCCAGCAGTGTGTTGAAAGCGTCTATAAAGTGGGTATCAGGAACTGAAACAGCTTCCTCAGGCAGCAGCCAAGTACCGATAAAGGCGTGCAGTTTTTTAACACGCTGGGTGGCGATGCCACATACTCGGCGGCCAAAGGCGTAGGCGGTGATAGCCCCGTGCAGGCTGGTACCGATATAGGCCTGGGAGAACGCAAGCGAGGCCATGATATGTAACACATGGGGGCTTTGCTGTAGTGCACAGGGGATGCCCCGCTGTTTTAGCATTTCAAACAGTTTTTTTAATATTTGAGCGTCGGAGTGCCCAGTGGCACGCCCAATAGGTAGCAGTAAGATCGAGTAGCCGGTTGCGGCGGCGATATCGGCTAGCTGCTCGGCAACCTGTTCGTGCTGCCCTGCTACGTAGCTCTTGGCTGTTTGAAAGACGAGGTAGTGGTCGTGCTTAAAGCCATTTTGGGTGTCTATGTCTTCTTGCCAGGGCTGTTTGGCTAGCTCGTCAAGCGGATAAATATCGGACATGATGAGCGCAGTGTCGGGCACCAGCCGTGCATCAACGCCCGCTTCTTGTAGGCGCTGCTGGGCTTCGCGGTCGCGTACGGAGACTTCGCTTGCGCCTTTGAGTAACGCGGCAACGTCATGCAAGTGCTGGGGGTTTCGCTCTATATTGAAGCCCGAGGCGCCTACTGCTGTGTAGTGCAGGCTTAACGGGCGTTCTTTTGGATCCATGACATAGGGGTAACGTGCTGGTTGTTGGTAGGCTTTGCGCAATAGTTCATTGGCTCGCTCAAACCCTAGCAGGCGACGCCCTGCCGCTAGCCCGCGGCACAGTAAATCGCTGGGTAAATGGTGACCTAACATGGTGACCCAATCCGCTGAGAGAATGTCACCCCCACAAAATATGACATTGTGTTGCGCGGGCGCTTGGCGAATGCGCTTGATCAGCGTGCTCATGGTTTCTGCGCGTACACCGCCTATGTTGGTGAGGTCAGCTTGTTTGACGGCGTAGCAGCTAACATCAGCCCCTTCACCGTATTCACCACAAATCACGTGGCGATGAATGAGCGGAAACAGAATATCGCCGTAGTTGTGACGGTCGAAAGCGCCGCATAAGGCAAAATGTGGTTGGCTCATGAATATTTTCTCCTGCAGTGGCTGCATTTTCCTGGGATTTGGTGGGGCTATCTAACCAGGGGTTTTAGCAACGCATTGCGCTTGATTCGGGCCAACGGCTTGAGGTCGGCTTCTAGGTAATCCATTACATAAGCAATGAAGAACATGGTTAGCAGTGTTGACCAGGCGGCGCCTTGGACGCCCAGCGCGGGTATTAAAATGGCATTGGCGACAATATTGAGTAGCGCTGCAGCAAAGGTGCGCTTGGCGACTTTACGCTCCAGATGTTCGACAGTCATGTAGCGAACCGTGAGTGAGTGCACAGAGGTAAAAATGGCGGACGCCATGAGCAGCGGAAGAATGCTGGCTGAGGCTTGATAACTGGGGCCAAACGCAAACAGTATAATCGGCTCACTTAGCCAATAAGCAATAAGTGCGGCAAAACTAGTCATTGCGACCATACCGCTGAATAGCCATTGCATTCGCTTAATAAAAACCGGATAAGAGGCTTTCTTAACGGCGACTAAAAACGGTAGCAGCGAGGTGGAGAGTACGAAAGGTATGAGTATCCAGGCCTCGTAGATGCGTGCGGCAGCAGCATAGATACCCACTTCTTCCATACCCAACATATGGCGCAGCATTAGCTGATCGATACGCATGTAGATAAGTGATGACAACCCAGCTAATACCATTGGCCAGGCACTGCCCAGCAGTGGTTTGATATCTGCTTTTGAAATGCTTAATTTATCAATCGGCTGTGCATACTTGTACATGCCTAACAGGCAGACAGCTACTAGGACGTGTTCCATTAAGTACGCAGCCACAAACCAGACGAGCGTTGTTTCTTGCCATATAAAGAGTAGCTTGACGACGACCATGATGCTTAACGCAGCAGACTTTGCCATGGCACCGCGCTTAGCTTCGACACGTGCTTGAAACAAGAAGTCGAAGGCGTAGAACATTACAAGGAACACGCTGAGACTCGCAAGAGCCAGGTAATGTTTAATGGCCAGGGGTTCATTGCTTACGTAGAGCACTAGTAGAAGCAGACTGTAGCAAAGTGCTGCTGCCCCTAGCATTAGCGCCATGGCGGTACCCAGTTTGCGGCCAGCGTGCAGGTCTTGGGCCAGCTCTCTGACCAGTATGGCATCCATACCTAGCCGTGCGACCACCACCAGGAAGGCGACGACAGCAATCACGTAGCTGAGGATGCCGAACTGTTCTGGGCCGAGGTAGCGGGCAATATAGACGCCTACCAAAACGCCTGAGATTAGCCGCAGTAACTGTTCTGCCAACATCCATCCACTGTTGGCCATATAGGCATAGAGTTTGTGCTGGCCCATTTAGCTGGCTCGGTGGTTGCTCTTCATTTTTTTGACCACCAAGGCAGCAAAGTGCCAAAGCCATGCGCTACCTAATGCGAGTATTACGGCTACCATGCCTCCTAGCACTAATTTCCATAGTCGCCCTAACCCTACTGGGCGTGTGCTACGTTCGGCTAGCTGTACTATTTCACCGGGTACCAGCTCGGCAAGGTGGGCTTCTATTTCGGCCACTTGGTCGGCGTAGGTGGCCGCTAGTTCACCTGAGTCGCTACTTTCGAGTATATTTTGCGCTCGTTCTAGTGTGTTATCACGCCGCTTTTCCAGCGTTTCTTTCCGACGCTGCAAACTAATTTGCTGATTTTCTTGGGCGCGCTGAAGTATCTGTTCATGAAGGCTTGTTACGTGTTGCGCATTGCTTTCTGCAGCTTCGCTTTCGATAACCAATAACAGCGTTTCATTGGGATTGGTGACAGTTACATCAAAGTCTAAACGCTCAGTTTTCAGCATTTTCATTAGGGCTGCTGAGGCGTTATTGGCGTATAACGTTCTTATTTTGGCGGCAACGGCTGAAGGAGGTTCTAAACTACCCAGTTCATTATTTTGGGTTGGACGCTGCTCGGCTACTTTGTACACTGAGTTATAGGTGTACTTTTTTTCACCACTCATGACGAGCGCGACCACCGCACCAAAGATGACCAAAAATACCGCGAGCGCTATTTTCCAGCGGCGGCAGGTAATCACAGCAATGTCAACAAGTGACACTTCCTTATGTTCATGCTGATAAAATATCTTTTCCATTCGTGATAAGCCCTAACCTAGCCAGTGTTTAGTGTTTAGTTTTACTTCAATGTGCGCTGAAGCAGTTGCATGGCATTTTCGAGATCCTCGCTTTCCAGACTTCCCACCGCCGATTGCAGTGCCAACAGATCCAGGGCGTAGTTGCCCATGGTATCCACGTATTGAATGCGCTGGTCGTAAAGGCTGGCGCGGGCGTCGAGCACATCGACCAGATCACGCAGGCCGAGCTGTTCGCCGAGCTCGGCGGCTTGTAAAAACAATTGGCTGGATTCGATCGATTGGCCCAGGGCATCCAGCTGGCGCACATTGCCATTGAGCGAACGCAAACGCAGGCGAACCTCCTGAGCGGCGAGGTTGTGCTGGTGCTCGAGCGCCTGTTGCCCGGCTTGTTCCCGCAACACCCCTTGGCGCACGCTGGCGGTGGTATAGCCGCCGCGATAAAGCGGCATGCTGAGTTCCACGCTGGCGCGGTAATCTTTGCTTTCGCGCAGTTGGTCGTCGCTTTGGCGATCGGAGTAGCTAAGGTTCAGGTTGAGCTCGGGGAAGTAACCGGCGCGACGGGTACCGGTGTCCGCGGCGGTGACGCGCCGCTCTTCGCGCGCCAGCAACACACGCAGATTCTGCCCGGTGCGTTGCAGCCAGTCTTCCTGCTCGCCCCATTCACGCTGCAGTTCCACTCGCGAGAGTTCGCCCACCGCCAGGCCACGAAATTCAGGCAAGGTGCCTGTCAGGCGCTCGAGCTCGCTCAGGGCGTTATCCAGTTCGTTTTCCGCCAGCACCGCATCGGAAATCGCCCGATCCAGGCGTGATTGAGCTTCGAGCAAGTTGATACGGTTGCCGATGCCCAAGTCATAGGCACGTTGCGCCTGGCGCACCTGCAGCTCCAGGGATTCCTGCTGGGCTTCGAGCAAGCCTAGGCGCTGGGCGGCGAGATAGGCGTCGACGTAGGCTTCGCTGACCTGCAATGCCAGGTCGCGCTCGACCACTGCCAGCTGCAGCTCCGCGGCACTGATCTGGGCATCGGCGACATCCAGCTTGCGCCAGCGCTCCAGGCTGAACAATGGCTGTTGAAGCTGTACCTGCCATACGGTTTCATCTATCTCACCGGGGCGTGTAGCGGTTTGCTCCAGCCCGAACTCCTCCGGGGAGGTCTGAATGTTGGTGGAATCCTGCCACAGGTAGGTGCCGGAGGCTGAGACCTGGGGGAGCAGTTGAGAGCGCGCCATCGGGCGCTCTTCCTGAGTGGCTTCCAGCTCGAAACGCTGGCGGGCGAGTTCGGCATCGTTTTCCAATGCCAGGGCAAACAGCCCTGGTAACGAAGGCAGTTGCCGAATGCCGGTAGCACGGTTTTCGTCGATGGCGGCAAGTTCGGCCAAGGCCGCGTTGCCGGCGGGAACGTCGTCCTGAGCCATGCCAGGCGTGGCGACAAGCATGAGCGTCAGCGCCAAGGCACCTAGCGGCGCCCATCGCCCGGCAAGCCGGCCTCCTACCATGGGGTCAGCCTGGTGGGGGTTGGCCGACCAACAACCACCGTCAAGGGCTCGCCCGGCAAGCCGGCCTCCTACCATGGGGCCAGCCTGGTGGGGGTTGACCTGGTAGGAGGGCGATTTATCGCGCGAGGGGGTGTCTGGACAAACACCACGGTCAAGAGCTCGCCCGGTAAACCGGCCTCCTACCTTGGGCGAGGGGTTAATTCTTGTCATCAACATCAATCCTCCTGGAGGGCGCGGGCCAGCATATCGGTAATCGGTTTGGCGATATAACTGGCGAAGGTGCGCTCACCGGTGCGAATCATCACTTCGGCGGGCATGCCGGAAAGGAGGCGCATCTGCTCGGTCATGTCTTTCTGGCCGTTTTCGGTCACCCGTACGCGCGCCTTGTAATACTCCTGCCCGGTGGCTTCGTCCTCGAAGCTGTCGGCGCTGATGTTGATAATTTCGCCGGCAATCTGGTTGGTCAGGCGCTGATTGAAGGCGGAAAAGCGAATTTCAGCGTGCTGGCCGATGTAGATGTTGTCGATATCGCGGGTCGGCACCCGGGCTTCGACCACAAAGCCATCCTGGCTGGGCACGATGTCCATGATCGGGTCACCGGCACGCAGCACGGCACCGATGGTGTGCACCTGCAGCCCGACGACCGTGCCGGAAACCGGCGCCCTGACCACGGTGCGTTTGACCTGGTCGGTAAGCGAGGTAATGCGTTCTTCGGCTTCGGCGATCTGGGCCTGGGCCTGGCGCAGCTGTTCACCGATCTCGGCCTGGAACTCCTGCTGGCGGATTTCCTTTTGCATCAGGTTTTCGCTGATCTGCGAGCGCAGCTGGGCGATGTTGGCACGGTACTCGGCATTGTCGCCTTCGTACTGCAGGATCTGGCGCTCGAGCTCGCGCATGCGCTGGTTATCGCCCAGGCCTTCGCGATAGAGCGAGCGGAAGTCTTCCGCCTCGCTGCGCAGCGAGGCAATGCGTTGCTTGTTGACACTGATGCGTGATTCCAGCCCTTCGATCTGTTCGCGCATCTGGTTGCTCTGCTCGTCCAGCGAGTTCAGGGTGCTGGCAAGCGATTGACGGCGAGCGACGAACAGGCTCTGTTGCACGGCAAGCACCTGTTGCACCCGCGGGTCATCGACATCCTGGAGTTCAGCGGGGATTTCCAGGGTCTCGGCGCCCTGCTGCTCGGCCAGCAAGCGCAGTTCCATGGCACGGTTGATCAGGTATTGCGAGCGCGCGATTTCCAACTGGGCGCGCACCTGGGTATCGCTGAGCACCACCAGGGGGTCACCGGCCTCGACATGATCGCCGTCCTGCACCCTCAGTTCGTCGACCAGGCCGCCTTCCAGGTGCTGCACGGTACGCTTGAACGACTCCATCGAGACGCTGCCCGGGGCTACCACGGCAATCGCCAGGGAGGCTGTCGCCGCCCAGGTACCGAAGCCACCGAACGCCACCAGCAAGATGGCGTAGCCTAGCTTGCGGTAGCCTTTGTCGCTGGTGGGCAGGCCTTCCACGGTTTCACCTTCGAGCGTCGCCGGCCCCTTGGGGGTAACGTCGATCTCCTGGCGCACCGGCATCTTGTCTGAGGTGGACTTGTCGTTCTCGTTGTCACTCATCTGCTCTATCACTCCTCGCCGCTGCGGCCACCGGGAATGGCCGAAAGGCGTGTGTTGTTCTGCTGGCCCACCTGAGCGCGGGGCTTCTTGGCGAACTGAGCCAGGACGTCATCGCGCGGGCCGAACATGCTCACCTGGCCTTCTTTCATCACCAGCAGCTTGTCCATCTTCTTGAGCACGCTGGTGCGATGGCTGATGACGAACAGCGTGGTGCCTTCGGCTTTCAAGTCGGCAATCGCCTGCGCCAGGGCGCGCTCTCCGGCGTCGTCCAGGTTGGCGTTGGGTTCGTCCAGCACCACCAGCACCGGATTGCCGTAAAGCGCGCGCGCCAGGCCGACGCGCTGGCGTTGGCCACCGGAAAGCGCGCCGCTGGTCGAGGAAATCACCGTGTCGTAACCATTGGACAGATCCAGGATCATTTCATGCACACCCGCCTTCTTGGCCGCTTCGACCACCTTTTGTGGGTCAAGGTTGCCGAATCGGGCGATATTTTCACTGACGCTGCCATCGAACAGTTCGATATCCTGGGGCAGGTAGCCGAGATAGGGGCCGATTTCATCGCGGTTGTAATGGGTGATTTCACCGCCATCGAGTCGCACATCGCCCACCTGGGCCGGCCAGATACCCAGCAAGACACGCGCCAGGGTGGATTTGCCCGCCGCACTGGGGCCGATGATGCCGACGTGCTCGCCCTTGGGCACACTGAAATTGATGCCGCGAATGGTGGCCATCCGCGAGCCGGGAGGTGCGGCGGCGACACCTTCCAGCGCCACTTCGCCCTTCGGGGCGGGCAGTGACATATGCTGCTGCTCTTCGGGTATCTGGGTCAGCAGTTCATTCAAACGCTCGTAGGCGCCACGCGCCCCCACGAACCCTTTCCAGCCACCGATCATTTGGTCGATAGGCGCCAGAGCGCGGCCCATGAGGATCGAACCCGCAATCATCATCCCGGGGGTCATCTCGCCTCTTAGCACCAACAAGGCACCCAGCCCCAGAATCAACGACTGGAACATCAAGCGCAGCACCTTGGAGGTATTGGTCAGCGCGCCCGCCCGATCACTGGCTTGAGATTGCTTGGCCAGAAATTCATGGTGGCGTTTGGACCAACGCCCCATGATCCCGGGAAGCATGCCCATGGCATGCAGCACTTCGCTGTTGCGCAGGTTGGAGTTGGCCAGGTTCTGCGCCTGGATATGTTCACTATTGGCTTCGGCGAGCAATGTCTTGGTGGCTTTTTCATTGGCGACCGCCAAGCCCACCAGAATAACCCCTGCCAGGGTGGCAAAAATGCCTAGCCAGGGGTGAAAGAGGAACAACACACCCAGATAGACCGGCACCCAAGGTGCATCGAAAAAGGCAAACAGGCCGTTGCCGGTGAGAAACTGGCGCAGGCTGGTCAAGTCATTCAACGGCTGGGCACTTGCCGTTCCCTGGGTATGCAGGCTACGCCGGAACATGGCGCCGTAAAGCCGGGCATTGATGCTGGTATCCAGGCGGTTGCCGATGCGCACCAGCATGCGCGAGCGCACCAGCTCCAACCCACCCATCACCATGAACAGAAAGATCACCAGCAGGGTGAGCATGATCAATGTATCGACGCTCTGTGAGGAGAGAACGCGATCGTAGACCTGCAGCATGTACATGGGCGGGACAAGCATCAGCAGGTTGACGAACATGCTGAAAAAGCCCACCGAGACGAACGAGCCCTTGCAAGCTTTCAACGCCCGCTGCAGATCCGTTGCTTCCTGTTGCTTTGCCATGGGGTGGTTCACCGTTGAATTGAGAGAACGTCAAGTGAGAAATTTAATCGCGGCAGCATAACAGAAACGCCCCTACAGCGGGTAGGGGCGCTTCCGGGCGAGTGCCCGGCAGAAACGGGGGGTCAGCTCAACCTTGAGCCAAGTACATTCCGCTCAACGATAGACGGGAAAGTGCGAGCACAAGGCTTCGACCTTGCCTTTGACATCGATTTCGATGGCGGCAGTGTCGACACCCTTGGCCAGGGCATCCAGGATATCGCTGATCCAACCCGCCAGCTCGCGGCATTCGGCTTCGCCGAAACCGCGCGTGGTGACTGCCGGAGTGCCGATACGCAAGCCGGAGGTGACGAAGGGGCTTTGCGGGTCGTTGGGCACGGCGTTCTTGTTGACGGTGATGTGCGCCCGACCCAGGGCAGCGTCGGCGTCTTTACCGGTCACGCCCTGCTTGACCAGGGAAAGCAGGAAGAGGTGATCCTGGGTACCGCCGGAGATGATATCGAAACCACGCTCCATGAACACACCGGCCATGGCTTGGGCGTTCTTGACCACCTGCTGCTGGTAAGCCTTGAACGCCGGATCCATGGCTTCCTTGAAGCAGATCGCCTTGGCGGCGATGACGTGCATCAAGGGGCCGCCCTGCACGCCCGGGAACACCGCTGACTGAAGCTTCTTCTCGATATCGGCATCGCCTTCCGCCGAAAGAATCAAGCCGCCACGCGGGCCGCGCAGGGTCTTGTGGGTGGTGGTGGTGACCACATGCGCGTGCGGCAAGGGGCTGGGGTAGACACCGCCGGCCACCAGGCCCGCCACATGCGCCATGTCGACCAGCAGGTAGGCACCCACTTCATCGGCGATTTCACGGAACTTGGCCCAGTCGACGATCTGTGAGTAGGCAGAGAACCCGGCGATAATCATCTTGGGCTGATGCTCGCGCGCCAGACGGGCGACTTCGTCGTAATCGATCAGGCCCTGGTCATTCAAGCCGTACTGGATGGCATTGTAATGCTTGCCGGAGAAGTTGGGCTTTGCCCCATGGGTCAGGTGGCCACCGGCATCCAGGCTCATGCCCAGGATGGTATCACCGGGCTTGACCAGCGCCTGAAAGACGGCACCGTTGGCCTGAGAACCGGAATGCGGCTGAACGTTGGCGTAGGTGGCGCCGAACAACTGCTTGGCGTAGTCGATGGCCAGGTTTTCGGCGATATCGACAAACTCGCAGCCGCCGTAGTAACGCTTGCCGGGATAGCCTTCGGCATACTTGTTGGTCAGCTGGCTGCCCTGAGCTTCCAGTACGCGGGGGCTGGCGTAGTTTTCGGAAGCGATCAGTTCGATGTGGGCTTCCTGACGCACCACTTCTTTTTGCATGGCATCGAACAGGGCATCATCGAATCCGGCAATTGTCATGTCACGGCTGAACATCGGCGGGAACCTCGTTAAAGGAGTACAAGCTAGGAAAAGTCAGGCGGCAATGATAACTCAGCCTGACGCGGGTTTCATCGAATCCGCGTCAGGTAACTCATGAATGATATTCATGAAAAAAAGCTGAAGAAACAGGGTTAGCGCGTTTCCACTTCCAGCGACACTTGGCCGGGCAGGCCCAGGGGGTCGTCGGTGTAGGTTTTCAGGTTGCTTTGTGGCGGCAGGGTGGCGTTGATTTCAAGCTCGCTGGCGCTGCCTTCCAGCAAGGCGACAAAGCCTGCGAGCACTTGTTGGACTTCTGGGCCGAACATCATGCCGAAGCCTTGGGCCTGGGTGCGCGCCTGTTCGAGAAGCTGGGCTTCGGTGATTCCTTCAAGCGCTGCACCCACCGTGACCAGCCGGCCGAACAGCCCCCTATCGCTTAGCGTCAGCGAAAGATCGCCGCCCAATAGGGTGGCGGCATCCAGCAGGCTGGCATCGTGAAAGACATCCATCGGCTGGGTATTTTCGGGTAAAATCACCGGCAGATTGACGCCGAAGGCTAGCTGCATGGCGTCATGCAGGGTGATGCGGCTGTCACCGCCCAAAGTGCTGTGGTCGTTGTGCTGCTCCCAACGGCCGTTGAAACCGGCGTCCAGCTTGAGCGTGCCGCTGCCGCCGGTGAGCAGGTTACTCGCCATGCGCAGCTGGGTGCGCTCTTCGGCCGGGGCGTTGGCGATCATGCGCTCAAGGTCGACTTCGAAGGCTTCCAGCCACATGCCACCTTCGCCATCGGCAAGATCACCATCGATACGCAGCTCATCGAGCCGACCTACCAGGCGGTCGCTGTCGATGGCGAAATTTTCCATTACCAGCAGGTTCAACTGCCCTTCCTCGGGATTCTCGAGTCCGCTCAATTGCTCCATACGCAATGCATCGAGCGTCAGGGAACCGCTGCCGAATTCCTCGAGGTCTTCCCCGGTGGCCGCCAGGCCGTTTATTTCGAGCAACCCGATGGCATCGGCACTTAGCGACTCGCCATAAAGTCGTTCAATATCCAGGCGCCCGCGGCCACGCTTTACCCCGGCATCGCGCAGAAATTCTTCCGCCAGGTCGGAGTCGAGATCCACCACGATCTGGTCAACCGTCAAGCCGCCCAGCTGAAAGTCCTGACCTTCCATCGCCTCGTGAAGCGGAAATACCGCCCGGGAAGGTTCATTGAGAACGATCTCCTCGATCTGCAACAGCGCAAGCTCGGTCAGGCGGTCTTCCACGCGGATGTCTTGCAGGGTAACGCGCTCAGGCTGGTCGTAGTCGCCGTTGACGACATAGCTGCCAATCCGCAGGCGCTCGCCCTCGACGCTATCAAATACGATGTCTTCAGCGGTATAGCGGCTGCGCAGCATGGCATCTGAAACGTCGCCAATGCTCAGCTCGCCTCCCTGAGCGAACAAGGCACGCAGCTCGGCCTCAAGACGCTCGGCGCTGGCCAGCGCCGGGGTAGTCGCCACTAAAGTGGCAATCAATAAACCGCTACCGGCCAGACTGCGATTGGACAGGCGCTGTGACATGCAAAACCTCCGTGCTAAGAGAACGTTATTCTAGCGAAACCTATCGTTAAGAATATTCCTGATGCTCGCAATAAACCACCTTGGCATCAGCTACCACAACCCCTCGCGCGGCAAGCCGCCCTCCCACAACACCACACCACACCACACAGAAGAATTTACAGCCAGACAGCATCCCAGAAAGCATAATCCATGATGTTATCCACCAAGCCTGCGCGTAGCGGGTTCGCTACGATATATCGGGCAACTTTGCGTAAATCTTCGTCTTTGCGTAATACATGATCATGAAAACCATCCTGCCAGACCGATTTCCCTAGCGATAACGAGACCTTGGCTTTGTAAAGCCTAACCGCCTCTGAAAGATTGCCTTCAAGTTTAAAGAGCCAATGAACATGGTCCGGCATCACCACAAAACTGAGCGTCGTGGCATGACATGAAAGCACGGGATGATAGAAATGATGGGCCGCCTGACACGCTGGCCAGAAGGAAGAAAAAATCTGATCGCGATTGCGTGTAACGATTGTCACCAAGTAATCATGACCCACTGAAGAGGTGCGCCCTTTGCGCAGCGCTACCTTCCTTGGCATAAGTTTCTCCTATCAATGCAACGATACAAGACCATACCCCTCGCGCGGCAAGCCGCCCTCCTACCATGCAACGGCGCATTGCCCGCCTCGAGGTAGGAGGCCGCTTCAGCGGGCGAGGGTTTAGCCTGCAAAAGCCACCTTCAAATACTCGCGCGGCAAGCCGCCCTCCTACCATGCAACGGCGCATTACCCGCCACGAGGTAGGAGGCCGCTTCAGCGGGCGAGGGTTTAGCCTGCAAAAGCCACCTTCAAATACTCGCGCGGCAAGCCGCCCTCCTACCATGCAACGGCGCATTGCCCGCCGCCAGGTAGGAGGCCGCTTCGCGGGCGAGGGTTGGCTTCACGCCTCTCCCAGCAAGCCGAGGCTGGCGGCCGGTGCCTGGCGCCGCAGGCTGTAAGACAGGGCGTGGCCGATCACCCCGATCAACAGGGCGGCGCCTAGCGGCAGCACCAGCCATAGCTCGATATGCAGGCGCGGCGGCAAGTCCAGCAGGAACATATACAGTACAGCCGTGGCAAGCTCGGCGAGAACGGCGGCCAGCAGGCCGCTGGCCAGACCCAGCAAGGCGAATTCAGCGCCTTGAATGCGGGAAATCATCCGGTTGCCGGCACCGAACACCCGCAGCAGGCCGCTTTCGTGAGCCCGCACCGGACGGCTGGCGGTCAGGGCGGCATACAGCACACTCACCCCGGCCAACAACACCAGTCCCAGCACCAGTTCAACGGCACGCGTCACCTGGGTGAGCACATCACGCACCTGGCCGAGAATGGCATCCACATTGAGCAGCGAGACTCCGGGAAATTCGCTTACCAGCTCGGGCAAGATGCCTTGCTCTTCTTCCGGCAAGTGAAACGCCGTGATGTAGCTATGGCCGTAACGTTCAAGTACGCCCGGCGGAAAGATGACGTAGAAGTTGGGCCTAAAGCTATCCCAGTTCAGATCCCGCAGGCTGGTGATTTGCGTGCGAACCTCGTCACTGCCGATACTGAACGTCAGTTGGTCGCCCAAGCCCAGCCCCAGGCGCTGCGCCAGGCCGTCCTCCATGGAGACGGGCACCGGCGGCGGCTGGGACTCTGCATCCACGGCAGCCATCCAGCCATTGCCACTTTGTGAGTCGGCAGCGGCGTCAGCCTGCCAGCCGTCAAACCACTCTCCCGCCACCACGCGATTGCCTTCGGGCACCTCGGCTTGCCAGGTGAGGTTGAGTTCACGGCGCAGGGCATTGTCGCCCCGAGCCTCTTCCGGCACTGCCTCTCGTGGTGGCTGGCCGTTGATCGCAGTGATTCGCCCACGCACCATGGGGTACAGAGAGCTCTGGGTTTCCACGCTATCGGCAATCGCGGCATCGAAGCCTTCCCGCTCACCGGGCTGAATATTGATGGCGAAGTAATTGGGGGTGTCTGCGGGCAGCTGTGCCTCCCAGGTGGTCAGAAGATCCCCGCGCACCAGCACGATCATCGCCATGGCGAAAAAGGTAATCGAGAACGCCAACAACTGCCCCAACCCGGCTTGGCGGCGGCGTGCCAGCTGGCGCCCACCCAGGCGCAGCGCCTGGGTCCATTCACCGCCCTTGGGAAGCGCTTGAATGCCGCGCAACAGCAAGGCCAGCAAGGCGGCGCCCACCCCCCACAAGACGCTCAGCACCACAATGCCGCCCAGCAATAGCCCAAGCGCCAGCGTGATGCTGCCCGAATAAAGCCACAGCAAACCGCCGAACACCCCGCATGCCACGCTGACCACCAGCCAGGCCGAGGGCGGCAAGGGGTCGAGTTCGCGACGCAACACCTTGAGGGCACTGACGCGCTTGAGGCGCAACAGCGTGGGACCGGCAAACCCCACCAGGACCGCCAGGGCGGTCAACATACCCAGCCATAGCGGCATGATGCCGGGTGCCGGCAGGCTCATGGGCAGAAAAGCGCTGAGAAGGCGCAGCAGCAGCGCCTGGCCAAGCACCCCGAGCAGTGCCCCGAGCAGCGAGGCGGCCAGCGCCAGCCCGGCGAGCTGCAGGGTGAAAATATGCACCAGTTGACGCTGAGTGGCACCGAAGCAGCGCAGCAGCGCCGCGGTGTCCAGGTGGCGCTCTACATAACGCCGCGTGGCCATGGCCACCGCGACCCCGGCCAGCAGCACGGCGGCGAGCCCGGCGATACCCAGATAGCTTTCGGCTCGCTCCAGAGCGTTGCCCAGCTGCGGGCGATCCTGGCGCACATCGCGCACTTCAACGCCCTCGCGGCGCAGCTGTGCCAAGCGGTCATCCAGACGGTTGACGGCCTCCGGCGGCCCGGCGGCGAGAATCTCGAACTCTACCCTTGAGCCGGGCTGTACCAGGCCGGTGGCCTCCAGATCGGCGATATTCATCATCACACGTGGATTGAAACTACTGAAGCCGCCGGACTGGTCGGCTTCTCGCTCGATGATACCGCTCACCCGCAGCTCGGTCTGGCCGATCTGCACCTGGTCGCCCAGCTCCAGATCGACCAGCTCACGCAGGCGCGGGTCGATCCAGGCCTTACCGGCTGCGGGGCCGGAGGCCACCTCCTCGACACCTTCGCCGAGATCCACATGCGAGACGCCGTAATGCGGATAGACATCATCCACCACCTTGAGGCTCACCGACTGAAAACGGTCCTCCCGGCTGATCATCGAGACCAGATCCACCTGGTCGCTCAGCACGAGCCCGGCATCGATCAATTCCTGGCGTAACTCGGGAGAAAACGGCTCGCTCTGCTCCAGTACCAAATCGCCCCCCAGCATCTGCCCGGCTTGACGTTCCAGGCCACGTTCCAGGCGGTCGAGAAAAAAGGCGATCATGGTCGAGGCGGCAACCGCCAGTACCAGGGCAATGAACAGCGCCCGCACGTCCGGGGCGCGCAGGTCGCGTTTCAGGCCACGGGCGGCCAGGCGAAGAGTGGGAGCCTTCACGCCGTCACCTCGCTGGGGTCGAATTCCACCAGACGCCCTTCCTCCAGACGCAAGCAGCGGTCACAACGCCCGGCCAGGGCATGGTCATGAGTCACCAGTATCAAGGTGGTGCGTTCTTGCTGATTGAGCGAAAACAAGAGTTCGATCACCGTGGCGCCGGTGTGCGGGTCGAGGTTGCCGGTGGGTTCATCGGCGAACACCAGCTCAGGGTTGGCCACGAAGGCCCGGGCTATCGCGACGCGCTGTTGCTCGCCGCCGGAAAGCTGCTTGGGAAGATGCGTGACCCGCTCGCCCAGCCCCACCCGGTTCAGCCAATCCTTGGCCGTGCCTTCCTCACCCGCGCGAGGCGAAAGCTCCAGCGGCAGCAGCACGTTTTCCAGGGCACTCAGGCTGGGCAGCAACTGAAAATTCTGGAACACGAAGCCCACCCGCCCGGCGCGCAACATGGCACGGCCGTCTTCGTCGAGTTCGCTGAGCGCTTGGCCAAATAAAGAAAGCTCACCCGCCGTGGGGGTATCCAAGCCGGCAAGCAATCCCAGCAAGGTGGACTTGCCCACCCCGCTGCGCCCCAGGATCGCGACACTTTCGCCAGGCAACACGGTCAAATCCAGTTCACTCAAGATGGTCAGCTGTCGTTCGCCGCTGGCAACCCTCTTGGTCAAGCCTTCGGCATGTAGAATGGGTGTGTCTAGAATGGATGTATCGTTGACAGAGGTTCCGGACGTTCGAGTAAAGGAGTTGGACATGAAGAAAGGCATCCCTGTGGCAAAGCGTGAGCTGAGAGGCATGATAACTGCTTGGTTTGTCTTGCTGATACTTGCGGCTTGCTTAAATACAAGCACGGCTTGGGCGCAAACGCGCCCCACGCTGCTGGTAATGGGCGACAGCTTGAGCGCCGCCTATGGTATCGAACAGGCGCAGGGCTGGGTGACGCTATTGGCCGAACGCCTGGATGAACAGGCAAAGGTGGTAAATGCCAGCATCAGCGGCGAGACCACCACCGGGGGGGCGCAGCGTTTACCGGCACTGGTGGGACAATATGACCCGGATATTGTTCTGCTCGAGCTGGGCGGCAATGATGGCTTGCGCGGCCTGCCGCCGGGGCGGATGCGTGCCAACCTGGCCGAAATGATCGAGACCAGCCAACAAGCCGGTGCCGAGGTGATACTGCTGGGCATCGACATTCCGCCCAATTATGGCCAGGCCTACCGCGACGCCTTTACCACGGTATTTCACGACCTGGCGGCGAACTACGACCTTACCCTGGTACCGTTTCTGCTGGAAAACGTCGCCTTGAAGAGGCGCCTGATGCAAAGCGATGGCATTCATCCGACGGCCGCCGCCCAGCCCGCCATTCTGGATAATGTCTGGCCTGCCCTTGCGCCGTTTCTGGAGGAGCAAGGCATAGAAACAGCGCTGAATCAGGAGTAAGGCAAGCGAGCCGCATCTATAGCGGCTCGGGTACCTTCTGGCGTTGCTGAAGGCCCAGCCCGGCGAGGATCAACCCGAGCCCCAGCAAGGTGGAAAGCAGGATCGGCTCGCCCACTACCCAGTAAAGCAGAAACAGCGACACCGGGGGCGAAAGAAAGATCAGGTTGGAGACCTTGGCGGTGCGTGAAATCTTGTGCACCGCCAGCTGCCAAAGCACGAAAGCCACCCCCATTTCGAACAACCCGACATAGACGCCGGCGCCTACCGCCGACCAGCCGTGCCACTCGAATCCCGGCCCCATCCACAACAATAGCGTCAGCACCGGCATCCCCACGCTGAAGTTCTGCCACTGGGCCACCAGCGGCGAGCGGGCATCCCGGGTATTGAGCAACCAGTAAAGCGCCCATAGAAGCGTCGAAACCAGCGCGAACACCACGCCCCAGACATCGGCAAAATCGACATCGAGTACCGCGCCACGGGTGGCGATCACCCAGACCCCGGCATAGGCGACCATGCCGGCAAGCACGTCGATACGCGTCAAACGGTGCCCCAGAAGAGGCACCGCCAGAAATGCCATGGTCAGCGCCCAGGTATAATTGAGCGCCATCGCTTCCTGGCCCGGCAGGCGGTCGTAAGCGGCGAACAGCACCAGGTAATAGGCCACCGGATTCATCAGCCCGGCCCAGGCCGCAGTGCGCCAGCCCCGGCGCAAGGCTTCATTGACCAGCCCTTGGTGCACGACCAGGGCGCCCATCAACACCCAGGACACCAGGGATGCCAGCCACATCAATTCCAGCGGGCTCATCCACGTCAAGGCCACCTTGAAGGCCGTGGCCACCGTGGACCACAGGACCACCGCGCCCAGGCCGTAGAGCATGGCTTGTTTATCCTGGGTCATCTATCCAGGTGCCCCAGATCACGCCCGGGGTCGAGCTGGTCGCGAATCGCCTGTTTCAGCTTCTTGATGTCGGGAAAGCCGCCATCGCGCTTGCGTTCCCATATCAGAATGTCGTCACACCAGATCTCGAAGGTACCGCCGTGAGACGGCATCAGCGCCACCTCGGTAATCGCCTCGCCGAAGGTGGACAACAGCTCCTGGGCATACCATCCACTGCGCAACAGCCATTGGCACTGGGTACAGTAACGAATCCGGATACGTGACATTGGGTTTCCTTCTGATTGAGGGGGTTTAATTCCATGGTAGGAGGGCGATTTATCGCGCGAGGGGGTTACCCGCCGAGGGCAACCACCAACGCTCGCCCGGCAAGCCGGCCTCCTACCCTATGCCGGGACATGGGGTTAGTTCCATGGTAGGAGGGCGATTTATCGCGCGAGGGGGTTACCCGCCGAGGGCAACCACCAACGCTCGCCCGGCAAGCCGGCCTCCTACCTTTAGGGTTGGCGCGGAGCGTTTCATCGCGCCACAATACATACAATGATAACAGCCAAGGAGGCTCTATGGCCGACCAGGACGTTTCCCAGTCGCGGGTGTACGAATGGCTGACCGGCGATGAAGACAGCCGAATGTGTGACGACATTGCCGACAGCGCCTGCAATGAACAGCCGCGCAATTTCTTCCTGCACCTGGTCGCCTCGCTGGGCAACAAACTGGCCGATGAACTCTCCAACGCTCGCCTGGTATTGCCCTGGCTGATGGGGGTGATCGGTGCCCCGGTCTGGATGGTCGGGCTGCTGGTACCGATCCGCGAGTCGGGCGCCTTGCTGCCGCAGTTGTTTGTCGCCGGCTTCATTCGTTTGAAACCCCGACGCAAGTGGGTATGGGTTACCGGCGGTCTCTTGCAGGCAGTGGCGGCGCTGGGACTGGCCCTGCTGGCACTGTTTGGCCGGGGCAGTCTAGGCGGTGCCCTGGTGCTGGGTGTACTGGCCTTGCTGGCCTTGGCGCGTGGACTTTCCTCGATTTCCACCAAAGATGTGCTGGGCAAGACCATCGCCAAGAAACGCCGTGGCACCTTGATGGGCTGGAGCGGCAGTCTCGCCGGGGTGGCTACCGTGGTCGCAGGGGGCATCTTGATGCTGTTCGACGACCGCCCCGGGGAAGTGGCACTGGCCGTGCTGCTGGCGGTTGCGGCTCTGGGCTGGGCGCTGAATGCGCTGTGCGCCGCCCGGATTCGCGAAACGCCGGGCGCGGTGGAAGGTGGCGAAAATGCCTGGGACAGCATCAAGCTGGGGTTATCGCTACTCAAGGAGGACCGCACCTTCTTGCACTTCAACCTGTCACGGGCTCTGCTGCTTTCCAGTGCCTTGGCCCTGCCCTACATCGCCCTGCTCGGCCAGCGCCAAAGCGGCACCGACCTGGGTGGGCTGGGGTTGATGGTAGTGGTCTCCGGGCTTGCCGGCATGCTGGCAAGCCCGGTTTGGGGCAAACGAGCCGACCGCTCCAGCCGTGGTGTGATGCGCGACGCCGCCCTGGGCACTAGCCTGTGCTGCCTGCTGGGTGCAGGTGCCGCCTGGCTGCCCGCTGCCTGGAGCGAGACTATCTGGCCCTACGCCCTGGTCTATGCGCTGCTGGTGATCATTCATCATGGGGTACGCTTGGGGCGCAAGACGTATATTGTCGATATGGCGGGTCAGGACAACCGAGCCTTGTATGTGGCGCTTTCCAATACATTGACCGGTGTGCTGATGTTGCTCGTGGGGGGGATACTCGGGGCCTTGGCCCAATGGCTGGGCACCCCCATGCTTTTGGTGGTACTGAGCCTTGTCGCCGTGGCCGCTATGCTGAGCGCTCAACGCCTGCCTGAAGTGGAATGATGCTTTTTGTTAGCCGCTGCCAATTGCAAACCATGGCCCGGCTAGCCATGATGGCAGCAGGATAAACGCCGCTTGATGGGGCATTTGCTATCCTATTCACAAATGCATATTCCAAAAATGCCCAGAAATGCCGTTTGGTCGCGAGGCCACCGGAAGGCTTGAAGCAGCAACAGGAACCCTCTTGATGAAACGATCTCCCTTGATCAATCCGGCGCTACTCGAACGCATCATTGACGCCTCGGAAGACGGTATTGTAGTGGCCGAACAGGAAGGCGATGAGAACATTCTCATTTATGTCAACAAGGGCTTCGAGCGCCTGACCGGCTACACTGCTGACGAAATTCTCTACCGTGACTGTCGCTTTCTGCAAAACGAAGACCGTGACCAGGCAGGCTTGACGGCGATTCGCGCGGCTCTCAAGGCCGGTAGGCCCTGCCGGGAAGTATTGCGCAATTATCGCAAGGACGGCACCTTATTCTGGAATGAGCTTTCCATTACCCCGATGTACGACGAAACCGACAATCTGACCTATTACATCGGCGTACAGAAAGACGTGACCGAACGTGTAGAAGCCCAGCATGAATTGGCTCACCTGAAGGCAAAGTACGATATCGAAGAATAAAAAAGCGCCTCTCCAAGGCTTGCATTTCCTTACCGGAACCGCTATATAGCCAAAAGGCGCTGATCGCAGCGCTTGGCGCTTCATGCCGAGAAGGCTGAAGCAGTGCTGTGTTGCCGGCCAAGCCGGTTTTGGGTTGGAGGGCCTTTTATGAGCCGTAACCCCTTGAATCGTGATTTCACCGAAGAAGCTTACGACGCTTCCGATGAACTTGACACCTCAGAAGCTGTCAATGATGAACACTACGGGCGTAGTCGCTCATCGAGCAAGACCGATGCCCTGCGCGCTCGCCGACGAGTTGAAGCGTTGCTGGAAGAACGCCGCCTGAAACGCGTGATAGAAGACAGCTGGGACGACGAGGAAGAGTAATACGAAAAAATCGTGTTACAGCAGTAATGATCAAAGCAGTACGGTAAAAGAAGGCATCATACGTTAACCCTGATCACCCCCTTGAATCACCCTCTCCCAGCGCTTGCTGGCTCATGCAATAGGCGGCATCGGCTGGCCTTTCCTTTGGCCGGCCTCTATCATCCTCCCCCAGCAACATTTCCTTTTCTTATTTCGATCTTTCAACATAACGGATATCCATGGCGCAATACGTTTTTACCATGAACCGGGTCGGCAAGGTCGTGCCGCCCAAAAAGCAAATTCTCAAGGACATTTCCCTGTCGTTCTTCCCCGGCGCCAAGATTGGCGTACTGGGCCTTAACGGCTCGGGCAAGTCTACCCTGCTGCGCATCATGGCCGGTGTCGACAAGGAGTTCGAAGGCGAAGCACGGCCGATGCCGGACCTCAATGTCGGCTACCTGCCCCAGGAACCGGAACTCGACGACGGGAAAAACGTCCGGGATACCGTCGAGGAAGCCTTGGGCGCGATCAAGGAAGCTCAGGAAAAGCTGGATGGCGTCTACGCCGCCTATGCCGAGCCGGATGCCGACTTCGATGCCCTGGCTACCGAGCAAGGGCGTCTGGAAAACATCATCGAAGCGGCCGATGCGCATAACCTCGAGCGCAAGCTGGAAGTCGCCGCCGAAGCTCTGCGTCTGCCGCCCTGGGATGCCAAGGTGGGCACCCTTTCCGGCGGTGAACGCCGCCGTGTGGCCCTGTGTCGCTTGCTGCTTTCCAGCCCCGACATGCTGCTGATCGACGAGCCCACCAACCACCTGGATGCTGAGTCGGTTGCCTGGCTCGAGCGCTATCTGCACGATTATTCGGGCACCGTGGTGGCGATTACCCACGACCGTTATTTTCTGGATAACGTTGCCGGCTGGATTCTGGAGCTTGACCGTGGCCAGGGCCTGCCTTTCGAAGGTAACTACACCAACTGGCTGGAAACCAAGGAACAGCGTCTCGGCCAGGAAGCCAAGCAGGAGGCTTCACGCCAGAAAGCCATTCGCCAGGAACTCGAGTGGGTGCGCAGCAACACCAAGGGACGCCAGGCCAAGAGCAAGGCGCGCCTGAATCGCTTTGAAGAGATGCAATCCGGCGATTTCCAGAAGCGCAATGAAACCAACGAAATCTACATTCCGCCCGGCCCGCGCCTGGGCGACAAGGTCATCGAGTTTCATGACGTCGCCAAGCGCTTCGATGACAAGGTCCTCTACGAAGACCTGTCCTTCAGCGTGCCGCCCGGTGCGATCGTGGGGATTGTGGGGGGCAATGGTGCCGGCAAGTCCACCCTGTTCAAGCTGATTACCGGCCAGGAACAGCCCGATGCCGGTGAAGTGGTGGTCGGTGATACCGTCAAGATCGCCTACGTCGAGCAGCTGCGCGACGCCCTGGATGACAAGCAGACGGTGTGGGAAGCGGTGTCCGACGGTCAGGATCTGCTCAACATCAACGGCTACGAAGTGCCTTCGCGCGCCTATGTAGGCCGCTTCAACTTCAAGGGCAACGACCAGCAAAAGCGTCTGGACGAGCTTTCCGGTGGTGAGCGTGGCCGCCTGCAGCTGGCTCAGACCTTGAAGCAGGGCGCCAACGTGCTGCTGCTGGATGAGCCCTCCAACGACCTGGACATCGAGACCCTGCGCGCCCTGGAAGAAGCATTACTCGCCTTCCCCGGCTGCGCCATGGTGATCTCCCACGATCGCTGGTTCCTGGACCGCATCGCCACGCATATTCTGGCGTTCGAAGGCGATTCTCAGGTGGTGTTCTTCGACGGCAACTACACCGATTACGAGGCGGACCACAAGAAGCGTGTCGGCAATGACTCGCCCAAGCGCATGAAGTACAAGCGTATCGATGCATGATGCTAGCTTCATGGTAGCTATCGATAACTCTCGATAACTGCGCTTGACTGAAAAAGGCCCCGGAGGGGCCTTTTTTGTTTCCACTTCTTGTTTCAACTTCTGCTGCTTTCGACTTTCTCTGCCTGGCGGCTACAGCCGATAGACGCTTTTGGTCATGACCTTGGACATCAGGGACATGCCCAGTTTTACCGGCGCGGGAAAGCGTGCGCCACCCGCTTCCAGCGCCAGCTGGGCGTGGTGGGCTTCATCGATCGCCATCTGTTTGAGAATCGCCCGAGAACGCTTGTCGGCTTGCGGCAAGGTTTTCATGTGTTCTTCCAGATGCTTTCCCACTTGATCTTCGGTGGCGGCGACGAATCCCAGGCTGATCTTGTCACCGATGGCGCCCGCCGTGGCGCCTATTCCGAACGAGGCGGCGTAGAACAAGGGGTTGAGGTAACTGGTGCGCCCTTCAAGCTCCTGCAGCCGCTGGTCGCACCAGGCCAGATGGTCGATTTCTTCCTGGGCGGCCTCTTCCATCTGGCCGCGCACCTTGGGCAACTTGGCGGTCATTCCCTGCCCCTGATACAGCGCCTGGGCACAGACTTCACCGGCATGGTTGATCCGCATCAGCCCTTCGGCATGGCGACGCTCCTGCTCATCAAGCGGTTCTTCGGCCAACTTCCCGGCGGGATTGGGCCGATACGGCTGCGCCGCACGCGGCACCAAGGTGCGCAACACGGTATCGAATTGATGAATGAGATTATCCGTACGACTGAGATTACGACGCATGGCGATTGCCTCCCTTGATGAGCATGACGCCCTTTAACCGGCGGGCCAAGTGAATTGCCGGCCTCCCATAAGGTGCATGTGAAGGTGAAAGACCGTCTGGCCGCCCTTTTCGTTGCAGTTCATGACCACCCGATAACCGTCACCGGCAAAGCCGTGATCCTTGGCCAGCTTGGCGGCGGTGTATTGCAGCCGACCGATGGTTTCAAGATCGTCTTCCTCGATATCGTTCAGGGTGGCGATGTGCTTTTTGGGAACGATCAGGATATGCGTCGGCGCCTGGGGCGAGAGGTCGTCAAAGGCCAGTACCTCGTCATCTTCATAGACGATATCCGCGGGTATTTCCTGATTGATGATCTTGCAAAACAGACAATCCATGAAAAAATCTCCTTGTGTTGCATGTCGTTGCGTTATTGGCTGGCTGCCAAAATCGGGTCTCTCAGCGAAACCGGCGCTGGGCGAGAAGATGGCGTACCAGCGGTGCCAGGATCAACTCCATGGCCAGCGATAAACGTGAGCCCGGCACGACCAGCGTATGCGGCCGCGTCATGAAGGCATCCTTGATCATTGCCAGAAGCCACGGAAAATCCACGGTGGAGGGGTCGCGAAAACGAATCACCACGAAGGACTCGGCATCGGTGGGAATGTCCTGGACCTCGAAGGGATTCGAGGTATCCACGGTGGGCACTCGCTGAAAGTTGATGTGGGTGCGTGAAAACTGCGGCTGAATGTAGCGCACGTAGTCGTCCATGCGCCCCAGAATGGTATCGATCACCGCTTCCTGCGAATAGCCGCGCAACTTGGTGTCGCGGTCGATCTTCTGGATCCACTCCAGGTTCATGGTCGGGGCGACACCCACCAGCAGGTCCACGTGTCGAGCAATATCATGCTCTTCGGTTACCAGCCCACCGTGGAGCCCTTCATAGAACAGCAGGTCGGTACCACAGGGCAGCCCCTGCCATTCGGTAAAGGTACCCACACGATAGCCGGCTTCGATCATCTGCTTGTCTTCGGCATGGATATAATGCCGAAAGGTGCCGGTCCCCTGCTCCCCGTACTCGATGAACAGGTTTTCCAGTCGATCCAACTGGTTGGCTTCCACGGCAAAATGCGAAAGCTCGTGCTTGCGCTCGGGTTCTTCGCGAAAGATACGGTGAAGATCATCCCGGGTATAGCGATGGAAGGCATCGCCATCGACCACGGCGGCATGCACATCCTCGCGCAGAAACATGCGCTCGAAACTGCGCCTGACCGTGGTGGTACCCGCCCCTGAGGAACCGGTCACCGCGATGATCGGATATTCCCGTGACATCAGGTTTTCTCCGCCTCGGCAAGGGCGGCCAGCACTGTCTCTGGAATCGTGACCGGACGCCCCGTTTGTGTATCGACCAACAGCTGGTTGACGCGTGCCGTTGCCACGACTTCACCGTCGCTCTTATCACCAGCACTTTTAACTACGCGGTGATAGATGCTCAACGCCTTGCTTTCAGGGGTGGGAATAGCAGTTTCCACGCTCAGGCTATCCGGCCAACGTGCCTCACTCTGATATTGCACGGCAAGATCCGCCACCACGCTGGGATAGCCATGCATGTCCCATTCGTTCAGCCCCAGTGACGCCAACGCCTGAATGCGAGCTTCATGCAGCAACGAAACCAGGGCATCGTGGCCCAAGTGATGCCCATAGTTCATGTCGGTCACGCGTACCGTCATCGGGTGACGATGGAAAACCGCCTCATGGGGAAATACCAGCTTCACTCGTTCCATGCTTGTTTCCTTTCAGGCTGTTTCTGGGGACATGAGGCTCGGACACATGAATTCATGAATCCTTATGCAGGCTTTCACGCGCAATGGCGCGGAACGCGATATCGCGACGATACTCCACCTGCGTCCAGTCGATCTCGGCCACCCCTTGATAGGCCGTTTGCTGCGCCGCAGAGACGCTTTCACCCAGCGCCGTGACACACAGCACCCGGCCTCCGGCAGCCACGACATCCCCTTGGGCATTTTCCCGGGTTCCCGCATGGAATACCTTGCAGCCGGTTCCGATAATATTATCCAAACCGTGAATAACGTCGCCCTTGCGGTAGTCGCCCGGATACCCTCCCGCCGCCATGACCACCCCCACAGCCGCACGCGGGTCCCACTCACAATGCTTACCTTCCAGCTTCCCTTGGGCACCTGCCAGGCATAGTTCGGCAAGGTCCGAACGCAGGCGCAGCATGATCGGTTGGGTTTCCGGGTCACCGAAACGGCAGTTGTATTCGATTACCTTGGGGTTGCCTTGCTTATCGATCATCAGCCCGGCATAAAGGAATCCGGTATACGGATGACCTTCGGCGGCCATCGCTTCAACCGTGGGCAGGATGACCTGCTTCATGATGCGTCGATCGACCTCGGGGGTGATCACCGGCGCCGGTGAATAAGCCCCCATGCCACCGGTATTGGGACCGGTATCGCCGTCATAGGCACGCTTGTGATCCTGACTGGTCGCCATGGGCACTACATGTTGGCCATCCACCATGACGATAAAACTGGCTTCCTCGCCTTCAAGAAATTCTTCGATCACCACCCGTGCCCCGGCATCACCGAAGGTGTTGGCTTCCAGCATGTCGCGAATCGCCGCTTGCGCTTCGGCTTCGCTCATGGCGACGATCACACCCTTGCCGGCGGCCAGCCCATCGGCCTTGATCACAATTGGTGCGCCCTGGCGCTTCAGGTATTCAAGGGCGGGGGCCACCTCGGTAAACGTCTGATAATCGGCACTGGGAATATGATGGCGAGCCAGGAAATCCTTGGTGAAAGACTTGGATCCTTCAAGCTGAGCGGCCGCCTGGGTGGGGCCGAAAATAGCCAGCCCGGCCGCTTGAAAACGATCCACGACACCTTCCACCAGTGGCGCTTCGGGACCGACGATGGTCAGCCCCACCGCTTGAGAGCTAGCAAAATCCACCAGCACATCGAGGTCAACGGCTTGAATGGCGACATTGGCAACCTTCGGCTCCCGCTCGGTGCCGGCATTACCTGGGGCGACGAACACTTGCTCGACATTTTTCGACTGGGCTATTTTCCACGCCAGTGCATGTTCGCGGCCACCGCCGCCAATAATCAAAACCTTCATGTCTTTCCTTCTCGACCTGGGAAGCTGTCAATGCGTTGCAGCATTATGCCACAGCGTAGGCGGCCTGGCTTGATCGCGCCATAGGACGGGGAAACCTGGCTCAACCAGGCGTTTTATCATTCTTTTCAGGTTTTTCAGTCTCGTCAGTGCTCTCATTCCGATTATCGGGCGCGTCTTTTTCGATGGCGTCCTGGTCCGTCTTGTTGAAGGTCTTTTTCCAGAAGTGCATATTCTCTTCCGCCAGATCACGCATGACCTCTATTGGCGAATTACGCACCGCCTGCTTCCATTGGTCTTGCATGCGTTTTTGCTGCGACAGCATCAAACGCGTGCCCTGCTCCAGGTAGCGTGACAAGGGCAAGGGCGAGGTCATGTCATAGACCCGAATCAACTGCGCCAGAAGGTCATTGGAGAATACCTCGGATTCACCGTCGCCCTGTTCCTGTTCGATGATGATCGAGAGCAGAATGGTACGCGTCAGGTCTTCACCGCTTTTGGCGTCTTCCACCCGAAACGGCTCTTCCTCAAGGATCAAGTGACGCAGATCTTCCAGGGTGACATAGCGGCTTTGCTGGGTGTCGTACAACCTGCGATTGGCATACTTGCGAATTACGCGCACTGCGCATCTCCTTTGAAGCAATAGAGCTTTTTAGCCCGATGCTGGTATTGTGCCTGCAACACACGCCCATGCAAGCAACCGCTGACAATTCCCCGGCGGCATAGGCGCATCCCTGTCTTTCATTTTTTCCGGAAAAATCGTTTTTCGCCATGAATCTGATATTGATTGACCCAAACGAGCTGGCAAGTCCGACTTCTGCTCGCATCACCGACCCCCGCCGCTTACGCCATTTACATGAGGTGCATCGCGCTCAGGAAGGGGATCGTTTAAGCGTGGGTATCCGGGGTGGCAAAATGGGTAAAGCCATCTTGAGCAAGCTGGATGAACACCAAGCCTGCTTCGCGCTGGAGTCGCTGGATGAGCCTGCCCCGGTAGCGCTGCCGGTCCACTTGGTGCTGGCCCTGCCGCGGCCCCGCATGCTGGCCAGAACCCTGGAGCACGTGACCGCACTGGGGGTCAAGCAACTTACCTTGCTCAATACCCAGCGAGTGGAAAAGAGCTATTGGCAATCTCCAGAGCTGCGCGACGACAAGATCCACCAGCATTTATTGCTCGGGTTGGAGCAAGCCCGGGATACCCAGTTACCCAGCATTCAATTGGCCAAGGGGTTTCGTCCTTTCCTGGAAGACAGCCTGCCCGGCCTGCTGCAAGCTCGCCAAGGGCTTCTCGCCCATCCCGGCATGCCTCGGCCTTGCCCCCGTGGAGTTACTCAGCCGAGCCTACTGCTGGTCGGCCCGGAAGGCGGCTTTATTCCCTGGGAAGTCGAGCAGCTGCTGACAGCCGGCTGCGAGGGCATACATCTAGGCCCGCGTATCCTGCGGGTGGAAACCGCCGTGACCGCCTTGTTGGCGCGGATTTTTTAATGCCGACGCCTAGTCTTTCGACTCATGAGCCACCAGGGGTGCGTCCTTCTCGCAATCGGGTGTCTGCATGAAGGTACGCCGTACATCGAGCAACCCTAGATGACTCAGGGTACGCCGCCCCAGCAAGAGGGGATAATTCATTTCCCCACGGTCACGCAGGCTGAACTGTTCCTCGTAAATAGTGTTGCCCATGCACACCTTCAACAACACCACCGGGCGTTCATCACGCCCGCCGGCGCCGCGCACGGTCAACTCGCGATATAACGGGCGCTCCAGCGTATCGCTAAACAATTCGCCGCTGGCCTGATTTTCCAGTTTCAAGCGAAAGCGTACCCAGTCTTCGTCATCTTTCTCGAACAGCTCGATATCGCGGGCATCCAGGGAAGACGTCAGGGCGCCGCTATCCAACTTTGCCTTCACTTCTATCCCCCAGGGTTTCAGGGTGGCTTTTTCCACCCAGCCGAAGACCTTTTCCTCGGCTTGCACCGCGCTGCCGCTCATGACAAATAGCGCTATCCCAATGAGGTATGCCAAGGCGTTCTGTGCCACGCTTCGACCCGAGCTTGTTTTGCCTATCATGCATCGACTCCGTAATGACAGAATTCGTATATCACTTTCACTGTGCCTGGCGTAACCGGGCGAGCAGGCGCTGAGTGGCGAAACCATCGGGGGTCAAACCGTTGTCACGTTGAAAGGTACGTAGCCCGGCCCGAGTATTGGGACCCATGATGCCGTCCGCGCCACCCACCGAATAACCCTGATCATTCAATAGGCGCTGAAGTTCCCGAGTATCCTGGCGACTCAACGGAGCCTGCTCGCGCGGCCAGGACTGTTCGACACCTTCACGCCCGGCAATCGCATCGCTCAGAGTAGCGACGGCCAAGGCATAACTGGTGGCATTGTTGTAGCGTAAAATGGCACGAAAGTTCTGCCCCACCAGAAAGGCGGGGCCATCGGCACCGGCCGGCACGATTAACGCCGCACTCTCGAATTCAGGCAGTTCCCCCCGCATGGCACGCACACCCTGGGCAGCCCAGGCGGCGGTGCTCAAGCGTTGGGTCTGGGCGTAATCGAATGTCTCGGGAAGCGCTACTTCCGCCCCCCATGGCTGCCCCGCTTGCCAACCCGCCCGAGCCAGGTAATTGGCGGTGGAAGCCATGACGTCGGGGATGCTTTGCCATATATCACGTCGACCGTCGCCGTCGCCATCCACCGCATAGGCTTCAAAACTCGACGGAATGAACTGGGTATGGCCCATGGCCCCCGCCCAGGAACCCACCATTCGTTCGGCGGCAATATCACCTTGCTCGATGATACGCAGTGCCGCCATCAATTCATTGCGGGCAAATGCCTGTCGCCGGCCTTCATAGGCCAGGGTGGCCAAGGATTCCAGGGTGGAAAAATCACCGAAATTACTGCCGTAATTACTTTCGATTCCCCAGATCGCGACGATAACCTCGGCAGGCACACCATAGCGCCGGGCCATGCGTTCTGCGGTGGCGCCATGGTCGGCGAGTTTTTCGCGCCCGTTATCGACCCGGGTACTGGAAACGGCCGTGTCCAGATAGTCCCAGATCGCCCGAACGAACTCGGGCTGATGCCGATCCAGCTCAATGACTCGAGGCCGGTAACGCAACCCATCGAGAGCCTGGGTGAGGGTCGCTTCACCGATGCCTTCGCTTCGCGCATAAAGGCGAAACTCTCTTAGCCACTGGCTGAAATCGGTGTGACTGACATCTTCGGCTACCTGGGCATCCACTTCGGATAACAGGGCATTGCCGGCCGCAGCCAATGGCGCCAAGGTAAATGTCAGGATGGCCGCAGCACCCAGCACTGAACCGCGCAGGGAAAAACGAATATGGGTTTTACACATAGAAAGGAACCTGTCTTTGATGGGCGACCCTTGACGAGCCGCTCTTGCCGCCCACATAAACCCCAACCGGGAAAATAAAATTAAAGCACGCGATGATCTCGCAGATCGGGTGATCACGCTAGCCCGACAGATACCTTAGCCGCCAGATAACCAACAAATGGGTCAATATCACTACGACCGATAGCAATGAACGCAGCGGCAAATACCATCCGGGAAATCCGGCGCGCCCCTCCCGGCTAGTATCGTAGGCCCAGATCAGTATAAAACCGATAGCCAGCACCCATGCGCCCGTACTGAGGTTCAGGAGAAGGGCCGGCCAGGCGATCAAACTCGGCACCATCGCCAACGCCAGACGCCGACTGATACCAGCCCTTTCGCCAGTGTGATGGCTCAACGCCATGCCCCATTGCACACCGCCCAGAAAGGAAAGAATGACCGCGCTGTAATATAGAAAGGCATATACCGCGATGAGCTGCCATGACGATGGCGCAGTCCATGCAAGAACGCCGGTAACGATGAAGGGAATCAGTCCAGCCAACCCCAAGAGCCAAACCACACGTCTGTCATCAATCATTTTCGCCATGCTGTGTTTCTCTATTTAGCGGGTTCGTTCAACCCTTGAGGGCCACACTTCGAGTTCAGGGCAACCAGTGCGCGACATACAGACCGTCCGGATCGTAATGCTCGGCTTGCTTGAGCACGTCGAAGTGGCGATCTTTACGTGGATCACGTCCAATACCGGCAATATAGCGCCAGTTTCCCCAGTTGCTCGCTACATCATAGTCAATCAAACAATGTTCGAACCAGGCGGCGCCCAACCGCCAATCGACATTCAAGTCCTTGACCAGAAAGCTGGCCACGTTCTGACGGGCGCGGTTGGATAACCAGCCGGTACTTTTCAGTTCGAGCATGGCGGCATCGATGAAGGCAACGCCTGTTCTGCCATCACGCCAGGCATTGAAATTGGCGCAGGAGATGGGCAGTTGACGGGAGCCGAACAAGGCGACCCCTTCCAATCGGGCAGCGTGATAAAAATATTCCCGCCAGAGCAATTCGAAGATGATCCAATAGCTGGACTCATTGGCCCCATGACAGGCTTCCCATCGGCGCACCTCGCCATATACCTGTCGAGCAGAGAGGCATCCCTGCGCCAACCAGGGTGAGAACCGAGTGGAGAAATACGCGCCCAACAAGCCATTCCGGGTTTGTTTATAAGTCGCGACTCCACCTTGGTGCCAGAGATAATCTTCCAGGCGCTGGTGAGCGGCGTCTTCGCCACCCACGTATGCCAACCCCTGACGTGCATCGGGTTGCCAGTCGGCACTTTTTTCACACACCAGCTGGAGCGCCGGAAACCCCCGGGGCGCTTCCGGCCAAGGCGGTAGTGTGATGGGCGCCGGCAAGGCCGAAGGCACTGACCACTGGGCTTCCACTTGGCGGCGAAACGCCGAAAAACTCGTCGGCAAGGCGTGCGAGGCAAAGGGTAGCGATTGCGCCGCAAGCAACAGCCCGCTTTCCACCGTCTGCAGTTCGGTACTCGCGGGAAGGTTGGCGCGCACAGCCGCTTGATAGCGTCTTTCGTCCAGGCCGGCGGTTTGCCGTACACGAATACTGCGTACATTCAGTTGCTTGGCCAGATCACCCACTACCTTGTCCGGCGACCCGATGCGTACCAGCAGGTCACTGCCCCGCTTGAGTAATTCGCCGCGCAACGCCATCAGGCTCTGCCATATGAAACGCAGACGCGCTGACCCCATCCGCGCCACATCTTCTTGCTGGAAAAGCGTATTTAGCCAGTGTTGATCCAGAACATAAAGACACAGCAGCTGATCCGGTGCGGTATCGAAGTGAAATAGCGGGTTATCTGCGATACGTAGATCATCCTGCAACCATACGATGTCAGCCGTCATGCCTGTGCCACCGTGCATACTGTTTTCTCCATATCATTTCCCCTGCTGTTGGCTCGTCGCTACGCGTGCTGACCGGTAAATTATTTAACCAAATATATTATATTGTATAATTACTGTACATATATTGCCGTGTAATTACTGTTCAAGAATTGCTTGCAGGCCTTTCTTCAGGCACAAAAAAACCACCCGAAGGTGGCGTATGCAAAGAGCGCTAGCTTGCTACAAACATTTGATTTCGATTACTTTTATCTGATTAGTCCGGATCGGTATCCCGCGGCTGACGCTGGGCATTCTCAACGGTTTCCATGCCGCTTTTGAGTTCATGAGTCAAAGGGTCATAGTTAGGCCTAAGCTCATCTTTTACCGTTCCACTCCAGAGTTTCGAGCCCACAAAATAGCCCGCACGGCCAATCACATGGGCCGCTACCGGCGCGGTCATCATGATGAAGATAATGACCGCGAAGGCTCGGGCGACCACCGCCGCCTCGGCAAAGTGCAACGCCACCGCCAGCATGATCAAGGTGGTACCCAGCGTCGCCGCCTTGGTGGTGGCATGCATGCGCGTCAGCAGATCGGGCAGGCGCAGTATCCCCAGGGCCGCCACAAACATGAACGATGCTCCTGCGAGGATCAGCCCTCCCTTTAGAAGCTCAATCATCGCGCGGCCCTCCTCGTTCCAGAAAACGAGCGAAACCGATCGCCGCCATGAACGCCATCAATGCCATGACGATAGCCACATCGACCAGACTGGGCACATCGGTCGCGATGGCGACCAGCCCGATGATGCCGACCAGGATCGATGAAAATAGCTCCAGGGCCACCACCCGGTCCGGCAGACTGGGGCCGCGAAAAAGCCGCACGAAAGCCAGACACAGTGCCAGTGACATCAACGCCAAGCTCAGCAAGATCAGGGTCGACATGGTGCGCCTCCTTTACATTTACAAGAAGCAATCTACAAGAAGCAATCAGTGAAAAAGCGCCAGCGCCCGACGCTCGAGCTCGGCCAGGCCCTGGCGCAGTTCCACTTCGTCATGCAGAAACATCGCATGAATATACAGCACGCGTCGATCATCGGAGACATCCAGGCTGAGCGTGCCCGGTGTCAGCGAAATCAGATTGGCGACGAAGGCGATCTCGAACTCGGTACGCGCCTTGAGCGGCATGGCAATTACCCCAGGCTTCATGTACCAGGGTGGCGTCACGATGTCATAGGATACCTTGAGATTAGCTACCAGCAGTTCCTTGAAGAAAAAACCAATAAAACAAATCAGCCGCGGCAAGCGTTGGGCATAACCGTCAAGCGCCGGTACCTGGGATTGAATAAGCGCCAGCACCAGATAGCCGAAGATTAGCCCGGCGAGGACATTGCCCCCGCTGAAATCCCCGCTAAGCACGATCCAGGCCAACCCGAGCAGCAAATTCCAGCCAGCTCCGATCATGGCGTTGTCTCCTCTGCCTTGCCGAGCACCGCTTCGATGTAGCGTTCAGGCGTAAGCAGCTCCGCCGCCGAGGCTTCGGCCAGCGCATAGAAGGGTTCGGCATTGAGCCCGATCAGAAGGGTACAGGCGGCCAGGCCCACCGCCGGCGCCGACATCAACCAGAGCTCGCGCTGGCTAACCGCCGGAAAGGGGACGATATCCCCTTCCGGCGGTGTGGCTTTCCAGAACACTTCCGCCCAGATCTTGGTCATCGAATAAAGCGTCAGCAACCCCACCAGCAGCGCGATGAAGGTGACACCGTAGGCCTCGGCCTCGATGGCGGCACGAACCACGATGAACTTGGCAAAGAAGCCGGAAAGCGGCGGCATGCCGGCCAGGGATAGTGCCGGGATCAAGAACAGTACCGCCAAGCCGGGATGGCTTTTATACAATCCACCAAGCTTCTTGAGGTCATAACTGCCGCGCAGGCGATGCACGATACCACTGACCAGGAAGAGGTTCGTCTTCACGATGATGTGATGCATGATGTAGAAGACCCCGCCGATGAGCGCCAGCGGCGTGAACAGCGCCAGCCCCAGAATCATGTAACCGATCTGGCTGACGATATGAAACGACAGGATTCGCCGGAACTCGAACTGGGCCGCCGCCCCCAGCACGCCGGAAAGCATGGTCAACCCCGCCCCCCACAACAGGATCTCATGGGTATAGCCCGGGCTGTGATGGAAGATCAGCGTGAACACCCGAAACAGTGCATAGACCCCCACCTTGGTAAGCAGGCCGGCGAACAGTGCCGAGACCGCCACCGGCGGCGTGTGATAGGAAGCCGGCAGCCAGAAGAACAACGGAAACGCCGCCGCCTTGATGCCGAAGGCCACCATGAACATCATCGCCAGCACATCGACCATACCGTCGTTTTCGAGCGTCGCCAGACGACGGGCAATATCGGCCATGTTGAGCGTTCCCACCATGCCGTAAAGCAGCCCTACCGCGACCAGAAAAATTACCGACGACACCAGGTTGAGCGTGACGTACTTGATGGCGCCTTCCATCTGCGCCTTTTCGCTACCCAGAATCAGCAAGGCGAAAGAAGCCACCAACATCACTTCGAACCACACATAAAGGTTGAAGATATCCCCGGTAAGAAAGGCACCGGCGACTCCCGCCAGAAGCAGGTGCATCAACGGGAAGTAGCCATAGGCTTCATGCCCCCGGCCCACGGTCGCCAGTGAAAACAATGCCACGGCAAAGCCGATGATTCCGGTGAGCACCACCATGATGGCACCCAGCAGATCGGCGACCAGGCTGATACCGAAAGGTGCCGGCCAGGAGCCCATATGCATCACCAGAATGCCGTCGCGATTGACCGTCACCAGCAGCCACAGCGACGTCAGCAACAAGACCGCCGTACCGCCCACGGCAATCACTCGCTGCATGGTCCTCGAACGCCAGAACACCAATGACAAGGCACCCGAAAACAGCGGGATCAGGATAGGAAGCGCGATTTGCGGGTTCACGTATCGGTATCCTTCATCTTGTCCAGGTCATCAGCCTTGACGATCTCCCAGGCACGACGCACCAGCACCACGGCAAACGAGAGTACGCCGAAGGAAATCACGATGGCCGTGAGCACCAACGCCTGGGGCAAGGGGTCGGCCACGATACCTGGCGGGGCCGTCAGCCCCTGGGGGACCAACGGCGGCGCCCCACGGGTCATCCCGGCGGTAACGAAAATCAGCAGATTGGCAGCATTGGAAAGCAACATCAGGCCAATCACCAGCTTGACGATGGAGCGGCGCAACATCATGTAGATGGCAGCGGCAAAAAGAATACCGATAGCAATCGCCATCAACGATTCCATGGCACCTCCTCGGCACTGTCTCGATGCTCCTCCTGATCGGTTCTCACCAGCGAAGTGATCGCTGTCAGCACCGATCCCAGTACTGTCAGGTAGACGCCGATATCGAAGATCAGCGTGGTGGACGCCTTGAAACCGATAATCGGTACCGTCCACCAATGGGCGGTAAAGAAAGGCTCGCCGTACCACCAGGCAGGCAGGGTCGAGCATATTCCCAGCAACAACCCCGCCCCCACCAGATCCTGAGGCGTCACCTTGAGCATGGCGTGCAGCGAGGCCCTGCCGTAGGCAAAAAGGTAGAGCACGAAGGCTCCCGCCCCCACCAGACCCGCAATGAAACCGCCGCCCGGTTCGTCATGACCCCGCAATAACAGAAACACCGAAAACAGCAGCTGCAAAGGCAGCAACAGGCGTGCCGTCACGTTGAGAATCAAGGTGCCCGATCTAATCATCAGTATTCTCCCGGGGGGTCGGGGGATGCCGGGCATCGTAGTCCACGACGTGAAAACGCAGCATGGCGTAGACTCCCATTGCCGCCAAGGCGAGAACGAACATCTCGCCCAAGGTATCCAGTGCCCGGAAATCCACCAAGATGACATTGACGATATTGTGGCCATGCCCAAGCGGTTGGCTGTTGGCCACCATGTAATCGGAAATTCGCGGCAATCGTTCCCCGTTCAATACCGCCAGCATCAGCAGGGTTGTCAACCCCCCGGTGAGCACGGCAACCACCAGGTCACGCAATCGCTCGACAGGCGTGGAGAGGTCGGCAAAGCGTGGCGAGCGAAACAGTACCAGCACCAGCAGAATGACCGTCAAGGTTTCCACCAGCAACTGAGTAATCGCCAGATCCGGCGCACTGAACAGCACGAAGGTCAGGGCGATCGAAAAACCCATGACCCCCAGCGCCGCCACCGCCGCCAGACGCGAACGCATCACGCAGGCCACTATCGCACCGGACACCATCAGCCCCGCCGCCACCGCTTCGTGGAAATACACGTCTATGGACAGCGCTATATTCGGTGAGTGGCGAAACACTAACGCATGGCCGACCAACCCCAAGAACACCAGCAGGGTCATCACCAGATAGTTACGGATATAGCCATTCTGAAGCAGCCGCGTCTGCCATTCTGCCACATTGACCAGGCCGCGCATCAACGCCTCGTAACCGGCTTCCGGGCCACGCGCCATGATCGGCTCCAGGCGTGCCAGTCTGGCGCGCAATGCATGCCAGTAACGAAAAACCAGCACTCCCGCCGCCAGGCTAGCCAGGGAAAGTAACAGCGGCAGGTTGATGCCATGCCACAGCGACAGCTTCACCCCCCTGACTTCACCAAGGCTTATGCCTGTCACGACAGCCGCGACCAAGCCATCCAGCAGCGCCGGGACCAAGCCCAGCAATAGCGACAGCCCGGCCAACAGGACCGGGGCAACCAGCATCGCCGGCGGTGCTTCATGGGGTGTTTTTGGCGTTTCGCGCCGCGGGCCGAAGAAGGGCCGCAAGGCGACGATCACCGCCACCGCCAAGGTCAGAAAAGCCGCGATGAATGCCAGCATCAGAATAACGCCTTGATAATGGCTCGCTTCAAGCACCGACTCGAACATCAGCTCCTTGCCCACAAAGCCAAGTAGCGGCGGCAAGCCGGCCAATGAAAGAGCGGCAATGCAAGCCGCTGCGGCAGTCAACGGCATGGCATGCCTTAGCCCGCCCATGGCGGTGACATCTTTGGTGCCGGTTGCATGGTCGAGAATGCCGGCCACCATGAACAGCGCCCCCTTGTAGAGCGAATGCGCCAGCAGGAAAACCACGAAAGCCACCAGGGCACCCTGGGTGCCGATACCCAACAGCATGGTCAAGGTGCCCAGCGCCATGATCGTCGAATACGCTAACATTTTCTTGATATGGGTGTGCTGGATTGCCAGAAAGGCGCCGGTCGCCATGGTCAAGGCCCCCACCAGCGACAGGGTGATCACCCAGGTATCGGTGCCCCCCAGGGCGGGATGCAGCCGAGCCAGCAGATAGATACCTGCCTTGACCATGGTGGCCGAGTGCAGATAGGCCGACACCGGCGTCGGTGCAGCCATGGCATTGGGTAGCCAGAAATGAAACGGAAACTGCGCCGATTTGGTAAAGGCGCCAATCAACACACAGATCAGCAGTGCTGTGTAGAGCGAATGCTCGCGCAATACCTCGCCTTGCGTGATGAGCTCGGAAAGTGACCAGCTGCCTCCCGCCACTGCCAGCATGACGAAGCCTGCGAGTAGCGCCAAGCCTCCGCCTGCGGTAACGATTAGCCCTTGGAGGGCCGCTTTGCGTGCAGCAAGGTCGGTGTGGTTGAAGCCGATCAAGAGGTAGGAGGTAATGCTGGTGAGTTCCCAGAACACGAACAGGGTCACTAGGTTATCGGCGAGCACCAGACCAAGCATCGACATCATGAAAGCGGTGATCACCATCAAAAAGCGGGGCAGATCCTGATGGCCGCGCAGGTAGTCGCCGCTATACACCAGCACCAGTGCGCCGATCACGCTGATCAACATGGCAAATAGCCAGGCCAGGCCGTCTATCAAAAACGTCAGGGTGATATCGAGCCCCGGCACCCAGGCCCACTCCAACAGCAGCACATTCCCCGCGATGATAGTCGGCCACTGCCACAGCAGCCACAGCGTCAAGGACGCGGGCAACAACGCCATTAGCATAGGTGTTCGAGCACCGAACCAGCGATGCAGCAGGGGCGCCATCCCCGCCACCACAAAACCTCCCAGCACTGCGAGTTGCATGATGCATCCTCCCGGCATGCGCCGATTCGACACCCCCCACTCAAGGCGGCGAATCACAACGACATGAATCACAACTGCAGAAACCCTTACTGTATAGAGCCAAGATGTTGAAAGGCAAGGAGGGAGCCAGAAGCGCTGTTTTACGTTACAGTAGAGCTATCGACGCTGCGGTGAGCAAGACGGTTCTCACCCACCCTTCTTTCGGACCCGTGCAGGATGACTGATCGATGACATTGCTGTGGATAGCCCTGCTGCCCCTGCTAGGGGTACTGGTGCCTGTGCTGACCGCTCGACGCGGTCGGCATTTTTGTTCTCTGGCCACCGCCTTGCTGCCGGCCCTTGCCCTGTTACTGACGCTCGCTCAGTTGCCTGCGCTGAACGCCGGCGAAGCACTACGCTTCTCCGTTGACTGGATCCCCGGCCTGGGGCTGGACCTGGCGTTTCGCCTTGACGGCTTGTCGCTGCTTTTCAACCTGCTGATAATCGGCATCGGTCTGCTGATTCTTCTCTACGCGCATTATTACCTGTCGCCGGAGGAGCCTTTCGGGCGCTTCTATGCCTACTTGATCCTGTTCATGGCGTCGATGGTCGGTATCGTCATGTCCGACAACCTCTTGCTGCTGTGGCTCTATTGGGAACTTACCAGCCTTTCCTCCTTCCTGCTGATCGGTTTCTGGTCGTATCGCAGCGATGCTCGCAAAGGAGCACGCATGGCCTTGGCCGTCACCGGCGCGGGCGGACTGGCCTTGCTTGCCGGTCTGATATTGCTGGGGAACATGGTCGGCAGCTTCGACATGAATGTGGTACTGGCCAGCGGCGAGCTGATTGTCGCCGACTCTCTTTATCCGGTGATGCTGATACTGGTGCTGCTCGGCGCCTTTACCAAATCGGCCCAGTTTCCGTTTCATTTCTGGTTACCCCACGCCATGGCCGCACCGACGCCGGTGTCGGCCTATCTGCACTCGGCCACCATGGTCAAGGCGGGTATCTTCTTGCTGGCCAGACTGCATCCGGCTATCGCCGGCAGTGAGCTATGGTCGGTCATCGTACCGCTGGTGGGTATCATCACCATGCTGTACGGCGCTTGGTTCGCCTTGATCAAGACCGACCTCAAGTCCATCCTGGCGTTTTCCACGGTCAGTCATCTGGGGCTTATCACGGTGCTGTTGGGCATCGGCAGTCCCATGGCGGTGCTCGCCGCGCTCTTTCATATACTCAACCATGCCACCTTCAAGGCGGCGCTGTTCATGAGTGCGGGGATCATCGATCACGAAACCGGCACCCGCGAGCTTGGCCACCTCGGCGGGCTCAGGCGCGCCATGCCGGTCACCGCCCTGTTGACCACCGTGGCCGCCGCCGCCATGGCCGGGCTACCGCTACTCAATGGCTTTCTCTCCAAGGAAATGTTCTTCACCGAGACGCTGGTCACACCGGTGCTGGGCGGGTTGAGCTGGATAATGCCTGTCCTGGCGACCTTGGGTGGCGTACTGTCGGTGGCTTATTCACTACGCCTGGTATATGCAGTCTTCTTCAAGCCGGCTCGCCAAGCCCCGCCGAAATCTCCTCATGAGCCGCCACATCTGATGCGCTTACCCGTGGAATTGCTGGTGGTTCTTTGCGTTCTGGTGGGGATATTTCCTGCCGCCTTGGCCACCGGCCTGCTGGGGCTGGCCACCCAGGCTGTGCTCGGTGAAGCCCTGACGTTCTACCTGGCAGTGTGGCATGGCTTCAATCTGCCGCTGGCTATGAGCCTGGTGGCCATCGTCGCGGGTATTGCTCTCTACTGGCGTCACCCCTACCTGAAAAGTTTTGCCAAAAGCTTCCAGCCGGTGGATGCTCGCCTGGTCTTCGAGAGTGCCATGCAATGCCTGGTTCGCCGGGCGGAAAGCGGCCTGGCCCGCTTCGATGGCGGCTCACTGCAACGTTACATGGGATTGCTGCTGTTCGCCGCCCTGGTCATGGGCACACTGGGCCTGGCCGGCATGGGAGCCCTTACCGGCAGCCGGGGCAACCAGCCTCTCGACGGGGTACTGTTGCTGGGCGCCGGTCTATTGATCTTCGGTGGCATCGGTACCGTGCTCACCCACCGCCACCGCCTGATATCGCTGCTGATGCTTTCCGTCGTGGGGCTGGTGGTCGCGCTGACTTTCGCGCGATTCTCCGCTCCCGACCTGGCCCTGACGCAGCTGTCGGTGGAAGTCGTCACCATGATTCTGTTGATGTTGGCGCTGTTCTTTCTGCCCCAGAAAACCGCCAGCGAGTCCTCGCCACGCCGCAACCTGCGCGACATAGCCCTGGCCGGCTCCCTAGGCACGGTCATCGCAAGCCTCAACTATGCGGTGCTAACCCGTGACAACGACCCGATATCGGGCTTTTTCATGGAAAACAGCGTGCCCGGCGGTGGCGGTCACAATGTGGTCAACGTGATTCTGGTCGACTTTCGCGGCTTCGATACCCTGGGTGAAATCACCGTACTGGCCCTCGCGGGGCTGGCGATCTTCAAGCTACTCAATCGTCTGCGCTTGTTCATGCCTCACAGCGATAACGAGGGGCGCCTCTGGTCGCCGGACTGCTATCCGATGATCCTGACCACCATTTCCCAGGCCATACTACCTCTGGCGCTGCTGGTCTCGGCCTTCATCTTCCTGCGAGGACACAACATGCCGGGCGGCGGCTTTATCGCCGGGCTGATCACCGCCGTGGCCCTTATCCTGGTCTACATGGCGCGTGGCGTCGAATGGGTCCAGTACCGCCTCGACTTTCCCTACCAACCGATCGCTATTGCCGGGGTCGCCATCGCTACTCTTACCGGTCTGGGCAGCTGGTTGTTCGGAAAGCCGTTCTTGACCTCGGCTTTCGGCTACTTCCATCTACCGCTGGTGGGTAAGTTCGAATTGGCCACCGCCATGCTTTTCGATTTAGGCGTCTACCTGGCGGTGGTAGGAGCTACCCTCATGATTCTGGCCAATCTGGGCAAGGTCACCACCGCGCACCGCCCGGTCAAGCAACCAGCATCGAGCGATACCGAACGTTCCACCAAGGAGAAAAGTTGATGGAAGGCCTCTACGCCATCACCACCGGTGTTCTCACCGCCTGTGGTCTCTACCTGACACTACGCGGACGCACCTTTCCGGTTGTGGTCGGTTTGACCTTGCTCTCCTATGCCGTGAACCTCTTTCTGTTCTCCATGGGTGGGCTGACCACCGATGGGGCCGCTATCGTTGACGGCCCCGCAAGCTATGCCGACCCTTTGCCGCAGGCACTGGTACTTACGGCCATCGTCATCGGCTTCGCCATGACCGCCTTCGTGGTGATTCTGGCGATGCGCGCCCGCAGCGAGGCGGGTAACGATCATGTCGACGGCCGCGAGGAGGAACGCCAGTGATACAGCATTTGATTGTCCTGCCGGTCGTCCTGCCGTTGGTGGCCGGCATTCTGACATTGCGCCGCCGCCAGGGCGGCACCCGCTCCAAGCGCCTGATAGGCGTGGGCGCGACTGCATTGCTGGTGATGATCGGCATCGCGCTGCTGGCCCAGGCCGCCGGCGGCGAAGTGAGCTACTACGCGCTGGGCGGTTGGCAGCCCCCCTTTGGTATCGTTCTGGTGCTCGATCGCCTGTCAGCCTTGATGGTACTGGTGACCGCCGTGCTTGCACTGGGTGCGGTGGTCTTCGCCTGTGGCGGTGACGACGAGAAAGGCAGCAATTTCCATGGGCTTTTCCAGCTCCAGCTGATGGGCATCAATGGTGCCTTTCTCACCGGCGACCTGTTCAACCTCTTCGTATTTTTCGAGGTCTTGCTACTGGCTTCTTACGCCCTGCTGATGCATGGCGGCGGCAAGGCACGCATTCAGGCCGGGGTGCATTATGTGGTACTCAACCTGGCAGGCTCTTCACTGTTTCTGATTGCGGTGGGCGTGCTCTACGGCGCCACCGGCACTCTCAACATGGCCGATATGGCCGTGCGGATCAGCGAACTCCCTGCCGAACGGGCCGGCCTGGTGACGGCCGGCGCCCTGATGCTGCTGGTGGTGTTCGGCCTCAAGGCCGCCATCCTGCCCCTCTACTTCTGGCTGCCGCGTGCCTATGCCGCGGCACCCGCCCCGGTAGCGGCGCTGTTCGCCATCATGACCAAGGTAGGTATCTATGCGATTCTCAGGGTCTACTCGCTGCTCTTCGGCGAACAGGCGGGGCCACTCGCCGGACTGGAACAATCCTGGGTCTGGTGGTTGTCCCTGGCCACCTTGGTAGCCGCCGCCATGGGTATACTGGCGGCACGGGATCTGCGCCTGATGGTCGCCTATCTGGTGTTGTTTTCGGTCGGCACCCTGCTGGCCGGCATCGGCATCGGCTCGGTAGAGGCCACCTCCGCGCTACTCTATTATCTGATTCATACCACCCTGGTGACCGGCGGGCTCTTCCTGCTTGCCGAATTGATCGGTGTGCAACGCGGTAAAGCCGGAACACGGCTGGTGAAAGGCCGCCCTCTCAAACAGGGCGGCTGGCTGGCGGGGCTATTCTTTCTCGGGGCCATAGCGGTGGCGGGCATGCCGCCGCTGTCCGGCGCTATCGGCAAGGCATTTCTGCTGATAGCCGCCGAAGGCACTCAGCGGTTGTGGCTGTGGCCCATCCTGCTAGGCGGTGGGTTGTGCATGATGATTGCCCTTTCCCGCGCCGGCTCCACCCTGTTCTGGCGCAGCCACGGTGAAGCCGCTGGCGAAGCGTTACCGCGCCGCCAATGGTTCGGCGTCGTCTGGTTATTGGGCGCATCCCCCCTGCTGGTGGTACTGGCGGGCCCGATCAGCGACTACACTCACGCCACCGCCGTCCAACTGGCCAACCCCCAGAGCATGATTCATGCCCTTCTCGACGGAGAGTCTCCGTCAACTACCTCGCCCTGAAGGGATGAGGCTTGTGACAACAAGCCCGGTTGACCAGGGAAAGCGGTAGCCAACCCGCTACGTTTGCAATAGGTCGTTAAGACCCCACCGCCGGATGCTTCACTCAGTTCGGCGCTCTGGAAGATCAGGAGCATGCTGGTGAAAGGTAAAGCGCCGAAGGTTCTGATCGCTGTCGATGGCACCATGTTCGGCGGGAGCCGGTTGCAGACATTCCCGAGGGGAGACAGGTCGCAAGACCTGCGTCACCAGGCCCGTAAGGGCAAGAACAAAGGAGGTTGTTGGTATGGCAGTCTTGGTATTGGGAAAAAACAAGCAGCCGTTGATGCCGTGTAGCGAAAAGCGCGCAAGATTGCTATTGGAGCGCGGTCGGGCGGTGGTAGTGAATCGCACTCCCTTCGTGATCCGGCTGCGTGATCGGCGCCAGAGTGACGGCACCTTGCAGCCAACCCTGCTGGCCGCTGATCCGGGCAGCAAGGAAACCGGCCTGGCGCTGATGCGCCTGGAAGACAACGCAACGGACGAGCAGGCACCGGCGATACGTCATGTGCTTTGCCTGTTTCAATTGGTCCATCGGGGTTTCCAGATTCGTCAGGCACTGGAGCAACGGGCGGGGTTTCGCCGGCGGCGTCGCAGCAAGAACCTACGCCATCGGAAGCCACGTTTCGACAACCGGACGCGCAAGAAGGGCTGGCTGCCGCCCAGCCTGCAGCATCGGGTCGATACAACCATGGCCTGGGTGGACAAGCTGTGCCGTTGGGTGCCGGTGACTCACCTGAGCATGGAGCTGGTGCGCTTCGATATGCAGAAGCTGGAAAACCCGGAGATTACCGGGGTCGAGTACCAGCAAGGCACCTTGCTTGGCTATGAGGTACGCGAGTACCTGCTAGAGAAGTGGGGCCGGAAGTGCGCCTATTGCGGTACTGGCGATACACCGCTGGAAATTGAGCATGTGGTGCCGCGCGCTCGGGACGGCTCGAACCGGGTGAGCAACCTGACCATCGTCTGTCACGACTGCAACACCGCCAAGGACAGCCAGCCGCTTGCCGACTTCTTTGCCACCGACAAGGGGTTGAAACGCCGCCTCAAAGCCAATGGCCTGTCGGCGGAAACGCGCTTGGCTCGGGTGCAGCGCCAGCTCAAGTTGCCGCTGCGGGATGCCGCCGCCGTCAACGCCACGCGCTGGGCGCTGTTTGGCGCCATGAAAACCACTGGTCTGCCAGTCGCCGTGGGTAGCGGCGGTCGCACCAAGTTCAACCGCCAGCGCCTGGGTATTCCCAAGACCCACGCCCTGGATGCGGCCTGTGTTGGAAACGTCGACTTCCTGAAGGGTTGGCAAGTGCCGACGCTGATCATCAAGGCCACCGGGCGTGGCAGTTATCAGCGCACCCGGCTCGACAAATACGGTTTTCCGCGTGGCTACCTGATGCGCCAGAAGCAGGTACAGGGCTTTCAGACCGGCGATAGGGTTAGGGCGATTGTCCCGACCGGCAAGAAGGCCGGCACACATACAGGGCGCGCGGCAATCCGCAAGACTGGCAGTTTCAACATTCAGACCGAACAGGGCGCGGTACAGGGGATATCCTGGCGCTACTGCACTCTGCTGCAACGCGGTGATGGCTACGGCTATCACCAGATACCCACGATTCAACCCTAAGGAGGCGCGGACAGGGAACCCCGAGTCGTGCTGCGCACGACGCGCTATCCCTCCCGGCACTAAAAGTACCGGGTATCCCGCGTAATATCTGATGATCAAGCCCCGCTCTTGGCTGCCGACACCTCTGTTGTCGATCCTGCTGTTGCTGGTATGGCTACTCATGACACGTAGCATGGCCTTCGGCCAGATTCTGCTGGGGAGCGTACTGGCGATCGTCATTCCTCTGCTTACCTACCGTTTCTGGGATCTACAGCCGCATGTCAGCCAACCCTGGCTGTTGCTGCGCTTCGTTCTGCGAGTACTCGGCGATATCATCGTCGCCAATCTCGAGGTGGCCTGGTTGATCATCAACCCTTGGCGCCGCATGCGTCCGCATTTCGTTGAGTATCCACTGATGGTAAAGAAGCGTTTCACGGTTACCTTGCTGGCCAATACCATCAGCCTTACCCCGGGAACGGTCTCGGCCAACCTGCGTATGGATGGCAAGACGCTGCTGATCCACGCTTTGGATGTGGAGGACGAAGAGGCGCTTATCAATCACATTCGCGAGCGTTACGAGCGACCGCTTATGGAGATATATGAATGCTAGCTATCGCACTCAAGATCAGTCTGGCGCTAGTGATCCTGGCGCTGTTGCTGAATGTCTATCGACTCACCGTGGGTCCCTCGCTTCCCGACCGACTGCTGGCCTTGGACACCATGTACGTCAATTCCATTGCCTTGATTGTGATGATGGGCCTGTGGCTCAACACCAAGACCTATTTCGAGTCGGCACTGTTGATCGCCATGCTCGGTTTCATCAGCACGGTAGCGGTGTGCAAGTACTTGCTACGCGGCGATATCATCGAATAAAAAAGGCCTTGGAGGCTCCATGACGATTAACGTGATTCTTGAGGGCGTGATCAGTTTCCTGCTGATTGCAGGCGGCATCTTCGTATTTATCGGCTCGCTGGGCATGACCCACCTGCGCGACTTCTACATGCGCCTGCACGGCCCCACCAAGGCAACCACCCTGGGCATTGGCTGCATTCTGCTGGCTTCGATGCTGTATTTCTGGGGTGCCCAGGGCAAGCCGGATATCCAGGAAATACTGATTACCTTGTTCTTGTTCATCACCGCCCCGGTCAGCGCGCATTTGCTGGCCAAGACCGGGCTGCACTTGCAGCTGCCTCATGTCGACAAGACCCAAGGCCGGCCTTCGGAGCTGCGGGATGAAGAAATCGGTGACAAGCCGGTGCCGCATCCCGATCAGGGACACGGCTGACAAGCAGGATGGGTAGCGAGAAGGCCAATGCAGTCGTTGATACATTGGCCTTTTCATTGGCTAGAGCCAGCCACCCAGTTCGTTGCGGATAATCGCTGTCAGGGCTGCGATATGATCGTCCCGGTCATTCAGGCAAGGAATATAGGTGAAGGTCTCGCCCCCGGCCTCCAGAAAGCTATCGCGGATCTCTTCCTGAATTTCCTCCAACGTTTCTACACAATCCGAGGCGAACGCTGGGGATATCACCGCGATATGTTTCTTGCCCTGCCTGGCAAGCTCCGCCACATAGTCCACGGTAGCCGGCCCCACCCACTTCTCCGGCCCGAACTTGGATTGGAAAGTGGTCACGATCTCTTCATCCGCCATCCCCAGCCGTTCTTTCAACAGGCGCGTGGTCTTCTGGCAGTGACAATGATAGGGGTCGCCTTCCATCAGATAACGCTGGGGCACGCCGTGGTAACTGGCCACCAATTTTTCCGGGCGTGACGCCGTGTTTTCATAGACCTCCCGCACTGAATTGGCCAGCGCCGTGAGATATTCCGGGTGCTCGAAATACGCCGGCACCGTACGAATGGAGGGCTGCCACTTGAGTTTCATCAAGGTGCGAAAGGCCTGATCGTTGGCAGTCGCGGTGGTCGGTGAGCCGTATTGCGGATATAACGGGAAGAACACGATTTTTTCGCAGCCTTGGGCCTGAAGTCGCCGAATCACGCTATCGGTGGAAGGATTGCCGTAGCGCATGCAGAAATCCACCACCACATTATCACCGTAAAGCTCGTGCAGCGCCGTAGTCACTTTCTCGGTTTGCGCACGGGTAATGGTCAATAACGGGCTTTCGTTGTTTTCCATATTCCAGATACTTTTATACGCTTTTCCCGAAGAGAAGGGACGCTTGCTGAGAATGACCAGCTGCAACAGGGGCTGCCATTTCCAATCGGCGTAATCCACCACCCGCTTGTCGGACAGAAATTCACCTAGGTAACGTCGCATCGACCAGTAATCGGTGGCATCGGGCGTGCCCAGATTGGCCAGCACCACACCGACCTTGGTGGGAGCCACCGGCGGGTGGTCGGAGGCGGCATGCGCCAAGCGCCCTGTACCGGGCTGGTCCTTCTCTACGCTCGTGGTCATCCAATACTCCTAGGCAAATACGTTATACGTCATGGGATCTTAGCATTTTTCACCACCGCGGCGGCATAAAGTTATACTATCGACACGATCTGTATAACAATAGATGAACACATGTCTAAGCCTTGAGCTTACTATCCGGCAGATTACTGCCCCAGGAGTTTTTATGAGCCGCTTTCAGACATTGCAAGCGAGCGCGCCGGTAACGCTATTTCACGACGGCCACTGCCCTTTCTGCCGCGTCGAAGTCGCTTGGCTGGAAAAGCATCGCCAGCGTGAGCGTATCAAGCTGGTCGATATCCAAAGCCCAACGTTCAATGCCGAAGCATACGACACCCGATTCGAGCGCATGATGGGAAAGCTGCACGTATTGGATAGCCAAGGGGCGTGGTATATAGGCATGGACGCCAGCCGGGCCCTTTATGCCGTATTAGGCTACCGGCGGCTGGTGTGGCTGTCTTGCTTGCCCGGTATATGCGGCGTCATGGATACCGGCTACCGTTTTTTTGCCCGCCGCCGGGTACGGCTGGGCCAGTGGTGGGAAAAACGTCAAGCTAGACGTTGTGCTAAACGGTCTTGAGAACGACCTCAAAAGACTAGCGGCATGCGCGATGTCAGAGGGGCATCATAATGGGCTTCGCGACCGACCACTTCGTCTTGGGGCACATACTGCACCAAGTAAGCACGGTGAATACCGGCTCGCTTGAGCTCCAGGTAAACATCGTCGAGCGCGCGAAATAGCATCGGTTTTTTACGATTAGTCAGCATGTGGCGCTGCCCTTCCACATCTTCAAGTTCCACTTGATAGAAACGGCTGCCGGCGTGGGTAATCACCCGTATTTCAAAATTATCATGCTGTTTGACGAACGGCTTGAGTGACTTGAACTCCATGGTTCCCTCCTGCATTAAATACAACTCAGGCACAGCTTGACTGTGCCTGATGACATTTCCATTGCGGTTGAGTGTCACAAATATGACGGCAATGCTGCAAGGGAGTTCCAAGTATCTTCATCAAATATTACTGATAATCAGCTGGGTCGATCGCCTTTCCCAATGAGTTACGGTCAATCCAGTTACCCGCCTTGGTCTGCTTATAGCGGAACACCACCTTGTCACCGACCGCGACAGGCAACTCACTGTCTTCCGTCTGATAACTGTAGGCCTCGCCTTCCACCACCAAATGATAACGGTAAAGATCCGGCATCCCCAGCCATTCCTTGAACGGGCCTTCCTTCTCCAGCGATTGTAGCTCACCCCGCGCTTCCAACTTGGGAATGCGCGGACGATTACCCCGTCGAAAACCACCAGCCATTGCTTTCTCCACTTGATTGATTGCCACTCGCACGCCAGTCTCGTTCGTGCGTTTGCTTATCGGCCCTGCCCTTCGCGACTGGGCATTATGCGGCTTGGCCATTGCGCCTCAACCGTCTCTCAACATCGGCTCAACCGCCGAAGGCTTCCCCGTAGCTGTCCGGGGCCAAGTCCTCGAAACGGGTGTATTTACCGATAAATGCCATATGCACCGTGCCGATGGGGCCGTTACGTTGCTTGCCGATAATCAATTCAGCCAGCCCCTGGTTATCCGGGTTGTCCTGGTTGTACACCTCATCACGATAGACGAAGGCGATCACATCCGCATCCTGCTCGATGGCCCCGGACTCCCGCAAATCCGACATCACCGGGCGCTTGTTGGGGCGCTGCTCCAATGAACGGTTAAGCTGGGAAAGCGCTACCACCGGGCAACCGAATTCCTTGGCCATCCCTTTTAACGAACGCGAAATCTCCGAGATTTCCCCGGTACGATTTTCGGAAAAACCAGGAATCTGCATCAACTGCAGATAATCGATCATGATCAATGCCATGTTGCCATGCTCGCGTACCACCCGGCGTATGCGCGAGCGCATCTCATTGGGCGAAAGCGCTGCGGTGTCGTCGATGAACAGCTGCTTGTCTTTAAGCAGGTTGACCGCCGAGGTCAGCCGTGGCCAATCCTCATCTTCCAGCTGGCCAGTACGCACACGGGTCTGGTCGATTCGCCCCAGGGAGGACAGCATCCGCAGCATCAAGGATTCCGCGGGCATCTCCATGGAAAACACCATCACCGCCTTATCGCTGGAAATTACCGCGTGTTCCACCAGGTTCATGGCAAAGGAGGTCTTGCCCATCGAAGGCCTTCCGGCAATGATCACCAGATCCGAGGGCTGCCAGCCGGTCGTCATCTCGTCCAGGTCACGAAAACCGGTGGACAAGCCGGTCATTTCGCCCTTGAGATTGAACAACTCGTCAATGCGATCCACGGCCTTGGTCAAAAGCTCGCTCATGCCGAGAGGACCACCGCTTTTAGGCCGCTCCTCGCTGATCTGGAAGACCAGACGCTCGGCCTCGTCCAACAGTTCATCGGCAGGACGCCCTTGGGGGCTGAAAGCACCATCGGCTATCTGGCTGGCGGCACGGATCAACTTTCGCAACGTCGCCCGCTCACGCACGATATCGGCGTAGGCGCGAATATTGCTCGCCGAGGGGGTATTGCGGGCAAGTTCGGCCAGAAATGCCAGGCCACCGACCGTATCCAGCTGGTCGCGTGCTTCCAGGGCTTCCGAGAGCGTGACCACATCCAGCGGCTGTCCGGCTTCCGCCATGTAGATCATGACGTTGAATACCAAGCGATGCTCGTAGCGATAGAAGTCATCGGCCACCAACCGGTCCGACACATTGTCCCAAGCTTGGTTATCCAGCATCAACCCGCCGAGAACCGACTGCTCCGCCTCCAACGAATGAGGAGGCAGCTTGAGCGCTGCCGTTTCCTGGTCGGAAGAAGACCTGTCCTGCATCATTTGCTCCTTGAACGCTCGATATCGTTCAAACCGGTAGCCTGAGGGGTAAATCAGTGACTGGGGTGTCGTTGATAAACCCGGAACGACAAAGGGCGCGGGATAGCCCGCGCCCTTTGATGGTCTGGCGAGATCAAGCGGCTTATTCAGCCACAATCACCACACGCACCACTGCATTCACTTCTGGATGGAGATGCAGATCGATGTCGAATTCGCCGGTGTGACGAATCGGACCTTGCGGCATGCGAACTTCGCTCTTGACCACATCAATACCCGCGGAAGAAATCGCATCGGCGATATCACGCGGACCGATGGAACCGAACAGCTTGCCTTCGTCACCGGCTTTCGATGTCAAGGACAGTTCGATTTCATTGAGCTGTGCTGCACGCTCTTCGGCTTCGGCCTTGCGCTCGGCAGCTTGAGCTTCGAGCTCGGAGCGCTGGGCATTGAAGGCTTCGATGTTTTCCTTGGTGGCCGGCACGGCCAAGCCGTAAGGCACCAAGTAGTTACGACCATAACCAGGCTTTACAGTGACCTTGTCACCGAGGCCGCCCAGCTTACCAATCTTATCGAGCAGAATGACTTCCATCTCGTAAACCTCTTGTCAGTTGCTGCGAGCCAACCGTGCGCGAAAATTCGCTAGCGTATCGATCAGGCCCAACAGCAGCACGATGAGAATCGCGGGCCATGTGGTGATAAGCAGCGCGTAGAACGCTACCAACCACAAGCCATTCATCCCTTTTAATCCAATAACCCCGTGTACCAACGCAATGCCAGCGATCAGCAAAGGTACCCACCCAAGCATGGCCAACGGCGCAATTCCCAGCAGCATGCCCCCCACGCCCAGCACCAGCAGAACGGCCAGTTCCCGAGGCGCCAGGCGCAAGGCGTGAAACTCCTCGCGAAAGCCTCCCGGGTTATAAAGCCCGGCCTGCCAGCTGCGCGCCAGTGCCAGACAGCCTATCGATGCCAGCAATACCACTAACCCGGTGACGCCACTGATGACCAGTTCAGCCAGCACCTGAGTATCAAACCCTTGGCTGGTGAACTCGGTCAGCATGCGATCAATCTCAGGGGAGCCTTTACGCAACTCCTCAAGCATCAAGCGGGTGTCACCCGGCGGAGTGAAAACACCCAACTGGATCATTGCCGAGGCAGCCAGCGAGCCACCAATCAGTGCCTCACTCCAGCGCATTCGCTCACGCAGAATAACGGCCATCAGCGTCACCAGCAGTACGCTGGCAAGCGGAATCACATCACCCTGCGACCACCACCAGCCGGCGGGTAGCGCGGCGGCGATAACCACAGGAAGCGCCGGCACAAGGCCATGGCGCAGCGTCGCCAGGGCGGCGATTGCCGCCCCCAGCCAGAATAGCCAAGGCACCAGGGTTGCCAAAGCAGCCCCGGCGGCGGCGTAGGGTATGCCGCGCATCAGCCATCGGGCGAGTACCAACATCACGCTAGCAACTTACTTGTGGCTATCGGAGTAGGGCAGAAGCGCCAGGTAACGCGAGCGCTTTACAGCTGTCGCCAACTGGCGCTGATAACGTGCCTTGGTGCCGGTGATACGGCTTGGAACGATCTTGCCGGTTTCGGTGATGTAAGCTTTCAGCGTATCCAGATCCTTATAATCGATCTGCTTTACGCCTTCAGCGGTGAAGCGGCAAAACTTGCGGCGACGGAAAAAACGTGCCATGGAATAACTCCTTCAAACGTGCAAATAATAAAATCAGGCAGTTTCTTCGCGGGGCTTGTCTTCGCGACGCGGACGCTTTTCTTCTGCCGGCTTCATCATCGGTGAAGCTTCGGTGACAGCTTCCTTGCAGCGCAAGACCAAGCTGCGGATGATGGCATCGTTGAAACGGAAGATGTTCTCGATTTCGTCGAGAGTCTCGCCGCCGCACTCGACGTTCATCAGCACGTAGTGAGCCTTGTGGATCTTGTTGATCGGGTAAGCCAGGTGGCGACGGCCCCAATCTTCCAGACGATGCACGGTACCACCATTTTCGGTGACAATGCTGGTATAGCGCTCGACCATGGCCGGCACTTGCTCGCTCTGGTCCGGATGGACCATGAACACGATTTCATAATGACGCATACGATCTCCTTGCGGTTTGGCAGCTTCCAATGCGCGTGCTACCGAGGCACCACGACAGGGAAGCAAGGAGGTGATTGAAATGCCTCCGTTCGAGTCATCGCAGCAAGCGACGAGACGCCGGAGGCATCAAGTAGAATAGCGCCCGCTTGTCAGGCAAACGGGCGCAGGCATTTTAGGGGCGCAGCGACTAACTTGCAAGCTGTCGTTGGCGCACCGCCTCAAACAGGCAGATGCCCGTGGCCACCGAGACATTCAGGCTCGACACCTGCCCCGCCATGGGCAGCTTGGCGAGATTATCGCAGGCTTCGCGGGTCAAGCGGCGCATGCCCTTGCCTTCGGCCCCCATCACCAGGGCCACAGGACCGGTGAAGTCGATCTGATAGATACTGGATTCGGCTTCACCGGCGGCACCGGTAATCCACACACCTTCGACCTTGAGCTTGGCCAGGGTGCGCGCCAGATTGGTGACCTGATAAACCGGCACCACTTCAGCAGCACCGCAAGCCACCTTGCGTACGGTGGCATTGAGCGGAGCGGCCTTGTCCTTGGCCACGATCACCCCATGTGCACCGGCTGCATCGGCACTGCGCAGGCAAGCACCGAAGTTATGCACGTCGGTCACGCCATCGAGCACCAGAAACAATGGCGGCTGTGGTGCCCGCCAGGCGCGCAACTTGAGCCACAACGACTCTTCGCCTTCGGGTGTCAAAGGCGAGCAGAACGCCGCCACACCCTGATGGGCACCGCCCTGGGTCAGTTGGTCGAGCACTTCGCGGGGCCGCTCCTTGACCAATGCTCCCTTGGATTGAGCTTCGTCCACTAGAGCCGCAAGGCGCGTGCCCGCCCCTTGCTGCACCCACAATTCACGGGGAGCTTCACCACGATCGAGCAGGCTGCGCAGCGCATGCACACCAAATACCAGCTCAAGGCCATTCGGCACCTTGAGATGCTGACGAGAAGACGCCGGTTTCATTACTTACCCCTTCTTGGGTGACGTCTTGCGTGGCCCGCGGCGAGTTCGCCGTGCACCCTCACCGCTATTATGGGTGCCTTCCTTCTTGTCGGCCGAGCGGCTTTTGCGCGGCTGACGCTTAGGACGTGGCTTGTCATTTTCCAGGGCGAAGTCGATCTTACGATCATCCATGTCCACACGCGCGACCTGCACCGTGAGGCCATCACCCAAGCGATAGCTCGAACCGGTCCGTTCACCCTTGAGTCGATGTTTTTCGGCTTCGTAGTGGTAATAGTCAGATGGCAGCGAGGTGACGTGCACCAGCCCTTCCACATAGAATTCATCCAGGCGCACGAAAAGCCCGAACTGGGTCACCGTGGCGATGGTCCCTTCAAAGACTTCACCCAGCTTGTCGGACATGAACTCGCACTTGAGCCAGTCTTCGACATCACGGGTGGCATCGTCAGCGCGACGTTCGGCCATCGAACAGTGCTCACCCAGCTCGACCATCTGCTCGAACGTATAAGGGCACCACTTGCTTGGCGGCTCGACCGGCGCGCCTTCGGCACGCAGCACCGTATTGGTCTGGCGTGGCCCGCGAATCACCGAACGAATGGCGCGGTGAACCAACAGGTCCGGATAACGCCGGATCGGTGAGGTGAAGTGGGCATAGGCGGGATACGCCAGGCCGAAGTGGCCGTCGTTCTGCGGTGAATACACGGCACGACTCATCGAGCGCAACATCACGGTTTGAATGATATCGAAATCCGGCCGACCCTTGATCGTCTCCGCCAGGGTGCGGTAGTCCTGAGGGGTGGGCTCGTCGCCGCCGCCCAGGGAAAGCCCCAACTCATTGAGAAACAGGCGCAGCTTGTCGAGGCGCTCCGGAGCGGGACGCTCATGAATGCGGTAAAGCGCCGGGAGGTCATGCTTGTCGAGAAAGCGTGCCGTGGCCACGTTGGCCGCGAGCATGCATTCCTCGATCACCTTGTGAGCATCGTTGCGTGAGCGCGGCACGATTTTTTCGATCTTGCGCTCTTCATTGAAGATGATCGCGGTTTCGGTGGTCTCGAAATCGATCGCCCCACGCTCTTCACGTGCCTGACGGAGCAGCTTGTAAAGCTCATGCAGGTTCTTGACCGGCTTGACCAAGGAGGCATGCTCGTTACGCAGCGCCTCGCCCTCTTTGCTCGACTCATCGAGCATCGCCGCCACCTTGTTATAGGTCAGGCGCGCATGAGAGCGCATTACCGCCTCATAAAAGCGGTGACGGCTGATGGTGCCGGTCTTGGAAATATTCATTTCGCAGACCAGCACCAGACGGTCGACATGCGGGTTCAGCGAACACAGACCGTTGGAAAGAAGCTCCGGAAGCATCGGCACGACCTGGCCCGGAAAGTATACCGAGGTGCCACGTGTACGCGCTTCTTCGTCCAGCGCTGCACTCGGCCGAACGTAATGCGAAACGTCGGCAATCGCCACCAGCAATTTCCAGCTGCCCGACTTGGTCTTCCAGGCGCAGACCGCATCGTCGAAGTCTTTTGCCGACTCATCATCGATGGTCACCAATGGCGTATCCCGCAGGTCGATACGGTGAGCCTTGTCGGCTTCTTCGACTTCCGCCGAGATACCGGCGATCTGATCCAGCACCTCTGGTGGAAACTCGGCGGGAATATCGTAACTGCGAATCGCAATATCGATTTCCATGCCAGGGTCCATGCGTTCGCCCAGTACTTCGACGACTTCCCCTACCGGCTGCACGCGCGTTTCTGGCTGTTTGACGATTTTGGCTGAAATCACCTGCCCGTCCTGGGCACCACCACAGGCACTGTGAGGAATGATCACTTCCTGGGTGACACGAGGGTTCTCGGGAATCAGGATACCGAATTCCGGCGTATTGGCCCGATACACGCCCACGATTGTCTGGGTGTTGCGTGTCAGCACCTCGGAAATGGTGGCCTCGTCACGCCCGCGGCGATCACGTCCGGTGACACGTGCCAGGACATGGTCGCCATGGAAGACGCGGCGCATTTGCCGCGACTGCAACACCAGATCGGGCTTCTTGCCGTCATCGCGCACCAGAAAACCGAAGCCATCTCGATGGCCCAGCACCTTACCCTTGATCAAGTCCAGCTTATCGATCAAGGCATAGGCATTGCGGCGATTGCGTAGCACCTGACCGTCACGCTCCATGGCGGCCATGCGACGACGTACTGCTTCTTGAAGATCTTCATCTTCAAGGCCCAGCATCCGGCTCATGTTTTCGTGGGTAATAGGTTTGCCGTACTCTTCAAGCGCAGCTAGAAGATATTCGCGACTAGGCGCGGGTTTGTCGTACTTATGCGCTTCGCGTTCGGCGTGCGGATCGTCACGTAAAGTCCATTGCGTCATGCTTTCGGCATCCTCAGCGGCGGCAGGGGAAGAGTATTTAGAAGCAGGTGCTCTAAAGAGAAGTGATGATGGAGCGCGGACGCCAAGCGTCGCATGCACAAGGTTCCAGCAGCGAATGTGTCGGAAAAAACAAGTCTATGATTGGTCATGCCCGCAGTATAGCGCCGCTGTTTGAATGACCCAACCATCTTCCTTGCTGTTTATCGCCTGTAGGGCAAGAAAAAACGCCGTCAAAGGCTTGCATTCCATTACCAGGCGGGTAATATACGCGCCACTTGCCCAGATGGCGGAATTGGTAGACGCGCTAGCTTCAGGTGCTAGTGTCCGTATGGACGTGGAGGTTCAAGTCCTCTTCTGGGCACCATTAGTTTTTGAGTATATTACTCAAAAACGTCTGGTTACCTCGGTCACAGCGAGGTGAAGTAGTGAAGGCTGTACTTGAAGACAGTCGCATAAAATGTAGGCAGGCTTGTGTTCGCCCAGGTGGCGGAATTGGTAGACGCGCTAGCTTCAGGTGCTAGTGTCCGTATGGACGTGGAGGTTCAAGTCCTCTCCTGGGCACCATACCGAACACAACCGATCACATCGAAAAAGCAGCAATATGATGCGCCCAGGTGGCGGAATTGGTAGACGCGCTAGCTTCAGGTGCTAGTGTCCGTATGGACGTGGAGGTTCAAGTCCTCTCCTGGGCACCATGCTTCATGGTACCGTCCAACCGCATCATTTCTTATTATTTCCCCTTCTTTCTGCGTCATCTTCCCATCGTATCATCCAGTCATACCGTATAGTCCCACTTGTCGCGCCAATCCTTTGCCGTATTAGCCACTGTTTATGTTGACCTTCAAGCAATCCGTTATCTACTGAAACCGTCCCGGCCGTTTGGCTACCTCTTCCAACGCCCAACCGTCCGTCTCGATGCGGCTTTCCAGACGTTGCTCAACGTCCTGAGCCAGATCGGGAAAGAAGTCCAAACCGGTACGTGCCTCTACCTGATCGATACTCACCAGATAATCGTCCAACGGCTCATTACCGCGTGCGGTCTGAGGCATGATGAACGCCAATGCCTGCGGCGTTTCAGCGTGAGGCGCCACGACAATCTTGTAGAAGGCTTCGGGAATTTCCACAAGCCCGACACGATTGAAGACGTTATCCATGAAGGATTCCGGAAATACTGGGCCCGTAATCACCTGCAACTGCTCGAAACGCGGGGCGAAATGATCCATGACTGACTCTTCCAGTCGCTGCCATAGCTGCCGATTGAGGTCGGGGCGCTGCGGTGCCATATTGCTCATGCGAAAGGTATGCAACTGCGCTGCACGCCCGTGCACCGCGGCGATCGCGTAATTTGGCGCCAAGTGCCCACGATCGTAACCACTGCCAGAATATTCGTCGGTGCCAATCGGCCATAGCGTGCGCCAATCCGCCTGGAAATTCGGCCGCGCGCCAATGCGCGCATCTTCCACGGCATGTAGCTGATAGCTGACCCAAAGAGCGTTGACCCGGACATCCGACCAACCCACCAGAAAGCCGTCATTACGCAATACACGATGAAAGGTGGTGGGATGCAAAGACTCCCAAGTCGGCGTGCCCATCCAGTTGTAGTCATCGCGGTACTGGCGCTCCTGGAAATGCCATAACCCCGATGCCATTACCACGAATAACAGCGAAACACCGAGGTTGCGGCCCCGGCGGCGCCAACGGGATAGTGAATTACGCAAGGTCGATTTCTCCGCTTGGCGGTTTGTTCTATCCAACAACAGTTTTTTTATCCGACAATTGTTACCAGCCCAGGGAGAACATGGTTTCCAGATCGTGGCGGGAATGCACCTGCATTGCATTCAAGGTTTCAGTGTCACTCACGCCTTCCACGGCATTGAGACGTTCCGTCACCAACTCCGCGAGGCTTTCAAAGTCACGGGTCCGGGCAATGGCCACCAGATCGTAACGTCCACAAGTGGAATAGACCTCGCTGATGCCTTCGACGTCCGCCAGACGCTCGGCTACCGCTTTCACTTGGCCTTTCTCGGTGTTGATCAAGATGACAGCATTTTGCATGACGAGCCCTTCATAAAAAGAAATGCGCAGCGAGTATAACACCCACCTCTGTTTGCCACAGCACTCGCCCGCGGCCGTGACTAATTGTCGCTGGGTTGAAACAGGTATTCGCAGACCGTGTCGCCTTCCGCTAGCATAGGTTTCGGGACTCCGTTGTTCAGATGTTATCGGAGTAAGAGGTGGGCAAACCACCCTATCAATCGTGACCATACGTCAGACCGTGACGTTTAAGGAGACACCATGGCTAATCAAAGCCGTCGCAAGTTCATGCGTAACAGCCTTATGGGCCTTGCCGCCTTGCCACTGGGCGCCGGCATCCTTTCCAAGGCTGCCTTTGCCCAGACCTTACCCCGCCTGGACCCTTCCTCCAGTAACGCCCAAGCCCTGAATTATGTCGAAGTGGCCAGCGAAGCCAGCGATCATCCGGCCTACAGCGAAGGCGAATTTTGCAATAACTGCATGTTCTTCGTGGAAGAGAATGAAGGTTGCCAGCTATTCCCGCAAAACAGCGTAGAACCCCAGGGCTGGTGCCAGTCCTGGACTGCTCAGATGTAATCTGTTTCTGCCTGAAGCATCTTAAGCAGCTGTACCTTTGTCCCGCGTCTAGACGCGGGACAATTGTCTGTGTAGCAATTCTGTATAGCAGCTCCATCTACTTCCTGTAGATGAGCTCAAGGACCGGCCTGAATCTCCTCCCCTTCTATCGGCCAATGGTACCGTCGAGTAACACGCTCCGCTTCAAAGGAGTCAAGCCTGACCGGAAAGCCCCATAATTGATGCAGATGGCGCATTACCGGGTAGACACTCCGTCCTAGCGGGCGCCGTGCATCCTGGACGTGATGCAGCGTCAAGGAACGATCCCCTCGAATATCCGCCTCGACTATCTGAACATTGGGCTCACGGACCGAAAGCGCGTATTGCATGGCCAAGGCTTCGCGCACACGCCGATAGCCACGCTCATTGTGGATGGCGCCCACTTCCAGGGTTTCCTCCTGGTCATCGTCCACTACCAGAAAGAGCTTCAGGTCGCGCATCACTTTGGGAGATAGAAACTGCTGAATAAAGGATTCATCCTTGAAGTTACGCATGGCAAATTCCACCGATTCGCGCCATGAGCTTCCCGCCATATCCGGAAACCACTCCCGGTCTTCCTCGGTTGGCGACACACAGATACGTTTTATGTCGGTAAAGATGGCAAATCCCAGCGCGTAAGGGTTAATGCCGCTGAAATTGGGACTATCGAAATCGGGTTGATGGATAACCGCTGAGTGCGACTGAAGAAACTCCAGCATCAATCCTTCGTCAACTAAGCCATCATCGTATAGCCGATTCATCAAAGTGTAATGCCAAAAGCATGCCCAGCCTTCATTCATCACCTGGGTCTGGCGCTGGGGATAAAAATACTGGGCCAACTTGCGTACGATACGTACGATCTCGCGCTGCCAAGGCGCCAGCAGTGGCGCATTTTTCTCGATGAAATACAGCAGGTTCTCCTGTGGCTCAGAAGGATATCGGCCAGTGGCATGCAATCCCAGCGGATCGTTTTCCGGGCTCATGCCACCCGCTAGCGACGCATCACCGCGCGGGGGTTCAGGAATAGTCCGCCAGAGCATATTGACCTGAGTCTGGAGATAGGTTTCCCGTTCATCTTGGCGACGTATTTCTTCTTCTGCCGAAATCGGCGATGGCCGCTTATAGCGATCCACACCGTAGTTCTGCAAGGCGTGACACGCATCCAGCAGCTGTTCCACGGCCTGGACCCCATGGCGCTCTTCGCACTGGGCAATGTACTTGCGGGCGAATACCAGATAGTCGACGATCGATTCGGCATCCGTCCAGGCCCGGAATAGATAATTGCCCTTGAAGAAGGAATTATGCCCATAACAGGCATGGGCCATGACCAGCACCTGCATCATCAGGGTGTTCTCTTCCATGAGATAGGCGATGCAGGGGTCGGAATTGATCACCAGCTCATAGGCCAGGCCCATCTGGCCCCGCCGGTAGGCCTGTTCCACGGCCAGAAACTGCTTGCCGAACGACCAATGATGATAGCCCACCGGCATGCCTACGCTGGCGTAGGCATCCATCATCTGTTCAGTGGTGATGACTTCGATCTGGTTGGGATAAGTATCCAGGCGGTATTCATCCGCCAGACACGCAAGTTCCGTATCGAAACGCTGGAGTATGGCGAAGTTCCAGTCAGAGCCGCTGGCAATTGGACGGCGTTTGTCATTCATGGCGCACTCCTTGAGTGTCGTCTCACTGTCTCTGGCTGAGCCGACGCTTGAACAGCTCGCGAAACACCGGATAAATGTCTCCGGCTTCGACGATCTGGCGCATGGCGAAGCGGTCGGAAAACACCTCAGCCACTGTCTCGTACTCCTGCCACAGGGATTGATGCTCATGCGGGGTGATTTCCACGTAGGCAAAATATTGCAGTTGCGGCATCAGTTTCTTGAGCAGCAGTTCCCGACAGACATCCGAATCATCGTCCCAGTTATCCCCATCGCTGGCCTGGGCCACATAGAGGTTCCACTTCCCGGGGGGATAGCGCGCCTCGATGATCTTGTCGACCAACCTCAAGGCGCTGGAAACGATGGTCCCGCCGGTTTCGCGTGAGTAGAAGAATTCCTCCTCGCCCACTTCCCGCGCCGCCGTATGGTGGCGCACGAAGACCAGTTCGACTTTCTCGTAGTGCTTCTCCAGAAACAGATACAACAGCAGGAAAAAGCGCTTGGCGATATCCTTGTGGTTTTGCGTCATCGAGCCCGACACATCCATGACGCAAAAGATCACCGCCTGACTTGACGGCTGCGGCTGAGCGCTGAGCTGGTGGTAACGCAAGTCATAGGTGTCGATGAACGGTATTGCCTCAAGGCGTTTTTCCAGCCGCTCGATTTCCGCTTTGAGTTCGATGATTCGCGCCGGATTACGTAACACGGAATCCTTGCGCTCTTCCGCTTGCAGCGCCTCCTGAGCTTTCTTCAAGGCACGCCGGATCGGCGCGCGCAAGGCAATCCGCCGGGCATAGGCTTCTCGCATCGAGCGGGTAATACTGATACGTGAAGGTACACCGTCACGGCTCAAGCCGGCCCGTACCATTTTCACTTCATCCAGGGACTTGAGCGGCTTGCGCTGCAAATGCGGAAGTTCCAGACCATCGAAGACGAACTCCAGAAACTCTTCTCGGCTCAAGGTGAAGGCGAATTCGTCCATGCCTTCACCTTGGTTGGAGGCATCGCCTTGGCCTCCTCCCTGGCCGCCCTGCCCCTTGGGGCGTTGTATCCGGTCGCCTTCGAGAAACTCCTTGTTACCCGGCGCCACGATCGAGCGCGAACCACCCTGGCCATGTTGAAACACCGGTTCGGAAATATCCTTCGTGGGTATCGAAATCTTTTCGCCACGCTCCATGTCGGTGATCGAGCGTCGGTTGACCGATTCTTCCACGGAGCGCTTGATATGCTTACGATAACGCTCCAGAAAGCGCTGCCGATTCACAGCGCTCTTGTGCTTGGCATTGGGCCTTCGATCGATGAAATAGGTCATGTGACCTCCCGGCAAGGCTCACTGAGATTTACGCACTCGCAGATACCACTCCGACAGCAAACGCACCTGCTTCTCGGTATATCCGCGGTCCACCATGCGCGCCACGAAATCCTCATGCTTGCGCTGATCCGATGTCGACGCCTTGGCATTGAACGAGATCACTGGCAGAAGCTCTTCGGTATTGGCGAACATCTTGTGTTCGATCACCCCTTTAAGTTTTTCATAAGACTGCCAGCTGGGGTTCATGCCATTGTTCTGAGCACGCGCCCGCAGCACAAAGTTGACCACCTCATGACGAAAGTCCTTGGGATTGGAAATACCCGCCGGTTTCTCGATCTTTTCCAGCTCGTCATTGAGCGACTGGCGGTCGAGCAGCGCACCGGTTTCCGGGTCCCGGTATTCCTGATCCTGAATCCAGAAATCGGCATAGACGACGTAGCGGTCAAAGATGTTCTGGCCATATTCGCTATAGGATTCAAGATAGGCGGTCTGGATCTCCTTGCCGATGAAGTCGACGTAGCGCGGGGCCAGAAACTCCTTGATAAAGCCCAGATAACGCTCATGGACTTCACTGGGCAGCTGCTCACGCTCGAGTGCCTGTTCCAGCACATACAACAGATGTACCGGGTTGGCCGCTACTTCCGTGCCATCGAAGTTGAACACCTTGGAGAGAATCTTGAATGCAAAGCGCGTGGAAAGCCCCTGCATGCCTTCGTCCACACCCGCTGCATCACGGTATTCTTGGATCGACTTGGCGCGTGGGTCAGTGTCTTTCAGGTTTTCGCCGTCATAGACGCGCATCTTGGAAAAAAGATTCGAGTTTTCCGGCACATTGAGCCGTGAAAGCACCGAGAACTGAGACAGCATGCGCAGGGTGTCCGGCGCGCAGGGCGCTGCATTCAAGGAGGAGTCTTCGAGCAGTTTCTCGTAGATCTTGATCTCCTCGGAAACCCGCAGGCAATAAGGCACCTTGACGATATATACCCGGTCGAGAAATGCCTCGTTGTTACGGTTGTTACGAAATGCCTGCCACTCGGACTCGTTGGAGTGAGCCAGGACGATACCGTTGAAAGGAATCGCCCCCATCCCTTCGGTGGGGTTGTAGTTGCCTTCCTGGGTGGCGGTCAGCAATGGATGCAGCACCTTTATAGGCGCCTTGAACATCTCGACGAATTCCATCAGCCCTTGGTTGGCGCGGCACAGCCCGCCGGAGAAGCTGTAGGCATCCGGGTCATCCTGGGAATAAAGTTCCAGTTGACGAATATCCACCTTACCTACCAGAGAGGAAATATCCTGGTTGTTCTCGTCACCGGGCTCGGTCTTGGAAATGGCAATCTGATGCAGCCGCGAGGGATACAGGCGCACCACGCGGAATTCGGAAATATCCCCGCCGTACTCCTTGAGCCGCTTGGCCGCCCAGGGCGACATCACGCTTTTCAGGTAGCGCTGCGGAATACCGTATTCCTTTTCCAGCAGCTCGCCATCTTCCTCGGGAGAAAACAGGCCCAAGGGCGACTCATACACCGGAGAGCCCTTAATGGCATAGAACGGAATACGCTCCATCAACAGCTTCAAGCGTTCCGCCAGTGATGACTTACCCCCACCCACCGGCCCCAGCAGGTAGAGAATCTGCTTACGTTCCTCCAGTCCTTGAGCAGCATGGCGAAAATACGCCACGATCTGTTCAATGGCTTCTTCCATGCCATGAAATTCCGCGAACGCCGGATAGCGACGAATCACCTTGTTGGAGAAAATCCGCGAGAGACGCGGATCCTTGGCGGTATCGATCACTTCGGGCTCGCCTATGGCTTCAAGCAACCGCTCTGAAGCGCTGGCATACGCAGACGCATCGCGCCGGCACAACTCCAAGTACTCCTGCAGGCTCATGTCTTCCTGCTGAACACGGGAAAAACGATTTTGAACGTGGTCAAAGATGCTCATTGATGCCTCCTCTGGCCCAACCTCAGCGATACGACGCGTCGGCTAACGCGAGGTACTTCTTCTATCAGCGTAGTCAGCATTAGCGATAACGATGATGGTCGCTTCAACGCAACCCAATTTTGTTTTATTCGTTCTATTCTAAGAAAGCCTGAAAGGAAATTGGTTGCGTTGAAAGCAGAAGATTTGAACAGAGCAGCAAACGGAGAAGGCGGGGAAGGATCAGCTCAGGGCGGTTTGAATATCGGCAATCAAGTTATCAAGCAGCGCAGTGGTGGTATTCCAGGCACATACAAAACGCACCCCACCGGCCCCAATGAACGTATAGAACGTCCAGCCACGCTGGCGCAGAAACTCGATCACCGCCGGCGGCAATTCCACGAACACACTGTTGGCCTGGGTGGGAAACATCAGGGATATGCCTGGCAAGGCGCTCAGCCCTTCGGCCAGATAACTTGCCATGGCATTGGCGTGTTGCGCATTGGTGCGCCAGGCGCCACTTTCCAGCAGCCCTAGCCAAGGCGCCGCCACGAAACGCATCTTGGAGGCCAATTGGCCGGCCTGCTTGCAACGCCAGGCAAAATCTTCGGCCAGGTCACGGTTGAAGAACAGGATGGCTTCCCCGAAGGCCAGGCCGTTCTTGGTTCCGGAAAAACACAGGGCGTCTATCCCTACCTGCCAGGTCAATTCCGCCGGGGTGACGTTCAAACTGGCACAGGCATTGGCGAAACGGGCACCATCCATGTGCAGGCGCAGGTCGTACTTGTCGGCAACCGCCCTTATGGCCAGCAATTCCTCACGCGAATAAAGCGTGCCCACTTCGGTGGGTTGCGTCAGCGAAATGACTTTCGGTTTCGGGTAGTGAATGTCGTTGCGCTTAGTGACCAGCGCCTCGATGCCTTCCGGGGTCAACTTGCCGTTGGGGCCCGGTGCAGTAAGCAGTTTGGACCCATTGGAGAAGAATTCCGGTCCCCCGCACTCATCAGTTTCGATATGCGCCAGTTCATGACAGATCACGCTGTGATAACTGCGCGCCATGGCTGAAAGCACCAGGGAGTTGGCTGCGGTACCGTTGAAAACGAAAAACACTTCGCAATCATAGTCGAATAATTCACGAAAACGATCCGCCGCCCGAGCCGTCCAGTGATCATTGCCATAGGCCAGATCGTCCGTCTGGTTGGCTTTGAGCAGGTATTCCATCGCTTCCGGGCAGATGCCGGAAGTGTTGTCGCTGGCAAGAAAGCGCGGAGTGCACTCCGAAGTCATGAGTAAAAGTCCTTGTAGGCAAGCGTAGTCGCGGCGCCAGCCGGGTGCCACCGGCGCCATGGACGGCCAAGACGGGATAACCGCTTGGCCGGATACGTCACCTTATCGCCCTTTCCTTCGAGCGTCACCCGGCAGACTACAGCGCTGCCGCCAGACGCGTGCCTTGTTCGATGGCGCGTTTGGCATCAAGCTCGGCGGCCTCATCGGCGCCGCCAATGATATGCACCGCGACACCTTCCGCATTCAATGGTGCCAACAATTCACGTACCGACTCCTGCCCGGCACATACCACAATGCTGTCAACCGTCAATACCCGGGCAATCTCATCCTGGCGTATATGCAGCCCCTGGTCATCGATCTTGAGGTAGTCACAGCCCGCCAGGGTGGTGACGCCCCGTTGCTTAAGAGAAACGCGGTGCACCCAGCCCGTGGTCTTGCCCAGATACTTGCCCGGCTTGGAAGCCTTGCGCTGGAGCATGGTGATTTCTCGCGGCACCTCAGGCGGTTGCGGGGCCTTCAGCCCACCTCTCGACAAAACGTCCAGGTCGACGCCCCATTCATCGCACCAGGCGTCGACATCCAGCGTCGGGTGGCCCTGATGCGAAAGCAGTTCCGAGACATCGAAACCGATGCCACCGGCACCGATCACCGCCACACGCCGACCCACGCGTTCGGGGTGGGTGATCGCCTGGGCATAACTCAGCACGCTGGGGTGGTCACTGCCGGGCAAGGCCAGCTCGCGAGGGCGCACCCCGGTAGCCAGTATCACCTCATCGAAGCCTTTCAACGCCTGAACGTCGGCCTGAGTGTTCAAACGCACTTCCACAGCGTATTTGTCGAGCATCACCCGGTAATAGCGCAGGGTTTCGGAAAACTCCTCCTTGCCGGGAATTTTGCGCGTGTAGTTGAACTGCCCGCCAAGCTCGGCGTTTTGCTCGAACAGCACCACCTCGTGACCACGGCCGGCGGCCGTTACCGCCGTCGCCAGTCCCGCCGGGCCGCCACCCACCACCGCCACTCGCTTGATCCGGCTCGCCGGCTCAATCATCAACTCCGTTTCATGGCAGGCACGCGGATTGACCAGACAGGAGGTCAACTTGCCGGCAAAGGTATGATCCAGACAGGCCTGATTGCAGGCGATACAGGTATTGATTTCCTGCGACTTGCCCGCCTGGGCCTTTTCCACCCAGGCCGGGTCGGCGAGAAACGGGCGCGCCATGGACACCATGTCGGCATGGCCTTGCGCCAATACCCGCTCAGCGGTTTCCGGCATGTTGATACGGTTGGTGGTGATCAGGGGAATGGAAAGCTCAGCTTTCAGGCGCTGCGTGACTTGCGTAAACGCCGCACGCGGCACACTGGTGACGATGGTGGGTATCCGGGCTTCGTGCCAGCCGATACCGGTATTGATTACATCGGCACCGGCCGCTTCAATGGCCCGTCCTAGGGCGATTACCTCTTCCCAGGTGCTGCCATCCGCCACCAGGTCGATCATCGAAAGGCGAAAGATGATCAGAAAATCCTTGCCGACCGTCTCGCGAATCCGCCGCACGATTTCCACGGCGAAGCGGATGCGATTGGTGAAACTTCCGCCCCATTGATCTTCGCGGTGATTGGTGCGCGGACAGATGAATTCGTTGATCAGATAGCCTTCCGACCCCATAACTTCCACACCATCGTAACCGGCTTCCCGGGCAAGGGCGGCGCAGCGCACGTAATCATCGACTTGTTGCTCAACTTCCTGGGTGCTCAAGGCGCGCGGCATGAAGGGGTTTATCGGCGCCTGAAGCGCCGAAGGCGCCACCAGATCCGGAGAATAAGCATAACGACCGGCATGCAATATCTGCATGCAAATGTAGCCTCCGGCCTCATGTACCGCCTTGACCATCTCTTGATGAGGCGGCAGCTGATCGTTATCTATCAAGGCATTGGCATTCTCGAATACCGCACCTTCCCGATTAGGGGCGATACCCCCGGTTACGATAAGGCTCACCCCATGGCGCACCCGCTCGGCATAGAACACCGCCAAGCGCTCGAAGCCTTCCGGCACCTCCTCCAGATTGGTATGCATCGAGCCCATGAGAATACGATTGGGCAGTGTCAGGTGCCCGACATTCAAAGGACGAAACAGATGGGGGTAGGCAGACGCTTGCGACATGATAGAGTCTCTTTTGTTAGTAGAGTAACCAATCGAAGTAACCAGTCGATACTGGTAGCGTCCAATCGAAATTCAAACAAGCGTATGCCATCCTGAGTGTGACGTACAGCCCCTGCCAAGCTTGCCAACAGGAACATCCCATGCCGTTGATCTACTTTCTGGTCCCCCTGGCCACCGTACTGATCTGGTCGGGCAACATGACCATCAACCAGCTCAGCGTCGGTGCCATTGCTCCCACCAGTATCGCCTTTCTGCGCTGGGTGTTGGCCCTTGCCGTCATGACGCCCTTCGTGCTGCCGGCAGTATGGCGTCACCGGGAAGAACTCGGCCGCCAGTGGCCGAAACTGGCTTTTCTCGGCTTGCTCGGCATGGGCTTGTGGCAAGGGTTGGCCTACGTGGCGGCGGAAACCACCAGCGCGACCAACATGGGCATCCTGGCCGCCATGGTACCCCTTCTCACCGTACTGCTGAGCGCCCTGATCCTGCGTGTCGCACCGACGCTTGGCGGCATCGCCGGTGGGGTAGTGGCATTTATCGGGGTAACGGTGCTGCTGGGGCGTGGCAACCCGCTTTCGTTGCTGCACCTTGAAGTGGCATTCGGTGATGCGCTGATGGTAGTGGCCGCCAGCTGCTACGCCCTGTATGGGGTGATGCTGAAACGCTGGCCGATGGCACTGCCGCCCTGGGTAATGCTGTATGCCCAGGTGTGCTTTGCCGTGCTCTTCTTGCTGCCAGGCTATCTTCTCGGCCCGATGACGCCCGTCAGTACCGCTAATATCGGTTTGATCCTGTATGCCGGCATCCCGGCTTCCATCATTACCACCTTCCTGTGGATGCGGGCGGTACGCCAGATAGGTGCCAACCAGGCGAGCATCTTCATCAACTTGATGCCGTTGTTCAGCGCCTTGATTGCCATGGCATTTCTTGGCGAAATCGTGGCCGGCTTCCATCTCGTCGGCGGCCTGTTAATACTTGCCGGCGTGATCATGGCGCAACTGCTGACCCAGCCACTGAACCGCCTGCCTCGAACCCGAGAGTCTCTGTCTTGATGAGGAAACGTCTCTTTCTTGATGATGCAACAATACTTGAAAAGCCAGATAAGCCAGCTAGGTTTACATCATCATCCAAAAAAAGTCGTCACTATTATAATGAATGGATGCTAATGCCCCTTAACCAAAACGATACGAGGTTGTCATGAAACATATCCTCAAGGCTGCGGCGCTGGTTGGCACATTCAGTTTATTGTCAGGCATGGCGGTTGCAGAGCAGCCCGGTGAAGACATCGACCCGAACAGTGGTGTGGAGTCGGCAAATGACCCCGACGACGCCATGTTCGATCCCCAAGGCAAGGTAGAAAATGGAGAAATAGTTCCGGGCAGCGGCGTCGATAGCGCGAATGACCCTGACGACGCCACGTTCGATCCCCAAGGCAAGGTAGAGAATGGAGAAATAGTGCCGGACAGCGGCGTGGATTCGGCCAATGATCCCGATGATTGATCTTTAATGCTAACCCCCTGCAATGCGAGAAAGCCCCGGCCGCCGGGGCTTTTTGTTGCGTAAAGCTAAGACTGTAATGCGTAAAGCTGGGGAGCCGTAACGGGTAAAGAGTGCCAACGGGCTTCCGGTCGAAGGGATGCGACATGTTAGGATGGTCGATCTATTTTCGAAAAAGGGGTGAGTAATGTCCCTCGAAGAACTGCATCTCAATCTGCGCAACCTGACCCCGGACGATTACGAGCCGCTCAAGGCTCTGATGGATGCCGTCTATCATGACATCGGGGGCGCCTGGCCCAAACGCACCATCGACAAGCTGATCCAGGAATTTCCCGACGGCCAGATCGCCATCGAAGACGAAGGCAAGCTGATCGGCGTGGCCCTGACCGTGCAGGTGGATTACGACGACTTTTCCAATCCGCACAAGTACGACGACTTGATCGGCCACCGTGAAATCATCCTCAACGATGAGGATGGCGACGCCATGTATGGGCTGGATGTACTGATTCACCCCGACTATCGCGGCTATCGTCTCGGACGGCGTTTATACGAAGCGCGCAAGGAGCTATGCCGCTCACTGAATCTGCGTGCGATTCTCGCCGGCGGGCGGATTCCCGGCTATCACCAGCACTCCGACTCACTTTCCCCCGCCGAGTACATAGAAAAAGTCTCGCGCAAGGAAATCTACGACCCGATTCTCTCCTTCCAACTGGCCAACGGCTTTCAGGTCAAGCGCCTGTTGCACAAGTACCTGCCGGAAGATGAACAGTCGCGGGGTTATGCCACCCTGCTCGAGTGGAATAACATTCTGTACGAGCCCGCCGAAAGCGTACTCGAAACTCGCCCCACTCAGGTGCGCGTGGGCGCGGTGCAGTGGCAAATGCGTGAGTTCGCCTCGGTCGAAGCGGCATTGCAACAGATTGAATACTTCGTCGATGCTCTGTCCGATTACCAGAGCGATTTTGCCGTTTTCCCCGAGCTGTTCAACGCCCCGCTGATGGGGCTGCAAGACCGTTCCGCCCAACAGGACCAACTGGGGGCCATCCGCTTTCTGGCCGGCTTCACCGAACGCTTCAAGACTGAACTTTCACGCATGGCGATCTCCTACAACATCAACATTATCGGCGGTTCGATGATCGAAGTAGGCGACGACGACCGTCTCTACAACATCGCCTATCTGTTCCATCGCGACGGTAACGTTGAACGCCAAGCCAAATTGCATATCACCCCGCAGGAACGGCGCGACTGGGTGATCGAAGGTGGCGATGAACTGAGGGTCTTCGACACCGACGCCGGGCGCGTGGGGATTACCATCTGTTATGACGTGGAATTCCCCGAGATCAGCCGTCTGCTCGCCGACCAGGACATGGACATCCTGTTTGTGCCCTTCTGGACCGACACCAAGAACGGCTATCTGCGTGTGCGTCACTGTGCTCAGGCGCGCGCCATTGAAAATGAATGTTACGTGGTGCTATGCGGCAGCGTGGGTAACTTGCCGTCAATCGAAAATCTGGATATCCAGTACGCACAATCGGCGGTGTTTTCGCCATCGGATTTCGCCTTTCCCCACGATGCGGTATTGGCGGAAACCACCCCCAACACCGAAATGATCTTCTTCTCGGATCTGGATCTTACCCGCCTGACTGTGGTGCGGGCCGAAGGCTCGGTGACCAACCTAAAGGATCGCCGCAAGGATCTGTTCGATCTGCGCTGGCGTGACTGGTCGTGGAAGTCCGGGGCCAATCTCGACGACCAGTAGTGAGCCATCACCTAAGGCCAGAATAGATGCGTGGGGATGCGGCGATGAGCATCGACCACAATGCCCTCCTCGCGCAGTTTTTCCATCTGACGTTGCGCGCCGCCATGATCCGCCACGCGGCGGGTTGCCGATACCACGCGATGCCATGGCAGCGTATTTCCTTCGGGTAGTTTACGCATCGCCGTTCCCACCATTCGCGGTGTGGCACCCTCGGTCATTGCCGCAATGCGCCCGTAGGTCGTCACCCGTCCCGCTGGAATCTGATCGACAATCGTATAAATCTGCTCAAGCAGGTCAGGGCGCGACATCGTTACTCTCCTCGCGTTCCGTGCGTTGCATTCCTCATGACAGGCTGACCTTGGTCACCCCACTATTGAGGAAAAGTTCAGCTCAGGATACGTTAGCGTATCCTGATGGCTTCGGCTGCGCGTATAGGCGTCATTTTCATGCAAGGCAGATTAATCAAGGTAATCGTTGGAGGGCTGACGCTTCTGCTGTTGGGGGCCATGTGGCAGTGGCTGAGTACTAATGACTTTCTCACCGCTCAACATCTGGCAGAGCTTGCCAGTCAGCTTTCTCGCTGGCGCAATGCACCCTGGATGTTTCTGGTGGTCATGCTCATCTATGCCGCTGCCTTGCTGATAATGCTGCCGCTCAGCTTGCTGGTGGTGGGCACCGGCTTGCTTTTTGGTCCGACCTGGGGGTTTGGCTACGCTCTGCTAGGTACGCTGGCGTCCTCGGCGGTTTCCTACTGGGTGGGCCGCTGGCTGGGGCGCGACGCCTTGCTGCATTACGGCGGCCGCCATTTACGGGGTATGTCACGCTATTTATCGCGGCGCGGGATTCGCACCATGATCGTGATCAACCTCTTGCCGCTGGCGCCTTTTACCCTGACCAACATGATGGCCGGCGCCTTTCACCTGAAATTTCGCGCCTACATGATCGGTTCCACCCTGGGCATTGTGCCGGGCCTGGCGGTTCTCATGCTACTGAGTAGCCAGCTTGAAGCGCTTCTTACCGCTGAAAACCGTTTCGAATTGGGGCTTGCCGTGGGCGGTCTGGCGCTGGCCGTGGTGGCGATGTGGGGCCTGAACCGTTACGCCGCTCGTCGTCGTCAACGGCGATTGCGTCATTGAGATGGATGGAGGCCAGCCGACTACTTGCGAAAGGTTTCCGGCGTTTTGGAAGGCGCCAGCAGGTCGCTTTCGGGCTTGTCCTGAAACACCAGGCGCAGTACTCGCCCGCGGTGGCAAAGCAGTTGCCACTCCGCTTCCAATCGGCCCCGCACCCGCCCCCAGGCATCAGTATCGACATTCTGATGGGTGGTATTCTCCGTAGCGATCACCTCTCGGTAGACGTCCAGACAGCGCGCCGCACAGCAGGCTTCATCAAAACCTCTTGCGGTATTCAGCGCGCCTTGGCGCAACATTTCACGCAAGGCTTTTTCGCTCATGCCGGCGAGCACTTCACATAGCGCACCTGCGTCGTCACTGGGTAGAAGCCAACCGTTTCGGCCTTGTTCCACCACTTCACGTACGCCGGGTGCATCGATCGCAGCGACCGGCAACCCGGCAGCCATCGCCTCGACCAACACCATTCCCTGGGTCTCGCTATGCGAGGCGAAGGCGAACACATCCATGCCATGGTAGGCATCGATCAGGGTCTGACCATGCAATTTACCGGTGAAATGAAAGCGTTCGACCACTGAAGCCTCGGTGGCCGCACGCTGCATGGCCAGGCGTGCATCGCCTTCCCCCACCACAAGAAAGTGGGTCTCCGGCTGCTTGCGCAGCAATTGCACAATGGCCTCGGTCAGAAAAGGCAGGTTTTTTTCGTTCGCCAGCCTGCCCACATGCCCGACCACATAAGCCTTTGCTGGAATCTTGTATCGTCGGCGAAGCTCGGCGCCATCTCCCTGCGAGAAGCGCTGCGTATCGACACCACTGGGCACCACATGCACCGCCGGGTTTGCCCCACGCCTGTGCAATAAATCCCTGATACTCTCGCTGGGTGCGATAACCGCATCGCATAGGTGGGTATATTCCGTGGATAACGCCACAGCGAAGCGTTGCATGCGCGGTGAATCCCCAGGCACGTAATGGGTATAGTGTTCGTAAAGCGTATGATGAGTGAATACCAAGGGTAAGCCGTAGGTCTCGGCAGTTCGCGCCGCGGTATCACCCAACAGGAAGGGATGATGGGAATGCACGATATCGGGGGCGAACGCTTCTATCGCCTCGTAAAGCTGGCCGGGAATCGGAACCGGCAGTGAAAAATCACTGCCGTTGAAATGCTGAACCGCTGCCACTCGAATCACATCGGATTCATGCCTCGGCTGCCCTGTCATCTTGGGCGCCACCACCAATACTTGATGCCCCAGTGCCTGAAGGCGAGATTTAAGCCGCTTGACCGACTCACTGACGCCACCCACGATTGGACAATATGTATTGGTAAACATGAGTATGTTCAAACGATTGGCTCCCTGGTTGTCGCTTTTTCCCACCCTTATCGCCCAACACTTGCGTACCCGACGATGAAGGGTGACTATCCTGATTACCATATTCAAGATAGGCGATAAAAGAATCAAAGACATCGACACCCACCACCATTCCCTGACATCCGCCACTCAAAACACACAAGGAGGCGTGGGAAAGGCGGTAGCCAAGGCGTACTGACGTACATTGCGCTATCCCTGCCCGGCTAAAAGCCGGGAGTATCCCGCGTAAATCGATGAACCTTTATTTTTTGAACTCTCTCATTGATACGTTTCAGTCCTATGTATGGTCGCTTGCGATTGCGCTGATTATTCTACTGGGGCTGCACTTGGCCGCCTATATTCATGGCTACCAATTTCTGGTTTATCGCTGTTATGGCGCGATTATCGCCTCACTGCTGGTGGGCGCCTCCGCCTTCTGGTGGCTTCCTTTACTGGTCGACTCGCAATTGGCCTACGTGGATTCGTTTTTCGGCTGGGTGGTGCTCGCTACCTGCGCATTCTGGGTGGCGGTAATCGCCTATCTCTACCTGCACCCCTTGAGCTTTCTGTTACGCGAGACCCGCGACTGACCCTACGCCGTCATTCATCACCTTCGTTAATTTTTTGAGTCAGGAGACCAGCTAATGCGTAAATTGTTATACGCAAGTATCGCCGGGGTGACGCTCTCCGGATGTACCGGCATCCCCAAGGGCACCGAGGCGGTCACTGGCTTTGAGCTCGAGCGCTATCTTGGCCAATGGTACGAGGTCGCCCGTCTGGATCATTCCTTCGAGCGGGGGCTGGATTGCGTTACTGCAGATTACAGCCTGCGCGATGACGAGGGGGTGCGCGTCATCAATCGTGGCTACAATCTGGAGGAGGGTACTTGGAACGAAGCGGAAGGACGGGCCTATTTCATAGAAGACAAGACCGTTGGAAGGTTGAAAGTCAGTTTCTTCGGCCCTTTCTATGGTGGGTACAATATTCTTGAACTGGATGAGGACTACGACTGGGCATTGGTGGCCGGACCCAATCGCGATTACCTGTGGATACTCTCGCGGACTCCGCAACTCGACCCCCAAGTCGAGCAGCGATTGCGGCAACGTGCCGCCGAGCTGGACTTTCCGATAGACGACTTGATCGAGGTGGAGCAAGGCAATGCATGCCCAAATCCTCCAGCCTCCGCCGCCTGACGTGTTCTTTCGCTAAACAAGCTTCCTATAGAACAAGCTAAGCGGTAGCCAGACAGCCAAGACCCGAAACGACTCGACTAGACCGGATACCTCAAGGATTATTTTTTTATGACTATCGATGAGTTTTTCCAGCACCTCTGGCACGACTACACTGCCATGACGCCCCAGGCCAAGCGTATCCATGACGCCTTGATCGAAGACGGTGAAACCATCGTCAACGATCACGTGGCCTTTCGCACCTTCGACCGCGGCCCGATCACCTTGGCGGCTCTCGAACCTCATCTGTTGGCACTGGGGTATACGCCGCTTGAGCCTTATGATTTCGAAGCCAAGTACTTGCGTGCCTGGGGCTACCTTCCACCCCAGCAGGACCAGCCGAGGGTATTTCTTTCCGAATTGAAGTGCGATGAACTTTCTCTGGAGTCTCAAGCAGTCATCGACCGCCTGGTGGCGCAGGTCGATCCGGGTTCAGTCAACACGCCCGAGATTCTGTGGAGCGGTCGCCTATGGGAAGCGCCCACTTTCGATGAATACCGCCTCTTGATGGGAGAGAGCGAATACGCGGCTTGGCTTTCGATCATCGGGCTAAGGGCCAATCACTTCACCATCAGCGTCAATCATCTGACGCATTACGACAGCGTGGAAAAGCTGCTCGAAAAGGTCGAATCGCTGGGGTTGAAAATCAACGAATCCGGGGGCAGGGTCAAGGGGTCACCCGAGGCGCTACTGGAGCAGGGATCGACACTTGCAGACCGTCAGCCGTTCACCTTTGCCGACGGCCGGGTAGAAGAAATCGCCACCTGCTACTACGAATTTGCCAAGCGTTATCCAAAAGCGGATGGCACGCTGTTTCAAGGTTTTGTCGCCGCTAGCGCCGACAAGATATTCGATTCCACCAAAATGTCATGACTCCTCGATTCATGGCCTTCAGCGAACTTAATATAACGGCTGGCCTGGGTGCCAGTTTAAGGAGTGCCCCTCTATGAGTCACCGTATTGCTGTGATCGCCGGTGACGGCATCGGTACCGAAGTCATCCCCGAAGGGCTGCGCGCATTGAAAGCAGTCGCCGAACGCTTCGATATTGCGCTTGAGTTTCAGACATTCGACTTCGGCAGCTGCGACTATTATCTCGAACACGGCAAAATGCTGCCGAACGACTGGTTCGAGCAGCTCAAGGACTTCGATGCGTTGTTCTACGGGGCGGTGGGCTGGCCGGAAAAAGTACCCGATCACATCTCGCTATGGGGCTCGCTTTTACAGTTCCGTCGGCGCTTCGACCAGTACATCAACTTGCGCCCCTGCAAGCTGATGCCTGGCATCAAGAGCCCGCTGGCCGGACGTAAGCCGGGCGATATCGACTTTTACGTGGTACGCGAAAACACCGAAGGTGAATACTCGAGCGTGGGCGGCAAGATGTTCGAGGGCACCGAACGCGAGGTAGTAATTCAGGATACGATCATGACGCGCACGGGCGTGGACCGCGTGCTCAAGTACGCGTTTGAACTGGCGGCCACCCGCCCTCGAAAGAAGCTCACCTCGGCCACCAAATCCAACGGCATCTCGATTACCATGCCCTACTGGGATGAACGCGTGGAGGCGATGGCCGCGGGCTATCCGGAAATCGCTGTGGACAAGTTCCATATCGACATTCTCACTGCCAACTTCGTGCTTCACCCGGACTGGTTCGATGTGGTGGTGGGCAGCAACCTGTTCGGCGATATTCTCTCGGATCTCGGCCCCGCCTGTACCGGCACCATCGGCATCGCTCCCTCGGCTAATATCAATCCGGAAGGCAATTTTCCCAGCCTGTTCGAGCCGGTTCACGGCAGCGCCCCGGATATCGCCGGCAAGGGCATTGCCAACCCCATTGGTCAAATCTGGTCGGGGGCGATGATGCTTGAGCACCTAGGTCATCAGGAGGCCGCCGATACGCTGGTAAAGGCTATCGAAGCGGTACTGGAAAGCGGGGACGCCCAGCTATTGACGCCTGACATAGGCGGCAATGGCACCACCCAGAGCCTGGGGCGCGCCATCGCCGAGCGAATTGCCGCTGATATCAGCCCTTGAGCTTTTATCAGTCCTTGAGCTTCGCGGTAATGCCTGCCACATATTCGCCCTGAAAACGGGCGATCTTGAGCTCGCGTTCATCGGGCTGGCGCGAGCCGTCGGCGCCGGCCATGGTGGAGGCTCCATAGGGCGTTCCGCCACTGGCCTGGGAAATATCGAACTGCTCCTCGATACCATAACCGATCGGCACGATCACCATGCCGTGGTGGGCCAGCGTCGTCCAGGTGGAGGTAATGGTCATCTCCTCTCCACCTCCGGTACCGGTGGACGTGAAGACACTGGCCACCTTGCCGCGCAGTGCACCGCTGAACCACAGCCCGCCGGTCTGATCGAAAAAGGTGCGCATCTGTCCGGTCATGTTGCCAAAGCGCGTGGGCGTTCCCACGATGATGGCGTCAAAGTCGGCCAGTTCCGCAGGGGTGGCCTCCTGAGTATCAAAGTCCTGTTTGCCGCCGGCCTTCTCGTAAGCCTGAGGGTCCATGGTTTCCGGTACACGCTTGAGCGTCACTTCCACTCCCTCGACGGCCTTGGCGCCTTCCGCTACGGCCTTTGCCATGGTGTCGATATGCCCGTACATGGAATAGTAAAGTACCAGAACCTTAGTCATGAACTGACTCCTTGCTGTAATGGAAAGCTGTGATAGATAGCTGTTGTGGATATCAGAGGGTGCACATAGGCAAATGGCCAAAACACCAGCTTTCAAGATAGACGAGTTAACGGCTGAAAAAAGCGAAGGTTTTCGATGCCTTGATGCGATTTTCTCGATAGAACTCGCCCAGCCAGTGATATGTGCCCGGCTTGCGCTCTTTCTTCCTTGTCGCTATTAATAGAGAACGTTGATTCAATGGGAGGCACAGTCATGACGATTTTCGAAGCGCTACGCCAAGACCACGAGATTCAGCGAGACTTGCTCAGCCAGCTGGTTGCCACTCAGGGTGCCAGCGAGGAACGCGATACGCTTTATAAAAGAATACGCACAGAGCTGCACTCCCACGCCGCAGCCGAAGAGCGGGCGCTTTACGTACCCATGCTGGAAGTTGACTTGACTCAGGAAAAGGCCCGTCACAGCATCGCCGAGCATCACGAAATCGATGAATTGCTCGAACGCCTGGATGAGACTGACTACAGCGCCACCAGCTGGTTGACCCACGCCAAGCAGCTTCAGCATCTGGTGACTCATCATCTCGATGAGGAAGAACAGGAAGCATTCCAGCTAGCCGGGCGTGGCCTTGCCGACGACCAAAAAACAGCGCTGGCCGACGAATACCAGCAAGAAATGCAGCGACAACGAGATGCCTGAATGTTAAACGATTGGCTGGATGCAGCCTTGGGTGGCGATGAGACCAGCGTCTTGAGCGGCAACCTGCCCTTGGGGCGTTATTACTCCCCTGCCCCGGGCATTCTGGAACTTATCCCTACTCAACCACGCCCTGACGCACACGCCTGTATCATTTCCGCCGCCATTCACGGCAATGAAACCGCCCCGGTGGAGCTTGTCGGCGAATTGCTGGCAGGGCTTGAGGCCGGCACACTTTCTCTAGGGGCGCCGGTACTGATCATTCTGGGCAACCTGACAGCGCTGGTGAACAACGAACGCTTTATTACCACTAACCTCAACCGTCTTTTTAAACGCGGTCTTGAAGATGTTGGGGAGGAACCCAACCGCGCTCGGGAACTCATGGCGGCCGTGGATACATTCTATCAATCACATGTCGGTTTTCCTGCCCTGCACTATGATCTGCATACCGCCATTCGTGAGAGCCGTTACCCGCGCTTTGTGGTTGAACCGTTTGCCGAAACGCCTACTCAGCCTGAGCAATGGCAATGGCTGGCCGCGGCCGACATCCAGGCCGTCTTGCGTCAACATCAGCCCAGCTGGACGTTTTCTCATTATTCGCGACACTACCACGGCGCCCAATCGTTTACTCTTGAGCTCGGCCGTGTTGCGCCCTTCGGCGACAATGACCTCCAGTCCCTCCAGCCCTTCCTTGGGCTATTAAAGGCCTTGGTAAAAGGGGAGCCGCCCGCCACCGCAGTCCCCCAGAGCATGGCGTTCTTCCAGGTGACCCACGAGATAAGGCGCCATTCAGTGGACTTTCAGCTGTGTTTTTCCGAGGCTATTCCCAACTTTACGGCGTTTCCACCGGGTGCCTGTCTGGCTTGGGACAGTGCGACAGGTGAGTTTCGTGTGGAGGGAGCACCGCTCCATGTGGTATTTCCCAACGCTCGAGTGGCGCTTGGCGAACGCGCGGCACTGCTGGCAACATCTACCACTAAAGTCGAATAATCAAAATGCTACCGTTGACGCCTCTCTGACGCCATGGCTGTTAGAATCGCCTCCTTTTCGCGCCAACCACCCGTATTGGAGCCTATGTCATGGCCGCTACGCCTATTCCCCTTGAAGTGCGCAACATCAAGAAGCGCTTCGGCGAGACAGAGGTGCTCAAGGGTCTCTCACTGAAAGCCCATAAAGGTGATGTCATCACCTTGATCGGAGCCTCGGGATCAGGCAAGAGCACTTTTCTGCGTTGCATGAATTTATTGGAACAACCCGATGAAGGCGACCTGCTGCTTCACGGAGAAGAAATTCGCTTCAAGCAGACGCGTTACGGCCGCGAACCAGCGGACTGGAAACAAGTGGTACGCATGCGTGCCAAGCTTTCCATGGTATTTCAAAGCTTCAATCTCTGGGCTCATATGACGCTTCTGGAAAACATCATAGAAGCTCCGGTTCATGTGTTAGGCCAACCGAAAAAAGAAGCTATCGAGCACGCTCGCGCCCTGCTCGAACGTGTCGGCTTGACTGCGCGTGCCGATGCCTACCCTGCCCAAATGTCAGGTGGGCAGCAACAACGCGGTGCCATCGCCCGCGCCTTGGCGATGAATCCCGAAGTGATGCTATTTGATGAGCCTACCTCGGCCCTTGATCCGGAACTGGTCGGGGATGTGCTCAAAGTCATGCGCGACCTTGCCGATGAAGGCCGCACCATGGTGGTGGTCACCCATGAGATGGGGTTTGCTCGCGATGTATCCAGCCAGGTGATTTACCTGCACCAGGGGCTCGTCGAAGAAGCCGGCCATCCCAAGGAAGTACTCAATAACCCTCAATCCCCGCGCCTGAAACAATTTCTGGCACCTAAATACTGACTCCTGCGAGGCTTAGCATGCTCGACCTGCAAGGTTACGGCCCCCGCCTGCTCGAAGGTGCCGGGGTCACTATCCAGCTGGCGCTGTTGTCACTGGCGCTGGCACTGGTATTGGGGCTTGTTACCGCCAGCGCCAAGATGTCCCGCAACCGCTTGATCCATGCAACAGCCACCGTTTACACCACGCTGATTCGGGGTGTACCGGACCTTGTGCTGATGATGTTGTTGTTTTTCGGCGGTCAGATGGGGGTCAATGTCATCAGTGACATGCTCTACGATAATTTCGGGATAGATTATTACATCAGTTTCAACGCCTTTGCCGCCGGAGTGCTCACCATTGGTTTCATCTTCGGCGCCTACATGGGGGAAACCTTTCGTGGCGCCTTCATGGCAGTAGATAACGGCCAGATAGAAGCCGGGCGTGCCTATGGCATGAATAACTGGCTGCTGTTTCGCCGCATTCGCTTTCCACAAATGATGCGCCACGCACTTCCCGGGCTTTCCAACAATTGGATGGTGCTGCTAAAGACCACCGCTCTGGTCTCGGTCATCGGTTTGACCGATATGGTGCGAGTAGCTGCAGAAGCATCACGCGCCACCCATGAACCGTTTGTTTTTCTGCTGCCGGTAGCCGCCGCCTACCTGGTGATCGCAAGCGTTTCCGAATGGATCTTCGCGCGGTTGCAAAAGCGCTACAATATCGGCTTCGGAGAGCACTGACATGCTGGACATTTCCACCTGGTTCAACGATCTTCTAGCCGGCAATCTAATCTTTACCGCCCAGACTCTGGGCTATTATTGGCAAGGTCTGGTCACCACCACCCAGCTGGTATTTCTATCCTTGGTAATAGGCCTGGTAATGGCGGTGCCGCTGGCAGTACTACGCGGCTCGAAGCATCAATGGATTCGTCTGCCGATTTATCTTTACACCTATGTGTTTCGCGGCACACCGCTACTGATTCAGCTGTATATCATTTATTACGGTGTGGTATTCGTCGATGGTATTCAGGAATCTTTTCTTTGGCCGTTGCTGCGTGAAGCTTTCTATCCCGCCCTGATTGCCTTCACCTTAAACACGGCGGCCTACACCACGGAGATTTTTCACGGCGCCATCAAGGCCACCGCTCGTGGCGAGATCGAAGCCGCCCGCGCCTATGGCATGTCACAGAATCTGATGATGCGCCGCATAATTCTCCCCAGCGCTTTTCGGCGGGCGCTGCCTGCCTATGGCAACGAAGTGATCTTCATGCTGCACGCCAGCGCCATCGCCAGTGTGGTCACCCTGATGGACCTGACCGGGGCGGCCCGTTTCGTCTATGCACGGTATTACGCGCCTTTCGAAGCCTTCCTGTTCGTGGCGGCAATTTACCTGTGCCTGACCTTCGCGATCCTGTATTTCTTTCGCTTTCTGGAGAAAAAATTGCTGGCACACCTCAGGCCACTCAGCTGAGCCGAGCGCGCCTGGCTCAAACAAACGTTGGTTCCGCGTTAACCAAATACTTTGCCTCGCTCGCATCCTGGGTTAGGTTAATGCTGATCACCATCAGGTGAACCTCTCTCGACAGGAGTCAAATAATGAAGAAGTTGTTGACCGTTTCTCTACTCGGCCTGGCAATTGCCGCCACCACCGCTCAGGCACGCGATTATGATCATGTACGTATCGGCGTCGATGTTCCCTACGAGCCGATGGAATACCGTACTCCCGAGGGTGAGCTGACCGGGTTCGACATCGACCTGGGTAACGAGCTTTGCGAGCGGGTCGGGGTGACCTGCGAATGGATCGAGCAGGAGTGGGATGGCATCGTTCCCGGGTTATTGGCGCGTAACTACGACGCTATCATGTCGTCGATGACCATCAATGATCAACGCCGCCAGACCGTGCTGTTTTCCGACCCTTACTTCACGCCGCCTTCCGCCTGGTTCGCTCCGGCAACCAGCGAACTGGAAGAAACCACCAAGGAAAGCCTCGAAGGCAAGACCATCGGCGTGCAACGCGGCACCCTGCAGGACAATTACGTCACTGACATGTATGGCAACGTGGCCGATATCAACCGCTACTCCACCGCCGATGATATGGTGCTGGATATGGAAGCCGAGCGCCTGGATATCGTCTTTCTGGACTACCCCGTAGGAAAAGCCACCTTGATCGATAGCGAGAACCGTGACTATCAAGTGGTCGGCGAAAAGATCACCGAACCCAAGGAGTACTTCGGTGACGGTTTCGGCATCGCCTTCCGTCCGCGCGATGAAGCCTTGGCCGAGCGTTTCAACGAGGCCCTGGATGAAGTACAACAAGACGGCACCTACGATGAAATTCACCAGAAATATTTCGGTGACGAAGAATAAACGCCTAGCCCCTTCAAATTAGCTATTTCGTACTTGTCCTGCCATACAACAGCCCGCTTCAGCCAAGTTTTGAAGCGGGCTGTTCGAGATATTCCAAAGCGCTTACTCCTGCAGCACGTACCGCCCCGGAGCATCGTCCATTGGTTGATAGCCAGATTTCGGCGCCCCCATGGAAGGTGGCGAAGTGGTTTCACCACTGGAACGTTCCATCAACCAGGCTTTCCACTCGGGCCACCAGGATCCTTGGCGCTCAGGAACCAGTTCCCGCCAGGTGTTGGGATCCACGTAAGGTGCATCGTTAGGCGTGTCGGCAATTTGATAGACACGATGGGTTTTTCCCGGCTCGCTGACGACGCCCGCGTTATGTCCACCGCTGGTCAAGAGAAAAGTGATGTCCGTGTCTGCCAATAAATGGATCTCATAGACGGAGCGCCAAGGGGCAATATGGTCGGTGCGAGTGGCCACCGAGAAAAGCGGCACCTGAATATCGCTTAACAGCACAGGACTGTTGTCCACCCAGTAGTTACCTTCCGCCAGTGCGTTTTCGAGATACAGCTGTTCTAGGTATTCCGAATGCATACGATAGGTCATACGAGTGGCATCGGTACTCCAAGCCATCAGGTCGAACATCGGCAGTTGCTCCCCCATCAAGTAAGACTTCACCCAAGCGGACCAGATAAGGTCATTAGAGCGCAGGAAAACGAAAGTGCCGCGCATCTGCCATTTGTCCAGATAGCCCTGCTGCCACATCAAATCCTGTAAAAAGCTCACCTGACTTTCGTCGATGAACAGTTCCAGCTCCCCAGGCTCTTCGAAATCCGTTTCCGCGGCAAGCAGGCTCAGCGAAGCCAGACGATCATCCTTGTGGCGCGCCATGGCGGCAGCCGCGATCGACAGCAACGTACCTCCCAGGCAATACCCCACGGCATGAACTTTCTGATTCGGAACCACGGCATTGACGGCGTCGAGGGCCTCCATCACGCCGAGGCGCCGGTAATCATCCATACCCATATCGCGATCTTCAGCATCGGGGTTCTTCCATGACACCATGAACACCGTGTATCCCTCCCCCACTAGCCAGCGCACCAGGGAATTATCCGGTGAAAGATCCAGGATGTAGTATTTCATGATCCAGGCAGGAATGATCAGCAAAGGCTCTGCTTGAACCTTGTCCGTGGTGGGGCTGTACTGAATCAGCTCCATCAAGCGGTTGCGGTAGATAACCTTGCCCGGCGTCACCGCTACCGTTTCGCCGGGACGGTATTTCTCGGCGCCGACCGGTCGTTCACCCGCCGAAAGGCGCCGCGCATCTTCCAGGAAATGCAAATAGCCACTGACGAAATTACTGCCCCCGGTTTCCAGAGCCCGCTTTGTCACTTCGGGGTTGGTCAATGGCGAGTTGCTCGGTGAAAGTCCGTCAAGGATCTGCCGAAACACGAACTCCACCACATCCTCGTGGTGCGGTGTGACACCATCCACATCCACGGCGGCGTTGTACCACCATTGCTGATTTAACAGAAATGATTGGTAAATGACATTGTAGGGCCATTTCTGCCACGCCTCACTCTCGAATCGATCATCCTCGGGCAGGGGTTCAATACAAGGTTTGCATCCTGCTCCTTGTATGGAGCTAGGTAAAAACCCCCATAGCCGGGCTGCTTTGCGTGCCATTTTGACACCCAGCTGGGCCTGTTTTCCCGGGGAGAGACTCAAGTGCCAGGCCCAATCGCTGAAGGCCTGCATGAGAGCCACCGGCGAAACCCCACCCGTCATTCGGCCGAGGGCGGCATGTGCTGTTCGGTCGGTGACACTAAAAATATCGCCTTCACCCTTGGCCTCCCATTGTCCGCCACTGGCCGCATGGCGGCGCTTGCGGCGGGGCAACTCCGATGTCACTGGCCGCGGCGCCAAGGGACGTTTAGACGCACCGGTTTCTTCGCGACGTTTCGGCCCACGCCGGGTGCTACTGCTACCTTCATTGGTGTCTTGCATCCTTTCCTCCCTCAAGCAGGGTCTCATTCACACAACAACTGCAATGCATACTCCAGCATAGTTGAGAGCGTCGTATTGGAAAGTCCGTATCGCATGAGTCCAGAGCCTACGGCTGGCTGACGCTTTATTTTGTAAGACCAATTTTTTGTAAGACCAACGGTTTGGACTAAACTTGAATCACATCAATACATAGCACTGCGTTACAAAAGCAGAGCTTTAAAAAACAGTTTAAAACGGAGCCTCTCGCTTCGTTGCTGAAACAAGGAGAAGACCGTGAGCAACGCAAGTTCGAATAAGCGTGTGGAAAATAAAGTAGTTTTGGTCACTGGTGGCGTATTTGGCATTGGCCGCGCTATTTCCCTGCTATTGGCCCGCGAGGGAGCCAAGGTGGCGGTCACGGACATTCAGGATGAAGAAGGTAAAAAAGTCGTTGAGGAGATCAACAACGCCGGCGGTACCGCCGAGTATTGGCACCTCGATACGTCCAGCGAAGAACAAGTGAAAAACGTATTTTCCGAGGTGGCCGACACCTTCGGCAGCCTCAATGTTCTGGTCAACAATGCGGGGGTCTCGGGACCCAACAAGCCAACGCATGAGGTAACGGCCGAAGAGTGGAACAACCTCATGGCGATCAACGTCAACGGGGTATTTTTCTGCACCAAGCATGCGATTCCTTTCATGCAGAAAGCCGGGCAAGGCAGCATCATCAACCTGTCTTCGATCTACGGCATTGTAGGGGCTGCCGACCTTCCGCCCTACCATGCCTCCAAGGGGGCGGTACGGGTGATGAGCAAGAACGATGCGCTCTTCTATGCCAAGGATAATATTCGCGTCAATTCGATTCATCCAGGGTTTATCTGGACACCATTGGTGGAAAATCTGGGCAAGGAATCGCCGGAAGGGGTCGAGGCATTTCGTAAACAGCTGGATGCGCTACACCCCATTGGCCATGTGGGCGAACCAGACGATATCGCCTATGGCGCGCTGTACCTGGCGTCAGACGAGTCCAAGTTCGTCACCGGCAGCGAACTGCTGATTGATGGTGGCTACCTGTCTCGATAGCCGCTCAACAATCGCGGTGAAATGTCAGCTGTAGACCCTGCGGTTGAGCGCGTCACGGAACGCCGGCTGAACCTTGTTGCCGCGCAGGGTGGCGCCGCTGTAGCCGTCGATGTCCTTCGCCATCTTCGCCATCTACGAACCTGAGCGTCAGGACCAACCTAACCAAAGCCCTGCCGCCAGCAAAGCAAGAGTCACCAGCAACACCACCACGTTGAGCCCCATCAAAGGCTCGAGAGGCAACCGATCCTTCAGTGTCCCAGGCAGTTGCCAGGCCAGCCAAAGCGCACCAGGAAGTGTTAGCCAGGACAACATGGCTGCCACTGGTAGCCATCCGGTCAGCACGGCCAGTCCTGTCACTGCATAGCTCCCAAGCAGCATCGCGACCACCAGCCAAGCGGCGCGGTGCAGTCCAATCGCGATCGGCAGGTGCCGGCGCCCAATATGTCGGTCAGCCTCGCTGTCCGGGAACTGATTGAGCAGCAACAACTCGCTTACCAGCAGCCCTACCACCACAGATACCACCAGCGCCGACAAATCGATTCGGCCACCGAGCGCTATCAGCGCGCCCAGAGTCACTGCCAAGCCGAATCCCACCCCCGGGGCCAGCAGGCAAAGCCACGCTGAACGCGTGATCCAGCGCGTATAGGTAACGACGAGCACTAGCCCGACAGCCCCGAAAGCCAGCACCGGCCAGCCTCGCGCCCAGAAAAAGTAGCCCCCGATAGCCACCACGCCAACTAGCGCTGCCACCCCCGCACTCAATACCGCCGGTGCTGCCGTGGGTTCGGCCGGCAGAGCGCCGCTACCGCCTGAAAATGGCGTGCGCTGTGTTATCTGGTCAAGCCCCGAGTGGAAGTCCTCGTATTCGTTAAGCAGGTTGACGGCAGCATGAGCCAACAACCCGCCCACCATGACTAACACGGTATCCAAGGGAACCAGCAAGATAGGCTGGTGCACCGCCAGCAAGATTCCGAGCAGGGCACAAAGCGGCGCCAAGATCAGAAATCCGGGCCTTGTTGCCTGAAATACGGTCTGCATTGTCATCATATCGGACGACTCCGAGGCGAGCTTTTTGCACCATGCAGCCAATCAATCACCAGCACGAGTGCTTCGTGATCACGCTCCTCGTCACCCGACTGAGATAGCGCACTGGCCGAGACCAGGGTGAGGATACTGGCCAGAAAGGCGATAAAGGTATAAGCGATCTTGTCCATAAGAAATCGAAGACCTCGCTGTGAATGTGTAAGGCAGGAATGCCCTGCCTCAGCAGTCGTCGCATCGTTCCTCGCCTTGCCAAAAGCTACTGACAGTGTCGTCGATCGGCATCAGCCTTCAAACCATGCGGCGCGTTGTCGCAACCATATTGACTTATATCAAGTAACCTCCCTCAAGCAGGTCCATACTGGACTCAACAATGAAATTAATTTTCCTGAAGCAGGAGTTCACATGGCACATCACGACAAGGGCACTGGCCCCTGGCTGGTCCTCGGGTTGCCGATTGTCCTCGGGTTGGCCTGGGTCACTCAAGGCACCGGGGTGATCGAGAATGACCCAGAGCGCAACATTTCGATCCCAGACGAGCTGACCATGCCGCTTCAGGTGCAGTCCGCCTACAATGGCAAACAGATCTTCTTCCGCTACCGCTGGCCCGCCGAGCAGGCCCATGTCTACCATGACATGCTGCGCTACACTGATGGCGAGTGGGTCCGCCACGGCAACTCCCGACCGGGTCCCGACCCCGACGGCACCTACGAGGATCGGGTCGCCATGCTGGTGGACGACGGTGGCGTACCCGACTTCGGTCGCTATGGCGGCTACATCACCGTGGGTGACCAAATGCGTTTCTTCAGCGACTCGGCGAGCCCGGCGGAGGTTTCGGAGCATCCCTATCTCGGGCAACAGCTGGGGAAAAGCGACGTCCGTAAGTACTTGCCAGCCACCCGCACCGACCAGAACGACTGGCGCAGTGTGGCGGATGCTGACGTCCTCGCCGCCCAGCGCGAGGCCGGCTATTTCCTAGATCTCTGGCACTGGCGTGCCGGGCGCTCCAACCCCATTGGCGCCTCGGATGACCAGTGGGTCGGCGAGTATCGCAACAGCGATGCCGGCTCGGGGCCCTATACCACCAACTGGGATGACGACAACGACCAGCCACGCTGGATGCTCGACCCCGAGGAAACGGGCCAGCGAGCCTTGCGCTGGGAAGACGTGATATCCGATGAGGTCGATTTCAACGGCCTCTACTATCTGTCGGAAGATAACCGGACCGATTTTAATCCTGACCACAACTGGCAGGAGGGCGACGTAATCCCTCGCCGCCTGCTGCGCCAGCCCGAGGGCTCGCGGGGCAGCATCGCCGTCCATGGCCAGGCACGCTGGGAGGACGGCTACTGGGACGTGACCCTGGTGCGCGACCTGGACACCGGCAACCCGCTGGATGACAAGATCCTCACCGAGCAGGGGATCTACGACATCGGCATCGCCGTCTACCGCAATGCCACCGGCAGTCGCTGGCACTATGTCTCCCATCCCTACTCCCTGGGGCTGGGGCGTGATGCCGACCTCCAGGCCGCCAGCTTCTCCGGCAGCTCGCCCGACTGGAGCGATGAATGGTTCGACATGACCCTCTTCTACCCCGGGCAGGTGGACTGGCCGCTGCTGATCAGCCGCGCCCATGCCGGTGTGGAGGACATCTCCGAGGGCACCCCAGTGCGTGCGCGCCACAGCGAGAAGCAGCTGGCGCTCTACGGGGTCGAGATGGAGTTCAATGACGCCATCACTTGGCGATGGTGGATAACCCTGCTGGCCGGGCTGATCGCCATGCTAGGGGTGACCCTTGCCCTGCTACCCGACTTTCGCTCGACTCGTGAAGGAGACCGCTCATGACCGGCATGCACCATATGCTCGTACACTTCCCGCTGGGTTTCTGGGCACTCGCCACCCTGATGATCCTGGTCGGTGCCCTGCTGCCAGGTCGCATGGCCGAAATTAGCCGCGCCGCCCTGCTGCCGGTACTGATCCTCAGCCTGCTCGGTGCCCTGGCCGCCATCGTCACGGGATTTTTGATCTGGCCGATCGAGGCCAGCACGCACAGTCCTCTGGCGCGCAATCACATCCTGATGGCGCTCTGGTCGCTGGGTATCTTCGCCATGCTGACCGTGCTGGTCTGGCGAGCGGGCAACGCGGCCTTCGACGGCGCCCGGCGCTGGGTGCTGGTCCTCCTCGCGCTGATCGGCGGACTGTTCTTCGCCGCCGCCGGCACCTTGGGCGGCCATCTGGTCGGCGCCCCGACGCTGTTTTCCGATGTGCTCGGCCTGATGGGATGGGAGGTCTATACCACCTTCTACAGCCCCTTCTGGGTCAGCGCCGTGATGGTGCTCATCGGCTTGGCCTGCGCGGTGCTCGGCATCATGGACCAGCGCAGGACCGGCTGACGCCAGCGCCACCTCCGCTTGCGTTGCCGAATTGCAACGTCAGACAGTCAGCCTACTCGAAGCTGAAACGCGGCGCGGAAGCCTCCGGCAATAAAGCGGCGCAGCGACGCACCTTCTCCAGAAGCTCACCATGGGTGGGCGCCACCAGGTTGATATGAGCCAGCTTTCGACCGAGGCGCTCACTTTTGTCGTAACGATGCAGATGGGCATCGGGTAACGCCAGGATGTCAGCGCTGTCACCTTCACGACCGATGACATTGACCATGCAGGTCGGTGCCAGTGCGGCGGTCTGGCCCAGGGGCAGACCTTGAATGGCGCGCAAATGGTTCTCGAATTGGCTGGTGACGGCACCGTTCTGCGTCCAGTGGCCCGAGTTATGCACCCGAGGTGCCATCTCGTTGGCCAGAAGTCCGCCATCAGGCGTCTGGAACAACTCCAGCGCCAGCACGCCGACGTAATCCAGTTCGTCGAGCAAAGACAGAATATAGCTGTCGGCGGTTTGCTGAACGCCTTCGTCCAGATCGGGCAGCGGCGCCAGGGAGTAGCGCAGAATACCGTCCACATGGACATTTTCCGCCATGGGATAAAACACCACGTCGCCATCGCGGCCGCGCACGGCAATCATCGAGACCTCACGCACAAAATCGACGAAAGCCTCGACGATCAGCTTGGGATGCTTGATGTCGGCCCAGGCCTGCTCGGCCTGTTCGGGCGTCTTGAGTACCGCCTGTCCCTTGCCGTCATAGCCTTCGGTGACAGACTTGGCCACTACCGGGCAACCCAGTTCAAGGGCTGCTGCTTTCAGCTGCTCGGCGCTTTCCACCACCCGATAGGCTGGGGTGGGAATGCCCAAGTGCTCGAACAACGTTTTTTCTTCCACCCGGTTCTGGCATACCGCAATCGCACGGCTGCTTGGATACACCGGCTTGCGCGCTTCGATCTCGCGTACCAGCTCGACGGGCAAATGTTCGAATTCGTAGGTCACCAGGTCCACCTGGTCGAGAAAGGTCTCGAGCTGGGTGTTTTCCGGGTCGACAATCACCTCCCCAATGCCCACGCTGGGGTTGCCAGTGGTGTCCAGAAACGTGAACCGATTACCCAGAGGATAACCGGCCAGTGCCAACATCCGGCCCAGCTGGCCGGCTCCCAATACGCCGATATTCATGGTGCTATCCTCATTGCGATTCAGGGGTGGGACGCGGGTCCGGGTTATCGAGCACGTTCTGCGTCTGCTCGGAACGAAACGCCTCGACGGCCTCGCGCACGGCCTTATCATGCAAGCCGACGATCTGCGCTGCCAGAAGTCCGGCATTGGTGGCACCTGCCTTGCCAATCGCCAGCGTGCCCACGGCAATGCCTCCCGGCATCTGAGCAATCGAGAGCAATGAATCCAGCCCCTTGAGCGCCTTGGACTCCACCGGCACACCCAGGACAGGAAGCGGCGTTTGCGAGGCCACCATCCCCGGCAGGTGCGCTGCACCACCGGCACCGGCCACAATCACCTGAAGGCCACGGTCGGCGGCGGATTTGGCATAGTCGAACAGCAAATCCGGGGTGCGGTGTGCCGATACCACACGGGTTTCATAGCTCACGCCCAGACGCGCCAGCATGGCGACGGCATGTTCCATTACCGGCCAATCCGACTTTGACCCCATGATCACACCCACCTTGGGCGAGCTGTTCGACGACATCCATAACTCCTCGGCCAAGCGGCCAATCGAGAAAACGAGGTGCAATGACACCCGAAAAATAAGGCGCATAGTCTACCAGAGCCAGCCATTCGCAGGGTATTTGCCTCGGCAATGAAATTTTCATCATTTTTCCATTGAAAATGCGCTGCGATTAGCGGCATTCTGTGCCTGTCGCAATTGCCTATTGGAGCACCATGAGTACGGCACATTCGTTCGCTGGCACGGATTTGATCGATCCTCCGCGAAGCAGCCCTGACCTCGACGTCAGGGAACTGGAAAAACGCACGCGCTTGATGCGCATTCTTACCCGGCTGATTGCCGCCTCGGAATTGGGAAGCCGTGAAATCGCTCGGCGTGCAGGCCTTCCCGTGCAGAAGATCAGCGACCTGCTATCCGGTCGCCTGGAGCATTTGAGCCTCGATGAATTGCTCATTCTGCGCCGCACCATCGAACCGGAGCTCACGCCACCATAAGACCAGTGCGACGTTGCTATACCCACCTATCTCGAACGACAAGCGCGCCTATGGCGCGCTTGTTATTCTGTGCCTTGAATGGCCTAGACTGCGGATTGATAAAGCCTAGCGCTTTCAAATTTCGCGTTGTTCGAATTCCTTGGCCGCCTCGATCGCTTCCTGCTGGGTTTCATGCTCACTGACAACCACCTCGTTTTCGGGCTCCGTTTCATCTATCACATGCCAACCGATCACGTTCTGATGAAGATCGTCGGCTTCATAGATGGGCTCGATACGCGCTTGTTTATTATTTGCCTTAGGCATATTAACTCCTGCTAAACATTAGCTCGATAAAAACATGCGGTTGATGGAAAACGCCTAAAATTGATCGCTTCATTTTTGACAAAGGACCTTTGCGTAGTCACTTCTCACCTTAGCCAAGTCCGCTGGTCTTGCAACGCCGCTTGCCACTCGATCCAATTGCCACTCGTCCCAAGAGGCATCCAGTTGATAGCAGACTCGACCCTTATGCTATGGCACCATACGCCTTGCCTGACCAGCCCCGAAACCTCCCGAAGGAACCGCCATGCTCAGCACTGCCGTCGCCGCTCTTACACCCGGTTTCATGGTCATCCATGGCAACCGCATGGAAGACCTGCGCGGCCTGGCGGTGGAATGGATGCAGCGCCATCCTCTCGGCCCGCTGGAAAACGAGACTATCCTGGTACAGAGCAACGGCATCGGCCAGTGGCTGAAACTGGCGCTGGCCGAAGACCCGGCCCAGGGCGGGGCGGGTATCGCCGCTGCACTGGATATCAGCTTGCCGGCACGCTTTCTGTGGCAGGCGTATCGCTCGGTACTCAATGCCCATGAAGGTGGGGGCGAAACAGACGCCGTGCCCACCACCTCGCCCTTCGACAAGTCTCGCTTGGTATGGCGATTGCTGCGCCTGCTGCCGGAATTGGTCGAACGCGAAGAGTTCGCTGCACTGCGCCAGTTTCTGGATGGTGATAACGACTTGCGCAAGCACCATCAACTCGCCGAGCGCCTGGCCGACCTTTTCGACCAATATCAGGTCTATCGCGCCGACTGGCTGGAAGTCTGGGCCGAAGGACAGGACACCTTGCTCGGCGCCCATGGCGAACCCAAGCCCCTGGACGATGCTCAACGCTGGCAACCGGCGCTGTGGCGGGCTGTCTGTGAAAGTGTCGCCAACGACATCGCCCAGGACGGCATTTCTTCGAGCCGTGCCCAGGTGCATCGGCGCTTTCTCGACGCCACCCAGGCATTCAGCGCGTCTCAACCTCCGCCCGGCCTGCCGCGCCGGGTGATCGTGTTCGGCATTTCCTCACTGCCCCAGCAAACCCTGGAAGCCCTGGCCGCCATCGCCCGCTTCAGCCAAGTGCTGCTGTGCGTGCATAACCCCTGCCAGTATTACTGGGCCGATATCATCGAGCACAAGGAGCTTTTGAGAGCCACAAGTCGTCGCCAGCGTCGCAAGAGCGGCATGCCCGAACGCCTGGATGTGCTGGGCGCAGGCGACGGCGAAGCCGATCTGCACCTGCACGCCCAACCGCTGCTGGCGGCATGGGGCAAGCAGGGGCGCGATTACCTGCGCCTGCTCGACGAACACGACGACGCCGGTACCTATCAGGGGTTGTTCGAACATCAGGCGCTGCGTATCGATCTGTTCGAACCCTTCGTCGATGAGTCGGACAAGCCCCGCCTGCTGCATCAATTGCAGGACGACATCCGCGAACTGCGCCCCTTGGCGGAAACCCGCGAGCACTGGCCGAACGCTGATCCCCGCCAGGACGCGTCCATCGTGTTTCATGTCACTCATGGCCCCCAGCGCGAAGTGGAAATACTCCACGACCAGCTGCTCGCCGCCTTCAGTGGCGACCCCGAGTTGCGCCCCCGAGACATCATCGTGATGGTGCCGGATATCGATCAGTATGCCCCGCATATACGGGCGGTCTTCGGTCGGCTCGAACGCGACGATCCGCGCTATATTCCCTTTACGCTTTCCGACCAGGGCAGCCGACATCGCCTGCCACTGCTGATCGCCCTGGAAACCCTGCTGCGCCTGCCCGAACTGCGCCTGTCGGTGAGCGAGCTCCTGGACCTGCTGGAGGTACCTGCGCTGCGTGCGCGCTTCGGCATCCAGGAAAGCGATCTCCCGACGCTTTCGCGCTGGATTCAAGGTGCCGGTATTCGTTGGGGGCTGCACAGTGGTCAGCGTCACAACCTGGACCTGCCTGAGGGCATGGAACAGAACACCTGGGCGTTCGGCCTACGCCGTTTGCTGTTGGGCTACACCCTGGGCAATGCCGGAAGCGGCGCCTGGCAAGGCATCGAGCCTTTCGATGATATCGGCGGCCTGGAAGCCGCCCTGGCCGGCGCCTTGGCCGGTTTGCTCGAAACGTTGGAGGACTGGTGGGAAAAGCTTCAGAGCCCGAGCGATACCCAACAGTGGGCACAGCGCTTGCGCGGTCTACTGGAAGCCTGTTTTCGCGCCGAGGACGCGCGCGACAGCCTGATGCTGACCCAGCTCGAAGACGCCCTGCAACGTTTTCAGGAAAGCACCGAGGAAGCCGGGCTAGTGAATGAGCTGCCGCTGGCCATCGTCCGCGAACATTGGCTGGAACAGATCGATGAACACAGCCTCTCCCAGCGCTTCATGGCCGGGGCGGTCAACTTCGCCACCCTGATGCCGATGCGCGCGATTCCCTTCAAGCGCGTCTGCCTGCTGGGCATGAACGACGGCGACTACCCCAGAAGCCATCCCCCGCTGGATTTCGACCTGATGAATGTCGACTACCGCCCCGGCGACCGCTCGCGCCGCGAGGATGACCGCTACCTGTTTCTGGAGGCATTGCTTTCGGCACGTGACCAGTTCTATCTCAGTTGGGTGGGGCGCAGCATCGTCGATAACTCCGACAAGCCGCCTTCGGTGCTGGTCGGCCAGCTGCGCGACCATCTCAAGGCGGGCTGGCGAGACAGCCAGGCAGATTCAGACGCCGGGGAAACGTTGCTCGCCGCCCTGACCACCGAACACCCCTTGCAGCCGTTCAGTCGCGCCTATTTCCCCAGCCCCGCGCAACACGCCGCTTGCGATGTCGCCGCCCAGCGATTGGTCACCTATGCCCATGAATGGCGCGAGGTACACGACGATTCTCTGGTACCCAGCGACCTTCCGAATAAGCCTTCGCAAGACGCGGAAGCCGAAGGCCCTCTGGCCGCTTTCGAGCAGGATAACCCCCTGACGTTGAGCCAGCTGGGCAATTTTCTGCGCGACCCGACCAAGGCGTTTTTCACCACCCGGCTCAAGATCTACCTCGAACAGCAGGACATCCTGAGCCTCGACCAGGAACCCTTCACCCTGAACGGCCTGGAAAACTGGCAGCTGCAAGATACCCTGATCCAGGCACAGCGCCACGCCATCGACGCCGGCCAACCGCGTGAGAAGGCCCTTCACGCTACTCTCGAACGCCTGCAAGGCCAGGGTGTATTGGCCATGGGCGCCTTCGCCGAGCGTATGCGCCAACAACTCGCCGACCCCATGGCGGCGCTGTTCAAGGACTACGCGAACGCCCTGGAAGAATGGCCGAATGCCGTGGAGGAACCGCAGCCGGTGTATTATTCACACCCCGGCTCGCCAGCGCTGGAGGACTGGCTGGACGCCATGCGTATCGATAGTCACGGCAACCGCTGCCGGTTGCTGCTACTCAGCAGCAGCCTGATCAAGAAAAAAACCTACCACTGGCATCACTTGCTGCGTCCCTGGGTTTCGCACCTGGCGGGTAACCTGGAAAGCCCCATGACCACCCAGCTCCTTTCCAAGGCGGGAAACGTCACCCTGGCACCGCTGGAAGCGGAGGACGCTCGCCGGCATCTTGAGAGCCTGATCACCACCTGGCAGGCCGGTATGCGCATGCCATTGCCTCTGGCCCCGGCCGCCGCTTTTGCCTGGCTGGCCAAGGAAGGTACGCCGGACAGCGACGCCCAGAGCGATGCCTGGCGCGCCGCCGCCAAGGCTTACGAGGGAGACGATTTCGCCTCCGGCGAAGTCGCCCGCAACCCCTACCTGGCGCACCGCTGGCAGCGTTTCTCGGCGCTGGTCGAAGCCAACCGTCACCCGGAAAGCCCTTCAGGTCACGATTTTGCCGAATGCGATTTCGCCAGCCTGACCCAGCGGTTGCTGGCGCCGGTTTATCAGGCGGTGAAGGGAGGGGGAAAATGAGCGAGATCAGCCAACTCGATCCATTGAGTTTTCCGCTGCACGGCAGCCGTCTGATCGAAGCCAGCGCCGGTACCGGCAAGACCTTTACCATCGCCTTGCTCTACGTGCGCCTGGTGCTCGGCGCCCGCCATGCCGACGATGAAGCCGCCTATGCCCGGCCGCTTACTCCGCCGGAAATTCTGGTGGTGACCTTCACCAATGCCGCCACCCAGGAGCTGCGTGAGCGGATTCGGGCAAGACTCGTCGAGGCCGCCGAGATCTTCCTGCAACCCGAACGCGAACCCGAAGGTGACGACCTTCTGCTGGCACTGCGCCAGGACTACCACCCGGCCGGCTGGTCGGCCTGTGCCCGGCGCCTGCAACTCGCCGCCGAATGGATGGACGAAGCCGCCGTGTCCACCATTCACAGCTGGTGCTATCGCATGCTGCGCGAGCACGCCTTCGACAGCGGCAGCCTGTTCTCGCTCAACCTGGAAAACGATCAGAGCGAACTCGAACAGGAGGTGGTGCGCGACTACTGGCGCAGTTTCTACTATCCGCTTGCGAGCGACGAATTGAGCGTGATTTGCCGTTACTGGGAGTCACCGGAAGCCCTGCACGCCACCTTGCGAAACCTGCTGCCCGAATGCGCGGCCCTGGGCGCCAAGGCGCCGCCTCCCGACGAGGCCGTCGCCACCAGCCAAGCGCAGATCAAGGCACGTCTGGAGGCCCTCAAGGCACCCTGGGCCGCCTGGGTCGAGCAGCTTGTCGAGCTATTCGAACAGGCCGCCCAACAGAAGGCGTTCAATCGGCAGAAATTCAATGTGAAAAGCCGCAGCAGCTGGCTGGGTGCGCTGCGCGACTGGAGCGTGAGCGAGGCCATCCGGCCTGGCTTGACCCCCGCCGCCTGGAAACGCCTGACCCCCGAGGGCATGGCGGAAATCTGGCTCAAGGGCGAATCGCCCGATCATCCGGCGCTCGTCGCGCTGGTCACCTTGCCCGCCGAGCTCGATGCGCTGCCCGACCCCCATGCCGATCTGCTGACGCATGCGGTGCAATGGTGTCGTAAGCGCCTCGACCACGAGCAGCAACGCCGCGCCGAAATGGGCCCCAATGACTTGCTGACTCACCTCGGTCGCGCCCTTGAAGGCGACAATTGCGACGCCTTGGGCGAGCAGATACGTCGGCAGTTCCCGGTGGCGCTGGTCGATGAATTTCAGGACACCGACCCCGTCCAGTACCGGATTTTCGATTGCGTCTACCGCATCGGTGAAAACCGGCCTGATAACGGCGTCTTTCTGATCGGCGACCCTAAGCAGGCGATTTACGCCTTTCGGGGCGCCGATATTCACACCTACCTGCAAGCACGGCGCGATACCGCCGGGCGCCATGTCACCCTGGGCACCAACTACCGTTCCTGCACGGCCATGGTGGACGCCGTCAATCACTGCTTCAGCCATGCCGACCAGCACCCCAGCGGGGCCTTTCTGTTCAAGGAAGAAGACGCCTCCAACCCGGTGTCCTTTCATACGGTAACCGCCAAGGGGCGCAAGGACTCGCTTACCTTGGACGGCAAACCGCTAGCGGCCATGACCCTGTGGCAGCTGGATGCCGAGGAGCCCTTGGCCAAGGGCTCCTATCAATCGGCCATGGCCGAACGCTGCGCCTCTTACATGGTCGAGCTGTTGGCTGAAGGCCGTCAGGGTCGGGCCGGTTTCACCAGCGACAAAGCATTCCAGCCGCTTACCCCTTCGGACATGGCGGTACTGGTCAACGGCCTGGGTGAAGCCCGGGCGATCCGCCAGGCGCTGTCCCGGCGCGGAGTAAAAAGCGTCTATCTTTCCGACAAGGACAAGGTGTTCAGCTCTTCCATCGCCGCTCAGCTTGAATCCTGGCTGCGCGCCTGCGCCGACCCCAGTGACGACCGCCTGTTGAGAACCGCCCTGGCAAGCCCGGCATTAGGGTTAAATCTGGCAACCCTGGATGCCTTGAGCGGTTCCCAGGAACAGGACGACTTGGCCTGGGAAGCGCGGGTCATGCAATTTCGCGGCTACCATCAGCTGTGGCAGCGCCAGGGCGTGTTGCCGCTGGTACGCCGCTTGATGAACGACTTCGCGGTTCCCGCACGGCTGCTGGAAAGCGGTGCCTCAGGCGAAGGCGAGCGCGCCCTAACCGACCTTTTGCATCTGGGGGAGCTGCTGCAGCACGCCAGCCAGGAACTCGACGGCGAACATGCGCTGATCCGCTTTCTGGCCGAGGCCATCGCCGACCCGACAGGCCAAGGCGACGCCCACAAACTGCGCCTGGAAAGCGATGCCGACCTGGTGCAGGTGATCACCATTCACAAGTCCAAGGGGCTGGAATACCCGCTGGTGTTCCTGCCGTTCATCTGCAATCACCGCCCCACCAAGGCGAGCGATTCGCCGCTGCGCTGGCACGATGCCCAGGGCCGGTTGCAAATCAGCCTATCGGCCGATGAACAGACAGTGGCGATTGCCGACCGCGAACGCCTGGGCGAGGACCTGCGCAAGATTTACGTGGCCCTGACCCGCGCCCGCCACGCCACCTGGCTGGGCATGGCGCCGCTCAAGGGGCTGGAAGACAGCGCCATCGGCCAGATGCTCAACGACGGCAAGCCCATCGCGGCAGACAAGTTCGGCGAGGCGCTGGCCGCGCTCAAGGGAGGGGAAGACAAGGCCTGCGGCGCCATCACTCTCTCAGCGGCGCCTCCCGTCACGGCACAGCGGATCGATCTCAGCCAGGACGACACCCTGCTGGGCGACGCCCTGATTCCCCTGCGCCCCGCCCGCGAGCATTGGTGGATCGCCAGCTACTCGGCATTGCGGATTTCCGCCTCGCTGGAGCCCGCCACCGCCCAGGAAGCCAATGTTTTCGAAGTGCTCGAAGAGCCCCAGGACAGCAGCCGTTACCCCGGGTCGGTCGCGCCCACGCTGCATCGTTTCCCCCGCGGCCCCGGCCCCGGCACTTTCCTGCATGGGCTTTTGGAATGGGCCGGCCGCCAAGGCTTCGCTCAGGTGGCAGACGACCCCGTCGCACGCCGCGACATGCTCGCCCGGCGTTGCCAGCTGCGCGGCTGGACGCCGTGGCTTGCCACCTTGGATGGCTGGTTCGAAGCCCTGCCGGCCACCCCCCTGCCGCTGCCCGGTGTGGCGGATGACGCTTCGATGCAGCTGCGCGAACTCAGCGCCTATCAGGTGGAAATGGAATTCTGGTTCGCCTCGCACCGGGTCGACACGCGAAAGCTCGATGACCTGGTAAGCACTTACACGCTTTCAGGGTCGCCCCGCCCGTCGCTGGATGCCGATACGCTCAACGGCATGCTCAAAGGCTTCATCGACCTGGTCTTCGAATACCAGGGCCGCTATTACGTGGCCGACTGGAAGTCCAACCATCTGGGCGCGGACGACGACGCCTACCGCCGGGCCGCGATGCTTGCCGCCATGGCCGAGAAACGCTACGACCTGCAGTTCGCGCTCTATTTACTGGCGCTGCATCGCTTGCTCAAGTCGCGTTTACCCGACTACGACTACGACCGCCACATCGGCGGCTCGCTGACGGTTTTTCTGCGCGGCACCAATCAGTCCGAAAGCCGCGGCGTCTATGCCGAGCGCCCGCCTCGGGCGCTGATCGAACGGCTCGATGCGCTTTTTCAGGGCCGGGAAGAGCTCACGGAGAGAAGCGCATGAGAGATTTGTTCGAGGGCCTGGATGATCCCGTCAGCAGCGTGCCGCACCCGGCATTGAGCAGCGTCGATGAACTCCTCGCCCTGCTCGAACGCTGGGTGGAACGCGATTGGCTGCGGGCGCTGGACCGTGCCCTGGTGGTTTTTCTGTATCGTGAAGTGGAAAATGCCCCGCCGCTGTTGTTACTTGCCGCAGCGTTCGCCAGCCATCAACTGGGGCGCGGCCATGTGTGTCTGGACCTTGCGACCACGCTGGCCGCCCCGGACCTGGCGCTTTCGCTGCCCCCGGAAGGCGATGACCTCAACGACCCACCGCCGCTGCCCAGCCAGGTGCTCGGCAGCCTGACCCAGCAAGCCTGGCAAGCGGCCCTGGCACATCCCGTCCTGATCGAGGTTGGCATTGCCGAAGGCAGCGGCACCACGCCCTTGGTGCGCCGGGATTTCGCCGGCACCACCCGGCTTTATTTGCGCCGCTATTGGCAATACGAGCAGGATATTCATCGGCAGCTTAGTACCCGGCTTGACCAGCCCTCCTGGGCATCTCATGCCCAAACCAGGCTTTCAAGCGTCTTGCCCGCGGCGCTGGAGGCGTTGTTTCCCTCGACTGAGCCCGGAACACTCGACTGGCAGAAACTCGCCTGCGCCCTGGCCTGCCGCTCGCCTTTCGCCGTGATCACCGGCGGTCCGGGCACCGGCAAGACCACTACCGTAGTCAAGCTATTGGCGCTGCTTCAGGCATTGCAGCTGGGCGAAGAAGAAAGTGAGCGCCCACTGCGTATCAAGCTTGCCGCACCCACCGGCAAGGCTGCGGCACGCCTGAACGAGTCCATCGCCAAGCAGGTCGAGGAGCTTGATTTACACAGCCTGGCAAGCCTTGGCGGCAACACCTCAGGGGTAGAGCAAGGCGTCGACCGGCTGCGCCAGGCCATTCCCACCCAGGTCAGTACCCTGCACCGGCTACTCGGTTCACGCCCCGATACCCGTCACTTTCGCCACCATGCCGGCAACCTTCTACCACTGGATGTATTGGTGGTCGATGAGGCCTCGATGGTGGATATCGAAATGATGGCCGCCCTGCTCAATGCCTTGCCGTATCGTGCTCGGCTGGTATTGCTGGGTGACAAGGACCAGCTCGCCTCGGTGGAAGCGGGTGCCGTGCTGGGCGATCTATGCCAATACGCCGTAAGCGCTCGCTACACGCCCGCTACCTGTGACTGGCTCAAGCAGATGACCGGTGCCACGATTCCCGAAGACTATCAGGCAAAAGACGGCCAGGCACTGGACCAGGCCATTACCATGCTGCGGGTCAGCCACCGCTTCGATGCGAACAGTGGCATAGGCCGCCTTGCCCAGGCAGTCAATCGCCCCCTGGATGAAAGCCACACCCCAGCCGATAAACGCCGGGCGGTGCACAAGGTATTTCAACCCGACGAGCAGCATAAAAGCTACGTGGATATCAGCCAGCTGCGCCTCGAAAATGCCGACGATCCGGCGTTGGCGCGGCTGGTGGTCAACGGTAACCCCGGCGGCTTTCCCAACCATGGTCAAGGGCGCCATGATCGACAGGGCCGGCTGCTTGCGCCGCCTACCGGCTACCGCCACTATCTGGAAACCCTGGCGGCCAAACGGCCGCCGCCATCGGTAACGCTCGAACATCAGCGCCCATTGTTCGACGCCTGGGCACTGGATGTACTCAAGGCCCACGGCAATTTTCAGCTACTCTGCGTGCTGCGTAAAGGCCCTTGGGGAGTGGAAGGACTCAACCCGCGTATCGGCCAAGCCCTGCGCCGCGCAAGATTACTCGACGCCGACAACCACGAGCTTGAGCACGGCTGGTATGAAGGCCGCCCGGTGCTGGTTACGCGCAACGATTACAGCCTGGGCCTGATGAATGGGGATATCGGCATCAGCCTGGCGCTACCCAACCCCCAAGCGCCCGCCCGCAAGCTATTGCGGGTGGCCTTTTCCGCCAACGACGGCAGCGGGCGCATCAAGTGGGTTTTACCCTCGCGCCTACAGGCGGTGGAAACCGTTTTCGCCATGACCGTGCATAAGTCCCAAGGCTCGGAATTCACGCATACCGCTCTGCTGCTCCCCGATGCCCCCAACCCCATTCTCACCCGTGAGTTGGTCTACACTGGCATTACTCGCGCGCGCCACTGGCTTTCGCTGGTAGAAAGCGGGCGTGGCATGCTGGATGACGCCGTTACCCGTGAGGTCACCCGAATAAGCGGTCTGGGGCAGCTGTCATCCACTACCGACGGCTCATGAAAGGAATGAATTGATGAAAACGACACAACGAGGTGGGGGTCGTTTGCCAACGTTTGCGGCAGGCTTGGCATTGCTGGCGTTACTGCTTGGCGCATTATTGGTGGCCGGGGCCGGGCCGGCCTATCGGCTGGAGCTATTCACGCTGGGAGAGGCCTTCACTACGCTGCGCTTCGGGGTTTACGTCACCATCGGCGCCGCTGCAATAGGCCTGGTCGCACTGCTTATCGCGGCGATCTCTCGCCGCAAGGCACCAGCGCTACTCAGCGGGCTCGCCATTCTCGGGGCTATCGCCCTACTGAGCGTGCCCTGGCAACACTGGCAGCGCGCCCAGGCCGTGCCGCCGATTCATGACATCACCACCGATACCCGAGACCCGCCCGCCTTCGAGGCACTGGCTCAGGCGCGGGAAGAGGCCCCCAATGCCGTGGACTACCCCGGCGAGGCCACCGCCCGTCAGCAGCGCCAGGCCTACCCGGATGTCGAGCCGTTAGTGGTGCAGGCCTCGATGGAAGCGGTACTTGCCGCCGCACAGGCGGAAATCGAAAACGCCGGTTGGGAGCTAGCCGCCGTCACCGACGACAAGATCGAAGCCACCGCCACCACTGCCTGGTTCGGCTTTCAAGACGATGTGGTCATACGCCTGACCCAAACCGACGACGGGGTACGTGTCGACATGCGATCCGCCTCGCGTATCGGTCGTAGCGATGTGGGAACCAACGCCGCGCGTATCAAGACATTTCTGGAGAGACTGGAAGAGCGGCTAGCGTGAAAAAATCGAGTTAGTCCCACCGTCATGAATGGCCGTCCTGTGGGAATATTAAAAAATCGGCTGGAATAAATATGGGTTAATTTTCCGTGCCCTCCGATCTTGCTATCTTGAACGCCTGCTTGAAAGACAGGAGGTCACATGCTCAATAATTCCAGGAAAGTGAGCTGCTCAAACTGTGGCGAAGAAAATGCTTGGAAGGGAACACCTCGCCCTGAAGACAAACTTTTTTGCCAACACTGTGAATCATTTATAATGACTTACGAAGACTATATTTATAATGTGATCCAGAAAGAGGTTCAGCGGTTGATTGACGAACATTTTGACCCCAACCCTGCCAATGACCATAATCGATTGATAAAAACTCTGGAAAATACGCAACCGCCCACAGCCAGAAGAATCAACTTTTTTGAATAGATTAATTACATAATGGTCGTTTCCAGTCGGCGGCCATTGCTCTTTTCAAATATCCTTTTCCAAACTGGGGTCGGCACGCTCCAGATGAAGGTAAAGCCCATCAAAATCCGCACATTCTTTCATGCCTTTCCAGTCGATTATGTGAAACTTTTTACACTTGAAAGTAATTAGTCCTTCTTTAAGAAGCCTCTGCATTACCCTGTTGGTATGTACTTGCGTGATGCCTATGGCCTCGCCAAGTTGCGCCTGTGTCAAAGGTAATTCAAAAAGATGGTCCTCCGTCAAACCAGCAGCGCGCGCACGTATAAGGAGTTCACAGAGCAAATGCGCCAGGCGTTGCTCGGAGGAGCGCAGCCCCAGATTGACCAGCCATTCCTGAAGAATTGATACATCGATCAATGATGTCCAATTCAGGGATTGAGCAAGATGCGGATGATTTTCATAGATATTATAAATTTCATGATGGGGTATAAAACCGATCTTTGAAGGAACGAGAGCGGAAATAGTATGATCAATCTTGTTGGCCAATGTCGTATGGAGGTTGCAGAAATCCCCTGGAAGCTGGTAATTGAGCACCTGCTTTTTTCCAGCATGATTATTTCTGAAGCGACTCACCCACCCTTCCATCACAAGATAAACGTACTTGGGGGATTCGCCTTGCCGGATAATGTCTTCACCTCTAGCAAAAAACTTCTCCTTAACCACTGCATCTTCAAGAACTTTAACTTCTTCAGAAGTATGCTCTTGAAAATTTTGTAGTTTATTAACAAGACATTTTATATTTTTAATAAAGTCCTCACTTAATAATCTAATAACCCAATAACCCAATAACCTAATAAAAAATCCTAACTCAAATTAGGATAGTAGGCAATTGGATGCTTCGCATAATTACAAAAATAAAAAATAGCCCAACCTTTACAAAGGCTGGGCTACCACCTCGTCGCTCTTCCGTGCGGTGCCGTCCTGGCGTGTCTTCCGTGCGGTGTCGTCCTGGCGTGTCTTCCGTGCGGTGTCGTCCTGGCGTGTCTTCCGTGCGGTGCCGTCCTGGCGTGTCTTCCGTGCGGTGCCGTCCTGGCGTGTCTTCCGTGCGGTGTCGTCCTGGCGTGTCTTCCGTGGCAGCCGTCCTTGGCTTGTTCCGATGTTGCTGCTCCTTGGAAATTAGTATCCCAAGCTACCGAACACCCTCACATTAACTTTAATCAATTTCTGAACGATAATTTTCTTGCAATGCGCAGATCAGCTAAATATTGAAATCACCCAGGGAATACTTTCAGGCACCCTTCCCCTCATCACCCAAGGTGAAATTGGGTGGATCACTGGCAGGAAAGGACTCTTCACTGGCTTCGTCCAGTTCACGCTCCCTTCGGCGTGCCGCAGGTTCATCTGCGGGGAGCTCGGTATAATCACCTTCCAATACCCAGCGGTCTCCGCTAAATTTCAGGGCATGCTTGGGTACCCAGAAGCGGCTGTCGCTGGTGGTAAGAATGCCTACCTCGTCGGTGCTTTCATCGAACACTTTGCCAATATGCTTGCCTGTGTCGGCAAAAACAGGGGCATCGTAAAGCGAATCTTTGGTCATGAGCGCTCTCCTTTTGCTCTTCGAACAGGACATAAGAATTTCTTTTCGCGCGCTCATCAAGCGTCGTCGCACACCCGAAAGTCGTCAAGGCGATGTGTTAGCCTTGAGTAAAGCCATAGAGCAATGACCACGAGGTAAACCATGCTTAGCATCTCCAATACGGTGGAACTGGCCGATTGGGAAATCGACATCAGTCAGATTCGCGCTCAGGGGGCAGGCGGGCAGAATGTCAATAAGGTCGCCTCTGCCGTGCATCTGCGTTTCGATATCACGCATTCCAGTCTGCCGCCTTTCTACAAGGAGCGCTTGATGGCATTTTCCGATCAGCGCATCAGCAAGGAAGGCATTATCGTGATCAAGGCACAAAGCTTTCGTACGCTGGAGTTGAATAAGGAAGATGCGCTGGCACGGCTCAAGGAGCTCATCCAGAGCGCTGTGAAAGAGCAGAAAGTCAGACGTCCCACGAAACCCACCAAGGGCTCTCAACGCCGACGCGTGGACAAGAAAACCCAAAAGGGAAAAACCAAGGCATTACGCGGCAAGGTATCCTCTTGAGCAAATTCTTGGGTCTTAAACAGCAAAACGCCCGAGACGCTTACCACGTATCGGGCGTTTTTAATTGGTTCATTGTCAGAACTTTCGGGCTAGTTTTTGGTTTTGTGTCGGCTGCTGAGAATATGGTGAAGGCTATTACACTCCCGCACCATGGGATCTTCAAAGTTGACTCGAATTTCCGAGCGCGCCAATACATGACTTTTACCGGTAATGGTATTTTCCACCACGGCATGGCTGTTTTCTTCGTGCACGGCCACAAATTCCCCGATAAAACCGGTATCCCTCAGGGACACGGTTTCAAGCTTGTCCCCCGGTTGAATCAGCCCTTGATAGTTCATCAAGGCCAGGCGCGCTGAGGTACCGGTACCCGTGGTACTGCGACATATCACCCCCGGATGAACGTAAGTAGCTGAACGCGAACGATAAAAGCCTTGTCCCACTTGTGCAAGCGGTCCCATGAAATGCAGAAACGGCAAGGGCCCGACATCGCCTAATGTGTAGTGAGAAAACCCGCTTCTGGCCTGAATCGCTTCCACGATCGCATAGGCACACTCCGCCAGGCGATGCTCTTCTTCTCGGATCAGGGAAAAACCTAGTTGAGTGGCATCCACCATGGCGTAGAATCCACCGCTGTAGGCGATGCTGTAGGTTACCTCACCAATCGAGGGCACATGAATGGTGGTCTGATAAGTGTCAATGTAACTAGGTAAACCGCCACAGGTGATGGTCTCGACCACTCCGTCTTCGATATGCGCCTCGATATGCACCAGGCCGGCCGGGGATTCCAGCATGAACTGCTGGTTGCCTTCCTGTTTTGCAATCATGCCGCTCTCCAGCAAGGCCGTAGCGGTGCAGATGGTATTGGAGCCGGAGTAGATCGGATATCCCATCACTTCCATAATGATATAGCCCGCCTGAGCATCCGGATGCGTGGCGGGAACGATCAGGTCCACCGACATCTCGGGAAGCCCGTAGGGCTCATTGAGTAATAATTTGCGCAGGCCATCGGCGTCATCGCGCAGGTATTCCATCTGTTCGCGCACCGTGGCACCGGGCAGAGGGTCGATACCTCCGGTGACGATACGGCTGACGTCGCCGCCTGCATGGGTTTCCATCACCTGGAGGATCAGCTCGTTGCGCATCAAGTTATCTTCTGCCTTCATTGCCTGGTCTCCAGCGCGAAAGGTGCACCCCGGGTTTGCCATTGAGCATCGGGAACAATCACGATCTTGCCAAGGTAATCATTGCCACGATTGACGAAGTAGGTTTCGGCTTCATGCAGTTCGGAAAGCTTGAACGCGGCATGCAGCACCGGCTTCAACTGACCACTACGAATCCAGGCGACTAATTGTTGAGCCTCTTCACGGGTACCGTGGGAGACCCCGAAAATTTGCACTTGATAGAGGTAAATTCGAGTCCACAGTATCTCGCTGACATTGCCTCCGCTCGCTCCGGCAATGCTCAGGCGCGGGTAAGTCGTGCGCTGCTTCATGTCGAATATCATGGCGTCGATGAAACGGTCGGTCATTTCGCCGCCGACCAGATCCATTACCGCATCGAGGGGTCGATCATCGGTCAGTGCGCGAACCTTATCGGTGAAATTAGCCATGTCCGAACGATCGATGACAGCCTGCGCACCCAAGGCCAGCAGTGCGTCGGCCTTTTCCTGCTGGCTCAAGGCGTAAGGAATCGCGCCCATCACCCGGCATAGCTGTATCAAGGCCGTGCCTACCCCACCGCTGGCCCCGGTCACCAAGACGCGCTCACCCGCCTTCACACCTGCCGCATTGAGCATGTGCAGGGCGGTCTGGTATGAGCACATTCCCATGGCGGCGAGTTCGGCATCGGCCAGCTCCGGGTTATCCACGCGATGAAACTGATCCGAGGGCACGGCGATATATTCGGCAAAGCCGCCATCGGCACCATGGCCGTAGTAATCCGGAATCAAGTTGATGTCGCGACGCTCGTCGGGGTAGAGGTTGAAGTCGAGAAGCCCCCGCTCACCGATCCGCGCGGTATCGACATCTTCGCCGACTGCCACTACATGCCCGACCACATCGGCTCCTTGAATGCGCGGGAAGGTAAGCGTCGCGGAACCGCCCATCTGAAAGGACGTCACTTCGCCTTTATCCTTGGTGGGATAAAGCCCTTCACGCGCCTTGCGGTCGGTGTTGTTTTTCGCCGTAGCCGTGACGCGTACCAATACTTCGCCTTTTTCAGGGGCGGGCGTAGGTACATCTTCACGGTACTTGAGCTTGTCGATGCCACCATGCCCAGTCAGTAGCATTGCCGCCATGCGGGTGGGTATTTCCAATGAATCATTCTCCAGAGAGCTATCGGGCTTCATGGAATGTCTCCTCGCGTTGGGCACTGATTCAAACCACGACCATAGTTGCCTCTGCCGGGAGAAATCAAGAAGCTCGTAGCATATCGCTACTCCCACCCAACAATTTTTCCAGGCATGCCACTGCTGAAAAGTCATAGGAAATAATAAACGATGGAACCCAATGTCACTGCCATGAAGGCGAAAGCCAACAACGCAAGCAGACCGTCCCTTGCCATCAAGGATAGACCAAACAAGGTAAGCGCTAACCCCGCGCCATTGGCAGTAAACGGTACCACCTCCATCGGAGGCATTGCCAGGGCGATGAAAATACAGGCCACGGCAATCGCATAGGCACCCATTCCTTTAGTGAACACCGTCAAACGAGGGCGAAGAAAGCCATCAAGAAACCTTGCCGACGGTCGCATCAACTTGATTGCCTTGTGGAGTTTCTGCTTTTCAACGGAGCGGTCCAGCAACAAATTCGGTAGCCAGAAATAACGCCGCCCCAACACCAACTGGCCCGCCACGATAAATACCATCGCTGCCATCACGGTAGGCACCCCGGGTATATCGCCCACCACAGGCAACAGGGTAATAATCCCGGGAAACAGCAGAAGCGGACCGAACGACCGACGGCCTATAGAGGAAACCACATCTCTAATTGTGACTATTTTATCTCGGTTTTCCTCGGCTTCGCTGAGTCGATCCAGCATCTGCTCCAAATCAGCGGGTTCGTTCGGACTATCCATCTAAAGATTCCTCTTTGCCTGAATGCATTAAGTTTGCATAGGCCAGGCTCTGCTGGAAACCTCAGTGACCTCATTTTATTGCTACATGCATTGCATCATGTACGAGTCTGAAAGATAGCGCTACATTGACGACTGCCCCTACCTGCCTATTCTGGAGTCGCCGCCATGTACGTTGATTACTTCTCTCTCCCGTTTGAATCGCCTATCGGTCTGCTGCAACTGCGCGCCACCGACCAAGACATCACCCATATCGTTTATATGGAAGAGACTACCGACAGTGAGTTTGAGCCCATTCGCGGCCACCCATTAATCGAATGCTGCAAGACACAACTGGAAGAATATTTCGCTGGGAGACGTCAACGCTTCGACATACCCTTGGCGGCTGTCGGCACGCCTTTTCAACAGCGGGTATGGGCGCAGCTGAGTGCCATTCCCTATGGCACCACCTGCAGTTATTCAGCGATTGCCGCACGCCTGCAGCAGCCCACCGCAGCTCGCGCCGTCGGCATGGCAAATAGCCGCAATCCCATTGCGATCGTCGTCCCTTGTCATCGCGTTATTGGTGGCAACGGGAGCTTGACCGGTTATGCAGGTGGGCTCCCTCGCAAACAGTGGTTGCTTCACCATGAAGCATAATAATGAACTTGCGCCGACCAAACACTTAATCTCCTTTATAACCCAAGCACCCTGTCCCGCAATCTTCCATAGTAGGGCTGAGGTATTGACAGAGACGCCAATGTCATCCACTGACGAGGGCGCATACTTAATAGCATTAATGAACACATATCCTTCTTAATTGACCTCCCAACTCTCTTCTTCTCCACTGCCCAAGCAAGTATCTTACGATTTATTGAAGCCCTTAAATAATGCCTTTCAAGCCAAGACAGACCAACCTCACACTCCTTCTTCAAATCGAAGCAAGGATGAATATGAACCACATTGCTCTTGTTGCTTACAACACCGCTATTATGAAGCAACCACATACTCGTAACTGTGGGGTCGTAGTGAACCATCTGGAGGTTGCATATCGCTTTCAACCAAAAATATACATCTCCGGCACGCTGATAACGCTCAACAGGAAACCCTCCCAGGTCGATGAACCTATCACGACGTATGCATGCACCGTTCATGTGAATAAAATCAGAGCGAGAAAACGCAGCTAGAGCTTCCTGACGACTCAGGACACCGCTTTTCAAGGAGTCACTTCGTGGTACTAATCTATCACCCTTCATCTTTTGAAAGGCGTTGACAAAAAGCTCAGTGGATGGGTTGTCCGAAATGGCATTAGCAAACCTCGAAAGATGATCGTAAACAAGCAAATCATCAGCATCAAAAAAAACCAACCACTTGGATGTTGCCTGCTGTGCACCATAATTCCGCGCAGCGTAGCCGCCAGGACCCGGTTTATCTCGCTGATATAATCGCAGTCTTCCCTTGCGCTCCTCTTGCAACAAGAGCTGAAGAGATCCATCCGTTGATGCATCATCAACTACAATGATCTCAAAATTTCTAAAGGTCTGATTATATAGACACTCAAGCGAGTCCAACAAAGTCGAAACCTTGTTATGTACTGGCACTATCACCGAAAATAAATGCATGAACCCTCCTTATTCATCCGATTAAATTGCTCTTAGAAAAAACTGGTAACATTTCAGAAAGGCCCACACTGATAAATTCTTAATGGCACACATTGACTGTCAACCGGATAATTCATGTATTCAACAGCAGGTGAAAAAAAGAAACCTTCGGCTAACCCTATTGTAACGATACTGGCTTTCTTTAACCGCCCCCTGCGCAAAAGCTTGAATATCATAAATAGATCTAAACACATGATCATTAGTAGCTTATGAGTAGTGCGATATTTCCTGGTGACAAATATTCTGTTCCTTATCAAGTATTTATGATATTTAAGGCGTGCTTCACTGCTTTCAGAAATTATATTCAGCACTCCTTTCTCTTGTCGTAAATGCATCACCCTGCTGGCACCGACAACAAACCCGGGAACATCTTTCGTTATTCTTAATGTATACTCGGTATCTTCACCCCAGATAAACATGGCGGAAATAGGCAAACCATACTTTTCCAAGGTGCCGCGAGGGACAAGAATAGATACAAAAGTTGCACGATCGACGGCGACCACACCATATTGAACAAACTTTGGCCAATCCTGGTAACCAATGTGATTCTTTGTTTTGTCAATGGACGGTGAGTTGGTTACATAACCATTTTCCGTGAAAGCAGTGGAGATCAGATATGCTCTATCAATGCCATTCTTATCGAGTGTACTGTCTGCCTCAGTCAGCCTTTGCAGGGCATACGGCTCCGGAATGACATCATCATCCATCATCCAGACAAAATCGGCACCTTCCTGATAAGCAATACGAAACCCGGCATTGAACCCACCAGCGGCACCTACATTATTCGAAAGCAAATACACCTTGAGATTAGGATAGTCCAATTCACTCAGCATCTTTTGTGTATCATCATTACTGGCATTGTCAACGACAATCACCTGATCACAAGAGCGTGTTTGTGAATAAATGGCACCTAGACATTGTTGGAGCAAATCCTGTCGATTGTAGGTGAGTACCACCGCGATCACCTTGCTCATAGCGCCTCCTGCCAAAATGTGTCCTTGAAAGAATTCAGCCGTTTGTCGAATACCACATCAAAACAGGGTCTCGGCACGCTCGAATATCAAGGGTCAAGTCGAGTCTTTCTCTAAAATGATTCCAGATACGCTATCGCCCCGGAATGCATAGGCATGTTTCTGAGGCCTTACAATCGAACGAAGCCGATTGACACATTCAGCTAGACAACTATGAAACTGAATGAGCCCGCCAGAGGCGAGCTCATTCAGTCACTCGGTGACAGACAGATACGCAGCTTCTAACCGGAAGTCAGTCCGCATACTTTTTCTTCGCAATCAGTAATTCATTATTGGAGTCCACCCAACCCGCCACGACCATCTCGTTCAACAAATGGCCAACGAGAATCTTGGAACCGAGATTATTCAAGTGAAAACTGTCGTAATAAAGCAGCTTTCCATCAAGCTCCGCAGTGCAGCGGTCAGGGATGAAAGTATTGCAGAACACCGACTCCGGTTTGACTCTCACGAGGTTCTTGTGATCCTCCAACTGGTCGAAGTGATGGTAAGTCGATGCCACCCTTTCGACAAAAACGTCATGGCTCGTGCTCAGTGGTTCTGTCCTCTCGATGCCGTACATAACTTCCTTGGCAAGGTGAATCGGCACATTCCAGCCCACTTCGGGAATCGGATAGACAAGCATCACTTTCTTTCCTGCCTCAAGGAGTGAGCGCACGGTGTCACGCATCAGCTGCCCCATGATCTCTACCCTATCGTCATCACCCATGGAGTTCTTCAAGGGTATCGCATACAGCTCATGGCCAGCTTCTACCCCCCCCTCGCGATTGTCGAACCTCTTGCCCTCGAACTGGAGAGGGTAGCGCGCCGACATCACAACGATCTCGATTTCCTCGTGATCGATCAGGAAATCGATGGCTTCTTCGTTGTATCGCGTGCACCCATCCATGCCATCACTCCTTCTGTAACCCACGATCGGCAAGCAGTTGGTATGCACCAGCTGCTTGATGCCATGCCCCTGGATCTCCAGTCTTCGTTCCAGGTTCTTCACGAGCGTACCCGCCTGACTATCCCCCCAGAGCGCCAATAGGCGCGGTTTCTCGCCATTGAAAACACATGAGGATTCCGGGGACACATAGTGCCCCGGAAGCACCTGGCACTCACTGACCCTGGGATCCCGGTCATCACCCATCTCGGCGAGTTGTACCGCACGTGGATCCAGCCTTCCTGGCACCCCCTGCGACACAGCCCCATAAAGCCCGAGACCGATCAGCAGAACCGACACCCCTGCCGCTCCGGCGAAGACCTGGTTGCGGCCAATGAAGGCCTTGTTCCTGAAAGGTTTTTCAACGAAACGCCAGGAAAAATAGGATAACACCAAGGTCAGGGCGCATAGCATCAGGTAATCGTTGCTCGACAGCGCCACAAGACTCCTTTCCCTGGCGAACACGAACACCGGCTGATGCCACAGGTAAATGCTATAGCTCATCAAGCCAATACCCACGACCGGCTTCCAGCCAAGCCACCTGCCCGACCACGTATCGTTCCGGGCAAACAGGATCACCAGGCTCGTCCCCATGACAGGCATCAGCGTCCACAAGCTGGGAAAAGGGGTGTCATCATCGAACATCACCACCGAATAGAGGATCATCGCCAAGCCCGCGAAAGCCCCCAGGTCGCGAAAGGCACTTCTGAACCTTAGCTCGCGACCATGCAAGGCGATGGCAATCATCGCCCCGGCCAATAGCTCCCAGGCACGAGTGGGAAGCAAGTAAAAATTAGCCGACGGGTGCATCCGGGATCCCCATTCCGCCAGGCCAAGGCTGAGAATGAATACCAGCAACAGGGTCAGGAAGAAATGCTCTTTCCTCAACCGCCTGACGAAGAGGAGAAACAGCGGGAAGAAGACATAGAACTGCTCCTCCACAGCCAGGCTCCAGGTATGCAGTAGCGGCTTTAGTTCTGCCGGTCCGGCAAAATAATCGATCTGTTGCCAGAAGAAGATATTCGATACGAAGGTATTGACGGCAATGAGACTCTGGCTCAACTCCTTGAAGTCATCCGGCAGCATCCACATCCAGGCGAAGGGAAGGCAAATCATGGTGATGAAGAAGAGTGCCGGTAATATTCGCCTTGCTCTTTTTTCGTAGAAACGGATAAGCGAGAAATTCCCGCTGACCATTTCGTTGTAGATGATATTGGTGATCAGATACCCGCTGATGACGAAGAAGACATCGACCCCGACATAACCACCATTGAAAAACTCGAACCCTGCATGATAGAGAACTACTGGAATTACGGCGACTGCCCTGAGCCCATCGACTTCTGACCTATAAAATAATTTCATTACATGAACCTTTTATCAGAACACTTTAAAATCTGAATTCCACCATGCATCCAGCCATGTGAGGAACGCCCGTTTCTGGTTTCAAAATAAAGGTTAAATGACCGGCCAAGAGGAATCATGAAGCTCACCTGGCACGAGCCCCTGCATGCCACTAAGGGGAATACCAACGACTAGGTCGTAGCCTTTCCTCTGAAAACGAAACAAGGACGCAGCGATGTCTTCGCTCAAATCGCTATAGCGATTTGTAATTCATGGTTATTCCCCGTCTTTACCAGAGATACTAATAGAAATTAAAAAACTTAGCCGTTTAAAAGTGGTTATATTTTTCAAGCACAGCTACCTTAGCAAGCGATGCCGAATGCTCCTTGGAATGTTATTATAAACGAATCTTACAAAAGGAATGGGGAAGTAATAGAAAGGAGCCTTTAGTTGCCATAGCTTTTTCAAACTGATCTTGAACGAGTTAAATGTATATCCCAAACGATTTCCAACTTCATAGCTCTGACCATCGTGAAGTCGCTTGATAGTTAGCGGCATATCCACTCGGTAGAATATATAACCTTTCCTGAGAGCACGAATCCACAGGTCGATATCGACCTGCCGGACCAATGCTTCATCATAGCCCCCAACCTGATCAAGGAATCGCCGAGTAAACAGGACAGAGCTGTGGTTTATCGGATTATGAACATAAAATCTGTCACGCCCCATTGGTGTGACTGAGAACGTCCCCTTGGCATCCAACTCCCCTTCCCCTTCTCCATAAACAATCTGGGTCGCCGTGACGACCAGTTCCGCATCTGGAAACAGACTGACAGCAACCGTCTGCTGTTCCAATTTCTCGGGTAGCCATTTGTCGTCAGCATCAATATTGGCCAACCACCGGTGTCGAGCATGGCTGACAGCGAGGTTCAGCGCCCTCGAGCGCCCGATACCTTGCGTATTCACTAACTGAACCGGAATTGGAGCCGTACGACGTAACTTCTTGAGCACTTCCCAGGTATCATCATCGGACCCATCGTTGACCACAACGACTTCTTGTGGGGGATAGGTCTGAGAGAAAACTGAAGAAAGGCTGGACTCCAAGTATCTGGAGCCATTCTTGACAGTCATTATGGCAGAGATTTTAATCTGATCCATCAGCCACCTCCATGGCGTCAAACAAGCTTACCGATGAAAAGTCCCATGGTGACTAAATCAAACAAAATAGCAGCCATGAACAGGAAGGTTCTATCGTAATCCATTAGGTTCTTGGCACCATGCTTGGGCGCCTCCCTGTCCAGACCACAATATGGAAATATTCTCTGCTATCGCATCTTGAGATTGACTATTTTCCACATCAAGAACTTTACCTTATTCTTTATTAAACGTGTCCCAAGCTCATCGTTTGGGTTATATATGCAATTATCACTCAAGCAGAAAACAGGCTTCCTTGCTTCCTGACAAATAAGCCTTGCCTGATCAGAGCTCTCCTCGATAAACAACTCCGCCGCTGAAGCCATGAACGTCTCGACCTTGAATCTGACAAGAGAATCCATTGCCATGACATTGGTATCGTTATTGACCATGACGAGATTTCGATATGAAATTCTGTCTCTCGCCAGACAGGTTTCCACCTCATGGCGGTTTGATTCTTTCTGGCAAGTAACGATTGTATCAATGACTCTCGAGGGAATATAACGAAAGCGTATGGCAACTTTATCGCCGTTAGGCTCACCTCGGTTGATCATTCCCTCGAGGCAAATACAGGATCTATTTATGACATTATGATGGAAAATATTCCATTCGAAAGCTCTTGGATGGGGAAGAAAATCAAGAATGATGTCCACATCATTCCTGAGCGGTTTGCTTGAATAGACGGCTAGGGTCGATGCACGAGACGCTAACCAGCCGGGAAGTGCATCGATTTCACTTTTCATCGATTTACCAGTCATTATACTATCATCCACAATAAGGACTTTTTTCGCCTCCCAAGGAAAGCTCAATTCTTTCCTCAGTCCTCGGGTAATCCCTCTTTTCAATGGATAGTTGTTCACCCAGGATGAGATATCCGTGCAATTCACATTCAGTGCAAGTGCAATCATGTAAGCGGGCACCATTCCACTTCTGGGGATACCGACGACCAAGTCCCAGTCACCGGAAAATTTCCCGAAATTCTTTGTAATGTCCCTGCCGAGATCGCCGTATGATTTGAACCAGATCTGCATCGAAATTTCTCCGTGATCTCACACCAAATGTATTTAGCAATAGTTACCCCGAACCCCGCTCAGGTTCATTTGATGCGGCTGCGCAGCCGATTGTAATAAGGTTGGGGCACCAACAATGAAATGGCGTGCAACCATAGCCGCATATTCATCTCTCCAAGCTTTAATGCCTCCAGGTCCAGGCGCACTGACTGGCCGAGCTGTTTTTTCTCCACCGCCCAGGAAAGCACCTTACGATTGATCGCCAGGCGCAACTGTCGGCGTTCATTGCGCGGTAATTGCGAATCGTAGTCTTTCAAAAGATCAATCCCGGGATGCAAATCGATAAGATTGCGCTTGTCGCGAGTGACATCACTGTGTTCAAGCAGGCACAAGCTGGTAATAGTGGTGTTGTAGTGAATCGCCTCCAGCTCGCACAGCGCCTTTAACCAGAAATACACATCGCCTCCGCGGCGGTAACGACCGGCTGGAAACCCATCCAACGCCAAAAACCGCTCGCGTCGGATACAGGCACCGTTCATATGAATGAAGTCAAAACGGGCAAAGGCGGTCAGGGCTTCCAGGCGATTCAGCCGGTTAACGGGGACCCCTTCGATACGCGGCAAGCGTCGCTGACCCTTCATCTTCTGATAGGCGTTGATGAATAGTTCGATATCCGGGTAATGAGCGATGGCATCGGCGAAGCACGACAAGTGATCGAATAGCAAAATGCCATCGGCATCGAAGAACACCAGCCACTCTGCGGAGGATTTATCGGCACCGAAATTGCGCGCGGCGTAGCCTCCCGGTGTCGGCGGACTACGCTGAAAAAGCTTCAATAAGCCGGCCTGTTCGTGCTCACGCAATACGTCAAGGGAACCATCGGTGGAACCGTCGTCCACGGCGATCACTTCAAAGTCCCGGAATGTCTGGCGATACACACATTCCAAAGAATCAGATAAGGTCGCCACCTTGTTATAGACCGGTATGACCACCGAAAAAAAAGCCATATCAGTAGGTTTCCTTTATTGTTATAAGGACAATGTTATAAGGACAATAATGCCAAGGGGCGTAATGCATGGTTTGCTACATCAGCTTGGCAAGCATGCTAAATGGCACAGAGCAGTTTCATGAAGCACGCGAGGCCGCACTGAGAGTGGGCCGTTTGAGTGGGTCTTGCAGGGTGTCGTTAAAGGCCGGGCTCTCTATTCCCATCGCTTCCAGCATCACTGCATTGACCTTATGGACGTCGTACCTGTCTTGAGCAATCTCGTGGGAGCGCCGCCCCATGGTTTGCACCAGAGCGGGATGATCGATGAAATGCTGCATGGCCTCGACAAGTGCATCGACGTCTTTTACCGGTATCAAGTAGCCGTTATCGCCTTCAATAACGGTTTCACGGCAGCCTGGGGCATCGGTGGTTATCACCGCACGTCCCATGGCCATAGCTTCCAATACCGAGCGTGGTGTGCCTTCCCGGTAATAGCTGGGCAGCACATAGACACTGCAGTCGGCAATTGCTGGGCGCACGTCGCTCAGCCAACCCAACTGTGCGATGGTGCCTTCCTCCACCCAGGTATCCAGCTCATCCTGGGTAATGCTGTCAGGATTGCTGTCGACGCCACCGGCCAGCTGAAACACCATTTCAGGGTGCTGCTGCTTGATGCGTCGTGCAGCGTTTGCGTACTGACGCACGCCCTTGTCGCCCAGCAAACGAGCGATCAGCAAGAAACGCGGTGGGCCTTCCGGCAAGGGAGCCACCGCGAAATGGGTCATGTCCACCCCTGAGCCATTGAGAACCTGCGAAGGCACACGCTTGGAAAGTATTCCCAGCTCACGAAACAATGCTTCATCATCGGGGTTCTGAAAAAATACCCTGTCCGCCCTATTCAGGGCCGCCGCATACAGCCTGCGCACCACCTGAAACACCAGGGCACGCTTACCGCGAGCCTCTCCTGCAAAGGCATATCCCAGGCCGGTGATCAATGCGTAACGCTTGGGAACCTTGGCCAGCCAAGCCGCCAATAGCCCATAGACGACCGGCTTGATGGTGTACCCTAGAACGGCTTCCGGGCGAATGCTGCGCATCAAGCGGTACAGTGCTTGCAGCGTCACAAGATCGCGCCAGGGGTTCAGGCCCGTGCGTTGCATGGGGATATCGTGAGTCACTACCCCCCAGTCCTCGAGTTTCCGGCGAGTCGTTGGGGCATCACCGAGCCCGGGAGCCGCCGCGTGCACTTCCAGTCCTGCCTTGATCAGTGCCTGCACCAGCGGCCCCCGAAAATTGACCAGGGAATTACTTGAACCGGACACCAGCAGAAAGCGGCGATTCGATGTGGCAACCTTAGGATTCATGAGAACTCCTCGACGGAACACCAGGCAGCACCTGAGCCTTGCGCTTTTCACCTGGCGTTGAATATGTGTGTGTCTAAGGGGATGCACCGGATATGAATGGCCTTGAGCGATCAGTCGGCCGGAAAAGTGTCGCTACGGAAAAAAGCTGCTAGGCACTTTCCTTCATGACGTCTTTCAGCACCTGACAGGTCTTATCGATCTCGTCTCGAGTAAGCGTGGGATGACACAAGAACATCAGGCTGGTTTGACCAAGCTCGCGTGCCACAGGCAGCCGAATTTCCGGTTGCCAGCCGGTGTCCTCGAAGGCCTTTTCGAGATACACCTCGGAACAGGCTCCCGAGAGACAGGGCACACCGCGCTTGTTGATCTCATCCAGAATCCGGTCGCGATTCCAGCCTGACTTAAGCCGTTGCGGCTCGATGAATACATAACATTTATAGGCAGCATGCTCGGAGCCCTCGCTTAGGCTGCCGGATGCTTCGCCGGAAGAAAAAACCGGCACCCGTAAGCCAGGACACTCGACCGCCGTTCGCCAGATGTCTTGCGCATTGGCTTGACGCACAGCGCTCCATTCGGGCATGCGCGCAAGCTGGATGCGCCCGATGGCGGCCTGCATTTCCGTCATCCGCCAGTTGGTGCCGAAGCTTTCGTGCAGCCAGCGGAAGCCCGATGGATGCTCACGCTCGTAGACCGCCTCCCAGCTCTTGCCGTGGTCCTTGTAGGCCCACATGCGCCGCCACAGCGTCTCATCATTGGTGGTGACCATGCCGCCTTCGCCGCCGGTGGACATGATCTTGTCCTGGCAGAACGACCAGCAGCCCACATGGCCGATGCTGCCCACGCTGCGTCCGCGGTAGCGGGCGCCATGGGCCTGGGCGCAATCCTCGATCACGCAAAGACTGTGCTGTTCGGCCAGCGTCATCAGCTTATCCATCTCGCAGGGCCAGCCGGCCAGATGCACCGCAATGATCGCGCGGGTCTTGGGGGTGATCTTTTTCGCCACCGTAGCCGCGGTGATGTTCTGGGAGTCGCGATCCACATCGGCAAATACCGGCACCGCACCGGCGGTGACGATACTGGAGACCGAGGCCAGGAAAGTGCGTGAGGTGACGATCACCTCATCGCGTCCCCGACCCTCGCCTTCACCGATGCCCAGCCCCTTCAGCGCCAGATCCAGCGCCGTGGTGCCGTTGGAAACGGCAATTGCATGGTCGCTTTCGGAAAACTGCGCGAATTCGCGCTCGAACTGGCGGCCTTCCTGGCCGGTCCAGTAGTTCACCTGGTTGGAAAGCAGCACACGCTGCACTGCCTGGGTCTCTTCTTCGGTAAAGGAAGGCCAGGGGGAAAAAGGTCCATTAATCATCAGAGATTACAAGCCATAAAGTTGATAGAAAATCACATGTAATAAAGCTGATAGAAAGTTACATGTAATAACGGCTTTGCTACACAGGAACCTCAACCAAGGTATCAAACTTGGCAAACGCCTTACCCAGCTGGTAATTGTATGGAATTAGCCCCCGACCTTGATAATCATCAATCAACATCTGAACATGATTCGCGCCTGCCATGTGAGTAAATGGATAGCCACCACCGAATCTTGGATTAAGTTCAAGAAGATAAAACCTTCCATCTCTCTCAAAGAAATCACAATCCATATTTCCTCGATGAGGCAATACAGAAACAAGTTTCTCGACAATACTCGAAAAAGGATCAGGAGAAACAGTCACGGATTTATCCGTTTCACCGGCACGCATGCAAGTTTTTCTTTTTACTGAAAATCCAATAAAGTTCTCGTTTTTTCCATAGAGAACATCCACGCCGAACTCAGATCCTACTATGACTTCCTGAATGATTACTGCATTCTCAGTACCCAGTGAGGCCAAGGCACTTTTGGCAACCGCATACCTGCATGCCTGAAAAGTTGCTTCCAAATCATCTTCTGATTCCACAAAAAACAAGCCAATAGAGGCGCTTCCCCACCGGGGTTTTACAATCAAAGGAAACCTTACTTTACCTAATTTGAGGGCTCTCAGAGCGTTGTCAATTGAAATAAAAGTTTCAGGCGTATCAATACCGAGCTCTCTCGCAAACTGATAGGTATACCACTTATCAGAACATGTCTGATAAGTCTCAACCGGTGGAACATAAACCGTAGCCCCCGTTTCCCGTTCAAACTGATCTCGATTTTCAGCCAGCAGCCCGATCTCAAGATCATTGAGAGAAAAAACCATATCAACTTTTTCTTTAACAACCACTTCTTTCAAGGCGTCAAGATAATTTTCCGCAAACACTCCAGGGAGCTGATGGGCGACATCGCATGCTTGCAATGCTGGGGCAGACAAATCCATATCCGTACCCACTAAACGACCAGTCTGGCCAAGGGCCTGATTAAAATAAGAGGCGAGGTAGTGGCGCCGACCGGCGCATGCGAGAAGTACATTCAGCATCGTTATTCCTTAGCAATCAATGATCGGCATAAAGCCCGCTAACTTCCCACTCTTCCCTTAAAATCGATAGCACGTATTGGTCCTTCAATTCACCGTGAGACCAAATATCTTTTCTTAAGAGCCCTTCCGTTCTCCATCCCAGAGCGGCTGTAGCTTTAACAGCCCGCTCATTCTCAGCCAACTGATAAAGATAGACTCGCTCTAAGCCGAGCTCAGCGAAGCCATAATTCACCAGTAGCTTGTAGCCATCCCTGCCAAACCCTTTTCCCCAGCAATTTTTATCCCCTACAAAAATGTAGAGTTCAGCTTTTCCGGCTTTGATATTGAGATTAATAAATCCGCCAAAGCCAATAACCGCCGAGTCTTCATTTCGGATAAACGCGAAATCTATACGATTTGTCGCGAGCACATTCTTTGAAAACCAAGCCTCTGTTTTTGCCAACGAGGTTGGGTAATCGAAATTCAAAGTTTCTTGAACATTGGGATCATTCAGAAATTCAACACGCTTTTTCAGATGATCCCGCTCAAGAAGTTTCAGCGATATTCGTTTACCCTGAAGTTGAAAACCAGCCATCAGCGACCTCAAAAAATTATGAATTCATGGAAGTCAAATTCAAAAGACCACCCGTATGCCAAAAAACAACATGACTACCAGGCGCAATCTCCCCAGCCTTCACAAGCTGAGCCAGACCAAACATTGCCTTGCCCGTGTATGTCAGATCTAACGGAATTCCCTCAGCCCGGATCACAGACTGCACAAACGCCATTAACTCCGGGCCATACTGCTCATACCCCCCAAACCGGTATTCATCCCGGAAATCTACTCGCTCTTCGGAAACCCCTGCGGGTAACAGTTTGACAACCTCTTCAATGCCACGCTGCTTCATCCGGGCAACTGAGATACCAACAACAGCCGTGTTCCAGCCTTGCTGTTCCACACCTGCGAGTAAGCCTGCCTGAGTTCCACCTGTGCCAGATGCATGGATGATGTAATCCGGGGCTACCGGTAGTTCCGCTACAGCTTCAGCGTAAGCCTCTACACCTTCCGCCGCGTGCCCGCCGCCGGGAATCACACAAACCGACTGTCCTTTTTCAACGCAGCCTTGCTCCAGGCGTTCGATCGTCGGGCCAATCTCCTGACTAGTAACGTAGTGGGCAATAGCCCCCGCACTGCGATAGAAAAACGAATTGCCCACGGTGCTCGTTTCTGGTTCCTGACCATGCAGCACAAGATGCACCTGACAACCGAGCTGTGCGCCCATTAATGCAACAACTCGTGCATGGTTGGATTCGACACCGCCATTGGTGATTATTACCTTGGGAACCCCAAAATTTAAAATATATGACTGAAGAATCGCAAATGTTTTGCGGACTTTATTGCCGCCAATGTACTGCGGAATAAGATCGTCACGCTTCGCCCAAAGGTCAATTTTCCAGACACCTGACAAACGTTTAAGTTGGTGTAAAGGTGATGGATACGTTGGTGTGGCAATCATATACAACTCAACTCTTTAAAAATTTGGAAATTACCACAACCATTATTATTTCTGAAAACAAGCGCCAAGCACTCAGGCCCGCTCTTGAATTTCAAGCAACAAAACAACTACCTTGAAGGCGCCAAAAATAAATAAAGTCAAACTTAACCCTCAAGAGCCAGCAGATATTTTTGGGTAGTTTCATAAACTCCCCAGCGCATAAGGTCATTTGGAGCTCCAGGGTTTCCAATCAAGGTCGGCTTAGAACTTGGAAAAACTTTCGGGAACTTCAACACCTCAAACACTTTATTAGCGTATAGGTATTTATTACTCCAAAAAAATAAAATATATATATATATTTTATTTAAACCAAGACTACCTTTCCCGTATTCCAAAATAAATTTATTGAAACTTTTCACTGATGCAGGGCTCATTCTTTTTTTGATCCGTCTAACACTGTCATATCGATAATTAAACCCAGCACCGTTCTTTTTCATGCCAAATAAATGTCTCGAAACCCCTTTTTCTTCAAGGATTTTTCTAGGAATTGGGCGATCATAATTACCACCGACTGAAAATGGGCGAAGCTCCTCACTATTACTAATCCTGGAAATGCTAGGCCAGCTAAGCGCGCCAAAAAGAGGGAGTGGTATCAAAATATAACCAACTCGAAGGCGATTCTCTATCATAGAAGTCCCAGCGAAAACTTCATCAGCAACTCGCATTTCGTCATTCACATCATTCCAATTCTTGTCCCAAAGCTTGTCACCTCTCTCACCCATAAATACAGCTTTTCCGGCCCAAAGATCTTCAAATGCTGAAAAAACGATGCCTGTACCAAGCTCACCTGATGATAGAAATTCAGCTTCAATTAGATCATCTCTATTCAAGTATTCATTCGCGTCACGATATTCTACTTGACCAAAATTAAGAGCTTTTGAAATTTCACGACCATCATCTTCTCGATACTTTTTGGGCGAATTAAAAGAGCATAAAATCTCGCACCCTACTTCAGCCGCTTTTGCACTACAAGCGGCAGCATCATAGCCATTTGAAATGGTCGAACAAAAATCAAATTTATTTTTTCTTTGGGAGCTCGTTACATTAGCTTTAAACTTTTCAAGATATAAAGATAAGCTTTTATTATAGTGCTCGAAATCAGAGAAGGCCGGCGGCCTTGGGCTCTCTTTCTCAACAACATTCAGCTCACGATCAATCTTAATATTTTTTAAGTAATGTATTCCTACTTTCCCTTCTTTAGTTGGGACTTCTTTTACGTATCTATTTACACCGTTGAGTATCGACGCAAAATCACTCTCATAACCATAATAATCATTGCAAAGAGTTTGTCTCGAACAGGCCAAAATAAATGGAAAGCTATTAGAAAAATACAGCTTACCCTCTAACCTTGATGAATAAACTCTCTCTAAAGCATGTCCAGGAGTTGAAATTAATACGCCATCGTCCAAAAATTTTCCGCCGGACCCTAAAAAAAAATGAGATTTATCGAATTCCATATCACTAACGTCACCATCCCAGCCACCTTCAAAAAAACCATTGCCAAATATTTCAACAAACATGCCATGATGTAGCACTGCTTTGCCATTTTTCTCGAAAATCATACACCAAGATAAAGGCGGCAACTTTTCGGACTTTATAAAATCAATATCAAACATATTATATTTAGCCTCGAAAAATTAACAGGAATTATGAAAAGCGCTTATAAAAAATATTAGAACTAGCTTAGAAATTATCGCCCCTCCGCTCATCGCTTAATTTCTGATAAACCTCGGAAGGAATCACCACCACTCCCTCGCGCTTGATTACCTGGCAAATGGTCTTGAAGATAATCTTGATATCCAGCCACAACGTTTGCGTTTTCACGTACTGCACATCGTAAGCAAGGCGGCCATTCCAGGTGGTCGCATTACGCCCCGTAACTTGCGCCAGCCCCGTAATCCCAGGCCGAACCGTATGCCGAAGCATCTCTTCCTCGGTGTAATAGTCCATATATTCCATCAACAACGGTCGCGGCCCCACCAAACTCATATCCCCCTTCAACACATTCCAAAGCTCCGGCAGCTCATCCAGACTAGTAGAGCGCAGAAATCGACCCAACGGAGTGATCCGTTCAGAGTCAGGCAGCGGTTTACCTTCAGCGTCATAGGCGTCGCGCATGCTGCGGAACTTGACCATCTCGAAGGGCTTTCCATGCAGCCCCGGTCGCACTTGGCGGAAGAGAACCGGCGAGCCAAGCTTCAAGCGAACCATCAGCGTAACGATCAACAACAGCGGTGAAAGAAGAATCAAGCTGACAAGAGAGACTGCAATATCAAAGAGGCGCTTAATCATAAAAACTCGCAGCATTAAGGATAAAGGACTAGAAGCACTGCTATAACCTTACTCCACGAACCCCTCTTTCCCTTTAGTCACATTTTCCAGCTTTAACGACAAGTGGGCTAGTGGCGTGAGCAGAGAACTCAGTTGCGGCAGAACGGCTAATTTTCAGATAACTCCCGGCATGGTCGTCGTAAGCGTCTCGCATGGAGCAAAACTTGATAGGAAAATCAAAGGCAAGCGATCGTATTTATTTTTCCAGAAGGTAAGTAGCGTAGTTTCATTACGGCTTTATCAGTATTCTTTATCCGCTTATTACCGATGCAGGTTGATAGGAAGCGGATAATGGCAATACAGGTTTGGCTCTACCTACCGAGTAGTAAGTGAATCCTTTCGCCACCATTCGGCGCGGTTCATAAAGATTGCGCCCATCAAAGATGGTCGGTTCGGAAAGCTGGGTTTTAATCAGTTCGAAATCAGGAGCCCGGAAGTTTTGCCACTCGGTGACGATAATCAAGGCATCGGTATTCTTTAACGCTGCTTCTTTGGTGCCGCAAAGGGTCAAGTGCTCATGGCTGCCGTAGAGACGTTGAGCCTCTTCCATGGCCTCCGGGTCATAGGCCTGCACCTTGGCTCCGGCGTCCCAAAGTGCTTCCATAAGCACGCGGCTGGGAGCATCCCGCATGTCATCGGTATTGGGCTTGAACGAAAGCCCCCAGATGGCAAACGTCTTATCCTTCAGCTGTGCATTGAAGTGCTGGCTTATTTTCTGGAACAGTGTGGTTTTCTGCTCTTGGTTACGCGATTCCACTGCCTTGAGTAATTTGGCGTCAAAATTGATGGCATCCGAGGTGTGGATAAGCGCCTGCAAGTCCTTGGGGAAGCACGAACCGCCATAGCCCACACCAGGATAAATGAAGTGATAGCCAATGCGTGGGTCGGAGCCGATTCCTTGACGCACCGCTTCGATATCGGCCCCCAGGCGTTCGGCCAGGTTCGCCATCTCGTTCATGAAACTGATCTTGGTAGCCAGCATGCAGTTGGCTGCGTACTTGGTCAGTTCGGCGCTTTTTACATCCATCACAATGATCTTGTCGTGATTACGATTGAAGGGCGCATAAAGCTCACGCATGGCTTCGATAGTGGCATCACAATCGGTACCGATGATGATACGGTCGGGCCGCTGACAATCGGCGACCGCACTGCCTTCCTTGAGAAACTCCGGGTTGGACACCACGTCAAAGCCGATATCGTTGCGGCCACGCTTTTTCAATACCTTTTCTATCTCGGCACGCACCCTGTCGGCGCTGCCTACCGGCACGGTGGATTTGTTGATGATGATCTGGTCGCGCTCCATGTGCTCGCCGATGGTGGCGGCCACGGTGAGAACGTACTTGAGGTCGGCACTACCGTCTTCGTCCGGGGGGGTTCCCACGGCGATAAACTGAACTTGGCCGTGTTTGACCCCGGCGACCGCATCGGTAGTGAATTCAAGCCGACCGGCAGCGTGGTTCTCTTTTACCAGCGACTCCAGACCCGGCTCATAGATGGGAATGATGCCCAGTCCGAGTTGTACGACCTTATTATCATCCACATCGACGCAAACCACGTGATGGCCGACTTCCGCCAAGGTGGCGCCTTGAACCAGGCCCACGTAACCCGTTCCGAAAACTGTAACGTTCATTGGCTTTCCTGCTGAGAATTGGTGTGAAGAGAAGAAGAAAGAGAAAGATGTTTCACCTAAGTGAGCCAGGCATTTCACTCAAGATGGCAGTGGTTTTATTCGCCGAGGATTTAGTCGACGAACAGCTATTTAACGAGGATTTATCTAGCGAGGGGTTATCCAACGAATAGTAGTCTCGATACCATTTGACGAAGTTGGCGACGCCTTGGAGGATCGGTGTGGATGGCTTGTAACCGACCGTTTTTTCCAATTCACTTGAATCCGCATAGGTATCGGGAACGTCACCGGGTTGCAGGGGCAACAGTTCCTTGATGGCCTTCTTGCCCAAGGCTTTCTCAATGGCTTCGATATACACGCTGATCGTCACCGGATCGTTGTTGCCGATGTTGAAAAGGCGAAACGGTGCATTGCTGGTGGCCGGATCGGGGCTGTCGCTGTTCCACTCCAAAGCGGGACTCGCAATGTGGTCACTGGCGCGAATGATCCCCTCGACGATGTCGTCCACGTAGGTGAAGTCACGTGTATGGCGGCCATGATTGAAGACCTGGATGGGCTCATCGGCCAGAATGTTCTTGGTGAACTTGAAAAGCGCCATGTCCGGGCGACCCCAGGGACCGTAGACGGTGAAAAACCGCAGCCCGGTGGTTGGCAGTCTGAACAGATGACTATAACTGTGGGCCATCATCTCGTTGGCTTTCTTGGTGGCGGCGTAAAACTGCAACGGATGATTGGCCCCTTCATGCTCGGAAAACGGCATTCGCGTATTGGCGCCGTAGACACTGCTGGTGCTGGCGTAAGTCAGGTGCGCAATGTCAGCGTAGCGGCACGCCTCCAATACATTGGTAAAGCCAATCAAGTTGCTTTCCACATAGCTATGGGGATTTTCCAGCGAATAGCGCACACCGGCCTGGGCAGCCAGATGAATGACCCGGTCGAAGCGATGCTCATTGAAGCATTCCGTCACCGCCTGTTGATCGGCAAGATTGGCACGAATGGAAAGGTAGTCACTTCGCGTCTCGGCTGCTGTCTGTTCAAGAAGCTCCAGGCGCGCTTCCTTGATAGCGGGGTCGTAATAGTCATTGACGTTATCGAAGCCGACGACACTATCTCCACGCTCCAGCAACCGCCTGGCAGTGTGAAAGCCGATGAACCCGGCATGACCGGTAACTAGAATCTTCATTTAATCACTCCATGACGAGGCGATCGTGGGCATGAGGGGGATGGAACAAAGACAGCGTTTACTTCAATGGCGAACAAGACGCTGTATATGCCGCCACCCCACTCGCCTCAGGCCATCCAACGTCAAGGGCACCAAGGCCACTGAGCGCACCATGGCAAGGATCGGGCGTGGAAGCTCGTTCAGGCATAAGGTTCGAGGCAGCCCGGTATAGGGAAACCAACGCTTACGATAGGAGCCTTGGCGGGCGGAAAGCGGTACGTCGCCCGTGAAACGGGAAGGCACTGCATACCAGGCATAGTTGCCCTTCAACGTTACTATCTCGTCAGGGCCGGGTTGCAGGAATTCGAAATCGATGATCTTGAGACCCTGGCAAGGGTCGTAGATAAGATCTTGTGGATTGAGGTCGATGCACTCGTAACCAAGACGACGATAATGCAGGATGACGGCTCTCACGCGCTCGATGGTCCAGATAGGCAGCAAACCATGGTGAGAAAAAGGCGCCCGAGGCGATAGTATGCGTTCCATCCGGTCGGCATAGCGCTCGAATACCAGGTAATGAGGCCCTACTTCCAGCAGACGCGACACTTCAGGCAAGGAGGCACCTAACTCACGGGCCGTCACTTCACGTTCCAGATAGCGCTCGCGTCCGGGACGAAACGTCTTGCAGATCGCCTCGGTGCCGTGAAAATCCACCAACTCTACCTTGGCCCGGCATAGCTGTTTACTCAGGTCAGCCAGTACCGGGTAAGGCGTCCGAAATGCCGCATTATGCCGCTGGGCTGTCTCACGTATTTTATCGATCTGCTGCGGTACCAGTGTCTTGAGATAGTCATGTGCCTGAGCCGCATTGCAGGACAAATGCACGGGATTGCATTGTTCCTGCGTGGTACCTGCCTGATTGATCTTGGCCCTAATCTTTGCCTTGACCGTAAGCACTCGCACATTGTCGATCCGTCCAGGGGCGTCTCTCGAAGACGTGACTTTCGCGACAGGATGTACATCATGAACGACCAGCAGCTGGGCCGGCAGGCCGCCACTCACCGGCCAGGCATCACGCCCCTGGTCCTCATCGTGAATCCGCTGGGCTAGCGCCTGCCGTTGTCCTTCTATGATCGGCACGTCACACAACACATTGAAACCATAACGATCAAGTAAGCTGCGCAGGGTATCCAGATACGCCAGCCCACGCTCTCTGACCAGTAAAATGCTAATTCCTGATAGCCACTCTTGCTGGTCGTCATTCCATTGTCTGTTCGTCATAGCTTTTCTCCTTGTGCTAAAGAGAGCGCTTTAAAGAGTGCTTGAGAATGCTCTTGAGAATGCTCTTGAGAATGCTCTTGAGAATGCTCTTGAGAATGCTCTTGAGAATGCTCTTGAGAATGCTCTTGAGAATGCTCTTGAGAATGCTCTTGAGAAAGTTATTGCTTTTCACCCTTCCTTGGTTACTGGTTTCAATACGGGCTCGAGACGAGCAACCGCTCTCAAGGTGGCATTTGTCCCCGGGCGCTGACGTCGCGTATGAGGGAGCATTGCCTGACGCGCTTCCCATACCAGATCGGCTATTTCGTCAAGGGGATGGTAGTCCAGAGGTGCCGACTGCAATAGTTGGCGGATACGCAGATGGTCGGTCGCGATAAAGGCCTGCTCCAGTTCCTGTAAAAAAACTTCCAGCCTGGGCCATTCCCAGAAACGCTCTTTCGAGGTCATGATGCGATCGTGACACGTCTTGCTGACGTCATGGCCAATCAACAATTCCTCGAAAAGCTTTTCCCCGGGACGCAAGCCGGAGTAGACGATTTCTATATCCCCTTCCGGATGCTCGGCGTCTTTCACCTCCAGTCCTGAAAGACGCACCATATTCCTGGCCAGATCATGAATGCGTACCGGTTCTCCCATGTCGAGCACGAACACTTCGCCGCCCTCACCCATGGCGCCGGCCTGGATAACCAGCTGGGCGGCTTCGGGAATCGTCATGAAATAACGGGTGATGTCAGGGTGAGTCACTTTGATGGGGCCACCCTGCTCTATCTGCTTGCGAAACACCGGCACAACGGAGCCACTCGACCCCAGGACATTGCCAAAGCGCACCATGCAGAAACGTGTGCCGGACTGCGCATAGGCGAAGGCTTGGCAGATAAGTTCGGTCAAGCGCTTGGAAGCGCCCATGGCATTGGTGGGGCGAACCGCTTTATCGGTGGATACCACCACAAAGGTTTCCACCCCCGCCGCCATCGCTGCCTTGGCCAGGTTCAAGGTACCGAAGACGTTATTGCTTACCCCCTGTACGAGATTGAATTCGACCATCGGCACATGCTTGTAGGCTGCGGCATGGTAGACGGTATGCACCTCGAAGCTTTCGAATACTGCCTTGAGGCTGCCCGAATGCTGCACCGAGATAAGCAGTGGTTTCAGCTCGCAGCGCGACTGGGTGCTATCGATATGCTGTTTCAATTCCTGCTCGATGGCGTAAAGCGCAAATTCGCAATTGTCGACAAGCAGTAGGCGAACGGGATTCTGAGCAAGGATCTGACGGCACAGCTCACTGCCAACCGACCCTCCGGCACCGGTCACCATGACTGCCTTATCGCGAATATTGGCTTCCATCAGCTCGGGAAAGGCAGGCACTGACTCACGGCCGAGTAAATCTTCGAGCGCTACCTCGCGAAGCTCACTGATCTTGGCCCGCCCGGCGATCACATCGGCACTGCCGGGAATCGTCTTGAGAGGCACGGAAAGGTCCGAAAGCCAGTGCAATATCTCGCGGCGGCGCCAACGTGGTGCACTGGGGATAGCCAACAGCACCATGGCGACCTGGTGTTCCTGAACCAGAGCAGCCAGTGTTACCGGCTGATGTACCCGCAGCCCTTCGACCATGGCGCCTTCCAGGCCCCGCCAGTCATCGACGAAAGCCACCGGCTCGTATTCGCCCCCGTTGCGAAGCGCGGCGACCAGCTCGCAACCGGCAGCCCCGGCCCCATAGATCACCACCGGCTTGTGCTGACGACGTTGGCTATGGCGATACAGCTCGCGCAACAGAAAACGCAGGCTACCGATACCCAACAGCAAGAGCAGCGCATAGATAACGATGATGGATGGCCCGATGAAATGTCCCGCCAAGTAACTGGCCGGTGCCACTAACAGGGCCGATGTCACCACGATAATGACGACTGTCGGGACGGTGACATGGCTCATGTAGCGAATCACCACGCGATACAGTCCGAGCCAGTGGAAAAACAAGAGACTTATCGGCACCAACAAGCCGATGGTCATCCACAAGGAACCATTTCTCAGCGGCTGCAGGCTTTCCAGGTGAATCATGGTCGCCAGCTGCAGGCTACCCGCCACGATCACGCCATCCAGCACGCCAAGCACCCTGCGCTTTATCCAACGCGGCGTCATCGATAACGATTTCATTAAACTAGCCATGTTTGCCCCTTTATTCTTTCTTGTCGGCTTTCCTTGCTGGCGGTCCAGTCACGATGCTGACGGCGGCATCTCAGGAGGAATCGAGAACCAGACCATGACTCGAAGTGGCCACCGAGCCTTGCCGATAGAAATGCCAACAGATCACCAGTACCATCCAGAATAGCGTCGCACGCAGGCCGTTATGGGTGGTGGAGTAGATCAAAGGCCCGGCCACTCCAGCCCAGACGTAAAGCGGGGCTCGACGCAGGGCAATGGCGATGGTCAACAAGAAAAGCACCAGCCCCGGCAGGCCATAGGCAAACAACATGTTGACGAAGGAGGAATGAATTTCGTGCCCATCGTAGGGAGCGAAACGTTCGTTTTCGCCTTCTCCCGCCCCGAAGATGGCGTATTCGGGAAAATTCATCAGCCGGTCGAACTTGCGCTCTTCATAGACGCTATCCACCTTGCCTGGTGCTCTGTCCATGCGCGCTTCCAGGTTGCGCAACACTTGCCCGTCCGAACTGATATTGGCCACCAACACTCCCCCCAGCAGCAGAGGGAGCAACAACAACAGGCGAGCGAAGTACTTGACCTGTCGGGCATTAGCCATGGCCCAGCCGACTAATACCATGACGCCCCCTCCCATGGCTGCCAACGACGAAGCCGCTAGAATCCCCAGCACGCCGGAAGCCAGCCCGGCCAAACTCAAGAATCTCATCTGTGGGTGAAAATCATCGAGCAACAACAGCACCACCACGCCACATAGCGAAAAATAGGCCAGCTGATTGGGGTTGTTGAAACTTCCGGTGGTACGGTTGATCCCTAAAGCCAATTGCACCAACACTTGGCTACCCGCGATCAGTAGCGCAATGGATACACCATTGCGGATAATCCCCTTGGCGCGTTCGCCGTAAACACTCAGAAAACGCAGCAAGGCGATACCTACCAGGAAATTGAACAGGAAAAATTGGGCGGGCCTGAAAAAGCTGGTGGTTCCCATCACCAACGTCCAGCCAAGGCACACCAGCACCACCCAGAGCACCATCATTCCCCAGCATATGGCGAAGGGTGAGACTTTCAGACGTTCGTCTCCCAATGACATTACAAGCATCGCGCCGGCAAAGCCGATCAATGCAAAATCAGTCATCTGCGGCCCACCGCTGGGAAACAAATAAAGGCTGCTTAGTGAAAGACCCAGGAACAGCAGTAGCGCACCGATTAGATTCATGGCGACACCTTTTTTCTACCGTGGCTAGAGATTAGCCATCATCTGGAAGGTATGGTTACGGCTGGCCAGGTCGTCGTAGGTACCGGCATCGCTCACCCGGCCGTCCTCGAGCATATAGATGATGTCGCATTCCTTGACCGTCGCCAGGCGATGGGCAATCAGCACCACGGTCATCTGGCCGGAAAACCGCTGGATGTCTTCCATGACGCGACGCTCGGTAATGCCGTCCAGGGCGCTGGTGGCTTCGTCGAACACCAATACTCTGGCTTGCTGGTAAAGGGCGCGGGCGATACCCAGACGTTGGCGCTGGCCTCCTGATATCTGCACACCACGCTCACCTATCCGTGTTTCGAGACCTTCAGGAAATTTTTCGATCAGATCGTCGAGTTGCGCCATATGCAGCGCCTCCTTGACTCTCTCTACATCGATATCCTTGCGATCAATCGCAAAGGCAACGTTTTCCAGGATGCTGGCATCGGACAAAAATATCTGTTGCGGAACAAAACCGATGCCCGCCTGCCAATGGCGCAAGTTTTCCTGCGTCAGGGGTACATCATCGATCAGGATTTGGCCTTTCTGAGGTTCAACCAGGCCCAGCAATAGATCCACGGCGGTACTCTTGCCACTGCCAGAGGCTCCCACCAGACCCACCATCTGGTTGACTGGAATCGTCAGCGTCAGCCCATCCAGTGCCAATGCCCGTGTTCCGGGGTAGTCGAAGACCACGTCCTGCAGCTTGATCTCTCGCCGAGGCACCCATGGCGTTAGCCGCGCATCCGGCTGAGCCTCAATGGCTGCGTAACCTTTTTCCGATTCACTGCGGCTCGCGGTCAAATCTTCACGAATCGTGTCATAGGCCGCCAAGTTGCCGCGGATTTTGGTGATAGACGTATAGATCTTCTGGAAACCGGGCAGCATCTTGAAACCGGCCAAGGCATAGATCGAGAGGGCCGGCAGAATTGCGCCCAGGTTACCTTCGTAGAGGTTAAGCAGATAAAGCACCAGCAAGATCAGCGAACCGAAAGCCACCAGTTCGATGGCGTAACGCGGGGCTTCACTTAATCCCTGTGTCACTCCCTGGCCCCGCGCAATGCGATTGCTGGCCTTCTCGAAACGCGAGGTAAACCCCGCCTGGCGATGCAATAAAAGCAGATCCTTGATGCCGCCGAATCCTTCGCTCATCAGCTTGAAGCGTTTGGATTGAGCCTCGGAAACCCGCTTTCCATGAATGGTCAGAAAACGGCGCACCGTTTGATAAAGCAGTAGATAGGCGCCAATGAAAATCACCAAACCGGATATCGCCACCACCGGGTTGTAGAGAAATATCGCCAGGGTCATCAGGGTCACCATGACCGACTTGGCATTGAGTTCCATGGCAGGATTGATGATCTTTGTGGTCACTCGTTGGACTTCCGCGGATACCTTGTTGACCAGGTCGCTGGTGTTCTGACTGGAATGAAACAACCACGGCTGGTGCAGGTAATAGCGATAGAGGCGACTCGAGAGCTCCGCCCCCACCTGAGCGCTGTAGAGCGCCAATCGCCAAGTGGTATACATGGAAAACACTGCTGCCAATAACAGCACGCCGAGCACCATGGCGCCCAATAAGCTCAGGAAATTCTTGGGGCTTTGCATGCCGCTGAAGGCATAAGCCCAGGCAAGCCAGCCATCCCCCTGGAGCTTGCTCATGTCACCCACCACCGCCATGAAAGGACCAATGGCGATCACACTGGCGATCTGAGCCAGGGCCATGATAATGATCAGCATCTGGAGCCTCAGCAATCGACGCCGTTGTTGCTGAGTCAATAATGAATAGAATTCGCGTAATTGCTTCAGCATAGTGGATCACCGGTAAGCATAGAGGTAGCTGCCGTAGTAACCGTGGCGGCTACTGGTCGGCTTCTTCACGCCGTTCAGAATCCCACCCTTGAGTCTTACGCCGGCATTCTCCAGGCGGCGCTTGGCGGCCTTGATTTCCCCGGGGGGGTTACGGTCGAAACGCACCACCATCAAGCTGGTGCCGACCAACTTGCCTACTACCGTGGCATCGGTCACCGCGAGTATCGGCGGCGTATCCACTATCACCAGGTCGTAGCGTTGGCTCATCGCCTCAAGAAAATCGTGGAAGCTGTGCTGCATCAAGAGCTCCGATGGATTGGGCGGCACACTTCCGCGTGCCACATAATCCAGCCCTTTCAGATCGCTATGACGAACGGCCTCCTCCACGCCGATACGCCGTGCCAACAACTCTGAAAGTCCCTTTACGCCCTTGCCATGAAAGGCATGGTGCAAGTGACCACGGCGCATATCGGCATCGATCAACAGCACTTTCTGACCGGCCTGGGCGCATACCGCCGCCAGGTTGGCCGCCACGAAGCTCTTGCCGACCCCCGGGCTCGCCCCGGTAATCATCAACCGATTATTATCGGATTCGAGCATGGCGAAATAGAGACTGGTACGCAGCCCGCGCAAGGCTTCCACCGCAATTTCGGCGGGTTTCTTGATGGCCAGCAAGCCTCGGAAAACTTCCTGGGCCTTCTTGGAACGGCGCGGGCGGATTCGCTCGGTGAGTCCCGCCTGTTCGCCGGAATCCGGCAGCGTGGCATAGACAGGCAGCCCCAACTCTTCAAGCTGCTCGGGCGTCTTGATCGCTCGGCTGAGCAACAAGCGCACCACTATCAGCATGGTCGCCAGCAACGCCCCAACCAAGCCACTGACCCCGGCTATCAGAGGAATGCGCGGTGCGATGGTGCCGGGGTTGAGCATGGCGGCATCCAGGATACGTACGTTACCCACGGTGCCGGCCTTGACCAGGCGCATCTCTTGAAGCTGATTGAGCAGCTGCACGTACACTTGTTGATTGACCTGGCTATCCCGGGTCAGGCGCAGTACTTCCTGCTGGGTCTCGGGTAACTCATTGACCTGGGCATTGAGACGGTCACGCTCGGCTTCAAGCTGGGCGCGCTGTCTCAGCAGTGTCTGATAGTTGGGGTGCGAGGGACGGTACCGTTCAGCCAGGTCAGCCTCCCGCATGGCCAGCTCACTGAGTTGGTTTTCCACCTCTACTACCCGAGTGAGCAGGTTTTGGGTCTCGAACGTCAGGTCCACGGAGTCGCGTTGCGCCCGGTAGTCGTTGAGCATTCCCTCGGCATCGGACAGTTGATCGCTAACCTTGGGAATCTGCTCGTTGAGAAAGGCGATCTGCTTCTCCGCTTCTTCGGAATGACGTTGCACGTTCTGGGTCAGGAAGACCCCGGTCAAGGTATCCAACGTCGGCTGGATCTGATCACGATCCGCACCGCTCAGTGTCAGTTCATACACCCCCGAATCAACGCCTCGCGGCATGATCTCGAAACGCCGTTTCAAATCCTTTATCGCATTAAGGGAAGACGTCCGCTCCAAGATGAATTCTGCACCGGGGTGCGCTTTCGCCTGGCTGACAAAAAGACGATACCCCAATGCATCGTCCTGAACCGTCTCCCCGACTTTACCGGTAAGTAGCGTTACTTCTTCCAGCAGCAACTCGAAATTGCCGTCTTCCATGAGGCGCAGCACATGCTTACTTCCCACGTTTTCATCGGGCACATCAAAACGTGCAACGCCTAGCGACTCACCGGCCCACACATAAGGATTGTTCCAATCGCTATCCTCGGAACCCGCCACCCATTCGCGCATGAATGCTGGCGTAAGGCTTTCGAACCACGCCTGGTTAATCCCATGATTGACTAGGAAGTCCCCCACCACCGGCAGCCGGCGCGGCTCGACCTGAATGGCCAGATCCTGCCGGTCAGCGGTTTCTCCCAACACCATGCGCGACTGCAGTATTTCAAGTTCGGCGGAGGTAGGGTTACCTTGCTGCTGCTCCCCCAGTGACTCCATAAGCGCCAAGTTTGAACCTTGGCTCTCTATCTGAACCAAGGCATCCGCCTGATAGATTCCCGGCTGAGAACTGGCGTGAAAATAGCCGGCCAGCAGAAAAAGTCCCGTCATCGACACGATCAACCAGCGGTGGTCGGAAAGTGTGTCTACCAACTTGCGCAGATTAAGGTCATCGCCCTCTTGGGGCGCAGACGATGACGAAGGTGGTGGGGGAAAGTAAGTCATGGTCATGCCTCATCACTCGTGAAATATCATTCAAATCGGTACTTACAGGTCACCGACATCCGTGGCGACAGTCGCGACATCACCCGGCAGGCTGACCGAAGGCAGCAGCAGCGAGATCACGGTGTTCCAGCGAGCCAGCGGTGCCGACGTCACGTACACCACATCCTGCGGCTGGAGAGGAAAGCGTGTTCCCAGCAATAGGCGCGTGGCATCGCGAATATCCAGCTGATAGATGGTGGCAATCTTCTCGCTACCGGGCGGGTTTCCTCGTATCACGAAAATACCCGAGGGCTCGGCACGGCTTTCATTCACCCCACCGGCTCTTCCCAAGGCGTCCGTCAAGGTGATGCGTTCGTTACCCAAGGCAAGCGCACCGGGACGTATCACTTGACCCATCACGATAACGTTCTGGTTTTCCATGGTCGGGACATGCAGCAGATCGCCATCACGCAGTAAGCGGTTCTGAGTCATATCTCCTTGGCGCATCATGGCGTAGAGCGAGATGTCTTCTTCGCTACCATTGCGGCTCAACGTGACGTTGCGCCAGTCCGCATTATCAAGCGCCCCGCCTACTTCACTGATGGCATCGAGTACCGTCATCGGCACGATGGTCAATGGCAGGGTGCCGGGGGTTTCCACAGCGCCACTGATATAGACTTTCTGGGAGTTGAACGCCGCAATGCCGACTTCTACCTGAGGCTCGGTGATCACTTCGGAAAGCCGCCGGGTGATCAACTGACGTACTTCGTCAAGCGTCATTCCCTCGACCTTTACGCGCCCCACATAGGGATAGAACATGGTGCCGTTGGGACGTATCCGATTCCCGGTTTCCGCAGCAGAGCGCTCGGCACCGGCGGGAATGGTCAGCTCGGGATGGTCATAGACAATCACGCTCAGGATGTCGCCAGGTCCCACGCGGTACTCGTAGCCCTGCACTTCCTGATCCAATGCCTGGGGAGTTGCCTGGGTGGGTGCTTCCCTCACGTGCATCGCGTCCACCAGGTCCGGCGTGATCGGCTGCACGGTCACTCGCCCATCCAGCGATTGTCCAAGCTCGCTTTCATCAATATGTCCACCAGGGGCCATGGCACAGCCACTCAGCACCCCCAGGAGCATGATCAACATCAGACAGCGAACCAGTCGCATCGGGCGCTCGCTAGGTTCTGCCTCTTCTATTTCATTGAATTTATTCATTCTTTGCTCCCTGTACTTTGTGTCTTGCCACGCTACCGCCCGGGGATTGTGTTCAGGCATTTCCCAGAGCCTTATTGGAAATTCGTCCTGGCGATGCCAACCCGCGTATCGCCATGAGACATGACTGCCAATTCGGCAGACAAACACAAGTTTACATAACAATACAAATAGCGCATTACCATTTACATAAGCGTGGCGGGGTGAGACAACTAACGCCTAGCACTCGTGGAAAAGTGCGGCTTATCATCATAAAAAAAGGAAAAACATCATGCCAGGTAGGGTTGAAGCGGAATTAATTTAAAGCTATATATTTCTTTAAATTCATATACTTATAAAAAAACAAGGTATTAGTCAAGTTATCATGGGTATTCATAAGTCTTCTTATCATGACTCGAAGAAAAGCCTGCCAACAAAGAACACTCTGTAACTTAAAGCGTTACATAAGTACTTCACTGTTAGCCTAGGCACTTAACTGAGAAAGGATTTTCAATAAGAAATGGACCCGAGCCTGGCATGCCGAATCGGCAACATTGCAGGTAGATCCAAGATAAGGAGGGAAAAGGGAATCTTTAGCCAGAGTCTAGAGTTTTTCAGCCCACAGGCGGGTGGCCTCTTTCAGCAGCGCATGGACATGCTCGAAAATCTCCATATTTTTGCGATAAGGATCGGGGATATCTTGTCCTTCGCCATCATCCAGCCAACGACCAAGCAAGAGTGTCTTACCCAAGGCTTGCGGTGCTTGTTTTCCCACGGCACGGCGCTGGCCTTCGGACATAACCAGAATAAGATCGGCTTCCTGGATCATCGTCGCTGTCAATTGCCGTCCCTGATGGTGGGTGACATCCAGACCCTCGGCCTCGGCCAATTCACGCGCAAGTGGTGAGACAGGCTTACCTTCCAGTGCGCCTAGGCCGGCAGAACTGATCTGACGCTCGGGCAGTTGTTGTCTAAGAAATGCCTCGGCCACAGGGCTACGGCAGATGTTGCCGGTACAGACCACCAGAATACGCTTGAACATGGCTTACTTATCTCCCGGTAAGCGAAGGTGCAGGTTGTTGTCAAATGTCATGTTTAATGCTCCCACTGAATGGCAAACAGCCCAAGTGCTTCATAAATGGCGCGTTCGGCCTTGCGCAACTCACGCGCCGAAGGTATCCAATAAGCCAGCCCGAAACCCTCGGTCCTATTAGCCAAGAAATGCGTAGGGGCAGCCACGGGCGCCAAACCTGCCACTTCGAAATGACGCATCGCACGTGGCATATGCGACGCTGATGTCACCAGCAACACTTGAGCGTCTTCGCCGAGCAATGCCTGCACCGCCTTGGCCTCTGCGATCGTATCATTAGGCGATGCCAGCCACGATCGGCACTCTCAATGCTTCTGCCGCCTCGGCATAGCCCTGTGCCATGGCCATTTCCGAGCCCGTTCCACCCCCTGATACCAGCAACGGCAAACTTGGCCGCTGATACCATACTCGGGAACTTGAACCCAAAGGAAAATCAGCCAGCTGGCATACACTGCAATTCCTGCAGGATAGGCGAAAAAAGAATAACTCAAGCCAAAGCCCATGAAGGCAATCGGCAGCAACACGCCGGCCACGGCAAAGGACCGCTGGATGGGGTTCTCGGCACGCAAACCTGGCAGAAAACGCCATAAGGGAACCAGATACAACGCCAATACCATCAAAAATCCCGGCAAGCCTCTGCGCACCCAGGCATCCAGAAGGTCGTTGTGAGCATGCCAGTAATTGCCTAACTCGGGGCTTAGTACGCCCTTTTCCTCTAGCACCTGCATGGCGGGCTGATAGCCTTGGTGGCCATAACCCACCAAGGGATGCTCACGAATCAACAGCAATGCGCCACGGTACATTTCCAGGCGAGCACCGACGGAGCCATAGTCCGCGCTTTCAATGTAGCGGCGTACTTCAGCCACCGCCTTGTCCACCCGTTTTTCCACGCCGCTTTGCGGGGTCACATACACCGCCATGATTACCGCTAGCACCGCACTCAGCACCAGCCAACGCCACGCCACCGGCCATCGGCACGCATAGCCGCGATAGAACACCCCTATCACCAGCGGCAATGCCAGCCACCCACCCCGAGTACCCGACAGCGCCGAGGCCAGCCCACCTCCCGCGGCGCCACTCAGTAACAGCGCCACCCAAAAAAATCTTGTGGTTCGCTGTTGCCAGGCCCAACCCAGCCCAGCCAGACATAACAGGGCACTCAATAACGCAAGATTGCCGAAGAAGATGGAATGTAGCGGTGGATGCCCTGTGGCACGGGTCAAACCCACCGCCAGTTTTTGCCACGCAGCCCAACCCCCCACGCCCAAGCCGCTCACAGCCAGCCCGGCCCACCACGCCGAAAGCCGTGGCGGAACGGCGCGAAGCATTACCAACACCAATGCCGCGAGCCAGGCGGCACCCGCCAATGGCAAGGCTTGCCGCAAGCTGTCATGCCAAGCACCTACCGCAAGTTCGACCATGCCCACCCCTAGCAGTAACACCAGAAAGAGCCCATCACCGCGCTTTATTGATTGCTTTAAGCAGCCCTGTGCTCCTCGTTTTTTCCAGGCAAGCATCCCCCACACCAAGGTAAACGCCAACCCCAGCCAATAGCCCAAGGGCACCAATAGCGGCAAGGTGGTGATTGCTACAGCCTGCATGCATTGTTTGCCTTGTCGATCATAGGAGTACGTATGCTTTAGTATTCCATCCGATCTTCGTCTACAGGAACTCGCTGGACGACCTTGTCTAACGGGAGAACGAAACGAAATGCTATTGATTAGATAAAAAAGGTAACACTAGGAGGAATCCAGTGCGGCGCCAAAACGTCATCATGACCTAGGGATTTTTCTCAAACTCGGGATACGGCCAGACTCCTACTTAACCATCAGCTGGGACAGGAGTTGTTTGATCGGTTCAATGATTAGCGTGGTTGTCTCAGAACCAACCCTTGCGACGAAACAGCCATATCAAGCTAATGCCAATTCCCAACATTACCCCCCATACTACAAAGTAGGCGTAGCGGAAGGTCAGTTCAGGCATGTATTCGAAGTTCATCCCGTAGATGCCGGCGACGAAAGTCAGCGGCACGAAAATCGCGGTAATCACCGTCAAGACACGCATGGTGATATTGAGTTGGTGAGAAGCAATCGAGATATAGCCGTTCACCAGATCGCCGCAGATGTCGTAATACATCTGGGTCAGGCTGTAGAGACGCTCAAAGCGTTCATAGACATCATTGATCGCGTGCAGCGTTTCGGCCACATCGCGCGGAAGGTGACGATAATCGTAGGCGATCAATTCTTGGGTGATCCCCTGATGATAACTGAAAATGCGCCGCATCTTGACCAGGCGTGAACGATACAGGGTGATGCGGCGCATCAAGTCATCGTTACCCGCTTCCAGCAACTCATCTTCAAGGTCACTCAGCTCGGTTTCAAATTCCAGCAGCCCATCAATGTAAAACCCGGCCGAGATATACATCACCTTGAGCGCCACCTGTTCCGGTGACTTCTGCAGCAGTGCCTCACCCTGGTCGTTATGTAGCCGCTCGACGCTTAGCGCCCGGCTCGGGTGGAGGCTGATCAAGAAACGTTCGCCAATAAAAAAGCAAAGCGGTTGCGGCACGTAATTGAGTTCACCGTCGAAGGAGGAAATCCCCCGATAGATAATCAATGTATGCGTTTCGAATTCTTCTATCTTGGGCGGATGACGCTCCCGATGCGCATCATTAATCGCCATGGGATGGCAATCGAAGGCTTCCAGCAAGGCACGCTCGCTGTCCTGCGTTTCCCCCTGCATATCAATCCAGATATGCGCATCTGTCGAGTCGCGCCAGGTGGCGATCAATTCTTCTCCGCCCTGATGGGACTCGCCATCGGGAAAAACCAGCATCGTGCGTAACATACCACCTCCGGCGTTCAAGGAATCATGGACTCGAGCATTCTCAACTCGTCGACTTGGCTACTGCCTTCGCGGCATGAGCCAGGCAAGCAACAGGCTGACCAGTGTCGAGGCGATCAGTGCGCCCAGAAAAGGCGCCAAGGTAGGAATGCTGTGCGGAAAACTTGCCGCCAGAACTCCCTCGACCAGGCTTCCTTGGATTATCCAGCCTGGCAACACGGCGCCGAGCATGCCCGCCACACCTCCGGCCACGGCGGAAAAGGCGCTCATCCGCTGCCACAGGCCCAATAGCACAGGCACCACGATGGCCGCGCACAGCAAATCGGCAATCAGGAACAGCCGCAGTACCGAAAGCCCCTGCAAGGCGACGATGACCACCGGCACCATCAACGCCACCGTCACCAGCCGGGCGGCACCGATCGACAACCCGCGCTTGCCGGAATCCGCCACCACCAGGGAGACAATCCCGTTTTGCAAGGTATCCACACTCGAGGCCACTAGGGTCACCGCCAGCACCAGAGCGGGTAGCGCCAACCAGGCCGGGGCCTGGCTGAGCAAGGCAAAAAATGGAATCGGCGGCTCGCCCAGTGCTACGCCGCTCATCGCCGCCAGCATACCCAAGCCTCCTACCACCATCACCACAATGACGGTAATGCCGCCGCCCAGCCAGGCGCCCAGCCCCAAGGCCCTATCGTCGCGCGCTGCCCACACCCGCTGCCAATAACCTTGATGGAAGAGGTTGGCTGCGGTGACCGCGATCACCAGGGTCAAGGCAACGCTCAGGGCCCCTGTGACCGGGATGGCGGGCATCACTGCCTCCATCGGCATCTCGGGCAAGCGTAGCCAAGCGACACCCCCCACCAGCGCCAGCAAGGCAATCAACAGCCATGCTTGCCAACGGTCGGTGGCCAGGCTCGCCCGCAACCCTCCCAGTGCCGTGTAAAGCAGTGTGGTCAGCGCCACCCCGATCACCACCAAGGCGGGCGGCACATCGGAAAGCAAGGCGGTAATTGCGCCGATCGCGGTCAACTCCGCGGCAAGAAAGCAGGCCATGTAAAGCACCGAGACCAGCGATACCCAGCGGCGAACCCCGGCGCCGTAACAAGCTTCGGCAAACTCGCCGATACTGCGCCCTTGCGGTAAGTGACGGCGAATTTTCGGCCCATAAAGCCCCAGTACAATGAACGGCAGTGCCGAGCCGATGGCATAACCCGCCAGGGCCAGCGGGCCGACAAAGGCACCGATCTCCGGCGGCGCAAACAGTATCCACGCCCCCATGCCCGATGCCAGAAACGAGAGCCCCAGCGTCGAGGCGTTTTGTGAATTACGTGCCGTGACGTAATCATCCAGGGGGCCGTCGACACGGCGCGCCCGTAGCCCGAGAAACGCAAAACACACAAGCGCCGCGACGAGCACGGCAGACGTCAGGTAAGGCATGTCGCACTTCCTCCGCCGGTATCAACCGGATCAGGTTCCAGGGTCAGCGCCTGGCGCTATCTCAGTCCCGCCTCGAAATATATGGTGGGACTCCCCTGGCGACAGTGAGTGGAATGTGAAATCAGCCGAAGCCGAGAGCGGCATGATCCTTTAGCCGTGCTGGATTTGCAAAGCCCTCCCGGGACCAGTCGATAGAGCGTGGCATATTTTACATGGCCGCCTTGTCCCTCGGCACACGTCCCATCAGATAGAATTCTTCATTGGGTGGCGTCCCGGCAAGCGTGACCAGGCGATTGGACAAGCTGAAAAACGCCGCCACCGCGCCGATGTCCCAGATATCATCCTGGGTGAAACCGGCCGCCATCAGGCGTGACTCCCAATCGCTGGTCAGCTCGCCCACGCTCAGGCTGCAGTGCATGGCGAAGTCCAGCATTGTCTGCTGGCGCTCGTTGATCGATGCCAGCTGATAGTTGATTGCCACCTGGTCGGCAAGGAGCGGGTTCTTGCTGTAGATGCGCAACAGGGCGCCATGGGCCACCACGCAATACAGGCAAGCGTTACGCGCGCTGGTGGCCACCACGATCATCTCTTTTTCAGCCTTGGTGAGGGTATCAGACTCACGCTCCATCAAGGCATCGTGGTAGGCGAAGAAAGCCCGAAACTCCGCCGGGCGATGGGCCAGCATCAAGAAGACATTGGGCACGAAGCCGGCTTTCTCCTGGACCGCCAAGAGGGTGGAATGAATATCTTCCGGCAGGTCTTCCAGGGTTTCCGGAAGAGGAAAACGACTGATCGGCATGCTCATGATGTTTCCTTGTTTTTGTGGAACAGCGTTTATACGCAAAAGTGCAGCATGACGGCTAAAAATTTACGCAGTTATCGTGAAAGATCCAACAAGAAACGGCCCCGCCTTTGCAGACGGGGCCGTTCTTATAACGCTACCTTCAACACAATTCTAACCTAACGAAATGGTGCTGTTGATGCCGCTGGAGACGTTTTCCGGCTCGAACCAACGCGCGGTAACGGTCTTGGTCTGGGTCCAGAAAGCGATGGCTTGCTTGCCGTTGGGGCCCATGTCTCCCAGCTTCGAGGCCCGTGAGCCGGTAAAGCTGAAGTAGGCCACCGGCACCGGGATAGGCACGTTGATACCCACCTGGCCGACATCGATATCGCTTTCGTAGCGACGCGCCACCCAGCCGGAATTGGTGAAGATCGAGGTGCCGTTGCCATTGGGGTTGGCATTGACAAAGGCAATGGCGTCATCCAGCGTTTCGACGTTGACCACGCAAAGTACCGGGCCGAACACTTCTTCACGATAGATGGTCATGTCGGCGGTCACATCGGCGAACAGGGTCGGGCCGACGAAGTTGCCCTTGGGATAGCCTTCCACCTCACAGCCACGTCCATCAATCATCAGCTTGGCGCCTTCCTTCTCGCCCACCTCGATCAAGTGTTCGACACGCTCCTTGGCAGCGGGCGACACCAGCGGGCCAAGGTCAGCGTCACGCTGGGTACCGGGGCCGACTTTCATGTTGCGCGCGCCTTCGACGATATCCTCGAGCCATTCACGCGCATCCCCAACCAGCACCACTACGGAGTTGGCCATGCAGCGCTGACCGGCCGCGCCGAAGGCGGAACCCAGCAGATTATTGATGGCCTGGCTGCGGTTGGCATCCGGCATCACCACACAGTGGTTCTTGGCGCCCATCATGGATTGCACCCGCTTACCCGCGTCACTGGCGCGGCGATAGATGTGCGTACCCACATGGGTGGAACCGATGAACGAGAGTGCCTTGATGTCCGTGTGGTCGCAGATCTGGTTGGCGACATCCGGGCCGCCATGCACCACGTTGAGCACCCCTGCCGGAATGCCCGCTTCGTGAGCCAGCTCGACCAGACGCATGGTGGAGCTGGGGTCCTGTTCGGAAGGCTTCAGGATGAAGGTGTTGCCGGTGGCGATGGCCAGCGGGAACATGAAGCAGGGCAGCATGATCGGGAAATTGAAGGCGGTGATACCCGCACCCACACCCAATGGCTGGTGCATGGTGTAGACGTCGATCTCGCTACCGGCATTCTCGGCCAATTCGCCAAGTTGCAGGGAAGTGATCGAACAGGCGTGCTCGATCACTTCCAGGCCACGACCTACCTCGCCTTCGGCATCCGGCAACGTCTTGCCGTGCTCTTCGGTGATCAGTGCGGCCAGCTCGGCAACATTATCGCGTACCAGCGCCTGAAACTTGAGCATGATGCGCATACGCTTACCCAGCGACGTCTTGCGCCAGGTCTTGAAGGCTTCCTTGGCGCTGGCAACCGCCTGATCGACTTCTTCAGGCGTACAAAATGGCACCCGGGCGACCACTTCCTGGGTAGCCGGATTGACCACCTCGCGCCATTCCTGGCTTTTGGATTGAACCGGCTGGCCATCGATAATCATGGGGATTTCGCGGACGGTCATGGTATTGCTCCTATCAATTTTTGTTTGCCTATCAATTTCTGTTTGCTAGACATTATGTGTACAAACACACGAACAGTAATAACAAGGAGTCTATCCGCAGGTTGGATTGCCTGACAACGGGCACTCAGGCACATTGCTTGTGTATAATTGCACAAACAACCACACAAAGTAGACCCCTCACGTTGCAGGCGGAGCCTCCATGCTCGACTGGCATGACATTCAGATCTTTCTCGAAGTGGCGCGTAGCCGTCGGCTCACCGATGCCGCTCGGCGCCTGGGGCTGGATCATTCCACCTTGTCGCGGCGCACAAGGCGTTTCGAACAACAACTCAACACCCAACTGTTCGAGCGTAGCACACACGGTTATCACCTGACGGAAGCCGGCCAGCAGCTATTGGCCCATGCCGAGGAAATGGCCCGTCATGCCGAGGAAGCCGGGGAAAACCTGTCCAACAAGAATCATCAGGTCAGTGGCCAGATACGCTTGGGAGTAACAGAAGGTTTCGGCACCTGGGTGATCGCCCCGCTGCTTTCCGCCTTCTGCCGACGGCACCCGGGCATCACACTGGATATCCTCGCCCTGCCCCGGGTAGTGAATTTGAGCCGCCACGAAGCGGACCTTGCGGTTACCATCGAACGCCCGGTAAGTCCGGGCCTGGTGATTTCCCGGCTATGCGACTATCGGCTGCGCCTTTATGCCAGCCAGGATTACCTGGCAGGCCATGGCGCCCCGACAACCTTGGCCGAGCTGGCCCGACACCCGCTGGTCGGCTATGTCGACGATCTTATCTTCAGCGACCAGCTGAGTTACCTCGACCCCCTGTTACCCGCACGTACCCTCAGTGAAGAGGCGCACTTCAGTATTCGCAGCACCAGCGTCACCACCCAGTACAGCGCCGCTCTGCATGGCGCCGGGCTTGCAGTACTTCCCTGCTTCATGGCCGAACCTACGGCCTCATTGGTGCGCGTACTGGAAGATGAAGTGACGGTGACCCGCCAGTTCTGGATCACCGCCCGCCAGGAACAGCGCCGCCTGGCGCGGGTGCGCTTATTGTGGGATTTCCTGCGTGAAGCGCTGAAGCTCAACCGGGACTTCCTGATGGGTGACAGTGCGGCCCTGGTGATACCCGAGCATGTCCCGGCAGCTGAATCCTCAGCGCCCGATCAGCCCGGTAGTCAACCAGGGCTGCCAGGCCAGTAGCACCAGCGTCACCAGGGTGGCGAGCAAAAAAGGCAGCAAGGAGCGGAAAATTTTCAGCGGCGGCGCCCCGGTCATCGAGGAGGCAATAAACAACCCCGCCCCCACCGGCGGGGTCAAAAGCCCCATCACCAGCGTCAGGCAGACCACTACACCGAACTGATAGGGGCTGATGCCGAACTGCTCCTGAGCGATAGGCAGCAGTATCGGCACCACTAGGATCAGAGCGGCGATGCCGTCGATGATCATCCCCACCAGCAACAGCACCCCGATCAGCAGCAACAAGAACAGGAAGGGGTCGGTGGTCAGGGCGGCGATCCAGGCCGCCGCCATTTGTGGCAAGCGCTCGTAAACCACCACCCAGCCGAACACCCCGGCGGCGGCGATCAGCATGATCACCAGCCCCGCATTGACTGCCGTGCGCCGCAGCACCCGGGGAAGCTGCCCGAATGTCAGATCGCCATACACCAAGCGCCCGATCAAAAGTGCAGCCAGTGACGCCAGGGCGGCGGACTCCGTGGGCGTGGCCAAGCCCAGCAATATGCCCCCGATAATGATCAAAGGAATACTCAACGCCGGCAGGCCCATGAGCAGATCGTGAAGCGCCTGGCGACGGCTGGGCCATTCACCGCGCGGGTATTGCTGCACCAGGCCCACTACCGCGATGGTGACAAAAAAGGTCAAGCCGAGCAGCAACCCCGGCAGAATGCCGGCAATGAACATTTCAGCAATCGGCACTTGGGCCATCACCCCGAACAGCACAAACAGCATCGAGGGCGGAATAATCGGCGAGAGCAAGCCGCCGGCCGCGGTAATGGCAGCACTGTAGGATTTGCTGTAGCCCTCTTGTTGCATAGCCGGCACCATGGCGCGGGACATGATCGCAATCTGCGAGGCAGCCGAACCGATAATCGCCGCCATCATCATGTTGGCGACCAGATTGATGTAGGCCAGGCCGCCACGAAAGCCCCCCACAAAAATACGCGCCAGAGCGATCAAACGCTTGGTCAGCCCGCCCTCGTTCATCAACTCACCGGCCAGCATGAACAGCGGAATCGCCAGCAGCCCATAGCTTTCCACCGCACTGAAAAGCTGTTGAGGGTAGGAGTCGAACAACACTGTATTGCCGGAGGCCTGGATGTACCACAGGGCAGTCAACGCCAGTACCAGGGCGATCGGCACCCCTCCCAGCAGCAATAGGCTGAATATCACAATGGTCATGGCGGCGGCTCCGTTGTAGGGTCACTCGCCGGGTCGCTCAAGCCCGTCAGCGACTGCCAAAGGTTGCTCGCCCCATGCAGGCTCAGTGAAAAGGCAAACCAGGGCAGGATCAACCACAACCAGAACTTCCTCACGCCTAACGTCGAGGTGTTTTCGGCATAGATGAAGTTGAACGTCTCGCCCTGAAAGGCACGCGTATCGAACCCCGCCTGCATCAAGGTCCAGGGCTGGTACCAGCGCCAGCATAGCCACAGCAGTATCAAGGCGAACGCTAGCACCATGGCATCCACGAACACCCCGAACAGCTTGCGCCCGAAGCTCGGCAGGGCATCACTTATCAAGGTAACGGCAATGCCTTGGCGGCGCTTGAGCACCGCCCCGGCAATCAGGAAGGTCATCCAGATCATGGCGTAAATCGCCAGTTCACTGATCCAGTAGAGTGGGTTGCCCAGCGTGCGAAAGGCAACATTGGTCAGAATCAATAAGGTAATCACCGCCGCCAGAAAGGCAGCAGCGATTTCTTCCAGCTGCGCCAGGCATGATGAAAAACGTGACAGCATCAAGTTCGGCCTTTATCGGCTTGCCTGTTTATCCATGCATTCACTGCTGCTTTGGTTCACGCAGCCGTTCGGCCTCTTCGCGCAGGGTATCCAGCATCGGCGCCTTGGGTTCCCAGATGGCTTCCCACTCGGCGATGGCCTCACTGAAGAAGTCGGCATCGGCTTCAACGATATTGATATCCAGCGCGCGGATCTGTTCTTCCTGAGCCGCATCCATTTCTTCGAAACCACTCAGGACGTTTTCCAGATGTTCGGCCATGGTGGTGTCGATCAGCTCACGATCTTGCTCGGAAAGCTCTCGCCATACCCGCCCGGAAACCACGCCCACCATCGGGAACATCATGTGATTGGAAATCAGTAGGTTATCTGCTTGCTCGTAAAACTTGAGAATCAGAATGGAATCGAAGTCCATATCGATGGCATCGACTTGGCCATTGGCCAGCGCATCGTAGACTTCCAGCAGCGGCATCGGCGCCGGGGCCGCACCCGTGGCGGTATAGAAGTCGCGAATCGGCTCGAAGGGGGTAATACGAATACGCAGGCCGTTCATGTCCTCGGCGTTTTCGATGGGATTGCGGCTGAGCACTTGACGCATGCCCACCATGCCGTAACCCACCCCGACCATGCCGACCTCGACAGGCATGAGCTCGAGCAACTCACCGGCGGCATCGGAACGCAACAGTCGGGCGGCGTGATTGACGTCATCCACCAGGTACGGCGCATACAGCGCACCGAAATCCGGAATGCGATTGGAAATCTCGGCGATGGTCAAAAACGCCATGTCCAAGGCGCCGGTTTGCAGCTGCTGGACCATTTGCGCTTCGTTACCCAACTGCTGAGCTGGATAAACCGTCACGCTATGTTCGTCGTCGGAACGCTCCTCCAGGGTATCGGCAAAGGCCTCGGCTTCGATTGACCACAGATGCTGCGCCGGGGTGATTAACCCCAAGCGGAAATCGCGTGCCTGGGCATTAAAGGAAGTCGCCGCCAACGTCGCAGCCGTCACGGCCAACGCCAAGGTTTTATTCAAGTTCATGTTGCGCCTCATCTCCATCCAGCGAAAAGGGCACCAGGGTGCCCGTGTTGTTGGAATTATGTTTTTTTCAGTGAAGCACGAGAATACCGCAGCCAAGACAATGATGGCACATCCATTGGTTGCACCGAGGCGAATGCATTCAGGGGGTTTCGTAGGCTGCCTTGAGACGATAAAACTCCGCCACGATAGCTTCCATGGCCACGGCGTCATAATCACACAGCCCACTGACCACGAGCTTCTTGGAACCGATACCCATGGGTATGCCATTGGAATGAATGGAAAATTCGAGCAGGGCCTCCGCCCGCTTGCCATTGACCTTAAGCGATGAGCGACTCAACGTTAAATTGGGGGAAAAGCCATCCAGACGTTCCAACGAAAAGCCCATGCTGTCATAAATCACCAGCGGACGCTTAGGGTTGAACATCACCCCATGCTCTTCCATCAACGGCTTGAGATAGTGCGGAAAGTTCTTGCCGGAAAACGCCACATAACAACGCGAAAACGCATCGATCGCCGAGTTGTCGCGGGTAGTTTCACCTGAGCGGGTTACCGTCAGGTAGCATTTGCCGTTATCGTCGGTCACATGAATATCGCCGTTTTCCACTTCGCTGAAGGTCAGGGGGGTGTCCGCCCCCACCATCGCCAGGAAGTGAAATTGCATGTGCCGCGATAGACCAAAACGTTCCAGCACCAGCGTGAACAGCAAATCCCCCGGCACGCAAAAACGCCGCGCATCGGGGTTGTGAATCGGGTTGTAGTCGCCGGCCACTCCCTTGGCGAATCGGCTGGCCTGCTCTGCGGAAATCATGACTTGCTCTCCGCGCTGCGAATAAAATTCCTTGAACATGGCGTTTGCTGCCTGCCTCTGCCTTGCGTTGAAAACGAGATCCAAAACGACCCAATCCCGCGCATAATGCCATAAAACCGAGGCTTACAGGAGCCGGAGGTCAAGGATATTCAATTTACTTGTGCCAGCGTATATCCACAGATGTTTCAGATGTCAGACGTTTCCCGGAACGTTTTTATAACCAAAAGGAAGACGCCATGCCGGAGCTTTCAACGCTAGTGCGCCATCGCCTGTTCAGGCGTATCGCCCTTTGGGCAGGTGGCATAGGGCTGATACTCATCGCCCTCGGTGTGGCTTGGCTAGCGGCCAGCCACTGGTTGCTCAATAGCCAATGGCTGGCTCAGCGGCTTTCCCAGGCGGAAGGTGTCGAGATCAGTTGGGAAAGCGGCACTAGCCGTCATCCCGGCCGCTGGGAGCTCACCGGTCTCTACCTGGCTCGCGACGATAGCCGACTCGCCCTTTCGCTAGCCGCCGAGCAGGCAACACTCGAGCTTTCATTGCTGGCACTGCTGCGTGGCGAGCTGCATATCACCTCCCTGAATGCCCAGGGGATTCGCCGCCTCACCCTGAATGAGTACCGTCTGGAAGGCGATGGCAACCTTCAACTCGAAGATAGCCGACTAACGCCGGATTACCTGGAAATCCCGGTGCTTGCTCTCTCGCTGCAAGAGGCACGTATCGATCGTGGCTCCAGCAACCTGAGCCGGGATATCGCCTTGAACGCCGACCTTTCCCTTGAACGGGTCACCCCTTCCCAAGCCGGCCCGGAAATCCTCAGCGCGCTTTCCGGCAAGCTTGATATTCAAGCCTATGCGGATGCCTGGGATGTGTTTAACCCCTACTTGCAAGCGTTGCCCTGGCTGAGTCTTTCCGGTCACGGCAGACTGCAGGGCGAGCTTTCGCTGTCCCAAGGCGTGTTGCAAGCGGGTAGCCGCCTGCGACTTGACTCGCCACGGTTGCGCGTCGAGGTCGATGAGTCGCGCTTGAATGAAGTCGACGATACCGCCGACAGCGCCCGGCGATGGTTAATCTCCCGGCAAATGTCGCTCACCCACTACGCCCAGGGCCAAGGCAACGTCACCTTGGAGGTACCCCACGAGACTCCCGATAGTCTGAGTTTTGCCGCCCGCTGGAACGACGTCATGCTGTCGGATGGCGAGCCTTACGCCGAGCACACCCATCTGACGCTACTCACCCAGCTGCCCAACCAGCCTCTCAATCAACTCGAAGCCCCCACTCATGCCCAAGCCACGCTCAAAGGAAATATCACGCGCTTGGATATGCTCGACCGTTACTTGGCCCCTACCCTTGATGGCCAGGGAATCGAACTGCGTGGCCACGGCTCGCTTGACGCCAGCATCTCCATTGTTGAGGCACGCCCAGGCCAGGCTGAGCTCAGAGTGGAATCCCCGCGCCTGGAGGCGCGTGCATTGGGGTTCACTGCCAGAGGCCGCGGCTTGCTGAATGCTGACTTGCAAGAAAGTCGGCAATTGAGCGCTAATATCACCCTGAATGAGGCTGAGCTTAATCATCATGGGCGTCGCCTGTTAAAAGATGCCGATCTCGACCTCCACCTCGAAAGCCCGCTGGACGCTGACACTGCCTTGGCCCAGGCCGAAGGTTCCGTGAAATGGAAGGCGGCGCTGCTGCCCGACATTGCCGTCTTGCAGTATTATCTGGCGCCCTATCTCCCTTCCCCCTCGCCGCTGGTCCTGGCGGAAGGCAGTGCGCAAAGTGACGGACGCTTGAGCATCACCCATGCAGGAATCCAGGGGAAAGCCACCCTGACCGGCCGGGAGCTGCGTACCCGCTTTCGCGACCACAGCCTGACCAGCGAGATGCGGCTTGACCTGGCACTGAACCAGGCGGCATTGGACGCCACGCAGCTGGACATCAGCGGCAGTCGCCTGAGCTGGCAAGCCGATAGCGAGGCCAACACCGAGCGCCTGGAAAGCTTGGCGGTGCTGCGAAAAGGCCACTTTCAGCGTAATGGAGACAGTCCCAGCGGCCAAGTCGTGGCCGAAGGCATGGTGCAGCATCTAGGGTTTCTCAATACTTTTTTGCCCGACGCCCATGGCTTGGCGGTGGATGGCAACGGCCAGCTGCGCCTACAACTTGATTTCGAAGGCAACCGTCCTTTGCCCGGCAGCCGGTTGCGTATCAATGCCGACGACCTTTACGTCAGTTTCCTCGACCACCAGGCACGCGGGCGTGGCGAATTGACCGCACAGCTCGACCCGGACGATCACGCCCAACTATCGCTAGCCCTGCCCCGTTTCGAGCTACGCCGCACAGATGACCCGCGTCCCCATCTGGAAGGGCGACATTTCGCCCTGGCCACCCAAACCAGGCAGTTTTCTCAGCTGTTGAACGCGCCAGACCCGCGCCATTTCGTTACGCAAATTTCCCTACCGATTACCCAGGTGCCTGACCTGAGGCGCTACAACGCCTACTTGCCGAAAGAAGCGGGGATTACCTTTCTCGGTGGCCAGGCCAGCCTGAGCAGCGAGATGACGCTCAAGGGGCTAAAAGCCGAAGGAAACCTGGAGCTGCAAGCGTTCGGCGCCGAGCTGTCGCTGCTCGACCAACACTTGCGCGGGGATTTGACACTTGCGATTATCCTTTCCGAAGGTGATTTGAAAGCACGTCGCTTTCAGGCCGATGGCTCGCGCCTGCGCCTGGATAACGTCCAGCGGCTTTCCACTGAACGACAAGGCGCCGGTGACCTGCAAGGCGACGCCGGTTGGTGGGTACAGCTCGATTTACAACAGGCGCGACTGCATTGGGCGCAACCGCTGACGCTGGAAAGCCAGTTGCAGCTGAGCATGCGCGATAGCGGCCTGCTGGCGCGTCTGTTTCTGCAACGCGCCCGCGACAACCCATGGCTGGGGAGACTGCTCAACGTACGCAATATCGAAGGGACGGCTCAACTCGACCTGGATGAAAACCAGGTGGAACTGCGCGATATCCAGCTGCACGGCGGGGAAAACCTGTCGTTACTCGCCGACCTGATGCTAAGGGACAGCACGGCTAGTGGCGCCCTTTATGCTCGACAGGGCGTTCTGGCCCTAGGGGTCGGGCTAAAAGAAAACTCACCGGAACTGCATCTAATCAGCCCCAGGCGCTGGTTCAATGACTGGCGCGAACGCCAGCCATGAGCCCCGAACTGCCAGCGGTGTTCTCGATCACAGTCTCAGTCATGGTCACGGCCGCTATCATGTTCTCGGCGAATCATGCGGACACGCTCCTTGGCGATTCGCGCCGACTTACCTGGCTCGTCGGGTGGCGGCTCCTTGGGAGGCAGCGTCACCCAGGCAAATACCGGCAACGCAAGCCCCCAGTGAATAGCCGCCAGACGCAAGCCCAGCGTCACCGCCAGCGAACCGCCAATGATGGCCATGAACGGTGCACCCAGACCGTCAAGCGTCACGTAAGTGATGCCTCCGGCGATGGAAGCCGTGGCGTAAACCTCCTCGCGCAACACCATGGGAATGCGTCGAGCAAGAACATCACGCACCATACCGCCCGCCACCCCGGTCAATAGACCCATCAACACCGCTACCATAGCGGGGCTTCCCAGCAGCAGCGCCTTGTGGGTGCCGATAACCGTGAACAGCGCCAGGCCGAAAGCATCCGCCACCGGCAAGAAGCCTCGCGAAAGTCGATGAATATAATGAAACCCCACCAGCGCCAGCCCGACGGTTGCCAGAATCACCCACAGATAGGTGGGGTCGCTCACCCAGAATACCGGCCTCACGCCCAGCACCAGATCGCGCAGAGTGCCGCCGCCGATTCCCGTCACCGCCGCTAGAACCAACATGCCAAATGGGTCCATACGTGTGCGACACGCCAGAATCACCCCGGAAAGTGCAAACACCACCACGCCGGCCAAATCCAGCCAATAGACCCACTCCGTCACCGCTTATCTCCTAATAGCTGTAGCTTTAACAACTTATCTCCAACGCCCGGACAAGTATCCGGGCATTTTTAATGCTCTGCACGAACCTTATGCAGCCAGCCACCTTCCGCTACCGTTATCCTGTACGCTAGCCTGATTAAAGGTTGCCATTACAGGAGCTTCGATGGAGTGGAATCCCGCTTATGCCTGGCTGATCATCGCCTTACTGCTTAGTCTGGCGGAGCTTTCTTCCGGTGGCATGGTACTTCTCGCGCTGGGCATGGCTGCCGCCCTCACCGGCCTGCTTGCCTGGCTGGGCCTTTCGCTTGCCTGGCAATTGGTCGGCCTGGGCATCCTCGCCGGCGTTCTGGTGCCAATCGCCATCAAGTTCATCCGCCCCTGGTTCTCGCCACGCGGCGTGGCCTACGGCACTACCGGCACCGGTGTCGAAAAGGGACGTAACTACCGCACCCTCAAACGCGATTTCGATGGCGCGACCGGCATCAAGGTCAATGGCGATTTTTACCGCATCCGAATAAGTGAAAACGGCGCCACCGAACTTCCGGAAGGCACGGTCGTCACTTTCAAGTCATTCGATGGCACCACCGCCATCGTCACCCTCGACTCACCCAAGGAACATTGAACATGGATTTACCTGTTAACCCGGGGTTGATCATCAGCCTGATCATCGTACTGCTCGGCATCTTGATCGTGGTCAAAGGGCTGGTAATCGTTCGCCAGTCGGAAGTCATGGTCATCGAACGGCTCGGCTCGTTCAGCCGCGTGCTCGAAAGCGGCATCAATATCATCGTTCCGTTCATCGACCAGCCGCGGGCCATCAAAATGCTTCGCTACCGCAAGATGGGTGACGAATATCAAGCGATCACCAGCGACGAGATCCGAATCGACCGCCGGGAAACAGTCATGGATTTCCCCGGCCAGCCGGTGGTAACCACGGACAATGTCACGGTACGTATCAATGGCGCCCTTTACTACCAGATAATCGACCCTAGACGCGCCGTCTATGAAGTGGAGAACATGAGCCAGGCGGTGGAGGTGCTGGCCAAGACGACGCTGCGCTCGGTGGTGGGTAAAATGGAGCTCGACAAGCTGTTCGAGTCGCGTGCGGAGGTCAACAACGAAATTCAGGCCGCCATGGAAGAACCCGCCTCCAAATGGGGAGTAAAGCTTTCTCGGGTCGAGGTGCAAGACATCGCCATGCCGGAAGAAGTGGAAACCGCCATGCGTTTACAGATGGCTGCTGAGCGTAAACGTCGCGCCACGGTGACCGAAGCCGAAGGCGAGAAATCCGCTGCCATCGCCAAGGCCCAAGGCCAGCGCGAATCGTCGATCCTTAATGCTCAGGGCGACAAGGAATCGGCCATTCTACGCGCCCAAGGTGAGCAGGAGTCGATCAAACTGGTACTCAATGCCATCGGCGACAGCGAAGAAAACAAGCGTACCGTCGTGGGCTACCTGCTCGGCCAGAGCTATATCAAATCCTTGCCCAACATGGCCAAGGATGGCGAGCGGGTCTTCATCCCTTACGAGTCCTCCGCCCTGCTCGGTTCCATGGGAATGTTTCGTGAAATGGCGGGCTCACCGGAAAATGCGGTGGGCAAGCACCTTGGAACGAACGGTAGCGCGAGCGATCTGCGTAGCGGCATGGTAGGTGGCGCCGGCAGCAGTGCTGATTAAACTTCATTTTTTACTATTCAGGGACCTGGTCCCCGAAAAACTGGCTCCGTAAATAAGTGGCCCAGGCTTATCTTTGGATTAAAGGCGTTTACACTATCCCCGCTGGAAGGGATAGACCGAGCCGATCTTGAGCATTTGAGTCAGCTCATCCAAGGCGGTCAGGGTTTCTTCGGCAAGCTGTGGATCCGCGAGGTCATCCGGCGTGAGGCGGTCGCGGTAGTGGCGGTTCACCCAGGCGATCAAGTCGCCGTATAGGGCTTCATTCAACAGCACACGACCCGAAAGCGCTGCGCGTTCTGCCTGATTGAGGACCACACGCAAACGCAGGCAGGCAGGACCACCGCCATTGCGCATGCTCTGCTTCACATCCTTGACGATTACCTCAGCGATCGGATTATTGCCCGCGAGCAGGTAATTCTGGATCGTGCGCCAGACGCTTTCGTGCTCCTGACATTCACCGGGCACGACCAAGGTCATGCCGCCATCAGGATTCGAGAGCAGCTGGGAGTTGAACAGATAGGAAGCCACGGCATCTTCCAGACTGACGGCTTCCAACGGAACCCGTACCGGTATCAATGGCGTGGCCAGTTTGGCGCGCAGTTCGTCCAGCGTTTTTTGCTCATCGAGAAACGCCATTTCGTGGTAAAGCAATACCGGTCCGTTGCCCACCGCAATCACATCGTTGTGAAACACACCGGCATCGATGGCGTCCGGATGCTGCTGGGCGAAAACCGTCTGGGCCGTTGAAAGCCCATGCTGGCGCGCCACTGCCTGGCTGGCTTCGAGCGTCTGGCGGGCTGGATAATGTCTCGGCTCTCGCTCGGGGTTGCCGCCGAATGCCTGGCGCCCATAGACGAAGAGATGCACCGCCGGTTCAGCGTAATCGCCACATAGCCGGGTATGGTTGGCTGCCCCCTCGTCGGAAAATGCAGGCGTCGCCGGAAGCACGGGGTGATGCGCGAAATGCTCTTCGTTGCGAAAGATCGCTGCCAGCACACGCCCGGTGGTTTCGGGCTCGAGAAAGCGGTGAAAGCTTGACTGCAAGTTGGCCGGGGTCATGTGCATTCGGCCGTTCGGCGCATCCACACTTGGGGTCACGGTGGCAGCATTGGCCGTCCACATGCTCGATGCCGAGCACACCGCGCGTAGCAATTGAGGCGCTTCTTTTGCCGCCCGCGACAATACCTCCATGGTCGAGCCGCTGAAGCCAAGAGCACGCAAGGCACCGATATCGGGGCGCTGTTGGGGCGGCAGCACGCCCTGAGCGTAGCCGGCATCCAGTAGCGACTTCATCTTGGCCAAGCCCTGCAAGGCGCCTTCTCTGGGGTTGGCCACTCGACCTTCATGACTCATCGAGGCCAGGTTACCCACCGCCAGTCCGGCGTAGTTGTGCGTGGGGCCGACCAGGCCATCGAAGTTGACTTCCCGATAATCCATCGCGCTCACAGGTTGACCCCCGGCGGCAGGGTATCGGGCATTTCCAGCGAATCGGACTCCATGGAAGCCACCGGATAAGCACAGTAATCGGCAGCATAATAAGCACTGGGCCGGTGGTTGCCGCTTTCACCCACCCCGCCGAAGGGCGCATCACCAGCAGCCCCGGTGGTCTGGCGGTTCCAGTTGACGATACCCGCACGAATCCGCAGCAGAAAATCATCCCAATCGCTGGGTTCGCCGCCGATCAACCCGGCGGAAAGCCCGTAACGGGTATCGTTGGCAAGCGCGATGGCATCATCCCAGTCGCGATAACGGTGCACCTTGAGCAAGGGCCCGAAATGCTCCTCGTCAGGCACATCCAGACCGGTGACATCGATCAACGCCGGGCTCAGCAGACTGGTGTCGGCTTCGAGCCGCTGCATGCGCGCCATGACGATACCGCCCATGGCTTCCAGGTCATCCTGAGCCTTGAGCAGACCATCGGCTGCCGCCACGCTCACCAGGCCACTGTAGAAAGGCTGCGGTGTTTCCTCGAATTGAGCGGCGACATGCAGCTTGGCGATGGCCTCGGCCAGCGCATCGAGCAAACGGTCGCCAACCTCACCCTCCGGTACGATCAAGCGTCGCGCACAGGTGCAACGCTGCCCGCCGGAAAGAAAGGCCGACTGCAGGATAGTCAGCACGGCAGCGCGCTGGTCCGGCACATCCTTGATGACCAAAGGATTATTGCCGCCTAGCTCCAGAGCCAGAATCTTTTCCACCTGGCCGGTAAATTGTCGATGCAAGAGGCCCCCCACCTTGGCGCTACCGGTGAACAGCAGACCATCGATAGCCGGATTACCCGCCAGGGCCTGACCGACTTCCACGCCACCCTGTACCAGGTTGAGCACCCCTTTCGGCAGTCCGGCTTCCTCCCAGCATTGCAGCGTAAGATCGGCCGTCAGTGGTGTCTGCTCACTGGGTTTGAAGACCACGGTATTGCCCGCCAGCAGTGCCGGCACTATATGGCCGTTAGGCAAGTGACCAGGGAAGTTGTAAGGGCCGAACACCGCCATCACGCCGTGCGGGCGGTGGCGCAGCACCGCTTTCGCACCATTGCCGGCACCGCCCACAGGCTTTTCGCGTGTTCCGGTGCGTTCGTGGTAAGCCTCCAGCGAAAACGTCACCTTGCCGACCATGGCACCGACTTCCGTACGCGCCTCCCAGAGAGGTTTTCCGGTTTCACCGGCAATCGCGACGGCCAAGGCTTCCCGGTGGCTCTTGAGCACCTCGGCAAAACGCTGGACCAACGCCTGGCGCTCATTGAAAGAAACACGCGCCCAGCTCGAAAATGCCTCTCGGGCACTGTCAATTGCTTGATCGACCTGTGCCGGACTCGCCGCCTTCGCCTCCCAAAGAGCGTGCCTGGCTACAGGGTCGATCTTGGTGAAAGCGTCCGCTCTGCCATCGACCCAGTCGCCATTGATGAATAGTTGTTGTTTGGCGTGCATAACCGTCTCCTATGTCTCGAGTAAGCGAAGGGTATCGCCCGTGCTGACCTGCAATTGCCGCGCTTCTGCCTCGCTCACCATAATAATCTGGTCATCCGAAGGCCCACGCCCTACCCAAGCGGCGTAAAAATCCTTTATGTCCGTGGTCGCCGCCAGCCAGCGGCGTTCCTCGCTTGCCATCAGCTGTTTGCTTACTTCTACCTGACACAGGCGCGATTGGCGCACCGCCTGCACTTCATCGATATAGGCTTCCACGGTGGGCCCACCATCGAAAATATCGATATAGCCTTCCCAACGCAGCCCCTCTTTCTTGAGCATTTCCAGTGCCGGACGCGTATCGCGATGAACCTGCCCGATACAGGCACGGGCATCGGCGCTCATAAAGGTAGTGTAGAGGGGAAACTTGGGCATCAACTCGCCGATGAAGCTTTTGCGGCCCAAACCGGTCAGCCGGTCGGCTTCGCTGAAGTCCATGGGGAAAAAATGCTTGCCCAGACTTTCCCAGAACGGGCTTTTATTGTCCTCGTCGAATACCCCGCGCATTTCAGCCAGCACCTTTTCCGGGAATCGGTCACGGAACTGGGCGATGAACAACCAGCGAGCCTTGGACAACAGCGCGCCGTTGCGCAGATGGCGAAGTTCCCGACCGCGATATTCCGGGCGCAGAAACAGCGAACAGACCTCGGCATCACCGGTGTGGTCGGAGCTCAGAAATAGCGTCTCGAACGTGCGATGCAACTCCAGCTGTACCGAGGAGTGAGCCAGTTTTCCCAGGCGGTAATTGTAGAACGGCACGCCCTTTCCCACTTGCCCTTCGATGGCGCAACAGCCGGCCAACTCACCGTTGCTTTCGTCTTCGAGCACGAAAAAATACAGCCGATCATCCACCGGCACCCGTTCTTCGAAGGCACAGGCGGCTGCTTCGATCTTGCCGGCAAGAAATTCACGGTTATCGGGTAACGAGGTAAAGCCGACACCGGTCTGGCGTGCGAGTACCTGCAAACCATCCAGATCATCACGTGCGATGGGTCGAATGCGCATCACATCTCTCCTTCATCGAGCACATTCGGCGCCGATGGCAGCGCCAAGGGCGCCGCCAGCACAGCACGGCCCTCTTCCACGCCAAGCCTTTCGGCATGTTTCGTGGTAAGCATCAACTGGCCGGTCAGCGACAGGGCATAGCTTGCCATGATGCAGCGAAAATCTTCACGTTTCTGGTTGGCGATCATCACCGGTTCGGCCTTGGGCAAAGTCGATGCCGGACGCAACCGCACCGGATGCCAGGCAGCTCTTCGGCAAGTTTCCAGGCGTTCGCGCTGGGCCTCGACCAACGGCCCGGCATCGAAAATATCTACATGACGTGAAAGATTGAAGCCTTCCGCCAGCATTTCCCGAAGCGCCGTTTCATGTGCTGGATGCTCATGACCAATCACGGCCCGCGCCTCATCGGTGAGCAGCGGCAGATAAAGCGGGAACTGCGGCATCACTTCGGCGATAAAGCTTTTCGAGTGCACCCCGGCAATATGGTTGATCGCTTCATAACCACAGGCGAAAAAATGCTGCCCGACGCTGGCCCAGAACGGCGATTCGCCTTTCTCGTCCAGGTAACCCGGAAACGCCACCGCCAGGGTGGTTGAAAAGCGCTCCGGGTACTGGGCGATGAACATCAGCCGTGCCCGACGCAGCAGGCTTTCCGCGGGCGTGCCCTTGTAGCGCGCATCCAGGGTGAACGCACATAGCAGGCTGGCCTCGGACACTTCATGGGAAAGCGCCAAGGTTTCGACCTCACGGCGCACATTGAGCTGCTGGGAGGCGTGAATAAGGGTTTCCCGGCGGTAGGTGTAATAGGCATCCTGCGCCCCGGCATGGGCACGAATGCTCGCCGTTCCCAGTACTTCACCCCTCTTAACGTCTTCCAGCACGAAGGTATATTGTTCATCGCCGGGGGCGTCGATATCGCGGCTGAACGCCTCTTGCGAGCGTGCAATACGCTCCACCAGCCGCTCACGATGGGCCGGAAGGTTGGTCAAGGGCGGTATGGCGCGAGCCGCCAGGCGCTCAAGGGCTGGCAGATCCTCGGTTTTGACGGGACGTATCAACAGCATGCGCTTATGCCTTGACCACGAGTTTCTCGATGGCTCGCTCCAGACGTGCCATGCCTTCGGCAATATCTTCCTCTGGAATCACCAGTGATGGCGCCAGTCGCAAGACGTTGGGTCCGGCAATCAACGCCATCAAGCCCTCTTCAATCGCCAACGCCAGAATGTCCTTGGCCCTGCCTTCGTATTCGGTGGCCATCTGGGCACCCATCAGCAAGCCCATCCCACGAATTTCCTTGAAGACCCCATGCTTGGCATTGATGGTTTCAAGGTGCCCACGAAACAGCGCATGACGCTTCTTGACGCCTTCCAGCACTTGCGGCGTATCGATGAACTCAATGGCCGCCAGCGCCACTGCAGAGGCCAAGGCATTGCCACCGTATGTCGAGCCATGAGTGCCGATGGCAAGCGATGGCGCGATCCTGTCGGTGGTCAACATGGCCGCCACGGGAAAGCCGCCCCCGAGGGATTTGGCAGTGGTCAGAATGTCCGGCGTTACGCCGTAGTTCTTGTAGGCGTAAAGCTCTCCGCTTCTACCCACCCCGGTCTGGACTTCATCGAAGATCAACAGCGCATTGTGGTCGTCGCACAGCTGGCGCAACCCTTTAAGAAATTCAGGCGTGGCCGGAAGGATACCCCCTTCACCCTGCATCGGTTCGACCATGATGGCACAGGTATCATCACCGACCAGCTGCATCACGCTTTCCAGGTCATTGTAATCCGCATGCAGAATGGCGCCGGGTATCGGTCCGAAACCTTGCGAATACTTCGGTTGGCCGCCCACGCTCACGGTGAAGAAGGTACGCCCATGGAAGGACTGGCGAAACGAGATGATCTTGTCCTTGTGCTCGCCGTGGTGCTCCACCGCCCAACGGCGAGCCAGCTTCAAGGCGGCTTCATTGGCCTCGCCACCCGAAGAACACAAGAACACCTTGTCGGCGAAGGTGCGCTCGACCAGCGCCTTGGCCAGCTTGAGTGCCGGCTCATTGGTAAACACATTGGACAGGTGCCAAAGCGTTTCACCCTGGGTCTTCAATGCTTCCACCAGCACCGGATGGCAGTGTCCCAGGGCATTCACCGCGATACCTCCGGCGAAATCGATGTACTCACGCCCCTGCTGGTCCCATAGGCGGCTGCCTTTGCCACGCACCGGAATCACTTCCTGGGGGGCATAGTTGGGGGTCATGTAACGATCGAAATCGTGACGATTTGGGGTGTAGTCCATGAGAGACTCCCTGCTGGGATAAGAAAATGGGATAAACAGACAGAATGAATGGCAAAACAAAGATCGTACGAACATCCATCTTACCCAGTTGGTATAACAACACAATTGCCGGGCACGAAGGCCCGGCAATCATTGCCTCATGGCTAAGATTTCACTGGTGACTTTTTATGAAGAGCGCGGTCAGTCCGTCACCCCGGAAAACAGCAACAGACCCACCAAAAGAATCCCGACAACCACGATGACGATAGGTATCAGCTTATGCATCCCCTTGGGCGATTCCCGGGCTTCCGGTTGATGATGCGATTCTATCTCCTCGTCATCCTGAGGATAACGTTCGTTCATTACGTGCTGCTTTTCTTCTTCCCGCGTCTTGCTTTCTCTGGTGTCCATTTTTCATCTCCTTGCCATTCGGTCAAGCCAAGGCTATTCATTCAGACAATACAGTGTTCCAAGTTCAGTGTTACAGGTTCTCCACGTCGAATTCCACCATGGGGTTTACATCGGCTTCGTAATCCACATCGTCGCGCTCGAATCCGAACAGCTTCAAGAATTCATGCTTGTACCCAGCATAGTCGGTAATCTCGAAGAGGTTGTCCGTGGTAACCTTCGGCCACAGGTCCTTGCACGCCTGCTGGACATCATCACGCAGCTCCCAATCATCCAGGCGCAAACGCCCTTTCTCATCGGTCGCAGGCGCTCCGTCGTACAAATAGTCAGCGAACAAGCGGTTGAGCTGATCGATGGTGCCTTCGTGCAGGCCTTTTTCCTTCATCACCTTGTAGACCATGGCGATATACAGTGGCATTACCGGAATGGCGGCACTAGCTTGGGTCACCACCGACTTGAGCACCGCCACATTGGCACCACCCTGGGTTTTCGCCAAGCGCTGGTCGATTTCATGGGCGGCGCGGTCCAGGTCTTCCTTGGCCTTGCCCAGAGCGCCATGCCAGTAGATCGGCCAGGTGATTTCGGTACCGATATAGCTGAACGCCACACTGCGCGCGCCTGGCGCCAATACGCCGGCCTTGTCCAGGGCATCGATCCATAATTCCCAGTCTTCACCCCCCATCACCGCTTTGGTGTCTTCGATTTCCTGCTGGGTGGCGGGTTCAACTTCGGCTTCGATAATACTGTCTTTGTTGGTATCGATTGCTGTGGCGCGGTAGGTCTCACCGATAGGCTTGAGCGCCGAACGCTTGAGTTCGCCACTGTCCGGGAGTTTGCGCACCGGGGAAGCCAGTGAATACACCACCAGATCAATCTGACCCATGTCCTGCTTGATGATCTCGATGGCCTTGTTGCGCGCCTCATGGGAGAACGCATCGCCATTGATCGATTTGCTGTAGAGCCCTTCGGCCTTGGCGAACTTGTCGAAAGCCGCACTGTTGTACCAACCGGCGGTACCCGGTTTTTTCTCGCTGGGCGGCTTTTCAAAAAACACGCCCAATGTATCGGCACCATACCCGAAAGCCGCGGTAATGCGCGCCGCCAGGCCGTAGCCACTGGAAGCGCCGATCACCAGGACTTTCTTGGGCCCAGCGCTTTTGTCCAGACCACGCGAACGCGTCGCTTCGATCTGCTCCAGGACGTTCTTTTCACAACCCACCGGGTGGGTGGTGGTACAGATAAAACCGCGAACCTTGGGTTTGATAATCACGCAAAACCTCTCAATAGTAAGTCGACAGTGGAATAGGCACCATTCTAGCGAGCCTTGGCCGTGGTGTCCGCCCTTGAGCCAAATCGACTTTCGCGGCACGATGGCGCCTTGGCTCCCAAAGCCAGGTCCGGTGAACAACAGAGGCGACAATGAACGCACAGCAACTGGTAGATGAGCGCGGTGAGCTATGGCTAGCGCTGGCACCGCTTTGGCTGGACAAGGAACCCGGTGAGCGCGGTTACGCCCATATGGTAGCAGTCATCGAGGCTCACAAAATGACGCTGCAAGAGCTTGAATGGATGTTTCGCCTGGAAATGGCCCCTGTCATGTCGCGTCATCAGATGTCAGTGGCCAGCGAATGGCGAAAATTCGATGACCGTAAGCTGATGCAACAGTTGGTCACTCACAACATCAAGTTGACCGGTTGGCGGCGCAAGAGCTGGGCCCTGTTTTCAGGATTGACCACCATGATGGTACGTCACCGTTGGAACGAGTTGATGGGACGAGTGATGGTGGCTCGCGGCGAGCTTCCACGCTAAGAACCGGGTCAAGCATTTTCAAGCGTCAATGTTCTTCCAAGGCCTTTTCCAAGGCTTCACGCAGGGGCAGGCCATGGTCGCGAGGGCTGAAGCGCGCAATCACCCGGCCATCGCGAGCCACCAGGAATTTGGTGAAATTCCATTTGATGGCCTTGCTACCCAGTACGCCCGGGGCGGCGTTCTTGAGCTCGGCAAACAACGGATGCGTTTCCCGGCCATTGACCTTGACCTTTTCCATCAACGGAAAGGTCACCCCGTATTTTGTTTCTCCAAAGGCACAGAACTCTTCCGCACTTTCCGGTGACTGATGGCCGAACTGGTTGCAGGGAAACCCCAGCACGATAAAACCGTGATCGCGATAGCGCAGATAGAGCTGCTCGAGCTCTTTTAACTGGGGAGTGAAACCGCATTTACTGGCGACATTGACCACCAGCAGTACCTGCCCGCGCAAGGCATGCAAATTGAAGGGTTCTCCCTGGTGGGTGTAGCAAACGTGATCATGAATCGCCATGGTTACTCCCACTACAGACCGCGGTACAACGAGGTGGCTCTTTATTCACTTCAATATCAATCTACTATTATCAACCTTGCCATGAGTGCCGACCAAGCGCCAGCGCAACGCTTAAACCAAGGGGCCGGCTATTACCCGTAGCGCCAGGGCGATCAATAGCACGCCGGTGATTCGGTTGATCCAGTGCGCCCGTTGCTGCAGCCAGGGCAGCACCCGCGAATGCGACAGAGCCACCGCCACCAGCACATACCAGCCTCCGTCGATGATCATGGCTGTCGATACGATAATTACCTTGGCCGTCATGCTCATGTCCGGCGTGACGAACTGACTCAACAGGGCGACGAAAAACAGAATCAGTTTAGGATTACCCAGCGCTACCAGCACGCCTTCCCGAGCCGCCTGGCCATTGGTGCTGATGACTTGACCGGGATGCATCGCCCCGCCTTTTCCGGCGCGCAACGCCTTGATTCCGAGCCATGCCAGATATGCTGCGCCACCCCAGGTAATCAACTGAAATAATAGCGGAAATTGCACGATCAACTTGCCCAATCCCCAGACGGTGAGTAGCGCGTAAAACCCGACACCCAGCGCATGAAACAACGCCGCCACCACACCGGGCACGCGGCCGCCGCCAAGCGTATGGCGAAGCACCAGCGCCAGGCTAGGCCCTGGCGACATCGCCCCCATCATGCAGATCGCGACTAACGACAGCCACAGTGAAAATGCCATTCAAGTCCTCCTGTTGATGCGCCTGAAACGCGATATAGGCGCTCCGGCCATTGTTGCCGAGAAACGCTGCCTAGTGTAAGCGATAAGCCGGGCAAGGGACGCCAAGACAGGTAAATAACGCTGTTAGCATGGTATTGTGTTGGGTAATATTTGTCTTTTTTCTCGACGAGCGTGCAGCCCTCATGGGGCAGGCACGGCCAACGACCAGCACAGGACAGCAACATGGGTAGGGCATTTCAGAACCGCAAGGAATCCATGGCCAAGACGGCCGACGCCAAGACCAAGGTGTACAGCAAGTACGGCCGTGAGATTTACGTTACCGCCAAGGCCGGCGGCAGCGATCCCAATGGCAATCTGGCCCTGCGTGGCCTGATCGAGCGCGCCAAGAAAGACCAGGTGCCTTCGCACGTGATCGACAAAGCGCTGGACAAGGCCAGCGGCGCCGGCGGTGAAGACTTCTCACCGGCGCGGTATGAAGGTTTCGGGCCAGGCAATGCCATGGTCATCGTCGAGTGTCTGACCGATAACCCCAACCGTACCTTCGGTGACGTGCGCGGCTGCTTTACCAAGACCAAGAGCAAGATCGGCACGCCCGGTACCGTCAGCCACATGTTCGATCACTGCGCCATCTTCTCGTTTGCCGGAAGTGACGAAGAAGCCGTGCTCGAAGCATTGATGGAAGCGGATGTGGACGTCACCGATATCGAACAGGAAGACGGGCGTATCACCGTCTTCGCCCCGCATACCGACTACGCCAAAGCCAAGCAGGCGCTGCTGGAAACCTTCGGCGATATCGATTTCGAGGTCGACGAGATTCAGTTCCTGCCCCAGACCACCACTGCCCTGGAAGGCGATGATGTCGCGGTTTTTGAAAAATTGCTGGGCATGCTCAACGAACTCGACGATGTACAGAACGTCTATCACAGCGCAGAACTCCCCGACGACAGCCACTGAACGTTGCGCTACGCTTACATAGGACGGGTAACCAAATGTATATATCTTGCATCGATGCGCAGTGTTTATAGACCTATATTTATAGAACACGCTGATTTCTCGATAAATAACATACCGTCGCTGATCAATGCAGGAGGGAACTCATGAGCATCGTCCATGTCACCGAGAAAGAACTTCACGCCAAGCTGGAAAAATGTTTCGCCGGAGAGCGTGTGCTGGTGGAGCATGACGGCAACCGGTTCAGTGCCCGAATACAGCATGTGGGGTTCGTGGGAGTGAAAGTGATTCCGGAAACCGACCTGAAACATAGCCACGGCGAACCCGGAGATGTAGAGGGGATCACCGTGCCTTACAAGGATATTTACGAAGTGGAAATCAAGGGCGTGGTTTACAGCCGACTCCAGGACTGACACGCCCCCGATTCGAGAGATAGCGCGAGATCAAAACTCCAGGCAGATCTTGCCGAAGTGACGCCCGGCTTCTTCATAGCGAAATGCATCCGCAATGTCTTCCAACGGGAAGCGCCGGTCGATAACCGGATGCATGTCGGTGGCGTCAATTGCCCGAATCATTTCCTGCTGGTTGCGCCGGCTGCCCACAATCAAGCCCTGCAAGCGCGCCTGCTTGGCCATCAGCTTGGCGGTGGGAATATCACCCTCACGCCCGGTGAGAATGCCAATCAAGGCAATATGTCCACCAATACGCACTGCATCGATGGATTGCGGCAAGGTGACCGGGCCGCCGACTTCAACCACATGGTCCACCCCGCGGCCACCGGTCAATTCCTTGACCTTCTTGCCCCACTGGGGTTCTTTTTCATAGTTAAGCGTGTGCTCGGCACCCAGCTCCTTTAGTCGCTCGATCTTGGCATCCGACGAGGAAGTGGCGATTACCCGCGCCCCCATCATGCGGGCGAATTGCAGGGCGAATATCGACACGCCGCCGGTGCCCAATACCAGCACGCTATCCCCCGCTTTCAAGCCGCCGTCCACTACCAGTGCCCGCCAGGCGGTCAGGCCCGCGGTGGTCAGGGTGGCGGATTCAGCATGGCTGTAGCCCTTGGGCTGATGGGTAAACCACTCGGCTGGATGAATCACCTGCTCGCGCGCGTAGCCGTCTACACCGTCACCCGGCGTGGTGGCAAAGTTGCCCACCCGGGCGGGGCCTTCCAGCCAGTGGGGGAAGAAGGTCGAGACCACCGCATCGCCTACCGCAAATTCCGCTACGCCCTCGCCCACGGCCTCCACCACACCGGCACCATCGGACATGGGAATGCGGCCTTCCTCGGTAGGGATCATCCCCGCCACTACCGCGTAATCATGGAAGTTGAGCGAACTGGCGTGAATACGCACACGTACCTCGCCAGGACCGGGTTCGCCCGGCGCCGGGGCATCCTGAAGCTGAAGGTTATCCAGCCCACCGGGTTGTTTCAGGGTTATCGTTTTCATCGCAAGCTCCTTGTGCATGTCGGATTGATGCATTGGCAAATTGGCCAATTGCTGTCAAGACACTAGCAGACGAATAAGCCCTTCGCTCATCAAGGTGCCGCTTCAGTGGCAACGTCCACCCCCAGAAAACCGCCGGATTGACGCCACCACAGCGCGGCGTAGATTCCGTCTCGGGCCAACAATTGCTGATGCGTGCCGGTTTCCACGATGCGCCCTTCATCCACCACCACCAGGTGGTCAAGCATGGCAATCGTCGAAAGCCGGTGAGCAATGGCGATCACGGTCTTGCCTTCCATCAAGGTATCCAGCTGTTCCTGGATGGCGGCTTCGACTTCGGAATCGAGAGCCGAAGTTGCCTCGTCCAGCACCAGTATCGGAGCGTTCTTGAGCAGCACCCTGGCGATAGCGATACGTTGTCGCTGGCCCCCGGAGAGCTTCACCCCACGCTCGCCCACATGCGCATCCAGGCCACGCCGCCCCTTGGGGTCGACCAGCTCATTGATGAAGCTGTCGGCATGCGCACGACACACCGCCTCCCAGACAGCCTCATCATCGGCATGGGGGCTGCCGTAGCGGATATTGTCCCGCAGCGAGCGGTGCAACAGCGAGGTATCCTGGGTGACCATGCCGATCTGATGGCGCAGAGAGGTCTGCGTCACCTTGGCGATATCCTGGCCGTCGATCAAAATCCGCCCACCCTGGAGATCGTAAAAACGTAGCAGCAGGTTGGCCAGGGTCGATTTTCCCGCCCCGGAACGCCCGATCAAACCGACCTTTTCTCCTGGCGAGATGGTCAGGTCCAGGCCGTCGAAGACACGCCGAGTTTCCCCTTTCGCCTGGGCATATTCGAAGCGCAGCGATTCGAAGCGAATCTCGCCCTGGGTGACACACAGCGCATCGGCATCAGGGGCGTCTTTCACCTCGGGGTCTCGGGCAATGGTGTTCATGCCGTCCTGCACCGTGCCGATGTTCTCGAATAGTCCGGCCACTTCCCACAGGATCCAGTCGGACATGAAGCGAATACGCATCACCAGGGCAATGGAAATGGCCAGCACCCCAAGCGAGATCGCTTCGAAATACCAGGCACCGATGGCCATGGCGGCGGTGCCAGTCAGGAGCAAGGAGTTGAGTAGGGTCAAACTCACCGACATGCGGGTCACCAGGCGCATCTGGCGATGGACGGTCTGCATGAAGTCTTCCATGGCATCCCGCGCGTAGGCCTGTTCGCGCTGGGTATCGGCGAACAGCTTGAGCGTCTGGATATTGCTGTAGCTGTCGACCACCCGTCCGGTCATCTGGGCGCGGGCATCGGCCTGGGCCATGGAAATATCGCGCAGACGTGGCACGAAAACCCGCATGATCAGAAGGTATCCCGCCAGCCAAAGTACCAGCGGTAACACCAGCCACATGTCCGCTCGGCCCAGCAGGATCATCGCACCACTGAAATAGACCAGGGCATACACCATCAGATCCATCAGCTTGGTCACGGTTTCGCGGATCGCAAGCGCGGTCTGCATGACTTTCTGTGACACCCGCCCGGCAAACTCGTCCTGATAGAATGCCAGGCTCTGCCCCAGCATGTGCCGGTGTGACAGCCAACGGCCAATCATCGGGTAATTGCCGAAAATGCTCTGGTGAGTGACCAGCGACTGCAAGAGTACCAATAGCGGCAAGCCGACGATCACCAGCGCCGCCATGCCTGCCAGGCGCCAGCCGTAGTCGGCAAAAAAGCCTTCGCGTTCGGCGGTCGAAAGCCAATCCACCAAATCGCCCATGTAACTGAAAAACACCACCTCGGCGGCGGAAACCAGTGCCGTCAGCAACGACATCGCCACCAGCAGCGGCAACACCGGGCGGGAAAAATGCAGGATGAAGGCAAACAACCCCGAAGGCGGTGTCTTGACCTCGCCTTCGGGGTAGGGATTGACCAATCTTTCAAAGTAATGAAATACGCGCGCCAGCATAGAAGCTCTCAGTAGACGATTCGACGGTACCGCTTAACGATACCGCCTAGTCGTCGTCCTCGTCGCCGTGAATGCGCGCCTGTCGATCCAGCTCTTCTTCCTCGGCGTCGTCGATCACCGCCAGCACTTCATCCACGTCGGCGATATGGGTATCGAGGACGAATTGACCGGTCAGTTCGCTATCCGGATGCAGCTGGCCGGATTCGTAAAGTGCCCAGATCTCCTTGGCGTATTGCGTTTCCAGCAACTCCGGGGCGTAGCGAGCGAAATAATCGCGCATGTTATCGACATCGCGCTCCAGCATCTCCTGGGCGGCATTGTTACCGGCGGCATCCACTGCCTGAGGCAGGTCGATGATCACCGGGACCCGGCCATCGAACAGGACGTTGAATTCGGAAAGGTCGCCGTGAATCAAACCGGCGCACAGCATCCGCACCACTTCCTGGAGCACCGTGGCGTAATGCTCACGAGCCTGTTCCGGCGTAAAAGTGATGTCATCCAGCCGCGGCGCCGTATAGCCTTCCGCGTCGTTGATCAACTCCATCAACAAGACGCCATCGACGAAGCCGAACGGCTCGGGCACGCGCACCCCGGCGGCGGCCAGGCGATACAGAGCATCCACTTCCGAGTTGAGCCAGGCTTTTTCCTGCTCTTTCTGGCCGTAGCGAGTCTTTTTCGCCATTGCCCGCGAACGCCGGCTGTTGCGCTCCTTGCGCCCTTCCTGATACTGCACCGCCTGCTTGAAACTGCGCTGCTTGGCTTCCTTGAACACCTTGGCGCAGCGTACCTGTTCGCCACAACGCACCACGTAAACCTGCGCTTCCTTACCGCTCATCAACTGCACCAGCACTTCGTCTATCATGCCGTCGTCAACCAGCGGTTGTAATCGTTTAGGTATTTTCATGACTGGCTGTCTTGGTTCCTCTTGGCTCTTGGAAAATGACGGTGTGGGAGCGGCCTTTCAAAGCCTTGCAAATAAGCGGCAATCAGCGGCTCACGCGACGCACACGAAACGAACGTCCTTTGAGTTTGTCCTGGGCAAGTTTGTTCAACGCAGCGTTCACCATATCCCGTTTGACCGCCACGAAGGCACTACGCTGCAGCACTTTTATCCTGCCCACCTGGTCACCAGGGATTCCTTGCTCGCCGGTCAAGGCACCCAGAATATCCCCGGGACGAAGTTTATCCTTCTTGCCGCCGTCCAGTTGCAATGTCGCCATTGGCGGAGAGAACGGCTCACGATTCTTGGCCGGCGGCAACGGCTCGCAGGTCAGGCGCTGCTCCAGAAATTCACCCAGCCGCGCCAGACGATAATCTTCCTTTTCACTGACCAGGGTACAGGCCACACCGCTGGCGCCCGCCCGCCCGGTGCGTCCGACCCGGTGCACATGCACTTCCAGGTCGCGGGCGATCTGGTAATTGATGACGGCATCCAGCTCGGCGATATCCAGCCCGCGGGCGGCGACATCGGTGGCCACCAGAATGGAAGCGCTCTGGTTGGAAAATAGCACCAAGGTGCGGTCACGGTCACGTTGTTCCAGATCGCCATGCAAGGCCAGTGCACTGAAACCCGCCTCATTCAGGGCATCGGCCACTTCCTGGGTTTCACGCTTGGTATTACAGAACACCACCGTCGAGACCGGCCGATAATGCAGCAGCACCTGGCGCAGTGCCGCAAAACGCGCCGCCTCGCTTTCGATCAAGTAAAAATGCTGGCGAATCGTGGTGCTGTCGTGGGTCTCCTCCACTTTTACTCGCAGAGGATCACGCATCAGCCCTGCCGCGATGGCCCGGATACTGCCTTTCTGCTCGTCTTCGGGAAAGGTGGCGCTGAACATCAAGGTCTGCCGCGAAGCCGGCGTCTGCCCGATGATCGCTTCGAGCGAGGCTTGAAAGCCCATATCCAGCATGCGATCCGCTTCATCGAGCACCAGCATCGTCAAGCGAGAAAGGTCCAGGGAGCCTTTGCGCAAATGCTCCTCCACGCGTCCCGGCGTGCCCACCACGATATGCGCACCATGTTCCAGCGATCCCAGCTGGGGACCGAACGGCGCTCCGCCGCACAGGGTCAACACCTTGACGTTGGGCATGGCCCGCGCCAGGCGGCGAATTTCTTCGGCTACCTGGTCGGCAAGCTCTCGGGTGGGGCACAGCACCAGGCCTTGCACGGCAAAGCTTTCGGGATTCAGGGCTGCAAGCAGCCCCAGGCCGAAGGCCGCCGTCTTGCCTGAACCGGTCTTGGCCTGGGCAATCACATCGCGTTTATCCAGAATCGCCGGCAGCGCGGCGGCCTGAACCGGGGTCATCGCTAGATAGCCTAACGAATCCAGGTTGCTCAGCAATGCCGAAGGCAACGCCAGCGTGGTAAAACGGGGGAAATCAGCATCGGACACAACGACAACCTGCAAAAGCCATAAGATAAAAAGCAAACGCCGGCAGCGCCAGCGACCCAGGACGGCAACCCGTGCCTGTCAACGTCCGGCACCATACCAGAAACCGCTCTACGCTGCCCTTTCTGGCGGTATAAGTCAGCCCAACTTGATGCCAGCCATCACGCCTGGATCAAGGGCGCGAACCGCCCTTGGGTCAGGCCGGCCAGGTCTTCCGGGCTCAGTTCTATTTCCAGCCCGCGACGTCCCGCACTCACATAGATACTTTCTTGAACCTGTGCTGAAGCATCAATGAAGGTGACCAAGCGCTTTTTCTGTCCCAAAGGGCTGACCCCGCCCAGCACGTAGCCGGTGACGCGCTCCACCTCGTCCGGTTCGGCCATTGCCGCTTTTTTCACTCCCGCCGCCTTGGCAAGCCGCTTCATGCCAAGCTGCGCGGTCACCGGCACAATCCCTACGGCGAGCACCTTGCCGTCGAGCTTCACCACCAGGGTCTTGAACACGCATTCCGGCAATACACCCAGCTTGTGGGCCGCTTCAAGACCATACGACACTGCGCCCGGCTCGTGACTGTATTCATGTACCTGAAATGGCATTCCGGCCTGTCTGGCGGCATGAATCGCAGGGGTCATCTGGGTTCCTTGTCAAGGATTGCTTAGGCAAACATCATGCGGACATCATGTTTGCCTTGGAATCGCGTGTCCAGACCCGGTGCTTGCCCAGCACTTCACAAAAATCAGCGAAGACGTCCTGCAGCGTAGCGCCACTTATCACTCCGTCTTCCGGTACAGGTATTTCGGCGGCCTCCAGAAGACGTTTCCCTTCACCGATAGCGGCAATCACTTTCAGGTGCTTGTAAGCCTCCTGGAGGTAATAGCGCCCTTGGCCCGATTGCGCCAAGGCATCGATACTCTGCTGCCCATCGGCCACGATAACCGCATCCATGGTTACCGAAGGCTGGCCGTTGAGCATGGCGTCGGGAGACACCATCCGGCCATCGCTTGCCTTGACGGGCGCCATGCTCGGTGCGATGAGCATGGCTTGAGCCCCTTCGCCCTCTAGCCGGCTCTTGATCTCGTCCAGCTGGGCGGCGTCCACGCCATCGGCCACCAGCACTGCGACCTTGCGCATGGCGATGTGGCCCGGCAGGCGCGCCATCAGGCTCAGCGCCTCGGAATCGGTCTGCGCGCTATGGCCCAGCTCATCCGCCGAAGCAGGCTTCTGGGTCGGGGCTTCGATGCCGTGCAGTTCCCCGACACGACGCGCCAGCTCCAGGTCGATGTTAGGCAGGATTTCCTTGATCATCCGTTCACGAATCCAGAGTCGCTGCACCTTGGAAAACTCGAAAGCATAAGCGGCGATGATGTGCTCTTTCTCCACGTCCGACTGGCTGTTCCAGAACAGCGTGGCCTGTGAATAATGATCGCCGAAGGAATCGCTGCGACCGCGCACCTTATGGGCATCTATACGCTCGTAATGGGTTTCAAAACCGCCATTCTCCGCGGCCGATGGAGTTTCACTCGGCCAACCGCCATCGATAGAGTTCGGTTCGTAGGACGCCTGACCTTTGTCGATGGTCTGACGGTGCATCGAATCGCGCTGATTGTTGTGGAACGGACATACCGGCTGGTTAATTGGAATTTCGTGAAAATTCGGCCCGCCCAGGCGCAACATCTGGGTATCGGTGTACGAAAACAACCGCCCTTGCAGCAAGGGGTCGTTACTGAAGTCGATTCCCGGCACCACGTGGGCGGGGTTGAACGCGACCTGCTCAGTCTCGGCAAAGAAGTTGTCCGGGTTGCGGTTGAGCACCATCTTGCCGATCAGCGTCACCGGCACCTGCTCTTCGGGAATGATCTTGGTGGGGTCGAGAATATCGAAATCGAAGCTATGCTCGTCCTCTTCTTCCACTACCTGGATGCCCAGCTCGTATTCGAGAAAATCGCCGCTCTCGATGTCATCCCACATCATGCGGCGGTTGAAGTCCGGGTCACGTCCCCAGAGTTTCTGGGCTTCGTCCCAGATCAACGAACAGGTGCCGGCCACCGGTTTCCAGTGAAACTTGACGAAGCGCGACTTGCCCTGCCTGTCGATCAGCCGGAAGGTGTGAACACCGAAGCCCTCCATATTGCGGTAGTGACGTGGAAAGGCCCGGTCCGACATGGTCCACAGCACCATATGGGTGGCTTCCGGCATCAAGGACACGAAATCCCAGAAGGTATCGTGAGCCGACTGGCCCATGGGAATCTCGTTATGCGGCTCGGGCTTTACTGCATGCACGAAATCCGGAAACTTGATCGCATCCTGGATGAAGAACACCGGCATGTTGTTGCCGACCAGGTCCCAGTTGCCCTCGTCGGTGTAGAACTTGGTGGCAAAACCGCGCACATCGCGCACTGTGTCATTGGAGCCGCGAGAGCCTTGCACCGTGGAAAAGCGCACGAACACCGGTGTTTTCTTGTCAGGGTCCTTGAACACCCCTGCCTTGGAGTACTGAACGGCATTTTCATAAGGCTGAAAATAGCCATGTGCCGCTGCCCCACGCGCATGCACGATGCGCTCCGGGATGCGTTCATTGTCGAAATGGTTGAGCTTTTCGCGAAAGACAAAATCTTCGAGCAGGGTAGGGCCACGCTCCCCGGCTTTCAGCGAATTGTGGTTGTCCGAGATTCGCGTCCCCTGATTGGTGCGCAGATCATGTCCTTCGGCATCACTGCGGTAATGTTCCAGGTTATCCGACTTGCTCGATTCGTTGGTAGTGATGTCTGTATCGTGCGGCCCGTCACTGTTCGGATTGGTATGCGGATTTTTTGCCATGACTCACTTCTCCTGTATCACTTCTCCTGTTTGCACGACAGCGGTTAAAGCGTCATCAGCACCCAGAGGCCCATCACTGCCATCATGGCGTTTTCAGTAAAGCTGATGATGCCCAACGGAACGTTGGAATTAGCCCCATACAGGCACCATTGAGGTCGGTTTTATCGATGTAGACTGCCGTCTCTTCAACGTAGACAGCCAATCTCACAGATACAAGGCAGATTCACCGGGTCAATTCAGACGTTCCTCCAGCTGCCAGCTATTATCGGTAAGCGGCACGGCGCCGTGCGGGGTCACTTGCACGGTATCGCTTAAACCGATGCCCCACTGCCCCGGCCAACGCAGGCATAACGGCAGGTGAAAAACCATATCGGGTTCGAATTCGCGCATCTGGTTCCGGGCGATAAAACCGGTGCCTTCCACCCAGCTGGGTGGAAATTGCGCACCTACGGCATAACCGTAGACCCCGGAGAAAAACAGCTTGTCACTCCATAGCGCCAAGACGGCATCCGCTGCCCGAGCCGCATCATCGAAGGTATTGCCGGGGCGCATCGCATCGCACAGCACCTCGAACAAGCGGCGACACACATCGCGCACCGCCTGCATGTCCGGGGTTGCTCGACCCGCCACCACCGTGCGCATCATCGGCGCGGTGTAACGCTGATAGGCCGAACCGAACTCCAGAAACACCGGGTCATTGGGCTCGATCACACGGCGTTTATGGTTGACGTGGATGATGCTGATACGCCGCCCGACGGTGACAATTGGCTGCAGGCTCATGAATTCGCTTCCGGCTTCCAGCAGCGCACGCGAGCCTTCCGCCGCCACGTCATTATCCGTCACCCCGGGTCGAATCACCTGGATTGCCGCCTTGAGCCCGACCGAGGTAATGCGTGCGCTTTCCCGCAGACATTCGATCTCCGCCGGTGTCTTGACGACGCGAACTCCATCCAGCACTTGCCCGCCTTCCCGGAAGCGCCCACTACCCAAGCGCTGTTGCAACTGAGTGATCACGCCATGGCGCAGCCCGGCACTCCAGCTGTCCAGGCCGATGGAATGGTACTGGGCCAGCACGTCGTAAAGCGGCTCGACCACCTCGTCGATGCCTTCCCAGCGATACCCGAGAATTTCATCCACCTTGGCCGTGACCACTGCCGGGCCGGTCTCGATGGAAGGCACCTGAAGCACGCAACGCTTGGCCGAAAACACCAGGCAGGCGTGCACCGAGACCTCGAAGGTGTGGTAACCGGTCAGGTAATAGATATCCGCCGGGTCGGTCACTAACAGCGCCTCCAGCCCGATGGCTTGCATGGCGTCTATTACCTTGGCGCGGCGCCGGTCGAATTCCACTTCTGGAAACGGCAATTCCGAGGCTTTCAATTGAACGTCAAGGGCTTGACGATAGGCGAGGTAGTCCATGGGCGGGTGCTCCGGCAATTCAGGATTCTTGGGTAAGGATGCCTGATGAAGTGTAGTCAGAATGGTGCCGGCAGGCGTTTGCTCAGCCAACGCCTCACCTCACTCCTGGCCTGATGTCTCAGTGACCGAGCAACTGAAAAAGCGGAAACAACCCGAACCACAGAACATAACCCAGCGAGACACCCATCAGCCCATCAATGCGGGAGGAAATATTGCCCCTTTCCGCAAGCTCGACCTTTCCCCTCTGGCGATATAAGCAGAAGGCCAGCAAGACGGCATGGGGAACCACCACATAGGCAATACCGCCGTAAGCCCCCTCGGCGATGCCCAGCAGATGCCAGATGAGCGCCACGCCTGCAGAAGCCAATGTAAAACCTAGAGCGACCTCCAGCGCGCCGCGACGCCCGAGACGTACCGCCAGGGTACGCTTGGCAACTGCCGCATCGGCCTCAAGGTCGGGTATGCCCGAGAGCGTGATGGCAGGCACGATCGCCAAGAGCAGAGGCAGGCTTAAAAGCCACGGCAAGGCGGCGTACCAGTCACCTCCGAAAATCACATAACCGCTCAAGAGCACGCCGATACTGTGAGTGACCGCCACATCCAGTTCGCCCAGGCCGCGATAGCTGAGTTTCAAGGGCGCCGCCGTATACCCCAGTGCTAATATCGCCAGCACCACCAATACCAGAATGATGCTCCCCGCGGCCCCCAGCGCCAAGTTCACAAGCCACGCCGAGGCGGCCACGAACCCCAGCAGCGACACGAAAATGCCAGCCTTGACTTCACGTTGACTCAAGAGCCCATCCACCAATACTCGTGAGCCACCCGTGAAGGTGCTGTAAAAGCGATTTTGCCGATCGCTTGGCAAGTCGACTATTTCGTTGGTGAGTACCGTTGCTACCTCCAGCAGAAATAAACAAAGGTAACCCAGCCAGAAGAGGCCGGTGGTGAACACATCACCAGGGGGTGAAGCCGCCAGGGCACCGATGGCATAAGTCACCCAGGTCATGGGATAGAACTGCAGACGCAGCGCCTTGAGCCAGGCGCCGGCTTTGTGTTGCAGCCATTCGAAAGGGGAAATGCGGCCACGCTGCAATTGCCGCCCCTGGAACTTGGCCCGCGCCAGCCATGCCTGACGCTGCCGGGCAGTGGAGTCTTTGACCGAACCGCAGGCCAGGTAGCGCACCGGACAAATCCCGCAAAACCCCAGGGTCGCCTTCGCCAAGGCATTTCTTCCCGGCTGGCGATAAAGCAGCTTGTGGATCAAGGGAGGCGTGTCCATGGTGGTGATCAGCTGTGCCGAACGCCCTTTCAAAAGCCCTTCGTAACCGATCCCGCCCTCACAGGAGATGAATGCGAACCCCGGCAGCATGATGCGATCCAGAAAACCCTTGAGCAGCGCAGGTGTCCCGCCCCACCAGGTGGGATAGACAAATACTAGATGCTCTGCCCATTCCACCAGCTCCCGCGCCCGGCTCAGGTCGGCTTCCAGCGGTTGCTGGTTGGGTGAGAGCGTATGCACATGCGGGTCGAAATCAAGTTCGGCAAGATCCAGGCGGCGTAAATCCACCCCCGCCGCCCGGGCGCCTTCACTGTAGGCATCCGCCAGGGCGCCGCACAGACTCTCGACACGCGGATGGCCCAAGATAAGCAGCACCTTCATGCGTCAACACCACTCAAGCATGATTTCATAACGCAAAGGCGCCGAGTGGTTTTGCAAACGTTCACCTTCATGCCATCCTCCCTGAACACTGTTGAAAACCTTCTCCACGTTGAAGCACCCATGCCTACCATTGAGCACGCAGCCGATATCCAGGCCGAACGAGAAGCGGTTTTTGCGCTGGTGAGCCAAGTGGAAGGCTTCGCCTCTTACAGCGATGCCATAGACAACATAGTTCGCTTGAATGACGACCGCTACTTATGGGAAGTCCATATCGCCGGGCAGTCCTTGTGTTTCGATATCGAGATTACCCAGACGCTTCCGCCGGAGCGGTTTGCCTGGCGCTCCTTGAGCGGTATTTCCAACCAGGGGCATTTCGACTTCACGCCCATAGAAGGCGGCACTCGCGTTCACCTCACCTTGGAATATCATCTGGATAACCGCCCGATGGAAAAGGCCGTCCAACTAGCGGCGAAACCTCTGTTGCACAAGCTCAGCCAGGACATCATCCGCCAAGTAGAGTGCCGCTTGGCCAAGCCACCCGAACCGAAGCACGATAGCGATTCCTGAGTGCGAAGGGCATAAGAAGGGCTGAGAACGTTAGCCATTCATATCCATCAGCAACAGCAGCACACCGAGAAAGTAAAGCACCATGATGGTGACACTTTCCCAGCCAATACGCCCCGGCCCCTGCTCCTGGCGGCGGATCAACCCCATCATCAGGATACTCGACATCACCAGGGTCAATGACACCCAAAGGATCACTTCAGCGGTCATGGTGTGGTAGATGGAGCCCGGCCGATAAGCGATATCCGAGGCCGCCGTGAACAGGGTATCGAAGGCATTGCCCCCAATGATACCGCCCACCGCCAAGGTCAAGGCACCCCGGCGAACCGCGGCGATGGAGGTGACAAGTTCAGGAATCGAGGTACTCACAGCGGTCAGCAACACCCCAACCGCCGTGTGGCTGAGTCCTGTCTTGATCGCAATATTGTTCGCCGTAGGGGCCAGCACCCAACCGGCAAAACCCAGGCCGATCATCAAGAATAAAAAAGTGCCGCATAACCGAGGAAGCGTGGGCATCACCGAAGTATCTTCCGGCGTGTCCTCGCGCGTTTCGCGCGTCACCGAAGGTTTCCACATGGGATACAGCCGGGCACTTCGTACCAGTTGAATGCCATAGATATAAAGCCCCAGCAGTATCGGCGTGACTGGATGAATGCCCCACAATGTAATCTCGGGCAGTGTGGGGGTCAGAAGAATCAAGCCTAGAAGAGTGATCAACAAGGCGTTTTGCAACATGTTCGGTGCGGAGGCGGCCGCATGTTCAAGGTTCGCACGCCGATAGGCCAGGTCGGCCACCACCAGAAACAAGGTTTGAACGGCGATACCGCCCAAGGCATTACTCACCGCCAGTTCAGGATGACCTTGCCAGGCAGCGGTAACCGAGAGTACCGAGCCGCCAAGCGAGGTCGATGCCCCAAGCAGCACGGCACCTGCGACCGCCTCCCCGAGCCCCGTCCTATCGGCCAGCTGGTCGACCACCTGAGTAATCCATATTCCCAATACAGTAATCACTAAAGCGCATGCCGTGAAAACTCCCACGCTTTCGGCCAGCGACCAACTGGATGGATTGAATGGATCCAAATCACTCCCCTTCACTCGCTTTGGTGGTCGTTGTTTCACATGCCGTCTACAGGGCTAAGTCAGGCTTTTCAAAATAAGCTCATGCGTTTCATCACTCCATCACGCTTTATCCACCAGTGAAAAAGCGCACCGGCAATGTGTAACGCCACCAGCCCCAGAATCACCCAGCCCAACCAGCCATGTACAAGGAATAAACGTTCGGACAGGGCTTCGTTTTCGCCGATCAACCCCGGCAGGTTCCAGTGAAAGAACTGCACTGGAAAGCCGCCACTAGCGGTGGCCAGCCAGCCGATTATCGGCATCACCAACAGCGTCAAGTAAAGCAGGTGATGCACACTGGTACTCAGCACACGTTGGAAGGGATGAAGCGGGGGGTCATGAATCGGGACCACAAAGCCCAGACGGCTGATAAGTCGCAGCGTCATCAGAATCAGCATCGTCACGCCCAATGTCTTGTGGGTGGTGTAAAGCAGGTTGGTCACGGGCTCGCCAAACCATCTTACGGCCCCTTCGAAACCCAGATAGCCCAACGTGAGCCCGATAGGTAGCACCAGTAGCAGTACAGCAGCCACCAGCCAGTGCAGCACCCGATGCGGGTAGGCATAGCGATCCAGCTCCGTCATATCGTTCTCCCGGATGCGATGAGGGTAAGTAGTCTTTGATACGCCAAGACGTCTTTCATACTAGTAGAGGCAAGCGTTGATTGTGCAATGCTAGGCTGTGACAGGAACGACTGGCGAAAAGACATGTCGAGAGCAAGTATCGAGAAGCAGTAGCCGAACGCAACTTGCTACACACGACCCCAACCGCAAGGAGCATGACCATGCAGGCACGCTATTTCACCATCAATGACTATCCCCAAGGCATGCCGCAGCCCGAGCTATTCGAGCTGCACAGCACCGAGTTGCCTGCCTTGAAAGATGGCGAAGTGAGAATTCGTAACACCTGGCTGTCGGTCGACCCTTACATGCGTGGACGAATGAGTGGCGTCACCACCTATATCGAACCGTTTGAACTCAATGCTCCGCTTGAGGGCGCTGCAGTGGGCGAAGTGATCGAGAGCCGGGATCCGCGTTTTAGCGAAGGTGACAAGGTTCGCCACATGGGCGGCTGGCGTGATATTGCCCAGCTTGACGCCGATACGCTGGAAGCGTTGCCAAGCATCGAGGTACCCGAACAGGCTTATCTGGGCGTGCTCGGCATGCCGGGCATGACCGCCTGGACGGGCCTGAACGAGATTGCCAAGATGCGCGAAGGCGACAATGTTCTGGTCAGTGCCGCCAGCGGTGCGGTGGGCTCCTTGGCAGTGCAACTGGCAAAGGCCAAAGGCGGCACCGTGGTGGGGATCGCCGGCGCGCCTGAAAAGCTTGAGTGGCTGGAATCTCACGGAATCAAGGCGATCAGTTACCGCGGCAAGGACGCCCAGCAGTTAAGCGAGGACCTCAAGCAGGCCTGTCCCGAGGGCTTCGATGTGTACTACGAAAACGTGGGTGGCGACTGCCTCGAAGCGGCACTCGATAACCTGCGCGTAGGAGCGCGCATCGCAGTATGTGGGCTGATCGCCGACTACAATGCCACGGCGCCCAGCACAACACCCGGCAACCTGGCGATGATCTTGATCCGCCGCGTGCGCATGCAGGGCTTCATCATTTTCGATCACTGGTCGCACTATCCGCAGTTTCTCGAAGAGGTCGGCCCGAAAGTCGCCAAGGGCGAAATCGACTACGAAGAAACCATCGAAGACGGCCTGGAAAGCACCCCCGATGCCTTCCTCAAGCTGTTTGAAGGGGCAAACAAAGGCAAGATGCTGGTGCGGCTGTAATAGCCCTTTGTAGTAGCAATCCTTTACGATAGCCTGGCAGCCGCAGGACGCCTGGCCGTCACTTCATGGCGGCCAGGCAAGAAAATCCTCTTCAAAACACAGCGTGCCGATACAGGGGGCTGAGATCATCCTGCCACTGGTGCTGAGAAAGCTTGCGCCATCGCTCCGCCGGGCTGAGCCTTTGTTCGATAATATCCTGGAGCGGCTGCAGATAAAGCGCTTCATCCGCGCCGTCCACATCGACTTTCTGGCGTCTCTTGAGCCCTTCATGGGCCAACGCCGTCACGTATTTCAACGCCGCAAGCAAAGACTCAGCGGGATAAATACCCTCCACGGACACCTCGGCGCTTTCCGCCATGCCCACCTCGGGCAAACGATGCCTAAGCTGATTCAGGCGTGCCACGTCACATCCTTCGATAAACTTCAGCGCCTTGCTCAACGCCTGATCATCGTAAAGAATTCCCGTCCAGAACGCGGCCAAGGCCATGCTGTGCTCCAGGGTAAGGGAGTCATTGCCGCGCAATTCCAGGTGATCTTTCAGCCGCACATCATGCATCAAGGTATTGAGATGGTCTTTCCAATCCTTGAGCGTGGGTTTTTCTCCGGGCAGTTCAGGCAATGCGCCTTGCATCATGTCGGCGAAAGAACGCCCGGCAAGATCCACATGCATACCGTTTCTTTTCACCGAGTACATGGGTACTTCCAACGCCCGCTGAACATAAGTGGTAAAGCTCAGCTCCGGCGAAAACACCAGCGGAAGGATCCCGCAACGCGCCGAATCGGTGTGCAGCCAGACGTAGTTACGATAAGAGTTCAGCCGGCTGTCCCGACCATCGGCGAAGGGAGAATTGGCCAACGCCACCATTACCAAAGGCTGCAAGGCCATTGTCACGCGATACTTATCGCACATGTCCTGTTCGCTGCAAAAATCGAAATTCAGCTGAAACGAGCAGGTGCGCGTCATCATATCCAGGCCATGCACGCCCACCTTGGGCATATAGCCCCGCATGATGTGAAAACGGCTTTTCGGCATCCAGTCCACCGCCTCCCGATTCCACTGCGGGGCGAACCCCAAGGCCATTATGCCCAGCCCCATTTCATCGGCAAGCTCCGAAAGCTGCAGGCGATGTTCGAGCATTTCCTGATAAACAGCGTGCAGATCGGCCCAAGGGCTTCCGGAAAGTTCAAGCTGTCCGGCAGGTTCTAGCGTGATGGCAGCCCCTTCACGTTTCAAGCCGACGAGATTGTCCTGTTCGAAGCTCGGCTGCCATCCAAAACGCTGCCACTTGGTCAGCAGAGCGTGAATTCCGGCATCTCCGGCATAGCGCAACAGGTGCTTGTCGTAGCGCGAAAAAATGAATTTTTCGTGTTCCACGCCGATCAAGCATTGTGCTTTTGGTCTGCACTGCTGCGCCAGGTCATCGCCTAGGCGCTGGGTGTCGGTTATTTGCTGCATGATCAGCTCGGTGTCGGGGCATTTTCGGCGATCAGCCCTTCTTCCTTCAGCGCCTGCCAGAATTCAGCCGGGATATCGGCGTCCATCGATGCGCGGTTTTCCCGTGCCTGTACGGCATTGCGCGCCCCGGGAATGGTGGCGGCAACCACGTCGGGCGCGGCGGTGAACTGAAGAGCGGCGGTGCGCAGGTCAGTGCCATGCTCGTGCGCCATGGCGCTCAACCGATCACGCTGCTTCCAGTACTCATCGGGAATATCCTTGCTGTACATCCAGTAGTTGGTGCCGGCAAGAAAGCCCGAGCCCAGCGGTGCGCCGATCACCAGCGACACATCGTTATCGCGGCACTTCGGAAACAGGCGGTTCAAGGCGTCTTCGTGATTGATCAGGGTGTACTGCGTGGCCTGCAGAATCACATCGGGGTCGGCATTATCCATGGCGGCAAGGCTTGGTTCGATGTCATTGACCCCCATTCCCCAGGCGCCGATGATGCCTTCCTCGCGCATGCGGGTCAGCTCAGGCATGGCCCCGTCGAGCGCGGTCTTGAGGTATTGCGTCCACTCTTCGCCCATGTCCTGGTTACTAGGCGCCAAATCATGAATATAGACGATATCGATCTTGGGTAGCCCCAGGCGCTGAAGGCTGTCCTCCACCGAGCGACGTACCCCGGCGGCGCTGTAGTCGTAGCGGTAATCGAAATTCAGCCTCCCTGCCCAGATACTGATGTCGTTCGCCGAGGCATCAGGCACCAGTAGCCGCCCTACCTTGGTCGACAACACATAATCGTCGGGCGACTTGTCATCCAGAAAATGTCCCATGCGGCGTTCTGACAATCCCAATCCGTACCAGGGCGAGGTGTCGAAATAGCGCACCCCGTTGTTCCAGCAGGCTTCAAGCATGAGTTGGGCCTCATCATCGGGCGTCACCCTGAACATGTTGCCGAGCTGAGTGCCGCCCACACCGAACTCAGCGTCCGGGGGAAACAGACCGGAGGCGAGCGGAGGTTTACGAGGCAGAGCCGAGCCACTGGTGGCGTTGGCAGCATTGCTCCCGCCAGCCGTTTTTTCGGTAGCCAACAATGGCGATGCCGCGGTGGCTGCTGCGGCAATCACCGCACCGCTCAGAAATTCTCGACGATTGGGCATCATTTCTCTCCCTGAAAAGAATACGAAGGTATCGAGAACAAGACTGGAACAGGATTGCCAGACTCGCCAGTCATTGAGCGTTGCCATCCAATGCTTCGAGTCTTTAGGGTCAGAGTCGGTCATCGATATAACGCTTCAGATTCAGGGCATCCTGGGCGCCGCAGGCCTGCTTGGTATTGTTGAAATAGACATAGACATCCCGGCCGCCCTGAAGCTGCTCGACAATCTGTCGAGCTTTTGCAACCAGAAACTGCGATGAATAATTTCCGGCGTAGTTATCGCCGTGAAAGCGTAGGTAGGTCCAATCCGCGGTGATGACCCTTGGATGATCCTCAAGCATGTCATGAATGCATAGCGCCGTGGCATGCTTGCGCAGCACCTCGTAGACATCCTCGTTGAGCCAACTCGGATCACGCAGCTCGACTGCCCAGCGCCACTCGCCGGGCACCTGTTCCAGAAACGCATCCAGGCGTTCCGGTCTTACTCGCCATTTAGGCGGCAATTGCAGCAGGATCGGGCCAAGGTGCTTTTCGAGTCGTTCGGCCACCTCGACAAAGGCCGGGATGCTCTTCTCCGGGTCTTTGAGACGCTTGATATGGCTGCCGTAACGGCTGAACTTGAGAGAATATTTGAAGCCTTCCGGCGCCGCTTCGCGCCAGTTATCGAAGGTCTCGGCGGTGGGCAAGTTGTAAAAGGTATTGTTGATTTCCACCGTGCCGAATTGCTCGGCATAGTAATCAAACCATGCTTTTTGCGGCATGTCTTCCGGGTAGAAACGCCCTTTCCAATCGCGGTATTGATACCCGGATGTGCCGATGCGCAATCGACCCATATTCTCTGTATTCTGTGCCATCTGCTTGGTCATGGGACCCTTCCCGTAACATCGAGTTAGAAACCAAGTATAGTGGTCAATGAACCATTGCCAGTGAGTGTGGGTCAGAGCTTTCAAGGCTAGGTCCCTATTCTGCCAGGGAAGCCACATAGCGCAGAGCGAGCGCGCCTGCTCGTATGGATGCGAAAAAGAATACAGGAGTCGGCGCAACATGGTAGTGATGAGGTAAAACGTTATGGAAATATCCCGTCTGTTTCTAACCTGTTGCCTGACAGGCCTGATGCTGACCGGTTGTGCCGGCAAAGGGCAGGCGCACGACGAACCAGAAATACTTCAGCAGGGTGTGGCGTCCTACTACAGCGACCACTTCCAGGGCAAGACCACCGCCAGCGGTGAGCCTTTTGACCAGCAAGCCTTGACCGCCGCACATCCAGACTTGCCGTTCGGTACCAAGGTGCTGGTCACACGGCGAGACAACGGCCGCGAAGTGGAAGTGCTGATCAACGATCGCGGTCCTTACGTCAAGGGACGCATCATCGATCTCTCCAAGCGCGCCGCCAGAGAGCTTGGCATGTTGAAACGCGGCACAGTCCCGGTATTGGTTACCTCTTTGCAGTGAAGTGATGGCCTTAATTATCCCAAGGCGCAGGCTCAGCCAAAGAACCATTTGCTCAATCACGTTTTCTCAGCCATTTTCTCTGAAAAGTATGGCTTTTTTACTGTAGCCGGATTACTTGCCCATGCTTGGCGGCGCTGGATTGCTTGACTAGGCTGACTGAATAATCAGCAGATCCAGGCTCAAGGAAAGGCGATGGCAAAGCTCAAGGAATACCGCCTCAAGCGTAACTTCGAAAGCACCCCCGAGCCCGCCGGGGAACGGCATGACGACGACGCTTCTGGACACAGCTCTTCTGGACACAGCTTCGTGATGCATAAACATGCAGCGAGCCATGACCATTTTGATCTTCGGCTGGAGCAGGAGGGGGTGTTGCGCAGCTGGGCGCTGCCCAAGGGTCCCAGCCTTGAACCCGGCGAAAAACGCTTGGCGATACAGGTGGAAGATCATCCTTTGGAATATGCCGATTTCGAGGGTGTCATTCCTGAGGATGCTTACGGCGGCGGCACCGTCATGATCTGGGATCGAGGCGAATGGAAGGCCCACGGCGAGCAGAAGGAAGGTCACCTCGACATCGAACTCGACGGCGAAAGGCTCAAAGGCCGCTGGACGCTGATCCGCATGAAAGGTGGCAAGCAGAAAGATACCCAGGATGACAAACAGTGGCTGATGATCAAACGCAGCGATGACGGCCAGAATGACACGCCCGAGGTCAGTGTCGAGGAAGACAGCAGCGTGGTATCCGGGCGCAGCATGGCCCAGATCGCAGAAGATCGCGACGCTACCTGGGCCTCACAACATGACCAAAGCAACGAAAACAGCAATACGAACGAAAACCAAAGCAGTGAAGCCTCCCTTCCCGACCCCGGCTCGCTGAAAGGCGCCCGGCGTGCCGAGCTTCCCGCCGAGCTCCGGCCGCAACTGGCCACCCTGGTACACGAAACCCCGGATACCGATGCCTGGATTCACGAAGTGAAATTTGACGGCTATCGTATCCTGGCCCGTATCGAAAACAATCAAGTACGGCTGATGACCCGCAATGGCAAGGACTGGGCGGACCGCCTTCCCAAACTTGCCGACTTATTGGCGCAGCTTCCGGTGACATCCGCCCTAATCGATGGCGAAGTCGTCGCACTGGCCAAAAACGGTATCAGCAGTTTTCGCCATCTCCAGGAAGCCATGAGCGACAAGCGTACTGACGACCTCGTCTACCAAGTGTTCGACATGCCCTACCTGGAAGGCTATGACCTGAAAAAGGTAGCGCTTATTGAGCGTAAGCAGGCCCTTTCCCAATTACTAAAAGCCAGTGGATTCAAGGATGACAGCCAAGTCCGCTACTCCGAGCATATCGATTCCCGCGGGACTGAATTTTATGAAGAGTCCTGCCGGAAGGGACTTGAAGGCATCATCAGCAAACGCGCCTCTAGCCACTATCAGGAAAAGCGCAGCAAGGATTGGCTCAAGACCAAGTGTGTCCTTCAGGATGAGTTCGTCGTGGGTGGCTACACCGAGCCGCAAGGCTCACGCAATGGTTTCGGGTCGCTATTGATGGGGGCATTCGATAACGACGACCGGCTTGAGTATGCCGGACGTGTGGGCACCGGTTTCAGTAGCCTGCAACTTGAATCGCTGAGCGCCACCCTACAGAAGCTGGAAACGTCCCGCTCGCCGTTCAATGCTCCGGTTCCCGATGAACGTTCCGTCCATTGGGTACGCCCGGAACTGGTGATCGATGTGGAATTCACTCAGCGCACGCGGGACGGGCGTTTACGGCATCCATCGTTTCGTGGGCTGCGTGAAGATCGCAACCCAAAGGAAATTCGCATGAATCGCAGCAAGCCGAGTGCCGCCCCCCCCTCGAGCGGCAAGGCACCCAACGCCAAGCCTTCAGCTCAACGCCGCGCGCAAGACCGCGCCGGAAAGGATGAAACCGACGTACTCGGTGTGCGGCTCACCCACCCTGATCGAATCCTGTTTCCCGAGCAGGGCTTGACCAAACTCGACCTGGCTCGCTTCTACGAAGATATTCAGGACTGGATACTGCCGCACTTGGCCCGACGGCCCCTCTCGCTGGTGCGCTGCCCTCAAGGACGCACGGATGAATGCTTTTTTCAGAAGCATCCCCGCAGCGCCATTCCCGACAGTGTGCCGCGCATCGAAATCCCCGAAAAGGGAGGCAGTGCCGACTACCTCTATGTAGAGTCGGCTGCGGACCTGGTGGGCCTGGTCCAGGCCGGGGCCTTGGAGATCCACCCTTGGGGAAGCCATATCGATGACGTTGAGCATCCGGACATGCTGATTTTCGATCTCGACCCCTCGCCTGGGGTGAACTGGAAGGAAATCCTGCGCGTGGCCGGTACACTTCGCGACCGCCTGGAATCACTCGGCATGCAAAGCTTCGTGCGCACCTCCGGCGGCAAGGGGCTTCACCTGGTCGTGCCCTTGGTGCCCGAAGCCGACTGGGAGCAAACCAAAGCCTTTGCCAGGGCGGTGGCGCAGTTACATGCCAAGGACGACCCTGAGCGTCTGACGACTCAGATGTCCAAGACCAAGCGCGAAGGCCTTCTGTTCATCGATTACCTGCGTAACGGACGCGGCAACACGGCGGTAGCTTCTTATTCCGTACGTGCACGCAAGGGCGCGCCCGTCGCCGTACCGGTGCGCTGGGACGAACTCAATGCCACCCTGCGCCCCGACCGCTACGATGTCTCGAACCTGCGCCGACGCCTCGCGGCACTGCGTGAAGATCCCTGGGAAGGTTTTCTGGATGCAGCCCGCCCCATTAACGTCAAGTTGCTCAAAGCCGTGGGACTCTAGCTAATATCGGAAGTGGCTGAACGGATAGCGCTGGATTGGCTCAAAGCATCACGTAGCCATCCATTTGCAATCGAGGAACGTACCATGGCCTTCACCGCGACCGATCCCATCAAAATGATTTTTGCCCTTCTCTTGCCACCGGTGGGTGTTTTTCTGGAGGTCGGGTTCAAAGGCCACTTCTGGCTGAATCTTCTCTTGACCCTATTCGGCTATATTCCAGGCATCATTCACGCCTTCTACGTCATCCTCAAGCATTAGACGGGCCGGACATACTGAAATCGAGCATAACGAGAGAAAGGCGTCGCTCAACTGCAATGACGCCTGAATCTCAAGACTTTTGCTAATGTAGTTTCAAGAAAACCAACGGATTGGAATGGCCTGCTTATGTCGGCCGCTCGCGCCACAGCTGAGCAATATCCGGAGGAAGCTGGCTGGCGACGTCCTCTGCTTCGCCGTCGCTGATTTGGGCGCGTACCGTGGCGAACACCCTACGGGAGATCGACTCCGCCTCTTCCGGGTTGGCATCCAGGTCCGAGGCAACCATTTCAATGAACTCATCCTTGCCGAATCGTTGCGGGGCCGCGCTTTTATCGATCCCGCTATGGTCCAGTAGTTCCCGCAGCTTCTGGGGGAGTTGTGCTTCCATCTTGTTGGTTTCGGTAGGCTGGATTCGTTTTTCCAAGGCACCCAACACCGCTACTGTGGCTTTTTCCGCCTCTTCCTTGCTCATATCGCCGGGCGTGCACAACTCATTGAGAAAATGGTGGTAGGTGTTAGCGGTGCGCCCTTCATGACGCTTCTCTTGCTGCTCTGTTTTAGGTTGATTGGCCATCTCTGAAGTTCCTCCCTGGTTCGAGATTCTAAACCTGACGTAAATTGGCTAACGGGAAGCGGAACCTGGCGTTTTGCAGCAACGTTCCCCGTAGCTCTACAGAGTGTGGTAAAGATTCCCGCAATATGACAAGTATTCAACGCATGTCAGTGGGTATTTTTTTGCAGCGCATGAAGGCATGGAGCACAACCGCTACGTGAGACGGGCATTCGGGCTCGAAAACAGCAAGATTTCTTAGATACCGCAGCAGCTCTTGAACTTGCGTAAGCTCCCGCACAGGCAAGAATCGTTGCGACCGGGCTTGAGCCGAGTGATATCGGGAGTACCATCCAGATAGAACCAACGCCCTTCTTCGCGCACGAACCGAGAAGCCTCTTCCAGTACCGCCCAACGCCGCCCTTCCTTGAAGACGGCGCGAAACGCTACCTGCCCCTTGCCACCCTCCTCTGCGCTTTCGAGTATTTCGAGGCGCAGCCAACGTGACGAACTATCCGGCGCCAAGTTTGCCGGGCGAGTGCTCGGGTGCCAACTTGCCAGCAAGTAGTCGGTAAGATTCAACACGAAAGCACTGTAACGCGAACGCATCAGCGCCTCAGGAGTCGGCGCCAGCTCACCGGCGTGATAGCGCCCGCAACAGTCGGCCAACGGCTTGTCACCACCACAGGGACACAAAGATGCGTTGAGCGGGCTTTTAGCAGGGCTTTTGAGAGTGCTTTCGAGAGTGCTCATTCAGCATTCAGCCTGTTGTGTATTGCGGGAGAAATGCACCAGGCGTACATCCACAGTGACAACGAGCGACTCCAGCGACGCCGCTTCCGCCCGGCCTTCGGCGCTGGCGCGATAAAGGTGCGGGGTCATGGCGAGCAGATCGGCAATGCTATCTGCACCGTTCAGTTCAAGCGGGTAGCGGATTGTTTCTGTGTGCAGGCGCGTAAAGCCTTGCGGCACCTGGAACTCTCTGGTGCGCTCCGGCTTCAAGGTGGGATAAATGATCTCGCGCAGCTCACGCAGATGGTCCGGCCCGGCATCCACCTGTAGCAGCATGCCACCCGGCTTGAGTACGCGAGCAAACTCGCTGTACACAGGAAAGCCGAACATGCACAGCAGCCGATCGAGCGTGCCGGGCTGCACGGGCAGGTTTGCGTTGCTACCCACCAGCCAACTGGCCCCTTTGTCTTGCTTGGCGGCGGCGAGAATCGCCCATTTGGAGATATCCAGCCCCGTCAGCGCCAGCGCTTGCTCTTCAGATGCCGCTTTCGCCAAGGCGCGCAGGTAGTAGCCTTCCCCGCAGCCGGCATCAAGGCAACTGAGCGTGGCATCGATGGGGAAACTCTTCAAAACGGCTTGGCTGAGCGCATCGGCGATGGGTTGGTAATGCTCGGCATCGAGAAAGCGTTGGCGTGCCGCAACCATTGCCTTGCTGTCGCCGGGGTCGCCTGAACGCTTCTGCTGTACGGGCAGCAAATTCACATGGCCCTGCTTGGCAATATCAAAGCTATGCCCTGCCGCACAGCGCCATGCATTGCCGTTTCGCTGTAACGGGTCGCCGTCCAGCGGGCAGGCCAGCGCTTGAAAAGGGGTCATGCTCATAAGCTGTCATCGCCTTTCGGATAAGTGTTCATTGGCATCGCCGGCCGCTGAAGAGGAGTGAGCACCGGGTTCTTCGCCAAGGGCGATATCCTGATGACTGAGCACCACCACCTCTCTCGGCCACCACTCAGGGTGGTTGTCCCGGATAAAGGCCATCAGTCTCTCCCGGATATGCATTTCCGCTACCCAGCCATCCATAGGTTCAGATGCCATGAGATAGCAAGCGATCGTCTGGGCCATGCCGGTTTGCCCCGTCACGTAACACAACAGCTTGTGGTGTTCGATGACGTTGTCTTCTTCCTTGGCATACTCCAGGAATTTTTCCCTAAGGAGCTCGATATCTGCACTCAAGTGAAGGGTTAGCTCCAGGATTCGGTACATCTTGGAACTCTTGACTGAAAGGTTCTCGAAGGGCTTGGAGACGAAGTACGTGACCGGCACATTCAAGCGCCGCTCGTCCCACACCCTCAGCCGAATGAAGGTATAGAAAATGCCTTCCACATAACACCACTGACCTTCGAACATTATCAGATCGCCGATGCGAATGGGCTTGGCTAACGACACCTGAAACGAGGACAGGATATTGCCCAGCACCGCCTGGCCCGCGATTCCCCCCAGTACCGCCAGAACACTGGCCGACGCCAGCAGCGAAATCCCCAGCGTCCCGAATAGCTGGACCTGACTCAGTACATAGACCAAAACCACGATAACCGTGACCAGGATGATGACCCGACGCAGCGCGTGAAGCGACGTCAGTAACTTGCGATCATCCTTGGGTTTGGTGTCATCGATCGGCCCCACGAGACGCCGTGTCACGTTAAGCAAAATGGTGTCCACCAGGCGAAGCGCGATGGTAGCGACGCCCCAGGCCACGATGGTAATCAGCAGTACGCGAATGAACGTGGTAGCCACGGCAGTGAAAGAGACCACGTAATTGAGCACTATCTGGGCAACCAGCGACATGACGAGCAGCGCCATAGCCCCCTTGATCTGGCTGGCAAAGATGCTTGGCGAGCCGGAAGGTAACCAATGGGCCATCAACCCGACCAAGGCGTAGACACCCCACCCCACCAGGCCAATCGCCAGCAGGAAAATCGGAATGGCTATCCACTCCCAGATCTGGAGGATCCCGAACGAGGTCTTAAAACGCTCCGGGATATGCTCCTCCAGCAATGAGGGGCCATATTTCTCATAAAGTGGCGGGATCGACGATACGCTATCCGGCGTAACCAGCCAGACCGGCTCCTCATCGCCCACCCGATACCGGCTCAGACTAATATCATAGGCTTCGCCATCGGCCTGGAGTGATGCCAGCTCGATATTGCGGCGCGGCTCTCCTGTTTGGGGATGCTGTCCCGACGGGTCCTGGATAGCGGCATCCTGACGCCCGGAAAGGCTGGAAGTATTGAGCCACTCGCCACGCCTAAGGACCTCAGCCAACTGTCTGGCTAACCGAGCTCCTCGTTGTTGCTGCTCCGCAGGGTCCAGAAAGGACAAGTTGAGGATATGCGCCGCCGCGGCAAAGTCTTCCTCATCGGTAAGTTCCAGAAAGCTCCGGATAGACTCTCGTGGCGTCATCCGATTGACCGTCTCAGGCGCCTCGTCAAGCCCAGCGTTCAACGAATCGACGGAGAACCATTGCTGCTGCTCGCTCTCACTTCCCCCCTCCTGCATTTGCGCCACACTGGGACCGGAAAACATCAATGCTACTGACAGCACTGCCCACAGGAGCCACGAGATGTTTACTTTCATATGCGTGTTCCGATTTCGATGAATCATCCGTTTATGCCACTTGACAGACGAACTCAATTCTGACTTGCGCCTGGCATTAAGCTACCCTTGAAACCGCCTACCTTTGTTGACATCCATACCATCCTGTCAGGGCAGTAAAGATTTGACATCCTCCTCTCCCTCAGCTTCTTAGGAAGCTGCCGCCTGGGGCGGAAAGGAAGAGGATTCCTACGGCGCTCAGGCTCAGCCTACGGCTTTCCTGAGTCGCTTCGGTGGGTTCCTGCTGCTGGCGGCCTTCCTGCACCGCTCACTTCACAGGCTAACCGGGCATGCCCTGCCCTTAGCACATTGATCGCGCCGACAAGATCGGCATTGGCCTTAAAGCCACGCAAGACACAGGACTGGCGCACGCCGCTGGAAGTCTATGCCGAGGAGTTCAAGAAAACCGTCGCAGGTCCGAGCACCCTTCACGCTTGGCCACAAGCAAGCCTTGAACTTTCGACCGCTGCCGCAAGGCGGTGCGGTCGGGCTGTTTCATAACAAAGTATGGCCCAGTGCCCAAACCCATCGCGACGCCAGCACGCCTCTTTTGCAGCAATGAATTTGGTGGCAGCGTCGTGATCCCAGTTGAATGTGAGGAGCGGCATGTGCTCAGTCATGCGAGGGCCTGAGATGCCACGGTGGGGCTGCAGCTGGGTTCCAATGCTGAATATCGTTTTCAAGACTCAGCCACTTTCCCTCGTCGAACTGAGCGTGTGTTTTGGACTGGCGTCTCTGGTATTGGTGGCCGTGAAACTCGAAAAATGGCTGTACCGCCGCGGCCGGGGTATGTCGAGACAGCCTGAGGCCTGCGCCGGCTTATCACCTGAGTGAATGCCATGACACACTGGTTCAAACGCACACTGCTGACACTGCTCCCGCACCACGGGCTGTCACGCACGGTGCAATGGAGCGCCCGCTGCCCACCAGCCAACCGGCCCCTTTGTCTTGCTTGGCGGCGGCGAGAATCGCCCATTTGGAGATATCCAGCCCCGCCAGTGCCAGCGCTTAAAAAGGGTAATGCTCATAGGCAATTCATCATTAAAAAATGTCGCTATGTGGCGCCGAAACCGTCGATGGCAATGGGGCCTGGGGAGGCCTGAAAGCGGTGCGCACCGTTTTGAGCAGTTACTGTTTGGCAAACAGCCACAAAAAAACCAGGCCCGCATAAGCGGGCCTGGTTTTTCGAAGCCTTTCGACTTCAAGCTCGTAACTAAATGCTAGTTAGGCGAGCTTGATGTTCGAAGCCTGGAGGCCTTTTTTACCTTGGGTCACGTCAAAAGAAACGTTTTGACCGTCTTGCAAGGATTTGAAGCCTTCAGCTTGAATTTCTGAGAAGTGAGCGAACAGATCGTCGCCGCCTTCAGAAGGAGTAATGAAGCCGAAACCTTTAGCGTCGTTAAACCATTTAACTGTGCCAGTTGCCATGTGATGATTCCTTCGCGCTTAGCGCTGTATACAAGTTGCCGGGTGTTGCCCCGAGATGAAGCGGATAAAACAAGGGGATATGACCAGGTTACCGAAAGGATCGACTACAACTGACAATATTCACTGCTTGCTAACCAACTGCGAGCAATGATCACACATCTGCGGGATGATGTCAACGTGATTGAGAGAGGATCTGACACTGTCTCGCTGATGAGCGTTGGCTCAGTGCCAAGGCGGTTGCTGGCATGAGTGATTGCCGTGCCGTCATGACATGAATAGGATAGACCGTAATGTAACGTTTTCTACTAATACAGGGAGGCTTTCATGCCGACGATACTGCAGGTTCACTTTCCTTTCGACGGCCCCTTCGGAGAGGCCATGGTCGATGCGATGACGCCGCTGGCCCAATCCATCAACGACGAACCCGGCCTACTCTGGAAGATCTGGACCGAAGATCCGAAGAGCAAGCGCGCGGGCGGCATCTACCTGTTCACTACCCGCGCGGACGCCGAAGCCTACTGCAGGATGCACACCGCCCGCTTAAAGGACATGGGCATCACTGGCATCGAGGCGCAGATCCTAGAAGCCAACGAGGCGCTGTCGGCGATCAACGATGGTCCTGTCTCCGGTTTTCGATAGAAAAATTCGCTCCACTGTGGTGGTCAACTAATCCCGGACAGTATTTTAAGTTTTTCTTCTGCGATCACGGATGGCACGCCGTCATTGAATGCATGAGGAGTTTTCCACCTGTTGGTAAAGTCTTCTATTTCAACTTTCCTGATACGCTTGGTCCACCAACTTTCGCGCCTTCTCCCAGTCTCCTGCCGTGCGGATATTCACCTCAAGATTTCCGGTTCCCCAGTGGCCTATGCTGGTGACGTCACGGCTGAATGCCGTTTCTTCGCCGAGCGCACCGGGCAGTTTCAGGTACATCTGCAAGCGCGGGTCTTTTCCTGATTGCACCACAATGGATACGAAGTTACGAATGCTTTTGAATGCGGTGTAGAGCTTGAGTTCTTTACGCTGAACTTCATCACCTAGCTGCTCAACGTAATGGCAGACGGTTTGGTACAGCTCAACCAGCGTGGGCGGTGCTTCAACCAGGCGTTCCTGCTGGCTTTTGTCTTTGCTGATGCTTTTAGCCGGTTTTTTGGGCGATAATGACGCACCAGCGACGGGTGCGGCTTGGTTGGCTGTCTGTGCGTTCACCAGTTCCAGTAGCAGCAGCTCATCGCCGAAATAACGGTAACGCATCAGCTCAATGTTGCGGTTGATCTGCTGAACGGCGTGCTCGTCATATTTATTGAAATCTGAGGCAATACAGATCAACCGGGTGCCGCCCCATTCTATATTTTCGGCCTCGGTTTTACCGATTTTTTCCATCACCAGCCATTTGAATTCGGCTTGGTGGTCCTGCAGCCAGTCCAGATAAAATAGGCCTTGGTTGATGACGTTTTCGTTGCTGTGACGTTTGTATTCCACAATCACTGGGCAGCCGTTCTCGTCCAGCCCCAAGGAATCGATACGGCCCTTGTGCGTTTTGCCGGTGCTGTATTCACCGGCCAAAAAACGCACACCGATCAGGGCGTCCATATTCGCTTCGATATGGTTTTGAAGATCCTTTTCCAGCTGTGCGCTTTTACCGCTCAGTTCGGTAGCACTGGTACCGGTAAGTTGAAACAACTTGATATCGCTCATGCAGTGACCTTGCGCTTGCGGGTTTTCTTCATCGGCGTCACAGCCGCCCGCTCCGCCTTGATTCTCTCCAACAACGCCTCGGCACTGTTCTCCCCGCTGATCAGCTCGGGATTGTCCTTGCGCCACTGCTCGGTGAGTTCGCCCCGGAAGGCCTTGGCCAGGATGGACTGGGTGAGGTTATTGACGCGGGCCAGGGCGTTGTTGACCTGTTGTTCGATGCGGTCGGCGTGGGCGAAGAGTTGGTCTACTCGGCTGACTATTTCACGCTGCTCATCAATGTGTGGCAGCAAGATATGCATAGATAACCACTCCGGGAAATAGACGGTTGTATGGGTTGAACCCTTTCCGAACTTAAGAAGAGAGTCTCGTTCAGCAACAAACAGCCATTTCAGCCAGTCTGGATCAATGACTGGAGACGGTACCCAGTTAACAAAATCCTGACTAGTTGCCATACTTTTACCCATTTTCACAACATAACCCACAGAGGCCGTTCGGCTAATACAAATAGTCCCAACCGGGAGCAAACGACTTGCAGAGTTCGCCAACCCTAACTCATTGGTTTTCTGTTCCGTGTCTCGAATCGTCTTGCTGTGGTTTTTGTTCGCATCCCTGATACCTATCCAGCAAATATCCCCGTTCCAGTACTCCGATTTATTTCGACTTGGAGTGTGACCGGACTCCATGCGAGCGACTTCAACCAGAGAGATCCATTTCCACTGCGAGACAGGACTGGCTACAGGCCTCCCCACTGCTGTGGCGTAATTCCCTTGAATAAACGCATCAGATCGAGACTTCCAACGGGCAGGCTTTGGAAGCGGATCATGTCCTTCAAGTAGAGTTTCAGTGGTTTTAGTGGGATTCCGGTGCCGCCACTCCTCCGTCAACCATCCACTCACCGCTGCAGCCAGCACAGACTGGCGAAAGCGTTTGAGGATTTGCGGGATGCGTTCGAGGCGGGCTTTGGTGTTTTCCACCTGGGCCAGCAGGGTGTCGAGTTTGTCGGCGATGACTTTTTGTTCGGCGAGGGGGGGGAGACGTATGTCCATCTCTTCAATAGCTTTACCTGAGATATTAGGTTGAGCACCGCCGTACGCAATTTTTAGAATATCGTCGCTTAAATAATGAACGAGATAATTTTTGTATTTATTGCAACCATCAGTTTGAAAATAAAGTTTTAGATTCCCTACTCGTTGATTTTGATAAGCCGATTCTTTTCCCTGATAAACTCCGATCTTTCCAGTTGTCGCACCTGACATGGCGATCAATAAATCACCGTTTTTAACTTCAAAGCCTGGAGCACCTTCCAGAACGTGCACCGCGGTTTTATCAGAGGCTATCTTACCATCTAGGTCTGAAATTCTAATTACAGGAAACGTATTTTCGCTTGCTGGAATGTAATCGTTGCTTTTAAATGCGAAGCCATTTTTTAAGTAAAAGTAATCGCCAACAACAGCTTTAGACCAGCCAGCTGGTAAGTCTAACTTTTCCATCACACTGCACCTTCTAGCTCTTTAAGCAACCCATCCAGTTCACTTAACGCAGCTTCCAACTCATCCTTCGCCTCACTCGCCAATACACTCGGCTCCGGCAGATTGGCAGCGTCCACGCTGTCGCTATCCTTAAGCCAGGAAATATCCAGCGAGTCGCCCTTGTGTTCAGCAATCCACTGGCGGCTGAAGCTGCGCCAGCGACTGTGGGCCAAACGGGGATCGATACCCTGGTTTTCTTCCGCTTCTTCCGCTTCTTCCGGCAGCTCGATCTTGTCGGAATGGAAGCTGTATTCACCTTCCTGTCGCACACTCAGACCGTTGGGATCATCTCCAAAAACTTTCTCGAACGGCTTGAGGTGTTGCTCACCAAACGGCGTGCGCTTGCCAAAGCTGGGCATGTTGGTGCGCAGATCAAAAACCCAGACATTTTCGGTGCAGTTCTCTTCCTGATACTTGTCCACTGCGCTGCCCTTGGTGAAAAACAGCACATTAGTTTTCACACCCTGGGCGTAGAAGATGCCGGTGGGCAAACGCAGGAGTGTATGCAGGTTGCACTTGTTCATTAAATCCCGGCGTACATCGGTGCCTACGCCAGCTTCGAACAGCACGTTATCCGGCAACACCACCGCTGCACGGCCACCGGGCTTCAGGTTGCGGTAGATGTGCTGCAAAAAGGCCAGCTGTTTGTTGCTGGTTTTAAACGTGAGGTCGTCGCGGGTGACGCTGGCATCACCGCCTTTGCTGGTGCCAAAGGGCGGATTGGCGAGAATGACGTCGGCTTTGGGCAGGCTGGCGCCAGTCTGGCCCAGGGCGTTGCCTAGGTGAACCACGCCTTCATCGTCGCCTTCCATGCCGTGCAGCAGACAGTTCATCAGCGCCAGACGGCGGGTGCCGGGCACCAGCTCGATACCGACAAAGGCATGATTTTTCTGAAAAGCCTGCTGCTGGGCGTTCAGGTCAAACAGGTCGTCGGTTTGATCCTTGATGTACTGATCGGCGGCAATTAGAAAGCCCGCTGTTCCCGCAGCCGGATCTTGAATTGTCTCGCCAGGCTGAGGTTTCAGGCAGCGCACCATGGTGTTGATCAACGCGCGGGGCGTGAAGTACTGGCCTGCGCCAGACTTGGTTTCATTAGCGTTCTTTTCAAGCAGACCTTCGTAAAGATCCCCTAGACCGTCCTTCTGGGCGCTAAACCAGTCGATCTGATCCAGCGTTTTGATCATCTGCTCCAGGTGGCGCGGCTCGCGCAGGCGGGTTTGCGCATCAGCATAAACGGCGCTGATCAAGGGGTCGTCATGAACCAATCTACCCGCACCATCCCGGCCGCTGGAGAGGCTGAGCAGAATGCGTTTGTAGTCATCAAGCAAATTGATGCCCGATTTGCCCTTCAAGTCGGTCCAGCGGCAACCTTCGGGTAGCACGTGACGCTTCAGTGATTCAGCTTGGGTATTCTCGTGCACCATTTTAATAAACAGCAGCAGCACCAGTTCGGTGACGTAGTCCGAGTAATTGATGCCGTCATCTCGCAGCACATCACAAAGATTCCAGAGCTTCTGGACGATGTCGTTATTGGTCATGGTTAGTTCCGGGTTGTTTTATGCGCGCTCAAGGAAGAGCACCATCAGCGGTGTGTTGATGTAGAAGTTGCTGCGGCCGACTTTGGTTTTGTCCAGCAGGCCGATATTGACCAGTTCATCGAGATACTTGGTCGCGGTGATGCGGCTGACGGACAGATCCTCCATGACGAATTCGATTTTCGTATAGGGGTGGTTGAACAGGTTGTTCAGCAGTTCCTGCCGATAGATCTTCGGACACTCATCACGCATACGGTGTTTGGTGTGTTGTATCAACTCGCGGATCTGACTGATCAAGTAAATGGTCTGCTGGGCGGTCTGGCTGACCCCTTCCAGCATATAAAGTAGCCACGGCTCCCAGTTACCGGTATCGCGCACGGCCTGTAGCTCCCGGTAGTAGCCGGCCTTGTTTTGGATCAGGTAACGGCTGAGATACAGCACGGGCAAGTCGAGCAGATCCTTGGCGACCAGGTAAAGCATATTGATGATGCGCCCGGTTCGGCCATTGCCATCATAGAACGGGTGAATGCTCTCGAACTGATGGTGGATGATGGCCATTTTTACCAGCGGGTCGGCATCGCACCGTTCGTCATCGTTGATGTAGTCGACCAGATTGCTCATCAACGCTTCGATTTCCTGAGCTGACTGAGGCGGCTCATAGACGACCTCCCCCGTGGCCTGGTTCTTCAATGCGGTCCCCGGTAGCTTCCGGAAACCGGCATTGTTGTTTTCAAGGGTTTCCTGAATCAGGAGAATATCGTTAAGACGAATCAGTCGGGACTGCCGAACACTGCGGAACCCGGCTCGTAGTGCCGTGGCGTAGTCCTGAACTTCCTTGGTTTGCGGTGAAACGCTGGCTTCATCCGCGACAACGGCGCGGTAAAGATCATCCTGGGTGGTGATGATGTTTTCAATTTCGGAGCTGTGCCGGGCTTCCTGCAACGTTAGGGTGTTGATCAGAATTTCTTCGTTGGGGATGGTCGCCGCGACACCTTTGAGTTCGGCTAGATAGCGGTGTGCCTCCGCTGCCTTCTTAAGCACGGTTCGGGTTTCCCACTGTTCGAGGGCTTCAAGGGGCAGAGTTGGCGGCACGGAACGTCCCTTTCTCATTTAATGTATAGAAAAACCAAAAATCTATACATGTCTGGGCGGATATGCAAAGGAAACGGCACTTTTCTTTGCATATAAGGGCCCAAATGTTCAGAAAATCGAAAAATCTATGCACTTTGCTGTGGCCACATGGCCTCGCCAAGATCTTCCAGTACGGTATCCAATTCATCCCCGAGAATTTTATTCAGCTGCTTAGCACCGCCCTGAAATGCAGGTAGCTGATTGACCGTTTCACGATCGATGATGACTTCATGGGTAAGCTGCTTGGCCAGGCGGTCTAGCCACTTGCGCTGGGCCGATGTCCAATTGTGCTGGATATAGATGCGGTCCATGGCTTCGGCCACACGCTGCTCAAAGGGCTTTAGAGGCTCGCCCAGCGCGGCGCGGCGGATATGGCCGACGATGCTGGCGGCAATGTTTTTATTGGTCTGGTTGCGCACGGCGCTTTGCAGGTTGGCTTCCGAGTAGCCGTGGTTATCCAGCAGTACTTTCACTTCCTTAAGTTGCTGGCGGGTAAGGTCGCGGGGCTTGTTGACGACCACTGCCAAGGCGGTCGATTGATTAACCTGCTCTTTGATAAACGCATTGAAGCTGTCCAGATAGTCTTCTGGCCGTTGGTGCACGCCATAGCTTTGGGTGGGTTCCTGAATGAGTTCGTCTTCATGATGCGAAATCACGGGCATTTGGTCGCTGCCTACCAGGGATTTTACTTGGCTAAGCTGATTGACCAGGCCACTGTGCTGGCGGATGAATGCCGACGCTTCACGAGGGCCAAGTTTATGCAGGTGCTGGTGCAGGGTTTTCGGCTCGACTCCCCACAGCTCGTGCAGTTCGTCCAGCTTGTCTTTCAGCGCCGGTCGGCTTTCGGCTTTGTTGTCGGCCTTGCGCAGTACGCGCATGACCTTCTGGCTGAGCTGGCTAAGCACTACATCAGCCTGGCTTTCGCCCAGTTGTTCGCCAGGGCTGTTCAGCGCTGCTTCTAAATGGCCCTCGTCGGTCAGTTCGTCGACCAGTTGCTCCAAGGTGATATTGGGGTCCCTCACCAGGGGCTTCATGGTATTGACCTCGGCAAGCGCGGCGTAGATATCGACCGGGTCGTAAATACGGAATACGGTTTTGCCGATCTCATCGCAGCGCCGTGTGGCGCGGCCAATCATCTGCTCGTACAAAATGCGCGAGCGTATCCGGCGCATGAATACCAAGTGGCAGATCTTGGGTACATCGATGCCGGTAGTCAGTAGGTCAACAGTGACGGCAATACTGGGATAACGCTCGTTTTTGTAGCGACGGATCAGCTGATCGACTTTGTCGCTTTTGCCGGTAATCTTGGCCACAGCGGTTTCATTGTAGCTGCCGTTATAGAGGTCTTTGAAGGCATCATCCAGCAGCCGCTTGACCATATCGGCGTGCAGGTCGGTGGCGCAGAATATGAGGGTTTTTTCGTCGCCAAAGGGGTCAATCTCCTGGGCAAGTTCCTCGCAGATAACCCGGTTGAAGTTTTCGTTGATCACCCGACGGTTGAAGGACTCAACTTCAAAACTCAGCTCGTCTTCAAGCTCGGTAGTGTCCACTTCGCCGGTCCGAGTGTTGATTACTTCCACCGGGTTGCCCTTCTCGAACTGGATGCCGTTCTTGGTCAGCAGAGTTTCGTAACGAATAGGCGGTTCGTGGTCGATCAGCCAATCGTCTGCGACGGCCTCCCTGTAGGAATAGGTGTAAACGGGTTTGCCGAAGATCTCGCTGGTGTGTTTGGCCGGTGTGGCAGTGAGGCCGATTTTTACCGCATCGAAGTAATCCAACACTCGGCGGTAGCTGGAGATATATTGGCTGGCATCGCGGGTCGCCAGCTCGCCTTCGGTCATTTCCTGGTCCAGGGTGTAACCCCGGTGGGCTTCGTCAATGATAATGCAATCAAACTGGTCAATGGGCGGCGGCTGATCGCTCATAAAGATACGTTTGACCATGGCCTGAACGGTGGCCACCTGAACGCGGGTTTCCACCTCGGCGGCCATATCGCCCAGTTCCGCCACGTTGTAAATATTGCTTAAGGTTTGGTTCTGCTCCAGAGGTGCTTCGTTAAAGGCGTCGATAGCCTGCTGACCGAGTGCTGTGCGATCTACCAAGAATAGAATTCGATGGTAACGTTCGGTTTTCAGGAAGCGGTACATCAGGCCAATGATGGTACGGGTTTTGCCGGTGCCGGTGGCCATGGCAAGCAGTACGGAGCGGACGTTTCGGGACAGGGCATTTTCGGTCGCCGTGATGGCCTTCTGTTGATAGTCGCGCAGTTTCAGGTAACCGAAGGGTTCATTTTTGAGCAGCTTTTCGGCGTTTTCTTTATCGCGTTCCAGTAGATCCAGCAACCCCGCGGGGGTGTGAAATCGTGACAGTGCGCGCCGGGTGTTACTGGGATCACGCGCATCACGAAACCAGGTACCCGATTGTTCGGCCAGCTGGGGAACATAGGGCCGACCGTTGCAGGAATAGACAAAAGGCACCATATAGTGACCTTCATCGTCGGCTGGCCAGGCGATGGTGCGGCCCGCCAGCTCCCAGGTACCGACTAGGGGTGCTTCTACCTTGAAGCCTTTGCTGTAACGTTCGGCCTGATGAATTTTACCCGCCACGTTGGTGTTTTCTTTCTTGGCCTCCACCACTGCAATGGGCGCAAGACCTGCAAACAGTACATAGTCTGCCCGGCCTTTATTGCCGTTATGGTTAGTGGGCCATTCGGCAATGGCACGGTAAGTGCCTTTCTCTGGCCTGGCGCCTTTCTGGTAAGTAATTTCCTGACTGTCGGCGTCCCAGCCCGCCTCAACCAGTTGCTGGTCGATCAGGATACGAGTGAGTTCTTCACTCAAAATAATCTGCTGGCTAGCCGCCTTTGTCTTCTGAGCCACTTCCTGGCGTTGAGCGGAGACTGGCTTCTCACCCTGTTCCATCAGTTGTTGCTGGAGTGCCTTGATCTTCTGCTCGTAATCCTGTTTTTGCTGTACGAGTGCCTGTTCGTGGGCGGTTGCCTCCAACGTTTTGGCTCGGGATTCTTCTTCCATAGCCAGAGCGAGGGCTTCGTACTCGGTCTTTTCCTGTTCAACGAGCTGGCTAAGCTGCTGACTGCTGTCCAGCTCCATGCTGGCGTGCTTCAGGTCATGGCGAAGCTTTTCGATGTCGACTTGCAACTGGCGTAGCTGGGCACTGGGGTCTTGCGGTGGCACGAACGGACCCGGCTTGAATCCAGTGCCAGCGTTGCCAAAGGAGCGGTGAAACCAGATGGCCAGTTCACGGGCCAGCCTCAGGCCGTCCATGGCTTCTTTATGACAAGTGCGGAACTGGTGGGTTGCCTTGTTGCCCTCAATGCGCAGGGTATGGAAAAGCTCTTTTACCTGTGGCTCCAGGCGGACTTCTCGATTCAGGCGGTAGAGCAGATCGGACTGACTGGTTTGGTCATCGAAATCAATCCCTGACGACGCCGCCAGATGCTGGGCAAGCGCCTCTCCGAGCTGGCGTAGCTTGATTAACGTAGTGTTGGGATCGCCGGAGAAGGCTCCCTCCGCAGCCGATGCCAACTGTACGAAAAGCGCGTCATGCTCGGCCAGGAAACCGAAATTTACTGATGTGTTATCGCTGCCTTGCACAATGCGCTCCACTTAGTATGTTTTTTGGTAGACGTTAAGGGAGGCCAGGCCCTTTTGATTACTTTTCTAATACCTGAACTTTAGCAGCCTAGCGATAAATGAGCAGCCCTCAGGCTAGGGAGAGCACCATATTATGAACTTTTCAAAAGCAAGGTAGATGTTGATGGAAAGGGAGCCCGCAATTTTTGGCCAGTTCGTAGATCGCTGTGCCTGCATGGGCATACCCTTTCAGTACACCGGCATGAAGCATCCGAAACGGCCTGATGGCTGTCTGAGCAGAAAGGAATCAGGCCGCTTCTTCCATCAGTCCCGCCGCAAAGTCCATATCAGAGATAAGCCTTCGGAGCCCCCTGATGACGTCGATCATTGGACATATGTCGGCCGTCATCGGGCTTCAGTCTAATGCTTCCGCCGTGGCGTAGGCATCGGAAACGCCGGCTCGGGCGAAGGCGATGTCATCCAGGGGATTCTCATCGTGAAATGGCCTTGCTTTGCTTTGCTTTGCTGTAGTGTAGTTTCACCAAAATATATTTATTTTTTTAGTTTAAGTGCGACAAGAGCTCGGACGATTCTCCGGCAAATCCCTTGTTACCTGAATGATCCTGGATGACGACAGCAATGAATCAGAGCCTTATGCGAGACATGGAATACCTGCGGTTGCTTGAAACCGCCATGGAGCAGTCGTTCAATGCCGTCCTTATCACCACGGCTAGCCTCGACTTTCCCGGACCGGAGATCGTCTATGTCAACGCGGCCATGACGAGCATGAGCGGCTATTCCCGCGAGGAACTGCTGGGCGCCACACCGCGCTTGCTGCAGGGGCCGAAAACCGACCGCGAGATGCTCCACCGTCTGCGCGCGGCCCTGGCGGCTGGTGAGTATTTCGAGGCAAACACGGTCAACTACCGTAAGGACGGTATCCCTTACCAGGTGGAATGGAACATCTCGCCGGTGCGCAATGAGGCTGGCGTCGTGACCCACTTTGTCTCGGTTCAGCATGACATTACCCGACGCATGCAGCATGAGCAGGAACTCAAGCGGATAGCCAGCACGGACATGCTCACAGGCCTGGCTAACCGGCTGAGCTTCGATCGACACCTTGAAAAGGAAATCGAGCGTACCAGGCGCTACGAGCGGCCCCTGTCACTCATCATGCTCGACATCGACCACTTCAAATCCATCAACGATGTTCATGGCCATGATGTCGGCGATCAGGTACTGGTGCACTTCGCTCGCGTACTTTCTGAGAATCTACGCACGACCGATTTCTGTGCGCGCTGGGCCGGCGACGAGTTCATGGTGCTGGCACCGGAAACCGCGCTTTCCCAAGCCGTGCAGCTTGCCGAAAAGCTTCGTCAGGCTATTGTCGGCACGGGTTTTCCGGAAGCGGGGCCGGTCACGGCAAGCTTTGGTGTCGTCGAGGTCGGTCCCGACGAGCTGGCTACCGAGGTGGTCAAACGAGCCGACCTAGCGCTCTATCAGGCCAAGGCCAAGGGCCGCAACCGGGAGATGGCCAACTGAAGACTTCAAGTCGTCTGGCGTGGTGCCCAGGCCCAAGGAAGTGCCTACGCCGCCTTTGCTAGACAAGACCAAGAAGCCAAGCATCCCATGACCGGCTCGCTGATGGCCACACACAGCCACCACCATCGCCTCCAGCCCAGGTTGATAAAACGATCAAAAGGTGAATAGATGGCCTGCGAAAACCAGACCGGTTTGCCCGTCGAAGAACAAACAGAAAGGAATCAGGCTGCTTCTTCCATCAGTCCCATGGCAAAATCCATCTCAACGATGAGTTTCTGCCGCAGAGCGTGGGGCATAGGCCGATCCTTATCGGTGTTCAGCCTCGTATCCTCAATAATGGCCTGAATATGCGAAAGCATCAGCATGCCCCTTTCCACTGCCGTGGTTTCCGAAGAAAAGTACCAGGAAGACCCATCGGCGAGGTCAACACGAATCGATTGATCGGTCATGTTCATTCTCCAAATTTGCGGGTTTGGGAAAGGATCTGAGAGGGCCTAGAAATAAAAATTGCCCTGCGTGCGGGCAGGCAAAAAAAACAGGACAATGGAAATGGGTGAGGGCCGGCCTCCTGGCCAAATCGAGCGTACCCTTGCTCACGATCCCTCTATCCCTAAGATAAACCTCCCAATTTGGGAGGAAATTAACTTAGTTTAATCCTTCCAATTTTTTTTCAATTTCGCCTCGCCATTGCCTGGAACTCAAGATTATCCGTCTTATCTTGATTTTGAGGGGGTAATTAGCGGTCGACAAACGGCCTACACCGGCCCGTGAGGCCCGGTATAATGAAGCCACAATCGCCGGAGCGCACCGAGAGAGTCGTTACTGTTTGGCAAACAGACACAAAAAAACCAGGCCCGCATAAGCGGGCCTGGTTTTTCGAAGCCTTTCGGCTCGAAGCTCGTAACTAAATGCTAGTTAGGCGAGCTGGATGTTTGAAGCCTGTAGGCCTTTCTTGCCTTGGGTCACGTCAAAAGAAACGTTTTGACCGTCTTGCAAGGATTTGAAGCCTTCAGCTTGAATTTCTGAGAAGTGAGCGAACAGATCGTCGCCGCCGTCAGCAGGAGCAATGAAGCCGAAACCTTTAGCGTCGTTAAACCACTTAACTGTGCCAGTTGCCATGTGATAATTCCTTTGCGCTTAGCGCTGTATACAAGTTGCCGGGTGTTGCCCCGAGGTGAAGCGGATAAAACAAGGGGATATGACCAGGCTACCGAAAGAATCGACTACAACTGACAATATTCACTGCTTGCTAACCAACTGCGAGCAATGATCACACATATGCGGGATGATGTCAACGTGATTGAGAGAGGATCTGACGCTGTCTCGCTGATGAGCTTTTTGGCTCAGTGCCTAGGATACCCTTGTAACGCTTTCCCGCTAGACGGAAGTCATATCGCCAAGTACCACTGCCATCAGCGCGCTTTCTCCAGATGATTTCGCCATCCGTAAGTTCCTTTTTGACTGCAGCAGTGCTCTTGTTATCTTTAGTGAATGCTGAAGGTATTTATGAGCGGATGGCAGAACGTCAGATGGCGCGCCCGCAGGAATCGAGGGGAAACTACACAACCTATTGATTTTATTGGTGGGCCCAGTAGGACTTGAACCTACGACCAAGGGATTATGAGTCCCCTGCTCTGACCAACTGAGCTATAGGCCCGCAAAGCGTGCATATCATAGCGAATGTGGCGGGTCGAGGCTAGCCCCCTTGCGCCACCTCGATGTCACTGCGGCACTTTATGTGGATAGAAGGGTCTTTTGAGTAATTCCTCATGCGGAGACGCACTGTGAAAGCCTTGATTGCTCTTATCCCGCTGCTACTGGCGATTCCGGTGCACGCTGACTGGCAGCTTGACCCTGCCCAATCGCAGGTACAGGCATCCATTACCCAGTTGAACGGCGAGGCACCGCAAACCCATCACCATCAAATGCGCGATCTACAGGGCGATATATCCAGCGACGGCACCCTGCGCCTGCCGTTAAAGCTGAGCCAAACCGATATGCTGGAGCGCTTTGGCGAACTGCCGCCCTGGGTGGCCTTGCTGGCCAATACCACCTTGGTCACGCTGGTCGCGCAAATGCCGCCTGAGCGATTGGACGCTTTGGACATTGGAGAATCACTGGTCGAGACGCTTGAGTTTCAAGTTCAGTCCGATTTGGTTAACCAACAAGAGTCGGTGCCGCTGCGCTTTACTCGCGAAGGCTTGAACGAGATACGCGTGACTCACGCCGAGCCGATGGCGATGGATGGCCGGGCGCTGATGGCGAACAGCACGGTGCGCACCGTGCTGTCGCTGCTGGGCTACCAGCAAATCGATGAGCATGTGCCCGTTACGTTGAACGCCCTGCTGATCAACCGCTAAGGCTTTTATGCTTAACCGCTAAGGGCCTCCACATCCTCCGCTTGCGCCCTTCCCGTCTGCACCCGCCACTGTGCAGCGTAGTGGCCGTTCTTGGTCAGCAGTTCGGCATGGGTACCCCGCTCGGCCACACGGCCCTGGTCGATCACCACGATTTCGTCGGCCTCCACAATGGTGGAAAGCCGGTGGGCGATCATGATCACCGTCCGGTCATGGGCAATGCGCTTGAGCGAGCGCTGAATGGCCGCCTCGGTTTCATTGTCGACCGCGCTAGTGGCTTCATCTAGCACCAGAATCGGCGGGTCCTTGAGCAAGGCGCGCGCCAGGGAAAGCCGCTGGCGCTGGCCGCCGGAAAGGCGTACGCCCCGTTCGCCCACTGCGGTATCCAGCCCCTGGGGCAAGATCTCGATAAAGCTCCACGCCTCGGCGGTCTTGGCGGCGTTAATAATAGCGGCGTCGTCGGCATCGGGTTTCCCGTAGGCGATGTTGTCGCGTATCGAGCCTTCGAACAGGTACACATCCTGGCTGACCAGACCGATCGATTGGCGCAAGGAATTCAAGCTGACGCTGTCGATGGGCTGTCCATCGATCCGGACCTGGCCATGGCTGGGGTCATAAAAGCGCAGCAACAGCTTCATCAGGGTGGATTTTCCCGAGCCGGTGGCACCCACCAATGCCAGGGTGTGGCCGGCGGGCACTGTCAGGCTGACGTCTTCCACCCCGGCGCCGCTGCTTGCATAGCGAAAGCTGACCGATTCGAAACTCACTTCACCGCGCACCGGCATGGCCAACGGCCTGTCCGTGTTGTCCTTGATCGTGATTGGCACTTCCAGCAGATCCAGTATCCGCTTGGTACTGGCCATGGCGCGTTCGAACAGGTCGATCACCTGAGCCAGACCCGTCAGCGGCCACAGCAAGCGTTGGGTCAGAAACACCAGTACTCCATAGGCGCCCACGTTGAGGTCACCGCGCAAGGCCATCATCCCGCCGACGGTGAACGTCGCCAGAAAACCCGCGAGTATCGCCATGCGAATCACCGGGATAAATGCCGAACTCACCTGTATCGCCCGTCGATTGGCCTCTACATAGGCTTCGCTGGATTCGCGCAGACGCTCGGCTTCCCGCGCTTCACTGGTAAAGCTCTTGATGGTGGCGATACCGCTCAAGTTATTCGACAGCCGCCCGGCCAGGTCACCGACCTTTTCACGCACGTCGCTGTACAGCGGCCCCGCCTTGCGCTGAAAGTAGAACGCTCCCCAGATGATCAAGGGAATCGGGGTAAAGGCCAGCAAGGCGATCAAGGGGGAAAGCACGAAGAACACCGCCCCCACCGCCACCACGGTCACCCCGACCTGAATCAGCGAATTGGCGCCGCCGTCCAGAAAGCGTTCCAGCTGATTGACGTCATCGTTCATCGTCGCGACCAGCTGTCCGGAACTGCGCGATTCGAAAAACGCCATGTCCAGGCGCTGAGCATGCTCGTAGGCATCCTGGCGCATGTTCGCCTGAAGACGTTGGGCGAGGTTGCGCCATAGAATCTGATAGAGGTATTCGAACAGCGACTCCCCCGCCCAGATAACAAACGTCAGCACCGCCAGCATGGTGATCTGCTGTTGAGGCGCCTCAAACCCGAGGCTTGCCACAAAGCTCTGCTCTTGGTTGACCACCACATCAATAGCGACGCCAATCAGGATTTCCGGGGCGATATCGAATAGCTTGTTGATGATCGAACAGAGCGTCGCAGCGCTAATACGGCGACGGTAGCCCTTGGCATAGCGCAAAAGCCGCACTAACGCCTGAAAACTGTGCGCAGATGAAGACACGACGAATTCCTTGATTATCGTTAGGGTTGCTGAGTGTAACGAAAGTCGTCGACCACCGCAGTGACGATGCCCACGGAAATTTCGATGGGGCTCAATAACGTGCGGCCGGTCTCCTTGAAATAGACATCTATTGCATCCGGCATTGCTCACTGCTCACAATAGCGGTCTTTTTTTCAAGGATGCAGCATGCTTGCCGAACTGTTTGCCGTGATGGCGCCAGTGCTCGCCGGTGCCGGGCTGGGGTTTTCCTGGATTCGCCTGGGCCACCCCTACCCGGTGGAATTCGTAACGCGGCTGGTATTCAACATCGGCACCCCGGCGCTGGTACTGGCGTCGCTTTCCGGTGCGGAAATCGATGCCGAGAGCTTCGGGCGAACCATGCTGGCAACCGCCTTGGTGATCATCGCCATGGCCGCTGCCACCTTTCTGGTGGCTCGCCTGTTACGCCGCGACTGGCGAGTGCTGCTGGCGCCCATGATGTACCCCAACACGGGCAACATGGGGTTGCCGGTGGTGCTTTACGCCTTCGGTAGTGCCGGCTTTGCCTATGGCATTACCATCATGGTGACCGTCGCTCTGCTCCAGTTCACCCTGGGCACGGTGTTCACCAGCCGCGGCAATCCCTTCAAGGCACTGGCCAAGACGCCTATCGTTTATGCGATTGCCATTGCCATGGGGCTGCTTCTGACCGACACCACCTTGCCTCTATGGCTGGCCAATAGCGTAGACTTGATGTCGGGATTCACCGTTCCCTTGATGCTGATTACCTTGGGGGTGTCGTTGGCCAGCATTCAGGTCAGAAGCTTGCGTTCCGGGGTCGGTTTCAGCCTGGCACGCATTCCCCTGGCGGCGACCATCGCCTGGTTGATCGGTGGCTGGATGGGCCTGTCGCCCTTGGCCCAAGGCGTATTGGTACTGCAAATGAGCATGCCGGTGGCCGTGTTCAACTATCTATTCGCCCAGCGCGCCGGACGTGAGCCGGCCTACGTCGCGAGCCTGGTGTTCTGTTCCACCTTATTGGCCCTGATCTATCTGCCTATTCTATTGGCGCTTTTGATGCAGGTAACACAGTAGGTAACTCAACCTCCGGTTTTGAATGGCTCTGCTAGACTCAAGTGAATTTCAATATCTTCAGAACAAGAGACCTTCAAAGCCGGGAGCCTGCCATGCCCCCCTCATTACGCTTCGCTTATCCGAGAGCTGTCACCGTGCCGGTAGCAGTTGGCGCACTGTTGTCCAGCGGTTGGCTATCAGCTACCGAAGTGATCGAACCCCAACTATCCACCGAGCTTCTGGAACTTCGCCTGGAACGCATCGCCGATGATCTAGAGCACCCTTGGTCGCTGGCCTTTCTTCCCGGCGGGCGTTTTCTGATCAGCGAGCGCCCGGGTCGCTTGCTCCTGGTGACTGAAGAAGGTGAAAAGACTGCTATCCAGGGCCTGCCCAGGGTTAACAGCCAGAGCCAGGGCGGCCTGCTGGATATCGCCTTGCATCCACGCTTCGGCGAAGGTGAGCAAGAAGACGAGCAAAACGACTGGCTCTACTTTACCTGGAGTAAAGCCGTCAACGGCGGCACCCTTACTGCGCTTTCCCGGGCACGCCTGGGCGATGATCAGCTGGACGATAAACGATTGAGTGAGCCTGAGTTGCTGTTCGAGCAGCAACGTGCGGCCGGCACACGCCACCATTATGGTTCACGCCTGGCCTGGCTGCCCGATGACACCCTGTTGATGAGTATCGGGGATCGCGGCAACGACCAGCGCGCCCAAGACGCTTCCGATTCCGCGGGTAGCGTTCTGCGGCTGACAGCCGACGGCGGTATCCCCGACGACAATCCGTTTACTCGAGACCCGCAGACCCTGGATGCAATCTATACGCTGGGGCACCGCAATATCCAGGGCATGGTGGTCACCCATGAGGGTCAGGCTTGGGTAAGTGAACATGGTCCCTTGGGAGGAGATGAGATCAACCTGCTCAAGGCCGGAGAAAACTATGGCTGGCCGGAGGTTAGCTTGGGGCTGGATTATTCCACACGTGAACCTATCGGTGCCGACTCCCTTCCCGCTATGCGCAACCCGGCATATGTGTTCGAGGGTCGCTTTGCCCCCTCGGGCCTGACAGAGGCGACAAATGAGGCCTTTGCCCCTTGGCAAGGCAACTTGTTGGCAGGCGGTTTGCGTAGTGAGCAACTCAAAAGACTGGTGGTCGAAGACGCCGAAATCATCGAGAGCGAAGTGATTCTTGACGGTGAGATTGGACGTATTCGAGATGCGCGCCAAGGTCCCGATGGCGCCATTTATCTACTCACCGACCACTCCTCAGGGGGGCTCTATCGCTTGCGCCCCACTGAGTAGAATCGATATTCACCAAGCACCCCGGTTTAGCCAGGCACTTCGAGCAACCGATGCTTTGCCACCCTGGACGAAACAATATCGTGAGGAAGATGCCTGTGAATCACAAGGAATGGGTTACCACTCCCGATGCCACTTATTTTCATGGTCTTGTGGGGGCAAGCAATGCAATGCAAATGCTGTTTCATGATACCGCCCGACTGGCCAAGAGCGATGCCCCTGTCTTGATCCTGGGGGAAAGTGGGACCGGCAAGGAATTGCTCGCCCGTGCCATTCATGCGGAAAGTCTCCGTCACAACCGCGACTTTATTGCCGTCAATTGCGCCAGCATCCCTGCTGAGCTGATGGAAAGCGAATTCTTTGGTCACCTCAAAGGTGCTTTCACCGGCGCCCATGTGACTCGTAAAGGGCTTTTTCAGATGGCACAGGGCGGCAGTCTTTTCCTGGATGAAATCGGCGAAATGCCCTCCAATCTCCAGGCGAAGCTGTTGCGTGCCCTTCAAGAAAAAACCATACGACCGGTGGGTAGTGAACGCGAGGAGCCGGTTGATGTGCGTATCATTGCAGCGACACACCGCGACCTGGAAAAGGAAATTCTCGAAAACAATTTTCGCAGCGACCTTTTCTATCGCCTGGAAACGTTTTCCTTGCGCATCCCTCCCTTGCGTGAGCGTGCCAACGATATCGAGCATCTCTTGTTCGCGCTGATCGACAAACACACTGAACTCCAAGATAAGACCCTGGCACAGGTGGAACCGGAAGCACTCAATGCATTGCTGGATTACTCCTATCCCGGCAACGTCCGTGAATTGGAAAACGCCATCATGCGTGCCATCACTCTGAGCGAGGACGGCATTCTACGCCACCGGCACTTGCCGGAACGCTTGCGCACTCATCCAGGTAAGCTTTCCCCAGGCCTCGATCCGGTCGATAGGAACCTACTGCCGGATAGGCAATTTACTCCTTCTCCTTACGCAGGCTGGCCAAGCCTCCAGGAAATCGAAAAGCGCTATATTTACAAGGTGCTTGAAGCCACCGGCGGTAACAAGCGCCGTACGGCTGAAATGCTGGGAATCGCTCGACGCACCCTCTATCGGCGCCTGGAAGAAGACTAACAGTAGCCACCTTAAAAAGCCCCCGCTAGCGCGGGGGAATGAATGATGTGCTGCATAACTCAGCCGCAGGGAACAGACAGCTGAAATCAACACACCATCATTGGGCCACTCATTCTCACTTCTCCAATCCTGCCTGGCTTATTTTTGAGCCATGGTTGCGAGTCTCAGTTTTCCGGAGACGTCTGCATTTCCTCATCGTCCTCGGGGTTATCCATCTCGTCGTTCATCGGTTCCTGAGAGCTTTCAGCCTCTTCTTGCGGAGAAACCATATCGTCTTCCTGGGGAGGTGCTACCTCTTCTTGCACGGGTGCGGGCGCCGTCTGGGGTGGAGCCATATCTTCAACCGGAGGAATGTCCTCATCATCATTATTGCCGCAGCCCGCCACTAACAGCACGGAAGCGAATACTGCCGTCATCAGAAATGGCAAACGAATTGTCTTCTTATGGCCCTTGGGGGTTGCTGTTTGGCGTTCAGCATCCATTAGCAATTTCTCCTTATCCATACAGGTTTCTTCCTTTAAAGCTGCTTTTCTCTGATCTATAAACTCCTATCATTATTCATGCCAAAAACTGTATTATCTATAAAAAAATAATAAAAACAAATACTTAAAAATAGTCAAATCTAAGAATATTATGCTTTTCCGCATGTAAAATGGCTAGAAATGACACATGCGCCCCAAGCGCCTGACTGAAACGTGTCATTTTGGCCGTAAGGAAGACAGCTCTCTTACCCGCCATGTATAATAATTTTTTGTTATTAAATAAGCTTAATTTGGTAGTTTAATTAATATATAAATAAACCAAAAGGCACTGCTGATGGATGAGACACGTAATGTCAAGATTCAGGTGAGCGGCTTGAGCAAGGTATTCGGCAAACAACCGAAGAAAGCCTTGGAGCTTCGCCGCCGAGGAGCCAAACGCTCTGAAATTCTGGAAAAGACCGGACAGACACTGGGCCTTTACGATATCAACTTCGATGTCTACGAAGGTGAGCTCCTTGTCATCATGGGATTATCCGGTTCTGGAAAATCCACCTTGATCCGTTGTCTCAATCGCTTGATAGACGCCTCCGAAGGGGAAATCATCATCGATGGCGAAAACATTCCCACCCTGGGCGAAAAAGCCTTGCTCGAATGTCGCCGTCGGCACTTTTCCATGGTGTTTCAGAATTTCGCGCTTTTCCCGCACCGTACGGTGCAGCAAAACGCCGAATTCGGGCTCGAGATTCGAGGGGTGGGTAAAACCGAGCGCTATGACATCGCCCGTAGCTCACTCAAGCAAGTCGGCCTGGATGGCTGGGAAGATGCTTATCCCAATCAGCTTTCCGGCGGTATGCAGCAGCGTGTAGGCCTGGCGCGCGCCCTAGCCAACGATGCCAGCGTGCTGTTGATGGATGAAGCCTTCTCCGCACTTGACCCGCTGATCCGCAAGGAAATGCAGGAAGAACTGATCCAGCTGCAGAATAAAATGCGCAAGACGACGGTCTTCATCACTCACGACCTCGATGAAGCCCTGAACATCGGTGATCGCATCGTTCTTCTCAAAGACGGTGAAATCGTGCAGATCGGTACTCCCGAGGAAATTCTGACGCGGCCCGCCGATGACTACGTACGTCGCTTCATTGAAGGGGTCGATCGTTCACGCATTCTCTCCGCGGAAAGTGCCATGCGCCCCGTGCGTGCAACCGCACGCAGCGGCGATGGCCCACGTACCGCGCTGCGCAAGATGCGTGAACATGGTCTGGACTCCATTTACGTCACCGACCGTGATCGTAAATTGCTTGGGCTACTGGAAGCTGATATCGCCAGCAAGGCCGCTGAAAACAAAGCTGACAGTATCAACGACTACCTGATCCAGGATTTTCGCAGCGTCCGTGCGGAAGAACCCATGCATAATCTTTTCGCCATGTTCTCCGACAGGAGTTTCCCTATCGCCGTGGTCGATGAGGAAAATCATTTGCTGGGAGTGGTCGTCAAAGGCGCCGTTCTGGATGAATTGGCACGCGCAGGAGAACAATAATGGAAATTCCACGTATTCCGTTAGGTAGCTGGATCGAAGGCGGCCTCACTTGGCTGACCACTGAATATTCCTCGGTGACCCGGGCGATTTCACGCGTCACCCAGACCGGTATCGAAGTCCTCAATGAAGCCTTGATGTGGTTACCCGAATGGGCGCTGATGGCGCTTATCGCCGTGCTCTGCTGGCGAGTGGCCAGTGTTCGCCTGGGTATCGGTGCCGTATTGGGGCTGGCGGTAATCTGGAACCTGGGGCTGTGGGATCCGATGATCGAGACGCTCACCCTGGTGGTCATCGCCACTCTGGTGGCTATCGTCATGGCATTACCGGTAGGCATTGCCGCTGCCCTTTCCAGTCGCCTGTATCGCGTCATCATGCCGGTGCTGGATTTCATGCAGACTATGCCGGCCTTCGTCTACCTGATTCCCGCCATTCCCTTTTTCGGGATCGGCTCGGTATCGGCTATTTTCGCCACCGTGATCTTCTCCATGCCACCGGCGATCCGTTTCACCACACTGGGGATTCGCCAGGTGCCGGTGGAACTCATCGAAGCCGCCGACGCTTATGGCGCCACGCGTAGCCAGAAACTCTTCAAGGTTCAGCTACCGCTTTCCCTACCCACCATGATGGCGGGCATCAACCAGACCATCATGCTGGCCCTTTCCATGGTCGTTATCGCTGCCATGATCGGTGCTGATGGTTTGGGTAGCGAAGTATGGCGGGCCATTCAGCGCCTGCGCCCCGGCGATGGGTTCGAAGCGGGGATTGCGGTGGTGATTCTTGCCATGCTGCTGGACCGCTTGACTCAATCGCTGCGTCGCACACGCAAATAAGCCGTTTCAGAAGAACGTCATAACGTTGAGGGGAAACTTGCACAAACCCCCTTACTTTCCTCATGCTATACAAGTACAGCATCAAGTAATTCTCATGGAAAAAGGAACAAGAATGCAAAAACATATCCTGAGTCGTCGCGTCCGTTTAGCCTCACTGGCCATGCTCGCAGGTAGCGGACTCGCTGCCGGCGGCCTGGCTCAAGCCGATGACCACAACTCGATCAACCTCGCCTATGTTGAATGGTCCTCTGAAGTCGCCTCCACCAACGTGGTTCGTGTCGTACTTGAACAAGCCGGCTATGAAGTGGATATGACCTCCTTATCCGCCGCTGCCATGTGGCAGGCTCTCTCCACCAGCGATGCCGACGCCATCGTGGCTGCCTGGCTACCCACCACTCACGCCGATTACATGGAGCGTGTCGGTGATCAAGTCGAAGACCTGGGTGCAAACCTGGACGGTACCAAGCTCGGCCTGGTGGTTCCCGCTTATTATGAGGCCGACTCGATTGCCGACCTGAACGACCATGCGGACAGCTTCAACAACGAGATCATCGGTATCGACCCCGGTGCCGGCCTGATGAGCCTGACCGAAGAAGTCGTGGATACCTATGATCTTGATCTGCGCCTGCGCAGTGGCAGCGGCGCTACCATGACAGCGGCATTGTCTTCAGCCATTGCCAACGAAGAAGACATTGCGGTCACCGGCTGGACGCCTCACTGGAAGTTCGCGCGTTTTGACCTGAAATATCTCGAAGATCCGGAAAATGTCTACGGTGGCCCCGAGCAGATTCACACCGTCGTACGCCAAGGCCTGCAAGACGACATGCCCGAAGCCTATGCCATTCTGGATGCCTTTGAATGGACCCCGGAACAGATGGGCGAAGTCATGCTGATGAACCAGCAAGACGATAGCGATCCCTACGAAAGTGCCAAGCAATGGGTCGAAGATAACCCGGAGCTAGTGAACGAGTGGCTGGAGGGCTAAGCCCAGCCTCGCGTTATTCAGCAGGGGGCCTTATGCCCCCTGTTGTGTTTCCGCATGTTCACATTGGTCGACAAGCGTTGAAGGCTTTCCAAGCGCGGATTGTATTTTTACCATAGTATTTGTCGAACCGTGCTTATCGAACCCCTTCAGTGTTGTTTCGAGACAAGGAGACCCTTCATGTTCAACACCATCATGGTACCGGTGGACCTGGCACACATTGAAACGCTGGAACCGGCATTAGCGGTAACCGCCGACATGGCCAAGCATCACAATGCCAGGATTTGTTATGTGGGCATTACCGCCATCACGCCCGGTACAGTTGCCAGAACGCCCGAAGAATACGAGCAAAAACTCGACGCCTTCGCCCAGAAACGTAAAGAGGTTCATGGGCAGCCCGTCAGCGTCAAGGTGTATGCATCGCCCGATCCTGTGGCAGATCTTGATGACCTTTTGATAAAGGCGATCAAGGAAGTCCAGGCTGACCTGGTGGTGATGGCAACCCATCCGCCCCGCCATCTGGATACCCTCATACCCTCTCACGGGGGCAAAGTAGCGACGCATACCCAAGCATCGGTATTCCTGGTACGCCCCACCGACGCCCAGGATTGAGATCAGCGCTTGCTGACGCGCTACATCTGACCCTCACCCACCAAAGGAGGCTGCTTCGTGGCTAATAATCCTGATGACAAGACCCCCTCGGAGGCAACGCCCTCCGAAGGTATACCGGCCCCCGAAGGGGCGGCAAATCTGATCGATACCGATTACGTTATCGGTCAGGACAATATCACGGCCAACAAATTCGGCCTGGATGTCGACCTGCACGGCAAGGTCTTCACCTTCTCCTCGATCGTGATCCTGCTGTTCGTGGTCCTGACGCTAGCGTTACAGGATCAGATGGAGCCGATCTTCAACAGCATGTTCAGCTTTCTGACCACCAACCTAGGCTGGTTTTTCCTGCTCGGCGCCAACGTCTTCGCGCTCCTGGCGCTGGTGCTGATCTTCACGCCCCTGGGTAAGGTGCGTATCGGGGGTGCTGATGCCACGCCGGACTTCGGCTACCTAGGCTGGTTCTCGATGCTGTTCGCCGCCGGCATGGGCATCGGGCTGATGTTCTACGGTGTGGCGGAACCCCTAGGCCACTATGGCACCGCCATGGGCGGTATCAGCGTGGGCGAAAATGGCGTGCGCACTGACTGGGCCCCGCTGGGTGCTGCCGCAGGGGATCAGGCCGGCGCCATCGACCTGAGCATGGCTGCCACCATCTTCCACTGGGGCATTCACCCCTGGGGTGCCTACGCCATTGTGGGCCTGTCGCTGGCGATCTTCTCCTTCAACAAGGGCCTACCGCTGACCATGCGTTCCATCTTCTACCCGGTACTGGGGGAGCGCATCTGGGGCTGGCCGGGACACGTGATCGACATCCTGGCGGTATTTGCCACCCTGTTTGGCCTGACTACCTCGCTAGGCCTCGGCGCTACGCAGGCAGCCGGGGGTCTTGAGTATCTGTTCGGCATCCCCGCCAACGACACCACCCTGGTGCTGCTGATCCTGGGGATTACCCTCGTGGCCCTGGGCTCGATCATGCTCGGCGTCGACAAGGGCGTGCAGCGCCTCTCCCAGTTGAACATGATGCTCGCTGCCCTGCTGCTGGGCTTCGTTATCATCATGGGCCCGACACTGATGATCGCTACTGACGTGGCCGATAATCTGGTCGGCTACGTGACCCACCTGCCGGCGCTCTCCATGCCGTTCGGACGTGAAGATGCCAACTTCAGCCAGGGCTGGACGGCCTTTTACTGGGCCTGGTGGATTGCCTGGTCGCCCTTCGTCGGCATGTTCATTGCTCGCATCAGCCGTGGCCGTACCGTGCGTGAGTTCCTGATCTCAGTGCTACTGATCCCGACCCTGGCCTCGGTGGTGTGGATGACCGCTTTCGGTACTACTGCCATCGACCAGGTGGTCAATTCCGGGATCACCGAGGTGCAGGATGCCGCCCTGGAGCTGCAGCTCTTCACCATGCTGGAGCAGCTGCCGCTGAGCGCCATTTCCTCATTCGTCGGCATCGTGCTGGTGGTCGTGTTCTTCATCACCTCGTCGGACTCCGGCTCGCTGGTGATCGACTCGATCACCGCCGGCGGCAAGGTAGACGCCCCCAAGCCCCAGCGTATTTTCTGGGCGCTGATTGAGGGTGCCCTTGCCATCGCCCTGCTGCTCGGTGGCGGTCTCGCCGCCCTGCAAACAGCCGCCCTCACCACCGGGTTGCCTTTCACCTTGGTGCTGCTGGTCGGCTGCTACGCCATCGTCAAGGGGCTGATGAGCGAGCCACGTAGCGGAAAACCAGAACCGCGCAAGACTAAAACGGTGTGAATGAATAAATAGATAAGCACGAAGCCGAAAAACGAAACGGGCGGCCACATGGCTGCCCGTTTCTATTCAAGCCCTGGATGATTATCAAGAGCTTGGGATGACCTTTTCAACACCAGAAGTCATGCAGCGGCGTATCGCGGTGATAATGCGTGGCAATCTGGGCTTGCAGCAATTCTGCCGTCGCCAACGCATCGATCAGGGCATGATGGCCCTGATACGCTGGCAATCCATAGCGTTCTCGGCTGGGCTGCAAGCGAATCGGTACCGGAGGATGCCCTACCCAACGTTTGAAACGCGCCCACATGGATTGCCGATGCCGCCGCGCTTCCAGCGACATGGTATCGATCATGGGAAACATGACACTCTCGCCACGGCGTGCCTTGACGGCCTCATTGAGAAAAGGCCGTTCGATATGTCGAAAATGCACCACGACGATACGCCCCGCCAAACTTTCCAGCAGCTCATTGAGGATTGCATCCAGATCCGGAGCCTGAGCGATTTCCGAGTGGGTAATATGATGATAGGCAATTGAGCTTTCGACCAAGGCGCGAGGCGGTTTTATCACCCAGTATCGCCGCTGTGAAACGCGAATTCGGTCCAGGGTAAAGGGAACCACTCCCAAGCTTACAATCGCATGGCGGCGCTCATCCAGGCCGGTGGTTTCCATATCCAGTGCCACCATTGGCACGTCCTTGATAGGCGTATCGGGAGCCGGTAACGGCGTGGCAAAGAAATTTGCCACGCCATCATCTCGAGCTTGCTCGGCACGTTGCGACATATATGTCTGCCAGTCCGACAAACGCTGCCTTGAACGCACTCTGAGCATTATGTAGCCCGCCGGTTGGCTGGCATCGGATAGCGAAACTTGAGAAATTTTTGTGCATTGCTCAATACCTGAAAAGCATCCTTGAGCGTATGCCGCTCCGTGTCGGCAACATTTTCCGGTTCAATATTGTTATCCGGCATTCGGCCTTCCTGTAAGTCAATTGCTTGATGACGGATACGCGACATGCACATGAATTCCAACGCATAGCGTAATTTGTCCACGGCACCCGGCATCAGAAGTTGCGTCTCAGCAATGTCATCCAAGCGTTGAAAAGAATTTTGCGCTCGAGAGCCTGCGGCCATGGCATGCACCCGAATCACATCCACCATGGGTGCCGTGCCTCGGCGCTTGAGATTGATCGAGTTGTTATGTTTACCATCCTTTTCCATTACAAAGGTGCGGAAAAACCCTAGGGGTGGCGTTCGGTTGAGCGCATTGCGCGCCATGGCGGCGAGAAACAATGGGCGTTGAGGTGCCTTTTCAGCAATCAGGTCCTGGAGCTGTTCAATGTAGATTTCTTCACCATCGACGGAGTCCAGATCAAAGAATATCGAACTATGCAACAAACGCTCGGGCGTCGGGTTGTCCATCCAGTCATTGAAATACATCTTCCAGATGCGCAAGGGTTGACGCCATTGACGGTTGGTTGCCATCACATCACCCTTGCAGTAGGTGTAACCACAGGCCGCCAGCCCATCGCTAACGTACTTGGCCAATGCCAGAAAGTAGCTGTCATGCTGCTCGGGAACAAAATCATCCGACAACACCAAGGCATTGTCCTGGTCGGTGACGATGTTCTGTTCGTTGCGCGCCATGGAGCCATTGACCATGAAGCAATAAGGCACCGGTGGCGGCCCTAGTTCCTCTTCGGCCAACTCCAGTAAACGACGCGTGAGCCCTCGGCCGATGGTGGATAAGGCACTTCCCACCATGTGCGAATTGGCCCCTTCGTCCACCATCCGCACAAAGGCGGCGCGTACATCCGATGCCAGACGTGCCAGACCCTCTGCGCTTGACTGGCTAAAGATATTGCTCACCAGATAGAGCCCGCTCTGGGTTTCGTAACGAATGATGTCCGATAGATGGACGATACCCACCGGACGCCGACGATAAAGTACCGGTAGATGATGTATGTTATTGCGCAGCATGGTGAGCATGGCCTCATAAACCGTCTCATCCGACTGGATCGTGATCAGCCGCTGGGAAATCACCTCCCCCACCGGGGTCTCGGGGGAGAGCCCTTGTGCCACCACGCGCGTCCTGAAATCGCTGTCGGTCAAAATGCCGCGGATCTGCCAAGTACGCTCTTCGCTGTCGATAAAGCTGCGGCGAGGATCGTCGTCAGCTTCTTCCAATACCAAGGCGGCCGACACCTGAGCCTCGGTCACTTGGCGTGCTGCTTGCTGTACGCTGGTGGTGGTCTCGACCATGACCGGATAACGGGAGAGCAATTTGCGTATCCGAGTGATCATCATGTCGTTGTCTTTTTTTTGTTGTTCCACGGCTGTTTCCAGACGCGGTCTTTCCAGTTCAACAAAATCAGCAAAGTGATCATCTTCAGCACAGAGTGTCTGAAACACTTCATCCGGAATGAAATAGATCAAGGTATCTTCGATGGCCTTGGCGGGAAAACTCACTCTATGACTACGTAACAAGCTGAAGTGGCCGAAAATATCGCCTTCGCCCAACCGGTTATAGAGCTCACCTTTGCGTCGATACACTTCGACGGCGCCACTACGGATGTAACATAAATCCGTTACTGGCTGGCCGAAAAGCATGATGTCACTGCCGGCTTTAAAGTAACTAATCTCGACATGGGTCGCGATCAGGTCCAGGAGGTCGTCCGACAAGCTATCGAAAGGCGGAAATTTGCCCATATGTTGACGAATATCGAGAAGTTCCACGTCCATGCTACCTCCTGGTCCTGCATTCAATGAGACTCTTCATGCTTGCTATCTGATTGCGAGTCAGTGTGGAGCGCCATGCACCGGGCGTAAAGTCATCCGGACAGGAAATCGCACATAAAAAAAGCCACCCTCGGGTGGCTTCTTATGTACGCGCCATCAACAATACCAGATGGCGCGTATTTCGCTAATCAAGCGAAATCGGGCAGTATAGATCAGGAATCAGCTGCCATTTCTTGAACACGTTGCATCATTTCCGGATTCTGCTGGATCGCCTGACCGATGGCATTGAACGTATCGACATCCAGACCGCTATTTTCCACGACTTCAATCATCTTGTCGTTGGCTTCAGCACGAACTTCCTGCTGAGCGGATTCGTCTTCTGCACCATGTAGACGCTCGGTGTATTCTTGAGAAATCACTGCGATTTCCTGTGACGCATCGGCGAACTGTTGCAGCTGCTGATCAGAAAAATCCTGCGCCATCGGGGCGGATTGCTGGGTTGTCGCAGGATCTTGAGCGGAATCCTGTTGAGCGTGGGCGGTAGCCGTCATAAAACCGGCAGCCAGAAGAGCAGCTGAAAACAGTGCGGTCATCCGTTTCATGAAAAGAACCTCTACATAGTGAATGTTGAATTGCCCCCCTGTGACGCGTGTTGGGCAGGCAGGTTCCTTTTTTAATGTAAAAAAACGCAAAAGATTGTAACAAAATTTAAACAAAACTCCCGGCTAATCACCGCAGTTCGGCAGAAACAAGAGATCAACCTCATGTCAAAAAGCGTAGCGACACCCACTGCCGCCTCCCTGGGGCTGGCCGCCATGCCGGTGGTCTTTGTATTGTTATGGAGCACGGGATTCATTGGGGCCAAGTTCGGCTTGCCATACGCCGAGCCCTTTACTTTCCTGTTCGTGCGTTTTGTATTGACGCTCGCCTTGTTGCTACCGCTAGTGCTGGTGATGCGCATTTCCTGGCCTCGAGATGCCAAGCTGTGGGCACATATCGGTGTCTCGGGGCTTTTGGTGCATGGCGCCTATTTGGGCGGTGTGTTTTATGGCATTTACCTGGGCATGCCCGCGGGGTTGGCTTCCCTGTTAGTAGGCTTACAGCCGCTTCTGACGGCAGCCTGTGCCGGGCCTTTGCTCAACGAACGGTTAACCACACGCCAATGGTTGGGCCTGGGACTAGGGCTTTTAGGCATTACGCTGGTGCTGGGCAGCAAGCTTGAACTAGGGGAATCGTTGTTCCAGGGGTTCGGTCTGGGCGCCTTGTTCAGCGTCCTGGCGGCATTGGCCGGGATTTCGCTGGGCACCCTTTATCAGAAACGTTTCTGCACCACCATGCCGCTACTTTCCGGCGCGGTGATTCAGTACGTTGCCGCTGGCCTGCTACTTGGCTTGGGCGCCCTGCTTTTTGAAACCCGGCAGATCGATTGGACGCCTACCTTCATTCTGACACTTGGCTGGTTAGTGTTGATTCTCTCGATAGCCGCCATCCTGCTGTTGATGGCACTGATCAAGCGAGGGGAGGCATCACGCGTCGCCAGCCTGTTTTATCTGGTACCCCCAGTGACCGCTCTTCAAGCCTGGTGGTTATTTGACGAACGCCTGCCGCTACTCGGCTTAGGTGGTATGGCAGTGGCTATCATCGGTGTAGTATTAGTAGTCCATAAAGGTAAGAGTACCTCATCGCGCCGTTAACTCAATTTATGTCAGGATGCGTATAACACATGCAAGGCCACTCCAATTGCGCGCGTGTTGCAGGCCACTGCAATCGCTGTGATAAGCCAGTGCCGTTTGCCTTTACCATGGCATTCCAGCCCATCGTTGATGTGCATCAGAAACGTATTGTTTATTACGAGGCGCTAGTTCGTGGCCTGAATGGCGAATCCGCCGGCAGCATTCTTGGCCAGGTGACCGACGATTTGATGTATCGGTTCGATCAAGCTTGCCGCATCAAAGCCATCGAACTTGCCAGTCAACTCGATATGCAGGAAATACTCTCGATCAATTTCATGCCTAATGCCGTCTACGAGCCCGAGGCGTGTATTCAGGCTACCCTGGAAACGTCTCAACGGGTGGGCTGGCCCACTCAACGGCTTAATTTCGAAATTACCGAGACCGAACGCGTCAGAGATCGCGCGCACCTGCGCAACATCATCGAAAGCTACCATGCCATGGGCTTCACCACCTCGCTGGATGATTTCGGCAATGGGTTTGCCAACCTGGATTTATTGACCGACTTGCGCCCGGACACGCTCAAGATCGACCGTGAATTGATCATGGACTGTGACACTAACAAGCGACGCCAAGCTATCCTGCGTAGCATTGTCGTTCTGGCCGAAAATCTCGGCACCAAACTGGTGGGGGAAGGGATTGAAACCCGTGAGGAGTCGCGCTGCCTGGTGGACTTGGGAATAAATGTGCAACAGGGTTTTTATTTTTCGCGGCCCAAGCTGGAAGCGTTGGCCACGATTGATCCGGAAAAATATCTCTGACGCCTGACAGGTTCTACGCATCGGTTTCTATCAAGGATTGGAGAGTCGCTCCAAATAAGCAGAGCCTCCCAAGTTACGCATCTGCTGACGAATCCACTGGCTTCGCCGTTCAACCTGATCATTCGGACGGGCAGCATTACGGGTCCGTGGGCTGGGTAGAATCGCCGCGAGCAGGCTGGCCTGCCGTACGCTCAATGTATCGGCGGAGGCCCCGAAATAATGCTGGGCGGCAGCTTCCAGACCAAACACGGCGTTATCCCATTCCGCCACGTTGAGATACACCTCAAGAATCCGCTGTTTACTCCAGAACGTTTCGATCAACAGGGTGAACCAAGCTTCCAGCCCTTTACGTAACCAGCTTCGCCCGCTCCAAAGAAAGACATTCTTGGCGGTTTGCTGGCTAAGCGTACTCGCACCACGTAACCGAGCCCCATTACGGCTCGCCTCCCAGGCACGTTTCAACTCCACCAGATCAAAACCGTGGTGCTGAGGAAAGCGCTGGTCTTCAGCGGCAATCACCGCCAATTTGGCATTCACCGACATCGCTTCCCAAGAGCGCCACTCTCGCTTGATATCGATGGGTTCACTATGAACCCAGCTTTGAATCTTACGCTCCACCATCACCATGGAGCCCGGTGGCGGCACCACACGAAACAACACCACCAAGACCACAGATACCAGCACAAACGCCAGCACGCCACGCCACATAACCCTCCAAACCAGGTGAGCGAGACGACGCAACGTGCGGCTTAGCATGAAAGATTCGCCATGTTAGCGCTTGAACAAATGTTCGGCATGATAGCGAAGGTGATCCTCGATGAATGAGGCGATGAAGAAGTAGCTATGGTCGTAGCCGGGTTGCCGACGCAAAGTCAGCGGATGATCGTGTTCTTCACAGACCGCTTCCAGACGTTCGGGTTTGAGCTGTTCTTCAAGAAAATCATCCGCGTCCCCTTGGTCGATGAACAGACGTTGGCGTGAGGCGCCATGGGCAACCAGCTCACAGGCGTCATATTGACGCCAGCGCGAGACATCATCACCCAAATACTCGGTAAAGGCTTTTTTACCCCATGGAGAGGCGATGGGGTTCACCACCGGTGAGAAAGCCGAGACCGAACGAAACCGACCGGGGTGGCGCAGGGCCAGGATCAAGGCGCCATGACCACCCATCGAATGTCCACTGATGGATTCCCGGCCATTGACCGGAAAGTGTTGGCGTACGACCGAAGGCAGTTCCTCGATCACATAATCGTACATCCGGTAGTGCTTTTTCCAAGGTGCTTCGCTGGCATTGACATAGAACCCCGCGCCCGACCCTAGGTCGTAACTCTCATGCTCGCCGGGCAGATCCGTTCCCCTTGGGCTGGTATCGGGACATACGATCGCGACACCCAACTCCGCCGCCACTCGCTGCGCGCCGGCTTTCTGCATGAAATTTTCATCCGTACAGGTAAGTCCGGAAAGCCACCACAACAAGGGCACCCGTTCTTTTTCCGCCTGAGGAGGTAGATATACCGCAAACACCATCTCGCAATCCAAGGCACGGGAATAATGGCGGTAACGCTTGTGCCACCCTCCAAAGCTGCGGTTGGCCGACACCAATTCCAATGTTTCACTCATGCTCATGAGGGGCTCCTTGTGATAGCGACTCGATCATGCTGGGTATTTATTCATCATCATACCGGACTTCAATAGTGCAGCACGGTTCGAATGCTCTTGCCGGCGTGGAGTAGCTCAAATGCCTCATTGATCTTTTCGAAAGGCATATCCTGAGTAATGAACTCGTCAATCTTGAGCTCACCATTCATGTAACGGTCGACATAACCCGGCAATTCACTTCTGCCTTTCACGCCCCCAAAGGCGGAACCTTTCCAGACACGCCCAGTGACCAATTGAAAAGGCCGCGTGCAAATTTCTTCACCGGCACCGGCCACGCCGATGATGATGGATTCTCCCCAGCCCTTGTGACAACACTCCAGCGCCGAGCGCATGACGTTCACATTGCCGATACACTCGAAGGAGTAGTCAACGCCACCATCGGTCAAGTCCACGATCACCTCTTGAATCGGTGCGGCATGGTCCTTGGGGTTGACGAAATCCGTGGCGCCGAATTGCCTGGCCAGCTCGAACTTATCGGCGTTGATGTCGATAGCGATGATACGGGCAGCCTTAGCCATCTGGGCGCCCTGGATCACTGCCAAGCCGATGGCGCCCAGACCGAAAACAGCCACTGTAGCACCCGGCTCGACCTTGGCGGTATTGAGTACCGCACCAATACCCGTGGTGACGCCACACCCCAACAGACAGATCTTGTCCATCGGGGCCTCTTTTGACACCACTGCCAGGGAGACTTCCGGCAATACGGTGTATTCGCTGAACGTGGAAGTACCCATGTAATGGTACAACGGCTTGCCTTCCAGCGAAAAACGGCTGGTGCCATCGGGCATCACCCCTTTGCCTTGGGTCGCCCGCACGGCGCTACACAGATTGGTCTTACCGGATAGGCAGAATTTACACTTGCCACATTCAGCGGTATAGAGCGGAATCACATGGTCACCCGGTTTGACGCTGACCACCCCTTCCCCGACTTCTTCGACTACCCCGGCGCCTTCATGGCCGAGTACCGCGGGAAAGTTACCCTCCGGGTCCGCTCCGGACAGCGTAAAGGCATCGGTGTGACACACACTGGTTGCCACCATTCGCACCAGCACCTCACCGGCTTTCGGTCCTTCTACATCGATCTCGACAAGTTCGAGCGGTTTACCGGCGCTTAACGCCACGGCAGCACGTGATTTCATGAAACCCTCCTAAGATCGACTATGGCTCCAACAGGACGGCAGTCCCGTCTGGTGGAACAGTGATTTTCATTGAATCAGAGATTTAGCAGTGTACGTCAGCGACGAGATGGGTTGAAGCATCTACCTTCAAGATAGATACTGGCAATTCGTGAATGCCCAGTGCGCGTTTCGAAAAGTCGCGTTATACTTAACATTCATAAGTGGATGTATATCGTCGCCAAGCGCCATTTGTTAATAAGGTAATTCATGCCTCATCCTCCCCATGCGCCTATTTCCTTTCGAGCCGCAACTTTGCGCACTGTGCTCTATGTACTGCTCGTGGGAGCTATCGCGCAAGGCGCCTATCTGGAAGCTCTCTATTTCCCCGGAATTCGCTTTTCCGAGTGGGGATTCACCGAGTTCACCCAGACGTTGTTTCTGGTTAGCAGTTGCGCCCTGCTTCTCTATATACGCCAGGGCCTCAAGGTATGGCCCAACGTCACGCTACTGATGCTGGCGTTTCTCGCCGCCTCGCTGGTCAGGGAGCAGGATGCTTTTCTCGACACCTACGTGGCAGATAATACCTGGAAGGTACTGGTGGCCTTCATCATCCTGCCTTCCCTTTACTGGGTAGGACGCAACCGGCATCGCTTCCTCGACGAATTCACCTATTTTGGCAACTCGCTTTCCTTCGGCTTGTTCATGTCCGGCCTGCTGGTCACCTATGTCTTTTCCCGCCTTTATGGGCGCCAGGATTTCTGGCGCGCGGTGCTGGAGGATGACTATGTGCGCGACTTCAAGAATGTCGCGGAAGAAGTGGTAGAGCTAATGGGCTATGCCTTGATACTGATTGCCGTTATTGAACTGCTCATCATGGCGCGGCGCTGGCGTCTAGCCAACGCTTGATAGCAGGCGGCATGCACTAGAATATAAAAAAACGCCCACAGCTTGGCTGCGGACGTTTTGTCGAGCATACAGGACGCCTACTTACTGCCTTGCTAAACTTGACGCTACCGAATTACTCGTCGAGAAACGAGCGTAATGGCTCCGAGCGGCTCGGATGACGCAGCTTGCGCAATGCCTTGGCTTCAATCTGACGAATACGCTCACGAGTGACATCGAACTGCTTACCGACTTCTTCAAGCGTGTGGTCGGTATTCATATCGATCCCGAAACGCATACGCAGCACCTTGGCTTCACGGGCCGTCAGCCCACCCAGGACGTTACGTGTCGCTTCGATCAAGCCTTCGCCGGTAGCCATGTCAATCGGCAACAGCATGGTACCGTCTTCAATGAAGTCACCCAGGTGCGAATCGTCGTCATCACCAATGGGGGTCTCCATGGAGATCGGCTCCTTGGCGATCTTGAGCACCTTGCGTACTTTTTCTTCCGGCATTTCCAGGCGTTCACCCAACTCTTCCGGTGTCGGCTCACGCCCCATTTCCTGAAGCATCTGGCGCGATACCCGGTTGAGCTTATTGATCGTCTCGATCATGTGAACTGGAATACGGATGGTACGTGCCTGGTCAGCGATCGAACGGGTAATCGCCTGACGAATCCACCAAGTGGCATAGGTCGAGAACTTATAACCCCGGCGATATTCGAACTTGTCCACCGCCTTCATCAAGCCGATATTGCCCTCCTGGATAAGATCCAGGAATTGCAGGCCACGGTTGGTGTACTTCTTGGCAATCGATATCACCAAGCGCAGGTTGGCCTCGACCATTTCTTTCTTGGCACGACGTGCTTTCGCCTCACCAATCGAGAGACGGCGATTGACTTCCTTCAAGGAGGCCACCGGCAACTGCACCATATCTTCTTCAAAAGCGATCTTGCGTTGAGCACGCGCGATGTCCGTACGCAATGGCTCCAGACGATCGGCATAGCGGGGGAATTCCGCTTGAAAATCATCCAGCCAGTCCTTGCGCGACTCGTTACCCGGGAATGCCTTGATGAAGGTCTTGCGCGGCACTTTGGCTTTTTTCACGCACAGCTGCATCACGGCCTTTTCCTGAGCACGTACCTGCTCGACACTGATCCGTACCTGGCCTACCAGACGTTCGAAATGCTTGGGCACCAGCTTGATGGGAGAAAACAACTCTGCCAAACGAGCCTGCTCTGCCTTGACCTTCGGATCATTCCGGCCATGTTTTTCTAGGGCTTCGAGAAAGGCGGCATTCTGCTCACGAATCTGCTCAAAGCGTGCCTTCGCTTCTTCTGGGTCAGGTCCACCTTCGCTTGCAGTGGAATCCTCTTCCTCGCCGTCCTCGGCATCGAGATCACTTTCCGGGATTTCCTCGGGCTCTGGGACTTCAGCCTCTGCCACGCCGGGAATACCTTCGTCGGGATCGATAAAGCCGGAAAACAGATCGGAAAGACGCCCGGGCGCCTCTTCATCCTGAGTGGCATCATAGGCATCAAGGATCGAACTGACGGCACCCGGCAGGTATGCCAGCGCCGACATGACTTCGCGTGTGCCCTCTTCAATCCGCTTGGCGATCTTGATCTCGCCTTCACGGGTGAGAAGCTCCACCGTTCCCATTTCACGCATGTACATGCGTACCGGGTCGGTAGTGCGTCCCACGTCACTTTCCACGGCCGCAAGAGCCGCCACGGCCTCTTCCGCCGCGGACTCGTCCGTGGAGTGATCCGACATCATCAAAGTGTCTTCATCCGGGGCAACTTCAACGACACTGATACCCATGTCGTTGATCATGCCAATGATGTCTTCCACTTGATCCGGGTCGGCGATATCCTCAGGTAGATGGTCGTTGACCTCGGCATAGGTCAGGTAGCCCTGTTCCTTGCCGCGCGCGATCAACTCCTTCAGACGTGACTGCTGCTGCGCATTTCCAGCCATAGAAACCCTATCTCGACGAAGAAGAATGAAGCACCTGAAGCGCTGAGAAGGAAAAACTCAACAAGCCGGACAGTATAACGTTAGCGATGGGATATTTTCCAGCTTAGCGTATTTGCGCGGCAATTCAGGTGTGTTAGGTTGTTTGGTTGGCCAGCATTTGATAGCTGGCCGGCAATGTGGTGAATGTGGTGATGGTCAGGCAAGAATTCAACCCCTAACCGGAAAACATCCCTACAAGAACGCCTTTTATCGACGCCCCTGGCTCACCGAACACGCTTACGTCAGGAACGCTGCGAAAGCTCCATGACCAAGGTCGCCAAACGCCGACGCTGGTCGTGATCGAGGCGCTTCCCCGCCCTCTCCTGGGCCAACAAGGCGTCGTATTCCTCTTGCGGCGACTGTCGCCGCCGGCGCTTTTCGAAGTGTTCCAGCAATCCCGTAAGTTCCGCTTTCCGTGTGGCTTTGGGAATCAACAGTTCACGCCGCGCCAGGCTGGTCAAACGCTGCCCCTCCAGGCTGCCTTGAAAATGCGCCAGTAACACCTGGGTACTGCGGTAGCGCCCCGCCCTGAGCAGTTTCGCCACGGCAGAGTATAACAAGGCATCCGGGTCATCTTCGGGCAGCCAATCCTCTTCATCGGGCAGGACCTCCATCAACCCCGGTTCATGCAAAAGCAATTGCACGATACGCGCCAAAGGGCTCAAGGCTCCCGCAGATGCTTTTGCCGGCACCGTTGGCGTCCGGCGACTCACTACCTGAGCTTCTTTCTGCTCCGAAGGGCCGACCTCGCGCAAGCGCCCGGCTGTCTGGGCCTGTTGCTCGCGCTGCGCCAGCAATTCGCCTAGGCGCTGACGGGACAGCCCGCTGCGCCGAGCCAATTCTTCCAACAACAGCGACTTGAGTACGCCTTCCGGCACCTTCGCAAGCGCTATCAATACCTTGGTGGCAAAGCGTTCACGCCCTTCCACCCCCGACAACGCCTGGCCTTCACCGGCCTGCTCGAACAGAAACTCCGAAAGCGGCATGGCACAGGTCACACGGTCCGCGAACGCCTCACGACCTTCACGGCGCACCAAGGTGTCGGGATCTTCACCATCCGGCAAGAACAGAAAGCGTGCCTCTCTGCCATCGAGCATCAACGGTAGAATGGTTTCCAAGGCCCGGCTTGCCGCTTGAAGTCCCGCCCGATCGCCATCGAAGCAAAATACTACCCGGCTGACCAAGCGGAATAATCGAGTTAGATGCTCTTCGGTGGTTGCAGTTCCCAATGTCGCGACTGCATTTTGGATACCGTACTGGGCCAACGCCACGACATCCATATAGCCTTCGACGATCACCACCTGCTCCAGGCGCGGGTTCGCCTGGCGCGCTTCGTACAAGCCGTACAGTTCCCGGCCTTTGTGAAATACCGGCGTTTCCGGAGAATTCAGGTATTTCGGCTGAGCGTCCCCCATGACCCGCCCGCCAAAAGCGATAGTGCGGCCGCGAACATCACGGATAGGGAAAATGACCCGGTCACGAAATCGGTCGTAGGTACGTCCACTGTCTTCATGCTGAATCAGTAGCCCGTACTCCACCTGAACCGGCTCGGCGATACCGCGTTCGCTCAAATGTCGCTTGAGCCCTTCCCACCCGGAAGGAGCGTAGCCAATCCCATAGGTTTTGACCACTTCCTGCGACAATTTGCGACGCTTCAGGTAATCGCGCGCCGCCGCACCTTCCTGCATGGCCAGCCGTTCGCGATAAAAACTTGCGGCAAGCTCGAGAAGATTGACGCCCTCCCGGCGTTTTTTTTCACGCCCCTTGGCATGGGGGTCATCTGCGCCTTCCCGCGGCACCTCAAGGCCCAGGCGCCCCGCCAAATGCTCCACTGCGTCGGGAAACAGCAGCTTGTCATATTCCATCAGGAAACGCAGGGCGTTACCGTGAGCGCCACAGCCAAAGCAATGATAGAACTGCTTGTCGGCACTGACAGTGAAGGAAGGCGTCTTTTCCTGATGAAACGGACACAGACCCGAGTAATTACGACCCGCTTTTTTCAGCGACACACGCTCACCGACAACTTCAACCACATCGACGCGGCCGAGCAAGTCATCAATGAAACGTTGAGGAATCTGACCCGCCATAGGTTGCCAGTGGCCTCGCCTGAGGCGTTGTTTCATTCCCGCAGCACCTGAGCGGCACGACAAGAAGATCTAACAAAACGAAAAACAAACGGCCACCTAGTGGCGGCCGCTTGGCATCCCTCTTGAGACAACCGATCAAAACGACTCAGTTGTCCCCGTACGGATCAATAGAGCCGTTCGAAGCGCTTTTGTTCACGCTGAATCTTCTTGGCATGACGCTTGACAGCTGCTGCCGCCTTACGCTTGCGTTCCGCTGTCGGCTTTTCGTAGTTTTCACGACGACGCACTTCAGACAGAACACCAGCTTTTTCGCAAGAACGCTTGAAGCGACGCAGCGCGACGTCAAACGGCTCGTTATCACGTACTTTAACAGAAGGCATTAAGCACTCACCTACCTTAAGGAGTCTTGAGTTCGGATAGCACGTGCATTGCACTTATATAAGCTACAATGCACGACCCAGGTTTACAGCGCACAATAGTCTAGTCCTGCATGCCCTGCATTGCAAACAATGTACTGACTTCTGGTTTCATGGAATAACGCTGCGCCTGTCCCCGCGGCCTGTCGATAATGCTAGACTTCGGCCTCTTCACCTCTGCAGTCGAGAATCAAGGCATGCGCGTACTGGGCATTGAAACGTCCTGCGACGAAACCGGCGTCGCGCTTTACGATACCAGCGTCAACGATAACCAGGGCGGCTTGCTGGGCGATGCGCTCTACAGCCAGGTCGCCATGCATGCCGAATATGGCGGCGTGGTGCCTGAGCTGGCCTCCCGCGATCACACTCGCAAACTATTGCCGTTGATTACCCAGGTCCTCGATGAGGCCGGGCTCAGCCGCCAGGAGCTTGATGGGATTGCCTATACCGCAGGGCCCGGCCTTGTCGGTGCCCTGATGGTAGGCGCCAGTACCGCGCACGGCATGGCTCGCGCCTTGGGTATTCCCGTTCTCGGCGTCCATCACATGGAAGGCCATCTGCTCGCGCCCATGCTGGAAGACGAGCCACCGGCTTTCCCATTCGTAGCGCTACTTGTCTCCGGTGGCCACACCCAGTTGGTGGAAGTGCAAGGGCTGGGGCGCTATCGATTGCTTGGCGAGTCGGTCGACGACGCCGCTGGCGAAGCCTTCGACAAGGCCGCCAAGATGTTGGGGCTGGCTTATCCCGGAGGGCCTCAGGTGGCACGCCTGGCCGAGCAGGGTAACCCCAAACGCTTTCGCTTTCCGCGCCCCATGACCGATCGACCGGGGCTGGACTTCAGCTTTTCCGGCCTCAAGACGCATACGCTGACGGCGATTCGCCGCCTGGAAGCCGATGGCGAACTCGACCAGCAGGCCCGGGCCGATATCGCCCGCGCCTTCGAAGAAGCCGTGGCGGATACCCTGGTGATCAAATGTCGTCGCGCCCTGGATCAGACCGGCCTGAAACGACTGGTGGTGGCGGGCGGCGTGAGTGCCAACCAGCGCTTGCGCGAACGGCTCGAGCAGGAAACCGTCAAGCGTAACGCCCGGGCGTTCTATCCCCGCGGACGCTTCTGTACCGATAACGGCGCCATGATTGCCTACGTGGGCGCTCAGCGCCTGTTGGCCGGCGAACGAGACGCCGACACCATGCTTGCCATACCCCGCTGGCCGCTGGAAACCTTGACTGCCCCGTCTAAGGCTCCTTGAAACGAGAAGCGACATCTCGGCGCAAACGACGCAAATTATGCCAATGGCGTACCAGCACCAGAGCGCTGAAGACAACCACTATCCCGGTATATTCAGGCGTTAGCCATAGGCTCAACAATGGCGTGAGTAACGCACTGACAATCGACGCCTGGCCGGGGTTTTTCAACCACCAGGCCATCAGCGCCCAGCCCAGCACTCCCAACAGTGCCACTTCGGGCACCAATACCAGCAGCACACCCAAGGCGCTTGCCACCGCCTTGCCCCCGCGGAAACCATGCCATAGCGGATAACTGTGCCCCAGTAATACGGCAAGCCCCACCGCACCCTGCAACCATACCGGCATGCCTAGCCATTTGACCAATCCCACTACCGGCATGCCCTTGAGGGCATCCAATATCACGGTCATCAGCGCCAAGCGCGACCCGTGCGTGCGCAGAACGTTGGAGGCGCCAGGATTGAAGGACCCGCATTGTCGTGGGTCCACCACGCCGGCCCAACGACAAACGCTCAGCGCCGCCAACCAACTTCCGCATAAATAGCCCACAAGTATCCATATCATGACTATCCGCTCGCTTTCTGCCTGGTTCGTCTGTCGCTCGACGGCGTCCTCACGTACAATCGCCGGCTGATTGAAAGGGGAAGGCTCATGGATCGCATCTTGATCGAAGCGTTGGATGTCGACACTATCATCGGCGTCTATGGCTGGGAACGTACGATCACTCAGGCGCTGCAACTCGACCTTGAACTGGCTAGCGACATTCGCTCGGCGGCCGCCACCGATGATCTGCGTCTGACCCTGGATTATGCCGCCATCTGTCAGCGAATCCAGGCGTTTGCCGATGCACATCAATTCGCCCTGGTGGAAACCTTCGCCGAACGTCTGGCCGAATGCCTGCGCAATGAATTTCCCATTGCCTGGCTACGCCTGACGGTACGCAAGCCCGGCGCGGTGGCCAGGGCGAAAAGTGTTGGTATTATGATTACCCGAGGCGTACGTCCTTCTCACGAGCAGGAGCCAAGCTGATGAGGCAAGTGACGGTCAGTCTAGGCAGCAATATCGAGCCTGAGCGGCATATCCGCCTGTGTCTCGATGCCCTCCAGGCACGTTTCGGCAACCTTGCCATATCCGGGGTGTTTGAAAGCGAACCGGTGGGATTTCTCGATAGCCGTAATTTCTACAATCTGGTGGTCGCGTTTTACAGCAACGCCACCCCCGGCGAGCTCCACGCCTGGGCCAAGCACCTGGAAGCCCAACATGGGCGTCGTCCGGACACGCCCAAATACAGTCCACGCGCTCTAGACATCGACCTTCTTACCGTAGGCGAGCTGTGCGGCCTCATCGACGGCGTGACACTGCCGCGTGGCGAAATTACTCATAACGCCTTTGTGCTACAACCGCTCACCGAGTTAATGCCTGACGCCCGCCATCCGCAAAGCGGAATAGCTTACGCAACGTTATGGAAAAATTTCTCGATGGGCAGCCAACGCCTGTGGCCGGTGGACTTTCGCTGGCAAGGAAGATGGCTTTCGCGTTACACCGACGCTCACCTAAATAACGCCCGGTTAAGCGCTGCTCGATAATGCCTGCGCTACCGCATCACGTCGCTTTCGTTTCAAGGCTTCGCCCAACTCCCCCCCTTTGTAGCCGGCAGCCACCAGGTCGCGTGGCTCTACACCACGTGCAGCCTGCCAGGCCCGTTGCACATGTTCCGCCAGGTGCGGCTGCTGGCACTCGATAAACGCCAACTGATCCTCGATCTGCTGGGGCTTACGCCAACCATCAAGGTTGTTCAGCCACGCCATTACCGCTTCCACCGTCACCTCTCCCCGACGCCCATGCTCCAGTAACCGGTGGCTTGCGGCACTATGCCGAGCCAGCTGGGCGACTACCTTGGGCAAGCGCAAGCGCTCGGCAAGGCACTGGCGAGCCTCGGGCGTCAAATGCTCTACCAGCCTGGCATAACGCCAATGCGCCACGCTTGGCGAACCGGATAGAGGAATTTCATGCAGCCGTGCCAGTGCCGTCTCAAGCGAAGCCTGCCCAGCCGCGACAAGTTCCGGCATCAGCACGGAAAGGGCGTCACAGGCCGAAAGCGCATGAAAGTAAGCCTCGGGCTGGGGTTCGCCCAAGGCTTTTTCGGTTTCGACCCAGACCCGCTCGGCGGCCAGATGCTCAAGCTCACCGCTACGCGAAAGCTCCGTCATCAATGCCTGCGTTTCCTCGGCAATGACGAACCCCAGCCCTGCGTAGCGGGCCAGAAACCGCGCCGTGCGCAATACCCGCAAGGGGTCTTCCACGAAAGCCGGAGACACATGGCGCAGCACCCGTGCCTTTAGGTCCGCCAACCCCCCGTAAGGGTCGACCAACTCGCCCTCGGGGGTCTCCGCCATGGCATTGATGGTCAAGTCGCGCCGCGCCAGGTCGTCTTCCAGGCTCACATCAGGGCTTGCATGGACGCTGAAGCCCACATAGCCATGGCCGGACTTACGCTCGGTACGCGCCAGTGCGTACTCTTCATGGGTTTCCGGGTGAAGAAATACCGGAAAATCCCGCCCTACCGGTTTGAAACCGCGTTTGCGTAACATTTCCGGCGTGGCACCCACCACCACCCAGTCATTGTCATAGACCGGCCATCCCAGGCGATCATCACGTACCGCACCGCCGACGCGATAGACCTCCAGTCCCGCAAGCCGACGATCGCGTTGCGCAGCCGACGTCATGATTTTTTCCTTGTCTGCTGGCTGGGCACGCTGATCCGCTTGCCGGTTTCCAGATCAAGCGCGGTCAAGCTGCCTCCCCATACGCAGCCGGTATCCAGAGCCTCGGCGCGCACCTTGGCCTTGGGCAGCCGTCCTTGCAGCGCCGCCCAATGCCCGAAAATAAGATAAGGATCGTCCTGCCGGGCAAATTGAAACCAGGGGGCGAACCCTTCTGGGGCGCTATCCAGCCCTTCCTTGGCCTCGAAATCCAAGCGCCCTTCGGCATCGATGAAACGCATGCGGGTCAAGGCATTGGTGATCATGCGCAGGCGCTCGATGCCTTCAAGCTCAGGGCGCCAGCGACGCGGCTGATTACCGTACATCTGTTTCAAAAAGGCGCCGGCGCGTTCTCCGGTCAAGGCAGCGTTGACTTCGGCCCCCAGTGCTTCAGCCCGATCAAGCGTCCACTGAGGCAACAAGCCTGCATGGGTCATCAGGGTATCGCCATGCCTTACGCTCAAGGGCAATGCCTGCAACCAGTCGAGAAGCGCTTCTCGATCCGGCGCCTCGAGAATAGGCAGCAGGGTATCGTTTTTTTTCAGCTTGCCACCGCCCCGCGCCACCGCCAGAAGGTGCAGGTCATGATTGCCCAGCACCGAGCAAGCGGCAGCGCCCAATGCCTTGACTTCACGCAAGCATTCGAGCGAACCGGGGCCACGGTTGACCAGGTCTCCCGCCAGCCATAACCGATCATGAGCCGGATTGAAATCAATCGCCTCGAGAAGCGCCACCAGTTCCGCATGGCAGCCTTGTAAATCACCTATCGCATACGTGGTCATGCTCAGCCTTTTCGGTCACGTTAACCAGAGCCTTCCTGGCGCCTGGTCGCGTTCAATGAATTTGATTCAACCCCGCCAGCCGAAAGGGCGCGATGGGTACATCGAAGGATTGCTGGGTGGAGACATCGAAACACGTATAAGCCCCCTCCATCACGCCCACGGGGCTTTGCAAAATCGCGCGGCTGGTATAGCGAAAGCGCTGGCCGGGGCCGATCAAGGGTTGCTGGCCGACCACCCCCTTGCCGCGCACTTCCTGGTTCTCACCATTGCCCTGGGTGATTTTCCAGTAACGCGCCATGAGCTGTACGCTATGAGCGCTGGTATTGTGAATGGTCACGGTGTAACCGAAGACATAGCGTGACTCGGATTCGCTGGATTCTTCACTGCGGTAATAGGGTTCGATAGTGACGCCGATGTCCGACACACTCACTCCTCGTGACTTGCGGCATTATTTGCCGCCAGATGGTTGGCAATCCGCACGTACTCTTCCACGGTCAAGGTTTGCGGCCGGCGACCAGGGTCGATCCCCAAGCCCTCCAGTTGCTCGGCGGGAATCAGCCCTTTGAGGTTGTTGCGCAATGTCTTGCGCCGTTGACCGAAGGCCGTGCGCACCATATCGAACAACACTTGGGTGTCTTGAGCGGTATGCGGCAATTGCGCATGCGGGGTCAAGCGAACGATCGCCGAGTCCACCTTGGGGCGTGGCACGAACGCCTCCGGTGGCACCACAAACAACTGATCAACCCGGCAGTGATATTGCGCCATCACCGAAAGTCGTCCCCAGTCCGGGCCGCCCGGCTGTGCCGCCAGACGCTCGACCACTTCCTTTTGCAACATGAAATGCATGTCGCCAATGGCATCTCCCATGGAGAGCAGATGCACGATCAAGGGCGTGGAAATATTGTAAGGCAGGTTACCCACCACGCGCAGCGCCGGCCCCTCGCCTTTCAAGGCAGCGAAATCGAACTTGAGCGCGTCGCCCTCGTGAATCACGAAATCAGGATAGTTGAAGAATTGCACCCGCAGGCCGGGAATCAGGTCACGGTCCAGCTCGATGACTTCCAGATGCCCGGCGGCGTCGAGTAAAGGTTCGGTCAGCGCGCCCTGGCCGGGGCCGATTTCCACCAGCCGGTCGGAGGCACGCGGGGCGATCGAACGCACGATCCGCGAGATAATGCCCGGGTCGCGCAAGAAATTTTGACCGAAGCGCTTACGGGCGCGATGAACCGGCACTTGAGACATGAAAACGCTGTCCTTGGAAGTTGAGTGACACTGACATTGAATGCCGCTGAAATTGAACGACACCAGGATTGAACGGCACTGAAAGCCGGCGGTTTCCGCTGTTAACCGAGCCGCTTGCGACCTGCCAGGGTGGCTGCCAGATTGAGGGCCACCTTCAGGCTTGCAGGATCGGCTTGCCCCGTCCCGGCCAGATCCAGCGCCGTGCCGTGATCCACCGAGGTACGGACCAGCGGCAGGCCCAGGGTAATGTTGGCCGCCCGCCCGAAGCCGGCATATTTCAACACCGCCAGCCCTTGGTCGTGATACATCGCCAGTACCGCATCCACGCCCGCCAAGTGGCGCGGAGTAAACAACGTATCGGCGGGCAGCGGGCCATGAATGTCCAGCCCCTCAGCGCGCAAGGCGTTCAGGGTCGGCGTGATGATGGTCTGCTCCTCATTACCCAGATGGCCGTCTTCACCGGCGTGGGGATTCAAGCCACACACCGCAATCCGTGGCGCCAGGATACCGAACTGTTGGCGCAAGCCGGTTTCCAGAATGCGCACCACCCGCGTCAATCGCTCGACGGTGATCGCATCCGCCACTTCACGCAAGGGCAAATGCGTGGTGACTAGCGCCACTCGCAAGTCGCCTGCACCCTGCCAGCCGGGCACCTGGCTGTGCAGGGCGCGATCGGTGGCCAGCAGCATGACCACTTCGCTCACTTGGCACGCATCGCGCAGAAACTCGGTGTGGCCGGTAAATCCCGGGTGCCCGCCCTCGATGATCACCCCTTTATGCAGAGGGGCCGTCACCATTGCCTGGGCATGGCCAGCCAGACATGCCTTCACTGCCACATGCAAGGTTTGCAGCACGTAATCGGCATTGGCCGGGTTGAGCACCCCGGGATTGGCGGGCTCACCCAGGGGCACCGGCCACACCGCCAGCATGCCGGGCCCGCTTTCAGGCAGAGCCTCGCCGGGTTGGCTGACGCTGATCCGCACCTGCAAACCCAACTGGCGGGCACGCGCCGCCAGCATTTCAGGATCGCCGATGGCGACAGTGCCCGAGGGCAGATCGCCTCCGGCGGCCAGCATCAGGGCAAGTTCGGGGCCGATACCCGCAGGCTCACCGGTGGTCAAAACCAGCCGGGGGCGGGCGTGTGCCAAACCAGGCATTACAGGCGGATATCGACGAAGGCTTGCGAACGGATTTCCTGGTGCCAGTTTTCCAGCGCCTCATTGGCACGCCGCTGGAACAGCGCCTGGCGTACCTGTTCACGCTGTACTTCCTGGCTGGCATCCTGGCGATACTGCTCGAGTGCACGCTCGACATCACGCTCGGTGACCGACACGCGCCCCCCCACTTGGCGCTGCTGCACCTGACGAATCAGCATTTCACGGCGGATGTCTTCACGTACATCGGCCAGGGACGAGCCGTCGGCTTCGAGCGCATCGGCGAATTCATCCAGGCTCATGCCATTGGATTCAGCAATGCGCCGCACTTGCTGATTGAGCTCGGTTTCATCCACGCTGAAGTTGGCTTCGCGAGCCTTTTGTAACTGGATCTCCTCTATCACCATGCGCTCCAGCACTTGCTCTCGAAGCGTTGGCCGGGGCGGCAAACTGGCACCTTGTCCTTCGGCTTGACGAAGCACCTGTTGCAAGCGGTCATCGAGTTCGCTTTGCATGATGGCACGGTCATCGACCACCGCCACGATACGGTCGAGCACACGTCGTTCCGTGGATTGAAAGTCCTGCGCCTGCAAGGTTATGGGAGCAATCCCCAAGCACAAAGCCAGCCCCAGAACGCGTCCCAGCGTGGTGATCTTTGTGCTGCACATCAATGGATTTCGTTTGTTCATATAAAACGTCTCTTGAGAGTAAGCGTCTGGCTCGATCGGTCTTGCTCAATAGAACTGGCTCAATCGAACAGGGCAGCGAATCCAGGTAACTGGGTTCCTAGGAAAGCCCCTAGAACTGCGTCGCACGATAACCAGGGATCGCCTGCTCGAAAGCACCGCCCGAATGTTGTCCCATGCCACCCAGGCCTTTGAACACAAAACGCAGGAAAATTCCCCGGTCACTGAAGTCATCTTCCACGCGCGCGGTGTCGTTATCGTCCACCCACTCACGCCACACCAGCTGCAGGCCGTAACAACAATCATTCCACTGCACACCGGCCAACTGGTCAAGCGAACGCTGATGCGTCTGATCGTGAAGATAACGTCCGATCAAGTCCAGGCGTGGCGTGGCTTTCCAGGCAAACGAGACATCTATCTCTTCACGGTTGTAATCACGATAGGCGTCGTCACCCGGCAACACTGCCGGGTCGAACCCCTGGATTTCCCAGCGATACCCGAGGTTCAGCACATGACCGTCAGGATGCCGGTAGCGAGCCTCGACTGAAGAACGTTCGGTCTGGTCACGGTGGTCATCGTAAAGCCATTCATAACCTGCGCTCCAGCGCGGGGTGATCTGCCAGTCCAGACGGGTCACCAGCGGCGAACGCTCGCGGGTCGCCTGATAATAACGTGCCTCGGTGAGATACTCGTCGCGGCGCGACTTGTCCGGGTCACCGTCGATGTCGATGCGTCGGTCAGCGAAATACACACTCTGCCCCATACCTACCGAAAGCCGCTCAGCGCCGGCGCCATCTTCCAGCAGGCGCGATTCCAGCGCGTAAGAAAGGCGATTGAGGTCCCCCACGCGGTCGGCACCGGAAAAACGCCGGGTTGACCATAGCTGGTTCCATGAAAACGTCCGCTCACGACTGTCGAAGTCGGGCAGGTCGCGTTGATCGGTACGCGGCACATAGGCATAGTTGAAACGCGGCTCCAACGTCTGGCGGTAATCCTGCCCGCCCAGCGCCAGTTCACGCTCGAACACCAGGCCGCCATCCACCGAGCTTAACGCCACACTACGCGTCGGCGTGTCGCTGCGCTGTGTCTGGCGATCATCGTAATCCAGCGTGTAAGCGGTATGCCAAAGCTCGCTGCGTGGTTCAAGGTAACCCCAGGGGCGATCAAAACGCCACCCGACTACCGGAGTAAGGTGCAGCCGTGACCCGATAGCCGCCTCACGCTCCGGCACGACGGTCTCGTCCACGTCACGCCAGAAATACGTCGCATTGGAGCGCCATTCGGAATACAGGCCGTTATCAAACTGCCATTGAGCGTTGGCGGCCAGACTGGGCAGACGATAGAACGGCTTATCGTTATCGGCAAGCGGATCTTCCAGACGCTGAAATCCCTGGGCACGGGCGTCCAGTTGCCAGCGCTCACCGCGATAATCCACCTGAGCCAGACGCTCCATGCTGACCCTTGAGTCTCCGCCGATGCCGCTGTCGAAATCATCGAAGTAGCGCCCGTCGCTGGCGCCGCCGTAACGCAGGCGATAATTACTGCGTGAGGTCAGACGCCCCGCATGGGTGGCATCAATATACCAGCGATCTTCTCCGGCATAACGATTAGCGCCGCCGCCGGAGCCGCCATCGTCACTGGAAAGCCAGGCCCCCTCGATCTGCCCGGCGCTTGCCTCGCGCAGATAACGGTACTCACCGCCCAGCAACCAACCATGGTCCGACAACCAGCGCGGAATAAACGTAGCGTCCTGATCAGGCGCGATATTCCAGTAAAACGGTTGGGCATAATCGACCCCATCCCCGGAGGCACTCAAGGAAGGCCACAGCAGACCCGTCTGGCGACGATCATCAAGCGGAAAGCGCAGCCAAGGCCAATAGAACACCGGCACATCCTTGACTTCGAGCCGGGCATGGCGAGCGGTACCCACGCCACTTGCCTGATCGAGCTTGATGTCGCTGCTCACCAGACGCCAGGTATTGTCACCCGGGTCACAGGTCGTGAAACCGGCATCACGCAGACGATAGCGATCTTCCCCGGTCTGCTTCAACTGGGCCGCCTGGCCGCGAATATGCTGGTTGTAGAACACATAAGCGGTATCTTCCAGCGTCGCGCGATCGGCGCTCAATGCCATATCCGCTCGTTCAGCGCGCACCAGGACGCGCCCATCCCGCAAGGAAAGCTTTCCTTCTGCGTACAGCTGCTCGCGGTCCGCAGGGATTTTCAATGACTGGGCTTCCAGTTGGGCATCGCCGCGGCGAAGCACCACATCACCACGCAACAGAGCGTCTCCGCCGGTGGCATAATTCAGCGCATCCGCTTCCAGCGAAAGAGCCTCGGGGTCGGGCGCAGCGGGCAGACGGTATGCCGGCATGACGTAACGTCCGCGACATAGCTGTCCTTCTGCGGCCGCGCCCTCCCAAGGGTGCCAATCAAGCTGTTCCGCCGTGGGTTCGTCGCCCTGCCCCCAGGCGGGGCTCAGCGATGCACTTGCCAGCAGGCCGGCCCCCAGCATTCGCGAAATCGGTGCCGTGCGCGAAAGTCGCTTGCCCATGTCCGTTATCCTTGGCATCGAGAATCGGTATTATACAGTCCGCATGATGCCCGACCAGCAAGGAGCTTGCATGTCCTCTTCACGATTTGACGCCTTGACCGCCTGGACAGCCGAGCGACACGGCTTGCCTGTTAGCGCCCTTACGCTCTCTCCAGCCGGTGGCGACGCCAGCTTTCGGGGCTATTTTCGCTTCACCCTGCCGGGAGGCGAAAGCCGCATGCTGATGGATGCCCCTCCCGAGCAGGAAGACTCCCAGACCTTCATCGCCATCGCCGAACGCTGGCGAGCCGCCGGGCTGGCGGTGCCGATCATCTACGCTCATGATCTGGCACAAGGGTTCATCGAACTACAGGATCTGGGCGAGACACCTCTGCAGAATGCGTTCAGGGCCGCCGAGCATCCCGATACCCTGGCACGCCATTACCAGGCGCTGGCGGTTATCGCCGCCCTGCAGAACCGCGCCGACCCCGGCGCCTTGCCGGCTTACGATGCTGCCTTGCTGGGCCGTGAACTGGATCTTTTCCCCGACTGGTGCCTCAACGCCTGGCTGGGAATAGAGGCGCCCGACAGCTGGCTGGCCGTACGCAAGGCGCTGATCGAGACGGCCCTGAGCCAGCCGGTAGTCAGCGTGCATCGGGATTTCGATGCCATGAACCTGATGCTCTACGAGGATCAGCTGTACATGATCGATTTTCAGGATGCCGTGGCCGGACCCATTGCCTATGATTTGATATCGCTGCTGCGTGGGCGTTATTGCCGCTTTTTCCCTGAGGCCTTCAGTGCCCTTGTCGGCGAGTTTTACCATCAGGCCCGACGCGATGGCCGTCTGGCTGCCGACATCGACCAGGCGACCTTCGAGCACCAGACTCAGGCCATGGCCGCCCAACGCTCCCTCAAGGTGCTGGGGATTTTTTGTCGTCTGACCTTGCGCGATCACAAGACCGGTTACCTGTGGCGTTTGCCGCATTTTCTCGATCATCTGGAGGATAGCCTGGCCACCCTGCCCGCCCATAGCGACTTTCTGCACTGGGTAAGGGAGACCCTGCGCCCAGCATTGAACCAGCGCCTGAGCCGGGAGGACGTCCAGTGAAAGCCATGATACTCGCCGCCGGGCTGGGCAAACGCATGCGTCCCTTGACCGACCACTGCCCCAAGCCACTGTTGCCGGTGGCGGGCAAGCCGTTGATCGTGCATCACCTGGAACATTTAGCGCGCAAAGGAGTCAATGAGGTGGTCATCAATGTCAGCTACCGGGGTGAGCAGATCATCCAGGCGTTGGGCGATGGCGAGCGTTACGGGGTCAGCATTGCCTGGAGCTATGAGCGAGAGCCATTGGAAACAGGCGGAGGTATTCGTCATGCCTTGCCATTGCTCGGGGATGCCCCTTTCCTGCTGGTCAACGGTGACATCTGGTGCGATTACCTGCCCGACCCAATCGCGCTCGGTGACGGCAAGATGGCTCATCTGGTACTCGTGAACAATCCCGACCACCATCCTCAAGGTGATTTTCATTTGGCGCACAACGGGTGCGTTCAACTGGAAGGCAGTCCTAGGCTGACATTTTCCGGGCTAAGCGTGATCGACCCGGCGCTGATAGCCGGCCTGCCGCCCGGTGCCTTTGCCTTGGCGCCGCTGCTGAAAAATGCCATGCAACAACAGCGGGTTAGTGGTGAACATTTTCAAGGTAGCTGGGTGGATGTAGGCACACCCGAACGCCTTGCCCGGCTGGAAACACAGCTGCAAGCAGCACCCTGAGCCCGGATGGATGTAAACCCTGCAGCGAGGCGAGGGAAAAATGCTATCCTCCCCCAACCAATAGTGATCCAACCCGAGGAGAGGTGCGTGAAAGCTCGAGTCAGATGGACGGATGGTCGACAGTTTGTGGCGGAATCCGGCAGCGGCCATAGCTTGGTGATGGACGGCCCGCCGGATCACGGCGGACGCAACACCGGCCCACGGCCGATGGAAATGTTATTGATGGGCATGGGCGGCTGTACCGCTTTCGATATTCTCAACATTCTCGACAAGGCGCGGGCAGACGTGACCGATTGTGTCGCCGAAATCGAGGCCCAACGCGCCGAGGAAACGCCTGCGGTATTCACCAAGATCCACGTGCACTTCGTGGTTAGTGGCCGGGCGTTGAAAGAAAAGCAGGTAAAACGCGCCGTCGAGCTGTCCGCAGAAAAATACTGCAGTGCCTCGATCATGTTGGTCCGGGGAGGCGTGGATATCACCCATTCTTTCGAGATTATCGACGTTTGAACATCTTTTCCGCGAAAGTCATAAAAAAATGCTCTTGGTCGGGTGCGCCGCACGACTCGGCCGGGCATAATACGCCCCCTTATTTTTATATAAGTGTTTATCGGTTCCGGCGCTGGCTCGTCGGGGTGTCTTCACCTGCCATGAGGAGGCTCGGACGTGTCTGATAATCTCCGACTCCACGGGTTTAACAACCTGACCAGCTCTTTGAGCTTCAACATCTACGACATCTGCTATGCCAAGACCGAAGAGCAGCGTAAAGCCTACATCGATTATATCGATGAGCTTTACAACGCCGAGCGCTTGACCCAGATATTGAAGGATGTGACCAATATCATCGGTGCTCATGTGCTCAATATCGCGCGGCAGGATTACGAGCCCCATGGCGCCAGCGTGACCATCCTGATTGCCGAGCACGAACTTGACGATGCCGCCCCCGAGCAGATTCAGCCGGGCCCCGGCCCCTTGCCCAAAACCGTGGTCGGTCACCTGGACAAGAGCCACGTGACGGTGCACAGCTACCCGGAATCTCACCCGGATAATGGCATCAGCACGTTCCGGCTGGATATCGATGTGTCCACCTGTGGCATGATCAGCCCGCTCAAGGCGTTGAACTATCTGATTCACAGCTTCGATTCTGACATTGTCACCGTGGATTACCGGGTGCGCGGTTTCACCCGGGACGTCAATGGCAAGAAACTGTTTATCGACCACGACATCACCTCGATCCAGGACTACCTGGCCGAAGACACCAAGCATGCCTATCAAATGGTGGATGTGAACGTGTATCAGGAAAACATGTTTCACACCAAGATGCTGCTCAAGGACTTCGCCCTGGACAACTACCTGTTCGGCACCTCCCGGCGCGACATTACCTTCGAAGAGGCCCGCGACATCGAAAGCCGGCTGCGCAAGGAAATGCTGGAAATCTTCTACTCGCGCAACGTGGACTGAACGCCCTTTTCCTGCCTCGCTTTACTCGGCGTCAGTAGACGCCGGGCTCTCCTTCCGGGCGCGTCTTGAAGCGACGATGCAACCACAGATATTGCTCTGGGTGCTTGCGAATCGCCTGCTCGACAAATGCATTCACCCGGGTGGCATCCTCCACTTCATCGTTACCGGGAAAGTCTTCGAGCGCCGGCAACCATTCGATGGTATAGGTGTGATTATCCGGGTTGCGATGAAATATCAGCGGCACCACCGGTGCGCCGGTCATGCGCGCGATCTTGGTGGTCAAGCGGATGGTAGCGGCCTGCTGACCGAAAAACGGGGCAAACACACTGACCCCTCGCCCAAAATCCTGATCCGGCGAATACCATACGATGCGGCCTGCTTTTATACAGCGAATCATGCGGCGTAGATCGTGACGGTCGATCAGTTCCCCAAAGACGCGATGCCTGGAGCGAGTCATGAAACGATCGAATAACGGATTATTGTGGGGGCGATAAACGGCATCCGCTTCGAAGAACAACGAATGCAAGGCGCCTCCCATATCAAGGGTCGAAAAATGCACCCCCACGATCAATACCCCTTTGCCTTGGGCTTTGGCCCGCTTCAGATGCTCTTCACCTCGGCAAGCCACACGATGGCGCAGATGCTCGGCATCACGGCACCAGGCTGTGGCGGTTTCCATTAAGCCGATGCCATTGGCGATAAAGGTTTCACGCACCAGGCGGCGCTGTTCGACAGCGGATTTTTCGGGAAAGGCCAACGCCAGGTTGGTGGCGGTAATGTGCCGGCGCCGTTTGACCAACCGCCAGGCGGCCAGGCCTATCCCCTTACCCAGCCAGAGCTTGAGCCGCCAGGGCAGCCAGGCGACCAGGTGCATGGCACCGATCGCAAGCCAAGTGGGCCAGAAACGCGGATGCGCAAAGGAAGCGGGGTAACGACGTTTAGACATATAAAAGGCAACCGCTCAGCAAAGGCCACCATGATAGCGCCTTGGCACGCGCGGCAGTACCCCGGTCAACAAGGTGTAGCTGATGGTATCGCAATAACCTGCCACTTCATCGATATTCAGCGTTTGGCCACTCAGGGCACGTCCCCACAATATCACCTCGCTGCCGATGGTCGCCTCGGGCACCTGGGTAATGTCCACGGTCAGCATGTCCATCGACACCTTGCCGGAAAGCGCGCACCGCTTGCCTTCGACCAGCACCGGGGTTCCATCCACGGCATGGCGATCATAACCATCGCCGTAGCCGCAGGCCACCACCGCAATCCGCGAGGGTCGAGAGGCTTGCCAGCGCCCGCCGTAACCCACCGGCTCACCCTGGGCGAGTTCACGTACTGCAATGATCTCCGAACGCAGGCTCATTACCGGGGCAAGCCGCTGGCTGACGGCATTGGGCACTTCCAGGGGGTCGCTTCCGTACAGCATGACACCTGGGCGGTTCCAGGCACCATGTGCCATCGGCCATGCCAAGGTAGCCGGTGAATTGGCCAGGCATAGGGGGGCCTTGAGCTGGACAGCCAATGCATTGAGACAGGTCATCTGGCGCTGAAAGTAGTCGTCATCCAAGCGGTCTGCGGTGGCGAAATGGCTCATCAGGTGAAGGTTGGTGGCCCGCATCGGTGCGGCCGACAATTGCCGCCAGACGCTCGCCGCCTCTTCAGGACGAAACCCCAAACGATGCATGCCGGAATCCACTTTCAGCCATACCGGAATAGGCCGACGCGGCGTAAACCGCAACAACGCCTGCACCTGCCAATGGCTGTGTACCGCCATCCACACACCCAGCTCATCGACGAGCACCAGCTCATCGGGAGTAAAAATGCCTTCCAGGAGTACAATCGGCGTGCGAATACCACCTTCGCGCAGCACCATCGCCTCTTCCAGGCAGGCCACGGCAAATGCCGGAGCCAAGTCTTCCAGTGCCTTGGCGCAAGCCAGAGCGCCATGGCCGTAGGCATCGGCCTTGAGCACGGCCAACGCCTGACTTTGTGGCGCCAGGTCCCGCGCCAAGCGGTAATTATGACGCAGGGCGTCAAGGTCAATATGAGCCGTCAACGGGCGCATCGGATATTTCGCTTGCTTAGCATGGGTAGGCCAGGCACCCACCACAGATAACCATGGTTTTTCGAGGTCATTATTAAAGAGGACATTTGAAATTAACCTTGGCGGCACAGGGCGTACCGTACCGCCAAGCGCACACCATCAGTTTTCGAAAATCGAATTCACGGACAAGCCTTGCTTCTCCAGAGCACGACGCAGTTTCTTGAGCGCTTCCACCTGAATCTGGCGTACCCGCTCACGGGTCAAGCCGATTTCAGCACCCACGACCTCCAAGGTGGCGGCTTCATGGCCGCGCAGACCGAATCGGCGCACCACCACTTCCCGCTGCTTTTCACTCAATTCATCCAGCCAGCCGTCGACATGTTCCTTGACGTCACCATCCACCAACGAGGTTTCCGGCCCGTTTTCATGCTCATCGGACAGCGTATCGATCAGCGGCTTGTCGCTCTCGCCGCCCACTGGATAGTCCACCGAGGAAACGCGTTCATTGAGGCGAAGCATTTTCTTGACCGACGCGACCGGTCTATCCAGATGCTCGGCGATTTCTTCGGCGGTCACTTCGTGATCCAGCTTTTGAGTCAATTCCCGTGCCGCACGCAGATAGATATTCAATTCCTTGACCACGTGAATCGGCAGACGAATCGTGCGCGTCTGATTCATCAAGGCACGCTCGATGGTCTGGCGTATCCACCAGGTGGCATAAGTGGAAAAACGAAAACCACGTTCGGGATCAAATTTTTCCACCGCACGGATTAAACCGAGGTTGCCTTCCTCGATAAGATCCAGCAATGTCAGGCCGCGATTGAGATAACGCCGCGCAATCTTGACCACCAACCGAAGGTTGGATTCGATCATTCGCGAGCGTCCAAGCGAATCGCCCTTGCGGGCCAAACGCCCGTAGAACACTTCTTCTTCCGGCGTCAGAAGTGGAGAAAAACCAATTTCATTGAGATATATTTGCGTTGCATCCAGGCTTTTGTGGTGCTGACGATCCTCGCGCCCCAATGCTTTCTCGAAAGCATCTTCTTCAACGACAGAATCATCCTCCACCTGGCCCACCGCTTCCTCTGCGGAGTTCAGGTCGACTTCCTGAATATCGCGTTCCAGCATACTCATTATATAAAACCCCCGTGATTGGGCCTGCCCGCCTTCAAACCAAAGCATTCTTTGCGCCTATCATCGGCGCTTATTGTTATGGCTGTTTATTATTTTACCCATTCATTTCTTATGAGTTATTTCATTCATATGCATGAATTATGTGGATCGGTAATTTTTAACAACCGCTTTGTAACTGCCGAAAGGTTTTACCGGCAGGTATCACGTCATTTCTTGATGTTAGCGTATCAGTAATTCAGGATATATCGCCTCAGCGTGACGGCAGGAACGTTAGGGGATCTTTAGGCTGTCCATCCTCACGCACTTCGAAATGCAGCCTGACATCTTCTGCATCACTGTCGCCCATGGTGGCAATGACATCCCCTGCGGCCACGACATCGTTTTCGTCGACCAGCAAGCTGTCATTATGCGCATAGGCGCTAAGGTATTGATCATTATGCTTTAGCAACACAAGGTTGCCATACCCCCGGACTCCGCTACCCGCATACACCACGATGCCGGGACCCGCCGCCTTGACAGATTGCCCCTTTTCCCCGGCGATATCAATCCCGGCAGTAACGTTGCTTCCCTTGCCGAATCCCCCCACCACCTGGCCGTCGACGGGCCACTGCCAGTCCACGGTTTCAACCGGGGTATAGGTACGTTCCGCACGGGGCGTGGGTGGGGCGGCTTGTGGCTCCGAGTCTTGCACGTCGGGCGCGGTGGGTGCTTCAGAGGCAGTTTCAGGCTCGGGCTCGGGTGCGGGTTCAGGCTTAGCCTCAGCTACAGGCTCGGACTCATTAATGGATGCTACCTGCGATTCGGAAGCCGTCTCGGCTTGCGGTTCAGCCTCAGTGGCGGATTCCGGCTCACGCTCGTCAGCCTGGCGTTTATCGCGTTCGATCGCGGTTTCATCGGGCAGCAGCCAGTCCAGCTCTTGATCTTGGGCCTGCGAAACCGAAGCCACTGGCTGGCCATCACCTTGATTCAGACCGGTCGCTACCGCACCGGCACTACGCGACTGAGTCGTCACGGTAGCATCGGATTGGCCCATTTCGGTTGAGGGACGTGAAGGCTGTCCCCCGTTACCACCCAGCTGCAGCTGATCGCCAGGATGAATCTGATAAGGGGGGTCGATACTATTGAGCGCCGCCAGCTGCCGGTAATCCAGATTATGCTGCCAAGCGATGCCATACAGGGTATCTCCGGGCTTTACGGTATAGCCTGAAGATGAACGTTGAACCGCACGGCTGGCTTCGCTCAGGTCACGTACCTGAGGCCCCCCTCCTTGCTGGGCGGCACACCCGGTGATTACCAGCGCCAAAGCGGATGTGATGAATACTTTATGCATGAAATTCCTACTCCTTTTCAGTCACTTCCGCAGCGGGCTTATGGGACCCGAACCTACGACCGGCACTCGCTTTTCGATTCAGCAACAACACCAATACAACCCCGCCAACCATCAGTGCGATAACAGTAGGTACCTGAGCCGAAGCACCGGTCAACACAGCATAATCATCCGGCGAAAGATAACGAAACGTCAACGGAATCAACTGTCCATCGGGGCCCAGCTGATAACGCACCAGCTCGCGCCATGGCCAAAGGACCGGCAGCGAACCAAGAATAAAGCCTAACAGGAGCTGCAATGTGCCCCCATGATAGCGACTCAACAACCACGCCAGAAGGCGCGAAAACAGCATCAATCCAATCAGACAGCCTAGCCCGAACAGGCTCATGACCCCCCAATCCAGCCCCCGGATAGCGTCCATGATGGTGCCGTACAACCCCATGGTCAAAAGCAGAAAACTACCCGATACCCCGGGTAGCAGCAAGGCACTGATGGCCACTGCCCCGGCCAACACCAAGACCAGTGCATCGTTGCCGATCACCAGTATCAGAGGCATCAATGAAGGCAATACCCTGGCCAGCATCAAACCTATCAGCAGTGGCAGCAGATAGATCCATTTCCAACCCCGCTGAGCCCCCCCTACCACCAGAGCCGAGGCCGCCACCAGGCCGAAGAAGAAACCGTCCAACAAAAGTGGATAAGCCTCCATCAGCCACAGGGCCAGGTGCGCCACACTGAACAGACTCGCAGCAATACCCAACAACAGCGGGAGGGCGAAGGACAGGTTCAAATGCACAGCCAGCCCTGGCCATCGTCCACGACGCCAGGCACCCAAAGCACTGGGTCCGAACTGCCGAATGGTATGAATCAGCTCTTCATAAATACCGGTAACAAAGGCAATGGTGCCACCCGACACGCCGGGAACGGCATCCGCCGCTCCCATGCCGGCACCCTTGAAAAAAACTCCAATTTGACGCTTCAACCAACAACTCCTTGTAACAAGGGCACAAAACGTACCGGTTCCAACCGGCGCCGGTCGATGGTCTCACCCACTCGACGTAGCTGAGTCAACCATTGCGTGCCATCGGCATCCGCCAAGGGGGCAATCAATACGCCACCCTCGCTGAGTTGTGCGAGTAATTCATGAGGTACCACTTCGGCGCAAGCCGTCAGCAAAATGACATCGAAAGGGGCCGCCTGTGGCCAACCATGATTGCCGTCGGCCAGTGCCAATCTTGCTGATACCTTGAGCCGCTTCAGACGCAATGCGGCACGCTCATGCAAGGCATGGATGCGTTCCACCGAATAGAGTTCCGTGAGCAGGCGCGAAAGAATCAACGTCTGGTAGCCGGAACCCGTTCCAACTTCCAGCACGCGACGCGGCGATTCCCGCACCACAAGCTCCGTCATCCGGGCGACGGTCAAGGGTTGCGATAACGTCTGTCCGAAGCCCAGCGGCAAGGCGGTATCTTCGTAGGCACGGTGCGCCAATGCTTCATCGACAAACAGATGTCGCGGCTCGCGGGCCATGACATCGAGCACTTCCCGGTTACGTACACCCTGCTCGATCAAGCGTTGAATCATGCGGTCACGGGTACGCTGGGAGGTCATGCCGCTACCCCGCAATTCAGCCGGTGAGGGATCAGGCAAAGGCATCCAACCATTCCTGCACATCCTGTCGCGAAGGGTAACGCGTCAGGTCCGTATGTAACGGGGTGATGGAAACATAACCGTCTTTCACCGCGGCAAAATCGGTATCCTCGCCCTCATCGGCATTGGCGCCCGCCGCGGCGATCCAGTAACGCTTGCGACCCCGCGGGTCCTCCACTTCCAGAGGGCGATCCGCCGGGCCGCGATACCCGGTGCGCGTAACGCGAAACCCGCGTAACTGCTCCCAGGGCACGTCCGGCACGTTAACGTTGAGCAGGCTGCGCGGCGGCAGGGAAAGCTGATCGGCGGCACCTACCAGCGTGGCCGCCACCCGGGCAGCGGTCTCGAAATACTGGCGCCCGCACAACGACATGGCAATCGCACTCATGCCCAGGTTACGCCCTTCCATTGCCGCAGCCACGGTACCGGAATAAATCACGTCATCGCCCAGGTTGCTGCCGTCATTGATGCCGGAAATCACCAGGTCGGGCTTTTCGTCCCACACCCCGTTAACGCCCAGGTAAACGCAGTCCGCTGGGGTGCCGTCGACACTGTAGAAGCCGTTTTCCAGCGCCGTCAGCGCCAGCGGCCGGGACAGGGTCAAGGAATTACTTGCCCCGCTGCGGTCACGATCCGGCGCCACCACACGCAGCTTGGCGTGGGGCAACAAGGCCTCATACAAGGCGCGCAGACCCGGAGCATGCACCCCATCATCATTGGAAAGCAGCAATCGCCGCATCATTCACACTCCTTGTTCGGCCTAGCCGTCGGGCCGGGCATGGTCGATAGAGAAGCCGGCAAAATCAGGATGCTCGATCAGTTCGGCAAGCACTGCGGTGGCAAAGCCGCCCCGGGGCAGTGAAAAAGCTAACTGCACCCTGTCACCTTCGATTTGCAGGCTGGGTTCAAGCAGGCACATGCGCAATGCTCGCTGGGCACGTTTGACCCCGGCCTGGCACAAGCCTTCACATAAGGCGCCATGGGTCTGTGACAACTGCTGCTCATAGCTGCCGGCCTGTTGTGTCGCCAGCTCACCCGTACCCCACATCGGCCCGGTGGGATGAATGTCCAGGGCCGCCGCTCGTTCAAGCAACTCCGCCGGCACCTCATCCACGCAGAAAATGCTTTGGGTGCCGTCCAGCATCACGACATCACCCGCCACCGGCTGCGCCCAGTCGCCCGCCTGCACGCGAGCGCCCAGCAGTTCATTGAACAAGAAACTGCGTGCCGTGGAAAGCATCATGCCTTGACGGTCGTCGCGCTTGCGCCAGCCACGTGCCAGCAACTCCCGGGCGCGAAGCAGGTTGCGCCCACCCGCCCCGAAACGTTGCGGCCCGAAATAATTGGGCACCCCCGTCTCGCACAATGTCTCCCAGCGCCGGGTGAAATCAGCGGCGGCGACGGCTTCTCCCGTCAGGCACAGCGTAAAGCGGTTGGTACGATGCACGCCTCGCTTGAGCTTACGCGGATGGCGCACCTGCTCAAGCAGGATAATACCCAGCTCGGCCAGCTGACTTTTCAGCGCCTCCGGGTCGTCCTTGCCCGGCAGATGGACACTCAGCCATTGGCGGGTGACCGCTACCCGGTCTTTCATTCCTGAATACCCCACATCGCGTGGGCCGACCGCGCACAGCCGAGCCAATATCCTGACCACATCCAGCGTGGTCTGGTTGCGTTTTTCCAGGCGCAGCCACAGATGTTCGCCGTGCCCTTCGGGGACGAAATCCAGCGTTTCCTCCACACGAAAATCTTCCGGTCGAGCGCGGTAATTGCCGGGAAGCGGAGGACCGAAGGCTGCATCCAATACCCGCGGCCAGCGCGCCATGACGGCTTCTCTCATGATTCACATCTCGGTGAAGCGTTGCTTGCCAGCAGCACCACGGCCTCGGCGGCGATGCCTTCACCGCGTCCGGTAAAACCCAGGCGCTCGGTGGTGGTCGCCTTGACGTTGACTTGCTCAAGCGTAGCGCCCAGGTCCGCGGCGATGGTTTCACGCATGGCTGCAATGTGTGGCATCATTTTCGGTGCCTGGGCCAGCAGGGTGGCGTCTAGGTTGAGCAGTTCAAGCCCCTGATCTTGCACCAGCGTCATGACATGGCGCAGCAGCTCGCGGCTATCGGCACCCTTCCAGGCCGGGTCGGTATCGGGAAAATGCGCGCCGATATCGCCCAGGGCGCAGGCGCCCAGCAGGGCGTCGCAGACGGCATGCAGCAAGACATCGCCGTCGGAATGAGCGACGAAACCCTGTTCGAAGGGTATCGCTACCCCACCGATCATCAGGTGATCGCCGGGGCCGAAGCGGTGAACGTCAAAGCCGTGGCCGATGCGCATCATGAGTTCCTCTGTTGAGCGGCCAGAATGGCATTCGCCAGGGCCAGGTCGTCCGGGTGGGTCACCTTGAGATTGTCGCGCCGCCCACTGACTAGCCGAGGATACTGGCCCAGCGCCTCCACCGCCGAGGCTTCATCGGTCACCGTCAGTTGATTCGCGCGGGCCTGATCCAGGGCACGGCAGAGCAATTCGAAGCGAAAGCCCTGCGGCGTCAAGGCATGCCAGAGCCCGTCGCGCGGCTCGGTGGCGCCACTGGCACCGCTGTCATCGGCACGCTTCATGGTATCCGCCACCGGCATGGCCAATAGCGCACCGGCCGGATGCGTTTGCATGTGGCTCAGCAGCAAGCCGAGGTCCGCAACGCTGACACAGGGGCGGGCCACGTCGTGCACCATGACCAGGTCGTCAGGTTCAGCCGGAATGGCCGCCAGTGCCTGCATCACGCTGTCCATGCGCTCGCTGCCCCCGTCGACCCTCTGCCAGCGGGCAAACGGTACCCAGCCGGGGTCGAACCATTGGTCGTCAGGATCAAGACACAGTACCAGATGGGCGTCGGGAAAGGCGGCGTGAAGACGTTCAAGGGTATGCCGCATGATAGGCTTTTCACCCAGCGCAAGGTATTGCTTGGGTTTGGCGGCGGCCATGCGGCGGCCCTGCCCGGCGGCGGGTACGATCAGCCATAAGGGATTTTTCATGATACCGGGGCCTTCATGGCAAGAGTTTCTGACCGGGTTCCACGACCAGGCCGGCGTTGATTTCCAGCATCTGGTTTTCGATCGCAACGCCGGGCACCCAGAAAAACTGTTCATCGGTGCGCACCATGCCCATGTCACTGCGGGCACGCTCCTCGACGGCATCCAGACCGTTTTTCAGGTCGGAAACTTCGGCGGCCAGGCGGGCATTGCGTTCACGCAGGGGCCGGTTATGCGCTTCCAGGACAGCGACGCGCTCACGCACTATCTGCAGATCCTGCCATCCGCCCTCACCCAACCAGAGCCGATACTGCAGCAGCGCCAGCATCACTCCCAGTGCGATCACCAGCCACTTGTGCATTATGTCGTTCCTCCGCCACATAGTGAGGATTGAGGATGGCCGCGCATTATGCCACCAACCTGAACTAGCCGCGAACCGTTCCTGGCATTCATTGCTTGAACGGCAATGCCTCCTGGGCGGCTTGGCAGTAAGCCTCGATCTGTCGGCGCTCTTCGGCACAAAATCTTGCCACCGCCGTTTCCAGCCCCGGATGCGCCAGATAGTGCAAGGAACGCAAACGGCGCGGTGCGAAACCTCGAATCAGTTTATGTTCGCCTTGGGTACCCGGGTCGAATAGCGTCAAGCCGCGCGCCAGGCAATGCTCGATCCCTTGATAGTAGCAGGCCTCGAAATGCAGGCTGTCAGCGACGATTTCGCTGCCCCAATAACGCCCGTAAAGACTCTGTGCCCCCTGCAGATACAAGGCCGCCGCCACCGGCTTGCCTTCCAGGCGGGCCTGCACCAGCAGTAGCGAGGCCGGCAGGCTATGCCGCAGCCGCTCGAAAAATTCCCGGTTAAGATACGGCGGGCGGCCACGCTCATGATAAGTGATCGTATAACAACGATAGAAGTGCGCCATCGCTTCAGCGGTGATGCCTTCCCCTTCCAGGCGCACCAGCTCCAGGCCCTGCTCGGCCACCAGGCGCCGCTCGCGGCGAATCGCCTTGCGCCGCTTTGAGGTCATCCGCGCCAGAAAGCCGTCGAAATCGCCGTATTGCTCATCGTGCCACTGAAATTGCACGCCATGGCGAACGATCAACGCCGGGCAAACCTTTTGCCAGGCTTCGACATCATCGTCATCCGCAAACAGCAGGTGCCAACCGGAAAGCGAGCCCTGATCGCAGGCCTCCTGCCAGCCCTGGGCCAACAGGCGCCGGGCGGCCAAGGGGTCGATATGCGCTGCCAACAAGGTGCGGGTACCGGGCACCGGGGTGAAGGGCACCGCGCTGAGTCCCTTGGGATAATACTGACCACCGGCGCGCTCCAGAGCATCGGCCCAGCCCCAGTCGAACACATATTCCCCATAGGAATGGTATTTACGATATAGCGGCATCGCCCCTACCAGATTGCCGCCCTGCCATAGGGTAAGATGGCAAGGCTCCCACCCCGTGGCGGCACTCACACTGCCGCTGGCTTCCAGGGCGTGCAGGAATTCATGACGCATGAAAGGCTGGTCGGCGCCCACCAGCGCATTCCATTGGCTTGCCGTCACGGCCTCAATGGCAGGTACAATAGACAATGACAGTGGCTGCATGACACCTCCGGTGAATGTTCAAACGGTAGATACCGCCTCGTCACTGTACACAAGTTTCAAAAATCGGGTTTCAAGAACAGGGAACGGTCATGACAGGGAAACTAGACGAGTGGTTTACCATTCAGCGCCATGCGGCCGACCTGGAGCGCTACCCCGGCCTGGCGACTCGCCGCGCACGTCTGTCGCGTCTCGCCAGGATGACACGTCATCATCAGCAGGCCATTGTTCAAGCCATTCAGGCTGACTTCGGGCAACGCAGCGAAACAGAGATCCGCCTGGCGGAAATCAGCGCCGTTGTGGATGCCGTGCGCCACGCTCGCTGGCATCTGCGGCGCTGGATGCGGCCTCGCCGGGTGAGCGTACCCTGGCGGCTATTGCCTGCCAAGGCGCGCATCATGCCCCAGCCCTTGGGCGTGGTCGGCATCATCTCTCCCTGGAATTACCCCTGGAGCCTGGCCTTGCTGCCGGCCGTCGATGCCTTGGCCGCCGGGAACCGGGTAATGCTCAAGCCCAGTGAACACACGCCTCATACCAGCACCCTCCTGGCGCAGCTGATACCCCAATATTTTTCTGCCGAGGAGCTCTGCGTGGTCGAGGGGGACGCGGAGCTTTCCCGACACTTCAGCGCCTTGCCTTTCGATCATCTGGTGTTTACCGGCTCGACTACCGTGGGCCGCCGGGTGGCCAAGGCCGCCGCCGAGAATCTCACCCCGGTCACCCTGGAACTGGGCGGCAAATCACCGGCGGTAATCGGCGCGGATGCCGACCTCGACCAGGCGGCTTCAGCGATTACCTTCGGCAAGGGATTCAATCACGGCCAGACCTGCATTGCGCCGGATTACGTTCTGGTGGAAAGCCGTCGTCTCACGGACTTCATCAAGGCCATGAGCCGCGCCATCGAGCATCAGCGCAGCCATAATTCACGCGACGCCACCGCTATCATCAACCCCGGCCACCAGCAGCGCCTGAGACGCATGCTCGACGAGGCCCGCGATCACGGCTGCCGCGTGATTGAGTTCGGCGACTCGGCACCCGCACTGATAATCGATCCTCATCAGTCCCTCGAAATAATGCAACAAGAAATCTTCGGGCCCTGGTTGCCGATTATCGGTGTCAAGGATATCCCGGCGGCGACAAGTTTTATCAATGCACGCCCCTCCCCCCTGGCGCTGTATGCCTTCACGCATGACAAGGCCACCCAGCAAGAGCTTGCCTATCACACCCGCTCCGGTGCCCTGGTATTCAACGAGACGCTACTGCATCACGCCATTCCCCAGCTGCCCTTCGGCGGGGTAGGCGAAAGTGGCATGGGCGCTTATCACGGTCGCCACGGCTTTGAGCGTTTCAGCCACTTACGTGGCCTGATGTATCAATCCAGGCACCCGACGACTCGCCTGGTACGACCGCCCTACCGGCGCTGGTTGCTTAAATTATTGGGCTATTGAGCGCCTTGAACTGCCAAAGATGAAGTTTCCATGCAGTCCTTTCACTTCTGTCACGGAGAGCCTTGATGGCCCACGACCTGCTTGACCGCTTACGCCAACGCCTGGAAGAACTCAATCGCTCCGAGCGCAAGGTGGCCAACGTCATTCTCGACGACCCCACCACCGCCACCACCATGAGCATTGCCAGCCTGGCCCATGCAGCCGGTATCAGTGAGCCCACCGTCAATCGTTTCTGCCGCAACTTCGGCGCCAAGGGGTATCCGGATTTCAAGATCAAGCTGGCCCAGAGCCTGGCGGGCGGCACGCCTTACGTGACACGTGCGGTCGAACCCGATGACAACGCCGCGCAATATACCCAGAAAATCTTTGGTGCCACCATCGCCGCCCTGGATGAGGCCCGTCGGGAAATCGACATGGAAGCCATCGAACGCATGGTGGATTACCTGACCCAGGCCAAGCAGATCCATTTTTTCGGCCTGGGGGCGTCCGGCGCCGTGGCGCAGGACGCTCAGCACAAGTTTTTCCGCTTCAACTTGCCGGTCATGGCTTACGTGGATGTATTGATGCAGCGGATGATCGCGGCGGCTTGTCATACCGGCGATGTGGTGGTGGTGATTTCCTACACCGGGCGTACCCGTGAGCTGGTGGATATCGCCCGGGTGGCGCGTGAAGCCGGTGCCGTGGTGCTCGGGATCACCGCACCGGATTCCCCGCTGAGTAATGAATGCACCGCCACGGTGGAGGTTTCCACGCCGGAAGATACCGATCATTACATGCCGATGACCTCACGCATGATTCAACTGACGTTGATCGATGTGCTGGCCACCGGCGTTACCCTGCGTCGTGGCGAGGATTTCCTGCCCCACCTTAAAAAGATCAAGGACAGCTTGCGCGAAACACGCTTCCCCCCTGCCGGTGGAGCCTGACGCCATGGGGTATCGGACCTTGCTGCGCCACCATCGTGGACTTCTGGGCATCGCCTTTCTGGCCATGTTCAGTTCAAGCCTGGGGCAAAGTTTCTTTGTGGGTTTGTTCCAGGTCCCCATAGCCGAGCACCTGGGGCTGAGCACCGGCCAGTTCGGTACCGCCTATGCCTCGGTGACCTTGGTGGCCGGCTTTGCCATGCTGCGTTTCGGCCCCACCATCGACTGGATCAATCCGCGCCGCTTTGCCGCTACCGTGCTGTTATTGCTGCTGGTCGGGATACTGCTTCTCACCCTGGCTCCCTGGTGGGGGTTGGGAATCCTGGGCCTGGGATTGGTGCGGATGTGCGGCCAAGGCATGCTCACTCATTTGGGCAACACCCTCGCCGGGCGCGAGTTCACCGTGTTGCGTGGTCGCGCCATGGGATTGATCAGCCTGGGGTTACCTCTGGGAGAAATCGCCCTGCCACCTCTGGTCGCCCTGGCGCTGGTGTGGCTTGGCTGGCGTGAGTTCTGGTGGTTGATGTGCGTATTGCTGGCAATTCCCTGGCTGTGGCTATTAGCCAAGACGCCCTGGCCCAAGGCGCCGGGTGCCAAGCCTTCGCGCGCGCAACGCCGACACGGCCCCCAGCCGTTCAGGGACAAGAATTTCTGGTGTCTGTTGCCGTTACTCATGTCGCTTCCCGTCACCATGACGGGCCTGTTTATCTACCAGGCCCAAATGACCACGGCGCTGGGAAGCTCCTTGGCCGTCTATGCGCTGGCATTGAGCGGCATGGGGCTGGCAAAGCTTCCCGGCGCCCTGCTTGGAGGGCGCTGGATCGATCACATCGGCCCGGTGCGTCTGGCACGCTTTTATCTGTCGCCTTACGCCTTGGCCATGGGCATTGCGCTGATCCTCGGTGGAGATATCAGCGTATGGGCCTTGATGGTCGGCGGCGGCCTGGCAATGGGCGCTCAGGAGCTGGTCGCCACCGGGCTTTTGATCAAGCTATGGGGAAGCGAACATCTAGGCAGAGTACGCTCGGCCTTGAGTGCCTCGATGGTATTTTCCACCGGCATCGCCCCCGCCCTGTTGGGTATCGCGCTGGACGCGGGCCTGTCTTTTCAGATGATTCTGATGGGCATGCTGGGGTTTATCGTTCTGGCGTGGTGCCTGGCCCAAGGCGTGTTGCACGCCGCCAACCAAGCGAATAGCGAGAAGAGCTGACGAATAGCGAATCAACACAAGCGAGCATAGACGGGTGTTTAACGTAGAATCAGCACGGGTACCGAGGCGTTGCGCAGCATGGTGGTGGTAGTGCTGCCGACCAGAAGATGGCGAATGCGTGAGTGGCCATAAGCCCCCATTATCAGCATATCGATGGCATGTTGCTGTTGGTACTCTCGCAACGTGGCTTCCACGTCACCGGCCTTGATGGCCCCTTCGGCCTCATGGCCGGCTTCGCGCAACACAGCCAGTGCCCATTCCAGTTGAGAGCGATTTTCCGCGGTTTCCGCCCCGACGATCACCACATGACAAACCGTACCGGCAAACAGCGGGCTCTTGGCCAGCATTTCCACGCCCTTGCGCGCCGTCTTGCTGCCATCGAAGGCCATCATCACGTTTTCCGGATGCTTATAGTGACGCGGTACCATCAGTATCGGCCGGTGCATCTCCCGGACCACGCGCTCGAGGTTCGAGCCCAGATGCTCACTGGCCTGATGCGCGGTTTCACCGCGCTTGCCCATCACCAGTAAGCGAATCCCGCCCTGCAGCTCGACCAAGGATTCGACCAGGGTGTCGTTACGCTGGCGGATGCCAGGGTCGGCCACCCCTTTCTCGATGGCGCGGGTCTTGGCGGCATCCAGCATCAAGCGGCCCTGTTCGCGGGTGACCTTGGCGCGCTGTTCCTCCAGTTCTGAAAGCTTTTCCAGCAGATGCTCACGGGTGCCCAACCCCACGTTTCCCGACAAGTCCGGTTCGGAAATCTGCGGATGGTTGTCCACTACATGGATAAACGTCAGGGGGGCTTCAAGTGCCAAGCAGGCCCAAGCGGCGTAATCACACACCCCTTCGGCATACGGGGAACCATCGATGGCAGCCAAGACCTGATCGGACATAACACAAGACTCCTAGAAAGGGTGCAACGACGAGTTATTATTAATGGCACATCGTTGTTAATGACAAATTGTTGTGACCCTTTCTTTTTACACTATTAGCTCACTCGCCGATATCCACCGACCACCCCCTGCTTACTCAATACCCATTGCCATAGATGAAGTTCGCGTGCGCGGAAGGCACCGGCACAGCTCAAGAGGTAATAGCGCCACATTCTAAAGAATGTATCCCCGTAGCGTTCACGAAAGCGTGGCCAGTGCTCGACGAAATTATCGTGCCAGGCCATTAGCGTGTGATCGTAATCGGCGCCGAAATTATGCAGATCCTCGATCACGAACAATTCATCCATGGCGTGCGTCATCTGTGGAAGAGAAGGCAGCCCCCCATTGGGAAAGATATATTTATCGATCCAGGGGTCGGGCATTGTCCTGTGCCTGTTTTTGCCAATGGTGTGCAACAGGAACAGACCATTGTCTTTCAAGCATCGGTTGGCGACTTCCATGTAACAACGGTAATTCTTGAACCCGACGTGTTCGAACATGCCGATACTTACAATGCGGTCGAACTGCCCCTCGATTTCCCGATAATCCTTAAAACAGAATTCCACCGGCAACCCAGTTTTCATCAATGCCTTACCGTATTCGGCTTGCTCCCGTGAGATGGTCACGCCGACACACTCCACACCGTAATTCTCGGCGGCATAGGCCATGAAGCTACCCCAGCCACAGCCGATATCCAGCACTTTCATGCCCGGTTCAAGCTCAAGCTTGCGGCAAATGAGATCCAGTTTGTCCTCCTGCGCCTGCTCCAGGGTCTTTGCCTTGTCCCAATACCCGCAGGTGTAGGTCATGCGTGAATCGAGCATCGCGGCATAGAAGTCGTTACCCAGGTCATAATGGGCCTCGCCCACTTCCCAGGCACGCTTGACACTTTGCAGATTGAACAGCCGAGCACGCAATGCATGGCCGATCAACTTACGATGACTCACCTGGGCGGGAATTCTGGCGCGCAGCAAGTGATAAAAAAACTGGTCCAGCGCCTGGGCATCCCATTGCCCTTCCATATATGCCTCCCCCAACCCCAGATTACCCTTGGCCAGAGCCCGTTCGATCACATCACCGTTATGCAGCTGTATGTCCCAAGGCTCATTTCCATTGATATGAATCCCTGCGTGCCCGAGCAATTGCTTTACCAGTTGGTGAGAGCTATTGGCGGGGTCAAGCATGGGAGGAGGCTCGACAGCAGAGGGGATAACGTTTCTATCCAGACTTTCCATGTGGCACCTCGTTAAGCGGGTTATCGGATGATGTTCACCTTGTGGGGAAATACACGATTGGTTATTGGATGGGCTACTAGACAGGGTAGCTGCAGAAACAAAAACCGCCCTGTAAAGGACGGCTTTTGTTGATCCAGTGCTTGTTGACTTAGCGTTTTAACTCAGGCTTTGGTTAATGCCGTCGTTATTAACGTAGCAGCAAAACAGGCACTTTGCTGTTACGCAACATGGCGGTCGTGGTACTCCCCACCAGCAGATGGCGTATGCGGGAATGGCCGTAAGCACCCATCACCAGCAGATCAATGCCCTGCTCTTGCTGGTAGTTGCTCAGGGTCTCTTCAACATCGCCGGCACGAATCACCCCCTGTGCTTCGTGGCCGGCATTGCGCAAGATAGCCAACGCCCATTCCAGTTGGGAATTGTATTCGGCGGTACTCGCGCCCACGATCACTACGTGACAGGCAATGCCCTGAAATAGCGGGCTACGCGCCAGCATCTCGATGCCCTTGCGCGCGGTCTTGCTGCCATCGAAGGCCATCATCACTGTCTCGGGACGTTTGAAGGTCTGCGGTACCATTAGAATGGGACGGTGCATTTCGCGCACCACGCGTTCCAGGTTGGAGCCCAGATGGCCACTGGCTTGATGTCCGGCTTCACCGCGCTTGCCCACCACCAGCAGGCGAACGTCATCCTCCAGTTCGACCAGGGTTTCCACCAGGGTGCCGTTACGCTGACGCGTGGCGGACGTGGTCACGCCATCCTCCACGGCCCTGGCTTGGGCGGCCTCCAGCATCAACCGGCCCTGTTCGCGGGACACCTTGGCGCGTTGCTCGTCCAAGTCGGAAAGCTCTTTCAGCAGTTTTTCACGTGCGCCCAGCTTCAGGTTGCCCGAGAGATTATGCTGTTGCGTGGTTTGCGAACGATTGTCCACCACATGCAAAAATGTCAGCGGGGTCTCCAGCGCCTGGCTTGCCCAGACAGCGTAATCGCAGACGCCTTCCGAAAACTGCGAGCCGTCGATCGCGGCCATTACCTGTTCGGTCATCTTGCACTCCTCGTTGATTCAAGCATTCAGTGGCCGCCCATGAGTTTTTCCACCGCTTCAGGATCATCATGTACCGCGTAACGGTCGACGATGGTGGCGCTGGCTTCGTTCAAGCCGACAAGCTCAACTTCGGTACCTTCACGACGGAACTTGATCACCACCCGGTCCAGGGTCTGAACGGCGGTAATATCCCAGAAGTGCGCACGCGACAGATTGATGGTGACCTTGTCAAGGCTTTCCTTGAAGTCGAAAGCGCCACCGAAATGCTCGGAGGAAGCAAAGAATACCTGGCCCACTACCTGATATTCTCGGGCACGGCCTTCGTCGGTTGCCCTGGAATCGATATACAGGATGTTGCCGACCTTGTTGGCAAAGTTCATGGCGGCAAGCAGCACCCCCACAAAAACACCGATTGCCAGGTTATGGGTGAAAACCACCACGACCACCGTCGCCAGCATCACCATATTGGTGCTCATGGGATGTTTTTTCAGGTCGCGGATTGATTCCCAGCTAAAGGTACCGATGGCAACCATGATCATCACCGCAACCAAGGCGGCCATGGGAATCTGGGAGACCCAGTCCGCCAGGAACACCACCATCAATAGCAACGCGACCCCGGCGATCAGCGTCGACAAGCGGCGGCGCCCCCCAGATTTAATATTGATTACCGACTGGCCGATCATCGCGCAACCCGCCATGCCGCCGATCAAGCCGGAGCCTATGTTGGCGATACCCTGGCCCTTGCACTCGCGGTTCTTGTCGCTTTTGGTATCGGTCAGGTCGTCTATGATCGTCGCCGTCATCATCGATTCAAGCAGACCCACCACGGTAAGCATCAGAGCCGTCGGCAGGATGATCATCAGGGTTTCGAGGTTGAGCGGCACGTCCGGCCACAGGAAGATCGGCAGGCTGTCCGGCAGCTCGCCCATGTCGCCGACGCTGCGAATTTCCATGCCGGTGAGCATGTAGACGGCGGTCAGTACCACGATGCATACCAGCGGCGAGGGAATGGTCTTACCGAGTACCGGTACATAGGGAAACAGGTAAATAATGCCCAGGCCGGCCAGCGTCATGGCATACACATGCCAGGTCACGTTAGTCAGCTCCGGCAGTTGCGCCATGAAGATCAGGATCGCCAAGGCATTGACGAATCCCGTGACCACCGAGCGCGAGACGAAGCGCATCAGATCGGCCAGTTTCAGGTAGCCGGCGATAATCTGGAGCACCCCGGTCAGCAGGGTCGCCGCCAGCAGGTATTCCAGGCCGTGTTCCTTGACCAGGGTGATCATCAGAAGCGCCATCGCGCCGGTGGCCGCGGAAATCATCCCGGAACGTCCGCCGGTGAAAGAGATGATCACACAGATGGCGAAGGAGGCGTACAGACCCACCTTGGGGTCGACACCCGCAATGATGGAGAAGGCAATGGCTTCGGGAATCAACGCCAGCGCCACGACGATGCCCGAGAGCGTGTCGCCCTTGAGATTCGATAGCCAGGATTGCTTGAAGGATTGGATCATTTGCGGTTCCGTTGGGTTGTGGGGCGCCGACATTCATACGCAGCAAACAGCAGGCGCATCGATGCGCTCTGAGAAGGCGAAGAATATTGACGAGGACGAGTCAAGTCCTTGGCGCTACTGAAATGCAGTCAACAGTACGGGGTTAACCCGCAAGTCATTACATGGTTAAGCGACTAGGGAGTATCGATGAGCAAGAAGTTACGCAAGGGAACTCCGTCACCGGAACGCGCAAGGCACGCGAGGGGGCTTAGCGCTAGGGTGGACTAGAGGCGATCATCAAAGGGTCCAATCGTTGAACGGAGGTGAAATACCACGCCGCGAGCATGAGACTTTAGTCTATTCGCCTCGGCAAGATGAAGGCGGATTCTAGCAGTAATCGCCTTTGACTTCACCCCAAGCGGGGCCAAGTCGATAAAACAAGGTTTCGATAAAACAATGTTCAACAAATGGCACGTCCTTGCTTTAGCGTTTCTTGCGCGTTTTTCAGCGCGGTTATCCTGCTACGTTCAAGCCGCCGCTCCATCAGCCCTTTCACCAACAGCGTACCCAATACTATCGCGCCACCCATAAATGCCAGTGCCGAGGGGCGTTCGGCCAATATCCACCATACCCACAGCGTACCGACCACCACTTCCATCAGCATCAGAAGCCCGACTTCGGCGGCAGGCAAGTATAACGGGCCACGCTGGATCAAGGTGAACCCTAGCGGTAAAAGTGCCAGACACAGCACCCCTAGCCACACCATGCTCTCGGGAGAAGGCATGGTCAGCGATGCACCGAAACCACTGGTAACGAACGCCACCCATGCCACGATCAGCCCTGCCAAGGTCAACATCGGGCTCATATCGACACCCGGGCGAGTACGGCATAGGGTGAAATTGGCGGCCAAGGCAGTCGCTGCCAACAAAGCAAAACCATTGCCTATCCAGGAACCGGCCCCCGCATCATCGAGTACGATCAAGGAGGTCCCCAATAGACACAAGAAAATAGCCACCCAGGTTCGCCGAGGCAGATGCTCTCTTAGAAACACTCGGGAAAGCGCCGCGGCTATCAACGGCGCGCTCGCCAGGATAATCAATACATTGCCGCCCTTGGTGTACTGGTTTCCCAGCACGAAACCGAAAGTCGAGAAACTGAAAAGCACGGCCACGCCGATCCCGGTCATGCCGCAACACCGATAAGCGTCAAAGAAGCCTGCCCGATGCCGGGCATAGACAATCAAGGAGAACCCCAGGGCGGTGAGCAACCCTCGCCACAGCAGGATATCTAGGTCGGGCAGGGCGATCAGCTTGATCAATAGTGCATCGGGGGAAATGATTAGCGCACCGCCGGCGGTCATCAACCACCCCTGCTGGCGGCGCGAAAGCGCCTGACTCATTGTTCCGGTGTCGCCTTGCGGGCGTCAGCGTTTGGCCCCGACTCACCCATCGCCTGAAATGCCTTGAGAAGGTCCATCGGCATCGGGAAGACCACGGTGGAACTCTTGCTGCCCATGTCCGCCATGGTCTGAAGGTAGCGTAGCTGTAACGCCGCCGGGTTGGCGGACAGTACGTGGGCAGCCTCGACCAGCTTCTTGGAAGCCTGCAGCTCACCTTCGGCATGGATCACCTTGGCACGCCGTTCGCGCTCGGCTTCAGCCTGGCGGGCAATCGCTCGGATCATGCTCTCATCCAGGTCGACATGCTTGATCTCCACGTTGGCGACCTTGATGCCCCAAGCTTCCGTCTGAATATCGAGAATCTCTTGAATGTCATCGTTAAGCTTATCCCGCTCGGAAAGCATTTCGTCCAGATCATGCTTACCCAGGACCGAGCGCAGCGTGGTCTGGGCCAGTTGGCTGGTGGCCACGGTGAAATTTTCTACCTGAATAATCGCCTTCTCGGGGTCGACCACGCGAAAATACAGCACCGCATTGACCTTCACCGTGACGTTATCCTTGGAAATCACATCCTGCTCGGGCACATCCATGGTAACGGTGCGCAGATCCACCACATCCACTTTCTGGATACCCGGCACGATAAAGAATAGCCCCGGCCCCTTGACCGTCTGAAAGCGGCCCAGGAAGAACACCACCCCGCGTTTGTACTCCGGGAGAATACGAATCGAAGCCGCTATCAGCATCAATAGCAGGACGACCGGTACTAGATATGAAATGATCATGTCTTGGCTCCTTATGGATTGCATGGTACCTGGTTGCTTGTTTCACACCGGCTCGACATGCAGCGTCAAGCCCTCGACGCGAACCACTTTAACCGTCTGGCCCTGGCTCAGCGGCGTTTGACTTCGTGCATGCCAACGCTCGCCTTCCAGTCGTACATAGCCCTGCTCTTCGAAGTCCTTCAGCACTACCGCTTCATGGCCCACTAGCTGATCCTGGCCGGTATGCGCCGGTTGTAGCTTGAGTCCGATGAAGCGTGTTGCCGTCCACAGCATCACCGCCGCGGCCAGCAACGCCACCCCACCGATCATGGGCAACGAGACACGTAAATTTTCGGCGTCCATCAACATGATGGAGCCGAACACGAAGGCCGCAATTCCGCCTATGCCCAAGATACCAAAGCTAGGCATCAGGGCTTCGCCCACGATCAATCCCAGCCCGACCACTATCAGTGCTAGCCCCGCGTAGTTGATAGGCAACACTTGAAAAGCAAACAACGCCAATAACAGACAAACGATACCGATGGTGCCGGGAAACAGGCTGCCGGGGCTGGAAAGCTCGAAGAGCAATCCATAAAACCCGATAAGCATCAGAAAATAGGCGATGTTGGGGTTGGTGATAATCGCCAGCAACTGGGTACGCCAATCCGGGTCGAAACGATCAACCTCCAGCCCTGCGGTTTGCAGAATACGCTCACCGTCATGCATGACCACTTCCCGACCGTCAATTTTCGCCAGTAGCTCCGACAAGTCGCTTGCCAGCACATCGATCACCTCTTGTTCCAGCGCTTCGCTTGCGGTCAGGTTGACGGCTTCGCGCACGGCTTGCTCCGCCCAGTCGGCATTGCGTCCGTGGCGCTTTGCCAGGCTGCGAATGAAGCTGACGGCATCTTCCAGCACCTTACGCTCCATGGCGTCACCGCCTCGGCGGGGTGTATCGGTCGAGGTATCCTCATCGCCCGTGGCATCATCCTCAGGGTCGCCCTCATCGGGCTGCTCGCTTGTACCGGGAAGGCCCCCACCCATCTGAATCGGCGTGGCGGAACCCAGGTGTGTCGCGGGTGCCATCGCTGCCACATGGCTGCCATAAAGCAGATAGGTTCCGGCACTCGCCGCTCTTGCCCCGCTAGGCGAGACATACATCACCACCGGAATATCCGAGCCCAGCATTTCCCGAATCATGTCCCGGGTGGTTTCCACCAAACCACCCGGGGTATCGAGCTGCACGATCATCACTTCACTGCCCCGCTCCCGGGCAGTTCGCAAGCCGCGCTCAAAATAATCCTTGGTCGCCGGGCCGATTGCCCCTTCCACCGTCAAAAATAGCGCCTGGCGCTCAGCTGTTTGAGTTTGAGCATGGGTTTGCCAAGCCAGCAGGAGGGTACCCAGCAGCAGGAAGCCCAAGGAAATCGAAAAAATCCTGAGAACATGCTTCCCGAACGTCATGATGACTCTCCCTGCATATGCCTAGGCTTACTGCACAGCCTAGCAGCTGAACACCAACCCACCCATATCTCATGCTCGGTCGATGCATGTTAAGCCCAATGCAGAATGTGAGTCGGCGGTGTCTTTCGTTACCATGGGCAGCAAGGGTGGCGATCACCACCGAACCAACCTGTTCGGCGACATCCTTTCCGACCTCTGCGCGGGGCTGGTGGGCGGCCTGGGCCTGGCACCCGGCTCCAATATCGGCGAGCAAGCGGCAATCTTCGAAGCGGTACATGGCTCGGCACCCGATATTGCCGGCAAGTAAACGGTCCACTAAATACATCTACTCAAGCTAAATTTTACCGCCCACACTGAGGTTCTCTTTATCCAGGAGGTCCTCATGAAGCGCGAACTCAACGCTATGCAGGCTTTTTGGCTCGGTCATCTGTATCACGCTTCCGTGATGGAGATGCCGCTAAGCCTGTATGCCAAGCACCAGGGGTTAACCTTGGCCGATCTATTAATCTGGGAGAAGCGATTAACCGTGCGCGGCTTGCCAGTCCCAAAACGTCACCGTCCCGCCCGGTTTATTGAAGTGGCGGTGGCGCCATGATCCGCCCGAGTGCCGACCTGAACGTGTATCTGTGTCGCGAACCGGTGGATATGCGCAAGCAGATCGATGGACTGGCCTTGCTGGTTCAGGAAGCCATGGAACTGAACCCGTTTGATAAGGCGCTGTTTGTGTTCGGTAACCGTCAGCGGGACAAGGTGAAACTGTTGTTCTGGGAGCGTAATGGCTTTGTGGTGTGGTACAAGCGCCTGGAACGTGAGCGCTTTAAATGGCCAACGCACCTGGAAGGTGACTCGGTCACGCTGAGTGGCCAGGAGCTGAACTGGTTGCTGGATGGCGTTGACCTGAAAGCGATGCAGCCTCACAAAGCATTGGATTTTCAGTGTATTGGATGATTTTTTACTCCACTTTTGCAGGGATTTTTGATAGCCTTTGAGGTATGAAAAACGCCGCTTCCTCCTCTCATCTTGTCTCTCGACTGCAACGCCAGGTACAAGCGCAGCAGGAAGAGATCGCGCAGCTTCATCGCCTGATGGAGAAAAAAGAGGCGCAGTGGGAAGCGGCCAAACAGTCTCTGTATGAACAGTTCCGCCTGGCACGGGAACGTCAGTTTGGCCCCTCCACTGAAAAGTACGGCATCCAACAGGGTGACCTCTTGATCAATGAGGCCGAGTTGGCCGTTGATGAAGAGGACAGTACAGCGGATGACGCTCAAACTGATGCCATCGATGAAACATCCTCTGAAAAATCTGACGATAACGCCGCTGCCCCGGCCAAAAAGCGCACGCGCGGTGGACGTGTGGCCCTGCCACCAGAGCTTCCTCGCGTCAAGGTGGTTCATGAGCTGGACGAAGCGGAACGTTGCTGTGCCGAGGATGGCACCGAGCTCAAGGTCATTGGCGAAGACGTCAGCGAAGAGCTTCATGTCGTGCCGGCACGGGTCGAAGTGATCCGCCATGTGCGGCACAAATACGCCTGCCCCACCTGTGAAGAAACCATCCAGACAGCCCCGGCACCGGCCAAGCTACTGCCCAAGAGCAATGCCAGCGCCACCCTGTTGGCTTACGTGGCCACCGCCAAGTACCAGGATGCCTTGCCGCTCTACCGGCAAAGCCAGATCTTTACCCGTCACGGTGCCCACTTGCCCCGCAACACCTTGGCGCGCTGGATGGTGCAGGCGGGTGAGCGCCTCTCACCGGTGATCGAGACGCTGCGTCAACACCTGTTAACGGCCCCTCTGATCCACATGGACGAGACCACCCTCCAGGTCAATCAGGAAGAGGAACGCAACGCCAGCGCCAAATCCTACATGTGGGTGCAGCGGGGTGGGCCACCCGGGAAGCAGGCAGTGCTGTTCGACTACGACCCCAGCCGTGCTGGAAGCGTGCCCGTGCGCCTGTTGAGCGATTATACGGGGTGCCTGGTGACTGATGGCTATGAAGGCTATGCCGAGGTCGTGCGGCGTAATGGCATTACCCACGCGGGCTGTTGGGCCCATGCACGACGCAAGTTCATCGAGGCCCAAAAAGCGCAGCCAACCAGTAAGACTGGCAAAGCAGGTTGGGCGCTGAACCAGATCAGCAAGCTCTATGGCGTCGAAAAGCAGGCCAAAGCGTTGGCACCTGAGGCACGTCAGGCGCTACGCGAGAAGCAGAGCCGCCCACTGATCACTCAGCTACGCACCTGGCTCGACAAGTCCCTGGCACAAGTACTGCCCAAAAGCGCGTTGGGTAAAGCGCTGCATTACCTGGATAGCCAGTGGCCGCGCCTGACCCGCTTCCTTGATGACAGCAGAATCCCGCTGGATAACAACTTGGCCGAAAATGCCATCCGCCCCTTCGTAGTGGGCCGCAAGAACTGGCTCTTCAGTCACACCCCGAGGGGTGCTGAGGCAAGCGCGGCGATCTACAGCCTGATCGAAACGGCCAAGGCCAATGGCCTCTCGCCCTATGACTACCTGCAGTACGTCTTCGAAACGCTGCCCACGCTCAACGACGACGAACTCACCACACTGCTGCCCTGGCAATGGAAGGAAACGTTACCCGCCTGAGCGAAGCCTGCCCAGATGTGGTTAGTGGCTCGCTTACGCCGGCAAGAACATGGCCAACCCCTGCGCCTTGTTGCTCGCGGCAGCCGATATGCTCGATCACCTGGGCATGGTGGAGAAAGGCAGCGCTATCCGGGCCGCCATTCGTACCGTGTTGGAAACCCGGCGCGACATGGTCACCGCCGATATGGGAGGCAGCGGTACCATGCAAACCTTCGCCGAGGCACTCGTGGCCGAACTACGAAACTGAAGTAACCCAGTACCGCATCGTGCTTCCCCTTTGAGCCACGATGCGGGCACCGGAACTCCCCTCAGGCACCTCCCTATCACAATCCTCATACTTTCAAAGCAACTACTAATAACTTTTTATTAACTAAAAAGAATGTTAAATAAAAACAATATCTAATAAAAATTTCTAAAAAAACAATAAAAATAATTGATTAAAAAACAAAACAGGCTACCCAAATACCCCTCATTCCTGTTTCTCTTTATTTAACTTTCTTTACAGGTCCCTTACTTAATCTAAATTATAGTGAGCTCTGCTTAGCTAATCTATGATTATTCGACTATACCTGTGTACTAGCTCTTACCGACGCAGAGCCTATGGCAAGATTGCCAAACGCAGGATGCGTAGTGGTATCAGCATTAAACGTTGCCTATAGGCATCGTTGACCATGATAAATCCAAGGAGGGCAAACATGGGCAATGTGGCTTTGCATGATGTTACTACCAACAAAGGTGATCTAAACCCAAACATTCCGGATGATGTCGTGCAAATTGACTCAAGTGTCATTGATACCCCTTTTACCTATGAAAAACCTCTTCGCGAAGCTAAAAAGCCGTGCAAGACAGTTCATGACCGCAACGTTAACCAACCTCCTGAAAAGACGCTCGAATCTCCCCAACGTATACTTTTCGTTACTTCCGAGATTGCCGATTTCGTCAAGGTCGGGGGACTGGGCGATGTCTCCTCGGCACTGCCCCGAGCGCTCGCGACGCACCATGACGTAAGAGTGTTGATTCCCGCTTACCGGGAAATGATTCAGTCCGAGCATGAGATCGAACCTGTCGGTCACCTGGCCGCATTTGCGGGTCTGCCGGCCTGTGATATCGGAAAAATCACCTGTGACGACGGCCTGATTATCTATGTGTTGTTGTGTCCCGAGCTTTATCAACGTGAGGGTACGCCCTACGGCAGGGGTTCGAGCGGCTATGGCGATGGGCAAAATGAAGGCTGGGATGACAATGATATTCGCTTCGCCAGATTGTCACGCGCCGCCGCAGATATCGCCCTGGGAGATGCCGGTCTGGATTGGCAGCCCCAACTGTTGCACCTCAACGACTGGCAGTGTGGCCTGACAGCGGGCTATCTGCATTGGCAGGGAGAGTCGGTACCCAGCGTATTCACCATCCACAACCTGGCCTATCAAGGCGTATTCAACGCCTCGCGTCGTGAAACGTTGGGCATTCCCGAGGAGGCGTTTCATATCGAAGGAGTCGAGTTTTACGGCGAACTTTCTTTCATGAAAGCCGGGATCGTCTATGCCTCGCATGTCACCACCGTCAGCGCGACCTATGCCCAGGAGATCACCACGCCTAACTTCGGCTGCGGGCTGGATGGTCTGCTTAGCTGCAAGGCGGAAAGTAAGCAATTGAGCGGGATTCCCAACGGGATTGACGACTCTTGGGATCCGCGTACCGACACCCACATCGCTCAAGCTTTCTCCTGCAATGATTGGCGGGGCAAGCGCGTCAACGCCGATTACGTAAGGCGCCACTTCGGCCTGGCAGCCGGCCAGGGTCCTCTGTTTGCCGTGGTGTCTCGTCTGGTACATCAAAAGGGGCTGGATCTGACCATAGAGGCGGCCAAGACCATCGTTCATGCGGGGGGCCAGATCGTTTTCATGGGCTCCGGCGAGCACCACGTGGAAGAGGCATTACGCAAGCTGGCAGCGCGTTTTCCGGGCGCCATTGCCGCCTATATCGGTTTCGACGAGCACCAGGCCCGCTGCCTGTTTGCCGGCAGTGACTTTCTGCTGATGCCTTCACGGTTCGAACCATGCGGGCTGAGCCAGATGTATGCCCAGCGTTTCGGCTCATTACCCATCGCCTATTGTACCGGCGGCCTGGCCGACACCATTGAGGATGGCGTGTCCGGCTTTTTGTTCAATGACATGGAATTCGGCAGTTACATGAAATCCATTCAGCGAGCCTTCACCGTTTTCAAGTCGACCGACCTGTTCAATGCCATGCGCGGCGCCGCCATGGCGGGCCGCTATCACTGGCGGCAGTCAATCGAACCGTATAGCAGGCTGTACCAGCAGGTACTCGAAAAGCAGGGCGACAAGACGCAAGCCATCCACTGAAGAGATGAGCCATGTTTCAAAGCGACGCATCTCAGAGAGCCAGGTTTCAGCCTACCTTCGGCGCCCAGGTCATCAGTGAAGGACGAACACGCTTTGTTCTATGGGCGCCTAGCGCGCATGCAGTCGAGCTGGAAGTCGAAGGGAGACCGCGCATGGTCATGGCGGAAGCAGGCAATGGATGCTTCTCGATCGAAGCGTCATGTAGCCATGGTGCTCGCTACCATTATCGCGTGTTCAAGGATGATGACCAAGCCGGTACTCGGATACCCGACCCGGCCTCCCGCGCCCAGGCCGGTGACATCGACGGGCCGAGCCTGGTGATCGACCCCCAGCATTATGTATGGCGAAACACTGCCTGGCAGGGCCGCCCCTGGCACGAAACCGTGCTTTATGAAGTGCATATCGGCACCTTGGGCGGCTTCGACGGTGTGCGCCAACGTCTGCCTTATCTTGTCGAGCTTGGGGTCACCGCCATCGAACTGATGCCGGTCTCGGAATTCCCCGGGGCACGCAATTGGGGCTACGACGGCGTGCTTCCCTACGCGGTGGAGGCCTCCTACGGCAGCCCCGACGATATGAAAGCGCTGATCGATGAGGCTCACGAGCTCGGGTTGATGGTATTTCTCGACGTGGTCTACAACCATTTTGGTCCGGAGGGCAACTACCTAGCTCATTATGCCAACGCCTTCTTTCGTGACGACCTGGTCACGCCCTGGGGACCTTCCATCGATTTTCGCCAGCCCATGGTGCGCCAGTATTTCATCGACAACGCCCTGATGTGGCTCGAAGAGTACCGGCTGGACGGCTTGCGGTTCGATGCAGTGCATGCCATCAGCGAGCGCGACTTTCTGATCGAAATGGCGGAGGAAATACGCGCACGCAGCGCACCGCAACGCCATCTGCACCTGGTTCTTGAAAACGAGGGCAACAGCGCGAGCCTGATCAACCCTCGGCAGTACAGTGCCCAGTGGGACGATGACTGGCACAACGTCATCCATGTGCTGCTGACCGGCGAGCATGAAGGCTACTATGCCGATTTCGTCGAGGATGCCACGTCACGCCTGGCATGCTGCCTGAGCGAGGGCTTCATCTACCAGGGCCAGCAGTCGCGTCACGGCCACTCCCGCGGCGAGCCCAGCGGCCACCTGCCGCCTACCGCCTTTGTGGCATTCTTGCAGAATCACGACCAGATCGGCAATCGCGCCCTTGGCGAGCGGCTGAGCGTTCTCGCCGACCCCGAGGCACTCGAGGCCGCCACCCTGCTGCTGCTGCTTTCGCCGATGGTGCCCTTGCTGTTCATGGGCGAGGAATGGGGCTCCAGGCGCCCTTTTCTGTTCTTCACCGAACATAAAGATGACCTCGCCGAGGCAGTCCGTGAAGGAAGGCGCTCGGAATTCGCCGACTTCAGCGCCTTTCGCGACGCAAGGACCCGCGAGCAAATTCCCGACCCCAACGCGCGCCAGACTTTCGAGGGCTCGATTCCCGATTTCGAAGCTCGCGAAACACCTCCCCATGATGCCTGCCTTGAGCGTTATCGCACCCTCCTGGCGCTGCGCCACCGTGAGATCGTGCCACGCTTGGAAGGCGCCGTGGCACTGGGGGCAGAGGTGCTGGGCGAAAAAGCCGTCGTCGCCCGTTGGCGGATGAACGATGACAGCCAATTGGCCATAGCGCTCAACCTGAGCGATGAGCCGGTGGCGACCTCCGGTTTCGGTGTCGGTCAGCATTTGTATGAAACCCGGGAAGGCGTGGCGGTAGCAGCACAAAGCGGGCGCCTGGCACCCCGCTGTGCCGCCGCCTGGCTGCAACACAATCCAGGAGAAGAGGAAATGAGTGTATGAGCGATACGCTGAGACAACTCGCCACGGCGGCCGGTTTACTCCTGGAATGGGAAAACAGCGATGGCGAAACTCGCCAGTTGCCGGAAGAGCGCCAACGCAGACTGCTTTCGATCCTCGGTTTTCCCGCCGATGATGAACCGGCCATGCGGGACAGTCTGAAACGCCTGAAACGCTTGAACGAACCCGAAGGACCCGAGCAATGGCCGCCGCTGATTACCGCCGACGGAGGTTATTCAGTGGCACTGCCTTCGTCGCTGACGCCTGGCACCCCTTTCACCCTGATTCTTGAGCAGGGCGGCCGTCGAGCGGGGTATCTTGAAAAACGCGATTGCCTGCCCGCCGTAGCGGAAATTGGCTACCACAGGCTGCAAATTGCCAACGTGGAAATAACGCTGGCCGTCGCCCCGGCGCAATGTTTTTCTCCCAAGGATGCGGTCACCGAGCCTACCCCACGCCTCTGGGGGCTCACCGCACAACTCTATGCCCTACGTCGCCCCGGTGATGGCGGGATCGGCGATGCCTTGGCCTTGGAAATCTTTGCCGCGCGCGCGGCTGAACAGGGAGCCGCGGCGCTGGCAATCAGCCCGACTCACGCCATGTTCAGCGCCGACCCCGAGCGTTATAGCCCCTATTCGCCTTCCAGCCGCTTGCTGCATAACGTGCTTTACGGTTCCCCCGAAATCTTACTGGGCAAGGCGGCGGTGAAAAAGGCCGAGGCACAAGGCGACCTTGAAGCGCGAATGCGTCGCCTGGAAGCCGACGACTATCTCGATTGGCCCGCCGCGGCACGTACCAAGCTGGCCTGGTTACGCACCCTCTACGACGACCTGACGACTCGCCAGGATAGCGAGGCTCAAGCACTGCGCCAGAATCTGGAGGCGTTTCGCCAGGCAGGCGGCAGTTTGCTGGAAGATCATTGCCGTTTCGAGGCGCTGCAAATGGAGTTCGGGCCGAGTGACTGGCATGATTGGCCTCAGGCCCTGCGCGACCCCGCCAACCCCGACGTCAGCCGCTTCGCTGAAGCCCACGCCGAGGAAGTGGGCTTTCACGCCTTCTTGCAGTGGGTCGCAGACCAAGGGTTGGCTCATGCCCAGAAGGCGGCCCGCGATGCAGGCATGAAGGTCGGGCTGATCGCCGACCTGGCCGTAGGCGCCGACGCCGCGGGCAGCCAGACATGGAGCCGCCAAGCGGAAATGCTGGAAGGCGTTTCGATCGGTGCGCCCCCCGACCTTCTCAACGTCCATGGCCAGGACTGGGGATTGGCCGCCTTTTCACCCTACGGTCTGGTCCATTCGGGGTTTCGCAGCTTCATCGACATGCTGCGTAACGCCTTCACTCACGCCGGCGGGTTGCGTATCGACCACGTTCTCGGCCTGATGCGTCTGTGGCTGATCCCCTATGGCGCTCCACCCACCGAAGGCGGCTACCTGCGCTATCCCTTTGACGACATGCTGCGCCTGGTGGCGCTGGAATCATGGCGGCATCGCGGCATCGTCATCGGCGAGGATCTGGGCACCGTCGCCCCGGGCTTTCGGGAACGCCTGGCCGCACGCGGCATCCTGGGCATGCAGGTACTCTGGTTCGAACTGGATGAAAACGATGCCTTCCTGCCGGCAAGCGACTGGTCTGCCGAAGCCATGGCGACCACCTCGACCCATGACCTTCCCACCGTCGCCGGCTGGTGGGCGGGCCGCGACATCGAATGGCGCAGCCGCCTGGGTCTGCTCAAGGAGACGCAAAGCGTCGAAAGCGAGCAAGGCGAACGTCGCCGAGCACGCGCCAGGCTCGCAAGTACTCTGGGGCTGCTTTGCCACGGCTCGTTGACCAGAACGCTGGAAGCATCCGACATTCCCGCTTCCCAGGTACTCGATGCCTGTGCACGCCATCTGGGTCGCACGCCTGCCCCCCTGGCATTGCTCCCGGTGGAGGACGCCTTGGGGCTCGAGGAGCAGGCCAACCTGCCGAGCACTATCGACGAGCATCCCAACTGGCGAAGGCGCTGGACGGCCGATGCCGACGTGTTATTGGCATCGAATGAAGTTCGCCATCGGCTTGGCGAACTGGCGCGCCTACGGAGGTCGGCTCATGAATGAGATCCGCGCGACCGTCCGCCTGCAATTTCATGCCGGTTTCACCCTCGATGACGCAGAACGCTGGGTAGACTACTACGCCGCCTTAGGAATCAGCCATATTTATGCCTCGCCGCTACAGGCGTCGCGAAGCGGTTCTCCGCATGGCTACGACGGTATCGACCCGACCCGCATAGACCCTGAGCTTGGCGGCGAGGCGGCGCTGGAGCGCCTCGTGACACGGCTACGCACGAACGACATGGGGTTGATACTGGATATCGTGCCCAACCATGTCGCGGTCGGCGGCTCGGAAAATCCCTGGTGGCAGGAGGTGCTGGCCTGGGGTCGTGACAGCCCCTATGCCGAATTCTTCGACATCGACTGGTGCTCTCCCGACCCGTTGCTCACCGGAAAGCTGCTGGTTCCGTTTCTCGGTGCGCCTTATGCCGAGATACTCCAGTCAGGTGAGTTGTCGCTGCGCTACGTACCGCAAGCGGGGAATTTTCACCTCGCCTATCACGAGCATCGTTTTCCCATCGACCCACGCCATTACGGCGATATCTTGCGCCTTGCCGAGCACGACTTGCTATGGAACCTGGCGGCACAATTCGATGCGCTGCAGCAGCGTGAGGATGCCTATACCGCCGTTGACGAGATCCGCCGTCAGCTACGCCTGATTGTCGAGGCTACCCCAGCTCGCCAAGCGCTCGATGAGGCCTTGGCGCTGTTCGACGGTGTCATTCCCGCCGGTGCCATCCGTCTGCATACCCTGCTCGAACGTCAGCATTACCGCCTAGCATGGTGGCGAACCGCCTCCGATGAAATCAACTGGCGGCGTTTCTTCGACGTTACCGAACTGGGGGGATTACGCATCGAGCTGCCCCAAGTCTTCGAGGCCACCCATGCACTGCCGCTACGCCTGGTCGAAGCGGGTTGGGTGGACGGCCTGCGGGTCGACCATGTCGATGGGCTTGCCGATCCCCGCGGCTATTGCCTGCGTCTGCGCCAGCGCCTGGACGCCTTGCAGGAAAAGCGCCCCGCCGATGCGCCGCGCCATGTTGTCCTCTATGTAGAAAAGATCCTGGGCGCCGAGGAGACGTTGCATTGCGACTGGGGCGTGGATGGCACCAGCGGTTACGAGTTCATGAACGACGTCTCCGGGGTACAGCACGACCCGGCCGGTGCCCAGCCTCTGCGAGAGCTGTGGCATGAGGTCAGCGGTCGCGACCCCGACTTTCTTGTCGAGGTCCGCCTGGCCCGGCGCGAAATACTCACCCATATCCTGGCCAGTGAATATGCTGCCTGCGCGCGAGCGCTGCACGCCGTCGCCCGCTCACAGCTGGCCAGCCGCGACATCACCCTGGCGTCGATTCGACGTGCGCTGAAGGCATTGATCGCGCATTTTCCGATCTATCGCACCTATGCCGACGACGCAGGCCGCCCCGAGGTAGACGAACCTTTCTTCGCCCAGGCCATGGCGGGGGCACGCCAAGACCTTAGCCCTCCTGATGCGTGGGTTCTCGAACAACTCGACCTTTGGCTGGGTGGCGAAGCGCCAAGCGACTGCGAGGATAACCAGGAACGCCGGCTGCGCCAGCGGGCCATCGTGCGTTTCCAGCAACTCACCTCCCCGGTCGCCGCCAAGGCGGTGGAAGACACCGCCGGGTATCGCAGTGCGGTGCTGATCTCGCGCAACGACGTGGGCTTCGATGGCGAGCACTTCCACCACTCCCCCGAGCATTTTCATGCCGCGAACGCCTGGCGCGCTCGCCACTTCCCTCTCAGCCTGGTAACCACCGCGACTCACGACCACAAGCGCGGCGAGGACGTACGCGCACGGCTGGCCGCGCTCAGTGAGCACGCCAAGCCGTTCACCGACCAGGTCGAGCATTGGCGGCTGTTGGCCACCCCGCTGCGTCGGACACTACTCGACGGGCCTGCCCCCTCGCCCGGCGACCAGTTGATCCTCTATCAGCTGCTGCTCGGTGCCTGGCCGCCGACCCTCGAAACTCAGGACGCAGACGGCATGCGGGACTTTACCCAGCGCCTTGTCCAATGGCAGCAAAAAGCCCTGCGCGAAGCCAAGTTGCATAGCCATTGGCTATGGCCGGACGAAGCCTACGAGGCGGCCTGTCGTGAGTTTCTGGAAGGCCTACTGGCAGAGCCGATGCTGCGTGATTCACTCGCCGACGCGGCGCGAGCGCTCGATCTTCCCGGGGCGATCAACGGCCTGGCCCAGACCGTACTGCGACTCACCGTCCCCGGTGTGCCGGATCTCTACCAGGGCTGCGAATTCTGGGACTACAGCCTGGTCGACCCCGACAATCGGCGCCCGGTGGATCATGCTGCGCGCCAGGCGGCGTTGGCTGAGGAGCCGACACCGCTTGCCACTCTACCTGATTGGCGTGACGGACGATTGAAGCAAGCCGTCATCGCTCAGCTGCTGGCGCTTCGACAACATCAGCCTGCGCTATTCGCTCAAGGCAACTATCGTGAGATAGCGACGACTGGCGAAAACGCTGCCAACCTTCTAGCTTTCACACGAGGCCACGCCGGACAACAGTTACTGGTGGTAGTGCCCCGGCTCCCCGCTGGCCTGTTGGGCGATGCCGAGCAACCACATATCCCGCCACAGCGTTGGGGCAACACCCGTTTGCAGCTGACGCCTGAGCTGCAAGGCACCTGGCAGGAAGTGCTGACTCACGCCACCCTAGCGATAAGCGAGAGCGAGATTCCAGCCGCAACACTTCTGACAGAGCTGCCCGTCGGGGTTTTTCTACGTGACGATGCCTTGGCCGCTAGAGATCGGGAAACATCTTTTCTACATTGAAACAAACAAGTCAGGGGGAATTGATATGGCTGACGAAATGAGTGAAGCCGAGCGGGTACGTTACTTGGCCTACAAGATCTGGGAGTCCGAAGGGCGCCCCGAAGGGCAACAACAGCGCCATTGGGACATGGCATTGAAAATTGTCGCCACCGAACAAGTAGCGGGCACCGATGCCACTCTCGAAGAGGTGGGGGAACCCCTTGATGAGGCGCCTATTCTGGAAGACGAATTGCCCCTGGAAGAGGACGAAGTGGGCATTCAGGAGAACCGCCTGCCGTTGGAGCCGCCCGACGGGGAGCCTTCTTTCGATGAGGTACCCTTTCGTGATGACAAGATGGCGGGGACGGATGTCCCGGTACAGGATCGTGGCCATCCGGAACAGGCACCGCCATCAGCCGAACCGCCGCCAGGGGCGATGGAGCCACTGCCGGAAGACTCCGCCACGGTAACGCGCACCCGTCGCCCTCGGCGTAGTGCCGATACCCTAACGCCGACTAACGAGACGGATACCACCCAAGTGCCGGGCAAGACAGCATCCCGCACTCGCAAAAGCGCCACCACCTTGGAAAAAACCACCAAAAAGCCTGCAAAAACGACGAAAGCTACGAAAACGGAGCAAGAACCTAAAACAGCGAAGAAGACCAAAACCACCAAGACCAAGAAGACCTCGGACCCTAGCTAGACACGCCGGGAGTGCCCTATCGGGTCAAGGATGCATGCGATGAAAACAAACCAAGCCTCACAGGACGGTGAAAAAACTGTTACCCCCGAGGAGTCCCCCAGCGTCATGCGGCGCTCAAGGGTGCATGAAGGTTGGTCATTCCCGCTGGGGGCGACTTGGGATGGCTTGGGCGTAAATTTCGCGCTGTTTTCGGCCAACGCCACCAAGGTCGAACTGTGCCTCTTCGATGAGTCTGGCGAGCAGGAACTGGAACGTGTCGAATTGCCGGAATATACCGACGAGGTATGGCACGGCTATCTCCCCGATGCCCGGCCCGGCCAGCTTTACGGCTATCGGGTTCATGGGCCTTACGCGCCCGAGGAAGGCCATCGCTTCAACGCCAACAAGCTGTTGCTCGATCCCTACGCCAAGCAGATCGTCGGCGACCTGAAATGGGATGACGCCTTGTTCGGCTACACCATCGGCCACCCTGACGGCGACCTGAGCTTCGATGAACGCGACAGCGCTCCCTTCATGCCACGCTGTCGTGTACTCGACCCCGCCTTTACCTGGGGCCGTTCGCGAGGCGTACAGCTACCTTGGGATCACACCATTCTCTACGAGACGCATGTACGCGGCTATACCATGCGCCACCCGGCGGTGCCGGAAGCACTGCGCGGCACCTTCGCCGGGCTGATGGTTAACGAAGTGGTCGATTACATCCACTCGCTGGGGGTGTCCTCGGTGGAGTTTCTGCCGATTCACGCCTTCATCGATGATCAGCATCTGCTTGAAAAGGGCCTGAGAAATTACTGGGGGTATAACACCCTGGGATTTTTCGCCCCGCATTCGCGTTATCTTTCGGGCGAAAGTATTCATGAATTCAAGGAATTGGTGGCGCGTTATCACGCTAAAGGCCTGGAGGTAATTCTGGATGTGGTCTACAACCACACCGCCGAAGGCAATGAACTCGGTCCCACGCTTTCGCTCAAGGGAATCGACAACGCCGTCTACTACCGTCTGATGTCCGACGAGCCGCGCTACTACATCGATGATACCGGCACCGGCAACACCCTGAACCTGAGCCACCCGCGAGTGCTGCAGATGGTCACTGACTCACTGCGCTACTGGGCCACGGAGATGCGTGTCGACGGCTTTCGCTTCGACCTGGCGACAATTCTCGGGCGCGAACACCACGGCTTCGATGAGGGCGGCGGTTTTCTTGATTCCTGCCGTCAGGATCCGATCCTGAGCCAGGTGAAGCTGATCGCCGAACCTTGGGACTGCGGCCCCGGCGGCTATCAGGTCGGCGGTTTCCCGCCGGGCTGGGCGGAGTGGAACGACCGCTACCGCGATACCGTACGCGCCTTCTGGAAAGGTGACGAAGGACAACTTTCCGAACTCGCCACCCGGCTGATGGGTTCGGCGGACTTCTTCGATCGACGCGGCAGGCGCCCATTCGCCTCGGTCAACTTCGTGACCGCCCACGACGGCTACACCCTCTACGATCTCGTCGCCTACAACGAGAAACACAACGAAGCCAACGGCGAAAACAACATGGACGGCCACGACCATAACCTCTCCTGGAACCACGGCGAGGAAGGCCCCACAGATGACCCTGAGATCAAGGAACTTCGGCTGCGTCAGATCCGCAATTTCTTCGCCACTACCCTCTTTTCTCAAGGTACCCCGATGCTATTGGCGGGCGACGAGCTGCTGCGTACCCAGCAAGGCAACAATAACGCCTACTGCCAGGACAATGAGATCAGCTGGCTTGACTGGAACTTCAGTGGCGATGCCCACGAGATGATCGAATATCTGCGTCGCGTGACGGCACTGCGATTGCGCTACCCCATTCTGCGCCGAGGACGCTTTCTAAGCGGTGAGTACAACGAGGACATGGGGCTCAAGGAAGTCACCTGGCTAGCCCCGGACGGCGAGGAAATGGATGTCGAGCGCTGGGAGGACTCCGAAGCCCGCACCTTGGGGCTGATGCTCGATGGTCGCGCCCAGCCCTCGGGCATTCGGCGTGCGGGTGCCGATGTCACCCTGCTGCTGATCTTCAATGCCCACCACGACGCAGTGGCTTTCAAGTTACCCGACGCGCCGAGCGGGAGCGGCTGGCTATGCCGCCTCGATACCAGCCGGACCATCGAGGAAGAACCTTTCCAGCATGCTTTCGGTGACGAGCATGTAATGGAAGGCCGTTCATTGGCCCTGCTGGAATTGGTGCAGGGAAAAGTCAGCGCCTTTGCTACCTAGACATGACGCAGCTCAGGCAAGGCACAGTGCAATTATCGACCAGGCCGAACTGCAACAGAGGAGCATGTGATGAGTTCACCTCCGTATTCAACGCCCGGGGCCGCCCCGACGCAAGAGCAGGACCCGCAAGACGTATGGGCAGCCGTCCAGGCACCTCGTATCGCTATCGAATCGGTACAGCCGACACTCGACCATGGGCGATTCGCGGCCAAAGCCATTGTCGATGAACCAGTGACTGTCACGGCGACGATCTTTGCCGATGGTCACGACGTGCTGGCGGCTGCGGTTTGCTGGTACGACGAGCAAGGCCAGCAGCACCGTGAGCCCATGCGTCAGATAGAACCGTTGGGCCTGGATATCTGGGAGGGCCGTTTCACACCCCAGCGGGTTGGACGACACGGTTTTATCATCGAAGCCTGGTGGGACATTTACGCCACTTACCGCTACGAACTCTCGAAGAAGCATCAGGCCGGGGTGCCGGTGGAACTCGAACTCGAGGAAGGCAGACGCCTGATCGAGCAAGCCGCCGAACGCAGTGAAGGCGCGCTAAAAGAAGCGCTCGACGTCATTCATGAACACTTTCGCATCCTCGAGCATGACGCCGAGCGAGTCGCCCTGCTGCTGGCTAGCGAGACGGCGCATTTGATGCACCAGGCAGATGCCCGCCCTTACCTGACCCGAAGCGATGCACTTTATCCGTTGGAAGTGGAACGCCTCAAGGCACGCTTTGCCAGCTGGTACGAGCTGTTTCCCCGCTCGGAAACCGACGACCCCGAGCGCCACGGCACCTTCGACGATGTCCACAAACGCCTGCCGATGATTCGCGACATGGGCTTCGATGTGCTCTATTTCCCGCCCATCCATCCGGTTGGGCGCACTCATCGCAAGGGCCCTAACAATATTCTTGAGGCAGGGCCGGACGACCCGGGCAGCCCTTACGCCATTGGTAGCTCCGAAGGCGGCCACGACGCCATTCATCCGGAACTGGGTAGTCGCGAGGATTTCCGCAATCTTGTGCGTGTGGCCGCCGAGCATGGCCTGGAGATCGCCCTGGATTTCGCCATCCAGTGCTCGCCGGATCATCCCTGGCTCAAGGAGCACCCCGGCTGGTTTTCCTGGCGGCCCGATGGCTCGATCCGCTACGCCGAAAATCCGCCCAAGAAATATCAGGATATCGTCAACGTCGATTTTTATGCCGAGGACGCCATCCCTTCACTGTGGATCGAGCTGCGTAATGTGGTGCAGGGCTGGATCGACGAGGGGGTGAAAATCTTTCGCGTCGACAACCCTCACACCAAGCCGCTGCCCTTTTGGGAATGGCTGATCGCCGATATTCGCGGGCGCGACCCCGCGGTGATTTTCCTTGCCGAAGCCTTCACCCGGCCGGCCATGATGCTGCATCTCGGTAAACTGGGATTCACCCAGAGCTACACCTACTTTACCTGGCGGCATACCAAGAAGGAGCTGACCGAGTATTTCACCCAGCTCAACGAGTCGCCGCTGCGCGAGGGATACCGGCCCAACTTTTTCGTCAATACGCCGGACATCAACCCCTACTTTCTGCAATCGTCGGGGCGGCCCGGCTTTCTGATTCGTGCAGCCCTTGCCACCATGGGCTCAGGGTTGTGGGGCATGTACTCGGGGTTCGAGCTATGTGAAGGTCAACCGGTGCCGGGCAAGGAGGAATATCTCAATTCCGAGAAATACGAAATACGCCCGCGTGATTACACCGCGCCCGGCAATATCAATTACGAGATCGCCCAACTCAACCGCATCCGCCGCGAGAATCCGGCGCTGCAGACCCATTTGGGGCTTCGCTTCTATCCGGTGCACAACGACCGGCTGCTGTTCTTCGGCAAGCGTAACGAAACAGGCGACAACTTCATTCTCGTCGCCGTCAACCTCGACCCCTTCGAAACCCAGGAAGGCGCCTTCGAATTGCCGCTCTGGGAGCTTGGGCTACCTGATGATGCCGCCCTGCATGGCGAAGATCTCATGAATGGTCATCGTTGGACATGGCATGGCAAATGGCAATCGGTGCGGCTCGATCCATGGCACCAGCCGTTCGCCATCTGGCGCATTCGCCCGGTCCACTAGCCACTTCATTCGTGCCCATAAAATGCAGGGAGGGTAAGCCCAATGATGGATGCCAGCAGCGAAACACACGCCGTCGAGGCCATTGATTTCCTTGACGATCCCCTCTGGTACAAGGACGCAGTGATCTATCAGGTGCACGTCAAGGCGTTTTTCGACGCCAATGACGACGGCATCGGCGACTTCGAAGGGTTGATCCAGAAGCTCGACTATATCGTTGAGTTGGGCGTGAACACGATCTGGATATTACCGTTCTATCCCTCGCCACGTCGCGACGACGGCTACGATATTGCCGAATACACCAGCGTCAGCCCCGATTACGGCACCCTTCAGGATGCGCAACGCTTCATCGAGGAGGCACATCGGCGCGGCCTGCGCGTACTCACCGAGCTGGTCATCAACCACACCTCCGACCAGCACGAATGGTTTCAGCGCGCCAGACAAGCGCCGCCGGGCTCACCGGAACGTGACTTCTACGTCTGGTCGGATACCGATCTGAAGTACCCGGGCACGCGGATCATCTTTCTCGACACCGAGTCCTCCAACTGGAGCTGGGACCCGGTGGCCGGCGCCTACTACTGGCACCGCTTCTATTCCCACCAGCCGGATCTCAATTTCGACAACCCTCAGGTACTCGATGAAGTGCTCAAGGTGATGGCGTACTGGCTCGACATGGGCGTCGACGGCCTGCGCCTGGACGCCATTCCCTATCTGGTCGAGCGCGAAGGCACCAACAACGAAAACCTGCCCGAGACCCATGTGGTACTCAAGAAGATCCGGGCGGTGATCGACGAGCGCTACCCCGATCGCATGCTGCTTGCCGAAGCCAACCAGTGGCCGGAGGATACCCGACCCTACTTCGGCGACGGCGACGAGTGCCATATGGCGTTTCACTTCCCGCTGATGCCGCGCATGTACATGGCCCTGGCCCAGGAAGACCGCTTCCCGATTACCGACATCCTGCGCCAGACCCCGGAGATTCCCGCCACCTGTCAGTGGGCGATATTCCTGCGCAACCACGACGAGCTGACCTTGGAGATGGTCACCGACAAGGAGCGCGACTATCTCTGGAACCACTACGCTTCCGACCGCCGGGCACGCATCAACCTGGGGATTCGGCGTCGCCTGGCACCGCTACTCGAGCGCGACCGCAGGCGGATCGAACTGCTCAACAGCCTGCTGCTGTCGATGCCGGGCACGCCGGTGCTGTATTACGGCGACGAGATCGGCATGGGCGATAATATCTATCTCGGCGACCGGGACGGCGTGCGTACCCCGATGCAGTGGTCGGTGGATCGTAACGGCGGTTTTTCCCGCGCCGATCCGGCAAGCTTGGTTTTGCCGCCGATCATGGACCCGCTTTACGGCTACCAGACCGTCAACGTCGAGGCTCAGGTGCGCGACTCGCATTCGCTGCTCAACAACATGCGGCGATTGCTGGTGGTGCGCAGCCAGCACCGCGCCTTCAGCCGCGGCACCATGCGTCCGCTCTACCCGGCCAACCGGCATATCCTCGCTTACCTGCGCGAGATGACGCTGGACAACGGTGAGACGGAAACGCTGCTGTGCGTGGCCAACGTGGCACGTACCGCCCAGGCGGTGGAACTCGACCTTTCCGCTTTCGCCGGCCAGGTGCCGGTGGAAATGGTTGGTGGCAGCGCCTTCCCACCGGTCGGCAAGCTGCCTTACCTGCTGACCTTGCCGCCCTATGGCTTCTTCTGGTTCCTGCTGGCCCCGGAAACCGCCATGCCGGAGTGGCACGTCCCGGTACCCGAACCGATGCCAGACTACGTCACCCTGATCATAAAACGTCACCTGGAAGAGATTTTCGAGGCGACACCCAGGCAGCTGCTCGAACGTGAAACATTGCCCAACTACCTGCCCAAGCGGCGCTGGTTCGCCGCCAAGCAGGCGCGCATCAAGCAGGTAAAGATACTCTACGTGGCTCGCTTGGAGCACAACCGACACACTTTGCTGATCAGTGAACTGGACGTCGATCATGCCCAGGGCAGCGAGCGTTATCAGTTACCGCTGGCATTTCTGAGTGAGGAAGAGCAGACCAGCGCCCTGCCGCAGCAGCTCGCCATGGCGCGGGTACGCCGCTTCCATGAGGTAGGACTTCTGACCGACGCCCTCACTCTGGACGCCTTCACCCTGGCAGTGCTCGATGCCATGCGCCAGGAAACCCGCCTGCCTTGCGATGCCGGCGAAATATGCTTTCTGCCCACCACGGCCTTTAGCGAGCTTGCGCTTCCCGAGCAACCGGAGGTGGTGCAACAGGCCGCGGAGCAATCCAACAGTTCGGTGATCATCAATCGTCAGTTGGTACTCAAGTTGTTCCGGCGCCTGGAACCGGGCCTGCACCCCGAGGCGGAAATCGGACGCTACCTCACCGAGCGGGGCTTTGCGCATATTGCACCACTGCATGGCGAGGTGACCCGCTTCGACGACCAAGGCACCCCGCAGACGCTGATGATCCTGCAAGGCTACATCGATAACCAGGGCGACGCCTGGTCCTGGACCCGTAACACCCTGGGGCGGGCGATTCGTGAAGCGGTAGCCGATAGTGAGCGCAGGCGGGATACCAGCCGCGAAGAGACAGGCTACGGCGCCTTCAATGAGCTTGAAGATTTCACCATCACCCTGGGCCGGCGTTTGGGCGAGCTGCACATGGTGCTGGCGTCGCCCAGCGACGATCCGGCTTTTGCCCCCATGATCGCCGATGAATCCCAGGTGGAGCTCTGGACGCAGCGCGTACGTGAACGCGTCGAGGAAGCGCTGGAATTGCTCGAGCATCACAAAAGCGCTGCTGGCGAAGCCGAACAGCAACTGGCCGATAAGATTCTGGCCCAGCGCGATAACTTGCTGGCTTCCATAGAGACGATGGCGGCGCTTGCCGAAGGCAGCCTGATCACTCGTATTCATGGCGACCTGCATCTCGGTCAGGTACTGGTGGCGCATGACGACGCCTACATTATCGACTTCGAGGGCGAGCCGGCCCGGCCGCTGGAGGAGCGTCGCGCCAAGGACAGCCCGCTTAGAGACGTTGCCGGGATGTTGCGCTCGTTCGCTTACGCCTACGCCAAGGTCGAGGAAGCGCAAACCGGCCATGAAGGCACCGAAGCGCAAGCCGATACCGGCCACGACGTAACGGAACAGTATCTGCTCAAGGGACGCCAGGCGTTCTTGAATGCCTACTGGCAGGCCACGCTCGATATGCCCCACGAATGGAAGCAGACCAGTGGAGCAGCCGCAGCGGTCGATCTATTCGTACTCGAAAAGACCGCCTACGAGATCGCCTACGAAGCCGCCAATCGCCCCGCCTGGCTGGGGGTACCGTTACGTGGCCTGGCCTCCATTGTCGAACAATTGAGCTCAGGAGAACCCCATGAATGATTTTACTGCCAGACCCATGCTGGATCGCACCCTGTGGCTGTCGGAGGATGATGCCGAGGCGCTGGCAAAGGGGTCGCACCGCAATCCTTTTTCGCTGCTCGGCATTCACGACACCGAGGAAGGCAGTCTGCTGCGGGCTTTCCTGCCCGGTGCCTTGGGTGTTGATGTGCTTGACCGCGAAGACGGGACTTTTCGCTGCTGCCTGACGGCCATCCAGATTCCCGGGCTGTTCGCCGCTCGGTTGCCGCATGCCGCCCCTTACCTGCTGCGCATCCGCTGGCCCGATGGTGAACAGCTGACCGAAGACCCGTACAGCTTTGACCTGCTGCTCGGCGAGATGGATCTTTACCTGATCGGCGAAGGCAACCATCGTGACTTGGGCCACTGCCTGGGGGCTCAACCCATGCAAGTGGACGGCGTCAGCGGAGTGCGTTTCGCCGTCTGGGCGCCCAATGCGCAACGCGTCTCGGTGGTGGGACCTTTCAACCACTGGGACGGGCGCCGCCATGTGATGCGCCTGCGCCATCCCGCCGGGGTGTGGGAATTGTTCATCCCACGCCTCGGCCCGGGAACGTCGTACAAGTACGAAATACTCGATGCCCACGGCACCCTCGGGCTACGCGCCGACCCGGTGGCTCTGGCCACCGAAGCTCCCCCCAATACCGCTTCGGTGGTCGCCGATACCACGCCCTTTGTCTGGCATGACGAAAAATGGATCGCGCAACGCGACGAGTCGCACCAACCTACCCGGCCGATCAGTGTCTACGAAGTGCATGCCGCTTCATGGCGCAAGCACGGCGGCGACAACGGCGAGATGTACAGCTGGCGCGACATGGTCGAGCATTTGATCCCTTATGTCGTGGAAATGGGTTTCACACATGTCGAGTTGCTGCCGATCATGGAACACCCCTTTGGCGGCTCCTGGGGTTACCAACCGCTGAGCCAGTTTGCGCCCAGCGCACGCTTCGGCACGCCCAAGGACTTCGCCTATTTCGTCGACGAATGCCACCGCGCAGGACTCGGTGTGATTCTCGACTGGGTACCGGCGCACTTTCCCACCGACCCCCACGGTCTGGCGCGTTTCGACGGCACCGCCCTGTATGAGTACGAGCACCCTTTCGAGGGTTTCCATCAGGACTGGGACACCTACATCTACAACCTGGGCAGGCGTGAAGTACACGGCTTCATGCTCGCCTCGGCGCTGCACTGGCTGCGGCATTTCCATGTCGATGCGTTGCGCGTCGATGCCGTCGCCTCGATGCTCTACCGCAACTATTCGCGCAACGAGGGCGAGTGGATTCCCAACAAGTACGGCGGCCATGAAAACCTCGAGGCGATCGACTTTCTGCGTCACCTCAACGATGTGGTTGCCGAAGAAGTTCCTGGCGCGGTGGTGATTGCCGAGGAATCCACCGCCTGGCCCGGGGTTACCCAGCCGACCGCCGAGGGCGGGTTGGGCTTTGCCTATAAATGGAACATGGGTTGGATGCACGACACCCTGGAGTACATCGCCAAGGATCCGGTATATCGCGCCTACTCGCATCACGACATGACCTTCCCCATGATTTATGCGTTTTCCGAACACTACGTGCTGCCGATCTCTCACGACGAGGTGGTACATGGCAAGGGGTCGTTGATCGGCAAGATGCCCGGCGATGAGTGGCAGCAATTCGCCAACCTGCGCGCCTATCTTTCCGTCATGTGGTCCCAGCCCGGCAAGAAGCTGTTGTTCATGGGCTGTGAATTCGGCCAGTGGCGCGAGTGGAGCCATGACCGTGAACTCGACTGGTCGCTACTCGGCGAGCCCCGCCATGTCGGCGTTCGCCGGCTGCTCTGCGATCTCAATCGCCTCTACGCGGAACAGCCCGCCCTGCATGAATGCGACAGCGAGCCGCAAGGCTTCATATGGGTGGTGGGTAACGATGATATCAACAGCGTCTTTGCCTGGCTGCGGGTAAGCGCCACGGGCGAACCGCTGCTGGTGGTCGCCAACATGACGCCGGTGCCTCGCATCGACTATCGGCTAGGGGTACCCCAGGCAGGGGGGTGGGAAGAGATATTCAACAGCGACGCCGAATGCTATGGAGGATCGAACTTGGGTAACATGGGCCGGCTGACAGCCGCCGATGCTCCCTTGCACGGTCAGATCGCCAGCCTGGAATTGACGCTGCCACCGCTGGGGGTATTGATGCTACGCCCGACTGAAGCGCTCCGAGAATAAGCTGGGTAGGCTGGCACGAGGCAACCCTGACTCAATGCCGAGTCAGGGCAAGCTATCTTTAATCACTCTATCCGCTTCAACCTTCCCAGGCGTAATCGGCAAAGGCGTCATCCAGCTCAGGATGATTGATATGATTCGAGTAGTTGCTCAGGGTCTTCACCGCCATGGCGAGCACAATCTGCATCACATGCTGCTCTTCAAACCCCGCCTCCAGAAACGCTTTTACATCGGCGTTGTCCGGCTTGCCTCGGGTATCGAAAATGACCTGGGTGAACTGGCTCAAGGCGGCCAGACGCTCATCGGGAATCGGCTGGTCATTGCGCAGCGCCTTTATCACCTCGGACGGTACCTGAGAGACCTTTTCGCCCAGCATGCTATGCGCCGACATGCAGTAGCTGCAGCCATTCAGGCGGCTGATGGTGAGAAACACCACTTCCTGCTCGGGCGGGGCAAAACCTGACTCCTCACGGAACAGATCATACCCGTGCAAATAGGTATCCAGCACCCCCGGCGCCTTGGCCATGGCCTGGTACATGTTGGGTACGAACCCCAGTTTGGCGTTGGCTTTCTCCAGCAACGGCTTGGCCTTGGCATCGGCGTTATCGAGGGTTTGCGGGGCTAGCTTCATTTTATATTCGGCTGTCATGGTAGTTTCCTTGCTGTTGTTGGATGGGCGATAATAAATATGGAACAATCGATCCAAAAATACCAAATGGATTATTTCAAGCGTGCTTTTTCTCGCTCTTCAGTGCAGGTATTTTTCAGCGAAGCCCTGTCAACACCTGCTCTACCGCGCCGCCGGCATCTTCGGCACTGGCGCCGCTCTTGAGTAGCGTGCGCAGCCCGGCCATCGAAAGCGTCAGGTAATTGGCCAGCATGGCGGCATCTCGACCCGCGTCGATATCGCCTTCCTCCTGGGCCTGAAGCACCGCCTGGTGGAAAAGCTGCCTGATCGCCGCAACGGCAACAGCGGCCTCACGCGAGGGGGCGTCGCCACGCTGGCCCAGCTCACTGGCGGAATTGAAAATCAAGCATCCCAGGGCAGCACGCTCGCTGCAGGCATCCCGGGCAGTGTCGCGAAACAAGCCTTCGATGAAGGCAAATGCACTCGGTGAAGCCGTCAGCATCCGCTGCAGTCTTGCTACCAGGTTGTCGCGGTAACGATGCAGCGCTTCAAGAAACAGCTGTTCCTTGTTGCCGAAAGCCTGATACAGGCTGCTGCGCGAGATCTGCATGGCCGCCAGCAGATCGCGGGTGGATGCACTATTGTAACCTTGTGCCCAGAAGACCTGCATTGCCTGGGCAATAGCTTGGTCGGGGCTGAATGCTAGGGGGCGTCCTCTTGTCATGGCTGGACTTTAAAACCAATCGTTCCATAATGCAAACCGTAGCGTCACACGACAGATGTTGCCAATTTCCATTTTTCTCCACAGAGCCGCTCTCTCATGTTGCATCAAGCCTCCTCTTTCGAGAATCAAAAGCGCCTTGAAGCGGTGCGCCCGCGTTTAATAGCTTTTGCCAGGTTGCATTTACGCAATGCCACCCTGGCAGAAGATGTGGTCCAGGAAGCGCTGCTTACCGCCCATGAAAAAGCCAATGATTTCGAAGGCCGCTCCGGCTATGAAACCTGGGTGTTCGGCATATTGAAATACAAGATTCTTGATGGGCTTCGCGCCCAGAAACGCCAAGGTACCTGGCAGCCGATGAACGACGATATCAGCGACGACCTGCTCGATCGCCTGTTTCAGGAAAACGGACGCTGGCAACCTAATGCCCGCCCTAGCCGCTGGGGCGAACCGGATGCCGTGTTCGAAAACGAACATTTCTGGCAAGTGTTCGATGCCTGCATGACCGCCCTGCCGGACACCATTGCCCGGGTATTTTCGTTGCGGGAATTGATGGGGCTCTCGACCCAGGAGATATGCAAGGAGACCGGCCTCAAGGAAAACAACTGCTGGGTCATCCTGTACCGCGCGCGGCTACGCCTGCGTACCTGTATCGAGCACGGCTGGCTCCAGGAAGAATCAACTTGAGGAGGAATACAGCATGATCATGTGCCAACGCGCCACAGAGCTGATGTCTCAACGTTTGGACCGTCCACTGAGCTGGCAGGAACGTATATCGCTGCGCTTGCATCTTTCGATGTGTGGCGCCTGTAGCCAGTGCAATCGTCAATTCGACCTGCTTCACCAGGTGGGTGAGCGTCACCCGGCAGTAAACACGCACAAAAAGCCATCCATGAAGTGATAATTCATTGTTGCCATGCTTCTTCGTGGCTATTGTGCATTGAGTACTGAACAGAAAGTTTCCAGCAATATGTCGCTGCATTTCTTGCGCTGGCGCATTGAAGTCAATACAAAAAACGGGTTTACTAGCAGAACATTCTATGAGGAATTCTCGATGAAGGGGTTTGGGATACCACCGCTTCGCCTACGAAATAGCCGCCTGCTGGCGTTATTTCTGGTGCTGGTGCTGTCATTGAGCAGCTTGCCGGCGCATGCGAGCATGGATGCCTGCTTCATCGATTGTACCCCTACCCAAGTAGAGATGCTGGATACCCATGAAGGCTGCGCCGCCTGTGCCGCCCTCACCTCAACGGGTATTTTTACTATAGACGTTCCCAATTTCCTGGCCATCGCTCCCTTGATGGCCGTTGACGTTCACACGCCTCCTCCCCCGCGCCGACCTCCCAAAGCCTGAACGAACAACTGACATCTCTATCAGTTGCGGAAGCACTCGCGCTTCCTGAAAGAATATTTCGCATATTCCCCGTTCGTCAGGAGTTACATCATGATGACTGCATGTTTCAACGCCATGGGTAGCATGGGCTGGTTAGGCTGGCTGTTGCCTATCGTCATGCTCAGCCTATTAGGCTTAAGTATCGCCGCACTGGCCAAATATCTTTTTTCTTCTTCCTCCGTAGACTCCTCCTCTTCCGCAGATTCCTCTTCCAAGGGAGCTAGCTAATGAACCGTCCTATTACCGCCCTCGTTCTATCCACCGCCTTGATGACGGCCGGTACAGCGCAAGCCGCCCTGCCGAGCGAAGCGACTCTCTACAAGAACCCGCAATGTGGCTGCTGCGATGCCTATGCCCGTCATCTGGAAAGTTTGGGTGTCAGCGTTACCATCGTCGATGATGTCGAGGTGGGCAGCATCAAGATGGAAGCCGGTTTGCCCTACGGCCTTGGTTCCTGTCACACCACGCTGATGGGTGATTATGCCATTGAAGGCCATGTGCCTCTGGTTGCCGTCGAGGCACTGTTCGAGCAACGACCCGACATCGACGGCATCGGCTTGGCGGGCATGCCTATCGGCACGCCGGGGATGCCCGGCCCTCAACAGGCACCTTGGGATGTCTACCAATTCACTGATCAGGAATCACAACCCTTCATGACACTTTAGGCATCAGCAGCAAGTTTTCGGCTATTTTTCGCCTCGGCTCGATCACAACATCGCGTAACGAGCTGAGGCAGCCATACTTATCTCGTGGCATCCCGCCACAAGGTGTTCAACGACACTGACATAATGGGCTGACGCGCCCGAAAGGAGATAAATAATGAAACTATTCAATAGCTTGCCAAAAAACTTTCTTAAGCGTTTTTCCAAACAGGCTCTTGCGCTCGGCTTGGCCGTTTCGTTTAGCGCCGGTTCCAGCATCGTTCTTGCACAAGGCATGATGGGTGGTGGCCAAGGCGGCCAGGGCATGCAGCAAGGCATGATGGGCGGTGGCCAAGGCGGCCAGGGCATGCAGCAAGGCATGATGGGCGGTGGCCAAGGCGGCCAGGGCATGCAGCAAGGCATGATGGGCGGTGGCCAAGGCGGCCAGGGCATGCAGCAAGGCATGATGGGCGGTGGCCAAGGCATGGGTCCCGGCATGATGGGCGGCATAATGGATATGCCTTGTCCCATGATGGGCGGAATGGACGGAATGGACAGCGCCGGGATGGGCATGATGCTGCAGGCCGACCCTGAACAGCGTGAGCAGTTGCGAGCGCTGAAAGAGGAATATCGTCCCGCCCAGTTCGCCCGCATGGGCCGGTTGATGAACCTGCGCGACGAGATGATGGCGGCAATGCACCAGTCTCGCCCCGATCCCGAAGAGGTGGAGAAAATCCATAGCCGTATGGCCGAATTGCGTGGCGAAATGCTCGCTGAACATATACGTCATCGCAATGATATGGAGGAACTGCTGAGCGATGAGCAGCGTCAGCAACTTCAGAACAGAGGCTCCTCCATGCAGGGGGGTGCGTCCCCATCCGCTGGTTCCAACACTCAGTAGCAGTAAAAGCAGTAAGCTTTTGAAAAATATAATTAAATAGACGGCCACTCCATAGGTCGCCTTTTCCTTTCTTCCAAGAGACAATGGGGCTGATCTGCAACCGGGAGAAAACGATTAATCTCAGGCGCGAGTGACGTAACGCAATATCTCTACCACCTGCTCGGGGGTCGTGGCCCATGCCATGGCGGCGGCATCGACTTCCTTGAGCGGATGAATGATTTCCTCGCCATGCAAGGTGATATAAGGCTTGTCGAGTGCCGCGCAATACCCCGCATCGAAGGCGGCATTCCACTGCTTGTATTTGTCGCCGAAGCGTACCACTACCAAATCACTCTGCTCGATCAGGGTCCGCGTGCGGATGGCGTTGACCTTGGATGATTTATGGTCGCGCCAGAATTGATTGCCTTCCTCACCCAGATGATCGCCGGCGGCGTCACTGGCGTCGTGATCAGTCACCGGCGACGTGAACACCACATCCAGACCGGCAGCCTCGGCGCCTTGGGCAATCTGCTCGCGCCAATCGGTATGAATCTCGCCGGACAGGTAGACATAAAAGCTCATGCTGGTTCCTTGTATTTTTTCAGTAAAACGCTTCGAAGGGTTCGGCATGATAGCCAGGAACGCAGCGAACCTTCAAGCAATCACGCGGTCCGCCAGCTCTTCCAGGTCGGCCACGGTCATGCTCGGTTCGATGGCCCAGGGGTCGAAAGGCGCTTCCGGGCTACGCCGCACCCAGGCACTACGCAAGCCGGCATGAGTGGCGCCTATCACGTCAAAGGCATTACTCGACACCAGCCAAGTATGTTCTGGACGGGCTTCCAGGCGATCGCGCAGATGGGCATATACCACCGGGTCGGGCTTGAACCGCTTGATCTCATCGACGCTGATGATGTCATCCATGTGTGATTTCACCCCGGCACGATCCAGCAATTTTTCCACCGCCTCCCGGGTGCCGTTGGAAAATGCCACGCAGCGCATTCCCGCCTGATGAAACTTGTCCAGCGCGGGCGCTACATCGGCGAACGCGGGTAGTTCGGCGTAGCTTGCCATCAGGTGGTCATGGTCGTTTTCGGAAAGTCCCGTCTGCATGGAGCGGTCGGTGAACAACAGGGCATCGCGGGTGCACTCGGAAAACGGTACGTAAGCACCCATCAGCCCGCGTCGAAAACTGTATTCGAGTTGCTTTTCGCGCCAGCGACGAGCAAATTCCAGCGCTTTTTCAGGCTGTTTCAAGCGCCGTTCGAGTTCCACGGTGACGCCCTGGGTGTCAATCAAGGTACCGTATACATCCAACGCGATAACTGGTTGCATGGAAAGCTCCTTTATTTCAGCTAAATAGTTCAGGCTTTTCGCCAAGCTTTCATGACAAAAAACTCATTGGGAAGCACTTTCGGTCATGGCTCGAGCACGATCGAAGGTTTCCAGCGAAACCCCGTTACCCGAGACTAGCAGCGCCACCCGCTGCCCGCTAATATCGATGCGATGTTCCTCCAGGGCCGCCAGACCGATGGCGCCACCCCCTTCCACCAATATCTTCTCTTGTGCCAGCAGTTTGACCATGGCATGGGCAATGGCGGTTTCCGATGCCTGGTAATGCTCATCCATCACCTCACGCACAATCGCAAGGGTACAGCGGTTATGCTTACCGATGCCGCCGCCGAGCGAATCGGCAAGGCTCGGGGTTTCCTCGACATCCACCGGATGGCCTGCCTTGAGGCTTTCCCACATCGCGGCACCTTGCGAAAGGCTCACCCCGACAATACGCACCGCTGGATTGATTACCTTGATTGCCGTACCCACACCGCCCAGAAGCCCGCCACCGGAGAGTGCCATGATGACTCGGTCAAGGTCGGGCGCATCTTCCATCAGTTCAAGCCCGATGGTGCCTTGCCCGGCAGCAATCAAGGGGTCGTCAAAGGGCGGAATCGCGATCATGCCCTTCGCCACCAGGCGATCGACCTCTTCGAAAGCCGCGTCCTGGTCGGCACCGCAGCGTCTGGCTTCGGCTCCCAGCGCTTCGATGGCACGCACCTTGTTGTCCGGCACCATCTCGGAGAGACAGACCACGGCGGAAAGTCCCAGACGGGCGGCGGCAAACGCCACCGCCCGGCCATGGTTACCCGTGGATGCGGTGGTGACCCCGCTGGCCAGCGCCTCCCGGCCATGGCGCTCGATCAAGGCCGCGAGCATGTTGGTGGCGCCGCGCAGCTTGAAGGCACCAGTGGGTTGCTGGGTTTCCAGCTTGAGAAACACCTCGGCGTCGAATTGACGCGATAACGCCGCTGAACGTATCAGCGGCGTGCGCGTGACCAACCCGGCAATGCGCCGCCGGGCGTGGTAGATCTCAGCCAAGGTGACCCCGTGGCTCGATGCTGCGGGCACCGAGTCCGGGGAGTTCACTTCATGCGGCATGACCTTGCAAATCTCCTGATTTGACCAGCTCATCGGTAACCTTATCGACAGCGCGCTTGGCACGTCCGAGCATCTCGTCGACTTCGCTACGATTGATGGTAAGCGGCGGTGCGAAGCCCAGAATGTCGCCTTGCGGCATGGCGCGTGCAATCAGGTTTTCTTCCAGGGCGGCGGCGGCCACACGCGGGCCGACTTTCAGCGCCGGGTCGAAATGCGCACGACCGGCGGCATCCGGAGAAAACTCGAGCGCCGCCATCAGGCCGACACCCCGCACGTCACCCAGCAGCGGGTGGTTACCGAAGGTGGCCTTGAGCTGTTGCTGGAAGTAGGCGCCGGTCTCGGCGGCATTGGCCACCAGGCCTTCATGCTCGATGATATCCAGGTTGGCAATAGCCGCCGCACAGCCCAGCGCATGGCCGGAATAGGTCCAACCATGGCCGATGGGGCCGTATTCGCCGGTGCCCTGCTCCAGCACGCTCCATACCTTATCGCCCACGATCACCCCGGAAAGCGGCTGGTAGGCGCTGGTCAGGCCTTTGGCAATGGTGATCAGGTCTGGCTTGATCCCGTAGAAATGGCTGCCGAAATCAGCGCCTGTACGCCCGAAACCACAGACCACTTCATCGGCGATCAACAGCACATCGTACTTCTTGAGCACCGCCTGAACCTGCTCCCAGTAGCCTTCCGGCGGCGGCACGATACCGCCAGTACCCAGCACCGGCTCGCCGATGAAGGCGGCGACGGTATCCGGGCCTTCCTCCAGGATCATTGCTTCGAGTTTCTGGGCGCAAAAGGCGGAGAATTCACGCTCGGTCATGCCGTGCTGCTCAGCAGCGCGCAAGTAGTAATGCGGTGCTTCAGTATGGCGAATGGTTTCGATAGGCAGGTCGAAGTGATCGTGGAACGCCTTGAGGCCGGTCAAGGAGCCCGAAGCGATACCCGAGCCGTGATAGCCGCGCATCCGCGAAATGACTTTCTTCTTCTGCGGGCGACCCAGAACATTATTGTAGTAACGCACGATCTTGAGCTGGGTTTCATTGGCATCCGAGCCGGACATGCCGTAATAGACCTTGGACATCCCCATGCCGGCGATTTTCAGGATGCGTTCGGAAAGCGCAATCTGCGGCTCGTTGGAATGGCCCACATAGGTGTGGTAATAGGAAATTTCCATGGCCTGATTGTAGATCGCCTCGGCGATTTCCTTGCGGCCATAGCCGATATTCACGCAGTACAGACCGGCAAAACCGTCGATGAACTCACGGCCGTCCTTGTCCACGATGTTGATGCCCTGTCCACCGCTGATCACACGTCCCGGCGCGTCGCCATGGGCAAAATCACGCAGATGAGTGGAAGCGTGGAAGGTCACCTTGCGGTCACGGTCGATCAAATCCTGATGCTGGCTCATGGCACTTTTCTCTTAAATGAAATCTCTTAAATGAAGGCCCCGGTCTTACCGGGGTGATTGTTTAATATATTGTTCAGCATTAACTCAGTTCGGGAATTCTGCGAGCGCAGCTAGCTTCCGGAAACAGACCCTAAAGCACCCAGACAGTAATACTTGGTTTCGAGATACTCATCGATGCCCGTGGCACCGCCTTCGCGACCCAGACCCGACTGTTTGACGCCGCCGAAGGGCACCGGCGGGCCAGTCATCTTCACCGAGTTGACACTGACCATGCCATATTCGAGTGCCCGCAATAGCCGCCAGATACGCCGTATATCATGGGTATACACATAGGCTGCCAGGCCGTATTCAGTATCGTTGGCCAGTTCGATCACCTCATCATCGTTGGCGTAAGCGGTGATGCCCGCCACCGGAGCGAAGTTCTCTTCCTTCCATACCTTCATCTGCGGGGTGACGTTGGTCAGCAACACCGGCATGAAGAAGTTGGGACCGGGGGCTTGCGATTGATCACCCATCACCAGCTTGGCGCCGCGCGAAATGGCATCGTCGACAATCGCGGAAGCTTTCTCTACCGCCTGGGCATGAATCAAGGGGCCGAGGTCGATTTCGCTTTCCAGACCATTGCCCACGGTGAGCGCCGACATTCGCTGAGCGAAATGCTCGACGAACTCATCGTGAATCGACTCATGCACCAGGATGCGGTTGGCTGCCAGGCAATCCTGCCCTGCGGTCTGGAACTTGGCCGACACCGCCGCAAACGCCGCCTCCTTAGGGTCGACATCCGGCCCCACGATGAAGGGCGCATTGCCGCCCAGCTCCAGTGACAGCCGCTTGATGGTATGCGCGCTCTGCTCCATCAAAATCCGCCCCACCCGAGTGGAGCCGGTGAATGACAGCGCCTTGATACGCGGTTCTGCACACAGCACCTTGGAGACTTCCGGCGCATCGCCCAGCACCACGTTGAAGATGCCATCGGGAATACCGGCACGCTCGGCGAGTTCCGCCAAGGCCAAGGCAGAGAACGGCGTCTCATTGGCAGGCTTGACGATCACCGGGCAGCCCGCGGCCAGTGCCGCGGCGGCCTTGCGGGTAATCATTGCCAACGGGAAGTTCCAGGGAGTGATCAAGGCGGCGATACCCACCGGCTCCTTGAGAGTCCCCAGGGCCGCATTGGGAATGTGGCTGGGAATCGTCTCGCCGTAGGTACGCTTGCCTTCCTCGGCGAACCAGCGAATGAAGCTGGCCCCGTATTCCACTTCACCACGTGCATCGGGCAGTGGCTTGCCCTGCTCCAGGGTCATGATGATGGCAAGGTCTTCGCGGTGTTCCTGCAGCAGGTCGTGCCAGGCCAGCAAACGCTCGCAACGCTCATCGGCGCGTAGCGCCCGCCACTGCACGAAGGCCGCTTCGGCGGCGTCTACCGCGGCGGTTATCTGCTCGGCTTCAAGCAGTGGAATATGCCCCAGCGCTTCGCCGGTGGCCGGATCATACACAGCCTCTTCGCGGCCACCTGAACCGTGCGTCCATTTGCCATTGATATAAGCATACTGACGAAATAGGCGTGGATCGCTGAGACGAGTCGACAGTGTCATGGGCACCTCCCCTGGGTCTCGCTGCGAGTTGGACATCGGTGCGCAGCGGGAAAAAAGTGAACGGCCCGCAGGCCGTTGCATGTGTTCAGGGTAAGGCAATTCGTGGCAAGAGAGTTTTTGAAAGGCCGCCCGTTGGGCGGCACTTTTTTTGTCTATCCCCTCTGGAGTGTGGTTTTTTTTGGTGGAGCCGGTTTCATCAGCCTGCTGCCGGGTCGATCAGGGCTTCCTCGGCAAACACCACCAGCCCCAGCTCCGGCCGATAGCCGTGGATCTCGGTCACATCCAGCGCCTGAAGGAAATACAGAATTTCCTCGCTGATCACCTGCCCCGGCACTAACACCGGAAAGCCCGGTGGGTAGGGAATCACGAAGCTTGCCGATACCACATCGCGCCCTTCCCGCATCTGCGCCTGTAGCTTGCCATTATCGAAGCGCAGGTATTCGGTATTTTCTTCATCGTAGCTAAGAAAGTAGGCGCAGCGGATATCGCCCTGGGGGGTATCGGTACTGGGCCGGAAAGCATCGTGAAAGCGGCTGAAGTCCGGTAGCGGCGGCAGCTCATGATTCAGGGAATGCACCTGATGCTCGATGATCTTGCGTTCGGGGCGGCTGCTGTCCTCCCAGCGATACTCGAATTCCTTGGCCAGCTTGATCAATACATCCAGCAGGTAGGCGATCGAGCCACGGGTGGTGCCGATATTGGTCATGAACAGTACGGTGTTGCGTGAGGTCTTGTTGATCTGGATACCGTACTTGTTCATCAGGTATTCATTCTTGAAGGTATCGCCGTCGACCCCGGTATTGCCGATGGCGATGGTCACGCGAGTGGGATCGACCACGAACTCGTCGCGCGCCCAGGCCTCTTCCATCTTGTTCCAACCGGTAACCGGGTCGTAGTAGGACTCGACCCCCGATTCGCGGTAGGCCTCGGGCACCATGTCGCTGTTCTTCAATACGCGAAAATACTTCTGTAGCAAGGGGTGGCTGTAGAGCTGTTCGCGTAGCGAAAGCGCCGTCTCGACCTGGGAGTGCACCAACTCGAAGCCTTCCATTTCCGCCTGCATACGTCCCACATCCAGCGACGCCACGATCTGATAATTGGGTGAAGTCGAGGTATGGGTCATATAGGCTTCATGGAAGGAAGACTCGACCTTCTGGCGGAAATCCTGGTCCCAGACGTGAATCATCGAACCTTGACGCAAGGATGTCAGCGTCTTGTGGGTCGAGTGAGTGGCATAGGTACGAATGCGTACCAGGTCCGGGTCGGGCATCAGCCGCTGGTCGAGCCAGGTGGCGTCGTCATCAGGGTCGAGCTTGTCGAACTCGGCTTTCCAGGCGGCGTATTCCTCGCGATAACTTTCGCCGCGATAACGATACCGCAAGGTACGTGCCGAGTTCATGGCGGTGCGCGGCCGATACGTGGGGTTGAAGCCGGCGAAGGCGAACCAGGCTTCGTCCCACAGAAATACCAGGTCCGGCTTGATCGCCAGGCACTCCTCCATCACCCGGCGCACGTTGTAGACGATACCGTCGAAGGTGCAGTTGGTCAGCAGCAGCATCTTCACCTTGTGCAGCTGCCCGGCGCGCTTGTAGGCAAGCAGGGTCTTCTTGATGTCGCGCAGCGGCACCGCGCCGTACATGGAGTAATCGTCGAGCGGGTAGGAATCCAGATAGCTGACATGAGCGCCGGCCAGGACCATGCCGTAGTGATGCGACTTGTGACAGTCGCGGTCGATCAGCACGATGTCCCGTGGTTTGACCAGCGCCTGCACCACGATCTTGTTGGCGGTGGAAGTGCCGTTGGTGACGAAGAAACTGCGGCGCGCGCCAAACGCCCGGGCGGCATACTCTTGCGCCTTCTTGATCGGCCCGTAAGGCTGCAGCAGCGAATCGAGCCCCCCGGACGTCGCCGAGGTTTCGGCCAGAAAGATATTGATGCCGTAGAAGTCGATCATGTGCCCCGCCCAGTGGGAGCGGGTGACCGACTTACCCCGGGAGATGGGCATGGCGTGAAACACCCCGGTGGGCTTTTTGCTGTATTCACGCAAGGCATCGAAGAACGGCGTGCGATAGCGGTCGTCGATGGCCCGCAGGATAGTATGGTGCTGTTCGATGTAATCCGTTTCACGGTAGAAGATACGGTTGAAATATTGAATGTCGCGACTCGCCGTGGCCTCGACATCGCCGCTGGTGACCAGAAACTGATCGATCTCCGGGCGTAGCTCGTGAATCATCGAGCTGAGCAGAATGCTGCGCTCGGCTTCGGTCTGATGTTCCAGCTCCTTTTCCGAAAGACCTTCCAGATAGTTACGCAGGGCACTGAGGTTGTACTTCGACTTGTAGGGAAATTCGTAGCGGATCAGGCACGCCTGGATGTTGGGATTGACCAGTATGGCGATCAGCGCATCCTCGAAGCTTTTTACCGTCACCACGTCATAGACAAAGCGGTCTTCGGGGCGACGCATGTTGTGAAAGGCCTCGCGCACCACCTCTTCTTCCTGGTTGGAAAGATTATCCACGATCAAAAGCTCGAAATAAGGCTGTGCCGAGCTATTGGAAGCCGGGTGCCCACGGCGTAACTGATTGAGGGCATCGAGGGTTTCCAGGTCTTCGGCCCCGGCATCGGTCTCGGAGAGATCGACTTGTCGACGCCGATAGGACTCACTGATCAAGGCTCTGACCAGACGCTTGACCACTTTATCCAACAGCGCATATTCACCGCGATTGAACAGCGTCCAGAGGTGCCGAAAGTCCTCCTTGGACGGAAAGGCGTGATAATCCTCGATGATCTCCAGGCGGGTCAATTTGACGTCGATGGCCTTGATCAGGTTCTTGGCGCGACTCTCCTCCTCGAGCCGTACCAGAATACCCAGGTCACGTTTGAGCGCATTCCAGGTGTCGGCGCGAAGCTGGGAAATCTTGTGATAAAAACCCAGGGCGGTGTAGGACGTTTCGGTAGGATTGCTCTCTTGCATGACGACACCCATCCTTTTTATCGGTATTTGTCTGGAAAAGGCACTGGTTTCGGCAGCAGTGCTTATCAGCTTTGCAGGCCGCGTGAGCCGTAGCGCACGGTGATCTGTTCTTCGGGAAATGCCTCGAAGCTCAAATCCAGCACCATGCCGGGCCAACGAAACTGGGTACGCCCCTCGTTGGGGCGATACACCGCGGTATACACCGTGCCCAGGCCGTGCCGGTAGTCGTGACGAAACAGGGGTGGTGCGGAAAAGGCCGAGATCAGCCGCGCATCGGTGGTGGCGTCGTCATCCACCAGAATCGAAAGTTGACGCTCGCGGATTAGGGTTTCCGAGGCCAATGCATGGGCATACCACTCGATCTTCTTTTGATGATTGGTGGCCACCGCCACCCGCCGGATACTCGCACGGCGATCCGGTGCGATCATGGCCGTGACATAGCGCCCGCAGGCATCCGCCACGGTGATGTTGTAGGCCATGTGGGTGGGCACTCGCACCAGCACCGCGGCGGCTTCGGGCACCGTATCGCAGAATTCGAGGATGTAGCGCAGGATGATCGGCGCGCCGAAGCCATCCCCTACCACCTTGCGCCCGCCGAATGCCAGCGAAACCGCAAGCCCCGAATCGTTCATGCCATCCAGCACGCCCCACAGGCAATCCGACATGGCGATCACCCGGCGCTGATTCCAGCGGGTGTAGAGAATGGTGCCCTCGCACAGCTCCGGCGGGTAATCGTAGTTGCGCGCCAGCACCGTGGCCGTCGCGCTTGCCAGCACCGCCTGGGAGCAACCGGTGATGTACGGCGGCGGGCGGTACAGGCTCAATAGCCGTGACGAAAGATCGCCCCCACCGGCCAGCTCGCACAGGGTGCGGTAGGTATCCAGCAACTCCGGCATGTGATGGCGCAGGGCGTTATAACACTCCAGGTAGGAGGGGCGTTCGCGTTCACCTTCAGCCAGGTACCAGGGTTCGTAGGCCGGCCAATGGTAATGAAACAACGACTGCCACTTAGGCCCCGCCACCTCTTCATGCACGGTGCGAAACGTCAGTGTCTTGTCCAGCTCGCCTCGTGACGCCCGGCCTGCGGCAAAGTTGCCGTCCATGCTCACAGTATCTTGAAGTTGCCACCGCCGATGGCATGGCTGACGGCAACCTCCTCCACCACCGGGTCCTGCAATGCCTGTCCGGTGTATTGCTTACGGATACCCTCTATCCATGCCTTGGCCCTTTCGGTCAGTTGGAAGTCATCGTCCATCAAGCGGCCCCGGGTGATCAGGATACCCAGATCGGCCCCTTCATAGCGGAAGTCACCGGCGCCGCTGATGCGCAGAAAGAAGGCTTCATGCTCGTTTTCCGCCGCATGAGGATGATAGCTGTAATGATCGTAGGCGAGCTCGCCATTGTCATTCATGCGCCATACCCCGGTGCTCGGCGCCTGGGTCAGAAGGTCAACGCTTTCGTCGGTATGCTTGATGACCAGCTGGCTCCAGCTGTCGACGCTTTCGGGATGCGACCAGCGCTCGTTGATCTCGTCGATATCCAGATCGAAGTCGACATCCGAGAATTCCAGCAAGTGGAACAGGAACAGCGGGATATCCGAGTGAGCGAAGGCCGCCACGTTGGTCAGGGAACTCGCACCGGTAACGCGGGGATTGAGCTCGCCCAGGTACACATCGTTGGTGTCCATGTCGATCAGGAAGTCGAGCTCGAAGTAACCGCGATAACCTTCTTCGCGCAGGGCTTCACCGAATTTGAAGGTGTACTCACGCGCCAGGTCGCGCACTTCCTGACTGAAAGCCCCGGCAAACATCTCGTTGCCGCACCAACCGCCCTTGTAGGGCGTCAGCGTCTTGAACCCTACAAGCTCGGTCATCAAGGGGCCGACCACCGTGCCGCAGCGCGTGGCGCAGGCCTCTATCGCCGAGCCGCGACAGTTAATGCGTTTCATGATCTTGACCTCGGGCTCGGCTTCGATCTCTTCGGCGTGCTTGTAGTAGTCCTCTTCGTCGGCAATGAAGAAGGTGGTGTGCCCGGAATCGCCGAAAGCGGTCTGCACCACCAGGTCGCTGCCCAGCGTCTGACTCACCTCGCTGAGTTCCTGATAACTGCCCACCTTGGCCAGCACATTGGGCACGCTGGGCACCCCGGCTTTATTGCCGATACGTACCGTCTCGATCTTGTTGTCCATCCGCTGGCGCAGTTCCGCCGGCGGAAAGGCAACCCGCAGCCCCAGTTGCTTGCAGATTTCTTCGGTGTGCTCGTCGAACATCAAGAACGTGGCCACCCCGGCGTTGTCGCCGTCGGCACGTGATTGAATGAAATCGATCACTTCCTTGTGTTCGAGCAAATAGTTGTTGATGTCTTCGATGCTCTCGAAATCGCGGGGAAACTTCTCTTTGGGCACGAAGACGTTACGCTGCTTGCCTTCGAAGCAGTCGATATAGTTGATGTGACGAAAGCCCCCCACCCAATCACCGATTCCCAGCAGATTGAAGTTGGTCGCGGAAATGAAATAGACCGGCTCCTTGTTGTTGCGAAAATGTCTACGAACGTCCGCAATGGAAGTAATTTTAGTCATTATTATCGCTCCTTCGGTGGCGGGTACTGGGGCCGTATGGTAAGGGTTGGCTAGAATGTGTCGAGGTCGGACCGTACCGGCTTGGCAAGCGGGCCCAATGTATCGAGAAAAGGTGAGGAGCCGTTTTCGCTACGATACAGCGAGAAATCCACTTCCCGATCGCGGAAACTCTTGAGCGGCTGGCCCAGACCGCGCAGACCAGTCTCGCGCTCGCGGCGCACTCGGGTGAGGTCGATCTCAATCGGCATGATCTCTTCACCGATGCCGGCCTGATGGATCACGTCACCCGACGGCCCGACCACGATGGAACGACCGTTGCCCAAGGCGCCTGCGCCATTGATATCGAAGAAATAGCACTGATTGACCGCGGCATTGGTACGTGCGATCGAGAGCTCGATGTCCCGGTCGATGGTATCGGTCATGGTGGGATGAAGAATCACTTCAGCGCCCATGGCGACCAGGGTACGGGTGGTTTCGGGAAACCACATGTCGTAGCAGATGGACACGCCGAAGCGGCCTACCGTGGGTACATCGAAGACCACGAACTCCTTGCCGCTTTCCACTCCGGCTTCATAAGGGCGAAAGGGAAACATCTTGCGATAACGCGTCACGATCTGCCCCAGGGGATTGATCACCACCAAGGTGTTATAGACATGCTCACCGACCTGCTCGAACATCGAGCCGGGAATCAGCCAGATACGGTATTGCGCGGCCAGCTGACAGAACATCGCTTCGGCATCGCTGGGTAGCGGTTGAGCATGATGCGGCGAAGCGCCCATGGGCATCAATTCGCTGAACAGCACCATCTGAACCTGAGGAAAACGGTTCATCAGCACGTCGATACGATGGCGCATGGCCTCGGTATTGTCGCCATGGTGCAGGGCATGCATTTGAACACCGGCAATGGTGAAATAAGACATTGGTTTCTCTCTGCGTCAGGCGATCCGGCTGTTTTAACTTAGCTTGCTGGTCTGGAGACTTGTGTTCTGCTGGGTTAGTCAGTGCGTGGGAACTCACTTTCATCCTAAGCCAACGGAACGCTGAATTGGCGTTGACCATGCGTCTAGCTAAATCATCAGCTTCGATTTACTCGGGTAAAATCATAGGAAATCCTCCGGGAGAACCCCCGGTTCGGACTGTTTGACTGCCTTGGTCACGATATAAGTGCAATAGCGCTCGATTCCCACTTCCGAGACCAGCCAACTATCGATCAGACGTTGATAGCTATCGATGGAGCGCGCCTCGAACTTGACCAGATAATCCACCCCGCCGCCCACCGCCACGCATTCGGTGACTTCCGGGGTTTCCTGCACCATTGCCTCGAAACGCGAGAAGCTTTCGCTATTATGCGCCTTGAGCTCGATTTGTACCCATACCGTATTGCGCGGCACCAGCGCCTGGCTGTCGATACGGGCACTATAGCCTTGAATGATGCCGGCCTTTTCCAGGCGGCGAACGCGCTCCCAACAGGGGCTGACCGAGAGATTGATCGCCTCGGCCAGCTTGGATTTGGTAATTCGCCCGTCCCGCGACAGGATTTCCAGAATTTTTACATCATAACGATCGAGTTTCATTGGTTCAGGCGTCCAGAGACTCGACAATGGCGGCAATCACCGCCAGCGTATCGCCCATACTGATCAACGCGGGGCCGCGCCGGGCCATCAGCATGCCGTCACGCTCGGCGTAATAGGCCACCGGCGCGGCACCACTGCGGGTCATGTCGTAAACATAGGCGATCACCTGCCCTTTCTCGATCCTGTCGCCCAAGGCCACGGTCAGTTCCAGCAGCCCGCTGTGTTCGCTTTGTACGTAGCAGCTGGCATCGGGCATATCCAGGTACACCTGCGGCGCGTCGGGCATGACCACCTCGCCTTGAGTGAGCCCGAAATACACCAGAAAGTTATCGATGCCGCGCTGGGTAATCGCGATGCTTTGCGGTGTCGAGGTACCCACGCCGCCCAGCTCGGTTGCAACGAAAATCTTGCCCTGACGCTCGCAGGCGGTATCGAACAGTCTTTCGGCATCCAGTTCGAACATCACCATGGCATAGGGAGCGCCGAAGGCCTTGGCGCCTTCAAGGGCGCGCTGCTGCTGGTGCTTATCATCCAGCACATGCGAAGCGGCAAACGGCAGGATATCCAGCGTCCGCCCGCCGGAGTGCAGGTCGAGCACCACATCGGCCAGCGGAATCATTACCCGGTTGAAATAATCGGCGATCTGAGCGGTGGGGCCGCCATTGGGGTCCCCGGGGAAGCTGCGATTGAGATTGCCGCCATCCATCGGCGAGGTACGCTTGCCGGCCATGGCCGCAGGAGTGTTCATCATCGGCACGATAATCACCCGGCCGCTGACATCTTCCGCCTTGAGCGTCGTGGAAAGCTTCATCAGGGCGGTAATCCCTTCGTATTCGTCGCCGTGATTGCCCCCGGTCAATAGCGCCGTCGGGCCTACGCCGTTCTTGACCACAGTGACCGGAATCATCACCGCGCCCCACGCGGACTCATCGGTGGAAATCGGCAACTTGAGAAAGCCGTGCTGCACGCCCTCGGCATCAAAATCGACGGTCGCGGAAATCGGGCTGGGTCGCTTGCTCATAATAAAGTCCTTGTTGACGGGCATCGCTTACGTTGCGTCTGCTCACTTCACAAACAGCTGGCGCGGAAAATTGGCCAGCGTTTCGACGCCGGTGTCGGTGATAAGAATGCTTTCGGTAATTTCCAGCCCCCAGTCCTCGACCCACAGCCCCGGCATGAAGTGAAAGGTCATGCCGGGCTGTAAAATGGTCTCGTCCGAGGGGCGCAAGCTCATGGTGCGCTCTCCCCAGTCGGGGGGATAGGAAATACCGATGGGATAACCGCAGCGCGCCCCGCCACGGTCGAAGCCGTATTTATCCATCGCCGCCCCCAACGCCATGGCGATATCCGCGGTGCGGTTGCCCGGTTTGGCCACCGCCAGGCCGTTCTCGATGCCTTCGAGAAGGGCGGATTCGGCCCGAATAAAGTCTCGCGGCGGCCTTCCCAGAAAGACGGTACGCGACATCGGGGCGTGATAGCGCTTATAGCAACCGGCAATTTCGAAGAAGGTGCCTTCGCCTTCCAGGAAAGGCGTATCGTCCCAAGTCAGGTGGGGAGCGGAAGCATCCGCGCCGGTAGGCAATAACGGCACGATGGCCGGGTAGTCGCCACCGAACACCTTGCCGTCGTCGTTGGTCCAGCCTTCGATACCCACCCGATAGATTTCCGAGACCAGCTTGCTCTTGGGCAAACCGGGCTCGATCACTTCCAGAATGCGTGAGTGCATGCCTTCGACGATTTTCGCCGCCACCCGCATGTATTCCACTTCTTGGGACGACTTGATCGCCCGACACCAGTTGACCAAAGCGTTGGCATCCAAAAAGCGGGCATGGGGAAGCTCGCGCAGCAGGCTCTGGTAAGCCTTGGCGGAAAAGTAATAGTTGTCCATTTCCATGCCGACCACCCCGGTATGCCAACGCCGGTCGGGCAGGATGGTCTGCGCCAGATAGTCCATGGGATGCATGTGCGGATTTTGCACATAGTGATCCGGATAGTAGGTAATGTTCTCTGGGTCCATCCAGCAGGTACGCAGCGCGCCGTTGGCATCCATCCGGCGGCCGTACCACACGGGCTCACCTTCCAGCCCCACCAGCACACATTGGTGTACATAAAACGACCAGCCGTCGTAACCGGTCAGCCAGGCCATATTCGAGGGGTCACTGACGATCAACACATCAATGCCACGGCCGGCCATCTCAGCTCGCACCTTCCACAGGCGGGTAGCATACTCCTCTCGTGTGAAAGGCAGGGAAACCTGAATCATGGGCGACTCGCCATTAAAAAATCATTCAAGAACCGGGGAACACCAATTGCCGCCGGGCCAAAGAATCGACTGCTAGCCCCGAGCGGCCTGCCATGGCACGCCCGGCAGCCCCGCCAATGTCGTCTTCGCCGATACTAGCACCCACCCTTGGCCAGTGGTCAAAGCCTTTGTATCAAAAGATGAATAAAGCCCCTACCGCCCACCGAAAGCGCCTCGGATGGTTGCACTCAACAATGGAGCTCACCCATCATGGGCGATAAACCCTTACGTTCATCAGGCCTTGAAGGAGAGCCTTCACCATGAAGATTCTTGTGCATATCGACGACGCTGAGGCTTGGCGCGATGCATTGGCCGAGCGTCTGCCTGACGCTCAGGTAATTACCAGTGACGCTTCTGCCGAGCAACGTCGAGGCATGGACTACCTGGCAGTATGGAAGCCCTCCGAACAGCTGCTGCGCGAACAGACGCAGCTCAAGGGAATCATCAACCTGGGCGCAGGCGTGGATGCGCTGTTGCGCACCCCGGGGCGCCCAAGCGATGTGCCCATCGTCAAGCTGCGCGATGCCGGCATGGGCGATTTGATGGTGGACTACGTGCTATATGGCGTGCTGCATTTTCAGCGCAATTTCGATCGGTATCGCTTCCAGCAACAGCAGGCGCAATGGCGCGAAATCACGGTACCCGACAAGGCCGACTGGCCGGTGGGCGTGTTGGGATTAGGCGCTATCGGACGCAAGGTCGCCACGCGTCTGGCAGAGGAAGGGTTCCCGGTGATCGGCTGGAGCCGTTCGCCCAAGCAGCTCGACGATGTCGATGCCGTTCACGGCGACGACGGCCTGAACCACCTGCTGGAGAATGTCAAGACGTTAGTCACGCTGTTACCGGACACTGCCGAGACCCGTGGGCTGCTTGATGCCCAGCGCCTCGCACAGTTGCCCGAAGGCGCCAGCCTTATCAACCCGGGGCGTGGCAGCCTCGTCGATGAGCGGGCGTTACTCGATGCACTGGGTACGCCCTCTTCCTCCGGCCATCTGCGCGGCGCATTGCTGGATGTCTTCCAGGAAGAGCCTTTGCCGCAAGACAGCGAGCTGTGGCGACACCCCAACGTCATCATCACGCCGCACATGGCCGCCCCGACACCGCTCAAGGAAGCCGTGGACCAGGTCGCCGACATGATTCGTCGCTTTGAAGCGGGGGAACCCCTGGATACGGTCAATCGCGACGCCGGTTACTGATTCCCTTGCCAATGGCGGTATACTCAATGGTTCGGCAATGCTTGGCCGCTAACGCTAATAAGCGCTAGCACCGCTGTCGGAACCAAGAGCGCACCAAGAGTTCCTATGCTTATTATAGGCTGCGGTTATTGCCCTGACCGTGGAACCGGCGTGAACCGTTTTGGAGCAAGTGCCATTGGCTAATTCTGCTGTATCAGCATCCCGGCTAGCGAGTCGGCTGTTTCGGATACCGGCGCATGCCTGGGTCGCGGTTGCATTTTTTTCGCTCTTGAGTGGTGTGGGAGCCGGCACGCTACAGGCTGCCATCCACACCCAGCAAACGCCTCTGGCCGAGCCAAAGCCGTTCGAAGCCCAGTATCGCTTTGAAATGCGCGGCTGGCCGAGCGCCACCATCACTCATCAATTAAGCCAGGAAGTTAACCATTGGCTCAGCGACATGAGCTTCTCGGTGACGGTTGCCAGAGGGGCTGAGCGCAGCCGTTTCATCGTCAATGAAGACAGCGTGCATTCGCTGGTTTACAACAGCAGCTACGCCCTGTTCGGCATTGGCGACACCTATCAACTGGAAGAAGCCGAGATGTTCCTGCCGGACCGCCAGGCCGCCCTGTTCGAGCTCTCCCGCCAGGCGGGTAATGCCGGCTGTGTGGTAACCTCTCCTTGTGAAATCAATTACCTTGATCACCGTGGCCGTGAGGAACAATTCGCGTATTATCTCGTTCAGCGTGGTCCGATCAGCTTGCCCGCCGGCGAATTTGATGCCCTCACCGTGGCGCTGGTCGACGCGGAAAAGCCCGATCGTCAGCTGCAACTCAGCTTCCATCCCGGTTTTCCCGGCCTGGTGCTGTCCGCCGACTATCGGCGCGAAGGCCGCCGAGAAACCAAGCTATCCTTGACCCACTTCCAACCCCAGGGGGGCGCTACGCCCTAAATGCTCTCCGGTCTTGTTATCGTTCTCTTACCCTTGGTGTTGGGTTATCTGGTAGCGCTGCGCTCCACCGCCGTACTCAATATCGTCAATCAGGCGGTCAATCTGTGTGTCTATGCCATCCTGTCGTTCATGGGCATCAGTCTGGCGGGGCTGGAAAATCTGGCCAGCCAGCTATCGCGGCTGGGCGGACAGACGCTGCTGCTGTTCAGTGTGACCACGCTATTCAACCTCGCGGCCCTGTGGTGGCTTTCGCATCGGGTCGCGTTGCGTGGGGGCACCTCGCCTGTGGTGGAAAATGCTCCCACCAGCAAGCTGGCCGCCATGGCGGGTTCGCTGATGCTGGTCGGGGTGGTCGCCGGGGGTGTAGGCGCAGGGTTGATCCTTGGCCCATGGGTGGGGGCGAGCCTCTTTCATGGCGCGGAAACCCTGGCTGAGTGGACGCTTTACCTGCTGCTGGTCTTGATCGGCTGCCAGTTACGCAACTCCGGCATGCCACTCAGGCAGATCCTGCTCAACCGGCTGGGCTTAGTGATTGCTCTTACGTTGGCGGCAAGTTCGCTGCTGGCGGGGCTGGTGGCAGCGCCGCTGCTGTCGCTTTCCTGGAATGAAGGTCTGGCCATGGCCGCCGGATTCGGCTGGTATTCGCTCTCCGCTATCCTGATCGGTGAACACCTGGGGCCGCTCTTGGGCGGGGTGGCATTTTTCAACGACCTGACCCGGGAGCTTTTCGCCTTCATCTTGATTCCTCTGGTCATTCGCCGCTACGCGGCACTCGCCATCGGTTACGGCGGCGCCACCTCGATGGATTTCACCCTGCCAGTGATTCAACAGCACGGCGGCGTGGCCTGCGTACCGGTAGCCGTGGTCAGCGGCTTCATACTCTCGCTGCTCTCCCCGCCGTTGATCCTGTTTTTTCTATCGCTTTCGGGTTGATTGCTTGGGCGAAGTGGCCGCGCGTGCAAGGGCAGTAACGACTACAGCAATTACGCTTCTCCACCGAATCCAGGCATATTTCAATAGGATAACCCCATGGAAACCGCCCAACCGATTCTCCTGGCATTTATCGGCAGCTTGGCAGCCGGGTTGCTCACTGCGGTTGGGGCACTGCCAGCCTTGTTTGGCAAGGTACCTGGCCGCGCTTTCCGCGACCTGGCGCTGGGCTTCGCGGCCGGGGTGATGTTATCCGCGTCCTTTTTCTCCCTGATCATCCCGTCCCTGGAAGCATCGGAGCTGCTTTACGGTGGCACTACGCTGCCAGCCATCATTGCTTGCCTTTCGATTTTGACGGGTATTGGAGTGATTGCCCTGCTGAATGAACGGCTTCCCCACGAACACTTCCAGCAGGGACGCGAAGGGCCCGAGGCAGCTTCACTTCGCCGAGTGTGGTTATTCATCATCGCCATCACGATCCATAATCTGCCGGAAGGGCTTGCTGTCGGCGTTGGCTTCGGTGCCGGCGGCTACGAACAAGGATTGCCGCTGGCGATCGGGATAGGCCTTCAAAACATGCCGGAAGGACTGGCGGTGGCCATTTCTCTGTTGGGTGAAGGCTACTCCCGATGGAAAGCGTGGATGATCGCCGCCTTGACAGGTCTGGTCGAACCCGTTGGTGGCTTGCTGGGAGCGAGTATCGTGAGCATCTCCCAACCGCTTCTACCTTGGGGTTTGGCTTTTGCCGCCGGGGCCATGCTCTACGTTATCAGTCACGAAATCATTCCCGAGACCCACCGCAACGGCCACCAGAACAAGGCGACGCTCGGTCTTTCGATCGGTTTGGTTATCATGCTATTTCTCGATGTTTCTCTTGGGTGACGCGCAGCCACTCCCTTTCTCCCCAAAGGCCAACGCAATACCTGAACTGGGCAGCGTCGCTTGCGAAAAACAAAGTGAGGATAATGCATGGGACATCATCACGAGCACCACCTCCCCATCGATGCCACCTCCGGTGACCGGCGCGTGACCCTATCCATCTGGGCCAACGGGCTATTGACCGTGGCTCAGGTTGTCGGCGGCATTCTGTCGGGCAGCCTCGCCTTGATCGCGGATGCGCTACATAACTTCTCTGACATGGCGGCACTTATCATTGCGTTTGCCGCCCGCAAGATAGCCAGGCGACCCGCAGACGCGAAGATGACTTTCGGCTATGGCCGCATCGAGATTGTTGCGGCGCTGATCAATTACACCACGTTGATTCTCGTTGGCACCTACCTGATTTACGAAGGCATCATGCGCATGATCGATCCGCCGGAGATTCAGGGCTGGGCGATCGTTATCATCGGTGGCGTGGCGCTGGCCGTCGATACGCTTACCGCATTTCTCACTTGGTCGATGCAGAAACATAGCGTTAATATTCGAGCCCTTTTTCTGCACAACCTGTCCGATGCGTTTGCGTCGATCGCCGTGATCGCAGGGGGGGCACTGATCCTGTTATACGATGTACGCTGGGTCGATCCAGCGATTACGATCGGCATTGCGCTATACATTCTCTATCTCGCCTTTACCGAGATTAGCGGCCCTATTCGCACATTGATGCTGGGCTCGCCGCCCGATATCGATGGGCAGGCGGTCATTGACCTGATGCGCGATGTCGATGATGTAAAGGATGTTCATCACGTTCACCTATGGCAAATGCAGGAGAACACCGCCGCCCTTGACTGCCACGTGGTGATCACAGAGGCTGGCTGGCAGCATCTTGAAGCAATCAAGGCGGATATCAAAACGCGCCTAAAAGAACACTTCGGTATTGAGCACTCCAGCCTAGAGTTTGAGCATATCGACTACCCCCATGAAAATGTCAAACTCTATGGGCACTGGTAATTTTACAAACTTGGCCTCACCAGGCCCGGCTTGTAATTATTTTCAGCGCGCGAGGGGTTGCCTGCAAAAAACCATAATCAAAGACTCGCCCGACAAGTCGGCCCACCACCCCATGCCGAGGGTTTGATTATTTGGTGGAAGGCCGATTCATCGTGCGAGGGGTTAGCTGTTTACAGCTGTTGCTGCGTCGGGCGGATGATCAGTTCGTTGACGTCGACATCGGCGGGTTGCTCGATGGCAAAGGCGATGGCACGCGCAATCGCATCGGCATCGATCGCCATCTCGTAGAGCTCGTTGACACCCTGCGCCGTCTTGTCATCACTGATGGTGGTGGTCAGCTCGGTGGCTATTGCCCCCGGGGAGATATTGGTCGAGCGAATCTCGCCGTTGGATTCCTGGCGCAGTCCTTCGGAAAGCGCCTTGACCGCAAACTTCGTCGCACAGTAAATCGCCGCGGCGGGAAACACCACATGCCCCGCCACGGAAGACAGGTTGATCACATGGCCGGAATGCTGGTCGCGCATGGTCGGCAGCACAGCAGCAATGCCGTACATCACGCCCTTGATGTTGACATCGACCATCTGCTCCCACTCGTCAACCTTGAGACGGTTGAGCGGTGACAGCGGCATCACGCCAGCATTGTTGATCAGCACATCGATACGTCCGTAGGTATCCCTTGCCGCCTGGGCCAAGTCTTCGACCTGCTCGCGCTTGGTGACGTCGGTCACCCGGTAGATCGCATCACCGCCCTGCTCATTGATCTGATCGGTCAGGGCTTTCAAGCGCTCTTCACGGCGTGCGGCGAGTACCAGCTTGGCACCACCCTTGGCCAAACGGTGTGCGGTAGCTTCGCCCAGGCCGCTGCTGGCACCGGTGATAATGACGACTTTTGCGTTGATCTCGGACATGAAATCTCCTTACAGAAATGAAATGTAGTGCGTGAATGTTAAAAGACGTTGACCTGAAACTCAGGTATCGCTCAAGAAGGGATAGTCGGTATAACCGTGCTCATCGCCTCCGTAGAAGGTGCTGTCGTCCCAGTCGTTGAGCGGGGCATTGCGTCGGAAACGTTCGGGCAGGTCGGGGTTGGCAATGAAAGGCCGCCCGAAGGTCACCAGGTCGGTCTTGCCGGCAGTGATACGTTCCCGAGCTTCGTCGGCAGTGTAGTTGCCATTGGCAATGTAGGTGCGCGAAAAGACTGCCTGAATGGCTTCGATGACGCTTTCGGGACGGCCGTTCGCATGATTGCCCTGGAAGGAGTCTTCCACCACTTCGATGAAGGCGATGCCAAGCGCATCCAGCTTCTTGGCGAAGGCAGCGAATGTTTCCTCGGGGTTATCGTCCTGCATGGCGTTGAAGCTTCCGGTGGGCGACACCCTCACACCGACACGCTCGACGCCCCACACATCGACCACTGCCCGCACGACTTCCAGCGGCAGGCGCAGGCGATTTTCGAGTGAACCGCCGTAGTCGTCATCGCGCTGGTTGCTGCCGCTGCGCAGGAACTGATCAAGCAGATAGCCGTTGGCGCAATGCACCTCCACCCCATCGAAACCGGCCTGCTTGGCATTTTCCGCGCCTTTACGGTACTGGGCGACGATATCGGGCATTTCCTCAGTTGTCAGTGCGCGAGGGGTGGGGATATCCACCATACCCGAATCAGCGCTGATAAAGGTCTTGGCGCCTTCCGGCTTGATTGCCGAAGGGGCGACCGGCAGGGCATTGTCGGGCTGAAGCTCAGGATGAGAAATGCGCCCCACGTGCCACAGTTGCAAGTAGATGCGCCCGCCTGCCGCGTGAACTGCCGAGGTTACCTGGCGCCAGCCTTCAATCTGAGCTTGTGAATGAATGCCCGGCGTGAAGGCGTAACCCTTGCCCTGGGGCGAGACCTGGGTTGCCTCAGCGATGATCAAGCCGGCGCTTGCCCGCTGGCGATAGTATTCAGCATTCATGGCAGTGGGCACATCACCGGGCTGGGCGGCACGCGAACGCGTCAAGGGCGACATCAATACCCGGTTGGGCAGCTCTAGATCGCCTAGCTTGAGCGGCTGAAACAATACGTCTGGTGTTGCCATGAAAGCCTCCTTGAGGTGGTTCATGAATCATTTATGTTAGACCAGTCTACTAGAGAGTAGACGATAAACGGTGCCTACCCAAACCCTTCAGGAACCAGGAATGGGTATTTAACGAAGCTGAGCTGTGAGCCTTCAACGAAGGAACAATGTCAGGGTTTTAACAGCTGGCTGAACAGAATATCTTCAAAACGCTGCATGGGCGTCACCGACTTGAGTGTCTTGGCACGCAGGATGGCGCCTTCCCAGCCGGCTAAAATGAAACTTGCCAGGTCGTGGGTATCGATATCAACGGCGATCTCACCGACGACCTGGGCGTCGTTCAAGCAAGTTACCAGGCGATGTTCCCAACGCTGAAAGACTTTATCCAGGGTGTCGCGAAACACATCGCTTTGTCCGGCCAGCTCCTGGCCCAGGTTACCGATCAGACACCCCCGCGCATGGTCGCAAGTGAGCATGTCAGCGCGCCCGGCAGCAAAATAGCGCCGCAGCCGTTCCAGCGGCGTTACCGAGGTATCTTCCAACAGCTGCGCCAAGGCTTCATCGTATGCCTCGGCAAAGCTTACGATCACCGCCAGACCGAAATCTTCCTTGCTGGAAAAATAATGGTAGAAGGACCCCTTGGGCACACCGCTCGCCTTGAGCACGGCATTGATGCCGGTGGCGTTGTAGCCGTGCTGAGCAATCAACTCAGCACCTGCCTCGATCAACCTGTCACGAGTGGCGGTCTGCTTCATGCCTGCTGGTTTCATGCCTGTCTGTTTTGTGGCTGTCTTTTCCATAGCTTCAAAGTAGACCAGTCAGTCTAGCCCTGTCAAGAAACGCATCCCGTCAAGAACAGAAATCCGCGGCAGTAGCTTACATCCCCGCTTTGGCCGCTCGAGCCGTGTGGAGCTTTTTGTAGCTTTCGACCAGACGCAGATGGCGATCAAGGCCTTCCAACTGCATATTGGTCGGGGTCAGGCCGTGGAAACGCACCTCACCGCTTACCGAGCCCACCACGGCAGCCATGGTGTCTTGGCCAAACATGCGCTGGAAGCTGTGCAGGTAGTCTTCGAGCATCAGATCATCATCCAGAGCGATTTCCAGCACCGCGTTGACCGCCTGATAGAACAGGCCGCGCTCGACGGTGTTGTCGTTGTACTGCAGGAACATCTGCACACAGTCCAACGCCTCTTCGTGGCGCTGGAGTGCCAGGTAGACAAGCAGCTTGAGTTCCAAAATGGTGAGCTGCCCCCAGACGGTGTTTTCATCGAACTCGATCCCGAGCAAGGTGATGATATCGGCATGGTCGTCCATCTGGCTGTCTTCCAGGCGCGCGACCAGCTCGGCCAGCTGGTCGTCATCCAGGCCATGCATGTTGAGAATGTCCTCGCGGTACTCCAGCGACTTGTTGGTGTTATCCCAGATCAGTTCCTCCACGGGATACACTTCCGAATAGCCCGGCACCAGAATGCGGCACACCGGCGCGCCGAGGTCTTCATGCACCGCCATATAGACTTCGGCCCCCAGCTCCTCGAAGATGCCCAGCAGTGTCGCGGCTTCTTGCTCGTTGGTGCCGGAGAAATCCCATTCGCAGAACTCGAAGTCCGGCTTGGCACTGAAGAAACGCCAGGAAACCACACCCACCGAGTCGATAAAGTGCTCGACGAAGTTGTTCGGCTCGGCGACCGTCTGGGAATTGAAGGTAGGTAACGGCAGGTCGTTCAGGCCCTCGAAGCTGCGGCCCTGGAGCAGCTCGGTCAGGCTGCGCTCCAATGCCACTTCGAAGCTGGGGTGCGCACCGAATGAGGCAAACACGCCGCCGGTGCGCGGGTTCATCAAGGTGACGCACATCACCGGGAACTGCCCGCCCATGGAGGCATCCTTGACCAGCACCGGGAAGCCCTGGGCTTCCAGGGCGTTAATGCCTTCGACAATGCTCGGGTACTTCGCCAGCACTTCTTGCGGCACGTCCGGCAGCGTCAGTTCCTGCTCGAGAATCTCGCGCTTCACCGCCCGCTCGAAAATTTCCGAGAGACACTGTACCTGCGCTTCCACCAGCGTATTGCCGGCGCTCATGCCGTTACTCAGGAACAGGTTCTCGATCAGGTTCGACGGAAAGTAGATCGTTTCCCCATCCGACTGGCGCACAAACGGCAGCGAGACGATGCCGCGATCGGTACGACCGGAATTGGTGTCGATCAAGTGCGAGCCGCCCAGCTCACCGTCGGGGTTGTAGATCTCCAAACAGTGCTCATCGAGAATTTCTTCGGGCAGCTCGTCGTTGGGCCCCGGCTGGAACCACTTTTCATCGGGGTAATGAACAAAGGCGTTGCCCGCAATCTCTTCCCCGAAAAACTGATCGTTATAGAAGAAGTTACAGCTCAGCCGCTCGATAAACTCGCCCAGCGCCGAGCACAGCGCGCTCTCCTTGGTCGCCCCCTTGCCATTGGTGAAACACAGGGGAGAGGCCGCATCGCGGATATGCAGCGACCATACATGGGGCACGATATTGCGCCAGGAGGCGATCTCGATCTTCATGCCCAGATCCGCCAGAATCCCGCTCATGTTGGCGATGGTCTGCTCCAGCGGGAGGTCCTTGCCTTCAATGTAGGTACTGCCGCCTTCCGGTGCGCCCATCAGCAGCGCCTGGGCGTCTTCGTCGATGTTCTCGACCGTTTCGATCTGGAACTCGGGGTTGGTTTGCACCACTTTCTTGACCGTGCAGCGGTCGATGGAACGCAGAATGCCTTCGCGGTCCTTGGCGGAGATATCCTCCGGCAGCTCGACCTGAATCTTGAAAATCTGCTTGTAGCGGTTTTCTGGGTCAACGATGTTATTCTGGGAAAGGCGGATATTCTCGGTGGGAATATCGCGGGCGTTGCAGTACACCTTCACGAAATAAGCGGCGCACATGGCCGAGGACGCCAGGAAGTAGTCGAAGGGGCCGGGTGCCGAGCCGTCGCCCTTGTAGCGGATGGGCTGGTCCGAGATAACGCTGAAGTCGTCGAACTTGGCCTCCAGCCGGAGGTTGTCGAGGTAATTGACTTTGATTTCCATGAGCGGGGGTCCGGATAGAGAAATGGGTCTAGGCCATAGGCTGATTGGCGGCCATTATCCAGTTTTTAGCCCACTGCGTCTTGGGGAAGCGTTGCACTCAGGTTATCAAGAGGCGGATAAATGGACGGTGAATAGCTTAATCATGCACTTGCCATGCGCCACGGCATGAATCATCCACCCATTTGCACATTGTTTACACGCTTATTGCCCAATCGCTGCGCGCCGATCGGCGATGCTAGCATGCTGTCGATACTCGTGTAGACACGCCTCAGGCTAATCAACTACGCCAACCGCAAGCACTGCGGATGATTCTAGAAACCTCGTGCCAGGCGCGTTTCATGATTCCCATGGCGGTTTCGATGGGTTTCGGTATGTTGTTCGCTACCGTGATCCTGCTGGTACTGGCGTCCTGCCTGTATCTGAGGCTGGAAATTTCCGGGAGCGCCTAGGGCGTTCTCTTCAAATAAAGGAGCCATGTCCTGATGGCAAGGCCTTCTTTTCGATGGGCTATCTCGCCCCTCGGGCTCAAGCTGTTCGTGATCATTCTGAGCGTCAATGTGGCGATTTCCGCCGCGGTGTTCCTTGCGGTGTCTCACAGCATCGACCGCGGCTTTCTGGATTATCTGAACCAGGCACAGCAGCGCCGTGCGGAAACCTTGGCCGAAGGGCTGGTAGAACAGTGGAGCCAGCACGGCGACTGGGAGTGGCTGGCCCGTTCTCCCGAGCGCTGGCCGCTATTGGTACGTCAAGCGTTGGCCGCGGAGCGCCGCCGCCGACCGTCTCCCTTGGGAGAAGCTCATGACTTCGTGCTGCGCGCCCCCGAGGGCGCTTTCGTGATTCCGCCTCAAGAAGAAGACCCCGACGCCGCCGCTGACTGGCACTGGTTGCCGTTGAGCGACCGCAATGCCGTCATCGGAGAATTGGGCTATCGGCCACCGCAACAGATGATGGAACGCATGGAGCGCGGCTTTCTCGCGCGCCAACAGCGTAACCTGATGATTATTCTAGCTTCATTGGGTGTCGCTTCGCTGTTGCTCGCCGGGGGGCTTTCCTGGTGGCTGGGGCGGCGCACCCGAGCACTAGCCTTGGCGACTCGCCGGTTGACGGAAGGCGATTACAACACTCGCCTGAAAGGCGGCGGCCGCGATGAGCTGGCGCGCCTGGCACAGGATTTTAATGTCCTGGCAGCCACCTTGAAAGCCAACCGTGAAGCCCGCGCTCGCTGGGTATCGGATACCGCCCATGAATTGCGTACCCCCCTTGCCGTCTTGCGCGGTGAAATCGAAGCCATGCAGGACGGGATTCGCCCGCTAGACCAGGAAAACCTGGGCTCTTTGGCGCAGGAAGTCAGCCAACTCGAACGCCTGGTGACCGACCTGCGCCTGCTTTCGCAGAGCGATGCCGGTGCCCTGGAAACGCAACTGGCGCCCTTGGATCTCAGCCACAGCCTCAAGACCCGCCTGCTCGACGCCCATGGCTGGCTGACCGACAGCGGCCTGACTCTCAGCACCGAGATTGCCCCCAAGGTAATGATTCGGGGTGACAGCCAACGCCTGCGCCAGTTATGGAACAACCTGCTGGACAATAGCTGCGCCTATACCTCACCGCCCGGCATTTTGAAAGTGAGCCTGCACCGCAAGGCGGACCAGGCGGTGGTGACCTGGCAAGACAGCACTCCCGGCGTTCCCGAACGGGAACTCGACCGCCTGACGGAGCGCCTTTACCGGGTGGAAGGTTCACGGAGTCGCGCCAGTGGCGGCAGCGGCCTGGGGCTTTCGATTGCCAGTGCCCTGGTAAAGGCCCATGGCGGCACCATGGTCGCCTCGACCTCCGCCCTTGGCGGGCTGTGCTGGACACTGACATTTCCTCTTCTGACGGATAAAACCCAATGACATCAAATGCAACCGATCATCTGCTGATCGTCGAAGACGAACCCAAGATTGCTCGCCTGGTGACGGACTACCTGGAAAGCAATGGCTTTGCCACCCATCACCTAAACCATGGCGACCTGGTACTGCCCTGGCTGGAAGAGACCGTTACTTCTCCTTCACTGGTGTTATTGGATCTGATGCTGCCGGGCACCGACGGCCTGACATTGTGCCGGGAAATTCGCCAGCGTAGGCCGAATATCGCCATCATCATGCTCACCGCCAAGGTGGAAGAAGTCGACCGGCTGCTGGGCCTGGAACTGGGCGCTGACGACTACATCTGCAAGCCGTTCAGCCCACGAGAAGTCGTGGCCCGCGTCAAGGCCGTGCTGCGTCGCAGCCAGGCGATTCAGGATGCTCCCGTCGCCCTGGCCTCCCAGGCATTGCTGTCTCTCGACGAAGACGGCTGGCGAGCACTTGCCAATGGCCAGGACATCGCCCTGACCGCCGTGGAGTTTCAGTTATTGAAAGTATTGATGCAGGCGCCCGGGCGCATCTTCAGTCGCGAACAGCTGATGGATCACATGTACCGTGACCACCGTATCGTGTCCGAGCGTACCGTCGACAGCCACATCAAGAAGCTGCGCAAGAAAATCAACGAAGCCTTGCCCGAACATGACATCATTCGTTCGGTCTATAGCGTCGGTTACAAGTATCAACCCGAAGGCTAGAACACCTGCTGATTGAGGAAGGCGATACCTGCATCCACCGCGTTGCCCCGGGTCAAGAAGCTGGTGATGTGGCCGCGAAAATGCTGCAGATAAAGTTCGCTTTCCACACCGTTGGCCTTCAGTTCATCATAGAAATCCGTGGCGTGATCCACCGGTACCAGCCGGTCCCAGGTGCCATGAAAGAGAAAGAACGGCGGCGCTTGCGGGGTAATATGCCGAGCGGGAGATGCCAAGTAATACGCTTCGGGTTCCTCGGCACGGGTACCGCCGATGAATTCAACCACTAGGCGCCCATCGGCGAACTTGAACAGGTCACTGGGCAAACCGCCGGCAACCACGGCCGCCAGACGCGTATGCTCGCCGCCATAAGGCTCGGCCAAGGGGCCTTCGGCACCGGTAAGTGCCAGCAGGCTTACCAGATGCGCCCCGGACGAAAATCCCACCCCGACGATACGCTGCGTATCCACCCGCCACGCATCAGCCTGTGAATGCAGCCACGCCATGGCTTGCTGGAGGTCATGGAGTGGTTTGGGAAATTTATATTCGGGTGCCTTGCGGTGTTCGATATTGATCACCACATAGCCTTGCTCAGCCAGCTTTCGTGCGATGCTCCGCATATCTTCAGGATCCCGGTTCTGCCAGCCGCCGCCGTGCACCACCAGGGCGGCGGGCCGTAAGGCGTCCCCTGGCGTTTCGGGCAGATAGACATTCGCTTCAAGGGGTTCCGGCCAGTCGCTGGGAGTATAGGTTTGTCCTTCTAGGCGTTTGAAATTTAACGAATCTCTTCCTGCGTCAGCGATCGTCGCGGCCGGTTCGCCTTGGCTGGCCAGATGCGTTCCCCCGCACCCGGCGATCATCAAGGCAACCCCTCCCGTCAGTATTAAATACAGCCACTTTTTCACCTGAGCGCTCCCTTGAACGGTAGAAGTCACGGTAGTAGATGTAACAGTAGACGTCATGATTGTTGCACAGTATCTGCAATGACCTTGCACAGCGCCCGATGATACTGCAGTTGTCCACTCACAAGGAGAGCTCACATGACCACTCAACATATCAGCAAGTTTTTGGCGCCCGCCCTTTTCGCACTGGCCATCGCCCCTTTCACCTTGACCGCGCAGGCCGGCCAGGACGACGACAAGACAGAGCGCGGTTATGGACGCATGCAGCTCCATGAGGAAAACCGCCAAGCGCTACATGAGCGCGCCGGGCTCGATGAAGAGACCCGCGCAGAACTCACCAGCACCCATGAAGAATATCGCGCCGCCATGCGTGAATTACGCGACCAGCACCGCGAACGCATGGATGAAATCCTCGACGAAGACGAACAACAGGCCTTGCACGATGCCATGCAGGAAATGCGGGCGGAAATGCGCGAAAAGGTCCGGGATAGCCATGACCCTCGTGGTGAGCGCAATAGCGACTAACGCTTATCGATAAATCCATGGATAGCCCATAGTTAACTTGAAACGCCCGGCCCTGCCGGGCGTTTCTACGTTCGGCTTGCGCAAAACACGACTTGAAGCACCGGGGGAAAGCGGGTATTTTATTTGAACGTTCATTTAAAATAAACTCTCCAAGACCCTTCCCTAACGACAGGAGTTAGCCCTGCATGGCGCATGACAACCCCGTCCAGGCCCCTCGTGACCGGCTGAATCCCGTGGTTTTCCATGGCAGCGTCGCCGGTATTGTTGTGTTTCTGGCACTCACTATGTTGTTCACCGAACAGGCGGGAGCATTCTTTGATGCTGGCCTGGCCTGGGTCAGCAAAACCTTCGGCTGGTACTACATGCTGGCCATCGTAGCCTACCTGATGTTCGTGATACTGATCGGCGTTTCGCGCTATGGCAGCATTCGCCTCGGGCCGGATCATTCGCGCCCCGAATTTTCGCTGCTTTCTTGGTCGGCGATGCTGTTTGCCGCCGGTATCGGTATCGACCTTCTGTTCTTCAGTGTCGCCGAGCCTGTGGCCCACTATCTGGCGCCGCCGGACCTTACACCGGAAAGCCAGGCGGCGATGCGTAACGCCGTCGTCCAGACCTACCTGCACTGGGGAGTTTCCGGTTGGGGCCTGTATGTGTTGATGGGGATGGCCCTGGCCTACTTCAGCTACCGCCATCGTCTACCCCTGGCGATTCGCAGTGCGCTCTATCCGCTGCTAGGCAAGCGCATTCACGGCCCAATCGGTAATGCCGTGGATATCACAGCGGTGATTTCCACCGTTTTCGGTATCGCGACCAGCCTGGGTATCGGCGTGATGCAGCTCAACTACGGCCTGGCGTACATGTTCGATGTGCCGGAAAGCTTGAGCGTGCAGATCATCCTGATTGCCTTGGTGGTGATTCTAGCCACCATCTCGGTGGTAAGCGGGGTTGAAAAAGGCATTCGACGCCTGTCCGAGTTCAACATGCTACTCGCCCTGGCGCTGATGCTGTTCGTGCTGTTTCAGGGCAACACCTTGGCATTGCTGGATAAACTGGTGCTCAATGCCGGGGATTACTTGTCCGGCTTCGTGGGCAAAAGCTTCGACACCTACGCCTTTGCCGGTGAGGAAGCCCAGGAATGGAAGATGTGGTGGACGATCTTCTTCTGGGGCTGGTGGATTGCCTGGACGCCGTTCGTCGGCCTGTTCCTGGCACGTATTTCGCGCGGACGTACCATTCGTGAATTCGTCGCCGGTGCCTTGTTCATTCCATTGGCGTTCATGATGGTATGGATGTCGGTATTCGGTAATAGCGGGATAGACCTCGTTGCCAACCAGGGTGTCGTCGAGCTGGGTGTTCAAGCGCTGAACACGCCGCAAACCACGATGTATACCCTGCTGGAATATTATCCGTTCGTTTCCATTACCGCTGCCGTGGTAACGGTGCTGGGGATCGTGTTCTTCATTACCTCGGCGGACTCCGGTGCCCTGGTACTGGCTAACTTCACTTCCATTCTGAGTGACGTGAACCATGATGCCCCGGTAAGGTTGCGTATTTTCTGGTCGGTCATCATCGGGCTTATCACCATTGCGCTGCTGATGGCGGGCGGTCTGGCCGCGCTACAAAGTGCGGTGGTGATCACGGCATTGCCTTTTTCGCTGGTGATCTTTGCGATCATGGTGGGCATGGTCAAGGCGCTGAAGCTCGAAGGCAGCAAGGTCGATGCTCGGCGCCAGATTGCCGGTAGCGCCCCGGGAGGCGACTGGCGTGAGCGTCTGGACCGCGCCCTGGATACCTCCAACCGCGCCGGTGCCGCCGCGACGATAGAGCATTCGATTCGCCCGGCCATGACGCAGTTTGCCCAGGAGCTTGAAAGCCGTGGCCAGACGGCCAACGTCACCGAAGAGCATGCGGAGGGAGAATCACTTCCCAACCTAACGCTACAGGTCGATTTTGGCGATGCCACCAGCTTTGTGTATCAGGTTTGCCCGCATCGCATGCGCACCCCGAGTTTCATTCCGGCGGATGACGACTACTATGTGCGCCTCGATGTCTACCTTGCCGAAGGTGGCCAGGATAAAGACCTGAACGGCTATACACGTGGTCAGGTGATTGGCGATCTGGTAGCTGAGTATGAGCGCCACCTGCACTTCTTGGCCTTGGCCGGTCAGCAGGGCAATATCCAGGCCATGCCTGGCACCATCGGCGAACCGCCGGAGGACGCTACCCAAGGCTGAACGTCAGTAGGTACTTTTTATCTGTAACACTTTTATCATTAGCCATTTTTAGTGGTTCCTCTTTCCCCAGCCTGCAGGCTGGGGTTTTTTATGTGCCATGCTCCTTGGGTTCAAGCCGCAAGATTTTGTGTTCAATGAGCACGCCGATTAAGCTTTAGCCTTCTTAACTTATTTCTTGCTGGTTTATTTTCTTCGGCCACGACCCGGATCGCCTATCGATTGAAAGCTCAGGAGCCACTCATGTCGTTCGATGCCAATTTATGGACGGTGTTCATCGCCGCCATGATCACCGCCCTGGCCACCGGCATCGGGGCGCTGCCCTTTTTGTTCGTCAAGCAGTTCAGCAGGTATTGGCTCAGCCTGTTCAATGCGACCGCTGCCGGTCTGATGCTGGCCGCCAGCCATAGTCTGCTGGTGGAAGGGGCCAATAATGACCCTTGGTTGACCATGCTGGGTATGGTCGTGGGGCTGGTACTGATCAATGTATCCGATATGTGGATTTCTCGGCGCGGCGCCCCGGACATCAGTGACCTGCATGGGGCCAACGCCCGCAAGGCCTTGTTGATACTGGGGGTGATGACCATCCATTCCTTTGCCGAAGGCGTGGGGGTCGGAGTGTCGTATGGCGGCGGTGAGTCGCTGGGGATGTTCATTACTACCGCCATTGCAGTACACAATATTCCCGAGGGGTTGGCGATCAGCCTGGTGTTGATACCGCGCGGCATGTCGGTATGGAAGGCGGGGGGCTGGAGCATTTTTACCAGCTTGCCGCAGCCGTTGATGGCGGTACCGGCGTTTCTGTTCGTCACCCTGTTTGCCCCGTTCCTGCCGTTCGGGCTGGGGCTGGCCGCCGGGGCGATGATCTGGATGGTGTTTGCCGAATTGGTGCCGGATGCCATGCAGGACGCGTCCAGCACAGCCGTGGCCACCATGGTGACGCTGGCCTTTGTGCTGATGTTCGGCTTCCAATACCTGATCCATTAAAGAGGCTGGAAGCTCTGTCATACCTTGGCCGCCTTGCGAGCCACCTGGGGTGGGCGTAGCGTATCGGCTCCTTTCGCTAAGGCACGGTGGCAATGTCACGCAGAATCAAGACCCCCAGAACCAAGACCCCCAGTTACCTCTTTCCTCTTCCCGGCCGGGCATTGTTCAATGCCTGGCGCGAAGGCTACAGCCTGGCCGCCTTCAAACGTGATCTCATGGCCGGGTTGACCATCGGCATTGTCGCCGTGCCGCTTTCCATGGCGCTGGCAATCGCCACCGGGGTCCCGCCACAGCACGGCCTCTACACCGCTATCGTGGCCGGTGCCGTTATCGCCTTGACCGGTGGCTCACGCTTCAACATTTCCGGCCCCACCGCCGCCTTCGTGGTGATTCTGTTTCCGATCGTGGCCAATCACGGCATCGGGGGACTGCTGATCGCCACGCTAATGGCGGGTCTGATCCTCGTCGCTCTGGGTCTGGCGCGGCTGGGCAGCCTGATCCAGTTCGTCCCCTACCCGGTGGTATTAGGCTTTACCGCCGGGATCGGGGTGGTGATCGCCCTGTTGCAGGTGCCTGATTTTCTGGGCCTGACTGGAGTGGCGCTTGGCGACAGCACGCCGCACAACGCCGTCGCCATTGTTCAGGCCCTGCCGAGTATCGCTCCGGCGGAGCTGGGCATCGGGCTGATCACTCTGGCGACCTTGCTGCTATGGCCCCACCTGAATACCGCCGTGCCCGCGCCGTTGGTCGGCTTGGCCGTGGGAACCCTGGCGGCGGCCTTGCTCATGGCGTTAGGCGGCGACGTGGATACCATCGCCTCGCGCTTCACCTGGGTGCTCGAAGGCCAAAGCGGTAGCGGCATTCCGCCTTTTGCGCCGAGCCTGGTGGCACCCTGGCACTTGCCGGGAGCCGATGGCACGCCTCTCAGCGTGAATTTCGAGTTGATTCGTGAACTGCTCGGCCCGGCCCTGGCGATTGCCTTGTTGGCCGCCATTGAATCGTTGCTTTGCGCCGTGGTGGCGGACGGCCTGACGCGTACGCGACACGACCCCAATGCCGAGTTGCTGGGCCAAGGTATCGGCAATATCGTCGTACCCTTCTTCGGCGGCATCACGGCCACGGCGGCGCTTGCGCGCACCGCCACCAACATCAAGAGCGGGGCTTTTTCGCCGGTAGCGGCGTTGGTGCATTCTCTCGTGGTATTGCTGGCGGTGGTGGCGCTGGCAGGCATCCTGGGGTTGGTGCCCATGGCAGCGCTGGCGGCACTTTTGTTCATCATTGCCTGGAACATGAGCGAAGCGCGCCATTTCGTCCACACCTTGAAAACTGCTCCGCTCGCTGACGTCCTGGTATTGGTGATCTGCTTCGGCCTGACGGTCATTTTCGACATGGTGCTGGCCGTCGCCGTGGGCATGGGCCTGGCCGCCGCCCTATTCATTCGGCGCATGGCACAACTCACTCATACCCGCCGCCTGAATAGCCCGGAAGATCAGGCCACCTATCACCTGCCCGCCAAGGTGACGCTTTACAAGATATCGGGGCCTCTATTCTTCGGTGCCGCGGAAAAAGCCATGGCCTCGCTGCGTATCGTCGATCATGGCGTGAATGTGGTCATGCTCGACATGCAGGACGTCCCCAGCCTTGATGCCACCGCCATTGTGGCACTGGATGGATTACGACAGGAGTTACACGACCAGCAGGTAGGGGTGATTTTCATCGGCCTGCCCGCGCGCATGGTGGTCAAGTTGAAGCGTGCAGGAATCAAGCGTGAAGCCGGAAAACTGGCGGTGGTCTCCAACATTGAGCAGGCTCGGCGCCTGGCGAACCGTTGGCTGGAAACGCAGCCTCAGCAATCATGAGTTTGATGCATGGCGCTCGAAAGCTGCCAGCTGGGTCGGCTGGCCAAGATGCGAATGCCATTCCCCGACGCCGCCGAAACGCACGCGATAACCGTTACGCCGCGCCACACCCTGAGCCCAATCGCGGAAGCGGTCGCGGGACCATTCGAATTTGTGGTCGGGATCACGGAACTCGCCGTCTTCCAAGTCGAACAACGGGTTGTATTCACTGTTGGGGGTGGTCATGACTAGGTAACCGGGGCGTAACCCACCGAAAACCACCTGCTCCACAGCGGATAAACGCTCTGGAGGGATGTGCTCGATGGTTTCCACCATGGCCGCGCCAGCGAACCCGGTGAGCGCGGGGTGATGTTCGGTATAAGAACCGCATACCAGCTCCAGACGCCCCTGGCGTGCCTGCGGCAGCCTACCCAGACGAAACTGGGCTTGAGCCAGCAGTTCGCCGCTCAACTCCAAGCCTACCAATTTCTCGAACTGAGGCTGATGGAGTAGATATTGCAAGAGCCCACCCGAACCGCAGCCCAAATCCAGTACTTTGCGAGCACCGCTGTCACGCAGCCGCTCCACCACATGAAGAAGCCGCTGTTGGTGTAAATCCGGCGCTTCGATATCGCTCATGATCCGCCTTGTGTTGGGCAAAGCCGCCATGATGCAGCAAAGTTTCGCTGTCTTATAGCGAGAAAGAGCAAAAAATGGGCGGGATAAGGCACGAAAAATAGTGCGTGGGGAATAAAAGCTCCGCTCGGGCACTGGCGTATTTTAATAAACGTCCCGAACGTTTCTAACCAGAGACATGCACGCTTCTCCAAGCCCCCATAGCCGCCAAGGTACGCTCCGCAGTTTCAAATAACTGTTGCAAGGCAGCGTCTATTTGAAATTGATTCTCTTCCTTAGCTAGAAGCTCCACGATTTTGGCTTGCTGGGCCAGACGTGCGCCCCCCAAGCTTGCCGATTCACCGCGTAGCTGGTGTGCCAGGCGACCAATTTCTCGAATTGGCGATGCGCGACTCGAGGGTTCTTCTACGGCGTACTTATCGGCTGTTTTCTCAGTTTCTGACAGGGCCATTAAATCAGCGATATAATGACTTATATGCTGATGATGCAGTTCCACCAATTGAGCCACTCCTTGGACACCCAGCATGGCATTCAGATTTTCCAGGATCGCGATATCCAGCAACGGCGCCAAATCCGCAGAGTCATACCAGCACAGTCGTTGCGGTGGCGAAAGCTGGGTTTCCAGTTGCTGGGAAAGCAGTTCGCTAAGGGCCGTCAACGATAATGGTTTGGTGATATACCCGTTCATGCCCGCAGCAAGACAACGAGCACGATCATCATCATAGCCACCAGCGGTCATGGCGACGATAGGTACATCCTTCAGCCAGCCGGTTTGAGCACGCAATTGACGTGTTGTTTCAATCCCATCCATGTCCGGTAACTGGATATCCATGAAAATTAGCGCTACCTGCTGATTGTCCACACAGGTCAAGGCTTCGTTGCCAGTGCCCGCACATATTACCTTGCAGCCCAAATACTCCAGCATGCCCACCGCTACTTTTTGATTGACCGGATTATCCTCCACCAACAACAGGGTTACTCCGTCGAAATGGTGCTGGGCAGGGACAAGGGCACCAAGTGACGATTCCGGTCCTGCTTTCACCAACGGTAGCTTCAACAAGAACTCACTCCCTTGGTCGGGAGTACTTTCCACCTCTATTTGGCCCTGCATGGCAACCACCAGACGCTTGCATATCGCCAAGCCCAAACCGGTACCGCCATAGCGCCGAGTCACGCTGTTATCTGCCTGTTGGAAGGGTTCAAACAAGCGGGCCTGTTGCGATGGGGTCAAACCGCAACCGGTATCACTGACGCTTATATGCAAGCCACTATCGCGGGTAAAGACACTTACCTGAATACTTCCGTGCCCAGTGAATTTGATGGCGTTAGCAATCAAATTGAGCAGAATTTGGCGCAACCGTCTGGCATCCATCAGTATCCATTCGGGAAGCTCGGGATCAAACGTTACCCTCAAGGCAACTCCCTTGGCCTGTGCCTTGGGATCAAACAATGCGACCACGCTCTTCACTAATGGCTTGATTTCGGTAGGGCTGGTTTCAAGTATCAGATGTCCGGCTTCAATCTTGGAGAAATCGAGAATTTCATTGATCAGTTCCAGCAGCTGGCTGGCACTCTCATGGATCGTATGCGCGTAGTCACTGACATTTTCAGCCTTAATCGGCGCCAGGAGTAATTCGCTCATTCCGATCACGCCATTGAGTGGCGTACGCACCTCATGACTGACCATGGCCAAAAAGTCGGATTTGGCACGACTGGCTGCTTGGGCTTGATGAGCCGTTATTTTCAATTTATGGCTCAAAAGCTCCTGCTCATGCCTAGCGTTTGTACTTTCACGCATTTCTCGCACCAGGAAGATCACCACTAACAGCGCTGCCAAGCTCATTGCCATAATCAAGCTAAGCAAGAGGCTGTATAAGATATTCAGTTGGTTACGCGCTCGGGTGGTTGCTTCCGCCAAATGACCATTGAATGCAATCACAAAACGTTCGGTCAAATGCGCCAATGCTTTAAGTCGATCTTCCAGCTCACGCAAATGCGGCGTATCAAAGGAAGCGGTTGGAGTAATCAGCGGGTCCAGCGCATCCAATGTCTGCTGGATCTGGGGAATCAAGTGCTGACCGGCGGGAATGCTTTGCCACAACTCCCTGATTTCTCCATTAGTCAGTAGGTTGATGCGGCTATAAAGTAATTCGAAGCGTAAATTAAGCTCTTGTTTTTCCGCGTCTTCGAGTGGGGCCGGCAAAGTACCCAAGAGATAATTAAGTAGCTGAACCGTATCTCGGTCCAGCTTGTACGCCACCCATGCAGTGTCTTCTCTCAGGCTGCGTGTCAGCCCGTCCTGACGCCAGGCGACTAGGGACGCCACCACCAAGGCAGCTGCAAACAACACAACGGCAATAATCGCGACGCTTTTCAAACGCCGCGGATAACGCAACACCTGGGGAGCATTCATGGGAGAATGCTTAGCGAACATGAATATGCATTACCTGCCACACCGAACGAAAACGAAACGTTTCGCCGAGCAGTTCTACATGGTCATCAAAGGGATACAGCACCCAGAGCGGCCCGTATTCGCGAATCGGCATGATTTCACCATCACGATGTATGGCTAACAGGACATCGTAGTTATGCAGATCGGCAATCGGGAGAGTAGCCTCGTAATCGTTAAGAGCCCTTACGTAAATGTCTTCTCCTTCAGCGCCAAGCGTTTCAAGCAAGTCACGCAGCAACGGACCGCTGTAATAACCGGACGTTTCCGTCCATGGAGTTCTCGTTTCAAAGCCGTGAGAAGGCATTGCTTCCAACATGGCAAGATCGAACTGAGCTTCATCTCCCACGTTGGTTACCGCAATATCGCCACTTATCGTCAAGATGGCCGAGCCGATGGGCGGTGGCAAGATAAGCTTGTCTTCGGCGTAAAGCGATGCCCAAGGAATCACGCTTCCCACCACCATGACCCATCCCAACACTATATTTTTCACGTAGCTGCCCCTTATAGTCTAACGACTTGACACTTTGTTGTTCGGCATAAAAAAGATGGCGCAAGAATACGCCATCTTATGGTCAAGGTCAGGTCATCCAACAAATTTCAGGCTTTACTATCTGATTCAGTTTTTCTTCAACGACTGCTTTGCCTTCCAATTTTCTTTCAAATTTTCACATAATCGATACGAACGAGATCCTTATAGGCATGCCAGCTGGCATGACCCAGTATCGGAAGCACCAACGCCAGGCCGATATAAAAAGTAAGCACGCCCACCAGAACACAGCCAGTCAGAATCGCCGCCCACAAGAGCATGGGACGGAAATTCTTCGACACAGCACGTCCGCTGGCTTCGATGCCTTCCATGAAGGTGAGGTCCTGGTCCATGAGGGTAGGAATCGCCACCACACTGATGGTAAAAGCCCCAAATGCCAGCACCCCTCCTGCCGCTGTACCCACAGCCAACATGCTTAGCCCTTCAGGCGTGGTTAAAAGAGAGGTATACAGCGCTTCGGGGCTGGGCACTTCAAAGCCGAAAAACAAGGCAAATAATAACGTCGCCAAGCGAATCCAGGCCATGAAGAAGATCATCATCATCACGCCCATCATCGCCAGCTGTCCGGCATGGGCTCTCCAGCTACCGAAGGCATCCCCCAAGTGAGCCGGCCGGCCTTGCTCAAGGGCACGGCTGATTCCATAAGAACCTACCGCAACCAATGGCCCGAGAAACATGAAGCCCGCAATCAACGGCAACAGCCAATGCCAATAACCCAGGGTGAAGGCACCTACGGTAATCGCGATGCTCCACCCAACCCAAAACATCCCATATGACAGACTGACTGCCATGGCACGCCGGAAATCTTCGAAACCGGCGGCCAACCAAGCTCTCGGTCTTTCCATTCCTATCTTGTTAATCGAAATTTGCACCCTGTAGGAGGTGTCCGGGTAGGCTTGTTTTTTTGTCGTGGCCTCACTCATGGCATGGCTCCTGTGGTTCACCCTTAAACCGTTAATTCCGACATAATGTCGTAATGCCAGTTTAATGTAGCCGAGTTACCCACCCTCTGTCCGCAAACACCATTAAACGATACAAAAAATCCACCAGAGTGGCTTTTAGCATCGATTTAAATCGTTCAACGCACAATCATCACTGAAATCTTGGAGTGATGTACCACATGCTCGGCATTAGGCCCCAGCACATAATCGATAAACTTACGCTTATTGTGCGAGGCCATGACGATCAAATCTGCATCCAATTTCTTCCCGGCCTTGATGATCGCCTCCCACGGCGAACCATCGACGATCACGCTCTGTACCTTGATATCCTCCGGCACATGTTGCTGGATGAATTCATGCTGTGCTTGCGAGATCGCTTCATGCGCCTTCTCGGAAAAACCTTCAGGAAAATAGGAGCCCACCATGGGCATTCGGTAGTCCGGTAATGCCGTGACAATATGTAACGAGGCCCCAAAGGTCTTGCACAACGTCAGTGCCGTGGGCAACGCCTTCTCCCATGAGCTTTCCTCGTTGATATCCACTGGCAACAGGATTTTCTTGTACATGGTATCTCCCTCCTTCAGGCAGTAGCGGTAGTCGCCGTTTTGTCACGACGCCGGCGCTGCATCAGTACAATCAGCCCGAAGACCAGGAAGGCAGGAATCCACATCAACTCCTTGGTCCAGCGGTCGACGGGGGCCAGCACCTCGATGATTTCCTGGTCGAAGTCAAAACCGAGATCCGACGCCTGGCTGCCGTAGGCGACCATATCGACGATCACTCTGTTGTCTTCGATCAAAAGCTCCATCCCCAGGTTATCGAGTCTCTCCTGACCAGTATCACCCTCAGGCACCGGCAGGGTCATGTAGGTGGTCATGGGATCGCCATACGCATCGAGGCCCGCAATCTGCAGGCGCAGGGTGGAGTCTTCATCGACATTGCCCAGAGCCTCAACAAATTGCGTGGGTGGCACGGATTCGTAGGGATCATGGATCATGTCCATCCAGAACCCAGGCCGGAACAGCGTGAACGCAATCAGTAGCAGCACAATGGACTCATACCAGCGGTTACGGGTGATCATGAAGCCCTGTGTCGCCGCGGCGAAGATCAGCATGGCGATGGTCGACACCACGAAGATCAATATCCCCTGCAAAAAAGTCACGTCGATAAGCAGCAGGTCGGTATTGAATATGAACAGAAACGGCAGCGCCGCAGTACGCAGGCTGTAGTAGAAGGCCTGAAAGCCGGTCCGGATGGGGTCGCCACCCGATACCGCCGCTGCCGCGAAGGACGCCAGCCCCACCGGTGGCGTGACATCAGCCATGATGCCAAAATAGAACACGAACAGATGCACCGCAATCAACGGTACCAGCAGGCCGTTCTGCGCCCCCAGCTGCACGACGACCGGCGCCAGAAGCGCCGATACCACGATGTAGTTGGCCGTCGTGGGCAGCCCCATGCCGAGAATCAGGCTGAGCACCGCCGTAAGCAGCAGGATCAGCATCAGGTTGCCCATGGCGAGGGTTTCCACTACCTCGGCCAGCACCAGGCCGACACCGGTCTGCGATACGGCCCCGACGATGATGCCGGCGGTGGCCGTGGCGATGCCGATACCGATCATGTTGCGGGCACCGGTGACCAGGCCGTCCCACAGATCCATGGCGCCTTCACGCAGGTCCGCGCTCATATCGCTGCGACCCCGGAATATCGAGGTAATGGGGCGCTGAGTCACCATGATGAAGATCATGAACATGGTGGCCCAGAAGGCGGACAACCCCGGCGACAAGCGCTCCACCATCAGACACCAGACCAGCACGATGACCGGCAGAATGTACTGCAGGCCGACCAGCACCGTGGGCTTGGTCTGCGGTAGCGAATAGATCGGTTGATTGGGATCATCGAGCTCGAGTTCGGGGTAACCGGCGGCCAGCTTGAGCAGCGCGATATAGACCCCTGTCAGCCCAACTGCGATTACCCAGGGCGTGGCGTCTCCCAGCACGGGCTTGAGCCAGCCAAGGCCGTAATAGACCGCAAGAGCGGTGATCATCATCAGCAACAGACCACCGAGAAAGCCGATCACCTTGCTCACCAGCGGCTTGGGCGGGTTGCTGCTCTGAAGCCCCTGCATGTTGGCCTTCATGGCCTCCAGATGAACGATATAGACCAGCGCGATATAGGAGATCAGTGCGGGCAGGAAGGCATGCTTAATCACCTCGACATAAGAGATACCCACATACTCGACCATCAGGAAGGCGGCAGCGCCCATGACCGGCGGCATGATCTGACCGTTGACCGAGGACGCCACCTCGACGGCCCCGGCCTTTTCGGCGGAAAAACCGACTCGCTTCATCATCGGCACGGTAAAGGTACCGGTGGTCACGACGTTGGCAATCGAGGAGCCGGAAATCAGCCCGGTCATTGCCGAGGCCACCACGGCGGCCTTGGCCGGCCCGCCCCGGTAGTGACCGAGCAGCGAGAATGCCACCTTGATGAAATAGTTGCCGGCCCCGGCCTTGTCGAGCAAGGCACCGAACAACACGAACAGGAACACGAAACTGGTCGAGACCCCCAACGCGATGCCGAAGACCCCCTGGGTCGTCAACCACTGGTGATTGATCAGCCCGAAGAGGCTGACCCCGCCATGCGAGAGAATACCGGGCATCCAGGGGCCGGCCAGGCTATAGAGAAGAAAGACCGACGCCACGATCATCAGTGGCGGACCAAGGGCTCGGCGGGTTGCCTCGAGCAGCAACAAGATTCCCGCCACCCCGACGATCACGTCCTGCAGTATCGGTGCCCCGGGGCGCTGGGATAGCTGCTCGTAGAACATGAACATGTAGGCGCCGCAGAAGGCCGCCGCCGCGGCTAGGATCCAATCCTGGATAGGAATACGGTCACGTGGCGAGCGCTTGAGTGCCGGATAGGCCATGTAGGCCAGAAAAAGCGCAAAGGCCAGGTGAATGGAGCGAGATTCAGTGGCGCTGAACACCCCGAAACCCAGAATAAAGGGTACCGGAGAAGCGATCCATAACTGGAAGAGGGACCACGCTGCCGCAATGCTCACCAAGAGCTTCCCAGGCATGCCGGCCGGCTTGCGGGCCCCCGTGTCGCTGGAAGCGACCATGTCCTCCAAGTCCACTCCGCTCCCCGAAGCCCTGCTGTTATCGTCAGTCATATGCCTGCCCTGCTCCGAGTCGATTGACGCCTGATGGCCATATCGAAATGTCTATCAACATCCTAAACCAGAATGCGCGGCACCCTGAGGTAACCGCGCATTCCTTACCAAGGTAGCAACACCTCGGACTGTAGGATTACTCGATCCAGCCTTGTTCACGATAGTAACGCGCCGCCCCATCATGCAGCGGTGCGGAAAGCCCTTGAGTCACCATCTCTTCCTGATTCAGGTTCTCAAAGGCCGGGTGCAGACGCTTGAAGCGATCGAAATTGTCGAATACCGCCTTGACGGTCTGGTAGATGATCTCGTCATTGGCCTCGGCGGTGGTTACGAAGGTCGCCGCCACCCCGAAGGTCTCGACATCTTCGTCATTGCCGCGATATAGGCCACCCGGAATTACCGACGTGGAGTAGTAAGGATACTCCTCGACGATGTCCTGAATATCCTCGTCGTTCAGCGGGATCAGACGAGCATCGACAGTGGTGGTGGCTTCCTGAATGGAACCATTGGGGTGGCCCACGACATAGACCATGGCATCGATGTTATTGTCAGCAAGGGCGGCAGCCTGCTCGGCGGCATCGAGCTGAGACGCCAGAGAGAAGGTATCCTCGGTCCAGCCCTTGGCGTCCATCACCACTTCGAAGGTGTTGCGCTGACCGGAACCCGGGTTACCAATGTTGACGCGCTTGCCTTCCAGGTCGTCGAGTTCTTCGATGCCCGAATCGGCACGCGCCAGCAGGGTCAATGGCTCACCGTGGACGCGGAACACGGCCCGCAGCTCCTCGTAGGCATCGCCTTCGAAGTTGCCAGTGCCGTGGTAGGCCTGGTACTGGACATCGGACTGGGCGACACCCATGTCCAGTTCACCGGACTTGATGCCATTGATGTTGGCAACCGAACCGCCGGTCGAGGGCGCATTACACTTGATGTTGGAATCTTCCAGACGATTCACCAAGCGACAGATCGACTGGCCGACCACGTAATACACACCGGTTTGGCCACCGGTGCCGATGGTGATGAATTGCTCATCATCCTGAGCCACCGCCGGGGAGGCAAAGGAGGCTGCAGCAATCAAAGCGCCGGAAAAAGCGGCGGTGGAGAAGACATGGCGTTTCATGAATACACCTCTTGATATTGTCAGCAAAATATTTTGCATTTTTCAGTACCGACCCGGTATATGCCGGTTATTTAACGTAATTTTCTACTTAAGCAATTTACCACAGCAAGATTCCAATTCAATGAAGAAATGCTCCTTGGTGTAGCCATTTTCTTTGGGCTGAGCTTTTTACTCATTCTGAAGTCTAGTCATAAGCTACGTTTAGAGAACGTTAATTTTTACCTTGCATCATGCTATCTTCTCGTCATTATTTCACGACGCTTTCATGATCAACGCCTGCTTAGCTTCAATGCTTGCGAATCAGCTTGACCGTCACTCTCTGAAAACGGGGTGCGCCTACCCATATAAGAGAAAAAGCCACTGGCCAGGCAATATAGAACGCATGCCACCAACGCCCGAGAAAACCATCGCCAAGGCCGGTGTTGATCCAAGTGATCAGACACGTCATCAGCGATACCATATAGAACGACATCAGCACGGCAAAAACCAGCGGGGCAAAACGTGGAGCAAAAAGCATCCGACTCTCCTGAAACAGGAAAATGAATTAACGTTATAACAATATCGTCATTCAGTATATTACCTCAGCTTGTTAAGCACACTCAAAAGCAACCAGACTGCCATTGACCTAGTATTTTTTGACAACTAACCAGAATCGAACATCCTTCCACAGGAGTGCGATCATGAACACACCAGCGGAACGTATCGAATGCCGACAAGGGGATATTGCCAACCAGTCGGATATGGACGCAGTCGTCAATGCCGCTAACGCCCAACTTAAAAGTGGTGGAGGCGTGGCGGGAGCATTACACCGTGCCGCTGGGCCAGGCCTTGCACAGGAATGTCACTCAATGGCCCCGATCAAGCCTGGACAGGCGGTACTCAGCAGTGCCCACGACCTGCCCAACGACTACGTTATTCATTGCCTGGGGCCGGTGTATGGGCGCGACGAACCTTCCGACAAGTTGCTTGCCGATTGTTATCGCAATGCCCTACACCTTGCGGAAAAGCATGCTATTGCGTCTCTCGCGTTTCCTGCGATTTCAGCTGGAGCCTTCGGTTATCCACCCGCCGAAGCGGCTCGTATTGCGCTGAGCACCGTCATCAAGACGTTACCCGAGTGCCCGCATATCAAGTGCGTGCGATTCGTGCTGTTCGATGCTAAAAGCGCCCAATTACACCATGAAATCCTGGCTCAATTACACTCCAATACCAGTCATAGTGAGTGAACCGCAGCAAGCCGGTGACCGCCTGGCTCATGCCTTCGGCCAGGCGCCTCAAACGTTGTAGCCCAGCACTGTGGGCAACCACAAAGCAATGCCGGGGAAGACCGCCACCAACGTCAGGGCGCAGGCCATGGCTACCACGAACAGCAGCGCCCAACCCATGGTATGTTCCAGGCGTATTCGCGCCACTTCCGTGGTCACCATCAGGTTCACCGCCACCGGCGGAGTAAACTGACCGATGGCGATATTCATCGCCATCAGAATACCGAACCACACCGGATTCCACTCGAAATGCTGCATCACCGGAATCAGGATCGGCATCATGATCAGGTAGATGGAGATCGCATCCAGTAGCATCCCCGCCACCAACACCGCCAGCATCACCAGGATCAACAACAGCACGCCGTTATCGGTCAAACCGATGATCCATTCGGCCAAATGGCGAAAGGTACCCAGCATGGTGCCGGCCCAGGCGAAAATACCCGCCAAGGCGATGATCAGCATCACCACACCGGAAATTACCGCTGCTTCGCCGAACAATTCCCACAGATCACGCAAGTTGATTTCCCGGGTCAGGAACAGGCCGACCAAGGCGCCATAGGCGACTGCCACGACCGCCGCTTCAGTGGGAGTAAACAACCCCGAACGTAACCCGCCCAGAATCAGCACCGGGGCAAATAGCGCAGGCAATGCCTGCCTGAAACTCTCGCCCACGCTCAGACGCTCCTCCCCTTCTCCCAGGTTTACGCCTGCCTGACCACCCCCTTCCCAACCGTAGCGTTTCGAAACGATTAGTGCCGGTACCAACAGTGCCATCCCCGCCAGCAGGCCGGGGAAAAGCCCAGCGGCAAACAGCGCTCGCAAATCGACTCCCGGCACCACAATCGAATACAGGATCAGGGCTACCGAGGGCGGAATAAGAATCGCGGTAGAAGCTGAGGCAGCAATCAAGGTGGCCGAAAACGGTTTGGGATAACCCGCCTTGGTCATGCTCGGCAACATCACCATGGCCACCGCCGCTGCATCGGCCGGGCCTGAGCCGCTCATCCCGCCCATGATCATGCACACCAGCACCGCCACCAGCGCCAAGCCACCGTGACGCGGCCCGATCAACGCCTGAGCGAAGCGCACCAGACGCAACGCCACCCCCGAGCGCTCGAAAATCAGTCCGGTGAGAATGAACAATGGAATCGCGATCAAGGGATACTTGGCAATGCTGTTGTAGGTATTGGTGCCCAGAGTCGCCAGCATGGTCGGCGAGAGCCCCACCACAATGCCCACGGCACCCGACAGACCTAGGGAAAACGCCACCGGCACCCCGGCGATCAACAGGCCGACAAAGGCCAGCAGCATCCAGATATCAGGGCTCATCGTCGAGACTCCCGTTCAACCGGGCGCGCGTTTGCTGAACCAGACGCACCAGCATGGCAGCCGATAATAGCGGCAGCCATACGATGTACCACCATTGTGGCAATCCCAGCCCCGCCGACAGGGATTCCCAGTGATATTCCTGCCAGGCCAGCTTGACACCGAACCAGGTCACCAGCCCTAATACAGTTCCCATACACAGCGCCTGGAAAACGATCAAGCCATGGCGCGGCCCTTCCGGAAGCGCCCGCTCGAGAAAACTGATACGAATATGCCGATTGCGCCGCAATGCCACCGACGCCCCGGCAAAGGTCAGCACCACCAGCAGAAACACTGAAAACTCTTCGGTGAACGAGAACGAGCCCCCGGTGATATAGCGCGTTACCACATTGCCCAGGCTGATCACGGCGATAATGATCAACGCCAGCGATCCCAGCCAGCGCTCCACCGGCGCATCGGGAAGTTGTTTCATGAGTCCCTCATGTTTTTTCACTCCGCCCCTCTTCATAACCTACGCAAGAAAACCGGCCCTAAAGGGCCGGTTAAACGCTAGCAGGCAAGAATTTTGGTTAGCGTGCGTCAATCGCAGAACGTGTCGCTTCAACCAGGTCTTCGCCGATACGCGGCACCCATTTTTCATACACTGACTGAGTGGCTTCGACAAAGGCTTGATGTTGCTCATCCGTCAGTTCGGTGACGGTGACGCCACGCTCCTGAATACTCGCCAGACGCTCGCCCTCCTGCTCACGGGTCATGGCGATTTCCCATTTGCCGGCTTCGATGGCGGTTTCGCGCATCAGCTCACGGTCGGCCTCATCCAAGGACTGCCATACATTCTGATTGACGGCGAAAATTAGGGGATCATTCATGTAGTTCCATAACGTCAGATATTTCTGACCCACCTGGTCGATACGCGCCACATCGAACACCGACAAGGGGTTTTCCTGACCGTCCACTGCGCCTGTGGTCAAGGCGGGTTTGGCATCGGCCCAACTCATCTGAGTGGGGTCGGCATCCAGCGCACTGAACGTATCCTGAAACAGAGGTGAGCCCACTACCCGAATCTTGAGTCCCTCAAGGTCCTCGGGCGCGCTGACAGGCCCTTGCGAATTGGATAACTGACGAAAACCGTTTTCACCCCAAGCCAGAGGAATAACACCGCGTGACTCGATAGCCTCGAACACCCTTTCACCCGCCTCACCGCCGGTCACCGCATCCACAGCGGCTTCATCCGGCATCAGGAACGGCAGCGAAAACAAGTTGAGTTCCGGCACTTGCGGCGACCAGTTGATGGTCGAGCCCACCGCGGCATCAATCAGGCCGGATCGCATGGCGGAAAACTCGCGGGTCTGATCGCCCGATACCAGCTGGGAGTTAGGATAAACGCGCAGGGTCAAGCGTCCCTCGCTACGCTCTTCCATCAACTCTGCCCATTTTTCTGCTGCCTGGCCCCAAGGGAAGGCATCGGGCAGGACAGTGGAAACGGAAAGCTCCCGCGCCTGGACGGAAAGCGACGCGGTCAAGACGGCGGTACCGGCGAGCAGCACGGCGGCACGGGTTAAATGCGGCAATGTCATGATGGTTCCTTGCGCAGAGCCTGGAAAGGCGGTTGTTATTGGGGTTTTTTACGTTTAGTCAAGCTATCTGATTGTACTCAGCCAAGCGTTGAAACCGAATGCTTGAGCCGCTTTTTTCAGCAGGCGCCTTCTCGCCCCGGCCAACTGACGCAGTCGCCAACCTTGATAGCATGCTCGGCGAAAAATCCTGCGTTTACCTCGAGCGCAGAGCGGTAGCTTGCTCCTGCCGGATAAGAGGCGCAATCAGCCGCCGACTCAGATTCACAAGGTGACATACGATTGATGGCGACAATCCGGCCTTGCTCATCCAGATAAGCGATATCCAGCGGAATGCGCGTGCGGTACATCCAGAAAGCGTTTTCCGGAGGCTGATCCTCCGCGTAGCGAAACAGCATGCCCGAGCGAGGCGCAAGGCTGTCACGCTCCATCAAGCCCTGGCGTCGCTGTGCTGGGGTTCGAGCCACTTCCACCTCCAGGCGCTGTGGCCCTTGGTCGCTATGGATCACCAGGCGTGTCACCGCTGGCAGGGAAGACTCTTCGGCCTGCAACCAGGAAAAGGGCGCCAGGCTGAAAAACGGCAGGGCAAGCGCCCCTTTAAGCAAAGCACGACGTGTCGGGTTCATTTCGGGATCGCCTCGCCGTGGACATCGTCCACCTGCATGACCTTCATGGTATTGGTGCCACCGTGAGCATTCATGTGATCGCCCCGCGTCAGAATGACATAGTCGTCCTTTTCAGCCAGTCCGTGACTCACCAACAAGGCCAAGGCGCGGTGATTGAGTTCGGTCGGGCTCATCCCGGAAGTATCGAACGGCAGCGACACCACACCGCGATACAGTGCCATGCGTCGCTGGGCAATGGGGTTGTGCGCCAGACCCACGATCGGCAGACCCGAGCGTATACGCGAGGCGATCAGGGGGGTATAGCCCGACGCCGTCATGCAGGCAATGGCAGCCACGCCGGTCATATGATTGGCCGCGTACATGGCGGAAAGTGCAATCGTTTCATCCGCCCGCGTGAAGCCTTCGTGAATACGATGACCCGATTCCTGGGCGCTCCTTTCGCGCTCGGCACCCAGGCAGATACGCGCCATGGCTTCGACTGTTTCCACCGGATAATCGCCGGCGGCCGTTTCGGCGGACAGCATCACGGCGTCACTACTGTCGAGCACGGCGTTGGCCACATCGAATACTTCAGCCCGCGTCGGCAGCGGAGAGTCGATCATCGACTCCATCATCTGAGTGGCGGTAATCACCGCGCAGTTGAGGGTGCGGGCGCGCTTGATCAGGCGTTTTTGTATCCCCACCAGCTTGGCATCACCAATTTCCACACCCAAATCGCCACGTGCCACCATGACCGCTTCCGATGCTTCGATAATCGCATCCAAGGTCGCGTCATCGGCCACTGCTTCGGCGCGTTCGATCTTGGCCACCAGACCGATATCGGCACCAGCCTCACCCAGCATGCGGCGAGCGGCATGCATGTCGTCGGCGGAACGCGGAAAGGAAATCGCCAGATAATCCACGCCGATGGCGACGGCAGTCTCGAGGTCCTGCTTATCCTTTTCGGTCAACGCCGGGGCGGAAAGCCCACCGCCTTGTTTATTGATCCCTTTGTGGTTGGAAAGCTTGCCGCCCACCACCACCGTCGTGTAAATTTCCTTTCCTTGAACGTGAGCGACTTCCAGCACCACGCGGCCATCGTCGAGCAACAGGCGATCACCTGTTACCACGTCATCCACCAGAGCGGTGTAATCGCACCCCACCCGCTGGTGGTCACCGGCATCACGATCCAGCCCCATGTCCAGAATGAACGTCTGGCCTTCATGCAAAGCGATAACGCCTTCCTTGAATCGGGCGATGCGAATCTTGGGGCCTTGTAAATCACCCAAGGCCGCGACGCTGCGACCCAGCCGGGCGGCAATTTCACGGACCTGTTCCAGGCGCCGTTTGTGATCTTCGGCACTGCCATGCGAGAAATTCAGCCTGACCACATCCACACCCGCCGCCAACATGGCTTCCAGCACACCGTCACGGTCGCTGGCAGGCCCCAGGGTGGCAACAATCTTGGTACGGCGAAGGGGAATATGCGGTAGGGGTTTCATAAGGTTCCTCGATAAACCGGCACGGCAAGATCGTAAATGCTTGCCTTTATTTCAGGCACCACCTCGATCATTGACGCCCTATAGATGAGCATCGAGGTAGCTAAGAGCCTCCAAGTATACTCGCCATTGAATGGCAGAGGTACGAGAGAGGTACGAGCGCCCCCACTCAAAATCGAGCTCGCCCTTCCATGGGTTAATAGCCTCCCTCGGCCACTCAGTACCGAAAGCGCATAAAAAAACGCCACCTTATAAGATGACGTTTTTGCACTCCGGCCTAGCAGCGCGGATCAAACCTTGCAAGCTAACCCTGACAATTACTGAGTTGCCACGACATTATTGGCTTTCTTGCTATTTTCTTCGGTCATTTCCTGGCTTTGTTGAGCGAAATCCTGGCTCATGGAAATGACTTTTTCCGCGTCACCTTTCATCCGTTCGGTAAGGTTGGCGGCGATTTTTTGCTGGCTTTCCATGGCTTTTTTAATGCTGTCGGTGTCTTTGACGTCCAGCCAGGTGCGCGCTTGCTCCATGGACATGTCGGTGTAGGCCCGCATTGCATCAATCTGGGCGTTGAGTAATTGATCATAATAGTTCAAGGCGGCGACGGCGTAGGAACGCATTGGAGAAATCATTGCAGATTCAAACTGTTGGCTGGCTTTTTCGGCTGTGTTTTTCATTGCTTCATCTCCTCAAGTGATAACGCCTCGGGGGCGACCATCCCCGTTAAGGGGAGACTTATTGCCCTGGCTGGGTAAAAAAGTAGCAGGGAGTTTTGTGCAGCGCAACATAGTTTTTGTCTTCATTTCATCCGCTTTTCATGTTTCCCCTTTTTAGGGCTTTTTAATCATATACTTCCGTGCTTCTCGTTCATCGGCTATCGAGGGCTTAATCCAGGTCTCGAATCGTGAAAGCCTTGGCCCCCACGCCATCGTGCACCATCAACATGCGCTTGAACCATTCATCCACCGGGTCTCCAGCACTCACCCAGGCGGCACGTGAGACGCTATAGGCCCACATGCAGCTGCCGAACATCAGGTAGTCCGCGCCAGCCGGTGCATCGCCATCGATGAAATCAGTGCCCCGTAACTGATCCCGTAAGGGTGCGAGTAGCGCTTTGAGCTGCGCGCGTCCTTGTTCGGGCTGGTGAAATTCTTCCAGGCGGCAGCCGAAACGTGCTTCGCGTGTAGTACGGAAATAATCTCGGTCATCCGGGTGAATGGCAGCCAATAAGTCCATGACCACAATTCGAAACAAGGCAGGCGTGACGCTGCGTTCCACGAAATGCTTGAAGAAAAGTACCCGGGATTGAGCTAAACCTTCTCCCAATACGGGTGATTCAGGGTAGGCCTGATCCAGGTAACGCATGATCTCGAAGCTGTCAGTCACCACCTTTTCGTCATCGCACAGCACCGGCACCTTGTCATGATCGGCAAAGGCCAATGCCTGCTTGTCACTGAAACGCCATTGGCGGGTTTCAAAACTCAGCCCCTTGTGCGCCAGCGCCATACGCACGCGCCAGCAATAAGGGGAAAAACGTAGCCGCTCATCACGACCGCAAAGATCATAGAGTATTCGTGTCATCATAATGCCTTGTTATCAAGGGATGGAATTACCTTTCATTTGTCGCACAAAGGTCTGGATGGCATCAATATCCCTGTTTGTCTTTCACTGAACTTCTTTGCATAGGCAAGCACACAAACAGAGCCCGAGAAAGGAGTGGGCAAAAAAAATAGGGTGGGCAAAACAGTGGTCAAGGCCTGTCTATTAGTCTAATGAAATTATCATGACTCAATGCCGATAAACCCAAGCAAACATCATAAAAATCATAATATTAAAAAAACCTCTCCTGATACCCAATAGCTTCGGACACTCAAAATATTGGTCATACCAATTCTCCAATAGTAGTCAAGCTGATAAGCGATACGTATCTTTCAGCCTGGCTTGGCTGCTGTATTTACGGCGCCGAGGTTATCGCGGAGCCTACCGATAAATAACAAGGGGCAGTTTTTTCCATGAATGAAACAACGCTTGCACTGATTGCTTTTGTACCTTTGGTACTGGCTGGGGTGCTGTTGATTGGACTACGCATGCCGGCCAAGAACGCCATGCCGATCGTCTTCGTGGTCACAGCACTGATCGGCCTATTGGCCTGGGAAATGACTTTCACACGCGTGCTGGCCTCCACCCTTCAAGGGTTGCTTCTGACGGTGGCGATACTGTGGATCATTTTCGGGGCTATTCTGTTGCTCAACACCCTGAAGCATTCCGGCGGCATCACGGCAATTCGCAAAGGTTTTTCCGGCATCAGCCCGGACCGTCGCGTCCAGGCGATCATTGTTGCCTGGATGTTCGGCTGTTTCATTGAAGGGGCTTCCGGCTTCGGGACGCCGGCGGCGGTAGCAGCGCCGCTGCTGGTCGCCTTGGGGTTTCCCGCCCTGGCGGCAGTCGTGGTGGGCATGATGATCCAGTCGACACCGGTTTCCTTCGGCGCCGTAGGTACGCCTATCGTGGTGGGGGTGAGCGGTGGCATCAACCGGGAAGGCATTACCCAGCAGCTCGCCGAGGGTGGCTATACCTGGCTTGAGTATTTCCGATTGATTGTTTCTGAAGTCGCGGTGATCCACGGCATCGTGGGTGTGCTGATGCCACTGATCATGGTGGTCATCATGGTGCGCTTTTTCGGTGCTAACCGTTCGTGGAAAGAAGGACTCTCCATCGCCCCCTTCGCGATCTTCGCCGGTGTGGCCTTCGTGGTGCCCTACATGCTCGCAGGCGTATTTCTCGGACCGGAATTCCCGTCGATGATCGGCGCCATGGTGGGCCTGGCAATCGTCGTGCCCGCGGCTCGTCGCGGCTTCTTGATTCCCAAGGACACCTGGGACTTCCCAGATCGTAAGTCCTGGCCTGACGAGTGGATCGGCAAGTTGGAAATCAAGATGGACGACATCGCCGGCAAGGCACCGATCTCCACCTTCATGGGCTGGGTACCCTACGTACTACTGGCTGTTTTTCTGGTCGCTTCACGCGTCATTGAACCGCTCAGGGACGCCTTGACGTCGTTCGCCTTCGGCTGGAGCAATATCTTGGGAGAGGCAGGCGTCTCGGGCAGCATTCAACCCTTCTACCTGCCTGGCGGCATCTTGCTGATCGTGGTTTTGATCACTGCGTTGCTGCATCGCATGAAATTGGGCGAACTGAAAAATGCCTTCAGCGATTCATCCAAGACCATTCTGGGCGCCGGTTTCGTACTGATCTTCACCATTCCCATGGTGCGTATCCTGATCAATTCCGGCATCAACGCGGCGGACCTGGTTTCCATGCCGGTCGCTATGGCGCGGTTTGTCGCCAACAGTGTGGGAGATGTCTACCCATTCTTCGCGCCGACCGTGGGGGCTCTGGGAGCTTTCATTGCCGGCTCCAACACCGTGTCCAACCTGATGCTCTCGGAATTCCAATTCAACATCGCCCAGCAGTTGGGGGTTTCCACGGCCATGATGGTGGCACTCCAGGCCGTCGGTGCAGCCGCGGGCAACATGATCGCCATCCACAATGTGGTGGCGGCATCGGCGACGGTCGGCTTGTTGGGGCGTGAAGGTACAACGATCCGCAAGACCATCCTGCCAACGCTTTATTACCTCATCGCCAGTGGTATTCTCGCCATGATCGTGTTGTATGGAGTGGGTATCAGCGATCCACTTATGCGCGCATCTGGCACCTAACCAAGCCCATCGCCGGGATAGCATTATCCCGGTGATTTCATGCAAAAGGTTTCCTCCTGCAATTCTTAAAATAAATTATGGAAACCTTTTCCATGAAACAATACCCTACAGGGTGGAGGCGTTCATTTCGTCTCGCCCTCTCTGGTTTCAGGAGTTGCCATGAATATTCACTTCGACGAGCGCCTGGATGGTGAACTGACTGTCATCGACAAGGCCGAGGTACTGGCCGACCTTCAGCACGCCTCCCCTGACTTGACCTTGCTGCATCGCGAAGAAGACCTGCATCCCTTCGAGTGCGACGGCCTTGCGGCCTATCGCGTACTCCCCATGCTAGTGGCGATGCCGGAAACCTTTGAGCAGGTACAAACGCTACTCAAGCGCTGTCACCACCTGGGCGTGCCTGTGGTGACCCGCGGTGCCGGCACCGGCCTTTCCGGCGGCGCCCTGCCCCTGGAAAAAGGCGTGCTGCTAGTGATGTCGCGCTTCAGCAAGATTCTGAGTGTCGACCCGGATGCCCGCCTGGCCCGTGTGCAACCGGGGGTACGCAACCTGGCCATTTCCGAGGCGGCCGCACCTTACGGGCTATATTATGCACCCGACCCCTCCTCCCAGATCGCTTGCTCGATTGGCGGCAATGTGGCGGAAAATGCCGGTGGCGTGCATTGCTTGAAGTACGGCCTCACGGTGCACAACGTCATGCGCTTGGACATACTCACCATCGAAGGCGAACCCATGACACTGGGCTCGGAAGCCCTGGATGCACCCGGCCTCGACCTGCTGGCGCTGATGAACGGCTCCGAGGGTATGCTGGGTGTGGTCACCGAAATCACCGTCAAACTGCTGCCCAAGCCGGAAACTGCCAAGGTGCTGATGGCCAGTTTCGACGATGTTGAAAGGGCCGGTCGCGCGGTAGGCGATATCATTGCCGCCGGTATCATTCCCGGCGGTCTGGAAATGATGGATAACCTGGCCATTCGCGCCGCCGAAGACTTTATTCGGGCGGGCTATCCGGTGGACGCCGAGGCCATTCTGCTCTGCGAACTGGATGGTGTGGAAGCGGATGTCGATGATGACTGCGCCACGGTACGCCGCGTTCTCGAAGCTGCCGGCGCCACCGATATCCAGCAGGCCCGCGACGATGCCGAACGCGCCAAGTTCTGGGCCGGACGCAAGAACGCCTTTCCAGCCGTGGGACGCATGTCACCGGATTACTACTGTATGGATGGCACCATTCCTCGCCGTGAGCTACCCAGGGTACTCAAGGGCATTGCCGCACTGTCCGAAGAAAGCGGCCTGCGCGTGGCCAATGTCTTTCATGCCGGCGATGGCAACATGCACCCCTTGATCCTGTTCGATGCCAATCAGGAAGGCGAACTGGAACTCGCCGAAGATGTCGGGGGCAAGATACTCGAACTCTGCGTGGCTGCCGGTGGGTCCATTACCGGGGAACATGGCGTGGGGCGCGAAAAGATCAATCAGATGTGCAGCCAGTTCAAACCCGATGAGCTGACGATTTTTCATGCCTTGAAGGCAGCTTTCGATCCAAAGCGCCTGCTGAACCCCGGCAAGAACATTCCCACCCTGGCGCGCTGTGCCGAGTTCGGCGCCATGCACGTGCACAACAATGAATTGCCGCATCCGGAACTGCCCCGTTTCTGAATGGCCTGCAGGAGTGATTATGACCAATACCAACCAGCCGTTACCCCAGGCCCCGGACATGACCGAGCAGGACAATGCCGAGACCCTGTGCGAGCAAGTGCGTCAAGCCTATCGTGAACGCTCACCGCTGCGCATTGCCGGGGGTGATACACGCGCTTTCTATGGGCGCGCAGTGGAAGGCCGGGCCTTATCGACCTCAGAGCATCGCGGCATCGTGCATTACGACCCTGTCGAACTGGTGGTCTCCGTGCGCGCCGGCACACGCCTGAGCGACCTGGAAGCCGCCTTGGCGCACCATAACCAAATGCTGCCTTTCGAACCGCCTCGCTTCGGTGAAGCCAGTACCATCGGCGGCGCCGTGGCAACCGGCCTTTCCGGCCCCCGGCGCCCTTGGGCGGGCGCCGTGCGTGATTTTGTGCTCGGCACCCGCGTCATCACCCAGGAGGGCAAGCTGCTACGCTTTGGTGGTGAGGTGATGAAGAACGTCGCCGGCTACGACCTTTCACGTTTGATGGCAGGCGCCCAAGGCACATTGGGGGTCCTCAGTGAAATATCCTTCAAGGTATTGCCCCGGCCCAACGCGACTCACAGCCTGCGCCTGACAATGCCCATTGAAGAAGCCTTGGAAAAAATCGCCGAGCTGGGTCGAAAACCGCTACCGATCACCGCGGCCGCCTGGCATGACGGAGGCTTACATTTACGCCTGGAAGGGGGGCAAAGCTCGGTCAAGGCCACCCATGAACGCCTGGGTGGTGACTCCTTGGATGCCTCCTTCTGGCAAGAATTGCGTGATCATTCTCTGAGTTTTTTCCAAGGGACCGGCGATAAAGCCCTGTGGCGCCTGTCGCTACCTCCCAATAGCGGCACCTTGGCGCTACCCGGCGTTCAGGAAAACGAGGTGCTTTACGACTGGGCTGGCAGCCAGCGCTGGGTGAAAACCTCTGTTGATGCCGAGACGTTAAGGCGCCTGTGTCAGGAAGCCGGTGGTCATGCCACCTGTTACACCGCTCACCAGGACGGGGGCGCTAGCGAGCCGTTCACGCCGCTCAACCCGGTGGTGGCCAAGTATCATCGCAACCTGAAGCGCGAACTCGATACCTATGCCATCTTCAATCCCGGCCGTCTCTACGCGGAGTTTTGAACCATGCAGACGCAATTTACCGATGCCGACCGCCAGAAACCGCATATCCAGGAAGCCGATCGCATTCTGCGCACCTGTGTGCACTGCGGCTTCTGTAATGCTACCTGTCCCACCTACCAGTTGCTAGGCGATGAACGCGACGGCCCGCGCGGGCGCATTTATTTGATGAAGGAGTTGTTGGAAAGCGCCGAGGACGACGACCAGGTCACGGAAGAGACTCGCCTGCATCTGGATCGCTGTCTGACGTGTCGCAGCTGTGAAACCACCTGCCCTTCCGGGGTCGAGTATCACAAACTTCTGGATATCGGGCGCGCCGAAATCGATCGTCGCGTTCCCCGCCCGGCTGCGGACAGAATGCTGCGCTTTGGATTACGCAAAGCCTTGGTCGAACCCAAGCGTTTTCAGGCATTGCTCAAACTGGGCCAGACCTTCAAGCCAATGGTTCCCGGCGCCCTGCAGAACAAGATGCCCCCCAAACCCGCCGATGCAGGACAGCGCCCGGATACACAAACGCATAGCCGCCGTGTGCTGATGCTGGAAGGCTGCGTGCAACCCGGGCTTTCGCCCAACACCAACGCCGCCACGGCGCGCATGCTCGACCGCCTGGGCATCAGCGTCACGCCAGTCAATGAAGTCGGCTGCTGCGGTGCTATCGACTTTCACCTCAACGCACAAAAAGACGGCCGTCACCGCATGCGTGCCAATATCGACGCCTGGTGGCCGCATATCGAACAAGGGGCTGAAAGTATCGTTCAGACTGCCAGTGGCTGTGGTGCCTTCGTCAAGGAATATGGCTATATGCTCCGAGACGACCCCGCCTATGCCGAAAAGGCCCAACGCGTGAGCGAGCTGGCCAAGGATCTCGTGGAAGTATTGCGTGACGAGAATCTGGAAACGTTCGAGATAGGCGACACTCAGCGCCTAGCCTTTCATTGCCCTTGCACTTTGCAACATGCCCAGCAACTGAGTGGCGCCGTGGAAGGTGTACTCACACGCCTGGGGTTTGCGCTGACGCCAGTGGCGGATGCTCATCTGTGCTGTGGCTCAGCCGGCACCTACTCGGTCACCCAGCCGGAACTTGCCACCCAACTGCGCGACAACAAGCTCAATGCCTTGGAAGCAGGCGCCCCAGAGGTGATCGTGACCGCCAATATCGGCTGTCAGACACATCTTGCCGGCGCCAACCGTACGCCAGTACGCCACTGGATCGAAATAGTCGATGCCGCCCTTGTCTGACCCTCTAGTTTCAAGCTTGATGCCGGCATGATTCAGCTGCGAGTCGTGCCGGCATCGACTTTTCGGGCATTTGCTCACCACCCCTGATCTACAATCAATCATCAAAAGGAAACTCTCATGCAGACCAAATCTGTTTTGTCCCAAGTCGATGTCACCGCCATGCTGGACGCTGCCCAACAGGAAGCCGACAGCAACGGCTGGCCGGTGACTATTGCGGTCACTGATGACGGCGGCCACCTGCTGGGCTTGCGCCGTCTGGATAACGCCGCTCCCATGAGTGCTTACGTAGCCACCGAAAAGGCACGTAGTGCTTCTATCGGGCGCAAGGAAACCAAGATTTTCGAAGACATGATCAATGGCGGGCGAAATGCGTTTCTTTCAGCCCCATTGGAAGGAATGCTCGAAGGTGGCGTACCAGTCATCATTGATGGCCAGGTAATTGGTGCAGTGGGCATTTCCGGGGTAAAGCCGGATCAAGATGCCCAGGTAGCCAAGGCAGGCGTCAAGGCTGTCGGCGGCTAAACATGTTTACCGAAAAGCGCCCATGACGAAAGCCCCGGATCAGGTAACTGATCCGGGGCTTAGGGATTCGTAGATGCTAAATGGCGGACCGGACGAGACTCGAACTCGCGACCTCCGGCGTGACAGGCCGGCATTCTAACCAACTGAACTACCGGTCCGCGTGGTGGGTGATACCGGATTCGAACCAGTGACCCCCAGCATGTGAGGCTGGTGCTCTAACCAACTGAGCTAATCACCCACGCATAAGCATTCTAATAACGCTGTTCTTACTACTTTCTACTACAAATTCGGCACTTTCTTTCTACTACAAATTCGGCACTTTCATCATGGCGGACCGGACGAGACTCGAACTCGCGACCTCCGGCGTGACAGGCCGGCATTCTAACCAACTGAACTACCGGTCCGCATAATGAAAATTCACTCAGAAAAGCAAGACTAGGAGGATGATGCTGGCGGACCGGACGAGACTCGAACTCGCGACCTCCGGCGTGACAGGCCGGCATTCTAACCAACTGAACTACCGGTCCGCTATATGCATCAAAACTTTAGACTACGTTTTTCTTTGCTTTTGCAACGTGATCACATCACCTAGGTGATGGTGGGTGGTACTGGGTTCGAACCAGTGACCCCCAGCTTGTAAGGCTGGTGCTCTCCCAACTGAGCTAACCACCCGTCTGGTCACGTGGCGCTGCATTCTACCAAAACTCAGGGGGATGTCAATATTCATGAAAATTTGATTGTCATGAATTATCTCCCTGCCACGGCAGCCTGCTGCGAGCGCGTGAAGAATGCAATATACGCGCCTCTGGGTCAATCATCTTGAAGAAATACCTGTGAGACAAACATGGAGGCAATTTGTCGCAGGCCAACCAGGATCGCTTCTCGGTCCTCAAAAAAACAGTAGGGATAACAGGCCTTCCGGTTAACCGCTGCACTCGCAAATGCTTGCAATAAAGGCGATTCCAGGCGTTTGGAAGGTTTGTAGGCTAATAATAAAGGGTGCTACAAAAATCCACCCGCAAGGCTCGAACCCAGACATTATTGCTTGCGTATATAATCGCTTAGCCAAACGCCTTGTTCAGCTTGTAGCGTGGCTGCGATAGAATACCAAACGGACTTATTGACCTGCATCATCAAGCGGGTGGCCGCACCCGAGCACAATGCTACGGGTTACCCCCTAACCGCGTTCGATGGGAACATTCAAATGAACTCAGCACTAGAACACCCGACCTACAATTACAAGGTAGTTCGGCAGTTCGCGATCATGACAGTGGTATGGGGCATCGTGGGCATGCTCCTCGGCGTCATCCTTGCCGCACAGCTGGTATGGCCGCAACTGAATCTCGATCTACCTTGGACGAGCTTTGGGCGGCTACGCCCGCTGCATACCAATGCCGTCATCTTTGCCTTCGGTGGCTCAGCATTGTTTGCCACGTCTTATTACGTCGTACAGCGTACTTGTCAGGTACGTCTTTTTTCCGACAAGCTCGCGGCGTTTACATTCTGGGGCTGGCAAGCTGTCATTCTTTCCGCCGTCATTTCGCTACCCTTGGGTCACACTACCACCAAGGAATACGCCGAACTGGAATGGCCAATCAACATATTGATCGCCGTTGTCTGGGTGACATATGCATTGGTATTCTTGATGACCATCAAGAAGCGGACGACGTCGCATATCTATGTGGCCAACTGGTTCTTTGCTGCCTTCATTCTGACCGTGGCCGTGCTGCACATCGTCAACAATGCAGCCATTCCAGTCACGGCCATGTATTCCACCTCGCTTTATGCCGGCTCCATCGATGCCATGGTGCAATGGTGGTACGGGCATAACGCGGTAGGGTTTTTCCTTACTGCCGGCTTCTTGGGGATGATGTATTACTTCGTACCCAAGCAGGCGGAGCGTCCGGTGTACTCCTACCGGCTCTCCATCGTCCACTTCTGGGCGCTGATCATGATTTACATGTGGGCCGGCCCGCACCACCTGCATTACACCGCTCTGCCTAACTGGGCGCAGTCTTTGGGCATGGTCATGTCGATCATCCTGCTTGCACCTTCTTGGGGTGGCATGATCAACGGCATGATGACGCTATCAGGCGCTTGGCATAAGCTACGCACCGATCCGACCTTGCGTTTTCTGGTCGTGGCACTGTCGTTCTACGGCATGTCGACCTTTGAAGGTCCAATGATGGCCATCAAGACCGTCAATGCTCTTTCTCACTACACTGACTGGACCATTGGACACGTACATGCGGGTGCGCTGGGCTGGGTCGCCATGATTACCATCGGCTCCATGTACCACTTGATTCCACGCCTGTTCGGCCAGGTACAAATGCACTCGGTCAATTTGATTGCCGTGCATTTCTGGCTGGCGACCATCGGCACCGTGCTGTATATCGCCTCCATGTGGGTCAACGGCATTCTGCAAGGCCTGATGTGGCGCGCCATCAACCCGGACGGCACCTTGATGTATACCTTCATCGAATCCGTGGAAGCCAGCGGACCAGGCTATTTCGTTCGCTTGATTGGCGGCTTGTTCTGGGTAACCGGCATGCTGATCATGGCCTACAACGTCTACATGACGGTGAAGCGTAGCGAAGCCATTCGTCAGCAGCCTGCACCGCAAGCGGCTTAAACGGGGATACCAAGACCAATGAAACACGAGATTGTTGAAAAGAATGTCGGTCTGCTCGCCGTCTTGATCCTGGTAGTGATCAGCTTCGGCGGCCTGGCAGAAGTGGTACCGTTGTTTTTCCAGAAACAAACCACGGAACCGGTGGAAGGGCTTGAACCGCTTTCCGCTCTGGAGCTGGCAGGGCGCGACATCTATCGCCGGGAAGGCTGTGTCGGCTGTCATTCCCAGATGATTCGTCCGTTCCGCGCAGAGACAGAACGCTACGGTCACTATAGCGTGGCTGGCGAGTCGATCTACGACCACAACTTCCTGTGGGGCTCCAAGCGCACAGGCCCGGACTTGGCACGCGTCGGTGGCCGTTACAGTGATGACTGGCATCGTGCCCACCTGTACAACCCGCGCGACGTCGTTCCTGAATCGATCATGCCTTCCTACCCTTGGCTGTTCGAGAACACTCTCGATGGTGAAGATATGGCCGCCAAGATGAGCACATTGCGCATTCTAGGCGTCCCGTATACCGATGAGCAGATCGAAAATGCCAAGCGTGACGTTCAGGGAACTCAAGAAATCACCGCGTTAATCGCTTATTTGCAACAACTCGGAACTGTGCTTGAGGGCACTCGCTAAGCTATGGATACGGGAACCTTTCGCGGCCTTATCACTTTTGTGCTTCTGGTCGCCTTCATTGGCATCACCTGGTGGGCCTACTCCAAGCGACGCAAGCCGGATTTCGACGAAGCGGCCAACTTGCCCTTCGCCGATGATAAAGATGAAGAAGAAATCCGCAAACAACACGCCGCGCAAGAAGAGCAGACCAATTCCCGACACGACGGGGGAGACAAAAACATATGAATAATCTCTGGGGTGACTCCCTATCCGGCTTCTGGAGTGCCTGGATCATCATCATCACGCTTGGCACCATTGCCTTCAGCTGGTGGATCCTAGTCTCGAATCGCCGTACCGATAAAACTCCTGACGCCGACGGCAATGTGGAAACCACAGGGCACGCAGCAGACGGAATTGAAGAATATGATAACGCTCTGCCCAAATGGTGGTTTCAGTTGTTTATCGCCACCATCATATTTTCTTTGGGCTATCTGGTGCTTTACCCAGGCCTGGGCAATTTTGCCGGCATTCTGGGTTGGACACAGGAAGGTCAATGGGAAGAGGAAGTGGCTCAGGCCGAAGAACGTTTCACACCGATTTTCGCGCAATATCAGGAAGTACCGATTCCTGAACTGGCAGAAAACGAAGAAGCCATGCAAGTGGCCGAGCGCGTCTACCAGAATAACTGTGCCGTTTGTCACGGCTCCAACGCCCAGGGCGGGTATGGTTTCCCCAATCTCACCGATGATGACTGGCTATATGGGGGAGAGCCGGAGAACATTCTGACGTCCCTGCACAATGGACGTAATGGTTTGATGCCTTCCTGGCAGCAGTTGGGGGAGAACAATATTGGCAACCTGACACAATATGTCCTCTCTCTTTCTGGGCTTGAGCACGACGCCGAGAGTGCCGAGCAAGGTGAAGCCACCTTCGCATCGGTATGTGCGGCATGCCATGGACCAAGCGGTACCGGTAATCAGGCCTTGGGCGCGCCCAACCTGACCAACGACACTTGGCTCTACTTGGCTCCTGGCCAGGAAGTCGCGGATTCAGTTCGTCAAACACTGCGTAACGGGCGTAACGGACACATGCCGGCACAGGCCTCTTACATTGGTGAAGAACGGGTTCATCTGGTAGCGGCTTACGTCTATAGCTTTCGCCTACAAGACTGATTCAATTAGCGTTTTTAACCAAAGGGTGCGGCTTCGAGTCGCACCCTTTCTTGTTGGCGACGATGAATAGTTATAATGAGGCTCCATTCTCTGGAGCAGCTTCCTTCTGTTCCTTCTGAGCTATGACATCATTATGGAAAGAATACCCAGCGAAGATGTAACTCCGGATTCCGTGGGTCATTACGCCCCCAAGGATCAATCAGCCACCCAGGAAATGTATGCTAGACGGCAGCATATTTATGTGCGTGAAATAAAGGGGCTATTCCAGAAAATCCGGCGCAGCGCCAACTGGGTACTGATGCTGGCATTCTTTCTGCTTCCATGGATCCAGTGGGGAGATCGGCCGATGATCTGGTTTGACCTGCCGAGTAGGGAATTTCACCTCTTTGCCGGGACATTTTATCCTCAGGAGTTCATGCTGCTTTCCTGGCTGCTGATCATCTGTGCCTTTGGTCTTTTTTTCATCACGGTTTTTGCAGGCCGAGTCTGGTGCGGCTATACCTGTCCACAAAGTGTCTGGACCTTCTTGTTCATGTGGGTCGAGCACCGCATCGAAGGGCAACGCAACAAGCGCATCAAGCTCGACAAACAGCCCATGACATCTGAGAAATTAGCCCGCAAGAGTGCAAAACATACGATTTGGTTACTGATTGCTCTGGCCACGGGTATTACGTTCGTGGGCTATTTCACCCCGATTCGCCAGTTAGTGATCGACCTACCCACCCTTGAGGCACATGGCTGGTCGTATTTTTGGGTGGGTTTCTTTCTGGTATTCACCTATTTGAATGCTGGCTGGTTGCGCGAGCAGGTGTGCTTTTACATGTGCCCCTATGCCCGTTTCCAATCGGTCATGTTCGACCGCGACACCTTGATTGTGTCTTATGATCAAGAGCGTGGTGAACCTCGCGGCGCGCGTAAAAAAGGTATCGACCCCAAGGAAAAGGGCTTGGGCGACTGTATCGACTGCGAGCTTTGCGTTCAGGTGTGCCCCGTGGGGATCGACATTCGTGACGGTCTGCAATATGAATGTATAAGCTGTGCCGCCTGCATCGATGCCTGCGATAGCGTGATGGACAAGATGGACTACCCGCGCGGCCTGGTGCGTTACACCACAGAAAATGCGCTGGAGGGTAAGAAGAGTCACATTCTGCGCCCCCGCCTCGCAGGCTATTTTGCGGCTCTGGTGATCATGATCGGGGTATTCGCCTGGGCGGTAGGTGATCGCCTGCCATTGGGCTTTGATGTGGAACGTGAGCGCAATCAGCTTTATCAAATGACACGTGACGGTCGCATCACTAACGTTTATACATTGAACGTGCGTAACCTGGATAACCGTGACCATACCTATCAGCTAAGTGTTTCCGGACTTCCGGGGCTCACTCTTGATCACAAGACGCTCGACGTGGAAGCCGGTGAATCACGCCTACTCGTGATTGACGTGACCGCCGATGAGGAGGTTATCGAAAAACCCAGCCATTCCATTTTCCTGACTATTGAATCTCAGCAGGATGAAAGTATCAGCCTAGAGCGTGACATACGCTTTATCGGCAACATAAGGAGGTAACATGCCTACCACGACACCCACAAAGATACCTCCTTGGTACAAGCAGTTTTGGCCGTGGTTCTTACTCGGCCTGCTGTTTTCCTCGATTATCGTCAGCACCACTTTTGCCGTCGTGTCGATAAAGAGCTTCGACGGCATGGTCGTCCAGGAAGATTATTACGAGCATGGCAAAGCCATTAACATGGTAATCGCCAAGCAAGTACGTGCGCGTGAATTGAACCTGAGCGCAGAGCTGCTCCTTGATCCGCTCACCAGCGATATCGTGGTGGACCTGGCGGGCGATACACGCCCCGAAAATTTGTATTTACAGCTCATTTTCCCCACGGAAAATAACCGTGACCAATCGTTCGTGCTCGAGCATGTCCGCGACGGCCGTTATATCACTCAAGGCCCCGATAACCTGCGCTATCGTTGGTATCTGCAGCTACAGCCCGATCAGCAAGATAGCGATTGGCGTCTCACGGGTGAGGCTACCTTCCCCAGTGATAACAGCATCGCGTTACTGCCGGGAGGGCGTAAAGAAAGCGAATGAGCCACGCACCTGCCTGCTACCATTGCGGTAACCCAGTGCCCGCTGCAGCACCTTGGACCATCACCCTGGACGAGGACACCCACCCGCTTTGCTGCCCAGGCTGCGAAGCGGTGGCCCATGCTATCGTCGACGGTGGTCTGGAAAGTTATTACCGCTATCGTACCGAACTTCCAGAGCGCCCGGATGAACGTCAGGCCGTGCGTGCCGACACCTGGTCGGTCTTCGACGACCCAGGCCTGCAACAGCAATTTGTCCATCCCGACGGCGATGAAGGGCATGTCGCCACCACACTAGCGGTGGAAGGCATTACCTGTGCGGCCTGCGCCTGGTTGATCGAGCACCGCCTGAACGCCATGCCGGGAGTAAAATCCAGTGCCGTCAACCTGACCCACCACCGGGTCCGTGTCAGCTGGGACCCCGATCAGATCAAGCTTTCCGAGCTACTTGCCGAAATGGCGGCTATCGGCTATAACGCCCAACCTTATGAGCCGGATCAGGCTCAGGCGCGCCTGCAGCACGAAGAACGAATGAACGTACGGCGTTTGATTATCGCCGCTGTGGGGATGATGCAGGTGATGATGTTTTCCATCCCTATCTATGTCTCTTCACCAGGCGAGATCAGCGAAGATTTCTACGCCCTGTTCCACTGGCTGTCGTTTGCACTAGCAACACCGGTCGTATTTTTTTCCGCCTTGCCGTTTTTCCGCAATGCCGTGCGGGATGTAAAAACAGGCGTACTCGGCATGGATGTTTCGGTGTCACTAGCCATTGGTGGCGCTTATCTCGCCAGCGGTTATGCCGTGATATTCGGCGTGGGGGAAGTGTATTTCGATTCAGTGGCCATGTTCACTTTCTTCCTGCTGTTCGCCCGTTATGTGGAAACCCGCGCCCGCCGTCGCAGTGGGCATAGCGGCAATGCCTTGAGTGGCGCGCTACCCCTTTCTGCCGTTCGCCTGGATGATGAGGGCAATGAACGCATTCTCCCCGCCTCAGAGCTCAGAACAGGCGACCGAGTCAGAGTAAAACCAGGCCATAGCGTACCCGCTGACGGCATAATAGAAGCGGGCGAATCAAGTCTCGACGAGTCCATGCTGACCGGCGAATACCTACCTGTCACTCGGCGAATAGGCGATGAAGTCACCGGGGGCAGTCAGAACATGGAAAGCCCTCTGGATATTCGGGTCACTTATGCGGGACGCGAAGCTCGTGTCGCTGGCATTGTCGACTTGACCGACCGCGCCTTTGCCAGCCGTCCGCGTCTGGCACAGATGGCCGCACGCATGGCGCACCTTTTTGTGCTACGCCTATTGATCGTTACCGCCTGCGTGGCAGCGGTCTGGTGGTTCATTGATCCCTCTCGTGTACTCTGGGTCACCCTTTCCGTACTGGTGGTCACCTGCCCTTGCGCCTTGGCACTGGCCACCCCAACGGCTCTTACCGCGGGTCATGGCCAACTGCGCAGCCGTGGCGTCTTGATTACGCGTGCCGACGCCCTGGAATCCCTCTCCCAAGCCCATAGAGTGATCTTCGATAAAACCGGCACACTGACGCATGGCGAAATGCAGCTGATGCAGACCCTTCCACTGGGGAATATCGACGAAGCAGATGCCCGCGCCCTGGCAGCCGCCCTTGAAGCCCACTCGGAACATCCCATTGCCCGAGCGTTTCATCCTTTTCGTGACACCACCGTGCAAGCAAACGAGGTGCAAAGCCATACGGGACAAGGGCTGTCAGGTTCCATCAACGGGGCACGCTGGCGACTAGGCAAACCCGAATTCGCCGCGATACAGCCGCCGACCATACCCGATGAAGGGCAATGGCTATTGTTGGCGAAAGAAGGCGAGCCACGTGCCTGGTTCGGTCTGCACGACGCGATTCGCGAGGACGCCGGAGAAACTGTAATGACACTACAGGCCGCTGGCCTCAAGGTCGAACTGCTTTCAGGCGATACGTCGCATGCAGTGGCAAGCCTGGCCAGACAGCTGAATATCGATACCTGGCAGGCAAGCACCTCCCCTGAAGGCAAGCTTGAGCGTTTGCAGCAATTGCAGGCTAGCGGCGAAACCGTGATCATGGTCGGCGATGGCATCAACGATATTCCGGTGCTGGCCGGGGCTGACGTGGCGATCGCCATGAATAGCGCCACGGACCTGGCCCGCACACGCGCCGATGCGATACTGTTGAGTCCACGCCTGATGCGCATTGCCGAAGCGATCCAGATTTCTCGGGCGACGCGCCGGGTGATGCGTCAGAACATGATCTGGTCGGTATGTTATAACGCTTCCGCCTTGCCGCTGGCCGCGATAGGTATCGTACCGCCCTGGCTTGCCGCCATCGGAATGTCTCTCAGCTCACTGGTGGTGGTAGGCAATGCCTTACGCCTATCCCGCTGGCGCAGCAGCACTGTGCCGCTGCCCCATTCCCCTACGCCGGTGCCCGCATGACGATATTGTATCTGTTGATTCCATTATCGCTAATTCTCCTAGGGTTGGCGGTCTGGGCTTTTTTCTGGGCGGTGAAAAATGAACAGTTCGATGATCTGGAAGGGCCCGCTCATCGCATCCTGTTCGATGAAGATGAAAACGACCTCTCGCCCGAGGAGCGCCAGCGCAGAAAACAGCAAAAGCAGCCCCGGACGCGACCGGACGATAACTCCGAGAGCCCTCGATGAATCCCACCGGCATGGACCTACCACCACTGCTGGCGGCGTTCGTTTTCGGTCTTTTGGGTGGAGCTCACTGCATCGGGATGTGCGGCGGCATCATGAGCGCCCTGACCTTTGCCGTGCCGCCCAGCATGCGCCATCCAGCTAGGCTCACAGGCCTGTTATTGGGTTATAACGCCGGGCGTATTGTTAGCTACATGGCTGCCGGTGCCTTGGTGGCAACGCTCGGCACCTTGCTGGCATTGTCCCCCGAGGCCGGCATGGTGCTTCAGGCCTTCGCCGCCGTCATGCTCATCCTCATGGCCTTGTACATCGCCAACTGGTGGAAAGGGCTACTCAAGGTTGAAGCGGTAGGCAAGCGGTTATGGCGTTACCTGGAGCCTTTGGGGCGCCGCTTGATGCCGGTGGTCAAACTCCCCCAAGCCTTTGCTCTAGGTGCCATCTGGGGCTGGTTGCCCTGCGGTCTGGTGTACTCAATGCTCGCTTGGAGTCTGGCCACAGCGGACCCTTTGCATGGAGCCGCCCTGATGGGAGCCTTCGGTCTGGGCACGCTTCCCGCATTGCTGGTTACCGGCATTGCAGCACGCCAGATGGCCGGCTTGATTCGTCACCGCGCCACACGCAGCCTGGCAGCATTAACTATCATTAGCTTCGCGCTTTGGCAATTATGGACATTGCTCACAACCTCCTCGCTTCACTAAGCCCAACCATCGTTACATTGACTCAGCTCAATCTTCCTTTCCTCTCTGCGAACTACCATTAGTACTCTACGTTCTAGATACCGGAGCATCTGTATGCCCGTTCAAGCCATTCCCGACCGCTACCCTGCTTTGAACGGATTCATTCCAGGCAGAGCTTGGAACCAAGCCATGTTACAGCGCAACGACAAAGAGGAGCCTCGCTATGTGTCTTACCCTACGCCGCGCTCCTTTCATGATAACTTCAGTGCCGAAGAGTTTACTGCTGCGCTAGAGCGCAGCAATAGTGGCAACAAGCCTTTAGGCGTGTATGTTCATGTGCCATTTTGCCGAAAAGTTTGCTTTTATTGCGCTTGCGACAAGATAGTCACTCAGAACACCCAACTAGCCGAGCCTTACCTATCGCGGCTGGATCGAGAAATGGTGCTGAGCTCACGCCATCTAGATTCCTCTCGTCAAATACAACAGCTTCACTGGGGCGGCACACCGGCTTTTTTGACGTTGGATCAAATGAGCGACTTGATCGACCGGCTGGATGCACGCTTTGGTCTTTCCTACGCGCCAACCCGCGATTACTCCATCGATATTGACCCGCATCAAGCCGATGTATTGACCTTGCGCCATCTTCAAGCCCTGGGCTTCAACCGGATAAGCCTGTCGATACAGGATTTCGACCCGACTGTTCAGCATGCAATCAATCGTGTGCAACCGCACGTCTTGACCGAGACATTGATGGAAGAAGCCAGCCGTCTCGGTTTTCGCTCGCTTTCTCTGGACCTGATTTACGGCCTGCCTTGCCAGACTCGCACAAGCTTCGCCAAGACACTCGCCCAGGCAATCGAACTCAACCCAGCACGCTTCAAGGTAACCAGCTACCGTCATATGCCTGAGCGTTTTGCGTCCCAACGGCACATCAACCGCGACGACCTGCCGTGCCCCGAAGAAAAAACGGCGATTCTACATACCGCTATCACCATGCTGACCCAGGCCGGTTACGTGCCTATTGGACTAGACCATTTCGTCCGACCGGACGACAACCTGGCTATCGCTCAGCAGCAAGGCACCCTACAGCGAAATTTCAAGAGCTACTCCAGCCACACCCAATATGATTTGGTGGGCTTAGGAGTTTCCGCTGTAAGTTGTGTGGATAATATCTATGCCCAGAACCCCACTAAGCCGGCAAGCTATGAACAAGCTTTGGATAAGGGTCACTTGGCTATAAAACGCGGCATTCGCCTGACACAAGACGACCAAATTCGCCGGCATGTCATCGAATGCATGTTGTGTGACATGGCGCTCGACCTTGATGAAATCAGTAGACGATGGAGCATCGACGCACCGCGCTATCTTGCAGATGCCTTGACCAAGCTGGAAGGCGCCGAACGAGCCGGCTTGATTCAGCGAACCGGTAATAGATTGGTGGCTACTGCCCAAGGGCGATTACTGCTCGGCCGCCTAGTCATGGCTTTCGATGCTCATTCACCAGCCCAAGCGATTTTTTAAAAACCGTTTTTTTAAGGAACTTTTTCGACAACACTTGCTGCCGGCGCTTAATTCCTCATAATGGTCCTTGCCACCTATTTGAGGGAGGAACTCATGCCGGACATCATGGGCCGTCATAGAGCCATACTGAACGAAGCTCACTGTCAGACATGCAGTTTGAGCTCACTTTGCCTCCCCTTGGCGCTTGAGCTTGAACACATGGATCAGTTCGACTCGATTATTCGTCGTCGCGCACCGCTCAAGAAAGGTGAGCCCCTATTTCGCCAAGGGGATGTCTTCACCAGCGTGTTTGCTGTGCGTTCCGGCAGTCTCAAGCAAGTCACCACGGAAGGTAATGGTAGCGATCAATTGACCAACTTTTACCTCCCCAGTGAGTTGGTGGGTCTTGATGGCATCAACGAAGCAACCTATCCCGGCAGCATCATTGCGCTGGAAACGACTACCGTTTGTGAAATTCCTTTCGACCGTCTGGATCTTCTTTCCGAGCAACTCCCTGAATTACGCGGACAGCTTTACCGCAGCATGAGCAAGGAGTTACGTGAGGATCGGCGCATGATGCGCCTACTTTCACGCAAGACGGCAGACCAACGCCTGGCAAGCTTCTTGATAACGTTATCCGAGCGGTTTCGCCGCAGGGGCTATTCGCCCTATAGCTTTCGGCTTTCCATGTCCCGAGCGGATATTGGTAACTACCTGGGACTGGCAGTGGAAACCGTCAGTCGCATCTTGAGTCGCTTTCAAAGCCAGAAGGTGGTGTCGGTTTCCGGAAGGGAGGTCAATGTTCTCGATATGCCTGCGCTGATTGCCTTATCCGAGGAAGAAGAGCAAGAGCTCAACTCACCTTGACTGCCTGAATGCGGCTGGCCATCAGGTCAGCCTGCTTGGCTTCCAGCCCGATAAAATCGAACAGCTCACGATCGGCCAACTGAGACGGTGCCACATTGGTGACCGCCTTGAACATGCTCTCCAGTCGGCCAGGGTATTTCTTGTCCCATTCCGCCAGCATCTCTTTGGCCAACTGACGCTGCATGTTGGGCTGGGAACCACATAGATTGCAGGGAATGATCGGGAAAGCCATTTGTCGGGAAAACTCGGCGATATCGGCTTCCTTGCAATACGAAAGCGGCCGAATCACAATATTTTTTCCGTCATCAGAGAGCAGCTTAGGCGGCATGGCCTTGAGCGTTCCACCGAAAAAAAGATTAAGAAACAAGGTCTCCAGTATATCTTCTCGGTGATGCCCCAAAGCAATTTTGGTGGCCTTGATTTCTTCGGCAAAGCCATACAAAGACCCTCTACGCAGCCGCGAACACAGCGCGCAGGTGGTTTTGCCTTCAGGGGTTTTTTCCTTGACCACCGAATACGTATCTTGCTCGAGAATATGATACTCGACACCTAGATTGTCGAGATAGGCTGGCAAGATATGCTCGGGAAAACCGGGTTGTTTCTGATCAAGATTGACTGCTATCAAGGAAAAATCAACCGGTGCATTGCGCTGCAGGTTGCGCAATATTTCCAGCAGAGTGTAGCTATCCTTTCCGCCACTAAGACATACCATGACGCGATCCCCTTCCTGGATCATGTCATAGTCAATAATGGCATTGCCTACCTGACGCCGCAGGCGCTTTTGCAGCTTGTTGAAGGCGCGTTTTTCATTGGCACCTTTGTCTGGCTCAGAAGCCGCGACGACGCCATGAGAATTATCTACACCGGAACCGCTCATGCTGGAATGGGCAAAAGCATCAGGATCGAAATGTTCAACGGATTGCATAGAGTAAGACCTGCCGATGGCTGGAATGGCGGGCAAATATTCTATCAATACTCACCCCTTGCCTACCAACAATCTATCCACCAACGATCTCCCCCGCTGCCTCCACTCACGAATATTCCAGATGGTAACGATGCGTCAGGCGCTGCTTGAAATCCTTGACGATGTGTAGGGCCTCACGCAGCAGATCACGTTCCAATGAGGAAAGTTCTTGCACCACCACGCGATCCGGCTGGCGATCTTCGGCCTCCCCATCCATCTGGGCCAATTGCTGTCTTAGACGAAGTTCGGTGAAAAGCGCCAAGGCTTCTCCCAAGTCTTCGGCAAAACGTTTTTTCAGCCGCCCATCCTCCACTAACGCATCGAGACGCTCAAACGTGGACGTTGCCTTGATACGCCGCTCCAAGGCCATGGTGCGAACCCCATGCACAATCGTAAAGATACCGCCTTTTTTGATATCAATGCCGTGCTGAGGCTTTTTCAGCGAGCCGAACAATGTCAAAGGTGTCGAGAAACGCAGTGCCGTGCGAGCAAAATAGGACAATAAAATCTCATCTCGTGCGCAGCGTTCAAACAATTCATCGCGTACCTGCTCCAGCAATGCTGCATTACCCGCCACCGCATGAGAGTCCAGAAGGATGGCCAGCTTCATCAGGCTCTCACCATCACGAGCCGCGACCCAGTGAGCAATATTGTGCTTCCACTGAGTTACCGTTCCCACCCATTCAGGGTTACATACCATGATATTGCCGGGACAAGGAGGATAGCCCAGCTCCACCAACGTATCCGTCAGGGCCTGCATTTGTTCGCCAACATCCGGCCACTCCAGATCGTCAGCAAGAATCAATCCGTTGTCCTGGTCGGTCTTGAGAATCTGCTCGCCCCGCCCTTCACTGCCCATCACCATCATGCAGCTATCACGATGGTAGCGCTCATCAATCAGAAATCCCCACGCCTTGTTCATGATGCGTCCGTTGAGTGCAGCCAGAAGATCCATGGCAAAGCGTAATTTGACTCCCTGGGCCATTAACGCCTTGACCAGCTCAGGGGTGCGCCGGCTAGCTTCGGTCAGAGCCTGCAGGCTATCCGCCTGCTCGACCTGGAGGCTGATGACATAGCTACGACTGGAGAAATAACTCAGCACATCCGTCAGTTCGACAACGCCGGTTACTTCCTTGTCTTCTACCACCGTTACACGGGCGACTTTGTGACGCGTCATGGCGACCAAGGCTTCAAACAGATATTGCTGCGGTGTGACGCTCACCAGCTCAAAATGGGCAATATCCTTGACCGCAGTGCTCTGCGCCAGCCCCTTGACCACCAAGGCATTGAGCAGATCGGTCTTGGTCACCATCCCCACGCCTTTCTGACTTTTCACCAACAAGCTATCGGCATGGCTGTCATTGAGGGTATGTACCGCCTGGTCGATTGGTGTCGTCGCCTCGACCATCAAGGGCGCGCGCATGCATTCAATCACCTTGGCCAGCATGAACCCGGCCATGGTAACGCCACCTTCTGCACGCTTTTCGGTCAATAAGCGCGCTTTGTGGGCCAAGGTTTGACGAAAAAAATCGTTGAAATCGGGATATTTTCGACATAACTGCTGAAATAAAGCCTTTGGCAGTAAGTAGCACAGCGTCTCCTGCTCCGCCTGGAAACGATAACGGCTCTTGCCATTGAGGATACTGATCGCGCCAAAAAGATCGCCGGCAGTGTAAAGGCCGATCCGAGCACTTGACGCTGGTAAGGTGGGATCGAGTTCAGCCACTTCACCTTTATGAATCAGAAAAACAAACTCACCCGGCTGTCCGGTTTCCAGAATGATTTCATCCCGGTCAAAATAGGCCAGATCCACACCACTGCGTATCCGTTCTCGACCCTCCTCGTCCAACAATGAAAAAGGCGGTTGTGAAAGTTCGACATCGACCATGGTATTACCCTCGTTATAGTACAGGTACTACAAGATTGTGGTGATTCACTGTCTGTCGCCCGCAATGCCGGTAATACTCGTTTCGGTGCAGTTTGCCAAAAACTGCAGCCACACCTGGAGAAGGGTTTCACCGCGCCTTACCATTATTTGATGGAACCCAAAGAACGACTTATGAAAAGAACTCACCCATGCTGAGAAACTGAAAGTCGATGAAAACAGAATACCAAAATCATGTTTTGCGAGAATACCTAGACTATCGTTTCGTATCCTTGAGAAACACATAAGCCCCTACAACAAAAAAATTATCAAAGCCTTTGTTTTTTAAGGTTTTATTAAAAATACTCATTACTCCCCTTTTGTCGTGATACCAAAGTCTGGGATTTAATTTTTGTGTTTATTGCCCAGTATTGTTCATGAGTCAGGCAGGGTAATCGCATGTTAGTAACGTAGCTCGATAGCCAGGCATTGAGGTGAGTAGAGAGCGACTTTAGTCGGCCAAAGGGCAGTAAAGGGTAACCGGCGCTGTCATCACCAGTGATGAAAACGCCGGTTACCTTGTTACCTTTTGGGCCTATGAACGAGCAAAATGGCTGTAGGCTGAAAAGCGATACAAGAAACTGTTCCGTGCATGCGACACCCTGATGAGTCATTCATTTTCAATGCAACTTCCCCTCCAACCTTAAATTACAAGTGGAGATCACCACTATGGCAGACGATAAATCCAATGCTGCTGCTTACTGGAAGGCTAACGTACGCCTGATTGCCGGGTGCCTGGTCGTCTGGGCATTCGTCTCGTACGGCTGTGCCATCCTGTTCCGCCCATTGCTGGCAGGTATCCCTGTCGGCGGCACCGACCTTGGTTTCTGGTTTGCCCAACAAGGTTCCATTCTGACGTTCATAGCGCTCATTTTCTTCTACGCCTGGAAAATGAACAAACTGGACGAAAAATTTGGACTCGGGGAGTAAGCCAGCATGAGTCAATTTGCAATCAATCTTTTGTTCGTTGGGGCATCATTTGCCCTATACATAGGCATCGCTGTATGGGCGCGTGCCGGCTCGACCAAGGACTTCTATGTTGCAGGGGGTGGGGTACACCCGATCACTAACGGCATGGCGACGGCAGCCGACTGGATGTCGGCCGCTTCCTTTATCTCCATGGCAGGTCTGCTGGCGTCCGGCGGCTATGCTAACTCATCGTTTTTAATGGGCTGGACCGGCGGCTATGTCATCCTGGCCATGTTGCTGGCACCTTACTTGCGCAAGTTCGGCAAATTCACCGTGCCCGACTTCATCGGCGATCGCTTCTACAGCAACACCGCACGTCTGGTGGCGGTAATCTGCCTGGTAGTGGCATCGGTCACCTACGTTATCGGTCAGATGACCGGTGCCGGCGTGGCCTTCTCGCGCTTTCTGGAAGTCAGCAACACCTGGGGCATCTGGATCGCCGCCTTCATCGTGTTCCTGTATGCCGTATTCGGTGGCATGAAAGGCATCACCTACACCCAGGTGGCGCAGTACGTGGTACTGATCATTGCCTACACCATCCCGGCAGTGTTCATTGCCATGCAGTTGACCGGCAATCCCATTCCCATGTTCGGCATGTTCAGCACTCATACCGAGTCCGGCTTGCCGCTGCTGACGAAGCTGAACACAGTACTCAATGAGCTTGGGTTCCGGGACTACACGGCTGATGTCGACAACAAGCTGAACATGGTTCTGTTCACCCTGTCACTGATGGTAGGTACCGCTGGTCTGCCTCACGTCATCATCCGCTTCTTCACCGTTCCCAAGGTGGCTGACGCACGTTGGTCCGCGGGCTGGGCATTGGTGTTCATCGCCCTGCTCTACCTGACGGCCCCGGCTGTCGCCTCCATGGCACGCCTGAACCTGATGACAACCGTTTACCCACAAGCTGCAGGTCAGGTGGAAAACTACGAAGAGGCCATGGATAACGCCCTGGTCTACGAAGAGCGTCCCGAATGGATCAGAACCTGGGAAGAGACGGGCCTGATCACCTTCAACGACCTCAACAATGATGGCCGCGTCCAGCTTTACAACGATGGCAATGAAGACTTTGCCGATACAGCGGAAGCGCGTGGATGGGAAGGCAGCGAACTGAATGTCAACAACGACATTCTGGTACTCGCCAACCCGGAAATTGCCAACCTGCCGCCTTGGGTTATCGGTCTGATCGCCGCCGGTGGTATTGCAGCGGCACTGTCTACCGCCGCGGGTCTGTTGCTGGCCATTTCCTCGGCCATCAGTCATGACTTGATCAAGACCATGATCAACCCGAAGATCTCCGAAAAAGGCGAAATGCTGGCTGCGCGCATCTCCATGGGCGGGGCCATCTTGCTGGCAACCTATCTCGGTCTTAACCCTCCCGGGTTTGCGGCTCAGACGGTGGCGCTTGCCTTCGGCATCGCTGGTGCTTCGCTGTTCCCGGCGCTGATGATGGGTATCTTCTCCAAGCGCATGAACAGCAAAGGCGCGATTGCCGGCATGCTGGCTGGTCTGCTCTGCACCCTGCTGTATATCTTCACCTACTTGGGCTGGTTCTTCATTCCCGGCACCAACATGCTGCCCAACACCGCGGAAAACTGGATATTTGGCGTTTCGCCGCTGTCCTTCGGCGCGGTGGGTGCAATGATCAACTTCGCGGTTGCCTTCGCGGTATCCAGTGCCACTGAAGAACCTCCGCAAGCTATCCAGGACCTAGTGGAAAGCGTTCGCTCTCCAAAAGGGGCTGGCATGGCAGTCGACCATTAAGCCATAATCGATTCCGGATGCAGCCTCTCTGAGCTGTGGAATCAAAATGAAATCGGGCTTCCCCTGGGGGAGCCCGATTGCTTTGAGGAAGGTTGAATTATGTTATGGCATTTAGTTGCGGCAGTATTTGCCGGTTTAGCAGCCGCCGGAGTGGGCTTGTTCTTGCGGGTTGTCACTCGCAAATGGCTACCCAGCTGGATCGTTCCGGTCTGTGCCGGGCTGGGCATGCTGGCTTATCAAATCAACCACGAGTATTCCTGGTTCAGCCACAAGCAAAGCCAGCTGCCTGAATCAGCACAGATAATCAGCAGCGAAAGAGGCGAAGCCTTCTGGCGCCCATGGACGTATTTCTTTCCGATGACCATCGCCTTCAGGGTCGTGGATCAGGACAACATGGTGAAAAGTGAGGCTAATGATCAACAACTTATCGAATTCATTCTCTACCACTTTGAAAAACTGCATATGGACCGGGTAACTACGCAGGCTTATCTACTCAATTGCACCACCCGCGACCTCGTGCCCCTCGGAGGGGAACAGCGTCAGCCCCGCACCACCGAGATGCGTCAGCTAAAAGCCTCAGCCCCTCTCTACCAAGCGTTATGCAACACCTGACATTTCTTTCAAGCGACCTGTGTCAAATTTTCAATGCCTGAGTAGCGCCCGGAAACCGCTCGGTGGACTGGACTCACTCAGGTTATTTCGCCATTACAAACTTCCCGCCTCACGACTGCCCCCCTAAGCGGTATTAACGTAGAATCGGCGTTTTGCCCTGCTGCCTATCGCTTGGCCCGGGTTTTCCAGCACTTCCAGGCGCTATTTCGGTAATCGTATTTGCCAGGCACCTATTGTTAGCTCTATTGACGGAGAGATGCATGTTCCACGGCTGGCTGCTGGTAATTATTTCCTTGTTCTACATTGCCGTGTTGTTCACTATCGCCTGGTACGGTGACCGTCGCGCACGCATGCATGGCGCCAGCCGGCGGCGTCCGATCATCTACAGCTTGGCACTGGCCATTTACTGTACCTCCTGGACGTTTTATGGCGCGGTTGGGCAAGCCGCTACGGCGGGCTGGTCATTTGCCAGCATCTTTGTCGGACCGATACTGACCTTCCTGCTTTTCTGGCCGATTCTGGCCAAGATGATCCGGGTGGCCAAACACCAGAACGTCACCTCGATCGCCGATTTCATCGCTTCGCGTTATGGCAAGACACAATCCTTGGCCGCCTTTGCCAGCCTGATCGCCCTCGTCGGTACCCTGCCTTACATCGCCTTGCAGCTGAAAGCCGTTTCCACATCGTTTACCGTACTGACTGATGCCACTGATATCACCCATACCCCGCTATTCGGGGACACGGCCTTTTACATTGCCATCGTCATGGCCGTGTTTGCCATTCTATTCGGCACCCGCCACACCGATGCAACCGAACATCATGAAGGTCTAATCCATGCGGTCGCCTTCGAGTCATTGATCAAACTGGTGGCATTTCTCACCCTGGGTGCCTATGTCACCTGGGTGATGTTTGACGGCTTGGGCGAGCTAATGAGCCATGCCGAAAGCCAACTTGAGCTACAGCGCCAGCTCGCTCGCCAGGACTTCGGGCAAAGTTTCTGGGCGCAAACGCTCTTGGCCATGCTGGCGATCCTTTGTCTGCCCCGCCAATTCCATGTAGCAGTAGTGGAAAACATTCATCCAGATGACGCCACCAAGGCGCGCTGGCTATTTCCGCTCTACCTGATTGCCATTGCCTTCTTCGTAGTGCCTTTGGCCGCCGCCGGCCTGATGCTGTTTTCCGGCACTGGGGTGGAAGCCGACTCCTACGTCCTGGCCCTGTCTATGGCCTCCAACCAGCAATGGCTGACGTTACTTACCTTCATCGGTGGCTTTTCCGCCGCCACTGGCATGGTCATTGTTGCGGCGGTAGCCGTCTCCATCATGATCTCCAATGAAATCGTGATCCCCGCCCTGTTCCGTATGCGTTGGTTTGATACCAAGGCCCGCGATTATGGCCGTATGGTGTTGCGAGCACGGCGCCTTACCATCATCGCCGTCCTCGCCATGGCCTACGGCTTCTACCATTTGATTGCCGAGTTCTCCTCACTGGCATCGATCGGCATGCTGTCTTTTGCCGCTGCGGCACAGTTCGCTCCAGCGGTAATCGGCGGGCTTTACTGGAAACGCGGTAACCGGCTCGGGGTTATCGTGGGGATGAACGTGGGTTTTGCCATCTGGGCCTACAGCCTGTTACTCCCGGCAATGATCAGTGCTGGGGTGCTACCGATGGAATGGCTGGACGGTGGACCATTGGGGCTGAACTGGCTATCACCCGTGTCATTGTTCGGACTCAACCTGGGCGACAGTTTCACCCATGGGGTCATGCTGTCGTTGGGACTCAACTTATTCTTTTATATATTTATTTCGCAAGTTACCTCGCAACGCGTGGTAGAACGCATTCAGGCTTCGCTGTTCGTCGATAGTGTTGAAACTCGTCAGACCTCGGTCAATCGTCCCTGGACGGGCGCCACCACGGTGGGCGACTTGAAAGTACTCTGTGAACGTTTTCTCGGAGCAGGCCAAGTCGACAGAGCCTTCGAGAACTACGCCCGGCGCAGTGGCAAACCCTTGGATAACAGCACGCGTGCTTCGATCGACATCATTCAGTTTACCGAGCGCTTTCTGGCATCGGTGCTTGGCGCCTCCTCGGCGCGCATCGTGGTCAACTCGGCGCTCCAAGGCCGGGGTATCGGCATTTCGGATGTTATCTCGATTGTCGATGAAGCCTCGCAAGTACTGGAATTCAACCGCGCCCTTCTTCAAGCCACCATCGAAAACATCAACCAAGGCATCAGTGTGGTGGACCAAAACCTAAAACTGGTGGTGTGGAACCAGCGCTATCTGGAGCTGTTCCGCTTCCCAGATCACTTGATTCGCGTGGGCGCGCCTATCGACAGGATCTTTCGCTATAACGCCCATAACGGTGAATACGGTCCTGGCGACCCGGAAGAACACGTCCAATTGCTGCTCGACAACATTCGTGACGGCCAACCGCATCGCTATGTGCGCTACCGCCAGGATGGCAGCGTGCTGGAAGTTCAGGGCAATCCTATGCCCGGCGGCGGGTTCGTGTATACCTATCAGGATATTACTCAGCAAAAGCGCATTGAAGAGGCGTTGATTCGCTCCGAGAACAACATCCGCATCTATACCGACAACGTGCCGGCCCTCATTGCCTATTTCGACAAGGAGTGTCGCTACCTCTTCACCAACCGCGCTTATGAGCAGGCCTTCGGCATCGACCGTAATGCGGTCATCGGCAAACGCTATGAAGAGGTACTTCCGGCCAGACATGCCGAAGAACGGGTACCTTGGGTGGCACGCGCCCTGGCTGGTGAGCGAGTCAACTTCGAAGTCTCGCTCAAGGTCAGTGATGCCATGCGTTACATGCTGGTGACCTACACGCCGCACTTCGGTGACAGCAATGCCATCCTGGGCTTCTTTGCCCTCTACCAGGACATTACCGAACGCCGCCAGGCTGAGATCGCGCTTAAAGAAACCAACGAAACCTTAGAAGAACGGGTACGTGAGCGTACCCAGGCGTTATCGGAAGCCAACGCCGCCCTGCGCCAGGAAAACCGCGTACGTGCAGAAGCGGAGCTGGCGCTACGCCAGGCCAAGCGGCTCGCGGAAGATGCCAACGCCTCCAAGACGCGCTTTCTGGCGGCGGCAAGCCATGACCTCTTGCAGCCTCTCAATGCCGCGCGTCTTTTCACCTCAGCCTTGCTGCAGAATGTGAAAGCCGAAGACACCCAGCGTACCATCGGCCATATTGATAATTCCTTGCAGGCTGCCGAAGAGCTACTCGGCACCTTGCTGGACATTTCCAAGCTCGATGCCGGCGCCCTGACACCGCGACGCAGTCACTTTGCCTTGGCTGATATCTTCCGTCCCTTGCGCGCCGAATTCGAAGTCATGGCCGATGAGCGCGGCCTGGATCTGATGGTGGTTCCCACTCGGCAATGGGTGGACAGCGACCCCCAGATGCTCAGACGCATCGTGCAGAACTTTCTTTCCAATGCCCTTCGCTATACTCAAGACGGCCGCGTATTACTGGGATGCCGACGCAGGGGCGACCGGTTATGGATAGAAGTCTGGGACAGTGGCCCGGGCATTCCTCAGTCCAAATTATCGGAGATCTTCCAGGAGTTTCGCCGACTGGACCAGGTATCACGCCACAAGGAAAGCGAGAAAGGATTGGGGCTCGGGCTGTCGATAGCCGACCGAATGAGTCGCGTACTCGATCATCCGATCAAGGTGCTTTCTCAGGAAGGGGTGGGTACCGTCTTTGCCGTGAGCGTTCCGCGAGTAGCCGCCAGAGAGCGACCCACCGAAAATATCGAGTTTCAACAGCGTCGCGGCAGCAACAAGCTTGCCGGCATTCGCCTTGTATGTATCGACAACGAGACATTAATTCTGGAAGGCATGGTCGCCATGCTATCGGGATGGGGATGCGAGGTGTTTACCGCAACCACCATCGGAGGAGCGAAATCGATACTGCGCAACATGAACGGAGAACCCGATGCGATTTTGGTGGATTATCATCTGGACAATGAAGTCACGGGGCTGATGGCGCTGGAAGTGTTGAGTGAACGCCTGGAAGGGGAAGTACCGGGAGTCGTGATCACTGCCGATAGAACCGAAGCCGTGGCGGAAGAAATCAGACGCAGTGGTTATCAGCTATTGCTCAAGCCAGTGCGCCCCGCTGCGCTACGTGCCCTGCTGACCCGCACCTTGCAGGCCAGCCGTGCCCCTCACAGCGACTAGTCGATTCGCTGCAAAAGACAAGGTTAGCTCAGGACTGAACCTTGGGGGGGTCGACTTCAAGCTTCTGGGCGGCAATCACCGCCTGGGTGCGTGAATGCACTCCCAGCTTGCGTAAGATAGCCGTTACATGCGCCTTGATCGTGGCTTCGGAAACACTCAGTTCGTAGGCAATTTGCTTGTTAAGCAAGCCTTCCGTCAACATGTTGAGAACACGAAACTGCTGAGGCGTCAACGAGGCAATGGCTTCGGCAAAGCGCGTTTCATCCTCATTGTTGCCTTCCATGACATTGGCCAAGGCTTCCGGCAGCCATACTTCACCTTCGAGAATTTCTCCCACTGCTTCAGCAATCAGGGCAAGCGAAGATGATTTGGGGATGAAGCCGGAAGCGCCATAATCGATGGCACGTCTTACCACATAAGGTTCATCACTACCCGATACTACTGCTACCGGGATATCGGGCATCTGGCCGCGTAACTGGATCAACCCGGAAAAACCATGAGCGCCGGGCATGTGTAAGTCCAGAAGGATCAAGTCCGCATCGGGGTGGCGCTTGACCACTTCGTTGGTCGCTTGCATGGTGTCGGCTTCCACGATTTCTGCTTGTGGTGCCAATTGGCGCAACGCCTGAGTCAGGGCCGCACGAAAAAGCGGGTGATCGTCGGCGACAATAAACTTATGGGCAAAGGCCATGGATATTCCTCCGGTTCCTTGCGCAGCGGGTCACTACCTGCCGCCACGAGGCTAGGCTCATTGGATGGGAGCATGGTACCGCATGGACTTCCTGATGCCCAAGCACTGCACGAAGAATGTATCATTTTTATACAACAATGCCGGCCCAAAGGGCCGGCATTGTTCATTGGCATCGCTTATCTTTGATTTGGCTATTTGATTTGGCGCAATTATTTGATAGCGCGATGCTCGATCAAGTCATCCACGACAGAAGGATCCGCCAGAGTACTGGTATCTCCTAGGCCCTCACATTCATTTGCAGCGATCTTGCGAAGGATGCGACGCATGATCTTGCCTGAGCGCGTTTTGGGCAGACCCGGCGCCCACTGAATGATATCCGGTGAGGCAATAGGCCCGATGTCCTTACGTACCCACTTGATCAACTCTTTCTTGAGTTCGTCGGTAGGTTCGGCATTATCGTTCAAGGTAACGTAGATATAGATACCCTGACCCTTGATATCATGCGGGAAGCCAACCACGGCAGCCTCGGCAACGGCTTCATGGGCCACCAAGGAAGATTCAATCTCGGCGGTACCCATACGGTGGCCGGAGACGTTGAGCACGTCGTCAACACGCCCAGTGATCCAGTAGTAGCCATCTTCGTCACGGCGGGCACCGTCACCGGTGAAGTACATGCCTTTGTAGGTCGAAAAATAGGTCTGAACGAAGCGCTCATGATCATTCCAGATCGAACGCGCCTGACCCGGCCAGGAATCCATGATCACCAGATTACCGTCGGTCGCGCCTTGGAGCTCATTGCCTTCGTTATCAACAAGGGCCGGCACCACCCCGAAGAAAGGCATGGTCGCAGAGCCCGGCTTGAGGTCAATTGCGCCTGGCAAGGGAGCAATCATGATGCCACCGGTTTCCGTCTGCCACCAGGTATCCACGATAGGGCATTTTTCATTACCGATAACCCGGTAGAACCACTCCCAGGCTTCCGGGTTGATCGGCTCGCCTACCGATCCTAGCAAACGCAGACTTTCACGGGTGCTGGAATCCATGACGTTGTCGCCATGCGCCATCAAGGCACGTACTGCCGTGGGAGCAGTATAAAGGATGGAAACCTTGTGCTTATCGACGATCTCGCCCATGCGGCCGTGAGTCGGATAGCTCGGCACCCCTTCGAACATCAGGGTGATGCCACCGTTGGCGAGCGGTCCATAAATAATATAGCTATGCCCCGTGACCCAGCCCACATCGGCGGTACACCAGTAAACCTCGCCTTCCTTGTAATCGAAGACATACTGATGCGTCATCGCGGCATATGTCAGATAACCCCCGGAGGTATGCTTCAGTCCCTTGGGGGCACCGGTGGAGCCGGACGTGTAAAGGATGAACAGCGGGTCTTCGGCGCCCATTTCTTCCGCCGCACAGTCGGTGGACTGATGGTCCACGGCATCCTGATACCAGACGTCACGGCCGTCTTTCCACTCGACATCGCCCCCGGTACGCTTGACCACCAATACCTTCGTGCAGACTTCGGTACCGGGACGCGTCAGGGCGGCATCGACGTTATCCTTGAGCGGCACGTGCTTACCGCCACGCACGGATTCATCGGCAGTAATCACCAGTTTGGAGTCAGCACCGATGACACGCTGGGCCACGGCGTCCGGGGAGAAACCACCGAAAACCACGGAGTGAATGGCGCCGATACGTGCACAGGCCAGCATGGCGACGGCGGCTTCCGGAATCATCGGCATGTAAAGCGTGACCACGTCACCCTTGGCGACACCCATTTCCTTGAGCGCATTGGCAAGCTTGCAGGTACGCTCATGCAGCTGACGGTAGGTGATCGTCTCGGAGTCGTTGGGGTCATCCCCCTCCCAGATGATCGCTGGCTGGTCGCCGCGCGCTTCAAGATGGCGATCCAGGCAGTTGGCGCTGACGTTGAGAGTGCCGTCTTCAAACCAGCGAATATCTACGTTATTGATATCGAAAGAAGTGTGCTTGATTTTTTTGGGTTTTTTGATCCAGTTAATACGCTCGGCCTGGTCGGCCCAGAAGCCTTCAGGATCGTCCACCGATTGCTGGTACATGGCCTGATACTTTTCTTGGTCGGCCCAGGCATTGGCGGCGAAATCGTCGCGCACCGGATAGACGTTCTGCTGTTCGCTCATGAAATTGCCTCTAGTCCGTAGGAATGTGTTCACGGAAACAATTCCGTGAAATGCATTCACTAAGGGGAATGTTGTCGACCAGGTTATTATTAACTCTATCGACGCCATATAACTCTCTTAGCATAAACCTCCCTTGGCGGGCTTCCCTTTAGACATTGGTATTAGCTATTTTTATTTATATAACAAAGACTTATATATGCCCTTTGGGCCTATCTTCCGCATGATAGACCAAGGTCTCGGCACAAAAACGGCACCGGTAGTATCCTCCTTGCAGGACGAAGGTATGTCGGCGGCGCGTCAGGGCATGCTCCCGGCAACCACAGCGATAGCGAAACGGGGTCGAACGCACGCGCCGCGTATCGAAGCGGTGGGTTACCCGAGGCACCAAACCGAATAATTCTCGCATGACGGTTTTCCATTCACGCCCATGAGGTTTCAGCCGGGGACCATTTTCCAGGTGAAATACCAACCAGTGGACCATTTCATGGGGAATCACTTCCTCAAAGAAAGCCAGACGATTATCTTCCAAGAGTAGTCGATTAAAACGCAGTCCGCCGCGTTTCATATTCGCTTGACCCGCCCCGGCCCCACGCAGATCCAGCCATACTCCCGGTCGCGGTAAATCGGGATGCACTTCCCGGCACAACTGCCACGCTTCGGCCACCCGCACATCCACGGCCTGTGCCAAGGCGCTCGAATCAAGTGATCCTAGTCGTTTGCTGCACGGCGAAGGCAATACCGGTGTCATCATAATGCTAAACTGTGCCCTTTGATTCACGTAATGATGAGGTTCCCATGGCAGATCACTCCTCCCCTCATGCGGAGACACCCTCTCCTCAACCGCTGCTTGACGATGAGCAACTTGAACGGCTGGATGAATTTCTCGATTCCGAGCATGTCGACCCCGATGCGCTGGATTTGATTTCAGCTCATGGCTTTCTTGTCGCTCTCGCCGTCGCTCCGCGGGAAACCCCTTTCACTGAATGGATGGCGGAGCTTTTTCAGGGCGAGCCGACCTTCACCAGCGACGCTCAGCGCCAGGATATTTTCGCGCTGCTCACCCTGCTGCGCGATAACGCCGTGGACGTGCTCGAACAAGGCGGGCTGCCGGAGCTACCTTTCGACCTGATCCTCGAGGGAGCCGCACCGGAAGACACGCCTATAGGCGACTGGTGTGCCGGTTTCATGGAAGGCGTTTTCCTCGATGAAACTGCCTGGTTCGACGATAACGAAGAGACCACGGCAACGCTACTTCTGCCGTTCATGCTGCTCTCTGGGCTGTTCAATGACGAACCGGACATGGCAGAGCTCTCTGCCGATACTCAGCGTCTGGAAGCGCTGGTGGTTCAGCTACCCGAACTGGTACTGGATATTTACCTGCACTACCGGGTGCCGCCGGAAACCGCCAAGCCCAAACCGCGCAAAAAGGCACCGGCGCCGGGCAAAAGACGTTAACGCAACCGAGCCAGCAAACTGTCCAGCGTGCCATACAGCCATTCCTTGATGCGTTGCGGATAGGGACGTTTCGCCCATTCACCGGCATTCACTTCTGCACTGGCAGCGAAATTGCGCTTGAACAATTCGCCCACCTCATCCGCTAGATATCGATCTTCGATTTCCTGATTGGCTTCCAAGTTCCAGTGCAGATTCCAGTGATCGAAATTGCAGGAACCCAAGCTGACCCAATCGTCCACCAGCACAAATTTTGCATGAATGAAGGTAGGCTGAAATTCAAAAATTCGCACACCCGCCTTGAGCATACGCTGATAGAACCGCTGACCGGCATAGCGCACGCCAGGGTGGTCGTGCTTGCTCCCCGGCAGCAACAAGCGTACATCCACCCCACGGCGCGCCGCTCGAGTCAGCCGCAGGCGCAAGGTAAAGGTGGGCACGAAATAAGGCGTACATAGCCACAGCCGTTGCCGGGAAGAGGAAACACGTTGGTACAATGAGTGGCGGATGGCCTGATAACGGTAACCCCGCCCCCAGATCACCCGGCCGCGCATGCCTTCCTCGCCTTGCCGCAACGTAGACGTATCCGGAAGCTTGCGTACCAGCCACGTCTTTCCCTTACCGCGCGTCAGCCTGGAATCCCATAACTGGCGGAACAGCCGCTCCCAGTCGTTCACTACCGGTCCTTGAATACGGATGGCAATTTCGTACCAGGCTTGAAGGAATTCATCCACGGCCCCGAACCCACCGGTAAATGCCACCTTGCCATCGACAACCACGATTTTACGGTGATCACGGCTCAGGTTACGCGCCAGGGAATGAAACCCCAGCGGATTGAAAAGACGCAGTGCCACACCGCCCGCCTCCAAGCGGTTTCGGTCTTCATTGGAAAGGCCCATGGCGCCGTAACCATCCAGCAATAGAAGAACCGTCACGCCGCGCTCGGCCGCGGCTATCAGTGCATTGCAGACACGAGTGGCAAGCTTACCGGACGCCATCAAGTAGAGTTCGATCAGTATGTAATCCTGCGCTTGCGCCACTGCCTTGAACATGGCGGGCAAAAACCGAGAAGCCTCGGGCAATAGCGTAAACTGATTGCCCTCTTGCCACACACTTTTCAAGTCGCTTCCTTCATGCATCCCGTCGCATCCTTGGTCTTCTTTCCCAGGCGTTTGTAGCTCAGCCTGTCAAGTATCAGCGCTGGGTCAAAGCCCGGTGAACATACAAATCATACCGACTGGTTTTACCCTCCACACTATGCTGTGGCGCTGGACCCTCGATAGGCGGCGCCTTGCGTGGCCGCTTGACCACCACCCGATGGGTCGCCACATCCAGCGCCGCTTCCAGCAAGCGCGATGCATCAGGATCATCGCCAGCTAGCTCACGAAACAGGCGCATTTCCTTTTTGACCAGGGCGGACTTTTCCCGATGAGGAAACATGGGGTCAAGATGAATGACTTGAGGCGAAAACGCCGTTTCAGCGACCAATGCCTCTAGCTCACTCACGGCATCCCCCTTGATCAACCGCATACGCGCTATTATCGCGGCAATTTCTGGATCACCGGCAGCACGCATCAGGCCATCCTCAAGCAAGGCGGCAATGGCGTCGACACGTTCGATCAATAGCACCTCGGCACCCAGGCTCGCCAATACGAAAGCATCGCGCCCCAGACCCGCAGTGGCATCGACCACATTCGGCGTTACCCCCTTGCTCAAACCGCAGGCCTTGGCGACCAACTGGCCGCGACCCCCGCCAAAGCGACGCCGATGAGCCGCGCGTCCTTGCACAAAGTCCACGCGTAGAGGTTTGCCATACAGACGTTCATCGCCGGCCAGCACCAAACCATCTGATTGATGGCGCAAGACCCACCCGCCGGGCAGGCTCATGCTGGTTTTTTCCAGGCGACTTCATTACGCAGGTAGACGGGCTGAACCTCATGGGGATCACGCCCCAGGCCAGCATCAAGATCCCGAGCAGCCAACACCACCATGTCTTCGGCACTGGCCTCGATGTTCTCGAGGGTCTGGCTCAAGCCGGCTTGAACCTGGGCGGGCATTTGTTCCCATAATGCCCATCCCGATCCCACCCCTACCCAGTCAGTTTCCTTTGCGGGCAAACGCAAGGCTTGCGGGGCCAGGACGGCTTCTTGCTGCAAAAGCGTGGTGACGCCATCGGCACAGTGCCAGGCAGCCACGTAAATCTCGCCCATCCGCGCATCCAGGGCAGTGACTAGATAGCGAAAGTGATAGCGACGGTGGACACCCAGTGCCAATGCCTCCAAGGTGGATACGCCCAGCAGCGGCCGTTCCAGACCGAACGCCAATCCCTGAGCTGCACCCGCTGCAATTCGCAAGCCGGTGAAAGAGCCTGGACCACGACCATAGGCAACCGCATCCAATTCGCTTGGAGTAATGCCGGCCTCGGCCAGGACCTCATTCACCATCGGCATCAAACGACGGGTATGGGCACGGGGCGTCAGCTCAAAGCGACTGATGCATTCCTGCTTTTCGGCATCCCGCCGAAGCAAGGCAACCGAACAAGCACTCGAAGAGGCATCCAAGGCAAGCAACACTGATGACATGGCGAAAACCACCCAACGCAGAATGAAACATGATTATACGTGGCTTGAACCATAACGACGATGGCCCGCACGAGGCGGGCCATCTGTAATGCTGGGCAAGCGAGAGTCAGTCTTTAAGTGCTTCAAGCACCTGACGGGTAATCTCGTCAACGCTACCAGTGCCTTCCACACGATGATACTCGGGGGCCACCTGCGGATCTTCCTTGGCCCACTGCTTGTAATAGTCGACCAGCGGAGCCGTTTGGTCATGATAGACCGCCAGACGATGACGCACGGTGGATTCCTGATCATCTTCGCGTTGAATCAAGGCTTCGCCGGTCACATCATCCTTGCCTGGCTCCTTGGGCGGATTGTGCTCAACGTGATAGACGCGCCCAGAGGCAGGGTGGACACGGCGACCTGCCAGACGGCTGACAATTTCCTCATCGGGAACCGCAATTTCCAGGACGTGATCGATCTTCACGCCGGCGTCTTTCATGGCTTGCGCCTGAGGAATGGTGCGCGGGAAGCCATCCAGCAGGAAACCATTTTCGCAATCCGGTTGGCTGATACGTTCCTTGACCAGATCGATGATGATGTCATCGGACACCAGGCCACCGCTGTTCATGATTTCCTTGACCTTGAGCCCCAGCTCACTGCCTTCCTTCACGGCGGCGCGCAGCATGTCGCCGGTAGAAATTTGCGGAATATTGAACTGCTCGCAAATAAACTGAGCTTGAGTTCCCTTGCCAGCCCCCGGGGCGCCCAACAGGATCAAACGCATCGCACTGCTCCTTGGATTACAAAAATATAAAAAATAGACCGTCGACAATAACCGTGGCGCCGGGGTGGCACAACTCTCCAAAAGCCTGAGACACGCCTTTTTTATCAAGTTTAGACGGGAAATTCGGTTTGAAGGGAGAACCGGGTACGCAAACGGCGCCCGAAGGCGCCGCTAACGTAGCGTTACTTTAAACAACTCTGTTACAGCAACAATCGCCGGATATCGCTCAGCACCTCCGCCAGGAAGGCGGTGAAGCGTGCCGCGTCCGCCCCGTTGATCGCCCTGTGATCATAGGACAACGACAGCGGCATCATCAGCCGCGGCTGGAAGGCGGCGCCGTCCCAGACCGGCTTCATTGACGCCTTGGACACCCCGAGGATGGCCACTTCCGGCGCATTGACGATCGGGGTGAACGCCGTGCCACCAATCGAGCCCAGGCTTGAGATGGTGAAACAGCCGCCGGTCATTTCCTCACGCTTGAGCTTCTTGGTCTGGGCCTTCTTGCCCAGCTCCGCCATGTCCTTGGCGATCTCGATCAACGACTTCTTGTCGGCATCGCGCACCACCGGCACCATCAGCCCGGCCGGGGTATCCACCGCCACGCCGATATGCACGTAGTGCTTCCACACCAGCGTCTCGCCATCGCCTTTCAGACTGACGTTGAACTGCGGGAACTTCCTGAGCGCAAAGGCACAGGCCTTGACCATGAACGGCAGCGGGGTGAGCTTGGCGCCCTGGGCTTCCGCTTCGGCCTTCATCGCCTTGCGAAACGCTTCGAGCTCGGTGATGTCGGCTTCGTCGAATTGGGTCACGTGGGGCACGTTCAGCCAGCTGCGATGCAGGTTGGTGGCGCCCATCTTGAGCAGCCGGCCCATGGGCTTTTCTTCGATCTCGCCAAACTGGCTGAAGTCGACCTCGGGAATCGGCGGGATGCCCGCACCACCGGTGGCGGCGGGGGCGGCACCGGCCTTGGCCTGACGGGCAATCGCCTGCTTGACGTAGTTCTGCACGTCTTCCTTCAGCACCCGTTCCTTGGGGCCGCTGGGTTTGACCAATGCCAGGTCGACTCCCAGCTCGCGGGCCAGCATGCGCACCGCGGGGCCGGCGTGCACCAGCTTGCCGTCGCGCGGCTTGTGCGCGGCCATCTGGGCTTCGGGGCTCGGAGTGCCGGGGGGTGTTTCCGCCTTGCTGGGTTTCTTGTCGGTCGTGGGTGCCGGGGCGCTCTTTTCGGCCGGCTGCGGCTTGGCCTTCTTGGCTGGCTTGGCCCCCGCCACTTCCATGATGCCGATCACGTCACCTTCGGAGACCGTGTCGCCTTCCTTGACGGTGAGCTCGACGATCGTGCCCTTATAAGGGCTAGGCACGTCCATGGAGGCCTTGTCGGACTCCAGGGTGATCAGCGGATCTTCCTCATTGACCTCGTCACCGGCCGCCACCCCGATCTCGATGATCGGCACATCCGTGGCGCCGGACAGGTCCGGCACCCGAATTTCCTTGCGTTCGGGCGCACCGCTGCCCTCTTCTTCTTCAGGTTCAGCTTCCTCGCCCGCTTCCTCTTCAGGTTCAGCAGGCTCAGGCGCCTGGGTCTCGTCGGGTCTCGCTTGCTCGTCGGCGGCGCCCTCGCCGGAGATCTCCATCTGGCCGATGACATCGCCTTCGGAGACCCTGTCGCCTTCCTTGACCGTCAAACTGACGATAGTGCCGTCATGCGGGCTGGGCATGTCCATGGAGGCCTTGTCGGACTCCAAGGTGACCAAGGTATCCTCGGCGTTGACCTCGTCGCCTTCGGCCACCGCCACGTCGATGATCTCGACATCGCTGTCGCCGCCGAGATCCGGCACCGTGATATCCACGGTCTGCTTGCCGCCGGCTGGCTTGGCGGCCTTTTGGGCGGCGGGTTTCTCCGCCGCCTGCGGTGCCGGTGGCTCTTGCGATGACGGCTTCGCCTCGGACTCAGACTCTGACTCGGCTGGCGCGGTATCTTCCTCTTCCTCGCCGCCCCCCTCGGCTTCGAGCTCGAGGATCTCGTCGCCTTCCGAGACCGTATCGCCTTCCTGGACCAGCACCTTGAGGACCTTGCCGCCTTTCGGAGCGGGCACGTCCATGCTGGCCTTGTCGGATTCCAGGGTGATCATGGTGTCTTCCGCGGCAATCACGTCGCCTTCGGCCACCGCGATCTCGATGATTTCGACATCCTCGCTGCCGCCGATGTCGGGCACTTTGATGATTTCGCTACTCAAGGTCGCGCTCCTTACAAATCGTGTCGAGCCGGCGGGCCTGGCCCGCCGGGCACCGGATCAGCTGGTCAGCGGGTTGGGCTTGTCGGGGTCGATGCCGTACTGCTTGATCGCGTCCCCGACCAGCTTGCGTTTGATCTCGCCGCGATCCGCCAAGGCCTTGAGCGCGGCGACCACCACGAAGTGGCGGTCCACTTCAAAGAAGTAGCGCAGCTTCTCGCGGCTGTCGGAGCGCCCGTAGCCATCGGTCCCCAGCACGGTATAGTCGCTGGGCACCCAGGCGCGTACTTGGTCGGCGTAGAGCTTCATGTAGTCGGTGGAGGCGATCACAGGCCCCTCGCGCCCGCTCAGGCACTGGGTAACGTGCGGCGTGGCCGGGTCCTCGTCGGGGTGCAGGAAGGCCTGGCGGTCGACGGTCAGGGCGTCACGGCGCAGCTCGTTGAAGCTGGTGACACTCCAGATATCGGCGCCGATGCCCCAGTCGTTGGCCAGAAGGTCGGCGGCGGCTTCGACTTCGCGCAGGATGGTGCCGGAGCCCAGCAGCTGGACGCGGCCCTTGTCACCCTGGGTTTCGCGTAGCAGGTACATGCCCTTGATAATGTCCTCGGCGGGGATCGTCTCGAGCTCGGGGTGCGCGTAGTTCTCGTTCATCACCGTGAGGTAGTAGAAGCAGTTTTCCTTGTCGGCGAACATGCGCTTGAGGCCGTCCTGGACGATCACTGCGACCTCATGGGCGTAGGTGGGATCGTAGCTTCTACAGTTGGGGATGGTGGAGGCCTGGATCAGGCTGTGACCGTCCTGGTGCTGCAGGCCTTCGCCGTTGAGCGTGGTGCGCCCGGCAGTGCCGCCGACCATGAAGCCACGGGCCTGCAGGTCCCCGGCGGCCCAGGCCAGATCGCCGATACGCTGGAAGCCGAACATGGAGTAGTAGACGTAGAACGGCAGCAGGGTGACGTTGTTGTTCGAGTAGGAGGTGGCGGCGGCGATCCAGGCGGACATGGCGCCGGCCTCGGAAATGCCTTCCTCGAGGATCTGGCCTTGCTTGTCCTCGCGGTAGAACATGATCTGGCCCTTGTCCACCGGCTCGTACTTCTGGCCTTCGGAGGTGTAGATGCCCAGCTGGCGGAACATGCCTTCCATGCCGAAGGTGCGCGCTTCATCGGGGATGATCGGCACCACGCGCTTGCCCAGGGTCTTGTCCTTGACCAGGCCGTTGAGGATGCGCACGAAGGCCATGGTGGTGGAGACTTCGCGGTCCTTGGAGCCGCCGGTCTGGGAGGCGAAGATCTTGTGGTCGAGCCCGGGAATCTCCAGCGCCTGGAAGTCGCTGCGCCGGCTGGGCAGGTAGCCGCCCAGGCGTTCGCGCTGCAGGTGCATGTACTTGAGCTCGGGGGAATCGTCCTCAGGCTTGTAGTAGGGCACCTCCTTGAGCTGGTCGTCGGACAGCGGAATGCCGAAGCGGTCGCGGAAGGTCTTCAGCGCCTCGTGTTCCATGGTCTTGATCTGGTGGGCTTCGTTGGCGGCTTCGCCATCACCGCCGCCCATGCCGTAGCCCTTGACGGTATGCGCCAGTATCACGGTGGGCTTGCCGCCGGCGTTCTGGGTGGCTTCGTGGTAGGCCGCATACACCTTGAAGGGGTCATGGCCACCGCGGTTGAGCTTCCAGATGTCCTCGTCGGACAGATCCTTGACCATCTCGGCGGTTTCCGGGTACTTGCCGAAGAAGTGCTCGCGGGTGTAGGCGCCGCCGTTGGCCTTGTAGTTCTGGTACTCGCCGTCGACCGCTTCGTCCATACGCTTTTGCAGGATGCCTTTCTTGTCCTTCTCGAACAAAGGGTCCCAGTGGCGGCCCCAGACGACCTTGACCACGTTCCAGCCGGCGCCGCGGAATACTCCTTCCAGCTCGTCCATGATCCGGCCGTTACCGCGCACCGGGCCGTCCAGGCGCTGGAGGTTGCAGTTGACCACGAAGATCAGGTTGTCGAGGTTCTCGCGCCCGGCCAAGGAAATCGCGCCCAGCGATTCGGGCTCGTCGCACTCGCCGTCGCCCAGGAAGCACCAGATCTTGCGATCGTGCATGTCCTTCATTTCACGCGAATGCAGGTACTTCATCACGTGGGCCTGGTAGATCGCCTGGATCGGGCCCAGGCCCATGGAGACCGTGGGGAACTGCCAGAAGTCGGGCATCAGCCAGGGATGCGGGTAGGACGACAGGCCGTCGCCGTCGACTTCCTGGCGGAACTTGTCCATCTGCGCTTCGGTCAGGCGGCCTTCGAGGAAGGCGCGGGCGTAGATGCCCGGGGCCACATGGCCCTGGATATACACCAGGTCGCCTTCGAAGTCGCCGTTGGGGGCGCGGAAGAAGTGGTTGAAGCCCACGTCGTACAGGGTCGCCGCCGACATGAAGCTGGCGATGTGACCGCCCACCCCGGGGCAGGCGCGGTTGTTGCGGATCACCTGGGCGATGGCGTTGTAGCGGATGATCGAGCGAATCCGGCGCTCCATGAACAGGTCGCCCGGCATCGGCGCTTCGCGGTGGACCGGGATGGTGTTGCGGTGCGGGGTTGTCACTGAGAAGGGTACCTTCATCCCGTCTCGGCGTAGCCGGTCCGCCAAGCGGGTCATCAGGTAGCGGGCACGTTCCTCACCCTCACGATCCAGTACCGACTCCAGGGAATCCATCCATTCCGTGGTTTCGATCAGATCGAGATCTTCTCTTGTCTCCAGACTCATAGAGGTCTCTCCGAATGACGATAAATGACAAGGGCCCCGCAACCTCAGGGCCAGCCGGCGATAGCAACGCTTGCGCCGTGAACCAATGACAAATCGTTGTACAGTGCATCAACCCTAACAGGCAACAACAGCACCGAATTAGATTTTGGCTCTATATTCAACGAATTACATAATTCAAATGTAGTAAACCTACAAAAATGTTAAAAAATAACCGCCTTGTATAGGCAGAAGATACCTCAAAGTCGCCACGCTGCCAATTCAGCAGGCCGGGAAAAGCCTATCGAAAACAAAGTACTGCACTGCAACATAAGGGTTATCCAGCATATTGCAGTTTACGACCAAGGCGCAGCAACTTGTAGTCAAACTACCGTTTTATACGGTTTTAGAGGGCTGCTTGGCCAGACAACCACGAAAGTACTTCCAATCAAATGCCGGTCCGGGATCAGTCTTGCGCAGTGGCGCCACCTGGGCATGGCTGGTAATACGTTCGGGTGTAAGAGAAGGATAGCTTTCCATCAAGGTTTTAGTGACGCACGCCAAGGCATGATATTGAGCCTGGGTGAAAGGCGTCTCGTCATCTCCTTCAAGCTCGATACCCACGGAAAAATCATTGAGCGCTTGGCGCCACTGTTCAACGTGCGCATCAAACCAGTGCGAACGCCCGGCATGCCAGGCCCGCGCCTCGAATGAGACAAACTGAACACACTTTCCGTCGCGGCGAATCAGCAAATGTGCCGAGACGCGCAAATGTGCAATCTCGCTAAAAAATTTATCCGCGTCAGGATCAAGGCGGTTCAGGAACAAGGCCTCTATTGCATCGCCATGAAACTGCCCCGGTGGCAAACTGATAGCATGCAGGAGCAATAACGAGACTTCACCTTCGGGGCGCTGATCCTGATTGGGCGAATCCACCCGGCAAGCCGCCTCCCACCATCCTTGATTGATTGAAACCTGATGAACTGAACGTTGATTGCCTGCGCTTTGTTCGATGGTTTGTTGGTGCTTGATCACCTTACCCCCTGACGTTGTGCCATGACTTTTCCTATAATGCTCAACTATATGTTATTCCTTCTGCTGAAAGGCACGCTATGCATTATCAAACCGCCCTTACCGATGAAATCCGTAACAGCGCCGCGCACTTGCTAGCGGAAGACGTCGGCCCCGGGGACATTACCGCTGAATTGATCCCCGACACCCAGTGGGCCACCGCCCATGTGATTACGCGAGAGGCTGCAGTGCTATGCGGTGTTGCTTGGGTCGATGAGGTATTTCGCCGCCTGGACAGCCGTGTGGTGCTCCACTGGCTGGCCGCAGATGGTGACAGCTTGGAAGCCGGGCAACGCTTTGTGGAAATGGAGGGTCCGGCGCGCAGTCTATTGACCGGCGAACGTGCCGCACTCAATCTGTTGCAGACACTTTCCGCCACCGCGACAGCCACACGGCATTACGTGAACTTGATCGAAAATACCGGTGTACGCCTGCTGGATACGCGCAAGACACTGCCCGGCATGCGTTTAGCGCAAAAATACGCGGTGACTTGCGGCGGTGGGCACAACCACCGTATCGGTCTGTGGGATGCTTTTCTTATCAAGGAAAATCATATTGCCGCCTGTGGCGGCATCGAAGCGGCAATCAACCAGGCTCACAAGATTGCCAAGGAACTTGCCGTGGAAATCGAAGTGGAAACGTTCGATGAGCTCGATCAGGCACTGGCCGCGGGTGCCGATACCATCATGCTGGATAACTTCTCACTGGACGATATGCGCGAAGCAGTCAAACGTACCGCAGGACGCGCTGTCCTGGAAGCCTCGGGGAACGTCGACGCAAGCACGCTGCGCGCCATTGCCGAGACCGGCGTTGACTGTATTTCCAGCGGTGCGTTAACCAAGGATATCAAAGCCATCGACCTTTCCATGCGCATCACCCAGACGCGCTCACAAGCCTAACGCCAGGCATCGCCTAGGTTTCTACCGCCACGATTGGCTTTTTCAAATGGTGGCGACGCAACCGCTCGCCTCCACGCTCGACCCATTCCTCACCTAAATCACGCCAGCCCCGTCGCAACAACCGTTCACAAAGCATCAGGCTGGCGTCTATCTGGATATGCTGAATGCCATGCTCCAACAACAAGCGCTCGGCGTGGATCAACAAGGTGGTACCGATACCCCGCCCGGCCAACGTCGGCCAGACGTAGAGAGTGACCACGCGACCTGTGGGAATATCCAGCTCCAAAAAAGCCACGCAACGGCCGTCACAGGTAGCCACCAGGGTGGAATAAAGCACCTGACGCACCGCCCAGGCACTGGCTTCTCGCGGCAGTGCCGAAGCCCAGGCCTGGCGCTGAGTCAAGTCGTATTGTGCCGTCGCGCCTTGCATCACCGCGTGGTAAAACACTTCCGCCTGGTCGGCCGCATCACGCGACAGGGCGGCACGATAAAGTATGCGATGGCTAGTCATCCAGTTATCCTTATTGGTTGGCGCGTCTCGGCAGCCTAAGCACTTTGCTTAAACGACTCAAGCCGCACCGTTTCGATTACTTGCCACGATACCCTGCTCCTCATGCCTGATTCATCTTTCGCAACTGCTCACTTTTCACTCACTTCTATCGGGGTGATCGAAAGCGATTACCCCGATAAATTCGGCATTCCGCGCCAGCCGGGCCTGGCCCCGGCGGCGCGCGCCACGCTTGTACTGACACCCCCGCACAATGACGCCTTGGCGGTACGCGGACTGGAAGCCTTTAGCCACTTGTGGCTAAGCTTCATTTTTCATCAGAGCCCTGAACGCTGGACGCCGTTAGTGCGTCCACCTCGCCTGGGCGGCAATGCCAAAGTCGGCGTATTTGCCAGCCGCAGCACCCATCGCCCCAACCGCCTGGGACTTTCGCTGGTGGAGCTTAGGTGCGTAGACACTACCCAGGGTGTGCGCCTGGAATTAGCTGGTTGCGACTTGGTCAGCGGCACGCCGGTGGTGGATATCAAGCCCTACTTACCCTGGGCGGAAGCACACCCGGAGGCACGTTCCGGTTTTGCTCCCCAGCCGCCTGAAGCCTGCCCGGTGAGCTTCTCCCCTTCTGCTGTTTGCGACTTGGCGCAACACCCTGGGGGGGAGTCGCTAATGCTGCTCATCACTCAAGTGCTTGCCCAAGACCCTCGCCCGGCCTATCGCAAGAACAGCACAGCGGACCGCCTCCATGGAGTCAGGCTCAGAGATGTGGATGTGCGCTTTCGCGCTGTAATACACAATAACGCCACGACTCTGGAAGTCGTGGCGATCGTAGCGGTTTAGGGAAGGCTGGCTTGCAGGAAAGGCGGTTCAGGCAGGGAATTCGATCCCGATCCGCCGGCCGACTTCCTCGTAGGCCTCGATGACACCACCCAGGCCTTGGCGGAAGCGATCCTTGTCCAGTTTTTCGCGGGTCTCGGCATCCCACAGTCGGCAACCGTCCGGCGAGAATTCATCGCCCAGCACAATCTCACCCTTGAAGATACCGAATTCGAGCTTGTAATCCACCAGCAATAGACCGCCTTGAGCGAACAACGCCTTGAGCACGTCGTTCACCTGGTAAGTCAGCGTTTTCATTTCAGCCAGTTGCTCGGGTTTCGCCCACCCGAAGGTTTCCGCCAATGACTCGTTGATCATGGGGTCGCCCTTCTCATCGTCCTTCAGGAACAACTCGAAGGTCGGTGGGACAAGTTCGATGCCTTCTTCCACCCCCAGTCGCTTGACCAGTCCGCCGGCAGCAACGTTACGCACCACACATTCCACCGGAATCATGTCGAGCTTCTTGACCAGGCTTTCGGTGGCATTCAGGCGTTTTTCAAAATGCGTCGGCACCCCGGCTTCCTGCAGGCGCGCCATGATGAAGGCATTGAACACATTGTTGACCATGCCCTTGCGGGCCAAGGCTTCTTTTTTCTTACCATCAAAGGCGCTGGTATCATCACGAAACTGCAGCACCAACCGGTCTTGATCATCGGTGGTGTAGACGGATTTCGCCTTACCGGCATAAAGTTCTTGACGCTTTTCCATGAGGGCTCCGAAGGAGAGTCAAAACAAAGATAACAACCGATCAAGCCGGCACTCAGCGCAGGTAGCCGGATACCCGTTCCAGCAGTTCACGCTGGTCTTGCGGGGCAAGGTCACGCTCGCTGGCATTGATCGCCCGCAGCACCGTCTGATTGGTACCCACGGATTCCAGCGCCAGGCGGATGCGTTGCGACATCTGACTGACGTCCGGAGTGATCAGGCCTAATAGAAAACCACGCTCGCGCTTTTCGCTGGGCGTATAGTTCACGAGAAACTCATGCACTTGGGGGTCTTCCGACAACAGCTCATGCTGTCCTTCTTGAACGAATTCAAGCGTCAGGAAATGATTGAGCTCCGCCCAGACTCTGTCGATATTGCGGGGAATGATGACTTTCCACTCGCCTCCTTCCTGTTCCAGCTGGATGTAGGCGCTACGATCCAGACGCTGGGCGGAAAGCGAAGATGATGCAGAGTCAGCCAGGGCGCTACGGGCGCTGAAGTAATTTTCCAGCGCATCCAGGCAGGCACTCAATGCCTGACCGCCGCGTTCACAGCGCACCTCGCTGTTACCGGCACGCAAGCCACTTTCCAGCCGAATACGTCCCTCAGAGGTTTCAATCATCCCACGTTCGGCATCGCTCTCTTGCACCCCAAGTTGGCGTGATTGGACGAAATCTTCCAGCTGCGACCATACCGCCCCGGGAGGAGCTGCAATCACCAGCCAGCTTTGCCCATCGATATTGCGGCGTTCCACGTAATCCTGCTCGGCGCCACTACCGGCAAGCGCTCTTGGCGGCCTGACCAGAGCAGGTTCGGAAGGTTGTACATTTTCAGAAGCAACGCGTGGCACTGGCATGGCGTCGCCATACTGCCGCATGTCGCGGCTTTCCGGCAATGCCAAAGGTGCACTGGGTGTGGTTTCCACATAATCCAGGTTACGGTCATGGTAGAAACCATCACGCGCACACCCTGCCAATGACATGGCCGCCACTAGCGTCAACGGCATCCATTTGAGTGCAGGGTTAAAAAGCGCAAATTTCATCAAGCCACCTTAGCAATCTACAGTTCGGGACCCGGCGTCGGCTCCCCGGTATATGCGCCTGCTCAACAAGACGACTATTCCTCGATCACACCAGCCAACTGCAGCGCTTCACTGACCGTGGCGTGGTATTTTTCCGAAAGCCAGGTAAGTGGCAAACGGATACCGGGTTCGGCATACCCCATGCGGTGCAGAGCCCATTTCACCGCAATAGGATTCGACTCAATCCCCAGGTTAGTATGCAATGGCATCAGGCGCGTATTGATCTGGTGAGCCTTGTCGGCATCCCCCGCCACGGCCGCCACACACAGCTCATGCATCGCCTTGGGCGCTACGTTGGCGGTCACCGAAATATCGCCATGACCCCCCATCAGCATGAAATCGCAGGCGGTAGCATCATCGCCCGAATAAAGCATGAAACCACTGCCTTCCAGGCGCTTGATCAAGTCTTCTGCACGCTCGAGATTGCCGGTGGCATCCTTCAACCCAATGATATTATCAATTTTGGCCAGACGTACCACGGTCTCATTGTACAGATCGGAGCAGGTACGCCCCGGCACATTGTACAGGATAACCGGCAATTGGCTGCCTTCGGCCACCGCCTTGAAGTGTTGATACAACCCTTCCTGGGTCGGTTTGTTGTAATACGGACACACCGAGAGACAGTAATCCGCACCCACTTCGCTGGCATAGCGTGCCAATTCCACGGCTTCCGACGTGGCATTGGCACCGGTACCCGCAATCACCGGGATTCGCCCGTTGACTTGTTCGACCACACTGCGAATCACATCGAAGTGCTCGGCGAATGACATGGTGGTGGGCTCACCGGTGGTACCGGCAGCGACAATACCATCGGTGCCGTTGTCGAGATGGAAGTTCACCAGACGACGAAGCGCCTCCCAGTCGATGTCGCCATTGACTTTCATCGGCGTCGCCAGGGCGACAATACTGCCTGTGATCATCCGTTCATTCCTCTATTTCGGAGGTACCCGCTGACAAGAAATTGGCGCAGCGTCAAACATAACACCCTGCCGCCATGTAAGGGACAAATGGTACTCAGGCGGCTCGAGTGTGTACAGCGCAAAGCCACCTGTCTTTTTTCAGCCTGCATAAAAGCGTTTTGACAGCAGGCTGCGGGTTGCGTGTAATCAGCACCTTAATCTACCACCCCATGAGGAATTTTCATGAGTCTCAGTCTCAGTCTCGGCCAGCCCGTTCCGGGTTTTACCGTCCAGGCCACCGGTGACGCCACCATCACGCTTTCGGATCTCAAGGGAAAGCAGGTGGTGCTGTACTTTTACCCCAAGGCCAGCACGCCAGGCTGCACCACGGAAGGCGGCGATTTTCGCGATCTCAAGGAAGCCTTTGATGCGGCCGACACCCTGATACTCGGCGGCTCGCGTGATGGCATTCGTGCTCAGGAAAACTTCAAGGCCAAGCAGGGCTTTAATTTCGAGCTTATCGCGGACAAGGACGAAGCCGTTTGTCGGCTATTCGAGGTGATCAAACTCAAGAAACTCTACGGCAAGGAGCACTTGGGGATCGAACGCAGCACTTTCCTAATTGATAGAGACGGTCGACTTGCCCACGAGTGGCGCAAGGTCAAGGTAAAGGGTCATGTTGACGAGGTGTTGGAAGCCGCCCAGGCACTGCATGAAGGTAAATGATCGCGCCTGACCATATCCCGCTTGACCACACATCGCCTGCTCCCGCCTAACAGCGTTTGCGGGCTTATAAATCAACCCTGCTCCGCTTCCAGCGCTTGTTTTTCATGGCGCTTACGGATACCTCGCGGCCAGGCATACACCAGCGCCTTGAGCAAGGTGGCCAGTGGTATCGCAAAGAATATTCCCCAGAAGCCCCAGATTCCACCGAAAAACAGCACTGCCACGATGATCGAGACCGGGTGCAAATTCACCGCTTCAGAAAACAATACTGGCACCAGCACATTACCATCCAGCGCCTGGATAATTGCGTAGGCGATCAATACATAGGCGAACTGTTCACTAAGGCCAAAATGAAACCCGGCCACGGCGGCAACCGGCAGGGTCGCCACCGCCGCCCCGATGTAAGGCACCAGCACCGAGAACCCCACCAATACCGCCAGTAAGGCTGAATACGGCAAGCCAAAGAAAGCGAACGTCAAGAAGGTAACCGTACCCACAATAATGATCTCGATGAACTTGCCGCGCACATAGTTGGCAATCTGGACATCCATTTCCTGCCAGACCCGCTCCATCAAGTTGCGCTTTTGCGGCAACAAGGAGAGCGTGAATGCTATCAGCGTCCGGCGGTCCTTGAGCATGAAGAATACCAGGATGGGAACCAGCACCAGGTAAATGATCAATGACAGCACATTACCCAGCGAGGCCAGCGAAAGCGTCAGCGCACGTTGCCCCAACTGAGTAATTTCACGGCTTGCCACGCCGATCCAGCTTTGCATCTGATCGGGCGTTATCAGGTTGGGATAGCGAGCCTGGAGTTCATCGAGCCAGCGCTGGCCACTGGCGAACATACGCGGGGTTTCCTGCAGCAAGCTCACCATCTGGTTCCAGATCAATGGCATGAGAATAAACGCCATGCTCAGCAGTATGCTGATGAATCCCAGAAATATCATGATCACCGCAAGCAGGTGGGGAACCCCTCGGCGGGTCAACGCATTCACTCCCCCCTGCAACAGGAAGGCAATCACCAAGGAAGTGAAAAAAGGCGCCAACATACGCCCCAACCAGATCACCGCAGCGAACCCCACCACTAATACTAGTAGCAGGATGATCGCCTCTTCATCGGAAAAGTAACGATCCACCCAGCCTTTCAACAGTGTCTGCATGGTCATGAAATGGGAGCTCCACCCTTACGAATCCAGTAATGATAGATATCACCGCGCGTTTCACGCGCGATCAATTCATGTTCACTCTGTTCGGTAAAAGAGGCAAAGTCACGCCAGGAGCCGGCATCTGTTGCCTGCACTTCCAGTAACTCACCAGGCGACAGGCGAGAGAGTGCCTGCTTGGCCTTGAGCAATGGCAGCGGACATGAAAGCCCACAGGCATTCAATACCGTATCGGGTTGCATAGAGCTGGGTTGCATAAAACTGGAAACTCCCATGAGAATGCCATCCATACCAACGGCACTCTGTTTCGATAGAACTCTTTCAATAAAACCCTGAGGATTTAACGGCACTTCCGCCTGTGAATCAATGTCACAACGTGGCCGGTTGCTTAACATCCCGCTTTTTTCATCTTTTGAGCCCATTTCATTTACTTTGTTCTTTTAGCATGGCCCTTGCTTGTTCTCGTTCATGCTCACTATTCGATCCATCCACACCACTATCCATAAGGATGTGCCATGTTGTCTTCTGCTCTACATCGGTATTGCTCTGGCTGGCTGATATTTGGCATCCTCAACCTGATGCTTTTCAGCACCCATGCCTTGGCTTTCGACGAATCACGTCTGCCCAGCCTGAGCAGCAGTGCAACACAAACGGCGGGCAACGAGGAGTACCGCCTGGGGCGTGCCTGGCTACGTCAATTTCGCGCCCATGCCCCTGAATGGGATGATGCAATAGCGGCTGATTACATCGACAGCCTGGTCTCCCGGTTACTTCCTCACAGCCAATTGGGCAGCATGCGCACCAGCATCGTGATGGTCGATAACGACGCCTTGAATGCCTTCGCCGTGCCCGGCGGCGTCATCGGCGTCAACGCCGGGCTCTTTGCCTTTGCCGAAGATGAAGGCGCCTTTGTATCGGTTCTGGCACATGAACTGGGACACCTCTCGCAACGCCATTATGCGCGAGGCACAGCACGTGCCGAGCAAACCCAGCTTCCCGCCATGGCGGGAATGCTGGCGGGAATGCTGATAGCCGCAAGCGGTGGCGGCGATGCCGGCCTCGCTGCAGCGATAGGCTCCCAGGCGGCATTGGCGCAGGACCAACTCCGCTACTCGCGACGCTTCGAACAGGAGGCCGACCGCCTGGGCCTGCAAACCATGGCCGATGCTGGCTTCGAGCCCGAAGCCATGGTGCGCATGTTTCGTGCCATGCAACGCATGGCCAGCCTGCAAGGCGGCACCCCACCGGAATTCCTGCTTACCCACCCGGTTTCCGAGGCGCGCCTGAGCGATGCTCAATCACGCGCTTCACAGCTGCAAACAGCCTCGTCTGGCGATAGCAATCCCATGTATGCCTTGATACGGGCGCGGGCTCTGGCACATATCCACGCCGACCGCCCGCAGCAGGCAATCACTCGGATGGCGGAAAGCCCGGCTGCAGAAGACATCGCCAAACGCTATCTCCAGGCGCTACTCGACGCTCAGGCCGGACACACCGACGAGGCATTGCAAGAATTCGATCAACTCGCTCGAGCATTGCCCGACCTGGCCATATTCCCGGCTACCGCTGCAGAAATGGCGCTCAAGGATCGCCGCTATGAAGAGGCTGCCCAGCGCAGCCGTCGCCTGCTACGCTTGATGCCCAATCACCTCCCAGCGCAAATGGTGCTTGGCGAAGCATTGCTGCAATACCAGCCAGACGAGGCCTATCGCATTCTTCGCGACATTACCGCTCAGCAACCGGAAAATGCGCAGGCATTCAGTTTATTGGCGGAAGCCGCTGGGCGTAGTGGACGAGAAGCTTGGGGACATCTCGCCCGTGCCGAGCAATTGCAGCTCACCGGGCGGATTGATCGGGGTATCAGGCAACTGGATATCGCCAAGGACGTGGCTGAGCAGCAAAACGATCGCCAAGCCTTGGGGCGCATCGAGCAGCGCCGCCAGGACTTTATCGACTACCGGGAAACATTGGAAAAGTTCGGCAAATAGACGCTTTAAAACCGATCCGAAAAATCAGAAGCGCTGAAGCCAAGCAAAAACTCCAGCGCTCCAAGGATCGTCAGATGAGACAAGGCCTATCAGGCGTTGAAGCTGAGCATGCGTTCCAAGGGCTTTAACGCTTTTTGGCGCATGGCATCATCCACATGGATTTCTCCGCTGCCCTGACGCAGCGCTTCTGCCAGGTTATCCAGGCCGTTCATCGCCATCCACGGGCAATGGGCGCAGCTCTTGCAAGTAGCGCCACTACCCGCCGTGGGCGCCTCAAACAATGTCTTGTGCGGCACTGTCTGCTGCATCTTGAAGAAGATGCCGCGATCGGTCGCGACGATCAGCTTGTCATTGGGCAGCTCTTTTGCGGCCTTGATCAGCTGCGAGGTAGAGCCTGTCACATCGGCCAATGCCACTACCGAAGCAGGCGATTCCGGGTGCACCAGAACGGCGGCATCCGGGTAGAGGCGTTTCAGGTCTTCCACGCCCTTGGCCTTGAATTCTTCGTGAACGATACAGGCACCGTCCCACAGCAACATGTCGGCGCCGGTTTTTTTCTGGATGTAGCCCCCTAGGTGCTTGTCCGGCGCCCACAAGATCTTCTCGCCTCGCGCCTGGAGATGCTCGATCACCTCCACGGCGATGGAGGATGTCACCACCCAGTCGGCACGTGCCTTTACCGCCGCAGAGGTATTCGCGTACACCACCACGGTACGATCTGGATGCGCATCGCAGAATGCGCTGAATTCATCCTCCGGACAGCCGATGTCCAGCGAACAGGTGGCCTCCAGGGTAGGCATCAGCACACGCTTTTCCGGGGACAGAATCTTGGCGGTTTCGCCCATGAAACGAACCCCGGCCACGACCAGGGTGGTGGCTTCGTCGCGAGCGCCGAAACGGGCCATCTCCAGGGAATCCGCCACGCAGCCGCCGGTTTCCTCAGCAAGCTGTTGAATGGCGTCGTCGGTATAATAGTGCGCTACCAGCACCGCATTCTGGGCTTTCAGCAATCCCTTGATCTCTTCCACGCGAGCTTGATCCTCGGCGGGAATGCGAGTGGGACAGTACGGGCTAGGAATCTGAGCGATAAGCTCAGCTTGCTTGGTCATTATAGTCATCGTGTCTACCACTGTGACGGCAGGGGCTCCCCCTGCATGGCACCAGGCACGGCACTCATGCGCTCCGCATGAACCATGCACCGAAATGGTGGCCGTGGCGTCTCTCGCGGTGGCCAACCAATAGCTATTCGGACCATTGTGCTGGCAATTCGTTGCACAGCGCAAGACCTAGAGCAGTGACAGGTGCCCAGGCCATGCCGCTTATTCTCATCGCCGCACAGCAAAACGCCCCGTCAGCTTGCTGACGGGGCGTTAAAATTGGTGGGTCGTGTAGGATTCGAACCTACGACCAATTGGTTAAAAGCCAACTGCTCTACCAACTGAGCTAACGACCCTGACTTGCCTTTTACCGACTTGCTCACAGCTTGCTTCACACAACGTTCGAATGGTGGGTCGTGTAGGATTCGAACCTACGACCAATTGGTTAAAAGCCAACTGCTCTACCAACTGAGCTAACGACCCGCCTTAACGGGTGCAAATAATACGTATAGAGGCCCGCCATGGCAAGGATTTATTTTAACTTTTTCCATGGCGGCACCCTTAGGTGGTGACTGAAATCAGCCAACGAACGCCTGGCAGTGCCTAGCGACGCCGAGGTTTTTCAGTCGGCTTGCGCATTGCCTGCACCGGGCGCCGCTTTTGCTTATCGCGACTCCAACGGTTTTTCTCATCCGGGGTCAGTGCCGGCACCTTGCGCGACTCAAGCTCAGCCAGACCGGCCAGGTCATCCACCTCATCCTGAGTCAGCTCGATCCATTCGCCGGCCTTGGCACGCTTGTCGATAAAGATATTACCGTAACGCACGCGCTTTAGACGGCTGACCGTCAAGCCCTGGGATTCCCACAGACGCCGCACTTCCCGGTTGCGTCCTTCGAGGATCACCACATGGAACCAGGTGTTGATGCCTTCGCCGCCGAATTCCTGCACATCGCTGAAACGCGCTGGGCCGTCTTCCAGCATTACGCCTTCGACCATGGCCACTATCTGCTCTCGCTTTACTTCACCCATGACCCGAACGGCATATTCACGTTCAACCTGAGTGGAAGGATGCATCAAGCGGTTGGCCAACTCCCCATCAGTGGTGAACAACAGCAACCCGCTGGTATTGATATCCAGACGGCCAATAGCGATCCAGCGCTCGCCCTTGAGGCGCGGCAAGCGCTCGAAAACGGTACGCCGCCCTTCGGGATCCTTGCGTGTGCAGAGTTCACCTTCGGGCTTGTTGTACATGATCACTCGGCGCGGCACATCGTCTTCGGCACGCAGCGAAACCGGACGGTCATCGAAACTGACCTTGTCGCGCATTCCCACACGGTCGCCCAGCTTGGCAAGCTGATTGTTGACTTTGACGCGCCCCCCGGCAATCGCCGTTTCCATCTCACGGCGCGAACCCATTCCGGCGCGAGCCAGCACCTTTTGCAGTTTTTCCGTGTCGGGCTTGGGGGTGCTGTTAGGGGTGCTGTTAGGGGTGCTGTTAGGGGTGCTGTTAGGGGTGCTGTTAGGGGTGTTAGTTGTCGTACTCATGGTCATCCGACCTCACTTCAGGGTTATCATCACCGGCACTTGTGTCGTCATCGACGCTAGTCCCGGCGCGTGCCGCCAGCCTTGCTTGAAGGTCGGCAAAACTCAGCGGCGATTTTGACGCCGTCTCGGCGTGCTGGGTGTCGGCTATCTCAGCCGTCGGCGTCTCCACCGGAGCACTCACCTCATCCTTGAATGCTTTTTCCTTGGCTTGGTCGTCCTTGTCCAGCGCTTCTTTACTCTGAATGTCGTCAAGCAACAAATGCATCGGCGGTAGAGCATCCAGCGTCTTGAGCCCGAAGTCATCCAGAAAGGTGCGCGTGGTGGCATATACCGCCGGGCGCCCTGGCACATCACGGTGCCCGATCACACGAATCCAGCCGCGCTCCATCAAGGTGCGCACGATGGAGCTGCTGACGCTGACCCCGCGAACGTCTTCGATATCGCCGCGGGTAACCGGCTGACGATAAGCGATCAAGGCCAGGGTTTCCAGCAGTGCGCGCGAATATCGCTGTGGGCGCTCGTCCCACAACCGCGAGATCCAGGGCGAAAGCCGTGGCCGGATGCGCAATTGATAGCCGGAAGCGGTTTCCATCAGCTCGAGCGCCCCGCTTGCATGACGCTGCTCAAGGCGCTGCAAGGCGGCGCGCAGTTCACGCCGCTGCGGCCGTTCCGCCTCACTGAAGACACCTTCCAGGCGCTCCAGCGCCAGCGGTTCACCGGCGGCCAGCAAGGTGGCCTCGAGTATTTCTTCCAACAGGGAGGCATTCATTTCGGCACCTTCTCCTGCCATTCGAAAGCGGGCTCTGCTGTTTGATCTTCGAAGGCGCTCTCCTCGGTGCCAGAAGGGACAGCCGTACGAGCACGGACGTGAATCGGCGAAAGCGGTGCATTCTGCACGATCTCGATCATGGCTTCCTTGGTCAGTTCGAGTATCGCCATGAAGGTCACCACCACGCCGGCGCGACCTTCTTCCAGGGTGAACAGCGCTTCAAAGGGCATGTAATGTTCGTGGCTCAATTGCTCCATGATCCTCAGCATGCGCTCACGAGTGGAAAGCACTTCCCGGCTGATCTGGTGGGTCTGGTTGAGTTCGGCGCGCTTGAGAATATCGGCCAAGGCGCCGAGCAGCTCATCCAGCGCCACCTCTGGATGGATCACTTGCGCTTCAAGCGGTGGCAAGCCTGCCTGGACAGGGAACCAGTCACGTCCGGCACGCGGCATGGCTTCCAGCGATTCCGCCGCCTCCTTCAAGCGTTCGTATTCCTGCAGGCGAAGAATCAAGGCAGCGCGTGGGTCCTCTTCTTCCTCGCCGCCGCCTTCCCGGGGCGGGCGCGGCAGCAAGCTGCGCGACTTGATTTCCGCAAGCATGGCCGCCATCAACAGATACTCACCGGCAAGTTCGATTTCCATCGACTTCATCAGTTCAACATATTCAATGTATTGCCGGGTAATCACCGCCACATTGATCGCGAGAATATCCAGGTTCTGACGCCGGATCAGGTACAACAGCAAATCCAACGGCCCTTCGAATGCTTCCAGAAATACACGCAGCGCTTCAGGAGGAATATACAGGTCCTCCGGCATCTGAGTAATGGGCTCATTGAATAGCCGCCCCAAGGCCTCCGCCACGGGAGCTTCCACCGCAGGCGTTTCACTAAAGGGCTGAGTAATGGACGTCTCGCTCACGCGGGTCGATTCTCCTGGGTGGGCTGAAAGGCTGAGCTGGCCGTGCAGTCTAGCAAACTTGGCGGCACGAAAAATGCCAGATCACGGCAGCGCCATTATAGCCACGCCTTTCACTGGAAAGCCTCGTCATTGAGGAACCAGGCGTTCCACGCCACGCCGTAGCGGGCGGATAGCCAGTATTCCCAGCAAGCCGAGCGCCGACCATTCCAGCCATTCCGGCAACAGCTCTTGAACCGCGCCTACCTGGGCGATCAGGTTGATATCCAGCTGCGCCACCAGCACATTGGTCAAGACACCCACGATAAGTGCCGTGCTCAGGATGCCCGCCAGATAAGCCACTAACGCAGGGCCGCCTAGTTCACGACGCAATACGCCCAGCGTGGCTAGGCTGGTAATAGGCCCGGCCAACAGAAATACAATGACCGCACCGGGAGATACGCCGCTCAGCAACATGCCGGCAGCAATCGGCGTGGCGGCGGTGGCGCATAGGTACAACGGAATACCCACCACCGCCATCAACAGCATGATTCCGAAACCACTGCCGTAAGTGGCGATGGCTTCGGGAGGCACCCAAGCCATCAGCGCTCCGGCCACCATCAACCCCGCCAGGACCCAAAGGCTGATATCATCAAGCACGTCATTGAACGCATAATGCATGCCTTGGCGCAGCCGCTGCCACCTTGAATCACCCCCTTCCGGCGGCGCATGGCCTGCTTCGCAGCAGCCACCACAGGTGCTTTGCGGTTCGGGTATAACGGGTCGCTCATTAGTCATTGCCACGAGTAACCCCGTCGCAATAGCGGTGGCAATCGCCCCGGCCACCCGGGCCAGCATCATGAAGGGCCCTAACAGGGCATAGGTAATGGCGATGGAATCCACTCCTACCCCGGGGGTGCCGATCAGAAAGGCCGTGGTCGGTCCACGCCCTGCGCCTTTGCGATGCAGCGCCAGGGCGGTAGGAATCGCTCCGCAGGAACACAGGGGTAAGGGCGCCCCGATAACCGCTGCCCGCGCAATACTCGCCAGTCCTCGCCCGCCGATCCAACGCTCCAGCAGGGCATCGGGAAAGAATGCCTTGATCAAGCCGGCCACGAACAGACCGAACAATAACCAAGGGGCCGCTGCCAGCGCCACGGAAAGCATTTCATTGAGCATCTGCATGGGCGTCTCCTTTGGCGATTGCCTTCGTATGCCATTACGACCTAGCATAAACCCTGTAACCGTTACAGAGTCAAACCACATGCACGAACTGATCAAGATAGGCGAGGTCGCTCGCGCCAGCGGCTGTTCAGTCGAAACGATCCGTCACTACGAAAAACTCGGCTTGCTCAAACCTCCTAAACGGGGTGACAACGGCTACCGCTACTACACAGCGGAAGCGGTGAAACAGCTGGGATTCATTCGCCATGGGCGCGACCTGGGGTTGGACCTACACAGCATCCATGAACTGCTGAACCTGACCGCTCACCCAGACGCACAGTGCCACCAGGTGGACGCTATCGCTTCGCAACATCTGCAACGTATTGAAGCGCGCATCTCGGCTCTGCAGGCATTGGCGCAAGAACTGCGTACCGTTGTTACTCAGTGCCGAGGCGGCAGTATTCGCGAATGCCGTATCGTGGAAGCCTTGTTCGAGCCACAACCCGTCCTCGAAGAGGATTCCACTTCGCCTCAGCAGGAGACAAGTGACATGCAACAAGCTGTACTGGATTTCTGGTTCAACGAACTCGACCCGAAACAGTGGTGGCAAAAGGATGCGGAGCTGGATGCCAGAATCACCCAACGCTTCAAGGCACTTTTAAGCCAGGCCGCCCAGGGGGAGCTATTTGAATGGCGAGCGACTCCTCGGGGGAGACTGGCCGAAATACTGGTGCTGGATCAATTTTCTCGCAATATACACCGCGATACCCCGGAAGCATTTGCTCAGGATAACGTGGCGCTGATACTGGCCCAGGAGGCCGTTGCCTCGGGAGAGGCGGATACCCTGACGCCCATAGAGCGCAATTTTCTTTATATGCCCTACATGCACAGCGAATCACCCAGGATTCACCAGCATGCCGAACGTCTGTTCCGAGTCAATGGCCTGGAAGACAACTACAACTTTGAAGTGAAACACAAAGCGATCATCGACCGCTTCGGCCGTTATCCATACCGTAATGCGATTCTAGGGCGCGATTCCACCGCCGAAGAAATCGAGTTTCTCAAGCAACCCGGCTCGGGATTCTGACCCGCACAGCTTGCGCTCGCTCAGCCTGCCTCCTGCGCCTTGCGATAGCGCCCGCTGTAGTCGAACAGCTTCTCGCGCACCTGGAAATGCCGCCCCACCTTGCGCCCGATGACGAAATCCGGCCCACGCAGGCGGTACTGTTCCACTATCACCTCTTCCGGTGTCACGGGTTTCCAGGGCAAGCCGGGAGCGCGCAGGTGCTCGCGCAGAAAGGCAGCCTGAAAGGCCTGCCGCTGCGCAGCGGTTTCCAGCGCGAACCATTCGCTCAGGGTGGCGCCGTCCTCATCGTGATAGGTGACCTTCAGGCGGGGCAGCCCGCGGCCGTTGACGGTGGCTTCCAGCTGCATGCCGCTGACGCGCAACACCAAGGCATCCTTGAGCTTCAGGGCATCCTTGAGCTTGTCGTCGGCATCCACCAGCAGCACTTGGCAGCCATGGCAGCGCCGGGCGGCAATGTCGTTTTCGGCACCGCAGTCACCGCACACCTTGAAACGAAAGCGGAACGTACATTGCTCCATCGCAGGTGCTACCGGTTTTGACCTTGTACCCTTCGCGCGGGGTCGGGCGCGATCAGAAAGCACCAGCCCTTGGCAGCGGCGGCCGAAATGCTCGATGACCAGGTCGCCATCACGCTTGCCCCAGAAAAGATTGGCGTGGCCGCAGGCCGGGCACTCCACCTGCACCGGCTCGTTGTCGCCGGGGGGTTTGGGTGAACCGACCTCCGGCGCATAAAGATCCCAAGGGTTGCCAGCGTAGTCCAGCACAAGGCAATCGGTTTTTCCCGGTGAGAGACGCAGACCACGCCCGACAATCTGCTGGTAAAGGCTGACCGATTCGGTGGGCCGCAGAATCGCGATCAAATCGACATGCGGCGCATCGAAGCCGGTGGTCAGCACTGCCACGTTGACCAGGTACTTGAGCTTGCGCGCCTTGAAAGCGCTGATCAGTGCTTCACGTTCGGCGGAAGCGCTAGCCCCCGTGATCAACCCGGCCTCAGTCGCCGGCAGATAGCCCAGGATTTCTTCGGCATGGGCGACACTGGCGGCAAAGATCATCACCCCCTGACGGTTCTCGGCACGCTGGATGATCTCCTGGATGATTCCCGGCGTTGCGCGGTTGGCAGCCACCACCCGGTTGAGCTCTTCTTCACGGAACGAGCCCGAGGGAGCAGGCAGAAGCTGGGAGAAATCGTAGCGCTCCACGGCGGCATCGATGCGCTCGGGCCTGGCCAGATAGCCCTGCTTGACCATCAGGCGCAGCGGTTGCTCGAACACGCAGTCACGAAAGAAGCAGTCTTCATCACCGCGCACCATGCCATGGATATGGCGATGATAGATAAACCCCTGCCCCAGCCGATAGGGCGTGGCAGTCAGCCCCAGCACCTTGAGTCGCGGGTTCTGCCGGCGCAGATGCTCGATCACCTGGCGATAGCCAGCGTCTTCCTTGAGCGAAACACGGTGGCACTCGTCGATCACCAGCAAGGTAAAGCCGCCCCGCTCGCCTTCATCAGAGCCAAAACGCGCCAAATTGCGCATCACCGACTGTACCGAGCCGAACACCACCTGCCGCTCGGCCTCCTTGCGCTTGAGCCCGGCGCTGAAGATATCCGCCTCGAGCCCGTAGGCCTGGTACTTGGCGTGATTCTGCTCGACTAGCTCGCGCACGTGGGCCAGCACCAGCACTCGCCCCCGCGCCAGACGCGCCAGCTCGGCAATCACCAGCGACTTTCCGCTGCCGGTGGGCAATACCACCACCGCCGGGTCGCTGGAGCCGCGAAAATGCTCGACAACGCGCTTGACCGCTTCAGTCTGATAAGGACGTAGGGCGGGCGGTGATGATAAAGGCGGCCCCTGGGCCGCCTTGGGAGCGTTGCTTTTGGGCATCGCTCAGCCTACCCAGACCCGTGCATTGCGGAACATTCGCAGCCAGGCACCGTCTTGCGTCCATTCTGTAGGACGCCAGGAGTTGGTGACCGCACGGGTGACACGCTCGGGGTGCGGCATCATGATGGTGACTCGACCATCCGGGGTAGTCAGGCCGGTGATACCGGAAGGCGAGCCGTTGGGATTGGCCGGATAGCGTGTCGTGACCTGGCCGTAGTTGTCGATATAGCGCATGGCGACCTGACCGCTCGACTGCATCTTGCGAAGGTGGGCGCTATCGCGAAACTCGGCGCGGCCTTCACCGTGCGCCACGGCAATCGGCAAGCGCGACCCTTCCATACCCGCCAGCAGGATCGAAGGCGTCTGTTCGACACGCACCATGGCCACGCGCGCCTCGAATTGCTCGGATTCGTTACGCATGAACTGTGGCCAGTTTTCCGCTCCCGGGATCATTTCCTTGAGCTGCGAGAGCATCTGACAGCCATTGCACACCCCTAGCGAAAAGCTGTCCTCACGCTGGAAAAACGCCGCAAACTGCTCGCGGGCATGCCCATTGAACAGCACCGACTTGGCCCAGCCACCACCGGCGCCCAGCACATCGCCATAGGAGAAGCCCCCGCAGGCCGCCAGCCCCTTGAAGTCTTTGAGGTTCACCCGGCCTTCGAGAATGTCGCTCATGTGCACATCCACGGCATCGAAGCCGGCCTTGTCGAAGGCCCAGGCCATTTCCACCTGACCGTTGACGCCTTGCTCACGCAGGATCGCCATGGCCGGGCGGGCCGTATTGATGAACGGTGCGCTGATATCTTCGTTCACGTCAAAGGTCGGCGTGGCGGAAAGACCCGGATCGCGGGCATCGAGCAGATTATCGAATTCGTTCTTGGCACATTCGGGGTTGTCACGTAGCGCCTGCATGCGATAACTGGTTTCCGCCCAGGTGCGCTGGGTAAGCTGGCGCGTGGTTTCCAGCAACGGCTCCTCGAATACCGTCACACGCACCTGGTCGTCATAGCGCGGACGGGCAATGACGCCGCAGGTTTCGATACCCGCCATGGCGAACTGGGTCAGCACTTCCGCGGTGTCGGCACGCTTGACCTGGATCACCGCACCCAGCTCCTCAGAGAACAGGGCGTTGAACGCCTCCACCGGCTCGTCGATCAGCCAGTCGAGCTTGATTTCCAAGCCGGCATGAGCGGCGAAAGCCATTTCTAAAAGCGTAACCAGAAGGCCGCCGTCGCTGCGGTCGTGATAGGCCAACAGCTTGCCGTCGCGATTGAGCCCCTGGATGACCTCGAAGAACGCCTTGAGGTCTTCCGGGTCGTCAAGATCGGGGCACTCATCACCCACCTGTCCATATACCTGAGCCAGGGCCGAGCCACCCAGGCGATTCTGGCCGTTGCCCAGATCGATCAGGATCAGGTCGCTCTCTTCCTGCTCCAGGTTGATCTCGGGCGTGAGGGTCGCCAGGGCATCGGTCACCGGAGCGAAGCCGGTAACCACCAGTGATAACGGCGAGGTGACGCTCTTGTCTTCGACCTCGCCCTTGGCGTTTTCTTCCTGCCAGGCGGTACGCATGGACATGGAGTCCTTGCCGACGGGAATCGCGATACCCAGTGCCGGGCACAGTTCCATGCCCACCGCATGCACGGCTTCATACAGTGCCTGGTTTTCACCGGGATGGCTCGCCGCACTCATCCAGTTGGCGGAAAGTTTGACGTCACCCAGCTTGGCAATCGGTGCGGCCGCCAGGTTGGTGATGGCCTCGGCCACCGCCAGGCGGGCACTTGCCGCGGGATTGATCAATGCCACCGGCGGGCGTTCACCCATGGCCATCGCTTCCCCGGCATGGGTATCGTAGCTTGCCGTGGTCACCGCGACATCGGCCACCGGCACCTGCCAAGGGCCGACCATCTGGTCGCGAGCCACCTGGCCTGTGATCGAACGATCGCCGATGGTGATCAGAAAGCTCTTGGAAGCCACGGTAGGCAGACGCAGCACCCGATCCAGCGCTTCGCGAAGATCGAGGTTATCCAGCATCACCGCTGGCATGGTGCGGGTCTCGCTCTGGAATTCACGCAGCATCTTGGGCGGCTTGCCGAACAATACGCTCATCGGCAAGTCGACCGGCTGACTATTGAAATGGCCGTCGTGCACTTCCAGATGATGCGCTTCAAGCGCTTCCCCGACCACCGCATAAGGGCAGCGCTCGCGGGCACATAATGCCTCGAAGGTCGCCAGATCCTCCGGCGCCACGGCAAGCACGTAGCGCTCCTGGGCCTCGTTGCACCAGATTTCCAAGGGGCTCATCCCTGGCTCGGCGTTGGGTACCGCACGTAGATCGAAGCGCCCGCCGCGTCCGCCATCCTTGACCAGTTCCGGCAAGGCATTGGAAAGCCCACCGGCACCCACGTCATGAATGAAGCGAATCGGATTGCGCTCGCCCAGCGACCAGCAGCGGTCGATCACTTCCTGGGCGCGGCGTTCGATTTCCGGGTTTTCACGCTGTACCGAGGCAAAATCCAGGTCGGCGCTGGAAACTCCGGACGCCATGCTGGAAGCCGCTCCGCCACCCAGCCCAATCAGCATCGCCGGGCCGCCCATGACGATCAGCTTTCCCCCTACGGGAATCTCGCCCTTCTGGACATGGTGAGCACGAATGTTGCCGTAGCCACCGGCGAGCATGATGGGCTTGTGAAAACCACGCCGCTCGATGCCGGTTTCGGTCAGAGCGTCCTGCTCGTAGGTGCGAAAATAGCCGGTGAGATTGGGGCGGCCGAACTCGTTGTTGAACGCCGCGCCGCCGATCGGCCCTTCGAGCATGATCTCAAGCGCGGAAACGATGCGCTCGGGCTTGCCGTAATCGAGGGTTTCCCAAGGCTGAACGAATTCGGGAATACGCAGGTTGGAAACGGTAAAACCGGAAAGCCCCGCCTTGGGCTTGCCGCCGATACCGGTAGCGCCTTCATCCCGGATCTCGCCGCCGGAACCGGTGGCGGCGCCAGGAAAGGGGGCAATCGCCGTGGGATGGTTATGGGTTTCCACCTTCATCAGGATATGAATCAGCTCCTGATGCGTGGCATAACGCGCGGTTTCATCGGCTTGGCCGGTCAGGGGGTCGGCGAAGAAGCGTCCGCCATGGCTACCCTTGATAACGGCGGCATTGTCGCTGTAGGCGGAAAGAACGTTATCCGGCGAGCTGGCGAAGGTGTTCTTGATCATCTTGAACAGGGAGTGCGGCTGCGCTTCGCCGTCGATCACCCAGTCGGCATTGAATATCTTGTGGCGGCAGTGCTCGGAGTTGGCCTGGGCAAACATCATCAATTCGACGTCGGTGGGGTTGCGCTCGAGTTCTTCGAACGCTGTCACCAGGTAGTCGATTTCATCATCGGCCAAGGCCAGACCCAATTCCCGGTTGGCGGTGGCCAGCGCCTCACGGCCACCGTCGAGAATATCCACACTGCCCAAGGGCCCAGGCGCGTGGTGAGCGAACAGCCTGGCCGCATCCGAGGCGTCACTCAACACCGTTTCGGTCATGCGGTCGTGCAATAACGCCACCAAGGTGGCGAATTCGGTTTCATCCAAGGGTGCACTGAACGTCAGGCGATAATCGATGCCCCGCTCGATGCGTTGAATCTTTTCCAGGCCACAATTATGCGCGATATCCGTGGCCTTGGACGACCAGGGTGACTGCGTACCCAGTCGCGGCACCACCAGAAACCGCTGAGCGGACCTGGGTGGCGGCTCACGTTCACCACTATGGCTGGAGTAATCCAGAAGCTGGGTGAGGCGTTCAAGGTCGGCATCATCCAACTTGTCTTGGTGGTCAATGAAATGGACATAGTCGGCAGACAGCGACTCGACCTCGGGAAGGCGTTCACGCAGAACCGTTAACAACCGGGCATGACGGAAGTCGGAAAGGGCGGGTGCGCCTGGCAGTTCGAGCATATCCTGGAGCCTCTAGAGCAGGGAATTCGAGCGGGGAAAACAGTAAACCGTCGAGCGGTAATCCCCCTATGATACTGGAAAGCATTGGCCACACGAAATCAGTGAGGTGACAGCAAGCACCGGCCTGGGTATCGTGATGACTCCTTTCATGCCGACATGACATTATGTTTAAACTGTTCAGCCGTCATTTCAAGGTTTGTGCCGGGGGGTATTTTACCCTGATTGCCATTGCTTTGATGGTGATGATGCCCACCTTTTCTCTCGTTCCCGACGGCGAACACCTAAAGCTGATCCAGTCGCGCGATTTCATTACCGTGCATACCCGCAATACTCCTACCACCTATTACGAAGGCCGTCATGGCCCCACCGGTTTCGAGTACGAACTGATGCGCGGTTTTGCAGATTACCTCGAGGTGAGTTTGAATCTGGATGCCAGCCATCATCTCGACAGCGTGCTGCCCGCGGTCCGTGAAAAAGGCGACCTGGGCGCTGCCGCGCTACCGCTGGAGCCCACCACGCCGGGCGTGTATTTCACTCGGGCCATCATCGGCTTGCAACCGCTGTTCGTTTATCGTCGCGGTCTGCACGGCATTGAAGCACCCGCCGACATGGCCGCACTGGAAATCGGCACCCTGAGCGGTACCGGAACAGACAAGGTGCTGCGTGAGCTGCAGCAACAGCAGCCACTGCTGAGCTGGAAGGAGTCCACCGAGCTTGAAGTTGCGGATCTTCTGGCTCGCGTGGAAAGTGGCGCACTGGATGGCGCCGTCATCTTTGATCATCAATTCCGCCTGAACCGGCTGTTCTTTCCCAACGTCGAGCGTGGCTTTCTGTTGGGCGAACCGCTCTCCATGGCCTGGGCAGTCCCTCGGGGCCGCGGACTGGGCCTGTTGAAAGCCGCCAACAACTACCTTGGCGACATGCAGCAAAGCGGCGTTCTGGATCGTCTCGTGGAACGGTATTTCGGCCATGACGACTATCTGGAATACGTGGGCACTCGCACCTTCCTGAGCCATCTGGATTCGCGCCTGCCGCGCTTTGACGCCTTATTCCGGGAAGCCGCAAGACAAACCGGGTTCGACTGGAAATTACTTGCGGCCATGGGTTACCAGGAATCCCATTGGGACCCCGAGGCCACCTCCCCCACCGGGGTGCGCGGTTTGATGATGCTGACCTTGCCCACTGCTGCGGAAATGGGCGTCAGCGATCGTGTCAACCCGGCGCAAAGCATCGACGGCGGGGCACGCTACCTGCGCAGTATCATGGATCGCTTACCGGAGTCGATCACGGGCGAGGATCGCCTGTTCATGGCCATGGCCTCTTATAACGTCGGGCTTGGCCATCTGTATGATGCCCGGCGTATTGTCGAGACCCGCGGCGGCGACCCGGACAGCTGGCTCGATGTGCGTGAGGCCCTGCCGCTACTGCAAAATCAACAATGGCACAGCCAGACCCGTCATGGTTATGCCCGCGGAGGTGAACCGGTGATCTACGTGCGCAACATCAGGCGTTATTATGAGATGCTTGAATACGTCGAGCGCAGCCGACAGCAGTTTTTCCAGCTTGAACAGACCGAACTTGATGCGGATGCCGTCTTTCCGTTGTTCGACCTTGTGCCGCCAATTGATTGATTAAAGAAATCAATATAGACCCTTTGATGCGAGCTGCCGATGAAGCACTGTATCGTGCTAAAAATAATCGGCGAAACAGTGATTTGGCTGCCGCTCTGGCTTAAGCTTCCGGCTCGCCGCGTTTAAGGGCAAATAATGTCTTCAACAAACGCCTTGACTGGCTCGCCAACAGCCCGCCTTGCACCTCGACACGATGATTGAACCAGGGTTGCGCCAGCAGGTTCGCCTTGGACTCCAGCATGCCGGTGCGCGGTTCGGCGGCGCCATACACCAGCCGCGCCAGGCGGGCATGAACAATGGCACCGGTGCACATCATGCACGGCTCCAGAGACACAAACAGGCTGCATCCATCCAGCCGATAATTGCCCAGCTGCGCTCCGGCCGCCCGCAATGCGCGAATTTCTGCATGCGCCGAAGGGTCACAACTTGCTATCGGCGAGTTATAGGCCGCACCGATGACATTTCCTTCAGGACAGACCACCACGGCACCCACCGGCACTTCACCCGCCGCCAAGGCATGGTGCGCCTGGTCCAACGCCCGGTGCATGTAAAATTCATCGCTGCGCATGGAGGCAAACTCCGCTAAGGTAGAAAACGGTCGTATGATAGTGATAAGCGCGACTCGCGTACTGACCCGTTTCATATTTTTGATCATCTTTGCACACAGGATAACGAGAATGGCAGAGTCCCTGAATAACCTGATCGGATTACTGGATCTGGAACCTCTTGAAGAGACGCTGTTTCGCGGGCAAAGCCAGGATCTCGGTTTCCCTCAGCTATATGGCGGCCAGGTTCTCGGACAAGCGCTGGCTGCTGCCGCACGCACCGTGCCCAAGGAGCGCCGTCCGCATTCTCAACATGGTTATTTCCTGCGTCCCGGCGACCCCCATCGCCCGGTGGTATACCAGGTGGATACCGTACGCGATGGAGGTAATTTCACCACGCGCCGAGTTACAGCCATCCAGAAAGGACGGCCGATTTTTTTCTGCAGTGCCTCGTTTCAAAGCTCGGAATCCAATCTATCACATCAGCGTCCCATGCCCGAGGTACCCATCCCCGAAGCCTTGCTCAAGAGCAGTGATACCCAGCATTCACGCTTTCCCGGTCACCCCATCGAATTTCTTTACCTCGAAGGCAATCCCGACAATGCGGTGCCCGCCGGCCAATGCCTATGGTTCAGATTGTCTGGAACCTTGCCCGACGACCCGGCACTCCATCGGCATTTGCTTTCGTATAGCTCGGACTTCAATCTTCTGACCACCAGCTTGATTCCACATGGTGTGGGCTATACGGATAAGCACCTGCAGATCGCTAGTCTCGACCATGCCTTGTGGCTGCATGCCGATACTCGCCTGGATGATTGGCTGCTTTATGTGATCGACTCTCCCTGGGCAGGTGGCGCCCGGGGGTTGGCACGCGGGCACATCTATGACCGTCAAGGCCGGCTGGTAGCCTCCACTGCCCAGGAAGGCCTGATCCGCATCCACGATGCACCCATTCGCTAACGGCCTATTTCCCTTCGTTGCCATTTACTCCCTGCAACGCAAAATGCCTGCCCCGGTCATCCGGTGGCAGGCATCTTTAATACGCGGCGAGGTGCGCGATTGTCGAGTGCCCGTTACCTCAGCCGCCGTAAACGTCGTTGATGCTTTTCAGCGGATAGTGCGCCGGATACGGCTTGCGTGCCACACCGGAGTCCACCGCCGCTTGCGCCACGGCAGAGGAAATACGCGCCAACAGGCGTACATCCACCGGGGTGGGAATGATGTATTCACGGCCGAAGCTCATCTCATCACACTCATAGGCATCCAGCACTTCCTGGGGAACCGGCTCACGCGCCAAGTCTTTCAAGGCGTGTACCGCAGCGAGTTTCATGGCCTCATTGATGCGCGTGGCGCGCACATCCAGCGCACCACGGAAAATGAAGGGGAAGCCCAGGACATTATTGACCTGGTTGGGGTAATCCGAACGCCCGGTAGCCATGATCACGTCCGGGCGGGCTTCGCGAGCGACGTCCGGGTGAATTTCGGGGTCGGGATTGGTGCAAGCGAAGATCACCGGGTCCGGCGCCATCGTCTTGATCTGCGCAGCGGAAAGCAGCCCCGGGCCGGAAAGACCCACGAAAACATCAGCCCCGTCGATGGCGTCATCGAGCGTACGCATATCGGTATCCAAGGCGAACTGGGCCTTGTATTCATTGATACCTTCACGGTGAGTGTGAATCACACCACGCCGGTCAAGCATCACCAGGTTTTGCTTTTTAGCGCCGCAAGAAACCAGCAGGCGCATACAGGCAATGGCTGCCGCTCCAGCACCCATGCAGACGATCTTGACGTTTTCGATCGATTTGCCGGCAATGTCCAGCGCGTTGAGCATGCCGGCGGCAGTCACGATAGCGGTACCGTGCTGGTCATCATGGAAGACCGGAATATTACAGCGCTCGATCAACGCTTTCTCGATCTCGAAACATTCAGGGGCCTTGATGTCTTCAAGATTGATACCGCCCCAGGTGTCGGCAATGCGCGCCACGGTGTCAATGAAAGCTTGAGGGCTTTCGGCATCGACTTCGATATCCACTGAGTTGATGCCGGCAAAGCGCTTGAACAACACGCCCTTGCCTTCCATGACCGGTTTGCTGGCCAGCGGGCCCAGGTTACCCAGTCCCAGAATAGCCGTACCGTCGGAGATGACAGCGACCAGATTTCCTTTGCCGGTATAGAGATAGGCGTTTTCCGGCTCGCGGGCAATTTCGCGCACAGGCTCGGCCACACCCGGGCTATAAGCTAGCGCCAGATCACGGGCGGTGGCAGTCGGCTTGGTCAGCTCGACAGACAATTTACCGGGAATTGGTTTGGCATGGTAATCCAGTGCAGCTTGCTTCTTTGCATCCGTCATCGTCGGGGCCCAATCAAACGTCAAAAGGAAATATAGAGAAAACGAGAGTATAGAAAAACCCTGACATGCTCAACCCTCTCCGCCTTTTTGACACGTACGGGACTATTTTGCACTTTTAGCTTCATTTTTACCGACGATCGAATCTATTTGCTGAAACTTATGCCAGCAGCCTTCAGCCATAAGCTTTTACTTATCCTTGCACACCTAGTTTTTATGGAAAAATTTTCCAAATTTGATTTAAAAACACAATTGCCAGCCAATAAAAAAACCCGCCCTCGGCATTGCCGGGGGCGGGTTTCGCTTGAGCCTGGTCGGCTCAAGAAACTGTTTGCTCAAGAACCGTCCAGTTCAAGAATCATTCAGTTAAAGGCCAGTTGACTCAACGCCATTCAGGTGGATGTCAAAGGGATTATTAACCGCGCTTGACCGCAGCACCGAAACGCTTGTTGAAGCGTTCGACACGGCCACCAGTGGTCGCTTGCTTCTGCTTGCCGGTGTAGAAAGGGTGGCAATTGGAACAAACGTCCAGAGAGAAATCATGATCCGATGTGGTGCCGACATCGAAAGTAGCGCCACAGGAGCAAGTCGCTGTGACCTTCTTGTAATCCGGGTGAATACCTTGTCTCATCTTAAGCCTCACTTGAGCTGTATGCCGCCACCTGATCACTTGCCAGGCACCGCATACGGGTTGAAAAACTGCTGAACCGGTTAACGCCCTGAATCGCCTGCTTCAGGATAGCCGCGTACTATAGCAAAGCTGACGCCGGAGGCCAATTGCCCAATCCTGCTTTATCGACCGTTCTCAGGGTCGCCCTTCCCTCGCCGCTGCGTCGCTTGTTCGACTACCTGCCTGGCCGGGAAGTTCCCAGCCAGGGATGGCAGCCGGGATTGCGTGTGCGAGTGCCATTTGGCCGGCGCGAGGTCGTCGGCGTGGTGATCGAGTGTACCACTCATAGTGAGCTACCACTGGCGAAGCTACGCCCGATCGGCGCGGTACTTGATGAAACCCCACTGCCTTCCGACTGGCTGTGGTTATGCCGGTTTACCGCCCGTTATTATCAGCATAGCTTGGGTGACACCCTGCATCAGGCAATGCCGGCACTAATGCGCCAAGGGCATCCCTTGGTCGGACGCACCCACACCTTATGGCAATCGATTGATAGCGCCTCTGAAAAACAACCCGACCCTTTGGCCCGTGCCCCGCGCCAGGCGGCGCTACGCGAGATGCTGCAACAGCATCCTCACGGCCTTGCCGGTCGTGCCATCTATGCCCAAGGATTCACCCGCGAGCAACTGCGCGCTCTACAGGAAAAAGGGCTGGTCGCGTCACGCGAGGTTACCTTGGCCGCCGCTCACCCTGACACTGGCAAGCTACTCGCAACCCCCACCCTGCCTCTCAATCGTGAACAAGCCGTGGCGCTGGCCGCCCTGCACGAGCGCCGCGACGACTTTCATCCTTGCCTCCTGGAAGGCGTTACCGGTAGCGGCAAGACAGAGGTCTATCTGCAACTGATCGAAGCCATCGCCCGTCAAGGGCGTCAATCACTGGTGCTGGTGCCGGAAATCGGGCTCACTCCGCAAACCTTGGCACGCTTTCGTCAACGTTTCTGTGTTCCGGTGGTGGCACTGCATTCCGGGCTCACCGATCATGAACGCCTGGACGCCTGGGAAGCCGCTGCCAGCGGGCGCGCCCTGATTATTATAGGTACCCGTTCGGCGCTGTTCACACCATTGGCCAATCCCGGTGCGATTATCGTCGATGAAGAACACGACGGCTCCTACAAACAGCACGACGGCCTGCGTTATCATGCACGCGACCTGGCCGTGGCCCGCGCCCACCATCACCGCATTCCCTTGGTGCTGGGCAGTGCCACCCCCTCCCTGGAAAGCCTGCAACAGGCATTGAGTGGAAATTACCAGCACCTGCGCCTGACCCAGCGTGCCAGCCGCTTCCCGCCGGCCAAGCTCGAACTGGTGGATCTGCGCCACCGCCCCCGCCAAGGGGGGCTGACCCCCACCGCTATCGAAGCCATCAAGACCACGCTCGGCGCCGGTCATCAGGTACTGGTGTTCATCAACCGGCGCGGTTTCGCTCCGACTCTCGCCTGCCACGCCTGCGGCTGGCTGGCTGAGTGCCATCAATGCGATGCACGCATGACCCTGCACCGCCATCCGCCGCTTCTGGCCTGCCATCACTGCGACAGCCGCCGTGCCCTGCCGGATGCCTGCCCCGATTGCGGCAGCGGCGACCTGCGTGCCCTGGGCAGCGGCACCGAGCGCACCGAAGAGACACTCCAGGGGTTATTTCCCAAGGTGCCGGTGCATCGTATCGACCGTGACAGCACCCGGCGGCGCGACAGTTTCGAGCAAGTCCTCAAGGAGATTCAGCGCGGCGCGCCCTGCCTGCTGGTGGGTACCCAGATGCTGGCCAAGGGGCACCATCTGCCCCATGTCACCCTGGTGGTGGTGGTCAATGCCGACGGCGGCCTGTATGCCGCGGATTTTCGCGCCCTGGAGCACAGCGCCCAGCTACTCGAGCAAGTGGCCGGGCGCGCCGGGCGCGCCGCGCATCCCGGGCGCGTTCTGGTCCAGACCCTGCACTCGGACGACCCCCACCTCAGGCTACTGGCGGAACAAGGCTACGCGCCCCTCGCCCGCCAGCTATTGGAGGAACGCCGCGCCGCCAAGCTACCGCCGTTCTGCTTCATGGCGTTGCTGCGCATCGAAAGCCCCAAGGAAACCGTCGCCTTGGCCCTGGCCCAGCAAGCCGCCCAAGCCTTGCGCGACTGGCTGGCCGACCGTCCGGTGCGCTGTCTCGGCCCGGTACCCGCGCCCATGGAGCGTCGCCAGAACCGCTATCACCTGCACGTGATGCTGGCGGCGGACAAGCGCAGCCAGCTGCATCCGGCGGCCAATTGGCTGAGCCAATGGCTGCAAGCCAACCCTGATGCGCGCAAGGTACGCTGGTCGCTGGACATCGATCCCCAGAGCTTAAGCTGAATCGATTCACGGCACGGCTTTGAAAGTGTGGCTCAATTGCCGATAATGAACCTCTTTGACGACGCAAAGGCATGGTTTACTCTTCCTGCGCTTCGCAGCACACCGACGTTACCCGGATATCCTTAAATGAAAGACACCATCATTTCTCTGCTCGACGGCGCCATCGTGACGCTCAAGCACCAGGGCGTGCTGCCGAATGACATCCAAGCCGTGATCAAGGTCGACCCGGCCAAGGACAAGGCCCACGGCGATTACGCCAGCAACCTGGCCCTGATGCTGGCCAAGCCGGCAGGCAAGAAGCCTCGCGAGCTTGCTGAAATGCTGATTGCGGCCCTGCCTCAGGACGCCGCCGTCACCAAGGTCGAAATCGCCGGGCCGGGATTCATCAACTTTTTCGCTGCCACCACTGCCGCCGCTCAGGTAGTCGCCCAAGTGCTGGATTGCGGCGATACCTTCGGGCGCAGCCTGATCGGCAAGGGTGAAAAGGTGCAGGTCGAGTTCGTTTCCGCCAACCCCACCGGCCCGCTGCATGTGGGCCATGGCCGTGGTGCCGCCATCGGCGACTGCCTGTGCCGCCTGCTCGAAGCGACCGGCTATGACGTCACTCGTGAGTTCTACTACAACGACGCCGGCGTCCAGATCCGTAACCTGGCGCTCTCGGTACAAGCACGGGCGAAGGGACTGGGGCCGGAAGACGCCAGCTGGCCGAAAGACGGCTATCGTGGCCAGTACATCAGCGACGTTGCCGAGGATTATCTAGCCGGCGCAAGCGTGGCCGCCGATGACCGCCACGTCACCGCCAAGGGTGACCCCGACGACCTCGACGCCATACAGGAATTCGCCGTGGCCTGGCTGCGCCGCGAGCAGGACCTTGATCTCAAAGCCTTCGGTGTGGAATTCGACGTCTATTTCCTGGAATCGTCGCTCTACGAAGAAGGCAAGGTAGAGGAGACCGTCAAACGCCTGGTGGAAAACGGCCATACCTATGAAGATGCCGGTGCCCTCTGGCTGCGCACCACCGCTTTCGGTGACGACAAGGACCGGGTGATGCGCAAGAAGGACGGCGACTACACCTATTTCCTGCCTGACGTCGCTTATCATCTGAACAAATGGCAGCGCGGCTTCAAAACGGCGATCAACGAACAGGGCGCCGACCACCACTCCACCGTCACGCGGGTACGTGCCGGGTTGCAGGCCCTCGAGGTCGGCATTCCCCAAGGCTGGCCGGACTACGTCCTCCACCAGATGGTGATGGTCACGCGCTCCGGTGTCGAAGTGAAGATCTCCAAGCGTGCCGGCAGCTACGTCACCGTGCGCGATCTGATCGATGAAGTGGGTCGTGACGCCACACGCTTTTTTCTCGCCGCCCGGCGGGCGGATTCCCAGCTCACTTTCGACATCGACCTGGCCCGTTCGCAATCCAACGATAATCCGGTGTACTACATCCAGTATGCTCACGCCCGGGTATGCAGCATGCTGCGCAAGACGCAGGATGCCGGTCAGGATTTCGACCACGACCTGGCCCTGGCCAACCTGGCCCTGCTGGAAAGCGACCAGGAAAAGGCCGTGATGAACCGCTTGGCACGCTTTCCCGGAGTGGTGGAAAATGCCGCCAAGAACCGTGAGCCACAACAAATCGCACAATATCTGCTGACTCTCGCTGGGGATTTCCATACCTGTTACAACGCGGTCAAGGTGATGGTAGAGGATGATGCCCTGCGTAATGCGCGCCTGGGTCTTGGCCTGGCCACTCGCCAAGTGCTGCGCAACGGCCTTGACCTGATGGGTGTCAGCGCCCCCGAGGAGATGTAATCCATGGCCAGCCCGCGCAAGACGCCCGCGCGCCGCAGCGGTGCAACAAGCCAACGCAAAGCCCCACGTGCCACCCGCAGCAGCTGGCGCCTACCCGGCTGGGTGTGGGGCCTGGCAGGAATGGCGGCAGGCTTTTTTCTTGCCCAGCACCAGCACGGCACAGCACCCTGGCAGGAGCAAGCAACCTCGCCCCCCCAAGCCACAGTATTGCCCAAGCCTGCCGCTTCGCAAGAGCGTGAAGCGGCGCGAGAAACCGAGGCCGCCGCCGAACCGGCCATGCCGACTTTCGAGTTCTATACCTTGCTGCCGGAGACCGAGGTGATCGCTCCAGGCGCCACCCTGCCGTCCACCGCCTCGCGCCCGCCCATACCGGCACAGGCCATAGAAGAGATACCGACTTCCGAGGCAGTGCAAAGCGACCCCATTGCCGAAGTGATTGCGGCCAATACACGCCCCGATGAGCAGGCGCCCAGCAAACCCACCGCAGCCGCCGAAGCACATCGTTATATGCTTCAGGCCGCCTCGTTTCGGGAAATCAGTGATGCCGAGCAACTGCGCCAACGGCTGCGCAACCTGAGCTTGCTGGCCCAGATCAGCGAGGTACAGGCCGGTGGCGATACCTGGCATCGCGTTCAGGTCGGGCCTTATGAGGACACCCGCGAACTTAATCGTGCTCAGGATTTGATGAGCACCCAAGGTATCGAGCCATTACTGATTCAGCTGCAGAACTGATCTTGCACAGGGCCTCTCGTACAGCGTCCTGAACAATCGTGCCATAAGTACTTGCCATAAGCGTAAGGCGGTTGTTTTTTCAGGATGCGCCCACATTGTGTTGTGCATAGCAAAACACCTATCGCCGTCGGCGATATCGCAAGTCATCGGGAGCACGCCTCCCCCAAGGAGTTTTCTCCATGACCACCATCGTATCCGTGCGTCGCGGCAACCAGGTCGCCCTGGCGGGTGACGGCCAGGTCTCACTGGGCAATACCGTGATGAAAGGCAATGCCAGCAAGGTACGCCGCCTGTATCGCGGCAAGGTGCTGGCAGGATTTGCCGGTGGCACCGCCGATGCATTCACCCTGTTCGAGCGTTTTGAAGCGCAATTGGAAAAATACCAGGGACACCTGACCAAGGCCGCTGTGGAATTGGCCAAGGATTGGCGTACCGATCGCGCCCTGCGCCGCCTGGAAGCACTGCTGGCGGTCGCCGATCATAGCGCCTCCTTGATCATTACCGGCAATGGCGACGTGGTCGAGCCCGAGCGCGGCATCCTCGCCATCGGCTCCGGGGGCAATTTCGCTCAGGCCTCGGCACGTGCGCTACTTGAAAATACCGAGCTCTCGGCGCGTGAAATCACCGAAAAATCCTTGGCCATCGCCGGTGACATCTGTGTGTTCACCAACCATCACGTGACACTCGAAGAGCTCTCCTATGAAGAGCAAGCTTCCGCAACGTCCACCGAACGCTAAGGCCGAGACCATGACCCAGATGACTCCCCGTGAAATCGTCCATGCCCTGGATCAATACATCATCGGCCAACAGGACGCCAAGCGCGCCGTGGCCATCGCCCTGCGCAACCGCTGGCGGCGCATGCAGCTCGACGACGACTTGCGCCCGGAAGTCACCCCCAAGAATATCCTGATGATCGGCCCCACCGGTGTGGGCAAGACCGAAATTGCCCGGCGCTTGGCCAAGCTGGCCCGCGCTCCCTTCATCAAGGTCGAAGCCACCAAGTTCACCGAAGTCGGCTATGTGGGCCGGGATGTGGAGTCGATCATTCGTGACCTGATCGAAGCGGCGTTCAAGATGGTGCGTGAACAGGCCAAAGAGGAAGTCGGCAATCGTGCCGCGGACGCTGCCGAAGACCGGATTCTGGATGCCCTATTGCCACCGCCGCGGGGCCAGGAAGACCAGCCGCGCCAAGACAGCGGTACCCGCCAGGCCTTCCGCAAAAAATTGCGTGAAGGCCAGCTGGATGACAAGGAAATCGATATCGAGATTTCCGCGCATGGCCCGAACGTTGACATCATGACCCCGCCGGGCATGGAAGAAATGACCAACCAGCTGCAAAGCCTATTTTCCAATATGGGCCAGCAGAAACGCGAAACACGTCGTGTCGCGGTCAAGGATGCCTTTGCCCTGCTGCGTGACGAAGAAGCCGCCAAACTGGTCAATGAAGAAGAAATCAAGGCACGCGCCGTGGAAGCGGTCGAGCAGCATGGCATCGTGTTTCTGGATGAAATTGACAAGGTGGCCAAGGGTAGCGGCCAGTCCAGCGGTGGCGAAGTGTCACGCGAAGGTGTTCAGCGCGACCTCTTGCCGCTGATCGAAGGTTCCTCGGTATCCACCAAGTACGGCATGGTCAAGACCGACCATATTCTGTTCATCGCCTCCGGTGCTTTCCACCTGTCACGGCCTTCGGACCTGATTCCCGAACTCCAGGGGCGCCTGCCGATTCGCGTGGAACTCGATGCGCTGACGCCAAATGACTTCAAGCGTATTCTGACCGAGCCTTCCGCGTCACTGACTCGCCAGTATCAGGCGCTGTTGGCCACCGAAGGGCTGGATATTTCCTTCACCGACGATGCCATCGAACGGATCGCGCAAATTTCCTGGCAGGTCAACGAAGGCACCGAAAATATAGGTGCACGGCGTCTGCATACGGTCATGGAGCGTCTGCTCGAAGAAGCCTCATTCAAGGGCGGCGACATGCAGAGCCCGCTGGTGATCGACGCGGATTATGTCAATGCTCAGCTTGGCGAACTGGCAATGGATGAAGACCTGGCACGTTATATTCTCTAGAAAGCCGGCTACCTGGGATTTGCTCGCCGGGTAGTCGTTTTTTAGACAGAGGTTACTCCGGTAACCGAGGAGGTCAGCATGAATGCTCCTGAACCCAAACAGGTTCACTACCACAAGAAAGCGCGTGAACTTGAGCTGAGTTACGCCGACGGCAGCCATTACCGCCTGCCGGTGGAGTACTTACGGGTCTATTCACCCTCCGCCGAGGTACGTGGCCACGGCGGGGAAACCGCCGTGCTGCAGGTAGGCAAGAAAGATGTGGGCCTAGCGAACATCACGCCTACCGGGCGCTATGCGCTCAAGCTGCACTTCGATGATGGCCACGACACCGGCCTGTACAGCTTCACTTATCTGTACGAATTGGCGACCCGCTTCGATACCTATTGGGCGGATTACCTGGCACGTCTGGAAGCTGCAGGCGCCTCGCGTGAACCCTTGGGTATCGAAATCCGCCAGCTGTGAGCGCTCTATGGGACGAGCCACCTGGCAAGCAAAGACAAGCCGGGTGGAGAAGGCTACAATGTCGCCTGGATCGAACCCATGGCCACGACGCCCAACTGCCACCGCCTCGAATTCGGGAGCCTTAGTGATATGAGCCCCACGCAAAAACGCACCACTCACTTCGGTTATCAGGAAGTCCCGGTCGACGAAAAAGCGTCACGCGTCGCCGATGTATTTCATTCGGTCGCCGCTCGCTATGACATCATGAACGACCTCATGTCCCTGGGCATTCATCGCCTGTGGAAACGCCTGACCATCGAACGGGCGGGCGTACGCCCCGGGCATCGGGTGCTGGATATCGCTGGCGGTACGGGTGACCTTACCCTGAAGTTCTCGCGTCTGGTCGGATCGCGTGGCCAGGTGGTCTTGGCCGACATCAACGCCTCCATGCTCAAGGTGGGCCGCGACAAGCTGCTGGACAACGGCGTGGGCGGCAATGTGGAATACGTTCAGGCCAATGCCGAATGCCTGCCGTTCCCCGACAACAGCTTCGATTGCATTACCATTGCCTTCGGCCTGCGCAACGTTACCGACAAGGATGCTGCCCTGCGCTCCATGACCCGGGTACTCAAGCCCGGCGGGCGTTTGCTGGTGCTGGAATTTTCCAAGCCCGACAACGCCTTGCTCAGCAAGGCCTACGATGAATATTCATTCCGCCTATTGCCGAAGGTAGGTGAGCTGGTCGCGGGTGACGGTGATAGTTACCGTTATCTGGCTGAATCCATCCGAGTGCATCCGGATCAGGAGACGCTCAAGGCCATGATGGAAAGTGCGGGGTTGGAGCGCGTGGAATACACCAACCTCACCGGCGGCATTGTCGCCCTGCATCGCGGCATCAAGCTATGAGGTTGGCATGCTGGTAACCCCCTCTTTATTGCTGGCGGGCCTTGAACGCACCCTGAATGCATTGCTGGCACGAGATCCCGCCGCGCCTTCGCGGCTGGATGCGCTGGCCGGCAATCGCCTGTTGGTACGCCTGGAGCAGCCCCGCCTGCATCTACTGATTCATTTTCATCATCATGGCATCGATCTTCTGCGTGGCGACGAGGTCGACGAGAAAGACGTCAATGCCGTAGTCGAGCTCTCCCCGGACACGCTTGCCGAATGGATCAGTGGAAAATCCGTCGAACGCTTGATGTTCGAAGGCAAGCTTTCAGTGCGTGGCCACACGCACCTCCTGGAAGCGGCCCGCGAACTCTTTCTGGATTTGGATATTGACTGGGAAAACGATCTGGCTCACTGGCTGGGCGATATGCCCGCGCATTCGCTGGCGGAAGGTTTACGCCGCATGGCGCGCTGGGGGCTGCGCGCCAAGGATGAGCTGTTTCAGGACGTCGCCGATTACGTTTTCGAGGAAGCTCGCCTGCTGCCAGGCCGCCATCAGCACGATATTGTTCGCGATCATCTGACGGAAATCGATATTGCCACCGACCGCCTGGAGGCTCGGCTGGCACGCTTGCATAAAAAGCTCACCCAGGAACCGCGCTCATGATTCTGCGCCTACTGCGCATTTCCTGGGTCATCAGCCGTCACCGGCTGGATACCCTGATTCCCATGGAACGCCTACCCTGGTGGCTGCGTACCTTATTGTGGTTTTCCCCGCTGCGCTTGATTCCAGTGGGCTCGCGTTCCCGCGGGGAGCGCTTGCGTCTGTCGCTGGAACTGCTGGGCCCGATCTTTATCAAGTTCGGGCAAATGCTTTCCACCCGGCGCGACCTTTTGCCGGAAGACATCGCCGATGAACTCAAGCGCCTGCAAGATCAGGTACCGCCGTTTCCCGGCCACTTGGCCGTGGAGCGTATCGAAAAAGAGCTGGAAACCTCGATTGCCCTGGCATTTGCCGAATTCGATACTACTCCTTTGGCATCGGCGTCGATCGCCCAGGTGCATGCCGCTCGGCTGCACAGCGGTGAAGACGTCGTGGTCAAGATCATTCGTCCGGGCATCACTCGCGTCATGCGTCAGGACATGGCGCTGATGTATCAGGTCGCCCGGGTACTGGCCATGATTCCGGAAGCCAGACGGCTGCGCCCGGTTGAAGTCATCCGCGACTATGAAGCCACGCTGTTCGATGAACTCGACCTGTACAAAGAAGCGGCCAATACCTCCCAGCTCAAGCGCAACTTCAAGGATTCTCCCCTGCTGTTCGTGCCCAGCATTCATTGGCAATTCACCCGCCGGGGCATGATGGTGCAGGAGCGTATTCGCGGTGTACCGGTGGCGAACACCGCCATGCTGATCGCTCAAGGCACCAACCTGAAGAAGCTTGCCGAGCGAGGGGTCGAAATTTTCTTCACCCAGGTGTTTCGCGACAACTTCTTTCACGCCGACATGCATCCGGGCAATATCTTCGTCAATTGCGACAACCCGGAAGACCCCCAGTACATCGCTATCGATTGCGGCATCGTGGGCAGCCTGACCCGCGAAGACCAGGACTACCTAGCACGTAACCTTCTGGCCTTCTTTCATCAGGATTATTACGAAGTCGCCGCCCTGCACATCGAATCCGGCTGGGTGGGCGAAAACACTCGTGCCAATGAGTTCGCCGCCGCGATACGCACTGTATGTGAGCCAATCCTGGAAAAGCCGCTCAAGGACATCTCCTTCGCCCAAGTGCTGCTGGGGCTGTTTCAGACCGCACGGCGCTTCAATATGGAAGTCCAGCCGCAGCTGGTACTGCTACAAAAGACGCTGCTCAATATCGAGGGGCTGGGTCGTCAACTCTACCCCGACCTGGACCTATGGAGCACCGCCAAGCCTTACCTGGAACAATGGATGAAAGAGCGCGCCGGCATCGGAGGGCTATGGAAATCTCTCAAGCGCCAAGCGCCGGAACTCTCTCATCAACTCCCGGAGCTACCGGCACTTGCCCATCAGGCACTCAGCCGCATGGAGCACGAACATCGTCAGCGCCTGCAACAGGCCGGGGCCATCGAGGGCATTCGCTACCAGCTGCAGCGCAAGGACAAGCGTCAGCACCGATTACGCCTGGGGTTGATCCTGGTGGCACTGGCCTTGGTCTGGCAACCGCTGAGTGCCTGGTCCTCGACCCAGGATTGGCCGGTACTGGCGGCGGCGGCCATCGGTCTGGCGCTCGTCGTATGGCAATGACTCCCTTTTTACTTTGACCGGATGCTTAGCATGCAAGACACTTATTCTTCACAACCAACCTCTGCCGACCAGAGCATTCTCGATGCATTGGCCGAGGTATTACGCCAAAGGCGGCACGCAGCACCGGAAGATTCTTATGTCGCCGCCTTGCATCACAAGGGTTTGAACAAGATACTCGAAAAAGTCGGCGAAGAAGCGACCGAAACACTGTTGGCGGCCAAGGATGCCGAACACGGCACTGAGGCACAGCGTCACGCCCTTGTCGCCGAAACCGCTGACCTGTGGTTTCATAGCCTGGTCATGCTTTCGCACTTGGGCATGGATCATCAGCCGGTACTCGACGAACTGGCTCGTCGCTTTGGAATCTCGGGTCATGCGGAAAAGTCCGCCAGATCCCAATAACGCACCGCTATCAACCGCAGCACCGTAAAAGAGGAATTGCATATGTTAGGTGGTATCAGTATTTGGCAGCTGCTGATTGTTCTGGGCATCATCATCCTGATTTTCGGCACCAAGAAACTGCGCAACGTAGGGACTGACCTCGGTGGAGCCATGAAAGGCTTCAAGAAAGCCATGCATGAAGACGAAACGGAAGATGCCGACGCCAAGGCCAAGAAGACCGACGAGCCCCGTGCCAAGGTCGCCCATGAAGACAACGGCAACACTTACGATGTGAAAGCCGAAGAAAAGCAGCCCGAACGTTCCGACGAGCGCAAGTAATCTATGCTGGATATCGGTTTTCTTGAGCTATTGCTCATCGGTGTGGTGAGCTTATTGGTGCTGGGTCCCGAGAGGCTTCCGCGCGCCGCGCGTACGGTGGGCCTGTGGATTGGCAAGGTCAAGCGAACGGTGTCCGGCATGCAGCGTGAAATCAACGCCCAGCTGGAAACCGAAGAGTTGCGCCAGAAGCTCAACGAGCAACAACAAAAACTCGACGATAGCCTCAAGAAGGCCAAGCAAGACGTCGAAAGCCTGGCGGACACTCCCCCTTCTCGTTCGGATGCTACGAAAAACCCGAACGAGACGTCGGAGAATGAACCGCCCCCCGAGGATCCTGTGGCGCGTGCTACATCACGGCTCGACGATGCCCTGGCTACCGTGCGTGAAGACCTACCCACCGCATCATCCGATGACACCTCGGCCGCCAAGAAGGATACCGATTCCCGATGAGCACGTCCGGCGACTCGCAGAAAGAGCAAGTCCAGGCCCCTTTGATTGAACATTTGATCGAACTACGCTCGCGCCTGATGCGTGCGGTGGTAGTGATCCTGGTCATTTTTCTAGGGCTATATTCGTTTGCCAACGACATCTATTCCTTTGTCGCCCAGCCATTGATGGCGCTGTTGCCGCCAGGCTCGCAGATGATTGCCACCGAAGTGGCATCACCCTTCCTTGCACCATTCAAACTGACTCTGGTGGTGGCGGTATTCGCCGCCATTCCCTATGTGTTGCATCAGGCCTGGGCATTTGTCGCACCCGGGCTTTACGACAATGAAAAGGCCATGGCAGTGCCAATCCTGGCCTCCAGCATAGCGCTTTTCTATACCGGGGCGGCATTCGCCTATTACGTGGTATTTCCGCTGCTGTTTCAGTTTTTCACCCAGACCGGGCCGGAAAACGTGGCGGTAATGACCGATATAAATCAGTACCTTAACTTCGTCCTCAAGTTGTTTTTCGCCTTTGGTGTGGCGTTTGAAATCCCCATTGCTACCTTTCTGCTGATCGCCTCCGGGGCCACCACGGTGGAAAGCCTGTCGAAAAAACGCCCTTACATCGTCCTGGGGTGTTTCGTCGTCGGAATGCTGCTGACGCCGCCGGATATTATTTCCCAGAGCTTGCTGGCAGTACCCATGTACCTGCTTTATGAAGTCGGGCTGTTATTCGGCCGCCTGGTACGCAAGCGTCGGGCGGAAAAAGATGCCGCCGAGGAACAGGATAAAAATGTCTGACATCTCAGCCAGATAACGTAATTCCTGTACCGTAAAACCGCAACGGCCCCTCTATTGATCAAATAGAGAGGCCATTTTAGATAGAGGGGCCGTTGTGCGTCAGGCTATCAGGTCAGCATTTCGTCGATACGATCCACTAGCTTGAAGATCCCGGTAGCCGCTTCACTGATTCTGGTCGCCAACATGTAGGCCGGTGTGGTCACCACCTGGTGTTCTCGATCCACGACGATGCCTTCTACTCCGCAACTACGGTGCAACCCCCCCATGGCACTGATGGCACCGGAAACGCCCGGGTCGTTGCCCACGGTCACCGCAATGCCCTCGCCTAGCAAACGCGGCACCAACACCGGCGAGATACACATCAGGCCAATCGGCTTGGCATCTTCACGAAAGCCCGCCAAAGCGTCCTTGAGTGCCTCAAGCACCTGCATGTTGTCGCCTGCCCGAGCAAAGTCGGAGAGATTCTTGGCCACCCCGAAACCGCCGGGGACGATCACCGCGTCGTAATCACCGGCCTGGAGCTCTCCCAGCTCGCTGATCTCACCACGGGCCAGGCGTGCGGCCTCTTTCAGTACATTGCGGCTTTCGCCGTCTTCCAGCGCCTGGGTAAGATGATTCACCACCTGATATTGCTCGATATCCGGGGCGAAGCAACGATAACCGATCCCCAACTGGTCCAGACGCAGCAGCGTCAAGGTGGTTTCATAAATTTCCGAGCCGTCGAACACGCCACAGCCTGCCAGGATCACTGCCACCTGTTTGGTCATTTTTATTTCCTCGTTTGGGTGTCGCCGCCATGGGCAATGCTGAATAAATCGATCGTCCACTTTAGTGAGTCTCTTCTCCGGCCACAAGGCGGCTTTCGCCGGATAGCACGGCTGATATACTCAAGGGATTGTTGTCGCCTGTACCGTCGGCGATGAGCTTTCCGTTACTGTCTGGAGAAACGCCTTGAACACGCCCAGTCCTCGCCATTTTCCTGCGCTACGCATGCGCCGTATGCGCCGCGATGATTTTTCTCGTCGCCTGATGCAAGAAGCCTCCCTGACCCCCAGCGACCTGATCCTGCCGGTTTTCGTGCTGGAAGGCGAAAACCAGCGCGAAGCGGTCGCCTCGATGCCCGGCGTGGAGCGTTTGTCGCTGGACCTTTTGATCGAGCAGGCACGCGAAGCCTACCAACTGGGTATTCCCGCCCTGGCATTGTTTCCGGTGGTGACCGCCGAACATAAAAGCGATCTGGCGGAAGAAGCCTATAACGCCAATGGGCTGGTGCAGCGCAGTGTACGGGCATTGAAAACCGCCTTACCGGAACTGGGGATTATTACCGATGTGGCGCTTGACCCCTACACCAGTCATGGCCAGGACGGCATTATCGATGAGCAGGGCTATGTCCAGAATGACCGCACCGTCGACACCTTGCTCAAGCAGGCGTTGTCCCACGCCGAGGCCGGCGCCGACGTGGTGGCGCCTTCGGATATGATGGACGGACGCATTGGCGCCATCCGTCAGGTACTCGAACAGGAACACCTGCACAATGTGCGCATCATGGCCTACAGCGCCAAGTATGCTTCGCATTACTACGGGCCTTTCCGAGATGCGGTGGGCTCGGCAGCCAATCTGGGCAAGGCCGACAAGCGCACCTACCAGATGGACCCGGCCAACAGCGATGAAGCCCTGCATGAAGTCGCCCTGGACCTGGCCGAAGGCGCTGACATGGTGATGGTCAAGCCCGGCATGCCTTATCTGGATGTGGTTCGCCGGGTAAAGGACGAACTCAGAGTCCCCACTTTCGCTTATCAGGTCAGCGGCGAGTACGCCATGCACCGCGCGGCGTTCGACAACGGCTGGCTGGAAGCCGAGCCGGTGATCATGGAATCGTTGATGTGCTTCAAGCGTGCCGGTGCCGACGGTATCTTGACCTATTTCGCCCTGGAGGCAGCCCGCTACATGCAATCTCAAGGGTAGGCCCAGGCTAGACGTTCGCGCCAGATAGCAAGCGCTGCGATAACGAGCGCTGTCATCTGGCTGTCATCCTCGTCGATTAACCTCGACGCATATTCACCAATATTCGCCCCCAAAGCTGCCTGGGCGTGACCGGGAGCGCGTACATGCAAGACTCAGCCATTGATGGTTCCCAGAACGAGAGCAGCGACACCGCAAGCGAGGCGGCACCCTTGCGCCTCAACCGTACCCCTACCGGCGTGCAGACGCGTCACCCCGTGCCGGAAACCGACCTCGACGATCCGTTGCTGTATTTCAATCGTGAGCTCTCCCACCTGCAATTCAACATCCGAGTGCTCGAACAGGCCCTCGATGAGTCGCATCCATTGCTCAATCGCTTGATGTTCCTGCTGATCTTCTCCTCCAACATGGACGAGTTCTTTGAAATCAGGGTGGCTGGGCTCAAGCATCAAATCGCTTTAGGCGATGACACCACCGGCGCGGATGGCCGGCTACCCAAGGCAGTACTCGCGGAAATCTCGCAAACTGCCCATCGGCAGATTATTCGTCAATACCAGATACTCAACGACACCTTGCTACCCCAGCTGGAAGCCCAGGGACTGCGCTTTCGACGGCGTGATCACTGGACAAGCGAGCAAAAGGCCTGGGTGCGCGAGTTCTTCGATAACGAAATCATGCCGGTGATCAGCCCTATCGGGCTGGACCCTTCGCATCCGTTTCCTCGCCTGGTCAACAAGAGCCTGAATTTCATCGTCAGGCTGGAAGGCAAGGATGCCTTCGGACGCGCCGGTGGGATGGCAATCCTTCCCGCACCGCGTTCATTGCCTCGCTTGATGGCCCTGCCCAAGGCCCTTTGCGAGGAAGGCTTCTCCGAATACGTCTTCTTGTCTTCGATGATCCACGCCCATGCTGACGAGCTGTTTCCCGGCATGAACGTGCGCGGTTGCTATCAGTTCCGTCTGACGCGCAATGCCGACATGAGTGTCGACCCCGAAGAAGTCTCCGATCTGGCCTCGGCGCTACGCGGTGAATTGCTCGCGCGTCGCTATGGCAATGGGGTACGCCTGGAAGTGGCGGAAAACTGCCCGGCCGACTTGATCGATTTTCTGCTGACGCAATTCGAACTGGGGCCGGACGATCTGTACCTCGTCGAAGGCCCGGTCAACCTGACCCGCATGATGGCGGTACTGGGAGACGTCGACAGGCCGGACCTGGTCTATCGCCCCTTCACTCCCAGTATTCCCAATTCGCTCAAGAGCGGCAGCTTGTTCCAGGCCATCGCCAAGCACGATATCCTGCTGCACCATCCTTTTCAGTCGTTCACGCCGATCGAAGACCTGCTGCGCGAGGCGGCACGTGACCCGAATGTGCTCGCCATCAAGCAGACGCTATACCGTACCGGCGCCGAATCGCCGATTGTCAGCGCCTTGGTGGACGCCGCAAGCCAAGGCAAGGAAGTCACGGTGGTGATCGAGCTTCGCGCACGTTTCGATGAAGCCGACAACCTGGTACTCGCCTCTCGCCTCCAGGAAGCTGGCGCCATCGTGATTTACGGCATCATGGCCTACAAGACCCATGCCAAGATGCTGCATATCGTGCGACGTGAAAAAGGCAAGCTGCGCCACTATGCCCATCTGGGCACCGGCAACTACCACTCCAAGACCGCCAAGCTGTATACCGATTACAGTCTGCTCACCGCCAATCCCAAGCTGTGTAGCGATGTTCACAAGGTCTTTCAGCAGCTCTCCGGTATGGGCAAGGCAAGGCGTATCGATACCCTGCTGCATGCACCTTTCACTCTGCATGAGCGATTGGTGGAAATGATCGAGCGCGAAGCACAGCACGCCCAGCAAGGTAAGCGCGCTCACATCATCATCAAGTGCAATTCCCTGACCGAGCCCAAACTGATCCGAGCGCTTTACCGGGCGTCTCAGGCGGGGGTCGAGTGCGACCTGATCATTCGCGGCATGTGCTGCCTACGCCCTGGGGTGCCGGGTATCTCGGACAACATACGGGTACGCTCGATTATCGGGCGCTTTCTGGAGCACACCCGCGTGTTTCATTTTCATAACGATGGCGAGCCGGAAATCTGGTGCTCGAGCGCCGACCTGATGGCGCGTAACATGTTTCACCGGGTGGAAACCTGCTTTCCCCTGCTGGAAAAGAAAATCGCCACCCGGGTGCGCAAGGACCTGGAAACCTACCTGGTGGACAACTGCCAGAGCTGGCGGCTGCAATCCGACGGGCAATATGAGCTTCAGTGCCCGAACGGCAGCGCTCCCATCAGTGCTCAGGAAACGCTGCTTTACGCTTATGCCTCGAAAATTTGACCTATCCTCAGCCCTTGGCACTGCTGGTCAAGAGCTGATAGTCAGGGACTGAGAGTCAGGTGCGCTGCCGGTCAGGCGTAACGTTTACGCAGAACTTTCGCGGCCTCCACCATATTGGCCAGGGCCGGTTCGACTTCTTCCCAGTGACGGGTTTTCAACCCGCAATCAGGATTGACCCACAGCCGCTCGGCAGGAATCTTCTCCAGCGCTTTTTCCATCAACTGTACCATCCAGGCTACCTCGGGAATATTGGGGGTGTGGATATCGTAGACACCGGGGCCAATCTCGTTGGGATAGGCGAAGTCCTGAAAGGCCGCCAGTAGCTCCATGTCCGAACGCGAGGTTTCGATGGTGATTACATCGGCGTCCAGTGCGGCAATCGCCCCGATAATGTCGTTGAATTCCGAATAACACATATGCGTATGGATCTGGGTCTCGTCGCGCACCCCGGAGGCGCTCAACTTGAAGCATTCCACCGCCCAATTCAGGTAAGCCTGCCATTGCCCTTGGCGCAGCGGCAGCCCTTCGCGCAATGCCGGTTCGTCAATCTGAATGATGCTGATGCCCGCTCGTTCAAGGTCCACCACCTCATCGCGTAGCGCCAACGCAATCTGACGGCAGGTGGTCTCGCGGGGCTGGTCGTCGCGCACGAAGGACCAGTGCAGAATCGTCACCGGCCCGGTAAGCATGCCTTTCATGGGCTTGTCGGTCAGTGTCTGGGCGTATTCACTCCAGCGCACCGTCATGGGTGCCGGACGGCTGACATCCCCATAAATTACCGGCGGCTTGACGCAGCGTGAACCGTAGCTCTGTACCCAGCCGAACCGGGTAAAGGCGAATCCCTCGAGCTGTTCACCGAAATACTCGACCATATCGTTGCGCTCGGCTTCGCCATGTACCGGTATATCCAGCCCCAAGGCTTCCTGGCGCGTGACGCTATAGGCGATTTCCTCACGCATGCGCGTTTCGTAAGCTTCACGCCCCAGGGTCTTTGCCTTGAACGCCCGGCGCGCCGCACGGATATCCTGGGTTTGCGGAAAAGAGCCGATCGTGGTGGTGGGAAACAGCGGTAGATCAAGTTTGCGCCGCTGGGCCAGGGCGCGTTGGGCATAGGCGCTGCTACGCGCGCTATCGGCAAGCTGTATGGCCGCCAGGCGGGCTCTTACCGTCTTGCGGCAGGTCCGCTCGGAGCCGCGTCGTTCATCCAGGGCGCGGGTGGCTGCGTCCAGGCGTGTTTCATCCTCGGCGGTAGCCCGGTTGTCCAGCAAACGAGAAAGGCTGACCACTTCATCGAGTTTCTGCCGGGCAAACGCCAGCCAGTTTTTCAGCTGATTATCCAGGTCGCTTTCAAGCGCAAGGTCCACCGGCACATGCAACAACGAACAGCTCGGGGCCAGCCATAGGCGATTGCCCAGGCGTACCTTTACCGGCATGAAGCGCTCCCGCAAGGCCGCCAGGTCCGCTCGCCAGATATTACGTCCATCCACCACCCCCACCGAGAGCACTTGATGCGGCCCGAGACGATCGATCACATGGGTCAGTTCATCCGCTCCACGCACCGCATCGACATGCAACCCGGCCACCGGCAGGCGCGTCGCAAGCGACAGATTATCGCCCAAGCCGCCAAAATAAATGGCCACCATCAGTTTGAGCGGTGCCGCCTGGAGGCGGTGATAGGTACGTTCATAAGCTTGCTGCCAGGCCAGAGGGAGATCCTGCACCAAGGCGGGTTCATCGAGCTGCACCCATTCCACCCCCTGTACCGCCAAGCGATTGAGCACCTCGCCGTAAACCTCGACCACTTCTTCCAACAGCGACAAACGGTCGAACGCCTGGCCTTTTTCCTTGCCCAGCCACAACCAGGTCAGTGGCCCGGTCAAGGTCACCTTCACCGAATGTCCGGCCTGGTGCGCCTCGTCCACTTCATCGAACAAGCGAGTGGACGCCAACTGAAAGCGCTGGTGTTCATGCAGCTCAGGGACCAGGTAGTGATAGTTGGTATCGAAATACTTGGTCATTTCGCAAGCCGCCGCCGGGATACCGCTGGGTGCCCGACCGCGAGCCATGCGAAAGGTGGTATCCAGGCTAACGTCACCAGCGGCCAGTTCCTGCTGAGCGGCAAAGCGCTCCGGCACTGCCCCCAGCAAGGCGGAAACATTCAGCACCTGATCGTAGAAAGCGAAATCACCTACGCTGACCCAATCCAGCCCGGCCTGGCGTTGCGCCGCCCAGTGGCGGGCACGCAAGTCACGTCCGACATTTTCCAGGGCCTCGCGATCCTGATCGCCTTTCCAATAGGCTTCCGTGGCTTTTTTCAATTCGCGCTGCGCGCCAATGCGTGGATAGCCCAGAATATGAGAAACTGTCATGATGAAACCTTTCAACGTGAATAATTTCGCACAGTCTGCAAGCCACGCAATTGTGAATCAAACTAAACTTATTAATGATAACCATGAATGAAATTCACTTATGATCGAGTTACGTCACCTGAGAACCCTGGCCGCCCTGCGCGAAACCGGCTCCCTGGTGGAAGCCGCCGACCGCGTGCATCTCACCCAATCCGCGCTTTCGCATCAACTCAAGGACCTGGAAGCCCGTCTGGAAAGCACACTCTTCGTGCGCAAGACGCGGCCGGTGGAATTTACCCGTGCTGGGCTGCGCTTGCTCGCCCTGGGCGATCAGGTATTACCCCAGGTACGCATGGCCGAACGCGACCTGGCACGCCTGGCGGGCACCGAGCAGGGGCGGTTGCATATGGCCATCGAGTGCCACAGCTGTTTTCAATGGCTGATGCCCACCGTGGATCATTTTCGTAACCATTGGCCGGAAGTGGAAATCGATATTCCCAGTGGCCATCATTTCGACCCGCTGCCGGCTCTTGCCCGGGAACAACTCGACCTGGTGATCACCGCCGACCCCCAGCCGATTGCAGGTGTGCACTATGAGCCCTTGTTTCGCTATGAGGGCTTACTGGCAGTGGCTCGTCAGCATGCGCTTGCGGCAAAGCCATTCGTGACCGCCCAAGACCTGCGAGAGGAAACCTTGATCACTTATCCGGTGGAGCACTCACGGCTGGATGTGTTTACGCAGTTTCTCGATCCCGCCGGCGTACGTCCCAAAGAGATACGTACCGCTGAGTTGACCATCATGATGATGCAACTGGTGGCCAGTGGACGGGGAGTCTGCGCCTTGCCCAGCTGGGCATTGACCGAGTATCTGGAGCGCAATTACGTGAGTGCGGTGGGCCTGGGGCGCGAGGGCGTATGGGGAACCCTTTACGCGGCATTGCGCGAAGAAAATCGAAAAGCACCCTGGATGGAGGATTTTCTGCGTACCGCCCGGGAAACCTCGTTTGCAGTACTCGAAGGTATCAAACCGGCCTGAGCCATATCATTCACGGCGGGGAAGCAACAGCGTAAAGCGGGCACCTTGCAACTCAGGGCTTTGATCCACGGTCACGCTGCCCCCGTGCCAAGCCATGATCTTTTCCACGATCGAGAGCCCCAAGCCGTATCCCCCAGAGCTGCGCGCTCGGCTGTCATCAAGCCGGGCAAAAGGCTTGAATATCTCGGCACGCGCCTCCTCCGGTACACCGGGGCCGTCATCTTCGACATCGATACGCACCAGATGAGGCTCGTCGTATAACCGGATAACCACTCGCGACTGGGCATAGCGGCAGGCATTGCTGACCAAGTTCTGCAAGGCGCGCTGCAAGTAACGTGGTTCCACACTCAATTCGACATCGTCATCGTGCACCAGCTGTAGCGACAAGTTCTCATGCAAGGGTGAAAGCGTCTCGATGACTCGCTCTGCCATCGCCCCGCAGTCTATCAGTGCGGTTTGCATTTCCGCGCCGTTGATCGACTCGCTGCCCAGGCGGGCATAGGTGAGAATCTCGTCGACCAGATCGTCAAGTTCGGAAATGTCACCATCAATGCCTTGCAGTTGGCGCCGAATCGCCGGCTCCTCGGTCATGTCTTCGACCATCTGGACGGCAAAACGGATACGTGCCACCGGGGTGCGCAATTCATGCGAGACAGCGCGAATCATTTCCTGCTGACCACGCAACAAGGACTGTACCTGATTGGCCATGCCATTGAACGCCATCCCCAGACGGCCCAGAAAATCGCCGCTTTCCACCTTCACCCGGGTTTCCAGGCGCCCGCTGGCGATGCGCGTGGCGGCCAGTTCCAACCGCGACATACGGGTTTCGATACTGCGCATGATCAGATAGATGATCAGTGCCAGCACCACCATCAAGCCGAGCAACAATGCCAAATGCAGCTTCAGCGGCAGCGACTCCAGGCGGATGACCGGCCCGGCCTGTAACCACTGCGCCTCTCCCGGCAGGCGATACAGCAACTTGGCGTCCAGCGTATACGACAGTAATTGCATGACCACCTGGCCTTGCTCCAGTTGCGCCTGCTGAGCTGAAGTTATTTCTTCGGGCGGTGTCAGCAGCAAACTCAGCGGCCATGCGCCCTGCTCCAGGATATCCAAGCGCTCGACCCGTTGTGATCGGCTGACGCTAGCCAGCCAGTTACCCAGCAAGCGCATCATGCCCTGCCACTGGCGTTCGCTCCAGCCGGGCAACTCGGCCTGAAGTACCCAAGGCATGTCAGGCAACTGCTGTTGTAGTTCCCAGGCGTCGCCCGAACCATTGTTGACCAATACCTGCCCGCGTGCGAGACGGGCGCGGGCGAAATACTGACCACCGAGTTCTTCGATCGGAAGCAATGACAGGTCCATGTCCAGTTGCTGGGCATAGTCAGCCAATACTTCTTCCCAGGATGCCTCGGGCTCATTGGCGAGCGCTTGTGTCAACAGCGACATGGGCAATGCCACCAGTTGTTCCCGGTGGTCTTCGTTACGTACTTGTTCGATCAGCATTCGCCCTGACAATGCCAGGAGAAACAGCATCAACAGCGCCAACCCGAGCAATACATAAAAACGCAGGAAAGTGCCATGGGACAACAAGCGCCGCATCAATTAGCCATCCTTGACGAACAGGTATCCTTTACTGCGCACGGTCTTGATCCGGTGCGGCTGGTTTGGGTCGTCACCGATCTTGGGGCGAATGCGCGAAACCCTCACATCGATCGAACGGTCCTGACCGTCGTATTTGATACCACGCAACTCGCTGAAAATTTCCTCACGAGTCAAAACACGCCCGGCATTGCGCGCCAATAGCCACAGCAGGTCGAATTCAGCGCTGGTCAAATCAATTCGCTCACCCTGAAGCCAAGCTTCGCGAGTGGCGTTGTCGATTTCCAGATTCTCGAATTTCAACCGCATTTCGCCGCCCGGGGCCGGCGCATCGGCTCGTCGCAGCAGTGCCCGCATACGGGCCAGCAACACGCGTGGCTGTACCGGCTTGGACACATAATCATCCGCGCCCATTTCCAGCCCCAGCACTTGATCGAGATCATCGGTGCGAGCGGTCAGCATCATGATCGGTCCGGCGTAATTGGGACGCACCCGACGGCAGACGGAAAGGCCGTCTTCTCCCGGCAACATCAAGTCCAAAATCACCAGATCCGGCTGCAAGGTCAGTATGCGATCCACTCCCTTGCTGCCATCGGCTTCCAAGGTGACCTGAAAGCCATTGGCTTGGAGATAATCACGGGTCAACTCGGCCAGACGCTGGTCGTCTTCAATGATCAGGATGTGGTCCTGATCAGGATAGTCAGGCACTGCAGACTCTTGTGATCCCAGTGCCTGAAATTGTTGTTCCAAGTGATCCACCATCCGCTTTTTTCACTCCATGGGGCTAATTTGTTATCTCACATGCACATTGTGCATGCCAGGGTAGTAACTTGTTACAAGGATACCTTAAAACAACCACTACGCCTTGCCTTAGGCTGCATTTTCACACTTCCTGGGGGTGGCCTTGGCACTGCCGATCAAAAACTTGAACACTGAGACCAAACACACTATCTTGTGTTTTTTTAATAAAAACACACCACATAGTGTGCCTTAGCAGAAGCATCTCCTTCTATCAAGCAGCTTTTTTAGCCGTCCGGCAAAACCTGGCCTCATGGAATTTCCCATCATGTCCGATGATTTGTATCCTTCTACCACCACCGGCGTTGGCGTCACCGCGCCGCAAACCCTAAGTGTCATCAAGCGCGAAGGCGATGTCGCCCCCTTCAATGTCAACAAGATTTCCGTTGCCATGTACAAGGCATTCATTGCCGTGGAAGGTGACGACGCTGCTGCTTCCTCCCGGGTACGAGCGTTTGTCCCACAGGCAGCGCAAACCATTCAGCAGGCCTTTCTACGTCGCATGCCCGATGGCGGCACCGTGCATATCGAGGATATCCAAGATCAGGTCGAACTCACCCTGATGCGCGCCGGCGAGCAGAAAGTCGCCCGCGCCTATGTACTTTACCGTGAAGAACATGCCCGGGCGCGCGCCACCAACGAAGCGGCAATCGCCAAGCCGCATCCCGATTTGAATGTGACGCTACGCGACGGCAGTACCCGCCCGCTGGATCTGGGCCGTATCGAAACACTGGTAACCGATGTCTGTACCGACCTGGCCAATGTTGACGCCGGTGCCATTGTCCAGGCCGCGTTGAAAAACCTCTATGACGGCGTCACCGTCGATGGAGTTTCCCAGGCGCTGACGATGACCGCTCGCACCCTGGTCGAGAAAGAGCCCAACTACAGCTACGTCACCGCCCGCCTGCTCCAGGACAATCTGCGCCGTGAAGCCCTGTCTTTTCTGGGCGTCGCCGACGAAGCCACTTACTCGGAAATGGCAGAGCTCTACTCCCCGGCGTTTCAAGCATATGTGAACAAGGGCATTGAATTCGAGCAGCTTGACCCTCGTCTGGCCGAATTCGATCTCGACCGCCTGGGCGCGGCACTGGATCACCGCCGTGACCTCGCCTTTACTTACCTGAGTCTGCAGACACTTTACGACCGTTACTTCCTTCACCATGACGAGAGTCGTTACGAGCTTCCCCAAGTACTTTTCATGCGTGTGGCCATGGGACTGGCACTGAATGAAGATGATCGCGAAGCGCGGGCCATTGAGTTCTACGAGCTGCTTTCCAGCTTCGATTACATGGCCTCCACGCCGACCTTGTTCAACGCCGGCACCGTACGCAGCCAGCTTTCCAGCTGTTACCTGACCACCGTGCCGGACGATCTAAACGGGATCTATAGCGCCATCCGCGACAACGCCATGCTCTCCAAGTGGGCGGGGGGGCTCGGCAACGACTGGACGCCGGTACGCGCCCTGGGCGCCTGGATCAAGGGCACCAACGGCAAGTCCCAGGGCGTGGTGCCGTTTCTCAAGGTGGTCAACGATACGGCGGTGGCAGTGAATCAGGGTGGCAAGCGCAAAGGCGCGGTGTGCGCCTACCTGGAGACCTGGCACCTGGACATCGAGGAATTTCTCGAGTTACGCAAGAACACCGGCGACGACCGTCGCCGCACCCATGACATGAACACCGCCAACTGGGTGCCCGACCTGTTCATGAAGCGTGTGTTCGACGATGGCGACTGGACGTTGTTTTCGCCCTCCACCTGCCCGGACCTGCACGAGCTTTACGGCGCCGCTTTCGAGAAGCGCTACGAAGACTACGAAGCGATGACCCATGACGGCCAGCTCAGGTTATTCAAGCGGGTCAAGGCCAAGGATCTGTGGCGCAAGATGCTCTCGATGCTATTCGAGACCGGCCACCCCTGGATCACTTTCAAGGATCCCTGCAACCTGAGAAGCCCGCAGCAACACGCCGGTGTGGTTCACTCCTCGAACCTTTGCACCGAGATCACGCTCAACACCAGCATCGATGAGATTGCGGTATGCAACCTGGGCTCGATCAACCTGGCCCGGCATATCCTGGAAGGCAGGCTGGATAGCGCCAAGCTCAGCAAGACCGTACGTACCGCCGTGCGCATGCTGGATAACGTCATCGACATCAATTACTACGCCGTGGATCAGGCGCGTAATGCCAATTTCAAGCATCGTCCGGTGGGTCTCGGCATCATGGGCTTCCAGGATGCGCTCTACGCCCAGGACATTGCCTACGCCAGTCAACAGGCGGTGGAATTCGCCGACCGTTCCATGGAATTGGTCAGCTATCACGCCATCGAAGCCTCCTCGGATCTTGCTGCCGAACGCGGAAAATACTCAAGCTTCGAGGGCTCGCTGTGGAGCCAGGGCGTACTGCCCATCGATTCCATCGAAAAACTCAAGCTCGAACGCGGCGAAAGCTATATCGAGGTCGACACCAGCACCACTCAGGATTGGCAGCGCCTGCGTGAGAAGGTCACCCATCAGGGCATGCGCAACTCCAATGTGATGGCGATCGCCCCCACCGCGACGATCTCCAATATCTGCGGCGTGACGCAGTCCATCGAACCGACCTATCAGAACCTGTTCGTCAAATCCAACCTGTCCGGCGAGTTCACCGTGGTCAACGCCTCTATGGTGGATGATCTCAAGGCTCGCGGCCTGTGGGACGAAGTGATGATCAACGACCTCAAGTACTACGATGGCAGCGTTCAACCCATCGAGCGCGTGCCGGACGACCTCAAGGCCAAGTACGCCACGGCCTTCGAGATCGAGCCCAAATGGTTGGTGGAAGCCGCCTCGCGGCGCCAGAAATGGATCGACCAGGCCCAATCACTGAATCTCTATATCAAGGGCGTTTCGGGCAAGAAACTCGATGTCACCTATCGCATGGCGTGGTTTCGCGGCCTCAAGACCACCTACTACCTGCGTGCCCTTGGCGCCACCTCGGTGGAAAAATCCACCGTCGAACGCGGCACCCTGAACGCCGTGAGTAACGGCTCCGCGCCAACCGCCGCACCCGAAGCCTCTAGCATTCAAGAACCGCAGGGTGTCGACGACTTCCTGAACGGCAAGGGTGGCCAGCGCCCGCCTTCGGCAAGCGATATCGATGAGCTGGGCTGCGAAGCCTGCCAATAACGCCCCTATACAAGAGATTTACATGACAGGAGAGCCACATGCTGAACTGGGATGAATTCCATGAGGACGACCAGGCCGTCGCCGAAACAAGGTCAAAACCCAAGCCGGCTCCCGCCGCACCGACACCGTCTTTTGAAGCCGATGCCGGTGAGCTGAAAAGCGATTACCGCCCGGTGGAGAACGACCGCCTGCAGCGTGCTCGCCAGTCGCTGGAACAATTGGATGTCGCCGCCGGGCTGGAAGAGCTGGAAATGGGTGCCGCGCGTATCGAAGTCGATGACAAGCAGATGATCAACGCCCGCGTCGACCTGAACCAACTGGTACCGTTCAAGTACGAGTGGGCCTGGCAGAAATACCTGGATGGCAGCGCCAACCACTGGATGCCCCAGGAAGTGAACATGAACGCGGACATCGCCCTGTGGAAGAGCCAGAACGGACTGACCGCCGACGAGCGTCGTATCGTCGAGCGTTCGCTGGGCTACTTTTCCACCGCCGATTCGCTGGTGGCCAACAACCTGGTGCTCGCGCTGTATCGCCTGATCACCAACCCGGAATGCCGCCAGTATTTGCTGCGCCAGGCCTTCGAGGAAGCCATTCACACCCATGCTTACCAGTATTGCGTGGAGTCGCTGGGCATGGATGAAGGCGCGGTGTTCAACATGTACCGCGAAGTGCCCTCGGTGGCCGCCAAATCCGCCTGGAGCCTCAAGCACACCCAATCGCTTTCACGCCCGGACTTTCAAACCGGCACCCCGGAAACCGACCAGGAACTGCTGCGCAACCTCGTGGCCTTTTACTGCGTCACCGAAGGCATCTTCTTCTACTGCGGCTTCAGCCAGATTCTCTCCATGGGGCGGCGCAACAAGATGACCGGCGTGGCCGAGCAGTTCCAGTACATCCTGCGTGACGAATCCATGCATCTGAATTTCGGCGTCGACATGATCAACCAGATCAAGATCGAGAACCCACACCTCTGGACATCGGAATTCCAGGATGAAGTCACCCAGATGATTCTCGAAGGCACCGAACTCGAGATCGCCTACGCCCGCGATACCATGCCGCGCGGCGTACTGGGAATGAACGCGGCGATAATGGAGGAATACCTGCATTTCATCTGCAACCGCCGCCTGGCGCAAATCGGCCTGCAGGAGCAATTCCCCGGCGCCAAGAATCCTTTCCCCTGGATGAGCGAGATTATCGACCTGCGCAAGGAAAAGAACTTCTTCGAGACCCGCGTCACCGAATATCAGGTGGGTGGCGCGCTGAGCTGGGATTGAACGACACCGTAAAACGCATCGCAAAAGAAAGCGCCCTCGGCCCAGCGTGGTTGTAGTGATGGGTGGTAACGGTCGAAACCTTGCTGTAACTGCTCAACCGTATCGAACCGGTCCAGATGGAAGTACCCGGCCTTCAGTTTGGTGTCACCGCTTTGCTTTGGATTACCCGTTCAAATGCCGCCAGGGTTTCTTCGCTGACATGATGTTCAAGGCCCTCGGCGTCGCGCTGGGCGACCTCTTCACTGATGCCGAGGGCACGTAGGAAGCTCACAACAATCGCGTGTCGGTGTTTTGAATGCTCTGCGATTTCACGTCCTTTCTCCGTTAAGAAAACCGCCCGGTAAGGCTCGCTGAAAACCAGCTCCTCCCTCTGAAGCCGGGCCAGGGTCTTTACCGCCGTGGGATGAGCGACCCCGAGACGTCGCGCAATATCTACTGCCCGTGCCTCTCCCGTCGTACTGATCAGATCGGCAATAAGCTCAACGTAGTCTTCAGCCACCTCGCTCTGATGGGCTTCTCGTACCCGTTTAAAATTAGCTGCCTGCTGATCCGCATCCAGCAGTGCAGAATGGTGGCTTAATTCCAGCTTCATCACTGTCATTCCTATCTCGTTATAAGCATAACCAGCACAGAGGTGCTGCGGATCATACGATCAGCTTGACAATGCTTGTCATGTCCACATACTTAACATACCCTTGGCTATAAATTTTAGCAGGATGTTCATTTTGGCTCGTTACCGAAATTGATACAAAGCTTACCTTCTTACAGCGGGGCAGGATAATGCAATCTTGGTTTAGTTACCGCCTGACACGACGGTTTTTGTTGGGAGCCGGCGCGCTGATCGGCGGATCGGCGGCAGCTCGATTAGCATTGGGACAAGCGCCGCAGCCTTCACAGCAGGGTGGTTCTCAGCCCGATTCTCCAAAACCGATGGATGAGCACGACACCCACAATGGCATGACTACCGTAGGTGAGGTAGACCATGCTCGTAATGGCTTCGACCCTCATGAAATCCTGACCGATTGGGATAGAGGAACCGTGTCTCGCTTACCAGACGGTCGTATTCTAAGAGAATTCGACATAGTCGCCAGTGACAAGGAGATCGAGATTGCACCCGGCATTTTTTTCCCGGCCTGGACCTATAATGGCCGGGTACCTGGCCCCTCGCTGCGGATGACCGAGGGTGATCATGTACGGATCCGCTTTCGCAACCTCGGCTCGCACGCTCACTCCATGCATTTTCATGGTATCCATTCCGCCCGGATGGACGGTGTACCGGGGGCCGGTAACGTGCTGCCTAACGAGGAGTTCGTCTATGAGTTCGATGCCTTTCCCTTCGGCTGCCATTTGTACCATTGTCACTCGGTCCCGCTGAAGCGGCATATACACAAAGGGCTTTACGGTGCCTTCATCATCGACCCTGACCCGAACCGTCATCCGGAGCAGGTCGATGCCGCGCGCGCGCGCCTCCTTGACTCTCCAGAGAACGCAGAGTGGCAAGAGTTTGTTCTGGTGATGAATGGTTTCGATACGAATTTCGATGAAGAAAACGAGGTCTACGCAGTCAACTCGATCGCTCACGCCTATTCTAAACGGCCCATCGTCGTTGACCGACACCGCCCAATACGGCTTTACCTGATCAACGCCACAGAATTCGATCCCATCAATTCGCTACATCTGCATGCCAATTTTTTCGATTACTATGATCACGGCACCACACTCACCCCAACGCTGCGGATGGTCGACACGGTCATGCAATGCCAAGGGCAGCGCGGCATTCTCGAGATGTCATTCAAGGACCATGAGCCCGGTTTGTACATGTTCCATGCCCATCAGTCGGAATTCGCCGAGCTGGGCTGGATGAGCATGTTCGAGGTGCGCGATGCCACGCCGCAGCCAGCTGCCCTGGGAGAGTAAATCTATGAACCGCCGCATTCTCTGGATTATCCTGCCAGTATTTTTGATCCTGGCCCTCGTGGTTACTTTCTTGGCGAGCGATCCCTTGCGCCCCCTGACCTTTGGCGTTCCGCCTACGGAGGAGCTGACGGTTGAACGCACCTTGCTTGACGACAACGGCATCGCGCTTCGGGTGCGTGCTGGAGGGTCAGAGCCGATGAACATCGCTCAGGTACAGGTCGATGGGGCCTATTGGATCTTCGCTCAGGAACCACAGGGCAGCCTAGGACGCATGGAAACAGCCTGGCTGCGCATCCCGTATCACTGGGTGCCGGGAGAGGCTCATCACTTGACTCTCTTAACCTCGAGCGGTGCGACCTTTGAACACACCATCGACGTGGCGTTGGCCACGCCCACCGTAACCGCGACTATGCTGAGCACCTTCGGCATCGTTGGTTTATTCGTTGGGCTCGTTCCAGTAGCGCTCGGCATGCTGTTCTATCCGGCTCTACGCTCGGGCGGCACTCGGACGTTTCAGTTCGCTCTGGCGCTAACGATTGGTCTGCTCGCCTATTTGCTAATCGATACGCTTGAGGAGGGGCTAGAGTTGGCCGGAGAAGCCGCGCCCGGGCTCCAAGGTGGGATCTTGGTTTGGCTGATTGCCACTCTTACCTTTGTAGCGTTGATGGCAATTAGTCGGCGCAGAGGGCGTGCGCTCACCGGTGTAGGTCTAGCCACCGCCATCGCGTTGGGTATCGGCTTGCATAATCTAGGTGAAGGGTTGACGATCGGCTCTGCGTTCGCGACAGGCTCGGTGGCGCTCGGCTCCTACCTAGTGCTCGGCTTCAGTCTGCATAATCTAACCGAAGGCATCGGTATCGTGGCTCCCATGGTAAAACAGCGGCCAAACCTGTGGCTGTTCGCTGCGCTGGCGGCCCTCGCCGGGCTGCCCGCCGTCGCCGGGATATGGATCGGCAGCTATGCCTTCTCACCCCATTGGGCAGCGATCGCGTTCGCCATTGGGGCCGGTGCTATCCTCCAGGTTATCATCGAAGTCGGTGCAATGCTGGTTAACCATGCGCGCAGCGAAGGACAATCATGGCTTTCTGGTCCCGCCCTCTCTGGCATCGGCGTGGGGGCAGCGGCGATGTATGCTACCGCGCTGCTCGTCCAGGCCTGATGACGGCCAAGGAAGACGCCAAGCTTGGCCGTATCGGGATATTCTTCAGCAAGCTTGTCCGTGGCGAATCGCCAAAATGCCTACCTCGCGTTTGAGCGTTTCTGTAGTGAAATGCACCGTCTGCTCGATGGCTACGGAACAGAACACGCGATTAATTATAAATAATTGCTTAACGTCAGGCTACCTTCCTGATAACGGGGCCCTACATATTATTCTCGAAGCAAAATGCAGGGTCCGTTCAGAGGGGGTTAGAAGGAGAGTCTCGCTCCAATAACGGCGAACCAGTCCTCCGTACTGCCGCCATCGGCTTCGGCGAAATCCGCCGTGTCTCCATACTTGCGTTCATGAACCACCCCCACATAGGGTGAGAAAGAACGGTCTATCAGATCGTAACTCAACCTGAGTCCGGTTTCGGTGGAAACCAGGCCCTTGCCGACCCCAATTTCCCGGTCTTCGCTGAATGCAACCGTGGCATCAAGATTAGCCGAAAGGATCCAGTAGTTCGTGAACAACAGCTCGTACTCCGCATCGAGCTCGGCGGACGTGTCTCCATCCTTGCTCACATAAAAATTCGTATCGACCTCAAACCACTGGGGGGCAAGGCCCGCAACACCCAGCACTGCATAGGTACGGTCGGGCCCCTCTGGGGTGTCGAATCTGACGCCAGCCTTGGCGTCAAAGAACTTGGAGATAGGAATCTGCCCAACCAGCTGGTTTTCAAGTCCCTCGTAAGTCTGCTCCTCTATGGCATACTCGCCCTTGCTCAGCCAACGAACCTTCAGGTCGTCAGTACCATAAAAGATATCTGCATCCCAGACAGCCAGTTCTTCATCGGCATCGCTGTAGCGGTACTCGAATTCTTCAAACTGGGCGCCCCATATAGTGATAGGCTTTTTTCGATCCGTGGTGTCAGACAGCATCTCCTGTGCCGACACCACCGCCGGGATGAGTACGCTACCCAGCAAGCTGACGGCCATCAACGATTTGGTACGGCTCATGCGTCACCTCCAGCGTCGGTCGCAGCTTCAGTGCTGGTCTGAGAAGCCTCAGGTCCGCCCTCGACAATGACCTTCCGGAACATCCCTGCAGCGGCGTGATACGACAGGTGACAATGGAAAGCCCACTGTCCAGGTGCATCGACCTCAGTTTCCATATACAGGGTGGTGCCTGGCTGAACACTGACCGTGTGCTTGATGGGATTCCATTCTCCCGCGCCCACATCGAGAATTGACCACATACCGTGGAGGTGCATGGGGTGCGTCATCATGGTTTCATTGACAAACTTGAAGCGAACGCGCTCGCCGTACTGAAGCCGGATTGGGTCCGCATCCTCGTACTTGACGCCATTGATGCTCCAGGTGTAGCGCTCCATGTTGCCAGTCAGGCGGAGCTCGATTTCCCGGGTTGGCTCCCGGTCTTCATAGAGCGGTTTCTGAGCTTTCAGGTCCGTGTACGAAAGGAACTTGCCACCGTTAGCTGCTGTTGGGGCGATACCACTGCCTTTTGCATAGAAGGGGTCACCGACCTCGCCTCCGTCTTCCATTATGCCGCCATGATCCATACCCGGCATAGAGGAGTGATCCATTCCTGCCATGCTGGAATCATCCATGTCCGACATAGTGGAATGGTCCATGTCACCGTGGTCCATTCCCGGCATTCCCGCCATGTCGGCCATGGTCAGGCGAGCGGGGTCACGCATGGGCGGTACGGGGGCTTGCATTCCTTCTTCCGGCGCAAGTGTTGCCCTGGCAAACCCGGAGCGGCCCATGGATTCGGCGAAAACAGTGTACGCCTGTGCATCTCGAGGACGCACAATCACATCATAGGTTTCAGCGACACCAATCCGGAATTCGTCCACATTGACCGGCTGGACGTTGTTGCCGTCCGCCTGCACAACGGTCATATCCAGGCCGGGAATACGCACGTCGAAATAGGTCATGGCAGAGGAATTGATAAACCTCAGGCGAATACGCTCACCGGGCTTGAACACGCCGGTCCAGTTCTGCTCCGGACCCTTGCCATTAATCATGCCGGTAAAGCCTTGAACATCCTCAATATCCGCCTTCATCATGCGCATATCGCCCCAGGCCAGACGATCTTTTACGCTGTCCATGAAGCCGTGCTCAGAAACCTCTGAAAAGAACTCTCCCACTGTCTGTTGCTGGCGATTGTAATAATCCGGCGTGGTTTTCAGATTGCGCATGATGCGGTCACCGGAGTGGGGATGTTTATCCGTCAGCTGGATGACGTAGTCGCGATCGTACCGGAAGGGTTCCCTTCCTTCGGGCTCAATCACGATGGCGCCAAAGGCACCGTCTGGCTCCTGAAAACCGGAATGGCTATGAAACCAGTAGGTTCCGGCCTGGACAATCGGGAAGTTGTAGGTGAACGTTTCGCCCGGCTTGATGCCGGGAAAGCTGATTCCCGGTACACCGTCCTGGTTGAACGGAAGAATCAGGCCGTGCCAGTGAATTGATGTCATTTCATCAAGGTTATTCGTCACATTGATGGTGACTTCTTCGCCTTCCTTGAAGCGCAACTCCGGGCCGGGCGATTTTCCGTTGTACCCGATACCTTCTTTTACGAAATCTCCGGTGTCAATCTTGATCCGGTCAACCGTCAGGTCGTATTCGCCAGCCAATGCGATCATCGGCAATAGCATACTCAAGGCACCTGCCAAAAGGCGTGCTTTCATTATGTTTTACTCCGCTATGCACTTACCACTTGCGGGGTGCCGAGCTTAAGCCGCCCGCGGCACCCGAATGACTCAGAGGATGGCCTCCGGATCAGTTGAAATTCACGTCGCCGTACATGCCAGCCTGGTAGTGGCCGGGCACATTGCAGGCGAATTCAAGATTGCCCTTCTCCGAAAATGTCCAGACGATCTCCTTGCTCTGGCCCGGCTCTAGCAACACACTGTTCGGATCGTCATGCTTCATGGAATGGCCGTTGCCCATATCCATTTCCATCATGTCGTGGTGCAGCTTGCCACCCTGGATAACCCCGTGCTCAACCATCATCATCATTTCCTCTTGGTGAGCTTCGTGCATGGCAGGCGTACCGATATTGAATTCGTGCACCAGATTGCCCTTGTTCTCCACCACAAAACGTACAGTCTCCCCCTGCTGGACCTTGAGAGATTCAGGCTCGTAGTAGTTGTCATGCATCTCGACAGTAATAGTTCGATCGGCTTCCGACGCCTTAGCCGGTTCACCGCTCTTCGCACCATGCCCATCTTCATGGGCACCAGCCCCTAGAGCTGTTACTGAAATCGACATGGCCACTGCGGCAACTATGAATTTTGATGCGTTCATCAAAACGTCTCCTGTGATATGGCTTGCGTTAAACCCTTTGTGGGTTTGTCCGGTAACTTGAGCATTCGATCAGAACGATCGCCACCATGGCGCATTAACCTGAATTCTTTCTGAAAATGCCGATATATTTGCTGTTCAGGCTGAATTCAGGTTACTCAGCGACACTGCCACAGCCTGCTTTGACCAAGAGAAGGAAACGATAAATGCGATTACTGCTGGTAGAGGATGACCACCTGTTAGCCGACGGGCTTGCCAGCCAACTTGAGAAAGCCGGTTTCAGCGTGGATACCACCCACACTGCCAGAGAAGCGATAATTCTGGGTGAGCAAGAAGATTATAGGGCCGGCGTATTGGACCTGGGACTGCCAGACGGAAATGGCCTTGACGTATTGCGGAAATGGCGCATGAGCAACGCCAACTTTCCGGTATTGATCCTTACTGCGCGAGGAGACTGGCAAGACAAAGTAAACGGCCTGAAGGCTGGCGCAGACGACTACCTTGCCAAGCCATTTCAGACGGAAGAATTGATTGCCAGGCTGAATGCCATCGTGCGCCGAAGCGAAGGGCGCGTGCAGTCCACTTTAAAGGCTGGACGCTTTGAGCTGGACGTGAACCGACAGAGCCTAAAAATGCCAGATGGTACTGAGCACAGTTTGACCGGTACTGAATTTCGCCTGCTTCGATGTCTCATGAGCCGCCCGGGGCATGTTTTTTCCAAGGAACAGCTCATGGAGCAACTTTACAACCTTAACGACAGCCCAAGCGAAAACGTCATCGAAGCCTATATCCGTCGCCTGAGAAAGCTGGTGGGTGTAAATACCATCGCCACACGCCGTGGTCAGGGGTACTTGTTTAATGATGCTGTTTAGAAAGCCGGCGTCCGTTAAGGGAACACTTCTGGCCCTGTTATTGCCGGCCAGCATCGTTCTGATGGCGCTTGCATGGCTTGTCCAGGGGTTATTGCTGGACAGGATGTCCCGAGAGTTCGTTGAGAGCCGGCTAAAGGATGAAGTGGCCTTCCTTGAGCATCAGATTCGTCAATCCGGTGGCAGAATAGACACGCTCCAGACAGGTGATTACTTCCAGGAAGTGTTTCATCATGCTTTCGCCATCCACTCATCCTCTCAAACGATGATTTCGCCGCAATCCTGGCGCCCTCTGCTGAGTCCCTTGCTGCAGTCCGATCGACAGGGAACTCTCAGAGTACGCGATGCGAAGGCACCCAATGCGCCTTCGGATATTCTCGCCTATCGCAAATCGTTTCTCGTTAACGACATCCCCATGGTGGTTATCGTTTCAGAAGACATGGGCGCGTTACAAAACAGCCAGGCAGAGCTACATGCTTGGACGGCTATCGTATCTATCCTGCTGATTCTTTTGCTTGTCGGGGTCATCTGGATGGTTATTACCCTGTCAATGTGGCCCGTTGCATCGCTTCAGGCCGCACTTAAAAAACTGCAGGGCGGTGAAATATCACGAATCAATGTCCAGGCCCCTGAGGAGTTCCGGCCCCTCGTGCAACAGCTCAATCAACTCCTCGATTCTCTCGATCAAAGGCTCGAACGTTCACGAGAGGCGCTAGCCAATCTCTCTCACAGTGTCAAGACGCCAATCGCGGCAGTTAGGCAGATCCTCGAAGATACCAGCCGCCCGCTCGATAATAGTCTGAGACACGAAATGGGATTGCGACTTGGTGATATCGACAAGCAGCTTGAAGCGGAAATGCGGCGTAGTCGATTCGCTGGCCCACAGGTTGGAAAAAGCACCTACCCAGTGAAACAAGCCAGAGATCTTTTGTGGATGCTAGGCCGTTTGTATCCTGAAAAGTCTTTCGAGCTGTCAACTGAACTTACGGACGAGCATCGTTGGCCCATTGAAGAGCATGACCTGAACGAAATACTCGGCAATCTTCTCGATAACGCTGGAAAGTGGTCCTCGCGATGCATCGAACTTTCCTTGAAGGAAGATCGCAAGCAAATGCAGATTGTGGTTAATGACGATGGCCCCGGCGTAGCCGAAGACGCCATAGGTAAGTTAGGCAAACGAGGGTTGAGGCTCGACGAACAGACGCCCGGACATGGCTTGGGTCTGGCAATCGTTTACGACATAATTCAACACTATGAGGGGCAGGTGGACTTTTCAAGAAGCCCCTCGAATGGATTAAAAGTGGAAATCGCCATTCGCCATCCTGCCTGAGACACCGGTTTCCATACACGAATATCGAGGCGTGGGCAATCAGGTTACCTATGTTAATGAGTTAATTACTCCCGGTCACTACAAGACACCCCTTGTTGATTCTCACGATATAAACGCTGCAGGGTTAGCGCTAGGCCAGAAGCACTCCCTCAAATGCCAATCCTGGCCCGAAGCCCAGCATTACGCAGGGACCGCTTGCCGCCTGGGCTTGCAGGCGTTCAAGCACGAACAGCACCGTTGGCGAGGACATGTTGCCATGTTCGGCCAATACCTCCCGGGAAGCCGCGTCGGCCTGCTCCGGCAGCGATAACGTCTGGGTTACCGCTCGCAGAATATCCGGCCCTCCCGGGTGGATCGCCCAGTGGGTCACGTCACTGACGGTCATGCCATGCCCTGCCAGCCAGCTTTCCATCCATTCTCCCAGCGAGGCACAAATCAATTTAGGCACTTCGCTCGATAGGGTCATTTCAAAACCATAATCCCCGACGCTCCAGGTCATGGCATTGCTGGAATGTTGAGCAATACGGCTCTGCGTCTCGATCAATTGCCACTTTTGCGCCCGGCTATCAGCCGGACCCAGAATCGCTGCTCCGGCGCCATCCGCGAACAGGCCATTGGCGACGATTTTCTGCGGGTCCCAGCCATACTGAAAATGCAAGCTGCATAGCTCGACACAGCAAAGCAGTACCCGCGCCTCTGGATGCTCCCTGACCAATCCACTTGCAGCGCGCATGCCATTGAGAGCGCCATGACAGCCCATGAAACCCAGGTTCAAGCGCCCGATATCCGCTGATAGTCCTAGGCGTTGAGGAAGTTCGCTATCGAGCCCCGGCGCTACCAAGCCGGTGCAGGTTACCGTCACCAGATGGGTAATTTCCCGGGGTTCGACCCGGCTGTTGCGCAGAGCCTCGCGACAGGCCCGCTCCGCCAGTGGGCCGGCTTCCTTCACATAACGTTGCAGCCGGGTGGCGGTACTCGGCCCGCGATCCTGTGCCGTTAGCGGAGGAGGAAAGAATCTCTCGAACCCTTCTGCGCCTTCTCCAGGACGCAGCAAGACACTGCCGCGACGTTGCACTCGGGTGTGTCGATAGATGCGTCGAAGCCAAGCCTGCTGGCGTTCATCACTGGTACAGCGCTGCTGGGCGAGTTCAATTGCAGCATCCTGCCCTAACACGCCTCTGGGCGAGGCGACACCGACCCCCATAAGGCTTGCCTGTGGCGTTTTCATTTCCCCTCCTTGGCGCTGAATCGGTAGCGACGATTGAGCCGTGCAATTAACGGCGCGGCCAGCGTCGGCACAGCGGTGACTACCGGCAATAATGTCGCCATCAGACGAGGACTACGCAGCAAGGCCGATACCATCCGGCAGGTGCGTTGCCGTTTGCCGATTATTTGGGTATGCCGGGCCGTCCACTGCCTGACAAGGCCAGGTCGCCACTGCTGGATAGCGTCAAGGGCCAAGGGTTCAATGGCAGCGGCCCCCGCCAGTGCCCAGCTCATGCCTTCGCCAGTGAAGGGTTCCACGTAGCCGGCCGCGTCTCCCACCATTAGTAGTCGCTCGGCACCCAGGCAAGGGCGGTAGCGTCTCATGCGGGGCGTACCCTGCCAATTCGACTCGTACAGCGAATCGAACAGCGCAAAACCCGAGGCTTGTAGCAAGTGAACCACGGCGAAAGTCGGTCCACCACACTGCTTTACCCAGGCCGGATCAAGAGCGGCACCGATATTCAGTTGCCCTCCCTCGACACGCACCAGGCCAACGTAACCATGCCGTCCACAGGCCATATGTATCGTGCCCGGATAGTAAAAAGCCGGCGCCTCAGCCAGCGTGGTACCTAGCCCGATGCGTGAAGTCTTATCGACATGCCGTACTTTCACGCTATCACCACGCAACAGCCGGCTACCCAGCCCATCAGCCCCGATGACCAACCGGGCACCGAGCGTTACTCGATCAGTGCCGTTATCCAGCACCACAGGGCGACACTCACGGCTGAAGGCCGGGGTATCGGCACCTTGCGTATTCGTCAACGATGCATGGGTGGTGGGTAGAAAACAGGCCCCGGCATCGATGGCGCGCTCCACAAGCCGGGCATCCAAGGTGCGGCGGCTAACGGCTCGGCCGATAGGCAATCCCAGCACCGCCTGCCTCTTACCGTTGGCCAGGCGAAGGTGAGAGTAAATCGGAGCGGTGCTAGCAACATCTTCCAGGCCGGCCTCATACAATGCTTGCAGCGTGGCGGCATTGAGACAGCCACCACAGGCCTTGTGACGCGGCCACACGGATTTTTCAACCAGCAAGACGCTGAAACCGCGGCGTGCCAGACGATAAGCCGTCACGCTTCCGGCGACACCCGCCCCCACGACGATCACATCCCACTCCCGGGACAAGCTGTGAAGCCTCATGGCAACGCGCCTTGGTGCGTCATTGGTGCCACTCCCTGGTTACGCGACCAGGACAGCATGAAGCGACTCGGCCAATGCCGCTCGAATCGCACTCCTTGAAGCCCTGCCTGACTTGCCAGCCGCCGTGCCTCGGCCACCGTCAGTGCTGCACGCACCGACCGCATTGCATCCACATGGACGATTTTCGAGGCCGAGAGCAGGCGAGTACCCACGTAGGCTAGACCATAGCCAGTGTGATTACGGATCAAATCACTGACCAGCAGGTGGTCGGTCTGTGCGGCCAGTTTTTCAAGTAGAGCGGCAATCTGGGCATCGCTGAGATGGTGCAGAAAAAGCGTGGAAGTGATGATGTCATAGCGAGCAAGCAAGGGGTCTTCAAGCACATCGAGAGGAAAAAAACTGACGTCCACCTTTTCACGAACGGCTTGACCCTGGGCGAAGTGGAGAGCCGTGGGACTGATATCACAGGCCTCGATACGCAGGCGAAGACCGGCGTCACGCGCACGACATGCCAAGGCAATGGCCACATCTCCCCCGCCGGTGGCGACATCCAGAACCGAAAGGCTGGAAAACCGCCGGGCCTTGGCAATGCGTGCAATTCGAGGCCACAATGCCGCCGCCGTTCGGCTTGCAGCATTGATGCGGCGCAGACCGTTTAGCGCTGCCTGATGCGCCTTTCGATCCAGCGCCGGATCGTCCATCAGTTCGCCTTCAAGCTGACGATGGGTAAGCGACATGAGCATGGTCCAAGCACCGGTGGTGAAAGAAACTGCATTCACTATCGTAAGCTCACCGCCAGGGGTCAAGCACTTGCCATCTGCGCTGATGATAGCCCGGTAACGCCCTCGCTCACTTTCGAGCGTCTTTCTCCGATGACTCATCGGGTATCGCAACCGGGCGAAAAGTGTCCTCGAACAACACATCCAGATCAAAGGTCGAATGATCGCCGAGGGCATCGAAATGGTCGTTCAGCCAACGTTCGGCCCAGGCGCGGCCCTGGGCATGCAGGCGAGACACAAAACCCCACTCGGCATTCATCTTGCTCGAAGCGCTGAGCTTCTCAACCTCCTGTTCGGCGTGAATCAAGTGCAAGCGCATTGAGCGATAGCTTTCCAGCTCCAGCCCTTCGGCATCGATCAATTGATGTAACAGCTGAATGCTGCGCAGCTCCTTTATCAGGCTTGAGTTGAAGGTTATTTCGTTGATTCTGTCGAGTATTTCCCGTGAACTCTCGGGCAATTTCTGTCGCACCAGCGGGTTGACCTGCACCACCACCAGGTCGCGACACCCTTGGTCATCGACCAGCGGATACAGCGCCGGATTACCGCTATACCCGCCATCCCAATAGGCTTCGCCATCGATCTCGACTGCCGGAAACATGAACGGTAGGCAGGCCGAGGCCATGACGGTGTCCACGCTCAACTCAGGCTGACGAAAGATCTTTGCCCGCCCGGTGCGCACGTTGGTGGCGGTCACGAAGACCTTTACTTTGCGACAGGCATTGACCAGGTCGAAATCGACCTGCTCCAATACCAGATCACGCAAAGGATTGACCTTGAGTGGATTAAGCTTGGTCGGCGGTATCAGCTGGGTCAGGTTTTCAAAAAACAGGTAGCTGGGTGAGTAATCAAGGCTGTCATTACCCATTAGCCGATCCCAGAAGCTGCGCTGAATCGGTGAAAAGCGCGCGGCCTCACTGACGGCTTTCCAGAACGTATACAATGCTTCGCGCGCACCCTCACGGCCCCCCGTATGCAAGCCGGAAGCCATCACCACCGCATTCATGGCCCCGGCACTGGTACCGCTGACACCATCGATTTCCAGACGTTCATCTTCCAACAGGCGGTCCAGAACTCCCCAGGTCAGAGCTCCGTGCGAGCCACCGCCCTGCAACGCCAGGTCAATGCGCTTGCAATCGCTGTTTGGCATAATTTCTCCTTTCAAGCCCAAGACTGACCTGCAGTGTAAGCGGTCTCTTTCTCGAAGTCGCATGGACAAAAAAGGGCAAGCCATTGGCTTGCCCTTGAAAGAAGCTACATTTTTACGACTATCCCTTGGGCCCGAACAATAACCAGACGATCAGACCGACTAGCGGGAAAATCAGCAGACCAAGAATCCAGAGAACCTTGGCCACCCCCCCGGCCGAGCTTTTTGCCACCTTGACGATTGCCCAGATCACGATGATCAGCCAAATCAGCCCCAGTAGCCCACCAACTTCAATGCCCATGGTAATCTCCTTATCCTTAGCGGGGTGGTAATGAGTAGCCCTCAGCTAAGCACAAGGTCGAAGACTTCTCAAGAGGAGTATTTACTGGCTCGGGGGTCTGAGCAACATCTCCCCGTCACGAATTTCAATGGTCAGGTGATTGAGAAAACTCATCCCCAGCAGGACGGTATCGCCTTCCATGCCCGGGCTGATCGAACCCTTTACATTACGCAGCCGAATGCCTCCCAAGGCGATTTCCTCAACCTCGGTCAAGGAGCCTTTCACTCGTCCATTGGCGGTATTGAACCAGGCACTACGCCCGGGCTTCAGCCCCAGAGTTTCGGCAAGTGGTGTCGGTATCGCCACATAAGTGGCCCCGGTATCGAGCAGAAACCTTACCGGTTCCCCATTGATATACCCCGGGGCCACAAAATGCCCCGCCCGGTTACGTCTGAGAGTGACCGGTTCATCATCGGGCGACGTATTGACCAAGTGAGCATTGGGGCGAACCATATTCTCCAGGCCACCTTGCAGCCACCAGGTACCCACGACCATCAGCAACACCCAGAACAGCAGCATCATTCCCAGCCCGCTGCGGCGAAGCCTACGATTGGACATGGCTCACCTCACCTCATTCAATGGGTCTCAATTGGAAGAGCGTTCCTGTGGTTTCCATGCGCAAGCCGCCCGGCGTCCTCGGGTTTCATTCACTTGCGTACATATCAACATAGCCGTAATAAACAAGGCAGCACATAATAGAATAGAGGCTTGAAGACCGATAAATGCCTGTAATGTACCCAGCATGACAATACCGAACACACTCGCCAGCTTGTTGGCCAGGCCCCAAAACCCAAAAAATTCTGCCGCTTTGGGTAAGGGCGTGAAAAGCCCCACCAGCACGCGGCTGGCAGATTGGCTCGACCCCAGGCTGGCACCCGCCAAGCAACCCACCACCAGAAATACATGTTGTGCTTCCAGTGTCAGGTCCAGGTAAGTATTCAGTAATACCGTGAGTTGTGGCGTGGCCCAAATAGCCAGGATGGAGCTCACCCATAACCCCAAGGTGATCTGATAGGTGAGTTTGGCCCCCAGGTGATCCTGTATCCAGCCGAAGCCAAGCGCTCCGGCGGCGGCGGTAATCTGCACGATAATGAACATCACGTTGCGAATAGCGCCATCCCACTGGATAACCTGGGCACCGTAGATAAACGCGAAGGAAATAATGATGTAAATGCCTGCCATGGAGAACAGCAGCGATACCAGAAATATTCCCAGATCCTGAAAATAGCGCAGGTCTTCCAAGGTCGTCCTGACCCGCTCCTTGGCGATCACCCGGTAGTGGACGCCCGGTGGTTGAGGCGTGCCACGCTCTTTCAGCCACATGAAAGTGGGAATGGCGGCCACCAGAAAAAAGCCGGCGGCAAACGGCCCGACCCAGCGGATACGCTCGAAATTCTCGGCGGTGGTCTCGCCCAGTGCCACCAGGGTAAAGCCCGCGGCAAACAACCCCCCAATGTAGCCCAGCGCCCAACCGAATCCTGAAATCTTGCCCATTGCCTCCGGTGGGCCGAGATCCGGCAGAAATGAGGCGATAAAGGCTTCTCCCATCGAATAGGCGTAATTCGACAGCACAATCAGCAAGAACCCCAACATCACATACCCCGGCGCGACAAAATACAGCATCGCCGTGGTAGCCACGGTCGCCAGGTAGCTAAGGAACAAAAAGCGTTTCTTCTCGGCACGATAATCCATTACCGCGCCGCACAATGGCGCGGTGAGCACCACCATCAACGAACTGAGTGCTAACGCCAGGCTCCACAGAAAATTCGCAAAGCGATAATTGTCGCCACGCTCACCCACGATCACGGTAGTGAATAACTCGCCGAACACCACGGTAATGATCAGCAGCGTATACGCCTGGTTAGCAAAGTCGAACATTGCCCAGCCAAAGATTTCACGGCGTGAGGTCCGGCGCGGAAGGGAAGGCAGCTCTACCAATGACACGATAAGTAGTCTCTCAGGGGCAAGCGCAGAGCCTAACAGCTTGGGGTTTGAAGACGCCACGAAGAAAATATGGGAAAACATAAGGGCACGTTATAATGGGAGGAATTCGTCTGTGTGCTACACAGCACGGATAAGCAAGGCGCAACACGTGTCGCTCAACAGTTGCGATGCGCCATCATGAACCTGGCGATTCCTCATGCCTATTCGCCCATTTACCCTCACTTGACCGTGAGTATGGGGGGTAGCCAGCCTGCCTCCACTGACACCTACCACACCGGAAGTACTCCTTGAATGTGCCGACCAACGGCTTTATCAAGCCAAACGCCCCGGGCGTGATCGCATCGAGACCGGTGCAGCAGAGAATATGGGATAAAACCCGCTTACGTTCCAGAAGCCTACAACAGCCAATGAGCGACCACGGCCGCCAGCCCGACGATCAGTGCCGTTATCACGGCAACCGACACCACTCGGTCCAGCCAACGATCAAAGGTGGCCCATCGCGGTCGGCGTCGCGTGGCACCTTGGCGGGGCTGCCGGCTCATGAGACTTTCTTGTTCATGATGAAGACCTTATTTGTTGAAATGCCGAGACCGCATTGTGCTCCTCTTGGCATGATATACAGCATAAAAGTGAACTCGCCATCTACAGTATGTTCGAATGGGTTGAGATTTCACTTACGGAGCAGCGCAATGTCTCATACCAATCGGGACCCGCGAAACAACGCCGCTTGGCAGGCAGCCAGTCAATGGCGGGCGCGGGCCACCCGGACTCGCCCTAACGGGATCATGGATAGCCTCAAGCTGCTGCTTATCTGGTTGGTTCTGGGTGCGCTGATGATCGTCGGCGTTATTCTGGGGCTATTCTTTCTGCTGGTTGGCTGGGCGATGATGCCCTTGGTGCGTTACCGGTTGAAAAAGCGCATGGAGCAGATGCGGGCCAACCAAGCCGAAGATATTGGCGGCGATACGTCTGCATACGATAAGAATCGTTCAGGCTCGCAGGACGTACTCGAAGGTAGCTATGAGGTGAAGGACCAGGTGAAAGACAACCCTAGAGACTCCTCGCGCTAACCTCTCAGCCGGGTGCGTACACCCAGGCGAACACTGCCGCCAGGGTCAATGGCATCACCACCAGACTACCCAAGTTGCCGATCAGCACCAGCGAGGCCACTTTTTGCGGTGAGAGGCGGTACTGTTCGGCCACCAGGTAATTGAGCACCGCCGGGGGCAGTGCGGAAAACACCAGCAAAACCGCCGTCTGGAGAGGGTTCAGTGGCAATAGCCAGATTAACGGCAACGCAATCACCAAGCCGGAAAGTGGGCATAACAGCGCTCCCAGCAAGCCGGTTCGCCAATCACTGAAATCAATCTCCAGCAACCGCACGCCAAGCGCAAACAACATTAACGGAATACAGACCCCGCCCAGCATGTGCATGGCTTCCAGCAACCAGGCGGGTAACGGCAAACCGCTGACGTTCACTCCCAGCCCGGCCAGGCTCGAAAACACGATCGGCATGCGCAGCAAGCGCCACAGGGATGTGCGCGGGTCGAGCATGTAAAGCCCCACCGAAAAATGCAGCAGCATCTCCACGATGAACACCACCACCGCCGCAGGCAATGCCTCCGGGCCGAAGGCCAGCACCAGCAACGGCACCCCCATGTTGCCGGAATTGTTGAACATCATCGGGGGCAAAAATACCTTGGGGTCGAGCTTCAGCCATTTAACCAACGGCCATAGCACAAGCCCCGCGCCCAGCACCACGACCATGGCTGCGGTCGCCAGCCAGGCGTAATCCGCCAGCGGCGCCTGACGGTCGGCCAGCACCGCAAAAACCAACAGTGGAACGAACAGCTCCATATTGAGGGTGTTGAGGCTGCGAATGTCGGGGGTACGAAAGCGGCCATACAGGACGCCGCAGCCGGCGATCAAGAACACCGGCAGCAAGGTCGTCAGAATATGTCCGATCATGCCATCCCCCTGCGACCCACCCAGGAGGTGGGTCGCGGCTGTCTATCACCCATGTTGAGAAACCCTTGTCGGTTCACGCAGAACACCGCTTGATTGACGCCTCAAGCAACGTCAGGTTCGAGGAAACGTTTCCATAGGGTGATGACGGCCTGACGGTGTGCCTCGAAGTCTCGCTTATTGCCCTTGGCAGGTTCTCCGGTCAAGGCCGCGCGGTGAACCCGGCTGCGATAGGCCAGATAAGCCTCGCGCAGCCGCTCGGCTTCGTCATGATTCAGGTGGCCAGCGTCGGCCAACGTCTCCAGAATCCGGCTGTTATCGCTGTAGTTCAGCAGTGCCGGCGTTTCGTGAGCGAGAGAAAGCACGGCGTACTGACACAGGAATTCGATATCCACCATGCCGCCCGGGTCATGCTTGAGATCGAAAGTACCGCCGTCTTGTTGTTTGCTGGCCAGATGTTCCCGCATCTTGTGGCGCATCTTGACCACTTCGTCGCGGAGCGTCTTTTCATTCCGCGACTGCGCCAGAATATCGCCACGCAGCGCCGAAAAACGCTCGGCCAGGGCCGGGTCTCCCGCCACCACCCGTGCACGTACCAGCGCCTGATGTTCCCAAGTCCAGGCATGCTGGCGCTGGTAGTCGATAAACCCATCCAGAGATGTCACCAGTAGCCCGGCGTTGCCCGAAGGCCGCAACCGCATGTCCACTTCATACAGGCTTCCGGCCGGGGTGACAGCGGTTAAAAGATGAATGATGCGCTGTCCAAGCCGGGTGAAAAAGACCGGCGTATCGATCGACCGGGGGCCGTCGGTGCTGCCCTTGCCGTCGCTGTCGTGCAGAAACACCAGGTCCAGATCGGAGCGATACCCCAGCTCGATCCCCCCCAGCTTGCCGTAGCCCACAATCAGAAAAGCCGGATCGCCCACCGCCGCCAGGCCCTCAGGCGTTCCGTACTTGCGGGTGACGTGCTTCCAGGCCATGGCCAGGACGGCGTCCAGAATCACTTCCGCGATATAGGTCAGGTAATCGCTGACTTTCATCAGATGGCGGGTGCCGGCGATATCGGACGCGGCCACGTGAAGCACCTGAGCATGCTTGAACACGCGCAGCGCCTCTAGTTGGGCCTCTTCATCGTCTTCGGGAATGCGATTGAGCGATTGGCGCAATTCATCGGCCAACCGCGTCTTGTCCGCCGGCGTGTAAAGCGTTTCCGGCGTCAGCAATTCATCCAGCAGCAGGGGGTAGCGTGCCAGTTGCTCGGCAATCCAGGGGCTGGGGCCGCACAGGTGCATCAAATGCTCGAGTGCCTGGGGGTTTTCCCGCAGCAGTGCCAAGTAGGCGGTGCGGCGTAATACCGCTTCTATCAGTGGTAGCACCCGTGCCAGCGCCAGGTCGGGAATCTGGCTTTCGGACAATGCATCCAGCAACAACGGCATCAACGCATCCAGGCGTTCAAAGCCGATACGCTGCATGCTCTGTACCTGGCGCGAATGATAGAGTCCGTGCAGGCGTTTGAGCGACTTGGCGGGATCTTCGAACCCGGCCTGGGCCAGCAGCGCCTGGGCTTCCTCCTGATCCAGCTCCCCCCGCCAGACCAGGCGCCATTGGGCCAGGCTCAGGCCTTCACCGCTCACGCCGGTATCGTTGATATCATCTTCCGGGTCTGCGATCACCGCATCGAAATGGCCACGCACCCGCTCGCGCACCTCGTCGAGCTGAGCCATCAGCGACGGCCAGCCGTCATGATCAAGGGCCAGTGCCACGCGTTCGCGATCATACTCCTCCACCGGCAGGGTTTGGGTCTGTCGGTCTTCGAGTGCCTGGATGGCATGTTCCAGATCGCGCAGAAAAGCGTAATCCGGCAATAACTCATCCACGACCTCTTGCGGCAACAAACCCAGTGCCGGGAGGCGCTTGAGTGCCGTTTGCAGGGAGGTGACCTGAAGTTCGGTGTCGCGTCCACCGCGAATCAACTGGAAGGCCTGTACCACGAATTCAACTTCGCGAATGCCGCCCGGCCCGAGCTTGATATTGCTTTGCATGCCGCGCCGTCTCACTTCGCGGTTGATCATGCCCTTGAGTTCGCGCAGCGATTCGATCGCCCCGAAATCCAGGTACTTGCGATACACGAAGGGTCTCAAACCGGCCAAGAGTTCCGCTCCTGCGTCACGGTCACCGGCTACCGGGCGCGCCTTGAGCATGGCGTAACGCTCCCATTCCCGACCCTGGTCCTGATAGTAGCTCGAGAGCATGGCGAAGCTGCCCACCAGAGGGCCGCCATCGCCCAGCGGGCGCAGGCGCATGTCCACGCGAAAGGCAAAACCGTCCGCCGTCACCGCATCCAGGGCGGTAATCAGGCGCTGGCCCAGCTTGGTGAAATATTCCTGATGATCCAGAGACTTGCGACCGCCTTGGGTCTCGCCTTTTTCGGGGAAGGCGAAGATCAGATCAATGTCCGAGGAAAGGTTGAGCTCACCGGCACCCAGCTTGCCCATCCCCAGAATGACCAGGCGCTGAGAACTGCCATCGTTGCGCACTTGGGGATATCCCCAGCGTGGTGCCAGGAAGGCTTCCAGCCAACCCAGGGCGGCATCCAGACACACTTCGGCCAGGCATGACACCGCCGCCGCGGTGTCCCACATATCCACACCTTGCTTGCGATTGAGATCACGCCAGACGATACCCAGCATGCGCGCTCGGCGGAATTGACGAACCACCTTGTGCATGGCTTCTTCGTCAGCGGCACCTTCCAGCGTTTCGTCGAGCCATTGGCGTAGGGTATCGGCGGCGGGCGCCTCATCCAGCTCACCCACGGCATCCAGCTCGGCAAGCCAGCTTGGGTAACGCGCCAGGGTATCCAGGGCAAACGTGGAGATGCTCACCACCCGCGCCAGCGCCCGGCGACGGCTGTCACTCAATGCCTGCCAGCTTTCCGACGGTAACTCCTGTTTATTCATCGAGGCCAGATTGTCCGCCTGCTCCAAGGACTCCTGCAAACGTTGCCAGGCTTGGGCTAGCGGTTCTTGCAGCGGAGTGGGAATTTCATCCCGTGGCAGAAAATCTTCGGCAAAGCCCATGCGTACCTCACGAATTCAAGAGTCAACGAAACGATGGAGAAAACAGCGCGAGGCTCCTCAGCCCCACATCTTTTGGCCCAATAGCAGCAACCAGACGAGCCCCGCCAGTAGCAGCGCCAACATCACCGCCGCGGAACTGATGTCCTTGGCTCGCCCGGAAAGCTCATGATGCTCGATACCGATACGATCCACCACGCTTTCAATGGCACTATTGAGCAGTTCCACAATCAGCACCAGTACCGCGCTGCCAATCAACAGAATCCAGCTTACTGGGTCCTCGCCTACCCACCACGCCAGCGGCAACAACAGCAAGCAAACGCCGACTTCCTGACGAAAAGCGGTTTCATGGCGAAAAGCGGCGTTTAACCCCCTGAGTGAATAATGCGTCGACTTGACCAGATGGCGCCAACCGGTATGTCTGGGTTTCATGAATGTTCCTTTGTGCGAGCGGCTGAAAAGCGTCTTCCTGTCAGATTAATGTGCCAGGATAAACGTCTCAAGATCCTGAGACAGGGGGTCGAGCACAAGCGACCAGTTTAGGTACGGTGTCGAACCAGTCCCATTGACCAGCACGCTGAACACGCCCCAATCTCCTGAAACGGTGCGGAAATAGCCCCCCACCGCGCGCACTGCCACCGGCTGGTTCAAGGTGCCGGTCTTGAGCATGACATTATTCTGGAACACCTCCGGGCCGCGTCGGATAAAGCGCATCACCCCGTTGGAAGGCGATTGAAACGCCGCCACGAAGCTGGGAAACAGCGCCCCTTGATGAAACATGTTTTCGAGCATGACATTGATGCCATGGGCGGAGGTACGGTTTTCCGTGGTCAGCCCACTACCACTGAGCAACTCCAGCGGTCCATGCCCCGGCAGGCTTGCCGCGAAGCTTTCCAAGGCCGCCCCAGCCTGATCCAGTTCTGCTCGGGGCGTCTCTACCAAGGAAAGCGCCAGCACATCGGCCATGAAATTATTGGAATAGTTCATGGTACGCAGCAATAACTCCTGCAGTGGCAAGCCTTCCACCACTGCCAGGCTGGTGGCATTACTCGGTGGAGGCTCAGTGGTGATACGCGCAGGTGCAGCCAGCCTTATTCCTGCCTGTTGCAGCATGGCGGCAAGGGTCTGGGCGGTCTGCAAGGCGGGGTCACTCGCCGCCCGGTAGATGTCCCTTGGATGGGCGTTGGTGGAAATCTGGCCGCTCACCCTCATCACATCCCCGCTCTCACTGCTGATACGTTCGGCATTGAGCTCTGTACCGCTATTGTCCGGTCGGGTCACCACGCGATTGTCGATCCGCGTGAGCGGCACCTGGCTATCGCAGCTGGTGACCCTTGCGGGTTTCTCTGGCGTGCCGGCCGGTGCCACATTGATACACCAGTTGCCGTAATTGACCCCCGCCGAAGACAGCAGCGCACTGTAGGAATTGGCCACTCGCGACTGCGCCTCGCAGCGATCGGTGGTCAGACAGTTAACCGGGCCGAAACGCCATTGGCTGATCACCAGGGCGCCATTCACATCGCGCACACCGGTCTGTTGCAAACGCTGCACCAGACGCCACAGATTTTCTGTGGTCAGGTTCGGATCGCCGCCGCCTTCGAACACCAGGTCGCCGTGCAAGACGCCATCGGCATCCACCACGCTGCTACTCACCAGGCGTGAGGTAAACCGATGCTGCGGGCCGAAGCGCGCGAGCATCGCCGCCGCCAGGTAAGCCTTGGTCACCGAGGCTGGCGACAACTGACGCAGGGGTTCGATCTGGCCCAGCATTTTACCCGGCACAGCGCCCCCGCCCAGCAAACGCGCTTCGGCACTGATTGAAAAGCCCTTCTCGCTGAGTTGACCTAGCCGCGAAAAATCCGCTTGCAGGCTGTGGCTGACCAACAAAAAAGCCAGCGCACCGCCGGCCATCAGGGTACAGCGGTATATCCGTCCGGCAGCCCACTTCATTATTCTCACGTTGCTCTCACCTTCACTTCAATGCACAGTCATATTGGAAAACAGCTGCAGGGTAACCACCCCCACCACAATAAAGCCAATGCCGATCACCGCCGGCAAGTCCGGCTTTTCGCCGTACACTACCATTCCCACCACTGTCACCAGCACAATGCCCAGCCCAGCCCAGATGGCATAGGCCAACCCCACCGGCAGGCTGCGCAGCACCAGGCTCAACAAATAAAAAGCCAGGCCATAGCCCACGACGACCACCAAGGTAGGCACCGGCTGGGTAAACCCCGACGAGGCCTTTAGCGCACTGGTGGCGACAACTTCCGCGATGATCGCCAGGATCAGGTAAACAAAGGCCATTTTCGCTCCAGCTCCACTACTGAGCGCCACAATGCCTGGCCACTCTGGTTGTATTTGGCTTCAAAGGGTGTCAGATAATCATCCCCCGGGTAAAACCGTTCAATGGTGGCCGCCTTGCCGGTTACCTGGGTAACCGCCTGGGCAAACTCTTCCACGTAAATCTGCCAGTTGGAGCGCAGTTCCAGGCGTCCGCCCAGCGCCAGGAGCGTGGGAAATACCGGGTGCCCATGCCAGCGCATCTTCAGGTGTCCCGCTTTGGGGTAAGGGTTGGGGTACAGCAGGTAATGGTAGGCAAGCGGCCATTCGGCCTGATACAGAAGACGCCAGAAATCCACCAGGTCGGCCCTGACCAACAAGGCGTTGGAGGGCAAATGGCCATGCTCACGGCTCAGGCGGTCGGCGCTGCGGTCCACGCCGATTACCGCATGATCGGGAAATTGCTGCGCCAGGTGCCGTGTCGACACGCCCACCCCGCACCCGGCATCCACGATTAGCGGCAGTTCATGTCGCTGCGCGTACCACTGTTCAGCCAAGGCAAACCCCTGGCGGGTATGCTCGGCAATCGGTTTTTGCATCGGATGGGCCAGAGCGCGACTGACGCGGCGCGGCAAGTCCTGATGCGGCCCAGCTTGATTGGACACTACCTGGCGTGAATTGTGTTGCATCCCGGCCTCTTGGCGATATAAAGCCCGGATTCTACCAGTCTCACGGCGCTGCGGCATGACGCAGTCACATCGCCGGTGCTATCATCACAGGCCTGATACTGATAACCACCGTTCAACGAGGAACCCGGCTTGTCACACTTACCGGTGATTGTCGGCATGGGCGGCATCAATCCCGCCGGCAGAACCTCGGGCCACCAGGCCTTTCGCCGCACCGTGCTTGATGCCCTTCCCGCTGACCAACAGCGCCAGACGCTAGACGGCTTGGCTGCCCTGATGCGTCTTGTGAAAGCTACTGAAACTGGCTGGCAAGACGCCTCGGGCAACCGCGTCGAGGCGCCTTCGGAGCAGTTTCACGACCAGGTACTCAACCATACGCTGGTACGCCGCAACGAAGACCCGCGCTTTCAGGCACCGGGCCTGGCGACCAATCGACAGGCCAGCATGGGGTTCGAGGCGCCTCTGCGTTTTCGCCTGCCCAGACGCCAATTGCCCGAGCATATTCCGCCTAGCTGGGAAGTGCGCCCCCTGGATGCCCGTCAGGTGGAAGTCACGGTGCCGGCCGGAAGCCTGGATGTGCTGCTGCCGGATGCCCAGACGTCCAAGGTATCCACCGCGGCACAACTGCCAAGCGGTTTCGACCCGGCCGGCCTTTATCGCAGCGTGCACCATCCACGCGGCTTGTCCATGGCAATCTTCGCTGCCAGTGACTGCCTGGGCGCCAGCGGCCTTCATTGGGAGAGCTTGCGCCAACGCCTCGATCCGGACCTGATCGCGGTATATGCCGGCAATTCCATCGGCCAGATGGATGACCAAGGGTGGGGTGGCCTGCTCAAGAACCTGGTCAGCGGCAATCGCGCCACCTCCAAGCAAATGCCACTGGGTTACGGCCAGATGCCGGCCGATTTTCTCAATGCCTATGTGCTGGGCAGTGTTGGCGGTACCGGTGCGGCCTTGGGCGCCTGCGCCAGCTTTCTGTATAACCTGCGCCTGGGAATCGACGATATTCGCGCCGGCCGGCGTCGCGTTGTCATGGTGGGCACCGCAGATGCACCGATCACCCCGGAAATCATCGAAGGTTTCCGCGCCATGGGCGCCCTGGCCGACGATCTCAGCTTGAAAGCGCTGGATGCGTTGACCCTGCTGACCGACAGCGACTACCAGCGCGCCTGCCGCCCTTTCGCTCGCAACTGTGGCTTCACCATGGCTGAGGCTAGCCAATTTGTATTACTGATGGATGACAGCCTGGCCATGGAAATCGGTGCCGATATCCTGGGCTCGGTGCCGGATGTATTCGTCAATGCCGATGGTTACAAGCGTTCGATCTCTGCACCGGGTATCGGCAATTACATTACCTTGGGCAAGGCCGTCTCCCTGGCACGCGACATCCTCGGAGAAAAAGCCTTGCGGGAACGCACTTTTGTGCATGCCCACGGCACCAGCACGCCGAAGAACCGCACCACCGAATCGCATGTATTCGACCAGGTGGCGCGCGCCAACGGGCTATTCGACTGGCCGTTGGTGGCGGTCAAGGCGTTTGTCGGCCATTCGCAAGGCTCGGCAGCAGGTGATCAGCTAACCAGTGCCTTGAGCAGCTTCGCTCATGGCCTGCTTCCCGGCATTCCCACCCTGGATGCCGTGGCCGACGATGTTCATGGCGAACGCCTGCGCCTGTTTGCTGAACCGCAAGCTTTCACGGCGGATGCCGCCTTCATCAATGCCAAGGGCTTTGGTGGCAACAACGCCACAGGCGTGGTGCTTTCGCCCCAGGTGACCGAAAAGCTGCTGCTTCAGCGTCATGGAAGCCGGGCACTAGCGGCATGGAAATCACGACGTGAAGCCGTCCGCGAGCAGGCCCAGGCCTACCTCGACCAAGCTGACCTGGGTCACTATCAGCCCCGCTATCAGTTTGGTGAAGCAGTGCTCGAAGGTCCCGAACTTACCGTTCACGCCGACAGCATCACGATTCCCGGCTATGCCCATTCGGTGTCTCTCAAGGTGCCCAACCCCTTTGGCCATGTTGAAGACGAAGGAGGCGAAAATTCATGAATACCGCGGTCTATCCCGGCACTTTCGACCCCATTACCCATGGCCATTTCGACTTGATAGAGCGGGCCGCCCGTATGTGGGACAAGGTAGTGGTGGCGATTGCCGCAAGTCCTGGGAAAAGTCCGACGCTCTCATTAGATACCCGTATCGAGCTGGCAAGAACGGTATGTGCCGACTTGCCCAACGTGGAAGTCATCGGCTTTTCCGGCCTTCTGACCACCTTGATGAAGGACCAGGATGCTACCATCATCCTGCGTGGCTTGCGCGCCGCCTCGGATTTTGAATACGAGCTGCAACTGGCCAACATGAACCGCGCCCAGAACCCGGAGTTGGAAAGCGTGTTTCTGACCCCGGCGGTGGAAAATTCCTACATTTCCTCGACGCTGGTGCGTGAAATTTCCAAGCTCGGCGGCGATATTGGCTCTCTGGTGCATCCTCAGGTCGCACAAGCGCTGCGCAACCACTACACTACGTGACTGTCGTCTTTACCTGACCAAAACACTCGGCTATTTGCCGACTGTGTCACGCTAGCCATTCGCGAGGTATGCCCATGGCCCTGATTATCACCGACGAGTGCATCAACTGCGACGTCTGCGAACCGGAATGCCCCAACGATGCCATTTCCGCCGGGGAGGAGATCTATGTGATCGATCCCAATCTGTGTACGGAATGCGTCGGCCATTACGACGAACCGCAGTGTCAGCAGGTCTGCCCCGTAGACTGCATCCCGCTCGACCCGAACCGCCCAGAAGACCATGACCAGCTGATGCAAAAATATAACCGCATCACCGCGGCCTGAATTCTTGTAAATATGGGCTTGTAGATAGCTCATTGCTGACGCCCCGCCTGCCAACGGGGCGTTTTTGTTTCCCTTCGCCAGACGAGACATCGCCTTGCCGGTAACCACTTTTTCCCGCCCCCGCATCTGGACGCTGGCTTGGCCGATCATCATCTCCAACATTACCGTGCCCCTATTAGGGCTGGTGGATACTGCCGTGGTCGGCCATTTGCCGGATTCAAGCTACCTGGCCGGGGTTACCTTGGGCGCGACACTGTTCAGCTTCCTTTACTGGGGATTTGGTTTCCTGCGTATGGGCACCACAGGCCTGGTGGCCCAGGCGGTCGGCCGCGAAAGCGATGACGATGTACGCAATCTGCTGGGACAGTCGTTACTGCTGGCGGGGGTCATCGGAGTGCTGTTGATCGTCTTCTCGCAGCCCCTGATTCAACTGGGATTATGGCTGTTGGGCGGCAGTGAAACTGCCACCACCTTGGCCCGCGACTATGCCCAGATCCGACTTCTTTCGGCACCTGCGGTGCTGGCCAACTATGCCATCATCGGCTGGTTTCTGGGTCAGCAGAACTCCCGGGTGATATTGATTCTGCTGGTACTCACCAACAGCGTAAACATTCTTCTGGACCTGCTGTTCGTGGTCGGGCTGGGCATGACCAGCAATGGCGTGGCCTGGGCCAGCGTTATCGCCGACTATACGGCGCTGGTAGCCGGGGGCTGGTTGATCGTTAGTCGGCTCAAGCGGCTGGAGGGGCGATTTCTGCGCGAACGTCTCGCCCGCTTGTCGGCTTACCGGGAACTTTTTCAGGTCAATGCCAATCTCTTCGTGCGTACCTTGGGCCTTCTGTTCGCCATGGCGTTCTTCACCGCTCAGGGGGCAAGCCAGGGCGATACCATCCTGGCGGCCAATGCGGTATTGATGCAGTTCATCATGCTCACTTCCTATGCCCTGGATGGCTTTGCCCATGCAGCGGAATCGCTTGTCGGACGTGCCTACGGCCGCCGTCACTGGCAAGAGTTTTCGGTCACCGTGCGTGCGGCGGCACGCTTTTCGCTGCTCGCCGCGACCGGGGCCGCCATCGCCTTTGCCCTGGGAGGCAATGCACTGATTGCCCTGCTCACTGGCTTGCCTGAGGTGCGCGCCACAGCAGCCATCTACTTACCCTGGATGGTAGCCATGCCATTGATTGCGGTATGGAGTTACTTACTTGACGGGGTGTTCATCGGCGCGACCGCCGTACGTGAAATGCGTAACAGTATCTTCGTCGGGCTGGCGGTCTACCTACCGGTCTGGTGGTTGACTGCAGGCCTTGGCAATCACGGCCTATGGCTCGCCTTCACACTTTTCACACTGGTGCGCTCGGTAGTATTGGTGAGTTATTACCTGCATTATCGCCGCTCGTGCTGGCGACCCAACCCCCGATAATCGTTGAAGTTGGGTTATAGGAGAGCTCTAAAAACTGAGCTAACGTTAGTCGAGCATGTCATCAACTACCCTGAAGCCTCCTCTAACCGGGTGACCCCCCTGATCATCCGTATATTAGCGACGCGTCTTCTATAACCCAATAAAAGTGAGCATTTCATGCTTAAAATGATCTCGAAACCTGCGGTCAAGTTGGTGGAACGCTACCTGCCTGACCCTTATATCTTCGTGTTGCTACTTACCTTGGTTGCCGCCGTGGCGGCGATCGCCGTCGAGCGTCAAACGCCGCTCGCTGTATTACGTTTTTGGGGTGACGGCTTCTGGAACCTCTTGACCTTCTCGATGCAGATGCTGCTGGTGTTGATCACCGGCTTCATGCTCGCCAGCTCCCCGCCAATCAAGCGTATTCTTCAGCGCATTGCCGGCAAGGCCACCAATGCAGGTAACGCCATCTTGCTGGTGACGCTGGTGTCGCTGGCTGCCAGCTGGATCAACTGGGGGTTCGGTCTGGTGGTAGGTGCCCTGTTCGCCAAGGAGCTGGCTCGCCTGATACGTGTGGATTATCGCCTGCTGGTGGCGAGCGCCTATTCCGGCTTTGTGGTGTGGCATGGCGGGCTTGCAGGCTCCATTCCGCTGGTCATTGCGACCGACGGCCACTTCACCGCCGACCAGATCGGCATTATCGGCACCGGCTCGACCATCTTCGCCTTCTTCAACCTGGCCATCGTGGTGTGTTTGTTTATCGCCATCCCCCTGGTCAACCGGATGATGCTGCCCGACGAGAAAGATAGCGTCTATATCGACCCCAAGCTCCTCGACGACCAGATCGAAGTCCCAGGACGCGCCATACGCCCGGCGGAAAAGCTTGAAAACAGCGTGCCGCTGGCATGGATGATCGGGATACCGGGGCTCTTGTTCCTGCTCGATCATTTTCTGCTGCGTGGCGGCGGTTTGAACTTGAATATCGTCAACTTTCTCTTTCTGTTCCTGGCCCTTGTGCTGCACCGTACCCCACGCAGCCTGCTCAATAGTCTCAACGAGGCGATCAAGGGTGGTGCCGGCATCGTCATCCAGTTCCCTTTTTACGCCGGCATCATGGCGATCATGGTTCAATCCGGCTTGGCCCAGAGCATGTCGGAATGGCTGATTTCCTTCGCTACCGAGACGTCACTGCCGTTCTGGTCGTTCTTGAGTGCCGGTATCGTCAATCTGTTCGTGCCTTCCGGTGGCGGCCAATGGGCGGTGCAAGCTCCGGTCATGCTGCCTGCCGCTGAAGCCCTGGGTGCCGATATCCCCCGCATCGCCATGGCAGTGGCTTGGGGCGATGCCTGGACCAACCTGCTGCAGCCTTTCTGGGCATTGCCGGTACTTGCTATTGCCGGCCTCAAGGCCAAGGACATCATGGGTTTCTGTCTGATTCAGCTATTCATTACCGGAGCGATTATCAGTATCGGTCTGACCTGGTTCTAAATTTCTTCTTTGCATGGTTACGCTCGTCTCAGGTGTTGTAACCTTGGACGAGCGTTTTGCTGAAATCATGAAAGTGATACCCCTCACGTCTGGAGCCCATGGCCGTGTATAACAATGACCTCCTATGTCAGCACGAACTGAGCATGACCGTATTGATGACGCCGGATATGGCTAATTTCAGCGGCAAGGTGCATGGTGGCGCCATTCTCAAGAAGCTCGATGAAGTTGCCTACGCCTGTGCCAGTCGCTACTCGGGCAGTTATGTGGTCACGCTTTCAGTGGACCAGGTATTGTTCAAGCAACCGATTCACGTTGGCGAGCTGGTCACCTTTCTGGCCTCGGTCAACCATGTGGGGCGCTCGTCGATGGAAATCGGCATCAAGGTGCTTGCTGAAGACATCCGTAACAAGGTGATACGCCATACCAATAGCTGTTATTTGAGCATGGTCGCTGTGGATGAGAAAGGCACTCCTGCTGAAGTCCCTCCGCTCAAATTGGAAACATCGCTGCAAAAGCTACGTTTCGACAAGGCCACCCTTCGCAAGAAACTACGCAAACAGGCCGAAGTAGAGGCCCGCCGCACGCATGAACAGCATTATGAAACGCAGCGTCTTGCCAAGGAGTAGCCTTCTCCATAAACGCTAGCACCTGAAAAATGCAGTATCTGAAATAATATTGATCATTCCGGCTGCGGCCGGATATTTTGCTGAATACGGCAAACATCGCCATTCTGTTAAATGAGTTTGTTTCAATCACTCAAAGGCGAGACATGCATGGAACATTTTATCACCATCATCGACTTCGTTGCCTTGGGCGTAGAAGTGGCCGGGGTAGTGGTTATCGTGGCCGGTTTCATTTTCGCCACCTACCGTTTCCTGCGAAACCCCAAGGTAAAAGGCAGCACTCACCTGGCTTATCTCGACTATCGCCATGCAGTGGGAAGGTCGCTTCTGATAGGCCTGGACTTTCTGATCGCAGGCGATCTAATCAAGACGGTGATCATCGCCAACACCGGTTCGCAAGTGGCGACGTTGGCAGCGGTCGTTCTGGTGCGTGCCTTCCTGGGTTTCACCTTGCATATCGAGATAGAAGGCCAGTTGCCGTGGCACGCCAGTAAAACCAAACCGGCTCACCACGACGATAACAAGCCTTCCCACACTCATCAGGAGTAATGCCAATGGCAGTTAACCACTCGCCTTGCGCTGCGCGCGAAAGTTCCTATCACCTGGACGAGAAGCATCCATGACGGCTCCAGCCACGTCGCGTAGGCTCCCCAAGAACGTGGAATATGTTCATCTGGCCTGGGATATGCTGATCCTGGCCGCGGTCGTGATCAACCTGAGCCTACTCCTGTTTGATTCATTATTTTTGTTGGATTACATGAGTGATGGACTGGAACGTATGGCGCCTGATTTTCATGCCTTCTATGCCCAAAACATCCATGCCAATTTCATGCGTATCGACTTGGCATTCGTGGCCATTTTCGTTGCCGACGTACTGTTGGGCTGGGCAGTTGCCATCGTCGAACGGCGCTATCACCGTTGGTTTTTTTACCCCTTCGTTCACTGGTACGACGTCCTGGGCTGTATCCCCTTGGGCGGTTTTCGCCTGTTGCGTATCCTGCGGGTGGTATCGCTGCTCTATCGCTTACAGCGGCTGGGATGGATCCACGTCGAACAGTGGGCCATTTACGCCTTTCTTGCCAAGTATTACGAGATACTGCTGGAAGAACTTTCCGACCGTATCGCCCTGCGCCTGCTCGACGATGTGAAACATCAGGTGCAAGCCAGCGATTCTCTGACCGAACAGCTCATCGAACGTGTGGTGAGGCCTCGCAAACAGCAGCTCATCCATGAAATTGCCCAGCGACTTGAAGACATGGTGGGTGGCACCTATCAGCGCAATCGCCAGGACATCATGACCTACATCACTGAAGTGGTCGGGCGTACCCTGCGCGAGAGTCCGGAAATTCAGCGTCTGAGCCGCTTGCCCATGGGGCATCAAATCACCCAGGCAATGAATGAATCACTAAGCGGTATCGCCCGCCGGCTGGTCGATGAAATAGCGCTCGGGATTCATTCTCGCGAGTTCAACGCCCTTGTCGAAGGCGTGGCGGACAACGGCTTCGACACCTGGCTGCGGGTCAATGACCATAGCGCCAAGGTATCCGAACAGGTGGTGGTTGAGGTACTGGAAATGCTCAAGGATCAGGTTCGCCGCCAGCGCTGGAAGGAACGCTACGACTGAAACCAGACCTTGCAGCTAGAGCGTTGCGGCAGGCAGGCAGGCGGCCACCATCCAACCCTGAGCACTAAGCAAGGAAACGCACCTGAGTACAATGTTCATTTATCGGCGAAGCTAGCCACAGCGCAGTTGGATTATCTCGTCTCGCTCGTTGAGATGAATATTAAGGCGGTCGGGGCGATGGTCCATGGTAGCGGCCTCGCCTGGACGCAGCACCCGCACTTGATTGGCACCGCTTTGCTGCTTGATCCGTTGTGCATCGTTCTCGCTGAAGGTGCGGCCTATCTCGTCCTGTACCGCCTCGGCATCACATGGCTCCTGCTCTGCTGCGGCGCTCTCCTCAAGCGGGGCGGGCTTGGGTGCCGAAGGTGCCGGAGGCATTTGCGCTGTCGTGCAAGCAGTCAGTATCAGCGCCAACCCTGCTCCGGCAGTTTGTAACGCGACATTGCGTGGAATGACCATCGGGCAGCTCCCTTTTCGAGACGTTAAAGGCAACGGGGCAAGCATTTCTGCTTACCCCGTCTTATCTTTTAATCAATTTTTGCCAGGCATATCGTATTACTCGGCCGCTTCTTCTACGGCTCTTCCTCCTTCCTGTACATCCTGTCCCGCCCCTGCAATGGTGTTGCAACCTGTCAGAACACCGGCGGACAACAATAAGATAAAGCTCATTGCGAGTAGCTTTTTCATTGTGATTCTCCTTAACCATAGAACAAGACATAAGGAAACTTATGTGCTTCAGCGTAACAGCATTTCGCGGTTTTGCTTAGCTTTCTCAACCGCTTTTATCCAGCCTACTCCCGTGTTGCAGCAAGCCTGCTATGATAAAAATCATCTTCTCGCGACAAGGAACCGCCATGAACGATCTGGAACTGGATGAACGCCTGCAAGCCGATACATTCCCCGTGACCGAGCTTCCGCTGTGTCGGGTATTACTGATGGATGATGCCCGCTTTCCATGGATTATCCTAGTACCCCGGCGCCCCGCTGTCAGGGAAGTCTTCGAGCTTTGTGAAGAGGATCAGCGCCAACTGTGGCGTGAAGCCACCGCCATCGGCGAAGTCATGAAGGCCGATTGTCACGGGGATAAACTCAATATCGCCACCCTGGGTAATGTCGTCGAGCAACTGCATGTGCATGTGGTCATACGGCGCAAGGATGACGCTGCCTGGCCCGCCCCGGTATGGGGGCAGGGTAGCGCGGAACCTTACGGCAAGAACGGACTGGCCGCCATGCGCGACCATCTACTGGCTCAGATCGAAGGATTGCAGCTCGACTCTCAACCGTCCTGACCGCTAAGCAGGCTAGTACGGGGCTGCGGCTCATTGAGCAAGGGCCCACCACCGGCGGGTTGCGTGACGCCCGCAACGCTCAAGGAAATTCCCAAGGCGGCAATGATTAGTCCGCCGCTCAAGGCGGCCCAGCCGGTGACCCGCTGAAGCCCTTGTTGACTGCTCTGACGTGCCAAGCGTTTTTGTGCCCAGCCCCGCGCCACCACACTGGCTAATGCCAAGGCGGAAACGGTCAGGGCAGTCCCCAGCGACATGACCAACACCGCCGCAACTCCCACCGCAAACTGCCCAAGCAAGCTTGCCGCCCCCAGCATCAGTACCGCTCCCGAGCAAGGCCGCATGCCGATGGCACCCACCGTCATCAGGGCGGTACGCCAGTCCAACGCCTGGGAAGGCTCGATATGGTGCGCCCCGCCACAGCAATGGCTATTGTCGTCGTGGTCGTGGTCGTGGTCGTGAGTATCAGCTGAGTGGCGATAGGCCCGGTGCAATTGCCTGACGGCACGCCAGCATAACCACAAGCCAAGCCCTGCCACCAACAGAAAACTTCCCTGCTCGACCCAGGCGACACTTCCCATGGCCTGGCGTGTCACCCAGCCGAGTCCATGTACCAGCACCATTACCAGGGCGATGGCGGTGACACCCTGAAGCAGGGAAGCAGCGAATGACAACCCCAGTGCTCTACGCACCGCACCGCCATGCGTGGCCAGGTATGTTGCCAGCACTGCCTTGCCGTGCCCCGGCCCTGCCGCATGAAAGACACCATAGCCGAAGCTCACTCCCAACAACGTCGTCCAAGCCGCACTTGAAGGCTCTCGGGAAAGCTCGGTGATAGCCAACGTCAAGCCACGGTGAAGTTCACGCTGCCAGGCCAGAAGCTGATAACTGGACGTCTGGAAACCGCCTTGGGTCACCCAATAAACCAGCATTCCCAGTACAGCCACCAGGACGATGAGCACGAGAGCTTGATGACGGTTCACGGACATGCCACCTCCCCGGTTTCCGCAAAGTGGCGCCCCAGCCCCGGTGTCGCCTGCTCATCGGCGCCCAGCATGGCTGCCGCCATGACGCGTTCAGGATCAGGGTCGGCGGGAAAGATGCCTAGCCGGCACTGCTGTTCACCGTTCAGAACCAAGGCACTCTCCAGCGGTTCACCTTGATCGGCTTCATGCACCACTTCCAGGTAATAGCTTGGGTCAAATACCTGGTAGCGCAGGATGCTTCCTGTGAGAGGCTGCGGCGTCTGTAACGGTAAGATGAACATGAAGCTGACCCGCCCATCACGCTCCATCACGGTATAATCGGTGACCTCACCCAACCCTTGCAGCTCGTCATTGAGATAAATCTCGGTGAAGTAGCCCTGGGTTGCCAGATTGGCGCGAATTTCATGCCCGAGTTGATCCAGGGCGGCATCCAGGTTGTCGCCTTCTACCTGCTGAAGTTCTTCGAGTACCACCAGGCTATAAAAAGGGTCCATCCGCCAGGTTTGACGCAACCCTTCCACCCGGCCTTGCTCATCGGTCATCACCCGCACACTCAGGTCTATCCACCCATGAGGGTGAGCGCTTACATTGGCGCTCAGCATGCCCAACAGCAATAACGCAGCGCCTTTCCACCCACCGGCACGCAAAGGTCTTGTTAGCCTCATCTTACGATCAGCCTCACCTGGTTGTTTGTTAGTTAATCTCATTGCAGCGATAAAATTCAGTGAGCCAGCCCCATCTTGGCCTGAAGGCTGGCTAACCAAGGGTCAAGCAGGTAGGCGGGCAGAGGCTTTCCACCCCGTTGCGCCATTACCCGGATGAGGCTGGCATTCTCGCCTTGTTCGATCACCTGAAGTGTCACGCGATATTCCGGCCAGCGTGCCAACGACGCTTCCGCGCGCCCCAGTGCAAGGTCGGCATGCCGAATCACGTAGCCCTGTTCCACCAGCAGCTCAACCGCCTGACGCAATGTCGTTTCGGCGGGTGCCGAAAGTGTCATTTCACTCGGAGGCACAGGCGGTGTGGCGGCACAGCCCGCCACCATGATCAGCAATAAACAACCCGCTAGCAGACGGCAACTCATGGCGCGGCTTCCTGCTTTTGAGAAGGCTCTTGAGAAAACGCTGCCATGGCTTGATACAGGCGCTGACAGAAATCGGCATCGCTGGCGCTGCGCGCTTCGCGCAGATCCCCGAGCTGATCGAAGCGGCGAATATCGCGTGACACCCGCACCTCATTTTCATCGACCAGTAGCGTTACCCGCTCCACTTCCGTGGGCCGCTGTCCGATACCTCCGTAGCCCAGCATGACCCCTGTGGAAAAGCCTCCCCGGCTGCCCAACCCGATACTTCCGAAAACCCGCGTGCCTCCTGCATACCAGCCATGGAGATCTTGCCAGGGATCATAGGCGAGCAGTTCACTGCTACGGCTGGCACTGACCAGACCAAGGTCGGTATCCGACGCATCCAGCGAGAACCCCCATTCGGTCAACACTTCCACCCCGGCCGTCAAGGGGTCGGCGGCCTCGCTCACGAAATGGCAAGCCGAGTCTGGGTCGGGTTCTGCCTGCGGCAAGCGGTCCGGCACTACCTGGCAGCCTACCAGCCCTAGCACCCCGACCATACTGAGTAGTTTCCACTGCATTGGGAATCCTCTGTAAAGCGGCTTGCCTGGTCCGGCGCCACCGGTTCGCGTTAAGCTCACCATGCTATGCCTCAGTGACAGCCGTTTGCGGAGATCGTGCCCATGAATATCCTGCTTTGTCCGGACAGTTACAAGGATGCCCTGAGTGCCCAGGCGGCTACTGCGGCCATGGCTCGCGGCGTGCTGCGGGCTGCCCCTGATGCCACAGTGGTTTCCTGCCCCCTGGCCGATGGTGGCGAGGGTAGCCTTGAGGCCTTGATTGCCGCCACTAGCGCCCAGCGACGCCTGACAACGGTACAAGATGCTCTGGGTCGCCCCATCGAGGCCGCTTGGGGCTGGCTTGCCGAGCAGCATACCGCCTTTATCGAGCTGGCTGAAGCCAATGGACTACAGCACCTTGCGCCGGAAGAACGCGATGCCGGACACACATCTTCCTTCGGCACCGGCGAACTGATACGTGCAGCTCTCGATCAAGGTGCACGGCGGCTTTTGCTCCTGCTGGGCGGCAGTGCCACCAACGATGCCGGTGCCGGCATGCTTAGCGCCCTGGGGGCTCGTTTGCTGGATGACCAAGGACAGCCGCTGCCTCCCGGTGGAAAGGCACTTGCCCAGTTGGCGAGCCTGGATATTACCCAGCTGGACCCCAGGCTCTTTCAATTGAGCATGGAGGCGGCGGTGGACGTGGACAATCCCTTGCTGGGCGAACGTGGCGCGAGCGTGGTATTCGGCCCGCAAAAAGGCGCCACTGCACAGGATGTCGCCATTCTGGACCAGTCGCTCGAGCATTTTGCCACTATTTGCGCCACAACCTTGGGCAAGGATTACCGTGCGCTAGCCGGTGCCGGTGCCGCCGGCGGGATGGGCTTTGCCGCCCATGCCTTTCTACAGGCCAAATTGCGCCCGGGTATCGAGATGATCATGGCACAGACCCATTTTACCCAGCACCTATCCCGGGCGGACCTGGTGATTACCGGCGAAGGCCGCCTGGACGGCCAGAGCCTTTCCGGCAAGACACCCATTGGCGTGGCACGCCTGGCCCGGCAGCACGCCAAACCGGTGGTGGTACTGGCCGGAAGCCTGGGAGATAACTGGCATGCCTGTCTGGAAGAAGGGGTCACGGCCGCCTTTGCCCTGGCGGACGGTCCCATGTCTCTGGAACAGGCGCTACGCCATACCCCCGAACTCCTCGCCGACCGCTGCGAGAACGTGATTCGGCTGTGGCAGGCAAGCTCAGCACTTCGACCTTGAAAAACCTTCGACCTTGAAAAATCAAGCCACCGTCAGCATTTAGGGTGAAAGAGACTAATGGCGCAGCGCTATCGCAACGATAAGTAGAAGTTACTTTTCCTCTTTCGCGCAGCGCTTTACCCTGAAGCGTGGGCGAGCGCTCAAAATGAGCGCACCAGACAAGGAGATATTCCATGACAGAGACCAACAGCATCGGTTTGCACGAAGGCAACGCCAGCCAGCTCGCTGAAAAGCTCAATCACCTTCTGGCGAACTATCAGATCTTTTACATGAACGTGCGTGGTTATCACTGGAACGTGAAAGGCTCCCACTTCTTCGAATTGCACACCAAGTTCGAAGAACTCTACACCGATCTGTTGACCAAGGTGGATGAAGTCGCCGAGCGCATCCTGACCCTGGGTCATACGCCGGTACACGCCTACAGCGATTACGTGACGATGGCCGACATCCAAGAAGCCAAGGACGTACAGGATGGCGAAGCCTGCGTGCGAGGCATTCTCAAGGGCTACCAGACCTTGATCGAACTGCAGCGTGACGTTCTGTCGCTGGCGTCGGATGCCGATGACGAAGGCACCGCTTCCCAGGCCGGAGACTATATCCGCGAACAGGAAAAGACCGTCTGGATGCTCAACGCCTACCTGGGGTAGAGCTTTTTGAGATAGAGCTTCTTAGAAGATCGGCACCGTTCCAGCAATGCCGATCTTTTTGATTTCGCCGATCAAAGTACCTCGGCGTGCAGCAGCGCAGCCACCGCCTGCCGCAACTCAAGAGTTGCCGTGCGCCGTGCTTTGTCCAGCGCCCAGCCCTGGAAGGCCCAGCCCGCCAATTGCCGACAACTTTGCTGGTCCGCTGCGGCCAACGGTCGTTGGCACCCATGCAATACCAATGCCTGAATCGCCGGTCGCGCCAAGGCCGGTTCACGCTGGGCGAAGGCCACATCCTCAAGGTCCTGACGTATCGCCTCCGAGACGGCGGGTTTCGGCAGGTCGGCGAGCAAGGCGGTCGCCACCGCGGCCGGCAAATTGGTCAGTTCAAAGGCGAGCAACCCAGGCAGGGCCGCATGGAAACGCCGGCGTAGCTGCTCAACCAGGGCGCGTCCCTGCGCAGTAAGCCCTTGCGCCACCATTAACGCATGCTCCCCGGTAGTCGTATCCCGCTTCAAGCCTAGGCGCAGCGGAGTGAAACCTAGCGCACGCCAGAAGGCCAGCAGATCAGGGTCGGCACCAAAGGTGGCACCGTAAATTTCACGGCCTTGCGCTCGCGCCAGCGGAATATCCGCTTCGATCAATGCCCGGCCCAAGCCTTCACGGCGGCGCTCTGGGTGCGTGGCGATACGCGTCACTCGCCGCCAGCGCCGCATTACCGCCTCGCGAGAGCCAGCATGAGCGGCCAGTGATTGCGCCAGCAAATGGCCCTGGGGGCGCCGCTCGCCCCGTGCTACCCGGTCCGCCATCGCGCTATCGAAGCCGCCTTCATCCCGGGTGACCAGCACCGCCTGTGGCCAATCCTTCGCCTTGACTACTTGCAACCGCGTACTGGGGCCATCGAGCAACTGACGCAGGTCACTGGGCGTGGTGCGATAATGCGCCTGTACCAGCAGGCCGAATACCGCTCGCAAGCGAGGCTCGTCATGCGCCAGGTCCGCTCGCTTCAGCGAGACCACTTCAACTGGCTGGAAGGATACTGGCCCCGGCTGGGCATCGAGCAATAGAAGTGACGACGTGACCTCTTCCAAGGGATCCCCGCTTGACCAGCGTACCGGCGTTTGCATCTCGATTTGACGCCAATCGGGGGTGCGTTGGTCCAGTTGGGCGCGAAAACGCAAAGCAAATCCGCGCCCCGAGCCTTCATAGCCATGAACCGTGGTGGCAAAAGCGATGCGTGGAAAGGCTTCCAGCCAGGTGCCGAGCAGGGCCGCGGGAATCGCAGCGGCTTCATCGACCAGTAGATAGCTGCCCTTGCCGCCCAGGCTATTTTCCACCACCTGACGCGTCAGGGCATCCGGCGCGACGAAGCGAACCTCACCGGCGCCGGGAAGCACAAAGCGTAAGCCATCACGCAGGCCTTGTGGACACAGCACTTCCAGCCGTTCGAATACCGCTTCGACGGCACTCGGGCGAGGCGCGCTGAGCACCACCAATGCCACACCGGACTGCAGCAGTTGGGCACTGGCAATGCCTAGGGCCGCACTCTTGCCGCGCCCACGGTCGGCGGTGATCACAAGCGGTCGGCGGCGACGCAGATGGGTCAATTGCTGCACCACCGCCGCCTGGTCGGGCGTCACGCACTCAGAGGCTAGAACTTGATCGCATTCACCTAGCGTTGCAAGCTTCGGCCTTGCCGAAAGCCGGGGCAATCGCGGGCATTGGTCAGCCTGCCAATCCACCACCTGGTTGGAGCGATGCAGCAGTTGCGCCAAGCGCTTCAGATAATTGGCGGATAACGAGGACCAGGCGTGGGGGTAATCGGCAAATCGAGCATAGTCGGCATCCGGCGTTTCGCCCCAGTCAATCGGCGTCATCAGCACCAATAGCCCTCCGGCTTGCAAGGTGCCGGAAAGCGCACCCAGGGCGTCCGGGTCAAACCCGTTGGCTTGGCTTACCGCGTCGATGATGACCAGCCCATGCTCGGCGCCTAGCCGCGTGCGTGCCTGGCGTGGGCTGATAGCTTCAATAACTGGCGCGGGGTCTCCCACCCAGAGAGGCGCTTGCCAGGAATGCGCTTGCCATAACGCCAGGGCGAGCCGATGGCAGTCAGCTGCATCGCCACGCAACCACACCAGATTACGCCAGCCTCGCCGTTCCAGCCGACAGGCATGGTGAACCACCAGGCCGACGGCACGCTTTGAGATTTCGCTGGGGGAGAAATGCGGCATGCATGTTCCTTTAAATAGGCGCCCTGCTTACAACTTTAGTATTAATACCGCCTGCTTTTCAACGGCTTTTGATTCCTGCCCGATGCTTGGAATACACCAATAAAATCACAACTCATTGAATTAAATAATAATTAAAATTAGCAACATCCACTAACTAAGAGTTTAAACACCGCTTACTGATATTGCGCCGCAACGGTTGAAATATGCTAGTTTGAAGCGGCAGTTGACCGATTAGGCAAGGCTTCGCCTGACGTGCACGTCAACTGCACCTTCCTGTTTCCCGATGATCAAGACCAAAAATTTCACAAGCCAAACACCAGGAAATATGCCATGAAGAAGACAACCCAATTTGCCATCACCGGCCTCGCCGCCGGTATCGCCCTTGCCGCCCTCTCCACAACCGCCCAGGCCCAGGAACGCTGGACCATGACTACCACCTGGCCGGACAACCTGGCACTGATCGAAATCGATCGTCACTGGGCTGAACTGGTCAACAAACTGGCCGGTGACGAGCTGGAAATCAACTTCCGTGCCGGCGGCACCCTGATGCCCGGCACCGAGGTGTTCGATGCCACCGAAACCGGCAGCATTGAAGCCGCGGGTGATTGGCCCGGTTACTGGGCCGGCCGCAGCCCGGCCTTTTCGCCGTTAGCCACTACCACCAGCCTGTTCAACGGCGTGGATTACCTGAACTGGATTCAACAATGGGGCGGTTTCGACCTCTACCAGGAAGTCTACGGCAACTACAATATGGTCTACCTGCCGTACGGGATCACCAATAACGAATCCGGTTTCATGGGACGTACCCCCATCGAAAGCCTGGCCGACCTCGACGGCAAGCGCATCCGTCTTTCCGGACGTGACCAAGGGCGCGTTCTGGAAGAACTCGGCGGCTCGCAGGTCACCCTCGCCGGCGGTGAAGTCTATCAGGCCATCGAGCGCGGTGTGATTGATGCCGGTGAATTTTCCACACCGGGCGTCGACTACGAGGCCGGTTTTGCTGAAGTGGCTGAATACTGGGCCACGCCGGGCTGGCACCAGTCTGCCAGTGTCTTCGGTGTCATGATCAACAAGGATGCCTGGGACGCACTTTCCGAAGAGACCCAAGACAAGCTGAAGATCGCTGCCGAAGCCACCATGGCCTGGTCGCTTTCCTGGTCCGAACGGGGTTCCACCGAAGGCACCATCAAGTTCCAGGAAGCCGGTGTCGAAATCAACCAGTTCTCTGACGAAGACCTCGCACGCATTCAGGACATCACCAATGAAGTGATCGTCCGCGGCGCCTGTGAAGATCCGATGCATGCCAAGGTTTATCATTCCATGGTCAGCTACATGGAGCATTATGCTAACTGGCGTGATATCACCGCGCCGTTCAACATGAGCCGTACCATCGACAACCTGCCCTCACTGGAAGAAATCGAAGCCTGCCTGTAAGGCGCTCAACGCCGCCTCGATGCCTGGCATCGGGGCGGTTTTTTCGTATTGATTGCGGAGTTCCTCCATGAATGCAATTGCCAAGGCGATCGATACGCTCAATGAAGTGTTCGGGCGAATCATTGCGCCGCTGATTGCGATTATCGCGCTCATAGTCCTTTACGATATTGCATTGCGCTTCTTCACCGGTCGCCCCAGCGACTGGGCTTTCGACATCACCAAGATGCTGTTCGGAGCGCATTTCATGCTGATGGCGGCCTATGGACTGCGCCATCATGCTCACGTCGAGGTCGACGTGGTCAAACGGTTACTCTCACGCAAGAAGCAGGCGATACTCGATATTATCGGCTACCTGATCTTCTTCGTGCCCTTCATGTGGATGCTGATCAGCCTCGGCTGGAGTTTCTTCATGCGTTCGTTCAGCCGTGGCGAAACCACCTATGGCATGGTCGCGATCCCGGTTTACCCGATTAAAGGCGTCATCTTCGTGGCGGCGGTACTGATCCTGCTGCAAGGCATCGCGATCTTCATCCGGGCTATTCAGCAACTGCGGGAGGAACAGGCATGAATTTAAGTCCGGAAATGCTCACTCTGGTGATGTTCGCCGGGTTGATGGTGGGGCTGTTCATGGGTCACCCCTTGGCGTTTGTGCTAGGCGGCGTTGCGGTCATTGGCGCCCTTGTGGGTCCTGGCCTGAATGTGATGGGTACCCTGATCAACAACATCTATGGCAATGCCATGGATAACTACGTACTGGTGGCGATCCCGCTGTTCGTGTTGATGGCGCGGTTTCTGAACGACTCGGGGGTCACCGAGAAGATGTTCGATGCCATGCGCCTGTTGCTCGCTAACCTGCAGGGCGGCCTGGCATTGACGGTGGTCATCGTGTCGGTGCTGCTGGCCGCAACCACCGGCATCGTGGGCGCCTCGATAGCCGTGATGGGCATGATCGCCCTGGTGCCGATGCTCAAGTATGGCTACAACAAGGAGCTGAGTGCCGGGGTGATCATGGCCAGCGGCTGTCTGGGCATCCTGATTCCGCCCAGCATCATGCTGATCCTGATGGCCAGCTACTCGCCGGTCTCGGTAGGAGCGCTGTTTGCGGGGGCCCTGGTGCCGGGGTTGATGCTGGGGGTGATGTACGCGCTCTATGTGCTGATCATCTGCTACATCAAGCCCGAGTACGGCCCGAAGGTGCCGGCGGAAGAACGCGCCCAGACTAGCACCGGCGAACTGCTGATCATGCTGTTCAAGTATGTTCTGCCGCCCATGGCATTGATCCTCGGGGTATTGGGGGCCTTGTTCACCGGGGTGGCCACGGCCACGGAAGCCTCGGCCATCGGGGTATTCATCGCCTTTCTGCTGTTCATGATCTTTGGCGACCGCAAACTCAAGACCTGCTACAACACCCTGATCGATGCCAGCAAGACCACCACCATGGTCATGCTGGTCCTAGTCGGGGCCACGGCCTTCACCGGGGTGTTCTCCCGCGGTGGTGGCATGAGCGTAATCAGCGACCTGGTGCTGGCCATGCCCGGTGGCACCACCGGGGCCTTGATCCTGATGCTGTTTCTGGTGTTCATCCTGGGCATGTTCCTCGACTGGACCGGCATCGTGCTGCTCAGCTTCCCGATCATGTTGCCCATCGTCGAGGCCATGGGGATCGATATGCTGTGGTTCGTGGTGATGGTCGCGGTGGTGCTGCAGACCTCGTTTTTGACACCGCCGTTCGGCTACGCCCTATTCTATCTCAAAGGGGTGGCACCGCCCGGGGTGGAAATCGTCGATCTGTACAAGGCGGTGATTCCGTTCGTGGCCTTGATCATCCTGGCATGCCTGTTGATGGCCTTCTTCCCCTGGTTGATTACCGGTTTGCCGGCCATCTTGCTGGGTTAATTGTTTTCTTTGGGTTGGCCCCATCCGAGTTGATGAGCAGGGATTAATAACCACAATGCCCGCCGCTGAAAAGCGGCGGGCATTGTGGTTCATGGTCCAGGTTGCGTTCATAGGCCTGACACAGGCTGCAGGCATAGACACTGAGTGATACTATTCTCATCCGCCATCCAATTACATTCAGCTGGTTTTCGCCCTACCTACCGGAAGGAGTTACCGCTTGGCCCGTTCAGCCGCTCTACGACGCCCATCACTTACTCGACGATTATCCCTGCGCTTCAATGCCTGGAGCGCTTTGACCATTGTCATTGCCATGATCGTAGCCCTGCCGGTGATAACGGTACTTGCGCATATTTTCATGCCCACCGATGGGATCTGGCAGCACCTCGCCAGTACCGTCCTGGGTCGCTATCTGAGCAATACCCTTTTTCTGGTGGTAACGGTGGGCATGGGCACTTTCGTGATCGGTACCGGCACCGCCTGGCTGGTGGTGATGTGCCGTTTTCCAGGGCGTCGACTTTTCGAATGGGCCTTATTGCTGCCGTTAGCGGTGCCGACCTATGTCATTGCTTATGCCTACACCGATTTTCTGCAGTATGCCGGGCCGTTGCAAAGCTGGTTGCGAGCGGTCTTCGAATGGGGTCGGGACGATTACTACTTTCCCAATATCCGTTCGCTGGGGGGTGCGGCCACGCTGATCACGCTAGTGCTTTATCCGTATGTCTATATGCTGGCGCGGGTCGCTTTTCTCGAACAATCGGTCTGCGTTCTGGATGTGGGACGAACCTTGGGACGCGGCCCTTGGCGGCTATTCAGCAGCGTCGCATTGCCCTTGGCGCGCCCGGCGATTGTCGGCGGGGTTTCGCTGGTACTGATGGAGACACTCAACGAATTCGGCGCGGTGCAATACTTTGGCGTGGATACCTTTACCACCGGGATCTATCGCACCTGGTTCGGCATGGGCGAACAAGTAGCTGCCGCCCAGCTGGCCGCCTGCCTGCTAGCGTTCATCATTGTACTTGTGCTATTGGAGCGCTGGTCGCGAGGCAAGCGGCGTTACTTTCATACATCAAGCCGCTATCAGCAACTACCTGAATACCAGCTCGACGGTTGGCGCAGCCTTGCCGCTTTTAGCGCCTGCAGCTTGCCAATATTGATCGGCTTTCTGATCCCCAGTGGCCTTCTGGGTCACCTTGCCGTGCGCCAGGGTGACAGACTGTTTGGCACACAGTTTCTTGAATTTGCCGCTAACAGCCTGGTGTTGGCGACAGCAGCCGCAGCAGTGGCCGTCGGCTTAGCGCTTATCCTGAGCTATGGGGTACGCCTTCATCCCGGCCCGGTAACGCGCAGTGCCACTCGCATTGCGGCCATGGGGTATGCCGTGCCCGGCTCGGTCGTCGCGGTAGGCATCTTGATCCCTTTCGCTTGGCTGGATGATCAGCTCAATAGTTTCTTGCGTGAGCATTATGGCATCATTGCCGGACTGGTATTCAGTGGCTCCGCCTTTATTCTGGTGTATGCCTACGTAGTGCGCTTTTTGGCCGTCTCGTTCAATACACTGGAAGCCAGTCTGGGCAAGGTAACTCCCAGTATGGATGCGGCCTCACGAACCTTGGGCCAAACGCCGGGTGGCACCCTGCGCCGAGTGCATACCCCCATCATGCGCGGCAGTCTATTGGCCGCCGGAATTTTGGTATTCGTCGATGTCATGAAGGAGCTGCCGGCAACGATTATTCTGCGGCCTTTCAACTTCGATACATTGGCGGTGCGTGCTCACAACCTGGCCGCGGATGAACGGCTTGCCGAAGCCTCCACCGCCTCATTGACCATTGTGGCGGTGGGTATCATTCCGGTCATTCTGCTGAGTGTGGCCATGCGCCGCTCACGCCCTGGAAGCGGCCAGGTCGAGAGGAAAGATAAACACCTGTGAAGGATCCAGTTGAATCGAAACCGGCTGTCCTTCTGCGGGAAGAAAAACCCCGGGCATCCGGGCATGCAGGTGCGCCTCATGGCCCTGTATATCGTGGGCACAGATATGTAACAAACTGGTGCGACCCAGCAATTTGGCCATGATGATGTGGCTACGCCGATGCAGCGCCGGCTCGTCAAGCTCGATTATATTCAGCGCTTCGGGGCGGATCATCACTTGCACGCGACAGCCTTCTTCTAACCCCGGGGCCGCCACCGACCCGACCGGGGTTTCCACCGCTCCATTCTTCACTTCGCCTTCCAGATCATTGACGTCGCCGAAGAAGGACACCACGAAAGGATGCTGGGGCGCACAGTAAAGCTCGCGGGGCGTTCCCATCTGCAGGACATGCCCTTCGTGCATCAGGGCGATGCGGTCGGCCATGAACATGGCTTCTTCGGGGTCGTGAGTCACCAACAGCGCACCCGCTCCTACCTTCTTTAACAAGTGCAGCGTATCGTCGCGGATGCGATCGCGCAGCCGCGCATCCAGACTTGAAAACGGCTCATCCAGCAGCATCAACTGCGGCTCCGGCGCCAATGCCCGGGCCAACGCAATACGCTGCTGCTGCCCCCCTGAAAGGGTGTGCGGATAGGTGGAGGCAAACTGCTTCATGCCCAGCTGCTCGAGTAGCTCCATACCGCGCCGACGACGCTCACGCCCGGGCATGGACTTGAGGCCGAAGGTAATGTTCTCGAGCACAGTAAGGTGAGGAAATAACGCTGAATCCTGGAATGCCAAACCCACGTTGCGCTTTTCCGGCGGCACATGCGCCATACCGGGAGCACTGATAGTGGTGCCATTGAAGGCCATGCTGCCCTGTTGCAGCACCTCAAGACCAGCAACGATACGTAACAAAGTGGTCTTGCCACACCCCGAAGGGCCGAGTAGGCAAACCACCTCCCCCGGCTGCATTTCCAGACTGATGTCTTCCAGGGCAACGTGCTGGCCATAAGCATGACGAATGTTGTGCATGGCGAGTACCGGCGCCTGGCCTGACGCAGGATGCTCGACAGCGGAGAGATTCAGTTGGCTATTCATAGTGAAATCGGCTCGACTGTACGAGAGAAATGTTGCTTTCCATGATAACGCGAAACGTTCGTAAATACGTTGCGATTGTACTCCCATTTACATTTACACAACACAGAGCGCTTTTAGGAGTCCCCGCTTATTAGCTGAGCGAAAACTGACTCATATCATTTTCGTGCGCAGGACATAGTTGACAAGATAGGAGACAAAGCGCTTCAATAGCAAAATCGAATGCAACGTATTATCATTCAACATTCAATACCCATTACCAAGAGGCTTACAATGTTCACGCACTCTCGTCTCGTCCTGCCGTTCGCGGCCCTGATCACCGGCGCTGCTTTTGCCACCAATGCATCCGCCGAGGAAGTGAACCTCTACTCCGCGCGCCACTACGACTCTGATCAAGCATTGTATGATGCGTTCACCGAAGAAACTGGTATCGAGGTCAACATTCTCGAAGGCGATTCCGACCAACTTATCGAACGTATTCTGCGTGAAGGCGCGGCTAGTCCCGCTGATGTGATGATGACCGTGGATGCTGGCCGCTTGTGGCGCGCCGAACAGGATGGCATCTTCGAAGGCATCGAATCCGAGGTTCTCAACGAGCGCCTGCCTGAAGCCATGCGTCACCCGGAAGGCAAATGGTTTGGTTTCAGCCAGCGCGCTCGCGTTATCTTCTATAACCGCGATGCCATCGATCCCAGCGAAATCACTCGCTACGAAGATCTCGCCGATCCCAAATTCGAAGGCCAGGTCTGCATTCGTTCCTCAAACAATATCTACAATCAGTCGCTCCTCGCCTCCATGATCGCGCACCATGGTGAAGAAGGTGCCCAAGAATGGGTGCAAGGCGTGGTCGACAACATGGCTCGCCAGCCGCAAGGTGGCGACACGGACCAGATTCGTGGCGTGGCCAGCGGCGAGTGCGACCTGGCGGTTGCCAACCACTACTATTACGTACGCCTGCTGGAATCCGACAACGAGGCTGACCGTGAAGCTGCTGAGAAAGTCGGCATCATCTTCCCCAACCAGGATGGCCGCGGCACTCACATTAACGTTGGCGGTGCCGGTGTAGTGAAAGATGCACCGCATCATGACAATGCTGTTCGCTTCCTGGAGTTTCTGGCATCCGACGACGCTCAGGAAATCTTCGCTGCCGGCAACAATGAATTCCCGGTCGTGGAAGGCGTGGAAAAAGCTGAGGTACTGGAATCCTGGGGCGACTTCAAGCGAGATGAGCTGAATATCAGCATCCTGGGTGAAAACAATCCTGAAGCCGTGCGCATTTTCGACCGTGTCGGCTGGCGCTAAGCGCTAGACCTTACCGGTTCGTCAAAAGGCCCGCAGAGCAATCTGCGGGCCTTTTGTTTGGAACAAGCGCGCTTGAGAAACAGGCCCTTTTGAGACAGCCCTAGTGCGCCTCATCCCAGTTGGCGCCACTTTGCGCTTCCACCAGCAGGGGAACGCTTAGCTGAGCGGCGTGCTGCATGCGTGTTTTGACTTCGTCGATAAAGTCCGCGACTTGAGCATCAGCCACTTCAAACACTAGTTCATCGTGAACCTGCATGACCATCAGGGCTTGAATGTTTTCTTTTGCGAGCCAGGCATGAATGTCGATCATGGCGCGCTTGATGATATCCGCAGCGGTGCCTTGCATGGGAGCGTTAATCGCCATACGTTCGGCACCTAGGCGACGATTACGGTTCTGGGCGTGAATTTCCGGCAGATACAGGCGGCGGCCGGACACGGTTTCCACGAAACCATCCGCTGCCGCCTGAGCTCGAATCCGGTCCATGTAGCGCGCCACACCGGGATAACGGTCGAAATAGCGGTCAATGTAGGTCTGGGCCTGGTTGCGCTCGATGTGTAACTGACGCGATAACCCCCAGGCACTCATGCCATAGATCAGCCCGAAATTGATGGCCTTGGCGCTGCGGCGCTGGTCACCGCTGACCTTGTCCAGTGCCACACCGAACACTTCCGCGGCGGTTGCGCTGTGAATATCGCGCCCCTCGGCAAAGGCATCGAGCAACCCCTTGTCTTCGGAAAGATGCGCCATGATGCGCAGCTCTATCTGAGAATAATCCGCGGCCACTATCTGGTAGCCGGGGCGCGCCACGAAGGCCTGACGAATCTTGCGACCCTCTTCGCTGCGAATGGGTATGTTCTGCAGATTAGGGTCCGAGGACGACAAACGCCCTGTCGCGGTGATCGCCTGGTGATAGCTGGTATGCACCCGGCCGGTGGCCTTGTTGATCAAACGCGGCAGCTTATCGGTATAGGTCGATTTCAGCTTGGCCAAGCCGCGATGCTCCATGATCACCTTGGGCAGAGGGTAATCCAGCGCCAGCTCTTCGAGTACCGCTTCGGCCGTGGAAGGCGCTCCCTTGGGGGTTTTCTTGTTGGCGGGAATTTTCAGTTCCTCAAACAGGATCTGGGCCAACTGCTTGGGCGAGCCCAGGTTGAATTCACGCCCTGCCAACTCATGGGCCTTGAGTTCCAGCTCACGAATACGTTCGGTCAACTGCAGGCTCTGCTCATGCAAGCGCTCGGTATCCAGGGCCACCCCGTTGCGCTCGATACGCGAGAGTACCTTGATCAACGGCAACTCCAGATCATCGAGCACCTGCGCAAGGCGCCCTTGCGCTTCCAGGCGGGGACGCAATTCGTGCTGAAGCCGCAGGGTGATATCCACATCCTCGCAGGCATAAGGCACCGCCTGTTCCAGAGCGACCTGATTGAAGGTGAGCTGCTTGGCACCCTTGCCGGCAACCTCTTCGAATGTGGTGGTCTTTTCGCCCAGATACTGCAGGGCGAGAGAATCCATGTCATGTCGCGTGGCGGTGGAATTGAGCACGTAAGAGGCCAGCATGGTATCGGCGAATGGCCCGACCACGTCAATGGCGTAATTGGCCAACACCGAAATGTCGTACTTGAGATTTTGACCGATCTTGGTTCTGGCGGGACTTTCCCATAACGGTTTGAGCGCGGCTAGCACCGCCTGGCGATCAAGCTGGGCGGGCACGTCCAGGTAATCATGCGCCAGCGGAATATAGGCTGCCTCACCGGCTTCAAGCGCCAGCCCCACCCCGACAATTTCCGCTTCCATGTAATTGAGGCTGGTAGTTTCCAAGTCGAAGCAGAAGCTATCCGCGGCCTCCAGACGCGCAAGCCAGGTATCCAATTTGCGCTGAGTCACGATCACCTGATCGAGGCGCTGACTGGACGTGGAACTCGTGCCAGCATTGGGCGTTGCGCTACCCCCCTCCTTGGCTACCCCCGGCACCGGCTTGCCGCCCGCCACATCATCCACGCCTTCATCCTTGCCTTCCAGCAACTCGCCAAGCCAGGCCTTGAATTCCAGCTCGCGGTAACGCTTCATCAGTGCTTCCCGATCCGGGTGCGCAATGTCAAGATCATCCAGCCCCACCGGCAAGTCGCAATCGGTCTTGATGGTAGCAAGCTGATACGACAGGAATGCCTGGTCGCGATGGGCCTCGAGCTTCTTGGGAAGGGTCTTGGCACCTCGAAAGTCCAACGTCTTGACCTTTTCCAGGTCGGCGTAGATGGCTTCCAGCCCGCCGCCGATACCCTGCAACAAACCCAGCGCCGTCTTCCCCCCCACACCGGGCACGCCGGGAATGTTGTCGACCTTATCCCCCATCAAGGCCAGGTAATCGATGATCAGCTCTGGCGGCAGGCCGAATTTTTCCTTTACTCCGGCCACGTCCAATGTTTCGTTCTTCATGGTGTTGACCAAGGTAATATGCTCATTGACCAACTGTGCCATGTCCTTGTCACCGGTGGAGATCACCGCCTCGCGCCCGGCCTGGGTGGCTTGGTGGGCAAGAGTCCCGATAACGTCGTCGGCCTCGACCCCTTCGATACATAAAAGCGGCAAGCCCAGTGCCTTGACGCAGGCATGCAGGGGCTCAACTTGGCTACGCAGGTCATCCGGCATCGGTGGACGGTGTGCCTTGTAGTCGGCATAGAGATCATCGCGGAATGTCTTGCCGGGAGCATCGAACACCACGGCCATGGGACTGTTCGGGTAGTCCTTGATCAAGCGCTTGAGCATATTGAGCACACCTTTGACAGCACCGGTCGGCTGGCCGTCGGAGGTCATCAGCGGTGGCAAAGCATGAAAGGCGCGGTATAGATAGGATGAGCCATCAACAAGAACGATAGGGACGCTGGCCATAAACAAGATCCGTCAATACAGGGAGAATAATGCGCTCATGATACGCGCTGATGTCACAGCCTGCAGCGTCAACCGTCATCTGAATCCCTGCATCGAGATGCAACACAGTGCTGCCAACTCAAGGAGCTAGCCGCTACAATAGCCGGCTTAGCAACCTGGGCGAGATTCTCATGGCTGTATTCACTCCGCTTGGCGACGCACAGGTCGCAGCGTTTCTGGAAAGCTTCGACGTCGGCACTCTGACAACGCTTAAAGGCGTGGCCGGCGGTACGGAAAATTCCACGTTTTTTGTCACCACTGACCGTCGTGAACTGGTGCTTACCCTGTTTGAACAGGGCGAGCACGAGGAACTGCCATTTTTCGTGGACCTGCTCGACTACCTCGACGAGCACCGGCTGCCGGTTCCCGGCACCATCCATGACCGTGAAGGCATTGCCTTGCATAGCCTGGCCGGAAAACCAGCGCTACTGTTCCCGCGGCTTCCGGGGCGTCATCCTGAGGCACCCAACCTGAACCAATGTCAGGCACTGGGCGATACGCTGGGACGCATGCATGTCATCTCTCAGCATTTTCCCGGCCATCGCCCGAACCCTCGCGACTTGCACTGGATGCGTGCCATGCATCATAAGGTGCTGATCTACTTGAGCCCGGACGACCAGAACCTGATGAAAGATGAGGTCGACGCCTTCGAGAGCGCTTTTATCGAGCATCCGGTGCTGCCCCAGGGCGCGCTGCACGGCGATCTATTCCGGGATAACACCCTGTTCGAAGGCGACAAACTCGGCGGCATCATCGATTTTTATAATGGCTGTACCGGCGACCTGCTGTTCGATCTGGCCATTGTCATCAATGACTGGGCTACCCAGGACGATGGGCATCTGAATGAAGAACGCCACGATGCCATCTTACAGGCTTATCAGGCACGTCGGCCGCTGAACGCGGATGAGCGGGCAGTGTGGCCGGTGATGCTGCGCATGACGGCATTGCGTTACTGGCTTTCGCGGCTGCTGGTGATCTACGTCGACCCACCGGCGCATGATCTGACCCCCCACGACCCCGAGCGCTTTCGCACCATCCTGACGTCGCGCCTGGCCCACGGCGCCCTTCCCCTTCCAGAGGCACCTTCATGAGTTTCATGGCATCCGCTTCCGGCCCTGCACAACGCGCCCGCCGCACCTGGAATATCGACCAATGGGGCAGCGGCTATTTCGATGTCAACGACCAGGGCGATGCCCTGGTGCGGCCCCTGGGTAGCGACATCCAAGGCCCGGCATTGCCATTGGCCGCCTTGGTGAAACAGCTCAAGGCCGCCGGCTTGCGCTTGCCGGTTCTGGTGCGCTTCAGCGATATCCTGCATGACCGTGTCGAGCAACTCTGTGCGGCCTTCGATAGCGCCATGGCGGATACCGACTATCAGGGAGGTTATACCGCCGTCTATCCGATCAAGGTCAACCAGCAGCGCCGGGTGGTGGAAGAAATTCTGGCCACTACCGAGCGCGGTAAGGGCCGAGTCGGTCTGGAGGCGGGTAGCAAGCCGGAGTTGCTGGCGGTATTGGCACTTTCCAGCGAAGGCTCCTCCTTGATCGTGTGCAACGGTTACAAAGATCGCGAATATATCCGCCTGGCCTTGCTGGGAGAAAAGCTCGGCCACCGGGTATATCTGGTCGTGGAAAAGCTCTCCGAACTGGAGATGATCCTGGAAGAAGGGCAACGCCTGGGCGTCACGCCGCGTATCGGACTGCGGGCACGCCTGGCCTCGGTTGGCAAGGGTAAATGGCAGAATACCGGCGGCGAGAAATCCAAGTTCGGCCTTACCGCCGCCCAGATTCTCAAGGTGGTGGAAACCCTACGCGAACAGGATGCCTTGGGTAGCCTGCAGTTGGTGCATTTTCATCTGGGGTCGCAGATTGCCAATATCCGCGATATCCAACGCGGCCTGCGCGAATGCGCGCGTTTCTATCAGAACCTGCTCGCCTTGGGCGCACCCATCGACAGCGTCGACGTAGGGGGTGGCTTGGGTATCGACTACGAAGGCACGCGTTCGCGCAGCTTCTGTTCAGCCAACTATTCGATGCGGGAATATGCGCGAAATGTGGTGACCGCTTTTGCCCAGCTGTGTCGCGAAGAAAATCTACCGCACCCCCATTTGATCAGCGAGTCCGGCCGGGCCTTGACGGCCCATCATGCGGTGTTGATCACCAATGTTATCGGTGAAGAGCGCATTGCCGAGTCTCCGCCTGAAAAGCGCCTGGCCGACGATATTCACGTCGCCGAGCTGTGGCAAGTTTACGAGCGTCTGGCCGACGATCAGGAACCTCGCGTCCTGGCGGAAGCCTGGCACGACCTGCTGCAAACCGTCAGTGAGCTACAGGAACGCTTCGTGATGGGCCTGAGCGATATTTCCGCTCGCGCCGAAGGCGAAGGCGTCTACCTCGCCGCCTGTGTGCGACTGCGCGCCAAACTCGATACGCGTAACCGTGCCCATCGTGAAATTGCCGACGAGCTCGCCGAAAAGCTCGCCGACAAGCTATTCGTCAACTTCTCACTGTTTCAGTCGGTGCCCGATGTGTGGGGAATCGAACAGATATTTCCGGTACTACCGTTGACCGGGCTGGATAAGGAGCCCACCCGGCGCGCGGTGATTCAGGACATCACCTGTGATTCCGACGGGAGAATCGATAGCTACGTCGATGGCCAAGGGGTGGAAAGCACCCTTCCGCTACCCGAATGGAAAAACGCTGACGAGCGCTTGCTCGGATTTTTTCTGGTCGGGGCTTACCAGGAAATTCTCGGCGACCTGCATAACCTCTTCGGCGATACCGATTCCATTGATGCCGCCCTTGATAATAATGGCGACTGGGTACTCTCCAACCCCTTGGCTGGGGATACCGTGGCCGATGTCTTGGCCTACGTGAATTTCGATGCCGAAGCACTCAAGGCCAAGCTTGCCCAACAGCTCGCTGCAAGCCGGTTGCCTGACACCGAGCAGGCCCGCCTGCTCGCCGACTTGGGTGAGAGCCTCGAGGGTTACACCTACCTGGAGTGAAACGCCTTATTCGATCACTCTCGTGGCCACGTCAAGTCCTCCGGTCAAGGATAGACGCAACTCGGCACCCCGCGGCAACTCACCGACACCCGCGGGGGTGCCGGTGAGAATGACATCACCGGGCTGCAGGGTGAAGTGGCGGCTCATTTCGGCCACCAGTATCGGCACTGAAAACAGCATGTCCGAGCCTTCCCCGTGCTGGCGTTCTTCGCCATTGATTTCCAAGCTGAAGGCCAAGGCATTCCAGTTGGGCACCCGCGACAGCGGCAAGAAGGCAGACAGCGGGCAGGCACCGTCAAATCCTTTGGCGACTTCCCAGGGATGTCCCTTTTCCTTCAACTGGCTCTGCTTGTCCCGCAAGGTAAGGTCGAGGGCCAAGCCAATCCCGACAATCGCTCGCTCGGCTTCGTCACTACTGGCCTGAGTCAATGTTTCGCCTATCAACAGCGCCAACTCAACTTCGTAATGCACGCTCCCACGTGCAAACGGTGGGTCCAGCGTTTCCGTTAGATCCACCGCACTGGTTGACGGCTTGATGAACAAAAGCGGCTCGGTGGGTATCGGATTGTTCAATTCCTTGGCGTGGTCAGAGTAATTGCGACCCACGCAGACGATTTTGCCCAAGGCGTGGGGGAACACCTGGCCATCGGTAAACTGTGGAACAAAGTGCATGGTGGGTAGCCTCCTTATCATTATACGGCCGCGCTCATGACGACGGACGCAACAGTCTACTCCACCTGAGACAAGGTTCCACAGCCCGGCAGGTAATTCGCCACCACCGATGTATCAGGCGTGCCAGCACTCGCCCGGTTCATGCGCCAGAAAGCGTGGCCGCGACTGTCTCGCGGCAAAGGGTTTCTGGCAGCGGTTATCCACCCGATTATAAACAAAGAACGCATTGCTACGCGGATCCGGCGACATATTGGCATTGGAGGCATGCAAGACGTTGCAATCAAACAATAACAGTCCTCCCGCTTCCCCCGTCGCCGCTTCGATGCCACCCCCTGCCTCAATCAGCCGGGTAAGTGCTTCATTGTTCGGCACCCCGGCTTGCTGATTTTTGAGGGAGTTACGGTAGTTGTCTTGCGGCGTTTCTCCCAGGCATGGCACGAATACCTTGTGTGAGCCGGGAACCAGCATCAAAGGGCCGTTGAAGTGATGATTATCGGTAAGAATCAAGGAGGCACTTACCGCATGCATGGCCGGCATACCATCTTCGGCATGCCAGGTTTCAAAGTCCGAATGCCAGCTAAATCCTTTACCCGCAAACCCCGGCTTGTAGTTGATCCGGGACTGATGCACATACGCCTCGCCGCCGAGTATCTGCTCCACTCTATCCGTCAAACGCTTGTCACGCGCCAACTGGCTCAACCGCTCCGAGAGGAAATGTACCGCAAACAGGGAGCGAATTTCCTTGCCTTGCGGCTCGGTAACACTGAAATCACGCCCCGGGTAATCCTCATGGCGCATTAAATACCGTAATTCTTCACGCAGGCCTTCAAGCTCTTTCCCGCTGACAAAATTGGGCAAAAATAGAAAGCCTTTCTCTTCAAACTCATCCAGCTGCGCTTGGGTGAAGGGACCGGGAAGTGCTTGCCCCTTGACCACCTCTTCGCGACGCTTTAACCAGAGCGATTCAGGCGGGCGAGAAAGCCGCGTGGGATAAGGGTCCGGCGAGCGCACGTCGGTGTTCTGCCAAGCCAGCAAATCGGACGTTTCCGTGTACTGTTTCTGGGTAGAAAATCTGAGTGATGTCTTTGGCAATGGCATCTTGCTCAACTCCTTGTCGGTTTGTCATACATCCGCCAGTCAGTTGTTTCTAAAAACAATGCCACGCAAGGCCTACGCCACTTTCTCTCTGACGCTTTACCTTACGTTGTCCTTTTTTCATCAAGCATCCAAAAAGCCTGGGCTCAACGAATTTCATCGACAGGATATGTAACTGCATGAACTCAGCAACAGCTAATGGAGATGCGTAGAGTCTTCTGTGACTCAGCTACTACGCTAGGGAGCTTTCGCCTAAAAAACATTAACTCACGTTATGAGATGCGCCAGGAACGAGGAATTTCAGCTAAAGATGTTCTAACCAAACGAGCGGAGAAAGTAATATTTATTCCGTCCGGCCATGCTTGGAATGCTGCCTTCAATCAATGTGTGGACACTTTGTAGACAAACACAAAAAAACCGCCATCGAGGGCGGTTATTTCTTCTTCTGTAACTCATTGAGTTATCAGGTTTTTCTTGGTGCCGACACCAGGAGTCGAACCCGGGACCTACTGATTACAAGTCAGTTGCTCTACCAACTGAGCTATGTCGGCTTTTGCACTTTACAAAGCCGGAACGTCACACAGTTCCAACTCTAAATTCTGTGTTGACGATGGCTGGGGTACCAGGACTCGAACCTGGGAATGCCGATACCAAAAACCGGTGCCTTACCACTTGGCTATACCCCAGCAGTGTGGTGGCCAGAGACGGAATCGAACCGCCGACACGGGGATTTTCAATCCCCTGCTCTACCGACTGAGCTATCTGGCCGCTGCCAACGGTGCGTATTAAACTAAAAATCCGGTTCTTCGTCAACACTTTTGTGCAACTTTACTCCTGTCCTGCGTTCCGTTCATTTCTCGCGCGGGACGTAACCCTCCGCCTGATCGGTTTCTTGATTATCAAGAAAGCGCTCCATCTGTTCCATCAGGTAGGCTCGCGCTTCGGGCTCAAGCATGTTGAGATGTTTTTCATTGATCAGGCGTGTCTGCAAGGCCTGCCATTCATCCCAAGCTTTTTTGGAGACGGTGGCTTGGATCTCCTGACCTTTCTTGCCCGGTAAGGGCGGAAACGGCAATGCTTCCAAGTCTTGCTGATACTTACGGCAAAATACCGTTTGGCTCATGAATCTCTCCTTGCTGTTTATGCGGTGCGACATCTCAGGCATGGCCCGGCAGTGGGTTAAGGGCAAACGGTAGCTGGCGCTCAAGCAGCGCTTTTACCGGGGCCGCCAACCCTAGTTCCGGCGGTCGTTCCAGGTCGTACCAGACACCGCCTTCTCTTACTTCATTCAGCGTATCGCACTCCGCCGGTCGCGGGGTAATTTCCAGACGAAAATGACTGAAGGTATGGGTAAACATTGGCTCCGCGGAGCCGAGTGACGGATTGATCGTGTGCTGAGCAAGCCACTCCCACAGCTGGGACTCCTCCTCGAACTGAGGCAGGCTCCAGAGTCCTCCCCATAATCCTGCTGGCGGCCTCTGTTCCAGCCATATGCGGCTCCTGGCATCCTGTAGCACCAACATCAGAGTCTGGCGTACCGGCAATGCCTTCTTGGGTTTGGAAACCGGAAAACAATGTGTTTCATGGCGAGCATAGGCGAGGCACTCTTGCTGAAAAGGACAACGTCCGCACTCAGGCTGGCTACGCCGGCACAGGGTGGCCCCGAAATCCATCATCGCCTGGGTGTAATCGGCAACTCGGCGTTGGGGGGTATAGTGGTCCGCCAACGCCCATAACCGGCGCTCCACCGCAGGCTTGCCCGGCCAGCCCTCTACCGCATGTAGCCGGCTAAGCGAACGTTTGACATTGCCATCAAGAATCACTGCACGCCGTCCGGCACTCTGAGCAATAATCGCACCGGCAGTTGACCGACCTATACCTGGGAGAGCTGTCAATGTCTCGACGCTTTCAAGGGGCATCTCGCCGTCATGTTGCGCAACAACAATGCGCGCAGCCCGGTGCAGATTGCGCGCACGTGCGTAATAACCCAGGCCCGTCCATAAGTGCAGCACTTCGTCCTGATCGGCCTTCGCTAACATCTCCAAGGTGGGAAAGCGCGTCATGAAACGGTCGAAATAGCCAATCACGGTGGCAACTTGGGTTTGCTGCAACATGATTTCCGACACCCAGACCCGGTAGGCTGTCCGTGGCTGTTGCCAAGGTAAGTCATGTCTGCCGTATTGATCGAACCAGTGCAGCAACCGCTGTTGAAATGTAGCAGGCGCCATGATCGGCGCCGGTTCCTGAGCCATGCTGTCTCCTCGCGTTATGGCACCACTCTCGAAAACCCACTGCTATAAAACAGTGCCGGCCTTCAAGCCGGCACGAAACCTATTTTCAAGCACTCACTTTTTCAGATGCTCACTTTGTTTCAGTTAAACAAGCGCCGTAAACCGTCGCGAATTTCTTCAGCGGCTCCTTCACCCAGTTTCTCGTCCAACCGTTCAAGCGCATCGTCCATGCGACCTTCAACCTCTTTATTGATCCGTTCACCGGCTTCAGTACGTAGAAGCTCCGTCAGCGAGTCTTGAAAGGCATTTCGATCAAACCGGCACCATTGATCGCGCGCGTCATTGACATGCCCTTCACAGCGAACCGGTAACGTGAGACGTTCAAGCTGAGGGCTGACACGGCAAGCGGCATCAGCGGTATTTACAATACGGGTATTGGCACGGGCATCGAAACGCAGGCTATTGAGATCGAACTCTCCTTCTCCCTGTACTTGAATGCCCGGCAAGGCAATCAGCAGGTCTTTACTTTGTATCAACCCGTTGCTTACATCGAAAGTGGCATCAAAACGTTCAAAGCGCGTGTCGCTATGCCATTCACGGGCGGTGCCTTCGCCTTCAAGTTGGGCCACGAGCTCGCATACTTCGCGCGAGACGTTGATATCGAGTATCGCACCGTCGCTAAGCCGGGCGTCAATCGTGCCGTTTAAATGGCGCACCAGTGAATCGCGGGTATTGCCCCTTGAGGTAAGGTCTCCTTCCAGTTCTACACGACCCCCTATAGGAGAAGCCTCTTCACTGAGGGCTTCAAGCAAGGCGTCCACCTGTACTCTTGAAACACTCGGTTGCAATGCCCATTGCAAAATAGTATCTCGGCTATCCAGGCGCCCGGTAGCGCTCAACTGACCGCCGTAAAAAGCAGCGTTGAATGCACTCAATCGATGCAGCCCGGGCTCGCCGTCCATGGCTAGTTCGGTCTGGGTAAAGTCCAGCCCACCCAATATCAACTGTTCAATGGAAAGCGCTCCTTCCAGGGTCAACCCGGACAGCCAACGCTGTGGCAATAACTCGGCGGGATTGGAGGGTTCATTGGCGAGGGCTGTCGACACACCCACCACACGGCTGGCTTGGGAGTTATCATTGGCAGGCGGTAGGTAACTGTCCAGGTTCAACTCATCGCCTTCCAAATTGAAGGACAGACGCTCACCCTCCAGACCTACCTCTAAACGGCCGGTATACGTCCCGTTATCCACTACCAAGGAAAGTCCGCTGAAGGCTAGTTGTTGCATGTCACCTTCGATGGGACTCGTCAATGCCACATCGGACAGCGCTGCTTCGTTGGCGGTTTTCAGCTCGATACCCGCACGCTTTAACCATGGACGCAGATTAAAGGGTGCCATGTTGAGCTGGCCGTGATAACGCGGCGCTTGGCGCACTTCTTCCAGGTTGAGATGACCACTCAGACGCAAACCGTCGGGGCCGGTCAATTGGAGGTTCTTGAGCCGCGCGGTCTCTGCCTGCCAATCCCCTTCCAAGCCATAAGCCAGGGAAAGCGTCAGCGCTCCCTGCCAATTTTCAGAATGGCGCAAGCTCGCTTCGATGTTACCCTCAAGAACGCTGAGCTGCTGTGAGGACAAATTGGCCACAATCTCGGCGGCCCGAAAATCCACCTGTTGGACTTCGCTCTCTTCCTGGCGTCGTGAGCGCGTAGTCAGGGTAGTGTTTTCCAACACATAGCGCCGTTCGGCAAGTGCCAGCTTGAGACGCGTTTCCAGGTTTACTTCAGTTGTAAGGTCCGGGCTACGCTCAAGCTTTTCGGCATCCAGCCGGTTGTGCGACGTCAAGGTGAACATGGCTTTCAGAGGAAACGCACGCACTGGATTGACGTTGCTTCCGGAAATATTCATCTGTTGAAAATGCAGAAGTCTATTCGTCATCTCATCGCGAAAGCGAATATCCGCTTTTCTGACTTCGACACTGGCAATATTGAGTACCACCGTCAGGTTACCGGCATCTGTATTGGGACCGGCACTCGCGGGAGCAAGCACGGTTTCAGCGTCTTCTTCACTCTCAGCAAGCCGTTCGATCAAGGGCTCCCAGTTACCTTCACCTTCGGCGTCACGCTCCAGATTCAAGCGCAACCCTTCAAGGGTCAGGCCATCCACTGCGATTTCCCCGCGTAACAAGGGGGCAAAAGCCAGGCTCACCTCGGCACGATTAATCGCTGCAAAAGCCTCTTCGTTATTCTCCTGTTCGGGCAACCATGCCTGGGCATTTTCTACACTGACCCCGATGCGCGGATAAAACGACCAGGAAAGCGGCCCTTCCAACGCCAGTTCCAACCCGGTATGTTCTTGCACCACTGCAGTGAGACGTGGCTTGAAATCTTCAGGATCTAAAAATGTCGTAACGTAAACCACTGCACCAACGGCTACAATGGCTAGCATTCCTACTGCCGCCAGCAAGATTCTCAATAATCGCTTCATTAACCTTTTACCCTTTTCCTTGTGGATCCAGCTCGACATAATCACTGGCGATCGGTTGGCTCGGCTCTTGCTCGCCCGCATTGGGATCTGAAACACGAGGAATAGGCCGATAGCCCAACCGAGAAAGCAGTACCCGGTCCGCCAAGGGCAACGAGTGGGTGGCAATACGCAACACCTTGCCTTCACTCGCCGCCTGCTCAGCCAACAGGGCCATCAGGCGCGAACCCACGCCTCTTCGCCGTGTAATCTTGCGCACACAGAGGTCCGTCAGCCATAAAGCGTCGGCTTCAGCGGTAATAGCCACGGCACCTAGAAGCCGGTCATTGAAATGCGCACAGGCGAAGCAATGTCCGTCCTTCAAATGGCGTTCGATGAAGGATTCAACATGACACGCCATCCGGTCCGGCGGTGCATCACGATAGATTCGGACGATATCCAGTCGAATCTGGGCATCAGCCTCCCAGCTCATCTGGTCGACATACTGAAGCGTCACCGGCATGGTGCATTCCTCTTGGCCAAAAGCAGCCTGGCTGCCATTTTTGTCGTTGGCGGGGGGCGGACTCACTCGCTGCATTGTAGCGGATGGGCAGGCCGATTCACTATAATGTCCGCTTTGCCGATAGACTTCACCTTGCTCGCCCGGCCGGCACTCACGCTACAGTACGCTGGCCGACACCTTGAAGGCGCTTCGGCGCAGGAGATGTAACATGTCAGAGCGTATCGCCACGGTAAGCCGTGATACCCAGGAAACCCAGATCACCGTCACCGTCAACCTTGACGGAGAAGGCCGCTTGAATTGTGAAACCGGCGTTCCCTTTCTGGATCACATGCTCGACCAGGTAGCACGCCACGGCCTGATCGACTTGGATATCAACGCCATCGGGGATCTGCATATCGACGATCACCATACCGTGGAAGACCTGGGCATCACCTTGGGGCAAGCCTTTGCCGAAGCCATCGGCGACAAACGCGGTATTTATCGCTATGGCCATGCCTACGTGCCGCTCGACGAAGCGCTTTCCCGAGTGGTCATCGACTTTTCCGGCCGCCCCGGTCTATACATGAACGTCGATTTCACGCGCGCCACCATCGGACGTCTGGACACTCAACTGTTCTGGGAGTTCTTTCAAGGTTTCGTCAATCATGCTCGCGTCACGTTACATATCGACAACCTGAAAGGCTTCAATGCCCATCATCAGGCCGAAACCATCTTCAAGGCATTCGGGCGTGCGCTACGCATGGCCGTTGCCCCGGATGCGCGCATGGCGGGGCAAATGCCTTCCACCAAGGGGAGCCTGTAATGTCAGCCGTCACACTATCAACCAGGAGCGCCGTATGACCATTGCCGTGATCGATTATGGAATGGGCAACCTGCATTCCGTCGCCAAGGCGCTTGAGCACGTTACTCACGAAAATGTCATCATTACCCGCGACCCACGCTGTATTCTAGGCGCCACCCGTCTGGTGCTGCCCGGCCAGGGCGCCATGCGTGACTGCATCGGAGAATTGGAGCGCACGGAACTACGTGGGTTGGTGGAAGATATTCTAAAGCGTCAAGCCAAGCCGTTGCTGGGCATTTGCGTCGGTCAGCAAATGTTGCTGGAGCATAGCGAAGAGAATGGCGGCATTCCCTGCCTGGGCTTTTTCGCGGGTGAGGTCAGACGTTTTCCCACCGATATGCGCGATGATCGCGGGCAACGCCTGAAGGTGCCGCACATGGGGTGGAACCTGGTTCACCAGAACCAGTCCCACCCACTATGGGAAGGGATCGATTCCCAAGAGCACTTTTATTTCGTGCACAGTTACTATGCCGACCTGACCGACGAAACCAAGATTTTCGGAACCACGGGGTACGGTAAGGTCAGTGCTCATGTGGCGATTGGCCATGAAGCGACCTTCGCCGTGCAGTTCCATCCCGAAAAAAGCTCCCGCGCCGGCCTGAAATTGCTGGAAAACTTTGTCAACTGGGCGCCCTGAACGGCGCTAGACCCATTGGGCACCCGAGAGGATTTATTCATGTTGGTTATTCCCGCGATTGATCTCAAGGACGGCCAGTGCGTCCGGCTCAAGCAAGGCCGTATGGAAGACGCTACCGCCTACGGCGATGATCCGGTTGCGATGGCGGCTCGCTGGGTGGAAGCCGGTGCCCGACGCCTGCACTTGGTCGATCTCAACGGCGCCTTTGAAGGCAAACCGGTCAACGGCGAGGCGGTGACCGCCATTGCCCGCGCCTACCCGGACTTGCCCATCCAGATCGGTGGTGGCATCCGCACTGCCGCCACTATCGAGCATTACCTCAATGCCGGCGTTTCCTACGTCATTATCGGCACCAAGGCAGTCAAGGAACCGGCATTCGTTGGCGAGATGTGCCGCGCCTTTCCCGGCCATGTCATCGTAGGGCTGGATGCCAAGGATGGTTTTGTGGCCACCGACGGCTGGGCCGAGGTCTCCACGGTCAAGGCCACGGAGCTTGCCAAGCGTTTCGCCGATGATGGCGTCTCCAGCATCGTCTACACCGATATCGCTCGTGATGGCATGATGGGCGGCGTCAATGTCGAAGCGACCGCCGAGCTTGCTCGAATGGGAGGATTGCCGGTAATCGCCTCCGGCGGAGTGACCAATCTCGATGACATCCGCGCGCTGAGCGCCGTGGCCAAGGATGGAATTCTCGGCGCCATTACCGGGCGGGCGATCTACGAAGGTACGCTGGACGTGGCCGAAGCCCAGCGCCTAAGCGATCAACTTACCCAATCAGGGGGCGTTTCATGAGCCTGGCCAAACGTATCATTCCCTGCCTGGACGTCGATGCCGGTCGCGTGGTCAAGGGTGTCAATTTCATCGGTATCCGCGATGCCGGTGACCCGGTGGAAATTGCTCAACGCTACAATCAGCAAGGGGCCGATGAGATCACCTTCCTCGACATTACCGCCAGCCATGAAGACCGCGATACGACGGTGGAAATGGTCGAACGCATTGCCGGAGAAGTGTTCATTCCTCTGACGGTGGGCGGTGGCATTCGCAGCTGTGACGATATTCGTACCATGCTCAATGCCGGTGCCGATAAGGTTTCGATCAATACCGCAGCGGTGAATAATCCCGAGTTCGTGCGCGAAGCCGCCGATCGTTTCGGCAGCCAATGCATTGTCGTGGCTATCGATGCCAAGCGAGTTTCCCTTGAAGGGGAAACGCCGCGCTGGGAAATCTTCACCCATGGCGGCCGTCGCCCGACGGGGCTAGATGCCGTGGAATGGGCCAGGAAGATGGTCGAATACGGCGCCGGTGAGCTACTGTTGACCAGCATGGACCGTGACGGCACCAAGATAGGTTTCGATCTTGGAGTCACGTATGCCATCAGTGAGGCGGTGACGGTACCGGTGATCGCTTCCGGCGGGGTGGGCAACTTGGATCACCTGGTCGAAGGTGTTACCAAAGGCGGCGCGGATGCGGTACTCGCCGCGAGCATTTTCCACTTTGGTGAGTACACCATTCCCGAAGCCAAACGCTACATGGCCGAACGTGGCATCGAGATGCGGCTCTGAGACTCAACAGCTAATCCAGTGAAAGCCCCAGATTACTGATTCCGCCATTGCGTCCTAGCTTGCGAGCTTCTTTTAATACCGCTTTATCCAACGGTTCGCTTACGACTTCCAATACGGCGTCTTGGAAGTCGTTCTCGTCGGCCATCAATGGATGATCCCGGATAATCAACGCCAATGCCTGAGCATCGACCTCGCCTTCGGTGAGCTCTATAAACGCGCGTACGCCCGCACGTGATGTACGGCTAACATCTAGTACGGCCTCTGGAGACTCGTCTTGTAGCGTATCCAGCAGTGCCGAAACAGATACCACAGCATCCAGAGCCCGCCGAGCGCCAAAGCTATCATCCCCTTCGGGCGGCTCGCATTCGGCTAGCTTTTCCGCTTGGCGGGCAAAGTCGATGCTGGCATTAGGCACATTCAGCCGCTCCCAAACCAAACTCAGCACGGTTTGCAGGGTATGACCATCACCCTGTCCCGTGGTTTGCTCATACAGGGCGTAATTGGGCAGCAAACGCTCGCATAGCGCCGCCATAAAGGCTTGCTGGGCTGGCAATGGGAGCTCTTGCAGCCGCTGATAAAATCCTTGGGGTTTGGACACCATGCTGAATTCCTGAAGCTTCTTATACGAAATTTTGGTGAAAAGTAGTCGGTACGTTATCGTCAATACAGGCGGTTGGGTGATCCCCAATGCTTAAATGAGTATACGGCCGGCGAGGAGATTACCATGCATATTCATCTACTACAGCACGGCCCTGACCATGGCCCCGCCCGTTTAACCGACTGGCTAACCAGTATGGGGCATAGTTACACCGTATTTCATCTCTATGCGGGAGAATTGACACCCCGCCCAGGCGAGTGCGACGCGCTGATCGTTCTCGATGGGCCGGAAGAGTTCCTCAGCCATCCACCCACGTGGTTCAAGGCAGAAGATAAACTCATCAATCGCTGTTTGGATGGACGAAAACCCTTGTTGGGTATCGGCTTGGGCGCCCAACTGATCGCCAGCGAACTGGGCGCGGTAGTGGCTCCCGGCACCTTTGCCGAACTTGGCTGGCATGAGGTCGAGTTGGCTGATGAAAGCCCTTTCGATCTACCTGAGCGTTTTCAGGCTTTCATGTGGCACCGTAATGTTTTCAGCTTGCCCGAAGATGCGTTACCACTCGGCGGCAGCCAGGCAGCCCCCTTGCAGGGGTTTGCCTGGGATGCGGGGCGCGTGGTCGGCTTGTTATGTCATCTGGAAATCACCCAGCTCAATATTCGCGAGCGTATTGCCCACCTTTCTTTTCCGGAAGGCAGCGATACGAGTGCTTTTGTACAAACGCCTCAAGAGATTCTCGCCGAGCCTCGGCGCTTCGACCAGCTCGCACCCTTGCTGGATCGTTTACTCAGCCAATGGCTACGCGCGAACTGAGTAAACGCAACCTACTGTCTGGCAGCACTCCACTCGCGCGCCACCGCCAGACAGCTGTCCCAATCGCCAACATGCACCACGGGGGGCGCATCCTCGTGTTTATTCAGCTGATAGCGATACATGGGGTCGTAATATTCCGTGAGGAGTGGTGCCAGCCAGGCTTCATGCGCTTGACGGTTACCTCGTTCATGCTCACGGAAGGCCAGTTGTTGAAGGCGCTGCAAGCGTGCTAGACGTGCGCTACCGAGACGTTTTTTCAGGCGTCCCAATGCAGTCACCAGATGCTTGCGCATCAATGTCCAACCCAGCCAAGGCCCGTATTGGCCGGCATAGATATCCCAAAGCTCATCGATATAATCCCGATGAATCTGCGCCAACCGCCAATCCAGCGGCATTTCCACGCGCACACGCGGCGCTTGTTGCATGGCCCGCCAGAACGTCAGGGGTACATTGGCTGTGCCAATCTGACGGGATTCGTCTTCAAGCACGAGGGGGCCGGGTAGCGACAGCAATCGCCGGGCCATGGCATGTTCGAAATCGATCTGGGAGGGGGGAGAAAAGGGGTGACGACCAAACGCCGAACCTTTGTGACGTGCGAAGGCCTCCAGGTCCAGGCTATTGGCGAGACGCTCAATCAAGACAGTCTTGGCGCAGCCGGTAAGCCCTCCCACTATTAACATCGGCTGTTCTGCCGCGGCATCAATACGGGCGCACAATGCGTGACGCATCGCTTTCCAACCACCCCGAATGCGCGGACGCGTCACTCCGGCATCCTGTAACCATTGCTGAGCCACCTGTGAGCGTAGCCCACCACGAAAGCAATAGATGACCGCATCCGGATGCGCTTTTACATAAGTTTTCCATGCTTCAACACGGGTTTCCTTGAGCTGCCCGCTGACCAGCCGCTCGCCTAGAAAAATTGCCGCCTGCTGGCCTCGCTGCTTATACTCGATGCCGACGCGTTGGCGTTCCTCGTCGTCCATCAGGGGTAAATTAACGGCACCCGGCAGCGTTCCTTGGGAAAACTCCACCGGTGCCCTAACGTCAATCAAGGGACGTGCTTCCCGCAACAACTCAAGCGTCGGCTCGATCAATGGCAAACTCACCCGCGCACCTTTATCAGTGCCTCACCTTCCTGGGCGACCATCTTGCCGAACGGCTGCAGCTCAAGACCGAATTTTCGGCCGATGCGCTCTACATCGTCCTCCCAAGCAGGATCCACACTGACCAATAGACCGCCGGAAGTCTGGGGGTCACACAGCCATTGCCAATGGGTCTCATCCATGGCAGGTAGGGCGTTACCCAAGGCATTGCGATTGCGCAAACTGCCCCCGGGCACTGCGCCTTGGCGGCGATAGGCCTCCGCTTCGGCAAGCCTGGGAAGGCGACGAAAATCAATTTGCGCCGCAACATGACTGGCCTTGCACACTTCCGCCAAATGCCCCGCTAAGCCGAATCCCGTCACATCGGTCATGGCATTGACGCCTTTGACTTTGGCAAGCTCAACACCAATGGTGTTGGGTTTCAGCATGGTTTCACGCGCCAAGCCATGGTGCCCAGGTTCAAGCAGGCCCTTTTTTTCGGCCGTGGTCAGCATACCGACACCCAGTGGCTTGGTCAGAAATAAAAGATCTCCCGCCTTGGCGCCGCTATTAAGCTTGAGGTGCTCAAGATCCACCAAACCGTTGACCGCGAGTCCAAACATCGGCTCGGGAGCATCGATCGAATGGCCACCAGCCAGTGCCACACCCAGCTCGCTGCATACGGACTGCGCTCCCGCCACGACATCCCCTGCGATATCAGCCCCGAGTTTTTCGATCGGCCAACCTAGAATTCCTAAGGCCATGATCGGCGTTCCGCCCATGGCGTAGACGTCGCTAATGGCATTGGTCGCAGCGATACGACCGAAATCAAAGGGGTCATCGACAATCGGCATAAAGAAATCCGTCGTGGCAATCATTCCACGACCATCACCCAAGTCATAGACTGCCGCATCTTCACGGCCTTGATTACCCACTATCAGGCGCTTATGCGAGGCGCCAGGGCCAGCTTTGGCCAGAATACCATCGAGCACGTCAGGCGCTATCTTGCAGCCGCAACCGGCGCCGTGGCTATACTGAGTCAAGCGGATAGTGCTCATGGTGTCTCTCCTTGGCTTACTAATAAAATATCTGCGAGGCTGCAACTCTCCCAAAGCGGTCAAAGCGCTTCGAGGGCATCGCTTAATTTATCCACGGCAATGACTTCCATGCCCGCTGGCGGTCGCTTGGGTGCGTTACCTCGCGGCACGATGGCACGTTGAAAACCATGCTTGGCCGCCTCAGTGATACGTTCCTGGCCACTGGGGACTGGGCGAATCTCCCCCGATAGACCGACTTCGCCAAACACCACCAGCTCACGAGGAAGCGGTCGGTTCTGCAAGCTGGAAACCACTGCCAGCAATACTGCCAGGTCCGCGCTGGTCTCCAGCACTTTAACGCCACCTACGACATTGAGAAAGACGTCCTGATCGCCGGTAAATAAGCCGCCATGGCGATGAAGTACCGCCAGCAGCATGGCCAGCCGATTATGGTCCAGCCCAACAGCAACGCGGCGTGGGTTACCCAATGCCGAGTCGTCCAGCAATGCCTGAACCTCCACCAGAAGTGGGCGCGTACCCTCCCAGACCACCATTACCAAGCTGCCGGAAGCCAGTTCTTCGCTGCGTGAAAGAAAGATGGCACTGGGATTCTTGACCTCTTTCAACCCTTGTTCAAGCATAGCAAAGACGCCCAGCTCATTGACCGCACCAAAACGATTCTTCTGACCACGCAGAGTGCGAAAGCGCGAATCCGCGCCTCCCTCCAGCAACAAGGACGCATCGATCATGTGCTCAAGCACTTTGGGACCGGCCAGGGTGCCATCCTTGGTTACATGCCCGACCAATAACAGCACGGTATTAGTCTGCTTGGCGAAGCGAGTCAAGGCTGCGGCGGACTCACGCACCTGAGCCACACCGCCGGGAGTGGAGCTGATATCTTCCAGATGCATCGTCTGGATAGAGTCGATTACCAGAATTTCGGGATGTTCGCGCTCAGCCACTGCCAGAATGGTTTCCACGCTGGTTTCCGCCAGCATTTTCAGCCCTTGGCTGGGCAGTTGCAGACGCTGCGCGCGCATCGCGACTTGGGATAAAGATTCTTCCCCGGTGACATATAGAATGCGTCGTTGCTGCGCCAATTTACAGGCAGTTTGCAGCAACAGCGTAGACTTGCCTGCCCCGGGATTACCCCCTAGCAGTACCGCTGAACCAGGCACCAGTCCCCCACCCAAGACGCGGTCAAACTCTTCAAAGGTGGAGGACAGTCTCGGGACTTCGCTGAGGTCGACACTTCCCAGATCCACCACCTCCCGGGAGAGATCTCCTGTATAACCATTTCGGCCCGAGGCATTCGCGGCGCCTCCTCCTGGACGCGCGCTGGCCAGGCGCACTTCACTTAAAGTGTTCCACTCTCGGCAACTATTGCATTGCCCTTGCCATTTTCGATATTCCGCACCGCACTCGGTACAGACAAAGGCGCTTTTGGCTTTAACCACAGAATTTCCGCCTCCTCATCAGCCCAGGCAATAGATTACCTACAAAAAAGGCGGCACTCAGGCCGCCTCGCTCATGTATTACGAGTGAATTACTGACGTTGCAATCGCAGCATTTCCCCATTCTGAAAGCGCCGACGTTCGGGATCGATCAATTCAAGCGTCTGCTCATCAATACGCAGGAAGTAATAGGTCTGGCCATCTCCGTCCGGTGTCAGCTCATAAACAGTGGCATCCGGATCAGAGGGAGTCCCTGTCAAGACTTCCCAATTACCTTCATAATTTTCAGCGGGAGGCGATTCAGGATGGTTGCGATAATCCGCCTGCAGCGTAAAGGTACGCTCTTCCAAGGCCCCGTATTCCTCACCCATCATGGTAACATCAAGCTCAATGCCATCGCAGTTACGACACGGCAAGGTGCCTTGGTAGTTGACTTGCGCCGACTCGGCAACTGCTGTGTCAGGCTGATCGGTAGGGCCAGTGGCACAACCAGCTAGCAGGGCTAACATGGCCGAACCGACCAACAGACTCCGAAGTTGCATAGGGGGTGTCTCCTTATGGTGTGGAATATTGTTCGTTACGTGATACGTAACTCACAGTTAGGACAGCATAACTGCTACAAGGTGCAACGCACAGCCTCCATGTTTCATTCGCTCCTATCGATATTAGCCTGCTTGCGCTTGGATAAGCTTCAGGCGACCATATCTACCAATCAGCTTTTTCACTCGGGACAATTTATGAGCAAACTTTGGAGCCCGGAACTCTGGGCGCTTACTCCTTATGTTCCCGGCGAGCAGCCGCGTGAACGTTTGGTCAAATTGAATACTAACGAGAACCCATACCCTCCGGCCCCTGGAGTGGAAGTGGCTCTGCGCAACTACCCTGCCGATCATCTTCGTCTGTACCCTGACCCAACATCGTTAGCATTGCGTCAAGCCCTGGCTCGGGTGCACGCAGTGGAACCAGCCCAAGTATTTGTTGGCAATGGATCGGATGAAGTGTTGGCTTTTGCATTCCAAGCTTTTTTTCGCCATGGCAAGCCTGTCGATGTGCCATCGATTACTTACAGCTTCTATCCCGTTTATGCCAAACTTTACGCAATCGAACTGAGAGCACACCCACTCACTGCTTCCTGGGAAGTCAATTTCTCGGCTCTTGCGGCTGACAGCAAGCGCAGTGGCATTATTTTTGCCAACCCCAATGCACCGACAGGCCATGCTCATTCGCTTGAGGCTATCTCCGCCTTACTCGATAAAATCACTGACAATGTGGTAGTTGTCGATGAAGCCTACGTGGATTTCGGTGCAGAAAGTGCAGTAGCGCTGGTTTCACGTTATCCAAACTTATTGGTTACAAGCACCTTCTCCAAGTCACGCAGTCTGGCAGGATTGCGTCTAGGCTACGCTATCGGCTCGCTTGAATTAATCGAAGGCTTGCAGCGCGTAAAGGATTCATTCAATTCCTATCCAGTAGATAGCCTGGCAAGTGCTGTAGGCATTGCAGCCCTTGAAGATGACGTGCACTTTACCGCTTGCCGTGAACGCGTCATGACGACTAGAGAGCGTACACGCCAACGTTTGGAAGCCTTGGGGTTTGAGGTACTGCCTTCAAAAGCTAATTTTGTCCTCACCCGCCATCCAGAGATGGAAGGTGCTCAATTATTTGCTGGTCTTCGTGAGCGAGGCATTCTGGTGCGACACTTCAACACGCCCAAACTCAGTGATTTCTTGCGTATTACCATAGGAACAGAGGATGAAATGGATAGCCTGATGGAGGCACTCGAGGTACTTTGTGCATGAGGATTCTAGAGAGAGATTTCAAGCACTTCTATATAACCAGTAGGTGGTGCTAAATCGTCTGTCACAGCTTCGCACAAGTACACCTTTCTTATCCTTTGTAGTGGTCCAATGAACATCTCCCGGCCTGCCCGCCATGAGCAACAGGCCGGGAGACCGGCTATAAATAAAAACCTCCGGGCATCCTTTTTCGGGCACAAAAAAACGCCCCTGCGGCAAGGCCGTGGGGGCGTTTTTTCGAATAGGTGCCTGACGATGACCTACTCTCGCATGGGGAGACCCCACACTACCATCGGCGCGGAACGGTTTCACGACTGAGTTCGGCAAGGGATCAGGTGGTTCCCGGACGCTATGGTCGTCAGGCAAAACTTTAATGTCTATCATGCTGAGGGCACGTCGCCTGGGCGACGGGCTGATTGTCTGTTGTCCTGCGATCAGACCCCTTGGGTGTTATAGGGTCAAGCCTCACGGGCCATTAGTACACGTTAGCTCAACGCCTTGCAGCGCTTCCACACCGTGCCTATCAACCAGCTGGTCTCGCTGGGCCCTTCAGGAGGCTCAAGGCCTCGGGGACGTCTCATCTTGAAGGGGGCTTCCCGCTTAGATGCTTTCAGCGGTTATCCCGTCCGACCATAGCTACCCGGCAATGCCACTGGCGTGACAACCGGAACACCAGAGGGTCGTCCACTCCGGTCCTCTCGTACTAGGAGCAGCCCTTCTCAAACGTCCAACGCCCACGGCAGATAGGGACCGAACTGTCTCACGACGTTCTAAACCCAGCTCGCGTACCACTTTAAATGGCGAACAGCCATACCCTTGGGACCGACTTCAGCCCCAGGATGTGATGAGCCGACATCGAGGTGCCAAACACCGCCGTCGATGTGAACTCTTGGGCGGTATCAGCCTGTTATCCCCGGAGTACCTTTTATCCGTTGAGCGATGGCCCTTCCATACAGAACCACCGGATCACTAGAACCTGCTTTCGCACCTGCTCGACGTGTCTGTCTCGCAGTCAAGCACCCTTATGCTCTTGCACTCAATGCACGATGTCCGACCGTGCTGAGGGTACCTTCGTGCTCCTCCGTTACGCTTTGGGAGGAGACCGCCCCAGTCAAACTACCCACCACACACTGTCCTCGATCCCGATAAGGGACCTGAGTGAGAACGCCAATGATGCCAGGCTGGTATTTCAAGGTTGGCTCCCCCCGAACTGGCGTCCGGGGTTCCTAGCCTCCCAGCTATCCTACACAGGCAACATCAGCGTCCAGTGTGAAGCTATAGTAAAGGTTCACGGGGTCTTTCCGTCTAGCCGCGGGTACACCGCATCTTCACGGCGATTTCAATTTCACTGAGTCTCGGGTGGAGACAGCGTGGCCATCATTACGCCATTCGTGCAGGTCGGAACTTACCCGACAAGGAATTTCGCTACCTTAGGACCGTTATAGTTACGGCCGCCGTTTACCGGGGCTTCAATCAAGAGCTTCGCCCGAGGGCTAACACCATCATTTAACCTTCCGGCACCGGGCAGGCGTCACACCCTATACGTCCGCTTGCGCGTTGGCAGAGTGCTGTGTTTTTAATAAACAGTTGCAGCCACCTGGTATCTTCGACCGGTTCGGGCTCAGGGAGCAAGTCCCGTCACCCTACGCCGGCGTGCCTTCTCCCGAAGTTACGGCACCATTTTGCCTAGTTCCTTCACCCGAGTTCTCTCAAGCGCCTTGGGATTCTCTCCCTGACCACCTGTGTCGGTTTGGGGTACGGTCGCACATGATCTGAAGCTTAGAGGCTTTTCCTGGAAGCGTGGCATCAGTGACTTCCTGACCGTAGTCAGTTCATCTCGTGTCTCGGCGTTAAGGTCCCGGATTTGCCTAGGACCTCGGCCTACTCACTTTCACCAGGACAACCAACGCCTGGCCCACCTAGCCTTCTCCGTCCCCCCATCGCAATCATGTCCGGTACGGGAATATTGACCCGTTTTCCATCGACTACGCCTTTCGGCCTCGCCTTAGGGGCCGACTCACTCTGCTCCGATTAGCGTCGAACAGAAACCCTTGGTCTTCCGGCGAGGGCGTTTTTCACGCCCTTTATCGTTACTCATGTCAGCATTCGCACTCGTGATACCTCCAGCAGACTTCTCAATCCACCTTCATCGGCGTACACGACGCTCCTCTACCGCGCATTCCTAAGAACGCACCCGTAGCTTCGGTACCTGGTTTAGCCCCGTTACATCTTCCGCGCAGGCCGACTCGACTAGTGAGCTATTACGCTTTCTTTAAAGGGTGGCTGCTTCTAAGCCAACCTCCTAGCTGTCTGAGCCTTCCCACATCGTTTCCCACTTAACCAGGATTTGGGGACCTTAGCTGACGGTCTGGGTTGTTTCCCTTTTCACAACGGACGTTAGCACCCGCTGTGTGTCTCCCACGCTGCACTCACCGGTATTCGGAGTTTGCCTCGGGTTGGTAAGTCGGGATGACCCCCTAGCCGAAACAGTGCTCTACCCCCGGTGGTGATACATGAGGCGCTACCTAAATAGCTTTCGAGGAGAACCAGCTATCTCCGGGCTTGATTAGCCTTTCACTCCGATCCACAAGTCATCCAAATCTTTTTCAACAGATCCTGGTTCGGGCCTCCAGTTGATGTTACTCAACCTTCACCCTGCTCATGGATAGATCGCCCGGTTTCGGGTCTATTTCCAGCGACTAGCGCGCCCAGTTAAGACTCGGTTTCCCTACGGCTCCCCTATACGGTTAACCTCGCCACTGAAAATAAGTCGCTGACCCATTATACAAAAGGTACGCCGTCACCCAACAAGTGGGCTCCGACTGCTTGTACGCACACGGTTTCAGGATCTATTTCACTCCCCTCTCCGGGGTTCTTTTCGCCTTTCCCTCACGGTACTGGTTCACTATCGGTCAGCCAGGAGTATTTAGCCTTGGAGGATGGTCCCCCCATGTTCAGTCAAGGTTTCTCGTGCCCCGACCTACTCGATTTCACGTGATCAGATTTTCGACTACGGGGCTATCACCCGCTACGGCCAAGCTTCCCAGCTTGTTCGCCTAATCAGTCACACGCTTAAGGGCTGGTCCCCGTTCGCTCGCCGCTACTAGGGGAATCTCGGTTGATTTCTTTTCCTCAGGGTACTTAGATGTTTCAGTTCCCCTGGTTCGCCTCGTACACCTATGTATTCAGTGCACGATACTCATCTTGTGATGAGTGGGTTTCCCCATTCAGAAATGCCCGGGTCACAGGTTGTTTGCCACCTCGCCGAGCCTTATCGCAGGCTGCCACGTCTTTCATCGCCTCTGGCTGCCTAGGCATCCACCGTGTGCGCTTCATTGCTTGACCCTATAACCCGAAGGAGTCTGGGTCGCAATGACAACATGCAGAAGACTTGCGTCTTCTGCGTTCATCAGCATGATATACATTGTTAAAGAGCGACTGCTGATAAGCAGTGAAAAAGCATCTATCGCTAACCGCTTAGATGGTTGTTCACTGCTTACTCTCAGCGTCTTGATCAGGTAATTCATTGTGAGCGCTTGCCGCAAGGGCTGACGTGTCGTTTAAGGAGGTGATCCAGCCGCAGGTTCCCCTACGGCTACCTTGTTACGACTTCACCCCAGTCATGAACCACACCGTGGTGATCGCCCTCTTGCGTTAGGCTAACCACTTCTGGTGCAGTCCACTCCCATGGTGTGACGGGCGGTGTGTACAAGGCCCGGGAACGTATTCACCGTGACATTCTGATTCACGATTACTAGCGATTCCGACTTCACGGAGTCGAGTTGCAGACTCCGATCCGGACTGAGACCGGCTTTCTGGGATTCGCTGACTCTCGCGAGCTCGCAACCCTTTGTACCGGCCATTGTAGCACGTGTGTAGCCCTACCCGTAAGGGCCATGATGACTTGACGTCGTCCCCACCTTCCTCCGGTTTGTCACCGGCAGTCTCCTTAGAGTTCCCGGCATGACCCGCTGGCAAATAAGGACAAGGGTTGCGCTCGTTACGGGACTTAACCCAACATTTCACAACACGAGCTGACGACAGCCATGCAGCACCTGTCTCTGCGCTCCCGAAGGCACACCAGAATCTCTTCCGGCTTCGCAGGATGTCAAGGGTAGGTAAGGTTCTTCGCGTTGCATCGAATTAAACCACATGCTCCACCGCTTGTGCGGGCCCCCGTCAATTCATTTGAGTTTTAACCTTGCGGCCGTACTCCCCAGGCGGTCGACTTATCGCGTTAACTTCGCCACAAAGTGCTCAAGGCACCCAACGGCTGGTCGACATCGTTTACGGCGTGGACTACCAGGGTATCTAATCCTGTTTGCTACCCACGCTTTCGCACCTCAGCGTCAGTGTCAGTCCAGAAGGCCGCCTTCGCCACTGGTATTCCTCCCGATCTCTACGCATTTCACCGCTACACCGGGAATTCTACCTTCCTCTCCTGCACTCTAGCCTGACAGTTCCGGATGCAGTTCCCAGGTTGAGCCCAGGGCTTTCACAACCGGCTTATCACGCCGCCTACGCGCGCTTTACGCCCAGTAATTCCGATTAACGCTCGCACCCTCCGTATTACCGCGGCTGCTGGCACGGAGTTAGCCGGTGCTTCTTCTGCGAGTGATGTCTTTCCTGGCGGGTATTAACCGCCAGGCGTTCTTCCTCGCTGAAAGTGCTTTACAACCCGAAGGCCTTCTTCACACACGCGGCATGGCTGGATCAGGGTTGCCCCCATTGTCCAATATTCCCCACTGCTGCCTCCCGTAGGAGTTCGGGCCGTGTCTCAGTCCCGATGTGGCTGATCATCCTCTCAGACCAGCTACGGATCGTCGCCTTGGTGAGCCATTACCTCACCAACCAGCTAATCCGGCATAGGCTCATCCGATAGCGCAAGGCCAAAAGGCCCCTGCTTTCTCCCGTAGGACGTATGCGGTATTAGCCTGAGTTTCCCCAGGTTATCCCCCACTACCGGGTAGATTCCTATGCAGTACTCACCCGTCCGCCGCTCGTCAGCGCCCCGAAGGGCCTGTTACCGCTCGACTTGCATGTGTTAGGCCTGCCGCCAGCGTTCAATCTGAGCCATGATCAAACTCTTCAGTTTCAAATCATTGTGATCCTTGCCTGTCACTCGAAAGTCACAGAAGTGGATCAAACTTGGCTCAAGGTTCAAACGATTTCATTCAACACAGGTTCCGAAAAACCTTATTGCTTGAGTCGCTTGCCTTGATTTTCGGTGACATTGTCACCCTCATCGGCAAGCGCCCACATGAATTACCTGATCAATTGTTAAAGAGCATCTCGCGGTCGCTGTCCGGCTTGCGCCTCATCAGCACCCGGCGAGGAAGACGTATTCTACGCCGTTAACCGAGAATGTCAAGGACCGATTGAACTGAAGGCGATCATTTCATCTCCTTCCTTCGGCGAGCCAGGCTTTGAAAAAAAGCGCTAACCCCTTGACACTGCTTGCTTTTCAGCAAGCTCCACCGCTGGAAACGCCTGGCGTTCCCGGCAGCGGATGCGTACTCTACCCCCTGGCCGGGACACTGGCAAGCCCTAGGGGGTAAAAAAACTTCAGCGGACACTGACACGGGCATAACGCTTCTTGCCTGCCTGGATGACATAACTGCTTCCCACCTCAAGCATATGGTCGCGCTCGATCACCTCGCCATTCACCTTGACTCGTCCATTGCCCAGCATATCCTTGGCTTGAGCACTGTTGTTGGCAAGGCCTGCGCGGTTGAGTACGGCAGCAATCGGCACTCGATCAATACCTTCGAAGTCCACCTCGACTTCCGGAAGGTCTTCCGGGAGCTCGCCTTCGGCCAGCTGATTGCCGGAAAATTTATGTGCATTGGCTGCGGCTTCTTCGCCGTGATAACGACCAATCAATTCACGTGCCAGGGTCATCTTGATGTCTCGCGGGTTCGCTCCGGCCTCGACGTCACCCTTGAGCCCTTCGATTGCCTCGTTGGATTTCAGCGAAAGCAATTCGAAATAACGCCAGATCAAGCTGTCAGGCATCGACACGAGCTTGTTGAACATTGAGCCTGGCGATTCATCGACTCCCACATAATTGCCCAACGACTTGGACATCTTCTGCACGCCGTCGAGACCTTCAAGCAACGGCATCGTGATGACCACCTGGGGTTCTTGGCCAAAATGTTTCTGGATCTCGCGCCCCATCAATAAATTGAATTTCTGATCAGTGCCCCCCAGTTCCACATCGGCTTTCAACGCCACGGAGTCATAGCCCTGGACTAGCGGGTAGAGAAACTCATGGATTGAAATGGATTGCCCAGATTTATAGCGTTTCTCGAAATCATCCCGTTCAAGCATACGTGCCACAGTTGTCTGGCCGGCAAGTTCGATCATATCCGCCGCACTCATCGCCGAGAACCACTCAGCATTGAATCGCACTTCGGTCTTTTCCGGGTCGAGAATCTTGAACACTTGCTCTTTATAGGTCTGGGCGTTGGCTTTAACTTCTTCTTCGGTGAGCGGCTTGCGTGTGACGTTCTTGCCGGTGGGATCGCCGATACGCCCGGTGAAATCCCCAATCAGGAAAATCACTTCATGCCCCAATTCCTGGAACTGGCGCATCTTGGTCAGCAGCACGCTATGCCCCAGGTGCAGATCGGGTGCCGTAGGATCGAACCCCGCCTTGATGCGCAGCTTACGCCCGGACTCAAGCTTTTTTCTTAACTCATCTTCCAGCAAGATTTCTTGCGTACCGCGCTGCAATAGCGCCAAGGCCTGTGCCACCTCACTCATTAGATGCTCTCCAGTTTGACCATGTTGCCCGCCAAGGCGGTTCAAGGGATAAATAGCGCATGATGTTACCATGTCAGACCCCCATGGTTGAGCCTACGGACAGCAGGAATGACACTACCGATGCCACAAGATCCAACTCACTACTATATAGGACTGATGTCCGGCACCAGTATGGATGGAATCGATGCCGCCCTCGTGGCCATTCGCAACAATACGCCTCCTGAGCTGATTGCCACCCATGACGAAGGCATGCCGGACGCCTTACGACGGTCGTTGCTTGAACTCTGCCATGCCGACCAGACAAGCTTTGCCCAACTGGCCGAGGCCGAAACCGCTTTTTGCGAGCTTCAAGGTAAGGCGATACGCAAAGTGCTGTCCAAAGCCAACATGAAGAGCGAACGCATTACCGCCATCGGCAGCCATGGCCAGACGATTGAACATGCGCCTTACGGTCATGGCGAGGGACCGCCGTACACCTTGCAGCTGGACAACCCCAGCCTGCTAGCAGAATTGACGCATTGCACGGTAGTCGCCGATTTTCGCCGCCGTGATCTCGCCGCAGGCGGGCAAGCCGCGCCCTTGGCTCCCGCGTTTCATCAAGCTGTCTTTGCCGCAGACGAGAAGCACCACCTGGTGCTCAATCTGGGCGGCTTTGCCAACATTACCTGGCTTGCCCCGCGAGACAGCGATATTGCTCCCCTGGGATTTGATACCGGCCCGGCCAACGCATTGATGGATGCCTGGCACGCCTATCATCACCCTGGCGAGCGCTTCGACAAGGATGGCGCCTGGGCGGCGTCAGGCAAGCTCGATGAAACGCTACTGGAACGCCTGCTGAGCGAGCCTTTCTTCCATCGACCACCGCCACGTAGCACCGGCCGCGAAGTGTTCAATATGGACTGGCTGATGACGCACCTCAGCGGTAACGAAGCACCGCAAGATGTCCAGGCTACCCTGGCTGAACTGACCGCCACCAGCGTGGCTCTCGGCGTAGAAATGGCCAGAGAAGAACTGGACGCCCCGCCGGCTGCAACATTGATCGTATGTGGTGGGGGCGCTCACAATACTCACTTGCTCGCTCGCCTAGGCCGGCGAATGCCCGAAACAGCGCTGGTCGAAAGCACCGATTGGGGTTGGCCCGCCGACTGGATAGAAGCCGGCGCTTTTGCCTGGCTGGCTCATCAGCGGCTTGCACAATTGCCCGGAAACCTGCCGTCGGTAACCGGCGCCAAGGGCTTACGCGTATTGGGAGGAATTTATTCAGCCTGAGTCAGAAATCGTCTTCATCACGCAGGGCCAGACCACTGGGGGCATTATCCACCGAGGAACCCCCTCCTTCCTCCGCTTCGCCATACTTGATCATCATGCGCAGTTCATTGGCGGAGTCGGCATGCGATAGCGCGACCTCAGCACTTATCTTTTGCTCGCGATACAAGTCATACAGGGCTTGGTCGAAGGTCTGCATGCCCATATCTCGCGCACCGGCCATGGCTGACTTGATGTCGCCAGCATTGCCCTTGCTGATCAGATCGGCGATGCGTGGCGATTGCAGCATGATTTCGATTGCCGCGCAGCGCCCACCGTCTCGGGAAGGCAACAACTGCTGAGCGATGATCGCACGCAGGTTCAACGACAGATCCATCCAGATCTGCTGGTGACGCTCGTGGGGGAAGAAATTGATAATCCGGTCCAGCGCCTGATTAGCATTGTTGGCATGCAGGGTAGCCAGGCACAGATGCCCTGTCTCGGCAAAGGTCAGCGCATGTTCCATGGTTTCACGGGTACGAATCTCGCCGATCAGAATCACGTCCGGCGCCTGACGCAGGGTATTTTTCAGCGCCACTTCAAAGGACTCGGTATCAATCCCTACTTCACGCTGATTGACGATGGCCTTCTTGTGCGGATGAAGGTATTCGATCGGGTCTTCCACACTGATGATGTGGCCGCCTATTGTTTCGTTACGCTGCTGAATCATCGATGCCAGCGTGGTCGATTTACCCGTGCCGGTTCCCCCCACGACCAGCACCAGCCCGCGCTTGGCCTGCGCCAGCTCAGCCAATTGCGGCGGCACGCCCAGGGCCTCAAGCTCCGGGATCTCCAGCGAGATACGCCGGACCACCATCGCCAGCTGATTGCGCTGCTGAAAGGCACTGACGCGAAAACGCCCTTTTTCCCCAAAACTCAGCGCAAAGTTGGCTTCACGCTCCTGTTTGAAGCGTTCACGTAACCCTTCGGGAACGGTGACGCTAACCAGCTCGTTCACTTGATGACTCGACAAACGCTGCTTGCCCAGCGGCACCACCCCTTCGGCCATCTTGAGACTCGGTGGTGCATCCACCGAAATCAACAGGTCCGAGGCCTGCTGAGCCACCATGATATCCAGTAATTGGTGCAGCCATTGCGTTGCCGTCACACGGTCGGCTTGCGATTCACTCATGCTCTCTCCCCTTGCGTTTCATCGCAGTTAATCAACCGAAATCTACAAAGCAAGCTCACCTTTGGCTCGCGCCTGGGCGGCTTCCACACTCACCAGCCCCTCTTTAGCCAAACGTGCAAGAGACGAATCCAGGGTCTGCATGCCCAAGTTCCCCCCGGTCTGAATGGCGGAATAAATCTGCGCCACCTTGTCTTCACGGATCAAGTTACGCACTGCCGCAGTAGCTATCAGAATTTCGTGAGCGGCCACCCGACCGCCGCCTTGACGCTTGAGCAGTGATTGCGACACTACCGCCTGCAAGGATTCCGAGAGCATCGAGCGCACCATGGCTTTTTCCTCGCCGGGAAACACATCGATGATTCGGTCAATGGTCTTGGCCGCCGAGGTGGTATGCAGCGTACCCAGCACCAAGTGGCCGGTTTCGGCTGCGGTCAGGGCAAGGCGGATTGTTTCCAGGTCACGTAGTTCCCCCACCAGGATTACATCGGGGTCTTCACGCAAGGCGCTGCGCAGAGCTTCGGCAAACCCATGCGTATCGCGATGCACTTCGCGCTGGTTGATCAAGCAGCGTTTGCTGGTATGCACGAATTCCACCGGGTCTTCAATGGTGAGAATATGCTCGTAGCGATTGTCATTGATGTAGTCGAGCATTGCCGCCAAGGTGGTACTTTTGCCCGAGCCAGTAGGTCCGGTTACCAGTACCAGTCCGCGTGGCAGCATGGCGAGTTGTTCAAACGTGGTGCCCAGTCCCAACTCCTCCATGCTCAAGACCTTGCTGGGAATGGTACGAAAGACAGCGCCAGCGCCCCGGGCCTGGTTGAAAGCATTGACACGAAAGCGCGCTACCCCTGGCACTTCGAAGGAGAAATCGACTTCCAAGTGCTCTTCGTAGTCACGGCGCTGTCGATCGCCCATGATGTCGTAGATCAGTTTCCGGACCTCAGTATTGTCCATGGCGGGCACATTGAGACGGCGAATATCGCCATCAACGCGTATCATCGGTGGCAAACCTGCCGAAAGATGCAAGTCCGAGGCATTCTGCTTTGCCGAGAACGCCAGCAGTTCGGTAATATCCATGTCACTTTCCCAGCTGCGGTAAGGTTGCCTTGAGTATGACAGACATCACACTCCCAGCGTCACTCGCCAGTGCTCGCGAACGCCTTCACCTTGCTCTGGAGCAAGCCGGGCGCCCTCTCAATGCAGCGCGACTTCTGGCGGTGAGCAAGACCAAACCTGCCGAACTGATCCGCCAGGCCCGGCAACTCGGCCAACGAGAATTCGGTGAGAACTATCTTCAGGAAGCCTTGGAGAAGCAGACGCAACTTGCCGACCTTGACGACATCATCTGGCATTTTATCGGCCCTTTGCAGTCCAACAAAACGCGTGCCGTGGCCGAACATTTTGCCTGGGTGCACAGCGTCGACCGTGAAAAGATTGCCCGGCGTCTCAATGAGCAACGACCGAAAAATCTGCCCCCTCTGAATGTATGCTTGCAGGTCAACATCAGTGCGGAGCCCTCGAAATCCGGGGTTAGCCTTGAGGCGCTTCCCGACTTGGCTCGGGAAGTCGCCAACTTGCCCAACCTGCGGCTACGCGGCCTGATGGCCATTCCCGCCCCGACAAACTCCTTGGCGGAACAACGCCGACCTTTTGCAAGGCTGCGCCATGCGCTGGAGCAGCTACAGCAAGCGCTTCCCGAAACACCCTTGGACACGCTCTCCATGGGCATGAGTGACGACCTGGAAGCCGCGGTCCAAGAAGGTGCCACGCTGGTTCGGCTGGGAACCGCGATTTTCGGAGCGCGCGAGACGCATTAACATAGTTCGTCAAGACCACAGCCAAACGCTCGGCTTTGCGCCGACTCGCTAACGACTCGACACAGGACACAGCACTTCATGGCGACCCAGATTACCTTTATCGGTGCCGGCAACATGGCCGGTGCCATCATCGGCGGCTTGATCGACAGCGGCATGGCGCCCTCCTCGATTACTGCCACCTCACCCAGCGATGCTGCGTTGGCGCCGGTCAGTGAACGCTTCGGCATCAACACTCAGACCGACAATTCAACCGCCGTGGCCAACGCTGATGTGGTGGTGCTGGCGGTCAAGCCGCAAATCATGCGCGACGTATGCGAGAAGATGCGTGACAGCATCCAGCATCAGCGGCCCTTGATCATCTCGATTGCCGCCGGGCTCGATGCCACCACCATCGACACCTGGCTGGGCGGCGGCCTGGCCGTGGTACGCTGCATGCCCAACACCCCTTCATTGGTTGGGTGCGGCGCCAGCGGCCTCTACGCCAACGCAGCGGTCAGCGAACAACAGCATCAGACCGCCACTCAACTGATGGAAGCCGTGGGCCTGGTGGAGTGGGTGGAAGAAGAACACTTGCTCGACGCCGTCACCGCGGTTTCCGGCAGCGCGCCGGCGTATTTTTTCTTGATGTTCGAAGCCATGGAAGCCGCCGGGATCAAGCTCGGTTTGCCTGCCGCCACGGCTCGCCGGTTGGCGATTCAGACCGCCCTGGGTGCTGCCCGCATGGCACAGCAAAGTGAGCACGACCCCGCCACGCTGAAGAAAAATGTCATGTCTCCCGGTGGCACCACCGAACGGGCCATCGAACATATGGAAAATGCCCAGCTGCGCCAAACCATTCAAGACGCCATGGATGCCTGCGCTCATCGCGCTCAGGAAATGGGCAAAGAGCTTGCCGGTAAATAAGCACCTGGTGCCAAATAAGCCAACGGACGACTGTAACGGAGGAGCCTCATGGGCAACCAATTGGGAAGCGCCGGGTTGATGCTGGTCAATACCCTGATCAATATTTACCTGTTCTTGTTGATGCTGCGCTTTTTGCTGCAAGCCTCACACGCCGATTATTACAACCCGATCAGCCAGTCGGTGGTCAAGCTCACACAGCCGGTGGTCGGGCTCTTTCAGGGCTTTCTCGGCCCGGTAGCCGGGCGCTTCGACCTAGCCACGCTTGCCGCCGGTTTCGTACTCAAGGTCATCAGTATCGTGGTGATCTTTCAAGTGATCGGCGTGGGATTGCCGCCAATCGGCGGCTTGGTCATCGCCGGTGTGGCAGCCTTGGCCAATGCCATTTTGAAGATCTATTTCTTCGCCTTGATCGTGATGATAATCCTGAGCTGGGTGGCGCCCAATGCCAGCCATCCCGGCGCATTGCTGGTCATGCAATTGGTCGAACCCATCATGGCGCCGGTACGCAAGGTGATTCCACCGCTGGGCATGATCGATCTCTCCCCCATCGTGGTGTTCATCCTCATCAACTTGATTGATGGCCTGGTGGTTGGATCCTTGATTCGCGCTGCCGGCATTTCCGGCTCCTTGGTGGGCCTGTGATTCGACTTATCAGTGGGACATACATTTTCGATGCCTGATTCACACCCAAGTGCCGTCACTGAACCGATACCGGCCGACTCCGTCGGTCTGATAACCCCAGAGGTAGCACACTTCGACACGCCTCTGGCGCTAGCCTGCGGCAAGGTGCTTCCGGCTTATGACCTGGTTTATGAGACCTACGGCACCTTGAATGCGCAGCGCAACAATGCGGTATTGATCTGTCACGCGCTGTCCGGCCATCACCATGCCGCCGGCTATCACTCCCTGGAAGACCCTAAACCAGGTTGGTGGGATGCGCATATCGGCCCCGGAAAATCGATCGACACCAACCGATTTTTCGTGGTGTCGCTCAACAACCTCGGCGGTTGCCACGGCAGTACCGGCCCGGTCAGCCATAACCCGGAAACCGGGCGCCAGTGGGGGCCGGACTTTCCCATGGTCACGGTCAGCGACTGGGTCAATAGCCAGGTACGCCTGGCCGACTACCTAGGTATCGAGCGCTTCGCCGCGGCGGTGGGCGGAAGCCTGGGCGGCATGCAGGTCATGCAATGGACAACGGCCTACCCGGAACGGGTAGCCAATGCGGTGGTGATCGCCGCCACACCACGCCTTTCGGCCCAGAACATTGCCTTCAACGAAGTGGCTCGCCAAGCCATTCGCTCGGACCCCGAATTTCACGATGGCTGGTATGCCGAGCATGACACCGTACCCAGGCGCGGCCTCAAACTGGCGCGCATGGTGGGGCATATCACCTACCTTTCCGAAGATGCCATGGGCACCAAATTCGGGCGGGACCTACGCACCAATGACCTGAATTTCGGCTATGAGGTGGAATTTCAGGTGGAGTCCTACCTGCGCTATCAGGGTGACACTTTTTCCAATTCCTTCGATGCCAACACCTACCTGCTGATGACTAAGGCACTGGATTATTTCGACCCTGCGGCGATCCACTGCGGTGATCTGGCGCGCGCTCTGGCCCCGGCACAGTGTCCGTTTCTAGTGGTCAGTTTCACTACCGACTGGCGCTTCCCCCCTCCGCGTTCGCGCGAATTGGTCGATGCCATGGTGAGTGCCGGAAAACCCGTGAGCTACGTCAATATCGACTCACCTCACGGCCATGACGCCTTCCTGCTGCCGGAAACGCGTTATCAGGCGATTTTCAGTGGCTACATGTCACGTGTGGCCCGTGATCTCGGCATTAGGGAGGCAAGATGATGCGTGCGGACCTGGAATTGATCTACGACTGGGTACCGCAAGGGGCTCATGTTCTCGACCTGGCTTGCGGCGACGGCACACTGCTGGAGACGCTCTCACAACAGAAAAACGTTTCGGGTTACGGTCTGGAGATTGCGCCGGATGGCATTACCGCCTGCATCGCCCGGGGGGTTAGCGTCATCGAGCACAACCTGGACGATGGCCTTGGCGCTTTCGCCGACCAAAGCTACGATCTGGTGATCATGACGCAAGCGCTCCAGGCCCTGCGCCGCCCGGATAAGATGCTCGATGAAATGCTGCGCGTTGGCAAAGAGGGCATTATCACTTTCCCCAACTTCGCCTACTGGCGGCATCGCGTCCATTTGGGAATTCGCGGCTACATGCCGGTGTCCAAATCACTGCCCCACGCCTGGTACGACACACCCAACATCCATCTCTCCACCTTCAATGATTTTGAACACCTGTGCCGTGACAAGGGTCTGATGATTGTCGATCGCGCCGTGGGTGTGGGAGACCACCGCGGTCACTGGACATCGCGACTGTGGCCCAACCTGTTTGGTGAAATCGCCATCTTCCGGGTCTGCCAGCGCACCTAACTCAATCCTTACAGGAGCAACACCCTCATGCTGCGACGTTTCATGGCTTGCGCCGGCCTTGCCGTTAGCTTGACGCTTGGGCTAGGCAGTCACGCCCTTGCCCAGCAATACACTCAGGTAGGCGATTACGAGATTCATTACAGCGCCGTCAATACCAGTTTCCTGACGCCGGAAGTTGCCCAGGCTAACAACATTCAGCGTAGCCAAGGCATCGCCTTGCTCAATGTCAGCGTACTTGAAACACAACCTGACGGGAGTAGCCGCCCGGTCAGCGCCAGCGTTCAAGGCAGTGTCAGCGGCTTAACCGACACACCGCGCAACCTGGCATTTCGCACGGTTCACGACGGCGATTCCACTTATCAGCTGGCAACGTTCCGTATTCAGGAAGACGAACCCATGCGCTTCGACCTGGACGTACGTTACGATCGCAATCAGGCCCCGGCGGAAGTCAGCTTCATTCAGCGATTTTACCTGAATCGCTGAACCCCGGCCCGGCGACCCGCACCGGCAAGGCCCGTTCCAGTGAAATACTGATGGGCCTTGGCCCCTCTCGTGTCACGCTGATGCCATAAGCCAGTATCTCCACACCGCTGGCTGCCGCCTCGCGTAAAGCCACCGCGTAGGCGGCATCCAGATGCGCCGCCGGCGCCACATCCTCAATGCCCTCATGGGCCACGCAAAACACCAATACCGCCCGCTCCCCCTGGCGTGCCAGAGCGCTCAATGCCTTTAAGTGTTTGGTACCGCGCACACTGATGGAATCCGGAAAATAGCCATGATCATCGGTTTCCTTGAGGGTTACCTGCTTGACCTCCACGTAGGCGCTACCGCGCTGCGGATCATCCAGTTTGAAATCCAGCCGTGAATCCGCCACTTTCACTTCCCGATGCAAGCTGGCATAGCCACGTAACGGCGCCAAATGCCCGGCAAGCAAGGCTGCTTCGACGATACGATTGGCGCGGCCGGTATGCACCGAGGCGAGCGCCAAGCTGCCGTCGGTTTGTGACAGCTCGATCAACTCCCAGGTCCAGGCCAACTTGCGTTTGGGATTATCGCTGGGCGAGAGCCATACCCGACAACCCGGCACATTGACCGCGCGCATGGAGCCGGTATTGGGACAGTGCGCCACTACTTCGCGTCCATCATCCAGGCGCACATCGGCCAGAAACCGCTTATAGCGCTTGAGCAGCACGCCCGGAACCAGTTCAGGATAGACCAGCATTACAGCCGGCCCACGAAGCGGCTTAGACGCGAGACGGCTTCTTCCAGGCGCGCCACCTCATTGGTGAAGGCGATTCGCACATGGTGCTCACCCCCCCGCACGGCGAAATCGATACCCGGGGTAATCGCCACGTTTTCTTCTTCCAATAAGCGTTCACAGAAAGCTTGGCTGTCGCGGCTGTAGCGCGAGATATCCAGCCATAGATAAAACGCCCCCTGAGGCGGCAAGGACGGCGCCAACCCCAGCGGCACCAAACCAGCCAGTAGCGCATCGCGGCGAGCTTTCAGCGTTTCTCGGCGGGTTTCGAGAATCGCGCGACACTCCGGGGTAAACGCAGCCAAAGCGGCATACTGCGCCGGTGTGGAAGCTGCCAGGAAGACATTCTGCGCCAGCCGAGTCAACGGCTCAACGGCAGCTTCCGGCGCCACCAACCACCCCAGGCGCCAACCGGTCATGCCGAAATATTTGGAGAAACTGTTGACCACGAAGGCGTCCGGCGTCAATGCCGTGGCCGAAAGCGGGGCGTCATCGTAATTCAGCCCCTGATAAATCTCATCGACCACCAACTCCCCACCCTTGGCGAAGACCCCTTCGGCCACGGCGTTGAGCTTAACGGCATCCAGGGTGTGACCGGTGGGGTTGGAGGGGGTGGCCAGCATCGCCAAACGGGTGGAGGTCTGCCAATGCTGTTGGATAAGCTCGGCATTCAGCTGCCAGCCGCTTTCCGGCCCTACCGAGACGGTATCCACCTCGGCACCGGCCAGTGCCATGAAATGCCGGTTGCAAGGGTAGTTGGGGTCGGCCATCAACACCCGGTCACCAGGACCCGCGAGCAATTGGCTCGCGAGCAGCAAGGCGCCGGAAGCCCCCGGAGTCACCAGGATTCGCTCGGGAGCCACTGTGGCAGCGAAATGCTCGGCATAGTGGCGTGAAATCGCCTCACGCAAGGCAGGAAGGCCGGCTGCCGGCGTATAACGCGTGCGCCCCTGCGCCAGGGCCTGCTGTCCGGCAGCCATCACCGGTGCCGGCGTGGCGAAATCCGGCTCGCCGACTTCAAGGTGAATCACATCATGCCCCGCCGCTTCTCTGGCCTGGGCTAATTCCAGTAAATGCATGACCCGAAAAGGGGCAACAAGATTGACGCGTGGATTCCAGGCCATGACGGCCTCCTTTTGGATAATAAACTAACGTATTAAATACATCATTAGGCTTGCAAAGCCTGTGTTTTTCAGATAAACAAGCATCCCTTTGGCGTGAGATCATTGACGCGTCGATGATTGATCAGCAGTCACTTACGTAAGAGGCAGTCCCATGCCAGTAGCGGAAAAGCAACAGGAAGCGTCCAAGCCATTCACCCCTTACCAGCCGGCACCGGGTGAAGAATACATGAACGAGCAGCAGCTGGAACACTTCCGGCAGCTCTTGTTGGATTGGAAGCAGGACCTCATGGAAGAAGTGGATCGCACCGTGCGCCACTTGCAGGAAGATGCCAACAATTACGCCGACCCCGCAGACCGCGCGACTCAGGAAGAAGGTTTCAGCCTGGAATTGCGCACCCGGGATCGAGAACGCAAACTACTCAAGAAGATCAACGAAACGCTGGATAAGATCGACGAAGACGATTACGGCTTCTGCGAGGCATGTGGCGTGGAAATTGGTATTCGACGCCTGGAAGCAAGGCCCACAGCCACGCTGTGCGTTGATTGCAAAACCTTGGCCGAACTCAAGGAAAAGCAGCTAGGCAGCTAAGCTTATCCTTGAATGTTGATCGCTTGCACGGGCACCTCAGGGTGCCCGTTTGCATGTTACTCCGAACGCATCAAACGAGGACAGCGCATGCCTCACACCGCCGGTTATCGCGGCCGCTTCGCGCCCACGCCTTCCGGCCCGCTGCACTTCGGTTCGCTGGTAGCCGCCCTCGGCAGTTATCTCGATGCTCGCGCCGTGGGAGGGAAATGGTTTCTGCGCATCGAGGATATCGACCCGCCCCGCTGCCCGCCAGGGGCTGCCGATACGATCCTGCGTCAGCTCGAAGCGTTCGGCCTGCACTGGGATGGTTCGGTGAGCTATCAAAGCCGTCATGAGGCGGCGTATGCCGCGTCACTCCTGCGCCTTGAACATCTTGGCCTGGCCTATCCTTGCAGCTGCTCACGCAAGCAGTGGCGCCAGTACGCCATCTACCCCGGCTGGTGCCGTGACGGCGTTCGTGAATCTGGCAAACCGGTGGCCTGGCGCCTGCGCAGCGACCTGGGATTGCGCCCCGTAGAGTGGCACGACCGTTTATTCGGCACGCAGTCCTTCGATCCCGCCACCCTGGGCGATGTGGTGCTCAAACGTAAAGACGGCCTCTGGGCTTATCAGCTGGCCGTGGTGGTCGACGACGCCGAGCAACACATTACCCATGTGGTGCGGGGGCTGGACCTGCTCGACAACACGCCCTGGCAGCGTCAGTTGCAAGAGGCGCTGGGGTTTGCCGAGCCCCGTTACTTGCACTTGCCCTTGATCGTGAGCACCGAAGGGCAGAAGCTTTCCAAACAGAACCTGACGCCGGCATTGCCGGAAGAAGGTGACGCCGTTCGCAGCCGGCTGTTTCAAGCCTTGCAGGTGCTGGATCAAGCGCCGCCTATGACACTTGCCGGGGCATCGGTTGAATCCCAGCTTGAATGGGCGATCTCCCATTGGTCGGTTTCTCGCCTGAGCGCCACCCCTTCCCGCCCATGGAAGCACTCGGAGTAAGTGGCCATGTACGTGTATCGCATCATGTTATTTCTGGTATTCGGCGGTTATCTGCTCTCGCCCCTGTTGATGAATGGCTGGGGCGACCCGGATATCGCCTGGTACCGCCCCTTTGTTATCTGGGGGGGGTTGATCGCTTTGACGCTGTGGCTGGAACAGAAAAGGAAGCTCGATGAGCGTTGAGTTAGTCGGCCTTTTGCTGCTCGGTTTCGGATACCTTGTCTTACTGTTCGGCTGTGGCTTCGTCATCGAACGCGGCTGGGTACCGGTGCGTGTTGTCCGCCACCCGGTGGTCTATATCCTGGCAGTGGGGGTTTATGCCAGTGCCTGGGCGATTTATGGCAGTCTTGAGCTGGCTGCTCATGCCGGCTACGGTTATCTGGCGTATTACCTGGGTGCCGCCGGTGCCTTCCTGTTGGCACCGGTGTTACTGGTACCCATTCAGCGCATCACTCGCACCTATCAATTAGCATCCCTCGCCGACCTCTTTGCCTTTCGCTTTCGCTCACGCTGGGCCGGTTCCCTGGTAACGTTGGTCAGCCTGCTGGCAGTACTGCCCCTTCTGGCCTTGCAGGTGAAAATCCTGGGTGAAGCAACCCATCTCATGACGGGCAGCGACTCACCGGCCCTCATTGCCCTGTTATTCTGCGCTGCCATCGCTTTGTTCGCCGTGGTTTTCGGTGCCCGTCACAGCCAGCTTCATGCACGTCACGACACGCTTCTGGCAACGATCGCGCTTGAATCCATCGTCAAGCTTCTGGCCATGTTAGCGTTGGGCGGCATTGCCCTGTTTGGGGTATTCGACGGCCCAGGCGATCTGCAACAGTGGCTGGAAGGGCCGGGGCTGGCCTATCAAGCTGCCACACCTCAGCTGGAACCGGCTCAGTGGCGCACCTTGCTATTATTGTTCTTTGCCGCAGCCTTTCTGATGCCGCACCTGTTTCACATCACCTTTGCCGAAACGCTTTCCCGGCGCACTTTGCTGCAGGCGAGCTGGACTCTGCCGCTGTTCTTGCTGCTGATGGCGCTGCCGATTCCGCTGATTTTATGGGCCACTCAGGCACGCGGCACTTTCGATGTTTCCATCGCGGCCTATTCAGCTTTCGCCTTATCGGAAAGCTGGTGGGTGGGGGCGCTGGTGTTCATTGCCGGTCTGGCCGCCGCCAGCGGCACCATGATTATTATTTCCCTGGCACTTTCAGGCATGATCCTCAACCATGTGGTGCTGGTAGCTCACCCGCCCGAAGCCCGTGCCGATCTCTACGGCTGGCTGCGCTGGCTGCGTCGCGCCCTGATCGGTGCAGTGATTTTCGGTGGCTGGCTATTCTATCGCACCGTGGGAATGCACAATGACCTGACCACTCTGGGTCTGGTCGCCTTTGTGGGAATGGCCCAGTGCCTGCCCGGCATGCTGGCGTTGCTGTACTGGCCAGGAGCCAACCGTAAAGGCATGGTCAGCGGGTTATCGATAGGCGTGATGATATGGCTATGGGGGCTGTGGTTACCCTTATTGTTTCCGACAGTCATTCCGGCCTTTCCTGTTACGCCCCTGGCACCCGCCGATGCGCCGTTGTGGTATCACGTCACCTTGCTCGCCCTGGTCTTGAATATCATGGCATTGATTGTGGTGTCGCTATTTACCCGGACCTCCACAGGCGAAAAATCCGCCGCAGAAGCCTGTTCGGTGGACGCGGTGATTCGCTCCAAACGACTGCCACTAGATGCCGCCACGGCGAAGGACTTCCCCCAACACCTGGCTCAAGCCTTGGGTGACGAAGCCGCCCAACGTGAAGTCATTCGTGCATTGAAGGATCTGGGGTTAGCCGTTAATGAGCGCCGCCCTTATGCGCTGCGACGCCTAAGGGATCGAATTCAGGCCAATCTCTCCGGCTTGATGGGGCCGTCCGTGGCCCGTGATATCGTCGACCGCTACCTGCCTTATCGCCATGACGATCAGCCCGCCACCGATGATATACATTTCGTTGAAAGCCGCCTGGAAGCTTACCGCTCACGGCTAACCGGCCTGGCTAGGGAACTCGACGGCCTGCGTCGCCACCATCGTCGCACCCTTGCCTACCTACCTATCGGGCTCTGTGTGTTCGGCGATGATGAGGAATTGCTGATGTGGAACCAGGCCTTGACCGCCCTTTCCGGCATCGAGGGCGACAGTGTCATCGGCGCACGGCGAGACAGCCTCCCCACCCCCTGGGCGGAGTTGCTGGGTCAGGCCCTGGCACTGGATCATACCCCTCTCTACAAACAGGCCGTCACGCTGCATGGAAAAACTTACTTTCTGACACTGCATAAAGCGGTACTCAGCGACCATGATAGTCGCGGCGGCAGCGTCATACTCATCGAAGACCATACCGAGATGAAGTGGCTTGAAGATGAACTGGTCCATGCCGCCCGCCTGGCATCAATCGGTCAATTGGCCGCCGGCGTGGCTCACGAGATCGGCAATCCAATTACCGGGATTTCCTCACTGGCGCAGAACTTGCGCTATGACACCGACGACCCAGCGTTACTCGAGACCGCCGATCAGATCCAGCAACTTACTCAGCGAGTGACGCGAATCGTCAATTCCCTGGTAGGATTCGCCCATGGCGGGCGCCAGGCGACTCCCCTGCCGGTAGAACCCGTCGCCTTGTCGAGCATCACCGAAGACGCCTTGCACTTGATCCATCTGGCCCGGACGGGCGACGATGTCACATTCGAAAACAACTGCCCTGACCAGCTGGTGGTGCGCGGCGATGCACAGCGTCTGACTCAGGTAATGGTCAATCTATTGAGTAATGCCCGTGACGCCTGCCAGACACAAGGCCATATTCGTATTGAGGCCGGCGCTCAACACGCTCAAGCCTGGTGGCGGGTGACCGATAACGGCCAGGGTATCGACCCAAGGGTACGTGACCGTTTGTTCGAACCGTTCATTACCACCAAGGCCGCTGGCCAAGGTACCGGTCTGGGGCTCGCACTGGCTTATCAGATCGTGACCGAACACCAAGGCAAGATCGAGATTACCTCACCCCCTCTCGGCCATTCCCGTGGCACCGCCATTACGCTCTGGTTGCCGCTCTACTCATAGGATGATCAGCTCAGCGATGCGTCGAATACTGATTGTTGAAGATGAAGCGATTATTCGCAGCGCGCTCAAGCGATTGCTTGAGCGCCACGACTACCATGTCCAGGAAGTGGAAAGCGCGGAGGATGCCCAGGCCTTGGCGCTAAACCAATTTGACCTGATCATCAGCGACCTGCGCCTGCCCGGCGAACCGGGCACCAGCTTGATTACAGCCGCTGCTCCCGCACCGGTATTGATAATGACCAGCTACGCCAGCATGCGCTCGGCGGTGGATGCTCTGAAGCAAGGCGCAGTGGATTATATCGCCAAGCCGTTCGATCACGACGAGCTGCTCGAGACGGTTTCGCGGATCCTGCGCCAGCAGGCCATCCAGCACAGCGAGCCACCGGATGTTACCGATAAAGGAGGTGGCCGCCAGACCATGATCGGCGAATGCGTGGCCATGCAGCAGGTCTATACCCGTATTCGCAAGACCGCTCCTGCCGATGTCACGGTATTGATTCAGGGCGAATCGGGTACCGGCAAGGAACTGGTGGCTCGGGCGTTACACCAGCAAAGCAAGCGCGCCCGCGCGGCGCTGATCTGCGTCAATTGCGCCGCCATTCCGGAAACTCTGATCGAATCCGAGCTTTTCGGTCATGAAAAAGGCGCTTTTACCGGGGCCAGCGCCGCCCGTACCGGCCTGGTCGAAGCGGCCGATGGCGGCACCTTGTTTCTGGATGAAATCGGCGAACTGCCGCTGGATGCGCAGGCGCGTCTGCTGCGCGTGCTTCAGGAAGGCGAGATCCGCAAGATCGGTTCGGTGGAAACCCGGCATGTCGATGTCCGTCTGATCGCCGCCACCCATCGCGATCTGCGGGCATTGTCGAAAAGCGGTGAATTTCGCCTCGATCTGTATTACCGCTTGAATGTCATGCAGATTGACCTTCCCCCCTTACGGGAACGCGAGGATGATGTTTTGCAGATTGCCGACATTCTGTTGAGCAAGGCTTGCAAGCGTCATTCCCGTGAGGGGCTGCGCTTGTCCAAATCCGCACGCAGTGAACTCCAGGACTACCCTTGGCCAGGTAATGTGCGAGAGCTGGAAAACGCCCTGGAGCGTGGCGTCATTCTCGCCGAAGGCCATCTGATTCACACCGACGACCTTGGGCTTGCCCCCACAGGGCTATCCATGCGCCCGGCACCGGTTAGTTCGGCACCCACCAGCCCAACGGAGCCTCCCAACGAGGATGACCTCTCGCTGGAGGATTACTTCCAGCACTTTGTGTTGGAGCATCAGGATCAAATGAGTGAAACGGAGCTCGCCCAAAAGCTGGGAATCAGCCGCAAGAATTTGTGGGAGCGCCGCCAACGTCTAGGCATACCTCGCAAGAAGACGGCTCGAAGACCTACTTGATGCTTGTCGTAACAACTTTTGTAATGAATGACTTAATATTTATTTAGACCAAAGTCTAAATAACTGATCTATAAACGTAGTTTTCCTCTAGTGTTACTTCGTAACTGTTACCTTCCCACACATCGATTGCCAAAAGCACCGATTCGGCGGTAACACTATTGCTCTTCTCATTGTTCAGCCTGACCCATAAAAATTTAACCAATTGAAATATATTGATAAAAAAATACATGGCACAGGGCCTGCAGTATTACTAGGTAAGAAAAACAACCCGGGCATAGCGGCAGTCCTCTCACAATAACAACAGGACAACACCCGCCGGTTTGAACACCAACAATAACAATGCTTCAAGCCTTTTGAGATAGCGGCGCCAACAAGAACAACCGCCAATGCCATCTCGACGATCACTTGTCCGCGCCAATGTGTGCGGCTAATAACAACAACAAGTCCAACAAGTGAGTGGCCCGATAATCAGAATACGATGTACAGCGAGACGTCCAATAACAACAAGCGTCTCAATAAGTACCTACCGGTAACAAAAACAACTCGCCGGGAGAAAAACATCGTAGTTGGTTTATTGTTTTGAATACGAGACGGTCGGATCAATAGCAATAATGACTTTTCCTGACTGTGGTGCGTATTCAGGGCGATGCCCATCACAAAGAAAAACACCGGCATGGACGCCGAGCAACCACTTGATAGGGGAGGCCCAAAAGCCTCCCTTTTGTGCGTTTGGCGTCTTGGTTTTTGTCACTGCGTGCCTCCCGCACTTTGCAAGGCATTGGGGGTCGGCTACACTCAGCGCCCTGCATCGTTTATTTTTCTGCACTCTGCGAGTCGACAACGCCGCATGTTCAAAGGATTTACCCGTTTTCTACAAAGCCCGAGTGGGCGCCTAAAGTCGCTGTTCGAGCCCCAGGAGAGCCCATCCGGCCCCATGGTTCCCCAAGTGATTCCTCGTGACGAGCACCCCGTCTCACGTCAACATTTCAGTGAGGCCGCGCTCAAGGTGCTTTATCGCCTAGATAGTGCAGGCTTCGGTGCCTACTTGGTGGGCGGCTGCATTCGTGACGCCCTCTTGGGTAAAATGCCGAAGGATTTTGATGTTGCCACTAATGCCACACCTGAACAGGTACGGGATTTATTTCGCAACTCACGCTTGATCGGTCGTCGCTTTCGTATTGTGCATGTGCGCTTCGGTCGTGAAGTGATCGAGGTCACTACCTTCCGTGGCAAGCCGAGTGATGATCATGGCAACCACATCGCCCATCAATCCGAGAATGGCTTGCTGCTGCGAGACAATGTCTGGGGAGATATCCAGGAAGATGCCATACGCCGCGACTTCACCATAAATGCCCTGTACTACAACATTGCCGATTTCTCGATTCACGACTTCGCTGGCGGCGTGCACGACATCGAAACCCGTACGCTGCGATTGATTGGCGATCCGGCCACGCGCTATCGCGAAGATCCGGTACGCATGCTGCGCGCCGTCCGCTTTGCCGCCAAGCTCGATTTCCATATCGCTGCCGATAGTGAAGCACCTATCCATGAACTGGCGCCGCTGTTGTTGCAGATTCCCCCGGCACGCCTGTTCGATGAAGTGCTCAAGTTATTCATGGCGGGGCATGGTTTGGCGACATTCCGACTGCTTAGCCATTACGGCTTGTTTGCCATGCTCTTCCCCGAAGCTGAAGAAGCCATGGTCGACTTGCCTTGGGCAGAGCCCTTGATCGAACAGGCGCTCCAGAACACCGACAAGCGCATTGCCGAAAATCGACCGGTCACACCGGCGTTTTTGCTTGCCGCCTTTTTATGGGCGCCGGTAGTCCAACGCCTGGCCGAGCTGGAAAATAGCGGTATGCCGCCGATCCCGGCCCTGCAAGCGGCTGCGCAACAGGTTATTTCGCGCCAACTGCATCACACCTCGATTCCCAAACGTTTCGGCATGCCGATGCGCGATATCTGGGAGTTGCAACAACGTCTCCCCCTACGCCGGGGCAAGCGTGCCTTTCAGACTCGCGAGCATCCACGCTTTCGTGCCGCCTATGACCTCTTGCTGCTGCGTGAACAAGCCGGTGAGCTGGAACCGGGGCTAGGTGATTGGTGGACGGCATTTCAGCAAGGCGACGAGCATGAGCAGCGCCGCTTACTGCAAAAGGTGGGAGGCGATCCCGCCAGCCAAGGCTCGGGCCAACGTAAACGTCGGCGACGCCGTAAGCCACGCCCCACTCAGGACAGCTGATCGCGGTGAGTCCTACTTTTCCTCATTGTGCCTATATCGGCCTGGGCAGCAACCTGGATGACCCCCGCGCTCGGGTTATCCAGGCCTTGGAGGCGCTGAACCGGCTACCCCTCACCTCCCTGGTAAAAGCCTCACAGCTTTACCTTAGCCGCCCGGTCGGCCCACAGGATCAACCAGACTTCATCAATGCCGTAGCGGCCCTTCACACCCGGCTTTCGCCCCTGGCATTGCTGGATCAGTTACAGGCGCTGGAGCAACAGCATCGACGTCGGCGTACGCGCCACTGGGGGCCCCGCACCCTGGATCTCGACCTTTTGCTGTTTGATACACAGGAACTAGCCTTGCCGCGGCTTTGCGTCCCTCATCCCCACATCCAGCAGCGCGGTTTTGTCCTGTTACCCCTGCAGGAAATCGCCCCCACTCTGTCGATCGGCCAGTGTCCTTTACACGCTTGGCTGGCAGCACTCCCTCCCGAGGCAATACCCCAAGCGCTACCCCTGGACACACATCTCGACAGCGGTGGTGAATTCAGGTAACAATTGCCGGTTACGCTCCGAGTGCCATGTACATTCGGCTGGCGACTTCCATCACGCTCGGCTCCTTGCGCCGGCCTCAGAAAAACGAGAGCACGCCATGAAAACTGTCACCCTGAGCACATTGCAAGCGTTCAAGCGCGCTGGTGAGACGTTCAGCTGCCTGACCGCCTACGATGCCTCCTTTGCTCACGCTGCCAGTCACGCCGGTATAGAAGTACTGCTGGTGGGCGATTCCCTGGGCATGGTACTGCAAGGCCATACCAGCACCCTTCCGGTCACCCTGGACGATGTCTGCTATCACAGCCGCTGCGCCGCCCGTGGCAAAGGGGCGAGCCTGTTGATGGTGGATTTGCCGTTCATGAGCAACTCGAGCACCGAACGCTTGCTACAGGATGCGGCCGCATTGATGCGCACGGGTGCCGAGCTGGTCAAGGTGGAAGGCGAAGCCTGGATGGCCGATGGCGTTCGCGAATTGACTCGCCGCGGCGTTCCCGTCTGTGCCCACCTGGGGCTGACACCGCAGTCTGTCTACCAACTGGGAGGCTATAAGGTGCAGGGCCGCGAATCTGAGCAAGCCGGGCAGATTCTTGCCGATGCCCGCATCCTGGTAGAGGCCGGTGCGTCGGTGATTCTGCTGGAATGCGTCCCCGCGAGCTTGGGCAAGGCGATAACCGAGGCGCTGGATGTACCGGTTATCGGTATCGGTGCCGGTCCTGATGTCGACGGCCAAATCCTGGTGATGCACGACGTTCTTGGGGTGACCCACGGCAAGACCCCGCGTTTCGTTAAAAACTTCCTCCAGGAAGGCGGGTCTATTCAGCAAGCGTTCAAGGCCTATCATCAGGCTGTCAAGGCACGAACCTTTCCGGCGCCTGAACATTGTTTTTAAGGCCGCTTTTAAGAGCGTTTTTTAGATCGTTCCTGTGAGCGTGTTTGAGACTGCTTGCAAGAACGTTGCTGAGCATATGCCTTTTCAAGGTTTTCACTCCTAGGAGCCTTTGATGCGTACCTTGCGAGACATTCAAGCCTTGCGTGATGCCCTCGGTGAATACCGTCGTCGCGGACAACGCATTGCCTTGGTGCCTACCATGGGCAACTTGCATGCGGGACACCTCGCCTTGGTGGAGCGTGCTCGCCAACATGCCGATGTGGTAGTGTCCAGCCTGTTTGTCAATCCCATGCAGTTTGGACCGGGCGAAGATCTCGATGCCTACCCGCGCACTTTCGAGGCCGATCAGACCCAACTCGAAGCCGCCGGTTGCGATGTGCTGTTTGCTCCGACGACCACGACTCTCTACCCTGATGGGCTAGAGGGACAGACGCGCGTGCATGTCACCGAGGTTAGTCAAGGGTTGTGCGGTGGTTCACGTCCCGGTCACTTTGACGGCGTCTCGACGGTGGTCACGATGCTCTTCAATCTGGTGCAGCCGGATGTGGCTTGCTTTGGTGAAAAGGATTACCAACAGCTTGCAGTGATTCGCAAATTGGTGCGCGACCTGCATCTGCCTATCGAGATTATCGGGGTACCGATCGTTCGCGCTGAAGACGGTTTGGCACTGTCGTCACGCAATGGTTATTTGAGCCTCGAACAGCGTGAGATCGCCACCAGGCTTTACCGCACCTTGTGCGATATGCGGACGGCGCTGGAAGCGGGCGACTCATTAAAAAAGGTACTACACCAAGGCTATTGCGCCCTGTATGATGCCGGCCTTACTCCCGATTATCTTGAGCTGCGCGATACCTTGCTCGGCCCTGTCGACGCCGAAACCCGGGAGGCCGTCTTGCTGGCGGCGGTACAGCTTGGGCCTACGCGCCTGATCGACAACCTCAGCCTGCGTTTACCCGAAACGCCTGTCGACACCACTGATACCACCCCAGGCGCAAACCCGCCCGGGTCGCAATAAAGGATATTTTCATGCATACCATTATGCTCAAGGCCAAGCTTCACATGGCCCGTGTAACGCACGCGGTACTCAATTACGAAGGTTCTTGTGCCGTTGACGGCGACTTGCTCGATATGGCCGGCATTCGTGAAAACGAACAGATCCAGATCTACAATGTGGAAAATGGTGAGCGTTTCACCACCTATGCCATTCGCGGTGAAGAAGGTTCACGGATGATTTCCATCAATGGCGCCGCCGCCCACTTGGCCAGCCCCGGCCACCGGGTAATCATCTGCAGTTACGCTCACTACAGTGAAGCGGAGCTGGATGCTCATCAACCCGCCCTGGTGTATTTACAGGAAGGCAATGTGGTCAGCCACACCAGTAACGCAATTCCGATACAGCTAGCGTAACTCCCCGGTTTTGCTTCCCTTTACGGGCCGACGTTGTCGGCCCGTTTTGCGTTACACGATGTAAACGAAAAGCTTATTGTCGCACTGCACTACCCTCCCCTATGCTGACAGGGTAATGTCACTAATCGGGCAGCCGCCCTCCGGCCTGTCTGCTCTATCCTGTTGAGGAGTTATGTTATGCAAGAAGTGGTAATTGTAGCCGCCCGCCGTACCGCTATCGGCACTTTCGGCGGCTCTCTCGCCGGTATTCCTGCTAGCGACCTAGGCGCGCTCGTAATCAAGGATATCCTGGCTTCTACCGGTGTTGCTCCCGACCAGGTGGATGAGGTCCTGCTGGGCCAGGTATTAACGGCGGGTGTCGGCCAAAACCCGGCACGCCAGGCTTCTATCAAGGGCGGATTGCCTGACAGTGTTCCAGCCATGACCATCAACAAGGTATGTGGTTCCGGCTTGAAAGCATTGCACTTGGCGACCCAGGCAATTCGCTGTGGCGATGCTGACTTGATTCTGGCTGGTGGCCAGGAAAACATGAGCCTCTCGCCCCATGTCCTGCCCAATTCACGCACCGGTCAGCGCATGGGCGATTGGAAAGCCCTCGATACCATGGTGCACGATGGACTGTGGGATGCTTTTAATAATTATCATATGGGCATTACTGCCGAAAATCTGGCAGAGAAATACGGGATCACCCGTGAGCAGATGGACGAATTTGCCGCAGCGTCCCAACACAATGCGGCCCAGGCGATCAAGGAAGGTCGGTTCAAGGGCCAGATCGTGCCGGTGGAGATTCCCCAACGCAAAGGCGACCCGGTCGTGTTCGATACCGATGAAGGGCCACGCGAAGTAACGGCGGAAAAACTCGGCGGCATGCGCCCGGCCTTCAAGAAAGACGGCGCGGTGACTGCAGGTAATGCCTCTTCGATCAATGATGGCGCTGCCGTGGCCATGCTCTGCTCGGCGGAAAAGGCCAAGCAGCTGGGCCTTGAGCCGCTTGCGCGCATCGTCGCCTATTCCAATGCCGGCGTCGACCCGGCGATCATGGGCCTGGGTCCGGCACCCGCTACTCGCTTGTGCCTGAAAAAAGCCGGCTGGAGCCTGGATGACCTGGACCTGGTCGAAGCCAACGAAGCCTTCGCCGCTCAAGCCCTTTCAGTCAACAAGGAACTGGGCTGGAATACCGACAAGGTCAATGTCAATGGCGGTGCGATTGCCTTGGGTCATCCGATCGGCGCTTCCGGCTGCCGGGTACTGGTCAGCCTGCTGCACGAAATGATTGCGCGTGATGCCAAGAAAGGCCTGGCAACACTCTGTATCGGCGGTGGCCAAGGCGTGGCACTCGCCATCGAGCGCAACTAACACCAAGCGGCTAAGACTCGCCTAAAACAAAACGCCCGCGACAAGGTTAGTGAAACCTCATCGCGGGCGTTTTCTTACTGCGCTTTCTTGCAGCGTGGCTACATCCTAACGGTTAGAGTTATTCCGTTGTCGCCACACCTTCCGCGTCGAAAGCCGTCTTTTCTTCTTCGGTGATTTCCTTGATCGAGAGCTTTACCCGGTTACGGTTATCGATGTCGAGCACCTTGACCACGACATTATCACCCTCGTTGAGGTATTCGCGCACATCATTGACCCGTTCCGGCACGATCTGGGAGATATGCACCAGACCGTCGGTACCCGGCATGATGTTGACGAAAGCACCAAAATCGGCAATACGCACGACCTTGCCCATATAGAGCTTGCCGATTTCCGCTTCTGCGGTGATTTCCAATACCGTGTCGATGGCACGTTGCGCAGCGGCCTTGTCTTCCGCGTAAATACGCACACTGCCGTCATCGTCGAGGTCGATGGAGGCACCGGTATCTTCACAGATCTTGCGAATGGTCGCGCCGCCCTTGCCAATCACGTCACGGATCTTGTCCGGCGCGATCTTGATGGTGGCCATCGAGGGAGCATTGTCGGACACATCGGTACGGCTCTGGCCAATGACGAGGCTCATCTGGTCGAGAATCTGCAAACGCGCCGTATTTGCCTGTTGCAGCGCGGTCTCCATGATTTCTTCGTTGATGCCTTCGATCTTGATGTCCATCTGCAGCGCGGTCACGCCTTCAGCGGAACCGGCCACCTTGAAATCCATGTCGCCCAGATGGTCTTCATCACCCAGGATATCGGTGAGTACCGCAAAACCATCGGCATCTTTCACCAACCCCATGGCGATACCGGCTACCGGCGCCTTGAGCGGCACCCCGGCATCCATCAGCGCCAGAGAGGTACCACACACCGAGGCCATCGAGCTTGAGCCGTTAGATTCGGTGATTTCCGACACCACACGAATGGTATAGGGGAAAGCCTCTTCCGAGGGCAGCATTGCCTGCACGCCCCGGCGAGCTAGACGACCGTGTCCGATTTCACGACGCTTGGGCCCACCCATGAAGCCCGCTTCGCCCACGCAATAAGGGGGGAAGTTGTAGTGCAGCATGAAGCGATCCTTACGCTCGCCTTCCAGTGATTCGATCAGCTGAGAGTCGCGCAAAGTGCCTAGAGTGGCAATTGCGATCGCCTGAGTTTCACCTCGGGTGAAAATGGCCGACCCATGTGCCTTGGGCAGCGCACCAACTTCAATGGCCAACGGACGAACGGTAAAGTTGTCACGACCATCGATGCGCGGTTCGCCTTTGATGACACGCGAGCGCACCACCCGCTTTTCAAGAGCGGAAAAGGCGGAAGCAACGTCTTCGGCACTGAAAGCGCTTTCTTCTCCAGCCAGGACTTCGATAGCCTGGGCCTTGAAAGCACTTAACGCATCCTGGCGCGCCATCTTGTCGATAATGCGATAGGCTTCACCGACCTTGGCTTCAAAGGCATCGGCAACGGCGGCTTTCAGAGCGACGTTTTCTTCCGCCGGCTGCCAACCCCACTTGGGCTTACCCGCTTCGGCCGTCAGTTCCTTGATGGCACTGATAGCGATCTGCATTTCCTGATGAGCGTACAAGACGGCGCCCAACATCTCGTCTTCGAGTAGCTCCTGGGCTTCCGATTCCACCATCAGGACAGCTTTTTCAGTACCCGCCACCACCATGTTCAGCTCGGAGGAGGCCAGTTCTTCCACTGTCGGGTTGAGAAAGTAACCCTGCTCTTCGTTCAAGCCCACGCGTGCCGCGCCGATCGGCCCATTGAACGGCACACCGGCAATCATCAACGCCGCCGAAGTGCCCAGCAGCGCGGCAATATCGGGGTCGTGATTACGATCCGTCGAAAGCACCGTACAGATCACCTGAACTTCGTTCATGAAGCCTTTGGGAAACAGCGGACGAATCGGGCGGTCGATCAATCGCGATGTCAGGGTTTCTTTCTCGGTCGGGCGACCTTCACGCTTGAAGAAACCGCCAGGAATCTTGCCTACCGCGTAGGTTTTTTCCTGATAGTGGACCGACAGCGGAAAGAACGGCTGAGAGGGCTTGGCTTCTTTCTTGGCTACGACCGTACACAACACCACGGTATCATCCATGGTGACCATGACAGCGCCAGTGGCTTGACGGGCGATACGCCCGGTTTCGAGAGTAACGGTACTACGACCGTACTGGAACGTTTTCTTGACCGGATTCACGGCGACTTCCTTCAGCATTATCGATATCTACTTGTCTATTCTGTTTGGTCGTTTTGACTCTCGTCATTCTAGGCGCTGTAGCGCCCGAGGGCTACCATCGTTGCTCACCACCCCCATAGCAAAACGGGCAACCCCTTGGGGTTGCCCGTTTTGGTACCTCGGCTGCGTGCTGTTTAGCGACGCAGACCCAGACGCTGGATCAACGCTTGATAACGCGCCAGATCCTTACGCTTGAGGTAATCCAGCAGCTTACGACGCTGGTTAACCATACGGATCAGGCCACGACGAGAGTGGTGATCCTGCTTGTTGGTCTTGAAGTGATCCTGCAGGCCATTGATGTTGGCGCTCAAGAGTGCGACTTGCACTTCAGGGGAACCGGTATCGTTGTCGCCGCGTGCGAAATCGTTGACGATTTCGGCTTTCTGTTCAGCGGTCAGTGCCATCTGTTTCTCCAGTAAGCAATATGCCTAATAAATGAATGTGTGAGACCACGCATATTTGCAGTCTCAAGCGTGCTGTTCCATTTTACGTTCGTTGCCTGGCCCCATTTCAAGAAATGGCCACCGTACTCAACAAACGCTTGGGCGCGACTTCCTGTGCGCCCTTCACCACACCGAGACCGATAAAGGCCGCGTCATGGTAAAGTCTTGCCAGCTCACCCGAGCCTAACGGCAAGGTATCAAGCTGGGCACTCTGGCCATGGCTCAATCGAGCAGAGGCTTGAGCATCCACCGTCAATACCGGCAAATGCTCAACCAAGGCATCCACCGAAAGCAGCTGCGCTTCGCGCGCGGCCTGATCCGGTAGCGCCTCAAGGGCTTCAAGCGTCCACATGTGGTGCGCCGTGAAGGGGCCTGTCTTGAGCCTGCGCAGTGCGCTGATGTGCGCCCCGCAGCCCAAGGCATGCCCGATATCTTCAGCCAGGGTACGGATGTAAGTGCCCTTGCTGCAGTTGACTTCCAGCTCGAAAGCCAGCGCTTCACATGCCAGCAGGCGCGCATCATACACGCTTACGCGACGCGCTGCACGCTCGACCGTCTTGCCCTCACGGGCCAGTTCGTACAACTTGCGGCCCTGGTGCTTCAACGCCGAATACATCGGGGGAACTTGCTCGATTTCACCACGAAAACGCTCAAGCACCGCCTCTATTTCGGCATTTGCCAAGAGTGGCACCTTACACCGTTCGATGACCTCACCTTCGGCATCTCCGGTCTCGGTTATCACCCCTAGCTCGACACGGGTACGGTAAACCTTGTCGGCTTCCAGCAAGTGTGCAGAAAACTTGGTCGCCTCCCCCAGGCACACCGGCAGCAAGCCGGTCGCCATGGGATCGAGCGTGCCGGTGTGCCCCGCCTTTTGCGCCTGAAACAGGCGCCGAACACGTTGCAAGGCATGGTTGCTGGAAAGCCCTTTAGGCTTGTCCAGCAGCAGTACGCCATTCACTGGCAAACCGCGACGTTGACGCGCCACTAGCGAGTTTCCTCACTTTGCTCGGTGTCAGTATCATCCTCATCGCCTTGATAGCGTGCACGGTCAGTGGTGACGGCCTCATCAATCAGTGAAGAGAGATGCTGACCGCGTACCACGCTCTCGTCGTAGTGAAAGCGCAATTCCGGTACGTGGCGCAACTTGATGCGTTTAGCGACCTGGCTTCTCAGAAACCCGCCGGCACGCTTGAGTGCCTTCAGGTTTTCCTTGATGTCCTCATCGCTATTTTCACCTAGTAGCGTGATATAGACATCGGCGTAGCCCAGATCGCGGCTTACAGTCACACCACTGACAGTCACCATGCCCAGACGTGGGTCTTTCACTTCACGCTGGATGAGTACCGCCAGCTCCTTCTGGAGCTGGTCGGCGACTCTGTCGGTACGCTTGAATTCACGCATCGTTATCTCCCGCTAGGCGTTACAGGCTACGCTCGACTCTGATCTGGTCGAAGACTTCGATCTTGTCGCCGGCCTGAACATCGTTGTAGTTCTTCACCCCGATGCCGCACTCCATGCCGTTACGCACTTCCTGGACATCGTCCTTGAAGCGACGCAGCGATTCGAGCTCGCCTTCGTAGATGACGACGTTTTCACGCAACACACGAATCTTCTTGTTGCGATGCACGCTGCCTTCGACAACCATGCAGCCTGCCACGGCGCCAATCTTGGGTGCGCGGAACACATCACGCACTTCGGCGATACCGACGATCTCTTCCTTCCACTCGGGCGCGAGCATACCGCTCATCGCCTGCTTGACCTCGTCGATCAGCTGATAGATGACGCTGTAGTAGCGCAGATCCAAGCCTTCACGCTCGATGATCTCACGGGCCGCGACATCAGCACGCACATTGAAGCCGACCACGATAGCGTCACTGGCCAAGGCCAGGTTGGCATCGGTACCGGTGATACCACCCACACCGGAAGACACCACCGCCACTTCGACTTCATCGGTGGACAGCTCTTCAAGCGCGCCCTTGATCGCTTCCAGTGAGCCTTGAACGTCAGCCTTGAGCACGATGTTGACCTTGGCCACTTCATCCTGACCCATCTGGCTGAACATATTCTCCAGCTTGGATTTCTGCTGGCGTGCCAGGCGTACTTCGCGGTACTTGCCTTGACGGAAGTTGGCGACTTCACGCGCCTTTCTTTCGTCCGCGACGACCATGAAGTCATCACCGGCATCAGGTGTGCCGTCTAGCCCTTGAATTTCCACAGGCATTGCCGGGCCGACTTCCGCAACTTGTTTGCCAAGTTCGTTGGTCAGAGCACGTACGCGGCCGTAATGCAGGCCAGCCAGCACGATATCGCCCTTCTTCAAGGTACCGTTCTGTACCAGCACCGTGGCGACCGGGCCGCGGCCCTTGTCCAGGCGTGATTCGACCACCACACCTTTACCCGGCGCTTCCGGCACGGCTTTAAGCTCAAGCACTTCCGAGACCAGCTGAATGGCTTCCAGCAGTTCTTCGATGCCGTCACCGGTCTTGGCGGAGACATACACGAACTGCGTATCGCCACCCCACTCCTCAGAAATGACGCCGTGTTGCGACAATTCATTACGGATACGATCGAAATCGGCACCTGGCTTATCGATCTTGTTGACCGCCACCACCATGGGAACTTCGGCAGCCTTGGAATGCTCGATCGCCTCGACCGTTTGCGGCATAACGCCGTCATCGGCCGCCACTACCAGAATGACCACATCGGTTGCCTTGGCACCGCGAGCACGCATGGCGGTAAAGGCCGCGTGGCCGGGTGTATCCAGGAAGGTGACACCACCGTGCTGATCTTCAACATGGTAGGCACCGATATGCTGGGTAATACCGCCGGCTTCGCCGGTTGCCACCTTGGCGCGACGAATATGATCCAGCAAAGACGTCTTACCGTGATCAACGTGACCCATCACCGTGACCACCGGTGAACGAGTGATCTCTTCGCCTTCATAGGAGATGCCCGCGAGCATTTCAGTCTCGAGCGCATCGTCCTTGACCAGCTTGGCCTTGTGACCCATCTCTTCGACAACGACCGCAGCGGTGTCCTGATCGATAGTCTGATTGATGGTGACCGCGGCGCCCATATTGAACATCGCCTTGATCACTTCATTGGACTTGATCGACATCTTGTCCGCCAGCTCAGCAACGCTGATCGATTCAGGAATCGACACTTCACGCACGATCGGCTGCGTAGGCTTCTGGAAGCCATGCTTGCCGCCGCCCTGGCTGCCACCGCCACTGCGACGGCCACCACGACGCTCGGCGCGCTTGACTTTTTTAGCGCCGCCGCCCCGTTTGCGCTCTTCGCGATCACCACGGTCCTCGTCATCCCGATGCCCTTTCTTGGCTTTCGCCGCGGTCTTCTTGGGCGGTGCGGTACGACGGTCGCTGCGACCTTCCTTGGGCGGTGCCGGAGGCTGCTCCTCGGAAGGCTGATTGTCGTCAAGCTCGGGAACCGGCACCTCAGGTACTTCTTGAGATTTGGCAGTGGCGAGTCTCACGGCAGCCTCACGCGCTTCTTTCTCAGCGGCCTGAGCCTTGGCTTGCTCGGCTTCACGCACGCGAGCTTCTTCAGCGTCACGGACTTTCTTTTCAGCCTTGGCTTGCTGGGAATCCGCCATATCACCGACCAGCTGACGCGGTCCGCTATGTTTGGGTTCCGGTGCCTTGGGCTTTTCTTCCTCGTCACTCTTGACGTAAGTACGCTTCTTACGCACCTGAACTTCAATCGTCTTGCCACGTTCACCGGTTTTTATCCGGCTGCGCGTCTTACGGGTCAGCGTGACCCGATTCTTGCTGGCATCACTTTCATCACCATGACTTTTCTTCAGAAAACTCAGCAATTTATGCTTATCTTCTTCGGACACCACGGCGTTTTCAGACGCGTGTTCCAATCCGGCTTCTTTCATTTGTTCCAGCAGGCGGGGCACATCGCGGCCCACCTTTGCTGCAAAATCTTTTACTGTCATATCTGACATCTCGACCCTCCTCAGCCCGTGACCTGTTTACTGTGTGTTTGATTCCGACACGGCGTCGTCTTCAAACCAGGGCGCACGGGCAGTCATGATCAGTGCCGCTGCGCGCGCTTCGTCCAACTCCTCGATATCGACCAGATCATCGACAGCCTGCTCGGCAAGATCTTCCATTGTGACAATACCGCGACTGGCAAGAATGAACGCCAGATGACGCTCCATGCCTTCCATTTCCAGCAAGTCTTCTGCCGGCTGGGCCCCGTCGAGTGCTTCTTCCGAGGCAATCGCCATGGTCAGCAGTTCATCCTTGGCGCGCGCTCTGAGCTCTTCCACCGAATCTTCGTCCAGCTCCTCGATTTCAAGCATTTCTTCCAGCGGCACGTAGGCAATTTCTTCCAGGGTAGTGAAGCCCTCTTCCACCAGCAGCCGGGCAACATCGTCATCGATGCCCAGGTGCTGAACGAAGGAATCCACTAACGTATCAATTTCCTGATCGCGCTTTGACTCGGCTTCGCCCTCGGTCATGACGTTGATCCGCCAGCCGGTAAGCTCCGACGCCAGGCGTACGTTCTGGCCACTGCGACCAATCGCCTGAGCCAGATTATCTTCGGCCACCGCGACATCCATGGCGTGGGCATCTTCATCCACCAGGATGGAACCCACATCCGCCGGTGCCATGGCATTGATAACCAGTTGCGCTGGGTTGTCGTCCCATAGCACGATGTCCACACGCTCATTTTGCAGCTCACTGGACACCGCCTGCACCCGCGAACCACGCATGCCGACACAGGCGCCGACCGGGTCAATGCGGCGATCGTTGGTCTTGACCGCGATCTTGGCCCTTGAGCCGGGATCACGGGCTGCGCCCTTGATCTCGATAAGTTGCTCGGCAATTTCCGGCACTTCGATTTTGAATAGTTCAATGATCAGCTCGGGGCAAGTGCGTGACAGCAGCAGCTGTGCGCCACGTGCCTCCGGATCCACCTTGACCAGCAACGCCCGCACTCGTTCATTCATGCGGTAGCGTTCGCCGTGGATCATTTCCTGGCGCGGCAGGAACGCTTCTGCGTTATCCCCAAGGTCGATGATCAAGCCGTCGCGGGTCGTCTTCTTGACAATACCCGCCACCAGTTCGCCTTCGCGATCGGTATATTGCCGCACGACTTCCGCTCGCTCGGCCTCGCGCACTTTCTGCACGATGACCTGCTTCGCGGTTTGTGCCGCAATGCGTCCGAACATGGCATTGTCGATCAGTTTTTCAACCACATCGCCACGCTTGAGCGGCGGATCACGCTGCTCGGCAATGCTTTCCTTGATTTCGTAATCCGGGGTTTCGAACTCATCGTCTTCTACCACCGTCCAGAAACGAAACGTTTCATATTCGCCGGTGCGCCGATCGATATGCACGCGCACATTAGCTTCTTCGTTCTCGAACCGCTTACGCGACGCGCTAGCCAATGCTGCCTCGACCGCTTCGAAGATTACATCTCGCGGGACGCCTTTTTCATTGGAGATCGCGTCAACGACCATTAGAATTTCTTTACTCATGCGTTTGCCTCGCCAGAAAACCTGTCCTTATGTGCATCAGCCCGGCTGCCTGCCGACGGCGTCACCCCATAGAGCACTACTCGAACTGCGGTACAATATGCGCCTGGTCAATACTTTCTATGGGAAAACAGTACTCTTCACCTTCGAACTGGAGCAGCACGTCGTCCCCTTCAACACCGGCTAGCAATCCTTGAAATTTGCGTCGTCCATCAAAAGGAAGACGTAACTTCAAGGCTATCTGGTGCCCCTGAAAGCGGATGTAATGGTCCAGGGTATAAAGTGGGCGCGCCATACCCGGAGAAGAGACTTCAAGCCGATATTCACCAGCAATGGGATCTTCCACATCGAAGACAGCGCTTACTTGACGACTGACATCGGCGCAATCTTCAACGCTGATGCCACTATCGCGTTCAATGTAAACTACCAGTCGCGAGTGCTTGCCTTGGGACAGATGGTCGATACCCCATAGCTCAAATCCCATGGCGGCAACGACAGGCTCGATCAGCGCGTGAAGCGCAGCGTGTTTAATGGCCACAGACAAAGCTCCTATAGCCGTTGCATCAGGCACCTGGCCAGGCGTTGAAAGAGAAGCTAGGTGGCTGATTGGCATTACCCGGAAACGTGTCTCCGGTAAACCGGCAGACATCCGCTATTGAGAAGGCTTGCTAACAAAAAGCCCCTTCACAGGAAGGGGCTTTTTGAAAGAAACCTGTTGTACCACTTAGGCTATCCCCACATGCTTCCACTCAAGTGGACCAACAAGTGACTGCCTAAAAAATGGTAGCGGGGACCGGATTTGAACCGATGACCTTCGGGTTATGAGCCCGACGAGCTACCAGACTGCTCCACCCCGCATCAATCTAGGTTGACGATAATAGACCTACTTGGCGCTTACGTCAAGCTAATCTTTTTCGTCTCAGGTACCAAACCTGAATTCTGGAGAACTGACGTTAAAGCTGTCAGTAAATCAGATGGTGCCGAAGGCGGGACTTGAACCCGCACGACCATACGGTCACTACCCCCTCAAGATAGCGTGTCTACCAATTCCACCACTTCGGCATCAGGGGAGGCTCAAGAAAGCTAGTCGCTGCTTTCCTCAAGCACTGGCGCGGTATTATCCACACTTGGGGCTTCGTCGTCAAGCGTTGGCAAACTGCGTTGTTGATCGATTAAACGTGCATCCGGCACACCGGCCTCAGGCGCCTGACCGGCCTGGGTGGCGAAATACGCCAAGGTCATTGATGTCACGAAGAACGCCGCTGCCAGGAAGGCGGTAAAACGCGCAAGAAAACTTCCGCTACCGCGTGAGCCGAATACGGTTTGCGAGGCCCCCCCACCAAAAGCGGCACCAGCTTCTGCGCCCTTGCCCTGCTGTAACAGGATCAAGACAACCAGGGCGATCGCGATCACCACATGAATCATGAGAATTGCAACTTGCATGGAATTATCCTGCTGACTGACAAATGGCGTAAAAGTCTTCGGCCTTGAGCGAGGCTCCCCCCACCAGGCCGCCGTCGATATCCGGCTGAGCAAGCAGCTCAGCCGCATTTTTGGCGTTCATGCTACCGCCGTAAAGCAAGCGCAACTGCTGCGCCAATTCTTCATCATAACCCGCTTGATGGTGGCGAATCCCGGCCATGACCTCCTGAGCCTGCTCAGGCGTTGCCGTGCGACCGGTGCCAATGGCCCATACCGGCTCATAGGCGACTACCAACTGGGCACGCTGCACTGGACCCAGAGGCGCCATCACACACCCCACCTGCCGCAACACCACGTCCATGGTGCGCCCGGCATCACGCTCTTCAAGTGTTTCTCCGACACACAAGATAGGCTTTATATCCGCATTCAAGGCTGCCAGCACACGATCGTAAACGTGGTCATCGCTTTCACGATACAGCTCGCGCCGCTCGGAATGGCCGATGAGCACGTATTCGACACCCAGTTCCTTGAGCATGCCTCCACTCACTTCGCCAGTATGCGCTCCAGAGTGCAACGGGTTCAGTGTTTGCGCGCCCAGGGTAAGCCGCGTATCGGCGAAGGCACGCCGCGCCGCTTCCAGATAAGGGAAAGGCGGATGAATCGTAACGTCCACGTTCGCCGGCAACCCTGGCTGTGAGAATACCTTACCAAAAGCTTCCACCAACGCAGTGGAGCCATTCATTTTCCAATTGCCGGCAATCAAGGGCGTACGCATCGTACTTTCCTAACTCAAGGTGGAGCGAAATGGTATAGGAGCGGCCTTGTCAAGACAACCGCTGACGCAAGCACAGCTGGACTAATCGAGCAAGGCTTGTACCTTTCGGGCCAGCGTCTGCGCCAGCGCCTCGACATCCAGATGCGCCCTGCCTTCGACCATCACGCGGATCAAAGGCTCGGTGCCCGAGGCCCGCAGCAAGACACGCCCCTGATCGCCGAGCTCGGCTTCCAGCGCTATCACCGCCTGCTGCAACGGCTCCGATGCCATTACCGTCTTGGCATGAGTGCCGGTCGGCAAACGTACATTAACCAGCACCTGAGGCACTTTCTCCAAACCGGCGAGCAGTTTCGACAAGGGCCTGCCCTCGCGCATCATTATCGCCACCACCTGCAGCGCAGAGACGATCCCGTCACCAGTAGACTGTACATGGCCACAAACGATGTGCCCGGAGGATTCCCCTCCCAAATACCAGCCATTGGCCGCCATGCGCTCCACCACATAGCGGTCGCCAACCTTGGCCCTCTCGAAAGGAATGTCCAACTGCTCCATGGCCATGGCCAACCCAAAGTTGGACATCAGGGTGCCCACCACGCCGCCGTTGAGATTGCCTTGCGCATGACGGTTCGTGGCAATCAGATACAAAATGTCGTCGCCATCGATCTCACGGCCATCGGCATCCACCAGCAAGACACGATCGCCATCGCCGTCAAAGGCGATACCCAGCTGCGCGCCCTGCTGAATCACTGCGGCGCGCAGAGCCGCCGGATGGGTGGAACCCACTTCGTGGTTGATGTTCAAGCCATCCGGGCTGGCGCCGATGACACTGACATCGGCGCCCAACTCCCTGAATACATTAGGCGCGATATGATACGTCGCCCCATGCGCGCAATCGAGTACGATCTTCAGCCCATGCAGGCTCAAGCGATCCGCTAGCGTTGATTTACAAAACTCGATATAGCGACCTGCTGCATCGTCGATACGCGCCACCTTGCCCAGCTGTGATGCAGCCACCGTGGTCAACGGCTTTTCGAGTTCAGCTTCGATCCGCTCTTCGATTCCGTCGTCAAGCTTGGTGCCTTCCGAAGAGAAAAACTTGATGCCATTATCGGCAAAAGGATTGTGCGAAGCAGAAATTACGATGCCCGCATCGGCACGAAATGTACGCGTCAGGTAAGCAATACCCGGCGTCGGCATCGGCCCAAGCAGTGACACATCGACACCTGCCGCCGACAACCCTGCCTCCAGAGCAGATTCGAACATATACCCCGAAATCCGCGTATCCTTGCCGATCAAGACCCGGGCGCGCCCACGCTCGCGATTCAACACACGGCCTGTCGCCCAGCCCAGCTTGAGCATGAAGTCAGCGGTAATCGGGGCTTGCCCGACTGTCCCTCGAATACCGTCGGTACCAAAATAACGTCGAGTCATGAGCCGGCCCTCTCTCTTGCCTGCTGTTCATTTCCTTCCTGGAGCACCGCCCACGCCATGTTGATGGCATCCACTGTAGGGGCGACGTCATGCACCCGTAGAATTCTGGCACCGCGCTCCACCGCCATGGCGCTTAACACCAATCCACCGGCCAGGCGCTCTTCCACGGGGCGTCCGAGCACTTTGCCGATCATGCTCTTGCGCGACATCCCCACCATCAGCGGCAATCCTAGCTGGGTTAATCCCTGCATACGGCTGAGCAGGCGCAGATTGTGCTCCACGCTCTTGCCGAAACCAAAACCTGGATCCACAAGTAACCGCTCTCGACGCAGACCGGCGGCTTCGCATTGGGCGACTCGCTGGATCAGGTACTCGGCCACTTCCTCTTCAATCGGCAGCGTATAGTACGGCGCCTGCTGCATATCCTGCGGTTCACCCTGGCGATGCATCAAACATACCGGCAGACCACTTCCCATGGCCGCCGCCAGCGCCCCTTCACGTTCAAGCGCCCGCACATCATTGATCATGCTTCCCCCCAAGGCGGAAACCTCACGCATCACCTTCGGGCAACTCGTGTCCACCGATACCAACGCATCCAGCTCGCGCACCAACCGCTCAACAATCGGCGCAACGCGGTCCAGTTCCTGTTGAGCACTGACCGGCGATGCGCCAGGACGCGTCGACTCCCCGCCGACATCGATGATTGCCGCCCCTTCGGCCAACATCGTCTCGGCATGGCGCAGGGCATCCTCCTGAGCCAGATGCTGGCCGCCATCGGAAAAGGAGTCCGGCGTTACATTAAGGATTCCCATGACGCGGGGAAAGGAAAGATCCAGAAGGTGTCGCCCACAACGCAAATGGGGCTCGTGGTCGGTATGGGTGTCAACCGTGGATTGCATGTCGTCGCCTGGTTAAAAAGAAGAAATGTTACTGATTCTCTCCAGAATAGCAAAAAGGCGCCCCACTAGGGACGCCCATCAGTACGAAAGTAGATATCAAGCGGACCAGCGACTAGGAGCCGGCCGGCCCACCCAAGGGGTCGGAGGGGCGACGATTCGGCTCGTCATCACCTTCCCCATCGCTATCGTCACTTGGCTTGGATGCCTTGGTATCGTTTCGAACATCATCTTCGACCTTGGCACCTCCACTGGAATCACCTTCATCCCAGTCCTTGGGCGGCCGAGGAGCACGCCCTCCCATGATATCCTTGAGCTGGTCGGCATCGATGGTTTCGTACTTCATCAATGCTTCGGCCATGGCATCAAGTTTGTCGCGATTGTCTTCCAGGATTTGCTTGGCCTGGTGGTAACAACCATCGATGATCTTGCGCACTTCCTTGTCGAGCCGCGTGGTCGTGTCACCGGACTTCATCTTGGAGCCGCCCTGACCCGGACCACCGAGGAACTGATGTGACTCGTCCTCATCGTACATGATCGGGCCCATCTCATCGGAAAGGCCCCACTTGGCCACCATGTTATGGGCCAACTCGGTAGCACGCTTAATGTCGTTGGAGGCCCCGGTGGTCACGCCATTCGGCCCCAAGGTCATCTCTTCGGCAATGCGCCCGCCGAACAGTGAACATATCTGGCTGATGATCTGCTGGCGCGACAGGCTATAGCGATCCTCTTCCGGCAAGAACATGGTCACACCCAGCGCTCGACCGCGCGGAATGATAGTCACCTTGTAGACCGGGTCGTGCTCCGGCATCACAAGACCGATCACCGCATGACCGGATTCATGATAGGCGGTATTGAGCTTTTCCTTGTCGGTCATGACCATGGATTTGCGCTCGGCACCCATCATGATCTTGTCCTTGGCAAGTTCCAGCTCGTCCATACCCACCAGACGCCGATTACGCCGTGCGGCGAACAGTGCCGCCTCGTTGACCAGGTTGGCCAGGTCGGCACCGGAAAAGCCCGGGGTACCCCGTGCGATAAGTTGCGGCTTGACGTCATCCGCCAGCGGCACCTTGCGCAGGTGAACGCCCAGAATATGCTCGCGACCACGAATATCGGGCAGGCCCACCGTTACCTGGCGATCGAAGCGGCCCGGACGCATCAGCGCCGGATCCAGCACGTCGGGACGGTTGGTGGCAGCGATGACGATAACGCCTTCATTGGCCTCGAAACCGTCCATTTCCACCAGCAACTGGTTCAGCGTCTGCTCACGCTCGTCATTGCCGCCGCCCATGCCTGCACCGCGTGAACGGCCTACGGCATCGATTTCATCGATAAAAATGATGCAAGGCGCTTGCTTTTTAGCCTGCTCGAACATGTCACGCACACGGGATGCACCAACACCCACGAACATCTCGACGAAATCGGAACCCGAGATCGAGAAGAACGGCACCTTGGCCTCGCCGGCAATCGATTTGGCCAGCAGCGTCTTACCGGTACCCGGTGGCCCCACCATCAGCACGCCACGGGGAATGGTACCGCCCAGACGCTGAAACTTGGTGGGTTCGCGCAGGAAGTCGACCAGCTCTTCAACTTCTTCCTTGGCTTCATCGCAGCCGGCTACATCCGCAAACGTCGTCTTGATCTGATCTTGGGAAAGCAGCTTGGCCTTGGATTTACCAAAGCTCATGGGGCCACCCTTGCCGCCGCCAGCACCGCCCTGCATCTGGCGCATGAAGAACATGAAAATCGCCAGGATCAGCAGGATCGGGAAGCTCGCGATCAACAGTCGCGTCCAGATACTTTGCTGTTCGGGTTCCTTGCCTACCACGGTGACGTCATTAGCCAGCAAATCATCCATCAGCTTGGGATCTTCCGCCGCCGGACGGATGGTCTGGAACTGCGAGCCATCCGCACGCTCACCGCTGATGGTGTAACCATCGATGGTGACGCTGCGTACCTGCTGATTTTGCACCTGTTCCACGAACTGAGAATAGTTCATGGTCTGAGGAGCGCTTTCCGTCGTGAAATTATTGAACACTGTCAGCAGAACGGCCGCGATGACCAACCACAGAATCAGGTTCTTCGCCATATCATTCAAGGGAGTACCCTCATTGCAAGAATCTGTCAGTTAAACGTTGATGGTTTGACCTACTCCGGCATCAAGCGTTCAACCATTACCGAAGCCGACCGGCTTCGGGCCATCTGTGTCACGCCTGTCAATGCTGCCTAATGTGACACACCTTGCGCTGCCTGTCCGGCAATCGCTTCGATTAATTCAGTCTATTGCAGCTTCAATCCATTCAAGAGAAAACATTCACCTTGGCATTGATACAGCTAATATCGAGTTTAGCCACGAAAGCCTTCCGCCAACAGATACACTTCCCGCGAACGCGCACGAGAGGCCTCTGGTTTGCGCGTTACCACACGTTTGAAGTGGACGCGCAGCATTTTCAGGTAGGCATCAAATCCTTCCCCCTGAAACACCTTGGCCAAAAAACGGCTTTGCGGAGAAAGCGTTTCCCTCGCCAATTCCAGCGCCAACTCGATCAGGTACATCGCTTGAGGCTGATCAATGGCCGCCATACCACTCATATTGGGGGCCATATCCGACAACACAAGATCAACCGGCCGATTCCCCAGCGTTGAGAGAATCGCATCCAGCACCTTCTGCTCGGTAAAATCGCCCTGTATGAACTCAACCCCCGCCAGGGCATCCATTTCCAGAATATCCGAGGCAATCACAACCCCTTCGGGCCCTACCTTTTCCGCGGCCACTTGACTCCAGCCACCGGGCGCCGCCCCCAAGTCGATTACCGTCATCCCGGGACGAAACAACGCATCCTTGGCATCCAGCTCCAACAGCTTGTAGCTGGCCCGCGAGCGGTAACCATCTTCCCAGCTGCGCTGTACATAGTGATCGTCAAAATGCTCTTTCATCCAGGTGGAACTGGTTTTTGTCTTGCTGGTTTTTTTGTGGCCACCAGCAGCTTCATTGCTACTAGGCTTTTTACTGACATTGGTACGCTTGCGACTTGAAGGCTTTTGTTGCATGAGGGATCTAGGCACGTCGGAAAAATAAGAGCGCTTTCACCCTAAGGCGTTTCACCGTAAGATGGAGCGTTAAGCGCTAACTGGGATACCGCAAGATACCATGAGCTTGTCACAGGCACAAAAGAAAGCATTTCGCAGCATCGGCCATCACCTCAGCCCCGTCGTCACCGTTTCCGAGAATGGTGTGTCGGAGAATCTGCTGGCGGAACTCGACCGCGCCCTCAACGATCACGAACTCATCAAGGTCAAGCTAGCCTTGCCGGAGCGCGATGATCGGGCGGTGATGATCGGGGAGCTACTGGCTGATAGCCGCGCCGAACTGATCCAGACCATCGGCAAGATGGCGCTGCTGTATCGTCACAACCCTCAGGTCAACCCGAAGCTTTCCAACATCAAGCGCTTCGAGAATCATCACGGCCGCCACTGAACGCACTGCTCGCCCCTAACCGGGGCTAGCCGTACGCAAAAGCCCGCGACTTGGTCGCGGGCTTTTTTATGCCGACAAGACGCTAGCTATGTTCGACGTTGCCAATCTCGTACTCGACTTCACCGCCGGGGGTTTTCACCACGACGACATCGCCTTCCTCCTTGCCGATCATGGCTCGCGCAATGGGGGACGTCACGGAGATACGCCCTTCTTTAATATTGGCTTCGTCTTCACCCACGATACGATAGGTAACTTCCTCATCGGTATTCAGGTTGATCAATTCGACGGTGACACCAAAAATCACCTTGCCCGTTCTGGGCAGCTTGGTCACGTCGATCACCTGAGCAGTGGAAAGCTTGCTTTCGATCTCCTGAATCCGCCCTTCGATGAATCCTTGCTGCTCACGGGCGGCATGGTATTCAGCGTTTTCCTTGAGGTCGCCATGCTCGCGGGCTTCGGCAATCGCGGCGATCACCCGAGGGCGCGCTTCACTCTTGAGATGATTCAGCTCATCGCGCAGATTTTTCTCACCAGCGACGGTCATCGGGACCTTATTCATTGCGTTGCTCCTGCATGCAGTTCCTGTAACCGCCGTACGGTAATGTCACTGCCGTATTCCAGTGCCATGCACACCGCATTAGCGCCCGCCAAGGTGGTGGCATAAGGCACCTTGCGTGCAAGTGCGGTACGGCGGATGACCGAAGAGTCGTTGATCGCCTGACGACCTTCGGTGGTATTAACGATATAGGCTATCTCGTCGTTCTTGAGTAGATCGACGATATGCGGGCGGCCTTCAAAAACTTTATTGACACGCTCCACAGCAAGTCCGGCCGCCTCCAAGGCTGCCGCCGTGCCGCTTGTGGCGCACAGCGTGAACCCTAATGCTAGCAGAGAACGGCCAACTTCGATAACACCCGCCTTGTCCGGCTCACGCACCGAAAGAAACGCCTTGCGCTCGCCGCTAAGCGCCGGAATGGCTTCGCCCGCCCCTAGCTGCGCCTTGTAGAAGGCCTCGGCGAAGGTGTCGCCGCTTCCCATGACTTCCCCAGTAGACTTCATTTCCGGCGACAGGATGGGGTCGACCCCGGGAAACTTGTTGAACGGGAATACCGCTTCCTTGACGCTATAGAAATGCGGCACGATTTCACGCTCAAAGCCCTGATCGGCCAAGGATTTCCCTGCCATGCAGCGTGCGGCGATCTTGGCCAGCGACGTGCCGATGCACTTGGAGACGAAGGGTACCGTGCGCGAGGCACGCGGGTTGACTTCGATCACGTAGATCTCGCCATCCTGCCAGGCCAGCTGGACGTTCATCAGCCCCACCACACCCAGCTCCACGGCCATGCGCTTGACCTGGGCACGCATTTCATCCTGCACCTCGGCAGGCAGCGAATACGGCGGCAAAGCGCAGGCGGAGTCGCCGGAGTGAACGCCTGCTTGCTCTACGTGCTGCATGATGCCGCCGATCACCACCTGCTTGCCGTCGCTGACCGCATCGATATCGATCTCGACGGCCGCACTCAGGAAGTAATCCAGCAGTACCGGCGAATCGTTGGACACCTTGACCGCATTGGTCATGTAGTTTTCAAGCTCGGAGGCGTCGTAGACGATCTCCATGGCCCGACCGCCCAGCACATAACTGGGACGCACCACCAATGGATAGCCGATGTTCTCCGCCTTGGCAAAGGCCTCATCGAAGCTGCGCGCCGTGGCGTTGGGTGGCTGCTTGAGACCTAGCTTTTCGATCATCACCTGAAAGCGCTCGCGATCTTCAGCACGGTCGATGGCATCCGGTGTGGTGCCAATGATCGGCACACCAGCGGCTTCCAGCTCACGAGCAAGCTTGAGCGGTGTCTGACCACCAAACTGCACGATCACACCGACCGGTTTTTCCTTGTCGGCGATCTCCAGAACGTCTTCCAGCGTCACCGGCTCGAAATAGAGACGGTCCGAGGTATCGTAATCGGTGGAGACGGTTTCCGGATTACAGTTGACCATGATGGTCTCGTAACCATCCTCGCGCATCGCCAGCGCCGCATGCACGCAGCAATAATCGAACTCGATCCCCTGACCGATACGGTTGGGCCCGCCGCCCAGCACCATGATTTTCTGGCGATCGGAAACCTCAGCCTCGCACTCTTCCTCATAGGTGGAATACATGTAGGCGGTATCGGAGGCAAATTCGGCGGCACAAGTATCCACGCGTTTGTAGACCGGGCGAATGCCGTGTTTCTGGCGTGTCTTGCGGAACTCTTTATCCGAGACGCCCAACAGGCTTGCCAGACGCGCATCGGAAAATCCTTTGCGCTTGATGGCATACAGTTCGCTTGCGCTGAAGTCGGCCAAAGAGCGCTTGGCGACTTCCTGCTCGGTGCGTACCAGGTCTTCGATCTGCACCAGATACCAGGGATCGATATTGGTTAGCTCGAAAATTTCCTCGACGCTCATGCCAGCACGCATGGCATCGGCGATATAAAAGATGCGCTCGGCGCCAGCGGCCTGAAGCTCACCCTTGATACGCGCCATGGCATCCGGTGTGAAATCGGTAATGATCGGGTCGAGTCCGTCGTTGCCGGTTTCCAGACCGCGCAAAGCTTTGTGCAAGGACTCCTGGAACGTGCGCCCGATGGCCATCACCTCGCCTACCGACTTCATTTGCGTGGTCAGACGGTCATTGGCCTGAGGAAATTTCTCGAAGGTGAAACGCGGAATCTTGGTGACCACGTAGTCGATCGAAGGCTCGAACGACGCCGGGGTGCGGCCGCCGGTAATGTCGTTTTGTAGCTCATCCAGGGTGTAACCGATGGCAAGTTTGGCGGCGATCTTGGCGATCGGAAAGCCAGTCGCCTTGGAGGCCAGCGCCGACGAGCGACTGACGCGGGGGTTCATCTCGATGACCACCATGCGCCCGGTTTTGGGGTCGACTCCGAACTGGACGTTGGAGCCACCGGTCTCGACACCGATTTCACGCAGCACCGCCAGGGAGGCATCGCGCATGATCTGATATTCTTTATCGGTCAGCGTCTGGGCCGGGGCCACGGTGATGGAATCGCCGGTATGTACGCCCATGGGGTCGAAGTTTTCGATCGCACAGACAATGATGCAGTTGTCGTTCCTGTCGCGAACGACCTCCATCTCGTATTCCTTCCAACCCAGCAGCGATTCATCGATCAGCAACTCATGGTTGCTGGAAAGCTCGAAGCCGCGCCCACAGATTTCCTCGAACTCTTCCTTGTTGTACGCCACCCCGCCGCCGGAGCCACCCATGGTGTAGGAGGGTCGCACGATGGTCGGAAAGCCGAGCTCGGCCTGGATTTCCCAGGCCTCGGCCATGGAGTGAGCCACCTTAGCCTTGGGGCACGCCAAGCCGATGTTTTTCATCGCCTTGTCGAAGAGGTCGCGATCCTCGGCCTTGTTGATCGCCTCGGCGTTGGCGCCGATCATCTCCACCCCGTATTTCTCGAGCACGCCATGCTCGTCCAGCTCCAGGGCGCAGTTGAGCGCGGTCTGGCCGCCCATGGTGGGCAAGATCACATCGGGGCGCTCGGCTTCGATGATCTTCTCCACCGTCTGCCAGGTAATCGGCTCGATATAGGTGGCATCGGCCATGGCCGGGTCAGTCATGATGGTGGCCGGGTTGGAGTTGACCAGAATGACTCGGTAGCCTTCCTCGCGCAGCGCCTTGCACGCCTGGGCGCCGGAGTAGTCGAATTCACAGGCCTGGCCGATCACGATCGGGCCGGCGCCAATGATAAGAATGCTATTGATATCGGTACGCTTGGGCATGACGGTTCCCGCAAAAAAGTGACGAATGACGACGGATTTCGGGCTCGCGTTAGCGACGCGCCTGCATCATCGCGACAAAACGATCGAACAAGGGTGCGACATCGCGCGGGCCAGGGCTGGCTTCCGGATGGCCTTGAAAACTGAAGGCCGGGCGATCGGTACGCTCGATTCCCTGCAAGGTGCCGTCGAACAGCGAACGGTGCGTGGCGCGCAGTGTCGCGGGCAGCGTCGACTCATCGGCAGCGAAGCCGTGGTTCTGGCTGGTGATCATTACCTTGCCGGTATCCAGGTCTTGCACCGGATGGTTGGCGCCATGATGGCCATGGCTCATTTTCACTGTCTTGGCGCCACTGGCCAGGGCCAGCAATTGATGGCCCAGACAAATACCGAACAAGGGAATATCGGTTTCCAGAAGCTGCTCGATCGCCTTGATGGCGTAATCGCAGGGCTCCGGGTCGCCCGGGCCGTTGGCCAGGAAAACCCCATCGGGGTTCATCGCCAGCACCTCGGCGGCCGGTGTTTGCGCCGGCACCACACTCAGGCGGCAACCGCGTGACGCGAGCATGCGCATGATGTTGCGCTTGATTCCATAATCGAAGGCCACCACATGGAAGGGACGCTCGCCCTGGGGGGTATCGGCATGACCACTACCCAGATCCCATTCACCTTCTGACCACTGGTAAGGCGCCTGACAGGAGACCACCTTGGCCAGATCCATCCCCTTGAGCCCCGGGAACGCTTTGGCTGCTTCAAGCGCACGCTCGACAGCGTCTTCACCTTCGGCATCCGGCCCCGCCAGAATCGCCCCTTTCTGAGCCCCCTTGTCGCGAAGAATCCGCGTCAGGCGGCGAGTATCGATATCGGCGATACCCAGGACGTTCTGGCTTTTCAGGTAATCGGAAAGAGTCTGTTCACTGCGAAAATTGCTGGCGATCAAGGGTAGGTCACGAATTACCAGGCCGGCGGCAGCGATACCGTCGGACTCCACGTCTTCAGCGTTAACCCCGGTGTTACCGATATGCGGGTAGGTAAGGGTAACGATCTGCCGGGTATAGGAGGGGTCGGTCAGAATCTCCTGGTAACCGGTCATGGCCGTATTGAACACCACCTCACCGCTGGTTTGTCCATCGGCACCGATGGCCGTGCCATGAAATACACTGCCATCTTCCAGAGCCAGTATCGCGGGTTTGTTCAATGCGGGTTTGTTCAAGACAAGATCCTCCCATGCTGGTGGAGCCCGTGGGCGCAGGCTCGGCAATCCTGCGGATGCGAACGTTCGCACCCACGATCAACGAATTTCGGGTCGTAAAAAAGCGGGACAAAGCCGATGGAAAAATCGGTTTCATCCCGCTTGTTGTTCGATGCTCGGGTTGGCCAACGCAACAAGCGCGTCGCTTTATGACTTCTCTACTTCAGGCACCCGGCCAAAATTTTTGCAATTTTACAGGATTTAGCACCCCTCGACTACCCCCAAGGAGCCTCAGTTCAATGCCAGCACATCCTGCATGTCGTAACGGCCGATTTCCTTGTCCGCCACCCAGCGCGCCGCACGCACTGCGCCTTTGGCGAATGTCATGCGGCTACTGGCCTTGTGAGTGATCTCGATGCGCTCGCCTTCTGTCGCGAACATCACCGTATGCTCCCCCACGATATCGCCGGCCCGCACCGTGGCAAAGCCGATTTCCTTACCGGTGCGCGGCCCGCACCGCCCTTCGCGAGTGAATACCCCGTGTTCATCGAGGCTACGCCCCAGGGATTCAGCCACTACTTCTCCCATCTTGAGCGCGGTACCCGAAGGTGCATCCACCTTGTGGCGATGGTGGGCTTCGATCACTTCGATATCGTAGCCTTCGTCGCCCAGTGCCTTGGCAGCGGTTTCCAATAGCTTAAGCGTCAAATTGACCCCCACGCTCATGTTGGGCGCGAATACCATGGGCAACTTGGTACGATAGCCGTCCAGCTGGGCAAGCTCGGCATCGTTCATGCCGGTGGTGCCGATCACCATGCGCTTGCCGTGCTCGGCACAAAACGCCAGGTTGGCAAGTGTCACCTGGGGAGCGGTGAAGTCGATCAACACGTCGAAGTCATCGACGATCGCGGCCAGCGAATCCACCGCCGTCACGCCCAGCTTGCCCTGCCCGGCCAGCTCACCGATATCCGTCCCGACAAGCGAACTTCCCGGCTCGACAATACCGCCGGCCAGGGTGGCACCAGCCTCTTGTTCAACAGCGTTTACCAAGGTGCGGCCCATGCGGCCGGCGACACCGACAATGGCGATACGAGGGGCGTGACGGCTCATGCGGACTCCTGCAAAGTTCAATGACATCGACAATGGCGGTGAGTATACCAGAGCCACCCCCTTCTCGGGCAGCAGGCTGCTGGGCAAGCACAACCGAATCAACCACACTGGAGATACCCCGGCAAGCCGACACGAGGAGCCGCCATGCAGCCAATCCCTAGCCCTCTTTCGACAGACCACCCTCTAGTTCTACGGCTGAAGCGACACTCGCGAGTGTTATTGACCGGCCCTTCCGGCAGCGGCAAGACCACCCTTGCCCGAGCTGCCGCAGCCAGCCTCGCCGATCAGAACCTACCTTGCTACTGCCTGAGCGCCGACCCCGGCCTGCCTGGTTTCGGCCCGCCCGGAGCGCTGTGCCTGGGAAAATGGCAGCAGGATGAACATGGCGCAGGTGACTGGCAGCTCAAGAAAATGGCGGCCTTGGCGACACTCGACGCTTCGCGCTTCCGGTTGCCGTTGATCGAGGCACTGCGCCACCTCTGTACCTCCTTGGCCGAAGCGCCCTTGATCGTCGACGCACCCGGTGTAGCACGAGGCATTGGTGGCGCCGAACTGCTGCCGGCACTTGTCAGTGCGGGGCACATCGATACCTTGGTCAAGCTGAAACCCAGTGATGCTCCCGATACATTCAGCCAGGAATATCGCGCTCTGGTCATCGAGCAATTGACAATCACCCCCGACCCCCAGGCGCAGCATCCGGGCAAGCAATTGCGCACCCAACGCCGTACCCAGGCCTGGGACGCTTACCTAGCCAGCGCCACCGAGCAGAGTATCGAGCTTTCACACCTGGCCGTGATCGGCACACCACCCCCGCGCAGCGCCACCGACGCCTGGCGTGGCCAACAGCTCGGCTTACTCGATGTCCAAGGCAATACACTGGCCCTGGGCGAGGTCATTGAGCTTCGGGACGGCAGGCTGCACTTTCTAGCCCCAGCCCTTGAACAGCCTCCCCACACCCTGGTGGTCCGCGATGCGCAACGCCGCCGCAATGGTCAGCTAGGTACCGCTCGACCTTACCGGGCACCTCAGCCAGCGTCGACTATTGAGCCGGCCATGGCGCTCCCCCCACTCGACGCCCAAAACGGCCCGCGTCCGACGGTGCGTCTCAATGGTTACATGGTGACCCTGATGAACGGGGCTTACGGCGACCCTTTGCTGCATTTACGCATACGGCACCAAAAGCGCAGCCTGCTTTTCGATCTGGGCGACCCTGGCCGCTTGACATCGCGCCTCGCCCACCAAGTGAGCGATGTGTTTATCAGCCATGCGCATATCGATCACATTGGCGGTTTTCTCTGGCTACTGCGCTCGCGAATTGGGGACTTTCCCGCCTGCCGATTTTACGGCCCGCCCGGTCTTGCCGAGCACTTGGCTGGCCTGGTAGGCGGGATACTTTGGGACCGGGTGGCCGACAGGGCGCCACGCTTTGACATACAGGAACTTCATGGAGACACTCTCAAGCGTTATTTGCTGACTGCCGGTCAAGCGCTGACAGCACTTCCCGCCCGCCCGGCCCGAGATGGCGTATTGCTCGAAGAACAGGAGTTTCGGGTACGCGCCACGACGCTCGATCACGGCACGCCAGTGCTGGCGTTCGCTTTCGAACCCCAAACCCAGCTAAAAGTGCGCAAAGAGCGACTTGAAGCCCATGGCTTGGCGCCGGGGCCTTGGCTGGGCGAGCTCAAGCACCACGTTCGAGCGGGCAACAGCGATACTCGGATGACCCTGCCCAATGGCGGGACTGCACCGATAGAAGCGCTGTCCCAAGCCTTGCTGTTTACCGAGCCAGCTAAACGGTTGGTGTACGCCACCGACCTGGGCGACACCGAAGATAACCGCAAGCGTTTGATTACCCTGGCTAGAAATGCTCATGTGCTATTCTGCGAGGCGCCCTTTCGTGAAGATGAAGCCGACCAGGCCAAGCGTACCGGCCACCTTACCGCTCGCGCCTGCGGCGAAATAGCCACCGCCGCAGGTGTCGGCCAGTTGGTGCCCTTTCATTTCTCACGGCGCCACGCCAACGATGCTGAAACGCTTTATGCCGAAATCAGGCCCTATTTCCCCCGCCTGGCCGAGACGCTTGGCCGCGAGCCGGACTGAGCTAAAGGCATTAAAAAACCCCGGCTTCTTGCGAAGGCCGGGGCTTGTTCAACATGCAAAGCACATTGCCTGTTACGGCTTCATCTCTTCGAAGAACTTCTTCACGCTGTCGAAGAAACCGCTCTTCTTGGGCGAATGACTGTGCTTGCTGGTGCTGCTTTCCAGGCTTTCCTGAAACTGGCGCAGCAGGTCTTTCTGCTCTTCATTGAGCTTGACCGGGGTTTCCACCACGACCTTGCACAGCAGGTCTCCAGGCGGGCCGCCACGTACCGGCTTGACACCCTTGCCACGCAAGCGGAACAGCCTGCCTGTCTGGGTCTCGGGTGGAATCTTGAGCTTCAACCGCCCATCCAGCGTTGGCACCTCCAGCTCGCCGCCCAGCGCCGCGTCAACGAAGTTGATCGGCACCTCGCAGTGCAGGTGACGCCCTTCCCGCTGGAAGATATGGTGCGGTTTGATGGCCACCTGGACATACAGATCCCCGGGTGGGCCACCGTTGATTCCCGCTTCACCTTCGGCATTCAGGCGAATTCGGTCGCCGGTATCCACACCGGGCGGAATCTTGACCGACAGGGTGCGTGTCTCGCGTACACGGCCTTCGCCGTTACACTTGTGGCACGGCACCTTGATGTGTTGGCCGCTGCCATGACAGGTCGGGCACGTCTGCTGGACGGCAAAGAAACCCTGCTGCATGCGCACCTGGCCATGCCCGGCACAGGTCGGGCAGGTTTCCACGCTGGAGCCCGGCTCGGCGCCGTTACCATCGCAGCGGTCACATGCCACATGACGCGGCACGCGGATATCCACTGTGGTCCCCGATACCGCGCTTTCCAGGTCAAGCTCCAGGTTGTAGCGCAGGTCCGAACCGCGGGCTGGGGCATTGGGCCCGCGCCGACGGCCTCCTCCACCTCCACCGAAGATATCGCCGAACACATCGCCGAAGATATCGCTGAAATCGCCGGCGCCACCTCCACCGAAGCCGCCACCGCCGCCCTGGCCATCAACGCCTGCATGACCGAATTGGTCATAGGCAGCCCGTTTTTCGTTGTCGCTAAGCACTTCGTAGGCTTCGGAAACCTCACGAAATTTTTCGGCGGCAGTACTATCTTCCGGGTTACGGTCAGGGTGGAATTTTTGCGCCAGTCGGCGATAGGCCTGCTTGATCTCTTTCTGATCGGCCCCTTTTTCCACACCCAGGACTTCGTAATAATCGCGTTTGGACATGGGTCCTTTGCGCCTCCTGGTTTAAGCAAAGAGTCTTGACCACGGATACAGCAACGCGGGGGCTGGCCCCCGCGTCACTGCATTCCTTGGCAGAAGCAGAAAGAGTGGTTACTGCTTTTTCTTGTCGTCGTTGACTTCTTCGTACTCAGCGTCAACCACGTCTTCTTCCGGCTTGGCTTCGCTTTCACCGCCTTCTTGCTGGGCGGCATCGGCTTGCTCGGCATAGAGCTTCTGCGCCAGCTTGCCTGAGGCTTCGGTCAAGGCGTCGACTTTGGTCTGGATAACCTCGCGGTCATCCCCCTTGATCACTTCCTCAAGCTCGGTAATCGCAGTTTCGATCGCCTGCTTCTCGTCATCCGAGGCCTTGTCACCGGCTTCTTCCAACGTCTTGCGCGTGGCATGAATCATGCCATCGGCCTGGTTACGCAGCTGCACCAACTCTTCGAATTTCTTGTCCTCGTCGGCATGCGCTTCGGCATCGCGTACCATCTGATCGATCTCTTCATCGGTCAGGCCGCTGGACGCCTTGATGACGATGGACTGTTCCTTGTTGGTGGCCTTGTCTTTCGCCGAGACGTTAAGAATACCGTTGGCATCCAGGTCGAAGGCAACCTCGATCTGCGGCACACCACGCGGTGCCGGTGGAATGTCGGCCAGGTCGAAGCGACCCAGAGACTTGTTGCCGGTGGACTGCTTGCGCTCACCCTGCAGGACGTGAATGGTCACGGCCGTCTGGTTGTCATCCGCGGTCGAGAAGGTTTGGGTCTTCTTGGTCGGGATGGTGGTGTTCTTTTCGATCAGCGGTGTCATCACGCCGCCCATGGTTTCGATACCCAGGGTCAGCGGTGTGACGTCAAGCAGCAGCACGTCTTTCACGTCGCCGCCCAATACGCCACCTTGAATGGCGGCGCCCACCGCCACGGCTTCGTCCGGGTTGACGTCTTTGCGCGCTTCCTTGCCGAAGAATTCAGCCGCCTTCTTCTGCACCATCGGCATGCGCGTCTGGCCGCCGACCAGAATCACTTCGTCGATCTCGGAAGCGGAAAGGCCGGAATCCTTGAGCGCCATCTTGCACGGCTCGAGTGAGCGCTGAACCAGCTCTTCGACCAGGGCTTCCAGCTTGGCGCGGGTCACCTTGACGTTGAGGTGCTTCGGACCGGTGTTGTCAGCCGTGATGTACGGTAGGTTGACGTCGGTCTGCTGGGCGCTGGAAAGCTCGATCTTGGCTTTTTCTGCAGCTTCTTTCAGACGTTGCATGGCCAGGTTGTCGCCGGACAGATTGATACCGCTATCCGCCTTGAACTGGTCGACCAGATAGTTGATCAACGCCAAGTCGAAGTCTTCACCACCCAGGAAGGTGTCACCGTTGGTGGCCAGCACTTCGAACTGAGTTTCGCCGTCGACATCGGCCACTTCGATGATGGAAATATCGAAGGTACCACCCCCAAGGTCATAGACCGCGATGGTCTTGTCGCCACGCGATTTGTCCATGCCGTAGGCCAAGGCGGCTGCGGTAGGCTCGTTGATGATGCGCTTGACGTCCAGACCGGCGATGCGCCCAGCATCCTTGGTCGCCTGACGCTGGCTGTCGTTGAAGTAGGCCGGAACGGTAATGACAGCTTCGGTGACGGTTTCACCCAGGTAGTCTTCCGCGGTCTTCTTCATCTTCTTCAGTACTTCGGCACTGACCTGCGGTGGCGCCATCTTCTTGTCTTTCACTTGCACCCAGGCATCACCGTTGTCGGCCTCAGTGATGGTGTAAGGCACCATCTTGATGTCTTTCTGAACCACGTCATCCTTGAAGCGACGGCCGATCAGACGCTTGATGGCGTAGAGGGTATTTTCCGGATTGGTGACCGCCTGGCGCTTGGCCGCCTGGCCCACCAGGATTTCACCCTCATCGGTGTAAGCAATGATGGAAGGCGTCGTGCGACCGCCTTCAGCGTTTTCGATGACCTTGGCGCTGTCGCCGTCAAGCACAGCAACACAGGAGTTAGTGGTGCCCAGGTCGATACCAATGATGCGTCCCATAGCGAAAACCTCAAAATTAGTTGTGACAAAAAATACAAAGATGTTAAGTGCGGCATTTACCGCGGGTTGCCCCTCTATTTGGGGGCCGCCGGCAGCTTTTCAAGGGCTTTTTTACCGATTGAGCATCTGCCCTGCGACTTAACCGGCCTTCTGGCTGACCACTACCATGGCAGGACGAACCAGGCGTCCATTGAGCAGATAGCCCTTCTGCATCACTTCCATCACAGTATTGGGCTCAAGCTCAGGGTTAGGCACCATGGCTATGGCTTCATGCACCTGGGGGTCGAACGGCTCACCTTGCGGCTCGATGCTTTCCACGCCGAACTTGCCCAGTACGTCCAGCTGCATCTTCAGCGTCATCGCCACGCCTTCGCGGTGAACTTCGGAAGCATCCTCGCCCATGGATTCCAGGGCTTTTTCCAGGCTATCGACCACCGGCAACAGTTCTTTCACGAAGCGTTCCAAGGCGAACTTGCGCACTTTTTCGGCTTCCTGCTCGGCACGTCGACGTACGTTCTGAGCCTCGGCAGCGGCACGCAAGACCTGGTCATTGGCCTGCTCCAGACTCTGTTCCAGCTCTTGCACACGGGCCGCCAACACATCGGCTTCCGCTTCGCTGCCCGAGGCCGGCTCCACCAGCGGCTCTTCATCTTCAATCAAGCCTTCAAGCTCCCCTTCCACTAGGCGCTCTTCGGCTTCCTGTTCGGGGGTTTCCGGCTTTTCATCGCGCCGCTTCAGCTCTTCATCAAGGGGGGTCTGTGGATCTTTAGCCATGCGAGTCTCCTGAAAATTTGAGTGACACCGTGCCGACATAAACCCTGGCATCGCGAGCAACTGTCTAGAAATTATCGTGTGCGGGGCTATATGGGGGCCATGCGCTTGAAGTCAAGAGGGCGTTGCAGCGACTTTTCGGCTACTGTATAAATCAACAATTCATGTATACCTATCCAGCTGCTCTATCAGACTCGGTGCCAGGAGGAAACATGCTCACGCAGCTTGCCATTCAGGATTACGCCATCGTCGACCGCCTTGAACTCGACTTCATGAGCGGCATGACAGCCATTACCGGCGAAACCGGCGCAGGGAAATCCATTCTGCTGGGTGCCTTGGGGCTATGCCTGGGTGAGCGCGCCGATGCCGGCAGCGTGCGTCATGACTGCCCCCGGACGGATATCAGCGCACGCTTTGACATTGCTCATCTGCCTGCGGCACAGGCATGGCTGGAAACCCGCGAGCTGCCCACGGATGATTGCCTGCTGCGCCGTGCGGTAACCGCCAATGGCCGCTCGAAGGCCTGGATCAACGGCCAGCCCGCCACTATCAGCGACCTCAAGGCACTCGGCGAATGTTTGGTCCAGGTACATGGCCAGCACGCGCATCAGGCGTTGTTACGTGAAGATACCCACCTGACACTGCTCGACGACTACGCAGGTTTGGGCAAGGACGTTGACCAACTCACCGAAACCTACCGTCAATGGCAAGCTGCGCGGCGAAGGCTCAAACGCCTTACTCAGGACGACGGTGAGCTGGAAGCCAAACGTCAGCTACTGCGCTATCAGGTCGAAGAACTCGATCAACTGGCCCTGGCAAGCGGTGAATTGGACCTACTTGAAGAAGAGCAGCACACCTTGGCGCATGCCGAAGAGACCTTACGCGAAACGCAGCTTGCCGCGGATTGCTGTGCCGGCGAAGAAGGCGGCGCGCTATTCTTGCTTAACCAGGCCTTCACGCATTTAAGTGCCTTGCCCGGCGCCGACAAGGGCACGCTGGCCAATACTCTCGCCATGCTGCGTGATGCCCGCATTCAGGTGGAGGAGGCCACCAGCGAGCTTAACCAACTGGCCGCCGCCACCGAGCTCGACCCCGAACGCCTGGCCTGGGTGGAAGAGCGGCTTGGCGATATTCATCGCATCGCACGCAAGCATCATGTGGCGCCGGAAGAACTCTGTACGCTGCACGCTCAGCTAAAGACGGAATACCATCAACTCGATAGCGGTGAACAAGACCTGGAAGCATTGGGCGCTGAAATTGCCGCGTTACGCGAGCATTGGCGCGCCCAGGCCAAAAAGGTCAGTGCAGCGCGCCAGCAGGCCGCAAAGCGTTTCGGCAAGGATGTTCAGCAGCAACTCGCGCTTCTAGCCATGGACAAGGCCCGCTTCGAGGTCGCGGTCAGCCAACGCGACTCCTCCTGCGCCATGGGCATGGATCACGTTCAGTTTCTTATCAGCGCCAACCCCGGCCAGCCGGCACGCCCACTGGCAAAAGTTGCCTCCGGGGGTGAACTTTCACGCCTGAGCCTGGCCATTCAGGTGGTAGCCGCCACGCATTCGACCATTACCAGCCTAGTATTCGATGAAGTCGATGTAGGCGTTTCGGGGGCCACGGCGGAAATCGTCGGCAAGCTGTTGCGTCGGCTAGGCGATACCGGCCAAGTGATGACCGTCACTCACTTGCCGCAGGTCGCGGCCCAAGCCCACCAGCATGTACATATCGAGAAACAGGCCAAGCGCGACACGACGCTTACGCGCATGGCGGTGCTCGATGAAGGGGGGCGGATCAGTGAATTGGCGCGCATGCTGGGTGGGGTCACGCTTTCCGAACAGACCTTGGCTCACGCCCGCGAAATGCTCCACGCCAGCCAGCGGGCACCTCACTAATTATTTGGTCTGACTTACTTGGTCTGAAACATCGACACCACAAGCGCCCTGGCAGGTCAGGGCCTGCCAGGGCGCTTGCCAAGCAAATGAATCCATTTACTTTCGGTTGATTACTTCTTGTTAACCGGCCCGCTGTCCTGGCGAGTCACATTGGAGCCTCGCGGACGCACATACAGTACCAGCGCATGGTCGACCAGTTCGTAGCCATGTTCTTCGGCAATTTCCTGCTGACGGCGCTCGATGATGGGGTCCACGAACTCGATGATCTGCCCACTTTCCAGGCACACCATATGGTCGTGATGGTCTTCCTGGGTCATTTCGAAGACCGCGTGACCGCCATCGAAATTATGACGAATCACCAGTCCCGCCGACTCGAACTGAGTCAGCACCCGGTAAACGGTTGCAAGACCTACGTCTTCACCCGTATCGATGAGTGTTTTATATACTTCTTCGGCACTCAGATGGTGCTGGCCAGAAGCATTCTCGAGGATTTGCAGGATCTTGACGCGCGGCAGGGTGACTTTCAGCCCGGCTTTGCGTAATTCATGGTTCTGATGGGCCATGGTTGCTCTTCGCAGTGACAGGTTAGGTCGGGTATGATCGACCGAAACCACGATAGTGAAGAACAGGCCCAAATGCAAAAGTTGACTAGAATCGTAACGCTTTCCGTTGCCCTTTCCGCCACTGTGCTGATAACCACAGGCTGTAGCTACTTAGGGGTATACAAGCGGGATTTACCTCAAGGCAACCTGGTGACCCAAGAGATGGTCAGCCAATTACAGCCCGGCATGACCCAGGACCAAGTCACCTACCTCATGGGTAGCCCCCTGCTGCAGGCCCCTTTCGAGGCCAACGAATGGGACTACGTCTTTCGACTCGACAAAGCTTATGAAGGTGTGGAACAGCGTCGTGTCACCCTGGTATTCGGTGAGGACGGCCGCCTGGAGCAAATTCAGCGCGACGGAGACTTTGCCGGGGACCTCGAGCTTCCCACGGCTGAAGATCGCGCCCCTGCGAGACAACCCGGCGTTCTGGATGACCCCTTACCGGAGACACCACGCACAGCACCTGACCCAGAAGCAGTGCCGATCTATGTCCCCGACGAAGAGTAAACAGTCGCCTGGCGCCGTGCGCGTGCCAGGCGGGCCTGTTTAGGGTCAATCAACAGAGGTCGATACACCTCAACGCGTTCACCCTCACGCAATTGATGCGTATCAGGATCGCGCAGCGCCTTGCCAAAAATCCCCAAGGTTGCCTGGGTGAATGTTTCCACCGGCATTTCCGGGAAAAGTTGCGGCAACTGTGCAAGGACCACCGCCTCGCGAGCGGTGGTGCCCTCCATCACGCGCAAGGCGACGATCCGTTGCTTGTGAGGCAGCGCAAAAGCGACTTCCACGCGCAGTTCAACGGCCATACAGCTCATCGGCCCGCTGATGGAAAGCGTCGACCAACTGCCCGGCGATCTGCTGAAAAATCTTGCCGAATGCCATGCTCAGCAAGCGGTTGGAAAATTCGAACTCCATATCCAGGCTGATCTTGCACACGCCCTCACCCACCGGTATGAACCGCCAATGGCCTTTCAGATGTTTGAAAGGGCCTTTGACCAGCGTCATGTCGATTCGCTCGGGCGACTCCAGGTCATTGCGTGTGGTGATGGTTTGTTCGACGCCCGCGCGTCCCAGGGTCATTTCCCCTATCAGGTGTGTCTCGTCGCGTTCAAGCAAACGCGCTCGCCGACAGCCGGGCAGGAACTCTGGATAATGCTCGAAGTCATTAACCAGTTCGAACATTTGTTTGGGGGTGTGCCGCACCAAGGCGGAACGATTGACGGTTGGCATTGACCTCTCCGCTGACTTCACAGTGCCCAAGGCGTATCATGGGAATTATTTTCCAGGCCTTGAATGGTATCACGCCTTCCTGTTCAACCAAGGATAGGCAATCGACAGAGCAAACATGAGGTTCCATGGCCACAAAGAAAGGTAAAAACAAGGGTACCGGCACCAGCATCATTGCCCAGAACAAGAAAGCACGCTTTGAATATCATATCGACGAGACATTCGAAGCGGGATTGGTTCTGGCGGGCTGGGAAGTCAAAAGTCTGCGTGCCGGCAAGGCACAATTGACCGATACCTATATTCTGATTCGTAATGGCGAGGCCTGGCTGCTGGGCTGTCATATCATGCCGCTGAATACCGCCAGCACCCACGAGCTCGCTGACCCCACCCGTACGCGCAAGCTCCTGCTACATAAAAAGGAAATTGCCAAGCTCTTTTCAATCACCCAGGACAAGGGCCATACCTGCGTGCCGCTCAAACTGTTCTGGAAGCGCAACAAGGTAAAATGCGACCTGGCGCTGGTTACCGGCAAGAAACTGCACGACAAACGTGCCACGGAGAAAGACCGCGACTGGACACGTCAAAAAGGACGCATCATGCGGGAACAAAACAAGGCATGACGGGTCTATCTTTTCAGGAAACGACGCTCCCGGAAGAAAGAAGAAAATGTCCGGGAGTCGACAAAAATGTCGCAGCATGCGGAACCTAATACAGCATCGCTGGTCAATGTAGTACAAGCGCGTTAGAATAGCGCTTCATTAAGGGGGCGACATGGTTTCGACGCCGGTGACAACCCCTGCGGTGCATGCCGAGAGCGTGATGTATCTCGTAAATCCAACATCACGACAAATAGTCGCAAACGACGACAACTACGCTCAGGGCGCGCTGGCAGCTTAATAGCTGTTAGCTTCTTGTCCGGCCCCGAAGTGCTGTGCCCATTCAGCACGGACGGGATACGAGCTAAAAATAATGGGATCGCAGTTGGTGGTGTCTTCGCGCCAATTGCTAAACCTTAAGAAGACTCGCGTTGCCGGATCCTGATCGTCGGAGCCGGTAGCGTTAAAACAAATGACGTAATCTAAGCATGTAGAGCCAATGGGCGAGTGCTGGCGGACGCGGGTTCAATTCCCGCCGCCTCCACCAAACATGTCGACAAATCAAGCACCTACGGGTGCTTTTTTTGTGTATTAGCCATCCCCGGCGTGGTAGCTGAAGTCCTGCTATGCCTAGGGCTTCGTGGGTCGCAGAAGTCCGTTATCTATCCGTAGCTGCGCGTGTTGGGCCAGTTCCGCGCCTTGATCCCAAGTCAGCGACTTACGCAGCTGAGTAAGCTCATCGTGACCGATACCGTCCCGCCAACACCTCGAGGTGGTCAGCGCCGCCCCGCTCTTTGCCGAGGCAATCCGCCGCGCCCATGAGAATGGCTCACTTACCGAACTGCTCGAGGGCCCGGCGTAACGGCAACGCCTATCCCGCCCGAATGGCAGGGGATTCAGGCAGGTTTTTTGCTGGTCCAGTGATATCGACCTGGCCCTCGAAACTGGCGTAAGCCTGGGGACTCGACAGGAACGCGACCTTGTCGAACCGGAAGCTTCGGCTGCTCCGCCCGATGCCGGTCAGGACAGGGCAATAAAGCACGACACACGCTGAACGGCCTCACCGCTCGCCTTGCCACTCCAGCACCAGCCGGTTATGGCCGTCCTGCCGCACCCGAGTGCCGAGCGGCCGTCCCTCCCGGTTCAGCATCCGGCACAGCCACTGCTCGTCCTCGCGGGAGGCCCGGTTGAGGCGAAAATTCCGACGCTTCAGGGGCACCATGATCAGCCGTTCCAGTCGGCCGTCCGTCGGGCTGAGCGTCGGGAAGTAGAGCAGTGCCAGGTCGTCGCGGAAGCCCTCATGGCCGGTGATGCCCTCATAGTCGTTGATCAGGTCACCGCAGCCGTAAAGGATCAGCCTGCCGCGGTACACCTCGATGCCCAGCGCATGATGGGAAGAGTGGCCCCAGACCAGGTCCACGCCGGCCTCGTCGATCAGCCGGTGGGCGATCCCCGATGCGCATCGGGGATCGCATAGCCCCAGTTGCCGCCCCAGTGCAGCGAGACCAGGGCCAGTTCCTGCGGTTCGCGCCCTCGGGCGACGTCGGCGGCGATGGCTGCCACGGTGACGGACGAGAGGTCGGACAGCACATTGACCCCGGGCCGAGTGTCATTGGCCACCCAGTCACGTGGCACGCCACTGCTGGGAAGCCCGAAGGCCAGCAGCCGCAGGCGCCCGCCGGGAACCTCGAAGCGTGCCGGCACCCTCGCCTGACGCCAGTCAAGGCCGGCACCTACCGTGGCGTAGCCGGCCTCCCCGAGTACCTTCAGCGTCTCGCATAGCCCGTGCCGACCCCAGTCCAGCACATGGTTGTTGGCCAGCACGCAGGCATCCACCCCCGCCGCGGACAGCACCGGCAGGTTGGCGGGATGCATGCGGTACTGGATCCCCTTGGGCTCGGCCTCGTCGCTGGAGGTGACCGCCGTCTCCAAGTTGATCAGGCGCAGGTCGGGGGCCTGGCGGTCGAGCCACAACAGGGCAGCGCCCCAGACATAGGAAAAATCAACGGGATGCGGGATGGGGCCGGTCACTCGCTCGGCCAGCCGGACATAGTCGACGGCCGAGGTCATGTAGGCCTCGAAGATCCGAGGGTTGCCGGGATGCGGCAGAATCTGGTCGATGCCGCGTCCGGTCATCACGTCTCCGGTCAGCCATAGGGTCACGCCGGCCATCGCCTTCCCCCCAGTGACGGTCATCGGCTCCCGGCCCTACCTCTGCGGGGAGAGGGGCTCCCGGGGCAGCCGCTCGGGTAGGTGTGCCCGGATCTCCTCGGAGCTAAGGGCCGTGAGGTCCTTGTGCAGCTCGAGCACGAGGCACTTCCGGACCGCCTCGGGCAATGTCTCGCGCAGCAATCCCAAAAAGCGCGGCGTAGCGCTGATGATCAGGTGCTGGCAGGCGCCCGTCGTGCAGGCCGGCGGCCAGGTCCTCCACCTCCTCCAGCGGCCCTCTCTGGTCGGATGTCGAGAAGAGCCGTGCCCGTGCCTGGTCGGCGACTACCACCCAAGTGGTCTCCATGTTCGCTCCCTCATGCTAGGGAAGCCGCCAGGCCGGAATATCCGGCCCGACGGTCATTCCGGATGGTTACTTGACCTCGACTTTGCGGCGGTTGGCCTGCTTGAGCTTGGGCAGGGTCAGCTCGAGGACGCCGTTCTTGAAGCTGGCCGCCGCCTTGTCGCCATCGATCTCGCTGGGCAGTGCCACTGTCCGGGTAAAGGAGCCGCGGGAGATCTCGGAGTGGAAGTACTCACCCTCGTCCTTCTTGGTCTCCTCGCGGTGGTCACCCTTGATGGTCACCGCGCCGTCGGTTACCGAGACGTCGAGCTCCTCACGCTCAAAACCTGGGACTTCGGCACGCACCACTACCTCAGTATCGCGGTCGATGACGTCGACCTTTGGCATGCCCTTCTCGAAGGCGGCAAAGCGCTGCCAGAGGGGATGCTCCCAGCGCGATGGCATACCACCACGATCGAAGAAGGTATTGAGCATGTGTTCGAACTCCCGGAACGGGCTCATCACCCTCGACTCAACCTGCGGTGCGGACTTTTCGGTCGAGACAGGGACGTTCTCGGCATCTTGGGAAGTTTTTTCGGCATCTTGGGAAGTTTTCTTGGCATCTTGGGAAGTTTTCTTGGTCATAATAATAGTCCTTTGAATCCAGAATGTAGTTCACAAATGGCGAAGCCCAGCGAAACTTAAGATGTCAGGGTCGAAAAACATCTATTTTCCCTCTTTTTTAGACACCCCCTTCATTGTCAAGATAGCACAGCCCTGGTCGGCCGACTTGACACAGATCAGCATGATTGTCGTCATGCCCTGAACGCCGCATGCGCAGCGCGTGAGTGACTCGGGTGGCTAGAACGCCACCAACGCGACCTGCGGTTCAATCCGGCCAGGGGCAACCTACAGGCCCACGCCGAACAGCGCCTGTGCCAGATGGCCGGTGAGGAAGGCCAGCCCCGCCGCGGCCCCACCGATCAACAGGGTGCGCAGCCCCGACTTCAGCACCGGCTGGTGATAGATCAGGCTCTTGCCCATACCAATCAGAAAAAACATCAGTCCGGCCACCGCCAGGCTCGACAGGAACTGACGGGTGGTATCCAATCCCGGTATCGCATAGGGCAGCAGCGGCATGGCGCCCACCACCAGGAAGGCGATGAAGGTGGCCAGCGCCGAACGCAGTGGGCTCAACCCTACGGTCTGCAGGCCATGTTCCTCGGAGACCATGGTCTCCACCCACACCTCGCGGTCGCTGCAGATGGTCTCCACCACCCGTTCCAGGGTCTCACCCGCGAACCCCTTGCGCTGGAAGATCTGGCGGATCTCCTCGCGCTCACCCTCCGGGACCACGTCGATATGATGGTTCTCGCTGCGACGCACCCCGTCGACATGCTCTCGCTGGGCCTGGATCGCCTCGTAGTTGCTGACCGCCATGCTGAAGCCATCGGCCAGCAGGTTGGCGACGCCCAGCACCAGCGCGACCGTGGAGGAGAAACCCGCACCGAATGCCCCGGAGACCACGGCGAAGGTGGTCACGCAGCCGTCGATGCCGCCGAGGATGGCATCGGGCAGGTGCCGGAGCCGGGAGGGGGCACGCAGCCGCCGCTCGATCACCTCCGGGCGATGCTCGTGTTCCAGCGCCTCGCGCCGCCGATCGTTCATAAAGCCTCCCGTCGATGCGTCATTCATACTGTTTTCAGCTTGGCACACCCGGCCAGAGACGGGTAAGGCCCGACACCGACGCCCCCTTCCGAAGAATGCGCCATACTGACAGCGCAACACGGCACGGCGAGGCATCGGCATGACCCAGGACACACTCAAAGCCTCCTTCCGCCACCGCTACCTGAGCCATGAGGCGCTGACCCACCAGCTCGAAATCTGGGCCCGGAACCAGGTCAACAATGGCCAGCGGCTGTTCCGTGACTGGTGACCGCTGACGCATCTCCAGCTGGGCGAGGCGGAGTTCGGCGGACTGGATTCCTGTCTCAGCACCTGGAACCCGCCGCCAGCGGCGAGGTAACCATGCGGATCGGGAAGCTCGCGGCTCGGTGAGGTACGCTAGACGATCCTTCGGCCCACGACGATCGGCCGACTGCCTACAACATCTTCCGACTCATGGTCGACCGACGCCACCAGGGAAGAGGCATCGGACACAGGGCCATGCAGACGAGATCAGGGCACGGGGCCCCTTCGAGCGGATCGCGATCTGCTATGTGCCCACCAACCAGGTCGCCCGGGACTTCTATGCCAGCCTCGGCTTCCAGGAGACGGGGCTGAGTGAGGAGACCGGCGAGGTCATCGCCGAGATCTGGGGGTAACAAGGAGCGCATCCTGCACGCCCGGTGTGCACCACGCTTGACGGACGTGTGACCGGCGGTCCCAAAATAGGCCATGTTCTCCGAGGAGTTCGCCCGCGCCACCCCCGCCTGACGACTGCAAAGGGATGCCATGCCGATCGGGAAACAACGACTCTGGCGCAGCCGAATCAAGAACGGCCTGCAGACCCTGCTGATCATAGCGGGCCTGGCCCTGATTCTGGCCGTGCCCGGCTACCTGCTGGCCGGCGGCCTCGGGATAGTCGTGAGCCTGGGGGTCGTGGTGGCTGGGGCCCTCGCCGGCAGCTGGGTGCCGGCTCGCTATATCCTTGCCGATACCGGGGCCGGGCTGCTCGACCGTCACCAAGCACCGTCGCTCTACCGCCTGCTTGATACGCTCTATCACCACGCCGGTCTCACCCAGCCCCCGCAGCTGTTCTATGCCCCCTCGCCGGACCTCAACGCCTTCGCCGTGGGCACCCGGCACGATGGCGGCATTGCCGTCACCGAAGGCCTGCTGCACACCCTGACGCTGCGCGAGCTGGCTGGCGTCCTGGCCCACGAGGTGAGTCATCTGCGCCATGGCGACACTCGAGTGATGTCCATGGCCGCGGCCATGACCCGCCTGACTTTCTGGCTGACCACGGTGCTGCAGATCAGTCTGCTGTTCATGGCACCCTTGATCCTGGTCGGTGACGTTCGTCTGCCCTGGGGCCTGCTGCTGGTGGTGGCCTTTGCGCCCAGCCTGAGCACCTTGCTCCAGCTGGGCCTCTCCCGCAACCGCGAGTACACCGCAGACCTAGAGGCAGTGACTCTGACGGGCGACCCTGTGGGGCTCGCCTCGGCGCTGGCAACCCTGGAACGCCACCAGGGACGCTGGCTGGCCACGCTGTTCGGCCGCCACCCGCCCGCGGGACTCGACTGGCTGCGTACCCACCCGCCGACCGAGGAGCGCATCCGCCGGCTGATGATGGTCGACGAGCCGCCGGAATCCTCCCTGCATGATAATCTCGAGGGCCACGCCCACGAGCCACCGGTGATCACCGAGCGCCCGGGGCCCATGGGCCGGCGCTACTGGATACGCCGCCGGCGCTGAAGCGCTCGCCCCTTCCAACCCCATTGACTGACGAAAGAAAGAACACCATGAGCGATACGCCGAAGCCCTGGAACAGCCCCATGCCCAATCCGTACGACCTGATGCGACGCATCCTGTCTGCGCCCAGCCCGGTGGGGCTCAAAGCCGCCATGGCCTACGGCGTCCTCAAACCCCACTTCGAGAGCTTCGCCCCGGCCGGCTGGCAGCTGCAGCAGTTCATGGGCCATGCCGTCACCCATACCGACGCCCTCCCAGACCCGCACCGCTAGCCGAGCGAGGCGAGCGCCTCCGCCAGCACCGGCGCCATGGCGATAGCATTGCTCTGATGCGCAATGCAGTCGGTGCTCCAGACCTCGCCGACGCCGCCGCGCGCATCCGGGTCGAACTCCAGCATCCGTCCGGCCAGGCGCAGCGCCTTCTGCCGCAGGTCCATGGGCGCCTCGGGTGGTGGGTGAGCACGCGAATCACGTCGCGGGCCTCCAGCACGGACCCGATGCCGCGCCCCACCGGCTGACTGCCATCGGTGATCACCACGTCCAAGGTCAGGCCATGCACCCGGCCACGAACTCGAAAAGCCAGCGCAATTGCCGCGCCTCGGGCATGGAGCGCACCTTGGCGTTGGGGCCCACTGGGATATCGAGCAGCAGGTGACTGAAACCGGCAGCCACCTTCTTGGAGAAGATGAAGGCGACCATCTGGCCCGGCGAATCAATGGAAAGCGGGCGCTCCACCGAGATCAGCACGTCGTCGGGCGAGAGCTCGCTGGTGCCGCCCCAGGCCAGGCAGCCGCGGTGAGTGCCCCACGATATCGCCCAGCACATCGAAGGGCAGATCGACGTTGGCCAACACCTCCATGGTGTCGGCGGTACCCGAGGGCGAGGTGATGGCCCGCGAGGCACAGCAGGCCGTGAGCAGCGACGATGGGCACCACCAGCATGGAAGTGCAGTTGCCCGGAACCCCACCGATGCAGTGCTTGTCGACCATCAGATGTTAGTGCCAGTCGAGGCGGCGCCCGACCCGGCTCATGGCATCGCTCAGGTAGAAGACCTCCTTCCGGTCGAGCTCGCCGCGCTCACAGCCGACCACGAAGGCCGTCAGTTCGACCTTGGAATAGCGCAGCTCGACGATGTCGCGGATGATGTGCCGGAAGTCGTCCCGGAAGAGCCGTTCGCCGGCGAGTTTGCGGTGTAGGGCGGGAATCGACGTCGGGAGCTCCGCCTGGGAGACGCTGACCGGATGGCCCTCCTCCACGCCCAGAGCCTCAGATGCGCTGGCCGTTGGCACGGACCTCCACCTTGGAGAGCTCCTGGAAACCCTCGGCGCGATAGAGGTCGCAATCGCGATGCAGGTAGGCCACGTTCTCGCGGTAGGTATCGATGCCGACCCGCTTGAGGGAGAGCGGCGAGAGGATGTCGTCCAGGGCTTCCGCCCGGGTGGCATCGGTCTTCGTCATGACAGTCTCCCTTGCGGCGGACGCCGGCCTGCCGGGCCGCGCATTCCGCAGATGACGGATAGCCCCATCCTAACAGCACCCCGCCGGCATGCGACTGTCCATTGACCAGCCTACGACAGCGCGAGAACATAAATCGATAAAAACCGCCAGGTAAAGCCACCCTTCCCGTGCCGATATGTGGGTGATATCACCCACATAAGCCTGATCGGGCTCTTCTGCTGTGAACTTTCGATCCAGCAGGTTGGGAGCAACCGGTTTGTCGTGCTTTGAGTTCGTCGTCGACTGACTGCTTCGTCCTCTGCAGAGCTTCTTCTGGATACGCCGTGTCCAATACGTTGCCCTAGAAAAGCGCGAAATCTATGCACGTTTCTCTGGCCACAGGGCTTCTCCCTAGCTCTTCCAGCACGGTATCTAGTTAGTCTCCCAATATCTTGTTCAGTTACTTTGCGCTTCCTTGGAAGGCGGATAGCTGATGGACAGTTTCGCGATCGATGATGAATTCCTGGGAAAGCTGCTTGGCCAGGCGATGGTAAGGCACGTCAGTTCTAGGTGCCGACCTGATCGGCCACCTTTCGGGCATAACTGAACCCTGTCAAAGAAAAAACCACAATTATCAATACGTTTTAATTACTAAAAAAAGACCGGATCAAGGGGCTATGGCTTGTTTCCTTTCGGATTTTTTCCATATTGCAGCGCAATATAGCCTGTTAGAATAACGCCGATTTTTCCTCCTTCTATAAACACACTTTAGGAAGCTCAACGCCATGCTCACTTTGAGTAATTTCTCCTTCAGGCCCCGGCTAGGTTCTCGGCGGTCGTGGCTTGCCATGCCCGCCATTCCCATTCTCCTCACGCTACTGTTTTTCAGCCCTGGCGCTTACGCCGTTACTGGCAGCATTGACCTGACCAGTACCGGTGTCGGATTTTTTGCCATTGCCATCTTTGTGCTCGCTTACTTGCTGGTGATGTTCGAAGAAAAAATCCATATGCGTAAGTCCAAACCGGTGCTGGTTGCCGCCGGTATTATCTGGGGCTTGATCGGCTGGGTATATGTGCAAAACGGCATGTCGACCGACTCCGAACATGCGTTCCGCGCCACCTTGCTCGAATTTACCGAGCTGATGCTGTTCCTTTTGGTGGCAATGACTTACATCAATGCCATGGAAGAGCGCAAAGTGTTTGATGCGCTACGCTCCTGGATGCTGCGCAAGGGTTTCAGCTACCGCACGCTGTTCTGGCTGACTGGCGGCCTGGCCTTCGTGATCTCACCGATTGCGGACAACCTGACCACGGCGCTGCTGATGTGCGCTGTGGTCACCAAAGTGGCCGAAGGCGACAAGAGCTTTATCAACCTGTCTTGTGTGAATATCGTGGTGGCAGCCAATGCCGGCGGTGCCTTCAGTCCGTTCGGCGATATCACCACCCTGATGGTGTGGCAGGCCGGCATGATCGAATTCCAGGAATTCTTCGTGCTGCTGATTCCCTCCCTGGTCAACTTCCTGATTCCAGCGATAGTGATGAGTGCCTTCATCAAGAACGAGAAGCCCAAGAGCGTTTACGAGGATGTGTGGCTCAAGCGCGGTGCACGCCGTATTGTGGCGCTTTTCCTGCTGACAGTGGCTACCGCGGTCATGTGCCATGTCTTCCTGCATTTGCCGCCGGTACTCGGCATGATGACCGGCCTGGGCTACCTTCAGTTCTTCGGTTACTACCTGCGCCGCAGCTTGCCACGCTCCCTGGAACGCAAGCGCGAACGCTATAGCCGCCGAGGCGATAATAAAAAGCTCGAACAACTGGGCAGCGTGGTGCCGTTCGATGTCTTCAACCGCGTGGCACGCGCCGAGTGGGATACCTTGCTGTTCTTCTACGGGGTAGTGATGTGTGTCGGTGGCCTGGGCTTCATGGGCTACCTGGGCCTGCTCTCAGAGGCTCTGTATATGGGATGGAATGCTACCTGGGCCAACATTGCACTGGGCGTCATTTCAGCGGTAATCGATAATATTCCGGTGATGTTCGCCGTTCTCACCATGGAACCGGACATGTCCCACGGGCACTGGCTATTGATCACCTTGACGGCAGGTGTCGGCGGCAGTCTTCTGTCGATCGGTTCAGCGGCGGGTGTCGCGGTAATGGGTCAAGCACGCGGCTCTTATACTTTCATGGGCCATTTGAAATGGGCACCGATCATAGCGCTGGGGTATGTCGCCAGTATCCTCGTCCACCTGTGGTTGAATGCCGAAACGTTTACCGTGTTTGGCTGATTCGCTTAGTTACCTTACTTCGCGACGTTATCTTCGCTACTTCCCCCACCTTCGTGGTGGGGGGGTGTCAAGCAGCGGCCCATGGCAATGCTCCCGCTTACAGCCGGCTCAACGAATTCCACCCCTCTCGCCGAGGCCAGTTTCTCAACCATTGGGGAAGCTGGTCAGCGGGCATCGGGCGTGCGATACCATAACCCTGAGCCAGCCTACAGCCCAGCCCAACCAACGCCTTGGCATGTTCCAGGGTTTCCACGCCTTCGGCGAGCATGGGCTGTTTGATGCGATTCGCCATATAGATCACGCTTTCCACGATTGCCATGTCATCTTCATCGGTCAACATATCGCAGACAAAACTCTTGTCGATCTTGATCAAGTTGACCGGCAGCTGGCGCAGGTGAGTCAACGATGAAAAGCCGGTGCCGAAATCATCAATCGCAAAACTCACGTCCAATTCCTGACAGCGCGCCATGGTGGCTAACGCTGCCTGAATGTCGTGCATGGCGGCGGTTTCCAGCACTTCCAGTTTAAGCATGCCAGAAGGCACCGATGCATGACGCTCCAGCAGTTGCTGGATACGGCTACTGAAATCCTCGACCAGCAAATGTGTTGGGCTGATGTTGACGTTGACGGGCAGATGAACTCCCTGCGCCTGCCAGCGCTCCTGTTGCAACATGGCTTGTTCCAGCACCCATTCACCCAAGTCCACTTCTAGCAGGGTAGCCTCGATGATCGGCAAGAACATGCTCGGCGCCAGCAACCCTTCTTGCGGATGCTGCCACCGGATCAAGGCTTCCACTCCCACTACCCGCCCGCTACACATCTCGACCTGTGGCTGGTAATACAGGCATAGCTCGTCGTTTCGCAACGCCTCGATGAAGCGTTGACGCTGCTCATGACGCACCTGCAAAAGACGGTCCTGGCTCGGGTCGAAAATATGGAAGGTATTGCGGCCACGCTGTTTGGCGCGATACATGGCCTGGTTGGCATGGCGCAACAACACATCGCCCTGGACGTGATCATCGGGGTAGAAGGTTACTCCCAGGCTGGCTGTCAGATTGACGCAATGCCCCCCCACCATCAATGGTTGGCGAATGGCTTCCAGCAGGTTGTGGAAGGACGCTTCATCCAACCCGTTATGCAACAACAATACAAATTCGTCGCCACCCACACGAGCCAGAACGTCGTCACCAAATAAAAGATGGCTGATACGATGCGCAAAGGAGCAAAGCAATAAATCGCTCATGCTCGCTCCGAGACGGTCGTTCACCTTCTTGAAAAAATCGATATCCAGTGAACATACCGCCATGGGCTTTTGGGTAGCCTGCGCATGCTGCATGGATTTTTGAATCAGTTGGGTCAACAATTGTAAATTGGGCAAGCCGGTCAGCGCATCGAAGAATACTTCGCGGCTCAAATGCCAGGCATGAGAGGGAATCGTGGAAAGCTCCACCAGCACAATGACATGGTGGCGAATATCGCCCTGCTTATCGCGCACCCGATTGATCGACATCATGCCCGGATATACGTGTCCCTCACGATTCTTGTAACTCACCTGCCCCTTGGTGCGATCATGCAACTGTATCTCCTTTTGCATCACCCGGGTGGTTTGAGCGACCTCCAGCGGCAATATGCTGAATTTTTCCAAGGGTTTGCCTAGCACCTCCTCAAGCGTGAACCCAGTCAACTCGGTAAAGGCAGGGTTAACATCAAGCACATGATTTTCTTCATCCGTGAGAATAATTGCTTCATTGGCATGACAGAACACACTGGCGGAAGCCAGCTCATGCAGGCAAGGCATGGCCAACGGCGGCTCTCGCCTTTTCTTGGAACAAGAGCCACTGTCATTACTTAGGTGTAAAAGTTGGCACATAAACGTTAACTCTCCCTATTGCCCATATCCATGCCATGTGCCGGCTGAGACAAGTGATGTTAACTTTCCTCACAGCTTAACGGTTTCCGACATGCCACCACCTGATTGCGGCCTTGATGCTTGGCTTGGTAGAGAGCCTTATCTGCACGCACCAGTAGCCTATCCTGATGCTCACCGGGCCAGTGTTCAGCAATACCGATGCTGATGCTGATGGTGATGTCATGCCCGGAGAAGGAGCGATTGGCCACGCGCCGCCGGATGCGCTCGGCAAATATCTCACCACCCTCCAAGCCGGTACCGCGCAGCAAGACGGTAAATTCCTCACCGCCCCAACGCGCCAGAACATCACTGTCTCGCAGGCAGTCCTTGATGCATACGACCAGCTGCTTGAGTATCTCATCCCCCATCTCGTGACCATGGGTATCATTGACGCTCTTGAAGTGGTCGATATCAAAAATCAACAAAACAAACGTCTCATCGGAGTGGGCCACTTGGGCAACGTGCTCGCTTACAACACGATCAAAGGCCCGACGATTGTAGGCGCCGGTCAAGTGATCGCGTGTCGCCTGGTCTTCCAGTTCGCGCTCAAGAGACTTTCGCTCATCGATATCATGAAATACCGAGACATAATTACGCACACTGTTCTCAGCATCCATCACCGCGGTGATCGATTGCCATAAGGGATAAATATTCCCGTACTTATTGCGGTTCCAGATCTCTCCTTGCCAATGCCCGGTCTCTCGCAAGGCCATCCACATTCGCTGATAAAAGCTTTTATCATGCCGCCCGGACTTGAACAACTTGGGAGTTCTCCCGACCATTTCTTCACTGTGATAGCCGGTAATATCGGTAAAGGCCTGGTTAACACGCTCGATCACCATATCCGCATTGGCAATCAGCGTGGCCTGGCCCGTTTCGAACACCGTCGCCAATAATCGCAGTTCGCTTTCTTGCTGGCGACGCAAGGTGATGTCTTCCTTTACCGCGACAAAGTTGACGATCTCGCCCTCGGCATTCTTGACCGGAGTAATGATTTCCGAGTCCCAATAAAGCTCGCCATTCTTGCGCCGATTAAGCAGTACTCCTTGCCATACATCCCCGGCTCGTAGCGTTTTCCACATATCTTGATAAACCATATGCGGCGTCATGCCGGACTGAATCACTGCCGGCGTCTTGCCCACCAGTTCCTCACGACTGTAGCCGGTGATGGTGCTAAAACACTGGTTAACGAATTCGATGACACCCTCGGCATCGGTAATGGCTGTGGCGGTGGGGCTTTGTTCCACCGCGACATAGAATTGCTCAAAACGTTTTTCCAATGCTTTATAAGCAACATCCAGGTTCGCCTCCGGCGAGGACGTCAAGGATGAAAGGGAAGCCGGCTCAGTCATCATGATGGTTCTCCTGCTACCGATCAGCGTCATCTTTCGCCTGATTGAGATGCAATTTTTATCCTGTTATGTGCATTCATCAAGACGTATGACAAGGTGTGACAAGCGTTGATCATAGCAAAACTAGACAGCGAAAATTACACACTCATGCTTTTTGACCTGTCTGATCACCTCGTCTATCGGCATGCATCAATTTCGCCCGAGATACCATCGGCATCTCGGGCTGTCCTTTACTCCTTGAATTAATCCGCGACAACATCCAAGGCCAAGCGTGATATAACAACGGTGCCGAAAAATGACAGCGACGGATTTACTGGCACTCCTGGCAGTTGCCGCGTGCCATGATCGCCTCGCTGATACGTTCGATACCTTGGTGATAGGCCGCTTGACGGTAGGTAATGGCGTCTTTCTCCGCTCGATCCAGCACTAGGGTGGCGGCCTGCTGCAAGCGCAATGTCATGCGGTTATGCACGTCCGTTTCCAACCAGTGGTCGCCGGTGCGATTCTGCACCCACTCGAAATAACTCACGATTACCCCGCCGGTGTTGGCCAGCACATCCGGCAGCACTGGAATGCCGCGCTTGGCCAGGGTGGCATCGGCAGCGCTGGTCAAGGGGCCGTTGGCAATTTCGAGTATCAGGCCCGCCCGTACTTCATCCACGTTATCGCAGTGAATCTGATTTTCCAGTGCTCCCAATGCCAGCACGTCCACGTCCAGGGTCAACAAGGTATCGGGAGGAAAGATCTCGACATTGGAGGCATCACTCACCTTGCCGTTACGCGCCTTGGCTGCCTTGACCTCATTCGGGTCCAGGCCTTGCTCGGCGTAGATCGCCGCGCGGGAGTCCGACACTGCCACCACCTTGTAGCCTTCGGCATGGGCCAGTCGAGCAAAGTGATACGCCGCATTGCCGAAACCCTGAACAGCTATACGGATATCTTGCGGACGGCGCTTTTTACGCTCGACCCATAGATTGAGCACCTGCAACGCACCGCAACCTGTCGCAGCCACCCGGCCACGCGAGCCTCCCAGCGAAATAGGTTTACCGGTAACCGCCGCAGGCGCCTGAGCACGCACGATGTGCGCGTATTCATCCGCCATCCAGCCCATCACCGTGGCATTGGTATTCACGTCCGGCGCGGGAATGTCCCGGTCAGGCCCCATCACATCGGCAATGGCGCGCACGTAACCCCGCGCTAGACGTTCAAGCTCCAACAGCGAAAGCGCCTTGGGGTCCACTTGCACGCCGCCCTTGCCGCCGCCATAGGGCAGCCCGACCACGGCGCACTTGATCGCCATCCAGAAACTCAGGGTGGTCACTTCCTGCTGGCACACCTGGGGATGAAAGCGGACCCCGCCTTTGGCCGGTCCCAGACTGGTGTCGTATTGTACGCGCCAACCGGGAAACACTTTCAGGCTGCCGTCATCCATGCGCACCGGGACGCTAACTTGCAACGCAAGGCTCGGCTGCATCAGCCGCTCCCGGGCATCAGGATGTAGGGCCAGCGCATCGAACACATCTTCCAGTCGCGAACGCGCATCCTCGAACAGCGCGGTTCCAGTTCCAGGCGTGACGGCATTATCACCCATCACCGAAGCTCCTTTTGTGTAGACACTTTCAGCGTAGCAGTTACCTTTCACAGGACGCACGACAACCCTGCCACTTTCTTCGTGGAAGAATTTTCGACAGATACCGCAAGTTCGGGGAACGATGCGAAGCGTAAAAGGCCTATCCTTCCGTACTGCTGCGCCCTACACCTAGATAGCGCATTCCGGCTCCTTGTACGGCTTCCGGGGTGTAGAGGTTGCGGCCGTCCACGATCACTTTTGCCTTGAGTTGTTCGCTGAGCCAGGCGAAATCCACGCTGCGAAATTCCTTCCATTCCGTACAGATAACCAGAGCATCGGCGCCTTTTACCGCCTGAATGCGATCACCGACCAGTACCAGATCATCGCGCTCGCCGTAGAGGCGGCGACACTCTGCCATGGCTTCCGGGTCGAAGGCTTGTACCCTGGCACCGGTTTGCCATAGCGCTTCCATCAGGGTGCGGCTGGGCGCTTCACGCATGTCATCGGTATCGGGCTTGAAGGCCAGCCCCCAGACAGCGATGGTCTTGCCTTCCAGCTCACCCAAGGCGCTTTCAAGCTTGGTATACAGGGTGTGCTTCTGACGTTGGTTGACCGCTTCCACGGCACTGAGCAGTTGCGGCGTGTAGCCGTATTGGTGGGCGGTGCGTTCCAACGCCTGCACATCCTTGGGAAAGCAGGAGCCGCCGTAACCGCAACCGGGGTAGATGAAGTGATAACCGATGCGCGGGTCGCTGCCGATACCGCGGCGCACGTCTTCTACATCCACCTCCAGGCGTTCCGCCAGGTTGGCGATTTCATTCATGAAACTGATCTTGGTGGCGAGCATGGCATTGGCGGCGTACTTGGTCAGCTCGGCGGCGCGCACGCTCATGAACATCAGCTTGTCGTGGTTGCGGTTGTAGGGGGCGTAGCATTCGCGCATGCGCTGCTTGACCCCTTCACTCTCGGTACCCACGATAATCCGCGCACCACGCGTGAAGTCGTCGATCGCCGCACCTTCTTTCATGAATTCAGGATTCGAACACACATTGAAGGCGTGGTTGGCGCCGCGTGCTTCCAGCGCCGCGGTAATCTCGGCGGTGACTTTTCCCGCGGTACCTACCGGCACGGTGGACTTGTCGATCACCAGTTTGTAGCCCTGCATGTGCTCGCCAATCGTGCGAGCCACCTCAAGCACGTAGCGTAAATCGGCGCTGCCGTCTTCATCTGAGGGCGTTCCCACGGCGATGAACAAAAGCTCCCCTGCATTGACGGCGGTGGCGGCATCCGAGGTGAAGCGCAGCCTGCCGGCCGCCACATTGTGCGCCACGAGAGTACTCAGGCCGGGCTCGAAGATGGGCACTTCTCCGGCTTCCAGTTGGGCAATGCGCCGGGCATTGACATCCATGCAGATGACCTGGTGGCCCACTTCCGCCAGACAGGCGCCGGCCACCAGGCCGACATAGCCGGTTCCGAATACACTGATATACATGAGGTTTCCTGTTTGCTGGTAGCTGCGTAAAAACGAGCTTAGCATGTCGGCCAAGAGGAGTTGAGGCCGGCGGAAAAAATAGAGGAATAACGACTTTAGTCTGAGTAAGACTTTGGTTTATAATGCGTCGCAGCAACTTATTTTTACCAGGGGCTTCCCCTAGGAGATCATCTCCATGTCTTACGATACGACCACTCACCTGCAACGCAGCCTTCGCCAATGCCTGTCCACCGTGGCGGCACTACTTTACGACCACGGCCATGTGCTGGAAAGCATCACTCTGTCTCACCGCGGGCTGGACCAACGCGAGCTTAGCTCCCTAGGCGCCGCTTCGCGCCAATGGAAAGCTTGCCAGCAAGTGCTGGAAAGCAGCGAAGCCGCCACCTACAACGAGCACGAGCGCTTCGTATTGACCCATCTGGGCCGTGAGTTGATGTTCGATATGTTCGGCCAAGGCGCCGCTGATTGTGCCTGAGGGCAAACAGGCGCTTATTTAATCGCTCGATGAAGCGCCCCACGGCCGGGACTTCATCTTGGTGGCGACCGTGGGGGTTCATCAGGTCTTTATCCCACATCCAGCGCTAGCGCAATCCCAGCAGGGAAAGGATAAACAAGACAACCACGATCAACCCGATGATGTAGATAATATTACGCATAGCGACACTCCTTGCTTTATTAGCTTACAGGGGTGGTCTGGCGCAATGCCGACCAACGCTCTCAGCCTAACAGCCCTTCCAGCAACGTGCCTGAATTCCCGCCGCACTACCTGCCATCACTGCGCCAACAAATAGTCGACAGTTACCAACTCACAAGGGACACTGCGGCCGTGGGTATGAATGTTTCCACGAGCCGAATACAGGGAGTCTCTTATGCAAGAAGGCCGCTATTGGGGCACGACCCTCTTGCCTCAGCTGGCGCATTTTACCTGGCGTGTGCTGTGCGCCTTTGTGCGTAACCGCGGCATTTTGCTCGCCGGTGGTGTGGGTTACAACGTGATGCTTTCAATAGTGCCCCTTCTGGCGCTGCTCGGCGTATTGCTGACCCATATCGTCGACGAACAACAGCTGCTCGGCGTGATCGCGATCCAGGCGCAGCACCTGACACCGGCACATGGCGATATCCTGATCGATGCAGTGCGCGCCCTGCTCGATTCTCGCGAGGCCATCGGAAACTTCGGGATCGTGGTACTGCTGGTGTTCAGCTCCTTCGCTTTTCGCATGCTCGAAGATGCCATGGGGATCATCTTCCACCAACCCGACAACCCCATCCGGCGCAGTGCCTGGGTATCGGCGCTACTGCCTTACGCTTTCATGCTGGTGCTGGGCAGCGGAATTCTCAGCCTGACACTGCTGGTCTCGGCGACAAGCGCCATCAATGAACTGTTACTGGTGATCTTCGGCCATGGCCTGCCCTTGGCGGGCCTCTCGGTATCGCTGCTTAACCTGCTCAGTTTTGTCGGTGTTTTCGTGCTGTTCAGCGGCATTTACAAGGTGTTGCCGGTGGTACGCATCTCGCTACACCGTGCGGTGGTGGGAGGGTTCGTCGCAGCGTTGTTGTGGGAAGGCGTGCGCCTGTTGTTGATTTTCTACTTTGCCCAGGTGTCATTCGTCAATGCCGTCTACGGCTCGTTGGCGACCTTGATCGTGGTATTACTCAGCCTGGAGGTAGGCGCCATCATCTTGCTGCTGGGCGGCCAGGTAATCGCTGAGCTTGAGCACAGCCATCGGGTGGGCGTGGCCTGGCACATCGACCCACGCCGGGCGGTGGTGACTCACGTCGACTGACGTTCTTCTTCCACGCTCAGCTTGGTACGGATGAAATCACTGTGCCCGACATGCAACAGATCCGCCAGGCGACGGATACGGTGCTCCTCCAGCGAGTCGACCTTGCCGTCGGCCCAGGCCAGCTGCCACATCAACCTGACCAGTTCCACACGCTGTTCATAGCCGTAATGCTCCTTGATCAGGCTGACGAACTGATAATGATCCACGGCGTCTTCGACTTCCTGTCGCGCCAGCTCCATCAGCTCGTCCACCGCCGTGTCGCCAAGATGATAACGCTCTCGAAGCAGGTGCCTCAGGGTGGAAAGCTCCGCCTCACTGACCTGATGGTCGGCGCGCATCACCTCGCAGAGAAGCGCGGCGGAGGCCAGTTCCAGTGTGAAGGCACTGTCCTGGCGGTTTTCCGGCTCGGCCAAGCTACGCTGGAAAAACTGCTGAATGGCATCAAGCATCTATCGGGTCTCCATTGGGGTAGGATTCTTGGACCAGCAAGCCTGGGTCAGCGGCCCTGGCCCAAGTGCGCTTTCTTTTCTCGGGAAGTCACTTTATCGATCACCACTTCGGGATGATGGCGGCGAATCACCGCTCGATAGTCACCTTCGCGGTCATCGGGAACATCCGCCATCATCAGCATGGCGCCGCCCTTGATGGGTTTCTCGAACTCGCTGATCTTGACGTCATGCACCGAAACACCCAGCATCGTACTGGTCCAGACCCCGAACAGCGCGCCGAAAATCGTCATGCCCACCAGCATCCAGACCAAGTTGGTGCCTTCGAGTATGTAATGGATGACAAGACCCAATACCGCGCCTATCGCCCCCCCTATCACCAGGCCGCGCTTAGACGCATTGGCGACATCGGTGGTCTGGATAAGCGTGGCAGTCGGCACGCCTTCCTTTTCCAGCGGTCTCCAATCCTTGCCCAGAACATGCAAGTGGTCCTTGGTCAAGCCCATGGCATTGAGCTCATTGGCGATATTGGACGTGGTTTCCTTGTCGGGGATCAGAAAATACAGACGTTGCATGGCCTCTTACTCCTTATCCTGCCACGCCGAGGCGTGGCCCAAGATGATCTTGTTGTTCTTTGTAGAGCAAGCCCTCTGAGGACAAACCTCCTGCTGGATGGTTTACATTCATATCAGCACGGCTCGATCAACGCCGTTTAAGCTGATCACGCAACTGGGTTGGAACCTTCTTGATGATCAGCCGATCCTGCGCTTCGTCATACTCGATGCTTGAGCCTAGCAAGTGCGAATCGAAGCTGATCGAGACGCCGCCGGCGCGCCCTGTAAAACGCCGAAACTGGTTCAACGTACGCTTGTCGGGCGGGATCTCCTCTGCCAAACCATAGTCGGCATTACGGATGTGATCAAAAAACGCCTTGGGCTTTTGCTCGTCGACCAGCCCGGAAAGCTCTTCAAGAGTGATCGGCTCGCCACGGCGCAACTGCTCATCGGCATAGCCTACCAGGGCGTCGGTTTTTTCACGGCTGGCCGCGTCGTCGAAGTCTTCCTGCTCCACGTAGTCGCTGAAGGCCTTGAGCAAGGTGCGGGTTTCGCTGGGCGCATCGATACCTTCTTCCATTCCCAGAAGCTCGGCCATCGCCTCGGCGAGTTTCTTGCCGCCACGATCCTTGAGAAACGACACATACTGGGCCTCAGGGGCCGCGTTTTGCCATTGCGTCAGGTTGATGCGTGCCGCCAGGGTCAGCTGGCCGAGATTGAGCTGTGCGGCGGGCACCGCCGTGTGGCTGTCGTCGATACCGATACCGTGGCGCTGGTGCACAAGCGCCAGGCTCAGGGTTTCAGTTTCGCCTTGGCGTGCATGGCCGAATATCAGATAACCCCCCACGGCAAGACGCTCTTCAAGCACCCGGCACAGCCGCTCGCCGATCTCATGGCTGAGCTGGGAAAAGTCCTGGTCACCGGCCAGATAAGCGGCCAACCAACCGGAAAACGGGCTGGCGCCCTCGCCTTCCACGAAGCGACCCCAGCCCTTGGGCTTGGTGTTGTAGGCATCGCTGACCGCCGCCATCAAGTCATCCATCACGGCGCTCGAGGGATGCGCCTGCGGCGCGGCGTGGAGTTTCAAACGATCGCCTTCAGCGCTGGGCTCAAGGCGATGCACTATGCTTTGCAGTAACGGCATGACTCACTCGGCTAGAACGAACGGTAGGTGGGCAAGAACGGACGGCGGCTTACGGCTTGAGGCGATAGCCGGTGCGAAATATCCAGCTGATCAGTGCCAGGCACACGCCCAGAAACAGCAGAATCATGGCCACACTGGCCGCCAGGCTGACATCGCTGGTGCCATAGAAGCTCCAGCGAAAACCACTGATCAAGTAGAGCACCGGGTTGAACAGAGTCACGCCTTGCCAGAACGGCGGCAGCATGTCGATGGAATAGAAGCTGCCCCCCAGAAACGTCAGGGGAGTGATCACCAACAGTGGCACCAGCTGCAGTTTATCGAAACCGTCGGCCCAGATGCCGATGATGAAGCCCAATAGACTAAAGGTGATCGCGGTGAGCACCAGAAACGTCATCATCCACAGCGGATGCGCAATCTCCAACGGCACGAAGAAGCCGGCGGTGGCGAGTATGATCAAGCCCAATACCACCGACTTGGTCGCCGCCGCCCCGACATAGCCGATCACGATTTCCAGATAGGAGATGGGGGCCGACAGCAGCTCGTAGACGCTTCCCGAAAACTTGGGAAAGAAAATGCCGAAAGAAGCATTCGAGACACTCTGGGTCAGCAGCATCAGCATGATCAGGCCGGGCACGATGAAAGCCCCGTAACTGATGCCATCGATCTCGCTGATTCGTGACCCGATAGCCGCCCCGAACACCACGAAATACAACGAGGTGGAAATGACCGGCGAGACAATGCTCTGTAACAGGGTGCGCCGGGTACGCGAAAGTTCCGCCATGTAAATGGCACGAACGGGATAGAGGTTCATCAACGCTCCTTGACCAGGTCGACGAAGATATCTTCCAGTGAGCTCTGGCGGGTATGCAAATCCTTGAAGACGAGACCGGCCGCCTCAACGTCGGCCAGAAGCGCAGAAATAGTACTGCTTTCCTGGCCTTCCGCACCGCCGGTCCGAGAGGCATCGTAAGTGTAGATCAGCTCGCTGCCATTGGCGGCAAGTTGCAGGTCATAGGCGGCAAGAGCCAGCGGCACGCTATCCAGCGGCTCGTGCAGGTGCAGGGCCAGCTGCTTACTGCCCAGCTTGCGCATCAGGGCGGCCTTATCTTCCACCAGCACGATTTCACCGTTGTTGATGACGCCGATACGGTCGGCCATTTCCTCGGCCTCTTCAATGTAATGCGTAGTGAGAATAATGGTTACCCCGCTTTCGCGCAGCTGGCGCACCACATCCCACATCTCACGGCGCAGCCCGACATCCACGCCGGCGGTGGGCTCATCCAGAAACAGAATGCGCGGCTCATGAGACAGCGCCTTGGCAATCAGCACCCGGCGCTTCATACCCCCGGAAAGCGTGATCAGGCGATTATGGCGTTTGTCCCACAGGGTGAGCGATTTGAGTACGCGTTCGATATGCTCTGGATCGGGCGGCTTGCCGAACAGTCCGCGGCTGAAATTGACGGTGTTCCAGACCGTTTCGAAGGCCTCGTTGGTCAATTCCTGCGGCACCAGGCCGATACGTGAGCGCGCCTCTCGGTAATCGGCCCGGTTATCGAAGCCGTCCACCACTACCTGACCGCTCGTGGCATTGACCAGCCCGCATATCACGCTAATCAGAGTTGTCTTGCCTGCGCCATTGGGACCGAGCAGGGCAAATATTTCGCCCCGCTGAACGTCTAGGTCAATCTGTTTGAGCGCCTGGAAGCCTCCCTCGTAGATCTTGTTGAGGGCACTGACACGGATGATTGGTTCGCTCAAGACAAACTCCCATCGACCGCGGCGAAACCGCCACGGTCGAGTAGTGTAGTGGTACAGGAAACGTTTACCGCTCTCCGACTAGCGTCAAGTACGGCTGGTGACTTCCAGCAAGTGATAACCGAATTGCGTCTTCACCGGGCCTTGAACCTGGTTCAGGTCGGCGCTGAATACCACCTTATCGAACTCCGGCACCATCTGACCGGGGCCGAAGGAACCCAATTCACCGCCCTGCTGGCCGGAGGGGCAAGATGAGTGCTGCTTGGCCACTTCGGCGAAGTCCTTGCCATTCTCGATCTCTTGCTTGAGGGCGATACATTTGTCTTCGCTGTCTACCAGAATGTGACGTGCGCTGGCCTTTGCCATGGGATGCTCCTGTGTTTAGTTACGTGATCGTTTTACGAGAAAGGGCTAACAACTACTCCCCAAGCTTACCATGCAAATCGGCTGGGATTCGGCCTGGCGTTGTGTCCCTGAATTCTCCAGCATGTTTCACGCCCCTGTCCGGACTGCTATCTTCTTGTCACTTTCGTTTACCCGAGGATATACGATGCCGACCTCCGATTTCTCCCCGCATGCTCATCAAGGCTATTCGCAATTCCGCCTGGTTACCCGTAGTGATTTCGATGAGCTGGTGTGCAATGTACTGCTCAAGCACTTGAACTTGATCGATGAGATTACCCTCGCGCATCCTAAGGACATGCAGGACGGCAAGGTCGCCATTGCGGACGCTCCCTCGGCGGCACGTCTAGTGTGGCAGCAATACGGCGGCCATGACGCCTTTCCGGCGCGTTGGGACGCCATGATTGAAGCCGTGGATAAAGGCGATTCCGCCCAGTTCAACCGGCAGGAAATTCTCGCCCCCCAAGGCTGGGTGTTGCTCAATTTCATCATGGATGCAGGCACCGGTCTCGAGCGTTTCCGTGAGTTTCGCATTCCCCACTATCAGCTGATGATGCAACTGATCGATTACTGTCGCGACCATAGCATCGAGCAGATCCTCAGCCTGCCGGATGTGCGTGAACGGGTGAAACTCTACCGCGACCATGAAGACAAGGCCAAGGAGCAGATCGAACGCTGCGCCAGCGTGCACGACAACCTGGTGGTGCTCGACTTTCGCGAGCAAGACCCGATCTATGCCACCAACCGTTTCGTGATCTACGCCCTCTATCCCCAGTGCAATATTTCCATCAACCAGACGTGGGGACTGAGAAAACACAATACGGTGCTAACTATCGGCAAATCGATTCTCGACTGCTCTAGCAACACCCATGTCGGTGAACTGTGTCTGGCCTACGACGGTGACGGCCATCTCGACGCCGGTACCTGTCAGATCGACAACCACCAGGCCGACGCCACGCTCCAGGATATTATCTTGCGCATCAATGCCGACGGCTAACGCTGAGACTCTGATCTGACGAGGCTCAGTTTTATTGATGTTAGTCATGGTCGTCAGGGCGTAATTACGTCACCATGCCGATACCTTACTGAATCACTCAGGTATCGCCATGCAAGCTCCTTTCCGATTCGCTCAAGTTCCCCTGCTGGGTTTGGCATTTCGCCCCTTCTTCTTGCTGGGTGCCGCCTTTAGCATTATCTCGCTACTGATATGGCTGGCCTTCTGGCACGGTAACATCTGGTTGCGCCCTTATGGCGGCTTGGTGTGGTGGCACCAGCACGAAATGATTTTCGGCTTTGCAGCGGCCATTATTGTCGGCTTTTTGCTCTCGGCGGTACAAAACTGGACAGGCAAACGCAGCCTGCATGGCGGCCCCCTGCTTGGCCTGGTGTCGGTGTGGCTGGCCGCGCGCCTGCTGCTGGCATTTCCCATGGGCATACCTGCCGCTTGGCTGATTGCGCTGGATGTCGCCTTTCTTCCTCTGGCCGCTGTGGTCGTGGGAGCCTTGGTGGTTTCAGCCAAACGTTGGCGCAACCTGATCTTCCTGCCGGTACTCACGCTTCTGGCCTTGGCCAATCTGGCCATGCACCTGGGCTGGGTATGGGGGGATGCCACCCTCATTCGCGATGCTGCTTACCTGGCGGTACTGCTGATCGGCCTGCTGATGGTAGTACTCGGCGGGCGTGTGATTCCGTTTTTCACCTCACTCAAGCTGGGCCGCCCACAAGTGGCAGGCCTCCCGCGACTGGAAGCCGCGACGCTAGGCAGCACTGCCCTGGTCGTGGTCTTGCAAGCGTTAGTAGTGATCGGTATGCCGGTGCCCGCGGTCTTGCTCGCGATAGTCTTGCTGGTGGCAGCCGTTACCAACGGCATTCGCCTGGCACGCTGGGAGAGCCTGCACACCCGGCATGAAGCGCTTCTGTGGGGGCTTCATCTGAGTTATGCCTTTATCGTGATCGGGCTTGGCATGTGGGCGCTGGCACTACTGGGTGCATGGCGGGTGGAACTGGCCGTCCATGCGCTGACCATCGGCGCCATCGGCGCCATGATGCTGGCAATGATCTCGCGAGTGTCCCTGGGCCATACCGGGCGCCCGATACGCACCTTGCCGGGCATCGGCTGGGCATTGGCGCTCTTGTTCCTCGCAGCCGTGCTACGCGCTCCGCTTCTGGCATTGATGCCGCAACTGAGCCACTGGGTTTACAGCATCAGCATTCTGGCCTGGTGTGTGGCTTACGCTATCTTTTTGGTGCACTACAGCTGGCCGCTTGTCACCCCACGAAAGGATGGTAAAGAAGGGTAGGGTGGGTTTCAACCACCCCTGAACCACACAAGCCATCTTCATCCCCCGGCAATGGGGCGGCCTGAGGATTTCCGAGCATCACCGCCAAGGCTCTCTCCCTGTGACGTCCAGTCATGTCGGCCACGCTCGGGAATCACCAGGTTGGCAAAATTACACGGCTTATGGCGACTATCCAGCTGCGTCAACAGAATGCCATCCCAGGCAGTGCGGCAGGCACCGGTGGAACCCGGCAGGCAGAACACCACGGTGGCATTGGCAAGCCCCCCCAGGCAGCGGCTCTGAATGGTGGAGCTGGCCACTTCCTGGTACGACAGCTGACGAAACAACTCACCAAACCCCTGGATCTGCTTGTCGAGCAACACTGCTACTGCTTCCGGTGTGGAGTCACGCCCGGTAAAGCCAGTCCCCCCGGTGGTCAACACTACCTGCACTTGAGGGTCGGCGATCCATCCGGCGACCACGGCCCGAATCCGGTAGACGTCATCGGGCACAATGCGCTTTTCCACCAGCTGATGCCCGGCAGCGGTTAGCCGCTCGACAAGCACCTGGCCGCTGCGGTCTGTGTCTTCGGTACGCGTATCGGAAATGGTGAGTACCACGACGTTGAGCGTATCCATCGGCTCGGTCATTGCGTCTGCTCCTGTTCCTGGGCGGCTTTTCGCGTTTGGCGATCCTCGAAGGCAGCCAGTTGCTCCGGAGTGGCTTTCTGTTGGTGGTTGTCTTTCCATTCAGCGTAAGGCATACCGTAGACATGCTCACGCGCGGCATCGTAATCCAGGTCGGCACCGCGTTCATCGGCGGCGCTCACCAACCACTTGGAAAGGCAGTTACGACAGAAATCCGCCAGGATCATCAAGTCGATGTTCTGCACTTCCTTGTGCTCGTCGAGATGCTGGAGCAAGCGACGAAAGGCGGCGGCTTCAAGCTCGGTACGGGTGGCGTCGTCAAGATGCTGCATGGAAAATCTCCCGCTGTTTAGATGGCAAATAGGTGTGGCAATCAGATTGCACTCAGCTTAACAAAAGACACAGGAGCGACCACCATGATCGTTGTCTCAGCTATTGTTCAGACACTTGTTCATCTCGCATTCACCTGGAGGCGCATCGATGATTTCCCGCGCTGAGCTGACCGGTCTGATTCTGGCCGGCGGCAAAGGCCGTCGTATGGGCGGTCGCGACAAGGGCCTCGAATTGCTCGCTGGTCAGCCGTTTGTGGCCCATGTGCAAAACCGCCTCACCCATCATGTGAGCGAAGTGTTGATCAACGCCAATCGCAACCTTGAACGCTACGCCGACTTCGGCGACCGGGTGATCGTCGATAGCGAAGGCGGATTTCTAGGGCCGCTGATGGGCATTTATACCGGCCTCCGGGCCGCCTCTACCCCCTGGGTCGTGGTGACGCCCTGTGATACCCCGGCGCTGCCCACGGACCTGGTGGCTCGCCTGGTAAACGGCATTGGCGAGAACGACATCGCCGTGGCCGATGACGGCGAGCGCCTGCATCCGGTGGTGGCACTGATTCGCACCACCCTGGCCGATGACCTCGAACAGGCCCTTAGCCAAGGTGAGCGCAAGGTCGAACGCTGGCAGGCGCGCCACGCCTGGTGCCGAGTGGATATGTCAGATTGCGCCGAGGCGTTTACCAACCTTAACAGCGAAGCCGACAAACGCAGGTTGTCGTTGAAAGAGGCAGGGGCAACGTTCACGAACATCTAAACCAGCCAAGCCATCAACAACCCTACCGCAAGCGACAGCAGCATGGGCAAGGCCACACGCCTGCCCAGCTGGTAAGTGCCGACGAACGTGGACAGCCCTGTCTTGAACAGGTTATTGGCTGAGGCAGCGATCACGATGCCCAGTACTGCCGTCCCTCCCTCTATGGTGGTCAGCGACATACGCGATAATGACAGGGTGATGGGGGCCACATCAGCAAGTCCGGACGTGGCAGCCAGCAGATAGACGCCGGTTTGACCCAATACCTCCCGTAGCCACTCTCCCAGTACCAGAATCAACGCCAGCAGCGCGCCGAGCAGTAAGGCAATGCGCAGCTCCAGGGGGTTCTGGGTCAGGGTAGGCCTATCCACCTTGAGCTTACGATGCTGGGTGCGCCAGATAAAAAATGCCGGCATATACAGGGCCAGCCCCATCAGTAGAACAGGAGGCGTCAACGTGGGTAACAGGGCGGGGTTGATCAAGACGGTATAAAGTAAAATGCGCGGAAACATGGTGCCGCAGGCTAGCAAGATGCCTACTGCCAACATCGGTTCCAGATCAGGGTTCCGGCGCGACTGGCGCGCGTACTGCAAGGTCAAGGCGGTGGATGAACTGAGACCGGCAAACAGGCCAGTGAATAGAATGCCTTTTTCGGTGCCCCCGAGGCGGATGGCGAAATAGCCGACAAAGGAAATCGAGGCGACCAGCACCACCAGCCACCAGATATGATAAGGATTAAGCACCCCGCCCGGGCCCATGTTCTCGTCCGGCAACAATGGCAACATCACCACGCTGATCAAGAGTAGCTTGAGCCCCGCATCAAGTTCATGCGACTGCAATTTGTACAACAAGCCGTGAATTTCTCGCTTATTGTCGAGAATCACAGCGGTAATCACCGCGCAGGCCGTGGCCAAGACAAGGTCGATCGCCACCGCAATAGCGCCGAAGCAGAAGGTCAGTAACAACCCTATCATGCCAGTAATGCTGTAATTTTGAGTTTCGACTGCATGCGCTCGCCATGCCACCAGACTAATCCCGGCCACCGCTAAAAAAATCAGCGGAAAGGCCCAGGGAGTGAGCGCTTGCGAAAGCAGCGCGGCAATTCCCCCCAGCAGTCCCACCAACGCATGGGTACGAATACCCGCTACTCGCTGCCCGGCTTTCTGTTCGCGAGCCACCCAGCCACGCTCGATCCCGATTAAGGTGCCCAACAACAAGGCCACGACCAAGCGAATGGCGGTCTCGTTGGTGGCAAAAAATTGCTGTGTGATGTCATCCATGAGGTGCTGCTCGCTAGGTGGCAGTGGCTGTTTTATGCCAAGGTAACAAGGTGTTCCGTGCAAGATGGGCCTACGCTGGAGGTAGTCTTCCAGTAAATACACAGCGTTGCCAGCATCGCCGCTGCCTGCAATGGCTAAATTGCCTCGCAGTGGCATGTCAAAGAAAACACACACCATCCTATTCAACAACCACGGGGGTTGCCATGTCCGAAACCGACCGCAGAACCTCATCGTCTCCAACGGATTCACGCTCAGAAAAGCGGGAAGAAAAGCGCTCACCTTTCCAGAATGAACCCACAGGCGCCGGAAATCAGTGGCTGCTATTCCTTTGGCTAACGCTGGGTATTTTCCTGGTATTCAATTACTTCGATGCCGCCGAACAGCAGAGCCAGGTGGAACTCACCTATTCGGAGTTTCTTGACGCTGTGGATGCCGGCCACATCGCGGAGGTCACTTTACATGGCCAGGACGTGGAGGGAAGCTTCAGCGAAGCCGGCCGGGAAGCCCGCGAGGCCGAAGAGGTCGAAACCTTCGAGACTATCCGCCCGGATGTCGAAAGCACCCGCCTGCTGGAGCGCCTGGAGACCAATGGCATCGAGATAGCCGCCAGGCCAGTCGACCCGCCTTGGTGGCAGCGCATGCTGATGGGGGTATTGCCGTGGGTGCTGTTTCTCGGGTTGCTGTTCTGGTTTTGGAATCGAATGCAGCAACGCGCCATGTCGGGGGGTGGCGGCATTTTCAGCATGGGGAAATCCAAGGCGCGCCAAGTGCGCAGCGAAGACAGCAAGGTACGCCTGGATGACGTGGCCGGCTCGGAAAACGCCAAGCAGGATGTCATTGAGGTGATCGATTTTCTCAAGCACCCGCAACGCTTTCGCGCGTTGGGTGCCAAGATCCCCCGCGGCTTGCTGTTGATGGGCCCGCCCGGCACCGGCAAGACCCTGATGGCCAAGGCGGTGGCCGGCGAGGCCGAAGTCCCTTTCTTCAACATCAGTGGCTCGGAGTTTATCGAAATGTTCGTGGGTGTCGGCGCCTCCAGGGTGCGCGACATGTTCCAGAAAGCCAAGGAACAAGCCCCTTCGGTGATCTTCATCGACGAACTGGACTCCATCGGCCGTTCACGCGGAACGGGGATGGGGGGCGGCCATGACGAGCGCGAACAGACATTGAATCAGATTCTCGCCGAGATGGACGGCTTCGAAGAAGGCGAGTCGGTAGTCGTGCTGGCGGCCACCAACCGTCCGGATGTGCTGGATTCGGCACTGCTGCGTCCAGGGCGTTTCGACCGCAAGATCACCCTTGAAAACCCTCACCGCGATGCTCGCCGCGAGATAATGGAAGTGCATACCCGCAAGATGCCACTAAGCGATGATGTCGACCTGGAACGCCTGGCCGAGATGACCACCGGCTTCTCCGGGGCGGACCTGGCTAACCTGGCCAACGAAGCAGCTCTACTGGCAGGGCGCCGTGAACAGAAGGAAGTCGACTGGAAGTGCTTTTCCGATGCTCGCGACCGGCTGTTACTGGGCGAGGCCAAGGACGTCGGGCTCTCAAATGAAGAGCGTCATCTCGTGGCCTACCATGAATCCGGCCATGCCCTGCTGGCTTATCTGCTACCCCATGCAGATCCGCTCGAGAAGATGTCCGTGCTACCGCGCGGGCGTTCGCTAGGTGTGACAGCCCAAGTGCCCGATGAAGACCGCTACAACTATCAGGAGTCTTATCTACGCGACCGTCTCACGGTGATGTTCGGCGGGCGCTTGGCGGAGTCGGTGGTCTTCGAGGAAACCAGCAGCGGCGCGGAAAATGATTTGCAGCAAGCCACCCAATTGGCGCGGCGCATGGTGGCGCGCTGGGGGATGAACCAACGTGTGGGGCCGATGATGTGCGCCCAAAGCCAGGATCACCTTTTCCTGGGCAAGGAAATAGCACAACAGCGCGAACATAGTGAAGAGACCGCCAATCTGGTCGACGAGGAGATTCGAGGCCTGCTGCAGGAAGTGGAAGAGCATGGCCGTGAATTGCTCAAACAGCATCGTAAGGCACTGGACGCGCTCGCTTCAGCGCTGGAAAAACATGAAACCCTAGATGCCGAGGAAATCCACGAAATACTGCATAAAAACACGGCGTAAACACAGAGGTTAATTCGTTTGAGTACTGGTCAGCTGTGCTGCTGCCGGCTGGCCGGGTTAAATAGTCGAGAATCAATACGGTGGTTCAACACAGCTTAACGTTAATTTACGTTTCATCTTGATACCATGCATGATATTTACCGTTTAAATAAAGGCTAAATAATCACATGCGTTGGTTTGAAGCCATCCATACTCAAATTCCCACTACTTCATACCAGTCATATAGACGCCGCGCGATTGCCATGTATCTACTGGCACTCCTGATGATGACCACCATGCTGGGCTGGGTATTGAGTGACCAATATCAACGCGATATTCAGGCGGGGCGTGAGAAGGGTGCAGTGCGTGCGGAGCTAGTCGCCGAATGGGTGAGCAATGTATTCATGGTGAATGAATACACCCTGGTGGGCGTCTCCCAACTAGTGGGAACGCCGGGACAATCGCTATTTTCTCTTTCAGACGATACCGCCCGGCGTATTGAAACCTTTCTGGCGACACGACGCGACAGCGTGCCGATTCTGGAAGAGCTGGGGCTGGTCGATACCCACGGTCGGGTCATCCTTTCTTCCAGTTCGCTGCACTCAGCGGGTTACGATATCAGTGACCTGCCCTTCTTCGAGGCGTTCGCCCGCGACTCAAGGCGTGATCAACTGGTGACACCCCTGGTCTGGTCTGCTCACGATCAACGCCATTATATTATCCACCTACACCGCTTACGCGGCCTGGAAGGTCACACCGAGGGCTTTAGCGTTGCCTGGATCGACCCCGTCGTGTTCCATGACACACTCAAAGGTCTGGGAAGGGCTCCGGGGGAAAATATCACTCTCCTCGATAATCAAATGCAGCTGATCGCGCACCATCCCGAATCGGCGGATAGCTTGAATGCAAGCACCCTAGGGGTATCCCTCCACAGATCGTTTGCTCCGGCATTTATCGAAAGCAAGGAGCAGCCGACCAGCTTGCGTATGGCATCCCCGCTTGACGGCAAAGACAAGCTTTACTGGCTGCAACAGGTCAATGGGCTGCCCTTCATCGTAGTGGTAGGCGAGGACCTTCAAGGATTGTTGAGTAACTGGCTGCAACGCCTATGGGTACTGGTCAGTATCGCCTTGCTCTTGGCGTTATTGGGTGGCTTGGTGCTGCGCCACTACATGGGACGTTTAAGCTTGGAAGAAACACTGAATCAGCGCATGGCCGAGCGTGAACAGGCGCGCCATCGAGCCCGCACCCGAGCCGCTCGGCTCCAGGCCCTAGTCAGCTCGATACAGGACATGGTTTTCGTCTTTGACCAAGCGGGTCGCTTTACTTATGTGCATGCGGCTGCTAAAGAACGGCTAGCGCTCGATCCCGAGGCGGCACTCGGGCAACATTACCGCGACGTTCTGCCAAGGTCGGTCGCTGACCGGTTCGCCGAAGTGTCCGCTCGGGTGCGTCACACGGAAACGTCCGAAGAATTCGAGTATTCCCTGCGTATCGGGCGAGAAACGCGCGCCTTTCATTCGGTTGTCAGCCCGCTGAAGGATGCCGCCAATGCCTTTAATGGGGTCTTGGCGGTGGTCCGCGATGTGACCCAGGCCAAGGCCAACGAAGCTCAGTTGAGAATCGCAGCGACGGCCTTCGAGACTCATCTGGGCATGCTGGTCACTGACGTCCACGGCAATATTCTCAAGGTCAACAGTACCTTTACCAGAGTCACCGGCTATCACCAGGACGAGGTAATGGGGCGTAACCCTCGAATGCTCAGTTCGGGACATCATGACAAAGACTTTTACCGCAAACTGTGGCAAGGCGTCGTGAAAAATGGCAGCTGGCAAGGGGAAATATGGAACCGGCGCAAGAACGGCGAAGTGTTTCCCGAGTGGCTGACCATCAGTGCCGTGCACAATGCCAAAGGTGCGCTGACCAATTATGTGGCAACGCTGAGCGATATTACCGAACGCAAGGCTGCCGAACAGGAAATCCATCAGTTAGCCTTCTATGACACCCTGACCGGGCTTGCCAACCGCAGGCTGCTTCAGGAGCGCCTGGGTCAGGTCGTCCAGAGCAGCTGCTCATCCAAGAAATCTTGTGCCGCCTTGTTATCCATTGACCTGGATAATTTCAAGCAGGTCAACGATACCCTGGGCCCCTATGCGGGTGACCAACTGCTGCAACACATAGCCCGAGAGCTTGACCAGGCGCTGGATGACAATGACACCTTGGCGCGCCTGGGCGGCGATGAATTCGCCGTATTGGCGCACAACTTGGGAAGCACCCTGGAAAATGGGGCGGCGCTGGCCGAGCGCTTGGCTCTCAAATTGCTCGCTGTTATGCGACGCCCTATTTCTCTGGGAAGTGAGTCGCTCACCATTACGGGAAGTATCGGCATTACCTTGGTATGCGGGAACAACGCCACCAAGAATGAACTACTCCAGCAAGCCGATATGGCACTGTTTCAGGCCAAGGAAGCCGGCCGCAATACCTTGCGCTTTTTCGACACTGCGATGCAGTTGCGCCTGCAAAATCGGGCCCGACTGGAAGCCGACTTGCGCAAGGCGTTACCCAATAACGAACTGGTGCTCTACTACCAGGCACAAGTAAATGCCGCCGGCATCCCCACTGGTTATGAAGCTTTACTGCGCTGGATACATCCCGTGCGTGGCATGGTTTCGCCGGGCGAGTTTATCCCCTTAGCCGAGGAAACCCGGCTGATTATCGAGATAGGTGCCTGGGTGCTGGAAACTGCGTGTCATCAATTGGTAGTCTGGGCCGACAACCCTGCCACGGCAAAGCTTACCGTGGCGGTCAACATCAGTCCGGTGCAATTTCACGAGCCGGATTTTGTCGAGCGAGTCATGCAAATTCTCGAACGTACCGGCGCCTCTCCTCAGCGTCTCAAACTCGAGCTGACCGAGGGCCTGCTTGTCGAAGCACAGCAGCAGGCCCGCGAAAAGATGCTGCGCCTGAAACAGACCGGCTTGAGCTTTTCATTGGATGATTTCGGCACCGGTTATTCATCGCTTGCCTATCTCACTCAATTACCGCTGGACCAGCTAAAGATCGATCAATCCTTCGTACGGCATCTGTTGGATGACCTCGCCAATGCGGCCATCGTCGAAAGCACTATCGGGCTGGCTCATAGCCTGGGACTGGAGGTTATCGCCGAAGGCGTGGAAACCGAGGCTCAGCGAGTCTGGTTGACCGAGCATCACTGCCACGCCTTCCAGGGTTACTTGTTTGCACGCCCGCTTCCGGTCGAGGCGCTGTGATCGCGACAGGCCTCGAGCCCGTCGGCCAAACTCTCGGCACCGGGTAAAGCTTGTGGCGGAGCGATGATTTCCAGGCGTGAGTCCTGACGCCAGGCGCTGCTTTGCATGTGCATGGCGCCCTCGGCACGGTTGAGAAGCTTCCAGCCATCGTGGGTATGGAGGATGCCCTTGATGCGTACCTCTCGAGGAAAGGCGCTGAGTTGCGCGGTGAGCTGATCAAGATCGAAGCATTCCTCAGGGTGCCAACGCCAGCTCAGGCTGGTATAGCCCAGGGCGCTGCCGGTCTCATGCTGAGGTTGTCCCAACGGGGGCGGCCTATCCACCACGGCGGCAAAAATATCATCCAACATGGTGGGCGCCGCAGGGACATGCAATGCCCGATGCGAGACTGGCCTAGAAGGAGTGGATACTGTCGAGGCATGACTGTTTTTCAACTGTTCGTTTTTCAACAACAGATCAATCGGCAAGGCGCCATGAGGGGCCTCGACCAGCCATTTTTTCGGTGGCCAGCAGGCTTCCATCCGTTCACGAGCGGCCTGGCATTGCGCGGCACTGGCCTGGTCGGTCATGGTCAGCGCGACGGCATCGGCCATTTCCAGCTGGTCGCGGAAGGTCTCGTGTTCGCGCACCCGTTGTTCATCGAGTCGGCGCGGGTCGAGGGTGGCGATGATATCCTGAACCTCCAGCACCTCGGCAAACGCCTCGCCGCGCAGCATATCGAGCAGCCCGGCAGGATGGCCGAGCCCGGAAGGTTCGATGATCAAACGATCCGGGCGATGGCGGTGTAGCAGGTTAACCAGGGTAGCCTGCATCACGAACGCCAGCTGGCAGCACAGGCAGCCGCCGGGCAGTCCTTTGACGACCACATCGTCGCGTTCGGTGAACATGGCCTGATCGATACCGATCTGTCCGAATTCATTGACCAGCACTGCCCAGCGTTCATCCACAGGCTTGTGTTCGATCAGGCTGTGGATAAGCGTGCTCTTGCCACTCCCCAGAAAACCGGTGATCAAGTGAGCGGGTATCTTCTTCAAAATTAGCCTCCAGTCATGTTCATAAAGCGTACCACTATTAGCGACTACTAGCCGTTGCCTCTTGCCAGCGCGCCTCCAAGCGGCCACCCTTTGCCTCAGCCCCTTTTTCAACCCAACTGGAGCTCGCCCATGAGCGATTCGCCTACAGATCCCCGTCGTCGACATTCCGCCCCGGTAGTGGATGGTGTCGGCAAAGCCGCCAGTCGCGCCATGTTGCGTGCGGTGGGCTTCAAGGATGAGGACTTCACCAAGCCCCAGGTAGGCATTGCTTCCACCTGGAGCAATCTTACGCCCTGCAACAGCCATATCGATGAACTGGCAAGACAGGCAGCCGCCGGGGCCGATGCTGCCGGCGGCAAAGGAGTGATCTTCAACACCATCACCATATCCGATGGCATTGCCAACGGCACGGAAGGCATGAAGTATTCGCTGGTGTCGCGGGAGGTGATCTGTGATTCCATCGAGACAGTGGCCGGCTGTGAAGGCTTCGACGGCCTGGTCGCCATCGGCGGCTGCGACAAGAACATGCCGGGCTGCCTGATGGGTCTGGCACGACTTAACCGTCCCAGCGTGTTCGTCTATGGCGGCACCATCCTGCCCGGCAAGGGCCACACGGATATCGTCTCGGTATTCGAGGCCATGGGCGCTCACAGCCGCGGCGACCTCGACCTGATCGAACTCAAGCAGATAGAGGAAACGGCAATTCCCGGTCCTGGCGCCTGCGGTGGCATGTATACCGCCAATACCATGGCCTCGGCGATCGAGGCATTGGGCATGAGCCTACCGGGAAGCTCAGCGCAAAACGCTGTATCGCAAGCCAAGCACGACGACTGCCATGCCGCCGGGGAAGCGGTGCTGGCATTGCTTGAGCGTGACATCAAACCTTCCGACATCATGTCTCGCGAAGCCTTCGAAAATGCCGTCACCGTGGTGATCGCTCTGGGCGGCTCGACCAATGCGGTACTGCACCTGATCGCCATGGCCAATACCGTGGGGGTCGAACTCGATCTTGACGACTTCACCACCATCGGCAAACGCGTGCCGGTGCTCGCCGATCTGCGCCCCAGCGGCCATTACATGATGAGCGAGCTGGTGGCGATTGGCGGCATTCAACCGCTGATGAAGATGCTGCTCGAAGCGGGCCTGCTACACGGCGACTGCCTGACGGTCACCGGCAAGACCCTGGCTGAAAACCTGGCCACAGTCGCCCCTTACCCCAACGACCAGACCATCATCGCGCCGCTTTCGGCACCCCTGAAAACCGAGAGTCACCTGCGTATTCTGTTCGGCAACCTGGCGCCAGAAGGGGCAGTGGCCAAGATCACCGGCAAGGAAGGTACACGCTTTTCCGGCACCGCCCGGGTCTTCGGCTCCGAAGAAGAGGCCCAGGCACGCATCAATGACGGCACCGTGGTCGCCGGCGATGTGGTGGTGATTCGTTACGAAGGTCCCAAGGGTGGCCCGGGGATGCGCGAGATGCTAACGCCAACCTCCGCCATCATGGGCCGGGGGCTGGGCAGTGAGGTGGCGTTGATTACCGACGGGCGTTTTTCTGGCGGTAGCCACGGCTTCGTGGTCGGGCATATCTCTCCGGAGGCCTTCGACGGCGGCCCCTTGGCTTTGGTGGAAGATGGCGACATGATCACCATCGATGCCAAGGTCAACACCATCGAGATCGACCTCAGCGATAAAGAAATGACCCGCCGCCGCGCGGCCTGGCAACAACCTGCGCCACGTTACACCCGCGGCGTGCTGGCCAAGTATGCCAAGACGGTCAGTTCGGCCTCGACCGGCGCGGTGACTGATATTGCTGATGGTCCTGAACTCAAGAAATAAGCACAGCGACTGACGGGGTAGCTTGCTTGGCCCCAACAAAAAAAAATCACAGGTAGATCCACCTAATCAAGGGATGGAGGCCACCGGATGACAACTATACTGGCCAGGAATGAGCCTTGAACACGAGCCAATAGAGGAGACCAGCCATGTTATTCGCCATTTCGATCTGCTCGGCGATTCCCCTTCGCGGTTGTGGCCGACGTAGCACTATTGTCCTTGGCACGTTGGTGGCCTTGGGTGTTAGTGCTCTCAGCCTTGCCGCAGAGCCCGTCAGGCCTGAACTGACACCCAAGCTGCAGGGCCTGCTGAAGAAGGAGATGGTTCAGATTGATCTGGCGATGCAGGAGGTCTATAGCGCCATTGTGCAGGGGCAACATGCTATGGTGGCAGAGAAGGGACAGTCGATTCACGACAGCTTTATTCTGGAACAGTCCTTGACCGATGAGGATCGTCGGGATCTAAAGGCCGCGGTGCCGCCGGAGTTCCTGCAAATGGATACATATCTGCATGAGCTCTCGGCGTCACTGGCCGAGGCTGGCCTTGCGGAAGATACCCCCCGGCAGGTGGATATCTTTGGGCGCATGACCGAATCCTGCGTGGCGTGTCACAGCACCTACGTGACCGACCGCTTCGAGGGACTGGAAGCCTCGGATATCCCGGCAGAGTGGGGGCTGGCCCCACAGATCCCAGGTGATAGCTCGTAAGGGTGATCTGTTTCGGATTTCAAGGATGTCGACGGCTAGTGGATCGGGGTCGTATCAGCCGACCGGCTCTCTACCTTGGGCGATTGAGCTCAAGTCCGAGTTCGTCAGGAAGGTGTGGTACCCCTCCCGCTAGATCGAAAGGGAGTCACTATGGCCAAGGATTCGCACCCTATCTCTGGCGCGACCGCAAACGACGTCTCACTTCGAGACAAGGTCGCGTTCCTGTCGATTCCCCGGGCTTACCCCGGTTTCGAGGGCGAGGTCGATGTCAAGGAGACCCACATGGCCTGGGTCTTTCTGACAAAGGATCGGGTCTACAAGCTCAAGAAGCCTGTCGAGTACAATCATCGCGACTGTCATGTCCTGCGCGACCGCGAGTTTCTTTGCCACGAGGAGGTTCGTCTCAACCGTCGCCTGGCACCGGAGGTTTACTTGGGCGTGGCATCGCTGGGGCTGAATTCCGAGGGCCGGCTCAAGATCAATGGCGAGGGAGAGGTGGTCGACTGGCTGGTCGTGATGAGGCGACTGCCCGAGCATCTCATGCTTGATGTGGCGCTGTCGCAGGGTACCGTCACTAGGGCCCGGGCCACCCGGGTCGCCGAGCGGCTCTCCGTTTTCTATCAGGGCCTCGAGCCGGTCGAGATATCGGTAGAAACCTACTTGGATCATTTCAAGCGCGAGCTCGACAGAAGCCGAGAAGTCATCGCTGATACGCGATTCTCTGTGACAAGGAATGGGGTGGCGCCGGTCATCAACCGCCTCGATCGCCTGCTCGCCGAAGAGCCTGACCTGCTGGGGGAGCGCGCGCATCAGGGACGGATCGTCGAAGGGCATGGTGATTTGCGCCCCGAGCATGTCTGCCTCACCGAGCCTCCCGTTGTCATCGATTGCCTCGAATTCAGCCGCCCTCTGCGGCTGGTGGATCCCTTCGACGAATTGAGCTTCCTGGGCCTCGAGTGCGACCGACTCGGGGCAGCCTGGATTGGCAAGCTATTGGTCAACGACTGCGCCCGGACACTCGATGATCGGCCAGACAGGCGGTTGCTGGCCTTCTATAAGGCGTATCGTGCCTGCCTCAGAGCGCGCCTGTCGCTCGCTCACCTGCTCGAGCCAGATCCGCGCATCCCAGAAAAATGGGAACCGCAGGCCAGGGAATACCTGGCCTTGGGGCAGCAGGCCTGTCGTGAACTGGACTAGCAAAAAACCTGCCTGAATCCCCTGCCATTGGGGTGGGATAGTGACCGCCGTTACGCCGGACCCCCGAGCAGTTCGGTGAGTGAGCCATTCTCATGGGCGCGGCGGATTGCCTCGGCAAAGATCGGGGCGGCGCTGACCACCTCAAGGTGTTGGCTGGCTACCTCGGCATCGAGGCGGGTTGGCGGGACGGTATCGGTAACGATAAGCTTACTCAGCTGGGGGTCGCTGACCACCCGGTCGGCATCGCCGACGAACAGGCCGTGGGCCGCCAGCCCGTATACCACCTTTGCTCCTCGGTCCAGGCATGCCTGGGCGGCGCGCAGCAGGGTACCTCCCGAACTGATCAAGTCATCCACGACCAGCACGGTGGCGCCTTCGACCTCACCGGTCAGCAGGGTGCCGCTGACCTTGCCCTCGCTGCGACGTTTCTCCATGTAGGCTGCACCGATCTCGCGATCCAGCATGGGCTCGAGCATTTCCCTGAAGCCCTGCGCCCGCTTCACGCCGCCCGGGTCGGGGGATGCCACTACCACCGGCCCGTCGCCACAGCGCTCGCGCATGTAATCGGCGAACAGACGACGCGTGTCGAGGGTGTGAGTGGGGCAGCGGAAGGCATTCTGGAAGGCCGCGGGATTGTGGACGTCGAGCGTCATGACGGCGTCGATGCCCATGGCTTCGAGAAGCATAGCGAGATAGCGAGAGGAAAGCGGGTCGCGTGACTTGGTCCGGCGGTCCTTGCGTGCATAGGCCATGTAGGGGATCACCGCGGTAACCCGCTGGGCGCCCGCGTCGCGGACGGCGCCCAGGAAGAACAGTAGCCGGCAAAGCCGCTCGTTGACCCCTTGCTCCGGGTCGCCATTGAGGCTCTGCAGCACATAGACATCCTCGCCACGCACGCTTTCCAGCGGTCGCGCCTTGTGCTCGCCGTCCTCGAAGTCGCGCTCTTCGTGTTCGGCAAGCGAGATGCCCAGTGCCTGCGCCACTTTTTCGCCAAAAGGTCTACTGGCGTTGAGAGAAAATAGTTTCATACCTTCCAGCATAGACGCTGGCACAAGGATTTGACGAGGCTGAAGGTGAATTTTCGTCGCTGGGTATGGAATTCGCCCCCTGAGATGAACCAGGACATGACCTCCACGACGACAGGAGATGGCTGGCCAAGTATGCCAAGACGGTCAGTTCGGCCTCGATCGGCGCGGAGACTGATCTGCCGGAGTGACCTGTCACGACGTATCATTTCCTCTGCCGGTTCCCCACCCCTTCTGGCCCGGCGACAAGGCCCAGCATCGCGCGTTTCGGGAGGTCGCCGGCAACCTGCACGTCACTTTGACCCAGTTCGAGGAGCGGGAAGCCTTCGCCCGCTTTGGCACCCGTCTGGATGACGTCACCCGGGCGCGCCTGAGCCGGGACGCTGCGGTCCGGGCGGCATTGCGCCAGCCCGAGCGCGATCCGACCCCCGCGCTGTTTGCGGCGTTGTTGCGCAGCCATATCTTTGCCAGTGTCTTTCGTGCCTTGGCGGAGGCCATGGTCACCGAAAATGCTGCGCGGGCTTGCCCTGATGCAACAGGCTGAACAATCAGTGGACGACCGCCTAGACGTCATCATTGGCTTCGCGGCGTTGCGCAACAAGCCGCGCAGGACTTGATCCCAAGGGCGCGGTAATTGAGGGGGCGGGCTTGCTCATCTCCCCTAAAGCACTACCTCAAAACCTTCGAATACCGGCGGGCCGAGATACACCCCACTGGCGGCCTTGGCATTGGCATGGGCCTTGCGGAAGGATTCCGACTTGGTCCAGTCGATGAAAGCGGTTTCCGATTCCCAGATGCTATGTGAGGCAAACAGGGTGTGGTCTTCGTGGCTCGGTCCCTGCAACAGCTGGAAGCTCTTGAAACCCGGCACTTCATTCAGGTGTGAATCCCGGTTGCGCCAGATCTCGATGAACTCCTCTTCACGGCCGGGCGCAATACGAAAGCGATTCATGGCAATATACATAAGCAAGGTCTCTTCTGGATGGGCGAGTGTCACTAAAGGGTGAGCTTTTCTTTCAGGCGCTTCAAGGCTTCCGGTTTCTCTTTCTATTCGGCGGAGCAAGCCTCGGGTGGCCAAGGCCAAGTATCGGCCCACAGGCGTTTCTGTGTGGGTGTCTTGCGCTTGAGCTGGTATTCGGCGCGGCTAGCGCTGCTACGGCAAGCAAAAGGTTGCACGCCCAGAATCGCGCTGGGCGGGTTGGCCCGGGTGTAACGCGCGCCCTTTCCAGCTTGATGCGCGGCATAGCGCCTGAGCACATCATTGGTGATGCCGGCGTAGGTATTACCGCCTCGGCATTCCAGCAAGTAAAGATACCACATCGAAAAATGCCTTCTTATGCCGTTTAGGGTAAATCAAGCCTGCCCCTGAGCGAGCATGCCATATCTCAGGAAACTATCATGATCGAGCGCACTCTCCAGCAAGTTTTCGGCTACGACGATTTTCGTCTCGGCCAGCGCCCGGTGATCGAGGCGGTGGTGGCGGGTCGTTCGGCCGCGGCCATCTTTCCCACCGGGTCCGGCAAGTCGCTGTGCTACCAGTTACCCGCCCTGCACCTGCCTCACCTGACGCTGGTGATTTCGCCGCTGCTGGCGCTGATGCAGGATCAACTGGCGTTTCTAGAGCGCCACGGCATGCAGGCGGCGAGTATCGATTCCGCCCAGAGCCGCGAAGAGACCTCCGCGGTGATGAACGGTGTGGAGCGCGGCGATATCCGCATTCTGATGATTTCGGTGGAACGCCTCAAGAACGAGCGGTTTCGCGCCTTTATCCGCCGAGTGCCGATTTCGCTGATGGTGGTCGACGAAGCACACTGCATCTCTGAATGGGGGCACAACTTTCGTCCCGACTATCTCAAACTCCCCGACTACCAGCGTGAATTCGCCATCCCCCAGGCACTATTGCTGACGGCCACCGCCACGCCAAGGGTGATCGAGGATATGCGCAACCGCTTCGCCATCGCGGCTGATGACGTGACCGCCACCGGTTTCTACCGCCCCAATCTGGCTCTGGAAGTAGCCCCGGCACCGGCCAATGCTCGGCCTCGCGCCCTGGTCGAATGGCTGCAGCCCAGGCTGGCCGATGGACCCGCCCCCACCATTGTTTACGTGACCCTGCAGCAGAGCGCCGAACGCCTAGCGGCTTACCTGAGCAAGGCGGGCATTCAGGCGACGGCTTATCACGCGGGGCTTAAAAGCGAGACCCGCCAAGCCATCCAGCAGGATTTCATGCAGGGTCGCTGCCATTGCATCGTGGCGACCATCGCCTTCGGCATGGGCATCGACAAGGCCGACATCCGCCATGTGGTGCATTTCGACCTGCCCAAGTCGATCGAGAACTACAGCCAGGAGATCGGCCGGGCCGGTCGCGACGGCAAACCTTCGACCTGCCTGATGCTGGCCGGTCGCGATACCCTAGGTGTGCTGGAAACCTTCGTTTACGGCGATACCCCGGAGTATCACGCCATTCGTCGCCTGATCGACGAACTCCAAGCCGCAGGGCCGCGCTGGGAGCTTCTGCTCACACCCCTATCGCAACACACCAATATCCGCCCGCTGCCCCTCAAGACCCTGCTGGTGCAGCTGGAACTGCGCGGCATCATCGAACCTCACCACGCTTATTTCGCCGACTATCGTTTCAAGTTGCTGGGCGACGCCGATGCCCTGGTGGCGCGTTTCCAGGGCGAGCGCCGGGCGTTCGTTCAGGCGATTCTCGATGCCTCGAAGCGTGCCCGCACCTGGTATGAACTGGATTTTTCCAGCCTGGAAATACTTGGCCGGGAGCGTGGCCTGGATACCGCCAGGCCACGCGTACTTACCGCTCTGGATTACTTCGTCGAGAAGGGCTGGCTTGAGCTACAGAGCCGCCAGTTGACCGAGGTCTATGCGGTATTGAAAACAGACATCGACGCCGAAGCACTCGGCCAGGAACTGCACGGCTATTTTCACGACAAGGAAGCCGCGGAAATCACCCGGTTGCACGCCATGCTGGCGCTGTTCGAAAGTGATAGCTGCCTCAGCCGCCGCCTGGCCGAGTGGTTCGGTGACGACCGCGCCCCGATGCACTGCGGTCATTGCTCGGCCTGTGGTGGGCAGCCTGCGCACTTGCCTGCCGAGGCGCCTTCAGCGGCGCTGGAAGCTCAACAGCTTACCGCGCTACTCAGTGAGTTTCGCATTCAGCTTGAACAGCGCGGCGATAGCCATCCCGCCACGCCGGATCTGCTGGCCCGCTTTCTATGCGGGATCACCACGCCGCTGTTCACCCGCATGAAAGCCAGACAGTTACCCGGCTTCGCCGCCCTGGAAGGCCATTCCTACGCCGACGTTCGCCGCCAGCTTGCTCAGGCATTATCCAGCGGCGTTCAGTAGCCGGTGGGATAGGTATCAGCGGGTTCGTTGTCCGCGGCACGCGGTACCTCCGTCAACGCCTCAAGTGCATGGGTCTTGTCGATATGCAGGATGAAATCGTATTGCTGTGACAAGGTACTGTGAAAATAATGACTCTGACGCTCGGTTTCCGGACGATAGATCACCCCGATAGCGCGATGCAGACGAGGTGTTTCCAGCGCCGCCGTTGCCGCATTACGCTTGCGCAGGTCGAGCAGGAAGCGCTCGTATTTTACTTGGTGGAACAGCCGCTCATAGCTGTCTTCCAGCGGTTCGCGTACGCTTTTATGCTCACCGGCTCCATCCCAATCGGTAGCAGCAGTGACCTCACCGGTCGCAGTGGAAAAGCCCACCAGCAAAGCATTTTCGGCATACTTTTCGCGGGCCAGCTGGCCGATATTGAATTCCCCCCAACGGCCCATGTCAGTAACCGCGGCATTACCAATATGCGAATTATGCGCCCAGACCACGATACCTGCAGGCCGGTCCAACTTCTCACTGAGATGCGCCTGCAAGGCTTCCAGCGTCTCGAACATATGCCCATCGCGCAGATTCCAGGAGCTGACTCGGCCTTGGAACATGGAGCGGTAATATTCTTCGGCATTGAGTACCACCTTGGCATTCTGCTCGACACAGAAGCGATGCTCTTCTTCAATCTGATGTTCGCCTTTCAGGCGCGGCAGGATCTGATGCTGCAACTCAACCAACTGGTCGATGATTTCCTGTTCGCACGACAGGGTCAGTCCCAGCTCGACCGACCTGCCGTAGCGATGCGGCTCATCGAGAAACTGATCCAGACAGGCATAGCGATCACGGGCACGCTTTGCGGCAGGCGGGTCATGCTTGTCAAGATAGTCGAGCACCGCATGAACCGAATTGCCCATGCTGTATAAATCGAGCCCATAAAAGCCAACCGGGCGCTCGCCTTGGCTGAAGGTGGTGCTGCGTGCTTCATTGAACGAGGCTAGCCAGCGCACGAAATCACGTACCTCGGTATTGGCCCACATCCATACCGGAAAACGCTTGAAGGTGTTGAGCGCTTCTTCAGCGCGACTTGCCGAAGAAACGTTCCATACATAGCGGTTGACGGCATAGGCATCCGGCCAGTCGGCCTCCACCGCGACTGCTGCGAATCCTTCTTCCTCGATCAGGCGGCGGGTTATTTCCGCACGGATCCGATAGAACTCCTGGGTACCGTGCGAAGCTTCGCCGATCATGACGAACCGCTTGCCCCGTGCCGCCTCGACAATGGCATCATAGTCTTCAGCCGTGCCCTTGAGTTCCAGTGCATTTTCCTCGATTGCCTGCACGGCACGCTTGTCATCATCACGTTTCATACCTGCCCCTCCTGGGTGTCTTGACCCGCTTGCTTGTGCTGACGCAGAAGCTCGATTACCTCGCTATCCGTGACTTGGGGAAAGTTGACATACCAACGCCCTACCCCGCCAAAATCGTCAAGCTGATGCGGACATACCACTCGGTCCACCTGACCCTCGAGCCTGCGACAAGTGTCCAGGGCGGCCACGGGAGCGGCGACCACAATTTCGCCGGCGGCGCCATGGTGCGCGGAAGCAATCGCGGCTTCCATGCTGGCGCCGGTTGCCAAGCCATCATCAACCAGAATTACTGTCATGCCCGTCAGATCGAGTGCGGGTGCCTCGCCGCGATACAGCCTGTCACGGCGTTCAAGCTCGGCTTTCTCTCGCTCCGCCACCTTCTCGACCTGTTCGGGAGTCAACCTAAGCGCTTCAATGACCTCTTGATGAAGCACACGATGATCACCGGGTGCGATGGCCCCCATGGCAAACTCTTCATGACCGGGCACCCCGAGTTTTCGCACCAGCATCAGATCCATCGGTAAACTCAATTCACGGCTTACCTCGGCTGCAATCGGCACGCCACCGCGGGGTAAGGCCAGCAAAATGGTGTTGTCACGCTCAGCATAGTCCGCTAACGCCGTGGCCAGCTCGGCACCGGCATGAATACGATCAGTAAAAATCATTTTGGCTACTCCTTGCCCGCTTGGTAATAGACTGATTTATAGATTTTTTAATCCATAACGAAGCTGAATAATTAACAGAAAATAAAGATGAAAACGTTTTATTAAAAAAACAAGTACTCACAGGTATAGCTAATCATATCGATTGTTCAAACTGGACAAGCAGTGGCCACCTGCCTTTCTCTCGACTAACGTTCTCTCTAATTAACTTTCAAAACGTCAATACCCAACGTCTGCCAAGGAGGCCACCATGCAACGCAATGAGGCACAAACGGTAAAACTGATGCTGGATGATCAGCCCCATGAAGGTATTCTTGCCCTGCCCTCCGCCTGCGCGGGCCTGGTGATATTCGCCCACGGCAGCGGCAGCAGCCGTTTGAGTGGACGCAATAATTTCGTGGCCCAGGTATTGCAGGATTCGGGCTTCGCCACTCTGCTTTTCGATCTGCTCACCGAAGAGGAAGATCGCATATTCGAAAACCGCTTCGATATCGACCTACTGGCTCGGCGGTTGATACAGGCATCACAATGGGCCAGTCGAGAATCCTCGCTATCGAATCTTCCGCAGGGTTATTTCGGTGCCAGTACTGGAGCAGCCGCTGCCTTGAAGGCAGCGGCTCAACAAGGCGACATGATTCGTGCGGTGGTTTCCCGAGGAGGACGCCCGGACTTGGCGGAAGAGAAATTACCCGACGTCGAGGCACCTACCCTTTTGATCGTGGGTGGCCACGACCCTGTGGTCATTGACCTCAACAAGGAGGCGCGTTCACGCATGAAAGCTACCTGCGAAATTGAGATTGTCCCGGGTGCCACTCACCTTTTCGAAGAGGCAGGCACTCTGGAAAAAGCCTCCCAGCTAGCCACTCAATGGTTTGAACGCTGGCTTTAAAAACTGGACGAAGAAAAGACGCAGGAAGACCGGCTATCTGAGAGTATCTTGTAGGTCTTCCAGGATGCCGCAGGCATTACGTTTCTGTTGAACGAACTGATTAAGTAAAGCGCGCAACTCTGGGGTGCTGCAGGTATTAAGTATAAGTTCATGGAATTGCCAAGAGTTGTAAGCTGCCGCCAGTACCTGAACCAGCGTCAACCACGCCATGTCATCATCGACCACGAAGAAATGCTGCCGACGAAGTTCCGCCAAGTGATCTGCTCTTATCTCACTATTGGCCATGAAATCTTCCGCTAGGTACATACTTTCGGCAGTGCATCTCAGGCTAGCTACTCGGTTTTCGCATTCGACACCCAAGGCCACCATCAACCGGCTAACACATGGTTTGATGGGTAGAAAGCTTAGGGCAAACCCACGGTAGCGGTGCATTTCCTCGATTTCGTGAGCCCCGATCAAAGCAAGCTGTTCTCCGGGCAAGCACGTGAGAAAAGCTATATCGGCTGTGGCCTTTGACATGGTGATAACACCTCCTGATGTGTTGGAAAGGAAGCCTTCTTCCAAGTGCTTCTCCAATTCAGCGTAGGTGAGGAGATCCGTTTTCCCCATGACATGGATCAAGTTTTAAAAATTTTCAAAGACAGACACTAAAAATTCATTTTTCCTAATGCTTGGCGGCCCTTGCTACCCATTGGCACTATGGGATTTCATGTTAAACTCAGCCTTATGCTTGCCCTCCCTGAGATTGTCAGCTGACCTTTGGCCACCCCAGCCTTTCGCTGCCACCTTCCTTGAAAGCACTCCTTTGAGAACCCGAATGAACTCTGACAAAAAGCTGGAAAACAGCAACTTGAGCCAAGCGATCGTGCAAGACGCTAAAAGCGTAAACGTGACTATTTATCGTAGTGATGAAGATGCCGAATGGAGTCTGGAAATCGTTGATGAATACGGAAATTCAGAGGTATGGGATAATACCTTCCCCACGGATCGCGCTGCCCTTGAGGAAGCCAGAACGGCTATTCATGAAGAAGGCATTGAAGCCTTTATCGGCAAATAACGTAGCCGACCTACCCCGTATCATTGTCAAAGGCTAGAGAGTCAGTTATGCAACTATCCGACAGCACTATCACTCAACAAACCATGAACTGGGTGAAACGATTTATTGTAGAGCTTGATATTTGCCCTTTTGCAAAGCGGGAAGTGGAAAAAGAGTCCGTGAGACTCTGCGTTGTTCGCTCCAAGAAAATTGAAGTAGCGCTCGAAGAGTTGATGATGGAAATTCAGTGGCTGGATTCTCACAAGGAAACTGAAACGACACTATTGATATTTCCCACCTTGTTCAGAGACTTTCATCATTACCTGGATTTCGTCGATCTGGCAGAAGCCATGATGACTGAGCAAGGATATGAAGGTATCTATCAATTGGCGACATTTCATCCAGATTACTGTTTTGCCGAGACAGAGCCAATGGATGTCTCCAACTATACCAATCGCTCACCTTACCCAATGCTACACCTTCTCAGAGAGGCGAGCCTAGATAAAGCCATCGATGCTTATGGAGACACCTCCGCCATACCCGATAAAAACATACAAAAAATGCAGACGATGGGCAAAGCTAGCGTGGAAAACTTATTACAAAGCTGCTTAAAATGATTGCCTTGAAAAACCATCAAGCTCAGTTCGGGTGCCTACGACCTTCGATGATACCCAGTACATTTCGATGAGCTCGACAAGGTAGGCAGAGAAACCTACTGCTGACATCTGAGATGGCCTTTACGTCTTTTTCTTTGCAGAATAAGCTCAAGCGTCTAGCCTCCTTGATAACGTCGGCGGCAAAAAAATGCCCGGAGGCATTACCCTCTACTTTGTAGTTCTTGCATCGCACAGCGGCTCACATACCCAACCAAAAAGGCACACGGATGTTTCGAAAACTAACTTTATGGCTTGTAACCACGCTGTTGACGCTCCTCGGAAGTCCCTTGGCGATAGCTGATGTTTCCATAGCCGCTGGTGTTACCAGCGAGTCCACCGCCTCACTTCACATCGAAGCTGATCGTTTTTTCTCACTGGAACGCTGGCATCCCCAGCTCGACCTTCGGCTGAGTACCGGTATACTATTGCTACCTGGTGACGATGAACGGGATAATGCCGCCTGGCAGCTAACGCCGGCGCTACGCTACACATTTTCCGGAAAGCCACAGGTCTTTGTGGAAGGGGGAATTGGTGCCGCGGTGTTTCTGAACACCCGCATGGAGTCACGCCAGCTCAGCACCGCCTTTCAGTTCCAGGATCGCCTGGCCGTAGGCATGCCCGCTGGCAATGGGGAATTAGCGTTGAGCCTGTCGCATTATTCCAATGCCGGAATCAAAAAGCCCAATGATGGTTTCGAGATGGTGACGCTAGGCTATCGCTGGTAGCCCTGAACCTTTATACATAGACCAGACTTAATCAGGCGATGAGGCTGCGTGTCGCCGTTGCACTGATTGATAATATTTCACCGAAACATTCACAAAAACATTCACAGAAACAATGGAACCAAAGGAAGTACGATGGTACCTGAGCATGAAACAGCCGATCCTGGCAAACGGTTAAACCGGCAAGACAAATGGGAGAAACATTTCGAGCGTTTGCTCTGGAGTTCACGTTTTCTGGTCATGCTGGCGGTTATCCCGAGTCTTCTGGGTGCATTGGTACTTTTTATTATAGGCACCTTTGATATTTTCAAGGTTGTCGCCAATGCAGTTCTATATTACACCGGCGCTAACGTCGGGGACATTCACGACACAGTAGTGACAGACATTATCGTGGCCGTTGATATTTATTTGATAGCGATCGTATTGTTAATTTTTGGCTTAGGCGTTTACCGGTTATTTGTTTCTCAAATAGAACAGTCGGAACAGCATGCTAAAAACCACCCCTTTAATGTTCAATCATTCGATCAGCTAAAAGATAAAATTGTTCGCGTTGTGATACTGGCGGTAATCATTGAATTCTTCCGCGCCGTGGTGGACATTCAATTCACGACACCGCTTGACGCTATTTATTTGGCAGTCTCGGCACTCGCCCTGGCAGCCGCTCTTTACTTGATGAGCCTGGCGCATCAATCGGAATAAAAAACCGATCACGCACTGTTTCGACTACACATTATTTCTATATTTAATTGATTAAAAAATTACTAATTGGAGGTCTCATGGAGACAGAATTAAGCGAATTTGAAACTAACATGAAGCGTGAAATTGACTCTTTCATGAACCCGGATCAACGCCGCCAGTCGACGCCACCCCGCTCTTCAGCGCCTTCTCAAGAGCGGCAATCAGGCAAGGGTTACAAGACCGGACATCTGGTGAAGCTCGCCGTGCGTACCAAGCGACTTGCGCTGGACACGGTGTTCGAGCATCAATCCTCAAGCATTTCCAGGCTGGAAGCGCAGATGGAAGCCGAGAAGGCCGCCAAAAAAGCCGGCTATCCCATCATCGGCCATCTGGTGGATATTCAACGCTTATAAAAAAACCGAGGGACAGCCCTCGGTTTTTTTTGCTCGGTTCTTGTACCCTATTTCTTGGCTACGCGGCTGCTATCTATTCTTTACACCCACTATCTACATCAGACCACGCCCTGACTGCGCAGATAGTCATCGTAGCTACCGCTGAAGTCGACGATACCGTCGTTACTCATGTCGAACACCCGAGTGGCAAGCGATGAAACGAATTCACGATCATGGCTGACGAAAATCAGCGTGCCGGGATAATTTTCCAGTGCCAGGTTAAGCGCCTCGATGGATTCCATGTCGAGGTGATTGGTTGGCTCGTCCATCAGCAAAACGTTGGGCTGAGTAAGCGTCAACTTACCGAACAGCATACGGCCCTGCTCACCCCCTGAAATGACCTTTACCGACTTGTCGATATCGTCGCTGGAAAACAGCATCCGCCCTAGCGCACCGCGCACTACCTGCTCGCCGCCCTGGGTCCACTGGGCCATCCATTCGAACAAGGTGGCATCGAAGGCGAAGTCATCCCCATGCTCCTGGGCGAAAACACCCAGGTCGGCGCTATCGGTCCACTTCACTGCCCCCGCATCAGGATGAAGCTCCCCGGCCAAGGTCTTGAGCAGCGTGGTCTTGCCGATACCGTTGGGGCCGATAATGGCGATGCGCTCGCCCGCCTCCACGGTCATGGAAAGCCGCTCGAACAAGGGAGTGTCGTTGTAACCCTTGGTGATGGCCTCAACATTGACCGCATTGCGATGAATCTTCTTGGCCTGGTCGAAACGGATAAAAGGACTCACCCGGCTTGAGGGCTTGATATCCTCGAGCTTGATCTTGTCGATCTGGCGGGCACGCGAGGTGGCCTGCTTGGCCTTGGAGGCGTTGGCCGAGAAGCGGCTGACGAACTGTTGCAGTTCCGCGATCTGGGCTTTTTTCTTGTTATTATCCGAATGTTGACGTTCACGCACGGCGGTGGCCGCGGTCATGTAGTCATCGTAGTTACCGGGGAACAGGGTGATCTCGCCGTAGTCCAGGTCCGCCATGTGGGTGCAGACGCTGTTGAGAAAGTGGCGATCGTGGGAAATGATGATCATGGTGCTGCTGCGTGCCTTGAGCATGTCTTCCAGCCAACGGATGGTATTGATATCCAGGTGGTTGGTCGGCTCGTCGAGCAGCAATACATCCGGGTCGGAGAATAGCGCCTGAGCCAGCAGTACCCGCAGTTTCCAGCCCGGCGACACCTCGCTCATGGGGCCGAAATGCTGCTCGATGGGAATCCCCAGGCCGAGCAGCAACTCACCGGCACGCGACTCGGCGGTATAGCCGTCGAGTTCGGCAAAGCGAACCTCCAGGTCAGCGACCGCCATGCCGTCGTCCTCGCTCATTTCCGGCAGCGAATAGATGCGCTCACGTTCCGCCGCCACCTGCCACAGCTCGGCGTTGCCCATGATCACGGTGTCGATGACCCGCATTGATTCGAACGCGAACTGATCCTGGCGCAGCTTGCCCAGCCGTGCACTGGAATCCACCATCACCTGCCCGGAAGTCGGCTCCAGGTCATCGCCAAGAATCTTCATGAAGGTCGATTTGCCGCAGCCGTTGGCCCCGATCAGGCCATAGCGATTACCGTTGCCGAACTTGACGGAGACGTTTTCAAACAGGGGCTTGGCCCCGAACTGCATAGTGATATTGGCGGTTGCGATCACGTAATGGTCCAGTCGTAGTGCAAAAGTTCGCCATTTTACGCGCTATCAGCCCCGCATTCACCCCACAACCCAAGGTTTAACCGGCGTGTCTCAAAAGCATGCGTTCACGTTTCAGCCTCACGGTCACCAGCCTGTTGATTTTGCTGAATCAAGGCCTGGTGCTGGCGCAGAGTGTCATGGGTTGCCTTAACGTGACGGGCATACTCGGATACTTCCCCTTCACCGGGAAGGTTGCGTTCTAGAAGCTCAAGTGCGTCAAGGTGCAGCCGTTCCTGATAGCGCAGGTAGGCGGCTTCGAACTCAGCCCCTTCCTGCTGTTTAAGCTCCTCGAAGGCTTGTGTATCGCGCATACGGGTTCCCGAAACGACGCTGGCGTCTTCCTCTTCAACCTCCATCAACCTTTCGTAGAGACGCTTGTGGTCTGTTTGCAGGGTGTCGGTCAACTCGAGGATGGCGTCCCGTTCAGCCCGGTCTTCGGCGAGTGCGGTCAGCTCGACCTGATGTTGATGCAACTCACGCAGCGCGGCCTTCACCTCTTCCTGGCGCTGCTCCTGTCTGGTTAGTGGCTGCTGACCTTCGGAAGCCTGCGCCTGTGCCAACGCCGACCAGGACGTCAGCGCACTGATCACGATTAACCCTAGCAGTAGAAACTGTTTCATCGTTGCTCTCCTGAAATTCATCCACTTCAACGCCTATTTTTACGGTAGACCAAAACATCGCGTTTTGGCGGCTGATTACCCGATGAGCAGAGGATAAAAGCAGCTGATAAAGTTATTTTAGGAATCCAAACCTTGGATTTAGCTCGCGGCACAAGGCATTATTTTCTAGCCCAAGGCCATTGAAGCTGACGACTCACCTGCAATACCGTCGCTCGCGTTACCGCCCAGCACTCGAGGTTATTTATCTAGGGATGTTCTTGGTATTCGGGTCGAAGCCTAACGTCAACGCCATGTCCCGCGCCGGCCCAAAGGCTATCGGCTCATCGAACACCTGCCTCTTAACTATCACCATCAAGTACGTGTCTAGACCTCAGAAGGTTTGTTGCAAAAGTAGTGTTGTATAAAGTACTGTCACTTTATATTATTGTATACAATGACTACAGACAATACATACAAAGGAAAGAATAATGTCTAACATCCTGCCCTCTCCTCGTCCTAGCGAACTGGAATTGGATGCCTTTCTAGCTCAGTACGGGGATATTTTTGAGCACTCGCCTTGGGTGGCCGAAGGCGCTTGGAAACAGGGCCTTACGACACAGCATGATGATCCGGATGTTTTGGCGGACAGCATGGGGGCCATCCTGCAGCAAGCCGATATCGATCAGCAGATTGCCGTGATTCGTGCCCACCCTGATCTGGCGGGAAAAGCAGCGCTGGCAGGTGAGCTGACTCAAGACTCCACACGTGAACAAGCCGGTGCGGGGTTGGACCAATGCACCGCCGCTGAATTCGAACGCTTTCAGAACCTGAACCAGGCCTATCAGGACAAGTTCGGTTTTCCGTTCGTTATCGCGGTAAAGGGGCTTGATCGGCACGCTATTCTGGATGCTTTCGAAAAACGTCTCGAAAACGACCTGGCCACCGAACGACGCACGGCAATCGAACAGATCATCAAGATTGCGCGCTTCCGCCTGCATGCACGTGCGGCCGAGACACAGTAAAGACTCGCGAAACGGCTAGACGCCCGTCAGCGTATGGGCTGGCCGAACCTGGGGGTCGATCGGCGGCACGGCGTTCACCCCCGATCGTTAATGCGCCGGAAGTGGCCATCCTTGGGGTATCCAAGACATCGATGAAGCCGGTCTGGGACGGCGCCGCCTTCCTGGCGGAGGTGCTGAGCGATATCCGGCGGTTGTTGCTGTAACAGAGTCGGTTTAAGCAACGGTACGTTAGCGGCGCCTTCGGGCGCCGTTTGTGATCGGGGTGGTATTGATATTCGTGCTCACCGGCGTGACAAGCTATTCTGCTCGGCGTAACGGTGTAAATCATCCTTCAGGGGATCCAGGTCGTGGCCAGCAGCCTGGGATGCCTTCATCAAGTCCATGATCGGGCATTCAGGGGCTTGAGAATAGGCCCAAAGATGCGAAACCCGCTTGCCGGTGCGGCAAAAACCCACTATGGGTTCGGGCGATGACTGCAGCACCTCGGAAAACGCATCAATGTCCTGCTGCGAGTACTCTCCGGGCTTGACCGGTATCTCGCGCCAGACCATGCCCAAGGATTCCGCTTTCTCTTTAAGCGCCTGCATATCCGGCTGATCCTCGGTTTCTCCGCGCGGTCGGTTGGAAATGATGGTGCGATAACCCTCTTTTGCCAAGGTATCGATATCCTCGTAACTGGGCTGAGCCATTACGCTGAGCCGTTCATCGAGCGGCTTGATGTCCATATAACTCTCCCATTCGTTGAATAGTTCGTTTTTGTTCAGGTACCTGGCGCCAGTCCAGCCCATTGACTGGCCACTTGCCCTGCTCAAAACGCAAAGCGCAATCCCGCCAGCACCATCCATTGTTCGGTCTTGTCTCCCGCCGCCGCCGCGATGTCTTCAGTCTCGCCCAGGAGGAACTGATAGCGTACGCCAATGTAAGGGGCAAATTCGCGTTTGACTTCATAGCGCAGACGCATATCCAGGTCGCCACTGGTCATGCCGGACCCGAGATTGCGTTCAGAAATGTCCTGAGCGGCAAAGCCCATTGCTGCACGCGGCTGAAGCACCAGACGCTGGGTGATGCGAAGATCGTATTCTCCTTCCACTTCTATCGTCAGATCGCCGTCCTCGGAGACATACAGGGAGTTATCGAGTTCGAACTGGTAAGGTGCCAGCCCTTGCAACCCGAGCACATACGACCACCGATCCTCGTACTCATCAGGGGTCCACTCATTGGCGTACTGAACGCCGGTCTGCACGTTCCAGAAAGGTGCAATCAGCCGGGAGTAGAGCAGATCGGTTTCGCTTTCGCCCTCGTTGGGCCCGTCGAAGACCGATTCGCCTTCCGTCTTCCACCAGAACCTGTTGAAGTCGCCGCCAGCCCATCCCTGGGCCTCCCAACCCAACTGGTCAGGCTGGTCGTCATCGGTAACCCGGTATTCCAGCTGATCGAATAGGACGAAGGCAAAGAGCTGATCGTCGGGCACCGGGTCGGGAAAATGCGCGGGTGGCTCGCTATCGGCATAATCGAATACCTCGTCCAGGGTCATGCCTGCAGGCAGCGGCGGAATTTCAAGGTCAGGAGGCGATGTCCCTTCGTGCTGCCGAGCGGATTCCTGGTGATCCGGGCGGTCAGCCGTGCTCGGCATGTCCGCCGTCTCAGGTTCGTCCTGGCCAAGCGCTGGACTGGACAGCAGAAAAGTTGCAGCAATTGTCGCGGTGAGGCGAGCGTTAGGCGTCAGCATCGATTGACCCTCCTTCCAGCGAACGGACCACGGCGACGGTGCGGAACATGCCCGCCTCCATGTGGTAAAGCAAATGGCAGTGGAAAGCCCACTGCCCGGGGGCATCGGCTGTGATGTCCACGGTCAGCAATTCGGAAGGCTGAACATTGACGGTGTGTTTACGGGGGTTGGTATCGAGGTTGCCACCGGCATACAGGTCCATCCACATACCATGCAAATGAATCGGATGGCTCATCATAGTGTCGTTGATCATGTTGATTCGCAGCCGTTCACCGTACTGGAACCGGATCACATCGGATTCCGACCATTTCTTGCCATCGAAGCCCCAGATGAACTTGTGCATGTTGCCGGTCAGATGCAGATCGAACTCCCGCGTTGGCGGACGACGGAGGGGCGGACGCTCCAGTGCCCGGAGCTGGCTATAGGTCAGTACGCGCCAACCGTCGTCACCGAGGCCCGCTCCGGGGTAGTCGAGTCGTCGGTACGCCGATTGGGCCATGGTGATGCTGGAGGGGCCATGCTTGTCCGGGCCATGCTCGATGCGATTGACCAGATTTTCGGTTGGCAATTCGTCTCCTGTGGGATGCGGCATTTGCTTTTCCATGCTGGCGTGATCCATCCCTTTCATGTCCTTCATGCCTTCCATGCCACCCTTCATCATCATGCCCATGTCGGCCATTGTCAGCATGGGCCGGCGGCGCTGTTCGGGTATGGCGGCTGACATGTCTTCGCGCGGTGCAAGCGTCCCATGAGTGTAACCACTCCGGTCCATAGCCTCGGCGAAAAGCGTATAAGCCTTGTCATCAGGCATGGTTACCACGACGTCGTAGGTTTCGGCGACAGCAATGCGGAACTCATCGGTTTCCACAGGCTTGGTATCCTGTCCGTCGGCCTGCACCACGGTCATCGGCACGCCTGGAATGCGGATATCGTAAAACGTCTGCGCCGAGGCATTGACGATCCGCAGACGAACCCGCTGGCCGGGCTCCGCAATAAACGTCGGGTTTTCGTCTGCCGTTTTGCCGTTCATGAGAAAGGTATAGGTGGCGCCCGTGACGTCGGCAATATCGGTCGGGTCCATCCGCATCCCTTGCCATGCCAGTCGTTTCTCGATGACCTCCCCCAGCGTCATGCCCGTGGCCTGCATCTGATCGTCGAGGTTCGCCAGCGTTGGCCGTTGAAAGTTGTAATAGCCCTCAATCGTTTTGAGATTGCGAAATACGGTGTGGGGGTTTTCGAACGTCCAGTCTGACAGGACAACCGAATATTCAACGTCGTAATCGACCGGGTCGGTTTGGGCGGGCTCGATGATAAGTTGCCCGTAGTGACCGCGCTGTTCCTGAAAGCCGGAATGGCTGTGATACCAGTAGGTGCCGTTCTGTCGCACTGGGAAGCGATAGGTGAAGGTTTCGCCTGCGGGAATGCCGGCAAAGCTGATACCCGGCACACCGTCCATATCGAAGGGTAGAAGAATGCCGTGCCAGTGGATCGAGGTCGCTTCATGCAGGCGGTTGTGGACGCGAATCAGTGCATCCCTGCCTTCTGTCATGCGAATGACAGGTCCGGGGATCGAGCCGTTGATGGTGATCGCCCGACCGATGCGGCCACCGACCAGCAGATCCTGGTTTTCGAGGTAGAGATCGATGCCTTCCTCTGCGGTAGCATCAAGTTGGCCAAAATTCCCGGCGTGAGCCACATCGACATCCGCTGCCCAGGCCGGGCGGTTTAGCAACAGGTAACTGGCCAATGCCGACGAACCTGTTGTGACGAGAAATCTGCGTCGCGTGATCGACCTTGACCCGATAAAACGGCATTGGTCTGTCACTAGTAACCTCCTTGTACTCTGTCTTGTATTCTGTCTTGTCCCGACGGCGGCGGACCCAGCGGGAAGCTTTTTCTGAAGGTATTCTCGAAAGCTGGAACTGTCCAGTACAAGTACGTTCCTGTTTATTGCTTGTGCCCGCCTCATAGGGTCACAGAAGTCAGGCATCCCTCTTCGCTTTTATTTCATGTAATACAATTGTTTATCGGCACAAGATGCCAATAAACCTCAAGATAAACCCCAGATGTTGGCAGAACGATAAATCAAGCCTGGGCTGATTTACCGCCCAGAATGGCCATCAGATCGGTATCCGCCGCTCTAGGCGAGAGATCGAGCAGGGCTTCCAGGCTGTAAAGATGGTCATGTACGCAACGTCGAGCCGCTTCGGCATCACCGCAAGCCAGATGCGTCAGCAGTTGGGCATGGTCGCCTTCCAGATAACAGGAAGCCAGGCTGGGGCGCTTATACAGGGCAATAACGATAGAAGTGCGTAACACCAGATCGGTCAGCATGGTGCCCAGGATACGGTTGGAGGCATGCCCGGCAAGCAGGTGATGAATGGTCAGGGAATGTTCGATGCGGGCGGGTTCGTCTCGTCGGTCATAGGCCTGCTTTTCAGCGGTGACTTGTTGCTCCAACGCCGCCATAGTGGTGGTGTCGAGTTTACCTGCCTGGAGTGCCGCAATTTCACCCTCGATCAACCTGCGTGCCGAAAACGTCTCGCGGGTTTCTTCGATAGTGGGTGCCCGAACGCGAGCGACCTGATTGGGGCGCTGATTGATGACATGTTCCGCTGCCAGCCGTGTCAGTGCCTTGCGTACCACGGAACGGCTGACGCCGAACACCTCTCCCAGGGTGATTTCGGGCAATTTGGTGTTCGGCGGCAGTCGCTGCATCAGTACCGCTGCCCGGATATGTTCAACGATGTCTTGATCGCTGACACGCCCACCCTCTTTGGGTTTTCTCAGACGTTTGTTGTGCCAGCCGAGGTTCATGGTGACGCTCTCCAGATGATCCTCATCAAACTCTCGCATGTTTACCCCCGACTGGCCACCTAACAACAACACTTACATTCACAGAGGCACTATTGCTCACAAGTGCCCTTGAATGGCGTTTAGCTGCGCTGATGTTCGGGTTTCACATCCAGTATTTTCATGGTGTTAGTACCGCCATGGGCATTCATGTGATCGCCCCGCGTAAGAATGACGTGATCATTCGGAGCGGCGACCCCATGAGTGACCAGCAGCTCCAATGCCCGATCATTGAGTTCTTCCGCCTTCATTTCCGTGGTGTCGAATGCCAGCGAGACCACCCCGCGATACAGCGCCATACGTCGCTGAGCAATCGCGCTATGTGCCAGGCCGACGATGGGCAGACCGGAATGAATGCGCGAGGCGATCAGCGCCGTGAAACCGCTGGACGTCATACAGGCGATAGCGGCGACACCCTCCAGGTGGTTGGCGGCGTACATGGCGGAAAGCGCTACGGTTTCATCGATTCTCGAGAAACCCTGATGAATGCGATGACCGGATTCCTGGGCACTGCGCTCGCGCTCGGCGCCCAGGCACAGGCGGTCCATCGCTTCGACGGTTTCCACAGGAAAGTCGCCGGCGGCGGTTTCCGCGGAGAGCATCACCGCATCGGTGCCATCGAGCACCGCGTTGGCGACATCGAAAACCTCGGCCCGCGTGGGCAGCGGCGCGCTGATCATCGACTCCATCATCTGGGTGGCGGTGATCACCACACGGTTGAGGCTGCGCGCGCGCTTGATCATGCGTTTTTGCACCCCGATCAACTGGGCATCGCCGATTTCTACGCCCAGATCACCCCGCGCCACCATGACCGCCTCGGAGGCCTTGATGATACCGTCCAGGGTTTCATCGTCGGCCACCGCTTCGGCACGTTCGACCTTGGCGATCAAACCAATTTCCTTGCCGGCTTCACCCAGCAGTTCGCGCGCTTCCTGCATATCCGCGGCACTGCGCGGAAAAGACACCGCCAAGTAGTCGACACCGATCTCGATGGCGGTTTTGAGGTCTTGTTTGTCCTTGTCGGTAAGCGCTGCCGCGGATAAGCCGCCGCCCTGCTTGTTGATGCCCTTATTGTTGGAAAGCTTGCCGCCGACGATAACTTGGGTATGAACCTCCTTGCCCTGAATGTCGCTGACTTCGAGCACCAGGCGGCCATCGTCAAGCAGCAGGCGGTCACCGACGCTGACATCATCCGCCAGCGTCTTGTAGTCACAACCCACACGTGTGGCGTCGCCGGCATTGCCATCCAGTAACATGTCGAGTACGAAGGGCTGACCTTCTTCAAGCACAACGGCACCGTCCTTGAAGCGAGCGATACGAATCTTGGGGCCTTGCAGGTCGGCCAGGGCCGCCACACTTCTGCCCAGGCGCTGGGCGATTTCACGTACTTCGCTCAGCCGACGCCGATGATCGTCAGCCGAGCCATGCGAAAAGTTGAGCCGAACCACATCCACACCTGCACGCAGCATGCTTTCCAGCACGCCTTCACGGTCGCTGGCGGGGCCTAGGGTGGCAACGATTTTGGTGCGACGAATCGGGATATAAGCGTTAGGTTTCATGCTGGCCTCGGGAGAACAAGAATGGCTCGAAAATCATTGACTCAAGTCGTCAATGGCGGCAAAAAAGCTGTAAGCATCATTACGCGCCAGATAACCCGTGCTGACAACTGCAAGGCGTCGGCACGCTTCCAGCAGCCGGGACCGATCAAGGCCCCGCACCTTATCAGTAAGGGCTGCTGAGCGAAAAAGGGCGTTCATCGGCAGACTCCTCAGGCAAGGGCCAGGGGCAAACAGGAAAAAAGAAGAAAGTTACTGGCCGACTTCATTATCCGCCAGTTTTTCCAGAGCACGCAGGATGCCCGCATGATCCCAATCGGCAAGTGTCGCATCCAGGGTGCCGCGTTTGGCGGTTACCAGGGATTGATGCCCTATTCGATCTCTACCTTGATAGCCAGCGGATACTCAAGGCAATTGTTGCCTTCTCCGCCACGGTCCACCACCAAGAATCGCCCTTCTCTCTCCAGCACCGACTGGATGGCATGCCAGGTACCGGCATGGTAATTGACCCCCTGGCGGCCATCAGTCACAAAGGCGCGCACCTCCTGGGTATCGATCGTTTCGCCTTTTGGCGCCACCACGATCACGAAGCGCTCGTCATGCAGCGGCATGAAAGCCTGGCTGCCCAGTGGATGGCATTCGAGAAAATCCAGCGTCAGGGGTATCTCGACCGGCTGGCTGACGAAGATATTGATCAGAGTGCGCGCCTCTTCACCCAGCGTTTCGACAGGCGCCAGGTCATGATAACGACGCGTACGCCCGGCATTGATAGGAAAATAATCCGCTGTGCGCGTATCGATCACATCGCCAAAAGGCGCAAAGGCCTCCGGCGTCAATGGCTGTGCTTTCAATTCCAGCATGGGTGGCTCCTGTCTACGTATCGGTGGCTTTATCAGCGACTTAGGGCGGTCCCACGCCACCCAGCTTCATGTGGCGGTTAACGTCCTTGTAGAGCAAGTAGCGAAACGGCCCCGGGCCACCGGCATAACAGGCTTGCGGGCAGAAAGCGCGCAGCCACATGAAATCGCCGGCCTCGACCTCCACCCAGTCCTGATTCAGGTGATAGACCGCCTTGCCTTCGAGCACGTAAAGCCCGTGCTCCATGACATGGGTTTCGTCGAAGGGGATAACCCCACCGGGCTGGAAGGTGACGATATTGACATGCATGTCGTAGCGGACGTCTTCCGGGTCGACGAAGCGCGTGGTCACCCATTTCTCATCGGTGCCCGGCATGGCCGTCGGTTCAATGTCGTTTTCATTGGTAACGAATGCTGCCGGTACCTCTATGCCTTCGACCCGCTCATAAGCCTTGCGCACCCAGTGAAAACGTACCGGCTCTTCAGACCGGTTATGCGCCTGCCAGCTGGTTCCCGGGGGAAGAAAGGCATAACCGCCGGGCTGCATGAGGTGGGCTTCCCCTGCCAGGGTGAGGGTCAGTTCGCCTTCGACGATGAACAGCACACCTTCCGCCGTCGGGTCGGGTTCAGGCTTGTCGCTGCCACCCTCAGGAGCCACTTCCATGATGTACTGGGAAAACGTTTCGGCAAACCCGGACAGCGGACGAGACAGCACCCACAAGCGGGTCTTGTCCCAGAACGGCAAGTTGCTGGTCACGATGTCGCGCATGACCCCCTTGGGTATCACTGCGTAGGCTTCAGTAAACACGGCGCGATCCGACAGCAGCTGTGTCTGGGGCGGATGACCGCCTTGGGGAGCGTAATAGTTGCGCTTGGCCATCATCTTCCTTTCCGTTCATTATTAGAAAAGCATTATGTCAGAGAGCGGGATGGTGCTCGGCCCAATGACGGGCGATATCCACACGTCGCGTCACCCAGACACGCTCATGAGCCTCGATATGATCGAGGAAACGCTGTAGCGCGCGAAAGCGACCCGGGCGGCCGATCAACCGGCAATGCAAGCCGATGGAAAGCATCTTGGGTGCTTCTTCGCCTTCGGCGTACAGGACGTCGAAAGCATCGCGCAGATAACTGAAGAAATGATCAGCAGTATTGAAGCCCTGTGGCGAGGCAAAACGCATGTCGTTGGAGTCCAGCGTATAAGGCACCACCAGATGGGAGTGCGTCCGGCCCTGGCTGTCCTGGTCCCGCATCCAGAACGGCAGGTCATCCCCGTAATAGTCGCTGTCATACAAAAATCCGCCCTGGTCGAGTACCAGGCGACGCGTATTGGGGCTATCGCGGCCGGTATACCAACCCAGCGGCTTCTCGCCGTACAGGTTCTGGAATATCTCGATGGCACGCTGCATGTGCTGGCGCTCCACCGCTTCCGGCACTTCCTGATAATTGATCCAGCGATAGCCGTGACAAGCGATCTCGTGACCCAACTCCTTGAAGGCATGCGCCACCTCGGGGTTACGTTCCAGGGCCATGGCCACACCGAAGATGGTCAACGGCAAGCCGCGCCGTTCGAACTCGCGCAACACACGCCACACTCCGGCCCGTGAGCCATACTCATAGATGGATTCCATGCTCAGGTGACGGCCGGAGAAGGCGGGCGCCCCCAGTATCTCTGAAAGGAATTGCTCGGAACCGCTATCGCCGTGCAGCACCGAATTCTCTGCGCCTTCTTCATAATTCAGCACGAACTGCACGGCAATTTTCGCCTTGTCAGGCCAGTTGGCATGAGGGGGAGTGCGGCCATAGCCGACCAGGTCACGGGGGTAATCGGGCGAATGCATGAGGTAAGTTCCTTGTTGTGAAAAGCATGCCGGTATGCGCTTTGAGAAATTCTACCGAATACTTTGTATACAACAAGAAGATAAACTGCACTCAAATAACCTGCAAGTTTACACGTAAGGATTGTTGACGTTGGTCAGGGTCATCAAGAGTTCATGCCGAATATCTGATGCAGGTCGGGCGCTACCGCTTCTTCTTCGATGATGGAAAGCGAGGCCTCGATTTCCTTGAGATGATGATTCATGAACGTCCTGGCTTTTTCACCGTCGCCTTCGGCCAGGTAGTCGATCAGATCGTCATGATCATGCGACTCACAGCCCAGATGCCCGGCGCTCCCGTAAACCGCGAGAATCAACGATGAACGCGAACAGAGCTGGCCGACGAATGCCGCCAGGGTAGCGTTACCGGAAAGTTGTGCCAGGCGCTCATGAAATGCTGCAGACAGCTTGATCGCCGTGCTCTGCTCACCGGTTTTGAGCGCTTCACGCTCGCGCTTGGCCATCTCGCGCAATTCGCTCACGTCCTGTTCGGTGATACGCCGCGCCACCTCCGGCATCAAGCCGCACTCGACCATTTGCCGGGCGGCGAAGACATCCCGCGCCTCACTGGCCGTCGGCCGTGTGACACTGGCGCCACGCCGGGGAGTAAGGGTTACCAGTTGCTCCAGCGCCAGGCGCTGCAGGATCTTGCGTATGCCCGTGCGACTGATATTGAACACTTCCGTCAGTGCGTCTTCTCGCAACCTGGCTCCCGGGCGCAGCTGTTGCTCGATGATGGCATCGCTGATCGATCGATAGATCACTTCATGACGCTCGGTGCCATCGCCGTTCTTGCCCAGACGTCTAGGGCGCGCCTTGTTCTCCGCCTCATCCACCAAGTTGTTTTTCTGCTCCATGCCAGGACTCCTTGTATGCCTTATTCAACCATCATTGTATACGTATTGTAGGATGACTATCACCGTGCGTCATTTGACGGAAAAATAGCCGCCTCGAAAACGCACACAGCCCGCCATGAGGCGGGCTGTGTGGCAGCGACTCCAGAGACGTCAACGCTTGGATGGTTACTCCGCCCAGGCTTGAATCACGGCACGTTCTTCCTCCGTCATGTTCGTCATGTTACCAAGCGGCATATAGCCACTCTCGACGACTTGTTGAATCTTGTCTTTCTGAAGGAAAATCTGCTCAATATTATCGTACGCCAAACCGGCTGGAGGCGCCGAGAAACCCGGTTGTGTCGGTGACTGCGAGTGGCAGGCGACGCAATGCTGATCAATCAACGCCTTTACCTCCGTGATGTCCGGCCCACTTCCCGCCGCTTGGGCGCCAGAGGGCGCCGAGCTACTCGCCGGCATACCCGCCCAGAAAGCCACTAGAATCAGGACGACACCGACTATCGGATAGGCAGGCTGTATCTTGCCCTGGTGCATCAATACGAAATACTGACGAATCAAGGCGCCGGCAAAGATGAACAACGTCATCAGCATCCAGGCATGCTCATGGGAATAAGCGAAGGAGTAGTGGTTGCTGATCATCAGCAACACGACCGGCAAGGTGAAATAGGTATTATGTACCGAGCGCTGCTTGCCACGCTTACCGTCAAGCGGGTTGGGCGTTTCGCCCGCCTTCATCGCCTTTACCATGCGACGTTGACCAGGAATGATCCAGAAGAACACATTGGCCGACATGGCGGTCGCCATCACGGCCCCGGTCAACAGGAAGGCGGCGCGTCCGGAGAACATCTGGGTGCTCAGGTAGGCCACCACCACCATCATGATCGCCACCGCGATACTCAAGAGGCCGTCACGTTCCATGTTGGGGCTGATACGTTTGCAGAGTTCGTTGTAAACGACCCAGCCCAGCAGCAGGAACGTCAATGCCAGAAGATTTGCCTGCCACCCCGCCAGGTTGGCGGCCCACTCCCAGTCACTGCCGGGGTTTACCAGATAGAAGCCCGGATTGACCATGTACAGGATGACGAACAGGACGAAGCCGGTTAACCAGGTGGTGTAAGCCTTCCAGAACGACCAGTGCAGGTCGTTAGGCAGCTTGGCAGGCGCGGTGGCGTACTTTTGATTGTGATAGAACCCCCCACCGTGAACCGCCCACATCTCGCCGAAGACACCTTTTTCACGGTCTTCAGCGGCCTTTGAGGGTCTCAAGGCGTTATCCAGCATCACAAAATAGATGGACTCGCCAATCCAGGCGATTGCTGCGATGACGTGCAGCCAGCGCAGCATGAAATTAGCAAATTCAATGAAATAGGCCTGCATGAGGGAACCTCACCTCGTTTGATTATTGTTGGACAGCCGGCCTTCAGCTACCGCGATACGTCGAGTAGGCGTAAGGCGATAGCAATAACGGCACATGATAGTGCTGCGATGCATCATTGACCCCGAAGCGTAGCGGGATAACACTCAGAAAGCGCGGTTCCTCACCTTTCACTCCTTGGCGCGCCAAGTAATCGCCTGCATGAAATACCAGTTCGTATTCCCCTATTACTAGATCGACACCTTCCAGTATCGGGGCATCGCAACGACCGTCATCATTGGTCTCGACTGTCTTGAGAAGCTGGCGTCGTTCAGCATCCAAACGATAAACCTCGATTTTAATGCCTTCTCCAGGGCGGCCCTGGGCTGTATCCAGAACATGAGTCGTAAGGCGTCCCATCGGTTTCTCCCGTGCTTGTCTGACGAAGCCACCATCGGCGGCGCATCATTGGTATCAAAATGGTTGAACATGCAACATAGCATCCTCCAACATAATGACGACACTGTTATCTCTTTAATTGCGACATTTCAAAGATTTTTTGTATACACTTTTTGTTATATTTTCTACTAAATTTTTGTGCACAGTATTATTATTACTATACAACAACAATGGAGAGACCTTCATGAGTGAAGCCTCAGCCTCTTCCGGCCAGCGGAAGCGAGTAAGCGAAAAGAATACCTCTCTGTTTGATTTCTACGGAAAACCGCGCTTTCTGAAGGCTCTCCCTCTCTCGCTTCAACACCTGCTTGCCATGATCGCCGGCGTGATTACGCCACCCATTATCGTTGCCGGCGTGGTGGGTGCGAACATGGAAGAAAAACTGCTGCTCATTCAGATTGCCGTCCTGGCATCAGGGGTATGTACCGTCTTCCACCTTTATGGGGTGTGGAAATTCGGCGCACGCCTGCCGGCCATCTTTGGTGTGGGCTTTGCATATGTGCCAACGTTGGTCGCGGTGGGGGCTCAGTACGGTATTGAAGGGATTCTTGGCGCCCAGCTGATCGGCGGCATGACCATGGTCGTGGTGGGCTACTTCATCCAGTATATCCGCCACCTTTTTCCACCCGTCGTCGCCGGTACGGTGGTACTGGTTATCGGCTTGTCGCTTTACGACATTGCCATTCGCTACATGGCGGGCAGTGGCAACGTGAACGCACCCAATTTTGGCGACCCCATCAACTGGTTCGTGGCAGTGGTCACGCTACTCACCGTGTTGATCGCCGCTCAGTTCGGTAAAGGAGTGGTCAAGCTTTCCGCGATCATTGTCGGCATCGTCGTGGGCTATCTGCTGTCGCTCACCCTGGGTATGGTCAGCTTCGGCAATGTGGTCAATGCGCCCTGGATCGCCGTTCCCAAGGTAATGCCCTTCGAGATGGAGTTTCACGCCGCCGCTATCGCTTCCATGGTGGTCATCTGCGTGATCAATTCCGTGCAAACCATCGGCGATTTGTCCGCCACGACCGTAGGCGGCATGAACCGTGAGCTAAAGACCCAGGAGTTGACCGGCGGCTTGCTGGGCAATGGCCTGACCACCACTATCAGCTCTTTCTTCGGTGCATTGCCGACCTCCACCTTCAGCCAGAACGTCGGCATCGTCGCGATGACCAAGGTCATCAGCCGTTACGTCCTGGCACTGGCGGGTATCTTCATGATCCTGGCCGGGCTTAGCCCGAAGTTCGGGGCGATCATGACCACCATCCCCTACCCTGTGCTGGGCGGTGCGACCATTACCGTCTTCGGCATGATCACCATGACCGGCATCCAATTACTGGTCAAAGATGAGATGTCCGCCCGAAACATGACGATCGTGGGTCTCGCCCTGGCATTGAGTCTGGGCATCGCTTCGGTACCGTCGGCCATTGAGCAGTTCCCGGCAGTGTTGAGAGACCTGATCGGCGGCGCACCTATCGTGGTAGCGGCGATCACCGCCTTCACCCTTAACATCGTACTGCCTGATAAATCGCTTTCGGACGAGGCCAAGGAGCGCGAGGCGATTGCCAAGGCAGATGAAGAAGCCGCCAAGGCAGAGAGCGACAAACTGAAACAGAAGTTCTCCCAAAATAATGCCAATGCCGATTAGGTTTTGTACGAAAAGTTGGCTCGCAAGCAACGGTCGATGCATGCCACGCATACCATCGCCTTAAAGCTACTTGCCAGCTTTTCATAGCGTGTGGCGATGCGGCGTAACTCTTTAAGCCAGCCAAAGCAGCGTTCTATCGCATTCCGTTGCCGATATTTGGGTTTATCGAACCGCCTGGATAGCCCAGGTCGGGTTCTTCGGTGCATGTTGCGCTGAGCAATCACGGGTTTCATACCGTACCTGTCGCAATAATGGCGCAACTCATCGCTGTCGTATCCTTTATCAGCCACCATATAGCGACTACGTTTGCGTGGTCGCCCGACGTTACCTGGCAGAGAGATTCTCTCCAACGTGGGAACGAAGTGCCGAGAATCTGCTTCTTGACCAGGAGACAGCGTGAACGCCAGAGGCCAGCCATGACGATCACAAACCAAATGAATTTTGGTTGTTAAACCCCCGCGACTACGGCCAAGTGCATGGTCTAGCGGTTCTTTCGAGCCCCCTTTTTACCGCCTCCAGCGGCAGCGCGTGTGGCTCGCACTGAAGTGGAATCGATCATCCACGTGTCCAGGTCCATAAGACCATCTTCGCGTAACTTGAGCTGCAAGCGAGAAAGAACCGCTTCAAAGGTGCCATCATCACGCCACTTGCGGAATCGGTCATACACCGTCGACCAAGGACCATATCGCTCAGGTAAATCACGCCATTTGGCGCCAGAGCATAATACCCAGAAGATGCCGTTGAGCATTTGTCGGTCATCTCGCCTGGGTCTACCCATGGATTGAGGGGGCGACACGATATCTTCAATCTGTGCCCAGCCGTCATCTGAGATCTCGTAACGTCCGACCATTGCTTTCCCCTATGCTGCTTTTGCATAGGTAAAATTAGCAGATAAGGCTTTTCGTACAAAACCTAAGTCGATTGCCATAGGATCCGGGAAGAGACTACTGGGTTGGTCACGCCTGAACGAAAAGTGGCCCAATGGGATGAAAATCCCATTGGGCCACTTCAGTCAGCAGTTAATAGAACCGCGACCAACCTCTTCTTCCTTACGCGACCCCCATGGCGTTGTCTTACTCTCCCTTCCCTGGAATGACAGCGGCAACCACTGAAATTTCCACAAGCAGTTCAGGGCTGGCCATGCGGGCCTCGACGCAGGCCCGTGCCGGCGCCTGCCCTTCGGGCACCCAGGCATCCCAGACCCGATTCATCGCCTCGAAAAGCGCCATATCTTTCAGGTATAAAGTGGCAGAAAGCATGTGATTACGGTCGCTGCCGACGGATTCGAGAAGGGCGTCGACCTTGGCCAGCATCGTTTCGGTCTGGCCGGTGATGTCGGCATGGCGATCTTCGGCTACCTGGCCGCAGAGGTAAATGGTGTCGTGGTGTACGACGGCCCGACTCATGCGGACGCCGGTTTCATGGCGAGAAATTGTCATCTTGGGATTCCTGAAAAAAGTGGAAAGGATCAGTTTGCGATATCTGCGAGTTCACCGATGGTCAAGGGCTTGATAGGTGGACGGATATGGTAGTAACCGACAGCATCGATAGATTGATTGCTGCGCTCGGCGAGCACCTGGGAAACCGTCAGGCCGCAAAGACGTCCCTGACAAGGCCCCATGCCGGCCCGACAGAAAGCCTTTGCCTGGTTGGGCCCCTGGCAACCGGCATCTGCGATGTGGCGCAGCTCACCGGCGGTGATTTCCTCGCAACGGCAAACAATAGTGTCATCCTCGGGAATAAGGAAGGACCGGGCGGGTTGATAGAGGACATCAAGAAAGGGCCGGATGGCTTGATGCGGCCCCAAGCGCCGACGAATGGGCACCGCTCGCGTATCACACTCCCCTTCCTCCAGCTGACCCAGCTGCTTGGCAATCTGCAATACTGAAAGTCGTCCAGCTTCTTCTGCTGCCTGAGCACCGGCAATGCCGCTTGAGTCACCTGCCACGAAGATACCGGCTCTAGAAGTTTCACCCCAGACATCGACGTGCGGATGCCAGCATTGCTGTTGCTCGTGCCAGCGGTGCTCGAGTTCCAACGCTCTCGTCAGCTGTACGTTGGGTACGACGCCTTGGTGGACCAGAAGAGAGCGACAATAGAGCTCGTGATCAACCCCCTTACGGCGATAGCACACCCTGTCTAAATGGTCATCGTTACCCGACTCGGCTCTCAGGCTTCCTACCCCAGTGATATGTGGAACCCCCGAGCGCTTGAGTGTGCGCAGCAGGCCAACTCCCTTGAGAAGCAACTTGGGATTACGCAGCGCACCGGGGCTATATCGTGCTGCACGAAGGTAGTTGTCGCGAGGAGTGGTATCCAGTACAGCCTCGATCGGGACACCTGCGTGAGACAGCTGGCTGGCAATCAACAACAAGAGAGGGCCGCTGCCAGCCAGTACCAGCGGTGCCGGCGGCACCAAGGCACTATTCTTGAGCAGCACTTGAGCGGCGCCGCAGGTCATGACACCAGGCAGTGTCCAGCCAGCAAACGGTACGGGGCGCTCCTGGGCGCCGGTCGCAATCAATAGTCTGCGAGCACGGACCTGCCGACTATGGCCATGATGAGAGACGCTCATCGTCAGATCGTCCTCGACATCCCATACCGAGGTGCCGGGCAGATAGTCGGTGTGCGATGCCTGCATGGCCTCCAGCAGGAGCCGACCCTTGTAATAGTCGCTGCCCAGCACATCTTCGTCAGCTAACGGTGCTCGCCCGATAGCGCGGTAGATCTGTCCACCAGCCTCCTCTTGCTCGTCGATCAGGACGGTGGCTAGCCCAAGTTGTCCCGCTTCTGCGGCGGCGGCCATTCCAGCGGGGCCTGCACCGATGATAGCAAGGTCATAACAATACTCGGTCGTGTCGCGGTCACTCATGTTGCTGCCTCCTGCCGGGGCTCATGGATATCGCGGGCACCGGCTTGGCGGCGAATCTGCATCCCATCGCGGACCTTCACCATGCAGCCCTGCTGATTGGCCACACCGTCTATGTCCAGCAGGCATTCGAAGCACACCCCCATCAGGCAATAAGGTGCCCGCGGGCTACCGCTTGTCGGCGTCGTGCGGGACGGCACCAGGCCAGCGATCAACACGGCCGCGGCGGCTGTGTCATAACTGTCCACCTTGAGTGCCTGACCCTCCACGAAGACAGTCACCGGTTCGCCTGCACGCATGGGCAGACGTTCAAAGTTTGAAACGTTCGGCATGGAATACCTCCAGCGAAGGGTCGTACCGGTCGCTGGCAATCCAGTCAGCCAGCGGACCTTCATGAAAGGCCGCCAAGGTCACGCCACTGTGGCAAGTGACCAGGTACGCACCAGGACAGGGGGTCGATGCTTGATAGATGGGGTAGCCATCCGGTGTCATGACGCGCAATGCTCCCCAGGCGCGGACCAGTTTCACATCGCGCAGCAAAGGGAACAGTCTGATGGCCCGATGGGCTATCTTTGCCATGACTTCGGTAGTGGTACCGCTGTCGAAGCCCACGTCTTCCTTGGAATCACCGATCTGGACGGTGCCCTCACCGGTTTGCCGGACATGCCCAGTGGGATAGTCGAGGAAGGGACGAACCCGTTCGCCCACGAGTACTTGCCCACGGTTGGGCGACAACGGTGCAGACAGACCAACCTGTGGGGCCAGCTCACGATTACCCAGGCCGGCACAGAGCACGACCCGGGCACAGTCCCAGACACCACCGGCATGGATACGGAAACCCTCAGGATAGGATTCAATGGTTTCCACCCGTCCAGTGTTGTCGATGATGCCCCCCTGCGCCTTGAAGCGTTCCGTCATGGCACGCAGTAGCAGCAATGGGTTCACGTGGCCATCTTCCGGACACCAAGTGGCACCGGCTACCGTATCCCCTACCTCAGGAATCTTCTCCCGAACCTGCTTCAGGTCCAATATTTCGTAGGGATAGTCTCCACCTGCCGCTTCGTGCATTTTGCTCAGCATGCGGGCACGGGCGTCGAGCTCTTGTTCTGTCAGGCAGAGATACAAGCCTCCACGCTGCTGAAGCTGGACATTGACTCCTGTGGAATCCTGAAGAGAAGCAGCGAAGGTGGGCCACAGCCGTGCGGATAGCCGAGTGATATCGGCATATTCCGGCAGGGTGTCTCCCTTTCCCTGCACCCATACCAGACCGAAATTCCCCCTGGAGGCACGCAACGCCACGTCACCCTCGTCGAGCACAGCGACATGAAGCCCGTTGCGTTGTAGCCCTAGTGCGATTGCCATGCCGACCAGGCCGCCGCCTATCAGGCAGACATCGGCGATACGCGCCCCTGGCGTCGCTGTTTCCGTCATGGTGAATCCTCGCGTCGTTCCGGAAAATTCGATGGGCCCGACCGAATGGCCGGGCCATGAAACGTATCAACGACCGGCGCGATCCAGCACGTCGTTAGCCCATTCGCTACCGATATCATCGATAATCACGGGCCATACTGTCTCGCGGACGATTTCAGCATGCTCGGCGATCTGCTCATCCGAGACCGGAATGATGGTGGCACCTGCTTCTTCGAGAAGTTTTTCGTTGCGCGCCTGGTCGGCTTCGGCGGTCTCCCAGCGGTCTTCTTCGAAGCGTTTTGCCGCATCGGACAAAGCTGCCTGCTGGTCTTCGGTCAAGCTATCGTAGGCGGGTTGATTGATCAGCAGGTACCACATCTCGAAATGCGTATTGAGCGGCAGGTAATACTCCGTCACATCGCGGAAGGAGGCGTAATAGCCCTCGGCTCCCGAGCCCATGATGCCGTCGACCACGCCGGTCTGGATGGCGGTAAAGGCCTCCGAGAAAGGTAAGGGGGAAGCGATGTATCCGATGTTATCTGCCGTTAGCTGAAAGGATTTCATCGGTGGCACACGCAATTTTGCACTCTTTTCAACGTGCGGATTCGTGGCATTCTCCACCTCGGTATTCAGTGCTATGCCACCGAAGTAGACCGGCCAGGCCCCCAGAACATGAATGTCCTGTTCCGCATAGAGCTCCTCGACCGTCTCACGCAGGGGGGCGCCAGCCGTGAATGTCTTTTCGGCGTCTTCCCAGCTCTGCACAAGATAAGGAAGGTAGGCCAGCTGGAAGCGACGATCGACTTCTGAGGAAGGAGGCTGAACAGCCATATCCACTGAACCGATGCTAAGCCCTTCCTGAACCGTGGTGTAGTCGCCAAGGGCACTGGCCGGGAACAACCGGATATTCACCGCGCCATCGGTGGCCTCTGCTACTTCTTCGGCGAATACGCGGGCGTCATTGTCGATGGCGGTCCCTTCGGGGCGTACATGCGACAACATCAGGGTGGCAGCTTCGGCCATCGTGCTTGCCGAGACCGATAGGGCGATAGCGGCAGTCAGAATCTTAACTGAAGGCATTTTCATTGTTTTCTCCATTCTTTCATTGCGGGTATCGTGATCGCTTTATTGCGACCGATCAGTAGCCGAACAGGCCGGGTAGAAACTCGGACAGGTCAGGCCAGGCTGAAACCAGCACCACCACGGGCAGGTAACCAAACAGGATCAGTTTCATGGCGGGCTTGACTACCTCGGTGAACTTCACTTTGCCGATACGGGCACCGAGATAGAGGATGCTTGCATAGGGTGGGGTCACGCCGCCCATGGCGGTGTTGACGCCCATGATGGCAGCGAACTGAACGGGACTGACTCCCAGGGCTTCCATCAGGGGAAGTAGCAAAGGGCCGGTCAGGATGATGGCGGTGATATCGTTGACCACCATGCCGATGCCGAAAAGCATCAGATTGATAAGCAGCAACAAAAGGAACTTGTTGTCGGTAATTTCGAAGATCATCTCGACCAAGGCTTGGGGAATGCCTTCCCGTACGAACAGCTGACTGAGTATCAAGCTGAACAGGATCATGATCAGAATCGCGCCAATAGAAGTAGCGGACTCCTTGCCTGACTCAAGCAGCGTCCTCCAGGTCAGTCCGCGATAGATCATGAAGCCCACTGGCAGGGCATAGATGACGGCCACTGCTGCAGCCTCGGTAGGCGTCATGATGCCACCGTAGATTCCACCGAGAATGATCACTGGCATTAATAGTGCCGGTATCGCATGAAAAGTGCGTCGACCGGCATCACGGATTCGCTGGTCGAATGCCATCGGCTCGTCAAGCACCAGATCAAACTTGCGCGACATGACCATGTTGACGATGCAGAAGAGAAGCATGATCAGCAGCCCCGGACCCAGGGTGGCCAGAAAGCTCGCCAGTATGGAGGTGTCCGTGACCCACCCATAGACGATCATCGTGACGCTGGGTGGTATCAGTAAGCCGAGAATCGAGGAGTTCGCAATCAGCGCCGTGGCGTAGGCCCGGGGATAACCTTTGCGCTCCATCTCAGGAATGAGAATGGGGCCAATGGCCGCAATGCCAGTCAGACCACTACCGGAAATAGCGCCGATGATGGCGCAGCTGATTGTTGCCATCACCCCCAGGCCGCCGCGAACGCGACCCACGAAGATGTTGACGAATCTGAGTAAGCTAGAGGCAATGCCACTGACGCTCATCAGCGTTCCAGCAAAGACGAAAAGAGGAATCGCCAGGAGTATCGGATTGGTGAGTTGGCTGAACCCCCACATCATCATGCCGCGCATCGTGGACTCGCCGATCATGGTCATGACCATGAGAGCTGCACCGAAGCAATAGGGCAGGGGTACACCGAGGGTCAGCAACACGATCAATACAGCAAATGCCAACAGCGCTATCTCAATCATGATTTTTGTCCTTATTGTTATCAGCCAACACCTTGAACTCCTGGACCTCGGCAGTTTCGGGATAGTCGGGGTCGCTAGAGGGGTGGTCGGGGTTTTGGCGAATACCCAACAGGTAGCCGAGATTGCGCAGCAAGTGCCAGAGGGTAAAGACGACCATCAGAACCAGGCCCACTATTAGCGCGGATTCATAGATAATGGTCGGGATATAAAGCGTTGGGGTGCTCTTGCCGACCCGGGAGGCATAGCTGAAGTAGTCCCATGCCCAAGTAGCCAGCCAAATCGAGATAATCACGCTGATGGTGTCGGAAAATGCCTGCAGGAAGCCCTTGGCACGGTCCGTCTTCAAGAAGATGTCCAGGACGTTGGCTCTGATCTGAGTGTCCTCACGCGAGGCATTGACACTGCCGAGCATATAAAGCCAGAGGGTAGGAATCAGCGTGGCTTCTTCGAGACCCATGACCGGCATTTCAAGGAGGTAACGGGTAATAACCTGGATGAACTGACTGCCTGCCACCAGGATGATCAACAGGGTCAAGGTGTAGCGAAAGAATCGTTCCATAGGGCCTTCTCGCGTGTTGTGTTTGTATGCCAGGGCCGTGAAGTAGTGTCATCGACATCTTGGCCGCCGCCATATATAACATCCAATCGTTTATTCATATCTTTTGATAACATCATGTTGTCAACTTGCTCGGAGAGTCTGCATGACTAAACTGACCTACCGGCAGATCGAAGCCTTCCGGGCCGTCATGATCAATGGAACAACCAGAGGGGCAGCGGAGATTCTCTACGTCTCCCAGCCTGCTGTAAGCCGATTGTTGACCGACTTCGAGGAGACCATCGGCGTGAAGATGTTCGAACGGCGCCGGCGCCGGCTGGTTCCCACACCAGAGGCACGCTTCTTCTATGAGGAAGTGGAAAGAGCCTTCGTCTCGCTGGAAAAACTATCCCGGGCAGCGGAGGAACTGAGAGAATTCCACCTGGGGTCGCTGCGCATCGCCTCCATGCCTGCCGTATCGGTAGAGTTCCTGCCAGCCTTGACCGACCAATTCTGTCAACTGCACCCCGGCGTGTCAGTCACCCTCCAGGTGCGCAGCACCCAGCAGGTGGCTGACCTGGTGGCCAGTCAGCACTTTGATCTGGGGGTGATTTCGGGCATAGAACTCAACGACCCGAGCATTGAGGCAAGCGTTCTCGCCGATAGCCGTTTGGTCTGCATCCTGCCCTCCGGGCATCGGCTTGCCGACCACGACGTCATTCGACCGCGGGACCTGGAGGGGGAAATCTTTGTATCGCTGGGCTCGGAGCAGAGTATCCGCCACAAGATTGATAGTGTCTTCGAACGCGAGGGCGTCAGCCGACAATTGATGATCGAGACCCAGCTGCATTACGCCGCCTGCGCCTTCGTGCTGGCCGGCAGTGGTGTCTCATTGGTTGATCCCATCACTGCCTGGCACTATCGACGTCTCGGCCTGATCGTGAAGCGCTTCGAGCCGAGGGTCCCCTACCGCTACAGCATGATTTTTCCCAAGCAGAGGGGGCAATCCGGTCTTACCAAATCCTTTCTAGAACTGCTGAACAACTCGCTGATGGAGCTTGAGAAAGAATCCGCTGGCTTATTCGAGAGACAAGTCCCCTCTTGAAGGCAACACGATGAAAAGCGCCCCCGCCGGGCATCCGGTGGGGGCGTTCTGGTTCATGGCGGTATGGCTTGCGCCGGCGGCGGTCAGACTTCCTTGTACAGCTCCCGCCCTTCTTTCTTGAATTTCTCTGCCTGCTCCTCCATGCCTTTCATGACCGCTTCCTGGTCGCCGTCCAAGCCATGCTCCTTGGCGTAGTCGCGCACTTCCTGGCTGATCTTCATCGAGCAGAATTTCGGCCCGCACATGGAACAGAAATGCGCCACCTTGGCCGAGTCCTTGGGCAAGGTCTCGTCGTGGTATTCGCGGGCGGTGTCCGGGTCCAGGCCCAGGTTGAACTGGTCTTCCCAGCGGAACTCGAAGCGCGCTTTCGACAGTGCATTGTCACGGCGCTGGGCGGCCGGGTGCCCCTTGGCCAGGTCGGCGGCGTGGGCGGCGATCTTGTAGGTGATGATCCCGGTCTTGACGTCGTCCTTGTTGGGCAGGCCCAGGTGTTCCTTGGGGGTCACATAGCACAGCATCGCGCAGCCGAACCAGCCGATCATCGCCGCACCGATGCCCGAGGTGATGTGGTCATAGCCCGGGGCGATATCGGTGACCAGCGGGCCGAGGGTGTAGAACGGCGCTTCGTCGCAATACTCGAGCTGCTTGTCCATGTTCTCCTTGACCAGGTGCATGGGCACATGACCGGGGCCTTCGATCATCACCTGAACGTCGTGCTTCCAGGCGATATGGGTCAGCTCGCCCAAGGTTTTCAGCTCGGCCATCTGGGCTTCGTCGTTGGCATCGGCCACCGAGCCCGGGCGCAGGCCGTCGCCCAGCGAGAAGGCCACATCGTACTGCTTGCAGATCTCGCAGATTTCCTCGAAATGGGTGTAGAGGAAGCTTTCCTGGTGGTGGAACAGGCACCACTTGGCCATGATCGAGCCACCGCGCGAAACGATGCCGGTGACGCGCTTGGCGGTCAGCGGCACATAGCGCAACAGCACGCCCGCATGAATGGTGAAGTAATCCACGCCCTGCTCGGCCTGCTCGATCAGGGTGTCGCGGAACACTTCCCAGGTCAGGTCTTCAGCGACGCCCTTGACCTTTTCCAGCGCCTGATAGATGGGCACCGTGCCGATGGGCACCGGGGCGTTGCGAATGATCCACTCCCGGGTTTCGTGGATATTCTGGCCGGTGGACAGGTCCATGACGGTATCCGAGCCCCAGCGAATGCCCCAGGTCATCTTGTCGACTTCCTCTTCAATGGAAGAAGAAACCGCCGAATTACCCAGGTTACCGTTGATCTTGACCAGGAAGTTGCGGCCGATGATCATCGGCTCGGATTCCGGGTGATTGATATTGTTGGGAATAATCGCCCTTCCCGCCGCCACTTCGGCGCGCACGAATTCCGGGGTGATCTCTTCGGGCAGGCGGGCGCCAAACCCTTGGCCGGGGTGCTGGTGGCCCAGAATACGCTCGACTTCCGCCGTTCCCAGCGTCTGGCGGCGCTGGTTTTCGCGAATGGCGATGAATTCCATCTCGGGGGTGATGATGCCCTGACGAGCGTAATGCAGCTGGGTAACGTTCTTGCCCGGCTTGGCCCGGCGCGGGGTGCGCTTCAGGTCGAAACGTAACTGGGCGAGCATCGGGTCGTTGGCGCGGCGATTGCCGTATTCGCTGGTAAGGCCATCGAGCAGCTCGGTGTCGTCACGCTCCTCGATCCAGGCCCGGCGCAGTGCCGGCAGGCCTTTGCGCAAATCGATGTCGGCGTTCGGGTCGGAGTAAGGGCCGGAGGTGTCATAGACCAGCAGCGGCGGGTTCTCTTCATCGGCCCCCGAGGTCTTGGTCGGGGATAGCGAAATCTCGCGAAACGGCACGCGGATATCCGGCCGCGAGCCTTCGACGTAGAGCTTGCGCGAGCCGGGCAACGGCTGGATGGCGGCGCTATCGACCTGGGCGGTCTCGGCGAGGAAATTCTGGGTCTTGCTCATTGCGTTATCTCTCTTATGGTTGTGATATCGAGGGGTGAGGGGTTAATCAATCGGCCTGATCCAGGCCCATTTGCCAGAAATCGATTTCCAGGCGGGTGGCATCGCAAAAGGTGGTGGATAATTCGGCAAAGCGCGCGTTCAACCAGTCGAGTTCCGCGTGCATCGCTGCCTGAAATTCATCGCTTGCGTACATGGCGATCCAAGCATCATAGGGGTTGCCCTCGCCACGCAGGGTAAAGGGCTGCGCCTTCAGCCAGTTGGCGATTTCGCCGTAGCCGACCAGGCAAGGGGCCAGCGCCACGTGCAAATCGAGCAGGTCGCCCCGGTTGCCGGTGTCCAGTACATAACGCGTATAGGCAAGCGTTGCCCGAGCCTCGGGAAGCTGGGCCAGGTCATCTTCTGAAATGCCCCATTCACGACAGAAACCCACATGCAGGTCGAGTTCGATATCGACGATGGCTTTCAGCCCTTCGTGGGCCTGGCGCAGGTCGGCAAGCGTGCGGCTCTTGTAGGCCGCCAACCCATAGGCACACGCAAAATGAATCAGGAACAGATAGTCCTGCTTGAGGTAGTGGCGAAAGGCGTTCTCGTCGAGGGAGCCGGCACCCAGAGCACGCACGAAATCGTGCTGGAGGTAAGCCGTCCAGTCGTCTTGGCAAGCGGTAGTCAGGTCAGCGAAACGGTAGCCCATGATGCCCCCGGTAGCGATGAGATCCGGAGGTCGGGCAGGTACAAGAATGGCACGGAGGGGGAAAGAAAAGAGATAGGCCCGGCCAATGCTTGATCCCTACGCCGGTACCCTTCCCGAGAAGCGCTCAGGAAATTAGCCGGATCAGGTTCAACGGGACCAACGCTTGTGGTGTGTATACAACCTGCAGCACACCTGCGTCATCTCAGCCGGATTCACCGGCACCCCGTCAAGCAGTTCGTGACTGGAGTCTATGAGGCTAAAGGAGGCGTTGCAAGGGGCAGGTAGTTTGATCGTGCAGCGTATTTCCACAACAAAGCCAATGGTCCTCGTTAGGCTGAGCACCAAACCGCCCAGTGGTCTAAAAGCTGGTCCTGCCCCCTTTCCACCACCTTCATAGAATTGCCTCTGGGGTTGCCAAGATTATGTGCTTATATCCAGACTTATTGGGAATGGTAAAACGCAATTTGGCGAATTTTGGATATGCGGCCAAATTTAGCTTTGCTCCCAAGGTAATCAATGAGGTAGATTTGATCGAGGCAGCTGCATAACCTTAATAAACTCGCTGGCACGTTTATTAAGGTTATGTAGCCGGGCGTATAATCACTGTTAGAGACAAGAAGATTCACTCCATGTCAGAAGCCCAAGCATCCTTCGAGTTCGGGATTAAAGATTCCGAGGATCTACTGGCGCATTTCGACGCAATCAATTGCCAACCTCCGCCCGAAAACGCCGAAGTTCTAAAAAGAGCGAGCTTGGTTATGGCCTTGACTGCCTGGGAAACCTACGTCGAAGATCGGGTAGAGGAGGCTTTGGCCAAAAAATTGGCCGTTGTGTCCGGGAGCTACGCTGGTAACTTCATTCTCAGGAAATTAGCAAGTGATCTGAAAACCTTTCATAATCCCGATTCAAACAAGACTCGCCGACTATTCCTTGAATTCTTGGAGATTGATATTACGGAGGGCTGGAAATGGGCGAATATGGACTCGGACAAGGCCAAGAAAACTCTGGATGCTTGGCTAAAGAAAAGAGGCGATGCTGTACATCGCGCAAAGAAGCCAAGTAACGGAAGTCCGAGCAAGCATCTCGTCAAACGAGAGGAGCTCGTCAAAGTCATTCGTTTTATTAAAGAGCTTGTCGCAGCAACGGAGAGGCATCTTGCATCGTGTCTCTAATAAAAGCTTCAACCCGACGTTGGGTAACTTTCGGGCAGGCAAAGCCGGGTTGGGTATGGGCGGCGCGGGTTAAGCTACGACGCGGCACAGATGAATTCGTGGCTAGAGCAGGACGAGAACTCTAAGAAATGATGGCCCAGTACACAATAATCTGTATCGTGCGAACTATCGTGGTGGCCGTTGCGGTTCTGTTCGGCGTTGTTACGCTTTTTGCAGGTGGTCGAGTGCTTTTGGGTTCTGACCCGGGGTACGAAGTGTTTTGGCCGCTCCTCATTTTCAACACAGCAATGGGCCTAGCGTATCTGGCAGCCGGCATGGCTATCTGGCGCAGCGTCAACGTCGGCAGGAACGCTGCAGGCACAATCTTCTTGCTTAACCTCTTGTACTGACTGGCATCCTTGTCATCTACCGCAGTGGCGGAGCCGTCGCTTTTGACAGCCTTCGCGCCATGACTCTTCGGACGGTTGTGTGGCTGATTCTGTTCTTGTGTGCATCTTGGCTGGTCCGGCGACATGAAGCTGCCAAACGAGTCAGAGAGCGTGGTGGTAATTCGTGATCAAGATTTGGCCCCAAAATTGCGCTGGAATGGGCCATACGATTTGGAAATTCTTTATCCTATCTACGTGCAGGTGGGCCGAATAGATGAAATGCCAAATGACGTGTCTGTTGTGTACACCCCAGTTGCCGAGTGAATTACAACTAACCAGGCGCTACGGCCAGTAGCAGACAACAGATGAGCGTCAGCATCACCAAGGTGTCAAGTTCACCGATTGTCACGATCCCGCCATCACCGAAGCGCTGATAGCATTTTTCAATGATATCTATAGCCGCCTGAAGGGCTTTCGGCACCTGACGCGATCCAGAGTTATCGACTAGACTGTTTGTAGGCCCATCTAGTCTAGTCGAGGAGAATAATAACGTGTCCGATCAAAAACCTACACGCCCGGAGTGGGGCGCACGCACCACGCCACGTTTGCAGGGCAACGAGCACTGGTGGCCCGACCAGCTCAACCTCAACGTCCTGCACCAGAAGCACCCCGACGCCAGCCCCTTCGGAGCCGACTTCAGCTACGGCGAGGCATTCTCGCAGCTTGACGTCGATGAGCTCTCCGCCGATGTCGATGCATTGATGACCGACTCGCAGGAGTGGTGGCCCGCCGACTGGGGCCACTACGGGCCGTTCTTCATCCGCATGTCGTGGCACGCCGCCGGCACCTATCGAGCGCTCGACGGCCGTGGCGGCGGCGGCACCGGCGCACAGCGCTTCGCCCCGCTCAACAGCTGGCCCGACAACGGCAACCTGGACAAGGCGCGCCGTCTGCTCTGGCCGATCAAGCAGAAATACGGCGAGAAGATTTCCTGGGCCGACCTGATGGTCTTCGCCGGTAACCGCGCCTTGGAGACAATGGGCTTTCGCACCTTCGGCTTCGGGTTCGGCCGCGCCGACATCTGGGCGCCTGAGGACGACATCTACTGGGGCCCGGAGACCGAGTGGCTGGCGACCAACGACGAGCGCTACACCGGGAACTGGGAAGACGGCAGCCGCGTGCTGGACAACCCGCTTGCCGCAGTCCAGATGGGCCTGATCTACGTCAACCCCGAGGGCCCCAACGGGGTTCCCGATGCGATGAAGTCCGCGCAGGATGTGCGTGAGACCTTCGCGCGCATGGGCATGAACGACCGCGAGACCGTCGCACTGACCGTCGGCGGTCACACCTTCGGCAAGATGCACGGCAATGGTCCCGCCGAGGCCGTCGGCGAAGCTCCCGAGGGCGCCAAAGTCCATGAGCAGGGGTTCGGCTGGGCCAACAAGCATGAAACAGGCCTCGGAGAATACGCCGTCACTTCGGGCCTCGAGGGGGCCTGGACCCCGACGCCGACCCAGTGGGACCACTCCTACCTGAACACCATCTTCGCCCATCAGTGGGAGGTCAAGAAGTCGCCTGCCGGCGCGAACCAGTGGGAGCCCGTCGAGGTCAAGGAAGGCTACTGGGTGCCCGACGCCCATGTCGAAGGCAAGAAGAACCCGCCGGTGATGACCACCGCCGACATGGCGATGATCACCGACCCCGCCTACCTCGAAATCTCCAAGGAGTACCACGAGAACCCGGACGTGCTCGCCGATGCGTTCGCCCGTGCCTGGTACAAGCTGCTGCACCGTGACATGGGTCCACGCGACCGCTATCTCGGCCCACAGGTGCCCGGCGAGGCTCTTGTCTGGCAGGACCCGGTGCCCGAGCACGAAGGCCCGCTGGTCAACGATGAGCAGATCGCTACGCTCAAGCAGCAGATCGCCGATGCCGGCCTCACCGCCAAGCAGCTGGTGGGAACCGCCTGGGCCTCGGCCTGTACTTACCGCCAGACCGACCACCGCGGCGGCGCCAACGGCGCGCGTATCCGCCTCGAACCTCAGGTCGGCTGGGACGTCAACGTACGCTCGGGCGTAGCAGAGGTGATCGACAAGCTCGATGAGATCAAGAACGCCTCCGACGCCAACATCTCGCTGGCGGACATGATCGTGCTGGGCGGTGGCGTCGGGGTGGAAATGGCGGCGAAGGCGGCCGGTCATGACATCACGGTGCCGTTCACCCCGGGGCGCACCGACGCGAACCAGGAGATGACCGAGGTCGACACCCACGCCTACCTCGAACCGAGGCACGATGCGTTCCGCAACTACATGCAGGCGCAGACGACGTCCATCCCCGCCGAGCACCTGATGATCGACCGGGCGTTCATGCTCAATCTCAGCGTACCGCAAATGAGCGCTCTCCTTGGCGGCATGCGGGCCATCGGTACCAATGCTGATGACAACGATGAAGGGGTTCTCACCGACCGCCCCGGCCAGCTGACCAACGACTTCTTCGTCAACCTGATCGACATGGGCACCGTCTGGGCGCCGATCGACGAAAGCGAGGAACGCTTCGAGGGCCGCGACCGTGCGACGGGCGAGAAGAAGTGGAATGCGACACGCGTCGATCTCGTCTACGGATCCAACTCGCAGCTACGCGCCATCGCGGAGGAGTACGCCGCAAACGGTGGTGAGGAGAGAATGATCGAGCGCTTCGTCAAGGGCTGGGTCAAGGTCATGGAGAACGACCGCTTCGACCTGCACCGCTGAGCGTCAGGCCCGCGAGGGAACGCGGGCCGTTGCTTGTGAACTTGCACCCCGAAGGTTGGACACCCCAATCTTCGGGATTTTTTTATGTTCTAGGCTGACCTAAAACACCCTTCAATCCAGGCCGCCAAAACGCTGGTAAAAGCTGGACGTAGGGGCGGGCAAGGGTCCTTCGGCGGTTTCCAGGTGTTTGTCCAGCCAACTCTCCGCACGCTGATGAATCGCGCGGTATATGTTTCGGCACAGCTGAAAGGCATTGCGCCCTTCCCAAGCGGCGGGAAGCAGCTCATCTGGAAGTTGAGGGTCGCGAAGCTGTACTTTGCGGTATTCATGAATTAACAAGATACGCGCGATAAAGCACTCTTCTTCGCTAAGTGCATTATCTTCATTGGCCAGGGCGCGCCATAAAGGGCGAAACTTATCCAGAAAAACCTTGTAGCTCTGGGATAACTCATCAAGGTTCCAACTCTCTCTAACCTGGAGCCTCAGGGGCTTTCTTACCATGGGCGTCAGCGGCTCGGTCTGCATGATAATGGTATCTTCGGCAGCCCCCATTTCCTGCAGCACAGCAATCGTTTCATTTCGGCTAAGCGTGGGGTGCGCCAAAATCCCGGGACAAAAGCTACCAAACCCGAGCCACTCCAGTTCATCACGCACTTTCTGACGTGTCGCAGGCTCCAGCTGCGTCAACATGGCCAATGTCCATTTGCCCATCCATTGGGTTTGCTGGCCGTGGTAAACCCGCTTGAAGGCCTGTTCAAAACGACGCCGCCCGGCATTGCTCAGGCTGTAGTAACTGCGCCGGCCCACCTTTTCGCCTTGCAGCCAGGTATCCTGGGTTAGCCGATAAACAGACGTTCTTACCAGGCGTTCGTTAATGCCGATGGGTTCCAGCAGTTGATACAAACTACCCAGCCAGACAGTGCCCCCTCGCGGGACAATCGCATCGCCGTAAACGGTAATGATGAGAGAGCCGGCGCGAATCGGGCGACGTGCCTGGAAGTTGCAGACGAGATCCGCAACACAGTCAGAAGCAAGCGACATGGTGATAGTGAGTCCCTGTGCGGCAATTCCGTGGGTGTTGAACGTTGGCAGCAAAGGCGCACATGCTACACAAAGGAGATATATCACGCCATAAAAGGCGCCGTGCCGCTCCCGCCAGTAAGCGGAAACGGCACGGCTGTTCTAGCGTCTAGCCTGGTGTAACGCTCCCATCAGGGGAATGGGAGCGTTTCGGCTAGGTGGCTCAGGAGACCTGGCGGCGTAGCCGCGGGCTGGCCAACTCGCCCACCACGGTAACCAGCGCCAATAGCGCCAGCAACCAGGGCCACTGGGTGGCTATCTGGAGCGTGGCAAGACCCAGCGCATCGATGAAAATCAACACGATGCCCAGCGGGCTCACGTAACGCACCATGAACAGCCACAGCGCATGCTGGGTGCGGCTGAGCCCCAACTCTTCCCGGAAGATTTCGTTGCGCAGCAGGAAACCTGCCATCAAGGCCATGCCCAGGCCGCCCAACGGCATCATCCAGCGAGAGGTCAGGTAATCCAGCCAGTCGAAGAAGTTGCGTCCCGCCAGGGTCCAGTCGGCGCCCAGGTTGAACGACAGCATCGCCAGGGTACTGACCAGCCACAGCACGATACCCACACCCCAGGAAGCTTTTTTCCGCGTCATGCCTTTACTGTCGGTGAGCCAGGCCACCGTGGCTTCGATCATCGAAATCGAAGAGGTGAGTGCAGCCATCGCCAGCATCAGGAAGAACAGGATGCCGAACAAGGTGCCAAACGGCATCGCTTGGAAGGCCAGCGGCAAGCTCATGAAGATCAGCCCCGGTCCAGCACCCGGGCTCATTCCGTTAGCGAAAATGATCGGGAAGATCGCCAGTCCCGCCATCAGCGCCACGACGGTATCGGCAATCGCTACGCTGAACGTGGTGCGCGCGATGGAGTGACCCGCCGGCAGGTAAGAGCCGTACGTCAGGATCGCCCCGGACGCCAGCGACAGGGTGAAAAAGGCATGGCCCAGCGCGGCTAGCAGGCCTTCACTGCTGAGACCTTCGGTATTGAAGGAAAACAGGAACGACCAGGCCTCGCCAAAGCCACCGGAAAAGGCGCCGTAGCCGATCAGGATACCCAGCATGATCACCATGCCCGGCATCATCCAGCTGACGCTTTTCTCGATACCGGCTTGCACGCCCTTGCCCACGATCAGCATGGTCAACACCGTGACCAGCGTGCTCCAGGCACCCAGGTTGAAGGGATTGGCGTTATTGGCCGCGAAAATCGCCGCCATGTCATCGACGCTGGTACCCGCCAGCCCACCACTGAGCATTTTCCATAGATAGGAAAACGCCCAGCCGGCGACCACCACGTAGAAAGACAGGATCATGAAACCGCACAGCATGGCCATCCAGCCGAAGATCGACCAGAAACCGCCATGGCCCGATTCATGCACCACACGGCGGATAGCGTCAATCGGGCTACCCCGGCCACGGCGGCCGAAGCTGATTTCAGCCATCATGATAGGAACCCCTACCGCCAGAATGCAGGCCAGATAGACCAGCACGAAGGCACCGCCACCGAACTCACCGGTGATGTAGGGAAACTTCCAGATATTACCCAGACCCACTGCGGAACCAGTGGCAGCCAGTACAAACCCCCAGCGGCCCAGCCACAGCGTCTTGGTAGGTGTATTCATCGTCGTCATCGGGGAAAACCTTATAGATTTAATTGTTTTTTAGGTTATTTTTTCTAGACAGTAAAAACAACCAATAAAGAGAAGATTGGTTGCATGAAAAGACCGCCCTACCCGGGCGGTCCAGGCTTTTTACTCGCTGATTACACCGCGGCGAATCTGGTCTTCCTCGATCGATTCGAACAGAGCCTTGAAGTTGCCCTCGCCGAAGCCGTCGTTGCCCTTGCGCTGGATGATCTCGAAGAAGATCGGGCCGATCACCGTCTCGGTGAAGATCTGCAGCAGCACGCCCTCGTCGGGACCGCCGTCGATCAACAGGCTCAGCTCGCGCAGGTCTTCCACGTTTTCTTCGTGGTTGGGCACGCGTTGATCGATCTTTTCGTAGTAGGTGTCCGGCGTGGACAGGAAGGTCACGCCGTTTTCGCGTAGCGCACGCACCGTGGCGTAGATGTTGTCGGTGGACATGGCCAGATGTTGGATGCCCTCGCCGTTGTACTCGCGCAGGAATTCAGCGATCTGGGAGTTATCGTCGGCGGATTCGTTGATCGGGATGTGCATCTTGCCGCAGGGCGCGGTCATGGCACGGGAATGCAGACCGGTCTTCTTGCCCTTGATGTCGAAATAGCGGTTCTCGCGGAAGTTGGCGATATCGATGTAGAAGTTGGCCCAGACGTCCATCTGGCCGCGGTCGACGTTATGCGTCAGGTGATCGAGCACCTTGAGGCCGACGCTATTATCGCTGGGCGAACGGTTGGGGATCGCCTCGAAGTCGATGTCATAAATGGTGCGGCCTTGGTCATCGACCTTGTTGTCGACGAAATACAGCAGGGAACCACCGATACCGCGCACCGCGGGAATACCCACTTCTCCGGGCTCCACATGGTTCTCCACCGGCTCGGCGCCCTGGGACACGGCATACTCGAAGGCCTGCTGGGCATCCGCCACTTTCCAGGCCATGGCACAGGCGCTGGGGCCATGCACCTCGGCGAATTTCGCCGCATGACTGCCCGGTTCGGCGTTGAGCACGAAGTTGACGCCATCCTGCTGGAACAGAAAGACATTCTTGGAACGGTGCTTGCGAGTCTCGGTGAAACCCATCTGATTGAACAGCTTGCGCAGGTTCTCGATACCTTCGCTGGTCGGCGCGGTATATTCAACGAATTCGAAACCATCGGTGCCGATGGGGTTATGCGTAGACAGGGGTGTGGTTGCTGGGGCGTTCATAAAAAGCCTCTAGACAGATAATTGTTTTTCCGACAGGTCGACCAACTGCGGGTCAACCCAGTGATAAAGAGTCTAGGGGGCTAGGCATGCGCCGGGAATGGGACTAAAGCGCGTTCATGGCCACGCCGACCATGGTCGGCACACCACCTTCGTAAATAAAACGTTACACCTGGCCGGGAGTGCTGAGCGGTGGGTGCCAGGCGTTGCGTTTTTCTGACACTGCGTAAAGAAAACATGACAGGCAATTCAATCATCCTGCGCGCCAATGCCGTAACGCTTGAGCTTGTTGGCAATCGTGGTATGCGAAACCCCTAGCCGTTTACCCAGCTGGCGGCTGGAAGGGTGCTGCCGATACAGGGTACTCAGGATGCGTTTTTCCACATCCCCAAGAATATCGCTCAGGCTTCCTTCCAGCGGAATGCCGGCAAGCTCAGGCGCACCTTCGCTTTGCGGGAGCCGCAGATGCACCGGCTGGATGACCTTCTCCTCGCACAGCGACACCGCCTGAAACAGGACGTTTTCCAGCTGGCGGACATTGCCCGGCCAATCATAGTGAGCGAGTTTTTCCAGGGCCGCAGGCGAAAGACCTGGCAAGGGACAGCCGATCTGACGCGCCGCACGATCCAGAAAGTAGGCCGCCAACTCCTCGATGCCGTCGAGACATTCGCGTAAAGGGGGCACCTGTAGCGAGAGCACATTGAGCCGATGATAAAGGTCGGGACGAAACAGCCCTTCGGCACAGAGTTGTGGCAAGTTCTGCTGGGTAGCGCAGATCACTCGCACATCGAGATAGGTTTCCTCGTCGCTGCCCACGCGGCGGAAACCACCGTCCTGGAGAAAACGCAGCAGCTTGGTCTGTAACCGCGGGCTCATTTCGCCGACTTCATCGAGAAAGATGGTGCCGCCTTCGGTGAGCTCCAGAAGGCCCAGCTTGCCTTCGGGGCGAGCCCCTTCGAAGGCGCCCGGTGCGTAACCGAACAATTCGGTCTCGGCCATCGACTCGGGGAGCCCAGCACAGTTGAGCACCATGAACGGCGCTTGCCCACGCGGGCTTGCCAGGTGACAGGCCCTGGCGACCAGTTCTTTTCCGGTACCGGTTTCACCCACGATCAACAGGGGCGCATCCAGCGGCGCCATCCGCCGCGCCTCATGGATCAAGGCTTCCAGACGTGGGCTTGACTGAAAAATCGCCTCGAAGCCGCGCAACTCCTGGCGCTGTACCTGATAGATACGCGCACCGATACGGTCGGCGCGGTGCAAGGTCATGACCGCCCCGGCCAGGGAAGCTACATCATTTTTTTCGCTATGCAACGGGGCAATATCGGCAAGATAGGTATCGCCTTTCAACTTGATGCGCAGCCCGTTGATCCGTGAGTTGTTGCGTCGAATCAGGTCGGGAAGGTTCAGGTCTTCCAGGTAACGATCCAGCGACAGGCCCGGTACTTCGTCGATGCGCACGCCCAGCATCTGCACGGCGGTGCGATTGGCGGCGACGATGCGCCCCTGCATATCGATCGACATCACCGGATCGGAAAGCGACGAAAGCAGCGCATCCAATTCCAGGTGGCGGCGCTCGCTGGGCATCAGACTGACACGCTTGACCCCGAACACCCCCGGGATCGCGTCCAGGGCCGGCTTTAACGTGGCCAGCTGAGCATTGAGCAGTTGCGGTACATACAGATAGATGGTGTTGCCGTGATCCCCGCCCACTTCTCCTCGCGCCACATTGACGCGGTAATCGGCGAACTGGGCCACGATATCGCGAAGAATTCCGATTCGATTCTGACAGTGAAACTTAAGGCGCATAGGTACCTCGAGGCGCAAGACAGGCGTGCGGCATTCGTGTAACGATATTTTGACACTTCACCACGCCAAACACATAGCCGGTTTTTCTGTTGTAAGCAAAAGCGCCCCCTGCTGAGCAGGGGGCGCTTGGGTGCCATCACGTTCAAGCTTTTTGCCGGTCAGCGGTGACGAAACACCGGCTTGCGCTTTTCGGCAAAGGCGCTCATGCCTTCCTTGCGGTCGGCCAGATTGAACGTCGCCTGAAATGCGCGGCGCTCGAACAGTAATCCCGCCTGCAAGCCGGTTTCAAAGGATTGCTCAACGGCTTCACGTATCTGCATGACCACCGGACGCGAGTGGGAAGCGATGGTGGCCGCCATGGTCAGGGCTTCCTCCATCAAGGCATCCACCGGCACGACCCGACACACCAGCCCCGCCTGCTCCGCTTCTGCGGCGTCCATCATGCGGCCGGTCAGGCACAGCTCCATGGCCTTGGCCTTGCCGATGGCGCGCACCAGGCGTTGCGTGCCTCCGGCCCCCGGCATGGTGCCGATCTTGACTTCCGGCTGGCCGAATTTCGCCGTGTCGCTGGCCAGTATGATGTCGCAGGCCATGGCCAATTCACAGCCACCGCCAAGGGCAAAACCCGAGACCGCCGCAATGGTCGGTTTACGGCAATTGCTCAGCCGCTCCCAGCCGTGCGACTTGACGTAAGGAAAGTCGTCGAGAAACAGATCGGCATGCTCGCGATCGAGCATTTCGCCGATGTCGGCCCCGGCGGCGAAGACCTTCTCGCCCCCGGTGAGCACTATCGCCCCTATCGCCTCGTCCGCCTCGAAGGCGTCCAGCGCCTGGCCCAGCTCTTCCACCAGCGCATTGCAGAGGGCGTTATAGGCCTTGGGTCGATCAAGGCGGATGATGCCCACCGCCTTCTGTGTCGAGACCTCGATCAGTTCATAACTCATCAGGACCCGCCCCCTTTGGCGCCAAGCTGCTGCTTTGGCGCCGTATCACCGGATTCCAGCTGGGGCCGGTCGGCATCCAGCTCGGTGAGTGGCTCGCAAGGCTCCAGGCTGTCACGACAGCGAGTTACCAAGCGCTGGTATTCCTGGGTGCCCTGCTGCTTCCAGGCAAATTCCTCATCGCTCAGTTCGCGCTTGACCTTGGCGGGAGCGCCCATCACCAACGACTGGGGTGCGCACTCGAAACCCGCCTTGACGAATGCCGCCGCCGCAACGATCGAACGCTCGGCGATCCGGGCGCCGTCCATCACCACGGCGTTCATGCCGACCATGGCATCACGCCCGACCACGCAGCCATGCAATACTGCGCCATGGCCAATATGCCCATCCTTTTCGACCTTGGTGACACAGCCGGGAAAGCCGTGCATCACGCAGGTATCCTGAAGGTTGGAGCCTTCTTCCAGTACCAGACGGCCGAAATCGCCACGCATCACCGCGCCGGGGCCGACATAGCAACCGGGGCCGACGATCACATCGCCGATCAACACCGCCGTGGGATGCACATAGGCGGTCGGGTGCACCACCGGCGTCACCCCTTCGAGTCGATAGTACGGCATAACGTTCTCCGTCAGTCTGGTTGGCCGTGACGACGGCTTTGCACCACCAAGAAGCGGCTGGCGACAAAGGCCTGGTCGCATAAGGAGGCATTGGCCGCCGGGTTGCCGCCGGTGGCATGGAAATCACTGAAAGCGGCCGACTGGTTGACGAACACACCGCCGTCCATGTTCAGCGACAGCGGCGCCGCCACGTCCATGGCCAGCTGTTCGAACTGCTCGGCCACATTGTCGTCGGTGGTATAGGCACCCAGGGTTATCGCGCCTTTTTCCAGAATCACCTCGCGCGCCAGGTCAATGCTGTGCCGGGTGTCTTCGGTAGCGACGACGAAGCTGATCGGGCCGAAACGCTCTTCACTATAGGCAGCCTTCTGCTCAGCATCCACCTTGAGCAGCAGCGGCGTATGAATGCGAGCGTTGGGGAACTGGGCGTGCTCACGCGGCTCGCTATCCAGCAGAATTTCGCCCAAGCCACGACATTCATCGATACGCGCTTCGGTCGCCGGCGACTGGATGGCGCCCAGCACGGCACAGGCACGGTCGTTGTCGCTGAGAAACTTATCGATCGCCTTGGAAAGCGCTGCGGTGACGTCGTCGAAGCTCAGATGACCCTCGGCCGTTTCAATGCCGCTCTTGGGTACATAGATGGCCTGGCTAGTGGTGCACATCTGTCCCGAATACAGGCTCAGCGAGAAGGCAAGGTTCATGGTGACCGCCTTGAGGTTATCCACGCTGTCGATGATCACGGTATTGATACCGGCCTTCTCGGCGAACACCTGGGCCTGGGTGGCATTCTGCACCAGCCAGTCACCGAAGGCGTTGGAGCCGGTGAAGTCGATCAACTTGACCGCCGGGTCGAGCGCCAGCGTCTTGGTCATCGGCGCCTCGACGCTATCGGGTACCAGGCTGACCAGGCAGGGGTCGAAGCCCGCTTCCTCAAGCACGTCCTGAGCGACGCGTGCGGTCATCGCCACCGGCAGAATGGCGCCGGGGTGCGGCTTGAGAATCACCGGATTGCCGGTGGCCAGGCTGGCGAACAGCCCCGGGTAGGTGTTCCAGGTGGGGAAGGTGGAACAGGCCACCACCAGCGAAACACCGCGCGGCACGATGTGATAGCGCTTGTCGAGCACCAGGGGATCATGCTTGCCCTGGGGCTTGACCCATTTGGCGGTCGCGGGAATCTGCGCCATCGCCTGCCAGGCATAGGTCACGGCTTCCAGGCCGCGATCCTGGGCGTGTGGTCCACCGGCCTGAAACGCCATCATTGGGCCCTGGCCGCTGGTGTGCATCACCGCCTGGGCGATATCCGGGCTCATGGCGTTGAGACGCGCCAGGATTTCCAGACAGACACCGACGCGCGCCTCGGCACCGGCATCGCGCCAGGCGGGCATTGCCTTCTGCATGGCTGCAATCAGCGCTTCAGAGTCCGGCTGGTCATAAGTGATACCGAGGTCAAAGCCATAGGGCGACACTTCGCCGCCCACTTGCCGGGTGCTTGCCACGGCCTTGAGCGTAAACGGCTGATTGAGGAGAGACTCGAACCTGGACGGCGCCCCTTTAACCGCATCCTCGGGATATTTCTTCATGTTTTCCGGATAGGGCGTCCAGAAATCACGGCTGGAAATAGCCTCGACGGCTTGATCAAGGGTCTGACGGTGACGGTCGAACATCTGCTGCGCTGATTGCGTCATGGGGCACTCCTGCGTTTACGCATTGTTTTGATACGGTATCAAGATAGAGATTATCTTTCCCGTAACAAAACATCAAACGCCTTGCCCGGCACATCCAGCCTGAAAGTCGCCGTGCCAACGCCAACGAGCCCCGGGGTCCGCGCCCTTCTCTCAACCGCATTCGCCTTACCACCACCTTTCATACTATGGTCTAACTTCGCTCTGACGCCCTAGAAAAAGCATGCAAGCTGCTGTTAATAGAGCATAAACTCCATGCATAAAGGAAAAACGATACACTAATCATTAATTATCAATGTTGATGCGTATCAAAAAAAACCTATACTCGGCGGATAGTCCATCCTGTGTACCACAGGCCGAACTGAGGAAAAAATGCCCACGACTCTAATAATCACCCCTCCCCTAGATGGCGTTCTATGTATCAGGCTGAATCGCCCGGACGCATTGAATGCGCTCAACACACAGCTTCTCGCCGAACTCGCCGACACCCTGAGCGATGCTGACAATGATGACAGGGTGCGCGCCGTGGTGATCACCGGTAATGCACGGGCGTTCGCCGCCGGTGCGGATATCAAGGAAATGGCCGAACGCGACCTAGTCGGCATGCTGGAAGACCCTCGCCAGCACCACTGGGCCGCCATCACGCGTTTTCGCAAACCGATCATCGCCGCCGTCAACGGCTATGCGTTGGGCGGCGGCTGCGAGTTGGCCATGCATGCCGACATCATCATCGCCGGCGAGAGTGCCCAGTTCGGCCAGCCGGAAATCAACCTGGGCATCATGCCCGGTGCCGGCGGCACCCAGCGCCTGCTGCGGGCGGTGGGTAAATCACTGGCCACCCAGATGGTACTGACCGGCGAGCCGATTTCCGCTCGCCGTGCGCTCGAAGCCGGCTTGATCAGCGAAATCACCCAGCCCGAACTGACCCTTGAGCGCGCCATGGCCATTGCCAAACGCATCGCCGCCAAGGCACCGCTGGCGGTACGCCTGGCGCGGGAATCGCTGCACAAGGCGATGGATACCGACTTGGCCACCGGCCTGCGCTTCGAGCGCCATGCATTTACATTGCTGGCGGGCACCGCCGACCGCGAAGAGGGCATTCGCGCCTTTCAGGAAAAACGACCTGCCACTTTTCAAGGGCACTGACACAAGGATATACCCCATGAGCCAAGCGCCCCTGCTTTACAGCGTGGAAGACGGCGTCGCCTGCATCACGTTGAACCGCCCCGAAAGCCTGAACAGCTTCAATACCGAGATGCACGCCGAGATGCGCAAGACGCTCAAGGCCGTGCGCCAGGACCCGAGCATCCGGGCATTGCTGTTGACCGGCAACGGTCGCGGCTTCTGCGCCGGCCAGGACCTTTCTGACCGTAGCGTAGTCCCCGGCGAGCAAGCCCCCGACCTCGGCGAGTCGCTTGAGAAACGCTACAACCCCATGCTGCGCGCCCTCAAGGACATGCCGTTTCCCACCATTTGCGCGGTGAACGGCGTGGCGGCGGGTGCCGGTGCCAACATTGCCCTGGCCTGCGACATCGTGCTGGCGGCTCGCTCGGCAAGCTTCATTCAGGCCTTCTGCAAGATCGGCCTGATTCCGGATTCCGGCGGCACCTGGACCCTGCCCCATCTGGTAGGCATGGCGCGCGCCAAGGGCTTGGCGATGCTGGGCGACAAGCTTCCCGCCGAGAAAGCCGAACAATGGGGCATGATCTGGCGCTGCGTCGATGATGAGGCGCTTCAAGAAGAAGCCATGAACATGGCGCGTCACCTAGCGACCCAACCCACGCGCGGCCTGGCGCTGATCAAGCGCGCCCTGCATGCCAGCAGTGACAACAGCTTCGACGAACAGCTCGACCTGGAACGCGACCTGCAACGCCTTGCCGGGCGCTCCGAAGACTACCGCGAAGGCGTCAGCGCCTTTATCGAGAAACGTCGCCCCACCTTTAAGGGAGAGTGATATGTCAGCCCTTCCCACGACCGCCGTCATTGGCGTGATCGGTGCCGGTGCCATGGGTGCCGGTATCGCTCAGGTGGCCGCTCAGGCCGGCCATTCGGTCATCCTGCACGACAATCAGCCGGGCGCGGCCAGTGCCGGCATCGACAACATTCGCCGCCAGTTGGAAAAGCGCGTGGCCAAGGGCAAGATGACCCAAGACGAAGTGGACGGCATCGTCGCTCGCCTGCAGCCCGCCGACACCATAGATGCCCTGGCCGATAGCCGTTTGATCATCGAGGCCATCGTTGAGAACCTCGAAATCAAGCGCCAGGTGTTCGCTCAGCTCGAAGCCCTGTGCTCGCCCGACACCTTGCTCGCCAGCAATACGTCCTCGCTGTCGATCACCTCGATTGCGGCCAACCTCGAACGCCCCGAGCGCATGGCGGGACTGCACTTCTTCAACCCCGCACCCGTCATGAAGCTGGTCGAAGTGGTGTCGGGCCTGGCGACCAGCGCCGAGGTCGCCGAGACTCTTTATGCCACCGCCAGCGCCTGGGGCAAGGTCGCGGTGCACGCCAGTTCCACCCCGGGCTTCATCGTCAACCGCGTGGCCCGGCCTTTCTATGCCGAAGGGCTGCGCCTGCTGCAGGAAGGCGCCGGCGACGCCGCCACCCTGGATGCATTGCTGCGTCAGGCCGGCGGGTTTCGCATGGGACCCTTCGAGCTGATGGACCTGATCGGCCATGACGTCAATTACGCCGTGACCCGCTCGGTGTTCGATGCCTACTACGGCGATACCCGTTTCGAGCCTTCCCTGGTGCAGCAGGCCCTGGTCGAAGCCGGACGCCTGGGACGCAAGTCCGGACAAGGCTTTTATGACTACTCTCGTGAAGGACAGCATGAAAATACCGCCAAGCCTCAGCCCACAATCTCTGCACCGGCCCAGGCCGAATTGCCGCCGCTGGTGGTACAGGGCGAGCCTGGGGTAATCGCTCCGCTGCTGGAACGCGCCCAGGAAAGCGGGCTCGAGGTGGTTCGCCGGGAGTCGTTGCAGCCGGACGGCACGACCCGCCTGCGCCTGGGCGATCTGGTGCTGGCCCTCAGCGACGGGCGTTGCGCCGCTGAGCGTGCGGTCAACGAAGGGCTCGAAGCGCTGGTGCTGTTCGACTTGTGCCTGGACTACCGCAACGCCGGTGCCATCGCGCTTTCCGCCAGCCACGCCACCTCCGCCGAGGCCCGTGAGCTTGCCACCGCCTTCTTCCAGCGCCTGGGAATCGACGTGGTCTGGCTGACCGATACTCCGGGGCTGGTGGTATTGCGCACCGTGGCGATGCTCGCCAATGAAGCCGCCGACGCCGTCTTGCAAGGTGTATGCAGTGCCGAGGATGGCGACCTGGCCATGCAGGCCGGGGTCAACTATCCCCGTGGCCCCCTGGCCTGGGCGGACTCGCTGGGTCTGGCCTTCGTCCACCGCACCCTCACGCACCTGCAGCAGAGCTACGGCGAGGAGCGCTATCGCGCCTCTTTCCTGCTGCGTCGCAAGGCCCTGACCGAGGAAAGCTTCCATGAGTGAATCCCCACTGACCCCGCAACAGCTGGCCGAAGCCTGTGCCGAGTCGATGTTTTCCCGCGACCATGCTAGCCAAGGGCTGGGCATGCGCATCACTCGCATGGCCCCCGGCTACGCCGAACTGACCATGACCGTGCGCCAGGACATGGTGCAGGGTCATGGCAACTGCCATGGCGGGTTCCTGTTTACCCTGGCCGACTCCGCCTTTGCGTTTGCCTGCAACAGCTATGATGAAGCCACGGTGGCCGCCGGCTGCAGTATCGACTACCTCGGCCCCGGCCAGCTGGGCGATGTACTCACCGCCACCGCCGAAGAACGCAGCCGCCGCGGGCGCACCGGCATTTACGACATCACGTTGCGCAATCAGCACGGCGACACCGTTGCCTTGTTCCGTGGACGTTCCTATAAGATTCGCGGCAGCGTACGCCGCCTGGAAGACATCGCTGCTGGAGATAATCCATGAAAGACGCCCTGATAATCGATGCCATTCGTACCCCGGTCGGTCGCTACGGCGGCGCGCTTTCGAGCATGCGCGCCGATGACCTGGGGGCCGTTCCCATGCGTACCCTGATGGAGCGCAACCCGAGCGTCGACTGGTCGTTGATCGACGATATCTTTTACGGCTGTGCCAACCAGGCCGGGGAAGACAACCGTAACGTGGCGCGCATGTCCGCCCTGCTCGCCGGGCTTCCGGTCGAGGTGCCCGGCACCACCATCAACCGCCTGTGCGGTTCCGGCATGGATGCGATAGGCAATGCCGCCCGCACCCTCAAGGCCGGCGAAGCCGGGCTGATGATCGCCGGGGGCGTGGAGTCGATGTCACGCGCGCCCTTCGTGATGGGCAAGGCCGAACAGGCCTTCTCACGTCAGGCCGATATCTTCGACACCACCATCGGCTGGCGCTTCATCAACCGTGCCATGAAAGCTCAGTTCGGGGTGGATTCAATGCCCGAAACCGCCGAGAACGTGGCCGAGCAGTTCGGCATTTCCCGGGAAGATCAGGACGCCTTCGCACTGCGCAGCCAACAGCGCACCGCCGCCGCCATGCAGGCCGGTCGTCTCGCCGAGGAAATCGTTGCGGTCGAAATACCCCGGCGCAAGCAGGACCCGCTGGTGGTGGATACCGATGAACATCCGCGTGCCTCCACCACCGCCGAGCAACTCGCCAAGCTGCCCACTCCCTTCCGCGAAGGCGGCAGTGTCACGGCAGGCAATGCCTCGGGCGTCAACGATGGTGCCTGTGCGCTGTTGATGGCGTCCCCCGACCAGGCCGAGCGCTTCGGCCTCAAGGCCCGCGCTCGTGTGGTGGGCATGGCCACCGCTGGGGTGGAGCCGCGCATCATGGGGTTCGGCCCCTCGCCGGCCACCCGCAAGGTGCTCGCCCAGACCGGGCTGACTCTCGACCAGATGGACGTCATCGAGCTCAATGAAGCCTTCGCCGCTCAGGCCTTGGCGGTCATGCGCGACCTGGGCCTTGACGACGACGCCGAACACGTCAATCCCAATGGGGGTGCCATCGCCTTGGGCCATCCGCTGGGCATGAGCGGCGCTCGGCTGGTCACCACGGCCCTGCATGAACTCGAGCGCCGGCAAGGACGCTTTGCGCTATGCACCATGTGTATCGGTGTCGGCCAGGGCATTGCCCTGATCATTGAGCGCCAGTAAGCCTATATTTCTTAGCTATAAGCCTAATAACAACTTGCTTGACCGGAGACTCCTGATGAATCAGCCCGCAACGCGTATCGATACCGCGACTCTCGACCCCCTGGAAACCGCCAGCGTCGACGAGCTGCGCGCCACTCAGGTCAAGCGCCTGAAGTGGAGCTTGAAGCACGCCTACGAAAACGTGCCGTTCTACCGTCAGTCCTTCGACAAGGCGGGGGTGCACCCCAATGACATCCAGACGCTTGCGGATATCGCCAAACTGCCTTTCACCACCAAGGCAGACCTGCGCGCCAATTACCCCTACGGCATGTTTGCCACACCAATGAGTGAAATCGTGCGGATCCATGCGTCCAGTGGCACCACCGGGCAACCCACCGTGGTCGGCTACACTCAGAACGACATCAATGTGTGGTCCGATGTGGTGGCGCGCTCGATCCGTGCCGCCGGCGGTAGCCGCAACGACAAGGTCCACGTGGCGTATGGCTACGGCCTGTTCACCGGCGGGCTGGGTGCCCATTACGGTGCCGAGCGCCTGGGCTGCGCGGTAATCCCCATGTCCGGCGGCCAGACCGAGAAACAGGTCCAGCTAATCCGGGATTTCGAGCCGGACATCATCATGGTCACCCCCTCCTACATGCTTAACATTGCTGACGAAATGGAGCGTCAAGGCATCGATCCGCACACGCTGCCGCTGCGTACAGGCATCTTCGGTGCCGAGCCCTGGACCGACAGCATGCGCACCGCCCTCGAGAAGCGTCTGGGTATCGATGCGCTGGACATCTATGGCTTGTCGGAAGTCATGGGACCCGGTGTGGGCATGGAGTGCCTGGAAACCAAGGACGGCCCGACCATCTGGGAGGACCATTTCTATCCCGAGATCATCGACCCGGTCAGCGGCGAAGTTCTGCCGGACGGCGAATACGGCGAGCTGGTGTTCACCACCCTGACCAAGGAAGGCCTGCCGGTGATTCGCTACCGCACCCGCGACCTCACCCGTTTATTACCGGGCACCGCGCGTCCCATGCGGCGCATCGACAAGATCACTGGGCGTAGTGACGACATGCTGATTATCCGCGGGGTCAATGTGTTCCCCACCCAGATCGAGGAACAGTTGCTCAAGGTCGAGTCGCTCTCGCCGCATTACGAGATCGAAGTCAGCCGCCAGGGCAACATGGACATGGTGCTGGTGCGTGTCGAGGCAAGTCACCATGACATCGCCCGCGACCCGGTGGCCTGCGAACAGGCCTCAAAACAACTCCAGCATGCGATCAAGACCTATATCGGCATCAGCACCCAGATTGAAGTCTGTGAAGTGGAAAGCGTCATGCGCTCGCTGGGCAAGGCCAAGCGCGTCAAGGATCTGCGCTGATTTAATCCTCCCGCCACTTGATGAGTCGCTCTCAGCATTCTCAGCATTGGTCCAAAGCCCCTTCGGGGGCTTTTTCATGCCCGAATAGTTAACAAATTCAGAAAAGCGACCAATATACAGAATCACTTTATTTTAAGCTCCACTCCTTTAGAGCCCGCTTATCCTGGCATGGACTCTTATCACAAAGTCTTAAAGTGACACACAAAAATACTTGTTGATAAAATATTCCGTGTCACTATACTTTGTAGAAGCACTTTACAAAAGATAAGTCACACCCCCCTGACATACCGACGCCGCGGAGGTCTCTATGTACGCGCAGCTCGTTGAAACCGGTTCCAGCAAACTCAAGACACTTGACGAGATGAGCCCCGAGGAACGCCAGTTCCAGGAGCGCATCAATGATGAAATCAAGATAGAACCCAAGAATTGGATGCCGGACGCCTATCGCAAGACATTGATCCGTCAGATCTCCCAACACGCTCACTCTGAGATCGTCGGGATGCTGCCGGAAGGTAACTGGCTGACGCGTGCGCCGACCCTCAAGCGTAAGCTGCAGCTGATGGCCAAGATTCAGGATGAAGCGGGACACGGCCTGTACCTTTACAGCGCCATGGAAACCCTGGGCGCCGACCGCGACGAGGAAATCGACAAGCTCCACGACGGCCGTGCCAAGTATTCCAGCATCTTCAACTACCCCACGCTCAACTGGGCCGACATGGGCACTGTCGGCTGGCTGGTCGACGGTGCCGCCATCGTCAACCAGGTACCGCTGCAGCGCACCTCTTACGGCCCCTATTCACGCGCCATGATCCGTGTATGCAAGGAAGAGAGTTTCCACCAGCGCCAGGGGTATCAGATCCTGCTGACCATGATGCAGGAGGGCACCGACGACCAGAAAGCCATGGTGCAGGACTCCATCAACCGCATGTGGTGGCCGGCCTTGATGATGTTCGGTCCGTCCGACGACAACTCGCCCAACAGTGCCCAGTCGATGGCCTGGAAGATCAAGCGCCACAGCAACGATGAGCTGCGTCAGCGTTTTCTCGACCAGACCGTCCCGCAACTCGCACTACTGGGCTGCACCGCACCGGACCCTGACCTCAAATATAACGAGGAAACCGGTCACTACGAGTTCGGTGAAATCGATTGGCAGGAATTCTTCGACGTGGTCAAGGGCAACGGCCCCTGCAACCGCGAGCGCATCGAAGCACGTCGCAGCGCCATCGATAACGGTGCCTGGGTGCGTGAAGCCGCCGTGGCTCACGCCGCCAAGCGTCAAAGCCGGGCCGCCTGATCGCAACACCCCGAGCTTTTAAAACCTAAGTTTTTAAAAACAGTTCTTTTAAAACAATAGGGAGTCCCGTAGCACGGGGCTCCTCTGACCACCGAGGTTTTCCCCATGGCTGACTGGCCCCTCTTCGAAGTTTTCGTACGCAGCAAGCACGGCCTGAATCACAAGCACGTCGGCAGCGTGCATGCCGCCGACCGTCGCATGGCCATCGAAAACGCCCGCGAGCTTTATACCCGTCGTAATGAAGGAGTGAGTATCTGGATCATCCCGGCCAGCGAAATCACCGCTTCTTCTCCCGACGAGAAAGAGCCGCTGTTCGACCCGTCCAACGACAAGGTCTATCGCCACGCATCCTTCTACAAACTGCCGAAAGAAGTCGGCCACATGTAAGGGAGGCTGTGATGCATAACGTAGCTCAAAAGACACAAACACCGTTGATCGCTTACCTGCTGCGCCTCGGCGACAGCGCTTTGGTACTCGGACAACGTAGCGCGCAATTATGTGGCAAGGCCCCGGCGCTGGAAGAAGAAATGGCCTTGATGAACGTGGGTCTCGACCTCTTTGGTCAGGCGCGCAACTGGCTGACCTACGCCGCGGAACTGGAAGGTGAAGGTCATGATGCCGATCACCTGGCATTTCGTCGCGACGCTCAGGATTTTCGTAACCTCCTGATCGTCGAGCAGCCCAACGGCGACTTCGCCGATACCATGGGACGTCAGTTCCTATTCGACGCATGGCACGTTCACCTGCTTGACGGCCTGACCCAGTCCAGCGACCCCCGCATCGCCGAAGTGGCCGCCAAGTCGCTCAAGGAAGCGACGTATCATCTGCGCCGCTCCTCCGAGTGGGTCATGCGCCTGGGCGACGGCACCGAAGAAAGCCATACCCGCATGCAGCGTGCCCTGGATAACCTCTGGCGCTTCACCGGCGAGCTGATCCAGTTCGACGAGATCGATCAGGCCATGTTCGAGGCCGGTATCGCGCCTGACCCGGAAATCCTTGCCACTCGCTGGAAAGCGACCGTGGAAGAGGTGCTCGAGGAAGCCACCCTGGTGCGCCCCTCCTACGACACTTGGATGTATACCGGCGGCAAAGTCGGTCATCACACCGAGCACCTGGGCTTTCTACTGGCGGAAATGCAATATCTGCCGAGGACGTATCCCGATGCTACCGTCTGGTAACCATCCGTCGAAGCCGGTCGATGACTGGCCTTCCAGCGACTTGATCGGCAGCGATCGCAGCGGACTGCCGCACGCCGGCGATGAAGGCGATATCGACGCCGTGCGGGCGGTGCTGCAGGAAGTGCCGGACCCGGAAGTCCCGGTCGTCAGCGTGGTTGAGCTGGGCATCGTGCGCGATATCGAGTGGCTCGACGGTCGGCTGGTGGTCAGCGTGACCCCGACCTACTCCGGCTGCCCGGCAACCGAGGTCATCGAGCAGCATATCCATGAAGCGCTAGTGGCCGCGGGCTACCCGGACCCTTTGATCCAGCGCCGCCTGTCCCCCGCCTGGACCACCGACTGGCTGACCGAGGCAGGACGCGAAAAGTTGCGCGCCTATGGCATTGCCCCCCCGGTAGGTAGCGCGAGCAAACACAGCCTGGTCGGTCAAGCCGACCCGGTAGTGCCCTGCCCTTTATGCGGTAGTGAAGCGACCGAACGCGTCAGCGAATTCGGCTCCACGGCTTGCAAGGCGCTCTACCGCTGCCGTGACTGCCTAGAGCCTTTCGACTATTTCAAGTGCCTGTGAGGCTTCAAGTGCCTTTTTTCAAGTACTTATGAAGCGCACAACGATTGACGAGACCATTCCCTATGAGCCGATTTCACGCCTTGACCGTCAAGGATATTCGCAAGGAAACCCATGATGCCGTTTCCATTGCCTTCGACATTCCCGACGACCTGCTGGACGCCTTTCGCTTCACTCAAGGGCAATACCTGACGCTGCGCCGCGACATCGAAGGCGAGGATATTCGCCGTTCCTACTCGATCTGCACCGGCGTCCACGAGCATGAGCTAAGAGTCGCCGTCAAACTGGTGCCGGGAGGTAGCTTTTCCACCTTTGCCAACCAGGAATTGAAAGCCGGCGACACCCTGGAAGTGATGCCGCCTCAGGGCAAGTTCTTCGTGCCTCTCGACCCCAGCCGTGAAGGGCATTATCTGGCAGTGACCGCCGGCAGTGGCATCACACCGATCATGTCGATCGTGTCCACCACTCTGGAAACCGAGCCGAAAAGCCGTTTCACCGTCATCTATGGCAACCGTTCCACCACGGGTACGCTGTTCCGCGAGCGCCTGCAGGATCTCAAGGATCGTTACCTGGAACGCCTCAATATCATTTACGTGTTCAGCCGCGAACAACAGGAAATCGACCTTTACAACGGTCGCATCGATGCCGACAAGTGCAACGCTCTGTTCGATCGCTGGGTGGAAGTGCCCAAGCTCGACGCCGCCTTCCTTTGCGGGCCTCAGGAAATGACCGAAACAGTGCGTGACGTGCTGACCAACCACGGCCTGCCCAAGGAAAAGGTGTATTTCGAGCTGTTCAATACCAACCTGCCACGCACGGAGGCCAAACGCCGCCAGGCAACCAAGGTGGGTCAGGTGGAAGCCGAAACCTCGCACATCAAGGTAATCATCGACGGCCGTACCATTGAATATGACCTGCCCCGCAATACCCAGAGCATTCTGGATGCGGGTAACGAGCACGGCGCGGATATTCCCTTCTCGTGCAAGGCCGGCGTCTGCTCCACCTGCCTGGCCAAGGTGGAAGAAGGGGAAGTCGAGATGGATGCTAACTTTGCTCTCGAAGACTACGAGATCGAAGCCGGCATGGTATTGAGCTGCCAGTGCTTTCCTTTAAGCAAGCACGTTACTCTCAACTATGATCATTAAAGACGTATCATTAAAGACGGATCACTAAACACGACACCGCCGGCCTCCAAGGAGAGCAGGCGGTGTCGTTTATCTGCCGAAAATGCTCGGTAGACTCTGTCTTCGGTGCGTTTTTCATTGCTGAGGGCCCTGCTCCCCCGTGAAATAAGGCGTGTTGGGACAGAACTCGCGGCTGGTCTCAGCATCAGCGCCTGCCCGCATGGCGGTCCAGCAACGGCCCTTGACCGTACATTCCTCACAGCGAACTTCCAGCGTTTCTTGCACGTCAGCCAACGCTTGGGCGCTCACACCGAAGGTCTTCAGCATGGCCGGCATCATCACTTGCGAGGAAGCAAAATCGGCCACTCGTTTGTCGTCCAGCGATCGAGCCACGGCACGCTCCATCGGTGGGCTAAGCGGCGCTTCAAGGTCGCTGGCCAGCGTCTCGAGTGCCTCCGGGGCATGCCGACGCAGTTCCCGTACCACGCGTTCCCCCTGAATATAGTCTTCAAAGCGTTCCATATAACCTCCCGAGGCCAACTATCGCCAACCCGACGGGTTGCACTAACGATGTGGTGGTTCTCAAAAGGTAGCCCAGGGTCATGGGCGTGTTTTTGACCTCGATCAAATCAGCATCAAAAAAGACACACAAAAATTAAAAAATTAATTTTATCCGTATCGCTTTAAGAGGCTTTATTTGGATGACTTCCAGAAAAACAAAAGGGCCGGGCATAGCCCGACCCTTACGCTGAGATTATTCAGATATCGATCAATAGAGCAGTTGTGGCAGGAACAGCACGATGCCCGGAAACACCAGTACCAGGATGGCGCGTAGCGTACCGGCCACCCAGAAAGGTGTCACGCCGCGGAAGATCGTCCCGGTGCTCACGTCCGGCAGCACCGCCCGCAGCACGAAGACGTTCATCCCCACCGGCGGCGTGATCAGGCTGATCTCGATCACGATCACCACCAGAATGCCGAACCACACCAGGTCGTAACCCAGCCCCGCCACCACCGGAAAGAACACCGGCACGGTGAGCAGTAGCATCGACATGCTTTCGAACACGCAGCCCAGCACCACGTAGATCGCCAGAATCACCAGGATCACCACGAAGGGCGCCACATTGAGGCCGTTGACCAAGGCCAGCAGGTCGTTGGGCAAGCCCGCCCGGTTGATGAAGTTGGCGAAGATCAGGGCGGTGAGCACCACGGCAAACAGCATGGCGGTGGTGCGCACCGTGTCCATCAGCACATTCATCAGCACCCGGGGCGTCAGGGCACGCTTGAGCAGGGCAATGATGAAGGCACCCATCGCCCCGATGCCCGCGGCTTCGGTGGGCGTGAATATCCCCATATAGATACCGCCGATCACCAGCACGAACAGCGCCAGGGTGCTGCCCACGTCCTTGAGGGCCAAGAGGCGCTCGCCCCAGGGCACTTTCTCGGCCGCCGGGCCCGCCTCGGGGTCGCGCCACAGCACCCATTTCACCGCGCCGAGGTACATCACGATGCCCAGTATCCCGGGAATGAAGCCGGCCGCGAACAGCTCGCGGATACTGGTCTCGGTGATGATGCCGTAGATCACCAGCATCACGCTGGGGGGAATCAGGATGCCCAGGGTGCCGCCCGCGGCAATCGAGGCGGCGGCCAGGGAGTCCTTGTAGCCGTACTTGCGCATCTGCGGCATGGCCACACGCCCCATGGTGGCGCAGGTCGCCAGGCTCGACCCACAGATGGCGCTGAAGCCGCCGCAGGCGACGATGGTGGCCATGGCCTGGCCGCCCTTGCGGTGGCCGAGAAAGCCGTTGGAGGCCCGGAACAGCGCATCCGAAAGCCCGGCATGCGAGACCAGGTTGCCCATCAGGATGAACAGCGGAATCACCGACAGGCCGTAGCTCATGGCGGTGTCCACCACCCGGCGCGAGGCCATGGCTTCGGCCGCGCCCCAGTTGCCGGTCAGGTAATAGAAGCCCACGAATCCCACGATGCCCATGGCGAAAGCCAGCGGGAGGCGCAGGAACACCAGAATCAACAGGGCACCAAACCCATACAGTGCTTCAATCATGCGTGTCTCCCTGCTGTTTGTCGGTGTTCGGCTTGGCCGCCGGGCTGACCGGGCCGCCGCATTCGACCACCCCGACCCCTTCGAGCAGGTAGCCAATCGCCCGCCCCAGGGTCAGCAGCGCGGACAGGAATAGCATCAGGGAGATCAGGTAAATCAGGTAGCCGTTGGGAATGCGCAGGAACTCGGTCACGTCGCCCCAGGCGAAGGCCCGCTCGCCCAGGGACCAGACACGGCCGGCAATCACCCACAGCGCCAGGGCGACTACCAGGTTGACGATCAATTGGCGCAGCCAGATAAAGCGTGCCGGAAACACCGCGTCCAGCAGGTCGACGCTGATGTGCTCTTCCCGCCAGCAGGCCACCGGCAATGACAGGAACACCACCGCCGCCAGCATCTGCTGGGTGAGTTCGACGGTGCCCAGGATGGGGGCATTGAAGAAATAACGGCCGACGACATCAGCGGTGGTCAGCAGCATCAAGGCAAAGAGGGTGGCGCCTGCCACCCCCTCCAGTCCCAGCTGCATGACCTTACCGACGTTCGACCAGCGACTCGTCAGGGTCTGCATTATCGCCCTCCAGGTGGCGAAGGCTAATTACGACTGCGGCACCAGGGGTGCAACGCTGTCTTGTTCGGCAGCCTCTTCGAGCTTTAGATGGAAGTAATCCAGTGCGGCATCGGCATCCACACCGCGCTCACTGACATTTTCGGACCAGGTTTCTATCAGGTCATTACTGATACCGCGTAGCGTATCGAGGTCTTCTTCACCCAGGGAAGTAAAGGTATGACCCATTTCCTCGGCAAACTCGACACCGCGCTTGTCGGACACATCCATCATGTAACCGAACAGACGTGACAGACGCTCACCCGAGACGTCCTGGACGGCTTCGCGGTCTTCCTCGGACATCTGGTCCCAGATCATCGGGTTGACCACGATGGTGAAGCTGCCGCGATAGAAGCCGCCATCGACCATCAGCGTATGGGGAAAGACTTCCGCCACGCGGAAGCTACGCAGGCCTTCCGGCACCAGCATGGCCCCGTCGATGACCCCTTGAGAACCGGCTTCGTAGACACCGGTCGGCGGCAAGGCCACACCGGTCAGGCCGAGTGCGTTGGAGAGGTCTCCCATGACACCGCCGCCTACGCGAATGCGCTCGCCTTCGAGATCCTCAAGCGTCTCATACAGCTCGCTGCTGAAGATCCAGCCCGGCCCATGGACGCCGGCAGCCACGACATCCACACCGCGGTGTTCATTAGCTTCAGCCAGGTATTCCTGGTGAGTGTTCCAATACGCAGCGGAGGCATTCTCCGAGGAGAATTCTTCGAACGTCGGGAATTCAGGCAGCTGGGTCGCCAGGAAGCGGCCTGCGTTGTAGCCATGAAATACCCAGGTCGCATCGGCGATGCCATCGGCGACCATTTCCATTTGCGAGGCTGGCGGCCCCAGGTCATGGATGACCTCGACGGTGACACGGCCATCGGTGGCTTCTTCGATCCAGCCCTTCCAGGTCGGCCAGACCATGGAGTTGATACCGTGATTAGGACCCGCCCAGGTGCTTACCGTAATGGTGGTCTGGGCCAAGGCGGATGTGCTCAGTGTGGCGGCCGCCAAGGCACCGATCATCAGGCTTAATCTGGTCTTTTTCATTGTGCTCATTTCCTTACCTCCGTCGTCACGAACGGGTGACGACCTGGTTGCTGTTATTGTGTGGAAAGGTCGTTCGTTGGATGGTGGTAGCTAAATCGTGCTCGAATGCAGCTTTCATATAGCACGTCTAATCTCAAAAAATGTGATACAGCAATTATTCCAGATTAGAAATAAAAGAAACACATTCATATATACAATGCCTGCAAGACGGTTGTAAACGCAACGATTTATGTGGCTTTGGGCAGTAATACTTAAGTAGCATTATTTTCAATTCTTTGAATTTATTATATTTTTATAACAATAACTGTACTGAGCCGATGGAATGAGAATAGAACAGGAAAAGCCTTCTTCCTGTTACACTAATTACTTCATTACAGTCGATAAACATGTTTAAAGCCAGGGCTGCTTTCTCAAGGGCCCCTCTCAAGTGCATTTCTCAAGGGCCTTGATCAAGAAGACGGCCCCAGGCGTTCAAGTTGGCGCTCCAGCTTGCCCATGGTGTGGAGCAGGTCGCGATACTCGCCTACCGACAACGTCTCGACCAACTCCGCCTCCCAGGCCTGGGCCTCGGGAATCAACTCGGCGAGCAGAGACTCCCCAGCGGCGGTGAGATGCAGATCATGCAGCCGCTGATCCCGGGCTGACGGCGTGCGGGTAATCAGCCCACGGTCCTCCAGCGCCTGCACCGCCCGCGAAACGCGCGCCTTGTCCATGTTGGTGTAGTTGCACACCTTCTTCGCCGTCAGCTCATCGCAATGGCTAAGCCAGGCCAACACCCGCCACTGAGCCACATTGAGTGCAAAGCGCTCCTGATACATCCGCGCCAGTTCGTCGCTGATGCGGTCGGCCAGGCGGTTGAGCCGATAAGGTAGGAACTGGTTGAGGTCCAATTCGGCCTTAGTACGCAATTCCTCAGCGGAAGAAGAGTTTCGTGACCCTTCTTCGCCACCCAAAGGCTTGTGGTTAGCGTCCATCAAAGTCATTTCCCTATCGGTCATGTAACACTGCCGTCAATAGAGCAGTTGTGGCAGGAACAGCACGATGCCCGGAAACACCAGTACCAGGATGGCGCGTAGCGTACCGGCCACCCAGAAAGGTGTCACGCCGCGGAAGATCGTCCCGGTGCTCACGTCCGGCAGCACCGCCCGCAGCACGAAGACGTTCATCCCCACCGGCGGCGTGATCAGGCTGATCTCGATCACGATCACCACCAGAATGCCGAACCACACCAGGTCGTAACCCAGCCCCGCCACCACCGGAAAGAACACCGGCACGGTGAGCAGTAGCATCGACATGCTTTCGAACACGCAGCCCAGCACCACGTAGATCGCCAGAATCACCAGGATCACCACGAAGGGCGCCACATTGAGGCCGTTGACCAAGGCCAGCAGGTCGTTGGGCAAGCCCGCCCGGTTGATGAAGTTGGCGAAGATCAGGGCGGTGAGCACCACGGCAAACAGCATGGCGGTGGTGCGCACCGTGTCCATCAGCACATTCATCAGCACCCGGGGCGTCAGGGCACGCTTGAGCAGGGCAATGATGAAGGCACCCATCGCCCCGATGCCCGCGGCTTCGGTGGGCGTGAATATCCCCATATAGATACCGCCGATCACCAGCACGAACAGCGCCAGGGTGCTGCCCACGTCCTTGAGGGCCAAGAGGCGCTCGCCCCAGGGCACTTTCTCGGCCGCCGGGCCCGCCTCGGGGTCGCGCCACAGCACCCATTTCACCGCGCCGAGGTACATCACGATGCCCAGTATCCCGGGAATGAAGCCGGCCGCGAACAGCTCGCGGATACTGGTCTCGGTGATGATGCCGTAGATCACCAGCATCACGCTGGGGGGAATCAGGATGCCCAGGGTGCCGCCCGCGGCAATCGAGGCGGCGGCCAGGGAGTCCTTGTAGCCGTACTTGCGCATCTGCGGCATGGCCACACGCCCCATGGTGGCGCAGGTCGCCAGGCTCGACCCACAGATGGCGCTGAAGCCGCCGCAGGCGACGATGGTGGCCATGGCCTGGCCGCCCTTGCGGTGGCCGAGAAAGCCGTTGGAGGCCCGGAACAGCGCATCCGAAAGCCCGGCATGCGAGACCAGGTTGCCCATCAGGATGAACAGCGGAATCACCGACAGGCCGTAGCTCATGGCGGTGTCCACCACCCGGCGCGAGGCCATGGCTTCGGCCGCGCCCCAGTTGCCGGTCAGGTAATAGAAGCCCACGAATCCCACGATGCCCATGGCGAAAGCCAGCGGGAGGCGCAGGAACACCAGAATCAACAGGGCACCAAACCCATACAGTGCTTCAATCATGCGTGTCTCCCTGCTGTTTGTCGGTGTTCGGCTTGGCCGCCGGGCTGACCGGGCCGCCGCATTCGACCACCCCGACCCCTTCGAGCAGGTAGCCAATCGCCCGCCCCAGGGTCAGCAGCGCGGACAGGAATAGCATCAGGGAGATCAGGTAAATCAGGTAGCCGTTGGGAATGCGCAGGAACTCGGTCACGTCGCCCCAGGCGAAAGCCCGCTCGGCCAGGGACCAGACGCGGTCCGCGATTACCCACAGCGCCAGGGCAACCACCAGGTTGACGATCAATTGGCGCAGCCAGATAAAGCGCGCCGGAAACACCGCGTCCAGCAGGTCAACGCTGATGTGCTCTTCCCGCCAGCAGGCCACCGGCAATGACAGGAACACCACCGCCGCCAGCATCTGCTGGGTGAGTTCGACGGTGCCCAGGATGGGGGCATTGAAGAAATAACGGCCGACGACATCAGCGGTGGTCAGCAGCATCAAGGCAAAGAGGGTGGCGCCTGCCACCCCCTCCAGTCCCAGCTGCATGACCTTACCGACGTTCGACCAGCGACTCGTCAGGGTCTGCATTATCTAGTCTCCCGGGACCGGTACTTAATGTTCCACGACGCGCGGTGCGATGCTGTCCTGCTCGGCGGCAACGTCCAGCTGATCATAGAAATATGCCAACGCCTCTTCTGCGTTGACACCACGTTCGCTGACGGACTCGGACCAGTCGGCAATCAATCGATCAGTAATCTCACGCAACGCTTCGACATCGCTTTCCGGTATCGGCGTGAAGGTCTGCCCTTCCGCTTTGCCAAACTCGACACCGCGCTCGTCGGACACATCCATCATGTAGCCGAACAGACGTGACAGACGCTCACCCGAGACGTCCTGGACGGCCACACGGTCTTCCTCGGACATCTGGTCCCAGATCATCGGGTTGACCACGATGGCGAAGCTGCCGCGGTAAAAACCTCCATCCACGGTCAGGGTATGCGGCGCCACTTCAGCCACACGGAAGCTTTTCAGGCTTTCCAACGTCAGCATGGCGCCATCAACCACGCCTTGAGAAGCTGCTTCATAGACGCCGGTCGGCGGCAGAGCAACACCGATCACGTCCATTGCCTCGGCGAGACCGCTCATCACACCACCCCCGACACGCAGGCGTTTGCCGGCCAGACCGTCGAGGTTCTCGACCTTGTCGCGAGTGAAGATTTGCCCTGGACCATGTACCCCCATCGCCATGACATCGATGCCACGATGCTCACCGGCCTGGGCCAGATGCTCTTGGTGGGTATGCCAATAGGCGGCAGAGGCATCTTCGGAGGAGAATTCTTCGAACGTCGGGAATTCAGGTAGCTGGGTGGCCAGGAAGCGACCCGCCATATGCGCATGAAAGATCCAGCTGGCATCCGCGACACCATCCGCTACCAAGGCCATTTGCGACGCCGGCGGCCCCAGGTCGTGGATGACTTCGACGGTCACGCGGTCATCGGTCGCTTCTTCGATCCAGGCTTTCCAGGTCGGCCAGACCATGGTGTTGACTCCATGGTTGGGCCCTCCCCAAGTACTTACCGTAATAGTGGTCTGGGCCAAGGCTTGTGTACCGAAACTCAAGCCAACCGCTGCCACGGCGCCGATCATCAGGCGGGTTGAATTATTCATGTATGTACCTCGTCGTCACGGGTGGCGGCATTGCGCCATATTGTTGTCATCTGACGCTTTTACCATGCCGACAGATACTTTCTTTCGCAACTAATTTGCAAAAAAGCACTATTATACTTATGTCTTAAAAAATAGAAAATCCATGATTAATAAGCTTTTTTAGGGCAAATTGCCTAGCTAGCTAACGAATTATATCGCTGGATCACTGGACACATAGTTTCATTGGAAACTATGATCGAGCGACATCCTCATGCCACGGGCAAGCCCCGCCGGGAACATTGCCTGAGCATGATGCCCTGACGATATTGGAGGAACCATGAGCAAGAAATTCGCATCCCACGCCGATACAGAAGAAAAGAACATCAGTTTTACCAAGCTGGCCGACGGTCTCTACGCCTACACGGCCGAAGGTGACCCCAACAGCGGCATCATCATTGGCGATGACAGCGTGATGGTCATCGACACCCAGGCCACACCGATCATGGCGCAGGATGTGATCCGCCGCATTCGTGAAGTCACCGACTTGCCGATCAAGCATGTGCTGATGACCCACTACCATGCGGTACGCGTACTGGGTGCCTCGGCGTATAACGCTGAAAACATCTATGCCAGCCAGAACACTTACGACCTGATTGTCGAACGCGGCCAGCAGGATTACGAATCCGAAGTCGGTCGTTTCCCGCGCCTGTTCCAGGGCGTCGAATCGGTACCCGGCCTGACCTGGCCCAACATTGTCTTCCAGGAAGAACTCACCGTCTTCATGGGCAAGCGCGAAGTGCGCATCATCCATCTGGGTCGCGGCCACACCAAGGGCGACACCATCGTCTGGTTGCCTGAAGAAAAAATCATGTTCGCCGGTGATCTGGTCGAATACGGCGCCACGCCCTATACCGGTGATGCCTATCACGAAGACTGGCCTGCCACGCTGGATCGTCTGCAAGCCATGCAGCCGCAGAAGCTGGTGCCCGGCCGCGGCGATGCCCTGGAAACCCCGGAAAAATGTCAGGAAGCGATTCAAGGCACACGCAACTTCCTGGCCGACATGTATGAAAGCGTCAAGGCGGGCAAGGCAGCCGGCAAGCCCCTTTCCGAGTGCTATGCCGAGACTTACGCCAAGCTCAAGCCCAAGTACGGCCACTGGGTCATCTTCGATCACTGCCTACCGTTCGATGTGACGCGCTGTTATGACGAAGCCGGCGGCGAGCATCCGGACCCACGCATCTGGACTGCAGAGCGCGACACTGAAATGTGGCATTCGCTGCAGGAAGTTCTCGAGAAACAGTAATCGAAGGCCAGTAATCAAAAAGCTTAACAACCGTTAGCTTCCCGGTTAGCCGGGATCAAGACGCATCGCTGGGCTTTGTGCCACGGCGATGCCATGGGAGAGTTACATGATTACAACCTACAAAAATCCCGTCTATCCCTACCATCGCCCGCCGGAACTGGATCGCAGCAATGTTCGCCATTGCCCGGTGGTTATCGTCGGCGCCGGCCCCAGCGGCCTGGCTGTCGCCATTGACTTGGCCCAGCAGGGTATCGATAGCGTCGTGCTGGATGACAACAACACCGTGAGCGTGGGTTCAAGGGCGATCTGTTTTTCCAAGCGCACCCTGGAAATCCTCGACCGCCTGGGCGCCGCTCAGCCGATGCTGGACAAGGGCGTCACCTGGCAACACGGTCGGGTATTTTTCCAGGAGCGTGAAGTCTATGACTTCAACCTGCTGCCCGAAGAAGGTCACCGCGTACCGGCCTTCATCAATCTGCAGCAGTATTATTTCGAAGAATATCTGGTCGACCGGGCCGACGAACTCAGCGAGCGCATCGATCTGCGCTGGCTGCACAAGGTCACCACGGTGGACAGCCAGGCCGAACGCAGCCTCGTTTCGGTAGCCACTGAAGACGGTGACTACCAGCTGAGCTGTGACTACCTGCTGGTGGCCGACGGCGCCAACAGCAAGATTCGTGACATCCTGGGGCTGGAAAGCAAAGGCCAGGTATTCCAGGATCGCTTCCTGATCGCCGACGTGGTGATGAAAGCCGAGTTCCCGACCGAGCGCTGGTTCTGGTTCGACCCGCCCTTTCATCCCGACCAGTCGGTATTGCTGCACAAGCAGCCGGACAATGTCTGGCGTATCGATTTCCAGCTGGGCTGGGACGCCGACCCGGAAGAAGAGAAGAAGGAAGAGAATATTCGCCCCCGCGTGCAGGAGATGCTTGGCGAGGATGTCGAGTTCGATCTGGAATGGGCCAGCGTCTACACCTTCCGCTGCCGCATGATGGACAATTTCATCCACAATCGGGTGTTCTTCATGGGCGATGCCGCGCATCAAGTGTCGCCCTTCGGCGCTCGCGGTGCCAACGGCGCCCTTCAGAGCACCGACAACCTGGCGTGGAAACTCGCGCTTGTGCTCAAGGGTCAAGCGCCCCAGGCCTTGCTCGAGACTTACAACATCGAGCGCCAGCACGGGGCCAAGGAAAATATTCTCAACTCCACCCGTGCCACCGACTTCATCACGCCAAAGAGCCGTGTCAGCCGGCTGTTCCGCGATACCACCCTGGAACTGGCGGAGCATTATCCTTTCGCCCGCAGCCTGGTCAACAGCGGCCGTCTGTCATTACCCTGCCACTACGATGAGTCACCGCTCAACGGTGCTGATGATTACGGCTTTCCCGAAGCGCTGCGCCCCGGCAGCCCAGCCAAGGATGCCCCGATCAAACAGGACGGCAACGCTGCCTGGCTGCTCAATCAGCTCGGCGACCGCTTCGTGCTACTGCTTGACGGCCGCATCGAAAGCGAACGGGCGGCAACCCTGGGCGCCGAGCTCAAGGCATTGCTTGACGCTCATCCCGACTTGGATCTGGTGATCGTGGGTCCGGCCCCCGCCGAACTCAGCGAATTGCCGCGCAGTCGGGTGATCGACGATGTTCAAGGGTTGGTTCGCGAACGCTATCGTCTGGGCGGCGGCGCCGGCTATCTCGTGCGCCCCGACCAGCACGTCACTGCCCGCTGGGCCGAGGTCTCCGCCGAGGCGGTGAACAGCGCCCTTGCCCGCGCCCTGGGCGCTCATCTTGACGAAGTGGAGAAACGCTATGCCACGGCTTGAACTCAACCCCAATTTCACTCAGCCGGATGCTTTTTACGCGGCCTTGACCGCCACCCACCGCGAGCGTAGCGACGAAGAAAGCGAACGTATCAATGCGCGCTTGATCATGCTGCTGGCCAACCATGTCGGTGACCAGCAGGTACTCGAAGAAGCGCTGGGCATTGCTGAACAAGCCGTGACCACACAGCACGCTCTGCATCAAGGTTGAAAAAGAGGTTTTCATGAGTACTGAAACACTTGATTATCAAAGCGGTTTTCGTAATCACTTCGCTACGGAAGCCCTGCCCGACGCCTTGCCGAAAGGCCAGAATTCTCCGCAACGCTGCGCCTACGGCCTGTATGCCGAACAGTACACTGGCTCGGCGTTCACCGCGCCACGCCACCAGAACCTGCGCAGCTGGCTCTACCGTATCCGCCCGTCGGTAGTGCAAAGCGCCTACCAGCCGCTACCCGAAAAAGCGGTAGCCACCGCGCCGCTGGCCAAGCCCGCAGCCGACCCCAACCAGATGCGCTGGGACCCGCTGCCGGTGCCCGCCGAGCCCACCGATTTCATCGATGGCCTGCTGACGATTGCGGTCAATGGCGATGCCGGCGCTCAAAGCGGCGTCGGGGTGCATGTGTATGCCTTCAACCGCGACATGACCGAACGCTTCTTCTATAACGCCGACGGCGAACTGCTGATCGTGCCGCAACTGGGCACGTTGCGCCTGAGGACCGAGCTGGGCGAGCTGGATATCGCCAATGGCGAAATTGGCGTGATTCCCCGCGGCATCAAGTTCCAGGTTCGCCTGGGTGATGGTGCCGACGTCGCCCGTGGCTATATCTGCGAAAACTACGGCAACCCTCTGGAACTGCCGGGACTCGGCCCGATCGGCGCCAATGGCCTGGCCAACCCACGGGATTTCTTGAGTCCCGTGGCCAGCTACGAGGACCTGGAAGGCGACTACTCGCTGGTGGCCAAGTTCTCCGGGCGTTTCTGGGAAACCAAGCTTTCGCACTCACCGTTGGACGTGGTGGCCTGGCACGGCAACTATGCGCCCTACAAGTACAACCTGGCCAACTTCAACACCATCAATACGGTGAGTTTCGACCATCCCGACCCTTCGATCTTCACTGTACTGACCTCGGCATCCGATACGCCGGGAATGGCCAACCTGGACTTCGTGATCTTTCCACCGCGCTGGATGGTGGCCGAGAGTACCTTCCGCCCACCCTACTTCCATCGCAACTTGATGAGCGAGTTCATGGGCTTGATTCACGGTGAGTACGATGCCAAGGCGGAAGGGTTTCTCCCCGGCGGTGCCAGCCTGCATAACTGCATGTCGCCCCATGGCCCCGACGCCGACACCTTCGAGAAGGCCACCAACGCTGACCTGACACCTCAGTATCAGAGCGATACCATGGCCTTCATGTTCGAGAGTCGCTACGTTTACCATCCGACGCAAGCGGCACTGAACGCTGATATTCGTCAACGCGACTATGTCGATGTGTGGTCAACCCTGCGCTCGCACTTCGACCCGACCAAGCCCTGACAGGTATCGACGACAGCACAGCCTAGTGGGAGGGCGCTTTAGCGCGAGGGGTTACCGAAAAGCACCCCGGCAAAGCCCTCCTACAATAACGACCCTGACAAGAAGGATTGAACAACGATGAAGCTCGCTACCCTTAATACCGGCCGCGACGGCGAACTGCTTGTGGTCTCGAAAGACCTGACCCGTGCCGTGCGCGCCACGGACATTGCCACCACCATGCAGCAAGCCATCGAGAACTGGGCTTCCTTGGCACCCAAGCTCGAAGCGCTCTATGCCCAACTCAATGAGGGCAAGGCCGAAGGTGCTTTCGATCTGGATCAGAGCACACTGCACTCGCCGTTGCCGCGCAGCTACCACTGGGCCGATGGTTCCGCCTACCTCAATCACGTCAAGCTGGTGCGCCAGGCACGTAACGCCGAAATGCCGGACACTTTCTGGACCGATCCCTTGATGTACCAGGGCGGCGGCGATCACTTCCTGGCACCGACCGAAGACATCGAAGCCGTCAGTGAAGAGCACGGGATCGATTTCGAAGGCGAAATCGCCGTGATCACCGACGATGTGCCGATGAACGTCACCCCGGAACAGGCCGCCGGTCATATCAAGCTGATCATGCTGGTCAACGACGTCAGCTTGCGTGGCTTGATTCCGGGAGAACTGGCCAAAGGCTTCGGTTTCTTCCAGGCCAAACCGGCCTCAAGCTTCTCACCGATCTGCGTCACGCCTGATGAACTCGGCGACGCCTGGCAGGAAGGCAAGGTGCATTTGCCCCTGACAGTGCATTTCAACGGCGAGAAATTCGGCGAGCCGCAAGCCGGTCCCGACATGATTTTCAGCTTCCCGCAGCTGGTCGCCCATGCCGCCAAGACGCGCTATCTGGGTGCCGGTGCCATCGTCGGTTCGGGCACGGTTTCCAACCCCGACCCGGACGGTGGCCCCGGAAAGCCGGTGGCTGACGGCGGCGTGGGTTACAGCTGCCTTGCGGAAATCCGCATGGTGGAAAAAATTCTTCACGACGAAGTCAAAACCTCCTTCATGCACTTTGGTGACCGGGTGCGTATCGAGATGTTCGACCGCAACGGCAACAACATTTTTGGCACCATCGACCAGCAGGTCGTCAAGTATCAGCCCAAGGCCTGAGGAGTTCGCATGACGACGCTACACGGCTATTTCCGTTCGTCGGCCGCCTATCGGGTACGCATCGCGCTGAACCTGAAAGGCCTGGAGCATGACCTGGTTCCAGTTAACCTGGTCAAGGGAGAGAACCGCGGTGATGCTTACCGCGCGCTCAATCCCCAGGGGCTGGTGCCCGTGCTGGAGACCGAGGAAGGCGTGCCGCTCACGCAATCGCTGGCGATCTGCGAATACCTTGACGAGCGTTACCCCACCCCGGCCCTGCTCCCCGACAATCTCGAGGAGCGCGCCCGGGTGCGGGCGCTGGCGCAACTGGTTGCCTGCGAAATGCATCCGCTCAACAACCTGCGGGTACTGAAGTATCTGGTGGGCAAGCTGGACGTCAGTGAGCAGGACAAGCTGAGCTGGTATCGCCACTGGGTCATCGAAGGCTTCGATGCCCTGGAGTCGATGCTTACACCGGCCGCCGGTACCGGTGACTTCTGCCACGGCGATACCCCGACTCTGGCGGATCTTTGTCTGGTCCCCCAGGTGTTCAACGCCGAACGCTTTGAATGCGACCTGGCGGCCTATCCGACCATCCAGCGCATTACCGCCAACTGTCGCGCCCTGGAAGCATTTCGCCTGGCAGCGCCCGGCGAGCAGCCTGACGCCAATTAAACAGACGAGCGTTTTGCGGTTACAATAAGCAGGCTAATTAAGTGGGTGTGCTCCTTGCGGGTCGCACCCACTTCTCGTTCCACCATTGCTTTCAAGGCAGCCCCGTCCACGCCTCGGCTGCCCAAGGAGATTCGGGTGCTGAAGCTGACGTCCCCCACCACCGTCGCGGTGCTCGCGGCCCTGACGGCGCTGGGTCCCTTGGCAACCGACATGTACCTGCCGGCCATGCCGGCCATGGCCGAGGCCTTGAATACCGGCCCGGATCAGGTGCAGTTGACCCTTAGCCTTTATATGGCCGGCTTTGCCATGGCGCAGCTACTCTGTGGGCCGCTTTCCGACCGGTTCGGCCGCAAGCCGATCATGGTCGGGGGGATTACGCTATTTTTGCTGGCCAGCCTGTTATGTGCCTTTGCACCCAGCATCGAGGTGTTGCTGATAGGGCGTTTTCTGCAAGCCTTCGGCGGCGCTGCCGGCCCGGTATTGGGGCGGGCGGCGGTACGTGATATTCACGGCCCTCTGGAAGCCGGGCGAATCCTTTCCTACATGGCCAGCGCCATGGCGTTGGCACCGGCACTGGCCCCCCTGGTAGGCGCCGGGCTGCTGGTGTTCTTCGGTTGGGAGTCGGTGTTCGTGGTACTGGCGCTGTATGCCAGTGTGATGTTGCTGATCCTCAGCCTGGCCCTGCCCGAGTCATTACCACTCGAGCATCGTCAGTCGATTCATCCGGGCGCCATCCTGAGCAATTTCCGCAGGTTGCTTACCCAGCGCGCCTTCATCGGTTATACCTTGACCAATGCCACCGCCTTTTCCGGGCTGTTCGCCTATCTTTCCGGTTCCTCGTTCGTATTGATCGAGTTTCTCGGGGTGACCCCCTTTCACTACGGGCTTTTCTTTATCCTGATCGTGGCCGGCTTTTTCACCGGCACCTTGGTCAGCGGTCGTTATAGCCATCGCCTGGGACGCGATCGTCTGATACAGCGGGGAACGCTGCTGTGCGCGTTGGGGGGAGGCAGCATGGCGGTACTGGCCATCGCCGGGGCCTTTGCTCCCTGGGCGGTAGTCGGTCCCCATGTGATCTTCATGATAGGTGTGGGTATTCTCATGCCGCAGACCATGGCCGGTGCGCTTTCGCCTAACCCCCACTGTGCCGGGGCGGCTTCCTCGCTATTCGGCTTCTTGCAGATGACCATCGCCGCCGTGGTCGGCGGCGTGGTCGGGCAACTACATGACGGTTCATCGCTCACCATGGCCTTGGCGATCGGTGCCTCCGGCCTGCTTTCACTGGTAAGTTACCTGAGCCTGGTGCGACATGACGCAGCATCGGCTCAGGCAGTCGACAGCAAACCGGAATCAGGCCACTGAGGCAATGGTCACCGGCTTGTCTTCGCGCAGTTCCTTGAGCAGCCGGGCCTGGCGCTCGGCGGCTTTCTCGGCGGCCTGCTCACGTACCGGGCCGTAGCCACGTACCTCTTCCGGCAGTTTGGCCAAGGCCAATGCCGTGGCGTGGTTGGTGCCGTCCAGGCGCGCCAGCAACTCATCGACCAGCTGTTCGTAATCCGCCAGCAACTTGCGATCGAGCTTGCGGTCGGCACTGAAACGGAAAGGGTCGAGGGCGGTATTGCGCAAGCCGCGCATCTTCGCCAGCACTCCCATGGCCTTCAACACCCAAGGGCCGAAGCGGCGCTTCACCGGCCGTCCCTGGGTATCCTTGCGTCCGCCCAAAAGCGGCGGCGCCAGGTGGATATTCAACCGATAATCACCGGCAAAGGTGGCCTTGACCTCGTCGAGGAAATCGCTCTGGGTATACAGCCGCGCCACTTCGTACTCATCCTTGTAAGCCATCAAGCGATAGAGCTGCTGAGCAACTGCCTCGCTCAACGCTTCGCTTCCACCCACGGAAGCCTCGGCCTCACGCACCTTGGCCATCCGTGCCGCGTAACGTTCGGCCAGGGCACGGTTCTGGTAGCGTTCCAGGTAGCGGCCGTTACGCGCCACCACATCATCCAATGTGGCGCCCGTGGGTAGCGGCACCGCATCCAGGCGCTGCTGGAGGTAGTCGGGTTCCACCGCCGCCAGACGTCCCCAGGCAAATGCCTGGCGGTTCTTCTCCACCGCCACGCCATTGAGTTCGATGGCTCGCTTTAGCGCCGGTTCGGAAAGCGGCACCAGCCCTTGTTGCCAAGCGAAGCCCAGTATCATCATGTTGGAAAATACCGTGTCCCCCAGCAACTGCTCGGCCAGACGATTGGCATCCAGGGTCGCGAAACGCGACTCACCCACGGCGTCACGCAGCAGCTGCAGGCGCTTGTCGGGCTGCATGTCGGCATCGCGATACAGGACGTAATCCGCGGTGGCCAGCTCCGCCAGATTAGCGACGATTCGGGTCGTCGGCTGCAGCACATTGAGCGCTTTCTGCGAGCTTGCCACCACCATGTCGCAGGCGATCAAGGCATCGGCCTGGCCGGTTTCGATACGCACCTGATTCAGCTCGCCCGGCAGTGGCGCCAGACGAACGTAACTGAGTACCGCCCCGCCCTTCTGAGCAAAGCCCATGAAGTCGAGCACACTGGCGCCCTTGCCTTCCAGATGCGCGGCCATGGTGATCAGCTGGCCTACCGTGACCACACCGGTGCCACCCACACCGCCTACCAGGAGGTCATAAGGCGCCTGAAGACTGGCAAGCGTCGGGGTCGGCAAACGTGAGATGCGTTCCCAGAAGGCGTTATCCGCCGCCACGCCCTGGCCTTTACGCAGCTCGCCGCCTTCGACGGTGACAAAGCTGGGACAAAACCCACTGACGCAGGACATATCCTTGTTACAGGAGGACTGATCGATCTTGCGCTTGCGACCCAGCTCGGTCTCCCGAGGCACCACCGACAGGCAGTTGGACTGTACCGAGCAGTCGCCGCAGCCTTCGCAGACGTGGTGGTTGATGAATACCCGGCGCGCCGGATCTTCCATCAGGCCGCGCTTGCGACGCCGACGTTTTTCCGCCGCGCAGGCCTGGTCATAAATCAGTACGGTGCAGCCCGGGATCTCGCGCAGTTCACGCTGCAAGGTATCCATCTCCTCGCGCCCGTGAAAGGTCACGCCCTCGGGAAATTCCTTTTCATGTCCCCGGTATTTCTCCGGCTCGTCACTCACCACCATCACCCGGCGCACGCCTTCATCCAGCGATTGCCGGGCGATCATGGGCACGTTGATCTGGCCGTCCACCGGCTGACCGCCGGTCATGGCCACGGCGTCGTTGAACAGAATCTTGTAGGTGATATTGACGTTGGCGGCCACGGCCTGGCGCACCGCCATCGAGCCCGAATGGAACCAGGTGCCTTCGCCGAGGTTCTGGAAGATGTGGCCGTTGCCAGTAAAGCGGCTCTTGCCCACCCAGTTGACGCCTTCGCCGCCCATCTGGATCAGCGATTCGGTGCTGCGATCCATCCATGACGCCATGAAATGACAACCGATGCCCGCCAGGGCCTTGCTGCCTTCGGGCACCTTGGTTGAGCTGTTGTGCGGGCAGCCCGAACAGAAATACGGCATGCGGCGTACGCCACCCAATTCCTTGGCCCCGGCCTGACAACGATCGATCGCCGCCAGGTTCCCACTGAGATCAATCTCGAAAAAGCGCTCCAGACGCTCCGCCACGAAGCCTGCCAGGAGACGCGGGCTGAGCTCACCGACAAAGGGAATCAGCGGTTTGCCGGTTTCATCCTGCTTGCCGGTGATCAGCACTTCGCCGGGGTGATCGGGTTCCGACATGTACTCTTTCAGCTGGCTTTCGATAATCCCGCGCTTTTCTTCAATGACCAGCACCTCACGCTTGCCATGGATGAAGTCCAGGATGCCACGCCGGTGCAGCGGCCAGACCATGCCAACCTTGTAGAGCTCGATTCCCAATTCACGCAGCCTGGTTTCATCCAGCCCCAGCAAACGCAACGCCTCGAGCAGATCCAGATGTCCCTTGCCGGTGGTAACGATCCCGAAGCTTGCATTCTCGTGGCGGAACAGCCGCTGATCGATGGGGTTGGCCTCGGCAAAGGCCTGGACGGCGGCAAGCTTGTGCTCAAGGCGCGTCTCGAGCTGAGGCCCCGGCAAGTCGGGCCAGCGGTAGTGCAGACCGCCTTCGGGAACCGTGAAGTCGGGCGTCGCATACTCAGGCAGCGGCGACACCTCGACCGAAGCACCGCTTTCCACGGTTTCGGAAACGGCCTTGAAGCCCACCCAGCAACCGGAGAACCGCGACAGCGCATACCCCCACAGACCGAAGGTTTCGTATTCCGCCAATGACGCGGGGCTTACCACCGGCATGAACCAGGCCATGAAGGCCACATCCGACTGGTGCGGCATCGAGGACGACACACAGCCGTGGTCGTCACCGGCCACCACCAGCACACCGCCGGTGGGCGAGCTGCCGTAGGCATTGCCGTGCTTCAAGGCATCGCCTGCGCGGTCGACCCCCGGTCCCTTGCCGTACCACATGCCGAACACGCCTTCCACCTGCCGCTCGGGGTCGGTCTCGACCTGCTGGCAACCCAGCATCATGGTGGCGGCAAGGTCCTCGTTGATCGCGGGGACGAAGTCGATGTTATGTTCGTCCATGGCGGCCTTGGCCTGCCAGATCGCCTGGTCGACCCCACCCAGGGGCGAGCCACGATAACCGCTGATCAGCCCCGCCGTCTGGCGGTCATCGCGGCGATCGAGTTCGGCCTGACGCAGGGCGATACGCACCAGCGCCTGGGTGCCGGTCAGAAAAATACGCCCTTGGCCACGGCTATAGCGATCAGCCAATGCATAGTCATCAAGCGTGATATCAACAGAATCATTGAGAGAGCTGTCGAGAGAGCCTTCGAGCTCGACACGAGGAGAAGTCGTCATGAGATGTCACCAGTCAGGTCGGAGATTTATTTATGATTGTAATGACCTGAAGTCTAGCCAAGAGCGCGCTAAAGGTGCTTGCTAAAACACTCTCTAAAACCGTAAATTTCAATAATTTCTTTCTTTTTTTTATCTTTAACACAATTATATTCAGCCATTCATCAAAATATGAAATATCCCCATGAAAGAGACCACCAAAGAAACCACCCTGGACGGACATGACCGGCGCATTCTCACGCTACTCCAGCAGCAGGGACGCATTACCAACAATGAACTTGCCGAACAGATTGGCCTCTCACCCGCCGCCTGCTGGCGCCGGGTCAAGGCCCTGGAAGAGAGCGGCGTCATCCGCCGCTTCGCCGCCCTGGTGGAACCCAGCCGGGTGGGGCAGCCGTTATCGGCGTTGGTGATGGTGACGCTGGTTCGCCACCATATCGACAATACCGCCGAGTTCGAAAATCGTATCCTGCAGTACCCGGAAGTGCTGCAGTGCTACGCCACCACCGGCAACGCCGACTTCGTGCTGCGCGTGGTGATCGAGGACATGGCGGCCTATGACCGCTTTCTCAACGAAAAACTCTTCACCCTCAACGGTATTTCCCAGGTCAGCTCCAATTTCGTGCTGCGTAATATCAAGGAAGAAACCGCCATACCTATTAGCAAGGGCTAGCTTCCAAGGGCTAGCCCGGCGCCAGGGAGCCTTTGCTGACTAAGTTTGCAGGCCGTCGCGGGCTTCCTGTATCGCCGCCATCACCTGCGCCACGTCGGGCACACGATGGGCCAGCGCCAGCGCCAGCTGGGCGAGGAACAACGTTTCCTGCGTCTCGGGCACGGCATCCAGCGTCACGGCCAGCTGCTCATAGACCTGCTCGAGATCGGAAAACGGCAAGGTTGTCTGTGTCGAGGTCGGCGTGGTCATCAGTGTTCTCCCAGAGCGGTCTTGAAGGCAGTGTTCAAGGTGGAAGCGTCGAGTGTCTTCCAGCGGGCCGTGACATGGCGATCCGGACGCACCAGATAGGCACTGCCGGGCTCGGCGTCATAGCCATCGAAGCAAGCCCCCTGCCGATCGACCAGAGTGGTGCCCAAGGGTGCCGTTCCGAAATGGCGCGCGATAACCAGCACATCCAGGCCGGTATTGCGTGCCTGAAGATCAGTCAATGCTGTCTGCAGTTCAGGCGTCACGCTACCATCCTCGCTAAACACCAGCAGGTTGAACCCCGCGCCCAGGTGGTCGAGCAGAAAATCGTCTTCGCCCAAGCGGCGGTTGATCAAGGGTGCGCCGGGCATCGGGCCAGCGGTGAAACCGGCATCACCGCTGGCAGTTACCGGGCTGTCGGCATAGGTGTAGGGAGTGACCTGACGCGGGTCGGCGAAGCTGCTGGCGTAATCGTTACGCAGCGCCAGCGATAAAGCGGCATCGCGCATCAGCCGATAGCCACGGCTGGGCGGGGTCATGAAGCGGGTACTCTTGCCGGCATTGGCGAAGACTTCCAGCGTGGCGCCGCGCCGTTCCGGGCTGTAGCTATCCAGCAGTTTCTCGGATGCCTCGCCCTTGAGCACCCAGGCCAGTTTCCAGGCAGCGTTGACTGCATCTGCCAGGCCGTTATTGAGCCCACGCACCCCGAAGATGGGCACCAGATGGGCACTGTCGCCAATGAACAGCACGCGCCCATGGCGATAATCCTCCAGCGCCAGGGTGTAAGCCTTGTAAAGGCTCCACCACTCAAGCTCCCATTCGCTGTCTTCGCCAAGCATCTCGATGATCATGCCCACGCGTTCGCGGATGGCCGCCTCGGTCACCGCCTGGTCGGGGTCTTCATCGGCCAACAGTTGATAGTCAATACGCCAGATATCGTCGGGCTGCTTGTGCACCAGAAGCGTGGATTCGGGCATCACCGAGGGGCTGAAAAAGGCACGGCGTTCGGTGGGAAAGTCGGATTTCATGCGTACATCGGCAATCACATAGCGGCCTTCGTAGGCCTCCCCGTGCAAGGGCAGATCAAACGCCTTGCGTACCACGCTGCGCGCACCATCAGCAGCCAGCAGATAATCGGCCTCAAGCCGATAGTCGCCTTCGGGGGTGGTGACGCTCAAGGTCACGCCGTCGTCGTTCTGGGTTACGTCGCTGACCGCTTGCTGCCAGCGCATCTCGATCAAGGGGCTCTGCATGGCCGCGTCGACCAGAAACTGTTCGATGTACTGCTGCTGCAGGTTGTACATCGGCAGAAAACGTTCCTGATCGGAATGCGGCATCTCGAAGCGATAGACTTCATGGTCGTGAAAATAGGTACGCCCCCTCGTCCAGCCCAGCGCCTTGTCGATAAACGGCTTTTCCACGCCCAGCTGCTGCAGGATTTCCAGGCTGTGACGCGAAAGACAGATCGCCCTGGAGCCGTCATTGAGCGTGGCCTTATCATCGAGCACCACCGATTCGATACCCTGGCGGGCAAACTCCAGTGCGGCCGCCACGCCGACCGGCCCTGCCCCGATGATAGCCACCCGATGGCGGGGTTGATCACCATTCAATTCAGCAGGACGCACGAAGGGAAAATGCGGATAATCGAAATACAGCGAGTCGAGCTCGCCTTTACCGGCGGGTCGCATGGCGTTCTCCTGTTACTGTTGTTTTCAAGCATTCAGCTCAGGGATAGCCTATACCCAAGTCGCCCGGGGGGTTGTCCCGCAAAAGCCTGGACACCGCCATTGTTTAAACCGCATCAGCCTCAGTTCAAGCCACCCTGAAGGATTTCCCATGAGCGACTTTCTCGACACCGAGCTGACCGACTGGCCGAGTCTGTTGCCCGGCATGGCCGCTTGCATCGAGGCGATGGGAAGCGACAGCTTCGAAACCCAATTGCTCGCCTTGCTGCAACAGGCCGTGGGCATCGAGCAATGCATGATATTTGCCTACGCCGATAATGACGAAGTCGACTGCCTGTTGGCCGTCAATCAGAATAAGCCTCGGGTTGCCGGGCGCCTGGCTCGTCTTTATGCCGGTGGATTGTTTCGCCAGGACCCCAATTACCTGCACCTGCGTCGGCTGGTCGACAACCGGGAAAATCTTTCCACCGAAGAGTTGACCACCATGCAGGGCGAGGCCATGTCACCTTCGTATCGTAGTCATCTGTTCGCTTTTCCCGATCTTATCGACAAGGTCTCGCTCAACGTAGCAGCCAGTGACGGTGCCTATTATCTCAATCTCTATCGAGACACTCAGCGAGGCCCTTTCACCTCGACCGACCTGGCTTGCCTGAATGGCCTGGCGCCGCTGCTGGCCAGTTTGATTCGCCGCCATTACAGCAGCACGCGCGCCGGACCCGAGCAACCTAGCGCTCATGAAGCCGCAGTATTGGCGCCTCTCTCCGAGCGTGAACGCCAGCTGTGCCTGTATCTGTTACGTGGCCACACGCTCAAGACCGCTGCCGCCGAGCTCGATATCGCGCTTTCCACCACCGAGACTTACCGCAAGCGGGCCTACGCCAAGCTCGGCGTCCCTTCCAAGGCACGCCTGGTGGCGCTCTGTCGGCAAGAATCCTGAATGACAAGAACCCTGAACGATTAAACCCCGACAAAGCCGGGGTTTAGTATTTACTATTTTCTATTTACTAAATGAAGCGAGAGATGCGAGAGGCTCGAAAGGTTACTCTTCGACGTGGGCACCCATCCGATCAAACGAGTCGGCGTTGGGGCAGAAGTCACGGAAGGTCTCGACATCGGTGGTGTGGCGCAGCGACTTCCAGCAATGGCCCACCACGGGACATGCATTGCAGGTGGTTTCGAGAGATGCTTGCTTCTCGCCGAGGTTTTCGAGCACCAGCCCGAAGCGCTGCACCATCACCGGCATCAATGATTGGGCGGGGCGAAACCCGACATAAGTGCCCCGTGCCAGCTGTCTGGCGACTTCCTGTTCAAAGGTGGCATCCAGCGGCAGGGTGATATCGTTGACCACCTCATGAAAGGCGCCCGGCGACTCGTTCTGCATACCTCGCGCCAACGCAGGGGTGGAAGCCCGGTAGCAACGCTCACTGACACGCTCCCACCAGGATGGACGCTTTGCAGGGGTTTGAGATTGGGGATGAGTCATGATCGTTCTCCCTTCTAGTGAATAACTGCAGTATCGTTGCGATATTCAGCGCCTGCCTTGATCAGGATCAAATTTGTTTCACTTGAAACTATAAGCCTGCGGCTTGAACCTTTTTGCCCACTTGCCACCGGACGCCAGATCGTGACTCATTCGGATACTCCCCAACTGACATTGAAGCGTTTCTTCCCCTACCGCCTCGCCAATCTGCAGGCAGCCGTGAGTGGCGCTGTGGGGCGGTTGTATACCGGGCGTTTCAATCTGACGCATCAGGAATGGCGGGTGCTGGCGACACTCAGCGAATATCCCGAGCTTTCCGCCAAGGACATCGCGACCCATACCAATCTGGAAAAAATGCAAGTGAGCCGGGCGATTGCCCGCATGACGGAACGTGGGCTTCTGCTCCAGCACCCGGCAGCGCACGACCGACGCTATCTACGCCTGCAACTGACGGAAAAAGGCCTGCAAACCTACCGGGACATCGTACCGTTGGTACTGGAAAGAGAGGCGTACTTGCTGGACGCGCTGAGCGCTGAAGAACAACAACTGCTCGATGGATTGCTCGACAAGCTGCTGGAACGCACCCACCAGCTTGCCGAGCAGGATAAACTCAAGGAGTGAATTCTTCCTCGTGCAGCCAGGCGGCATGCTTGGGCGCTTTCTTGGTGACCGCCCATTCTTCGATCATCGCAGGGGCGACTTCCTTGAGCTGCTTCATCTGCTCCGCCGTGCCTTTTACGTAAGTCAGCTCCAGCCGGTGGCCATTGGGGTCAAAGAAGTAGATCGAGCCGATAATGCCGTGCTCGGTCGGGCCAATCACGTCCACACCCTTGGCTTGTAGTTCGGCCTTGGCTTCCAGCATCGCTTTTTCATCCGCTACCTGAAAGGCAATATGCTGCACCCACTCCGGGGTATTGGGATCCCGGCCCATGGGAGGCGAGTTGGGGATTTCAAAAAACGCCAGAATATTGCCTTGGCCTGCATCCAGAAACAGATGCATGTAAGGGTCCGGCTCCTTGGTGGAAGGCACCTGGTCTTCGGCAATGGCGACCAGAAAATCCATATTGAGCTTGTCCTGATACCACTCGACGGTTTCCTTGGCGTCGTTACAGCGATAGGCCACATGGTGAATCTGCTGGATATTGATCATGAGCTGCTCCGATTTGCTTGTTGTTGGTTACCTGACGTGTTCTGGTGACCCCAAGAATATAGTAACAAACGTTACTACCTGCAAATACTTTCTTGGCCACTCACGTTATCAAGGAGCAGAAAACTCAAAATTGGTGATAAGGAAGGCTGGTTTCTGGCGCCCTATCGTAGATAACAGGTAAACTGCGCAGCCTCTCTTTCCGTTTTCGAGAAAGAAGATCGCTGATATTGAAGCCGCCACACAATTACCGCTGCCTCGCATCCTGAGTCATCCGGTTACCTCGTCCTCCATGGCACTCTTCTCGACACTCTCTTCAAAACCGTCTTTGAAACTGTCTTTGAAACTGCGCCGCGGAGGCTAACTCAAGATACCCCTTTGAATTAAAAGAGTTTTTATGAATGCCATTGTTCTTGCCATCCTGGTCATGGTTGGCCTGAGTCTTGCCCGGGTTTCCGTGGTGTTTGCCCTGATTATCGCAGCCCTGGTAGGCGGCCTGTATGCCGGCATGCCTTTGGGCGAGATTCTCGATGCCTTCAATGACGGCCTGGGTAACGGCGCGACCATTGCGCTGTCTTATGCGGTGCTGGGTGCTTTCGCCGTGGCGCTGTCGCGTTCGGGCGTCACCGAGCTACTCGCCAGCCGCGCCATCAACGGCCTTAACCTCAACGATTCCAAAAGCGCTACCGGCGATAACCACCGTTTGATCATTTACACCCTGCTGGCGGCACTATTGGCGGCATCGATCAGCTCGCAGAACTTGATCCCGGTGCACATCGCCTTCATTCCAGTGCTGGTGCCGCCCCTGCTCAAGCTCATGAATCATCTCAGGCTCGACCGGCGGGTGGTTGCCTGTGTGATCACCTTCGGTATCACCGCGCCTTACATGTTACTGCCGGTAGGTTTCGGCTCGATCTTTCTGAATGACATCCTGCTGGCCAATCTCAACGAAAGCGGTGCTGAGCTGGGTTTGGAGGTCACCCGCCAGATGGTACCCATGGCCATGGTGATTCCCATCGGCGGCATGGCATTGGGGCTGGCTGTGGCGGTGTTGTTCAGTTATCGCAAGAAGCGCGATTATGAAGACCGCGACCTGGCTCACGGCGATGAGACACCCGCCGAGGCGGCACGCCATCTCGCTACCTGGCAAAAGGCAGTACTGTTGGCGGCCCTGGTCGGGACCGTCACCGTTCAGCTACTTAGCGGTTCCATGGTGCTCGGCGGCATCTTCGGCTTCGCACTGCTCTCGGTAAGCGGTGTGTTCCGCTGGCATGAGCAGGACGGCATTTTCACCGAAGGCATGCGCATGATGGCCCTGGTCGGCTTCATCATGATTTCAGCAGCGGGCTTTGCCAGCGTGATGCAGGCCAGCGGCGAAGTGGAAGGCCTGGTCGCAAGCTCCGCCGACTTGATCGGAGACAACAAGGGGCTTGCCGCCTTGGTGATGCTGCTCGTGGGCCTGTTCATCACCATGGGCATCGGTTCCTCGTTCTCGACGATTCCGATCATCGCTTCCCTCTATGTGCCGCTGGCACTGAGTTTCGGCTTTTCACCGATGGCCACCATTGCGCTGGTGGGTACCGCTGCGGCCTTGGGGGATGCAGGCTCCCCGGCATCGGACTCAACGCTCGGCCCCACTGCCGGCCTGAATGCCGATGGTCAGCATGACCATATCTGGGACAGCGTGGTGCCCACCTTTCTGCACTACAATATCCCGCTGCTCGCCTTCGGCTGGGTGGCCGCGATGATTCTGTAACACGCCGCCTTGCACTTGGCACAATGAGCTAGCCTTAAACACTCCACCCAGGAGAAACCATGACCCAGCCGACGACACTTTACGTTTATTACGACGCCAAATGCCCCGGTTGCCGCCGGGACAGGCAGCGCTATGAACGGCTTGCCGGCAGCAAGGCGAAGGGTATTGAATGGGTGGATGTAACTGATAATGCAACACTGCTGCGTGAGCGAGGAGTGGACCCGCAAGAGGCTCTTTTATCGCTGCACGTGGAAGATGAACAGGGGCGGATCTACAACGGTCTCGATACGTATATCCTGTTGATGAACCGCGCCCCCAGGCTCAAGCCATTGGCCTGGCTGATTGGGCTTCCCGGCATCAAGCCAATGTTGAGCTGGCTCTATCAGCGCTGGGTAAAACGTCGCCTGGCCCGCCAGGGGCGCCTGCCCGAATGAGTGAACTTATTTTCCTGGATACATCGATAACCAACCAAGCATCGAGAGCACCGTATGTCCCAATCATGGCAGAGTTACCGTAGTGCCCCTTACCCAGGCACGCGCCTCGTAAAGGAAGAGGAACTGCTTCCCAATAGTACGCGCAGTCTCACGCTGGAAAATGAAAAGGGACGTTTTCCACTTCTACTCATCAAGCTTGAGTCCACACTTGTCGCCTATGTCAACGCCTGCCCACACCAGTACTTACCTTTGGACCAGCGTGGCAAACGTATTTTAAGTCAAGACGGCGAGCTTCTGCGCTGCACTAACCATGAAGCGAGTTTTTTAACCCGTACCGGCGAAGGTGTCGGGGGCCATGGGCTGGGATGTGCGCTGGATGCAGTTCCGGTAAGCGTCGAAAGCGACGGCTGGGTAGTGATCGGTGACCCTGCGCAACAACGCTAATCTTTTTCCAACTTGAAGGGTAACGCCTCGAACAACGCTGCCAGTTCGTTGCACACAAAGCGAGGCTCGATCCACTCTTCCAGATGATCTCGCGTGTACTGCAAGAAACGCTGGGCCGGCTGCGGTAGGCGGCGATCATTACGGATTATCAGCTGCCAATGGCTTTCGATCGGCAGGCCCTGTACTGGCAGTACTACAAGCTCGGGATGCTCTTTGGGCAACACATGCTCAGAGAGCACCGCCACGCCCATCTGGGCTCCCACCGACACCCGCATTGCCTCGTTACTGGCCATTTGCAGGGTCGAGCGCATCGCCAAGCCGTGTTCCTGCAGCCAGCTTTCCAGCAGCATCCGAGTAGCGGAACCCGGCTCGCGCAGCAACAAGCGTTCGTTGAGCAGCTGTTCCATCGAGAGCACCCCTGGCGCTTGAGCCAACGGATGTGCGGTAGAGGCAATCGCCACCAGCGGATTACGCATAAAGCGGGCTGCCACCGCATGGTCCAGTGAAGGCGGGTGGCTGAACACATAGATATCGTCTTCCTGGCGCTCAAAACGTGTCAGCATCTGGCGACGGTTGCCGATATGCACCGTCACATCGACGTCTGGAAAGGCGCGACTAAAAGGCCCCAGCAGTCGGGGAAGCACGTACTGGGCGGTGTTCACCAGCGCAATACTGAAGCGCCCCTTGCTGCCTTGCTGCAACGCACCTAGCTGATCGGCGAAATCCTCGAAGCGGCCGAGTACGTCGCGGCTTGCCTGGTAAAGCGCCTGGCCGGTGTCGGTCATCCTGAGTTCCTGGGCATGATGCTCCAGCAAGGGGCCACCCACCGCTTCGCTCAACCGCTTGAGCTGTTGAGAGACGGTCGGTTGAGTGAGATGGAGTTGCCGCGCCGCTTCGCTGATCGAGCCGCAGCGCACCACGCTGACATAGACCTGCAACAGCCGAAAGGTGAGATGGCGAACGTTCATCGAAATAAACTCATATAGAACATCATCTATGCTAAAAACCCGATTTATTATTAGTCGACTAAGCCCACCATGGGCAAACTCCTGCACCAAATCAACTCGCGGAGCGATGTATCCATGCCTGATATCGTGGTGATGTTTTTCCTGCTGGGCTTGGTGGCCGGCGCGGTGAAGTCCGACCTGCAAGTCCCCAAAGCCACCTACGACACCCTCAGCCTGTTGCTGATGCTGACCATCGGCCTGAAAGGCGGCATGGCGCTGCATGGTAACCTTCACTGGGGGTTGGTGCCGGAACTTGCCGGCGTTGCGCTCCTTTCGGCGCTGATTCCGCTGATGTTGATGCCGGTGCTGCGGCGTCTGGTGCGTCTCTCGGCGGCCGACAGCGCCAGTATCGGGGCGCACTACGGTTCGGTGAGCGCGGGTACCTTTGCCGTTGCACTGGCTTATGTCGAAGCGCGCAACCTACTGGTAGGCAGCGAGGTCACCCTGTATCTGGTGGCGATGGAGCTGCCCGCGATCATGATCGCCATTGCACTGTTCCGCCGTCACCAAGGGGCCGAAGTCAACGAGAGCGTCAGCAAGCTGTGGCACGAGACCTTGACCAACCGCGGCGTGATACTGCTAGGCGGCGGCGTGCTGATCGGTGCGCTTTACGGGCCTGTCCAAGGAGGAGAAGTCACCGCGCTGTTTACCAGTGCCTTCAAGGGTGTGCTGGCGCTGTTCTTGCTGGAAATGGGGCTGACGGCCGCCCAAACGTTGCGCCCATTGCCTTGGCACCACTGGCGCTTACTGACGTTTGCCATCGTCACACCGCCACTATTGGCGATGCTAGGTATCGCCATGGGCATGGCACTGGACCTGCCGACCGGCTCCGTGGTGATTCTCGCGGCCCTGACCGCCAGCGCCTCTTATATTGCCGCACCAGCGGCGATGCGCGCGAGCGTTCCCCAAGCCAATATCGGCCTTGCGATGTTGGCGTCGCTGGGCGTGACTTTTCCGCTTAACGTGATGATAGGCATTCCCTTCTATCACGTCTTGATCGAGAAAATAGCGGGTTAATAACGCTTGGCATCCGCAAGAAGAACGAGGACGCCGACGCCTTCATGGTCTCCAACCACCGTGTGGGCTTCGGCATGGGTGCTACCAGCATGACCACCACCTGGATCTGGGCAGCCTCCTTCTACGCCGCGGGTGCCTTCCCAGGTTCTAGAAGTACCATTTGAGTACATGCAAGCTCACCAGTGTCCCGCCGGAAATCAAACATATTCATCTTGAAAGTGATCTCTCGCCAAACCTATGTGCATTTGCCTTACCTCCAAGAGGGACCTACGATGGGAACGGTTCCATTTGCAGAGATCCAATGACGCCAACCAATCACCAACGCACAACGATCCTCAAGGTCGCGCAGGAGGCCAGGGCTTCAAAGACCAGCGCCTGGGCGAGATCGGGCTGATGGGCATCGACGAGCTCGATTGGTGCGGGCTGGTCGGCCCCGGTAATGAAACACCAGCCACGGTTCACATGACTGAGAGGTCCTTCATGTCCGCCCATGTTGCTCCCGCCCCCGATCTCCTCACCTTCGGTGAAGCCATGACCATGTTCGTTGCCGAGAGTCCGGGCGAGTTGGCCGACGTCGAACACTTTCAGCGCCGCATCGCCGGCGCCGACACCAACGTCGCCATCGGCCTGTCTCGCCTGGGCTTTCACGTCGGCTGGTTGAGCCGGGTCGGCGACGATGGCTTCGGCACCTTCATTCGCCGCACCCTAGAGGCAGAGGGGTTGGACTGCCGGCATCTAGCCATCGACCCCGACCATCTCACCGGCCTGCTGTTCAAGGAGCGAACCCTGGGGGGGAACGATCCCAAGGTCACCTACTTCCGTCGCGGCAGCGCCGCCAGCAACCTAGCCCCCGCCGATGCGGACGCCGTTGACTTTTCGGCGTTGCGCCACCTGCACGCCACCGGCATCCCGCCCGCGCTCTCGCCCAGTGCCCGAGCGCTGTCGCGACATATGCTTACCCAAGCCCGCAAAGCCGGCGCCAGCATCTCCTTCGACCCCAACCTGCGCCCCAGCCTATGGTCGAGCGAGACCGAGATGCGCGACACCCTGAATGACTTGGCCACCCATAGCGACTGGGTACTGCCCGGCTTGGCCGAGGGGCGACTGCTTAGCGGCCGGGACAGTCCCGAGGCAATCGCCGACTTCTACTTGGAGCGCGGCGCTCAGGCGGTAATCATCAAGCTAGGGGCCGAGGGCAGCTACTATCACGGCACCCTGGGCGGCCGACAGGAGAGCTTCACCCTACCGGGCGTCCCGGTAGCCGAGGTGGTGGATACGGTGGGCGCCGGCGACGGTTTCGCGGTGGGCGTAGTCAGCGCCCTGCTCGACGGCCGCTCTCCCCGGGAAGCGGTACGCCGCGGCAACCTGATCGGCTCACTGGCGGTGCAGGTGGTGGGCGACATGGAGGGCCTGCCCAGTCGCGACCACCTCACGGCGCTTGAAGCCGAGGTGTCTGCCCAGTAATTACCCTGCCCACCACCCGAAAGGAGCCTAAAAAATGAAGAAACGCATCCTCGCCTATGGCCGCCTGAACGACGACCAGCTGGCCCAGCTTAACCAAGACTTCGAGGTCCAGGCCTTTCCCAGCTTGGCTGCCGCTGACGATCCTGGCTTCCGGGCCGCTCTCCCAGGCGCCCACGGGCTGATCGGTGCCAGCCTGACCATTACCCCCGAGCTGCTCGACGCGGCCCCCCACCTGGAGGCGATCGCCACCATCTCGGTGGGCTACGACAACTATCCGGTCGAGGAGTTGACCCGCCGCGGCATCCTGCTCTGCAACACTCCGGATGTGCTCACCGAGACCACCGCCGACACCGGCTTCCTGCTTATCATGGCTGCCGCCCGGCGCGCCGTGGAGTTGGCCGAGCTTGTCAAGCGCGGTGACTGGAAGACCGGGATCAGCCCCGAACACTTCGGCAGTGACGTGCACGGCAAGACACTAGGCATGATTGGATTCGGGCGTATCGGCACCGCCGTGGCTCGTCGCGGCGCCCTGGGCTTTGGCATGCGGGTGCTCTACTCCAATGCCTCCCCCAAGCCGGCTCTCGAGAAAGAACTGGGTGCCGAGCGCCGCGAGATGGACGCGCTGCTCGCCGAGGCGGACGTCATCTGCGTCACCGTGCCGCTCACCGCCGAGACCGAGCACCTGATCGGCGAGCGAGAGCTTGCCCTGATGAAGCCGTCGGCGATCTTCGTCAATATCGCCCGCGGCAAGGTCGTCAACGAAGCGGCGCTGATCGAGGCACTGGAGATAGGGCGCATTCGCGCCGCCGGCCTGGACGTCTTCGAGCAGGAGCCGCTGTCGCCGCTGTCGCCTCTGCCACACATGACGAATGTGGTGGCTCTGCCGCACATCGGCTCGGCGACTCATGAGACGCGCAATGCCATGGCCCAGCGGGCCGTGGACAACCTGATCCTGGCGCTCAGGGGCGAGCGCCCGATCAACCTGGTCAACGACGTTGCCTGGAGGCCCGAAGCGTTGGCTCGCCTCGACGCACAGGAGACCAACCATGACCCGCTTTGACCTGCATGGCCGGGTGGCCATGGTCACCGGCTGCAACAAGGGGCTCGGCCAAGGCCTGGCCGTGGCGCTCGCCGAGGCCGGCGCTGACATTGTTGGCGTCAGTCGCAGCCCTGCCGACGAGACCCGTGCCCACATTGAAGGGCTGGGGTGTCGCTATATCGGCATCGAAGCGGAACTGGGCCGCGAGACCCCAGCCAACATCGTCGAGCGCGCCCTCGAGGCGGCTGGGCAGCTTGATATCCTAGTCAACAACGCCGGAATTATCCGCCGTGTGCCCGCCCTGGAGTTCAGCGAGGAGGACTGGGACGCCGTGGTCGACGTCAACCTCAAGGCGGCATTCTTCCTCGCCCAGGCGGTGGCAAGCCATCTGGTGGAACGCGACGCACCTGGGCGAATCGTCAATATCGCCTCGGTGCTCTCCTTCCAGGGGGGCATTCGAGTGCCCTCCTATACGGCCAGCAAGAGCGGTCTCCTCGGCCTGACCCGGCTTCTTGCCAACGAATGGGCTGCCCACGGCATCACCGTCAATGCCATCGCTCCGGGCTACATGGCCACCGACAACACCCAGGCCCTGCGCGAGGATCCTACCCGCAGCGCCGAGATTCTGGGACGCATCCCTACCGGGCGCTGGGGTACCCCCGAGGATCTGGCCGGAGCAGTCATCTTTCTATGCTCGGATGCTGCCTCCTACGTCAATGGTCACGCCTTGGTGGTAGATGGCGGCTGGCTGGCTCGCTGAGGCATGTAGCGTCCGTCGAACTTTCGAGGTGCAGCTCATCGCTTGGCGGGGCCGCTTCTTGATGATAAGGAGCAGTGAGGTCAGGTGAGTTGGTGTACCGCCAGCTCCATCCCGCGCAGCTCAGCCAAGCCGCGTAGTCGACCGTAAAGTGGATAGCCCGGGACGGTGTCGCGGTACCGGTCGTCGAGGATATGGTGACCGTGATCAGGGCGCAGCGGCAGCCCCAGCATTGGCCGAGGCGGGTCGTCGGGGTGGCTCGCCATGCGGATTCCCTCCTCTTCGGCCACAGGGATCACCGCACGCAGGAAGTAGCCGAGGTGCTCACGCAGCCGCTCGGCATCAATGTCAGCATACTCAGTCAGCACTCCCCTGAACTGTTCCAGCGTGTAGCGCTCTTCGGCCCCCAAGGCGGGCGAAGGCTGTCTAGTCGAAGTGCAGCGCCGTGACGATGCCAGTGGCCCCAGTCTGGCGGATTTCCTCGAGGCGGATGGGATCCTTCAGGCCGAACCAGCGCCAAGTATGTTCCATAGGGGATCTCCTCTCAGCCTCGCACCAGGGCGGCGAGCGCCCCGTCGAGGCCCTGTTCGGTCAGGGAACGATAGGCCGTGAGCACCGCCTCAGCAAAGGGGGCATCGGCCGCCAGGGCTGGCGGCACCACATCGCCCATTGCCAGGAAGGCCGTGACCAGCGCCTCGGGGTCCTGGCCGTGCCGCACGTGATGCTCGGCGAAGCGCGGCGCCAAGGGGTCGTCCACGTCATAGACGTTGCCCCAAAGATCCCTGCCGGCGGTATAGCGGATCCAAGCGGCCATGCCAAGCGCCGTGCAGGTCGCCGCCAGCCCAGATTCGCAGCGTGCCAAGGTGCCGAGCAGCCAGCGTTGCGACAGCTTCTGGCTGCCGTCCATGGCGATCTGGTGAAGCCGGTGGCGCAGGCTGTCGTTGGCAAAGCGCGCCAGCAGCGAGTCAGCGTAGGCGACGAGGTCGGTGCCCTCTGGCATGTCCAGCGTCGGCGCCGCCTCCTCCAGCATGTAGCGACGCAGCAGTGTCCGCAGGTCGTTGCGGCTCACCGCGTCATACACCGTATCGATACCCTCCGGCGCGCCCAAGTAGGCCAGCAGCGAGTGGCTGCCGTTGAGCATGCGCAGCTTCATGGTCTCGTAGGGCGCCACGTCGGCGACCATCTCCACTCCGTCGGCCGCCCAGTCTGGCCGGCCGAGCGGGAAGCGGTCCTCCACCACCCACTGGGCGAAGGTCTCGCAAATCACGGCGTTGGGGTCTTGTATCCCAAGCTTGGAGAGTTGGGCGAAGCCCGCCTCGGTCATCGCCGGCACAATGCGGTCGACCATGCTGCAGGGAAAGGCCGTCTGGGTGACGATCCACTCGGCCAGCACGAGGTCGCGACGCTCGGCGAGCTGGACCACTGCATTGCGGGTGCGATGGCCGTTGTCCGGCATGTTGTCGCAACTGAGCACCGCGAAAGGCGGTACGCCGGCCTCGCGCCGCCGCGCCAGTGCCTCCACCAGAATACCCGGTGCGGTATGTGGTGCCTTGGGCGAAGCGATATCGGCGGCGATCATGGGGTCGTCGGCGCGCAGCTCGCCGCTGGCCGGGTTGAGGAAGTAGCCCTTCTCGGTGACGGTGAGGGTGACGATGCGAATCTCGGGCGAAGCCAGCCGCGTCAGCAGGGCCTGGAGGTCACGCCCCCAGTACCCCTTTGCATCGCGGCCGGTGAACAGTGCCTCCTCGATCACCCCGATCTTGCGCAGGGTCAGGGTCTCCCTGTCGGCGTATTCAGCCACGTGATAGCAATACCCCGCCGTGCGCAGGCCATCCACCAAGTCGATACTCGAGCGAAGGTTGGCGCTGCTCACGCCCCAATGGGTATCGCCTGTACGCTGGCGATACTTCTCGAGATAGACCGCTTGCTGAGCGCGATGAAAGGCTCCCAGACCCAAGTGGACTATCGCTATGTGACCATGGGCCTTGTTCTTGGGAATTCGTGTCACGTCAGGCATGAAGAGCTTCTCCCGGCTCGATTTGCATTCGCTCAGACCTCCAGTAAAAGCAACACTCAGCGAATCTGGGTCTCGTCTCGCCGGCGACAGAAGCAGGCAGTACTTCGGGGTTGCCTAAGCAAGGCCACCATACAGCCGAAGATAACAGCGTGCGTCGGTAAGACCTTGCCATCATCTTGGTATGACACCATGAGATTATGCTTGTGGCAATGACAGGATAGCGTATCGGGCGCGACATCATGCACAGATGCGCTTCTGTCAGTGGTTATCTCTTAGGAGACTGCGCACTTCATATGTTCAACATTAAGACAACATTCACGTTGCTGGTTCTATCCCCTTGGGCCATACTCTGACTTACCATCAGGCTAGCATCCTGTCATACCAGTAATGCGCCACGGCTCCTTTCCCACAAAACCGACACAATCCCAGGAAGCCCGCACCATGCGATTGAAGGACAAGACGGCCCTGATCACCGCCGCCGGCCAGGGCATCGGCCACGCCACCGCCCTGCACTTCGCCGCCGAGGGCGCACGGGTCATCGCCACCGATATCGACCCCGACAAGCTACACGAGCTGGAGGCGACTTCTGGCATTGAGACACGTCGCCTGGATGTGCTCGATGCCGCATCCATTGATGCCTTGGCAGCCGAGTTGCCGCCTCTGGATGTGCTATTCAACTGCGCCGGCTACGTGGCCGGTGGCAGCCTGCTCACCGGCTCGGATGCCGACTGGGAACTGTCACTGGCGCTCAACGTCACCGCCATGGCGCGCCTGACCCGCGCCCTGCTGCCGGCCATGATCGACCACGGTGGCGGCAGCATCATCAACATGGCCTCGGTGGCCTCGAGCCTCAAGGGCGTACCCAACCGCTGCGCCTACGGCACCACCAAGGCCGCGGTGATCGGCCTGACCAAGTCGATCGCTGCCGACTTCATCGACCGGGGCATCCGCTGCAATGCTATCTGCCCCGGCACCGTGGACTCCCCATCACTGCGCCAGCGCATCCGCGACCAGGCCAACCAGCAGGGACGACCGGAGGCCGAGGTACAGGCCGACTTCCTCGCCCGCCAGCCGCTGGGGCGGCTGGGCACCCCGGAGGAAATCGCCGCCCTGGCTACCTATCTCGCCGCGGACGAGTCCGCCTACACCACCGGCACCGCCCAAGTCATCGACGGCGGCTGGCTGATCTGAATTGCAAGGAGACCCCCATGAAACTGCTGCGCTTCGGCCCCCGGGGCCACGAGAAACCCGGCCTGCTCGACGCCGACGGCGTGATCCGCGACCTGTCGGCCCACCTTCCCGACCTCGAGGGTAGGCACTTGGACCACGAGACCCTGGCCCGACTGGCCGAGCTCGACTCCTCGCGCCTGCCCGAGGTCCCGGCCGACACCCACCTCGGTCCCTGCGTGGGACGCGTCGGCAAGTTCATCTGCATCGGCCTCAATTACCTTGATCACGCCGCCGAGACCGGCGTCGAGGTGCCGCCGGAGCCGGTGGTCTTCAATAAATGGACCAGCGCCATCTGCGGTCCCGACGACGATGTCATCATCCCCTGCGACTCCACCAAGACCGACTGGGAAGTGGAGCTCGGCGTGGTGATCGGCAAGGAGACCCGCTACGTCAGCGAGGACCAGGCCATGGACTCCGTGGCCGGCTACTGCGTGGTCAACGACGTTTCCGAGCGCGAGTTCCAGCTCGAGCGCAGCGGCAGCTGGGACAAGGGCAAGGGGTGCGACACCTTCGGTCCCCTGGGCCCCTGGCTAGTGACCCCGGACGAGGTCGCCGACCCCCATGCCCTCGACCTCTGGCTGGAGGTAGACGGCCAGCGCTACCAGGATGGCAATACCCGCACCATGGTTTACCGGATCCCCTTCCTGATCAGCTATCTGAGCCGCTTTATGAGCCTGCAGCCAGGCGATGTCATCTCCACCGGCACACCGCCTGGAGTGGGCATGGGCCAGCAGCCGCCAACCTACCTGAAGCCCGGCCAGCGCATGCGCCTGGGCATCGAGGGGCTCGGCGAGCAGCATCAGACCGTCGTCGCCGAACCCGCACGCTAACCGGAGGCCGTCATGCGAACCGTCGTCTGCCAAGAGCCCGGCCGGCTGATCCTCGAGGACCGTGCCGCCCCGTCATGCGGGGCCGGCGAGGCCCTTCTGCGTATCCGACGGGTCGGGGTGTGCGGCACTGATATCCACGCCTTCGGCGGCAATCAGCCCTATTTCCAGTATCCGCGGGTACTCGGCCACGAGCTGGCCGGCGAGATCGTCGCCGTGGGCGACCACGTCGACCCGGCGCTGGTAGGCCGCAATGCTTACGTGATTCCTTACCTGCACTGCGGAGACTGCCGGGCCTGTCGCCAGGGCCATAGCAACTGTTGCCGGCACATGCAGGTGATCGGTGTACATCGCGACGGTGGCATGTGCGATAGTTTGGCGGTGCCCGTAGAGCAGCTCGTGACCTCCGACACCCTGCCTCTGGACCAGCTGGCCCTGGTCGAGTGCCAGGCCATCGGCGCCCACGCGGTGCGCCGCAGCGAGCTCAGCGAGGGCGAGCTCACCGTGGTGGCCGGCGCCGGCCCCATCGGCATGGGCGTAGCGCAGCTGGCACGCGAGCGAGGAGCCAGAGTGGTGGTGGTCGACACCAACCCCGAGCGCCTGGCCTTCTGCCGCGATCGGCTCGGCATCACAGACACGTTGAATCCCCTCGAGGAGGACGTTGCCGCGGCCCTGCAGGCACTCAGCGATGGCGAGCTGGCCGACGCAGTGTTCGATGCCACGGGTAACCCCTCCGCCATGCAGCAGGGCTTCGACTTGGTCGGCCACGCCGGCCGCTACGTGCTGATCAGCATCGTCAAGGCGGACATCACCTTCCACGATCCGGACTTCCACCGCAAGGAGATGAGCCTGCTCTCCAGCCGCAACGCCACCCGGGAGGACTTCGACGAGGTATGCCGGCTGATGGAAGCGGGCCGCCTCCCGGCCAGCGCCATGATCACCCACCGCGCCGAGCTGGATGATCTTCCCGACTACATGCCCGCCTGGTGCGCCCCGGACAGCGGCGTGATCAAGGCCATGATAGAGCTCGATTCCCCAGGATACGTTTCAGCGGAGGCCGACATTGCCCCACACCATCGCCAGTGACAGCGGCCAACTGGCCAGCCTACGCGTGCACGCCGCTGATAACGTGCGTGTCGCCCTCAAGGACCTGCCAGCCAGCAGCGAGATCGACGCTGATGGCCGCACCCTGCGCCTGGATGAGGCGATCCGCCACAAGCACAAGTTCACCGTCCGGCCGCTCGACACGGGCGAGGCCGTGATCATGTACGGCGTCACCGTGGGCCGCGCTACCCGACCGATCCCTGAAGGCGCGGCCATCACTACCGAAAATACCGAGCACGGCACGGCCACCACCCAGCCCCAGGCGCGGCGCGGCGAGTGGCAGGCCCCCGACGTCACGGCCTTTCGCGGCGCCACCTTCGACGGCTTCCACCGCCCCGATGGTCAGGTGGGCACTGCCAACATCTGGCTGGTGGTTCCCCTGGTATTTTGCGAGAACCGCAACATCGAGGTGCTGCGACAGTGCGTGGCCGACGCCCTAGGCGACGACCCCTTCCGCGACTACAAGCGCATGGCCCGCGAACTGCTCCACGGCGCCGCCGGCCAAGCGCCGGCCGAGCCGTCCGGTGAGCGGCTCTTCCCCAACGTCGACGGGGTGCGATTCCTCACCCACACCCTGGGCTGCGGCGGTACCGATGACGATGCCGAAGCGCTGTGCCAACTGCTGGCGGGCTACATCAGCCACCCCAACGTGGCCGGCGCCACGGTGCTGAGTCTGGGTTGTCAGAAGGCCCAGATCGGCATGCTGCGCGACGCCGTGGCCGAACGCGATCCCGACGGTCTGCGCCCGGTGCACTACCTGGAGCAGCAAGGAAGCACAAGCGAGGAGGCGCTGATCCGCGAGGCGCTGACCACCATCTTCGACGGCCTGGCCGAGGCCAACAACGTCACGCGAGCCCCGGCACCGCTCTCGGCGCTGAGCCTGGGCGTGGAGTGCGGCGGCTCCGACGGCTTCTCCGGGCTCTCCGCCAACCCCTTGGTAGGGGCTGTCGTCGATCGCCTGGTAGCGCTGGGTGGCAGCGGCATCCTCAGCGAGTTCCCTGAACTGTGTGGCGTGGAACACGAGCTGATCGCCCGCTGTACCGACGACACCGTGGCAAGCCGCTTCCAGGACCTGATGGAGGCCTACCAGCAGCACGCCGCACGGGTAGGCGTCGACTTCTCGATGAATCCCTCCCCCGGCAACATCCGCGACGGACTGATCACCGATGCCATGAAGTCCGCCGGTGCGGCCAAGAAGGGCGGCGACAGCCCAGTGGTGGCCGTGCTTGACTACACCGAACCCCGCACCAAGGCTGGCCTCAATCTGCTCTGCTCACCGGGAAATGACGTGGAGTCGACGACAGCACTTGCGGGTTCCGGTGCCAACCTGATCCTCTTCACCACCGGGCTGGGCACGCCCACCGGCAATCCGGTCACCCCGGTCATCAAGATCTCCAGTAACAGCGAACTGGCCGCGCGCATGAGCGACGTCATCGACTTTGACGCCGGCCCCATCATCCGCGGAGAGACCAGCATCGACGCGCTGGCAGAGCAGCTGCTGAGACTGTGCATCGACGCGGCCTCGGGGCGGTATCTGCCTCGTGCGGTGCAACTGGCTCAGTACGACTTCATCCCCTGGAAACGCGGGGTCTCCCTATAGTGGGTCGCTATAAAAGACAAGGCCCGCAGCTCAGCTGCGGGCCTTGTCTTTTATGGTGCGGGCGGGGTGACACAGATCACCCCTCGGCACTCAAGCGCTTCTTGAGCTGCATATAAGTGCCGTAGTGGCGATCCAGATGACGGCGCATAGCTGCTTCGGCGGCATCCGGATCGCCGGATTCGATGGCTTCGACAAGCTCGACATGGGCCGCCAGCGCCGCCTTGTCTTCGTCCTTCTGCTGTAGCACCTGGGCGCGACGGTCGTCGAGCCACTCGGAGAGCGCCACGTGGATGGCATCGAAGATCGGGTTGCGAGCGATGCTCGCCAGCACGCCGTGGAAGTCATTATCGGAGCGCTTGAAGCGAGCCTCGTCGCCTACGGCATCATGATTCTCCTGCAGGGCGCCACGCAGCCGAGCCAGGTCCTCCTCCTCGGCATAGCTCGCCGCATAGCGGGCCAGGGAGATCTCGAACAAGGCCCGGGCCTCCTGAAAGTACTGCTGGCCGTCAGGCTTGGAGAGCAGCTGGCGGGTTACTCCGGAGAGCCGCGCCATCACCGCCTCGGCGGTGGGCCGGATCACCCGTGCCCGGGTACCGCTGTTAATGGCGATCAGACCCAGCTGCTGCAAGTAAAATAACGCCTCACGCACCGCCGGACGGCCGACCCCAAACTGCTCCATCAACTCTCGCTCGGAAGGCAGTTGATCGTTCTCGCCAAGCCACCCCTCGAGGATATCCGCCTCGAGCTGCTCGGCGACTTGTTCGGAAAGCGTCTTGCGCTCGATCCGGTATCGGGACATGGGCTGGTTCTCCTGGTTGATCCGCTGCTTGACCGCCATATTACTACATTTAACCCTACCCCCGCTCAAGCCAGAGGCTGTAATGCCGGAACATTCAGGGTCTCGGCCAGTTCGGCGTAAGCACGTTGGTTGGCACTGTCCAGTGGGATACCCTCAGCGTCGCGGTGTGCCAGGCAGTTCCACTCCCGATCCCCGGGCACCAGTACCTCGCTGCCAGCCATGGCGGGGCGGGAACGAAGATCCGCGAGATATTCGCTCAGGCAGGCCTGAAAGGTCGACGCCTCGGTGAAGGCGGCGGGGTTCATCGCCAAAACGAAATGCCCGATACCACGCGGGGTCGACATGTCCGGCCCACCCATGGGCAGTAGTCGAAAACCGTGAAGCATGCCGGAGAGAGTAGAGCTGAGCACTTCCACCATGCCACCGAGTCCCGCCCCCTTAAAGCCGAAGTCGCTACCCCCAAGGGGCAGGAGTGCCGCCACCTCATCGGGCTGACGAGTCACTTCTCCCCGGGCATCCGCAGCGACCTGATCAGGAAGCTCACGGCCGATGGCGCCATACTGCTGGACACGGTTCCATGGCACCGAGCTGGTCGCCATGTCAAGCAGGTAGGGCGACTCCCCCGCTACAGGGGCGGCGAAGGCGATGGGATTGGTCCCGTGAAAGGGCGTCTTGCCTTCGTGCAGGAGCACGAAGGGATCGGAATTGCAGAAGGCCATGCCGATCAGGCCTCGCTCGGCGGCCGCCAAGGCATAACAGCCTGCCGCGCCGAAATGCGAAGAATGCCCAACGGCCACCGCCCCGAGCCCAACCTCTTCGGCCATGTCCCCGGCATGTGACATCGCGGTGTATGCGGCCAAGTGACCGAAACCATTATCGGCATCCAGAAAGCCGGTCGCCGGCAGTCGGCGACTGAAGCGCATCTCGGGATGCCCGCTGATTCTTCCACCTTGCAGCGCCTTGAGGTAATGAGGAAGCAGCCGCAGACCATGGCTGTCGGTCCCCAGTCGCGAGGCCGTGACCAAGGCCCGAGTCACGGCCACAGCCGAAGCCTCATCGGTACCGGAACGGACCAGTGCCGCCTTGATGAAATTCTTCAGGTCGTCAACAGGTACCCGGAACTCCTGCATTTGCTGTTTCATCGATCAGTATTCCTTTTTCCTCTCGTGGAAGCGTGGCTCACCGATAGACCAGAGTCGGCAGCCACAGTGAGATCGCCGGAATGAAGGTCACCAGCAGCAACGAAATCACCAGCGGAATCAAGAACGGCAGGGTGCCACGCATGCACTTTTCAAAGGAAATGTTCGACACCCGCGAGAGCACGTAGAGCACCATGCCGACAGGCGGCGTCAGCAGGCCGATCATCAGGTTGAGGACCATGATCACCCCGAAGTGGACCGGGTCGACTCCGGATGCCACCGCCAGCGGCAGCAGTACCGGCACCAGGATAGTAATGGCGGCAATGGTCTCCATGAAGCAGCCGACGATAATTAGCACGATGTTGATGATGATCAGTGTGGCCACAGGGTTATCGGCGAGGGGTCCGAGCAGATTGACCACCTGCTGAGCGACCTGGTTGCTGGTCAAGATCCAGGCGAAGATCGAAGCCCCTGCGACGATCAGTAGGATAACAGCCGTGGTCTCGATAGTTTCCATACTGACCTTCATCAGCCGCCGCCAGGTCAGGATGCGATACACCACGCCACCCAGAAAGAGTGCATATACCACGGCGGCGATGGCAGCTTCGGTGGGGGTAAAGGCACCGGTCATGATGCCGCCGACGATGATTACCGGGGTAAACAGCGACAGGATGGCGCGTCTGAAGGTCTGCCACAGCACCGACCACGAGAAAGCCGCGTCACGCTGATAGCCGCGACGCCTTGCCAGGAAGAATATCATCAGCATCAGCACGAGGCCCATCAGCAGTCCAGGGACCAAGCCGGCCACGAACAACTGGCCCACCGATACCGAAGCCATGACACCATAGATCACCATTGGCAGGCTGGGCGGAATGATGGGACCAATGGTCGATGACGCCGCAGTGATGCCCACCGCGAATTCCTCGTCATAACCGGCTTCGCGCATTGCTTTGATTTCAATGGTGCCCAGGCCACCGGCATCGGCCACGGCGGCACCCGACATGCCAGAGAAGACGATGCTGGCACCGACGTTGACGTGGCCGAGGCCGCCACGCATCCAGCCCATCAGTGCCTTGGCAAAGTCGAAAATACGCGTAGTGATACCACCGTTATTCATCAGGTTGCCAGCGAGAATGAAAAACGGAATCGCCAACAATGGAAAACTATCGATGCCGCTGATCATGCGCTGAGCGACCACCACCTCGGGCACGCTCCCGGACAACGCCACATAGAGCAGACTGGATCCCCCCAGGCTGACGGCAATGGGCACGCCAAGCACCAGCAGGGTGAAAAGCATGCCGAAGAGAAAAAACAAGTACTGCTCGGTGACCGCCAGGACGATACAGCCAAGGATGGCAAGCGCCGCGAGCACAGGTGGCACCAGGGTGCCGCGCCGCCTCAGGGTCAGGATATTGGACATGGAAAGGCTCTCTCGGTCGACGTTATCACTGGGAATCCAGCAGCTCACTGGTACCGCTGTGCCAGTGGCGGATGGCTAGCTGAACGGCGCGCACCAGCATCAGCACGAACCCCAACATTACGATGTAGTAGAGATAGCTCTTGGGGATATCCACGGATGTCATCAGCGCCGTGGTCAGGCTGGACAGATTGAAGGTGAGCCAGACCATGGCAGCAAAGAAGGCAATGTTGGCCAGATCCACCAGTGTCGAAGCCGTTCGGGCCATCCAGAATGGCATGTAGCGATAGAAGAACTCGACGGCGATCTGGGATCCCTTTCTCACCGTCATGGCGCCGCCCATGAAGCCCACCATCACCAAGAGGTAGCGAGCCATTTCCTCTGTCCAGGCAATGGAATTGCCCAGTACGTAGCGGCTAAAGAATTGGACGAAGACGTCCAGCGCCAGCACCCAGAACACCGCAAGGGTGGCGTAATCTTCAACACCGTAGTCCCGCCACTCGAAGGTATCGTCTTCCTCGATCTGAAAACCGGAATCCTCGTCAGGCCATTTTTCTGTCGTCATATGACAGCTCCATAGAGAGCGCCACCCCATTGAAGGGGTGGCGCGTCGGCAACGAGAAGGAGATTACTGACCGATCGCCTGAAGACGGTCGTAGGTTTCCTGATCCCAGGTAGCGTCTTCACCAGTATGGTAGGGAATCACCGCTTCGCGGAAAGGCGTGATATCCACTTCGTTGACTGCGACGCCCTGCTCTTCGAACCAGGCGACCAGATCCTCTTCTGACTGCAGGATGTCCTGAGTGATGCCCTCACCGGCCTCGGCATAGACCTCTTGGAAAACCTCGCGATCTTCCTCGGAGAGACGATTCCACAGCTGTCCGCCAGCGATGGTAATCAGCGAGTCGGTGATGTGCCCAGTGAGATTGATGTAGTCCTGCACCTCATGGAAAGCCTTGGCCTTGATCGTCGGAAGTGGGTTCTCCTGCGCGTCGACCACGCCCTGTTGGAGCGCCAGGTAAACCTCGGCGAAAGCAATCGGGGTAGGATTGGCGCCAACCGCCTCGGGGAACATCATGTACATGGGCGCATTGGGCGTGCGGATCTTCAGACCCTGCATGTCCTCGGGGGTGTTGATCGGCTTGTTGGAGGTGACGTGGCGCCGGCCATAATAGTTCATGGCCAGTGGCACGTTGCCGGTGGCGTTCTGGTAGCCCTGGGCGATCTCCTGGAAGAGCTCGCTGTCGGCATAGGCCTGCCAGTGGTCGAAGTCGCGGAACATGTAGGGTGCACCGGCGATGCCGATCGGACCGTAGAAGCGACCGGCGAACTGGTTGCCGGTATAGATCAAGTCAACGGTGCCCAGCTGCAGGCCTTCGTTGATATCCGCTTCCTTGCCCAGCGAGGAGGCCGGATGCACGTTGATGGAGTAGCGACCGTCGGTGCGATCTTCGATCTGCTCTGCTGCCCACAGAGCCCACATATGATAGGGCTCAGTGGTTTCGTAGACGTGGGCAAAGTTCAAATCCTCTGCCTGGGCGGCTCCGGCCAGGCTGACGCCGCTGGCAATGAGCATCGCGGTCATCATTCGGGACAATGGGAACTTGTGCTGAGGCTTGTGGCTCATCTTGTACTCCTCACAACCGTTAGGTTTGTTGTATTGTCGCTGGAACGGTGCGCATCATTGTTATTCGACGTCGTTTTGTGCGCTTATCTGAGCGTCTGGCTGTATACGTATCATACCAACAGATTCAACCTAGTCCTTACTGCAGGCACACGCAACCGCCGGCGGGGCTTTTGATATTCACCTTTAGTGGAAGCCTTGGTGAAGGCGCTGCAGCAGGTCAGGCATCCCGAAACCACCTGCTTTGGTCATCACCAGGCGATGTGAATCACCATCCAATCGTCCCAGTGGCACTCCAGGCGCCCATTCGGCCTCCACTTGGATGAATCCCACACCCAGCTCATCCAGTGCCGCCATCGCAATATCACCGCCGGTGAGAAACAGCAGGCCAGATGCCTCCGGTAGCCAGGTAGCCAGCACCTTGGCTACCCCGCGCCCCATTGCCTGTGCGATGAACCATGGATCATGCGCTTCATCTTCTCCTCCGGGTACCAGCAGCAGTTGTGGTACTAGGGTATCCGGCCAGTGATCAGCAAGAGCGTGCAAAACAGGCAGTGACGGAGCCGAGGCCTGTAGAAGAGAACACTGCTCTACCGCTCTGGCACTGCGCGAGCCGACGACATAGAGGCGTTGCGGTACCCGCTGCAGCGCAATTGTGGAGGCAGTCAGCCGACCAAAGCAGCGCTGCGCGATGGCCGTGGCCAAGCCTGCGGCTCCCACCATCAACCACATACCGGATGTGAACAGGACAGCGTCATAGAGGCGTGCCAGATCCTGATCACTAGCTGCGTCAGCCACACAGTCATGATCCGGCAGGCTATAACTTTCAGGCTGATGGCGCGACAGATCGACACCCCTGACAGCGAAGGCGTGATCCAATGGTCCGATCAGGGGCGCAGAGCGGGCATCCTTCGCGTAGGCGCTTTCGGTGAGCGGCATTCCCTCTACCCACACCTCGGCGTCACGCACCACCCGACCTTGAGTTGGTACTGCCGGCGCCACCAATAAACGACGGCCAGTCGCCTTGCGCAGGGCCAGGCTCTCGGCGATCACCTGGCCACGCAGAGTGGAATCGACCTTCTTGAACCACAGCTCGGGCGCTACTCGATCCAGCTGCCGGGCCGCATCAGCGACGCGAGCGGCAGCCTCGTCTGCATGCAGATGGCGCGACTCGGTATTCACGGCAAGGACCTGGGGGTAGTCTCCTTCCCAGTTCGCCAAGCAACGTTCCAGTCGCTCCAAGGACACCACCACGCGGGCATCAGCGCCACGTGAAGCAAAAGGAGCGGCGGCATCCAGCGCCCCGGTCAGGTCATCTGCGATGATAACCACCCGGCATCGACTCATGGTCCACCTCCCTCCGCCAAGCGACGGGCGTAGGCGATAGCCGATCCCATGTTGGTGGCATCTGCCCTACCCTGCCAGGCAATGTCAAACGCTGTGCCATGATCTACCGAGGTTCGCTGGAGCGGCAGACCCAGACTGACATTCACTGTCGTATCGAAGGCAATCAGCTTCACCGGGATGTGCCCTTGATCATGATACTGGGCCACCACCAGATCGAATTCACCCCGGCTGGCTCGATAGAAAACGGTATCGGCTGAGATCGGCCCCTGGACGCCGTAGCCCTGATCGCGCAGCGTCCTGACCGCGGGCGCAATGATGCGCTCGTCTTCGTCACCAAAGATTCCCCCTTCACCACAATGAGGATTCAACCCTGCGACGGCGATACGTGGTGCCTCAATGCCCATGGCCACCAGATGATCATGCCCGACAGCAACGGTCTCGGCGATACGCTGCTCGGTGACCCGGTCGATGGCCTCGCGCAGCGACACATGAGTCGACACATGCAGGGTCGACAGGTGCTCGGAGGCTAGCAGCATGAACGATGACGGCGCGCTGGTCAGCGACGCCAGCATGCCGGTGTGGCCGTCATAATGGTGGCCGGCGGCATGCAGTGCGGCCTTGTTGAGCGGCGCGGTGACGATCACCCTGGCCCGGCCGCTCTGCACCAGTTCCACGGCTGACCGGACGCAGCGGAACGCCATGTCGCCGGCACCGGCACTGATCTCACCATCGGGAATCTCGGCACCCTCCGGCGCCTCGATCACGGCGACTGCCACGCTGTCGTCGTCCTGCGTTTTCTGGTCGAGCGGAACGAAGGTGAGCGCGGTTCCGATGGTGTCCGCGGCACGACGATAGATCGCCGGGTCGCCGACGATCAGGCTGCTGGCCCGTTCAGCCGAAGACATGGCCGCCAGGGCACGACAGATGATCTCCGGCCCGATACCGGCCGGGTCTCCCATGGTGATGGCGATATCGTAGGTGTGCGATGAATTATTCATGGCATCAGCTGCCCGCCGTTGACTTCAATCACCTGGCCTGTGACGTAACCACTCATGCTCTCGGTGCCCAGAAATACGTAGGCGCCAACACACTCCTCAGCACTGCCCAGACGGCCCTGGGGAATCGACGCGCGTGCCGCCTCCATCTGGGTATCATTGGAGTGGCGCTCGTGGAAATCCGTGGTGATAACGCCGGGTGCCACGGCATTGACACGGATATTGTCGCCGGCGAGTTCCTTGGCCATGTTGCGGGTCAGGGTGGTCACGAATCCCTTCGCCGAGGCGTAGAGACCCGCGCCGGGACCACCGCCATTGCGCGCAGCAATCGAGCCGGTATGGATGATGTTGCCGCGACCGGCGCGACGAAAATGAGGCAAGGCAGCTCGACTTGCCATCACCACCGAGCGGGCGTTGAGATCCATCACCCGGTCATACTGCGTATCGTCCATCTCATCCAGCGTCACCCGACCCAGCATGTCACCAGCATTGTTGATCAGCAGATCCAGGCCACCCAGGCGATCGGCGGCCTCGTCGACCAGGCGAGCCGCCTCGACGGAACGGCTGACGTCACCCTTGACCGTGAAGGCGTCTCCGCCGGCTGCCTGAATCTCTTGTGCTACCGCCTCGGCACCCTTGGCGCTCGCATGGTAGTGCACCGCCACATGCGCGCCCAAGGCACCGAACTGTCTGGCCACGGCGGCCCCGATACCTCGGCTGGCACCGGTTACCAACACCCGCTTGCCCTTCCATTCCTCGAGCATCACCGTCTCCTGCTATTGTCTCTTTAATGGGTGAGTAGCTTCCTGCGTCGGCATCAACCTATCGACCCGACGCCGCGCCTTGCGCTAGAGTGAAGCCATTGGCATACCTGTCATACAACACGACATCAATAACATGATAGGCGAAAGCTGGCCAGACGCCAGCCCACCAGGAGGCCTCATGCAACCCATTTTCGCCCACAACTGTCTGCCGCGGGACCTCATCCGCGCCCCTGATGAATGACCTCGCCGCCAGAGGCTACGCCTGACCCGCATATCACCTTTATCTAAGGAGTCCGCCATGACCACCATCACTCGCCTCGAGGTGCAGGACATTCGTTTTCCCACCTCCCGCTCGCTGGACGGCTCGGATGCCATGAACGCCGCCCCTGACTACTCCGCCAGTTACGTGATCCTGCATGTCGATGATGGTGGGGCCCAAGGCCACGGCCTCACTTTCACCATCGGCCGCGGCAACGAGATCGTGGTCACCGCGGTACGCTCGTTGGCTCCCTTGATCGAGGGGCGCACCCTGGCCTCCATCACGGAGAACATGGGCACCTTCTGGCGCGAGATCACCGGCGACAGCCAGCTGCGCTGGATCGGCCCCGACAAGGGCGCCATACATCTGGCCACTGCGGCCATCGTCAACGCCGTCTGGGACCTGTGGGCCAAGCGCGAGGGCAAGGCGGTGTGGAAGCTACTGGTGGACATGAGTCCTGAGCAGCTGGTGCGCTGCCTCGACTTCCGCTTCGTCACCGACGCCTTGACCCCTGAAGAGGCGATTGCGCTGCTGCGCCGGCAGGAGACGGGCAAGGCTGCCCGGGAGGCAGAAATGCAACGCGTCGGCTACCCCGGCTATACCACCTCGGCGGGGTGGTTGGGCTACAGTGACGACAAGGTGCGCCACCTGGCCCGGGAGGCCCTCGCTGAGGGCTGGACTCACTTCAAGCAGAAGATCGGTGGCAACCTCGAGGAAGACGCTCGCCGTGCCGCCCTGCTGCGCGATGAAATCGGCTGGGAGAACGTGCTGATGATGGACGCCAACCAGGTGTGGGAGGTGGACGAGACAGTAAGCAAGATGCGCCGGCTGGCCGAATTCGACCCGCTGTGGATCGAGGAGCCCACCAGCCCCGACGACATCCTCGGCCATGCCGAGATCCGCCACCGCGTCGCGCCGATTGGCGTGGCGACCGGTGAGCATTGCCACAACAAGGTGATGTTCAAGCAGTTCCTCCAGGCCGAAGCCATCGACTACTGCCAGCTCGACGCCGCTCGCCTCGGCGGGCTCAACGAGGTAATCCTGGTGGCGCTGATGGCCGCCAAGTTCGGCGTTCCCATCTGCCCCCACGGCGGTGGTGTAGGGCTGTGCGAGTACACCCAGCATATCTCGCTGTTCGACTACATCGCCGTCTCCGGCAGCCTCGAAGGGCGGGTACTAGAATACGTCGATCATCTCCATGAGCACTTCATCGACCCCGTGGTGATCATACGCGGCCGCTATCAAGTGCCCGAGGCACCAGGCTACAGCATCGCCATGCACCCCGAGTCCTTGGCCCGACACCACTACCCGGACGGTGCAGCCTGGCAGGAGGAAGCCTGAGATGGATGCCGACGTCCTCCTCGATGCCCTCAGCAAACGCCTGGGGGAACGCGGCCTGCTCCGCGATCCCGAGGCCATGGCCCGCTACGCGTGCGACTGGGCCGGCGACCGCTTGGGTGTCCCCCTGGCGGTGGCTTGCCCCGCCTCCACCGCCGAGGTGGCCGAGACAGTCCGCCTGTGCCGCGAGCATGGCGTGCCCATGACGCCCCAAGGCGGCCACAGCGGTCTGGTGGCCGGTGCCCTGCCCGCTGTCGGCGACGGCGAACTGGTGATCAGCCTGGAACGCCTGGACCGGGTGCGCGACATCGACCCGGTCAACTTCACCATGACCGTGGACGCCGGCTGCATCCTCGAGAGCGTCAAGCAGGTCGCCGCCGAGCACGACTGCGACTTCCCACTGTCGCTGGGTGCCCAGGGCAGCTGCCAGCTCGGCGGCAACATTGCCACCAACGCCGGCGGACTCAACGTGCTGCGCCACGGCATGATGCGCCAACTGGTGCTGGGCCTGGAGGTGGTGCTTCCCGACGGCCGTGTCTGGAATAACCTCTCCACCCTGCACAAGGACAACCGCGGCGTCGACCTCAAGCAGCTGTTCCTGGGCAGCGAGGGCACGCTGGGCATCGTCACCGGCGCTGTGCTCAAGCTCTCGCCGCGACCCACCCAGAGTCGCACTGCGCTGCTCGGCCTACCCTCGGTGGCGGCGGTGATCGACCTCTACGGCCATGCGCGGCGCGACTGCAGCGACCTGCTCTGTGCCTTCGAGCTGATCCCTCGACGCTGCCTTGAGCTAGCCATGGAGGCCACGCCCAACCTTGGTGACCCCCTGGATGCCCCCTATCCCTGGTATGTCCTTATGGAGGTATCCGCCAGCGGCCCCCTTAATCTGGACGCCATGCTCGAGCATCTTCTGGAGCGAGGCATGGAGCGCGGCCTGGTGCTGGATGGCGCTCTGGCGTCCAACGATACCCAGGCCCAGCGACTCTGGCAGTTCCGCGAGAGCATGCTTGAGGGCCAGCGGCGGCGCGGCGAGCACTTGCGAACCGACATCTCCGTGCCCATCTCGGCGATTCCCGCCTTCGTCGAAAAAGCCAGCCAGGCGGTGATGGCGCGCTCGCCGAAGTGCGAGATCATCGCCTATGGCCACGTGGGTGATGGCAACCTGCACTTCAATATCCTGCCGCCGCCGGACATGGATGAAGCGGACAAGAAGGCACACCTTCATAGGCTGGAAGAGGAGCTCTTCGAGGTGCTCGATGACTTCGGCGGCAGCCTCAGTGCCGAGCACGGCATCGGCCGCACCAAGCAAGCCGCCTATCTGGCGCGGCTGTCGCCTATGGATCGCGAACTGGCAGGAGGCATCAAGGCACTGTTCGACCCTGAAGGACTGATGAATCCCGGGCGAATCCTGCCAACTGGCTAAGAGGGCCGGCCAGAAGGGAAGCGCCCTGCCAGGCCACGAAGCGCCTCGGCCAAGAGCGTGACATCAGCGCCCAGGCCCACGAAGGTACAGCCTGCAGCTAGGTAGTCGCGGGCCTCACGCTCGTCGAAGGTGACGATTCCCGCTGCCTTACCGGCCGCACGGATACGCTCGATAGCTTCCTTGATGGCGGCCACTACCTCGGGGTGGCCGGGGTCGCCCCGATGCCCCATGGCTGCCGAGAGGTCCGCCGGCCCGATGAAGAGGCCGTCGACGCCGTCGACGGCGGCAATCACCTCCAGATTCTCGAGAGCCTCGGGGCTCTCCAACTGCAGGATCAGGCAGACCTCCTCGTCGGCGCGATCGAGATAGTCGCTCATCTGGCCCCAGCGTGAGGCGCGAGCCAACACGCTACCCATGCCACGCATGCCTCGTGGCGGATAACGGGTGGCGGCCACCAACTCCTCGGCCTGCTGGGCGCTGTCCACCATGGGGATCAGCAAATTCTGCACGCCGATGTCCAGGTATTGCTTAAGCAGTACCGTCTCGCCATGAGGGGGACGAACCACCGGCTGACTGGCGTAGGGAGCGATCGCCTGCAACTGGGCCAGCAGGCTGCCGAGGTCGTTGGGCCCATGCTCGCCGTCCAGCAGCAGCCAGTCGAAGCCGGCAGTAGCGGCCAGTTCGCTCGCGTAGGGGCTGGCCAACCCCAGCCAGATGCCGGTCATGACCTCACCGTTGAGCAACCGACGCTTGAAGCGATTGATAGGCATGTGCATACGGGAGCCCCGTTCCTTAATAGTCTAGGATTCAAGCTAGCAGTGCATGAATCGAAGCTTTTCATTAAAGCATACTTGTCATACAAGCATACACTCACTCATAGTGAGTCGTGTAGAACAAATCCAATGCCCCATCCCTGGCAGTTTCTCTACGCCGGGAGTTAGACAAGGAGATCTCCATGAGCACGCTATGGCGCAACACCCTTATCTTTGCAGGAGCCGCCACCTTGGGCACCGGCCTCGTCCAAGCCCAGGACACCCCGAACCTTTCCGACCCGCCTGCCATCGACGGTGCCGTGGTCGGTGATCACGGCAGCCACACCATCCGCATGGGCATCGGCCTGGCCGAAACCTCGCCGCAGTATCTCTCAAGCCAGTATTTCGCCGACATCCTCGCCGAGCGCAGCGAAGGGCGGCTCACCGTCAACGTCTTTCCCAACAGCCAGCTGGGTGACGATGTACAGATGATGGAGATGATGCAGACCGGCACCCTGGACATGTCCTACCCCTCCTCATCGCCGGCCACCACCTATGTGCCCGAACTCGCGGTATTCGACCTACCCTTCCTGCTGCCGACCCGTGAGGCGGCCATCGCAGTGATGAACAGCGATGTCGCCCAAGGCATGCTCGATGCCTTCGATGGTACCGGCATCAAGGCGCTGGCCTTCTCCGAGAATGGCTATCGCCAGCTTTCCAACAGCGTCCGTCCCGTGGAAACGCCCGAGGACGTTGCCGGACACGGCACGGGTGGTCTAACTATCCGTACCATGGAGAACCCGGTCCATCTGTCCATCTGGGAAACCTTGGGTGCCAATCCCACTCCAATGGCCTTCGGTGAGCTGTTCTCGGCCATGGAACAGGGTGTCGTCGACGGCCAGGAGAATCCCTGGAGCACCATCCTGACATCAAACTTCCACGAGGTTCAGGACTACGGCTCCGAGACGCGCCACGTCTATACGCCCTTCATGCTGATGATGTCCGAGCGTACCTGGGATCGTCTGGACCCCGAGTACCAGGAACTCGTCCAGGAGGCAGCTCGCAAGTCCGCGGCCTACGAGATCCAGCTGGCCACCAATTACGACGACTGGGCGCGCAACCAGCTCGAGGAGCGCGGCATGCAGATCACGCGTCTCGACGACGACCAGATTGCCGCCTTCCAGGAAGCCGTGCAGCCGGTCTATGACGAGTGGGCTCCGCAGATCGGTGAAGACCTGATTGCCGATATCCGCGAAATCGTCGACGAAACCATGAACGACTGATATCGCGTCACCCGATGATCGCTCAGCGACAAGGGGCCTTGCTTGGCCCTTTGTCCTGCCTCTGGAGCCTCGCCATGTCTGAATCGATTTCTCCCCCACCCGATATCGATGCCTATCTTGCCGACCCCAACCGACGCGCCCTCGAACTGGATTTCAAGACGAGAAAAGGGCCCGCGGTCTTTCGTTGGCTAACCCGGTTCATGGAACACCTGATCGCCACCATCCTGGTGGCACTCATCATCTCGGTATCGGCCAACGTGATCGGACGCTCGTTGCTCAATAATTCGCTGCCCTGGGCGGATGAACTGGCACGAATGCTGTTTGTCTGGCTGATCTTCATCGGGGCCGCCGCGGCCTTCGCTCACTTCGAACATATCGCCGTTGATTTCGTGGTACGCAAGCTCAAGCCGCGTGCCGCCTACACGCTCTACCTAGTCCAGCACCTGATCATTAGTGGGCTGATGGGCATAATGATATGGGGCGGTTATGTGGTGATATCCCGCTCGACGGGTCGAACCGCAATCCTCGGTGTGCCTTGGAACCTGATCAATGTCTCCCTGGTGCTGTGTTCGATCTTTATCCTCGCCGTGGCGCTGTGGCGCGCCTGGCAGTGTGTGCGGCTGATCCGCACGTCGCCGTTGTCCTCAAACTCTCAAAGCGGAGTGCGTTGAGCCATGCTATGGATTTTTCTGGCTATCCTGTTTGCCTCCATCGGTATCGGGCTACCCATTGCCTTTGGCCTGGGTGTCGCTGCTGTGGTGATGGCGGTAATGTCAGACATCCCGCTGTCGATCCTCATCGAACAGTCGATCCGCGGCGTCAATAGCTTCCCGCTGCTGGCCATTCCCTTTTTCATCCTGGTCGGTGAGGTAATGAGTCAGGGCGGGATCGCCCGTCGCTTGATGGACCTGGCCGGGGCCTTGGTCGGCTTCATGCGGGGAGGGCTTGGCCAGGTGGCGATCACCGGCTCGATGTTCTTCGGCGGCATCAGTGGCTCGGCCGTCGCCGACACTGCGGCCACCGGGGCGATGATGATTCCCTCTATGAAGCAGCAGGGTTACTCGGCGGCCCATGCCACCGCTATCAACACTGTCTCCTCGGTGATTGGCATCATCATTCCACCGTCGATCCCCCTGATCTTGTTCGGCATCGTCACCGAGACCTCTATCAGTCGATTATTCATCGCCGGCATCGTGCCGGGAATGCTGATCGGCTTTGCGTTGATGTTCACCACCTTCATCATGGCCAGCTTCAAGCATGCCGGACAGACCCGGAAGTTTCGCCTCGATGTGCTCTGGCAGGCCTTCAAGTCGGCCTGGCTGGCGCTGGTGCTACCGGTGATCGTGATCGGCGGCATCATTGGCGGGGTGTTCACGGCCACGGAAGCGGCGGTGGCCGCGCTGCTCTATTCGCTGGCCATTTCACTGCTGGTCTACCGCGAGTTCCCCCTTCGTGATCTCTGGGGGATGCTGATCCGCACCGCTCGACTGACCGGCATGGTGCTTTTGCTGCTGGCCTTCGCCACCGTGATCGCCTGGTTTCTGACCATCAACATGGTGCCGCAGACACTGGTTCAGCAGGTCCAGGCGATCACCCAGGACCCCTTCTGGCTGTTGATGATCGTCGCTGGCCTGCTGCTCCTGGTCGGCTTCGTGATGGACCTTACCCCTGCCATGGTCATCATGGCGCCGATGCTCACGCCGATCGCCACCTCGGTGGGCGTCGATCCGGTCTACTTCGGCGTCCTGATGGCCTACATCCTCGGCATTGGCCTGCTTACACCGCCGGTGGGCACCTGCCTCTATGTGGGCTGTGGGGTCGGCAAGGTGTCTATGGAGCAACTGGTCAAGGCGATGCTGCCCTACTATGTGGCGCTAGTGGTCGTGCTGGTAATCCTGATCGCCTTTCCCGGCCTGGTGACCTGGTTGCCCAATCTCACCGCCGTACGTGGCAGTTGACGGAGCCGCCTGACCATGAGTTCACAGCGCATTCTGGTGATGGGGGTATCCGGTTCGGGCAAGTCCCATGTCGGCCTCCTGCTGGCGAAGCGCCTGGGTGTCGACTTCATCGACGGCGACGACTACCACTCGCCGATCAGCATCGACAAGATGGCCCGCGGCATCCCACTCACCGACGAAGACCGCCGTGAGTGGCTGAAGACTCTGGCAGGCTTTCTGGCCGACTTTCGCGCGCGCGATGCGACAGTAGTGATTAGCTGCTCGGCACTCAAGCGTCGTTATCGGGACACTCTGCGCCAGGGGGATCCAGCGCTGGCCATCCTCTTCCTGAGCGGCAGTCGTGAAACACTCCATCAACGGCTTGCGCAGCGTGAAGGACACTTCTTCAAGGGCGACGCCATGCTCGACAGCCAGTTTGCCGCTCTGGAGCCGCCGGACGCGGACGAGGCGGTAACCCTAGATATCTGCGCTGCCCCCGAGAGACTGGTCTCCGAGTTTCTTCAACAAAAGAGGTGAGTCGACCGCCCACACAGTGATGTCTAATCCAGTCAAGGAACACCAATGAAGATCACCCGACTCAGAACCTGGCAGGTACCACCACGCTGGCTGTTTCTCAAGATCGAGACCGACGAAGGCTGCTATGGCTGGGGTGAACCGGTCGTCGAGGGCCGTGCCGCCACCGTGGAGGCCGCCGTCCACGAACTGGCCGACTACCTGGTTGGCCAGGATCCGCATCGCATCGAGCATATCTGGAACCTGATGTACCGCGGCGGCTTCTACCGCGGCGGCCCCATCCTGATGAGCGCCATCGCCGGAATCGACCAGGCGCTGTGGGATCTCAAGGGGCGCGACTTGGGCGTGCCGGTCCACCAGCTACTGGGTGGTGCAGTACGCGAAAGGATGCGCATGTACGCCTGGACCGGTGGTGACCGCCCCTGCGACGTGGGGGCCGGTGCCAAGGTCTTGGTGGAGCAGGGATTTACTGCCTTCAAGATGAACGGCACCTCGGAACTACAAATTGTTGATTCCCACCGCAAGATCGACGAGGCCGTGGCCCGGGTAGCCGTGGCCCGCGAGGTGGTGGGCCCGGACATTGGCATCGCCATCGACTTCCACGGCCGGGTACATCGTCCCATGGCCAAGGCACTACTGCGTGAGCTGGAGTCCTTCCACCCGATGTTCGTTGAGGAGCCGGTATCCCCCGAGCACCTGCCCTGCCTTCGGCAGATCGCCGGCGGGCTCGGCTACCCACTGGCCACCGGCGAGCGGCTGCACACTCGCTTCCAGTTCCGCGATCTGCTCGCCGACGGCATGATCGACATCGTCCAGCCCGACCTCTCCCACTGCGGTGGCATTAGCGAGGGACTGAAGATCGCCGCCCTGGCCTCGGCCTATGATGTGGCATTGGCCCCGCACTGTCCGCTCGGTCCGCTGACCCTGGCCGCCTCCCTGCAGCTGGATGCGGTGTGCCACAATGCCTTCATCCAGGAGCAGAGCATGGGTATCCACTACAACCGCGACAACGACGTGCTCGACTACCTGGTCGACAAGTCGGTGCTGGCCATCGAAGAGGGCTTCTGCGCCATCCCCCAGGGGCCAGGACTAGGTGTGGAGATTGACGAGGCCTTCGTCGAGGAACGCGCCAAGGTTGGCCATCGTTGGCGCAATCCAGTGTGGACCCATGAGGATGGCTCCATCGCCGAATGGTAGGAGAGACACCATGACACCCACAGCTCATAAGACGGCCAATTGGATTGCCGTGGACTGGGGCTCCAGCAACCTGCGTGCCTGGGCACTGGACGCCCAGGGGGAGGTGCTGACGCGGGGCGGTAGTGAGCGCGGCATGCTCTCGTTGATGCCGGTCGATTACGAAAAGGCGCTACTGGAGGTGATCGACAACTGGCTGCCCAGCACCGGCACCGTTGACGTCCTGATCTGTGGCATGGCGGGCGCTCGCCAAGGCTGGCGAGAAGCCGCCTACCTGGCGGTGCCGACCCGCCTGGATGATCTGGTCCGGGGTGCCGTGGCTCCCCCGCTCAGCGACCCGCGCCTGAGGGTGAGTCTGCTACCAGGACTCTGCCAGACCACCCCTGGCAGCTTCGACGTGATGCGTGGCGAGGAGACCCAGATAGCAGGACTGGTCGCCTGCGAGCCTGACTTCTCGGGCCTCGCCTGCTTACCGGGCACCCACGCCAAGTGGGTCCGGCTCGAGAAAGGCTCGGTGACCCACTTCACCACCTTCCAGACCGGTGAGCTCTACGGGTTGTTGGCTTGTCAATCGGTACTGAGGCACTCCATCGGTGAGGACGACCTGACCGATCCCGGCTGTCGTGAGGCCTTCGTCACCGCAGCCCATGAGATCCAGTCGGCGCCCGGTCGCTATCCGGCATTGCTGTTCGGCCTGCGGGCCGCCGATCTGTTGGACGTGGATCTGCCCGCCGGCGAAGCTCGCAGAGCTCGACTGGCCGCACGCCTCTCGGGGCTCACCATCGGCCTGGAACTGGCCGGCCTGGACGCCGAACTGGATAGCCCCATTACCCTGATCGGCAATACCGCGCTCTGCAACCGCTATGCCCTTGCACTCGATGCCCTCGGCCACGAGAGCGGGCACCTGGACGGCGAGACCGCGGTACTCGCCGGCCTCGAGTTCGTTTATCGGACACTCGCTGTATGAGACTCAACTTCGGAGCCCCCTCATGACCTTGTCCCTGATCGGCATCCTGCGCGGCGTCACCCCTGAGGAGGCGGTGGCGATAGGTGAGGCGGTAGTTGCCGCCGGCATCACCACCCTCGAGGTGCCCCTCAATTCCCCCGACCCCCTGGAAAGCATCCGCCGCCTGGCCGAAACACTGGGCGGCCGCGCACTGGTCGGTGCCGGTACCGTGCTGACGGTCGCTCAGGTGCACGACGTCCATGCCGCTGGTGGTCAGCTGGTGGTCTCACCTAACTGCCGTCCGGCGCTAATTGAGGAAACCCGCCGCCTTGGCATGCAGAGCTGGCCAGGGATTGTCAGCCCCTCCGAGGCCTTCGATGCCCTGGATGCCGGCGCCACCGGCCTCAAGCTGTTTCCCGCCGTCCAGGTAGGCATCGGCGGGATGCAGGCACTACGCTCTGTGCTGCCTAAGGGCTCCCGGCTCTATGCGGTAGGCGGCATCGGCATCGATAATCTCTCTGCCTGGCGCTCCGCCGGCATCGACGGTGCAGGGCTGGGTAGCGCGCTCTATAAGCCTGGCCAATCCTCCGTACAGGTAGGGCAACAGGCACGCGAGCTGGTAGCTGCCTGGCAGGCCACCAAGGAATATATTAAATAATGAGCAATAGTCGCGTAATTTATTTGACAGGCGGTGCTCAGGGTATCGGACTGGGCATTGCCGAGCATTTACTCCACCAAGGTGACTGTGTTGCCTTGACGGATATCGATGCCGAAGCGATTGAATTCTGTCGGGAGCGGCTTGGCCACCCGCAGCAACTGCTTGCCATGCACTCGGACGTACGCGATGAAGCACAGATTGCCGATAGCCTGGCTCAAACGCTGACGCGCTTTGGCCGGCTGGACGGCGTGATTCATAATGCCGGGATTGCCGATCCGTTTTGTGGCCCCGTCGAGACCCTTGAACTAGCCACTTGGCAGAATTATCTGGATACCAACCTCACCCCGGGCTTTCTGTGTGCCAAGCATGCAGCACCTCATTTGCGTGCCACCTGCGGCAGCCTGATCTTGATAGGATCGACTCGCGCCCTGCAATCGGAGCCCGACAGCATTGCCTATGCGGCAAGCAAAGGCGGCATCCAGGCGCTTACCCATGCCTTGGCGGTAAGCCTGGGGCCGGATATCCGCGTCAACGCCATCAGTCCCGGATGGATTGACGTGAGCGACTGGCAGAAAACGTCACAACACCAGCCAGCTGAACTCGACGAACAGGATCATGCCCAGCATCCCGCCGGTCGGGTGGGAAGACCCCAGGACATCGCCGCCATGGTCGCCTATTTGCTTTCCGATCAAGCCGGCTTTATCACTGGACAGAATTTCGTGGTAGATGGTGGCATGACGCGCAAGATGATTTACGCCGATTAAGTTGTGTGGAAAAGAGCGTAAATCAGTCCTATCTTCTTCAAGAGGTCTGATGACTTGCAGGACATTTGGCCATAAGGCCCGACCAGTCTGTTGCAGGGCTCATAAGACCAACGATGGCATTCATTCCTGAGTGACTGAACAAGATTTGGAGGCACTGATGCTACGCATTCTTTTCGCAACCAGCACCATCGCCCTTATGAGCACTTCTGCGGCATTGGCCCAACAAGAGGAAATGACACTGGCATTCGGCGAGGCCGAGATCGCCGAAGAATGTCTCAACGACCTGATGGTCTTCTCCCAGCAAGTAGCCGAGGAGGGTTATTGGTTTAGCGGTTTTCGCGCAGGCTGGGGCTGGCGTGGTTATGGTACGACGCCCGGCGTTGCATCGGAACCTGTCCCGGCACCCGATAGCGTTCCGCCCGTTCCCGATCCGGAAGCGACGGTGCCTTGGGCTGCCATCGGCTGGCAGGCTGCCCCGGGGCACGAGCTCCGATCTCTGCAGAATGCCGCCGTCACGTTGGCGCGGCGCGGCGACGCGGAAGGCTGCGAGTTAGTCAGTCAACGTCTGCAGATGATTTATAACGGCTATGTTGAGCAGCTTCAGGAGGCGGGAGTCCAGCCAGGCGATGTGGTCGCGTGGCGCGAGCAGCAAATCGTGTCGGCAATCCCAGTGGATGAGTTAGGGCAGATGCTCTCGATCGATTGGGTTACCGGCACTGACTTGCGCAATCTCGAGGATGAGCAGCTGGGCAGTATCGAAGATGGAGTAATGGGGCCGGAGGGTGATGAACTTGCCTACGCGATCGTCGGCCATGGCGGCTTTTTGGGCTTCCGGCAGGAGCATGTTGCCGTGCCGTGGGATATGTTGCTAGTGACGCCCGGGGTAGAAACTTTCATCCTCGATGTACCCGAGGATGCGATCGAGAATGCGCCGCGCCTGGACCCAGAGCGCCGGGAAGTTACCGCCGAGATGGCCGATGAAATCGAAGGCTACTGGCAGCAGTACCGGGAAGACTGACCGTTCCTGAATAACCCCCACCGCCTGGCCAAGAGGTGGGGGATAAGTTGGCAGACTACGCTACGGAGCCAACAATTTCAGGTTAAGAACTCGCCGTTCCAAGGTTCATTCTTCGCCTTAAGGGGTAACGGGTTGGGTCGGCTCTTCCAGCATGTTGTCATCCGCCAGCCCCACTGAACGCTACTTCTGCGGTGGAGGATTGAGCGTTTACTCTTCCGTCGGCAGCCTCCTATCATAGGTGGCAACACGGCCCCGCCCCTCGGCTTTCACGAGCTTATGCGGGGGTTCTTATTTGCATGCCAATTTTTATGACCATCACTGCTCTCAGTCAGCTGGCGCCCCGCACGATAATTCGCCCCGCCGTTTATCCATGGCAGAGCCTGCTCGTCTGGCGGCTTGGGCGTTGAACGCCAAGCTTAAGATACTCAGTCGACTTAAGCAGTTTGTGCTAGGCCGGTCCCAGTGATTTGGCTGTGCAAAGCATGCAGTAAAGTAATGTTGAGGGTGTAGCTGCGCGAGGCATCAATATTGAGCTTGGAGCAGCTAACGACCCAAAGCGGCCTTTTAGGAGCTTTGCATATATGTTCAAAGCGTCGCTTTGTGCTTCAAATGAGAATGCTTGTCGGCGTTAGTCAAGTCATCACAATCAGCCGAATGTAGAGGCACGATAGGCTATACTTGAACAGTAATCCGGAAGGAGATTTAAGAAGAGGAGCTAGCATCCGGCCACTTATAAGGGGCGCCGATGACACAGGGATCTTCAAGGAAGCGGCACTGGTGGTGGCTCGCCCCGCTGATACTGGTGGTACTCGTCATTGCCCTCGTGCAGCTGATGTCATGGAACGTCTTCAAGCCGCTGATCGTCGAGCGTATCGAAGCGGCGACCGGACGCTCGGTGGCCATCGAGGGCGATGTAAAGGTCGACTTCCTTCCCCGCCCGGCGATTTCGCTGCACGACGTCAGGATCGGCAACCCGGCGTGGGCCGCCTCGCCGCAGATGCTCAAAGCGCAGCGCGTCAGTGTCTCGCCGTCGCTTGGCGACCTGCTCGATGGCGAGTTCGTGCTGGACGCGGTCGCGATCGACGGTCCGACCCTCACCCTTGAGCAGCGCCGCGACGCCCCCGGCAACTGGGTGTTTCCTGATATGCAGGACGGCGAGGAGACCCAGCAGCCATCTGCAGCCGATGATCCGACGGCGCCGCCGGTGGCCATCCGCCGGCTCTCCGTGACCGATGCCCAGGTGCACTACCGAGCCGCCGGCGCGGACACGCCGGTGGCGATGACGATTCCCTCCCTCCAGATCGAACGTGCCGGCGACGGCCTGGACACGTCCGCGGCATGGGTCTTCGACGAGCGCCGCTTTACGCTGCAGGCGCACACTGACTCCCTGGAGGCCCTGCTGGGGGATGCCGCGTCCTTCGGTGGCGAGATATCCCTGGGCGCCGACGATGACCGGCTGAGTGGCACCTTCCGTCTGCCCGAGTTTCCCTCCCTGGCGTCCCTGCAGGCAGACGCCGAGCTCAGCGTGGCGTCGACCGCCGACTGGGCCCAGTGGCTGGGGCTGCCTGTCGTGGAGCTGGGCGCTCTGCAGGTGGCGATGCGCCTGGTCCGCGAAGGCAGCGAATGGCGACTCAGCGAGATCGACGCCTCTGCCCTCGATAGCCGCCTCACCGGTGACCTGGAGGTGAAGACCGCCGACGAGGCCCCGCGCCTGAACGGTCGCCTGGATGTCACCCAGATCGATCTCGCTGCCTGGCGAGAGGCCCTGCCGGAAGGGGAAGAAACGGCAGGCTTGGCCATACCAGTTCTGCCGGACCTGCGCGGCAAGATAGCGCTGTCGGTGGGTCGACTGGCGCTGGATCAGTGGGTGTTGGAGGATCTGGAAGCCGAGATGCACCTCGCCGAGCACACGCTCGCCCTGGAGCCGATCACCTTCGCCGTCACAGGCGGCAATATCGAGGCAAGCATCGACCTGAACAGCAACCCCGACACACTCTCGGCAGAGGCGCGGATCTCGCTGCAGGAGCTGGATATGGAAGCCCTGGGTATCGCCCTCGAACCCGGTGACGCCGCATCGGGCGACACCTTGGTGGGCGACGTCGCGTTGCGCCTTTCGCCGCTGGAGCAGCGCGGTGCGTTCGCGCGTGAGACCCTGCTTGCGAACCTGCAGATCGACAACGGCCGCTTTTCCTACAGCAACCAGGAGGTCGGAAGTGACCTCGATCTCGTCCTCGCCACCGGCGAGGCACCGCCGCTGCGGCTCAGCATGACGGGCACCTTCCGCAACAACCCCCTGACCATGGAGGTCCAGGGCGGCCCTCTGCCCGAACTGGTCGCGCTGGATGAGGACTATCGCCTCGCAGCGGAGGCCAGCTCCGGAAACCTCCAGGCTCGGGTCGACACCACCCTCGCCTCGCTGCTGGACCCAGCGACACTCTCCGCCGACGTGATGCTCCAGGCCCCTGGCGCTGGCGACCTGGAAGCCTGGGCAGGGCCGGCGCTGCCTCCCCTGCCCGAGTTTCGCCTGGCAGGTCGCCTGGAGCGGGACAACGAACACTGGTCCGCCACCGGGCTCGAGGGCGAGATAGGCGGGGCCCGTGTCGCCGGCAGCGTCGAGTTTCGCAATGCCGAGCGTCCGGTGGTGCAGGCCGACCTCGAGGCGGGACGCATCGTCCTTGCCCGGCTTCTCCCCGATGGCGCCGAAACGAACGGGGAGGCCGAGCCAGATTCACTGCTGGCGCCGCTGCGGGGTTTCGATGGGCAAGTGGCGCTGCGCGCGGACAGCCTGGTACTGCCAGACGGCACCGTACTGCAGGACCTTGCCATGGACGCCGGCTTCGATGCCGGAACGCTGGACGTCGATCCCCTTCGCTTCGGTCTTGCCGGCGGCCTCGGGAAGCCTCGACACGGTAATCGACGACCTGTCGCTGGCCCGGCTGGTCGATACCTTCACGCCGATGGAAGACCGGCTGGGCAGGCTCTCCGGAGAATGGCACCTGGAGATGAGCGATACCTTGCCCGTCGGCAGGCGCCAGGACCTGCTCCTACCGTTTATCGGCCGAATACGGGTCGAGCCCTCGACGCTGCGCTTCGAGGCCCCTTGGGCCGATACCGACTTCACCTTGAGGCTCGAAAGTCGTGGCCTGGAGGAGGGGAATCGGCAGTTGCATGTGGCGGGGGAAGGCCGCTTTGACGGCGAACCGGCAACGCTCTCGCTGGTGGGTGATTCCCTGCTCGAGGCCCGTGACCCAGGCCGACCCTATGCACTGGACCTCGAGGCCGAGGTCGTTGGCAGCCGGATCGCGGTGCAGGGCTCCCTTCTGCGACCGCTCGCCCTGCAGGGCCAGAAGCTAACGTTTACCTTGGAGGGCCCCAACCCCCAGCGCCTCAGCCGCCTGCTGGGCGTGGCGCTGCCGAAGCTGCCGCCTTACTCGGTGTCGGGGAACCTGGAGCTGAACGACCAGCGCTGGAAGCTCGGCAACATGGAAGGGGAGATCGGCGGCAGTGACCTCGATGGCTGGCTTAGCCTCGATACCCGACCCCGCCCGCCGCACCTGACGGGCGAGCTGCAGTCCGACGCCCTCGATATCGCGGACCTGGGGGTCATCTTCGGGGCAACACAGGAAACACAGGAAAACGGTGACCGCTTCATCCTGCCCGACACGCCCTTCGTCGGCGAGGGCTGGCACACCCTGACGGCGGACGTAAGCTACCGGGGAACGTCCGTGCGGGCAGGCGATGTGCCGTTGAGCAAGGTGGATATCGACTTTCGCCTCGAGGACGGCCACGGCCGCTTCGAGCCGGTCAGTTTCGGCATCGGCGAGGGAAACATCGACCTGGAACTCGACCTGGATGCCGGCAGTTGGCCACCCGTCGGTACCCTGCAGGTGGAGATGCGACGCGTGGATCTGAACGATGTCCTGCGCCACTGGAACCTGACCAGAGAGAGCGCGGGCGTCGTGGGGGGACGGGGGAAGTTCTGGGTCGAGGGCCGCTCGGTCGCCCAACTCCTGGCGTCGGCCGATGGCGGCCTGCTCCTGCTGATGACCGGCGGCCGGCTCGACGCGGTGCTCGTGGAACTGGCCGGTCTCGATGCTCTCCAGGCGTTCTTCAGCTGGCTGCGCGGGCGCGAGCCGATCCCCATCGAGTGCGTCTACGCCGACCTGCAGGCGAGGAATGGCGTCGCCGAACTGGATACCCTCGTCATCGACACCCGGGATACCACCTTCACGGCGGGTGGCGAGGTGGACCTGAACACGGAGCGCCTGGATATCTCCGTCTTCGCCCACCCCAAGGATCCCAGCGTCTTTACCGGAAGCGCGCCCTTCCATCTGGGCGGAACCTTCGATGCCATCGAGCCAGGTGTCCATGATGGCGGCCTGGGGCTGGGAATGCGCGCCGGGGCCAGCGCCGTGCTCGGGGCCATCGCCGGCCCCATCGCCGCCCTGATCCCCTTTTTGGGCACGGGGGACGACCCGGACATGGCGTATTGCGAGGGGCTGGTCAGTCGCGCTCAGGAAGCGATCCGAGACGAGGTGGGCGGACCATGAAGCGAGGCGACTCGACAAGAAGCGTGACCCCAAACTATACACAACAACTTCCCGCTCCTGGGGAGACAGCTTGTTTGCCGGCTCCGGGCGGTCGGCGTCGGGGCGGCAATCAGCCGTCACTTCGCCTTTGGTGATTCAGCGGTAGTGGGTTCGCACATTGATGCCCATCACCTGACAGGCCTTGACCAGCCGAGCACCGTCACGCTGGGCGTCTTGCATCCATGTCACGATGCGCTGGCAATCCGGAAGGCTGGCCAGTCGTCCTCGTCGTGGGTCGTACCTCAGATCGCCTCTGCCTTTTTTTGACAAGGTCAGCAGGGCCGCCGTCTCGGCGAGCGCCTTGTCCTTGCGGTGCAACTCACGGCAGTAGGCGCTGAGTTCGGCCTTGTTCATCGGGGCCGTCTCCAGGACGACCTGGAACTTCTCCTGGCTGGTCCACTGGTTGGGTTGGATGGAACGTGATGGCAAAATCTGCCCTCGTGCTCTGGCCTGTTTCCGCCAATTATAGAGAGTTGCCGTCGAGATGCCCTGCCGTCGACTTGCCCGAGGCCTGGGAGGTCGTCGTCTTCGAGGATTCTTCTCCCAACGCCTTCGCTCTGCCGTGGCGACCTATCCCGCCGCCACCCCGGCTGACTGTTCCGGGACGCCTCTTCTCGTTTCAAGTAACAACATGCTTCACTTGAAGGCGAGTCTCGGTATTGCTTAAATACAAGATAAAAGATGATCCTGAAGAATCAGCTGGGGGCGCGACCGTCCTGTGGTTGCGATTCGCTACCCTCTCGGAGACGCTCGATGGACGCATTGCCCTGCTGCGACAGGGTCGCCAGGCGGTCGATCTGTTCATCCAGCCGGGGCAGGGCCTCCTGACGATAGGTCGAGAGATCATCGATCGCGCCCATCACCTCGCCGAAGGCCTCCTCGAGCACTTGCATGTCGAGCATCGCGCCGGATGCCCGCTTCTGGATGTCCACACCTTGCTGGCGCAGCGCCTTGGCGGTCCCGCCGATCATCTGCGATGTGGTGGTGTTGAGGGCTTCGATGCGATCCAGCACCAGGCGCTGGTTGGCCATGGCCATGGCCACGGTGACCGCCACGGTGAGGGCCGAGACGGTGACGTTGATGGCCCTGTCCACGCCGCGCATCAATTCCCGGTTGTTGCGGATGATGACCTCCAGCGCCAGCACGCCCTGCTGGCTTACCGCCAGTTGCTGCTGAAGGTCGACGATGCGCTGACGCAGGGGAAAGAGCAGTTCTTCCTCGAGGAAGCGACGCCGCGGATCATCGGCATCGCGAGCGGCGATAGCGTCCTGCAGACGGCGATCTATCAAGCGGCCCAGGGCGATCTGGCGGTTCAGCTCGCGCAGGATATCGCGCAGGGCCTGCTGGTCATCGTTCAGGGTGAGGTTGTCACGATGCAGCATGTCGCGACCACCTTTCAGGTCCTCGATAACCGCGTCCAGCGCCTGCTGGGCATTCTCGAACTTCTGAAAATAGCGCTGCAGGCGGCTGTCGATGCCGGGAATGATCGCCAGGACGCGGTCCAAGGCACTCGGTGCCAGGCGGTGGCGAGCAGGATCGAGCCCTTCCATACGCCCGCGAAGATCGACCAGCGCCTTGGCCACCGGCCCGCCCTCATCGCCCTGGTGAGCCAGCTTGCGCAGCGGCGTCTGCAGCATGGCGCTACGATGCGCGGCCTGCTGCTGCAACTCCAGACCCATCTCGTCCACGGCACGCCGCTGGCGAACCACCGAGCCCTCTTCATCTTCGGCGAGCACCTCCTCGACGAAGCGGTCGGCCATCGCCTCGAGTTCGGGGTCGATGTCCCGCTCATCGGGCTCGGCCGAGTCGGCTTTGGTCGTCCCCAGCTGGCTGGCGATCTCGTCCACCGGTGGCAGAGAAAGGCGACTGTCACCTTCGGATTGCGGGGTCATGGGCATCTCCTGAGCGATTAAAAAGACCGTTGTGAAGGCCGTCACAATAAATCGAACGGCTGATCAATCCTTGCGCGCGTAACGATCGGCGCCCTCGACGAAGCGGCGCAGGTCCTCCAGCGCCTTCTCGGTGGTGACCGAGGCCTGGGGGCGGGCCGTCTCGATGCGCGCCATGGAAACAGCGGTATCATCGAGGACGGTCAAGGCCGATTCGATGCGAGCGGAGAGCTCACTCAGCCGCTGTTCGGTCTCCACCAGCAGGTCCAGGCGCCGCACCAGGGCGGCGCGCTCCTCCTCGCTCAACCGCTGGCCTTCCCGCGCCAGGCGCCGCCGCACGTAGTCGCCGTCCACGCTGACCACCCCTCGCGCTTGGGACGCCATGGTGGTCAGCGTATCCACCGCGCCGAGACAGACCTGGGTCACCAGGCCGCGCGAGCGCTCGAAGGCCAGCTCGCCACTGTGGAAACGGCTACCCAGGACATCCAGCACATGGCGATAACGGCTGTAGAGGCGATCCGCCAGGACCGCCAGGTCGGGACGGTTAACCTCCAGCAGGCGCTGCTTGGCCCGGCACATGGCCAGCACCAAGTCATCGGCGCCTTCGGGCGGCCTAGCCGGGTCGAGTACTGCCAAGCCTGCCTCATGGGCCTCGCGTTCCTGCCGGGCACGGTGACGCCGGGTCTCGGCCGCCGTCAATGCCTGCCGACGCCGCTCGCGACGGCGGGCCAGCCAGCCACGCAGGGTTCGCTCAACGGGCAGCGCCACGGGAATAGCGACGATGCCCGCCAGCCAGCCAAACAGGCTGGGGCTGAAACCGCCCCACAGGGAGGTCAACCACAGCAGCATGCTGATGAAGGGAACCACCAGGCAATAGCGGAAAATCACCTGCAGCCGGCTGGGGGCCGCCACCGGAAGCGCCAGGCCAGGATTGAAGAGCCCCACCAGCAGCCAGGGCAGGCAGGTCATAAAGAGACCATAGGAAAATCCCTGCAGGAATCCCAACATTGATACGGCTATCCTTCATTCATGGAACGCAAACACCGAGTGTAGAGTAACCGAGATGGGATGCTAAGCAACAGCTGGGCACAATATGGGCTTCATGCGCAATGAAGTCATGATATGGCGATCCAAACACCCCTGCACCGTTACAATTTGCGACTCACGCCATGTTTGGTCCCGAAGAGTAATGGTTCATAACGTAGACCATTACTCTTCGGGACCAAACAGTTAAGTACGAATTGCGCCGTTCGTACTGGTACGCAGTCCAAGGCCGGATAGTACGCACCATTGGGTATGCACCTGGCTTGCGTACTTCACGCACAGTTTCGCGCAGTAATTCCACGCACTTTGGCTGCGTGACGATCACCTGAATTTCTTGGCACTATAAAAATGAGCCAAACACTGGTCATATAGTTCTAAAGATAGTCAACCAAGGCACCATGGAGCTGAATTGCAGCGGCGAGTATTGATGCCGAGTACAAATATAAGGAGCGAGGAACTATATGTTTTGTCCGAAGTGTGGGGAGCAAGTAGCAACACAAAATGCCGTATTCTGTTCTGCATGCGGAAGCAAACTGCCGCTAGAAAAGCAGTCTGATCTGGCAACAGTTTTCCGGACATGTTTTTCAAGCAGCTGCTCGTAGTTCTGATTCGTAGTCCGCTGGACTCATATAGTCATTGCTGGAGTGCAGCCGCACCCGGTTATAAAACACTTCGATATATTCGAAGATGGCCTGCTTCGCTTCTCCTCGCGTTATGAAGTCCTCGTGATAAATCAACTCGGTTTTCAGCGTGTGGAAGAAACTCTCGGAAGGGGCGTATCCCAACAATTCCCCTTTCGGCTCATACTGCATCTGAACTCATGCTGCTTGAGCAGCTGCTGGAAGCTATCCGAGGCATACTGGCTACCACGGTCACTATGAACCAGTAAGCCAGCCGTCGGCCGGCGTTTCCAGATCGCCATATTCAGGGCATCGTTCACCAGAGCAGCCGGCATTCGGTGGCTCATTGACCACCCCACAACAGCGCGTGAGCAGAGGTCAATAAAGACTGCCAGGTATAGCCAGCCTTCCCGTGTCGGGATATACGTTATGTCGCCTACATAGGCTTGATCCGGCTTCTTCGCCGAAAAGTGTCGATCCAGAAGGTTAGGGGCCACAGGCTTGTCATGCTTCGAGTGGGTGGTGGCTTTGAACTTCCGTCGCGTCTTGCATTCAAGGCTTTCTTCCTTCATCAATCGAGCGATTCGGCGGCGGCTGATGGTTTCGCCATCTCCGGTCAGCTTCTTTTGAATACGCCGTGTCCCATAGGTTGCCCGGTTCTTTTGGTGATGGTGGCGAATTTTGGCCTTCAACGCCTTATCCTGCTGATCTCGCTGACTAGGTGGTCGGGATCGCCCCTTGTAATAACCACTACGCGACACCTCAAACACTCGGCACATCAGGGCAGTACTGAAGTTACCCTGATGAGCTTTGATAAAGGCGTACCTCAGAGAGATTCCTTGGCGAAGAAGGCGGCCGTCTTTTTTAATATGGCTCGCTCTTCTTTAAGCAGGACGTTCTCTCGACGCAGCTGCTTCTGAAGTGGAAGCGGAAGTGCTGCCAGAAGACAAGGGCAAGATTGTCCAGCGCCTGAAAGACGAAGGCCGCATTGTGGTCATGGCCGGCGATGGCGTTAACGATGCGCCAGCCCTGGCAACGGCGGATGTCGGTGTGGCCATGGGCACCGGCACCGATGTCGCCATCGAAAGTGCCCGCATTACATTGTTGCGAGGCGATCTGATGGGTATTGTGGAAGCTCGCCGATTGTCTCTGGCGACCATGCGCAATATCCGGCAGAACCTGTTTTTTGCCTTTATATACAATTCCGCCGGCATTCCCATTGCAGCAGGAGTTTTGTATCCGTTTTTCGGCATACTGCTGTCCCCGATTTTTGCCGCGGCCGCCATGTCACTGTCCTCCGTCAGCGTGATCGTGAATGCGCTGCGTTTGAGGGTGGTCAAACTCGATCAATAACCATTGAACTTCCGAATCATTGGAGAAAAGCATGTCATACACAATCAATCGAATTATCAAAGATGCCGGTTTTGAGGATGTCGACCAAAGAGCGCGTCAGGCGCTTACCGACCACGGCTTCGGGGTGCTGACGGAAATTGACGTCAAGACCACCATGAAGAAAAAGCTGGATAAGGACATGCCGGCCTACCGGATTCTCGGGGCCTGTAATCCGGGTATGGCCTGGGAAGCCATCGGAGTGGAACCTCGTGTGGGTGCCATGCTGCCCTGCAATGTCATTCTTCGTGAGGTTTCGGAGGGCGTTGAGGTCAGCGCGGTAGACCCCGTGGTTTCCATGTCCGCCATTGACAATGACGAGCTCAAGCAGGTTGCCGGGAAGGTCAGGGATATGCTTTCTGAAGCTGTGCAGGCGATCTGACTAGCTCAGGGCTGATGATTCAGGTCAATAACTGTTGATTAAAACTCAATCGGAGCTCAATTTTCAGTCTCGATTCAGTTTAATGGCCTTTACTGAACATGATGCAGATGTCTGCAGATTTTAAGGAGGATCTCATGAACAGATTTACCCGTTTAATCGCGTGTTCCGTTCTGGTGGCAACACCCGTTTTGACTTTTGCACAGGGCAATTCCGATCAAATGCCCCGTGGCGGCATGATGAACCAGGAACAAATGCAGCAAATGAATGAAAACATGGCGCAAATGCAGGCCTTGAGGCAGGAGATGCGCAATGCCACGTCAAACGCCGAGCGCCAGCGCATCCGGGAAAAGCATATGGAATACATGCAGGACTATATGGGCATGATGCGTGGTGGCATGATGGGCCAAGGCATGGGTCAGGGCATGGGTCAGGGCATGGGTCAGGGTCAGGGTCAGGGTCAGGGTCAGGGTCAGGGAATGATGGGCAATGGCCAGGGCAGCCGTGCTGGTGCTGGTGCTGGTATGGATAATGAGCAGCGTCTGGAGATGATGGAGAATCGCATGAATCAGATGCAGTTCATGATGGAGCAAATGCTGGAGAACCAGGCTCAGAGCCAAAAAGGGCAGTAATCCTTACAGGGCCTGTCCTATTCCGTCAGCCCGGGAATCACCTTTCGGCGCGGTAGTGCGTCGCAGCATAGCGCTGTTTGCGGTGTGGTGGGTGTTAACCCTGGGCGATGCTTCCGGTCTGGGGGTTGGCGTTGTCGTCGCGGTTCTGGTTGCCGGGTTGTCTTTGCGCCTTTTCCCGCCTTCCGGTTATCGGCTTCGGCCACTCGGGTTGCTGCTCTTTTCCGGCTATTTTCTTTCCCGCTCCGTTGTTGCAGGGCTGGATGTCGCCCGCAGGGTATTGTCACCGGCCCTGCCGGTCAATCCCGGTGAAATTTCTCTGATCCTGGGTTTGCCTAAAGGCAGCCCGCGCTGGCTGCTGGCCAACACCCTTTCGCTGATGCCTGGTACCTTGAGTGTTCTGCTGGAGGGCAACCGGTTGACCCTTCATTGCCTTGATACCACCGTACCGGTTGAGCAGGACGTGCGGGAGACCGAAAAGCAGGTTGCCCGGGTATTTGGCCTGCAATTGAACGCCGATAACGGAGCGGCTTTGTGACTCTGATACTCAAGGCGGTTGCCGCTTTCCTGTTGCTGACATTGCTGATCGCCCTGATCTGGCGCGGCCCGGCACCGGCTGACCGGACACTGGCCCTTGCGCCGGGCGACTGTGGAGTATGTCTCGGTGAATGCCCCGTGTCCGGTGCTCGTACTGCCATCACTGGAAAAGTCCGGGCAGGGGAAGATAGCTAGAGTGTCGCCCCCTATTAAGGATGTGGCTATGGCTTGCCAGTGGCTTATATTGTATTTTCCTGAAGATCCGCTTCTGGCCGAAAGCGGATAGTGCATATTTCCCTTACTCCTAAGTTCCCCAACATCACATCGAGCGCTGGAATGCTGTTCTGCATTCATTCACTTACAACAAAATGAAAACACCGAGCAGTTAGCGTGTATTTTGGCGCAGGTATCTGGATATGACTGAAACCTACGACGCCTCGCACAGGCAATTTTCTATTTTGCTTGAGATTAAACGGCTGGTGAAAGCTAAAGCTGGTACGGTATCAGGGCTATTTAGTCGTTGCATATCAAGGATTCGGCATGGTTTCACCTCACAAACCAACTCCAGCCAGTCGTTTCTACGACGATCACGCTCAACAATTGTTTGCGCAGTATCAGTCGTTAAATTTTGAACGTATCCATGGCGAATGGCTGCACCACCTATCTGGGCAACCTGGCTTAGTACTAGACGTTGGCGCAGGCAGTGGTCGGGATGCCAAAGCACTTGCGAAACGTGGCTGGCAAGTCATGGCAGTGGAACCTGCCGATCGTCTGCGAGCGCTAGGGCAAGTGCACACATCTGGTGATGATATCTCTTGGCTAAACGACACACTGCCTGCATTGAACCGTGTGCGTCACCTATCGCAACGATTTCAATTGATACTGGTATCTGCTGTCTGGATGCACCTCGATCATGACGAGCAGCAGCGCGCTTTGCGGGTTCTATCGTCACTCCTGGCACCCGGTGGAATTCTTGTTATTACCTGCCGCGAAGGCCCAAGTCGTGATGAGCGCCTATTCCAAACAGTAAACCTGCCAGCATTAGAGCGCTGGGCACAAGACCTGGCGCTTCTGCAGTTGCAAGCAAGCCACAATGACGATCAACTTGGTCGTGACGGAATTGCTTGGCATTTACGTGTATTTAAACTACCGGACGATGGCTCTGGCGCATTACCCACGTTACGACACATCATCGTCAATGATGACAAAGCATCGTCTTACAAGCTGGGGTTACTACGCACTCTGACGCGCTTGGCCGACAGCGCGCCAGGCATCGTAATCTCACATACAGAAGATTGGGTCACGGTGCCGTTAGGTGCGGTAGGTCTTTTTTGGCTGAAGCTGTACCGCCCATTGTTAATAGAGCAACAATTGCGCCAGGCACCCGGCAAGAAAGGCTACGGTTTTGCAAAAGAAGACTTTTATCGTCTGAAGCAGGTCTCTCCGCACGACTTACGTATCGGCTCACCTTTTTACGACCCTCAAGTAGCAGCCACGGTTATGTGCTCGATTCGTGATGCTTGTCAGACGATCCTCAAGATGCCCACGCACTTCACCACTTGGCCAGGGAGCCAGCGCCCCATTTTCGATGGCAATAGCCAAAGCCTTCGTATTCGTGAGCAAGCGATTCGCCTTGATAGCGAAACATTGGCCACTTTCGGAACCTACTGCATTCCGACTCAACTGTGGGATTCCATGAGCCGCTATGCCTGTTGGCTAGAACCAGCGATAGTGCATGAGTGGGTGCAACTGATGCAACGCTATGATGCGTCTTACGATATTGGCAAACTGCATCAAGCCTTACAGTGGCAAGAAAGCCGCCGTGATACACAGCAAGTTCGCCTGCTGGTGAATCAACGCCTGCAAGATTCCACACCACTTCCCTGTGTTTGGTCGCAAAAAGATTTACACCGTTGGGCCTATGCGGTGGATCATTGCTTCCCTTGGTCGCGTTGGAACAATAACGATCTGTGGAATCTGCTACCTACCACCGAAAAAGCTAATCAAGCAAAATCCGATCGCTTACCGTCCGCTGGGGTTATGCAGAATGCCAAACAAGATATTTTGCACTGGTGGCACTACCTAGATGGTAGCAAAACAACCCACCAGCAATTTCGTGACGAGGCTGCCGTTGCCCTTCCTCTTGCCACCTCAGCAACTACTCTAGATATGCTGTTCGACAGCGCCCTATTGCAACGTCAACGATTAAAGGCAAATCAGCAATTAGCGGAGTGGATGGGTATGCGCCAATAAAGTGTGTGACCAAGCCTGCGACTAGTAAAAGCCAAAGGTCATAACCGAATAGGCGTATCAGGAAGGTGATTAAGAGGTTGTGGTCACGATTTGGTCACAGGCAAAAAATAAGGGCCTACGCGTTAGCGTAAGCCCTTGATATTCTTGGTGCGCCCGGCAGGATTCGAACCTGCGACCCTCGGCTTCGGAGGCCGATACTCTATCCAACTGAGCTACGGGCGCATTGCGTTTTTCAACGCGTGCGTATCGTAACCGTACGCGGGCAATGTGTCCAGCCGTGAGACGAGTCCGGCGCGGGAAAGCCGATTGACCGTTCTCGCTCCCCTGGTGCATTCTTTCAAGGCGTTATCGCCTTATTCCCAAGGAAAAACGACAATGAAAAAATTTGCTTTGAATACGCTGGCGCTGGGTGTGTCTCTTGCGTTGGCCGGTACGGCTTCCGCCTCCGAATTTACCGATATGGACCCGGTCACGCTGCGCCTGGCGCATGTGGTCAACGAGCAGGACGGCTTTCATATTGCCGCCGTCAAGTTTCAGGAACTGGTGGCCGAGCGTACCGAAGGCGCGGTGAGCATCGAGCTTTATCCCAACGCTTCGCTGGGTGACGAGCGCACCCTGCTGGAAGGCATGCAGATCGGCACCGTGGATATGGGCGTGATCACCAACGGCCCGGTGGCCAATTTCGTCGAAGAGATGGCGGTGTTCGAGTTGCCGTTTCTGTTCCCCTCGCCGGAAGCCGCTTACGGCGTGCTCGACGGCGAGATCGGCCAGGAACTGCTCGACAAGCTTTCCGAGGTCAACCTGAAAGGGCTGGCCTATGCCGAACGCGGCTTTCGTAACCTGACCAACAGTGAGCGCCCGGTGAATACGCCGGAAGAGCTGGACGGCCTGCGCATTCGCGTCATGGAAAATCCGGTGTATGTGGATACCTTCCGCGAACTGGGCGCCAATGCCATCCCCATGGCATGGACGGAAGCCTTGACCGCCATGCAGCAAGGCACCATCGATGGCCAGGAAAACCCGGTCAATGTGATCCATTCGTTCAAGCTCTACGAAACCCAGGACTACATGACCCTCTCGCGGCACACCTATGCCCCGGCGATCTTCGTGATGGGCATGCCTGTCTGGAACCAGCTGCCGGAAGCGGCTCAGGACGTGTTGACCCAGGCCGCCCAGGAAGCCGCCGAGCATGAGCGTCAGGTAAATGCTGAAATGGAGTCCGAGCAACTGGCCGATCTGCGCGAAGCCGGCATGCAGATCAACGAAACGCCGGATATCCAGGCCTTCCAGGCAGCGGTGACCCCGGTATACGAAAAATACGGTGAGCAGTTCGGCGACTACCTGACACGCATCCGCGAGGCGCTGGAGTAAGTGACCAAGCTTGCGCGACCGTTGTTAGGCTTTCTGCAGCGTATCGAGCGGGGCGTTGACGCCGTCATCGAGCCTACGGTTTTTTTGGGCATGGCGGCGTTGATCGGGGTGATCACCCTGCAGATCATTTCCCGGGTGTTGTTCTCCGCCGTGGGTTGGACCGAAGAAGTCGCTCGCTTTCTGCTGGTGTGGATTACCTTTCTGGGGGCAACCCTGGCCTTTCAGCGCGGGCGGCATATCGCCGTGACCTTCGCCGTGGACGCCCTGCCCGGGCGCCTGCGCCAAGTCGCCCGAATTGCCGCCACCTTGGTGGTACTGGCCTTCATGGTGGCGCTGGTGGTGATCGGCTATCGCTATATGCAGGTGCAAAGCTTTCAGAAGTCGGCGTCGATGCGACTCTCCATGACCTACGTTTATGCCGTGATTCCACTCAGCGCAGCCCTGATGGGCTGGTACGCCCTGGTCGATCTCTTGGAGCTACTTGTGGATGGCAAGCGCCTTGAGGAGCCGAAGTTATGACGCTGCTACTGTTCGGGCTGTTTTTCGGCTTCATGCTGTTGGGCGTACCCATCGCCCTGGCGATAGGCGCCAGCTCCCTGGTCGCCCTGAGCCAGGCCGGGGTGCCCTTGATGGTGGTCACCCAGCAGATGTTCCAGGGCATCAATTCGTTTGCCCTGGTGGCGATTCCCATGTTCATTCTGGCCGGCGACTTGATGGCCCAGGGCAAGGTCAGCGAGCGGCTGGTCAACTTCGCCGACTCCCTGTTCGGCTTTCTGCGCGGCGGCTTGTCGGTGGTGTCGGTGATGGCGGGGATGTTCTTTGCAGCGATTTCCGGCTCCGGGGCGGCGACCACCGCGGCGGTGGGCTCGAGCCTGGTGCCGGAGTTGCGCAAGAAAGGCTACGACCCGGCCTCCGCCGCCAGCCTGATTGCCGCCAGCGGCACCATCGGGGTGGTGATCCCGCCTTCGGTGCCGATGATCATCTATGCGGTGATCGCTCAACAGTCGGTATCCAAGCTGTTTTTGAGCGGTTTTCTGCCGGGGCTGGCCATGGGGTTGGGGCTGATGGCGATTGCGATTACCCAGGCGTACCGGCGTCAATACCCCAAGGGCACGCCGCTTTCTCTGGCGACTATCTGGCGCACGCTGAAAAGTGCCAGCTGGGGGTTGATGACCCCGGTGATCATTCTGGGCGGGATATTTTCGGGCATCTTCACCCCCAGCGAGGCGGCGGTGGTGGCGGTCAACTACGCCCTACTGGTATCGCTGTTCGTTTATCGCGACCTCAAGCTCGGCGATGTGTATCGCATCCTGATTCGCTCGGCGATGACCACCTCGGTGATCATGCTGGTGATCGCCACCTCGGCGGTGCTGAGCTGGACGCTTTCCAGCTGGCAGGTCCCCGGCGCCATCGCGCAAGCGGTACTGTCTATATCCACCAATCCTTACGTAATCATGCTGCTGGTGGTGGGGATAATCCTGCTGACCGGGGTGTTCATCGAAACCGCCAGCGCCTTGATCATTCTGACGCCGGTCTTGCTGCCGCTGGTGCTTCAGCTGGGCATCGACCCGATTCACTTCGGTTTGATCATTGTGGTGGGGTTGGCGATCGGCATGATCACCCCGCCGGTGGCGATCAACCTGTATGTGGCTTCATCGGTCACCCAGCTGCCCCTGGAGCGCATTACCCGGGCGATCATTCCCTACTTGCTGGGGTTGATCAGCGTGTTGTTATTGGTGGTGTATGTGCCGATTCTCGCCGGCTGGTCAGGGGCTTGAACAGCGGCCCGAGAGAGCCAAGGAGGCAATTCAAAAACAAAGAAGATTTAGCATTCTATAACTTAGGTTAACGAGTCCTACCGAGCATGCAGTGCACAGTGAAGGTGTGGCGGCCATGGAAGGCCCTCGAGGCCTGTGAAGGGAAGCGCGCGACACACAGGGAAAAGGAAAAAGGCCTGCCACGCCTTTTACAATTGCTCTGACCTTCTCCTGCCCGGTCAGGGCAATTTTTTATTCAGCGTTTGTTTATTCAGCGCTTAGCCAGTGCAGCGACTTCATCATGCACAAGCTCGGCAATTGCCTGTTCGTCACCCTTGAAGCGTTCAGGATCAATGGGCTCGCCAATCACTACCCTGACCCGCTCGCGCTTCGGCATTCGTCGTCCCGGCGGCAGTGCCTCCCAGGTGCCTTCGATCCATATGGGTATCACCGGCACCGGCTTGGCGCGCAATACCAGCCCCAAGCCCGGTTTGAAGGCTTGCAAGTTGCCATCGGGCGAACGCCTACCTTCAGGAAACCAGACCAGGCTATGGCCACGTTCAAGGCAGGTTACCGCAAGCGCCAGGCTGCTGCGTGGCGCAGCGCCGGGGTCGATAGGTAATACCCGCGCGCAGCGGCTTAACCAATGCGTCACCGGCCCGGAAAACAGCATGCCGGTCCAGCCCGCCCAGTAGAGCGATTCCAGCTGATCGCGGTCAAGTATCCGCGCCAGCACTAGGGGGTCGAGCAAGCTTAGATGGCGCGGCGCGATCAGATACCTGCCCTTGGCGGGCAATCTGCCGCGTACCTCCAGGTCCATGAACAGATAACTGATCGCTCGCGCCAGTCCCAATAGCACCACGCCGGTCGCTCGTTGCAAGGCGCTGCGTGGCGCCAGCGTGGCTTTCCGGTCGGCATCGAGCATTTCTTCCGGTTGACCGAGCGAGGTCAACAGATCCTCTCCGGCTTCATCGGCGCCGGACGCCCCCGCAGCCTCGTTGAGCAGGTCGCGTACATTGTGTACGCGGGAAATGGCGGCATCATCCAGTTCAATCCCGGCATGCTCACGCAGCGCCAGGGTCAAGTCGACCCAGCTGAGTGAATCAATCCCCAAGTCCCCTGCCAGGCTGCTGTCCGGGGTAAGGCGAATGTCATTGAACCGCCTGGCCAGATAGTGCCAGGTCTTCTCCGCCGCCGGGTCGGAGAGTAGCTGCTGATCTTCCGGGGCCATGGCTTCCGGGGTGATCGGCTCGGGCGCTGCCTGGGAGCTCTCGTCAACCTCACCCAGGCTCTCGAACAGCTCCTTCAACTTGTGGCGGCGCAGCTTGCCCAGGCGGGTGCGGGGCAGCGGGTCGAGCGTGATGCGCAGCTCCCCCGGCCGGTGGTGGCTGGGAAGCTCGCGGGCCGCTTCGCTCACCGCTTTCTTGACGGCCCGGCGCAGGTCTTCGCCGCCAGCTTCACGCAGCAGGTCGGGCTCCGGCACCACCACTGCCGCCAAGCGATCCTTATGCTCAAGCACGCCAGCTTCGCGGAGCTTCCCGGAGGCGGTCAAGGCCTTCTCGACACGTTCGGGGTCGACGTTTTCGCCGCCGGAAAGCACGATCATCGCTGACTTGCGACCCTCTATGTACAAATAGCCGTCTTCATCCAACCAGCCGACATCCCCGGTATGAAACCAGCCTTGGTCATCGAGATCTTCCCGGGTCTTTTCCGGCAGATTCCAGTAGCCACTGAAGACGTTGGGGCCACGCGCCAGTATCTCGCCCTTTTCGGAAATGCTCAGCTCGACCCCAGGCAAGGCGATGCCGGCGCTTTGAAGGCGAACTCTTTCGGGCGGGTTCATGGTCAGAATCGGCGAGGTTTCGCTGAGCCCGTAGCCGGTGGCCACTTCCCAGCCCAGCCCTTGCAGCTTGGCGCCCAGTTCAGGGTCTAGCGCCGCGCCCCCCGCCACCATCAGGCGTAGCCGGGGAGCAATGCGTTGGTGAAGCTTGCCGAATAGACGTTTTCCCAGCCGCCAACCAAAGCGCTGGCGTGCGGCAATCGAAAGCTGGAGCATTCCTGAAAACAGCTCAGCCGCCAGCTTGCCGCGCCCGGCCACGCGCTCGTGCAGTGCATTCCAGATCGCTTCATAAAGGCGGGGCACGGCTTCTATCAGGGTGGCGTCACCCTCGCGCAGCGCCCGGATGATCTGCGGCCCCACCAACGAGAAGGGAATGATGATCGGTGCGCCAAGGGTCAAGGGAATCAGGATCCCCACGGTAAAGGGATAGACGTGGTGAAACGGCAAGGGCACCAGGACGCGGTCGCTGCTGTCCGCCAGGTTCTGGGTGCGCAACGCTTCCACGTTGCTGGCGATGTTGTAATGGGTCAGCGGCACACCCTTGGGAGGGCCGGTGGTGCCGGAGGTATAAAACAGCGCCGCGATATCCTCCACCTGCGCGCGTATCGGCACCGGCTCTGCGTCCAGTAACTTTCCCCAAGGCTCTGCGGGTTCGGGTTCGCCCTGGGCGTTATCGGATGATTCGGCATCCAGCAGAAACAGCGTCACCTGGTCTTCGATATCCGCCAGACGTGAACGTAGTGCACAGGTGGTGATCGCGAAACGTGGCTCGCAATCATTCAGTGCATGCTGCATGTCTTCACCGGGCATCTGGGTATCCAACGGCACCACCACGCCCCCGGCATGCAGGATGCCCAGCGCCGAGACAATCCAATCGACGCTGTTGGGGGCCAGGATCACCACCCGGTCGCCACGTTCCAGCCCTTGCTTCTCCAAGCCGCCGGCGAGACGCGCATAACGTTCGAACACCTCCTGGCGGCTGGTGGTAGTTAGCGTTTCTCGCCCCAGTTCGACGACGGCCGGGTGCCGTTCGTCCACCTTCGCAGAGGTCAACATCTGATTGAGCGTGGTGACATCCATTGACTAGGCGACTCCTCACTTTTGGAATAACTACTTAGCCTTAACCCTAGTCAAGCTTGGTCGCCATCGCCATGCGCCGCCGATGAGGTGGCTCAACGCTGGGCTCGGCGTGCCTTGTAGCGCTGAGGTTTCATTCGTGTTGACATCCTTCACAAATATTAGACCTTTGTCTATGCCTAGGTTACAATTCTAAAAATCTCGTTCTATTTCCAGCGCCATTCATTGAGTGGCGTTTTTTTTATGCTCTTTTTTCCTACTGGATACGTCGTTCAATGGCTCAAACTCAAACCGATTCACCTCCTCGCTCACATAAGCTAGGCGATCCCGTGGTGCTTATATTGACCATCGGGTTCGTTCTCGCCTTTGTGCTGCTTTCGCTTTACGACACCGACCTGGTGGCCGACAGCATCAGCAGCGGCTTCGCCTGGACGGCGCTGACCCTGGGTTCTTATTTTCAGTTGCTGCTGATTCTGACGTTCTTCATTGCTATCGGCCTTGCCATGACGCCCGCCGCCAAGGCGCGTATCGGCAATCTCGATGCGCCGGAGATGAGTACGTTCAAGTGGCTCTCGATTATCTTGTGCACCTTGCTTGCCGGAGGTGGCGTCTTTTTTGCTGCCGGTGAACCGGTGTATCACTTCGTGGTGACGCCCCCGGCCTTCGATACCGAGGCAGGCACCGCCGAAGCGGTTGCCGGTGCCTTGGCGCAATCGTTCATGCATTGGGGATTTCTGGCCTGGGCGGTGCTCGGATCATTGTCTGCGGTCGTGCTGGCGCATGCGCACTACGTCAAAGGTGAGCCCCTGCAACCGCGTACCCTGCTCTACCCGGTGTTCGGCAAGCGCCTGATGCGCGGGCCGCTGGGCGGCGTAGTGGACGCCTGTTGCGTTATCGCGGTCGTGGCCGGCACGGTGGGACCCATCGGTTTTCTGGCGACCCAGATGAGTTACGGCCTGCATGAACTGTTTGGTTTGCCGCAAGGCTACCCGACTCAGCTGGGCATTCTGGGGGTATTGGGAGCTGTCTATGTCGGCTCAGCGGTCAGTGGCGTGCATCGCGGTATCCAGTTGCTCAGCCGTTTCAATGTGTTCCTGGCGCTGGCCATCGCTTTGGTCATCGTGGTGTTCGGTCCCACCCTGTTTCTGGTCAACAGCTACCTGCAAAGTACCGGCACTTACCTGAGTGAATTCTTCACCATGGCGAGCATGACCGCAGAAACCGCACCGGCCTGGTGGATGCAATGGTGGACGGTGTTCTTCTTTGCCTGGTTCATCGGCTATGCGCCGTTGATGGCCATTTTCGTGGCGCGAATTTCTCGTGGCCGCACCATCCGTCAGATGATTCTGGCAGTGGCGGTCATTGCACCGATTGCCACCACTATCTGGTTCACCTTGCTGGGTGGTTCGGGCATTTATTATCAATTGACCGATACCATCGACCTCACCGAAGCGCTGAATAATTTCCAGTTCGATGTGGCGACCCTCACGGTGGCTCAGGCACTGCCCGGCGGCACCTGGATGGCATTCGCCATTCTGCTTCTGACCAGTATCTTCGTGGCCACGACCGGCGACTCCATGAGCTACTCGATTGCGATGGTCGGCGCAGGCCATGACGCCCCGAGCTCTCTCATTCGGGCTTTCTGGGGGATCACCATGGCGCTGATGGCCGCCATTCTGCTGTACATGGGAGCCGGTCAAATCGGCGTGTTGCAACAATTCATCGTGCTTACCGCGATCCCGGTTTCCTTGATCCTGCTTCCCTCACTTTGGAAAGGGCCGCAAGCGGCTTATGCCATGGCGCGCGAACAAGGGATTATTGATTAACACGACATAAACCGCCGGTGTTTTGCCCATGAAAACGGGGCGCCGACTTTCGTCGACGCCCCGTTTTTTTCGGTACTACTCGCTTCCAGAAACAATCGCTTCCAGGATCAATCGCTTTCAGGCGTACCTTCAGTGGGTGCCTTCATCCGACGGCGTAGGATGGGGCCCACGATATAGGGCAGGATCAAGCCCAGTGCCGCGAAGACCCACAAACCGATGGCCAACCCGCTGTCCCACAGAATCATCCAGTCACCGTCGGAGATATCCATGGCATGGCGCAGGTTCTTCTCCATTTCCGGGCCCAGCAACAAGCCGAGGATCACCGGCACCAAGGGAATCTCCAGCTTGCGCAGTACGTAACCGCCCACCCCGAAGGCCACCATGAAATAGAGGTCGAATATGGTGTTGCTGATCGAGTAGATGCCCACGAAAGCCACCATGGTGACAATCGGCAGCAGGTACATCGGCGGCACCGAAAGCAGCTTGACGAAGATGCCCACCAGCGGAATGTTGAGCACCAACAGCAGGAAGTTGCCGATCAACAATGCCGCGATCACGCCCCAGACGATGTCGGCGTTCTGGGTGAACATCAAGGGTCCCGGGGTGATGTTGAGCGAGATCAACAGCGCCAAGAGTACCGCCGTGGTACCGCTGCCCGGTACGCCAAGAGTCAGCATGGGCACCAGGGCACCGCTGGAAGCGGCGTTGTTGCCAGCTTCGGGCGCCGCCACACCGCGTGGGTCGCCTTGTCCGAAATAGCCTTTCTTGCCCAGCACACGCTTTTCCAAGGTATAGCTGATGAAGCTACCCAAGGAGGCACCGGCGCCCGGCAATACCCCGGCGACAAACCCCAGCACCCCACCACGGAAGCTGGTGGGCAGGATATCGCGGATATCCTTCCAGGAAAGCGAGAGCCTGTTGACCTGCATCTTTTCCTTGCCGCCACCGGCGCGCTCCTCGATGAAGAACAGCAGCTCGGAAATGGCGAACAGCCCCACGATGGCGATGATGAAGTCCACGCCCTCGAAGAGTTCGAGCACGCCGAAGGTGTAGCGCGGCACCCCGGTGTTATCGATGCCGACAGTCGCGATCATCAGGCCGATACAGGCGGCGACCACCGTCTTGATGGGGTTCTTGCCGGTGATTCCGCCAAGGGTGGCGAACGCCAGCAAGAAGAGCGCGAAATATTCCGCCGGGCCGAACGTCAGGGCGAAGTTGGCCAGCAGCGGTGCCAGCAGGATCAGACCGATAGTGGCGATCAGGCTACCCACAAACGAGGCCACGGCGGAGATCGCCAGCGCCTCGGAGGCCTTGCCCTTCTGGGCCATGGGGTAGCCGTCCAGGCAGGTCATCATCGCCGGCTCATCGCCGGGAATATTCAACAGGATCGACGAAATGCGCCCGCCGTACATGGCCCCGGCATACACCGAGGTCAGCATGATCAGGGCAGTTTCCGGGGCCAGCCCCAGACTGAAGGCCAGCGGAATCAGGATGGCCACGCCATTGGCCGGGCCCAACCCCGGCAAGGCACCGATCAGGGTACCCAGAAAAGCGCCAAGCAAAGCGAACATCAGGTTATGCGGCTGCAGAGCAACGCCGAAACCGTCCATCAGATAGCCGAGGGTTTCCATCAGTTCACCTCCAGGAACGAAAGCAGACCCAACGGCAAAGCGAGATCAAGCGCAAAACTGAACAGGAAGTACACCACCACCCCCGAGACTGCCCCGGTGATATAAGCATTGACCGGGGGCGCGCCCATCCGCCAGCAAAGCGTTCCCACCGCCAGCGTGGTGCTGATGATGAAGCCCAATGGCTGAAGCAGCATGGCATACAGCAGCAATACCCCCACGGCGATAATCAGCTCGATGCCGGTACGGCTCCAGGGCCAGGCATTGTCAGGATCGGGGCGGACGATCAGATATAGGCTGGAAAGTGCCAGCACCACGGCCAGCAACTTTGGAAAAGTATCGGGGCCGACGGACTCGGCCCCCCCGAACGGTTCCGGGAACTGAGTCGCGGCCCAGCCGTACGCGACGGCCAGGACGATCATCAGGACCCCAAAGATGCGGTCGTTGAAGGTCATTACTGAATCAATCCGATATCTTTGGAAAGCTGTTCGATGTCCTTGATCTGATTGAGCACGAATTCCTCGAATTCACCCGCGGTCATGTGGAAAGGCATCAAACCGTTCTGGGTCATGACGTTCTGCCATTCCTCGCTCTGGTAGATGGTGTCCATGGCATCGGTCCAGTACGCCTCGGCGTCTTCGGAGATATCCGCCGGCATGTAGAAGCCTCGCCAGTTGGGACCCAGGGCATCGATGCCCTGCTCACGGGCGGTGGGGATGTCGGACAGATCGCCGGGTAGGCGCTCTTCGGAGAGGACCGCCAAGACACGCAGGTCACCGGATTCCATGAACCCCTGGGCTTCGGTGACATCGCCGGTAAAGGCATCAACGTGCCCACCGATCACCTGGGTCAAGGCTTCGCCGCCGTTGTTGTACGACAGATAGGCAATGCGCGGGAGGTTTTCGACATCGGCTGCCTGGGCGGCAATCAACACTTTGAGATGGTCCCAGCCGCCCTTGGCGCTACCGCCGGCGAACTTGACGCTACGCGGGTCTTCCTTGAGCGAGTCCATCAGTTCGTTGAGGTCATCAATCTCGGAATCGGCAGCCACGGCAATAATCCCGTAATCCGCGCCCAGAGCACCGATCCAGTTGACCATATCGGCGGACAGCCCCGGGAATTGCCCTTGGGCCAGACGCGTGGTGGTGGCAGTGGAGGCTGCGACCAGCAGATGGTCGTCACCGGCGCGCTTGCTCACGGTATGGGCAAACGCCACGCCGCCGCCGGCACCAGCCATGTTGATGGTCTGCACATTTGCTGGCACCAGATCGAGCTCCTGCATGACGTTACCCACGCTGCGGCAGGTAAAGTCCCAGCCACCGCCCGGGTCGGAGGGGGCGATACATTCCACCTTACCCTCCGGTTCGAAGGCGGCGGCAGTGCTGGAAAAAGTGGTAACAGCGGCTAGCGGCAGGGCCAGCAGGGTTACGTACTTCAAGGAAGGCTTGAGGGTCATGGCGTTCTCCACGTTTCAATCTGTTTTTGTAGTGATGCGTGTTGTGGCGATGTGTGGCACTTCACGCTGCGAACGTTAGAAGAATGCAGACCCTGGCGACAAGCTTGTGAACATAAAGCACAAAAAGAGCATTGTGAGCATTTTGTTCATTCTGTTCACGGACGCTTCTCAAGGCTTTTTCAAGGGCTTTCTTAAGGGCTTTCCAGCCAGCCGGTGGTATCCGCCTGCAACCGATAACGTCGCTCGGGCCTACCAACATCACCGTAGCCCAGTTCCGCTTCCACCACCTGTACCGATACCAGAAATTCCAGATAGCGCCGCGCCGTGGAACGACTTGCGCCCATGGCGCGCGCCACCTGCATGGCAGCCAGCGGTTCAGGCACTTGTTTGAGCGCTTCCACCACCGAGCGTAACGTCAGGCGGTCGATGCCTTTGGGCAAGGCACGCGTCCCTGCGTTTGATGAGTTTTCCGGGCGTAGCCTGGCCAAGGCGCGATCCAGTTCCTCCTGGCTCATTTTCCCCTGGGCCGCCAAGGCACTCCGCTCACGGCGAAAGCGCGCCAGCATCTGCGCCATGCGTGCCGCTTCGGTAGGCTTGATCAAGTAATCGAACACCCCGCCGCGCAAAGCTTCGCTGATGGTTTCCACCTCGCGTGCGGCGGTGACCATGACGATATCCACCTGGACGTAATCGCGACGCAGCGCCCAGAGCAGTTCCAGGCCTTCCACATCGGGCAGATAAGCATCCAGCAATACCAGCTGAACATTTGATGCATGGCGCGCCATCAGCTCGCGGGCTTCCGCCCCGTTGCGCGCCACGGCGACCACCTCAAAACCCGGGCTTTGTTCGATAAAGGCACGATGGATATCAGCGATGCGAAAGTCGTCTTCTATGATCAGGATTCCGTAATTCGAAGCGGGCATCCCTCCTCCTGCGATGTCGGGCATCGTCTTGTCATGGTTGGCGTGGGGTCAGGCAAAACCGGCTGGTGCGCGACACAGTGAGCGATCGAGCACCACGATAAAGCAGGCCCCGCCCAGCTCACTTTCCTCCAGCGTGATGGCACCGCCGTGTTCGCGGCATAGCCGCGCCACTAGTGCCAGGCCGATGCCACAGTGCTTGCCCGGCTTGGTCGAATAGCCTTCGCGAAAGATGTGTTCAATGTCCTCCGGCGGTACACCCGGGCCATTATCTTCCACCTCGATCAACAGCTGCTCGCCCAGATCGGTGAAAAACAATCGCACCTGAGGCTCATCGGAGGCTCCCTGCAAAGCGGCATGGCAGGCGTTATCCAGAAGGTTGCCTACCACGCTCATCAGCACTTCCTGGCCGGTGGCGGTCAACGGTTGGGAAAGCGAGCTCTGTTCGTCGATTTCCAGGCTGACACCAAGCTCCCGGGCGCGAGTCAGCTTGCCCAACAAGGTGCCGCTCAGCACGGCATCGGCGACATGCCGCATCAGGAAATTCATCTGCGCCTGGGCACGTTCGCTTTCCTGATGGATCAATGCCAGGGCGTCGTCGATGCGATCAAGCTGCAACAACCCCGAGATGGTATACAGTTTGTTGGAAAATTCATGGGCCTGAGCGCGCAGCATGTCCACGTCGCGACTGGCCTGACTAAGCGCCTGGGAAAGATCGACGATTTCACGGCGGCTACGAAAGGTCGCCACCGCTCCTTCGATTTCGCCTTCATAGGAAATAGGCACCCGGTTGACGACCACCGGGTGGTCCCCCAGCCACATTTGCTGATCGAACTGCTGCTCTCCCCGCTCCAGTACTTCAAGCAGGCGCGAATTAGGCACCACCGCCTGAATGTGCTGGCCCAACACGGCTTTTTCGGTAGCGGCCAATCCCAGAAAGCGCCGCGCCTGCTGATTGACCAAGGTGATGCGCCCTTCTCGATTGATCGCCAGGATACCTTCGTGGATCGACTGCAAGATGGCCTCTTTCTCCATGGCCAGACGGGCGATTTCATGCGGCTCCAGCCCCAGAATTACTTTCTTCAGATGGCGCGAGAGCAGGTAGGCCCCGGCAAAGCCGAGCACGATCATCGCCGCCACCAACCACCAGCCGAAGCTGGTGTGACGCCCCACGTCCATGGCGATTCGGTCAAGCATGAAGCCCACCGAGACCAGCCCGAGGATATTGCCTTCGCCGTCGAAGACCGGCGTCTTGCCGCGGATCGCCTTACCCAGCGAGCCGGTGGCTTCGGAGACATAGGATTCGCCGTGAAGCAGAGCTCGCTGGTTGTCACCGCCCACCATCGGCAAGCCAATCCGCTCAGGCAATGGGTGGGAGTATCGCACCCCCTGGGTATTGCCCACCACCACATAGCGCGCTCCGGTTCTCAGACGAATGCGCTCGGCAATCGGCTGGATGGTCGCAGCAGGGTTCTCATCGGAGAAGGCATCGATCAGCGCGGGAATACTCGCCACGCTCTTGGCCACCGCCAGGGCACGTTCGCCCATCTGGTCGCTGATGATCTCCGCCTTGCGATGATTGAGGTAAGTACCTTGGGCCAGCAACATGCCCGCCAGCAGTACCCCGACGAGCACCATGACCTGCAAGCGAAAACTACGCGTCAACCAGCTTCGCCGGGCACGTGCTCGGCGCCAACGCTGAATGTCGGCAATGGTTCGATAGCGAGGGGAGGACATGGCGGTACTCATCGGCGGTTGCTGCGCCAGTATGGCACGCCCGATGCTTGAGGTTAATCGGTGCCTTTTGTTACTGAACTGGCGCAGTGGTAGTCGCTACTTCCCAAGCATGGTCACCATTTCATGACGTTAATTAAATTGAAATTTTCGCCATGGCCGACTAACTTTTTTAGAGCATGCAAGCTTGGACGCTCGGGTATTGCATCAGCGCTGAAGCAAAAGGGAAAGCAGGTAACACAAGCATCCGGCTAACGCGCTTCAAGTGATTGATTAAACGTAAAGGGAGACTAACGATGCAAGCCAAAGAAGTCATGACAACACGCCCAGAGTACCTGAATGCGGACGCATCCATCCGTGAGGTCGCCGAACTGATGCGCGATACCGACTCCGGCTTTGAGCCTCTCGTCCGGGGTGCAAAAGTGGAGGGGGTAGTCACTGATCGAGATATCACCATCCGCGGCATTGCCGAAGGCAAGAACCCCGAAGACAACGCAACCGATATCGCGACGCAGGCCGCTCTCTACACCTTTTCAGACACGGATGTGGTGGATGTGCTGAAGAATATGCAGGAGCAGAAGGTTCAGCGCCTCCTGGTACTCAAAAGCCCGGACCAAAAAGACTTGGTGGGCATTATTACCGTGGGTGATATTGCCGATCAGTGCAAAGATGACGCAGTGATCAAGGAGCTGGTCAACTGCGCCAAACATTACCGCTAAGCACCTTTTCAAGCAAGATCGTTAAGGACTTTTCAGGCTGTCCGAGAGGCTTTTACAGCGAAGGGCAGCCTCGTCCATGCAACTGTCGCCCGCTACCGGAGAGCAGTTCATCCACCGGCTGGCGTACGTAATCATGCTGGTAATAGCCGTCGTCCACCACTTCGCCATCCCAGGCGATGATATCCAGGTCCATGGTGCGCGGGCCGGACTTGACCGGTCCGCGCACCCGGCCAAGCCTATCTTCTACTTCCTTGAGATAAGCACGAAAAACCTCTCGCTCCAGCGAGGTTTTCACCAATAAGGCGGCATTGAGAAAGTCCGGCTGCTCCTGCAACCCCACCGGAGCGGTACGAATGGCGCGCGAAGCCTTTATCAGCTCACACTCCTCCTTGAGAATCTTTTGGACCTGGGCAATATGCCATTCAGGTTCAATGTTCGAACCCACCGAAATCAGGCATTCATGCATGTCTCTCGACGTATCCGACGGTGACATCGGCTGCGGCATAACGGGCTACCTTGTATCAAGCTCAAATCGAAACGCAGCATGGCTGCCATGGCAAAGAAAAATATATAGAGAAATATACAAAACCAGTATGGAACTGTCTTTTGCCTAGCCTAGCGCTTTACGCTCCATGTGCAGGTACTGTACAACTTATTGACAAACGCTGCATTCACGCAGCCTGCCAGTCTACCGTATCAATGAGGGATAGTTCATGAGCTCATATGCTGCACTGATTACCGGGGGAGCCACCCGGCTGGGTCGCCACTTTGCCGAAGCATTGGCCGAGGCCGGGTTCGATATCGCCTTGCACGTCAATCGTTCCCGCGATGAAGCCGAAGAAGTCGCCACCGTCATTCGTGCCAAGGGACGAGAGTGCGAGATCTTCAGCTGCGATTTCATGCAAGAGGATGTCGCCGATCTGATCACAGCAGTGTCTCAGCGCTTTCCTCACTTGAATGTCCTGATCAACAGTGCCTCGGCTTATACGCCAGCATCGCTGGCCGAGACCGATATGGCCATGCTCGAAACCCAGTTTCGCGTCAACTTGTTCACCCCGCTGCTGCTGCTGAGGCATTTCGCCACCGTGGTAAAAGAGGGCCGCGTTATCAATATCATCGATAACAAGGTGGCTTATCACCAATACCCCTATGCGGCCTATCTGCTTTCCAAGAAAAGCCTGGCGGAAATGACCCGCATGGCGGCACTGGAGTTCGCTCCCCGCATTCGGGTCAATGGTATTGCGCCGGGGGTGGTGCTGCCTGCCTCGCAGCGCACCAGCGACTACATCCAATGGCGTATCGATGGTATTCCGCTCAAGCGTCAGGGCGACCCGGATCACTTGGTGCAGGCACTGCATTACCTGCTCGACAACCCTTTCGTGGCCGGGCAGATTTTGTTCGTGGATGGCGGCGAATCGGTCAATCTGGAAGGTCGGCATTCGGAAAACTACGCCCCTCTCTGAGCCGTTCATTTGCTATTGGATAACCAGCAGAAAGGGCTGCCGAAGCAGCCCTTTTGTGGTTTAGTTCCAGTCGATTCAGGTAGTTTCCTCATCATCGAAATCGCCCTTGAAAGCGGGGTTGGGTCTGGAGCGTGGGTTCTCCGAACGGTTCGACTCGTCGGAACGCGGCTGCCCGCCAGGGCGGCCGTCGATATCGAAAGGTTGCTGCATGACCCGCAGGTTGGCCGGGGGCGCTTCGCCCTCCTTACCCACACCGAAGTAGAGCGTGGTGTGCGGGAAGGGAATTTCGATGCCCGCCTGATCGAAGTGCAGCTTGACCAGACGATTATAGGCACGGCCGGTGGCCCATTGGGTGCCCGGGGTCGTCTTGATGCGTACCCGGATATTCACCGAGCTGTCGGCCAGGGCCACCACACCCGCCACTTCCAGCGGCGCCAGGATATTCATCTTGTGCTCTTCGTCATTCGACAGTTCATCGAAGGCGTTACGTAGCGCGATGATCGCGTCGTCGATGCTTTCACGATAGGCAATCCCGTACTCACCCACGTGATAACCGAACTCACGCATGAAGTTGGAAACGGTATCGACGCTCGAGAACGGAACGATGTGGTAGGTGCCGCTCAGATCACGGATGCCCACCGAGCGGATGCTCAGACGCTCCGCCGTGCCGGTGATTCCCCCGACCGTGACCACATCGCCGGTGTTCATGGCATTTTCCACCTGGATGAAAATCCCGGTGATGATGTCCTGCACCAGTTTCTGGGAACCGAAACCGATTGCCAGACCCAGCACCCCGGCACCCGCTATCAAGGGGCCGATATTGATGCCGATTTCTGCCAGCACGATCATCCCTGTCATGGTGATGATGGCGATCGCCAATGCATTGCGGAACAGGCTGAGCAGCGTCTTGGCCCGGGCATCCGGCTCGCCGGACCCGGTTTCGGGGTTGAGCTTGTGCTCGATCAGACTCGCCAGCCCCAGCCAGATGGCGATGGAAATGAACAGGATTAACGCTACCCCGAACACCTTGCTGACCAGCCCGCTCCCCGCTTCCGAGGCGTACCAGCCCACTAGGTCGAAGGCGCCCCAGGCATTGAGCACCACCATAACCACTACAATGAGGATGATCGTGCGGATAACCCTAAGGGCGTTGGGGACGTAGGAATTGAGACGAATTTCGAGTAACGGTAGCTTGCGTCGCAGGTCATCGGAAAGCGTGATGCGACGGCCGATGGCTTGCGTCAAAAACGCGGAAATCAGTAGGCCCACCACCACGGCCGCCAAGGTTTTCAGCGTCGCGAACAGCACAAAGGGCAATGCATCGGCGGGGCGTGTCAGCACCAGCACCAGCACCATCAGAAAATACAGCAAGGCAAACAGGTGCCAGGTACGCGCGAACAACGTCAACGACACTCGGCTGGCGGTAAAGCTCGAGTTGGCCGCCATCTGGTTGAGGTTATCGCGCAGGTGCACACGATTCTTGAGCACCACCGCCACGGCATAGATAAACGCCAATAGGATAATAAGCGTGCCCAGCATCTGTCCCAGCGACGTGGCCACGTAGAAGTTGACCAGTGGCACCACCACCATCAAACCATAGCCGACCATGCCAACCAGTCGGGCCAGCCAACGGTTCCAGTAGGAGGCTTCCAGCGTGGAAACCGGCAACAAGCGAAGGCCCTCATAGCGCGAGGAAAATAACATCCGAACCGCCGCCTTGAGCAGCTCAATCACCAGAAAGGCATTCAGGAACAGCGAGGCGCGGGTGGAAAGCTCACCGGCTTCTCCCACCGCAAAGGTAGCGATCAGGTTGCCGGCGACATAGGCCAGCACCACGACCAACACATCCAGCACGACGGCCAAGGCCACACATAATACCAGGCGCAACACCGGGTTGAGCCCCGCGCCATGCAGCGACCAGTTGCTGATCCTGGTGAATAGCGGCTTGGCAAAGCGGCGAAACAGGACGAAGGCAATGACGGTGGAGACAATCACCAAACCCAGGTTGACCGCTGCGCTGGTGAAGGCGGCCAGGTCGAAGGTGTTTTCTCCCTCGGCACTGAGCAGTTCTCTAACCAGCGAGCCCGTCTGGCCCAGCTGTTCTCCAACATCGCTGACCATACGGCTGGTCAGCTCCGCCAGCTGGCGGGGCAGCGAGACATCCGCCGGCGCCATGTCACTGCCTTCAGCGGCTTGTGCGGGCGAAAGCTCTGCACCTTCCGAGGCTTGCACAGCCAATTTACGCAACTGCTCAATCAGCTCCTGGCGCGCCTGGTCGTTCTCGAGCAGATCCGCCAGTGTGGAATACGCCGGGGGCTCGGCTTGCGATGATTCTTGCGGTGGATCGGCGGGACTGTCCAGCGTCAGTGTTGTCTGCGCCGAAACCGGCGCTGCCAGCAAGACCAGCATTGCCAACAACCAGATGCCCAGCCAGGGCAATAATCGTAATGGCGTCACCATAACCTCCGTATCGGTGGGGAAATATCAAAAGCTAACGTCTGTCTACTTTTTGTACAAGTCGGGCTACTGACACAGCGGGGAAAGCCACAGATGGGCCAGCGACAGCACCACCGCGTAGCGTCCGCCCTTGGCAATCAGTATCCATGCCAGTGCCCGCCACCAGGGCAAGCGAAATACACCTGCCAGGACGGTCAAGGGGTCGCCGATCACCGGCACCCAGGCGACCAGCAGGCTGTACTCACCAAAGCGATGGTACCAACCTTCGGCACGCGCCAATCCTTGAGGCGAGGCGGGAAACCAGCGCTTGTGCTGAAAATGCCTGGCGTAGCGTCCCATGGCGACATTGACCAGGCTGCCTAGCGTATTGCCGGCGGTGGCGACTATCCACAGCATCACCACCGGCTCGCCGAGGCACCATTGGCGCGCCAGCCATACTTCCGAGCCCCCGGGCAGTAACGTGGCGCTTAGCAGCGCTACGATAAACAGGCTTAGCATGCGATCAGCAACACTTGGGCGCCTGGCCTCCCAATGTTGCAGTGATCTCGGCGGCCACTTCCCGCACCAGCTCACCGAGTTCCATCAAACGTGCCTCAGGGATCCGCGCCACCGGCCCGGAGACCGAAATCGCTGCCAGGGGCGTCGCCGTTTCATCGTGAATACAGGCGGCTACACAATGCAGGCCGATAGCATGTTCTTCACGGTCACAGGCAAAGCCTTGGTGGCGAACCTCGCTCAGGTTCTCCAGCAGCGTCTCGGGCTGGTACAGGGTGTTATGGGTCACCTGAGCCAGCTCACGCCCTTCAAGCAGGCGCGCGCGCTCATCATCCGGCAACCAAGCCAGAAGCGCCTTGCCCACGCCGGAAGCATGCAGCGGTGCCCTTGAACCCAGCCGGGTGATCATGCGCATCATCTGCGGTGATTCATGCTGGGCGAGAAATACCGCTGTGGTAGCGTCACGCACGCCCAGGTTGGCGGTTTCCCCGGTTTCAGCAGTCAACCGGCGCAAGAAGGGGCGACTGGTGGCGACGAAATCACGTGCTTCGAGAAAGCTATTGCCGATACGAAACGTCTTGACGTCGATGCGCCACAACCCCTGCTCGCTTTCCTGGGTGACAAATCCCTGGCTCTGTAATGCCTGTAATAGGCGGTGTGTTGTGGAAGGGGCCAGATCAGCGGTCTCGGCAAGCTCGGAAAGCGCCATGCCGTCGGGACTGGCCGACAGATATTCCAGCATGTTCAGGCCACGCACTAACGACTGGCTGTGTCCGCCACTGGCTTTCTTGGTTCCCGCTGGGCGGCCCGCCGTCCTGCGCTTGACTTCATTCACCCTGTTTCTCCCGCTTGAAAACGTCAAAGCGCATCAGGATAACGTGCCAGCCCGGTGCTGTCGCCTTCACGGAAGGCGCTCAGCGATGCTTCCATTGCGGCGCGCGCTTGGCCATGAAGGCATCGATGCCCTCGGCTGCATCGTCTGCCAGCATGTTGCAGGCCATGGTTTCTCCGGCAAATGCATAGGCGTCTTCCAACGGCATCGCCAGTTGGCGGGCGAACATTGCCTTGCCGGTACGTATCGCCACGGCACTCTTGGCGCAAATACTCGTGGTGAACTCGGCCACGACAGCGTCTAACCCATCCTCCTCCGCGACACGATTGACCAGCCCCCACTCACAGGCCTGATCGGCACTAATGAATTCGCCGGTCATGAGCATTTCCATGGCGCGCTTGCGCGAGACGTTACGGCTCAACGCCACTGCCGGAGTGGAACAGAAAAGCCCCACATTGATACCCGAAACGGCAAAGCGGGCCGAACGGGCGGCTACCGCCAGATCGCAGCTCGCCACCAACTGACAGCCCGCCGCCGTGGCAATGCCCTGAACCCGGGCAATCACCGGTATCGGCAGATTGACGATGGCTTGCATTACCTGGCTGCACCGGGCAAATAGCGTTTGATAATAGGCCTTGTCCGGGTTGGCGCGCATCTGCTTCAAATCGTGCCCGGCGCAGAACGCCTTGCCTTGAGCGGTCAGCACCACGCAACGCGCATCTTGATCCTGAGCAATCTCATCAAGCGCCGCCTGGAGCGCTTCGAGCATTTCTTCGGAAAGGGCATTGAAGCTTTTGGGACTGTTGAGTGTCAGCGTGATGACCCCCTGTTGAGCATCTCGCTGAACCAGAGGCTCGGTTGTAACGCTAGTCGTCATCTTGTGTTCCTTTCTAGTTGTTCCTTGCACGAGGGTGGTTATCCACCATCGGCGTTAGTCCACGGGTTCGGACTCGAAGTGCAGGCTCTCCAGGCATTGCTGATAATGGTCGCGAAGCTGTTCATGATTCTCGGCCCCCAGAAAGATAATGCCGAGATGATAGGACACGGGATTCTGATTGGGCAACTCGCTGAGGCGCGTGCCCGGTTCAACTTTCAGCTGCACCCGGGTGCCTGGAAAACGCTCGGCAAGCGCATCGAGTTCCTCCCTGCTGGGCACTCGGGTAATGATCCGATCCTCATTGCCATAAGGAATGAAGCATTTGGCGGCAACGGCGAAGCGTCCTTCACGATTTGGCAGCGAAGGTCGCCTGCCCAGCGCAATGTCGACCATCACTGCATGGTTGGACATGCCATCGACCATGACGAATATTTGGCTATGCGACTGGGAGATACGCGGGTTGAACTCCACCACCCAGAGGCGTTCCTCTTCCTGGTTCCATAGGAACTCGACATTGAAGCCGCCATTGTCGTAGCCGATATGCTCGAGAAAGCGCTTGCTGGCCTCCACCATCTGCTGCTGGATGTGTTCAGGCATGCTCGAGGGATATTCCAGGCGGTCATACAGCGCCTCTTGCTCCTTGGGCTGATCGATTACCCCGTGCACGCTGAATTTACCCTGAAAAGCCACCCCTTCTGGGGCTGCCTGCCTGCCTGAGATTATGGCTTCGGCAATGCAGGTATTGCCGTTGGCGCGCTGAATTTCCTCGGGTACATCAATATACGCCAAGGCTTCATTGAAAGGGTCACCGAGACGATGAATGCCTTCGCGAGTTTTCTCGATGGCCTCATGGAACTGGGCGTCGTTCTCTATCAAAAACCCCAGCTGCGAGGAAAACGCCTTGACCGGCTTAAGCCAGAACGGATAGTCGAGCGTCACCTGATCCAGCGGAGAATCGGCAAAGGGGTCGACACTGCAAAAATCGGGTACGAACTCGGGAATCACCTTGCGTTGTTCCAGGCGGCTCCAATACTTGTGTTCACACTTGAGCACGCTTTCCAGCGAAGCAGCGGGAAGCCCGTACTCCTTACACAGCAGCGGCACCATGACGCTAGTAGGGAAATCCCACTGGGCGATAATCGCATCGATGGAGCCTGGAAAGGCGTCCAGTTCCTGACGCGCCTCTTCGACAAGCTTATTGAAAGAGAACGTTTCCGATGTCGTCAGCCTTTGCTCATCCAACAGATCATGAAAATTTAGCTGTTCGGCGTTATGCAAGGTTTCAAGCTCGGCATGTTGCCCCTGCTTCATCGCTGGAATAAAGACATTCTTCTTCATCGTTCCATCCTCCTTGTATCTCCGCCCATCAAGAGATCAGCGACGAACGTCAATCCAGCATGTCGCCCTCCTCTTTTGTATCGGGCCATGAAAACAACGTAGACAGAGAGTGGTTCCAGCGCAAAACACCAGGCCCCCTTTCAAAAGGGTCTTGCACTGACAATGGGACTGATCACTCCCGGGTGATAAGCTCTCGAGCCTGCATCGATCCGACCCTTGAGGCAACCACAGTGAACAGGAAAATCTGGCTACGCGCCCTGGTTCTGCCACCGTTGCTGGCGCTGGGCCTTTTGGGGCTGTGGTGGTTATGGCATTGGCAATACAGCCAAGCCCAAGCCCAAGCCCAGCGCCACGCCGAAAATCGCCTGGCACTTTACACCAGCAGCCTGCAAGGCGCGCTGGAACGCTTTACCTATTTGCCTGGCCTACTGGCCCAGCAGCCTTTAATCCAGACAGCGCTACGCGAACCCAATGATGTAGTCCTGCCTCAAGTCAACCAGCACCTGGCATTGGTCGCCGAACGTTCCGGCGCCGAAACGATCTTTCTCATGAATGATCAAGGTGTCACCCTGGCCAGCAGCAACCATGAACTCGAACAAAGCTTCATCGGCCACGATTATCACTTTCGCCCGTATTTTTTCGATGCCATGCACAAGGGTAGCGGAGAATTCTTTGCGGTAGGCAGCACGACCGGGCGGCCGGGTTATTTCACCTCTTACGCCGTCACGCTTTCCGATGCTCCTTCCGACACGGCGACCGCAGGGGTGCTGGTGGTCAAGGTCTCGCTGGAAGCGCTCCAGGACGATTGGCGCCGAGCGCATGAAAACGTCATGTTGTCGGATGCCAACGGCGTGGTGATACTTTCCAGCCGCGAGCAATGGCGTTTTCAGCACATCGATGGGCTTTCCGATACCGCCTTGGCGCAGATTCACGCCCAACGTCAATTTCTCGACGAACCGCTCCCCTTGCTGGGTCGCCGTCTGCATGACGGTACCCTGGTAATGGACACCCAAGGGGTAGGCAATCGTTTTCTGGTCACATCCTTGCCGCTTTCCACGCTTGGATGGTCCATGCATTACCTGAGCCCGGTGCGCCCGCTTTATATCAGTGCGCGCAACATGCTACTGGCCGGTCTGGTCACGCTTTCCGCTTTACTGTTGCTTGGCCTGTGGCTACGCGAACGCCAAAAACGCCAGCACATGCGCGATGCCCAGGCGCAGATCGTCCAGCAAGCCAATGTGCGCCTGGAAGAGCGTGTCCAGGAGCGTACCCGGGCATTGGAGGATGCCCAGGCCGAGCTGGTCCAAGCGGGTAAACTGGCCGCCTTGGGCACCATGGCGGCAGGTATCGCCCATGAGCTCAACCAGCCACTTTCCGGCATACGCACCTATGCCGCCAACGGCGAACGCTTGCTGGCGCTTGGCCGCCAGGAAACGGCGGGGGCCAACTTTCAGCGCATTCAGGTATTGAGCAAGCGCCTGGCCCGGCTGATCGAACAACTCAAGCTCTTCGCCCGCAAGGGTGGCAGCCGAGACAGTGCGGATCTCCAGACCCATCTGGACTTCGTGCTTGAACTACTCGAGGAGCGCTTCCAGCAACAAAAAGTACGCCTAGAGCGTGACGGTACCTGGCAGCAGCCACTGCTGGTGCGCGGGGACGACGTTCGCCTTGAGCAATTGCTCACCAATTTGCTGGGTAATGCGCTGGATGCCTTGGGCGACACGCCGGACGGCGTGATTCACCTTCACGCCGAGGTAACCCCGGCGCAAGTGCTATTGACCATTCATGACAACGGCCCCGGCCTGCCCCAAGAGGTTATCGACCAGATGTTCGACCCCTTCTTCACGACCAAGCCGGTGGGCGAAGGCCTGGGGCTGGGTCTGTTCATCAGCTACGGTATCGTTCAGGACCTTGGCGGCAAGCTCAGCGCCGGCAATCACACCGCCAAAGGCGCCTGGTTTCGTCTGGCGTTACCGCATGGCGAGGAGACCCCTTCATGACACCACCATCTGCCAGCGCCTTCTCTCGCATACCTGCCGCCACTTTGTCGGTCTGGCTGGTAGAAGACGACGCCGATGTACGCGACTCCCTCAGCCAGTGGCTGGAAGTATCCGGGTTAGAGGTGCGAACGTTTTCCCGTGCCCGCGAGGCGCTCAAGGCACTTCAGAATGACCAGCAGTGCGGTGTCTTGATCAGTGACATCAAGATGCCCGAGATGGATGGCCTAGCCTTGTTCGCCGCCGTGCAGGCGCTCGACACACCGCCTCCGGTGATTCTGATTACTGGCCACGGCGACGTGCCCATGGCGGTGGCAGCGATTCAGCAGGGGGCCTGGGATTTCGTGCAAAAGCCCTTCGAGCCCGAACGCCTGGAAGAGTGTGTTCGCCGGGCGCTTGAGCATCGCGCCCTGGCGCTGGAAAACCTCCAGCTGCAACAGGCGCTGCGCCATAACTATCTGAACACTCGACTGCTTGGCGACTCTACGCCCATGCAAACGCTGCGGCGCCAGGTGGAAAACCTGGCCGCCAGCCGCGCTAACGTGGTGATCAACGGGGAAACCGGCAGCGGCAAGGAAGTGGTGGCCCGCGCCCTGCACGATTTCGGCACCGGCAGCCAAGGTAACTTCGTGGCCTTGAATTGCGGCGCCATGAACAGCGACTTGATCGAATCGGAGCTGTTCGGGCATGAAAAAGGCGCCTTTACCGGGGCGGGCGAGCGGCGCATCGGCCGCCTGGAAGTCGCCAGCCACGGCACCCTGTTTCTGGATGAAATAGAATCACTGCCCATTTCCGCTCAGGTCAAGTTGTTACGCGCCCTGCAGGAAGGCGAAATCACTCGACTGGGCAGCAACCAGGTAATTCACCTTCACCTGCGAGTCGTAGCGGCGAGCAAGGAAAACCTGCTGGAAATGGTGTCGGACGGGGGTTTCCGAGAGGATCTCTATTATCGCCTCGCGATTGCCGAGCTTGCGATTCCTCCCTTGCGCGAGCGACGCGAGGATATTGCCTTGTTGTTTCGCCACTTCTGCCATCAGGCCGCCGAGGTTCACGAAAGGCCCCTGCGCGAGCCCACAGCGCAACTGCTTGGCGCCCTGGGCAATCACCGCTGGCCGGGAAACCTGCGTGAGCTGCGCAATATCGCCACGCGCTTTATTCTGGGGCTGGATCTACCCTGGCAAACCTCGCTTGTGCCGCAACACCAAGCCTGCGCCCTGTCGGCCCGCACAGAAGCATTTGAAGCCACCGTCCTGAAAGAGGCACTGCAGCGCCATGCCGGCAACATTCAAGCAGTGCTCGAAGAGCTCGACCTGCCTCGCCGCACTCTCAATCAGAAGATGCAACGCCATCAGTTGCGCCGCGAAGATTTCCTGGTTCCCTGAAAGCTTTTCAGACAGGCCTGGGTCATCGGCCATTTCTTGCCGATGAAAGCGAAAATCACCGGCGAAAAATGGCCGATGGTCGCGCTGCCTTCTTCGCCTTTCGTCGCATGAATAAAAACACAAGTTATTGATTAGTATAGACCTACTGAAACATGGCCAGTTTCTCGCTCTATTGGAAACGGGGTAGCGATTACTCCCACAATTCCAATAAGCCAGGAGACACTCCATGCTGAAACGCCAATTTCTCAAAACCTCACTTTGCCTCGCTACCGCTGCCGCAATAGGCGTGAGCGCCTCCACGGTTACCGCTCAGGAAAATGACCAAGGCGGCCAATACATCATGGGCACCGCCACCACCGGGGGCACTTTCTACCCGGTAGGCGTGGCGCTTTCCACCCTGGTACGTGTCAAGCTCGAACCCACCCACGACATCTCCGTTTCCGCCATCAGCTCAGCGGGCTCGGCGGAAAATTTACGTCTGATGGACGACGACCAAGCCCAGTTCGGCATTCTCCAGGCGCTCTATGGCGCCTGGGCGTGGTCCGGTGAAGGCCCGGTACCCAAGGCCTACGACAACGTGCGCTCAATTTCCATGCTGTGGCAGAACGTCGAACACTTCGTGATGCGCGACGCGCTTGTCGAAACCGGCACCATCGACGACCTGGCCCAGCTGTATGGACGCGGCTTCTCCATCGGCGCACGCAATTCCGGCACCGAAGGCTCCGGTCGGCAGATTCTTGCCGGTCTGGACATCGATCCGCAACAGATGGACATTGCCTACCTGGGTTACAGCCCCAGCGCCGATTCCATGCAGAACGGCAATATAGACGGCATGAACATACCGGCCGGCGTGCCGGCTTCCGCCGTGACCAGTGCCTACGCCAACATGGGCGATGACATCACCACCCTGAACGTGACCGCTGAGCAGCTTGAACGCATCAATGGCCAATACCCGGTGTGGAGCGCTTTCGAAATTTCCGCCGACACCTACCCCGGTCAGGACACGCCGATCAATACCATTTCCCAGCCCAACATCCTGGTGGTCAACGCCGATGTGCCGGAAGAACATGTGTATCAGATCACCAAGGCGATGTTCGAGAACCTGCCGTTTCTGAACAACATTCACCCAGCAACTCGCGACATGGCAGTGGAAAAAGCCCTCGACGGCCTGCCGATGCCGCTGCATCCAGGTGCCGCACGCTATTTCCAGGAGCAAGGCATGCAAATTCCCGAGCACCTTCTCGAAGGCTGATGTTCCTCTCGTCCAGCATCCGCCCGGCACCGGCCGGGGGGATGACCTCTCTATGCCTTACTGTGTTTCATGAGGTACACCATGCGCCATTCGACACCTGATACGGTGCGCGACGAATCTGCAAGCAACGCCCCGGAGCGCCTCGACCACCCTTGGCTTGGCCGGATTCTGAGTCTGCTCGCCATCGTCGTTGCCTTCTCGCATATCTATTTCAATACCCTGGGCACCGTCTCGGAGGTCTGGGTCAGCGCCCTGCACTTCGGCATGTTCGGGCTGCTGTGCGCCCTTTCCGTGCCCATGTTCAAGGCGCGCTCCGCTAGCGGTCAACGCCTGTTGCTCGCGGTCGATGTGTGTCTCGGCCTGGCCGCCCTGGGGTGTGCGTTTTACTTGATCGGCTTCGAAGACGCCCTCTATGCTCGTGGGGTGCGCTTTTCCCTGGCCGACTGGATCGTTTCGATTACCGCTTTGGCGTTGGTACTGGAATTCGCCCGCCGTACCACCGGCTGGTTCATCCCACTGCTATGTATCATTGCGCTGACCTACGTTGCCTGGTGGGGACGCTATGTAGGTGGGGTGTTCAATTTTCCCGGGCTGAACTGGGAAACCGTGCTCTTTCGCAGCTTTCTCGGCGGTAACGGCATCCTGGGTTCGATCGCCCGAATTTCCTGGTCCTATGTCTTCATGTTCATTCTCTTCGGCGCCTTTCTGGTACGTTCCGGCGCCGGAGAGTTCATCATCGAGTTGGCGCGTTGCGCCGCTGGTCGCTTTGTCGGCGGCCCGGGGTTCGTGGCGGTGTTCGCTTCCGGGTTGATGGGGTCGGTCTCGGGTTCCAGCGTGGCCAATACCGTTTCCACCGGCGTGATCACCATTCCGCTGATGCGCAAGGCCGGTTTTCCACCGCGCTTCGCTGCCGGGGTTGAAGCCGCGGCTTCCACCGGGGGCCAGCTCATGCCTCCGGTGATGGGTGCGGGCGCCTTCATCATGGCCTCCTATACCCAGGTGTCGTATCTCACCATCATCGGCGTCGCCGCCCTGCCGGCACTGCTGTACTTTCTTTCGGTGGCCATGTTCGTGCGCATCGAAGCCAAGCGCAGCGATGCACAGCAGATGGAAACCGAACAGGCGCCGCGGCTGCTCGACGTACTCAAGGGCGGCTGGCATTTCCTGCTACCGTTGGTGATACTGGTCGCGGCGCTTATCAATGGTTTCACCCCCACCTACGCCGCTGGTATCGCTATCGTGTCGGTGGTGGGCGCCTCCTGGCTGTCACGTTCCCCCATGAACCTTCGGGCGATAGTCGACGCCCTGGTGCTGGGCACCCGCAACATGATTCCCACCGCGATCCTGCTGCTGACGGTCGGATTGATCGTCAACGTGGTGGCCACCACGGGTATCGGCAACATCTTTTCGTTGATGATCACCGACTGGGCCGGCGGCAGCCTCTTGATCACCATGGTGTTGATCGCGATTGCCTCCCTGGTGCTGGGCATGGGCCTGCCGGTAACCGCCGCTTATATCGTGTTGGGCACGCTGTCGGCACCGGCGCTTTACGGCCTGATGGCGGAAAGCCAGCTGCTGGAACTGATCATGGCCGGTGAGCTACCCGAGCAGGCACGCGCGATCTTCATGCTCGCAGCCCCAGATGCGCTGGAGGCGTTGAATGCGCCGATGGATGCCGCCAGCGCCCAGGAACTGCTGGCGGTGGTCCCGGATAACTTCCGCTCACAGCTTTACGAGCAGGCGCTTTCGCCGCATACGTTGTCGATGCTGCTGGTCGCCGCGCACATGGTGATCTTCTGGCTGTCGCAGGATTCCAACGTGACCCCGCCGGTATGCCTTACCGCTTTCGCCGCGGCGGCCATCGCCAAGACACCGCCCATGCGCACCGGCTTTACCGCCTGGAAAATCGCCAAGGGGCTCTACATCATTCCCTTGCTGTTCGTGTGGTCGCCAATGATCACCGGCACGCCAATGGAGATACTGGTGGTATTCGCCTTCGCGCTGTTCGGTATCTACGCGATTATCGCGGGGCTGGAAGGCCATCTGGAAAGCGAGCTGCCCTGGTGGCTGCGCCTGGCCATGTTCCCCATAGGCGCCCTGATGCTGTGGCCCCATGGTGTCTTGCTGATGGACTTCCTAGGCCTGGCGCTGTTTCTGGCCACGCTGGTGTGGAGTGCCAGACGCGACCGCCAGACGGTGCTTGCCACCGCCTGACACTGGGCGGGAACACGGGGAAATCGATCGACTCTGCAAGGCATTCAAATAAAAATGCCGCCACCCAAAAGAGCGGCGGCATTTTTGTGTTACTTCTTAGTACTTCTTCTTGCACTACTTCGAAAGTGATCGGTTTGCAAGCGATTGGCAGATCAGCCGTTCTTTGACGAATACAAGGCACGGATCTTCAGGGTGTGCTGGACCTTCTTCAAGGCTTCCAGCGCCTGAGGGCCGTAGGCTTTGTCTACGTCGATCACTACGTAGCCGACCTTGTCGTTGGTCTGCAGGTACTGGCCGGAAATGTTGATATCGTTTTCCGACAGCACCCGGTTGATCTCGGAAAGTACCCCGGGCACGTTGTCGTGAATGTGCAGCAGGCGATGCTTGTCCGGGTGGGCGGGCAGCGCCACTTCGGGAAAGTTGACCGAGGTGACGGTGGTGCCGTTGTCGGAATAGGTGATCAGCTTCTCGGAAACTTCGATGCCGATATTTTCCTGGGCTTCCAGGGTCGAACCGCCGATGTGCGGGGTCAGGATAACGTTTTCCAGTCCGCGCAACGGGCTTTCGAATTCTTCGTTGTTGCCCTTGGGCTCCACCGGGAACACATCGATGGCCGCACCGTTGAGTCGGCCTTCCTTGATGGCAGCTGCCAGGGGTTCGATTTCCACCACGCTACCGCGCGAGGCGTTGATCAGAATACCGGCGTGCTTCATGGCGGCGATTTCTTTCTCACCGATCATCCAGCGGGTGGAAGGCAGGTCCGGCACGTGCAGACTGACCACCTCGGAACGGCTCAGCAGCTCCTCCAGGCTGGCGACCTGGGAAGCATTGCCCATGCCCAGCTTGGCGATGGCGTCGTAAAAAAGCACCTTGAAGCCCAGCGACTCCGCCAGTACCGAAAGCTGCGCGCCGATGCTGCCATAGCCCACGATACCCAGCGTCTTGCCGCGGGCTTCATGGGAATTGCTGGCCGATTTCAGCCAGCCACCCTGGTGGGCTCGGGCATTCTTCTGGGGAATGCCGCGTAGCAGCATGATGGCTTCCGCGAGCACCAATTCCGCCACCGAGCGCGTGTTGGAATAGGGCGCGTTGAACACCGGGATGCCGCGCGCCAAGGCCGCATCCAGATCTACCTGGTTGGTACCGATACAAAAGCAACCCACCGCGACCAGCTTTTCCGCCGCATCGAACACCCGCGCATTGAGCTGGGTACGCGAACGAATGCCGATAAAGTGTACATCGCGGATCTTTTCGACCAGCGTGTCCTCGGCCAGCGAGGTCGGCAGATGTTCAATGTTGCTGTAACCCGCGTCATGAAGATTGTCCACCGCACTCTGATGGACGCCCTCGAGTAGCAGGATCTTGATCTTGCTCTTGTCCAGGGACGTTTTGGTCATGGCTGAATCAACCCCTTGGTCGGCGGCTTACGCCGTGTATCGGTTCGTGGAAGGGCAATATGTTAGCACAGCCGATTCCCCACAACGGTCCGAGCAAGATGAAAATGCTGCGCTGCGCGCATGAAGGCGACGCATATTCGCCGCATGGCGGGGCAGACGTCACCCCTGGGGTAAGGTGTATACTATCGGCTTTATTCCGAGTCACTGGGTAGACGGGCACTGGCATGAGCGACACGAGCAACCAATCTCAGCGGGATTTCGCCACCACGGTCGAGCAACTCGAAGCACTGGTCGAGCGCCTGGAGTCCGGCGAACTCTCGCTTGAAGACGCCTTGAGCGCCTTCGAGCAAGGCGTCCGCCTGACCCGCGACGCCCAGCAACGCCTGGATAACGCCGAACTCAAGGTACGCGCCTTGAGCGAAAGGCCTGATGGTAGCCTGGAGGTCGCCTCCTTCAGCGCAGGCGGCGTTGAACAAGCCTTTGAAGTCGACGATGACGCGGCACAGGAGACACCCCCATGGTAGCCTCACAGCTCGCTGCCCCGATCTCGCTGGATGCCTTGCGTGAACAGGCCCGTGCCCGCGTGGACACCTCCCTGGCGGCACTTTTCGACGAGCGGCACACTAATGGCAACCCGGCGACGGCCTTGCGTCTGGAAGCCGCCATGCGCCACGGCCTGCTGGTGGGAGGAAAGCGCTTGCGGCCATTGCTGGTATATCTTGCCGGGCAGGCGCTGGGCGCCGATGAGCGCGCCCTCGACGCCCCTGCCGCTGCCATCGAGCTGATTCATGCCTATTCGCTGATTCACGACGACCTGCCCGCCATGGATGACGACGACTTGCGTCGCGGCCAGCCCACGGTGCATAAGGCATTTGACGAAGCCAGCGCGATTCTTGCCGGTGATGCGCTGCAAGCCCTGGCCTTCGAAGTGCTGGCCGGTTCCGCGCACCCGCGTCTGGCCAGTATGGTGCTGACGCTGGCCCAGGCCTCAGGACGTGATGGCATGGTGGGCGGTCAGGCGCTGGATCTCGACGCGGTGGGCGGCCATCCGGATGTCGATGCCCTGGCGCATATGCACGCCCACAAGACCGGCGCGCTGATTGTCGCCGCCGTGCGCCTGGGAGGGCTCGTTGCCGTGGCCGAGACCGACCCGCGCCTGCAAGCCCTGACACGCTACGCCCGTGCCGTCGGGCTGGCATTTCAAATCCACGACGACATCCTGGATGTCACCGGCGACACCGTAACGCTAGGCAAAGCCTCCGGTGCCGATGCCGCCCGCGCCAAGCCCACCTACCCCAGCCTGCTGGGCCTGGAAGGCGCCAGGCAAAAATCCTTGGCCCTGGTGGACGAAGCAGTGGCCGCCCTGGCACCGTTAGGCGATGCCGCCATCCCGCTGGCCGATCTGGCCTGTTACATGATCGAGCGTGACCACTGACCTTATGCCCATGAAGCTGTTCGACGAGATTCCCCGCGAGCGCCCGGCCACGCCGTTGCTCGACTCTTTTGATCATCCTGCAGCGCTGCGGGCCATGAACGCCAAGCAACTGGCCCAGCTCGCCGATGAATTGCGCGCTTACCTCCTGTACAGCGTGGGACAAAGCGGCGGTCATTTCGGTGCGGGGCTCGGCGTGGTGGAACTGACCGTGGCCCTGCACCAGGCGTTCGACACGCCCTTTGACCGCCTGGTCTGGGATGTCGGCCATCAGGCCTACCCCCACAAGATTCTCACCGGGCGTCGCGAGGCAATGCTCAGCATCCGCCAGTACGGCGGCCTGGCCGCCTTCCCCCGGCGCTCCGAGTCCGAATACGATACCTTCGGGGTGGGGCATTCGAGCACCTCGATTTCTGCCGCCCTGGGCATGGCGCTGGCAGCACGTGCCCGAGGTGAAAAACGCCGGGTATGCGCCGTGATCGGCGATGGCGCCTTGACCGCCGGCATGGCCTACGAAGCGCTGGCGCATGCCGGCCATGTCGATGCCAATCTGCTGGTGATACTCAACGACAACGAGATGTCGATCTCGGAAAACGTCGGCGGGATTGCCACTTACCTGGCGCGGGTGCTTTCCAGCAAGCCCTATCTGAAGATGCGCGAGGAAGGCAAGAAAGTGCTCTCGCACCTGCCCGGCGCGCTGGAGCTGGCGCGGCGAACGGAAGAGCACATGAAGGGCATGGTCAGTCCGGCAACCTTATTCGAGGAAATGGGCTTTCATTACATCGGCCCGATCGACGGCCATGACCTGGAAATGCTTACCCAGACATTGCACAACCTGCGCGACCTCGACGGCCCGCAGTTTCTGCATATCAAGACCTGCAAGGGCAAAGGCTTTCTGCCGGCCGAAGCCGACCCCATCGGCTACCACGCCATCACCAAGCTGGAAAAACCCGCCGCCGCCAAGCCGCCACCCACCGCTGCGACACTCGACCCGTCGCAAACCGGCCCTGTAAAACGCAAGTACTGCAACGTGTTCGGTGAATGGCTATGCGACATGGCCGCCGCCGATGAGCGCTTGATCGGCATTACCCCGGCGATGCGCGAAGGCTCCGACCTGATCCGATTTTCCAAGGAGTATCCCGGGCGCTACTTCGACGTGGCGATCGCCGAACAGCATGCGGTCACTTTGGCGGCGGGCATGGCCTGTGAAGCCATGAAACCGGTGGTGGCAATCTACTCCACCTTCTTGCAGCGCGGCTATGACCAGCTGATTCACGATATCGCCGTGCAACACCTGGATGTGACGTTCGCCATCGACCGGGCCGGCCTGGTGGGCGAAGACGGTCCCACCCATCACGGCAGCATGGACCTTTCCTTTCTGCGCTGCGTACCCGACATGGTGATTCTAACCCCAGCGGATGAAGCCGAGTGCCGCGCCATGCTCAGCGCCGCCTACAACCACCCAGGCCCCGCGGCGGTCCGTTACCCGCGCGGCAGCGGCCCTGGCGCGGCGATACCCGATCATCTCGAGCCACTTGCCATCGGCAAGGCCGAGCTGCGCCGCACCAGCAAAAAACAGGGACCCCGCATCGCCCTGCTGGCGTTCGGCAGCCTCAACACCGCGGCTGCCGAGGTCGCCGAACGTTTGGACGCCACCTACCTCAACATGCGTTCGGTCAAACCGCTGGACCGCGATGCCGTGCTTGCCGCTGCCGACGACCATGAGCTGATCGTCACCCTGGAGGAGAACGTGATCGCCGGCGGCGCGGGTAGTGCCGTCAACGAACTTCTCGCCGCCGAAGGCGTCCAGGTGGAAGTGCTCAACCTGGGCCTGCCCGATGCCTTTGTGGAGCACGGCACGCCCGCCGAGTTACTCGCCGAATGCGGCCTGGATGCTGACGGCGTCGAGAAAGCCATTCGCGCCCGCTTGCCCGAGGGCTGATCACTCAATGCAGTATTTTTCGAGATTCCTATGCTATTTCTGATATTGATTTTTGCCCTGCTGGGGTATGCGTTTGGCGGCCCCTTGGGGATATTGATCGGCGGCGGTCTGGGGTGGTGGCTTGCCCGCCGGATTCGCCGCGGATTGAACAGGGTACGCACCCGCACCCAGACACAGTTTTTGGATTCGGTTTTTTCCGTGATGGGCTGTCTGTGCCAAGCCGATGGCAAGGTGACCGAGGGCGAATTGAATGCCGCTGAAAAGCTGTTCGATCAGCTCCATCTTCAGGAGCAGCAACGTGCTCAGGCGCGTGCAGCCTTCGAGCGCGGCCGGGCCGATGACTTCGACCTGGACGCCGAATTGGGCGAGATTCAACGCCTGACCAAGGGGCAGCGTGCCCTGCGCCAGGTCTTCCTGCAGGTACAGCTTGCCGCTATAGCCGCCGACGGTGTGCTCCACACTTCCGAGCACGAGATGATTCTGCGCGTGGCTCGCGGGCTGGGATGCAGCGAGGCGGAAGTCCAGCAGATCGAAGCAATGCTCCATGGGGCGGCGGCCAACTCCCAGGGCGCCAGCGAAGAAGCGCTCAAGGATGCCTACCGCGTGCTCGGTGTCGAGGAAGAGGCCAGCGACGCCGAACTCAAGAAAGCCTACCGCCGCCTGATGAGCCAGAACCACCCCGACAAGCTTGCCGGCAAGGGTTTGCCCGATAGCATGCGCGAAGTCGCTCAGGCACGTACCAGCGAAATCACCAATGCCTATGAGCGCATTCGCAAGGCTCGCGACGTTTAGGGATTGGGTATTTTCCTCTAAGAGATCTCAAGGCCGCCAGGTCAAATGCTGGGTCAACATCTCGCCCAGCGCCTCGACAGCGGGCCAGGAAGCTGCGGAGACGTGGCGTCCATAATGCAACTGGGCCTGACAGCTGGGTAATGGCGGCAAGCCGTCGGTCTCGCCCAACTCGCGCATGGTCGGCGTCAGCCGACTGCGCTCCAGAATGCTGATTGCCAACCCCGATTCCACCGCCGCTTCCAGCACATGGATGCTGGTGCTGGTGAAAACGGCATGCCAGGCACGTCCCACGGCTTCCAGGGCTTCGACGCCCAAATGGCGATAAGGGCAATTCAGTGGATGCAGCGCTAATGGCAGCGGCTTATCCGCGGCTACCGCCAACTCCCTGGCACTGGCCCACACCGGCATGGTTTGCCACAGCGGCGTGCCCCCCGCCAGCGAATGGGGGCGATCCAGGGCAACGATCAACGAGAGGTCGCCCTTTTCCAGCTGCTTGACCAGGTCGCCACTGGTGGCCGTGACGGCCTCGAGCACCACCTCTGGATGGCGGGCCATGAAATCGGGCAACAACCTTCCGACAATCTGCGTCGCATAATCTTCCGGCATTCCAAAGCGCACCCGCCCGCTCAGCCCCCGCCCCGTCATTCGCGCCACCATGCCATCATGCTGACGCAACAGTTCACGCGCTTCTCCAAGTAACACCTCACCGCTCATGGTGAGGGTCATGCCCCGGGCGCTGCGCACCAGCAGGCGGGTGTCCAGGCTCGCTTCCAAGCGTTTGATCTGCATGCTCAGCGCGCTGACCGTGCGATGGCGTTGCTGGGCGGCCGCCGCCAGAGTGCCCAGACGCGCCACGACCACGAAACTGCGCAGTGCCTCGAGATCCAGGGTGCTCAAGGGGGTTCAGCCATATTGAACGCTCAGTGAAGTAATTATCGATTCCCTGAAGACTGTATGCCTCCCAGACTGTCGTCACAAGTCACATGACACACCTGGAGGCTGCATGACCGCTATCACGCGCCAGCTCTATCATTCATTGTCACCTCCGACCCCGAGCTTTCTGGGGGGATGGGTTGTCGCGGCAGGATTCGTGCTCTGCTGGAGTAGCGGCTTTGTGGGAAGCCGGCTGGCAGTGGCCATCGAAACGCCCACCTTGGCGCTTTATGCCTGGCGTTTCGCGCTGGCTACCTTGCTGGTCGGGTTATGCTGGGGTTTTCGGGCTTGCCGAAGCAGACGGGCTATCCATCTCCCGAGCCTTGCCCATGAGGCCTTGATCGGCAGCCTGACGGTGGGCATTTACTTGCTTGCCATGCTGCTGGCGGTAAAGGCCGGCGTCAGCGTCAATGTGGCGGCGCTGGTTGGCGCCCTGCAACCCTTGGCCGCCATCACTCTGGCCGGTTGGTGGCTAGGCGAACGCTCCGTGCCGCTTCAATGGCTGGGCATGAGCGTGGCGACACTGGGTGCCGGCGTGAGTGTGCTGGATGATTTTCAAGGCATGAGCGGCGCCCCGGCCTGGGCCTACGGCCTGCCGGTGCTGGCAGTCGCCGCCGTGACCCTGGGCAGCGTCATGGCGGCGCGTCGGCCCGCGACACTGCCCCTGGAGGCCCGGTTAACCGTGCAGCTGGGCGCAGCCACGCTGGTCTTCTTTGTGGCCGCCGGATATCTGGACGAAGGCCGAGTGGCACCGCCGCCCTTGTCCATGGACAGCTTCCTCACCCTGACCTGGCTGATCGTGCTGGCGACCTTCGGCAGCTACGGCTTCTTCAACGAGAGCCTACGGCGTTTTGGCGTCGGGCAAAGCGCTGCCCTGATCGCCCTGACCCCGGCGATGACATTGGGCTGGACGGCGCTGCTTTTCAAGGAACTGCCGGGGTGGCTGGGCGGTGCCGGCATGCTTCTGGGCCTGCTGGGGGCTATCGGCGCCCTTGCCGCCAAGCGGTTGACGCTCTTATGGCGGGCAACTAAGTTGAATCGGTACTCCCGATAACAGCAACAACAACACTGATGGAGGCATGGCATGGATTTCCCTTCTTGGCAGCATGGCCGGTCTCGCAGCCGGCTACTGGCAGGTGCCCTGTCGTTGTTATTCGCACCTTCCCTTGTTTATGCCCAATCCGCGGGGACCGGCACGATACCGCTCATGGAGAGCACGGATTGCCCCACCGAAGCGCTCAGGACGCTAGGCGCGGAGTGCTACACCTTTTACGGCGAGGAAAACTGGGATGAACCCAACGGCAATATCCTTCAGATGCCGGTGGCGGTGATTGAGCCGGAAGGCGAAAAGACGGGCGAGGTACCGGTGTTCTTCTTTCCAGGAGGCCCCGGCTACTCCTCGCTGGGCAACCTGGACTATCTGGAACAGCTGCGCAAGGATATCGGCGAGCGCACGCTGGTGACGATGGACCATCGCGGCTACATCCACTCCGAACCAGCACTGGAATGTCCCGACTACGCCCATGTCTCGCCCTACCACAACATCGTTCATACGCCGGCCATCACCTCCTCGCTCGACCCCATGCAGCGGCTCGAGAGCATTACCCGCGTCGTGGAAGACTGCTATGACAAGCTCAAGGAGGAAGGCATCGACGTCGCCCAGTACAACCAGTACAGCGTGTCGCGGGATGTCGACGAAATCCGTCAGCTGCTCGACTACGAACGCATCGACGCCTTCGGCTCTTCGACCGGCAGCGGCACGGTGCTGTCGTACATTCAGTATCATCCCGAGAGTGTACGCGCCGCGATTTTCGGCTGGCCCTGGTTCGCCCACCTGCGCAACCGGCCGCCCGTCGACGAGTTCTACACTGCCAAGCAGACCTTCAACGATGTGCTGGCACTGTGCGTGGCTGAGGATCCGGCATGCCGGGAGATGCTGCCCGCCTGGCTACTCTCCGTGGACAGGGCTCGCCGAACCCTGGATGAGCGGCCCTTTGTGGCCACGGTCGAAGACAGCGATGGCCGCGAGAAAACCCTGTATTTCGACGGTGCCGCCTTTCTCGACACCCTCTATCTGTTTCTTCCCAGCGTCTATGCCGAGCTTCCCAGCCTGGTCGCCGACATCCAGGCCGACGACTATTCGCGCCTCAACGACTTTTTCCTGGTCGACGACTACAACCCCGAACCCGCAGCGCCCAACTATGCCCTGGGCTATTTCCTGGCCCATGTGTGCAACGACATGGGCAACAACCGGCCCAGCCGTGACGACTCAATTGCGGCGGTACAGCGCGAGCCCGCCGTGCTGGGCTTCGAGCCACCCTGGGTATGCGGCTGGTGGGGCGAAGACGGTGACGTCCCCCTCGAGCACAACGATCCGCCCGCCACCGACATACCGGCCCTGGCGATTCACGGCCAGATGGATCCCTGCTGCGGGACGCGCTGGAGCGAACACGTCAAGAAGACCATGCCCAACCTGCAGTTCGTGGAGTATCAGGGGCTGGGGCACAGCCCCGTCAACGAATGCCGCTCGACCATGGTCGACGCCTTTCTTGACGACCCGCATGCCGAGGTGGATGACAGCTGCAAAAATGAGGTAGAGCTCGAGCCTTGGGTGATCGAACCGCCGCAATCGCAATCATCGAACCGCTGAAAGAACGCTGCCTATCGAGCTCAGGTGCCAGACGTTAGCTAACCCCATTAGGTGCTTAACGCTGTGCAAGCGCTTGGCGAAACTCGGCGTGATAGGCGCTCGCGTGCTGCGCGGGGTCCGGTGGGAAACGCCCGAGTTCGACAGCGAGATCGAAAAAGCCTGCGGCGGGTAATCCTTCGCCTCGCCTGCTGATCACCAGGGCGGCAATGAAGGGGCGTCGCTGCTCGGCGTCCTCGCGCATCAGCGCTTCGAGGGCCATGGCAACGCGCTGGATGGTCCGCGGGGGGCTAAGTCCCAGCACCTCGGCAAGTTGTTGGTAGGTGACCGGCAACTTCGCTTCGGGTGTCGTTTCGAGGATCTTTCGCACCTGGGCCGCCAAGTAGGCGTTGCGGCTATCTGCGTTCATGCCGGCTCCATGTGAATAAGGGCCAAAGAAGCACCTCACTCCTTGCGTTCGATGTCCACATCGCTGGCCTGGGTGAAATCACCCAGCGCCATCATGTGGCCGAGCTTGCCTGCCTTGGTAGAAAGGTACTGTTCGTTGTGCGGGTTCAGGCCGGTGGTGATCGGCAGGCGTTCGGCGATAATCACGCCGTCCCGGGTCAGGGCATCCACCTTGCGTGGATTGTTGGTCATCAGCCGAAGTGATTTGATGCCCAAATGATCGAGCATGGGAATGCAAAGATCATAACGACGCATGTCGGCGCCAAAGCCCAGATCTTCATTGGCCTGCACCGTATCGCGGCCTTGATCTTGAAGATGGTAGGCACGAATTTTGTTGAGCAAACCGATCCCGCGCCCTTCCTGGCGCAGGTAGAGCAGCACCCCTCGCCCTTCTTCGGCAATGCGCTTGAGCGCTTCCTGCAACTGATAGCCACAGTCGCAGCGCATGGAAAACAGCGCATCGCCGGTCAAACACTCCGAATGCACACGGCCCAGCACCGCCTCACCATCGGCCACATCGCCCAAGGTCAAGGCAATGTGATCCTTGCCGGTGGCCTCGTCTTCGAAACCATGCATAGTGAATGTCGCCCAGGGGGTGGGCAGCTGAGAAGCGGCAATGAAGCGAATCGTCACGGGGTACCTCGGGATCAGCCACGCCAAGTTGGCAAAAGGGGAGCCATTCTAGCAGGAACCGGCGCCGGGCTCACGAATGTTGCGTATACGAAAGGCGCTGCCATGAAGCCATGCTGATTCACCTGACCCCGATCCGCCTGTATGGTGGGATCTCAGCTATTTTTTAACAAGGACGAAGCCTACCCATGACGAACCGACTCAAGACCTTACTGTTACTGCTGTTGCTGCTGATTCCCTTGAGCGTGAGCGCCCAGGAGAACGAGCCGCGTGTCACCGAACACCAGGATTGGCGCAGCGTCTGTATCGATACGCCACAGGGGGAGCGCTGCCAGGCCCAGCAGTCACTCAATATGGAAAACGAGCAAGGCAGCAGTCGCTTGTTGCTGGCGAGTGTTCTGCAAAATGGCGAAAACGCCCCTCGCATCCTGGAGCTGCTGTTACCCCTGGGGCTGGATGTGTCCTCGGGTATCGTGATGCAGATAGACGACGGTGAGGAAATGCGCGTGCCTTTCGCTACCTGCCTGGAACAGGGCTGCTATGCCATCTTGCCTCTTGAAGACAACCTCATGAAGAGCATGCGCAGCGGTAGCGTAATCCGCATCGGGTTCCGGCCTTTCAATGCGCGCCAGACCCACGCGGTGGAAGTGTCGTTGATGGGGTTCACCGCGGCCACCAACGCCGTGAAGTAACGGCGTTGATACACGCTCTATCCATCAAGACGATTTCAGCAAGGCGATGCTTCGCTTCAGCCAGGCTGGAGCGAAGTGCTTGCGACTTTGTAGCGCGCCGGTACGTGCTATCTCACTTCCGCTCAACTCAAGTACAATGCAGACAAATGTCTCAAGAGTTCGTCTTTCATGTCTATCCAACCTCTGCATAATGATCGTTTCCTGCGCGCCCTGGCGCGCCAGCCCGTGGACCGCACCCCGGTATGGATGATGCGCCAGGCCGGGCGTTATCTGCCTGAATACCGTGCTTCACGCGCCGATGCCGGAAGCTTCATGGACCTGTGCCGCAACCATGACCTGGCCTGCGAAGTCACCATGCAGCCGCTGGAACGCTACCCGCTGGACGCCGCCATCCTGTTTTCGGACATTCTGACCATCCCCGATGCCATGGGGCTGGGCCTTTACTTCGAAACCGGCGAAGGGCCGAAATTTCGCAAGACGGTGCGTACCGCGGAAGACGTCGCCGCGCTCAGCGTTCCCGATGCCGAACGTGACCTGGGCTATGTCATGCGGGCGGTTTCCACGATCCGCCGTGAACTCAACGGTCGCATGCCGCTGATCGGCTTTTCCGGCAGCCCTTGGACGCTGGCCACCTATATGGTCGAAGGCAGCTCGAGCAAGGACTTCCGCCATGTGAAGACCATGCTCTACGACACGCCGGATACCATGCATCAGCTGTTGGATACCCTGGCTCATGCGGTCACCGACTACCTCAATGCCCAGATTCGTGCCGGTGCCCAGGCAGTACAGATCTTCGATACTTGGGGCGGGGCACTTTCCACGCCGGCGTACCTGGAATTCTCGCTGCGCTACATGGAGCAGATTGTCGCCGGCTTGATTCGCAACCACGAAGGGCGGCGTGTACCGGTCATCCTGTTCACCAAGAACGGCGGGCAGTGGCTGGAACACATCGCCGCCGTCGGCAGCGACGCCGTGGGCCTGGACTGGTCGACCGAGCTTTCCAACGCCCGGCAGCGCGTGGGGCATAAAGTGGCACTCCAAGGCAATCTCGACCCCAATGTACTGTTCGCCCGGCCTTCGGCCATACGTGCGGAAGTCGCCCGGGTACTGGAAAGCTACGGAGAAGGCCCGGGTCATATTTTCAACCTCGGCCACGGCATCAGCCAGTTTACCAATCCGGATCACGTCACCGCCTTTATGGATGCGCTGCATGAGCTCAGCCCGGCGTATCACCGCGATATTGCGAGCACCTCCACTCAAGGAGCCAAGTAATGTCCTCATCGCTTGACGGTCAGTGGTTCACCGAAGTCTTCAACAGCCACGGCAGCGCCTTTTCGCTCAAGGTAACCGAAAAGCTGCTCGACGTGCAGAGCCCCTATCAACACCTTGAAGTCTACGCTACCGAGACCTTCGGCAACCTGATGGTGCTGGATGGCTGCGTGATGCTGACCGATCGCGACAACTTCCTCTATCACGAAATGATCGCTCACCCGGCCCTGTTCACCCATGCCGATCCCAGGCATGTGGTGATTATCGGTGGGGGCGATTGCGGCACACTGAAGGAAGTGCTGCGTCACCCCGGGGTGGAAAAGGTCACTCAGATCGATATCGATCAAGAAGTCACCAAGGCCGCCGAGCGTTTCTTTCCTGCCCTGGTGGAAGCCAATGACGACCCGCGTGCCGAGCTGCTGTTCGCCGATGGCGTGAAATGGGTGGATGACACCCCGGATGAAAGCATTGACGTCCTGATCATCGACTCCACCGACCCGGTGGGCCCGGCGGAAGGCCTGTTCAAGACCGATTTCCTCAAGCGCTGCTACCGCATCCTCAAGCCCGGCGGTGTCATGGTGCAACAGAGCGAATCGCCGCTTTATCACAGCGGCTCGATCATTCGTGAACTGCGCCGGGACATGCAGGAAGCGGGATTCGACAGCGTGGCGACGCTGCCCTTCCCGCAGCCGGTATATCCTTCAGGCTGGTGGAGCGTGACCTTGGCGGGCAAGAATGCCGATGTCGGCGCTTTTCGTGAACAAGACGCCGCCAGCAGCGAAATGCCATTGGACTACTATACGCCCGAGGCGCATCGTGGCGCCCTGGTATTGCCGCCCTTCATGCGTCGTGCGTTTGTCGAATAAGCGTCTCGAAATGCTTTGAAGCTACTCAGTGCCGGTGCTACCTAACAACCGTTCCGAGAACAGTCGTTCCAAAAACAATGCCAAGAAAGGGGAAAAGTATGCGCAACAATTTGATGGTGGGGATGGCCGCGTTAATGACCGGGCCGTTATTGGCCCAGGCGGCAACACTGGATGATGTGTTGGAAAATGACAGTGTGCGTTGTGGCGTGAATGCCGCCCAGCCGGGGTTTTCAGCGCTCAACGATGAAGAGACCTACCTTGGCCTGGACACCGATGTGTGCCGCGCCGTGGCAGCGGCGGTACTCGGCGACTCCGAAAAAGTACAGTTCGTGCCGCTGGATTCGGTGGAACGTTTCACCGCGATTCAATCCGGTGAAGTGGACATGTTGTCGCGCACTACCACCTGGACCTCGAGCCGCGATACCGGCATGGGGGTGAACTTTACCGGCGTCAGTTATTACGATGGCCAGGCCTTCATGGTGGCAAGCGATCTGGGCGTCCAGAGCGCACAGGAACTGGATGGCGCAGCCGTCTGTACTCAGGCGGGCACCACCAGCGAGCTGAATCTGGCGGATTATTTCCGGGTCAATGACATGAGTTACGATCCGGTCATATTCGATGCCCCTGAACAGTCGATCATCGGCTTCGAAGAGGGCCGCTGTGATGTTCTGAGCTCGGATGCTTCCCAGCTCTACGCCCAGCGCATGCAACTGAAAGACCCGGAAAGTGCCGAGGTATTGCCGGAAATCATCTCCAAGGAACCGCTAGGTCCCGCCGTTCGCCAAGGTGACGATCAATGGTTCAACATCGTCAAATGGTCGCTGTTCGCCATGATCAATGCCGAAGAGTACGGCATCAGCAGTACCAATGTGGATGAGATGTTGGGCTCCGAAGACCCCAACATCGCGCGCATTCTGGGCCAGGGCGACAACTACGGCGAAGCCATGGGTCTCGAGGCCGACTGGGCCTACAACATCATCAAGCAAGTGGGCAATTACGCCGAGATGTACGACCGTAACCTCGGCAAGGACTCCGAATTTGCCATTTCCCGTGGCCTCAACGCCTTGTGGACAGATGGCGGCATTCTGTACGCCCCGCCGATTCGCTGATTGCTTTCCCGCTGATTCCTTCCAAGAACTGTTGCCAAAAACGATTCTCGAAACCCTGCAAGACCCTGTCGAGCTGATGTCGGCAGGGTCTTGCGTACCCCACGAATAGCCTATTTCACCGCCAAGCCTTGCGCCTTTTTCGAGCAGTTTTATCAAGCGTTGAAAGCTCGATGAATTCACAGCCATACCCCTCTTGGCACCTTCTTTGTTAGGTTTTAAAACACATGCCTAGGCATGCAACATATTATTTTCGTAGGTGAGGAACTCACATGCTGAACAAGAAACACTGGGTACTGCTGGCGTCAGCCGGCTCCTTGGCACTGACGGGCATGACCACCGCTCAGGCCGATACGCTTGAAGATACACGCAGCAACGGCGCCGTACAGTGCGGTGTCAGCGATGGTCTGCCGGGCTTCTCTTCTCCCGATGACCAAGGCAACTGGCAAGGGCTGGATGTGGACGTATGCCGCGCGGTAGCCGCTGCCGTACTCGGTGATTCCGAGGCCGTGGACTACATTTCGCTGAATGCCGTGGAGCGTTTCACCGCCCTGCAGTCCGGCGAAGTAGACGTCCTGTCGCGCAATACCACCTGGACCACCACCCGCGATACCACTCTGGGGCTGAACTTCACCGGCGTGAGCTTCTACGACGGCATCGGCTTCATGATCAATCGTGACCTGGGTGTTGGCAGCGCCAAAGAGCTTGATGGGGCGGCCATCTGCGTTCAATCCGGGACCACCACCGAACTCAATGTGGCCGACTACTTCCGCGCCAATGACATGCAGTTCGATCCGATCGTTTTCGATACTTCCGAACAGACCGTGGGCGGCTATCAGGCGGGGCGCTGTGACGTCCTGACTTCTGATACCTCCCAGCTGGCCGCACTGCGCATTCAGCTGGACAACCCTAAAGGCTCCATGATCCTGCCGGAAATCATTTCCAAGGAACCGCTGGGTCCCGTGGTTCGTCAAGGGGATGACACCTGGTTCAATATCGTCAAATGGTCGCTGTTCGCCATGATCAATGCCGAGGAATATGGCCTTAACAGCGCCAATGTCGACGACATGCTGAGCTCCGAAGACCCCAACATCGCGCGTATCCTGGGCCAGGGCGACAACTACGGCGAAGCCATGGGTCTCGAGGCCGACTGGGCTTACAACATCATCAAGCAAGTGGGCAACTACGGCGAAAGCTTCGACCGTAACGTGGGCATGGACTCCCCGCTGGAAATTGAACGTGGTGTCAATGCTCTATGGACAGAGGGCGGCATCCAGTACGCACCGCCGATTCGCTAAGCGTCTCGCTTGACCTTTGGCCCGCCGCCCTTTTCAAGAGCATGGCGGGCCTTTTGAATGACTTTCCGTGTGGCGGAGACGCAACCCATGTCCGTTAGACCCAATGCTCGCCCAGGGGGCCAAAAGCCCCCTTTCTGGCGAGACCGCGCCAAGCGTGCCCTCATCTTTCAGCTGCTGTTAGTCGCTGCCGTGGCAGCTTTCCTGCTGTATATCGTGGGAAACACCCAGGCCAACCTGGAAGCTCGCGGCATCACCACAGGCTTCGGTTTTCTCAGCAATACCGCCGGTTTCGGCATCGTCCAGACGTTGGTGGATTACTCTTCTCAAAGTAGCTACGCACGCACCTTTCTGGTGGGGCTACTCAATACGTTGCTGGTAGGGGGCCTGGGCGTTCTCGCAGCGACTATCATCGGCTTTACCGTGGGTATTGCCCGGCTGTCGCCCAATTGGTTGTTGGCACGCCTGGCCAATGGCTATATCGAGATCTTTCGCAACATCCCTCTGCTACTGCAGATTTTTTTCTGGTATTTCGCCGTGCTGCGTACCCTGCCTAGCGCAAGGGACAGCCTCGCGTTCGGCGAAGCGGTGTTTCTCAATGTGCGCGGACTCTACCTGCCCGAGCCGTTGTTCGAATCGGGTTTCGGCATCATCCCGGCGACGTTCCTTGTGGCAATCATTGCTAGCATCGTGCTGGTGATATGGAACAAGCGGCGCCAAGACGCTACCGGCAAGCGCCTGCCGGCGGGCTGGATATCGCTGCTGCTGATTTTCGGCTTGCCGCTATTGGCATTGGTTGCCACCGGTGTACCGGTGACCTGGGATATGCCGGAACTACGCGGTTTCAACTTCCGCGGTGGTATTACGATCATTCCCGAGTTCCTGGCACTGTGGCTGGCGCTATCGATCTATACCGCCTCGTTCATCGCCGAAATCGTGCGTTCGGGTATTCAGGCGATTTCTCACGGACAGACCGAAGCCGCCCAGGCGCTGAGCCTGCCCCGCAAGCTGGTGCTACGCCTGGTGATCATTCCCCAGGCACTGAGGGTGATCATTCCCCCGCTGACCAGCCAATACCTGAACCTGATCAAGAACTCGTCGCTGGCCACCGCCATCGGCTATCCGGATCTGGTTTCGGTATTCGCCGGCACCACACTGAACCAGACAGGCCAGGCAATCGAAGTCATCGCCATGACCATGGCGGTATACCTGACCATCAGTCTAGTGGTCTCCATGTTCATGAACTGGTTCAACGCCCGCGTTGCGCTGGTGGAACGCTAGGCCCAGGCGAGGTTAGGAGACAAGCATGATCCATAATCAAGACATGATTCCCCAGCAGCCGGCACCGCGCAGCACCATCGGCCCGCTAGCCTGGATGCGCGCCAACCTGTTCAGCGGACCGATCAATAGCGTCTTCACGCTGCTCGGGCTCTACGTGCTGTACCTTCTTTTGGTACCCACCATTCAGTGGGCATTCATCAATGCCGACTGGATCGGTACCTCACGCGATGACTGCTCCGGCGAAGGCGCCTGCTGGGTATTCGTCAATGCGCGCTTCACCCAGTTCATTTACGGACTCTATCCCCGGGAAGAACTATGGCGGGGCAATATCGTCTTCGCAGGCTTCGCCATCCTGATTGCCTGGCTGGCGATCCCGCGCCTGCCTTACAAGCGCTGGGTGGCGATCTTCGCCCTGACCGCTTTTCCGGTCATCGCCTATGTGTTGCTCCACGGTGGCTATTTCGACCTGCCCCGGGTGCCGACGCATCGCTGGGGCGGGTTGATGTTGACCCTGATCCTGGCAGTGGTGGGCATGGTGGGTGCTTTACCTATCGGTATCGTGCTGGCACTGGGGCGGCGCTCGAACATGCCTATCGTCAAGAGCTTCTGTGTGGTGTTCATCGAGTTCTGGCGTGGTGTGCCCTTGATCACGGTGCTGTTCATGGCCTCGGTGATGCTGCCGCTGTTTTTGCCCTCGGAGCTCAGTGTAGACCGCCTGATACGCGCCCTGATCGGGATAACCCTGTTCCAGAGCGCCTACATGGCGGAAGTGATACGTGGCGGACTGCAGGCGATTCCCAAAGGTCAGGAGGAAGCTGCCGCCGCGCTGGGCATGACCTACTGGAAACGTACCGCCCTGATCGTGATGCCCCAAACGCTCAAGATGATGATTCCCGGCATCGTCAATACGTTTATCTCGTTGTTCAAGGACACCACCCTGGTAATGATCATTGGGTTGTTCGACTTGCTCGGGATCGTGCAGGCTGCGCTTTCCGACTCGCGCTGGCTGGGCTTTTCGCTGGAAGGCTACGTCTTTGCCGCCTTCATGTTCTGGATCTTCTGTTTCAGCATGTCGCGCTACAGCCAATACCTCGAACGCAAGCTGCACACCGGCCACAAGCGTTGATCACTCAGGAACCTGTCAGGAAAACATCATGAATCAAACAGCCACACAGCCAGCAGACCTGATGGTCGAGATGCACAATGTCAATAAATGGTTCGGTGATTTTCACGTCCTGCGCGACATCGATCTGGAAGTGAAGCGTGGTGAGCGTATCGTCATCTGCGGCCCTTCGGGGTCGGGCAAGTCCACCCTGATTCGCTGCATCAACCATCTGGAAGAACATCAGAAAGGCGAAATCGTGGTGGGTGGCGTCCCACTGACCCAGGATGTGAAGCGCATCGAGCAGATTCGCCGGAGCGTAGGGATGGTGTTTCAGCACTTCAACCTGTTTCCCCACCTGACCGTCCTCGAAAATTGCTGTATTGCACCGATGTGGGTCCAGAAGAAATCACGGCGCGAGGCCGAGGCGGAAGCCATGCAGTACCTGGAGCGAGTACAGATCGCCGAGCAGGCGAAAAAGTACCCAGGCCAGCTTTCCGGGGGTCAGCAGCAGCGCGTGGCTATTGCACGTTCGCTGTGCATGCACCCGGACGTCATGCTGTTCGACGAACCGACCTCGGCGCTGGACCCGGAAATGATCAAGGAAGTGCTGGATGTCATGGTCGAGCTTGCCCATGAAGGCATGACCATGATGTGCGTGACCCATGAAATGGGCTTTGCCAAGACCGTGGCAGATCGGGTGATCTTCATGGATCAGGGCCAGATCATCGAGGAAAATGCACCCGAGCCGTTCTTCAACAACCCACAATCCGAGCGCACACAGCTGTTTCTCAGCCAGATCCTCGGTCACTGAGTCATGGGATTGGAATAGTGAGTCTTTGAAATAGCGAGTCTTGGGGTACCGTGAGTCTTTGTAGCGGCAGCGGTAGTTGACCATTTCCCCAAGACTTGCCATGGTTTAACTGACACTCACCCACAGGAGTAAGCGACTCTATGACGACTTATATCGTGGTAGCCGATGCAGCACGCGCTCGAATCTTCACCCGTGACGCCCTGACAGTGACCGAAAAGGAAAGCTTGGTGCATGCCGAAGGGCGGTTGCACGAAGGTGACCTTGTAACAGGTAGCGACGCTGATGTGAGTGAGTCGATGGCACCTGGCTCACGGTCTTCTTACCCGGAAGGCGTCGCCTCGAAACATGAGGCGAGAGTATTTGCCAAACAAGTCGCCGACCGGCTTTACCAGGCTCGCGTTGATAACCAGATGGAAAAACTCATCCTGGTGGCCCCTCCCAAGTTTCTCGGATTGCTGCGAGACGAGCTGGATAACCCCACCCGCAAACTGGTTCTGCACACTCTGTCCAAGGACCTCAGCAAGGCGCCGCTGGAAGATATCAAGGAAGCCGTCAGCGAGTTGCGTTGAACCTGAGCTCTTTACTCAAGGAGTGTAAGGTAGCGCGATTTCATCACTACGCTTGGCCCCGGCAGTCATCTCGCGGCACAGCCGCAGAAACTCCCTTACGCCGGTGGTCAGGTATTTGTGACGGTGCCAGATGAAGGTGAACTGGCGTTTCAAGTCCAGCTCCGGCGTGGGCAGCGGTACCAGACTGCCGCGCCGGAACGCATCGCGCAGGGCCAGTTTCGAAATACAGCCAATGCCCAAGCCCGACTCTACTGCTCGTTTTATGCCTTCGGTATGCTCAAGTTCGAGCAACGTATTGAAACGGCTGCGCCGGTGGCGGGCGGCCTGCTCCAGCGTCATGCGCGTCCCCGAGCCCTGTTCGCGCATGATCCAGTCCTCGCGCAACAGGCGCTCGAGTTCAAGGTTCTGACTTCCCGCCAGCGGATGGCGTGGTGAGCAGAACACGCATAGCTCATCTTCCACCCACGGCTGGCTGATGATTGCCTCGTCATCGCATTGGCCTTCTATCAAGCCCAGATCCAATGTGTGTTGACGTACACCCTCGATGATATTGCGCGTATTGCGCACCGCCAGCCGCACCCGGCTTCCGGGATAGCGCTGCATGAAGTCACTGATCAACAGCGTTGCCAGGTAATTGCCAATGGTCAGCGTTGCCCCCACATCCAGCGAGCCTACCCCCTGCTGACCACGCAGCAGTTCTTCGATCTCTTCGCCCCGATCAAGCAGCGCTACCGCCTTGGGTAGTAGCTGAAATCCCAGCGCATTGAGCTTCAAGCGCTTTCCGAGGCGATCCAGCAGCTGGCAGTCAAATTGTCGCTCCAGCTCCGCAAGTGCCGTACTCGTAGCAGACTGGGAAAGCGCTAAGGTGCGTGCCGCCTGAGAAACGCTTTCATGCTGGGCCACCGCCACAAACACTTCCAGCTGACGCAGGGTGTAATGCATGATTCACCTCAGTGACACGAATGCCGACCTATCGGTTGAACATTAGCGTTGGCGAAACGCCTTATCAAAATTGCTTATCGAAAACCCTTTATCGAAAACACTGATAAACGTTATCCATATTATCTGCTTAACAGATATACCAAAGTTTTTTAGACTTGTCGGCAACCTTACTCAATTTTTTATTCTAAAAACGAATAAAAACGACCCAACAGCAAGGAGCCATCATGAGCAAATTTGCCCTGGAAGAAGTTCTCAGCGTTCATCATTGGAACGATTCGCTGTTCAGCTTTCGTACCACCCGTGAGCGAAGCCTGCGTTTCAAAAACGGTCAATTTGTCATGATCGGGCTGGAAGTGAATGGTAAGCCCTTGATGCGCGCCTATTCCATCGCCAGCCCCAACTACGAAGATCACCTTGAATTCTTCAGTATCAAGGTGCCGGACGGCCCACTGACATCACGCCTGCAACACCTCAAGGTCGGGGATCAGATCATGGTCAGCCGCAAGCCCACCGGCACCCTGGTCACCGATGACCTTCTGCCGGGGCGCAACCTTTATATGCTCTCGACCGGCACCGGTCTGGCGCCGTTCATGAGTTTGATTCAAGACCCGGAAGTTTTTGAGCGCTTCGAAAAAGTCGTGTTGATTCATGGGGTGCGCCACGTTTCCGAGTTGGCCTATACGGATTTCATCACACGTGAATTGCCCGCGCATGAATACTTGGGTGAAGAGATCGCTGAAAAACTGGTCTACTACCCCACGGTCACCCGGGAAGAGTTCCACACCATGGGTCGCCTGACCGATCATATTCGCACCGGCAAGTTATTCGAGGATACTGGCCTGCCTCCCATCGACCCGCGTCAGGACCGCGCCATGATCTGCGGCAGCCCCGCCATGCTTGACGACACCAGTGCCTTGCTTGATGAACTGGGTCTGAATATTTCGCCACGCATGGGCGAGCCAGGCGATTACGTTATCGAGCGCGCCTTCGTCGAGAAGTAAACCCGCCCCGGCGCCATCAAGAAGTCGTTATCGAAAAAAGTCCCATCGCATTGAAGCGATGGGACTTTTTTGTTGCCGCAACTAACTTGTTCACCGAAACTAGTGGGTTAGCGCAGCCAAGTAGCGGTCACACCGCGTCTTTGCCGGTTTCGCCGGTACGGATACGAATCACCTGCTCCAACGGCATCACGAAAATCTTGCCGTCGCCGATCTTGCCGCTATTGGCCACTTGAGTGATGGCATCAATCACCTGCTCCGCCATTTCATCATCCACCGCCACTTCCAGCTTCACCTTGGGCAAAAAATCCACCACGTACTCGGCACCCCGATACAGCTCCGTGTGGCCCTTTTGCCGGCCGAAGCCTTTCACTTCCGTCACGGTGATGCCTTGCACGCCAATATCGGACAGCGACTCGCGCACGTCGTCAAGCTTGAACGGCTTGATAATTGCTGTGATCAGTTTCATCGCCAATTCCTCTATGGATCATATTATCGAGCTTAGTGCCCAAGCATACACCGCCAAGGTCACAGAATAAAAAAGACCTCCCCGAAGGGAGGCCAAGAGGAGCACGCCAGCTCACCAAGTAAGTGACAGCTTGTTGTTTTTGCTTTATTTCTTGCTGGCACTAAACTCAGGGTAGGCTTCGAGACCGCATTCGGCGATATCGACGCCTTCATATTCTTCTTCTTCAGTGACTCTGATGCCCATCACGGCTTTGAGAATCAGCCAGACAACCAGGCTGGCCAAGAATACCCAACCGAAGATAGCGATTGCACCGATGATCTGGGCGCCGAAGCTGGCATCCGCATTGGACAGCGGCACCGCCATCAGGCCCCAGATACCCGCGACCCCGTGCACGGAAATAGCGCCCACCGGGTCGTCGAGTTTCATCTTGTCCAGCGTAACGATGGCCCCCACCACGATCAGCCCGCCCACGGCCCCTATGGCCGCAGCACCTAGCGCAGAAGACGACAAGGGGTCAGCGGTAATCGACACCAGACCGGCAAGGGCACCGTTCAGCGCCATGGTCAGGTCCGCCTTGCGGAACCACAGTTTGGCCAGAACCAGCGCAGCGATCACACCCCCAGCGGCGGCGGCATTGGTATTGACGAAGACTTGAGCGACGTTATTGGCGGACGCCACATCGGACATCTTCAATTCAGAGCCGCCGTTGAACCCGAACCAGCCCATCCACAGGATGAAGGTACCCAAGGTGGCCAGCGGCATGTTGGCACCCGGAATAGCAAAGATAGTGCCGTCTTTGCCGTACTTGCCCTTACGCGGACCCAGCACCAGAACACCGGCAAGCGCAGCGGCGGCACCCGCCATGTGGACGATGCCGGAGCCAGCGTAGTCAGAGAAGCCGACCTCGGCGAGCCAGCCCCCGCCCCAGGTCCAGTAGCCGGACACCGGATAGATGAAAGCTGTCATCACCACGGAGAAAGCCAGGAAGGCCCAGAGCTTCATGCGCTCGGCCACGGCACCCGAGACGATCGACATGGCGGTGGCCACGAATACCACTTGGAAGAAGAAGTCGGCGCGCATGGAATAGTAGGGGGCATCATCGCCACCGGCGGTCACCGCCTCCACGCTATTTTCGCCGCCCAGCAGGAAACCGAGATTAGGCAAAAAACCACCGCCCGGACTTGAGTACATGATGTAGTAGCCGACTAACAGGTACATGGTGCAGGCGATGGCGAACAAGGCAATGTTCTTGGTCAGAATTTCAGCGGTATTCTTGGAACGCACCAAACCGGCTTCCAGCATGGAAAAGCCCGCGGCCATCCACATCACCAGCACACCACAAATCAAAAAATAGAACGTATCGAGCGCATAACTCAGCTCTGTTAATTCCGTCATTGGAATGTCCCCTTAGGCTTGCAAACGACGCAGTCACTGGACGGCGAGAGGTTTAAATGGCATCAGATTTAAACGGCATCGGCGCCGCGTTCACCGGTACGAATGCGAATGACATCTTCAAGAGGAGTGACGAACACCTTGCCGTCCCCGATCTTGCCGCTATTGGCGGCGTTACAGATGGCATCCAGAACGCTTTCCAGACGGTCGTTGTCGACCGCGACTTCCAGTTTGACCTTGGGCAGGAAATCCACCACGTATTCTGCACCCCGGTAAAGCTCGGTATGGCCTTTCTGGCGACCAAATCCTTTGACTTCCGTGACGGTAATTCCTTGAACCCCATTGTCTGCCAGGGCTTCGCGCACGTCGTCCAGCTTGAATGGTTTGATGATGGCGGTAATGAGTTTCATCCGGAACTCCTTTGGTGAACAGCGGCAAATGCCGCCCGGCAATTACCTGAACCGTTAATGCGCATACCGTGCCACCAATAATTTATTTGTTTTTTTTCAAAATCTTATTTTTAAATTCCTTGTCTTCCTCTAGTCAAACAAGCCAGTTTTCGAGAGCCGTTTTTCCGCTGATGCACCAGGAAAGATCAGCCTGTGAAGTCGCTCGCATCATTTTGATGCATAAAAGACCCTGACAAGCACATGCGCGTCGTCATTGGGTTGCGTATCCTGTGAGGGATACCGTAAAAAGCAACGCCCAATTTCACAGGCTTTACTTTCAGGCCTTACTTTTAGGAGACTGCCATGGCGCCCCAAGACCCCATCAGCCGGCTGGCCCAGCAAATCGGCGAGCGTTTGCAGAATGCATCCCAGGCCCCCGAAGACATTCAAAAAAGCATGCAGCAGGTCGTGCGCGGTGCATTCGACCGTCTCGAGCTCGTGTCGCGGGAAGATTTCGATATCATGATGGACGTGCTTCAGCGTACCCGTGCCCGTGTAGAGGCCCTGGAAAGCCAGGTGGCCGCCCTCGAAGCGGCGGTGGATAAAGCACAGTCCGCTTCCGCCGCGCCTGTCCCGACGAAAGACACGCCCCCCATGGAAGCCGAAGCGCCTCCTCTCCCGGCGGACGCCAGCAGCGAAGTACCCAAGCCTGCGGATACGTCACCCAAGCCCGGCGATTCATGAGGCAAACCAAGTCCACAACAACTGGCCAAGCCCACACCCGCTGGGCTTGGTTTTTTTTGATGCTCTGCTATTTTTTCCTGAAGGGAGCTGGAAAGGTAGTTCAGCCGGAAAGCTAAATGGCCACCACAGCCAAAGGAGCAATCACATGAAAAACGCCCCCACCGATAAGGAAAAAGCCAACGAAAAGCAACGGGCTGAAGAGCTAATAAAAAGAGACATGCCCAAGGGAAGTCCATCTCAACCTTCCAGACCTTCCCCAGAAGACGCAAAAGAAGAGGTATATCGTCCCGAGGAGAATGTAGATAACCAAAAAGCGGGCACGACAACGCCTCATCACGGCAATGTGCATGATGATGAAAAGGAGCTGCCTGGCTGGCAACTGACCAAGGACAAGGCCGAGCATAAGAAGCACATCAACGAAGCGACCGAAAAGGCCAAAAACCCCAGACGTAACGGTTAACACCGACCGGCCCGAAGGCAGACGGGCAGGATTAGCCTGTGGAGCGACTGGAGCGGGGGGCAGCGGCCTAGCCGTTGTCTAGTGAAGGCGTGTTGAAGCAGTATCGTCTCTTCACGGTGGCCTGCTTGTAGGCGTGTGGGCCTGGCTGTTTGCAGATCAGTTCCAGTTCACTCATCAGCTGGCGAACCTTGAAGCGTCCGATCACAACGCCTTCGTCATTAAGCATGGTGGTGATCATACGGCTGCCCGCTGAACTTCAGTTCTTGCGAAATATCCGGTTCACATCGGCTCACAAAACCACTCGTTCGGCGTCCACTACCGACCGCCTGGAGCGAGATACTTCAAACGCTCACAGCGGGATTTCCAATTCCTGGATCCGCTGCTGCTTCGGCATCAGCGCTTTGGACTTGGGAGTAACCCCGCCATGTTCTTCTGAGAGCTGCTTTACCCACCCCCTCAAGGCGTTTCGCCGACATTCAAGGAGCGGCTGGCTTCGGCAATCGTATACCTTGATCAAGCACCAGGCCGGCAGCTTCCTGCTTGTACTTCGGCATAAAAGATCGCCGTTTTTCTGGTCATCAGACACCTCACTTATGGTGGCAATATTACCACCTACGTTGGTGCTCGGTTTCATTGGACTACTACACACGATCACTCCGGCTGTCCTCGATGAGCTGATGAGATTCGATACCAAGACGTTTTACCAGAAGATTTGTCCCGGACGAAGAGCCACGCTGTAGCTGAGAAAATCTTGGGAGAACGGACCATGTAGTCCATCGGTGTCAGACAAGGCACACAAACCCTAGAGACAGCCATAGCCTTGTTCTTCATGTTAGTCCGGAGGGAAGTCGCTGATACCAATGACCCCGAGTTTCTTGAGGTATACCCATATGAATCCATTAAATTTAGGAATAAATCGCGAGAGAAAATGAGAATTATTTATATCTGTTACATATGTGTGGTGGTATGATTTTTCAGCAATATCTCAATGACTTAATGAGATTTTTTCGAAGCAGCTCTAGGCGAGGGGCTATAATAAAGCTAGCACCTTATAACGAAGGTATTAGTAATTGAAGAGTGTTAAATGCCGTCAAATGTCCTAATCTGAATTAGTATTACTCAAAAAATAAGTAACCTAAATTCAAGGATCAAGGGATTAAACATGAACACCCGTAAGGTATTATTTATCGCTCTTATATCACTGACTGTGACTGGCTGTGCAAGCCGTGCAAACTCAGTGGCCCCAGCATCTGTGTCTGCCGTGGAGTATTCGGGAATGTCTTGTGGAGATACTCGCGCCCAACTCTTTGATGCTCGCGAGCGTAGCAACGTACTTACAAGGAAGCAGAACAACGCGGCAACGGCGGATGCAGCCTCAGTCTTTCTTTTCCTGCTGCCTCTGGGATCAGTGTTCGGGGCTGATGTTTCCGGTGAACTCGCCCAAGCCAAAGGAGAAGTCGGAGCACTGGAGCGTGCAGCCACCATCAACTGTAGAAGAGAATCAGTTGCAATGAATGCGAACTGAACAGGATGATCACACACATTCTCTAACCTAAGTTCGTCTATTCGCTCCTGAAGGCCCATTGAAGCTCCAGGGGCGAAATTACATTCAAATGAGCTTATGATGAGCTGCATGTAATTGCTTGGAAATGATTACTAATACTCTTCTATGTGGTGTTCATTGAGAAGGCGGTACCTTATACGGCGATCAAGTCTCACTGCCATGCTCCAGTGGAACGCCAGGTCTCCCGATAGGAAATCCACGACAACCTTCGAGCTTGTTTCTCGTCTGCTCTATTTCATCGTCTAGGGAACCGCTGATCAATTCGTCTCTGGGCAACTGAAGCGTTCAACGTAGCCTGATTACCGTCTCAGCAATCGATATCTGACCACCTCAAGTGGCCTGTTCACCTGACAGCCGTGTTATCCGGTCGCCAAGCAGGACTCAAGACACACTGACCCTGTCAGCGTGTCCTTGGCATCAGGTGCGCTCTCAATGGCTAGGTCGATACTCATGCAGCCACACGTGGCCTGGCTGTCGTAGATGACATCTTCTAACACTTCATCGGCGAACGCCGACAGCGATGCATACAAGCCTGCGGATACGTCACCCAAACCGGGAATTCATGATCCAGCCCAAGCCCACACCAGCTGGGCTTGATTTTTTTGATATTCTCTTCGCTGACCGCGTGGGTGTTACCGCCACCGCCCGTGAGCCGAGCAAGATCAATCTTCCAGCCTGTGCTGGGTCAACCTTCCTAGAAAGATCTAGCCCTTTTATCTTACAAGAAAGAGCCAAATAGGCTAGGTTGGAGAGAAATCGCGAGGGAACCGCCATGACACTGGCCATTGTCGCCACCCGTGCCGGGCTGGGGCTGGAAGCACCGGAAGTGCACGTCGAAGTTCACCTGGCCAACGGCCTGCCGGGCTTGACTCTGGTGGGTTTGCCGGAAACCGCCGTAAAAGAAAGCCGCGAGCGGGTACGCAGTGCCTTGGTCAACGCCGGCTTCGATTTTCCCAACACCCGGCGCATTACCCTGAATCTCGCCCCGGCGGATCTACCCAAGGAAGGCGGGCGTTTCGATTTGCCTATCGCCCTAGGGATCCTGGCGGCCTCCGGCCAGCTTCCGGTGGAAGCCCTGGAAGGCATGGAGTGCGCCGGAGAATTGGCGCTGGACGGAAAGTTGCGCGCTTTTCCCGGGGTGCTGCCCTTTGCGCTGGCCACCCGCAGGACAAGGCGCCGCTTGATCATCCCCCGGGAATGCGCCGAGGAAGCCGCCCTGGCCGGTGATCTGGAGGTATTGCCTGCCGACAACCTCTGGCAGGTGGTCGCCCATCTGCTCGGCCAGGAACACATTGCGCCGCACCGGCTCGGCCCCAGAGCCAAGGCGGAAGGCCTGATCGACGACCTGGCCGAAGTGCGCGGACAGCATCAGGCGCGCCGCGCCCTGGAAGTCGCTGCGGCAGGTGGCCACAACCTGCTCTTCGCAGGTCCGCCGGGTACCGGCAAGACCATGCTCGCCAGCCGGCTGCCCGGCATTTTACCGCCGCTGAGCGACGATGAAGCCCTGGAAGTGGCCGCCGTGCGCTCGGTCTGCGGGCTGACGCTGGACCAGCATTGGGGGCGAAGACCCTTTAGACAACCACACCACAGTGCCAGTGCCGCGGCCCTGGTCGGCGGCGGCTCCAAACCCAAGCCCGGCGAGATCTCGCTTGCCCACCACGGCGTGCTGTTTTTGGACGAATTACCCGAATTTTCGCGCCATGTGCTGGAGGTGCTCAGGCAACCGCTGGAATCCGGCACCATTCATCTGGCACGCGCCAGCCACGAACGCCGGTATCCGGCTCAGTTCCAGTTGGTGGCGGCGATGAACCCCTGCCCTTGCGGGCATCTGGGCGACCCGCGCCAGCGTTGTCAGTGCAGCAACGCCCAAATCCAGCGTTATCAGGCCCGGGTTTCCGGCCCGCTGCTGGACCGCATCGACCTCCAGGTGGAGGTGCCCGCCTTGCCTGCGCAGCAACTCACCGCCCAGACCCAGGGGGAGTCCTCCGCCGCGGTACGCGAGCGGGTCATCGCTGCACGGGAACGCCAGTTGGCACGTGGCGCATTGAATAGCCATCTGGGTGGGCGCGAACTCGAAGCCGCCTGCGCCCTGCAAGCCGACGAACGCGCCTGGCTTGCCGAGGTACTGGAAAAACTCAGGCTTTCGGCCCGCGCCTACCATCGGGTGCTGCGTGTGGCGCTGACCCTGGCGGATCTTCAAGGGGAGCCACGTCCCGCGCAACCGCATCTCATGGAGGCAATTGGCTATCGTCAGCTGGATCGGCTGTTGAAAGGAGGCTAGCCGACAGCGCCAGGTGGTCGATGAAGTCATCCAGAGCACTGAATAACACTTGGCGAATGGGCTCGGCTTCATTGACCAGATGATGACGCGCCTCGGGGTGACGATGCACTTGCGCTTGCGGAAACTTTTCCTCCAGCACTGCCAGGTTCCATTCCCAATCCACGGTAATGTCCTGTTCACCTTGAAGAATCAAGGTGGGTACCTGGCTGGGGGGCAGCGCTAGCAGCCGAGGCATCCAACGGCGCATGGCGCTTATCCAGGCCACGTTCAAGTGGTTGTGCTGGAGCGGGTCCTGTTCACGTAAAAATTCGGTGAAGGCCTCATCGGTCGTGTTAGCCCGGTATTTGCGCGGTAGCTGACTCACGAACGGACTTGCCAACCAATGCACCCAACTCGATTGGCTCCAGCCCCAGGGGCGCACCAGCGGTGCCAGCAATACCAGCCCCGACCAATGGGCGTTATCCGCGCGGGTCAGAGCGTCGGTGGCCAGAATCGCCGCGCCGGTACTTTGCCCGACACCCAGCCAAGGTTTCGGGGCCAGACCTTGTTGCTCAAGGTAGTCCTGCAGGTAGATCAGGCAGTGTTGATAGTCTTCAAAATCTTTAATCGTGGCGCGTGGTCCGCTGGAAAGGCCGTGGCCGGGCAAGTCCCATAACACCACGCGAAAGCGTTGTGCTAATAGTCTTTCGAGTAGATGTCGATAAAGCCCCAAATGGTCGTAATAACCGTGCACCACAAACGCCGTGCCTATCGGTTCCGGTGGACTCCATACCTGGCACCACAACTGGAAGCGCTGCGTGTCGAGATAGCCGACATACAGACCCACGTGCTCGGTCAACAGCGGGGCCAAACCATAATATTCCAGATAATCGGTCAGCGGTTGACCACCTTTCGAATCGAAAGGGGCTATCGGCCCCAAGGCCTGCAGGGGGGTAAAGTCGGTCATCGTATCCTCCAACAGGGTAGGACAGGGGTATGCCACGAGTCGTTCACGCTGAGACGAAAGCGATTTGCGTGAATGCAGCAAAATCTCACCATACCAGAAGGTACCCGCGCCGGCAGGACGGCATGAAACGATTGCAGCCTCACTCCCAGTCTTCGACGCCCGCCATGTCAGGAAGCTCGTGGGCGATGCCCTTGTGGCGGGTAAAGTCCATGCCCCCTCGTCGTGACAGTTGCGACACTCCAGTGAATCGTTGGCCTCGGAGCGGTTGGTGAAGTGGATGGTCGGCGGGCAGCGCTGCACCGAAGTAATAGCCAGACAGGCCTTGACTCACCGGGGCCTTTCCCCGACTCCTGCCGGTGCCGCCCTTACGGGTGGACGGCCGGCTTCTTCACCTCATCCTCGGCGGGCTCCTCCAGCGGCTCGCCCTCCTCGTTCTGGAGCTGATGATCGTACGCCGCCTGGAGGCCGGCATCCTCCTCTTCTTCCTCATCGGCCTGGGCTATGTGGCCCGGGTAGAACGGCGACAGGATGGCCGCCAGGATGCCGAGCGCGGCGAACATGGCAAACGCGTCGGCGTAGCCGAAGGCATTCACCAGCCCGCCGACGACCGGTGAGCCGCTCGCCTGCCCGAGCGATACCGCCATGAAGGGCAGCACCGGGCCCATCGACAGCCGGCCCGGCAACAATCGGATGCCGGTCATCAGGTAGAGCCCCGTCAGGCTCATGTAGGCCAGGCCGAAGACCAGTGCGGAGAAGACCGCCAGCAACGACTGCCCGGGACTCGCCGCCAGCAGCGCCAGGCTCGCGGCCAACATCATCAGCATCAGGGCCTGGGTGATGGGAGGATTGTTACGATCAGCCAGGTCGGCCACCACGGCACCGCCGAGGCCGGCGATGCCCACCGCGAGCCATAGCCAGCCGGTGGTGCCGGACGGAAGGCCGCCGAGGGTGACCACCAGGTCGGGCGCGAAGATCCAGTACGCAGAGGAGACGAAACCCATCACGAAGGCAAACAGCGATAGCCTGACGAGGCGCGACCATGGCAGCTCGCTGATCGGGGGCGGCGGCGCGGCGTTCCCCGGCGCGATCCGCGACACGGAGGGCAGGAAGAGCCAGGCGGCAATCAGGCCGATGCCCGCCAGGACGGCGAAGGAGAGGTACGCGAAACGCCAGGCGTCGGCCAGGAATAGCACCGTCGGTACGGCTACGATCACGCCGATGCTGGTCCCCGCGTTCATGATCGAGCTAACGCGTCCGTGCATCGAGCGTTTCACCAACGCCTGCATGACGGCCGTGAGCGCGGGCATCATCAGGCCGGTGCAGATACCGCACGCGAACACCCCCACGCCCAGCAGCAGCGCGTCGGCGGCCTGGCTGATCATCGTCAGGCCGCCGACGCCGAATGCCCCGGAGAGCACCGCCGTGTTGCGGGCGCCGAGATGGTCGGTGATGAACGGCGCGATCGCCGTGGCCAGCAAGAAACTGATGAGCGGCAGCGCGCCGATGATGCCGATCACATATGGCGTGAGTCCCAGCTCGTCTCGGATGGGGGGTACGAAGAGCCCGAAGGCGAAGCGCGCGAGCCCGTAACTGATCGCGACCAGCGCCGCACCGAAGATCGCAAACCCTGTGCTCGAAAGAGGCTTCATGCCGCTTCCCCCAGGCAAGCATCGAGGATGCCGGTTGCTCCCGGGGCCCGGCGCCGCACTTGCCGCGCGATCACCGCCTGTTGATGCCCGCTATGGTTATTTTCCTGGATCACACTGCCTCCCTCATATCTCGGGTTCATAGAATAGCTGCCGCGCTCTGAAGCAGCAGGTAAAGTCGGGAGGGCCAGCGGCACGACCGTGGTGGCAAAGGACTCGAGGACAGTCGCGCGATCCGGGGTGGCGCCCATGGCAGTGCCTCTTGGCGGGTGAAGTCAGGACGCTCGATTGAATCGCACTCCTGGGGGCCGGTCAAGCCGGCGCCCCCAGGAGTGCGGCGCCATCGGAGGTGATCTCACGGCCCTTGTAGCGTGGAAACGAGGCGGTCGGCGTGATACATTTCGTCATGGTGGCTGTTGCGGTTGATTTTTGCGTAGGCTCTTGAATAATAACCGATTTTCAGCCGTTTTTTTCATTTATGGTGCAATTTCCGGGCTAGCCAGGTCGGCAATGGCGTAGCTCGATCCGATGGCAACGGGCCGGGTTGGCGTTGGGTTAACCCTATGTCTAGGGCAGGGATCTTGATCTTCGGGTTTACATGTGGAAGTATTTTCCACAAAATCGTGGCATGCCGGTTGAGTGATGCCACTACCGCTTATCCTGCGATAGGCGCAAGCCGACCGCCGACGAACATGAGGAGCCCTCTATGTCCCAACGTATCTCTCGCCATCGCCTGCAGGTGGCCACCGAGCTGGATCAGTTCATCACGGAACAGGCACTGCCGGGCACCGGCGTCGATCCCGAAGCCTTCTGGGCCGGCGTGGATGCACTCTTCCATGACCTGACGCCCAAGAATCAACAACTGCTGAAAACCCGCGACACCTTGCAAGAAGCGCTCGATACCTGGCATCGCGAAAACCCCGGTCCCGTGCAAGACATGCCGGCCTATCGCGCCTTCCTCAAGAAGATCGGTTACCTTGTCCAAGCACCGGCACATGTCTCGGCGACTACCACCAATGTCGACCGTGAAATCGCCGTTCAGGCCGGTCCCCAGCTGGTGGTTCCGGTAAGCAACGCTCGCTACGCCTTGAACGCTGCCAATGCTCGTTGGGGCAGCCTGTATGATGCTCTTTACGGCACCGATGCCATCTCCGAAGCCGATGGCGCCGAAAAAGGCACCAGCTTCAACCCCAAGCGCGGCCAAAAGGTCATCGCCTACGCGCGAGGCGTGCTTGACCGTGCCGTGCCGCTGGCCACCGGCTCGCACCATGATGCCGTGAAGTATGTGTTGCGCGACGAGCACTTGATCGTGACCTTGGAAGGCGGGCGTGAAACCGGCCTCAAGGATCCGGGCAAGCTGATCGGCTTCACCGGCGACGCTGCCAAGCCCGAGAGCATCCTGCTGGCCAACCACGACCTGCATCTGGAAATCCAGATCGACCCGTCTCATCCGATCGGCAAGACAGATCCGGCGGGCGTCAAGGATGTCGTCGCGGAAGCCGCGCTCACCACCATCATGGATTGCGAAGACTCCGTCGCCGCCGTGGATGCCGAGGATAAAGTGGGCGTCTACAGCAACTGGCTGGGCCTGATGAAAGGCGATCTCGAAGAGCAGATCGAAAAAGGCAGCAAGACCAGCACACGCCGGCTGCATGCCGACCGTATCTGGCAGACCACCAATGGCGGTAGCGTCACCTTGCCCGGCCGCTCCTTGATGTTCGTGCGCAACGTAGGGCATCTGATGACCACGCCGGCGGTACTCGATGCCGAGGGTAACGAACTGCCGGAAGGGATTCTGGATGCAGTGATGACCTCGCTGCTCGCCCTGCATGACCTCAAGAAGGATGCCAGCCAGCCGCGCAATTCGCGTACCGGTTCGGTGTATATCGTCAAACCCAAAATGCACGGTTCCCAGGAAGTGGCCTTCGCCAACGAACTGTTCTCGCGCGTCGAAGACATTCTGGGCATGCAGCGTGACACCCTGAAAATGGGCATCATGGACGAGGAGCGTCGCACCACGGTCAACCTCAAGGCCTGCATTGCCGAAGCGGCGTCACGGGTGGTGTTCATCAACACCGGTTTCCTGGATCGCACCGGTGACGAAATGCATACCGCCATGGAAGCCGGGCCGATGATCCGCAAAGGCGACATGAAAAACGCCGCCTGGATCGGGGCCTACGAGCGCAACAACGTTCTGGTCGGTCTGGCCTGCGGGCTGCGTGGCCGCGCCCAGATCGGCAAGGGCATGTGGGCCATGCCGGATCTGATGCACAACATGCTGGAGCAGAAGATCGGCCACCCCAAGGCCGGTGCCAACACCGCCTGGGTACCTTCACCCACCGCCGCCGTGCTGCATGCGCTGCACTACCATCAGGTCAACGTGGCACAGGTTCAGCGCGAACTGGAAGACCAGGGCGAGTCGGACCTTCTGGATGACCTGCTTAGCGTGCCGGTGGCGGAAAACGCCAACTGGTCGGATGACGAGATTCAGCAGGAGCTCGACAATAACTGCCAAGGTATCCTGGGTTATGTGGTGCGCTGGGTCGAACACGGCGTGGGCTGCTCCAAGGTGCCCGACATCCACAACGTCGCCTTGATGGAAGACCGCGCCACGCTGCGCATCTCCAGCCAGCACATCGCCAATTGGCTGCACCATGGCATCGTTGACGCAGCGCGCGTCGAAGAGACCCTGCAGCGCATGGCCAAGGTGGTCGACAAACAGAATGCCGGTGATCCGACTTATACCGCCATGAGTGACGATTTCAACGCCTCCACCGCCTTCAAGGCCGCCAGCGACCTGATCTTCAAAGGCCGCGAACAACCTTCCGGCTATACCGAGCCGTTGCTCCACGAATGGCGCCAAGTACACAAGGCCAAGTAAGCGGCCAATACTGCACGACTCAGCCCCGGGCTCGCACCCCGGGGCTTTTTTATTTATGCTCCATTACGTTAACGTTAACGGATGCTTACAACCGCACCATCATCCAAGGATAATTCCAATGACCATGATGACTGTCGAGCAAATCGAGCACTTTCTGGACGAGGTCTTTCCCCAGCGAATGGGCAAGATCGAAAGTGTCGGTGACGACATGCATGCCAATATGCGCTTGGCAATTAACAACACACATCTGCGCCCAGGCTCACGGGTATCCGGACCCACCATGATGGGCTTGGCCGATGTTTGCCTGTACGTGGCCATTTTGGCGCAAATCGGTCCTGTCGCCATGGCGGTGACCACCGACCTTAATTGCCATTTTCTGCGGGCAGCGCCGGGGGATCGTGACATGATCGCCAAGGCTAAAGTGATCAAGCTCGGCCGCCGCTTGGCGGTGGGCGAAGTTCAGCTATTTTGCGTGGATGATGATCGCCCGGTTGCTCACATCACCGCCACCTATGCCCTGCCGGAAAGCGAGCTAGCGATTACTCGTTAACGCAACAAACGCCAGACAAAGCCAGCCGGCGATCAACAACGCCCCACCGAACGGGGTTATCAGGCCAAGGTTCCACCCCCCCAGCGCCATGGCATAAAGCGACCCGGAGAAAGCCAGCATTCCCAGTGTCCATAGCCCTAATACCCATCGCTGTCCCGCCAGTGGCATGGACGCACGCCAGGCCAACACCGCAAGCATCGCCAGGGTATGCCAAGCCTGATAGCGCACACCGGTTTCAAACACCCCGACCATGACGGCACTGGCACGTGATGCCAACCCATGGGTCGCATAAGCGCCGGCGACCACCATGACCGCTCCGGAAAGCGCCACGCCCGCCCACCATGCCTTGTCACGCATCATTGTCTCTCCTGTTGGCATTGTCTTATTACCCTTTCGCCATACCTTGGTCTTGTCTGAACCGCTACAATAGGGGCGTTTTCATTTCATTTGCGAGGATGCCATGCAGATTCAACTCAACGGCGAACCTCATGCAGTCGACAGCGCTGCCACGGCGGCTGATCTGGTCGAGACGCTCGGGCTGACCGGTCGCCGTATCGCCGTGGAGGTCAACGAGCAGATCGTGCCACGCAGTCAGCTGGCCGAAACGCCTCTTCGCGACGGTGACCAAGTAGAAATCGTCCATGCCATCGGCGGTGGTTAAGCTACCGGCTTTATCTTGAGGAAACGTTCAATGACACAACAGTTCAACGACAGCCCACTGACACTGGCCGGCCAAATCTTTCATTCACGGCTGCTGGTGGGCACGGGCAAATACAAGGACATGCAGGAAACCGGCGAAGCGATTGCCGCCAGCGGCGCTGAAATCGTCACCTTTGCCGTGCGCCGCACCAACCTGGGACAAGATGCCGAGGGGCCTAACCTGTTGGATGTGGTGCCGCCCAGCCGCTATACCCTGCTGCCCAACACTGCCGGATGCTACACCGCCAAGGATGCGGTACGCACCTGCCGCCTGGCGCGCGAACTGCTCGATGGCCATAAATTGGTCAAGCTGGAAGTGCTGGGTGATGAAACCACTCTTTACCCCAATGTCATGGAAACTCTGAAAGCCGCCGAAACCCTGCTGGCCGATGGTTTCGATGTCATGGTTTACACCAGCGACGACCCCATTGTGGCGCGGGAACTGGAAGCCATGGGCTGCTGCGCCATCATGCCGCTGGGCTCGTTGATCGGCTCCGGTCACGGCATCCAGAACCCGCATAACCTGCGCTTGATCGTAGAACAGAGCTGCGTGCCGGTGCTGGTGGATGCGGGTATCGGTACCGCTTCAGATGCCGCCATGGCCATGGAACTGGGCTGCGACGGGGTTCTGCTCAATAGCGCCATCGCCCATGCGCGTGAGCCGCTACGTATGGCCCGCGCCATGCAGCTGGCGGTACAGGCCGGACGCGACGCCTTTCTCGCCGGGCGGATGCCGCGCCGCCAGAGTGCCGAACCCTCTTCTCCCTTTGCCGGTCGTATCAACGGCTGAACCCGACTCCACGCTATCCGAGAACTCATGACAGAACCACACGACAACGTCGGTAACGAAGAAGCTACTGCAAAAGATAGCGGCGGCCCGGAAAACTCGGCTGCCCCGCTGCATCGGCGGGGCATCAAAAGCTACGTGATCCGTGGCGGGCGCATGACCCAAGCCCAAACCCGTGGGCTCGATGCTATCTGGCCACGCCTGGGCCTCAGCCTTGCCGACGGCCTACAGGACCTTGATGGCCTGTTCGGGCGCCGGGCGTCACGTGTAGTGGAAATCGGCTTCGGCATGGGCAATTCGCTGATCGAGCAGGCCGAAAGCCACCCTGACACCGATTTCATCGGTATCGAGGTACATGCCCCAGGCGTGGGCAAGTTGCTCGATGAAGCCGACAAGCGCGGTCTGACCAACCTGCGCATTTATCGCGAAGACGCCTTGGCGGTGCTTGAGCAGTGCCTGCCGGAAGGTTCGATCGATACATTGCAGCTGTTCTTCCCCGACCCCTGGCCGAAGAAGAAGCATCACAAGCGGCGTATCGTGCAACCGGCCTTCGTCGAGTTGATTCGGACGCGTTTGAAGCCCGGCGGTAACTTTCATCTGGCCACCGATTGGGAAGCCTATGCCCAGTGGATGGCGGAGCTCATGGACGCTACCCCCGGCTTCACCAATACCGCCGAAGCATCGAGCGCCCCTTATGTGCCGCGCCCTGCCTTTCGTCCTCTCACCAAGTTCGAAGCGCGCGGTGAACGCCTGGGGCACGGTGTATGGGACCTGATCTACCAGCGTACCGACTGAAAACGGCGTTTCTGTCAGCCTCGAGTGCTGCAATCACTCCATGAATCCAGGTTTATCAGCACTCGATGGTATTGACCGCCAAGCCGCCACGCGACGTTTCCTTGTACTTATCCTGCATGTCGGCACCGGTATCGCGCATGGTGCGAATCACCTTGTCGAGCGAGATGAAGTGCTCGCCATCGCCCCGCAAGGCCATCTGAGCGGCATTGATCGCTTTCACCGACGCGATGGCATTGCGCTCGATACAGGGGATCTGAACCAGCCCTCCCACCGGATCGCAGGTCAGCCCCAGGTTATGCTCGAGACCGATCTCGGCGGCATTCTCGACCTGACCCACACTACCCCCAAGCACCTCGGCAAGCCCGGCGGCGGCCATGGCGCAAGCCGAACCGACCTCTCCCTGACACCCTACCTCGGCTCCCGAAATCGACGCATTCTTCTTGCACAGGATACCCACGGCGCCGGCAGCCATCAGGAAATCCACCACATCTTCCTCTCGGGCATTGCCATGAAATTTCATGTAATAGTGCAAGACTGCCGGGATAATGCCTGCCGCCCCATTGGTAGGGGCGGTAACCATACGCCCCCCGGCGGCATTCTCCTCGTTTACCGCCAGCGCAAAGACATTGACCCAGTCCATGGCCGAGAATGTCGAGGCAAAGACGCTGGTATCTTCCTCCATGACCAGCAAACGACGATGCAATGATGCTGCCCGGCGTTTCACATTGAGTCCGCCGGGCAGAACACCGTCATGCTGAAGGCCGGTTTCCACGCAAGCCTGCATGGCTTCCCAGATTTTCCGAAGCCCGGCACGAACATCGGCTTCGCTGCGCCAGGCCATTTCGTTGGCCATCATCAATTGGCTGATACGCAGACCATGCTGGCGACAAAGCCTCATCAATTCAGCCGCCGAATTGAAGTCATACGGTAGTGGCGTGGTATCACTATCAAGCTCACCGGTACTGGCCTGCGCCTCATCGATGACGAAGCCACCACCCACCGAATAATAGGTGTTGCGGTACAGTTCGCCATCCCAGCTGTAGGCGACCAAGCGCATGGCATTAGGGTGATGCGGCAGGCTCTCTTCGTGCAATTGCATATCCCGGCGCCAGTCAAAGGGAACCGCCAGGTGGCCATCGAGTTGCAAGGTTCGGGTGGTTTGTAACGTCTCGATGACGGGCGTGATCATCGCCGGGTCGATACGGTCGGGGCGCTCTCCCATCAACCCCATGATCACGGCCTGGTCGGTACCATGGCCAAGGCCCGTGGCGGAGAGCGAACCAAACAGCTGTACCTCTATTCTTGTCACACGCATCAGCAGGTTGGCGTTGCGCAGTGCTGCCACGAAGTCGTAAGCAGCGCGCATCGGGCCTACCGTATGCGAACTCGACGGTCCAACGCCGACCTTGAACAGATCGAATACACTAATGGACATCTCGTTTGCTCCAAGACGACATCGAGCGTCGCCATCAATTCTATTTGTCTGCCATGCATGAGCTCGCTTAAATCATAAGGAGGCATATCAAGATGGTCAGGTGCCTAAAATAGGCGTTGACGCTATATTCAACGCACGTTGCACTAGGCACAATCGATAATATCTTTTCCACGCTTTAGCAGAACTCAACCATGAACCGTCATCTCAACGCTCAGACTCACGCCTGGCTAAAGGTTTTCGCGGTCAGCGCCAGGCACCTGTCCTTCACGCGCGCCGCCGAGGAATTGAATGTCACCACTGGTGCCATCAGTCAACAGATCAAGCAATTGGAGGAACGGCTGGGCTTCAAGTTGTTCCGGCGTCGCCCGCGCCAACTTGAACTGACCGAAGAAGGCAGCCGTTTGGCCGCCGTGGTAGATGAAGCCTATCAAGCAGTGGAGCTCGAGGTGAAACGGCTGCGCTCCGGGGTGATGAGCGGCATCATTCGGCTGCGTAGCGTGCCCTCTTTTCTAGCCCGCTGGCTGATGCCGCGCTTGCCACGACTGCAGGCACGCTTTCCCGATATCGAACTGCACCTGCTCGCCGAAGACAGCACCATCTCGCTGCGCGACGCCGACTTTGACTTGGCTATCGACCTCAACAATGGTCAGATTCCAGGGTTCTCGATCACGCCGTTAATGGAGGAATACATCTTCCCTGTCTGCTCGCCGGCACTGTTACGCCACCACCCACCGTTGCGCCGCCCCGAGGACCTGGCCGAGTATCCCTTGCTGCATGACGTCACGGCCTGGCGCGGCAGCCATGACTACGCCGAATGGGAGTATTACTTGAAAGCCATCGGTGCTCCTCATGTCAACGTCCAACGCGGTTACACCTTCAACCGCAACCAGCTGACCATTGGCGCGGCGACCGCCGGCATGGGCGTGGCCATTGCTCGTCAGACGCTGATCAGCGGCGAGCTGGAAAGCGGCACCTTGATTGCGCCTTTCTCCGAACGGGTCGCCACCGGCATGCATTACGGCATCGTGAGTAGCCCGGGCGCTCTTGACGACCCCCGGGTTCTGGCGGTGCATGACTGGATCGTCAATGAGGCGCGCAGCACTGTCCACCGAACCGAGGGTGGGCACCTGCCTTGGGGCATTGCATAAAAAAGAAAGCCGCCCTGCAGGAGGGCGGCAAAAGACCGTGACTAGCAATGAGAGGGAGAAACCATCACAGAAACTGGCAAGTTCCGTTCTGGTCGTGTGGCGCCTCACCAACGCCACACCCACACTGTAATAATTCTCATTCAACTCGTCAACAATAATGCGAATGTTTTTTATTTAGATCTTCTCATCCTCCTGCCAGGCGTAGCCAGAGGGGCAACGTGACCATGGCCAAGAGCGTCTGACTGGTAATCAAGGCGGCCATCATTTCGGCATCACCGCCCAACTGACGCGCCAGGATGTAGGCTGATGTGGCCGTGGGCAGGGCGGCGAACAGCAGGGCGACATCGCGGCTGACCGTATCCAGCCCCAGTAGCGACGCCAGCACCAATACCATTAGCGGCATCAAGCCCAGCTTGATCATGTTGGAAGCAACGAGACCGCGATCGAGACGCAACAGCGCCATCGGGCGCAGCGCCACGCCCACCGCCACCAACCCCAGCGGCAGTGCTGCGCGACCGACAAGCTCCACGGCACCACCGCTCCAGCCGGGCAAGCCCACCCCGGATAGATTCAGCGCAATGCCTGCGATACAGGCCAGGATCAAAGGATTGCGCGCCAGAGCGGCAAAGCTCTTTCCCAGACTGGAAGGCCCCAGGGTACCGGCAGCGATAAAACTTCCCACACAGAGCACATTGACCACCGGCACCATTAAAGCCACCGCGACCGCAGCAGTGGTGGCGCCCAAGCTACCATGCAAGGCCGCCGCTCCGGCGACGCCCACATAGGTATTGAAGCGTACCGCCCCCTGAAACACCGAGGTGAAGGCCGGCGCCTCCAACCCGAGCCTGTGGCGCAGCCACCACAGCAAGAAACTGCCTAGCAGAATGGCGCCCAACAGCACCAATGCCAAGCGGCCTACCGGCACCTGATTGACGTCGGCAGTGGCCAGGGTGGACACCAGCATGGCGGGGAACAACAGGAAATAGATCAAGCGTTCCATCTGCGGCCAGAAAGTGGCACTCGGCTGGCGCCAATGGCCCAGCAAGGCACCCAGTAGAATCAGCAGGAAAAGTGGCCCCAACGCATCCGCAACACTTCCCATTAGGTTATTCCTCCTCGTGTTCTGCGACATCCCGGCACAGGGGCTTCACGCTAAATGCTGCTAGTATGGAAAACACTTTCCGCCACACTTGCGTAGACACTTATTCTGCCATGAACACCTCTCCGGAATCCGCCGGCTCTTCGCCAGGCTATCCCATCCTACGGCTGTTGACGTTACTCACCTGCCTGGCGCTTGCCGTCAGCGGCTGGTATTTACTCACCCATTGGCTACGTGACGATACCCACGTAACCTGGTTTCCTGCCCAGCCGGGGTGTAATTTGCATGAAGCGCCCTGTTCGGCGACGCTGGGTGAGCACGGTCGCATTTCCCTGGCCATTGATACGGAGGGCCATATCGAGGCGCTACAACCCCTGCCCTTGAACCTGCATCTGGAAGACATCCAGGCAAGCTCTGCCGAAGTGGATTTCGTGGGACGTGACATGGACATGGGCCTGCACCGTTTCCCGCTTGAAAATGCCGCGCCCAATCTTTTTTCAGGGATCGGGCAAGTGGGTATATGCACTCAGGCAGTCATGCCTTGGCGTGCCCGTGTGATTATCGATACCCCACAGGGCAAGATGGGCAGCTGGTTCGATTTCGACGTAACCCGGAGTTAACGATGTCACGAAAAACACTCGGCCTGGGAATCGGCGCCGTCACACTTGTATTGATGGCGTTCGGCGGCATTGCCTGGTACGACCACCAGCTAACCTCTTCTTCCAATGATGGCATCGTCGGCGGGCCGGTAGAGCTGCCGTCCACTCAGGGTGATTTTTCACTGACCCAGCTGACCGACGATCAGATCGCCGTGCTCTCGTTCGGCTATACCTACTGCCCCGACATCTGCCCCATGAATCAGTCGGTCAAGCGTCAGGCATTACAGAAACTGAGCACCGAGCAGCGTGAAAGAGTCGTGCCGGTGATGGTTTCCGTCGACCCGGAGCGCGATACACTGGAACGCCTGAAAGAGTACATGGGTTATTTCGGCGAGGAATTTATCGGAGCTACCGGCAGTCAGGCGCAGCTTGAAGAACTGGCCGAGCGCTACGGAGTGATCTGGCGGCGGGTCGAGACGCCTGAGTCGTCCATGGAATACACCATCGACCACAGCGCCTCGTTATATCTGGTCAACCCTGAGGGCAAGCTTCTTCAGCGAGTGCTGTATTCGCCCACCCCCCACACCCTGGTTTCAGCGCTTCAGGGCGTGCTGGAAGGTTGAAGCAACGCTATTGCGATAACGCCTCGCTGGGTTCCTGCAGACGCGACAGCATGGCCATCAAGGCTTCGATTTGAGTCCCGCTGCGTGTTTCATGCAAGGGACTTATCTGCCAGGTGCTTTCGGCAAACCCCCACCAGTCCCAACAGCCTTGGGGGTTGCCGAGGGTGGTGGTTGCCTGGGGATAAAGCACCACCTGCTCATGCTCAAGCGCCCAACGGTTCAAGCCGCTGTGACGCACGAAGGTCTCACCGATCTGTTCATGGCTCATCTGGCAGCCATGTAGCGCTAGCGTTACCCCGCAATCGCCGTCGGCACAGCCCGGCGGTATGAACAGATAACCCACATCCGCCAGCCCCTTGGCATCGAATTCCGTCTGATCAAAGCGCAGTAATTCGCCATCCTGCTGAGGATCTTGCGCCTCTTTCCGAGGATGCAGCCACTCCATCATGTCGCCGGCAATATCCTTGCCGCAGGATAAAACGTGACTTCCCCCACCTTCTTGGCAGTCGCCTAGCATCTCGGGCGATACGGCTTCCTCTTCGGGCAGGCGTACCGGCCAGCCATGCCCCGCCTGTTCATCTCGCACCACCTTGAGCTGCTCGCCGGACGCATCCAGCCAGGTGGAAAACTGCTCCGCCAATGCATCGCTCAACCTGGGGTCGAACACCGGATCATTCTCGCCGTGCCAAATGAAGACCTTCAGTTGGCTAAGCGCCTCTCGGCTACCTACTTCGCCGCGCTCGGCATAATCCTGTCGCCGCTGCTCCAGTTGGTCGAGATCGGGCAACCCCCGGCGCGTCATCATGCATTGGTTCAAGGCCAGGCTAAGCGAGCCTTGTGAGCAGCCCCAAGGGCCGGCGGCCAGCACGCCCAGACCGCTAAAACGCTCCGGCCAGGCGACCGCCAGCTGGCTGGCCATGTATCCCCCGGAGGATACCCCTACCACGCTCACTTGCTCGGTAGAGGCGGCCAAGGCGGGCAACGCCATGGGGGAATCAGCCGTTTCCTCAGCATGCAGTGATGCTGACATTCCCAGGCCCACCAGCACACAAACTGTCGTGGTGCGTCTCATGGCGGTTACTCGACGTCCAACAATTCCACGCGGAACGTCAGCGTTTCATTGGGGCCGATGGGACCTTGACCTTGTGCGCCATAACCGAGTTCGGCGGGAATATAGACCATCCAGGTGTCGCCGACGCTCATCAGCTGCAGCGCTTCCTGCCAGCCTTCGATCACTTGGCCGACCTGAAAGCTGACCGGTTCACCGCGTTCGTACGAGCTATCGAATACAGTGCCATCCAGCAGCATGCCTTCGTAATGAACTTCGACGGTATCTTCAGGCCCCGGCGTAGCGCCGTCGCCGGACTCGACCACTTCGTATTGCAGACCGGATTCGGTTACGGTGACTTCCTCGCGGGCGGCATTCTCTTCCAGGAAGGTCTCACCGACTTTCAGGTTGGCTTGAGCCGCCTCATCCGCCTCGGCCTGACGCGCTTCCAGGGAGCGTTGCTGGAAAGCCATCAAGGCGTCGGCCATCTGCTCTTCACTCAAGGCAAGTTCATTGCCTTCAAAGACATCACGCATGCCTTGAGTAAAAGTATCCATGTCCAGATCGCTGATATCTTCCTGCATACTTTCGCCCAAGGTTACCCCAAGGCTGTAGGCCAGTTGTTCCTGCTCGGTTTCCGGTGCGGCCAGCGCCCAGGGCGAAGCGACCAGCAGACCTGTCAGAACAGTAGAAGAAAGCAGTGTTTTCATTACATAACCTTAATTAGACAATTGATAAGAAAAAGCTAAAAAGAAAAGCTAATAGGAAAAAGCGCCATGCGCCAATCAATAACCGGTTTCACACAGAGCCTAACACCAGCGAGCCGAGGCTGCATCCGCCTCGGCCCGCTGTCAGTACGAATCAGAAAGTCTCAGAAAGACGTCTCGATCACACCACCAGTGTAGGACAGTGAGCCGAGCCCGCCACACGTTGCGCCACACTGCCCAGCAAGGCCCCTTTTTCGCCATTGGTGCCCTGGGCACCGATCACGATGAGGTCACACTCATGCTTGAACGCAAAACGCGAGATAATGCGCGACGGCTGCCCCCCCTTGATAAAGGAACGCACACTAAGCGCATCGACCCCCAGCTCGATAGCATGCGCCTTGGCGTGCATGGCGATCTCCGTGGCGTACTCCTTGAGTGCTTCATCGGGTATATCAAGCTTGGCTGGACGTACCATGGAAAGCGATGCTTCAAGCAGACTGTGATGTTTGAAGACACACAGCAGATAAAGTTCGGCACCGGTCAGCAAATGTAGCGCTGCCGCTTTTTCCAGTGCCTTCAAAGCCCCCCTCGAACCATCCACCGGTACCAGTATACGATTGAACATTCAGCGACTCCTTATGAACGGTTACCGGAAGGCCAGGTCACGTAAGAACAGCGCGATTTGCGGGAACATGATCAACAGTGCCGCCGCCAATATCAGCATGAAGACAAACGGAGGCGTGCCTTTTATCACATCCCAATAGGGCCGCTTGAAAATCGCGATGGCCGTGAATATGTCGCACCCGAAGGGCGGCGTCGCCGACCCTATCGCAACCTGCAAGGTGATCAGGATACCCACCAGCACCGGGTCCAGGCCTGTCGCTGCCACGGCCGGTGCAAAGATCGGCGTCAACACCAGGATTACCACGATGGGATCGACGAACATGCAAGCCACAAAGAAAGCGATACAGATGGCTATCAGAACCCCTGTCGGCCCGGCCTCGTTGACCCCGACGGTTTCGAGAATAGCCTGGGGAATCTGGGCAAATGAGATAATCCATGAGAAGCCGTTGCCCACCCCCACCAGGATAAATACCACAGCGGTGATCAGGCCAGTGGATTTGGCAATCGCATAGATATCGTTCATCTTCAGTGAGCGGAACACCACAAACTCGAGCAGAATGGCATAAAGCACACAGGCGGCAGCAGCTTCCGTAGGGCTGAAGATCCCCCCGTAGATACCACCCACGATAATTACCGGAAACCCTAGTGGCCATAATGCCAAGCGCACAGCGGAAAGACGTTGCCGCCAGGTGGATTTGGGCTCGGTAGGCACATCACGGATCACCGCGTAAAGCACGCAGTACGCTGAAAACATCAACAGAATCAGCAACCCTGGTCCGATACCTGCAATGAACAGCTCGGCGATCGACGTACCGGAAATAACTCCATAGATGATCATGCCGATACTCGGCGGGATCAGAAAGGCAATGTCACTGGCATTGATGATCAACGCCAGGGTGAAAGAGTCGGAATAACCGGCCTTGAGCATCTTGGGGCGCAAAGGTGAACCGACGGCGACTACCGTGGCCTGCGTGGAACCCGAGACAGCGCCGAACAAAGTACAGGAAGCAGCGGTACTCACTGCCAACCCGCCTTTCACATGCCCGATAAAGGACATCACCATGTCGATAAGGCGATTCGCCGATTGGCCACGCGTCATGATGTCGGCAGCCAGGATGAACATGGGAACCGCGATCAGCGAGGCTGGGCGGATACCCGCCACCACCTGCTGAATAAAGGTCTCCATTTGTCCAAAGCCATTGAACATCATGTAAAAACCGATGACCGCCGCGGTTATCAGCGGCACCATCATGGGAAAGCCCAGCAACAGCAGGGCAATCATGGTCACAACCATTATCGTCGTCATTATTCGTTTCCCCGGGCATGGCGCCCTAGATCAGACTTCCGTTTCCGTATCCTTGTAACCATCAAGCACGGCGGTCGATAGATACACATCACGCGTCGTCATGTTCTTGATAGCCGTCAGCAAGTACTGAATGCCCGTGATCAAGAACCCCAATGGTACCCAGATATAGATCACCCAGATCGGGAACCCCAGCGCCGGAAGAATCCTGCCTCGCGAATAGAGATCGAGAATGTAATAGATCGAGTAGTAAAGCAGGAAGAACATCACCATTGCCGTGAACAGGGAAATGAAGATCATCAGCGCCTTGCGCCCTCCTACCGGGAGCGCATCGTAGATCGCCGACATGCGGATATGACGTCCATGACGTGCCGCATAACCGACCCCCGCAAAGGTGATCATGATGATTAATATCCGATTGATTTCACCGGAAAAGAAAATACTCTCCCCAAATACGAAACGGGCAATGACGTTGGCAACGGTATTGAAAGCCATCAATAGGACGCCCATTGCCAGAATGACGGCTTCAAGTTTGCTGATTAGCGTATCGACCGTGCCGAGTACCCCCGGAAGGCCGGACCGGTAATTTCTTTCAATTTCTTCATCAGACATGGCCGCACTCCCTTTTCTGCAGTTGATGCAGTAAAAAACATGGCTTCCTAGCAGCTTAGCGGCAAAGCGTCTGTTGGTATGCCGCTCGGTTCAACGCTGGCTGGACGCAGGTACAAACGACAAGGGGGCAGCTTAGCTGCCCCCTTGTCGTTTGCTCTTGCCAGTAATATCAGTCCTCGGTAACTTCTTCGAGGTCTTCATGGAACTGGTTCAGCAATTCACGGCCGTCTTCGCCGGTCATTTCGATGTATTTTTCCTCGACCTGCGGGGCACGTTCCTTGAACGCCTGCATCTGCTCTGCGTTGAGGCGGGTCACGGTGCACTCTTCACAGGCACTCATGATCTTATCCAGGGATTTTTCGGCCAGCCCTTGAATATGCTCAATGGTATGATCGTAAGCCGCATCAGAGGCGTCCTGTACCAACTGCTGGTTATCCTCGGAAAGCCCTTCGTAGAAGTCCTGATTGGCCATCATGGCGGTAGTGAACCAGCCGTGGCCGGTAAAGGTCAGGTGCGGCGATACTTCATACAGACCACCGGATTCGATCCAGAAGATGGGATTTTCCTGGCCATCGAGAATGCCGGTCTGCAAACCACCGTAGACTTCACCCCAAGGCAGCGGTGTGGCGGTGGCACCGAAGGCATTGTAGGTCTCGGCCAGCAGCGGGTTAGTCATCACGCGGATCTTCTTGTTGTCGAAGTCCTCGGGAGAGGTGATCGGCTCGTCGGCGGTAACCACCATTTCACCTTCCGGATACATCTGCAGCAGTTCCAGGCCGTGCTCTGCGTATAGTTCCGGGAACATTTTATTGATGGCTTCGCTTTCCTCGAAGAACTCGAGCACGGTCTCCATGTCGGTAGGCAACAGATAGGGAATGAAGAAGATCTGGGCCTCGGGAATCGTCGAGCCGGTAAAGCCGGGCGACTGATTGACGAATTGCAGGATGCCGCTGAGGGTCTGTCCCATTATGTCGTCGGACTCGCCGAGCTCGCCGAAGCGGTAGACCTGAACCGAATGCTCGGAGTTCTCTTCGATATAATCCTTGAAGGCGTGAGCGAACACATCCTGAACGTCACCTTCGTATTCTTCGTGAGCATAACGCCAGTTGTCGGCGTGTGCGGCTGCCGATAGACCAAATAGCAGGGCACCAATACTTGCGGTGGTTAGCAGCTTGCTTTTTTTCATCAACTGGGTTGTTTTCATCAAGTCGTTCCCCTTGCAATAGGTTGCATAGCCGTTGGTTATGCAGATTACCCGAAGTGGTATTACTACCCGGCGTTTAAGCAAGATGGTAATCATTTCAGACGTAATTTGGATTTAGGCTAGCGCGCTACATGCAAGGGGTCAAGCTGGCGTCCCAACGTCTGCCAGGCCCTTTCAAGGGTTGAGGATGAATAATCCAGCGTTTCATCACGGTCTGTATAGGCTTGTATAACTACTTGATTTCTTAGCCACCAAGCACTGTTACCCGAGGCTACTCGCGTCACTCTCAAGCGAGCTTCAGAGGTCGTTTCGTCCAACGCCCATTCCTGCCAGCGTTGAAGGTTTTCACGCTCTGCCAGAAGTTCCGCCTGCTTGAGCGTCTCTCTCAGCGCCAACACCCCTTGCCTGGCGGCTGCCTCGGCTTTGAGCCCACGACGCAAGTCGCGTAACACAGCGGTGACCTCATGCTGCCAACGCAGGCGTTCTTTCCGGTACTTTTCCACCCGCTCGGGAGAGGCCTGAAAGCCGTGACTGTACAGCCAGCCATGAAACAGCAATTCGCAGACGTCCACCCCGGCCTCTTCCTGCAAGCGCAGGCAAGCGGCTTCAACCCCGGGGCGTGAGTACCATTTCAAGGCAAAGTCCCACAGAGGAGTCTGCTCCAAGTGTGCCAATCGGTTAGAATCACCCATCGTATTACCCTTTTATTCGGGAGCCTGCATGATCGCACTGCGCCAAGTTGCCCTGCAACGCGGCACCCAGCCGCTACTGGAAGACGCCGACCTTACCCTCAATGACGGCGTCAAGGCCGGCATCATCGGTGCCAACGGGGCCGGTAAAACCAGCCTGTTCAAACTGTTGCTGGGTGAACTGAGTCCGGATCGTGGCGATATTCACATGAGCGGGGGCCAGCGAATCGCCCATATGGCACAGGAAGTGGAGACACTTGACCGTGCCATTCTCGACTACGTCCTGGACGGCGACCATGCCCTGCGCGATGCGGAAGCTCAACTGGAAGATGCACGCCTGCGCGACGACGCTCACCGTGAAGCCGAACTGCATGGCTTGATCGAAACCTTGGACGGCTATCGTGCCGAATCCCGCGCGGCCCAGTTGCTGGTGGGGCTCGGCTTCGTCCAGGCGGATCTCAAGCGTCCATTATCGGCTTTTTCCGGGGGCTGGCGGATGCGCATCAACCTGGCACGCACCTTGTTCATGCCCTCGGATCTATTGTTGCTCGACGAGCCCACCAACCACCTCGATCTCGATGCGCTGTTGTGGCTTGAGCAATGGCTCGCCCGTTATCCCGGCACCTTGCTGCTGATTTCCCACGATCGGGATTTTCTCGATGCCGTCTGTGATCACATCGTTCACGTTCATCAGCAACAACTGACCCTGTATCGCGGAAATTATTCACGTTTCGAGCGTACCCGGGCGGAAAAGCTTGCCCTGCAACAGGCCGAAGCTATCAAACAACAGGCACGCCGCGAGGAAATCGAGCGTTTCATCGCCCGTTTCAAGGCTCAGGCCACCAAGGCCCGCCAGGCACAAAGCCGGGTCAAGATGCTGGAACGCATGGGTACCATTGCCATGGCCCATGTCGATTCGCCCTTTCACTTCACCATCCCCGCCGCCGACAAGACGTCTCATCCCTTGCTGGTGCTGGATGACGCTCGGCTGGGCTATCGTGACAAAGAAGGCAACGAGAACGCACAGCTGGAGCAGGTGAAGATATCATTGCTCCCCGGCCAGCGTATCGGCTTGCTCGGCCCCAATGGCGCGGGCAAATCCACCTTGATCAAGTCACTGATCGGTGAATTGCCTCTCCTTTCAGGCAAGCGGATACCCGGTGAACATCTGTCTATCGGCTATTTTGCCCAGCATCAGCTGGAAAGCCTGGACCTTTCCACCACGGCGTTTGTGCATGTTCAGCGCTTGTCGCCTACCGCCAGCGACCAGGAAATCCGCAATTTTCTGGGGGGCTTCGGCTTTCATGGCGATGACGCCTTCGGCAAGGTGGCGACCTTCTCTGGCGGGGAGAAAGCCCGGCTAGCATTGGCCTTGGTGGCTTGGGAAAAACCCAACCTTTTGCTGCTGGATGAGCCCACCAACCACCTTGACCTGGAAATGCGCGAAGCCTTGACCGAAGCCTTGGCGGCATTCGAAGGGACCGTCATCCTGGTATCGCACGACCGTCACCTCTTGCGAGCCACGGTGGATGAATTCTGGCGCGTGGCTGACCATCGCGTCGAACCATTCGATGGCGACCTCGAGGATTATCGCGCCTGGCTGAAGGCGCGTTTGGAAAACGTGCGCCGCGACACCCGCAACGAAAAAGCCGAACGCCAGGCAGAACAGGGGGGTGGCGAAAGCCGCGAAGAGCGCAAGGCAGCACGCAAGGCAGCCGCCGAATTGCGCGAAAAATTGCGCCCGCTCAAGCGCAAGCGCGACAAGGTCGAACGTGAGATGGAAACCACTCAGCAGGCACTCAGCCAAGTGGAGGAACAGCTCGGCGATGCCGACCTCTATACCGATAGTACACGCAAGGAAGAGCTGACCCGGACATTGGCGCGCCAAGCCGAGTTGACCACTCGCCTCAATGCCGCCGAACAACAATGGCTGGCCGCAGAAGAGGAACTCGAAGCCATGGAGGCCGAGTTAGTTTCCAGCAACGACTAACCAAGCGCTGAAAGCCACGAGCCTCAGCTTTCCAGCAGGAAAGTCACCGGGCCGTCATTGATCAGCGATACCTGCATGTCGGCGCCGAATTGCCCACTGGCGACAATCGGCCAGGCACGTCTTGCCTGGGCAAGCAGGTAAGCAAACAATTGCTCCCCCTCGGCGGGCACGGCAGCACTGGAAAAGCCCGGGCGCAGCCCTTTACGCGTATCGGCAGCCAAGGTGAACTGTGGCACCAGTAATATGCCGCCCTCTACTTGCTGCACGTTGAGATTCATCTTGCCATCGACGTCGCTGAAGACCCGGTAATGCAGCAACTTGTGCAGCAGCTTGTCAGCCGCCCCCTGATCATCCTGTTTTTCCACTCCGACCAGCACCAGCAGGCCCTGTTCGATGGCACCTATGCTGGTACCGGCGACGCTGACATCCGCACGGCTGACACGCTGAATCAATGCCTTCATGTTGCCTCCTTTTGGGCGATTAACCGTTTACCACCAGCAGTGAAAATGATGAACCGGACCTTGGCCCTTACCCACCTTCAATCGATGGCTTTGCCCTAAAGCCTCGCTCAACCAAGCCTTGGCAAAGGCTACCGCTGAAGATAATTCATCGCCTTGGGCCAGCCGTGCGGTAATCGCGGAGGATAACGAGCAACCGGTACCGTGAAGGTTAGGGGTCTCGACGCGTCGGCCTTCCATCCATTCGCAGCTGTCAGCACCGATAAGAAGGTCAGGGCAGTCGTTTTGCTCCAGGTGGCCGCCCTTGAGCAACACGGCTTTCGCCCGCAGTCGACGCAAGGCAGGCGCCAGCGCCAGCATTTCTTCCCGGCGCCGGGGTGCCGGTAGCCCCAACAAGACGGCAGCTTCCGGCAAATTAGGCGTAATGACATCCGCCAGAGGCACCAGAACGTCGCGTACGGCAGCGATACCCGCGTCATCCACGAGCGTATCGCCACTCTTGGCCACCATGACCGGATCGAGCACCACCCAGCGCGGTCGCTTTCGAGCCAAGGCCTGAGCAATCACCTCGGCGACATCAAGGCTCGCCACCATGCCGATTTTTACCGCATCGATGCGCACATCTTCCAACAGGGTGTCGAGTTGTTGGCCGATAAATGCCGCCGGTACAGGACAGACGCCAGCCACCCCTTGGGTATTCTGGGCGGTCAGCGCGGTTACCACGCTGGTGGCATAGGCCCCCAGGGCCGAAAACGTCTTGATATCCGCCTGGATACCGGCACCGCCCGAGGGGTCGGAGCCGGCAATGGTCAATACATTGGAAATAAAGTTTTTTGCCATGACATCCTGCTTCGCGGTCCTTGAAAATAGCGTGCCCCAGTGTACGCAAAAAGCCGCCCGTAGGCGGCTTCGTGCTGAAGGGCTTCTTTTATCCCGTCAGATCAATCGACAGTGCCGCCTTCCGGGTTGCGAGCATTGTAATAGGCCTGCTCGGAAATCGCATGGTAGTTGACGACCTTATCTTGGAAGTCACGATACGATTCATGGATGCGGCCTGCCAGCTCGCTGGATTCGGCCAGCTCAGCCACCACATCATCAGAGTGCTCGCGGGCCTGTTCCAGTACATCGTCAGGGATGCGACGCAGTTCGACATCGTGCTCGTTGAGCAGCGTTTCGAGCGCATCGTTGTTACGGGCGGTGTACTCGTCCAGCACCGACGCATTGATGTCGCGCACGGCGGTTTTCAGAATCGCCTTCAGATCGGCAGGCAATGCTGCCATGGCTTCTTCGTTGATGATCGCCTCGAACATCACGGTCGGCTCGTGCCAGCCCGGATAGTAGTAATAGTCCGCTGCCTGGTGCAGGCCGAAGGCCAGGTCGTTGTAGGGGCCGATCCATTCGGTGGCATCGATGGCGCCGGACTGCAGCGAGGTGAATATCTCGCCGCCCGGCATGTTGACGATAGCCACGCCCATGCGATTCATCACTTCCCCACCGAGCCCGGGCATGCGCATTTTCAGGCCGTCCAGGTCCTCGACAGAATTGATTTCCTTGTTATACCAACCGCCCATCTGCACACCGGACGCCCCGGCAACCAACACATCGACGCCGAAGGGCTCATACAGTTCGTTCCACAGCTCCATACCGCCGCCGTAATGCAGCCAGGCATTCATTTCCTGGGCATTCATGCCGAAGGGTACCGCGGCGAAGAATTGAGCGGCAGGTGCCTTGCCCTTCCAATAGTAAGAAGCGGAATGCCCCATCTCGGCAGTGCCTTCGGACACCGCATCGAACACCTCGAAACCCGGTACCAGTTGGCCGGCACCGAACACTTCGATGGTGAGACGGCCATCGGACATTTCCTCGACCAGTTCCGCCAGACGCTCCGGGCCTTGGCCAACCCCCGGGAAGTTCTTGGGCCAGGAGGTGACCATTTTCCACTCAAAAGTTTCCTGGGCCTGGGCTGCGTTATTGAAGCTTGATACCACCATCATTCCTGAAGAGGCGACGGTGGTCATGGCCACGGCCATGGCAAGTGACTTGAGTTTCATGCGATGTACCCTCGTTTTGTTATGAAGATTGCTTCGAGATGCCCGTTACCGAGCAAAGATGCATTGCAGCACCGCGGCCAGCTCTCATGGTCAGAACTGATCCGGCAGCCAGGTCGCTAACTGTGGCATGAATGCCAGCGCAGTCAACATGGCAAGTTGCAATACGATGAACGGGATGACGCCGCGATAAATAGCCGAGGTGGGTACCGAGTCAGGCGCAACCCCGCGCAAGTAAAACAGGGCGAAACCGAAGGGCGGGGTAAGAAAGGATGTTTGAAGGTTGATGGCGATCATGATGCCCAGCCAGACCGGATCCACCCCCATGGCCAGCAGGATAGGACCGACAATCGGCACCACCACGAAAGTGATTTCGATAAAGTCGAGAATGAATCCCAGCAGGAAGATGACCAGCATGACAATAATCGTCGCACCGACCACTCCACCCGGCATGCCCTCGAACAGGCTGGTGACCAGCTCTTCACCACCATAGGCACGAAATACCAGCGAGAACAATGCCGCACCGATAAGAATCAGAAAGACCATGGTGGTGACGTTGACGGTGGAACGCAGCACTTCTCCGAGCACCTTGAAACTCAAGCGCCGATAGATAAGCGCGAGCATCAATGCGCCGAAGGCACCCACGGCAGAGGCCTCGGTAGGTGTGGCGAAACCACCCAGAATCGAACCCAGTACGGCGACGATCAATACAATCGGCGGCACCATGCCTTTCAACAGCAGCAGCCCCAACCCCCCGGTGTGGCCTAGTTCTTCCATCAGCTCTTTGCGGTCGGCGGGAGGAGCCGCTTCCGGTTTCCACCAGGAAATGAAGGCCACATAAGTGATGTAGAGCACGACCAGCAGCAAACCGGGCACCAGAGCGCCCATGAACAAATCCCCCACGGAAACCGTCTTGGGGCTGAAGATGCCCATGGAAAGCTGGGCTTGCTGATACGCCGAGGACAGTACATCGCCCAATAGCACCAAAGCGATGGATGGCGGGATGATCTGTCCTAGCGTACCGGTGGCACAAATGGTCCCTGTGGCTAACGGCACGCTGTAACCGCGCTTGAGCATGGTGGGCAGCGACATCAGGCCCATGGTAACCACGGTAGCGCCAACGATACCGGTAGAGGCTGCCAGCAGCATTCCCACCAGGGTCACGGAAATGCCCAGCCCGCCACGCATCGAGCCGAACAGCATGGCCATGGCATCAAGGAGCGTCTCGGCCACCTTGGATTTTTCCAGCAATACCCCCATCAGCACGAACAAGGGTACCGCCAGAAGGGTTTGATTGGTCATGATGCCGTAGAGACGATTGGGAAAGGCCGAGAGATAGCCTCCATCAAAGTGGGCATCGATACCCATGGCTTCCAGCCCCATTCCCAAGCCGGCAAAGGCCAGCGCCGTACCCGCCAGGGATAACGCCACCGGATAACCGAACATCAATACGATACAAATAACAGCAAAGAGCACCAGTGGCATGAATTCCAACATCAGATGCGTTCCTCGAGGTGGGGCTCTTGTTCATCAATCAGGGGGACCAGACGTCCGGTCAGAATCCACCAATGGCGCACCGCTTCGACCAGGCCTTGGAGAATCATCAAACCGGCAAACGCAGGGATCAGCGTCTTGAGCAGAAAGACACCGGGGATGCCTCCGGTGTCCGGAGAGCCTTCAAAAATACGCCAGGAGCTACTCACGTAGCCCAGGCTGGTGAGGATCACGAATACCATGACAGGCATCAAAAGAAAGACCGTGCCCACGAGATCAACCAGCGCTTGGCGTTTAGGGCGCATGCCGCGATAGAAGATATCCACGCGAACATGCCCATCGTGGCGCAGGGTATAGGAAGCCGCCAGCATGAAAACCATGGCATGCATGTACATGACGGATTCCTGCATGACGATACTGTTGACATTGAAGATGTAGCGCAATACCACAATCAGGAACTGCACCAGCATCATTGCCAGAACCAACCAGGAAAGGCCACGGCCCAGCAGTTCGGAGCAACGATCCAGTTTGGCTATCACGGCAGGCAATTCACCGGAATAGGACGGGGAGGACATGGCGTTCTCACTATGAAAGGGGGACAATACTGTAGGATTTATTCTCCAGAGTGCCAAAAAACGCCCAAAAGCGCACGCTAAATCAACCAACGCTGCATATACGTTCGCATCGCATTCAACACAGGCTTATCGGTATGAAATCGTCGATCTGAAAACGTCGCTATAACGCTATTGCAATGCCAGGCGGCATTGCTCAGGCAACGCAACATCCACTGCAATGGGCAAATGATCGGAAAAAAGATGATCAAGCACACGGACGTTAGTTGCCTGAAGCGATTGCGACAATAGGATGTGATCCAGTCCACGCCGCGGCTGCCAAGAAGGATAGCTCAGCAGCGGCTTGACTGGATGCAGAGGAAAGGCGCTAGTGAAACGTTCATGGGCGTGCAGCTGATCCTGTGTACAGTTTAGATCCCCCATGACCACCACATGCCGCAGCGGCTGAATGATCTCGCTCAGGTAATTCAGCTGGCGCACGCGGCCGCGATGGCTAAGCGCCAAGTGCGCGACAAAGATATGCAGCGCATCCGGTCCTTCACCATAGCGGGCATGGATGGCTCCCCTACCCGGCAAGGTGCCTGGCAGGCGATATTCTTCAATCCGGCTGGGCACCCAATGTGAGAGCAGACCATTACTGTGCTGGGCGATGCGCCCCAGGTTGCGATTGAGCTGTTGGAAATGATGAGGGAACCCGGCGCGCATGGCCAGGTACTCCACCTGGTTGATTCGGCTTGAACGAAAGCTACCCCCATCCACCTCCTGCAACCCGACAATATCGAAGTTGCCGAGCACGTCGCTCATCATGTCCAGGCGTTTTAACCGCTGGGGATGAGGCAGAAGGTGCTGCCAACTACGGGTGAGATAGTGGTGATAGGCTGATGTCTGAATGCCGACCTGAAGATTGAAGGTCAACAGACGCAAGTGGCCGCCTTTATGCGGCGGCAACTTGATGTCCAACTTGGGCATTTACTCAGCGCGCTCCGTGCGGACACGCTCAACCAAGGCACCCGCGATCTGCGGCATATTGTCCAGGCTACCCGCACTGCTGGGAGTAATCACGTAACGACCATCCACGATCAAGGCCGGCACGCCCATCAGGCGCATGTCGCGCATACGGCTGTTGGCTTCATTGACGTGGCGACGCACATTGAACGAGGTAAAGGCATCACGCGCCTCGTCTACGCTGACGCCGTAGTCACTGAAAAACTCGGCCACTTCATCGACATCAGTCAAGCCCTGACCGTCTTCATGAATGGCATGAAAGAAGTCATCATGAGCGGCATCTAGAATTCCCAGCTCTTGAGCGGCATAGAATGCCTGAGCATGCTTGTTCCAATCGCCCCCCATGGTAGCGGGAAGCCGCTGGAAGGTGACGTCATCGGGCTGTTCGGCCACCCAGGCGTTAAGCGGGTCTTCGAGGTTGTAGCAATGCGGACAGCCATACCAGAAAGCTTCGGTGACTTCGATCTGACTTTCTTCGACCTTCGTTTCCACCGGTTTGTCGAGCACCGTGTAATGCTCGCCTTCCACCAACTGGGTGGCATTTGCCAACGTGGAAAGGGTCAAACCAGCTACCGCTACCATTAGCGTCTTTAACATGTCATTGATTCTCCGTGGGAAAGCAACATTGCGACAGCACTTGCCGCGCCGGGTTCCTCAACCGTTTCGCAATGATCCTGCTGAACCCGGCAATGGCCGGATTCGTCAATCAACCGAACCCCCTCCCGGGCGCTGTATCAATTCAGACCGTGAAGATAGTTGGCCACGGCCGCCATGTCGTCATCGCTCATTTTCGAGGCAATGTCACGCATGATACGACCCGGATCATTGGCACGATCGCCGGCAGCAAAATCTTTCAGAGTGGCGATAGTGTACTGAGTGAACTGTCCGGAAAGTGCCGGATAGACAGCACTGCCAATGCCTTGGCCGGTCGGCGTATGGCAGGCGGAACAGGCGGGAATGCCCTTGGCGATGTCACCGGCACGGAAAAGCTCTTCACCGCGCGCCAACAATTCACCTTCATCCACGGCTTGGCCTACGTTGGGCTCTTTAGCGGAATAGTAAGCCGCAGCGTCCCACGCATCTTGGTCGGAGTAGCCATCGACCAGACCGGCCATTTGAGCCACCACACGGTTGCCATCACGGATATCCATGATTTGCTTGGCGATATACGACATTTGCTGCCCCGCCAAGTGCGGAAAGGTAGGCGCGGAGCTAATACCTTCCTGACCGTGACAGGCTGCACAGACTTGCGCTTTTTCCCGACCTGCCGCCGCATCGGCGTCAGCTTGAAGGTCGGCGTGAACGGTGCCGACGGCACCCATGGTAATTGCCAGGCTTGCCAGTAACTTTCTCATTGCTGTTCCACTATGCCGTTAGGTTATTGACTGCTACGCATCCTGGGCGCCGCCCGGTTTCATCAACATTACCAAGCTGAGCCGCTCCTGCCACGGTGGCGAACAAGGCGTTGGTTGGTCGCTGCCGGCCAGAGCACGATGGTACACTAACGCCACAGGTCGCAGATACAAAACACTTGCATTATACCGAATCACCTAGGCGGCGGGAATGCAACTCCCGACCTGCTTTAGGGGTAGATTCACCTCTTTGCATCCAAATCGCTGTTCCAAGGAGTGGTTTGCATGCTATTGCCCTTGCGGTTTTGTCATTTTCAGGATCTTTCTACATGCCTACAAGCCCCCAGGACAACGCGCCTATCAAGCGCTTGAACTACCCCACTGCTCGCTTCATGACCAGCGCGCCGACACTCGCCCAGTGCCCATCCGACATAGGCGCTGAAGTGGCATTCGCCGGACGATCCAATGCCGGAAAATCCAGCGCCATCAATGCGTTGACTCAGCAAAAAGGGCTCGCCCGCACGTCGCGTACGCCGGGGCGTACTCAGCTGATCAATTTTTTCAGTGTGGCCAACGACGAAGCCCTGCGTCTGGTCGACCTGCCCGGCTATGGTTATGCCCAGGTGCCCGAGGCGGTCAAGCTCGAATGGCAACGTCACCTGTCCGAATACCTGCGCGAGCGCTTCAGCCTGCGTGGCCTGGTGTTGCTGATGGATGTAAGGCATCCCTTGACCGAATTCGACCAGATGATGCTGGGCTGGGCCGACAAACGCGAAATGCCGGTGCATATTTTGCTGACCAAGGCGGACAAACTAAAGAACGGTCCCGCCAAGGCGGCGCTGCAAAAGGTTCGCTCACGCCTGCATGAATGGGAAGACCTGGTGTCGATCCAACTGTTCTCCTCGCTCAAGCGTGAAGGGGTGGACACCTTGTCGCAGCGCCTGGATCAGTGGCTGGCGCCTCTGGACGAGGCATAGGCGCAAGGCGCTCGATCAACGCCGGCAAATCACTTACGTGAGCCAGGCGGTGCACCCCGGATGGCAAGCGAAGTGGCGGCGCCTGAAGGGGAGCTATCCAGGCGACCTGCATTCCCAGCCGCTGGGCCGGCAGCACATCGTCACACCAGGAATCACCCACATGCAGCGCCGCTGAGGGCGCCACCCCCATCCGCGCCAGTGCCGCCAGAAAAGGCCGCGGATCAGGCTTTGGCGCCAACATCTCACCGGCGGCAATCATGACATTAAAGTGGCTGGCAAAAGGCAGCCGGGCCAGGTGGATATTGCCGTTGGTGATCGCCGCCAGCTTGAAGCGTTGCCCCAAGGACGCCAGCAACGGCACTACTTCCGGATGAGGCGTGACCTCCAAACGCAAGCGGCGAAACTCATCCATGGCAGCGGCGGCCCACATGATCGCGCTGCTGCGTGGCAGTTTCAGAGTTTGCAGCTGCTCAGCCAAGGCCCGCTCACGCAGCCAGGTGAAATCGCCACGCCGCAAGGTATGCGTTTGCGCCAGTTGCAAACGGCGACTCTGATAATCGGCCAGCCCCAGGCGCTCGGCAAGTTGCAGGGGTTCGTCCCCCTGAGCGTGCTGCCAGACATCCAGGCACTGGCTCAGCCAGGCATAATGGCCGTGCTCCGTGCGTTGCATCACCCCGCCGTTGTCCCACAAAGTATCGTCCAGGTCGAAGGTCAGCGCTTGCAATCGCTTCATCGTTTACTCAGCTCAGGAAAAGGCATGGTAAGAAGGGCCTGATGGTGGCTCGGTGGTGCTATACACTGCCAAATGCACAGGAAAACACAAGAGGGCAACCGCTTGAACGAAGACGGCTCACTTCCTATTTACTACAATATCTGCAGCGGCATTCAAAGCGCCATGGGCAATCCAGTCAAGGTCCAAGCAACGCAACACAGAACATGCGTGCCGTTTATCCGGTTACTGCTGGTGGCGTTGCTGGCAAGCTCACCCGGAGCATGGGCCGGTAATATCAGTGGCACCCTGGGGGCCGTAGGCTCCGACACCATGGCCGGGCTGATGCTGCGCTGGGGGGAGGCCCTGGTGACTCGCCACCCCGACGTTCGGCTGCAGTTTCAGGCCAGCGGCTCCGCCAGCGCCCCACCAGCGCTACTTGCCGGTACCACTCGGCTGGGGCCGATGTCACGCCGGATGACAGCCGAGGAATACCAGGCTTTTGAGAAGCGTTATGGTTACCCGCCGCTTGAACTGAAAGTGGCACTGGATGCCTTGGTAGTGGTGGTGCATCGTCACAATCCTTTGCGCCAGCTGAGCTTGGCTCAGCTGGATGCCATCTTTTCCACCACCCGGGAGTGTGGAGCGCAGGCACCGCTGAGACGCTGGCAAGCCTTTTCCACCACCCTTGACTGGCCTTACGGCAAGATTGCCCTGCATGGCCGCAACCTGGCTTCCGGCACCTATGGGTTGTTTCGACAACGGGTGCTATGCGGCGGCGAATTTCGTCGTGATATCAGTGAATATCCTGGCTCCTCGGCGGTCATCGCCGCCGTGGGCGAATCTCCCGGCGCCATGGGTTATGTCGCCTACAATCATCTGACGCCGATGGTCCACCCGCTGGGGATAGCCGAGCAGGAGACTCAAGCCATCCTGCCCACTGAAGAAGCCATTCAGTCCGGCCGTTATCCGCTGTCGCGCTTTCTGTATCTTTACGTCAACCTACCACCGAATGAGCCACTTCCTGCTGCCGAACGGGCCTTTATCGAACTGATTCTCTCCGACGAAGGGCAGCGCATTGCCCGAGCAGCGGGTTTTGTGCCACTTTCTCCCCCTACACTTAAGGCGCAAGCGCTCACCGGGGATTAGCTGTCACCCGGTTGTCATAAAATTGTCTTACGCTGAGTCAGCGTCCCTCTTGCTCACCTTGCGTTTCCACTTGTGAGTCTTCATTGATTTCACCATGACACCACCATCCGATACGCTCAATCAGCGCTTGCGCCTGGCCCGCGATCGCCTTGCTACCGGTTTGATCACTGCCGGCGGCACCGGCGTTCTGTTAGCGGTACTGGCGATTGCCGTGTTTCTGCTCTGGGAAACGCTACCGCTGCTGCGTCTGGGTGACACCCTGGCCTTGGCCAAGCTGACACCGCTGGCTTGGGGCACATTGAAAGCCGCCTTCTATGCGCTGTTGTTCGCCGTGCCCCTGGCGCTGGGAGCGGCAATGTATTCGGCGCTGTTCATGTCCACCCGCCTGCGCCACCGGCTAAAACCCACGCTGGAAATGATGGAAGCCATTCCCGGTGTGGTAGTGGGATTTATCGCCGGTCTGATCATCGCACCCTGGGTTGAGCGTCACCTGGCCGGCACCTTGCTGCTGGTAATCGGGTTACCGCTGAGCGCTCTAGTCGCGGGAGCGATCTGGCATCACCTCGGCACTCGGCTGCAGCGCACATTTCCCTTAAGCTGGGCGGGATTGTGGCTGGTGCCCTGGTTCGTCTTGATGATCGCCTTGGCGTTCTGGGTCACGCCCTTGCTGGAACAGCAACTGCCCGAAGACGACTTGCGGCGTTTTCTGGATAAGCAGTGGGGCATCGACTATGCCACCCGCAATGCCATGATCGTGGGGGTGGCCATGGGTTTTGCCGTGATTCCCAGTATTTACGCCCTGGCTGAAGACGCCCTGGCCGACGTGCCTGGAAGCTTGCTCGAAGGTGCCCAGGCGCTAGGCGCCACCCGCTGGCAGGCGCTGTGGAAAGTGGCCTTGCCCACCGCAGGACCAGGGCTGTTTTCGGCGGTGATGATCGGGGCCGGGCGTGCGGTGGGCGAAACCATGATCGTATTGATGGCCAGCGGCAATACCGCCCTGTTCAGTGCCAGTCCCTTTGAAGGCATGCGCTCGATTTCAGCGGCCATTGCCATTGAATTACCTGAAGCCGCACCCGGCGGCCTGACCTATCATTTATTGATTCTCGCCGCCTTGGCGTTGTTCGTGTTCACTTTCCTGGTCAACACTTTGGCGGAAGCGGTGCGTCAACGTCTGAGACGCCGTTACCGGCGCCTGGAAGGCCATCCATGATCCAGTGCCTGGCAAAAAATCGGGATGAGGCCTGGCCATGGTTGAGCGCTGCAAGCGTTGCGCTTTCGCTGCTCATGCTGGCCGCACTGGTGAGTTTGCTGGTGGTGCGCGGCTTGGGCCATTTCTGGCCGGCGCCGATTGAAGAAGTCACGCTCGCCGACGGCCAGGTCATTGCCGGACATGCCGTACGCGAAGCCCCTCTGCCTGACCGCCCCGGCCATGAACGGCTGTATTACACCGCCAATCGCGACCTCGACGGTGCCCTCTGGCAATGGGTGGCGCTGGATACCATTCAAACGCGCTCCACCCCGATCGAACTGGTGCTTCTCGATCGCGCTTCCTGGGGAGATTTCATCGGCCGACTGGTGGCTGTGGTGATGCCGAATGAGCGTCTGGAAGGCGAAGCTGCTTGGCAGGCGTTGCAGCAACACCTGAACCAGAGAAACACGGTAGCCAATGGCGCACCCTCCAGGGCCGCCTCCGGTGACAGCTATGTGCCCGGAGATACCTATCTAATAGTGGAAAGCGTCGAGGGGCGTCAACGACAGCAACCCTTACATGTCATTCATGGGGCCCAGCGCCCCAATGCCATGTCCATGGGTGAGAAGATTCAGACGTGGGGCAACGCCGTATGGCGCTTCCTCAGCCAAGGGCCGCGAGCGGCCAATACCGGCGGCGGCGTCTGGCCGGCCATTTTCGGTACCGTCCTGATGGTACTGCTGATGTCACTTCTCGTGACCCCCTTCGGCGTGCTGGCAGCGATCTATCTCAATGAAATTGCGCATCAAGGACGCCTGACGCGGCTGGTGCGCATCGGGGTGCGTAATCTCGCCGGGGTTCCTTCGATCGTCTACGGTGTCTTCGGGCTGGGGGTATTCGTCTACGGCATCGGGGGAAGCCTCGATGAATGGTTCTTCAGCGACACCCTGCCCTCACCCACTTTCGGCACCGGGGGCTTGCTGTGGGCCTCCTTGACCCTGGCGCTTCTGACCTTGCCGGTGGTGATCGTGGCGACGGAAGAAGGTTTGGCGCGAATTCCCGATGCCCAGCGCGAAGGAGCGCTGGCCCTGGGCGCCACCCGCCTGGAAATGCTCACCCGGATCGTGCTGCCGATGGCCGCTCCGGCCATGCTGACCGGGGTGATTCTCGCCGTGGCGCGCGCCGCCGGCGAAGTCGCGCCCTTGATGCTGGTGGGCGTCGCCAAACTCGCACCCCAGATGCCTCTGGACGGTGAATTTCCCTACCTGCACCTAGAGCGCAAGTTCATGCATCTTGGCTACCATATCTTCGATACCGCCTTTCACGGCGAAGATGTCCAGGCCGCCTTGCCCCTGGTCTACGCCACGGCATTACTTCTGGTGTTGATTGTGCTGGTGCTTAACCTGACTGCCATATTTCTGCGTCATCATCTCAGGCGCCAACGAGGAAACTGATGCAAGCGTCGTTACCGAAATCCGCTCCCGACAATGCTGCGGTCATGCATTTCGCCACGGCCGAGAGCTGTCTGGAGATCAATGATTTCAGTCTGGCCTATGCCGGCGTGCCCGCCTTGCAGGGCTTATCCCTGCAGGTACCGCGCCACCGGGTCACGGCGTTCATCGGACCTTCTGGCTGTGGCAAGTCGACCCTGTTGCGGGCCATCAACCGGCTGCACGACCTGAACGAGTCGGTGACTCTCAGCGGGAACATTCAATTGGAAGGCCGGGACATTCACGCCCCCCAGCTGAACGTGGCGGAATTGCGCCGCCGGGTAGGAATGGTGTTCCAGAGCCCCAATCCTTTTCCTATATCGATTTATGAAAACGTCGCCTTTGGTCTGCGTCTGCAAGGTCGAATGCCCAAACGCAAACGCGATGACACCGTCGAATGGGCGCTACAGTCCGCCGCGCTGTGGGAGGAGGTAAAGGATCGCCTGTACCGCTCTGCCTGGACCCTGTCGGGTGGGCAGCAGCAGCGCCTGGTCATCGCCCGCACCCTGGCGGTGCGACCAGATGTCCTGCTGCTGGATGAGCCGGCCTCGGCACTCGACCCCATCTCGACACTCAAGATCGAGGAGCTAATACGCAACCTGAAGTCGCAACTGACCTTGGTGCTGGTCACTCATAACATGCAGCAGGCTGCCCGAGTCTCGGACTACACCGCCTTTCTCCAAGGGGGAGAGCTGGTGGAATACGGCCCCACCGATAGCGTATTCACCAATCCGCGCCTGCAGCGCACCGAAAACTACATTACCGGCCGTATGGCGTAACCAGCGGCTAACACAGGCCTACCGGCCCAGGAGCGATACAATGGATATCACCAGCGATACGCATAGCCAGCACATTTCCCGCCAGTTCAATCAGGAGCTCGAAGAGCTCAAGACCCACCTGATGGCCATGGGCGGCCTGGTGGAAAAGCAGGTACAGGAGGCGATCAAGGCACTGCTGGAGAACGACTCTCACCTGGCGGAAAAGGTCCGTGACAACGACCGCCAGGTCAACGACCTTCAGATTCAGATTGATGATGAATGCACCCGGATACTGGCACGCCGCCAGCCGGCCGCCTCCGACCTGCGCCTGGTGGTGGCGGTAATTCGCGCCACCTCGGATCTTGAGCGTATCGGCGACGAAGCCAGCAAGATCGCTCGCAATGCCCTCAGCTTGAGCGAAGGCAGCAATAATGTAAAAGGCTTGGTGGAAGTCCGGCATATCAGCGAGCATGTGCGCAAGATGCTGCGCGATTCGCTCACCGCCTTTGCCCGCTTCGATACTGATCTGGCCATGCAGGTGGTGCACGAAGACAAGCTGGTGGATGACGAATATGGCAGCGCCATGCGCTCGCTGATGACTTTCATGATGGAAGACAGCCGTTCGATCAGCTCGGTACTCAACGTCATGTGGGTGTTGCGCGCCTTGGAACGGGTGGGTGACCATGCCAACAACCTGGCCGAATACGTGGTCTATCTGGTCAAGGGCCTGGATATCCGGCACATCGCCCCGGAAGAGCTCGATGAAAACATGCTGAAGAAGTCCTGACTTGAGATTAAAACGATAAGGTCAAAGCCCGCCAGGTTACTAGGTAGGATAGACAAGGCGCTTGGCGGGAAACACGCAACGAAAGCGGGCTCCCTCGCCTGGGTGGGAGTCGATCTCCAGGTGCGCTTCATGGCGCAATAGTACATGCTTGACGATTGCCAGCCCCAGTCCGGTACCGCCGGTTTCAGTGCTGCGCCCCTTGTCCACACGGTAGAAGCGTTCGGTGAGGCGCGGAATATGCACCGGATCGATGCCTTCCCCGTTATCCTCGACTTCAATGCAGGCGCCCTGAGAGTGAGTCTTCCAACGCAGGGTGATGTGGCTACCTTCCGGGGTATAACGCACGGCATTGAAAGCCAGGTTGGAAACCGCGCTGCGAATTTCCTGCTCACTGCCTACCAGCTGAGCATGGCACTCAAGCTCGATAGTCACTTCATGGCGGTGATGGGAAAGGGCCAGCGCATCGCGGCGGATGCCGTCGAGCAACGTCTCCATGAGCAGCGGCCGGTGATCTTCGCCACCCTGGTCGATCTCCAGGCGTGACAGCATCAGCAGATCGTTGACCAGATTCTGCATACGGCTCGTTTGCGCCTGCATCTGCGAAAGCCCGCGCCCCAGGCGCGGCGGCATCTGTTCAGCCAGGTCGCTGTAGGTTTCCAGATAACCGGAAAGTACCGTCAGGGGTGTGCGCAATTCATGGGAAACATTGGCCACGAAATCGCGCCGCATCTGTTCCAGGCGATGCAACCGGGTGATATCGCGAGCCATGAGCAGGCATTCGTCATCGCCATAAAGCGTCAGCTGGTATTGAAGGATACGACGCTCGTCGATGGGAGACGTCAAGGTCAGGGGTTCGCGATAGTCATGCGCCTTGAAGTAACTGACGAAGTGGGGGTCGCGCAGCAGATTGGTAATGTGCTGGCCGCGGTCATGGGCAGCTTGCAGCCCCAGCATGTCGCTGGCAGCACTGTTCCACCACTCCAGGTCACCATGACGGTCGAGCATCACCACGCTGTCGCGCATGGCTTCCGAGGATTCCTGTATCCGCGCGAGTATCGCCCGTAAGCGTTGCTGAGTGATGCGCTGGCGTTTCTGATAACGGTAAAGCTGGTCGAACAGCTCGCCCCACATCCCGCTCGCGGCAGGAGGCTCCTGCTCCGGGTGCAACGTCATCCAGCGATACAGGGCGCGTAACTGGCGCAGATGGTAAACCAGGCACAGCGCCAAGCCCGCTGCGAGACCCAGCCCCGGCGTCACTAACAGCCAGCCGACCAGGGTTCCCAAGGTTGCCGGCCATACCAGACGCCACAGCTCACGGCTCCACAATCGCACCCTAGCCTCTGGCCGAAAACCGGTAGCCGGTACCGCGTACAGTCTGAATCAAGTGCTGATGGGCATCGCCCAATGCCTTGCGCAGGCGGCGGATATGCACGTCCACGGTGCGTTCCTCGACATAGACATTGCCTCCCCATACTTGGTCCAGCAGCTGGCTACGAGTGTAGGCGCGCTCCTGGTGAGTCATGAAAAACTGCAACAGGCGGTACTCGGTAGGCCCCATTTCCAAGGCCTTGCCATGCGCACTGATGCGATGACTCATGGGATCCAGCAAGAGGCCGTCGATCTCGACGGCCTCTTCGACACCGCGCGGTGTCGCTCGGCGCAGCACGGCCTTGAGCCTTGCCACCAGCTCACGAGGGGAAAACGGCTTGGTAATGTAATCGTCGGCCCCGGCTTCGAGACCCTGAATCTTGTTGTCCTCTTCACCCTTGGCGGTAAGCATGATGATGGGTAGCTCGGCGGTGGCTTCTTCGCGCTTGAGCCGACGAGCAAGCTCGATACCGCTGATGCCCGGCATCATCCAGTCCAGCAGCAGCAAGTCCGGTTGATGATCCACAATCATGGCGTGGGCATCCTGAGCATTGCTCGCTTCAAGGACGTGGTAGTCAGCCATTTCCAGGGCGATCGCGATCATTTCGCGAATCGGCGCTTCATCATCGACAATCAGAACGGTCTTGGCGGTCATTATGGGCGGCCTCGTGATCGAACAATGACAGGTCAATGACAATCACACCATGCCCTGATGACAATTCCATGACAAGACCGATTTTCCCAAGCAGCCGCCCTCGCACCCCAACAAATGCCTATGCAAACGGCTCAGCTGCCGCTGGGCGAGCGTTAGGTCTTGCCGGGTTCCTGTTCAGTTGCGGTCGAAGAACGTTTGGCTCGCGGATGGGCCGCATCGTAACTGGCTGCCAGGCTTTGCCAATCCAGCCGGGTATACACCTGTGTAGTGGCCAGATTGGCATGGCCGAGGAGCTCCTGCACTGCACGCAAGTCCTGGCTGGACTCGAGCAAATGGCTGGCGAAGGAATGACGCAATCGGTGTGGGTGCAAGTGCTCCGGTAAACCGCGGGCCACGGCCAGGTGCGCCAGACGCTTTTGAATCGCACGATGCCCCAGACGGGCTCCGCGCACCCCGACGAACAGCGCGGTTTCGCCCTGGCCGGCAAGCAATGGGCGTTGCGCCAGCCAATGGCCCAGCGCCACCTGAGCACGCTGGCCCACCGGTACCTGGCGGGGTTTGCTTCCCTTGCCCATCACCCGTACCTGATGGCCGTGAACGTCAGGCTCATCCAGAGCGGCAAGCTCCGCCAGGCGCAAGCCACTGGAATAGAAAAGTTCCAGTATGGCCTGGTCGCGCAATGCCAACGGCGAGCCATCATGAGGGGTGTCCAGAAACTGGCTGAGCTGGTCCACATCCAGCGGGCGCGGCAGGTGGCTGGGCTGGCGCGGCGTGCGCAATAGCGTTACCGGGTTATGTGCCAGGATTCCTTGCTTGACTAGGTAATCGGCAAAACGCGAGAGTGCCGCGCGGCGCCGGGCCAAACTGCTGGGAGCCAGCCCGCGGCTACGTTCACGTCCCAGAAAAGCCCGCAACAGGGCGGTATCCAGTGCTTCCGCGGCATGCACATCACGGCTCAGCGTGAAGGCCTGCAAGGCGCTGAGATCCTGAGCATAGGCTTTCAGCGTGGCGGGGCTGGCATGGCGTCGCATCTGCGCCAGAAATGCCGTGATACTTCCCTCGAGCGGGGTATCAAGCATAAGGGCCCAGGCGCGTCAGCAAGCGGGCCATGACATCGCCCAGATATTCAGTGAACAAGGTGTCCATGCTGGCGCAATAACTTGCCGGGTCGGGGCTGGCGAGCAGCAGATAGCCCAGCGGCTGCCCGGCGGAAAGTCGAGTGATGGCGCAGGAACCCGCCTTGCGCGGTGGCTTGGTATGCGGCAACAGGCATTTCCAGTCGCTGACACTCAACTTGGAACAGCGGCTGGTGCGTCCATCAAGCAGCGCGGTCAGGCGCTTGGTGGCATGCTGGTCCAGCACCTGACGCGGCGGCTGTGGCGGAGCGGGTTCGTTATCGCTGAGTTCCGCCGGACACCAGAGTGCCATGGCCGGCGTTGCAAAACGCTCGCTGAGCTGGGTGGCCAACGCCTGGGCCAAGGTATCTCGATCCTCGGCTTCGACCAATGCCAGCAAGGTTTCCCGCAGGCGCCGATACTGTGTCTCATTGTGGCGCGCGGTTTCCAGCAGGTGTTCCAAGCGGCTTTCGGCATGCTCGGCACGCCGGCGCAGGTCGAGCACCAGACGTTCCAATAGCGAGATCGCACCCTGGATATCCGGATGAGGGACCTTGAGCTGCTGCAGCAACCCTTCACGCCCGACAAAAAAGTCCGGATGACGCGCCAGCCAGAAGGCTACCTGATCGGGATCGAGGGTTTTGCGCGGCTCGGGGGCTGAAGACATCACCTTACTCCTGTTTACGCTATCGCGACGGTTTGCGCTTGGCCGCGTCAGCTTAACGCGACGCGCCCATCAAACACACGTGTTGCCGGGCCGACCATGATCAACGCAGCTTCCGGGTCCGACCATTCGATCATCAAGTCACCGCCCGGCAGCGTTACCTTGACCGGACTTTTCAATAGTCCCTGGCGAATCCCGCTGGCAACGGCGGCACAGGCGCCGGTACCGCAGGCCAGAGTCTCGCCACTGCCACGCTCATAGACGCGCAGACGAATCGCGCAGGGCGAGAGCACCTGCATGAAACCGACATTGACCCGCTGGGGAAAGCGCGGGTGCGCTTCCACCAAGGGTCCCAAACGCTCCACCGGGGCAGTATCCACATCATCAACCTGGATCACCGCATGCGGATTGCCCATCGACACCACCCCCAGCTCGAGGGTTTCGTCACCGACCGCCAGGGTATGCAACGGCTGATCACCCGGCGCATCGAACGGCAATGCCGAGGGAGTGAAGCGCGGCCGCCCCATGTCCACGCGCACCATGCCGTCATGCTGCACCTTGAGCACCAGCGGGCCACCGGCGGTCTCGACCCGAATCTCGTGCTTGTGGGTAAGACGTTGATCGCGCACGAAGCGGGCGAAACAGCGCGCTCCATTGCCGCAGTTTTCCACTTCACTGCCATCGGCATTGAAGATGCGGTAGCGAAAATCCATTTCCGGGTCGCGGGGTGGCTCGACGATCAACAGCTGGTCGAAACCGATCCCCAGACGACGATCAGCAAGCTGGCGAATCTGCTCATTGCGAAGACGGGCGCGCTGAGTCACCAGATCCACCACCACGAAATCATTGCCCAGCCCGTGCATCTTGGTGAAATGCAGCAGCATCAAACGCTCCCTGCCGGTAGCAAGGTTTCGCCGGCCCACAAATCCGCCAGGCGCTCACGAGCACGCACCACATGACACTCCGTGCCATCCACCATCAGTTCCGCCGGGCGGGGGCGGCTGTTGTAGTTCGAGGCCATCACAAAGCCATAGGCACCCGCTGAACGCACCGCCAGAAGGTCCCCCGGTGCAATCGCAAGTTCACGCTCCTTGCCCAGGAAGTCTCCGGTTTCGCATACCGGTCCGACCACATCGTAAAGCGCCGAATCCCGCGCATGGCGCGTGTCCACCGGCACGATGGCCTGCCACGCCTGGTACAGCGCCGGGCGAATCATGTCGTTCATGCCCGCATCGATGATGGCGAAGTTCTTGGTCTCACCAGGCTTGAGAAACTCGACCCGGGTCAACAGCACGCCGGCATTGGCGGCAATCGAGCGACCGGGCTCGAACAACAGCGTCAGGCGCTTGCCGCCCTCCCAACGCGAAAGCCGCTCGAGCAAGGCAGTAGCGTAATCGAACGGCTGCGGCGGCCGCTCATCGCGATAGGTAACGCCCAGGCCACCCCCCAGGTCCAGGTGGTCGATCTCGATTCCCTGGTCGCGCAGACGCTCGAGCAATACCAGCAGGCGCTCCAGGGCATCCAGGAAAGGTGCGGTTTCCGTCAATTGGGAGCCGATATGACAATCCAGCCCGACCACTTCCAGATGCGCCATTCCCGCCGCCTGGGTATACACATCCAGGGCGTCATCCACCGCAATGCCGAACTTATTGTCCTTCAAGCCGGTGGAAATGTAGGGATGGGTGCCGGCATCGACATCCGGATTGACGCGCAACGACACCGAGGCAACCTTGCCCAGGCGCGCAGCCACGCTATTGAGGCGTTCAAGCTCAGGGCGCGATTCCACGTTGAAGCACTTGATACCCACTTCCAGGGCACGGGCCATTTCCGCTTCTTGCTTGGCCACGCCGGAAAACACCACCTTGGCCGGGTCACCGCCCGCCGCCAGGACGCGCTCGAGCTCGCCGACGGACACGATATCGAACCCCGCCCCCAGCCGTGCCAGAAGCCCCAGCACCGCCAGGTTGGAATTGGCTTTAACGGCATAGCAGATTAAATGCGAATGGCTGCCTAACGCCTCGGTATAGGCGCGAAAATGCCGTTCAAGTGTGGCCTTGGAATACACATAACACGGGGTGCCATGCTCGGCGGCAATGCGTGAAAGCGGAACCTCTTCGGCATACAGCACGCCGTCGCGATAATTGAAATAATCCATTCAGGTCTCCTGCTCGACCGCTGGCGAGGTGGATGGCGCTTGTTCGGACTGCTCCGGTGAAGGCTGCTCTGGCGATGGCAAGTACAGCGGCCCTTTCTGGCCGCAGCCGGCCAGCAGTATCGCCACAGCAATTATTGCCAGGCTACTGACAGCACGCATCACATCGCGCCCTTGAGTACGATCACTGCATCACGTGCACGCTGTGCCGCCGCCCGCACCTGATTGGGCGCGGTGCCGCCGATATGGTTACGCGCCGCGACCGAACCTTCCAGGGTCAATACCTCGAAGACATCCTCTTCGATGATGTCGGAGAACTGCTTGAGCTCAGTGAGGCTCATCTCGGAAAGGTCTTTTTCTTCGCGTAACCCGAACGCGACCGACTGGCCGACGATCTCATGGGCATCGCGGAACGCCACGCCTTTGCGCACTAGGTAATCGGCGAGGTCGGTGGCGGTAGAGAACCCCTTGAGCGCCGCGATCTCCATGTTGGCCTTTTTGGGTTCGATGGCAGGCACCATGTCGGCAAAGGCTTTCAGGCAGTCGCGCACGGTGTCGACGGCGTCGAACAGCGGCTCCTTGTCTTCCTGATTGTCCTTGTTGTAGGCCAGCGGCTGGGATTTCATCAGCGTCAGCAAGGCCATCAAGTGGCCATAGACACGTCCGGTCTTGCCACGCACCAGTTCCGGCACATCGGGATTCTTCTTTTGCGGCATGATCGAGGAGCCGGTGCAGAAGCGGTCCGGCAAATCGATGAAATCGAACTGGGCACTGGTCCACAGCACCAGTTCTTCGCTCATTCGCGAAAGGTGCATCAATAGGATGCTGGCGAAGCTGGTGAATTCGATCGCGAAATCGCGATCCGACACCGCATCCAAGGAGTTCTCCGCCGGGCGCGAAAAGCCCAGCAATTCCGCGGTAACGTGACGGTCGATCGGGTAGGTGGTACCGGCCAGGGCGGCAGCGCCCAGGGGCATCACATTGACTCGCTTGCGGCAATCGAGCAGGCGCTCGTGGTCGCGGGCCAGCATTTCCTGCCAGGCCAGCAGATGATGACCAAAGGTAACCGGCTGGGCGGTCTGGAGGTGAGTGAAGCCGGGCATGATGGTCTCGGCTTCGCGGTCGGCGAGTTCGATCATGCCTTCCCGCAGGCGCACCAGCTCGACTTCGATCACATCGATTTCGTCACGCAGGAACAAGCGGATATCGGTGGCTACCTGGTCGTTACGTGAACGCCCGGTGTGCAGCTTCTTGCCTGTGATACCGATCTTGTCGGTCAGCCGCGCTTCGATGTTCATATGAACGTCTTCCAGTGGCACCGACCACTGGAACTCGCCGCGCTCGATCTCGGCGGCGATCTCGTTGAGACCTTCAACGATGGCATTACGCTCTTCGTCACTCAGCACACCGACGCGTGCCAGCATGGTGGCGTGGGCGACCGAGCCTCGAATATCCTGGCGCGCCAGGCGCTGGTCGAAGGTGACCGAGGCAGTAAAGCGTTCGACAAACGCATCGGTGGGCTCGCTGAAGCGACCGCCCCAGGACTGGTTAGTGACTTGGCTCATCTGGCGGATATCCTGCAAACAATGAAGTCGAAAACACGCATGAAAAATAATCACAAAAAATGATCATGGAAATTGCCCGAAAGTGTACCAGAGTCACCCCCTCTCGCGGCACGCCGATTTACTCATCGCAAAACCATCCTACGGTAGGGAACCGCACTTACTATTTTTACTACAGTTTTTACTGTGTGGCCGGGTGCTTTATGATGAGATCTATCAGAGGTTGACTGGCCGTGTCAGCGGCAAAGGGAGAATCACGTGCAAACCATTACCAAGCTACGCATTGCCACGCGTAAAAGCCAACTTGCCATGTGGCAGGCTGAATACGTTCGTGACCGCTTGATGGCGGCCAACCCGGGGCTTGAGGTGGAGCTGGTTCCCCTTTCCACCCGAGGCGACAAGATTCTGGATACACCGCTTTCCAAAATCGGCGGGAAGGCCTTGTTCGTCAAGGAGTTGGAAGAAGCGATGCTCGACGGTCGTGCCGACATCGCGGTGCACTCCATGAAAGACGTGCCCATGCACTTTCCCGAAGGCCTGGGGCTCTCGGTGATCTTGGAAGGTGCCGACCCCACCGACGCCTTCGTTTCCAACCACTACGCCAGCCTGGATGAGCTGCCGGAAGGCGCCCGCGTGGGTACCGCCAGTTTGCGGCGTGGACTACAGATGCGCGAAGCCCGCCCGGATCTGGAGATCCTGAATTTGCGTGGTAACGTCCAGACTCGCCTGAGCAAGCTCGATGCCGGTGAATTCGAGGCGATCATTCTGGCCACCTCCGGCTTGAAGCGTTTGGGACTTGAAGAGCGCATCGCCCTGGCACTCCCGCCGGAAGTCTGCCTGCCCGCCTGCGGCCAAGGAGCGCTGGGCATCGAGTGTCGCCTGCACGACCCCGAGTTGATCCATTTGCTGGCACCGCTGGATGACCCGGACACCGCGACCCGCGTACGCGCCGAACGTGCCATGAACACCCGCCTGGAAGGCGGCTGCCAGGTACCCATCGGGGGTCATGCCATCATCGAGGCCGACAATGTGACCCTGTGGTTACGCGGTTTGGTGGGCAACCCGGACGGCACCCAAGTGCTGCGCGCCGAAGGCCGTGGCTCGATGCACGAACCTGAAGCCTTGGGCATTCGCGTTGCCGAAGAGCTGCTTGACCTGGGCGCCGGCGAGATACTCGCTGAGGTCTACGGCGCCAGCGAATGAGTGCACCGGTGTTGATCTGCCGCCCGGGTGAGCGCGGCGAGGTATTGGCTGACGCCATTATCGAACAGGGCTTCGAGGTCGAGCGCCTCGAGGCGTTGACCCTGGAAGCCCTGCCCGAGACCCCCGCCTTACGTACCACCTGGCTAAACATCGACAATTTTCATAAGGTTGTAGTGGTCAGTCCCTTTGCCGCCCAATGCCTGAGCGAGGCATTCGACCGTTACTGGCCACAGTTGCCGGTCGGGATCGACTACTATGCAGTAGGTAACGCTACAGCGGCCACGCTGCATGAAACTCTCGGCGTGGCGGTACATGTGCCGTCTCCCCAAGCCGGGGAAGACACCAGCGAAGCGCTGCTAGCGCTGGGGTCGCTGCAAGCGCTGGCTAACCAGCGCATCCTGCTGGTGGCGGGGGAAGCCGGCCGCGCCTTACTTGGCGAAACACTGGCCGAACGTGGCGCAAACGTGACGCGCCTGGCGGTCTATCGGCGCTGTTTCAAAGCACCGTCTATCGACTTGCAGCGGCGTCTTCACGATGGAAATTATCAAGCATTAGTCGTCACTAGCGGCGAATTGCTTGAACATCTGGCAAAATGGTGCAATCAGGCAGCCTTGAACCAACCGCTAATCGTTTCCAGTCGCCGTTTGGCTACACTGGCCGACACACTGGGCTTTCGTGCCCCCATGGTGGCGTCGGGAGCAACACCGAATGCACTGACAGCCGCGTTGGCTCGGGCCTGTAACCCGAAGGGTGCCGATGTCGATCCAGGAACTTAACAAGGGCTAGCGACAGAATGAGCAAACAACCAAACGAACAGGACGACGCAAAGAAGACGTCCGACGCCCGTAGCGAAAGCTCAGAGCCACGCGGCGATACCGCCAGGGCGTCACCCTCTTCTTCTTCCGCCACTGAGCCGGGCAGCGACACCGCTGCCAAGAGCGATACGGCTACAAGCAAAGGCAATTCATCGCGCAATCATCGCTCCCGGCGACGTAACCGGTCCGAGAGCAACGCTGATGCCAAGCCGGCGGAACACAGCACTGAGCCGACGACACCCGGCACCAAGCCTGCTCCGTCCTCTTCTGCCAGCGGTTCTTCCAGCAGTGGCTCTTCTACCAGCGGCCCGTCCGCTAACAGCGCAACCTCTGCGGCTACCGGTAGTGATAGCGACAAGAAGACCGCCAGCGCCAAGGGCGCTTCGACGCCGCCACCGGCTTCCACCTCCTCCCAGGCCAGTAATGGCGGCAAGGGGGGTAGCGGCGGCAAGAGCGGTGTTCTGGCCTTGGTGCTGGTCATTCTGTTGGCCATTATACTGGCATTTGTTGCCTGGCAAGGGTGGCAGCGCCTTGAAACACAGCAACAGCGCCTGGAAAGCGTGGCTCAGCAGGCGGAAGACAGCGCTTCCATGCAGGCCTTGAACGAACTCGAAGCTCGCCTGGAAAGCAGCGAAACCGAGCGCAACCAGGTGTTGAATAGCGCGGTCGAGGAATTGCGTGACGATTTCGCCAGCTACCGCAGTGACGTCAATGAAACCCTGGATCAAGTGTTGGATGAGCTTTCCAGCGAACAGGACACTGACGAGCGCGAGTGGCTGCATGCCGAAGCCGCTTACTTGCTACGCCTGGCCAACCAGCGTCTGCAACTCGAACGTGACGTTGAAGGCGCCGCCGCCTTGCTACGTACCGCTGATCAGCGTTTGAAAGAAGCCGACAATCCTGCATTGACGCCGGTTCGCCGCGAAATCGCCCGTGAACTGGCCGCTCTGGAAGCCGTGCCCGAGCTGGACCGTACCGGTATTTATCTTGCCCTCAACGCCCAGCAAGAACGCATCGCCAAGCTGCCGCTTTCCCAGGAAATCGAAGAGCCGGCGGTGACTGCCGAACAGCAGATCGAGGAGCCGCCGGAAGGGTCTTTCCAGCGCCAGCTGGCCCGCTTCGGTGCCGAGCTGAAAGATCTGGTGGTAATTCGTCATCATGATGAAGCGCTGGAAGCCTTGATTACCCCGGAACAGGAATCCTACTTGCGCCAGAGCCTGCGCCTGGTACTCGAACAATCGCAGCTGGCCCTGCTCAAGGAAGAACAGGAACTGTTCGAAGCCAGCATCGACAAGGCCCTGCAACTGCTCAATGGCTACTATGACACCAGCCGCAGCGAAACCCAGGCAGTGATCGATCGGCTAGAGGAAATCAAGCAGACTCAAATTCGCCCGGAACTGCCGGACATCAGCGAATCTCAGCAAGCCTTGGCGCGTTTCATCGAACGCCGGTTCCAATCGCGCAGCGATGATGGAGGTGATGCATGAGAAAACTGCTACTGCTGATAGTCCTCGGCTTGGCGGTGGGGGCCTTGTTCGGGCATCTCATGATGTCGGTGCCCGGCTACTGGCTGATCCGTATCGGCGATACCTCAATGCAGACCTCGTTCTGGTTCGGCCTGGTACTGCTGTTGGGCGCCTTCATCATCTTGCACTTCGCCTTGCGCCTGCTGGGCGGGCTGATTCGTCCGGCAGGCCGCTTCAAGCGCTGGAACATGCGCGCGCGCAATCATCGGGCGATGAAAAAGACCGTACATGGCCTGGTGGCACTGACCGAAGGCCGCTGGAAACGGGCGGAAAAATCCTTGGTCAAGGCGGCTGATGATTCCAGCACGCCGCTGGTCAACTACCTCTCCGCCGCCCTGGCCGCGCATTACCAGGGGCATTATGAAAAAGCCCAAGAGCATCTCAACCAGGCCCAGGTGACCACGCCGGGCGCTGATACCGCGGTGGGCCTGATGCAGGCTCAGCTGATGATCGATCGTCAGCAACCCGAAGAAGCGCTGGCCATCCTGACCCGGCTGGACAAGAAGCTGACCAACCACCCCCAGGTACTCAAGCTGCTCAAGCAGGTGTATCTCAGCGTCAGTGACTGGGAAGGCTTGCGCCACCTGCTTCCCCGGCTCGCCGCTCAGCGTCTGATTTCGCTACAGGAACGTGAGCAACTGGAATACCGCGCCTACCGTGAACTGATCGTTTTCGAAGCGCAGAATCCCAGCGACATCGAGCGGGTTCGCAGCTTGTGGGCGGACATGCCCGATTACCTGCGCGCCAATAGCGAACTGATCATGCTCTATACCGAAGCGCTGGTACGGGCGGGTGAAGAGCCGATTGCCGAGCGCTTGCTCAGCCATTCACTGGATCAGCACTGGGATACGCGCCTGGTAACCCGTTACGGCCTGATCAACGTGGACGCCGCCCGCCAGCTGGCAAAAGCGGAGAAATGGCTGCAGGAGCGGCCCAACGACCCGGAACTGCTGCTGGCACTGGGACGTTTGTCACTGCGTACCGGCCAATGGGGCAAGGCGCAGGAGTACTTCGAAGCCAGCCAGCGCCAGCGGCCCAACGGCGTGGTATGTGCGGAGCTGGCTCGCTTGTTCGCCAGCCTCGGCGAACATCACAAGAGCCAGCTTTACTACCGCCACAGCGTGGAAATGCTGGCCAAGTCGTTACCTTCGCTACCCCAGCCAAGCGACGCCGAAGCGACCAAAGTCGACAAAGGCAAGGACAAGGATACCGGCAAGGACAAACCGAAAAAGAGCGCTTGAACGAACTTTGTGACCTTCGCCAAGGCGAAGGAACAGCCTGAAAGGCCCTACGGGGCCTTTCAGACGACTGACAAACCCCACTTTTTGTGGGGTTTCGTCGTTTGGGGTGCCCCCAAACAGGATCACTTCACATCGTAGTAGGATGCAAATACGGCATGATTCGAGCGGGTTTCAGGCAGCACATAGACGATACCATTGGAGTGTTTGAATGCGGTACTTACCACAGTTGTATAAAAGTTTTCCGGCACATTGATGCAGCCATAGGATATCCGGTTGTCGTCTGCCTGGGGGGACGCCAGTCGCTCCTCCCGGCGTTCCTTGGGGGTGCCGGTTACGACCGGGTGAAGGGAAATGGCGGTTTCATAATCTATCCAGAGTATCTCGCCGCCCTTGAGGTTGCGTCCCAACGAGGCCACGAAGCGGCCCGCAGGCGTCGTCCGCTCTTCTGGAAGAATGCTTGCCAGAGCTCGCTCGCCAATGCCCGGAACGGAATCATCCCCCACCGCCAGACCCAGCAAGGCGGATGCCTCTCCACGGAGTTGGCCTTGCGCATTGAACATGAAGACCCTGGCCTCTCGCTTGTCGATAATCATGAAGGGCATGCCGAGATTATCTTCTGAGTCAGCAATCCAGTTAACGATGGTTTTCACCTGCTCTGATGCGTGTTCAACAGTGAATCGTTGCGCTGAATATGACGCCTCATAGGAATTTGCCTGAGCAGCTTGAGGCGCGACAAAGGCAATTATCAGCCACCACAGACATAACGTTTTCAGACGATTCAAGAACATGCCTCCTGCGGCGATTTCCCAACGTTTTGGTCACTCACAGCCGCTTACCAGCGCCTTGATAGCGCTGGTAAGCGGCTTGTTCTCCCCATGCTTCAGGTTTAGAAGCGGTCCTGCTTGGGCGCATAGACTGGCGGTACATAGGCATCGACCGGCGGCGTTACGAGGTCGACTTCCGATAGCAGCCCTACCCGCTCGAGCTGCAATGTCGGAACATTAACGGCGGCGGTCGCGAAGGTCAGCTCCAGCCCCTCGCTGTTATTCACGGGCGGGGCGACAAACACCCTACCGTTTTCATCCAGTGCAGAGATGTCTGACCTGAGGGCTTCCTCAGGCAATTCAGACAATGCTGCTGCCAACGGCAAGCTCGGCTCCGATCCGTCGGGGTCGGTGGTGCTGGGATCCGTCGTACTCGGGTCGGTGGTGCTGGAATCTGTCGGCGTGGAGTCGACAGAAGCGGCGCTAACAAACAGCGCCCCCTCGACGTAGTTGATGGCGTAATTGCCGGGATCGAAAGTGCCCCCCGTGGCATCTGATGGAGTGATCGCATAAGGGCTGCCATCCACACTGGCCGTGGCAACCGTGCCGTCACTGGTCAGAGTGACGCTGTCCACTGTCTCCGCATTCACCAGCCCTTCAGAGGTAAACGCCTGGGGCGAAAGCACGAAGGTTTCCCCGAAGACCTTGGTGCCGTCATTGGCGGTGATGGTCAGCGGTGCCGGCGTGATATCCGCCCTCGTTAAGTAGGTATTCGCGGCGAAGTCGTTTGGGGCAAAGAGGGCATACTCATCATCGGCAAAGGTGGTTTCATAAGTAATCGGCTTCTCGACGCCCACGTCCTTGGTATCAAACAGCGCATTACTTACTGCGCCCATTTCAACCCCTGACGGCTGTGTACCGGTGATATCAGGCTCGAAACCACTGACGGTGGCGTCCCAAAGACCATCGTAGACTTTGTCCTCTCCAAGCCCGAATACCCAGGCCTTGGCATCCAGTTGTGTGGGGGGGTTGACCAGGGCCAGTTCATAAGCGCCAATCTCACTGTTGGTGGTGCCATAATCAACAGGGTTGAAGCGTACAGTCAAGGTACCCGTACCCAACGTGATGCAGTCGGTACAGTTAGTTAGCACGGTGCCGCCAAGGATGGCGCCCGGTCCGGTTCCGTCATTGTCGGCAATCAAATTAACATTGCCGGCGTTCGACGCCGTAATCGTTGATCCTGCATTAACAATGACATCCTGGCCGGCGAGTGCGGTGATGTTGCCGGTGGTGTTAGTGACGGTGGAGACCGCCGACAGGGTCACGTCGTTCTTCGCCTGGAAGGTGATGTTGCCGTTGGTGGTGGTGACAGTGGAGTCGACGTTCACGTCGCGCTCGGCGTTGGCTATCAGGCTCCCCTCGGTAGCTGTAATCGGCTCGTTGATGTTGACGTCGCGATCGGCATCGAGGGTCAGCGTCGTCGCTGCCGTCCAGTCGATGCGGTCATTCACACTGATGTCGCCGTTTCCAGTACCGCTTGCGCCGCTATTTTCGGTGGTGACGGTGATGTTGCTGCTAAGTAGGCCGCTTTCCAGATCGAGGACATTGATATTGGCCTCATTGACCCCGGAATCCGGGGCGAAGACGTTGTCGGTTTTGGTAACGTCCGACGACGTGGGCGCATTGGATATGGTGATATCCGCCGGGTCGAGCAACCACATGCCCACGGTGCCATTGGGTGCGCGGGTATCGATCCTGATGTCCGCCACATCCAGCCAGCCACCGGAGGTCTCGATCAGGCCGCCGTCACCGGATTGAGCACCGCCACGGGCGCTGATACTGCCGTAGGCACGGGTTGAATCATCCGCCCACAGCACTGCCGTACCGCCGTCACCCGTCGTGATGGCGTCAGCATAGATGTTTGAACCGGCGCTCATGTAGGTAGCGCTGGCGTTCTGCACAGCGGGATCGTTGCCCTGGTAACCGCCACCGATCAGCACGCTGCCACCGCCGGCATCGCCGGACGCATCAATCAGCGCGTCATAGAGGCCGACGTGATGGGCGGTCGCGGTGATGCTGCCCCCGGTTTCCCCGGCATCGGCGCCGGACACATCCAGGCTGCCGCCAAGGTTCAGGGTACCGCTCTGCATGTCACCCGTCAGCATGATGGTGCCATTGCGATTTTCGATGCTCCGGGCGCGGATCACCCCGGTGTTGTTGACCGTGGACTGGAACAGATCGCCCGCCGATTGGGCGGTCATCAGGACCTTGCCGCCATCGGCCTGGATCATCCCACCGTTCTGCACCAGCGCATCCAGCGCGCCCTGGTTGACGGCCACATTCAGCAAGCCGTCGCCGGCCACGTCGAGGGTGATGGCGTCGCCCGCCGCCAGCGCCACGCTACCGAGATTGGCCTGGAGGGTACCCTGGTTGCTGACATTGGCGCCGAGCAGGGCGATATAGCCGCCGTCGGCATTGATCGTGCCCTGGTTGACGATACTGCCGTCACCCGTGCCCGCGAAGTCGTAGCGACCGGCCATGAAGTCACTGTCGCTGAGGCTCAGGGTGGAGGCCACCAGGCCGCCGACGTTGACCGAGGCGTTCTGACCGAAGAGCACGCCGTTGGGATTGATCAGAAACACGTTACCGTTCGCAGTGAGAGTGCCCATGATGGCCGAGGGGTCTGACCCCAGCACTCGGTTGAGTACAACCGAACTACTGTCGGGTTGCCGAAAGTTCACCGCCTCTCCCGAGGCAATATCAAACGCCTGCCAGTTGATGGCGGCATTCTGGGTGGTCTGGGTGATTTCCATCGCAGTAGCGTCGCCACCGATAGTGGCACTGCCGGCCGACACCTCGCCTCCCACCGGCAAGGCCCAGGCATTGCCGCCGGCAACCAGGATCATCGAAGCGACAAGAGGTCTCAGTGCGAATCGGGCTTTACCTGCTGAAGCTCTGTTGCCACTGCTGGTGGTTTTCCTGCCGCCACTCTTTGCAAACTCGGATCCTGCGACAAAGGTGCCGATGTTTTGTTTCCAGATGGATTGGTAGATCCTGTTCATGATATTTCCCCGAATATGTCACAAGCCTTGTTGAACGGCTGGAGCTGATGTATCGAAAAGAGCGATCAGAAATACTTGACCAGCTGTAACCAGAATTGACCGTCCGAATCCGGTGCTGAAGTGGCTTCTTCGTTACCCAGCTTATGGGCGTAGTAGGATTTGACGGAAAAGTTGTCGTAGTCGATCCAGTTGACGCCCACGCCAGCTCCGCTCAGGGTCCGGTCATTGTCAGCACGATTTTCAGAATCGCCCCAAGGATCCTTGTGGACAGTGACGGTACCCGCATCGACAAAGCCGATCAGATGTACATTGCCTGGCACCTGCTCGGAAAGGCCTGCCAGCAGCAGCCGGGCTTCGAGGGTTGCCAGATAGCCTTCATCGGCGAAGGCTTCACCCTGGGGATAGGCGCGCACACCATACATGCCGCCGAGTGACATCTTCTCCGAGCTATCGAGATTTTCCGAGGCGAACTGGGCACTGACCGACCCATAGAGAGAGAAAATGTCGGTGAGTTGCTGCACGCGCATGACGCTCAAGCTCACTTTCTCGTAGTCACCGTTGGTCTTTGCCGTAATGGCATCTATATCGCGAACAGAGGGCGTTTCGATATCGACTTCGCCAGCATGCAAGGTGACGGAAGCAGCCGTCAGGCCGCCGGCACCCAAACTATCGCGGTGGTCACCATGGAGACTCGCCGTCACCACATTGACATTCTTTTCGCTGGAGAAACGATCGTAGCGGTCTTCGAAGGTCTTGTAGTCGTAGCCAATTTGCGCATAGAGATTGCTCTGGCGTGAGCGAATCAGCGGGTAACGTCCAAATAAACTAGCAATCTGTGCATCGCCCTCGGCACCCAGATCACTGAATTCCTTGCCCAACTCATACTCAAGATGGCTGTAGGCCACGCCGGCCGTCGCCTTGCCAAACTGCATCTGATAGGCGGCGCGAGCATAATCAAGGCCGTCGAAACTGCTCAGCACGCGCAGGCTGGCCACATCGCCTCGTCCTGCCAGATTGTTGATATGAATCGTTCCGCCCAGACGCTCCTCGCCGGTGTAGTAGTTGCCAGCGTTGTCGGCATCGATACTGCCTGTCACCCGCCGTCCGGGGGTGACATCAACGATCAGGTCAGCCGCACCCACCGTCCTACCCGGCACCAGCGTCGATTGGACGTTGACCCCGGGGATATCCGACATCAGCAGGAGGCGGCTCTCGAGAGGCGCGCGCTGGATCACCTCGCCATTGTCGAGCCCACCAAGCAGGCCATCGGCCAGTCCGTCCGAGAGATTGCTTTGATTGCGTAGGGTAATATCGCCATAACGACCCTCAACCATCGCGATCGTCACCTCACCACCCTCTATTTCCTGTGCAGGCAGGTAGGCTTGCGCGACAAAATAGCCGTTCTGGTGATAAAAATCGGTGATCCGGGAGGCCATTGCCTGTAGATCGCCAAGGCTGAGCTGTGCCCCTGGCCTGAAGCCGGTGAGGGAGACCAGCTCCTTCTCGGAATACAGGCTCTGTCCGCTCAGGTGCAGTGAATTGACCTCGATCTTTGCCGTGCTGGAAGCCCCTATCACCGGTACTTGTGGCTGTTGCACGTCAATTTCCGGTGCAACTCTCTCCACAGTCGGTGTTGGCGGGATCTGTTGAAGCTGGCTGCCGGCATTGGGTAGAGTGGCACCGGGAACTTGTGCGGCAAAAACTCCTGGACTTAACACTAGTAGTGCAAAGGGGATAAGCTTTTTATGCGCCATACTAATTTTCCTTAGCATTTTATATTCGAATTGATTAAAGCCTGTAGGCAAACACAGGCTCTTGTTGATTAATTTATTCGTAAATTTTTATAAAACTGTCACAGGCGCACTCACTGACTTCCGGCCCTTTAAAGCGCCGGAGAGCAAATGATATTGTTTTGAAGTCTTTGTCTTCTCGCCACAGCCGGCAAGAGGTTAAGAAAACAGAAAAAAGTGGTGAAAGAGGAGACGTTGGCTAAATAATAAAAATGCAATTCACTGAAGTGGAATGTATTCCGCTTTATCTAGAAAATACTATTTATTCTTTTAAAATGCTAATTATTTTGGATGAGAATTTTAAGTTCACGAATTACACTTTATTCATAGCCTCATCTAGAGAATAGTATGAGAGAGATTTTTTTATATAATACGTTGTAACTGCATAGATTTATGCCCGAGAGCGGGTTGTTCTCGAGCGTCTGCCAGAACGATTCCGCAAGCAACTGACTCAGATCAGGAAAATTCAATCAGCCAGGGTGCCGCAAGGCACCCTTTTTTATCTCGCTTGGCTCGAAAGACGAAGTGTTTTGAATAGCGAGACTCAGGTTCTTGCTGCTTTGATAAGAGCATCCAGCGCCGCCTGATAGCCTTGGGTACCCAGACCGGCGATCACAGCATCGGCACGTAGCGAGACATAGGAGTGATGTCGAAAGCTTTCACGCTTGTGCACATTGGAAATATGCACCTCGTAGACTCTCCCCTCGAATGCATTCAGCGCATCGAGTATCGCAATCGAGGTGTGGGTATAGGCGGCCGGGTTGATGATGATGGCAGCGGTTTCATCAAGGCGTGCCGCCTGGATGGCATCGATCAGCTCACCTTCATGGTTGCTTTGCAACGCCTTGATCTCCCATCCATTGAGAGTGGCTTTCTCATAGAGAGTGTGATTGACGTCGGCCAAGGTCTCGTAACCGTAAATCTCCGGTTGCCGGCTTCCCAGAAGGTTGAGATTGGGGCCGTGAAGCACCAGCACTTTGTCTTGACTCATCGTCTTAGTCTCCGAATTCACTAGATTGCTTGTCGCTTCGCTAAACGTTGCCCGCACCAAGCCGCTCCCAGCCACAAAAAAGGGCTGCCCAGGGCGTAGATCACTGCCAACAGGACAGCATCGCCTTGCCACAGCACGAAGACTTCCAGGCTGAACAATGAAAAGGTGGTGAAGCCTCCGCAGAACCCCGCTACCAGAAAGGGCTGCCAGCGGGTCAAGAAGCCTTGGCTGTAAGCAGCAGTGACCACGCCGGCAATCAAGGCCGACCCCAGTAGATTGACGCCCAAGGTGCCCCAGGGAAAATAAGCACCGAACAGATTCAGGGAAACTATGCTTACCAGATAGCGACTGCCTGTTCCCAAGGCGCTACCCAGCCCGACGGCAAGGTAAATCATCACCTCTCGACGGCGCCTCAGGGCAGTAGCCGTCACCATGGAGCTCGCCCCAACCAGTATCCCAGCGCCAGCAACATCAGTCCTCCCAGACAGGTACCCCCCATATTGAAGATAGCCGCCTGATGCCTACCGCTTTGCCATAGGCTCAGTGTTTGCAGGCTTAATGACGATACCGTGGAATAGCCTCCCAGCAAGCCGGCGACCAGCATATACCACACAAGGCTCCGGGCACTGAGATCAGGCGCTGGCAGCATCCCCGCCACTAGCCCGATCGCGGCGGCAGCGGATAGGTTGACTCCCAGGGTGCCCCAGGGAAAGTGGCTGCCCACCAGGCGCGCCAGTGCATTGGAAACTGCCAGACGTAGCATGCCGCCCAGTGCGCCCCCTATCATTATCATACCCAGCCATTGCCAGTTGATCCCCACCCTTGTCTCCTCGTGCTACATTGCGCTGGAATCGATGAAGGTGTTTTCCAGCGTAGAAGGCAATACTATCTTTTATAGCGGCCTTTTATAGCGGCGCGCCACGAAGTGACATCGTAGCGACCTGGGCGCAGCAGCTTGGCCGCGTGAACTACCCGGTGCCGTGGAAGTATATCACTCGGAATTCTTCCACAAGAGAGGGGCTGAAAAAGCCCTCAACCGATTGTTGATAACTTATCAGGCCAATCGGGTAATGCTGGATGTATACCCCTTGTTCTCCACGCCGTTCCATGGCCATTCCGGCCTGGTCAAAGCGCAACAAGAAAAACCCAAACTCCCATTACACGTGCTTTCCACGCGAGATACTCCGGCCATCAGGTTCATTGGCCATATTGACAAATTAATCAATAAGCGTCATTTCGCGCCTTGGGAAAAATGCCTGAACCTGTGGATAAGTCAGGGGAAAACCATTTTCTTGCTTGTGCATACCGCAGACAACCGCGAAGCTCCCGATATGGTACGTAGCCTCTATGAGCCACTGGCCAAGAACACACCTTCCCGATTTGCCCTCTTTTTTTGACGAACAGCAAACCCGGCTGTTTTAAGTTAAATTTTCAGGCCGCTTCGCTGGCATACACTGCTTTGATCGGATAAATTGCCTCCACTTCGGAAATTAATCTCAATTTGACGTTCCGAACCGTTGTTTTCCTCGCAGCGTTTTATGGCGTTGGCCCGAGGTACGCAATTCACTATCCAACTAAACAGTACTCGACTAAACGGTACTCAACTAACAAGAAGGTGATGTATGGCGAAGCTTGCACATGCGCAATGGTCATCCAGGATGACCTTTGTGCTAGCCGCTGCCGGCTCGGCGGTAGGCCTGGGCAATATCTGGCGTTTTTCTTATATGGTGGGCGACAACGGCGGCGCAGCGTTCGTGCTGATCTACCTGGCTTGCGTAGCACTGGTCGGTTTACCGGTGCTGGTTGCCGAATGGATGATCGGGCGGCGGGGACAGAAAAACCCGATCAATTCCATGGCTGAGCTGGCCAGTAAACACGGCAAGTCGCCGGCCTGGGCGCTGGTGGGAATCAGCGGTGTACTGGCCGCATTCTTGATACTCTCGTTCTACAGCGTGATTGGCGGCTGGTCGCTCAACTACACGCTCGGCACGGTCATCGGAACCTTCGATGGTCAGGATGCCGAGAGCATCAGCGACTTGTTCGGCGGCATGCTGGCAAGCCCCGGCACCTTGCTGCTGTGGCACACGGCTTTCATGCTGTTGGTGATCGGGATTGTGGCGCGTGGCGTGACCAAAGGGCTGGAAAGCGCGGCACGCTTGATGATGCCCGCCTTGATCGTGCTGATGTTGGTATTGGTGGGTTATGGGGTGGCCAGCGGTCACTTCGGCGAAGCGCTGGCCTTCATGTTCCGCCCCGATTGGAGCGCTGTGAATGGCGGCGTCGTATTGGCCGCGATGGGCCAGGCATTTTTCACCCTGTCATTGGGCATGGGCATCATGATGGCCTATGGCTCCTACCTGGGAGAAGACGTCAATCTGATCAGCACGGCGCGTACCGTCATCATCCTGGATACCAGTATCGCCCTGCTTGCGGGTCTGGCCATCTTCCCCATCGTGTTTGCCAATGGCTTGGGTGTCGGTGAAGGGCCGGGATTGATCTTCGTCACCCTGCCGCTGGCCTTCGGTAACATGGCAGGAGGCACCATACTTGGCTTGATGTTCTTCCTGCTGCTTACCTTCGCTGCCCTGACCTCGGCTATTTCGCTGCTTGAGCCGGTAGTGGAAATGATGGAGGAACGCACCTCCCTGGCACGTGTCGGCGCCACCCTGGTCAGCGGCGTTGCGGTATGGATGCTGGGGGTTGCGGCACTGCTGTCGTTCAATGTGTGGGCGGACTTCCAGATCATCGGGCTAAATATCTTCGATCTTCTGGACACCTTCACCAGCAAGATCTTGCTGCCGTTGACCGGCCTGGGTGCCATTGTCTTCGTCGCCTGGTGCCTCAAGCGTGAAAGTGTAGAAACTGAACTGGGGCTATCCGCCACCGGCATCAGCTTGTGGAATATCGTGGCACGCTTCATTGCGCCAATCGGCGTGATCATCGTGTTTGTCGCCGGGCTTATCTAAAGCCCTCACAAGCTCTAACGCTAACTACCAGGTTAGTTATCGGGCTACAAAGGGCCTCGTCACTCAGCGGGCGAGGCCTCCTTTCAATGCAATTCGCTTTCCAGCGCATCTTCCTCTTCTCCGGGTAGCAACTCGATATCCCGCGAGAGTTGTTGAAATTCCCGATGCAACTCTATTCCTCGACGGGCGCGAAAATTGCGCTGTGCGGCGTGGCGACGGCGTTCAATATGTTCATCAAGTCCCAGCGTCATGAAGATATCCAGAAGCTCACTTTTGACTGAAGTTAACCGTTCGACGTTACGCATAGCGTCGCTCCTCCAGATGCCTATTCCTGTATTCCCCTGTCCGCGTAGCATCATTTACTGATGATGCAGCGTGACACGTCATTTTTACTATAATCCAGTTGACGAAATGATAACGTTCCGGGAAAGGAGATTCCGTCAACGCTCGTTTACGCTATTCGCCCCTAACGTTTTATTCGTCATAACGTTCAGCGATTTTTTCAATGTCATCGTCAGGTAACTAATGTCACGCTAGAGGAGGTCAAATGCAGCAACGAGACGTCGATATCGCCATCATCGGAGCCGGCAGCGCCGGATTGAGTGCTTGGCATGCTGCCAATAAATACACAGATAACGTGGTGATCATTGAAGAAGGAGAATACGGCACCACCTGTGCCCGGGTAGGCTGCATGCCTTCGAAATTACTGATTGCTGCTGCTGAAAGGGCGCATCAGGTGGGTGATGCAGCAGGGTTCGGCGTAAAGGTGGATAACGTAACGATCGATGGTCGCGCGGTGATGGAACGCGTCAAGCATGAGCGTGACGGTTTTGTCGATAGCGTCCTGACGTCCATGCAACGTATTGATGCAGCCAAACGCCTGGAAGGTCATGCCCGATTCATCGATGCCCATACCCTGGCCGTCGGTGAGCATAGCCGGGTACGGGCGCGTAATATTATCATCGCCACCGGTTCACGCCCTACCTGGCCAGACAGCTTCGAAGGCGCAGGAGACCGGCTGATCGTCAACGATGATATCTTCGACTGGGACAATCTACCCGAATCAGTGGCGGTGTTCGGCCCCGGTATCATCGGGCTGGAGTTGGGCCAGGCCCTGCATCGCCTGGGAGTGCGGTTACGCATGTTCGGTATCGGTGGCAGCCTGGGGCCATTTCAGGACGACACCCTGCGTGACTACGCCGATCAGACCTTCAAGGCGGAGTTTTATCTCGACCCGGATGCCAAGGTGGAAAGCATCGAGCGGGAAGGCGACCAAGTCGTGGTTACCTTCCTTGAACGCGATACTGGCCAACGCCTGACTGAACGCTTCGACTACTTGTTGGCCGCTACCGGCCGACGCCCTAATCTCGATAAGCTTGCGCTGGAAAATGCCGGCCTGGCGCTCGATGACAAGGGAGTCCCCAGCTTCAATCGATTCACTCTGCAATGCCTGGATGCCAGCGGTGAGCCAAGCCATATTTTCATTGCCGGCGATGCCGACCAGGAACTTCCCCTGTTGCATGAAGCCATCAATGAGGGACGCATTGCTGGCGCTAATGCCGGACGCTACCCGGACTGCCGAGTCACTCAACGCAATGTGGCGTTGGCTATCGTCTTCACCGACCCCCAGATAGCCACGGTAGGTTCCAGCCGCGAGGAGCTGGAACAGTGCTATGGCGGTCATGGCTGCATTGCGGTGGGGGAAATCACGTTCAAGAAACAGGGCCGCGCGAAGGTCATTCGCGAAACGCGTGGCATGTTACGCCTCTATGCAGAACATGGCAGCGGCCAGTTTCTGGGCGCGGAACTGTTCGGCCCACAAATCGAACATATGGCGCACCTGCTGGCGTGGGCGCTGGAACAGAAGCTTTCCGTGAGCCGGATGCTCGAGATGCCCTTTTATCACCCGGTGCTGGAAGAAGGGTTGCGTAGCGCCCTGTATGACCTCAATGCCGACCTCCGCAAAGGGCCGGAAATCATCGAGCACTGCATGGAGTGCGGACCGGGGGATTGAGCGATAGCAGAACGTCACCGTCTGGTCGCCGCGACTCGAAAGAACCTTGCGTTACCTCACAGCAACGCCCTTGTGCACAGCGGCTGCCCATGTCGCTGTCTCCTCCAAGCGGCCACTTTCCCTGCCCATTTCTGCCATCAGTCAGGCATACTGTGACGGGCGTCGGTCGACCGGCGTCGCTTATGTATCATTACCGAGGAGCTGAACGTGAGTCGCGCCCTGTTCGATGAATTGAGACGCCGCATGGAGCACTTTCGCCGCTCCGAGCAAAAAGTGGCACGCTTTGTGCTGCGCAACCCCGATGATGTTATCCACATGCGGATTGTCGACTTGGCCACCGAGGCCAAGGTCAGCGAACCCACGGTAGTGCGCTTTTGCCGAGCATTGGGTTGCAATGGTTTTCAGGACTTCAAGCTGCAACTGGCCCAGATGCTGGCCACCGGCAGCCAGTTCGCCCAATTCTCGATGAACGATAGCGACTCGGTGGCAGAATTCTCCTACAGTATTTTTGACTCCACCGTGGGTACCCTGCTTTCCATACGTGACCGCCTGGATAACGATGCCCTGGGGCGTGCGGTCAATGCATTGGCCATGGCCAACCGCGTCGAATTCTACGGCTTCGGCGCCTCGGGCGCAGTGGCCTTTGATGCCCAGCACAAGTTTTTTCGGCTGCAGATTTTCACGTCCGCCTACGCCGACCCGCACATGCAGAACATGTCGGCGGTGACCCTCAAGGAAGGCGATGTGGTGGTGGCAATTTCCCAGACCGGGCGCACCAAGGCACTGGTCGCCAGCGTCCGCCTGGCACGGGAAGCGGGTGCCACAGTGATTGGCCTATGCCCCAGTGGCTCGCCGTTGGCCGAGGAAGTCAGCCTGCCGCTGTATATCGACGTCCACGAAGACACGGAAATCTACACTCCCATGAGTTCACGCATTGCGCATTTGGTACTGATAGACGTGCTTGCCGTGGGCGTGGCCAAAACCCGCGGACCCAAGTTGGCGCAACAGCTCAAGGCAGTGAAGAAAAGCCTCACCCCGCTGCGCTTTCCCGAAGAAGGATGAACGCCAAGACCCAACGGCGTCTGTGCTAGAATGAGCGCCCATTTTCGACCCGGCAGCGGCCTGTATGGAAGACGTCACGGCGATTCTCGATTCCTTGAACCCCGACCAGCGCGAGGCGGTCAGCGCCCCCCAGGGTAATCTTCTGGTGTTGGCCGGTGCAGGCTCGGGCAAGACCCGGGTGCTGGTACATCGCATTGCCTGGTTGATGCAGGCCGAAGGCCTTTCGCCTTATGCGTTGCTGGCGGTGACCTTCACCAACAAGGCCGCCCGCGAGATGCGTACCCGCCTGGAAGTACTTCTCGGCATATCCCTGCGCCATGTATGGGTGGGCACCTTTCACTCCATCGCCCATCGCTTTTTGCGTACTCACTGGCAGGCGGCGCGTCTGCCGCAAAATTTTCAGATCATCGATTCCGACGACCAGCTACGCCTGGTCAAACGGCTTCTCAAGGATTATTCGATCGACGTGGAGAACTTTCCGCCACGCCAGGTGCAGTCGTTCATTTCCGGCTGCAAGGAAGAAGGCCTGCGCGCCCAACAGGTGGACGTTCACGGCGATGCCTATCTGGGCCAGATGGTCGAATTGTACGAACGCTACCAGCTGACCTGTGAGCGGGGTGGGCTGGTCGACTTCGGTGAACTTCTGCTGCGAAGCCTGGAGCTGCTGCGCGATAACCCTACGCTTCTGGCCCACTACCGCGAACGTTTCGGCCATGTGCTGGTGGACGAGTTTCAGGACACCAATACCCTGCAGTACGCCTGGCTCAAGCTGCTTACCGGCCAACAGACGCCGATGACGGTGGTGGGCGACGACGACCAGTCGATCTATGGCTGGCGCGGTGCCAAGGTAGAAAACATCCGCCGCTTCGAGCAGGAATTTCCCGGCACCCATACCGTGCGCCTGGAACAGAATTACCGCTCCACCAGCGCAATTCTGGATGCCGCCAATGCCCTGATCAGCCACAACAGCGAGCGCATGGGCAAGAAGCTGTGGACCGAAGGCGCCCAGGGCGAGCCGATTTCGATCTATGCCGGTTTCAACGACCTGGAAGAAGCGCGTTTCATCGTCGAGACGATCAAGGAAAAAGTCGCCGAAGGTTTCCTGCGCCGCGAGATTGCCATTCTCTACCGTTCCAACGCCCAATCTCGCCTGCTGGAGGAAAGCCTGATCCGCCAAGGGGTGCCTTATCGCATCTATGGCGGCCACCGTTTCTACGAGCGCCTCGAGATCAAGAATGCCCTGGCGTACCTGCGCCTGTTGCTCAATCGCGACGACGATGCCTCGCTGGAGCGGGTGATCAACGTGCCCACCCGGGGTATCGGTACCCGCACGGTGGAAATTCTGCGCTTTCGTGCCCGCACGGAAAATGTCTCGTTATGGCAGGCGCTTCACGATGCCTTGGCCGACGCCACGCTCAAGGGCCGCGCCGCCAATGCCATCCAGGCCTTCGCCAACCTGATCGAGCGCCTGGACAACGACTGTGCCGGACTCTCCCTGCATGAAATCATCGATCATGTGATCACCCATACCGGCTTGATCGAACATCACAAGAGCGAGCGCGGTGAGAAAGGCCAGGCCCGGGTGGAAAACCTCGAAGAGCTGGTCACCGCCGGTCGGGCCTTCACCCAGGGTGACATCTTCGAACCGCCGGTGGCGGGGGAAGGCATGGCCGCCCTGGAAGCCTTCCTGTCGGAAGCGGCACTCAATGCCGGCGATCATGAAGCCGATGAGTTCGAGGACAGTGTCCAGCTGATGACACTGCATTCGGCGAAAGGCCTGGAGTTTCCCGTGGTGTTCATCGCCGGCGTCGAGGAAGGGTTATTTCCTCACAAGATGTCGCTGGAGGAACCCGGCCGCCTCGAAGAGGAACGACGCCTGTGTTACGTGGGTGTGACCCGCGCCATGCATAAGCTTTACCTGACTCATGCTGAAACGCGCCGCCTGCACGGTAAGGAGATTTTTCCGCGGCCCTCGCGTTTTTTGCGCGAACTTCCCGAGCATCTTTTGGAGGAAGTGCGCCTGCGCGGCCAGATCTCTCGGCCGGTCACCGCCTCCCGCCCGTCACCTTTTGCTCAGCAAGGCGTTGATGGTGGTGATGATTTGCCCAGCCTGCATGTAGGCCAGCGGGTCAGCCATCCCCTGTTCGGGGAAGGCGTGATTCTCAATGCCGAAGGCGAAGGGGCGCGAGCGCGGGTTCACGTCAGTTTCGAAGGCGAAGGCGATAAGTGGCTGGTGCTGGGCTTTGCCAAGCTGACGCCCCTTTGAGTGGGGTAATCTGCTTGCCCGACAAAACCGCCATGACGCATACTGATCGCCGGACATATGCATGTCATCTTGTGTATATGTATAAAAAATCAGACAATTTCCGGAGTCACTCTGCCATGATGCAACGTCGCAACTTTCTCAAGACCGTCGGTATCGGTGCCGCCGGCGTCGCTGCCGCGCCCTTTGTTTCCACTGCCAGTGCCCAGGAAACCATCACCTGGGATATGGTCACCTCCTGGCCCAAGAACTTTCCGGCGCTCGGCACCGGTGCCAATGATTTCGCTGCACGTATCGAAGCGCTTTCAGGCGGACGCATGCGTATTCGCGTACACGGCGCCGGTGAACTGGTGCCTGCGATGGAAGTCTTTGACGCCGTGGCGGCGGGCACCGCTGAAATGGGGCACTCGGCTTCTTATTACTGGCGCGGCAAGGTCGCCGCCTCCCAGTTCTTCACCGCCGTGCCTTTCGGGATGAATACCACCGAAACCAACGCCTGGTTGTACCATGGCGATGGGCAGGATCTGTGGGACATGATCTACGCCAAGCACAACCTCAAACCCTTTGCGGTCGGCAATACCGGTGCCCAGATGGCGGGCTGGTTCAAGAAAGAAATCAACTCGCTTGAAGACATGCAGGGACTCAAGCTCCGCCTGCCCGGGCTTGCCGGCGAAGCCATGAACGGCATCGGCGTTACCACCGTGAACATGCCGGGCTCGGAAATATTCACCTCCATGCAGACTGGCGTCCTGGATGCCGCCGACTGGGTAGGTCCGTATAACGACCTGGCCTTCGGCCTGCACCAGGTGGCGGATTATTACTATACGTCGGCATGGAACGAGCCCAGCGCAATTCTGGAAGGCACCGTCAATCTGGATGCCTGGAATGCGTTGCCCGACGATCTGAAGGCGATTGTCACTGAAGCCGCTCGCGCGTCCAACCTGGCAATGATCAGTGAATTTGCCTTCCGCAATGCGCAGGCCCTGGACGCTTTGGTCAATGAACACAACGTCCAGCTGCGCACTTTCCCAGAAGACGTCATGCAGGCCCTGTATGAATCATCGCAGATGGCGATTCAACAGCAGGTCGAGGCCGACGAGGAATCACGCATGGTCTACGAATCCTACGCAGCCTTCCAGAAGCTGGTGCGTCCGTTCACCGACATAAGTGAATACGCTTACCTGAAAAACCGCGATAACGTCATTTCCTGACACTAGCGAGACAGTCAGTAGAGGCTCCGCCATGGCAGAGCAAGGGCGCCTTCCGGGCGCCCTTATTGGTGGCTCAAGCGTTGTCATCCTGTACAGCGCGAATCCGACCATTATCATCCAGTGCCACCATCACGAAGCGGGCCTCGGTGACTTTCTGACGTTCGTCCAGGCTGCAGCCATGAGGCGGACGCACCCACACTTCTACGTCTATCTTGATTGAACTGCGGCCAATCTCACGCACCGCCGTATAAACACTCACCATTGACCCTGCCCGCACCGGGCTCAGGAAATCCATGGCTTCGATAGCCACCGTTGCGGTACGCCCACCGGCTTTGCGTCCCGCGGCAAGCTCTGCGGCCTGATCCATGTGGCTGACAAGCCAGCCCCCGGAAATATCGCCGTATAAATTGGTATCCTGGCGCGCTGCCAGAAGCTTCAAGGTGAGCTGCCCTTGGGGAGCCGGTGCATCATCCAGATCGGTTTCAAGAACGTTCATGGTCGCTTCGCTTTACAAGGTTATTGTTATACAAGAGAAAAAGGGTAATCCAAATCGGGTGCGAGACTATCACAACCCCGGCAACATGGCGTAAAAGTGCGGTAGGATGCCTCTTGGCTCGATTTGCTGCATTGCAGTAAACTGAGTCTTCAGTAAAGCACAGGATCCAGACGTGGTGAAGACCCTCCGTCCCACACGGCTAGTGCTCAATGTATTTATATTGCTCCTCTTCTGGGACACCACCCATGCTGAATGCTTCCACCGCCCTCCTTCGGGGAACCCGCCTGGTCTATAGCCGGGGGCTACGCCGTTACGTCTTCATTCCCATCCTGGTCAATCTGCTGGTCTATGTGAGTATGCTGCATTATGTCATTACTCACTTCGGCGGCTGGCTCGAAGGATGGATGGCCATGGTGCCCGCTTGGCTCGACTGGCTATCCTGGCTGATCTGGCCGTTATTCATGCTGAGCCTGGTGGTGGTGGTGTTCTTCACCTTTACCTTGGTCACGCATTTTATCGCCGCCCCTTTTTACGGTTTCCTGGCCGCCAAGGTAGAAATTCAGGCGACCGGACGTCAGCCTCTGGATGATCGTGGTCTAGCCAGAACGGCCGTGGATGCCTTGGGGCGCGAACTGGTCAAGCTGGCGTATATTTTACCAAGGGCCGTCCTGCTGTTCTTTATTAGCTGGATTCCCGGTCTCAACCTGTTCGCCCCCTTGCTCTGGGCGCTGTTTTCCGCTTGGGTCATGGCGATCACCTACCTTGACTATCCGATGGATAACAACAAGGTTACCTTCGCCGAGATGCGCAAACGTTTAAACGCCCGTTGGTGGCAGAGCCTAAGCTACGGCGGGCTGGTCATCCTGATTACCTGGCTACCCTTGGCCAACCTCTTCCTGATTCCCGGCGCCGTGGCTGGTGCCGTATTGATGTGGGATCGCCATTATCGTGAGCAACGCGACATGGTGACCCAGTAACGCCTTTTTCTGGATGGCAGCGCTATGATGTCGTCTGGCAATTCACTGCTCACTTGCTCAAGCTCACTTACCCAGGACAATTCATGATGCGCTTTTCTCTTGTGGCTCTTGTCACCGCAGGCCTGCTCGCCGCGGGTGGCGCGCAGGCTCAGGATGTAAGCCCTGAAGGGCTACGTCTGTTGCACCCGTTTGCCACCCCTACGCCACCCAGCGTGCCTCATGGTGCGGCGTACCTGTCCATTAGCGTGGAAGACGATACCCCGGCGGTCCTCGTCGGTGCCCGTACCCCCGTCAGTGAGAGCGTGGAAATACACGACATGAGCATGGACGATGGCATCATGCGCATGCGCCGTATCGAGCAGCTCGAAGTGGAACCCGGCACGACCCAAGTTATGCGCCCCGGCGGCGGCTATCATCTGATGTTGATGAACCTGGTCAGCCCACTCCAGGCAGGCGAGCGCTTTCCGCTGACGCTTGAGTTTGCTCACCGCGGCGATATTGAAGTGGAAGTTGACGTACAGGCCCCACCGGAAGATAGCTCAATGGGTATGGAGCACGGTCAGCACTGAGGCACGCCTGGCCCGAGCGGCCTTTATGTGCCGCTCGGCCACAGGCTCAGAGCGATGCCGGCAAAGACCAGCAGACCCGACCAGTGATTGTTCAAAAACGCCTGAAAGCAACGGTCACGCTGACGATCGCGAATCAGGTACTGCTGATAGATAAAGGTCGCCGCTATGGCGGCCAGCCCCAGCCAGAAAAAACCGCCCAGCGCCAGGCGAACACCCACCCAACCCAGCAATAACAAGGTGACTAACTGCAGTACGCCGATCATCAGACGATCGGCCCGGCCGAAGAGTACGGCGGTCGATTTGATGCCGATTTTCAGGTCGTCCTCACGATCGACCATGGCGTACTGGGTATCGTAAGCCACCGTCCAGGCGACGTTGGCGGCAAACAACAGCCAGGCTTCGAGGGGCACGTGACCCAGAACGGCGCCGAAGGCCATGGGAATCGCCCAAGAGAACGCCGCCCCCAGAAATGCCTGAGGAAAATGCGTATAGCGCTTCATGAACGGATAGATGAACGCCAGCACCACCCCTACCAGCGACAGCATGACGGTAAACAGGTTGGTGAACCACACCAGCACGAAGGCCGCCAGCACCAGCATGACGAACAATGCCTGCGCCTCACCCTCCCCGATACGCCCGGTCGCCAGGGGGCGATGCTTGGTGCGTTTGACGTGGCCATCGAAGTGTCGGTCGGCGTAATCATTGATCACGCAACCGGCGGCACGCATCAGATAAACCCCAACGATAAAGATCAGCAATACATCGCGACCGGGAATCCCCTCGGCGGCCACCCACAGCGCCCAGAGCGTCGGCCACATCAAAAGCCAAGTGCCGATCGGGCGATCCAGGCGCATCAGGTGCAAGAAATCGGGCACGCGCGCCAGTCCCGAAGGCCGCAGCAGGGAACGATCCATGATTACCTCGTGAATAAAAACCATTGAGCGTGAATAGAAAAACCCATCGAGAGAGTAGCCTAGCGCGAAGGCAGCGCCAGTTCATCCGCCATTTCGGTCAAAAAATATTCCTGCACCAGTAACGACAGAGCGCCATGGCGAAACACCGAACGCCGTGCCCAAGGGCCTTTTGCCTGAACAAGCTCCGCCTGAGCAAAGCGGGCCGAGTGATTGCTGACCTCCAGGGGGCCGCGCACCAGATCCGGCTGCTGGAACAACCAGCTGCCCAGCGAACGTTCCCCAAGCCGCTCCAGGCGTTGCCCGCGCAATTGGGAAAGCGGCGCCACCGAGCGAGCCACCACCCAAGGCGTCTCGTCCAGGCACAGCGCCACTTCCCGCAACCAGGCATGCCGGCCCAGGGGAATTCCCAGCGTCCGAGCCTCATCGGGTAAAGGGCGCCCCACTTCCTGGCGCAGCAGCTTGACGCGAAAAGCTCGTTCTTTGCCCGCTCGGGTCAAGCGTGTGGTCAGCGAATCGGTGGATGCGACCCACTGCCACCAAGCATGACTCATGGCCGGTCGCGCCGCTGCCACCGGACACCAGACAGGAAAAATAACATCAAGCGTCACTGCGCTCTCCGCAAAAAATAGCCGTGCGCCTAGTGTAACATGGTGGCCAAACAGGTTTTTCAGGTGAAACTATGCACGCTTCCAACCACCCCTTGGTGATAGTCGGCAGTGGTATGGCCGGTGTCGGCCTGGTACGCGCCCTCAGAAAACACGATACCCAACGTCCGATTACCGTGATCAGTCGTGACAGCGGCAACGAATATTCCAAACCGCTGCTCTCTACCGGTTTCGCCAAAGGGCTTTCGCCTGAAAGCCTCGCGGTACGCTCTGCCTTTGACTTGGCGACACAACTCGATATTAGCGTAATGCCGCATACCTCGGTCACTGGCATCGATGTTGCGCGGCGTGAACTGCTTTTCGCCGATGATACGCACCAAGCCTATAGCGACCTGGTGCTGGCCACCGGTGCCGCACCGCGGGTACCTTTTGTGATTCCTGAAGCGCTAACCTCGCGCCTGTTCACGATCAACGACCTTGACGACTACCATCGATTTCACACAGCCCTGAGCCAAATTAACGGTTCAGTGCGGGTGGCGATCATTGGGGCCGGCTTGGTGGGCTGTGAATTCGCCAACGACTTGCATGCCGGTGGGCATCAGGTACGTATTATCGCCCCGGAGGCCGCGCCCTTACCCCGTTTATTGCCACCTCCGTTAGGCAAGGCACTGGGCAGCGCCTTCGTCGAGGCCGGTATTCACCTTGAATTGGGACGCACCATCAACGAGCTGGCCCTCTCCGGCAACGACGTCAGCATTCACCTGGATAATGCGGCCATCGTTACGGCGGATATCGTGCTCATGGCCACCGGCCTTGCACCGCGCAGCGAGCTTGCGCAACGTGCCGGCATCCATGCCGATGACAGCGGCATTCACGTGGATCGTACCCTACAAACCTCCCAGCCCGGAATTTATGCGTTAGGCGATGCAGCCTGCGTGGATAGCCTCAATGCCATGTACGTTCAGCCGCTACAAGCCAGCGCCAAGGCACTGGCAGCCACCCTGAGCGGCACGCCCACCAAGGTAAGCTTCGGCGCTTGGCCGGTCATCGTGAAAACGCCGCTGCTACCGGTAGTTGCCTTGCCGCCACTTCAGCGGCCTGCGCACTGGCGAATCGAAGGCGAAGGACGCAATTTCAGTGCCTTGGCCGAAGACAAAGACGGACGTTTGATTGGTTTTGCGTTGACAGGCAGCTGCGTGAGAAGGAAAGTGGAGCTTTCCAGAGCGGCACCAGCACTGCTAGGCTGATTTTCGTTACATTCAAGGCTAGGCTGGGTAAGCCTGTTACGCTCGACTTGCTGTTACCCGGGTTGTCGTTCTAACGCCTCGTTAGCAACAAGCATTTTATTTAACCACTGCCATCGCTACAACGGAGTCCCCCATGCGCAAACCCGAACTCGCTGCTGCCATTGCCGAAGGTGCCGATCTGTCCAAGGATAAAGCCGGCCAGGTACTTAACGTGATCCTCGACGAAATCACCAACAGTGTCGCCCAGGGCGATGACGTGGCCTTGATCGGCTTCGGTACTTTCACTGTGCGTGAACGTGCCGCTCGTACCGGCAAGAATCCGCAAACCGGCGAGCCATTGCAGATCCCCGCCAGCAAGAACGTAGCGTTCAAGCCCGGCAAAGCGCTCAAGGACGCGGTTTCCTGATGAAGCTGAAACTGACGCTGTGGTTCCTGGGCTTTCTGCTCAAGCGAGCCCTGCGTCGCAAGCCGCGCTTTCGCGAGCAACTTGAGCGCATGCGCGGCCTGGATTGGGGCGTTGCTACGGAAGACCTGACGGTCGCCCGTTATTACCGCATGACGCCCAGAGGTATTATCACCGGCAAAGGACTGCCGGTGGATCTTGATCTCGAGCTACGCTTCGATGACCAGGACACCGCACTAGAAATACTCAAGAAACCCACCCAAAAAGCCTTTCTCGATGGCATGATGACAGGCAAGGTACGCTTGGTCGGCGACTCATCCGACATGACCAAGCTACAGAAACTGCTCAAGCACTTGTGAACGTTCAAGCAGTTGTGAATGCTCGAGTCGTCCATACCCGCCCTCAAGGGCTATACGTAAGTGCCACTTAACTACCATGTCGATTTCGCTCTCATTGTCCTTGCGGCGTCTCTGGACGCTCGACAAGTTCGCTTACAGCCTGCGGGTTTTCCTGGCGTTTAGCGGTATCATCACGCTGGGCTGGGTGCTGGACGAGGCGGCACTGGTGATTCCGCTATTTCTGGGGATCAGCGCCAGTGCCCTTTCGGAAACCGACGACAGCTGGCAAGGGCGGCTCCAGGCATTATTGGTGACGCTTGCATGCTTCGCGATTGCCTCGCTAAGCGTGCAATGGCTCTACCCTTGGCCCTGGTTATTCGCCCTGGGGTTGGGAGCCACGACGTTTACTCTGATCATGCTGGGGGCGATAGGGCAACGCTTCGCCACCATCGCCGCCGGCACCCTGATTCTCTCCATCTATTCGATGATCAATATCGAACATCATGGCGGCGTGCCCGAGGAGACTCCTTGGCGTCAGCCATTGCTGCTGCTTGCCGGCGCGGCCTGGTATGGGGTGATATCGGTCGTGTGGTGTGCGCTGTTCGAGCGCCAGCCCCTCAAACAAAGCATGGCGCGGGTCTACAAGGAACTGGGCAAATACCTGATCCTCAAATCGGCGCTGCTCGAGCCACTCCGCGATGTGGATATCGAAGGGCGACGCCTGGCCCTGGCGCGCCAGAACGGCCAGGTGGTCGAGGCACTCAACCAGGCCAAGGAAATGATCTTTCGCCGCCTCGAAGGCCAACGCGGTGACCACAAGCTCAACCGTTATCTGCGCATTTACTTCGCCGCCCAGGACATTCACGAACGGGCAAGCTCAACCCATTATCCTTATGCCGCCCTGACCGAAGCCTTTTTCCATCACGACGTTCTGTTTCGCTGCCAGCGGCTGCTCGACCAACAAGGGCTGGCCTGCAAGCGTCTGGGCAAGGCGCTGCTGCTCAACCGCCCTTTCGATCATCGCCAGAGCGAACAAGCCCTCCTGGATCTGCGCGCGTCGATCGACAACCTGCATGCCATGCGTGAGCCACGCTGGCGCGAGCTGCTGTTTCCGCTGGAGGCACTGGCCGATAACCTCGCCACCCTCGAAGAACAGCTGGCCACCGCGCATAACCCCGATGTCAGCGACACCCGACGTAATGAGGGCCTGTTCGACCGTTCACCTTCCAGCCTGAGCGATGCCTGGGAGCGCATTCGGCTGAACCTGACGCTGGGTTCGCCGACCTTCCGCCACGCACTGCGCCTTTCAATCGCTCTGTTGGCAGGCTACGGCTTGATGCGCCTGATCGATCCCGAACAAGGCTTCTGGATACTGCTGACCACCCTGTTCGTGTGCCGACCTAATTTCGCCGCCACCCAGCGTTTTTTCACTCAACGCATCATCGGCACCGTGCTCGGGCTGGTCGCCGGCTGGGCCTCGATCACACTGTTTCCCCATCCGCTGGCCCAGAGCTTGATTGCATTGATCGCCGGTGTCGCATTTTTCGCCAACCGCGAGGAACACTACATCATCGCGACGGCTTCGATCACCCTGCTGGTACTGTGCAGTTTCAATCAGGTAGGCAGCGGTTTCGATCTGATCTGGCCGCGTTTGTTCGACACCCTGCTGGGCGCCGCGATCGCTGGTCTTGCGGTGTTCTTCATCCTTCCGGATTGGCAGGGGCGACGCCTGTATCGTCAGGCGGCGGATGCCTTGAACGCCAACCGGCGTTATCTGGAAGAGATCATTCATCAATACGAAGCCGGCAAGCAGGATGATCTGGCCTATCGGTTGGCGCGGCGTGACGCCCATAACGCCGATGCCGCCCTGTCCACCATGCTCACCAATATGCTGCATGAACCCGGGCATTATCGTAAACACGATGCCGACGACGGCCTTCGTTTTCTGGTGTTGGATCATACCCTGCTGAGTTATCTCTCGGCGCTGGGCGCCCATCGTCATCGTCTTACCCAAGAGGAAGACAAGGCCACCCTGATACCGGTGGCACGGCGCATCGACGAGCTACTGGCGTACTGCGCCGATCAGCTGTTGCATCGTCAACCCATCAGAACGCTGGAAGGAGATGTGGAAGCGTTGCTGGTACAGCTGGATGGCGAGCCGTCCCGGACGCCTTCTCCAGACAAGAACCAGGCAGTCGTCGCCTATCGACCGGTGCAGAGCCAGCTCCGCTTGATTTGCCGCCAACTGGTACCCCTAGGCGATGCGGCAAATCGCTTGATCCTCAAGCCAGAAGCCAACCCCTCACCCGACCTTGACGCCTCTCACACCTGACCGTAGCGCCCCGCTTCCTCTCCCAGCCAGCGGCGAATCAGCACCGGGGCAGCCTCAGGCGCCTGCGCCTGCATTGCCCGGGCCAGCGCACTCACCTGATCCAGAAGGTCAGCATCGCGTTCCAGGTCGGCGACTTTCATCTGGGCAAGGCCCGTCTGACGGGTGCCCAGCACTTCGCCGGGGCCGCGAATTTCCAGATCCTTTTCGGCGATACGAAAACCATCGGTGGTTTCGCGCATCACTCCTAGTCGCTTGCGGGTGCCATCGGTGAGGGGCGGATGATAAAGCAGCACACAGAAGCTTTCGGTACTCCCCCGGCCCACTCGGCCGCGCAACTGATGCAGTTGGGAAAGCCCCAGGCGCTCGGGATTTTCGATGATCATCAAGCTGGCATTGGGCACGTCCACTCCCACTTCGATCACCGTGGTCGCCACCAGCAGATCCACCTCGCCTGCCTTGAACGCTTCCATCACCGCGGCTTTTTCGGCCGCCTTCATGCGTCCATGCACCAAGCCGATGGCAAGTTCGGGAAGGCCCTGAGTCAGTTCCTCAAGGGTGGCTTCCGCAGCCTGGCATTGCAGAACCTCGGATTCTTCGATCAGGGTACACACCCAGTACGCTTGGCGACCTTCGCTGCAGGCGTTGCGAATGCGCTCGACCACTTCAGGGCGGCGTTCATCCGGCACCACCACGGTTTTGACCGGGGTACGCCCCGGCGGTAGTTCATCGATCACCGAGACATCCAGATCGGCGTAGGCGCTCATCGCCAGGGTGCGCGGGATGGGCGTGGCAGTCATGATCAATTGATGCGGCGTCAGCCCCCCGGCTTCGCCCTTTTCGCGCAGCGCCAGGCGCTGGTGAACGCCGAAGCGGTGTTGCTCGTCGATAATCGCCAGACCCAGTCGGTGGAAATGCACATCGCCCTGAAACAACGCATGGGTGCCCACCACCATTCGGGCGCGCCCGTCGGCAATCGCCGCCTTGGCGTCCAGCCGCGCCTTGCCCTTGAGTTTGCCGGCAAGCCAGGCAACGTCGATCCCCAAGGGCTCGAACCAAGCACGAAAGTTGCGGTAATGCTGCTCGGCGAGAATTTCCGTGGGAGCCATGATCGCCGCCTGGCAGTTGCCTGACAGCGCGGAAAGCGCCGCCATCGCCGCCACCACAGTCTTGCCCGACCCCACATCGCCTTGCACCAGGCGAAGCATGGGCGCAGGACGTGCCAGGTCATGGGCGATCTCATCCAGGACGCGACGCTGGGCGCCGGTCAGCGAAAAAGGCAATTGCGTCAGAAAGCGCGCCTGAAGATTACGCCCCGACGGCAATACCGGGGCACCATCCGCCTGGATACGCCGCCTTACCTCACGCAAGCTGAGCTGATGGGCCAGCAACTCTTCCAGTGCCAGGCGCCGGGTCGCGGGGTGATGGCCGCTGGCGAGTCTCGAAAGGTCGGTATCCGGCGGAGGCTGATGCAGAAGATGCAGGCATCGCTGCAGCTCGGGCAGGCGAAAGCGTTCGCGAAGCGGCTCGGGAATCATGTCCGGCAAGGCCTGTGGCTCTGCTTCCAGCAGTGCCAATGCCTGTTGAACCAAGGCCCGCAACCGTGGTTGATTCAATCCTTCGGTGGTGGGATAGACCGGCGTGAAATACTCCTCCACCGGCGGTTCGGCATTGCCCGTCAGACGATATTCGGGGTGATACATTTCCAGCCCGGTGGCACCGGCGCGAGCTTCACCGAAGGCCCGCACCTGAGCGCCCGGGCGCAACTGTTGCTGTTGGGCAGGGGAAAAATGAAAGAACCGCAGGCTGAGAATACCCGCACCATCGCGCAGGCGCACCAGAAGGCTGCGCCTTCGTCCCTTGACCACATCGCAGGCGGTCACCTCCCCTTCCACCACCGCCTCCTGCCCCGCCTTCAAGGTCCCGATAGGCGTAATACGCGTACGGTCCTGATAACGCAGCGGAAGATGAAACAGCAGATCGGCGACCGTTTCCAGGCGCAGGCGCGCCAGTTTCAGCGCCAGGGCGTCACCGACGCCCTTGAGTGAGGTGACCGGCGCCTGAAGGGAATTCATGCCAGCGCCGAGGGGACGGTGGGCTTTTTGGGTTGACGACAATGCGCAATCGCATTAGCCAAGGCATCGATGGCCTTGGGCCGGGGAAAGCTCGCTCGCCAGGCGATCGCCACGGTACGCGACGGTGAAGGCTCTGCAAACGGGCGGCTCACCAGCATGGCGCTTTCATACTGCTCGGTGCCCAATGCCGATTGCGGCAGCACGGTAATACCCAGACCGGAGGCCACCATATGGCGAATGGTTTCAAGCGATCCCCCTTCGGCAATCAGGGTGTTAGTGGGGCTATTGAGCTTTTGGGTAATCGCCGGACAGGCCTCGAGTATCTGATCGCGAAAGCAATGACCCTCTCCCAGCAACAACAGGCGATCTTCCAGCAGGTTTTCCTTGTTAATGGTCTGGCGTTCCACCCAGCGATGATTGGCAGGCATCAGCACTTCAAAAGTTTCATCGTAAATCGGCTTGGTCACCACATCGGTCTCGGTGAACGGCAAGGCAATGATGATTACATCCAGCTCGCCACTTCTCAGCTTGCGCCGCAGGTTTCCGGTCATGCCTTCTTCAATGTACAGCGGCATTTGCGGAGCGGCCCTGGCCAGCGCCGGGATCAAATGGGGGAAAAGATACGGGCCGATGGTATAAATCGCACCGATGCGCAGCGGGTTGGCCAGTTGGTCCTTGCCCGCACTGGCCAACTCATAGATGGTGCTGCTTTCTTCCAGCACCCGTTGCGCCTGAATAATAATTTTTTCACCCAAAGGGGTGACTTGCACCGTGGACTTAGAACGCTCAAAAAGCGGGGTGCCCAGCTCTTCTTCAAGCTTTTTCACCGCCACCGACAGGGTGGGCTGCGAGACATGGCAACGTTCCGCAGCACGGCCGAAATGCTGTTCTTGAGCTAAGGTTACGATATAGCGGAGTTCTGTTAGAGTCATAGCAGTGCCAAATGGCATCCTCGCTTAGCAAGCACCGACGTTAGCAGGTCAAGCCTGATGAAGACATGATGTCTGATACAAACTTTGCATCTGATAGGGAATATTTATCAAGGGAGCAAGTAAGGTGAAGCTAACCACATTAATTATCGGCTGTGGCGATATCGGTACCCACTTGGGTAAACAACTGGTGGCGCAAGGCCATCGCGTCATCGGGGTACGCCGTAATACCCAAGCCTTGCAGAAGACCGGGATCAAGCCGTTGGCGCTGGATCTCGATGCGCTGGATACCAGCAAGCCCACCGCCTTGCCCCACGCCGATTATGTGATTTACGCCGTGAGTGCCGACCGCTTCGAGGAAAGCGCTTATCAGAGCGCCTATCCAGAAGGGTTGAAACGCGTCCTCTCCATTCTGGAGCAACAGGCTACGCCACCCCGGCGCGTGTTCTTCGTCTCCTCGACCAGTGTTTACGGCCAGCAGGAAGGCGAAGTGGTCAACGAGGAGAGTCCCACGGACCCCACCAGCTTTTCCGGCAACTTGATGTGTCAGGCCGAGCAGGCCCTTTGGGATCATCCGCTGCCCGGCACGGTGGTACGCTTTTCCGGGATTTACGGGCCGGGTCGTGACCGTTTGATTCATCAGGTAGCGGAAGGCCGGCTCTCGCCGGTCACGCCGGTGATCTACTCCAACCGTATTCATCGCGACGACTGCGCCGGTATTCTCGCGCACTTGATCGAACGCCAGGAAAACCATCAGGATGTAGCCTCGCTTTATCTGGGCAGTGACAACGAGCCCGTTACCCTGCACAACGTCATGCTCTGGCTGGCGCAACAACTCAAGGTGGAAGCGTCCGATACCATGCAGTCGCCCTTGCGTCGGCGCGTCAGCAAGCGCTGTGACAACCGCTGTATTCGTGAGTCCGGTTATACATTCCGCTACCCGACGTTTCGCGAAGGCTATAGCCAGGTGCTTGAGAAAGGCGGTTTCCTGACTTCCGAAAAAGCCTGACGACAGCCCAAGGCCACTCAATCAATAGTCGATTTCGAGTGGGCCAGGGTCGAATAGCAAGCGCCCCGATTATCGGTAACCGAGTGCACAAGCTCAAGCCGGTGATAGTGCCATTCAAGCTCGAATTCGGGCAGTGGCGTGGTTTCCAGAGAGTCGGCTCGCCGCAACAATGTGACATGCGGTACATAGTCGACGGGACGCCCTTGGATGCCGCGGCTTTCAAGCGCATCCCATAGCCGTTGGTGCAAGTGTGTCAACGCAGAATCAGGGCGTTGGCCACCCACCCAGACAATGCGAGGCCCACGAAAGCTGCCCCAACTGTCCAGACGCCAGCGGCCCGGTTCAATCGAAAGCCCCTGAACCCAGAACCCAAGTTCCACAGCGCGTGCCTTTTCCACCTCACCGATAAAAGCCAGCGTAAGGTGCATGCTCGGCTCAGGAATACGCCGCCCGCCGCAATGGGTGTGGGCGATACCGGCAAGTTGCCTGAGCCGCTTACGCAGCTCGGGCGGGGGCACCAAGGCCAAAAACAGTCGCATCCTGGTTAGTCGCCGATGACCATGACGGCTTCCGCCTCAACCTGGCTGCCCTTGGGCAGTGCCTTGATGCCCACCGCCGCACGCGCCGGAAAAGGCGAGGAGAAAAACTCCTCCATAACGCGATTGACGATGGCGAAGTTGTCCAGATCAACCAGATAGAGGTTGAGCTTGACGATGTCGCTCAATGAACCGGCGGCTTCTTCACATACCGCCTGCATATTCATGAACACTTGGCGTGCCTGAGCTTCGAAGTCCTCGGAAACCAGTTCCATCGTGGCGGGATCAAGCGGAATCTGGCCAGACAGATAGACGGTGTTACCGGCCTTGATGGCCTGAGAATAAGGACCAATGGCCGCAGGGGCTTTGGCAGTATTGATAACAGCCTTGTTGCTCATGTTGACTCCTTGAAAGTCTTTGAGAAGGTCTTTGAGAAAGTCTTTGAAATAGCGCCTAATTCACAACGCGAGTAATCTTTTCCACGTTAGGCATATTACGGATACGCTTGATGATCCGCGCCAAATGCACACGACCTTTTACCGCCAAGGTAAGATGAACCGTGGATAAGCGCACGTCGCGTTCCTCGATACCGATATGCTCGATATTGGCATCGGCATCGGTCACCAGCCCCGCCAGTTCAGCCACCAGGCCGCGACGACTCTCGATTTCAATGCGCAGCCCTACCGGGAAGTCCTCATTGATCTCATCGGACCATTCAAGAGTAAACAGCTTGTCGGGATCATTCTTGTGCTCGGCAATATTGCGGCATTCCGCACGGTGAACGACGATTCCCTTACCCACCGAAAGATGGCCGACCACAGGGTCGCCCGGCAACGGATGACAACAACGCGCGAAGTTTATCACCATGCCTTCACTGCCACTGATGACGAACGGTCGCAGTCCTTCACGCATATCCGAACCCTGTCCGGAAGGCATGCCTTGCTCCATATTCAACAGGCGCCTGGCCACCACATTAGACACACGAGTACCGAGGCCGATCGACTCCAGCAACGCCTCTTCGTTGGGAAGCTCCAGCTCGACCAGAAGCCGGGGCACGACGTCATCGCTCAGCTCTTCCAGACTGGTATCAAACTCCGCCAACGCCTTGTTGAGTAAACGGCGGCCCAGTTGGCCGGCTTCTGCCTGGCGTTGGTGCTTGAGCGCATGACGGATGGCGGAACGCGCCTTGGCGGTGGTGACGAAATTAAGCCAGGCCAAGTTGGGCCGTGCCCCGGGCGCGGTAATGATTTCCAGTGTCTGGCCGCTTTCCAGACGCGTGGAAAGCGGTGCCAGGTGGCGGTCGATACGACAAGCAATGCAGTTGTTGCCGATATCGGTATGCACGCTGTAGGCGAAGTCGATCACCGTGGCGCCCTGAGGCAGCTCCATGATGTCGCCCTTAGGCGTGAATACGTAGATATCGTCGGGGAAAAGATCGTTCTTGACGTGCTCGATGAACTCCAGCGAATCCCCCGCATGGCGCTGCATTTCCAACAGCCCCTTGACCCAGGCCCGCGCCCGGGCGCGACTGCCTTCGGCGATAGGATGGGTGGTCTGTCCGGCTTTGTAGAGCCAATGCGCGGCAATCCCATTGTTGGCCATGGCTTCCATTTCACGGGTGCGTATCTGTACCTCGATAGGCATGCCGCCTGAGCCGAACAGAGTGGTATGCAGGCTCTGATAGCCGTTGGCCTTGGGAATGGCAATATAATCCTTGAACCGCCCCGGCACCGGCTTGTAGCGATTGTGCACGATGCCGAGAATGCGATAACAGCTGGCCACGTCTTGGGTAATGATACGGAAGCCGAACACATCCATGATCTCGGCGAACGGCTTGCGTTGGTCGCGCATCTTCTTGTAGATCGACAACAGATGCTTCTGCCGCCCGATCACGGTCCCCGCAAGCTGTTCGTCGTCCAGGCTTTTCTGCAAGGTGCTCTGTACTTCGCGAATGGCGCTGCGACGGTTGCCGCGTGCACTGGACACCGCCCGCTTGATGCGCTCGGCACGCATCGGGTGAATGGCCTGGAACGACAGGTCTTCAAGTTCCACGCGGATGGTATTGATGCCCAACCGCCCGGCGATACGTGCATAGATTTCCAGCGTTTCCCGGGCAATGCGGCGTTTCTTGTCGGGGCGCAAGGCGCCCAGGGTGCGCATGTTGTGCAGGCGGTCGGCAAGCTTGACGATGATCACGCGAATATCGCGAGACATCGCCAGTACCATCTTCTGGAAATTTTCCGCCTGGGCGACGGCCTTGTCCTCGAAGGTGATCTGGGTCAGCTTGGAAACGCCGTCGACCAGCTCCGCCACTGGCTTGCCGAATTGCTCGGCCAAGGCCTCCTTGGAAACCCCGGTATCTTCAATCACGTCATGCAGCATGGCAGCCATCAGGCTCTGATGGTCCATGTGCATGTTGGCGAGGATGTTAGCGACTGCCAAGGGATGGGTGACATAGGGCTCACCCGAGCGCCTGCGCTGGCCATCATGAGCCTGCTCGGCGTAATAGAAGGCGCGCTTGACCTGCTGGATCTCTTCCTGGGGAAGATAGCCACCGAGACGATCACCCAGGTCATCAATGGTAAACATTCACCGCGCCTCTGTCGTAAGGTTACTCGTCGATGTGCGCGCTGGGGGCCAACGCCGGGCGTGTACGTACCGGTGCTTCGACGGGTTCGTCGAGAATGGTGTGATTCACCAGCCCTGCTGCGATTTCGCGCAGAGCCATCACCGTGGCCTTGTCGTTTTCCCAAGGCAGCATGGCATCGCGTGAGCCACGCGCCAGTTGACGGGCACGGTGAGTGGAAATCATCACCAGTTTAAAGCGGTTTTCAACGTTCTCGAGACAATCTTCGACGGTAACACGTGCCATGGGGACCTTCCTGTAATGACGAAACCGGGCTGGCCCGATAGGCCAGCCCAGTAAACAATGGGGTAGTTAACTGACTAGATTACTCGACCCCGGGCTCGGGTGACAAGAGCGCAGCCAGTAAAGGGGCGTGATGACATTGCATGCACGCCAGCGTCAAGCGGCGGCTGATCACCAGGGACTGAAGTTCTTGCAGTGCCGTGGTGAAGTCATCGTTAACCACCAGATAGGCGTACTCATCATAGTGCGCCATTTCATTGACGGCTTCACGCATGCGCTGGGCAATCACCGCGTGCTCGTCGGTGCCCCGGCTGGCCAAGCGGCGTTCCAACTCACTGCGCGAAGGCGGCAGAATAAAGATGGACACCGCTTCGGGCATCTGGGCACGTACCTGGCGTGCTCCCTGCCAGTCGATTTCCAGAATCACATCCTGACCGGCATCCAGGATGGTCTGCACGGCGCGGCGCGAGGTGCCGTAATAGTTGTCGAACACCTTGGCATACTCGAAAAACTCACCGCGCTCGATCATCGCCTCAAAGCCTGGCACGTCAACGAAATGATAATTCACTCCGTTCACTTCGCCTTGCCGTTGCGCACGGGTGGTATGGGACACGGAAACCTGTATCCCGTCCAGGCTTTCGATCAATTCACGTACCAGGCTGGTCTTGCCGGCACCCGAAGGGGCTGAAACGATAAAAAGCGTACCTTGAGACATGAAGCGCTTCCCTGGTATTGGCGAAGGTATTTGTGAAAATATTGGCGACGAAAAGCAGATCAGCTGCGGGAAAGCCCGCAGTATCGCACATTATTCCCCTCAAGCTGTAGGGCTTGTCTTTCCCGTGATATCGCCATACCGTCCAAGGACAAACGATACGTAACGTTCATTCTCCTTCATTTTTCAAACCGGAAAGGTTATGCATACAGTAGCTATCGAACGCGGCATGCAGGCGCTGGTGCTCGCCGACCCGGATATCGCCCGCACCTATCCGCTGGTGGGCGCACCTTCACCTCGCCAGCGCGACCCAGGCTTTGCGACGTTTTTCTCGACCATCGTCAGCCAGCAGATTTCCACGCAAGCCGCCCGTGCCATCATGGGCCGCGTAAAACTGCTGATCCCGGAAATATCTACCTCAGCAGTGCTCGAAGTCGACGGTCAAGCCCTGCGTGATGCGGGGTTATCCTGGCGCAAGGTGGAATACGTGAAAGGCCTGGCCGACGCCGTGCATACAAAGGTGTTTGATGCCGAGGAACTGGACATACTGAATGATGACGAGGTGATTGCGGCCATTACCCAGCTACGCGGCTTCGGTCGCTGGAGTGCGGAAATCTACCTGATATTCTCGCTCAAGCGCACCGATATCTTCCCCGCAGACGACCTTGCCCTGCGAGTGGCGCTGGGCCGCCTGAAAGGCATGGACGATAAACCCACCCCCCAACAGGCGCGCCAGCTGGTGGAACACTGGGCCCCTTGGCGCAGCGTGGGCTCGCTGTTTCTGTGGCACTACTACCACGGTGAGCCGCTGTAGGGATCAATAGCATTTCGTGAAGCCTTGTGCCCCACACCTCTGTTTCAGTATCTGAACACCCGGACTGTCATGGGCCTGACCGGTTGGGCCTAAACAGTCCGAATGCCCTGCTGGCGTTGCAGCCAAGGACCCGCCGGATGCTGACTCACAACCCGTAAGAACATCAGTTCTGTGTTAGGGTAGCTGCTCTGAACGACTGAAGCATATCAAAAAGCAGCAACGCGCTGCCTTTCCCGACGACTTCGAGCGCTTCCCCTACTGGCGACGCTTCGACATCTTGCAGTACAGCCAACACGGCTAGAACGATGATTTTCCGCCCTGAAGCGAATTGCCTGAATTTCTTGGCAAACGGAGCCTCTGGTTTATTTTTACGCCCGCAGTTAATCCTGCATTTGGCGCGCGCCTGCGTGGACCTCTTTTGCGTGGACCTCTTTCCAGGGGTTATCGGGTCCTGTTCTTAGCAAGGCGGTGACCAGCCACGACTATTTTTTCGTCGAACCAGCCAAGCGCTCGCTCGTTCAGACGATCAACAGAGAAACACTATGAGTTTTCGAATTGCCATCCTTGGGGCCGGCCCCAGCGGACTTGCCCAACTCCGTGCCTTTGAAGCGGCACGCCTCGCCGGCACCGAGATTCCCGAGATCGTCTGTTATGAAAAACAGAGTGACCTGGGCGGAATGTGGAACTACACCTGGCGCACCGGCCTTGATGCCTACGGTGAGCCCGTGCACGGCAGCATGTATCGCTACCTCTGGTCCAATGGCCCCAAAGAATGCCTGGAGTTTGCGGACTACAGCTTCGAAGAGCATTTCGGCCGGCCCATTCCCTCCTACCCGCCCCGGGCGGTGCTCCGTGATTACATCATGGGGCGAGTCGAGAAGAGTGGTGCGCGACAGTATATCCGTTTCAATACGGCGGTTCACTGGGTGGACTATACGGAGGAAACCGGCAAGTTTGCGGTCACTGTAAGGGACCTCAAGCAGGATGAGCTATGCACCGAAGAGTTCGATTATGTGGTGGTGGCCACTGGCCATTTCTCTACGCCTAACGCACCTTATTTTGAAGGGCTCAACCAGTTTCCGGGCCGCGTCATGCATGCCCATGACTTTCGCGACGCCTGCGAATTCGCCGGCAAGGACCTGCTGCTTATCGGTAGCAGCTACTCCGCCGAGGACATCGGCACCCAGTGTCACAAATACGGCGCGAAATCGGTCACCTTCAGCTACCGCAGCCAGCCCATGGGCTTCGACTGGCCAGACTCTTTTACCGAAAAGCCACTGCTCATTAAAGTGGTCGGCAAGACGGCCTACTTCAAGGACGGCAGTAGCCAGGAGGTGGATGCCATCATTCTCTGCACCGGCTACCAACACCACTTCCCGTTCCTGCCGGACGAACTGACCCTGAACACCCATAACCGGCTCTATCCAGAAGGCCTGTACAAGGGCATCTTTCTGGCGAAAAACCCGAAGCTGGTATTCCTGGGCATGCAGGACCAGTACTACACCTTCAATATGTTCGATGCCCAGGCCTGGTACGCGCGGGACGTCATGCTGGACCGCATCACCCTGCCGGATGAAACCGCCATGGCCGCCGACAGCGCGGACTGGATCAGCCGGGAACAGAAAGTCGACAATCCATTCCAGGCAATCGACTTCCAGGCCGCCTATATCCGTGATCTGTTGCAACCCACCGATTACCCCGCCTTCGATGTCGAGGGCGTGGCGGAAATCTTCAAGCAATGGGAGCACGATAAAGAGGCTGACATTCTGGGTTATCGCAATAAGAGCTACCGCTCAACCCTCACTGGCACCCTGGCCCCGGTCCACCACACACCGTGGATGCAGGCGATGGACGATTCCCTGGAAACCTTTCTCAGCAAAGAGCCGGAAGTCGAGAATCAGGCCCTGGACGCGGTGCGCTAGGAAGGCCGTTCGCCACCGCAGCGCGGCTGTCTCTGTCGCGCACGCCATTTAGTGTTATTGAAAGGAAACGTTCATGACCAATACCAGCCTGACTCAGGCTCGTTCACGCTTTACCGCCAGCAGCATCCGGTGGGGCTTTATGTGGGCCCTCTGGTGCGCCGTGCTCTGGGGCGCCTGGTATATACCCGGTTCCGCCGTCTGGTTTGAAACGCCTTACGTCAACCTGAGCTATGACACCAATGCAGAGTTTCTGCTGGCGGCAGCGGTGCTTACGACGTTCAATGCCATCGCCGTCCTGTTCTTTCTCTTTGTCTGGAATGGGGTACTGGGTAAATGGGGCGAATACGGCCGCACCATTCGGCAGATGCGCAACATCTCCAAGTGGTTCTTTATCGGTGCCATCTTTGGTGGCCCCATGGCCATATTCGGCTCCTATCTGGCCATCGGCTACATTGGCGGGGCCTTCGCTGCTATCGCCGCGCTGATGTATCCGATTATCGGTGCCACTCTGGCACGCCTCTGGTATCAGGAAAAAATTACCAAGCGGGCGGCCATCGGTATCTTCATCATTCTCGCCGGCGGTGTAACAGTCTATGCGCCGGGCATCATAGGCGAACTGACCGGTACCGGTCAGAGCGGCTGGCTCGGCTACGTCGGCGGCGCCATGGCAGCCCTGGGTTGGGGCGTTGAGGGGGCCATTGCCGGACGGGGCCTGGATGTTGCCGACCCGGATGTGGGCATCACCGTGCGCTTTTCCGCCGAGGTGTTCTACTGGGTAGCGCTCATTCTGCCCGCTATCTACCTGTTCACCGACCAGCCCGTTGTCGAGTTGGTCGTCGCCACATTCAATTGGGCCGCCATTGGCTGGCTTATGTTGGCCGGGATCACCTTCGCCTTCTGCTATGTCTCCTGGTACAAGTCCTTCCCGCTCATCGGGGTGGGTCGCGGACAGGCGATTGCCTCGTTATACGGTCTTTTCGCCGTGATCTTCCTGGCGGCCTTTACCCTGCAGCTTCCAGAGTGGAATTTTCTGGCTGGGCTGGCGCTGTTCGTGATTGGCGGCTTCGTGATGTTTACCGAGAACGACGAGGTTCTTGAAGTCGTTCGTGCCGTCTCGAAAAACGCCGACGCCGAGACGGCCCACTCTCCCACCCATTGATCAACTGGCATGCCAACAGATGAAAAGATTGCACATGAAAGGCCGAATTCTCCAGCTAATCAATGCCAGACGCGATGAAGGCATCTGGGATTGGGAACTGACTGACGCCCTGATGAGTGAGTACGGTCTCACCAGTCGTTACTGGAGAGGCAATACAAGGGTGACCCTGACGGACCTGTTTTCCACCGGCATTATCGAAAGCGTTGAAGAGCAACTGGACGATCAGGGCTACTTCGGGGTAGGCCGGGTCCTGTTCAAGTTCCGGCTCAATGCCTTTGGCCGACAGCGCATGTTGGACACCGAACTGGCCTGACGACTGGGCTTTACCTAATTATTCAACTTCATGAGGAAATAATATGTCTGAGTTCTGGGGATTTCCGGGTGCCGATATCCTGGCAGTAGCGGTAATCATTGCTTTGAGTGGCCTGGCTTTATACCAGGCCCGCACTTTCGTTACCAAAATCTAAAGTATTAACCGGGCATTCACTTCAACCGGATGGCACTTGCTGGCCATGCACCGACTATTCAGTAATAAGCGGGCGCAAGCACACAGACAATTTATATCAAAAAAATTAATAAAAACATTAACTAATGAATAATCCTGGACACCATTGGGAGTCACTCAATATTTTGAATCTGCTCGCGCATCTGCTCGATCAGCACCTTGAGCTCCACTGCGCAGCGGGTGGTGTCGGCAACCACGGATTTCGATGAGAGGGTGTTGGCTTCGCGGTTGAGTTCCTGCATCAGAAAATCCAGGCGGCGGCCTTTGGGGCCCTTCTGACCCAGTTGATGCTCCACCTCGATGGCATGCGCTTCCAGGCGGTCGAGTTCTTCGTCCACGTCGGCTTTCTGGGCGACCAGCACCAGCTCGGCTTCCAGACGCTGGGGGTCGAGCTCGGTACGCGCGACTTCCAGACGCTCCCACAGTTGGGCGCGCTGACGCTCCAAAATCTCCGGCAGCAACCGGCGCACGGCAACCACTTGCTCGCGCACCCCCTTCAGACGGGCGTGAATCATCTCGGCGAGTTTTTCGCCTTCGCGGGCGCGAGCATCGAGCAGTTCATTCAGCGCCTGGTCAAACAGCGCTTTTGCAGCGGCTTTAATGGCCTCTTGATCAAGGTGCTGGCTTTCCATGACACCGGGCTGATTTAACAGCGCAAGCGTGGTGGGCGCCACGGCACTGGGTACCTGCGCTTGAACGGCGCTCAGGGCATTAGCCAGCGCCGCCAGCCGCGCCTGATTGACTGCGGGGGCTTGGGCGGTCTCGGCGGGTTCGAAGCGCAGGCTGCATTCCAGCTTGCCGCGTGCCAGATGGGTGCGCAGTGCTTCGCGCAGAGCGGGTTCCAGATCACGCAGGCTTTCGTGAAGACGAAAATGCGGCTCCAGATAGCGCTGATTGACCGAGCGTAGCTCGACTTGCAGGGTGCCCCACGGTGCCGCCTGCTCGGTGCGGGCGAATGCCGTCATGCTGTGTACTGAGAAGGTGTGTTTCATGCTGCTCCTTGTTCGGTCGACGGTTTGCGCCAGTCTATCCCATAAGGCCGGCCCAAGAGGTGTAGAATGGCGCTCCTTTGTTTTCCGCTATTCTCCCTCAAACCATGAGAGGTTCCATGCGCTCTGACGTTGTACGCCCCAGTGGGCGCCAGCCCGACCAGGCTCGTGAAATTACCCTGACCCGCGAATTCACCCGCCATGCCGAAGGCTCGGTGCTGGTGGAGTTCGGGGATACCAAAGTGCTGTGCAATGCCAGCGTGGAAGCCGGGGTGCCGCGCTGGTTGCGCGGCAAGAACCAGGGGTGGGTGACCGCCGAATACGGCATGCTGCCACGCGCGACGCACTCCAGAAGCGGGCGTGAAGCCACCCATGGCAAGCAAGGCGGGCGCACCCTGGAAATTCAGCGATTGATCGGACGCTCGCTGCGTGCAGCGGTGAACCTGAAGAAGCTGGGCGAGTTCACCATTACCATCGATTGTGACGTGATCCAGGCCGATGGCGGCACCCGCACCGCGGCGATTACCGGTGGCTGCGTGGCATTGGTGGATGCCTTGCGCTATCTGCAACGCGAGAAGAAGATCAAGAGCGACCCGTTCAAGCAGCTGATCAGCTCGGTCTCCGTGGGTATCTACAAGGGTGTGCCGGTGGTCGATCTTGACTACCCGGAAGACAGCAGCGCGGGTACCGACATGAACGTGGTAATGGCGGAAGACGGCTCGCTTATCGAGGTCCAGGGCACTGCCGAGGCGGGCACTTTCTCGCGGGCGGAACTCAACGCCATGCTTGACCTGGCCGAGCAGACAGGCAGCCAGCTACGCGACCATCAGCGGGAAGCCCTAGGCATTCGCAACTAGAACGCCATCCACTATGCCCATCATGCTGCACGCCGGCTGACAGCCGGCGTGCAGAGCGACGCAAGGTGTTTGGTGCTTTTGCAAGATCCTCAATGCAAGGTCTCAATGCAAGCTCAAAGGGTCAGGTCGTACTCGACGATCAGCGGGGCGAATTCCGAGAAAGTGGCGTCGTAGTCGATCCAGGCATCCACCACATGGCGGCGGAAATTGGGGCCGACCATTTGATAATCGATCCGCCAGCCTTCCTGGCGTTCACGCGGTACTTCCTGATCCAGCTTCGGCCACCAGGTATATTCACCGGCATCGCGATTGATCTCGCGAAAGGTGTCGATGAAACCAGTAGGGCCAAGCACCTGATCCATCCAGGCACGCTCTTCCGGGCGAAAGCCCGGGGTCAGCTGGTTATCGGACCAGTTGGTCAGGTCGATGGTCTTGTGAGCCACATGCCAGGTGCCGCAGATGATGTACTCGCGACGTTTTCTGGCCATCTTGCTCAAATATTCCTGGTACTGCTCCATGAACGCCTGCTTGGCTTTTTGATCGCTACCGTCAGGCATCAGGAAAGTGGCAATGCTGAAACGGTCGTAATCGGCCTGCAGAAAGCGGCCTTCCTGGTCACACTGAGAAAACCCCAGGCCGTACATGATGGCCTTGGGGATCTTGCGGCAATACAGTGCCACTCCGGAGAAACCGTCTTTCTCGGCATCCAGAAAGTAACCTTCGTAGCCTTCTGGATAGAGAATATAGTCTTCCAGCTCGAAGCTCTTGGCCTTGATGTTCTGCACGCAGATCACGTCGGCATCCTGCTGAGCCAGCCAGTCCAGGAAGCCTCGCTCGACGGCGTCACGAATACCATTGACGTTGATACTGGCAATTTTCATAGATCGTCCCTTTTGCGTCGCTGCTGTATGATACCCGACGTTTAGACGTTTGGGTAAACGCCCGCCGCAAAACTTGCCCAGTCTCCAGCCCTTATTATTTCCAGCCCTCCTCATCAGTGAGGACAGCCATCAGTGAGGACAGCCGTGGTCAAGCCGTTACAGCCTTATCAGCGTGAGTTCATCGAGTTCGCCATTGCACAGGGCGTACTCTCATTTGGCGAATTTACCTTGAAATCCGGGCGTGTCAGCCCGTATTTCTTCAATGCCGGCCTGTTTCAGACCGGTTCCGCCCTGGCGCGCCTGGGGCGCTTTTATGCCCAGGCTATCATCGAGAGCGGCATTCAGGCCGATGTTCTGTTCGGCCCGGCCTACAAGGGCATTCCGCTCGCTACCACAACAGCGGTCGCCCTGGCCGACCATCACGCCCACGATATGCCTTATGCCTTCAATCGCAAGGAAGCCAAGACTCATGGCGAAGGCGGCAATATCGTCGGCGCACCGCTTGAAGGCGATATCCTGATTATTGACGATGTGATCACCGCCGGTACCGCGATCGGCGAAGTCATGCGCCTGATCAAGGCAAGCGGCGCACGCGCGGCCGGGGTGGTGATCGCCCTGGATCGACAGGAACGCGCTCAGGGCAGCGAAGGCCTTCTTAAGCGTAGCGCCATCCAGGAAGTCGAAGCCGCTTATGCCATGCCGGTGGTCAGCATCGTCACCTTGGCGCAGGTATTGGCTTATCTGGAAAGCCAGGGCGGGAGTGACATGCAACCCCACGCCGAGGCCATTCGCGCTTACCGCGAGCGTTACGGTATCGAGTGATCCATCGCGCCGGCAAACCCTTGCTGGCGCCAAGCTTCATAACTGACGATGGCCACCGCATTGGACAAGTTCAGGCTCCGGTTATTGGGCTGCATGGGGATGCGCAGGCGCTGCTGCTCCGGCAGGCTTTGATGCACATGCGCCGGCAAACCGGCGGTTTCCGAGCCGAACAGCAACACATCCCCGGCTTCGAACCGCCAGTCGCTATACGCTCGGGTGCCATGGGTGGTCAGGGCCAGAATCCGCCGCCCGGCCATTGCCTCGATAAAACTCGCATAATCCGAATGACGTGTCACATTGTCGAGATCACGATAGTCCAGGCCGGCGCGACGCAATTTCTTTTCTTCCAGGTCGAAACCCAGGGGTTCAATCAAATGCAAACGGCAGCCATTATTGGCCACCAAGCGCATGATATTGCCGGTATTGGGAGCCACCCGGGGTTCAAACAACGCTATCTCGAACATGCCACTCGCCTGTGTCAATAAGCCCTTGGGCTTTCGCATTAATCGCCGTCGATTGTAGAGGAAAACCGCCGCCATGACGCTCAGCATCAACCAGCGAATCAAGGGACTCAACCCCCGCCAGCAACAAGCGGTGCGCTATATCGACGGCCCTTGCCTGGTATTGGCCGGGGCGGGTTCCGGAAAGACCAGCGTGATCACCACCAAGATCGCCTACCTAGTGCAGGAATGCGGCATGAGTGCTCGGCGGATCACCGCGGTAACCTTCACCAACAAGGCCGCTCGAGAAATGAAAGAGCGGGTGGGACACCTGCTCAAGGGCAAGGAAGGTCACGGCCTGACCGTTTCCACCTTCCATACCCTGGGGCTCAATATCATCCGCGGTGAATTGAAGGCGCTGGGCTACAAGCCGGGGTTTTCGTTGTTCGACCCTGAAGACGCCAAAGCGCTGCTGCGCGACCTGATGAACAAGGACGCCCAGGTCGACGCTGAACAGATCAACGCCGTACAGCATCAGATTTCCCAGTGGAAGAACGACCTGATATTGCCGGCTGACGCCCTTTCGCATGCCGAAGATGACGCCAGCCACTTTGCCGCCCGGGTCTATGAAGCCTATGTGCGGCATCTGAAGGCCTATAATGCCGTGGACTTCGATGACCTGATTCTGCTGCCGGTGGTGTTATTGCAACGCGACCCGGACGCCCTGGCGCGCTGGCGACGCAAGATTCATTACATGCTGGTCGATGAGTATCAGGACACCAATGTCTCCCAGTATCTGCTGGTCAAGCTGCTGATGGCCGAGCGTTCGACCTTCACCGTGGTGGGCGATGACGACCAGTCGATCTACGCCTGGCGCGGTGCTCGTCCGGAGAACCTGGTCACCCTGGGCGAAGACTTTCCCGGCTTGAAGCTGATCAAGCTGGAGCAGAACTACCGTTCTACCGGCACCATCTTGCGTGCCGCCAACACCTTGATTGCCAACAACCCCCACGTCTACGAGAAAACCCTGTGGTCGGACATGGGCCAGGGGGCGGCGATTCGCGTGGTGGTGAGCCGCCACGAGGAGGCCGAAGCCGAACGCGTCGCTGGGGAAATACTCACCCGCCGCATCAAGGAACGCGCCGAATGGCGTGATTTCGCGGTACTTTACCGCGGCAATTTTCAGGCACGGCTTCTGGAGCTGAAGCTGCAGCACTACCAGATTCCTTACAAGCTCTCCGGCGGCACCTCGTTTTTCTCCCGGGGCGAAATCAAGGACGCCATGGCGTACCTGCGCCTTCTGATCAATCCGGCGGACGATAACGCTTTTTTGCGCATCGTCAATGTGCCGCGTCGCGAGATCGGCCCCGGCACCCTGGAAAAGCTCGCCAACTATGCCACTGAACGGGGTGGCTCGTTGTTTGCTGCCTGCCATGAGCTGGGTCTCGAACAGCAGCTACCCACGCGGGCGGTGGAACGCCTGGGGCGTTTCACTCATTTCATCGACGGCGTGCGCAAACGCATGGATCAAGGCGACGCCATCGCCGCCATTCGCGACATGCTGCGCGACATGGACTACGAGGCCTGGCTGCACCAGAATGCCAGCGCTCCCACCGTGGCCGAACGCCGCATGGCCAATGTATGGATTCTGATCGACCAACTGGAAAAATCCATGCAGCGCGACCCCGAAGACATCAATGCAAGCGATGACACCGAAACCGAGGGTGTGGAAGCCGCCATTTCGCGGCTGGTATTGCGCGACATTCTCGAACAGCAGGCCGAGGAAGACGATTCCGATCGCGTTCAGCTACTCACCATGCATGCTTCCAAGGGGCTGGAATTTCCGCATGTCTATCTAATGGGACTGGAAGAGGACCTGCTTCCCCACCGCAATGCCGTCGAAGCCGGCACTGTGGAAGAGGAACGCCGCCTGGCGTATGTGGGTATCACCCGTGCCCGACGCACCCTGACCTTGACGCTAGCTCGCCAGCGCAAGACCTATGGCGAGCTGATGGACTGCGCGCCCAGCCGATTTCTCGAAGAACTGCCGGCGGATGACCTGGAATGGGAAGGACGTCTCGATAAAGAAGACCCGGAGAAAAAACAGGCACGGGGAAAGGATGCCATCGCCGGGCTACGCTCGTTATTGGGGTGACATTGCCGATTTATAAAACACGACGGGGTGCCCTTTTCAGGGCACCCCGTCGTAGTTAAGGCGCGTCTTACTGTGCTTCAGCCACCATATAGTCAACGATCGCCTGCACTTCTTCATCCGCCAGGTTGGGATTACCCCCCTTGGCCGGCATCGCATTGAAGCCGTTAATCGCATGGTCATAGAGGGTGGCAGACCCTTTTTCCAGACGTGCCGCCCAGGCATCGGCATCACCCAAAATCGGGGCTCCGGCCACGCCGTTGTCATGGCAGACATTACAGCCGCTGCTGGCATACAACAGCTCGCCATCCAGGCCGTTATCTTTTTCTGCGTCTACCGCTTCAGGTTCAACTTGAGTCCCTTCAACCCCTTCCTCATCGACCAGGGTCACGTCAGTCGTCGCTTCTTCAGCCATCACTTCTTCGACGGCCTCACTTTCCTCGGGCACGTCCATTACCGGTTCCACCAGGTAAGCCACGGATGCACGCATTTCTTCATCGGAAAGATTGGGATTGCCCCCACGCGGCGGCATGGCACCGATACCGTTGATCGCGTGATCGAGCAAGGTGGCGAAGCCCTGGACTTTTCGGTCCATCCAGGCTTCTTCAACGCCCCGAATCGGCGCGCCGGCGGCACCGGTTTCGTGACACGCCATGCAGACATTGTTGTAGATGCCGGCACCGTCGATTTCATCTCCACCGCCGCTAGCGGCTTGAGCCGGCGCGGAAGCCATGCCGCAATCCTGCCCTTCGACACATACTTCGCCTACCGGTTTGAGCCGCTCGGCAATCGCTTCACGATTCACTTCCGCCTGCGCGGTAGAGATCCCCGCGACGAAGCCCAACGCCGCCAGACCGCTCATTATCAGCTTGAATTCCACTCTCATCACCTCTTGAGTTTTTCTCATCAAATTGTGCGCGTGGCGGCGCCGTAATCGGCAGTGTCTGACCGAGACGCCATGACGTGCAAAGTCGGTAGTATACCGACAACGCAAACCGCTGGAAAATGCCCACTAAGGTCTCTTACGTCGCAAGGCGCCAATCTTCGGCCAATAGTGGCAGCAGGCCAGCTAAATACACACGAATCCTTCCCTACGTGCTCCTATTCCACCGTCACACTTTTCGCCAGGTTGCGCGGCTGGTCCACATCGGTGCCCTTGAGTACCGCCACATGGTAGCTGAGTAGCTGCAGCGGCAGGGTGTAGAGCAGTGGAGCCAGGGCTTCATGCACATAAGGCAATGTCAGCACCTGAACCTCGGGCTCTTCGGTCATGCCGACGCTTTCATCGGCAAAGACGTACAGGAGCCCGCCACGGGCACGCACTTCCTGAAGGTTGGATTTTAGCTTTTCCAGCAGGTCATCGTTGGGTGCCACGGCAATCACCGGCATTTCGCTGTCGACCAGCGCCAGGGGGCCGTGCTTGAGCTCACCGGCGGGGTAGGCTTCAGCATGAATGTAGGAAATCTCCTTGAGCTTGAGTGCGCCTTCCAGGGCGATGGGGAAGTGCGCGCCACGTCCCAGAAACAGGGCATGGTGCTTTTCGGCAAAGGATTGGGCGAGGCTTTCTATCGCCGGGTCCAGTGCCAGTACCTCTTGGCATAGCTTTGGCAGGCCGCGCAGGGCGGTAATGATCTCGCGGTCGACCTTGCCTCCCTGTGCCCGGGCGATGGCCAGGGTCAGCAGCATCAGGGCCACCAGTTGCGTGGTGAATGCCTTGGTCGAGGCGACCCCGATTTCCGGCCCGGCGCGAGTCATCAGGCAAAGATCGGATTCGCGTACCAAGGAACTTCCCGGCACATTGCAGATGGCAAGGCTGCCCACGTAACCGCGCGCCTTGGCAAAACGCAGCGCGGCCAGGGTATCGGCAGTCTCTCCGGACTGGGAGAGCGTGACGAATAGCGTACCTTCGGGTACCACCACCTGCCGATAGCGATATTCGGAGGCCACTTCCACCTGCACCGGTACGCCGGCGTAGCGCTCCAGCCAATAGCGTGCCACCAGGCCCGCATGGTAGCTGGTGCCGCAGGCGACGATATGAATTTGCTTGAGCGTCTGGAAATGCGCCACAGCTTCGGGACCGAAGCTTTCCACCAGCACCCCCTCATCACTCAAGCGGCCTTCCAGAGCGGCGGCTATCACCTCCGGCTGCTCGAAAATTTCCTTGAGCATATAGTGGCGGTAGTCACCCTTGCTGGCCGCACCATCTCCGTGTTCGAACGTATGCACCGGGCGCTCGACAACGTCACCCCGGCTATCGAACAGGGAAATTTTTCCACCTTCACGCAGCTCCACCACATCGCCTTCTTCCAGGTAAATGAAGCGGTCGGTGACCTGCAGCAGCGCCAAGGGGTCCGAGGCCAGGAAAGCTTCGTCGATTCCCACCCCCACCACCAAGGGGCTGCCTTGGCGTGCCCCCACCACCACGCCGGGTTCACGGGTGCTCATCACGCCCAGCGCATAGGCCCCTTTCAGGGTCGCCAGGCACTGCTGCACGGCGGCCAGCAGCGACATACCTTGCTGCTGAATATCAGCTAGAAGATGCGCCAACACTTCGGTGTCGGTTTCCGAGGTGAAGAGGTAACCCTTGTCGCATAGCGATTGTTTGAGCGATTCGTAATTCTCGATGATGCCGTTGTGCACCACGGCAATCCGCTCACTGGACTGATGCGGATGGGCATTGGCTTCGCTCGGGCGACCATGAGTGGCCCAACGCGTATGGGCAATGCCACAGATGCCTGGCAGGGCCTGTTCGGTCAGGCAGGCTTCGAGCATCGCCACCTTGCCTTGAGCCCGATGGCGAGTCAGCTGATCTTCATGCAATACGGTCATGCCGGCGGAATCGTATCCACGGTATTCCAGGCGCTTCAGGCCTTCCAACAAGATGCCTTGTACATTGCGTTGCGCCACAGCAGCGACGATGCCACACATACCCTTCTCCTTGTTCAATGAGCATTAACGGGCAGTGAACCCTGTTTAGGTGAATAAAGCTCTGAAATATCAGAGCTCTTCCTTGCTGGGGCGTGGCCAATCGGGCTTGTTGATCTGGCGGCCACGGGTGACAGCCAGGGAGTGGTCGGCGACATCCTTGGCAATGGTGGAACCCGCGCCTATGGTCGCGCCACGGCCGATACTCACCGGCGCCACCAGCGCGGTGTTGGAACCGATAAAAGCACCGTCACCCATCCAGGTATGATGCTTGTTGGCCCCATCGTAATTGCAGGTAATGGTACCTGCGCCGACATTGACTTCTCGCCCCAGACTGGCGTCACCTACATAGCTCAAGTGATTGATCTTGGTGCCCTCTCCTACATCGACGTTCTTGGTTTCGACGAAATTGCCGACCTTTGCTTTGACCGCCAGGCGCGTGCCGGGGCGCAGCCGGGCAAAGGGGCCGATCTGATTGAGCCCCGCCGCCACGGCGCCATCGATCACACTATGGGCCTCGATCACGCTTTCAGCGCCCAGGGTGCTGTTGCGGATCACGCAGTACGGGCCGATGCGCACGCCCTCTCCCAGCTCCACGTCGCCTTCGAACACACAGCCGATATCGATCTCGACATCATGACCGCAGGTCAGTTTGCCGCGTACATCCAGCCGCGCCGGATCGGCCAGCGCCACGCCTTGCTCCATCAAGGTTTCAGCCACCCCGAGTTGATAGGCCCGTTCCAGGCGCGCCATCTGGGCACGGTTGTTGACCCCTTCCACTTCCACTGCCGTTGCCGGCTGGGCAGTGGCCACCTTGACGCCATCGGCGGCGGCCATGGCAATCACATCGGTCAGGTAATATTCCCCCTGGGCATTCTCGGCGGAAAGCTGCGGCAACCAGCGCTTGAGCTGCCTGGCGGTCATGGCCATGATGCCGGTGTTGCATTCCTTCACGGCGCGCTCGTTTTCCGAGGCATCCTTGTGCTCGACGATCGCTACCGCCTCGCCTTCGGCATTACGTAAGATTCGCCCGTAGCCGGAAGGGTCTGGCAAGGTGACGGTCAACAGCCCCATGTGCTGTTCATCGACTTGATCCAGCAGCGCCGTCAGGGTGTCGCGGCGAATCAAGGGCACATCCCCGTAGAGCACCAGTACCTTGCCGCTCCCCAGGCCATCAAGCGCCTGAGCCACGGCATGGCCGGTACCTTTTTGTTCCGCTTGCAGCACGAAGCGCGCCTGAGTGTCGGCCAATGCTTCGCGAAGTTGCTCGGCGCCGTGGCCGATCACCACGTGCAAGCGTTCGGGGATAAGCTTACCGGCGGTGTCCAGTACATGGCGCACCATGGGTTTTCCCGCCAAGGGATGCAGCACCTTGGGTCGATTGGAACGCATCCGTGTGCCCTTTCCCGCTGCCAGTATCACCACATCGAGTTCGCGCATGTTACTCCTCATTTTCAGTGCCGAGTGGTTCGCCGTCGCCATGCCCGATTTCCAGTTCATCGAGCAATTCAGCCCCGAAGTGCTCGGCAAAGGCAGGGCTGGCCACACTTTTCCAGTCATCCTTGTCACGTAACAGCATCAATACCTTGAGTTCCTGTTCCTGTGCCAGCGCCATGCCCACGTTTTCCCCCAATACCATCAAGGCCGTGGACCAGGCGTCCGCCCAGGCATTGGAAGGATGCACCACCGACACCGAGGCTAGCCGATGATCGATCGGTTTCCCGGTACGTGGGTCGATAGTGTGTGAAAAACGCTGACCGTCCTGTTCAAAGTAGTTGCGATAGTCGCCCGACGTCGCCACCGAGACCTCGTGCAGCGGTAAAATATGCTGGGCTTGCTGTCGTCCGTCTTCAGGTACTTCGATACCGATTCGCCATGGCGCCTGTTGCTGAGGGTCACGATAGCCACGCACCGCCAATTCACCCCCGATGTTGATCAGGTAATGCTCGATATCCTGGCTATCCAGATAGGAGCTGCCGCGGTCGGTGCCGTGCCCTTTGGCGACAGCGGAAAGATCGATGAACACATCCCGGGTGCGGCGTGCCTGCATGTTCTGGGTATCGACTTCCAGGGCATCATAGCCGACGTCTTCCAGGCGCTGCTGCAATACGGCTTCGTCAGGCGCCTCCCTTGGGCGCGCTTCGGGACCGAAACTCCACAGGTTGACCAGGCCCCCAACGGTGACATCAAAGGCTCCTTGGCTGGCCTCGGCAACCGACTGGCTGATCGCCAATACATCAATCAGTTCGTTGGAGAGCGGTTGCCATTCATTCAACGGCGCCTGGTTGAAAATGACCAGTTCGGAATCATCGCGATAGGTGGACATGGCCTGATCCACACGTTCCAGTTCTTCCTTCAGGCCTGCCTCGAGTTCGCGTGCCTCGCCTTGTGTCAGCGGGTCGGCGATTGTCAGCTGATAGAAGCTACCGAAAATACTCCCTTCCAGACGTACCGGTGACTCCAGCGGCCGGTCATTTTCCGAGCAGCCGGCAAGCCCGAACAAGACCACACAGAGAAAGCCTGCCAATAACGTCCGAAGCCCATCATGCTTCATGATATTTACCTTGCCATTGGAAACTAAGAATATTTAAATCAAAACTTAAAAATGGAAGAACCAAAGCAACCAGGCCCCGAATACCACGCGATAGACAACGAAAGGCTGCATGCCGAGTTTTTTGATCAGCACCAGAAAGTAATGAATACACAGATAAGCGCTTAGTCCAGATAATATCGCACCCCAAATCATAGCGGGCCAATCGATCAGCTGGGGTTGGCGAAATAGACCGATCGCCTCCAAGCCGCCAGCCAACACAATCACCGGGATCGACATCAGAAATGAAAAACGTGCGGCGCCTTCCCGGCTCATTCCCAACAGTAGTGCAGCGGTAATGGTAATGCCCGAACGAGAGGTGCCGGGAATCAAGGCCAGCACCTGAGCACCTCCGATCCACACGGCATCCTTCCATCCCAACTGATACTCTGTACGTGTTCCTCGCTTGCGAAAATCGGCATAGCCCAGCAACAGGCCAAAGCCGATCAGACTGATGCCGATAATCAGCGTGGCGCGCATGCTCAAGGCAATCAGATCATGAAACATCAGCCCGACGATACACACCGGTAGGGTGGCCAAGGCCACCCAGAACCCTAGCCGGGCATCTTCATCCACGCCCTTGCCGCTCACCGCCGCCAAGCTGCTTTGCAGCATGCGCCACAGTTCGTGGCGAAAATATACCACCACCGCCGTCAGACTGCCGATGTGCAGCGCGACATCAAATGCTAGCCCTTGATCATCCCAGGGAGTCAGTACCGGCACCAGAATCAAGTGAGCGGAACTGGAAATAGGCAGGAACTCGGTGAGGCCTTGAATCACCGCCAAGACAACAATCTGAAGCCAATCCATAAATCTTCCTAAAGAAAAGAGACGCTGGTGATTCACATTAAGCAACTGGAAAAAACCAAAAGGATACACTTCCTTGGCAGCTTTGTCCGTCGGCGTTGAATCGTACATTGCTTACAGTAGCGATGTGAACGACGAAGCCTTAATATCGTTAACCGGAATTCCTTGCGACGTTGGTAAAGAGTCACTCCATGGCATCACAGATCCAAAATACCCACGAGGCCAAGCGCGCCACTTACATTGCCGCCTGGCTGGATGGCTTACTCAGTATCGCCAAGGTGATCGCCGGTGTACTGGTGGGGTCGGCGGCACTGATCGCCGATGGCATTCATTCCTTTTCCGACTTGATCACTGACGGCATGGTATTGGCTGCCACCCATTACGGTCGCCAAGGCCCCGACCAGGATCATCATTACGGCCATGGTCGGATCGAAACCTTGGCGACCCTGTTACTCGGTAGTGTGCTGATCTTCGTCGCCGGGGGAATTGCCTGGTCCAGCCTGCACCGCTTGCTCAGCGGAGCCCAGGTATCTCCGCCGGGAATATGGGCTATCTCGCTGGCCGTCGCGGCTCTCTTGGCCAAGGAATGGCTGTTCCACTACACCATGCGCGTTGCCAAGCGCGTCAAATCCCGGCTGCTGGAAGCCAATGCCTGGCATTCACGCTCGGATGTGCTTTCGACCGCCGTGGTACTGGTGGCGATGCTCGCCGCACAGTTTGGTGCCGGCTGGGTGGATGCGATTGCCGCAGTGATCGTCGGCCTGCTGGTGGGCAAGGTGGGGTGGGATCTGTTGTGGGAATCCGCCCGGGAACTGGTGGATACCGCCTTGCCCGAAGATGCGCAACACAAGATGCACGAGGTAGCCGAGAGCGTGCCCGGCGTGGAAAACGTGCATGATCTGAGAACGCGCCAATCGGCGGGCTGGGCCATGGTCGATCTGCATGTCGTGGTAGGCTCGCGCATCAGTGTCTCGGAGGCTCATGAGATCGGTAATGAAGTCAGCCGGCGCCTGAGGCGCACCTACCCGGCATTGACCGATGTGATCTTTCACATCGACCCCGAAGACGACCAAGGCAAGGGCGATCCCAGCCGGTTTCCCGGTTTACCGCTGCGCCCCGACGTAGAAACAGCTCTGGGCCACCGCTGGTCGCATTTACCTATCTGGCACGCTCTCACCGCACTACAGCTGCATTACTTGAATGACAAGGTCTCGGTTTCATTGATCATTGATGACGATTCTGATGACAGTCTTGATGAAACACTGGAAAGCCTCCCCACCCAGCTCAAGTCGATGGCAAACGATCTGAGCTGGTTGGGAGAAATAGAGATAGTCAAGGTCATGGCACGCTAGGCGGTGGTCAGAATCGCCGTAGCAATGCTGAAATAGATCAATACCCCTGAGGCATCGATCAAGGTGGTGACCAGAGGTGCCGATGCCGTGGCCGGGTCGACCTTGAACCGCTCCAGCACAAAGGGCAGGCACATCCCCAGTAGGCTACCGAACAGCACGATGATTACCATGCTCAGTGCCACCACCACCGCTACGGCGTCACCGCCGCGCATGATGCCGATGGGGGTGACGGCAATCGCCATCGTGATACCCAACGACCCCGCGACCAGAAGTTCACGCCCCAGCAGCTTACCCCAATCCTTGATGCCGACATCCCCCGTGGCCATACCCCGCACCATCAGAGTGGCGGCCTGGGCACCGGCGTTGCCTCCACTGCCGATCAGCAGCGGCAGGAAGAACACCAGCGCCACTTGGGCGGCAATGGTTTCTTCAAAGTAAGCAATCCCGGCGCCGGAAAACAAATTGGCAAACACCAGCAATACCAACCAGAAGACCCGTTTACGGTACAGACTCCAAATCGGCACACGACCGACACCGTCTTCCAGTTGACCGATAGACATCCCTTTATGGAAATCTTCCGTGGCCTCGGATTCAGCCACGTCCATCGCATCATCGTGCGTGACAATGCCGACCATACGGTTATCTGCATCGATGACCGGCAAGGCAAGCAAGTCATAGCGCGCCACCACGCGGGCAGCTTCCTCCTGTGCTTCGTCCACCGGGATACTGATCACGTCCTTGATCATGATGTCATCTACCACGGCGCCCGGACGCGCCACCATCAGTTGACGCAATGACATCGTACCGGCCAGCTTGCCGTCGCTATCCACGATATAAATCTGATAGACGGTTTCCGCATCCGGTGCGGTCTGGCGCACACGCATCATTGACTGCGACACCGTCATGCCACTGGCAATGGCAACATAATCAGAGGTCATGATGGCGCCGGCCGTGCCCTCTTCATAGCTGGACAGACGCTTCAGGTCTTCACGCTCCTGGTGAGCCATCTGCCGCAGCAATGCCTCCCGACGATCCTCATCCAGAAGGTTGAACAAATCCGCACGTTCATCCGAACCCATTTCTTCCAGCAGGGCCAAAAAGGTGGCGTCGCTGAGCTTCTCGACGATTTCTACCTGGACTTCACCCGGCAGGTAACCCAGGACGTTGGCCGCTCTTTCCAGCGAGAGAATGTTCAACAGAGTGAGGACAGTCGGCAGGTCTTCGTCGTCCTCGACGATGTCTTCGAGAATCTCGGCAATATCCGCCGAACGAAGTTCCGACAAGCGTTCCGCCAAGAGCTCCTTGTGAGGTACTTCCCGGGTCAACGCCTCGAGAAGCTCCTCTTTGGTTTCTTGCAAGCTTTCATCATTCAATGACATTGCTCATCCCCTTAGCGCTTACGGCCATTGACGACATTTCGCCGTAAGGAACCATCATAACAGACAAAAAAAACGCCCCTCGAACCCTGACATCACGACAGGGAGCGAGGAGCGTTTTATGCCGGCGCGGCAAGTTAGCTTTTGCCGGCCTTTTTGCGCAACTGCTGAATGGTACGCAGCTGAGCCATAGCTTCCGCGAGATCCGCAGCAGCACGACCGTAGTCGAGTTCTGCTGATTTCTCGTTGAGGGCTCTCAGCGCCTGCTGACGAGCCTCTTCGGCAGCGGCCTCATTGAGGTCAGCGGCACGTGAAGCGGCATCGGCCAGAATGGTGACACCACTCGGCTGCACTTCCATGAAACCGCCGGAGACAAAGAAGTGCTCTTCCTTGCCATCGTCGTGAAACACCCGCACCGGACCCGGCTGAAGCTCAGTCAGCAACGGGGCGTGACCCGGCAAAATGCCCAGGTCACCCATGATCCCGGAGGCGACAACTTGCTCGATGGGGCCCGAGAAAATCGACGCTTCAGCGCTGACGATATTGCATGTGAAGCTGTTCGCCATAGCGAATCCCCCTGATGGACGGGATTACTTCTTCATCTGGTTGGCTTTCTCGACGGCTTCGTCGATCGAACCGACCATGTAGAAGGCCTGCTCCGGAAGGTCGTCGTACTCACCGTTGAGAATGCCCTGGAAGCCACGAATGGTGTCTTTCAGTGACACGTATTTACCCGGAGACCCGGTGAAAACCTCGGCAACGAAGAACGGCTGCGACAGGAAACGCTGGATACGACGCGCACGGCCCACGGCTAGCTTGTCTTCATCAGACAGCTCATCCATGCCCAGAATCGCGATGATATCCTTGAGTTCCTTGTAACGCTGCAGCACGTTCTGTACACCGCGCGCGGTATTGTAGTGCTCTTCACCCACCACCAGCGGATCCAGCTGACGCGAAGTGGAATCCAACGGATCGATGGCCGGATAGATACCCAATTCGGCAATCGAACGCGCCAATACCACGGTGGCGTCCAGGTGCGAGAAGGTGGTCGCCGGCGACGGATCGGTCAAGTCATCCGCGGGCACGTAAACGGCCTGCACGGAAGTGATCGAGCCAGTCTTTGTCGAGGTGATACGTTCCTGAAGAACGCCCATCTCTTCCGCCAAGGTCGGCTGATAGCCTACCGCGGACGGCATACGACCCAGCAGGGCGGATACTTCGGTACCCGCCAGGGTGTAACGGTAGATATTGTCGACGAACAACAGGACGTCACGGCCATCATCACGGAATTTTTCGGCGATGGTCAGGCCGGTCAGCGCTACACGCAGACGGTTACCGGGCGGCTCGTTCATCTGACCGTAAACCAGCGCTACCTTGTCGATAACGTTGGATTCAGTCATTTCGTGGTAGAAGTCGTTACCCTCACGAGTACGCTCACCCACCCCGGCGAACACGGAATAACCGCTGTGCTCGGTGGCGATGTTGCGGATCAATTCCATCATGTTGACGGTCTTGCCCACACCCGCGCCGCCGAACAGACCGACCTTACCACCCTTGGCGAACGGGCAGACCAGGTCGATGACCTTGATACCGGTTTCCAGCAGCTCGTTGGAGGCTGCCTGGTCCGCATAGCCGGGGGCCTTGCGGTGGATAGGCATGCGTTCCTGCTCACCGATCGGACCTGCTTCGTCGATCGGCTCGCCGAGCACGTTCATGATCCGGCCCAGGGTTTCCGTGCCGACTGGCACGGAAATCGCAGCCCCAGTGTCCTTCGTTTCCATACCACGCTTGAGCCCCTCGGTGGAGCCCATGGCAATGGTACGCACCACACCGTCGCCCAGCTGTTGCTGGACTTCAAGCACGGTCTCGACATCCGAGACCTTCAGCGCGTCGTAGACCTTGGGAACATTGTCCCGCGGAAACTCTACGTCAATCACCGCGCCGATGATTTGTACGATACGTCCGCTCATCTTGGTTCCTCTCAAAAACCTGCAAATGAAACCTGGTTGCCGGGAAGGTCGATCCTTCCCTGACGCTATACGGCAGCGGCGCCGCCTACGATCTCGGAGATTTCCTGGGTGATGGCTGCCTGACGGGCCTTGTTGTACACCATCTCGAGATCGTCGATCAGACCACCGGCATTGTCGGTGGCACTCTTCATGGCGATCATGCGGGCCGCCTGTTCGCAGGCCCCATTTTCCACCACCGCCTGATATACCTGGGATTCAATGAAGCGAATCAGCAGGCTATCCAGCAACGCCTTGGCATCCGGCTCATACAGGTAGTCCCAGCTTCCGGGACGGGCGTTTTCAGCGTCTTGCGTCGTTTCGTCCGAGCCAATCTCGCTTGACAGAGGAAGAAGCTGACGCACCACCGGTGCTTGCGTCATGGTGTTGACGAATTCGTTGTACACCACGTACAGGCGGTCAATCTTCCCCTGGTCATAGGCTTCGAGCATGACCGTGACACTACCGATCAAGGACTCAACCGTGGGGGATTCCCCCAGCCCACTCTTGGCCGCCACCAGATTACCGCCATAATTGCGGAAAAAGGTGCTGGCCTTGGCACCTAGAGCACAAAAATCCAGCTCCGCGCCTTCCTTTCTCCATCCGCTGGCATCTTTCAGCAGAGCTTTGAAAAGGTTGTGGTTCAAGCCGCCGCACAGGCCGCGATCGGTGGATACCACGATATAACCGACCCGCTTCACCTCGTAACGCTCGACCATGTAGTCGTGCTTGTACTCGGGGTTGGTATCGGCAATGTGGCCCACAACATTACGGATCTGCCTGGCGTAAGGCTGGCTGGCCCTCATCAGGTCTTGTGCTTTACGCATTTTCGATGCAGCGACCATTTCCATGGCGCTGGTGATCTTCTGCGTGTTCTTGATGCTCCCGATCTGGGTGCGTATCTCTTTTGCAGCTGCCATAGCGATCTACCTTTCGTTCGTGGCTATCAGAAAGCATGCCGGCCCACCCGCTAGCAGGCAAGCCCTTAGCATTACCAGCTCTGAGTCGCCTTGAACTTCTCGAGACCCGACTTCAAGCCGTCCTTGATCTCGTCGTTGTAGTCGCCGGTCTGGTTGATCTTGTCGAGCAGCTCGGAATACTCGGACTTCATGAAGTCGTGCAGCGCACGTTCAAAATCCAGTACCTTGTTTACCTCGACATCATCCAGGTAGCCTTCGTTGGCGGCATACAGCGACAGCGCCATTTCAGCCACGGAGAGCGGCGAATATTGGTTCTGCTTCATCAACTCGGTGACACGCTGGCCGTGCTCGAGCTGCTTACGGGTCGCTTCGTCAAGATCCGAGGCGAACTGTGAGAATGCCGCCAGCTCACGGTACTGAGCCAGTGCCAGACGCACGCTGCCGCCGAGTTTCTTGATGATCTTGGTCTGCGCCGAGCCACCCACACGCGACACCGAAAGACCGGCGTTGATGGCCGGACGGATGCCTGAGTTGAACAGGTTGGTCTCGAGGAAGATCTGACCGTCGGTGATCGAAATCACGTTGGTCGGAACGAAGGCCGAGACGTCGCCGCCCTGGGTTTCGATGATCGGCAGTGCGGTCAAGGAACCGGTCTTGCCTTTCACTTCACCGTTGGTGAATTTCTCGACGTAATCCACGTTGACCCGTGCCGCACGTTCCAGCAGGCGGGAGTGGAGATAGAAGACGTCACCCGGATAGGCTTCACGACCCGGCGGCCGACGCAGCAGCAAAGAAACCTGGCGATACGCCACGGCCTGCTTGGACAGATCATCATAGACGATCAGGGCATTCTCGCCGCGGTCGCGGAAGTACTCACCCATGGTGCAGCCGGAGTAAGCCGCAAGGAACTGCATCGGCGCCGGGTCGGCAGCACCGGCCGCGACGACGATGGTGTGTTCCATGGCGCCATGCTGTTCGAGCTTGCGCACCACGTTGGCAATGGTCGACTGCTTCTGACCGATCGCCACGTAGACGCAGGTCACGCCCGTGCCTTTCTGGTTGATGATCGCATCGATGGCAATCGCCGACTTACCGATCTGACGGTCACCGATGATCAGCTCACGCTGACCGCGGCCGATCGGCACCATGGCGTCGATCGATTTCAGACCGGTCTGAATCGGCTCGTCAACGGATTGACGGGTGATGACGCCCGGAGCGACTTTTTCCACCGCATCGGTCAGCTTGGCATTGATATCACCCTTGCCGTCGATGGGGTTACCCAGAGCATCGACCACACGGCCGATCAGCTCAGGACCCACCGGCACTTCAAGGATACGGCTGGTACATTTGGCGGTCATGCCTTCTTGAAGCAGAAGGTAATCACCCAGGATAACGGCACCCACGGAGTCGCGCTCCAGGTTGAGCACCATGCCGTAGACGCCATTGGGGAATTCAATCATTTCACCGAACATAGCGTCTTCGAGGCCGTGAATTTTCACGATACCGTCGGAAACGCTGACGATGGTGCCCTGATTGCGGGCTTCGGATGCGACGTCAAGCTTTTCGATACGCTGCTTGATGATGTCGCTGATCTCGGAAGGATTCAGTTGCTGCATGCCATGTCCCTCAGACTCAGGCGGAAAGCGCTTCAGAAAGGCGGTTCAATCGACCACGTACCGAGCCGTCAATGACGGTATCGCCGGCACGCAGGATTACACCGCCCAGCAGCGCCGGGTCTACCTGAGTGGTAATGGAGATTTCGCGATTCAGACGTTTCTTGAGCGCGCCTGCCAGCTTGGTTTTTTGCTTGCTGTTCAACTCGTAAGCTGAGACCACGGTGACGTCGATACGCTTTTCGTGCTCGGCGCGAAGCTGCTCGAACTGCTCGGCAATTTCGCCCAGAGCCATCAAGCGATGATGCTGTGCCAAGGTGTCAAGAAAACGACGAATCGCGTCATTGGTGTCATTTGGCGACATGTCCGCCAACAGCGATACTTTCTGTTCATTGTCGAGCTTGGGGCTTCCCAGCAGGCGACGAACGTCCGTATCGGCGATGACGTGACTCAGCAAATTGAGTGCTTGTGACCATTGGTCAAATGACTCCTGGTCACGGGCAGACTCGAACGCCGCCTTGGCGTAAGGACGAGCGACGGTGGATAGTTCCGCCATGATTCACCTCCTTACAGTTCGGCAGCAAGCTCATCAAGCAACTTGCGGTGCGCTTTCTCGTCGATGGAAGCTTCCAGAACACGCTCGGCACCGATGATCGCAAGGTGCGACACCTGGGCACGAAGCTCTTCCTTGGCACGATTGATTTCTTGCTCTATCTCGGCACGCGTGCCGGCGATAATACGCTCGCCTTCTGCGCGTGCCTGATCGCGTGCTTCCTCGACAATCTGCGCGGAGCGCTTATTGGCTTGCTCGAGAATTTGTGAAGCCTGTTCCTTGCTTTCTCGCAACGTCTGAGCCGCTTGTTCTTGAGCTTGCTCAAGATCACGCGATGCCCGGCTAGCCGCATCCAGGCCGTCAGCGATTTTTTTCTGACGCTCGTTGAGCGCATTGCTGAGTGGTGGCCACACGTACTTGGTGCAAAACCAGACAAAGATCGCGAAGGCGATCGTCTGCCCGATAAGCGTCATGTTGATATTCACAGGGATGTACCTCTGACAGGTTCGTGGCGACCGGAGTGAAACAAAACCGAGCGGGTAAGCCGCCCGGTAGGCTCATTAACCGGCAACAACGAAGATCAGGTACATCGCAATACCCACACCGATCATCGGTACGGCATCCAGCAGACCCGCCATCAGGAAGGTTTTGGTTTGCAGTTGGTCACCCAGTTCCGGCTGACGCGCGGTGGCTTCCAGTAGCTTGCCACCCAGGATAGCAAAGCCGATACCGGTACCCAGGGCACCTAGACCGATCATAAGTGAAGCAGCAACGTAGATGAGTTCCATGGTAATGCTCCTAGTTTTCTCAAGTTGAGGTTTGCAGTTAAGGGTTGAGGTTAAGGGTTAACGTATTGCAAGCATTGCTCGTTTCAGTGTTGTTCGTGTGCAGAGCTAAGATACACAACGGACAGCACGGTAAAGATGAAGGCCTGGAGAACCACAATCAGGATGTGGAAAATCGCCCAAGGCACGTCCAGCAGCCAGATGGCCCAGAACGGCAGCATCGCAATCAGGATGAAGATGACTTCCCCGGCGAACATGTTGCCGAACAGACGCATGGCCAGACTGAAGGGCTTGACCAGCAGGGCAATGATTTCCAGCAACAGGTTGAAAGGAATCAGCGCCCAATGATTGAACGGTGTCAAGGACAGCTCCTTAGCGAAACCGCCCACGCCCTTGACCTTGATGCTGTAGTACAGAATCAGGAAGAAGGCGCCCAAAGCGATGCCCAGGGTGGCATTAGGATCGGTGGTGGGAACGATCTTCATGTAATCCACGCCGAGACGCATGAACAGTTCCGGGAAATAATCGATCGGAATGAGCTTCAGGGTGTTCATCAACAGGATCCAGACGAACAAGGTCAGGGCCAGGGGAGCAATCAGCGGGTTACGCCCATGGAATGCCCCTTGTACCAGGTTTTCAATGAATTCGATGACCATTTCGACAGCATTCTGCAGTTTTCCGGGTACGCCTGTGGTGGCGATTTTTCCCGCCTTGCGAAAGACCCAGATAAACAGCACACCCATGGCAATCGACCAGCCCATGGTGTCCAGGTGAATCGCCCAGAAACCCATTTCACGCGCTTCCAGTGCGGAATGCGCCAGTGACCAGCCGTTTTCCGGGTGATTGCCGAAGGTCAAGTTCTGTAAATGGTGCTGTATATAAGCCGTTGGTGTGACGTCGTTTCCTGCTGCCATGGAAATTTCACCTCAAGTCAATTGGACGGTTTCCAGGCATTAGCCAAGGTGCTAGCCAATGCATCAGTACTACCGCCACATAAGCGCTAAAAAAGAAAGCGGGGTTTGAGGGGGGCGCTGCGATGAACACCACAACGAACAATGCCACCGTCAAACCAAACTTGCCCATCGCTGCCTGATAAAAATTGAGCGCCTTGGCACGCGGGGTCTTGCCTCCTCGCCGCCGCGAGCCGCGCCACACGAAATATACCGAAGGCAACAGGCCTACCAGGCCACCCAGCAACGCCGATACCAACCCTTCCAGACCGTCCCACCAAGCTGCAATGCCCATTATCACCAGTATCGCGAGTCCCTGGGCTAGAAACAATCGCCTGAAATCCATGCGTCGACGCTGTACTGAATTCGTTTTATGCATGTGTCGACATTCCGCAGGGCAGGTATTACGTCTACAGGCTGACTCCCGCCACAATCAGGCAAACCCCGCCGGATTATAGGGAAGCCCTATCACACCTTCAACCAAAGCTATGGCGTTTTTGCCCTTTGAGCGACTAACTTGCGACCAAAGGGGGAATTATTGTCAACATTCTTTGGTTTGCTCACGATTTTCTGATCAGGTTCAGCGAATGTGTTCCAGAATTCCGTCGAGTTCTTCCAGGCTGGTATAGCGAATGGTCAGCTTGCCTTTGCCGCGGTTGCCATGCTGGATGGCGACCGGCGCGCCTAGCAACTCGCCCAGCTGAGTTTCCAGCCGAGCCACGTCCGGAAGCTGCGGACGACTACTTTCCGCACGGGCCGGTTCTCCCTCCAGCTGATATTTTTTTACCAGTGATTCGGTGGCCCTTACGGTCAGATCCTTATTGACGACTTCATGCGCTATCTGGCGCTGCTTGACCCCGGGAAGACTCAGCAGTGCCCGGGCATGCCCCATATCCAGATCACCACGTTCAAGCAGCGTCTGCACTTCGGGGTCCAGCGCCAACAGGCGCAGGAGGTTGGCCACCTGAGTGCGGGATTTACCCACCGCATCGGCTACCTGCTGCTGGGTAAGGGAAAACTCCTCTCCCAGCCGCTTGAGAGCTAGGGCTTCTTCGATGGCATTGAGATTTTCCCGCTGAATGTTCTCGATCAGCGCCAATGCCAGGGCGACCTCATCGGTGACTTCGCGGATCACCGCAGGGATGACGTCGAGTTCAGCAAGCTGGGCCGCGCGCCAGCGGCGCTCCCCGGCAATGATTTCATAGCGGTCGGTGCCGGTCGGACGCACCACAATGGGTTGCATCACGCCCTGAGCACGAATGGAATCGGCGAGTTCTTCCAGCGCTTCAGGCTGAATATCACGGCGAGGCTGATATTTGCCCCGAGACAGCTGACCCAGAGGCAAATAGTCGAGGCGGTCCTTGGCTACTTCGGGGGCTTCAATGTCAGATTCAGACGTACCCAGACCTTCCTCAGCGGCGAGTGGCGCACCGAACAGGTCGGCGCCGGCCAGTTCCTTGCCGAAAACCTCCAGACTTTCTCGACGACGGGCACCGGCGCCGATCAGGGCATCCAGGCCACGTCCCAGAGCGCGTTTACGCGTCATCGCTCATTCCTCACGTTTATAACCCTACTGCGGCGTATCACTGCACCTGAAAAAGGTACCTGAAAAAACAACGACCCCTTACAACGACAAACGGCGAATCATTTCCTTGGCCAGCACGCGGTATGCCTGGCTGCCCCTGGAAAAACGCGCGTACTGAGTCACCGGAAGACCGTAGCTGGGTGCTTCTGCGACCTTGATGTTACGTGGAATCGTGGTTTTCAACAGGGCATCGCCAAAAAATTCACGCAGCTGTTTATCCACTTCTCGCGTCAAGCTCATGCGTTTGTCGTACATGGTACGCAAGATGCCGGCAATCTTGAGGTTGGGATTCACACTCTGCTTGATCTGCTCGATGGTATCGAGCAGCGCTGACAGACCTTCCAAGGCATAAAACTCGCACTGCAAGGGAATCAGCACGCTATCGGCGGCGGTTAGCGCATTCACCGTCAACATGTTGAGCGATGGCGGGCAGTCGATCAGCACCACATCATAGGTCGAGGCCACGCCTTGCAAGGCATCTTTCAAGCAGGCTTCACGTGGTTCGCGCGAGAGCAGCTCCACCTCGGCGGCGGTCAAGTCACCATTGCTCGGCAGGACATCGAACCCCGCCGGCGTCTTGCACTTGATCACCGCCTGTGCCGCGACCTCACCCAGCAAGACATCCAGCACGCTGGTATCGAGGCCATGCTTGTCGATACCGCTACCCATGCTGGCATGGCCTTGGGGATCAAGATCCACCAGCAGCACCCGATGTTTGAGTGATGCAAGGCCGGCGGCCAGGTTGACCGCCGAGGTGGTCTTGCCGACACCGCCTTTCTGGTTGGTCAGGGCTATGATCTGGCTCACTTACTCCACTCCTTGCTGGGTGAGAATCAACAGCTGCCGCTCGGCGCTTTCAAAGGGCACGTTCAATTTATGCCGGCTGTGCAATCGAATACCCTCGGGCATTTGATGATGGTCGGTAAACTGGCGTAACTCTTCATCCGCACCGGGGCCTTTCATCGCCAGCCACTGGCCATCCGTTGCCGGAAGTTTGCGCGTCATGGCGATGAAATCGGCCAGGCTGGCAAAGGCGCGAGAAATGACCTGATCGAACTGTCCCTGGGCAAAACTTTCCACCCGTGCCTGTACCGGAGAGACATTGGTCAGTCCCAGCTCCATCACTGCCTGACGCTGAAAACGTACTTTCTTGCCGTTACTGTCCAGCAGGGTGACTTCAAGTGAGGGCGCAAGAATCGCCAGCACCATACCGGGAAACCCAGGCCCGGCCCCCACGTCGAGCAGACGCGGCCCCTTGACGAAAGGCAGCACGGCAGCACTGTCGAGCAGGTGACGCGACACCATGGTGTCGACGTCACGTACTGCGGTGAGGTTATAAGCCCGGTTCCACTTGTGCAACAGCGCCAGCAATCCCAGTAGCCGTTCTTGCTGTTCCGGGGTGACATCAAGCTGTAGTTCGACCAGGCCTTGACTCAGCCGCGCAACGGCGGAGTCAGGCAGTTGTGAGCGCAACAGGGCAAGCGGTGTCATCCGTTGACCACCTTCGACTCATCCAGCAAACGGCGTTTTTTCAAGTGAATCAATAGTATCGACACCGCAGCTGGGGTGACTCCTGAAATACGCGCGGCATGCGCCAAGGTGGCGGGACGCGCCTCTTCAAGCTTCTGGCGGATTTCATGAGACAGCCCTTCCACCCGATGGTAATCCAGAGTTTCGGGTAACGCTGTGGCTTCATGGCGCTTGAGCTTGTCGATCTCGTTCTGCTGACGCTCGATATAGCCTTGGTATTTGGCCTGGATCTGGACCTGTTCCGCCACCTGGGGATCATCGACTGCCGTGCCGCCATCAAGCAAGGCAAGGTCCTGGTAACTCAATTCCGGGCGCCTGAGCAGATCACTTACTCGGTATTCGCGACTCAAGGGTTTACCGAGTTTGGTTTCCAATTCAGCAGCACCGGCACTCCCCGGATGCACCCAAAGCGACGCCAGCCGCTGATTTTCCGTCTCGATTGCCTCGCGCTTGATACTGAATGCTTGCCAGCGTTGGTCGTTGACCAGCCCAAGCTCGCGACCGATCTCGGTCAGACGCAAATCGGCATTGTCTTCACGCAACAATAACCGATATTCCGCCCGTGAAGTGAACATGCGGTAGGGCTCTTTGGTGCCCAGGGTGATCAGATCATCGACCAGAACGCCGAGATAGGCCTCGTCACGGCGAGGCCACCAGGCGTCCAGGCCCTGGGCCCGGCGCGCGGCATTCAGCCCAGCCAGCAGGCCCTGGGCCCCGGCTTCTTCATAGCCGGTGGTGCCGTTGATCTGTCCGGCAAAGTACAGGTTGTGGATAAATCGTGTTTCCAGCGAATGCTTGAGGTCGCGGGGGTCAAAGAAATCATATTCGATGGCATAGCCGGGCCTGGTGATATGGGCGTTTTCCAGCCCCTTGATCGAGCGGACTACCTTGAGCTGAATATCGAACGGCAACGAGGTCGAAATGCCGTTGGGATAAAGCTCATGAGTATCCAGCCCCTCAGGTTCGATAAACACCTGATGGCTGTTCTTGTCGGCAAAACGATGCACCTTGTCTTCGATCGAAGGGCAGTAACGCGGCCCAACCCCATCGATCACCCCGGAATACATCGGTGAACGTTCCAGGTTGGCGAGGATGATGTCGTGGGTCTGCTCGTTGGTATGCGCGATATGACAATTGACCTGCGCTGGGTGCATTTCCTGCTTGCCCATGTACGACATCACGGGAGTGGGTGTATCTCCCGGCTGAGTTTCGAGCCCCGAGAAATCCACACTCTTGGCATCCAGGCGTGGCGGTGTTCCGGTTTTTAGCCGGTCGACACGAAATGGAAGTGCGCGCAGACGTTCGGCAAGCGCATTGGAAGGTGGGTCGCCGGCCCGGCCGCCGCGGCTCTGGTCCAGACCGATGTGGATAACACCGCCCAAAAAAGTCCCTGTGGACAACACAACCGTCTTGGAAAGAAAGCGAATGCCGGTTTCGGTCACCACACCGCAAACGCTGTCGTTATTCACAATCAGATCGCCTGCCGCTTGCTGAAACAACGTCAGGTTGGGCTGGTTTTCCAGCATTCCTCGGATCGCGGATTTGTAGCGGATACGATCGGCTTGGGCTCTTGTCGCTCGAACTGCGGGGCCTTTGCGAGCATTGAGCACACGAAACTGGATACCACCGAGGTCGGTTGCAAGCCCCATGGCTCCCCCCAAGGCATCGATTTCCTTGACCAGATGGCTCTTGCCGATCCCGCCAATTGCCGGATTACAGGACATTTGCCCCAGGGTTTCGATGTTGTGGGTCAGCAGCAGGGTCTGACTGCCCATGCGAGCGGAGGCCAGTGCGGCTTCGGTTCCCGCATGGCCACCGCCGATGACGATGACGTCAAAGCGGTCGGGGTAATTCAAAAGACACCTCGTCTTGCACCGATGACGGCGCGATGTGATCAACCGGCAAGGATTCTTCCTTGGCGGTATTCAAAATGAAGCTGGGCAGTATAAACCTCCTGTGGGTAACCGTCAGGTTTTTCCACACCCTGTCAGCCAGTGACTCCAATATTAAATAACAAAATAAATATAAATAAAGAAGTTCTATTATTGTTGTAATTACTACTGAGGGCAAAATCTGTTATTAATCCATTTAAATTTATAAAAATCAGATTTTTACGTTGTTGATGATCGAGGGTGAAAGCAGGGCATTACCTGCTGGTTAGCGGTGCAACTCCTGTGGATGAAAAGGCGCTTTATCCACAGGGCCAATAATTCACTGCTTGTCCACCGCTCCATACCCTAGTTGTTACCGCACCTGTGAACAATTTTGCAAGCGCCCTTATTCTTCCACTCGTGCCTGCCATGCTCTGCCTGGGCAAGGTTTCTCCACTGGCCAAAAATAAAGTTGTCCACAGGCAAAAAAAAGGCCTATCACGAGGATAGGCCGGTCATTTGGCATGCATTGCATGCCGAAACGAAGATTTTTAGTGAGTCAAAACCCGTGAAAGAAACGACTGGGTACGTTCGTGTTGAGGGTTATCAAACAGGCTTTCGGGTTCTCCCTGTTCGGTGATCTCACCTTGGTGGATAAAGATGACCCGGTCGGCCACTTCACGCGCAAAGCCCATTTCGTGCGTCACGATTACCATGGTCATGCCTTCCTTGGCGAGCTCACGCATGGCGTCCAATACCTCCCCGATCATTTCTGGGTCCAAAGCCGAGGTGGGCTCATCGAACAGCATCAGGCGGGGTTCCATGGCCAAGGCACGCGCCAAGGCGACGCGTTGCTGTTGGCCGCCGGAAAGCTGAGCGGGATATTTGTGGGCTTGGTCGGTGATTCCCACCCGCTCGAGCAGGCGGTTGGCGGTTTCCAGAGCATCGGCGCGGCTCCAGCCGCGTACTTTCATCGGGGCGAGCGTTATGTTCTCGACCACGCTGAGATGCGGAAACAGATTGAACTGCTGAAACACCATCCCGACTTCGGTACGGATACGCTGCAAGGCGCGGTTGCTCTTGCCAAAGGGTAGAAGCTGGCTGCCATCGACTTCCAGTTTGCCCAGCTGGTATTCCTCAAGGCCGTTGATACAGCGAATCAATGTGGATTTGCCCGAGCCACTGGCACCGATCACCACCACCACTTCACCGGGAACGATCTCCAGATCGATATCCTTCAATACGTGCAGGTCGCCGAAATGCTTGTTCAGCGCCTGCATGCGCACGATGGGTTGGGTTGCATCATCATTCATGCAGCAGTCCTCATTGTCCGGCCAGACCCCTACGCTCGAGTTGGCGCAGCAGGATTGAAAGCGTCCAGGTGATGACCAGGTACATCAGGGCCACCATGAAATAGACCTCCAGAGCGGTAAACGTTGTGGCGATGTAAATCTGCCCCTGACGTACCAGCTCGCCGACGCCGATCACCGAGAACAGCGAGGTATCCTTGATACTGATGATGCCCTGGTTACCCAAAGGCGGAATCATGCGTCGGAAAGCCTGGGGCCAGATGACGTAGCGAAAGGCCTGGGAGCGAGAAAGCCCCAGGGAAAGCGACGCTTCACGTTGCCCGCGTTCGATCGACTGCACACCACCCCGCACGATTTCCGAGATGTAGGCCCCGGAATTGACCGCAATGGCGGCTATGCCGGCGGTGAGCGCATTGATCGGACTGTCCAGCAGTTGGGGCAAGCCATAGAAGATAAACAGCACCTGAACCAGGATAGGCGTGCCACGGAACACTTCGACATACACGATTGCCGGCCAGCGTAGCCAGCGCAAGGGGCTGATACGTAACAGACCGAACAGGATGCCGATGAAAAAGCCGATGGCGAGGCCACCAAAGGAAATCAGTAAGGTCCAGGGGACGCCGGGGAGGAGATGCGGAATCGAACCAAATGCCGCTGCCCAATCAAATTGAAAAGTGATTTCCACAAACGTTACCTCCCGAGAGGTCAGTCATCGGTGATTGCCGGTGATACCGACATAGGCGAAAAGCCAGCCACCCACGAGACAGGGCCGGGGGATTACCGCCCGGCCCTGGGGGTGGCCAGCAAAAGCGTCAGATCAGGAAAGGATTATTCCGCGTTGGGCGCTTCGCCGAACCATTTTTCATAAATCTCGGCATAGGTGCCGTCGTCACGCATGGCTTCCAGAGCGTCGTTAGTGGGTTCCACCCAGTCACTGCCCTTGTGGAAAACGATGCCGTACTGTTGGCCTTCATACAAGGGGCCGACCACCTTGGTGCGGCCTTCCCCACGGGTCTTGGAGAAATAGGCGACATTGGGGGCATCATAGAATGCCGCATCAACATTGCGTCCCAGCAGAGCCATGTACATGTCGGACGTGCCGGGATAAGGGGTGATATCGGTATCATCACCAAATTTTTCGGTCAGAAAATCGTAGCTTGTCGAACCGATCTTGGTGGCAATATCCATGCCGGCGAGATCATCAATCGTTTCCACGCTGTCGTTGTCGGCACGTACGATGATGCGCAGACCGCTATCGTAGTAGGGGTCGGAAAAGTCGACGATTTCGGCACGTTCTTCGGTAATGGTAACCCCGGCGATGGCGATTTCCTGATTGCCGGTCTGGACGGCGGGAATGATGCCGTTGAATTCCATGGTGGTCAGGTTGATATCGAATCCGGCGCGTTCGGCGACTTCATTGATGATATCCATGTCGAAGCCGATCATTTCACCGGTATCGGTATCCATCATCTCAAACGGCACGAAGCTAGGATCGGTGACCACATTGACGGTGGGTGTTTGCGCCATGGCGGCGGAAGCACTGCCCAAGCCTAGTGCGACGGCGGCGACTAATGCGGTTTTAGGTAATGCCAGGTAAGTCATGCGAGAAAGTCTCATAGGTGTCCCCCGTGATCTGTTAACGGCCGATTGCCTCAGCGACGCCAGGCGCACTCAACAATCGATTTTAATCGTATGCCTGATTAACAGTGGCGAGAAACCCCCAAGGCGTCAAGTTAGCGACATTGCGTTACGCCAACGCTGTATTGACGCCTTGGCCAGTCTTGGTGGGCGATCAAGCTTTTTGGCTGGCTTCTTTACACCATGAAGGAAGCGCCGCAGCCGCAAGTGGTGGTGGCGTTGGGGTTCTGTATGCGAAAACGAGCACCAGCCAGGCCTTCTTCAAAATCGACGGTGGAGCCGACCAGGTATTGATAGGAAAGCGGGTCGACCACCAGCGAGACTTCGCCGAATGGAATCAGGGTATCGTCTTCGGTTACGTCTTCGGCGAAGTCGAAGCCGTATTGGAAACCGGAACAGCCCCCACCGGTGACGTACACCCGTAGTTTGAGGCCAGGGTTATTTTCTTCGGCGATTAACGCCTGAAGACGTTTTCGGGCACTGTCAGATAGCAACAGGGGTGTGGGAACAAAAGATTCTGCACCGCTCATGGGTACCTCCCGCGAGCTTTAAGGAAAAAAACATGATTAGCTAATAAGGGGATTATCGGTAATACCCAGTAAAAGGGTCAACTTTTACTGGGCCTTGGAAGTTCGTGAGAAACCTGTCAGGGCATCACGGCAGGCGCGTCCAAACCACTGCGCTCATCTAGGCCGAACATCAGATTGAGGGTCTGAATAGCCTGTCCAGATGCCCCTTTGACCAAGTTGTCAATGACGGATAGCACCACCACGGTGTTGCCGTTACCCGGACGATGCACCGCCAGACGGCAGGTATTGGTGCCTTTGACGCTGCGCGTTTCCGGATGGCTACCGGCGGGTAACACATCCACGAACGGCTCGTTGGCGTAGCGGGCTTCAAACAGGGCCTGGAGGTCTTCCGGTTCAGCTGTCAGCTGGCTGTAAAGCGTGGCGTGAATACCGCGTATCATCGGCGTCAAGTGTGGCACGAAAGTCAGGCCGGTGTCGCTACCGGCAATATCTTTCAACCCTTGACGGATTTCCGGCAAGTGGCGATGGCCCGATGCCCCATACGCTTTCATTGATTCGCTGGCTTCGGCCAGCAGCGAGGGTACCTTGGCACCGCGCCCGGCCCCGGTGACCCCGGATTTGCAATCGGCGATCAATTGGGTCGGGTCGATCAAGCCGGCTTCGAGCAGCGGCAGGTAACCCAGCTGAACGGCGGTGGGGTAACAGCCGGGCACCGCAATCAGGCGTGCCGACTTGATACGCTCGCGGTGCATTTCGGGCAGACCGTAAACCGCTCCCTGCAGCAGCTCCGGAGCACCGTGGGGCTGGTCGTACCAGCGTGCCCATTCCTCGGCATCGCGCAGACGAAAATCAGCGGAAAGATCGATCACTCGGGTGCCTTGGGCGAGTAGTTCACCGGCCAAGGCGTGAGCGACCCCATGCGGGGTGGCGAAGAGGACGGCATCCATGGCGCCCAGGCGTTTTGCGTCAGGTTCGCTGAATGTCAGGTTGTCGTAATGGCCGCGCAGGTTGGGATACATGTCGCAGACCTTCATCCCGGCTTCCGAACGTGAGGTAATGACTTCGACACTGACGTCGCGGTGATGCGCCAGCAAGCGTAGCAGTTCGACACCGGTATAGCCTGTGCCGCCGACGATTCCGACCTTGATCACGATGAACTCCTTGGCGTTTTCACATTGAGACAACCGGCCAAACTCATCTGCCGGACTGTCGAAGGGTTAGTCGCTATGATACACAAGAGGACAAGCTAATAGCGGCATTGCGGCATCAGCACCTCGGATGTCTTTATTTCGAGAGCACTGTCTCGGGTTTTCTGTCACAGGATTGGTCTTAAGAACTTTGCAATCAAGGAAAGGTGGTCGTGTCGCGTTTTTCACGTTCGGATTTCACGCTGGAGAGTTTTCGTCGCCAACTGGCCAATGTCGATGCGTTGCCTCAGTTATGTGTGCTGGGCATAGTTTCCGGGGTCATCACCGGCGCCTTGATGGTGGGGTTTCGCTTACTGCTCAATTGGGGTGCCAATGTCTATATGCCCGAAGGCAACCCGGAAGCCTTCGAAGGCTTGGTCCCCTGGTTTCGTGCGCTGCTGCCAATCGTCACGGTGTGCCTTATCGGTGTCTTGCTATGGCGCCAGAAACCCACCGCACGCAAGCTGGGTGTCAGCCATGTCATTGAACGGCTGACTTACCATCAAGGCCGCTTCCCGTTGCGTAACTGGCTCAACCAATGGTGGGTGGGGGTAGTGTCGGTACTCGGTGGGCTTTCCGCGGGGCGTGAAGGCCCAGCCATTCATCTGGGGGCGGCAGCCGCCAGCGGGCTAGGGCAACAGCTGCGCTTGCCGCATAACAGTCTGCGGGTGCTGGTGGCCTGCGGTACCGCCGCCGGCATCTCCGCTTCGTTCAATACACCGCTTGCCGGGGTCATCTTCGCCATGGAAGTGGTCATGATGGAATACACCCTGATGAGCTTCATGCCGGTGATGCTGGCCTCTACCATGGGGGCGCTCGTGGCCCAACTGGTGTATGGCAGTGAAGCGGCCTTCCCGGTTCCGGATGTTTCTCTGGGCTCCTTGATCAATCTACCCTGGGTGGTATTGATGGGCTTGATGATTGGCCTGTTGGCAGGCGTATTCATTCATGTGTCGAGTAGCCCCCGTATTACTCGGTTGCCCTTGTGGTTACGCTTGGCCTTGGTGGGGGGTGCTACTGCAGGGGTCGCCTTGTGGTATCCCCAGGTGCAAGGGATCGGTTATGACAGTCTGGCCGCAGCCCTTCATGGGCAGTTGAGTGTGGACGTCTTGTTGGCCTTGATCATCGCCAAGCTGCTGCTTACCGCTTTGACCGTTGCCAGTGGCATTCCCATCGGAATCATCGGTCCGGTGTTGGTAGTCGGGGCGGCGAGTGGTGCCTTGAGCGGTTTGCTTGGAGCTCTTATCTGGCCGGAAATTGCCTCCGGGGTGGGCGTCTACGCGATGCTGGGAATGGCCGCAATGATGGCGGCGGTTCTCCAGGCACCGTTAGCCGCGTTGATGGCACTCCTCGAGCTGACTCATAACCCCACTATCATGTTGCCGGGCATGTTGGCGGTGGTGGTGGCTTGTCTCACCTCGCGTCAGCTTGCCGGTTGTGAAGGATTTTTCATCAGTTCGACGTATGGTCGGCATCCCTTGCAGCAGCCTTTGATGCAGGTGCTTTCCCGGGTTTCCGTACCGGCGGTGATGGAACGCAGTGTCGAACGTACCACGCGGATGCTTTCCCCGAAGGAGGCCCGGCGGTTATTGGAAAGCAATCCGGTATGGCTGGTGATCGAGCGCTCGACCGAAGATAAACCGGTGCTGGCGTTGAAGGCGGCAGAACTGGCGCGCTGGATGATCGATCATGAAGATGCCCCGGATCACTATGAAGGCTTGAATGCGGACGGCTTGATCGACTTGTTGGAAATTCCCGGAAAGCGCCTGGAAATGGCCCCCATCGGTTTGCAAGCGACGCTTTCCGAGGCCTTTCTTGCCTTGCAAAACGATGCGCTTGGCGCCCTTTACGTGGTGCACGGACACCGACCCAAGCAGAAACGAATTTCCGGTATCATCACCCGCGGTGCCATAGAGCGGTATTATCGTTACACCGACACCGGGCCGACTGGATGAACAACCCTAAGGAATTTGCATGTACGACTGGATAAAAGCGTTACACCTGCTAGCCATGGTGACTTGGTTCGCCGCCCTTTTCTATTTGCCGCGCTTATATGTGTATCACGCCATGGCGCGTGATAAAGGCGACCATCAAGCCATCGAGTATTTCAAGACCATGGAGCGCAAGCTGTATCGCGGCATCATGACGCCTTCCATGATTGCGGTGATCCTGTTCGGTGGCTGGCTTTTATACCTGGTGCCTTCCTGGTTCACGCAAGGCTGGCTGCATACCAAGTTATTGCTGGTGGTGATATTGATTGCCTACCATCATGTGTGTCTCATTTATCTCAAGCAGTTCGCTCAAGACCGCTGCACACGGAGTAACATATTTTTCCGTTGGTTCAATGAGTTTCCGGTTATCGCCCTGATCATCATTATCGTGCTGGCGATAGTGAAACCCTATTGATGGGGACTCCATTACCCCCGGTTGTACTGGTGCTAGGGGGTCATGACCCCACCGGTGGTGCCGGTATTATTGCCGACAGTGAAACGATTGCCGCCTGTGGTGGCTGGGCATTCACCATTCCAACGGCCTTGACCGTACAGAACTGTCGGAATGTGTCTCAGGTAATGCCGGTGGCCCCGGCGCTTATCCATGCCATGGTCGAGGCGCTGAAGGACATGGAGATCGCCGCCATCAAAGTGGGCCTGATCGCTGATTACGCTACTTTGCAGGCCGTCGAAACAGTGATCCGAGGCTTTCCAGGAATCCCCGTGGTGGTCGACCCGGTGCTTAAAGCCGGTGGGGGCGCTGAGTTATCCACAGAGGGTTTGATCGATAACTTTTGTCAGCGCCTGCTACCCCTTGTGGATATCTTGACGCCCAATCGACTTGAGCTGGCGCGTTTGACCCCCGAGATCCAAAATGTCAATGACGATACGGCCCGTGCCGTTGCGCTGATAAGACAAGGCTGCCAGGCGGTGCTGGTGACCGGAACCGATGATCCCATTCCGGGCAGTGAAGGCGAGGTGGTAACCCATACGCTGCATGCGCCGGAAACCACACGCCAGTGGCAATGGCCGCGCCTGGAAGGCAGCTTTCATGGCTCCGGCTGTACCTTGGCCGCCGCCTTGGCCGCGCGCCTGGCAGTAGGTGAGCGTTTACCCATGGCCTGTGAGCAAGCCCAGCGCTTTACCTGGCAGGCCTTATCCCAGGGCTATCGACCGTCCCAAGGACAATCCTTGCCCTGTCGCTTACATCGCGAGGGGTAATTTTTTATTCTGATCAATGAGGGCACGATGACAACATCCGCCGAATTATTCGAACTCGCCAGCCGCCATATTCCCGGTGGTGTCAATTCACCCGTGCGCGCCTTCAAGGGCTTGCATCGCCCTCCGGTATTCATGGAGCGTGCCCAGGGCGCTTATCTGTTTGATGTAGAAGGCAACCGCTACGTGGATTACGTGGGTTCCTGGGGCCCGATGATCACTGGCCATGCTGATCCGGATGTACTGGCCGCAGTGCGCGCCCGCTTGGATCACGGTCTTTCCTTCGGTACCCCGACAGCCATTGAAACCACCATGGCCGACTTGATCTGCGAAATGATCCCCAGTATCGAGATGGTGCGCATGACCAGCTCGGGTACTGAAGCCACGATGTCGGCGATTCGCCTGGCACGCGGGTTTACCGGGCGCGACAAGATTGTCAAATTTGAAGGCAACTACCACGGCCATTCGGATTCCCTGTTGGTCAAGGCCGGTTCCGGCGCCTTGACGCATGGAGTGCCTAATTCTCCAGGGGTGCCCGCCTCGCTTGCCGAACATACCATCACGCTCTCGTTCAACGACCCGGAAGGCGTCGAGCAGTGCTTCAGCGAGCTTGGCGATGAGATTGCCTGCATCATTGTCGAGCCGGTGGCCGGTAACATGAATTGCATCCCCCCCCAGCCGGACTTTCTGGAAACCTTGCGCCGGGTATGCAACGAGCACGGCAGTGTGCTGATTTTCGATGAAGTGATGACCGGTTTTCGGGTAGCCATGGGCGGTGCTCAAGCGCATTACGGGGTTACGCCGGATTTGACCTGCCTAGGCAAGATCGTGGGGGGCGGAATGCCGGTGGGTGCCTTCGGCGGAAAACGCGAGATCATGGAGCAGATCTCCCCGCTGGGGCCGGTCTACCAAGCGGGTACCTTATCGGGTAACCCCTTGGCGATGGCCGCGGGCATTACGCTGCTCAGCAAATTACAGGTTCCCGGTTTTCATGCCTCTCTGACCCAGCGCGTGGAAACCCTTTGTCAAGGGCTTCAAGAACGCGCCGACGCCGCCGAAATTCCCATGCTGACCCAGCATGCCGGGGGCATGTTCGGGGTGTTTTTCACCGCCCAATCGCGAGTGGACAACTTTGCTCAAGCGACGGCCTGCGACCCGGAAGCTTTCCGGCGTTTCTTCGGCGCAATGCTCGATCAAGGCGTTTACCTCGCGCCTTCGGCATTCGAGGCCGGCTTCATGTCCAGCGCTCATACCGCTGAAGACATTCAGTTGACGCTGGACGCCGCTGAAAAGGCATTTTCATTAATGTAACTTAATGTTGTATCTGCGTTAAACGCTATACTCACAAAGGTCACACCGCTCGGATGTGGCCTTTGTTGTCATAGGTAGCGGGTGTGTTCATAACGGGCTATGCCGTACCTGAGTTGGCAACGACGAACCCGAGGAAATTCATCATGATGAATGTATACCGCAGCGCCCTGCTGGTTATCGGCTTGGGCAGCGGACTATTATCCATGAATGCCCACGCAGAACAGAAGGAGAGTCCCGTGAGTGACGCAAATCGGATCCATATCAGCATTACCGGCTCGCCTGAAACGCGCTATTCGGCGCGCTGGCAGGTGACACAGGACGGTGAGATTCAAGAATACCAGGAAGACAATGGCACGGTGCCCGCCGAATACACCTATGAAGGGGAAGCCTTGGAAGGCAGGGTCTCGATGCTTAGCGAAGGGCGTCTGGAAGTTGATATCGCCAAAGGCGGTAATCGCTCACGCTCGGCTACCCAGGGAAAAGGGGGCACGTTACAGATTAATGTGTCGGGTAACTGATTTTGCAACTATGAAAAAAAGCGCCCTGTCATCAACAGGGCGCTTCGGTATTATTTGATACTTCTGATTCAATAATTCATCTGGATTAATGGCTTTGGTTTACAACGTTATAGTTGTTGTTTCCATCAGTCCTGATTTGAGAGAAATGCTGGCCTGAAGAGCCGAAACCACCACTCTGATTGACGTAGCTAGCGTTATTAGAGCCATTTGTATGAATAAAGGAGTCGTGACCATAACCACTCTGGTTAACATTAAAGTAGTTGTTATTTCCATAAGCGATAATATCGCTATCCAACTCGTCACCCAGCTGATTTACACTCGCATCGTTGGAATTACCTGAGAATCTGACATAGCTGTCATTCAACTCACCGTATTGATTTACATCGGCCCAGTTGTTATGGCCCCGCTGTTCGACCCAAGAATCATTTCTGCGCACATCCTGGTTTACAGAAGCGGTATTGCCATTACCATCTTGCTTAATTTTAGAATCATTGTTTATACCTGCTTGATATACAGTGACAGTATTATTGTTATGTTCCTGGTCAATTTTTGAATAGTTATTTCCCGCTGCTGTTTTAGCGACACCCGCCACATCATCTTGGGTAACGTTGGCGGTATTGTTGTTACCGTCTTGCTCGATTCGAGAAATCTGAGTTCCCCACTGCGTTACATTATTGGTGTTATTATTACCCTTTTGGTCGATATAGGAGTCGCTACCTACGGCGCTGCCGTCATAAAGTGCTCCAGCCATGCTATCAACCTTGCTGCGTGACTCATTGAAGTCAGAGGCAGGTGTGGTTTCCGCCATTGCTGCTGAAGAGGATACGGCGAAAGCGACGGCTGCTGCAATAGTAGTCAATTGAATTTTCATGGTTATTCCCCTTGTTTATTGAGGTCTTGCTGGAAACTGTGATTTACTGATATTCGCCTTTTCCAAGGAAAAGGACGTATCAGTTAGTTACGATTGTGGCTGTTGTACCCGCCCCGGAAGAACTCAGTTGCTCCACGGTAAGGGTTCGGTAGCCACTACCCGATTGTGAAACGTTTACTTTCCCTTCAAGTCCGTACTGATTGACTTGAGATTCGAATTGGTTGCCATTCTGGGTAATGTTGGCCTCCAGGCGGTTACCTTGCTGGTTAACCAGGCCAATATTGTTAGAGCCTTCTTGCGTGATCGTGGCTTCATTGAAGTTACCGTTCTGGTAAATGGAAGCCATGTTCGCTCGACCCACCGTATTTCGGTTCTGATTGATCACGTTGGTGTTGCCGTCACCTATCTGCTTGATTAGCGCAACATTGGCACGGCGATCGGAAAACCGGATTTCATTGGGCAGCGATACTTCAGTTTCAGTGATGAACGTCTGGGCTGTCTTATCGTCGACCCCGGGAGAAATAAGCGACTGTTCCTCCGCCGAAACAGAAAGAGAAAAAGCCATGGCCACCCATCCCAGGGTACAAAGTGAAATGGCTTGGGTAACCTTGGAAGCGTTGACGCACTGTGAAGCGCCTGGGCAATGCTGTTTAATGTGCATGGTTACTCTCTCGTTTCTTTATTGATTTAATGTAATTTTTTGTTGAGATCAGTATGGATGGGATTGATAGCGTTTCCATGATTATTTGAACTGAAATTTAATATTAAAAGGCTCATTATTTTAAAAATTAAAGTGATGTTTTTTTTAATGCGTAATGAACAGGATGTTAGTTAGACTAGTTAATTTAATTTAAACAGCAAAAAGTAGCGAGGCGTTGTTAAATTTTAGTTTAAATAAACTAGTCGGTTATAGTTTTTAATTTAATCGCTTGTGGTTACGAGTTTAATTATATATATTTAATTAATTAGTAAGCAATTTTATATGTACGGGCAAAGAAACTACCCCGTTATATGTTCTAAATAATTAACAGAACAGTAAATTATTTAACCTAAAAAAAGGCCATACATAAGCATGACCTTGGTACTTGAGACTGCTAAGTTCGCCTAGGCAGTTTAGCCTAGGTTATAACTGTGGTACGGGTGCGCTCAGGTAGTCCGCCAATAGGGTTCGATTGAAATCTATGCCTTCAGGCAGGTTCCACAAGCGGTTTTCCACCCCTTGGGCAATCAAATGAATCACCGACGATTCGATAGCGGCCATTACCGCCATTTGCACCGGCTCGTTGGTGGTAAGGCCGGCTTCCGCTTCGAGCAGCCGGCTGAAATCGATGAAGCGGTAGACACCGGCCCGCAACTCCTTGGAATAGATGGTCTTGGTGGTGGTCACGTTGGCCAACACTTCACCGGTGGAAATCTCCACTGCCCTGAGATTGACGGTGACCTGATCCACCTGGTATTCCCCGGAGGCGCCGATACCGAAATACTCAACGCCTGCACCGCCGGTACGTACATTGGATTCATAGGCGATAATACCGCCTTCCAGCATCACCGATGCCGCCCGTAGGGAAGGCAAGGTATCGGGTTGGCCGAAGCGCTCGAATTCCGCCCGGATGATACGCCGCTCGGTGAGCAAGTTCTGTAACCCCACCCGTTCGAGAGGAATAAACCACCCCGAGTCAGCAAGGGCGCCGGTCAGCATGGCGGACGCGCCCTGGGTCACGGCGGTGGAAAAGGTACTGGCCGGCGCCGGGCGATATTGCCCCGTCTGGTCGCGGAAATCATACACCGAGACAAAGATGCGCCCGGCAGGTGGTGGTAGCGAGACCAGATCTTGATAGGCCGCGCCTCTGGGCGTGAGTGTCGCGGGTGCCCCTTCCAGGTCTTCCGAGGTGGCGACGACGCCGGCACAGCCACTCAGCCAAAGTGCCAGCATTCCAACGATAATGATTCTCATGGGTGTCCCCTTGTCTTGTTGCGTTTGAATTTTTTTGGCGTGAGCGGATTGATACAGTTCACGGATTGAATAAACCGCCGACGCTAATGGTGGTAACATCGCCAGTGAGCTTGTCCACCACCTGAACGGAAAGCTGACCCCCGTCATCCTTGACCACGACTCCAAAGTCTTCGCTATCGAAGCTGCCTTCACCGATATCGCCACTTCCCACATCGCTGATGAGCTGGGAAATCAGTCGGCTTTCCAGGCTTTGGATCAAACGTGCGGTGGGTGATAACGGCGTGGAGCGACGTGCATCAGGATCTGTATGGGTATCTTGAGATTGAGCCTTGCCCAGCAAATAACTTCCCACAAAAGGATCCCCGCCGAAGGATGGGTTGATGGGCTGGTAAACCAGTTCTCCGGCAAAGGCCGGAAGCGATAGTGCGCTGAATAAGGCGGCCGTGGTCAGCATTTTCATGGCATGGGGTATACAAGTGATTTTCATCAGTTCAACTCCTCACTTCCAAGGTCTGGATTAGATGACATGGCCGAAGCGAGCTGACGTTGCAGCAAGGCTTCTTCGACCGTTTGCACTGCTTCTCCTGCCATCCGGTCGGCTTCGTTGATTCGAGGAGAAAGTTGCGTGCGAAAATACATGCGTGGCCCTTCCATCACCCATACCTGGCTTCCCCAGCGTGCATCCGGACGCTCTTCAATGGTGAGCGTGGCCTGGCTGATAAACAGGCTATCCATGGCCCTTTGGCTGAAAGCCCGGTAAAAGGTCTTGCCGGCCATGGTGATGGTGCGGTCCACCAGCACCCCGGTTAACTCGCTGCTGCGATTGGGTTGGCGCTGTAGCGCGGGGCCATCGAGACTTTCAATCTGATTGATGGCTTCTTGTTGTTGTGCTTCGGTTGACGCCTCGCTTGGCACCTCGGGTGAGGCGGCCCACAGAGAAGCGCTACATATAGCGCCCAACAACAAAGCATTACCGGCTATGCGGGTGTGGTGCCACAATGGTTTTATGAATTTCATCGGAAAATCCTCACGCCCTGGCGTTAACGATGACTTTGACTTTTTCCGTTTCGGCCATTGTCGATATTGGGCAAGATCGGCCCGATATTCTGATGAATCCAATTAAGGGCCTGGATACGGTTGTGGACGTTGATCTTGCGGAAGATGTTGTAAAGGTGGGACTTGACGGTGTGCTCACTGACAAACAGCTTGTCAGCAATCTGCTGATTGGAGGCGCCGGAGCTGAGCAAGGAAATGATTTCCATTTCCCGATTGGTCAGGCCGCATGCTGGGCGAAACACATTGCTCTGATACTTGCGATAAAACAGAATCAGCTGCGCCATGAGATCGCGTGACATCCAAAGCTCACCCTCCATCAAGCTTTTGATGCCTTTACAGATCACCTCAAGGCTTTCGTTACGATAAAAAATCCCTTTGAGTTGAGCGCAAGCCAAGGCTTCCAGGGCATGATCCATGTCCCTGATATTGAAGGCAGCGATGGGCACCTGTTTCAGTGATTCCGGAAGCTTTGCTTGCCATTCCGGTAAGGTATCCAGGCTGATGTGATCCATGTCGATCAATAACAACGCCTTTTCGGGTGGTTTGACCGAAAGCACGGAAGATGGCGGATAGACCGTTGCGTTACAGCCGGTGTGCTGAATCAAGTAATCAACAAATAATTGAGTTTGCGGACTTTTTTCAGTTATTACGTAAAGCTGATCGGATGATGTCGCCAAAGCCATTGGGTGACCCTCATGGAAAAAAATCATTAGTAAGCAGCCAATGAAGTGTTGACCAAGAAGTAACTTTCGTAAAGTTTTGTTATTAACTTTATTAATTGATTTTGGATATATTTTTATTCTTTAAAAGAATATATATTTAACTCTTTGTATTTATTTAATTTAATTTTATTATTTTTATATATTACTATTTTGCTAATTAAAATTTTCACATGGCGAGCAGAAAATTAAATGAATTTTATGTAATTACCAAAGTATAACTAAGGAAAATCCCTGAAGGAGAATATTGCTATGCAGACTGTGGCTACTATGGTGTTGGCTAGCGGAAATTCTGGTAAATTGAAAGAATTCAACGCATTGCTTTCCCCGCTGGGGTTTGATGTGCGTCCTCAGTCAGACTTTGGTGTCGGTGAAGTGGAAGAAACAGGCTTGACATTTGTGGAGAATTCACTTCTCAAGGCGCGCGAGGCTAGTCGGATCAGTGGATTGCCTGCTTTGGCGGATGATTCCGGCCTTGAAGTGGATGCACTGAAGGGCGCCCCGGGGATTTATTCCGCCCGTTTTGCCGGTGAACCTAAAAGCGACGCGCGTAACAATCAGAAATTGTTACAGGCATTGAGTGAGTGCCCGGAAGGGCAACGCAGCGGCCGCTATTGGTGTGTGCTGGTATATCTACGCCATGCCGAAGACCCGGTGCCGGTCATAGTGCAACGTAGCTGGGAGGGAGAAATTCTGGCGCATCCACGCGGAGAAGGCGGCTTTGGTTATGACCCCTTGTTCTGGGTTCCAGAGCAAGCAATGAGTGCCGCCGAGCTACCCGCGGAAGAAAAGAATCGCTTGAGCCACCGTGGCCGGGCATTGCAGGGATTGGTAGATATGTTGCAGGTGGTGCATGGTTGATTACCTGCCTCCCTTGTCGTTGTATATTCATACTCCTTGGTGCGTGCGCAAATGCCCTTATTGCGACTTCAATTCCCATGAATCGGGGCGTGGAGCATTGCCGGAACAAGCTTATTTAGCGGCACTGTTGGCTGATCTCGATCATGACCTGGCGTCGTTACCGCCACGTAAGCTGCAGAGTATCTTTATCGGCGGGGGCACACCGAGTTTGTTGTCCGCTGACTTCTATGCTCAGCTTTTCAAGGCCATTCGTGAGCGGCTCCTATTTGCCGATGACATCGAAATCACCTTGGAAGCCAATCCCGGTACCTTGGAGCAAGGGCGCTTTGCGGGTTATCGCGCGACAGGCATCAATCGTCTTTCCTTGGGCGTGCAAAGCTTTCATGATGCGCAGTTGACGGCACTGGGTAGAATTCACACCGGCCAGGATGCCTTGATGGCGGTGGCTCAGGCGCGTGAAGCCGGGTTCGATAAGTTCAACCTGGACTTGATGCATGGGCTGCCTGGGCAAACCCAAGAGTTAGCGCTCGCTGACCTGGAACAGGCATTGGCGCTTGAGCCTGAGCACATCTCCTGGTATCAGTTGACGCTTGAACCCAATACCGCCTTTCATTCCCACCCCCCGGTATTGCCCGAAGAGGAAACCCTCTGGGATATTCAGGATGCAGGGCATGACCTGCTTGAACGAGCCGGGTTGCGACGTTATGAGATTTCCGCCTATGCCAGGCCGGGCCGTGAAAGTCGCCACAATCTCAATTATTGGCAGTTCGGCGATTATTTGGGCATCGGGGCGGGCGCTCATGGAAAGCTCAGCCATATCGATAAACATGGCCAATGGCGTATCGAACGGCGCTGGAAGACCCGCCAGCCTGAGGCCTACTTGCGTCGTATGAATGACCCGCGTGGCTTTATCGCCGGCAAGGAGGAGATACCTGAAAATGCATTAGTGCTTGAGTTTGCCATGAATGCATTACGCCTTACCGAAGGTGTGCCTGTCGAGACCTGGATGGCGCATACGGGGCAACCGCTTGGTACCTTGCTTGAACGTTTATCGGAAGCGGACAAAAAAGGACTTTTGAAGGAAATCCCTTTTCGATTACAAACGTCGCCCCAAGGTCTACTATTCTTGAATGAGTTGCTGGCGTTGATCAGTGACGAATAATGAACAACCTTTGAATGTAAGGAACTTTATATGCGCGCTTTTTATAAACTGTTGACGCCGCTGGCAGCGGTGATTCTAGTGGCAGGTTGTGCCACGGATCCCTACAGCGGCCAGACACAGCGTTCCACGACTGGGACGGGTGCCGGTATCGGTGCCGCAGTAGGGGCGGCAGCGGGTGCGCTTTCCGGTGATGGCAGTACCAGTCGTCGTGATCGCGCCTTGATCGGTGCCGCCGTGGGTGCCGCTGCCGGTGCCGGTATCGGAGCGTACATGGATCGCCAGGAAGAACAGCTGCGTGAAAATCTGCAAGGCTCACGTATTGAAATTGATCGCCGCGGCGATGATATCGTACTCAACATGCCCAGCAGCGTGACCTTTGGTTTCGATTCTGCACAACTGACACCACAGGCGAGAGATGCATTAAATGAAGTCTCTCAGGTGGTACGTGAATACGGCGATACCCGAGTGAATATTGCCGGGCATACCGATAGCACCGGTGATGCCGCCTACAACCAGCGCCTTTCCGAGCAGCGCGCTCAGGCAGTGGGCAGTTACCTGAACCAGACCGGTGTTTCCTCAGCCCGTATCAACACTAGCGGCTACGGAGAAACTCAGCCGGTGGCAAGTAACGAGACTGAACAAGGCCGCGCACAAAATCGGCGGGTAGAAATTACTCTGACACCAACCGGCGAAGGTCAGCGGTAACCTTTGGGTTATTCGAGCATTAGCGATTATTGACTTTCGTCAGTATAGAAAAACAAAAGGCCCGCTGCTAAGCAGCGGGCCTTTTCCATAAAAAGTTACTTCTTCACCATGCGATTGATATCGCTTGCTAACTCAAAGGGCCACCATGCTCTCCTATCAACATGCCTACCATGCCGGTAATTTTGCCGATGTTCACAAGCATTTGACGGTTTTTGCCGTCATTGAGCATTTATTACGTAAAGAATCAGCCATTACATATATAGACACGCATGCTGGACGAGGCCTTTATCGACTAGCCGCAGAGGAAAGTACTCGGCTACAGGAGCACCTAAGTGGCATTGAGCCACTGTGGCAAGCGCGCAGCCAGTTTCGCAACCCTCTTTTGATGGCATGGCTGTCCGCTTTGGAGGGGCTTCAAGCATCCAATGCCAAGGCACCCTTGAGCCTGTACCCCGGTTCGCCTTGGTGGTTGGGGCAACGCTTGCGTGAGCAGGATCGATTGCATCTATTCGAACTGCACCCAGGTGAGCATGAATATCTGTCAGCGCAAATTCTTCCCGCCAATACACGGCGTCATTACGCGGATGGTCTGGCTGGGCTGGCCCGCCTACTCCCGGTGGTGACACCACGGTTATGCGTGCTGCTCGACCCCAGCTACGAGCGCAAGTCGGAATATCAGGAGGTGGCCCAGGCGGTCACGCAGCTCATGCATAAGGCACGCCATGCCGTCGTGTTGGTATGGTATCCACTGCTACCTGCTGGGCATTTTCAGGGATTGTTGGAGGCTCTGCGTGCCAGCCAGGTACGCAAGATATGGCGTAGCGAACTACGTCTGCGTGACCCTTCACAGGAAACACACGGCATGTACGGCAGTGGCATGCTGGTCATCAACCCGCCCTGGGGGATGCAAGAGCGCCTTGAAGGTGCCATGGCAGAGCTGGCGCCCTTGCTGGGCGAACAATGTCGCCATGCCGCAGATTGGTGGGTGCAAGAGTAGCTCTGCAGATTTCCCTATTTATTTCCCAATGCAGAAACTACCAAAAATCTCACCCAAGAGATCGTCGGCACTGAACTCGCCGGTGATTTCTCCCAGTGCCTGTTGGGCATCGCGCAAGTCTTCCGCCAGCAGTTCACCGGCGCCAAAGCCTGCAAGCTGGCCGGCACCATTTTCCAGGGCGGTGGCGGCGCGATCCAAGGCATCCAGATGCCTGCGTCTGGCGGAAAATCGTCCTTCGGTAGTCGCCGAGAAACCCATCACATCCTTGAGGTGAGTTTTCAAGTTATCTACACCCGCTCCCGTTTTAGCGGAAAGACGCACAATGGGATGACCTGTGGATAAATCCATTTCGGGCGTTTCTTCGCTGGTATCGATCTTGTTGCGCACCAGCGTCAGGCGGGTTTTATCGGGAAGTTTCTCGATGAATTCGGGCCAGATGGTTAGGGGATCGGTGGAGGTGGTGGTACCGGCATCCACCAGTAACAGTAGCCGGTCGGCTCGCTCGATTTCCGCCCAGGCGCGGGCTACCCCGATCTTTTCCACCGCATCGGGCGTATCACGCAAACCGGCGGTGTCAATGATGTGCAGCGGCATGCCATCCAGGTGGATATGTTCGCGCAGCACGTCTCTTGTGGTGCCGGCAATGGCGGTAACGATGGCCGTGTCCTGTTGGGTCAGGGCATTGAGCAGACTGGACTTGCCCGCATTGGGGCGCCCGGCGATCACAACACTCATGCCTTCGCGCATCAAGGCGCCTTGCCCGGCGGTGGCGCGAATGGTGGCCAGTTCTTGCTGTACCAGGCCAAGCATCGCCGATACTTTACCGTCGGCGAGGAAATCGATTTCCTCTTCAGGAAAATCGATAGCCGCCTCGACGTAGATACGCAATTCGACCAGGCGTTGCACCAATGCTTCGATACGCCGGGAGAACTCGCCTTGCAGCGAGCGCAGGGCATTTTCCGCTGCTGATTTCGAGCTGGCATCAATCAAGTCGGCAATGGCTTCGGCTTGTGCAAGGTCCAGTTTGTCATTGAGAAAGGCACGTTCGGAAAATTCGCCGGGCCTCGCCAGGCGCGCCCCCAGCTCGACACAGCGTTCCAGCAGAAGGTCCATGATCACCGGCCCACCGTGGCCCTGGAGTTCAAGCACATCTTCGCCGGTGAAGGAGTGGGGCCCTTCGAAGAACAGCGCAATGCCTTCATCGATCAGCCCGGCATGGCCCCGAAACGGGCCGTAATGGGCGTGACGCGGGGCGGGGCACTGTCCAAGCATGCTTTCGGCGATCGGCCGACAGGCAGGCCCGGAGACGCGAATGATGCCCACACCACCGCGCCCTGGAGGAGTCGCCAAGGCGGTAATGCTATCTTCGATATAAAGGTGGTCAGCCATGTGCTATATCCTCCTGAGAAGAGGCGGTATTGTCGGGTTGTATGGCGTAAAACGCCAGACCCCCGCAACTGAAGACAGCGGCGGGGGTCTGGTGATGGTCAGGCTCGGAAAGAACTTACTTGGTTCTCATACCCTTGCCGATACTCGGATCGTTTTCAATCTTGCGTGTAATCAGATATTGCTGAGCTACCGAGATGATGTTGTTGACCACCCAGTAGATGACCAGCCCGGCCGGGAACCACAGGAAGAAGAACGTGAAAATGATAGGCAGCATCTTCATGATCTTGGCCTGCATCGGATCGGGAGGCGTCGGATTGAGCATCTGTTGCACAAACATCGAGGCGCCCATCAGGATCGGCAGAACGAAGTAAGGATCCTTCACCGACAGATCCTGAATCCAGAACATGAACGGTGCATGACGCAATTCAACCGATTCCAGCAGCATCCAGTAAAGCGCGATGAATACCGGCATCTGTACCAGAATGGGCAGACACCCCCCTAACGGATTGATCTTTTCCTTCTTATAGAACTTCATCATCTCCTGAGACATCTTCTGGCGGTCATCGCCATAGAGCTCCTTGAGACGCGTCATTTCCGGGCCAAGTTTGCGCATCCGTGCCATGGACTTGTAGGCCTTGGCGGACAGGGGGAACAGCACTACCTTGACCAGGACGGTCAACAAAACAATCGACCACCCCCAATTGCCTACCACGTCATGGATATGATCAAGCAGCCAGAACAGCGGGTTGGCGATGAACCATAGCCAGCCGAAGTCGACGGTCAGGCGTAGGTTGGGGGCCACTTGCTCCAGGTGATCCTGAACCTTGGGTCCCATGTAAAGCGTCGCGCCTAGCGTCGCTTCTTCATTAGCGGCGATGGTATTGGTCGGGCCGGCGACGGCGGCGACATTGCGTCCACGAGCATCAGTGGTGGCGTAATACAGGTTCTGCTGATCCTGAGGAGGCGCCCAGGCAGACACGAAGTAATGCTGAATTATCGCTACCCAGCCGCCCTGGGCATCGCGGTTTTCAAACGCACCCTTCTGGATATCCTCGAAATCGATTTTCAGATAACGATCTTCCGGTGTCGAGAAGGCGGCCCCCAGATACGAGCTCATCCCCATCGAAACACCGCTTGAGGGGTCCGGAGAGTTATCCCGCGCCAGTTGCCCGATAAAGCGTGCGCTGACCGGCGACTCGGTATTGTTTTGTACGTAATAGCTGACATCCACGGCATAGCTGCCGCGCGTGAATGTGAGACGCTTGAGTACATCGACCCCATTGATTTCAGCGTTCAGGTCAACCACGACATTATCTTCGTTCGCGGTCAGCCGATACTCGGTACCTTCCGGTGTGAAGGCGATGCGGCTCGCTTCCCCTTCCAACTGAAGACCGGAACGTGCCACATAGCTGCGGTTTTGACTATCAGACAGCAGTATGTAGTTTCTTTCCGAGGCCAGCGTCTGTTTATGCTGTGGCAAGGCGGCATAGACGATATCACCCCCGTGCGGATCGATGCGTACATCCAGCACATCGGTGGTCACGGCGATGAAGTCACGGCTGCTCGTCGAGGAGTCTTCCTCCGTCGCAGGCATGCCCTCCCCCGCAGCTTGACGCTCGGGTGCGGTGGGAACGGCAAGCCCGTTACCGTCAGGGGATTCTTCACTAACGCCATTGGCGGACTGAGAAATTCCCGGTGCCTGGGCAACAGGTTCAGGGACTGGCTGCCCGTAATCCTGATTCCACTGGATTACCAGAAGGTAAGCCAGAATAGCTAAAGGAATCAGCAGAATAAGTCGTTTTACGTCCATAAGGGTTCTGCCCGATGGGTGGTGAACATGCTAATGGCGCAATGTCATTTGCTCGACCCTTGACACACGAAAGCCTGCCATGTGGCAGGCCGAGGTCGAGCGGCGAAAGGTATGCCGGTCAAGAACCACTGGTCTGACGGGACGAAACCGTATGCTTGTCAGCTTGTGCTTCACGTGAGAGCCGTTTCCACATCCCGTGAAGTTGGCGATGCAGAGTGTCGTTGTCCAGCTCATGAACGCCGCGTCTGGCGAGTACCACGATATCCACAGCGGGAAGGTGGTGTTGCCTGAGACGAAAGGAATCACGAACAAGCCGCTTGAAGCGATTACGGGCAACGGCGTGCCTCACATTTTTCTTGCTGACTATCAAGCCAAGGCGGGGATATCCCAGGGCATTGAAACGCACAAGCGCCATCATGCCTTTGCCATGAACCTTGATATCTGCATGCTCGAAAACGTGACTGTAATCCCCGGCGTTAAGCAAGCGTAAGCGTCGGGGAAAGTCTTGAGCGGATGCACGCAATCCGAGATCAGGCGCTCAGACGCTTACGGCCCTTGGCACGACGACGCGCCAGAATGGCACGGCCGTTTTTGGTAGCCATGCGAGCACGGAAACCATGCGCGCGCTTGCGCTTGAGAACGCTGGGTTGAAAAGTGCGTTTCATAACTCGTTATTCCCACGTGGTTTAGAACGGAAGATGAATTCCAGGGAGCCCCGGATAGAGAGGCTCTGACCGGGGGAGATTTAATTCAAGACCGGAAATTGTAGAGGCTTCGTGAGCCCGGTGCAATTCTTCCGTGCACAAAAGCCTTCAGGCGACGTGCACAAACGGTCTTGAATGGTCTGGTGCAGGCTAAATGTAAAAAACTACTTCGTTATAATTACTAACTTAATAGGGTTTTTAATACTGTTATTAATAGTGGGGATAGTAATTGTGGATAAGTTTGAAATTTAAATGTATTTCAATACTATATAGTTATAAAAAATCTGTGCATAAGCTTGGGTAAAAAGGTTGAGAGAGTGTTAGAAAGTTGTGAATGAAACTGGATGTTGATATTGGCTGACAAGCTAACCTCCGATTGTTGGGTATTTTTCCAAAGCCCTCCTTTTAAGTTATCCACAGTCAAAAAGACAACCAAAGGACGTGTGGATAACCTGCGCTTGGGGCGCTACAATGTGCGGCCTTTTCCAACCGATGGTGAGATGT
>NZ_CP085247.1:0-48722 GCF_044871105.1 Halomonas sediminis
GCAGGAGGTTGTGGATCCGGGCGCGAATCTCCGGCCCCGTCGTCGGCAGGCGCAGCACGTCCTCCACGGCATGCCCGAGCTCGCGCTTAAGCGCATCGGGCGAGACGCGCTGACCCGGTGCCAGCAAAAGAGCCGGCAAGACTACCGGGTGGGCATCGGAACGCAGTCGGGCGACATGCTCACGCTGATGCCGCAGTGTCGCAGGGTCGAGGATGAGTAGATCCGCCTCGCCGCTGAACGTCCTTCCCTGTTCGAGTCCGATGGGCTCCAGGCCCTCCTCCGTGCCGAGAGTCTGGACGAGGAGATCACGATCCGCGCCGGCCTGCAGGGCGATCTCGACGCGCCACGGCTGGCGTCGCGCCGCGCTATCCGCCTTCACGGGCCGAACCTCGGGGAGACCCGTTGGAGCCCAGCTCGGGGACGCCGCGAAGGATACCGCGCAGGCCGGTCAAGGGCTCCCCCACCTTCAGCCCCGCCGCAGTGATATCGAACTCACGAAGCGTCTTCTCGAAGTCGCCCGTTCGCTTCTTCAACATGCCGATGGCCTTGCGCATCTCGCCATTGAATTCGATGTAGCGCAATAGCAGAACGGCGTCGGCCAGGTAGCTGATGCCGAACTCGGTTACGCGTATCTCATCGCCGGCAATCGAGCCGACCTCGTTGATGAGCAGTACGGTCACTCCCATGTTGGCCAGGTAACGGCAGAGGGCGTGGGCGTGCGTGACCATGTCATCGCCCCGTACCGACTGCCGATAGCCTGAGAGGCTATCAATCATGACCATCGTGGCCCCCCGCTCCTCGACTTCACGGCGGACTCGCCAGGCGAATTCATCCGGCGAGTAGCGCAGGGGCTCGACCTCTTCTATCGACAGCGAACCGTCACGCATCATCTGACCGAGCGGTATCCCGACCCGCTCACAGCGATGGCTGATCGTCGCCTGGCCTTCCTCGAAGCTGAAAATGACCGACCGCTCCCCACGGTTCGCAGCTTCCCGCATGAACTGGGCGCCAAGCGAGGTCTTGCCTACCCCCGTGGGGCCAGAGATGATCGTGACCGTGCCTCGCCCGACGCCGCCTCCGGAGAGGGCATCCAGTTCGGCTACGCCCGAAGGGATCGACTCGGCCACGTAGGGTTGGCCGTACTCATCCGGCACCAGCCGCTCGAAGACGCTCATGCCCCGATCACCCAGCCGAACGGTATGCCGTCCTTCGGCAAAGCCGGAGCCACGAAACTTCACGATGGATAAGGTCCTTCTTGCCTCGCTGCGATCAAGCCGCAGAATGCCATCGCCCAGATACTGCAGGTCCTCGTCGGCCTGCGACCCTTGCTCCGAAGTGAACAGCAGGGTCGAGCCGGCATTCGTCAGGTATTCCAGCAGCGCCATCACCTGCTTGCGGAACTGAAAGGTATCGGGCACCAGGTGACGAAACTGACTGAACGCATCGATAAAGACCCGCGCCGGTGGGCCTTCCGGAAATGCCGCCTCGATACGCGAGCGGATGTCGAGCGGCTCCGCTTCCCAAGGCTCGAGCAGGGCATAGGTCGATTGCCCACTGGTTTGCGCAGTGGGCGAGAGATCGATGGTCACCACCCCCTCGAGCGCCATGCCGATGCTCGCCGCATCATTGCGAATGTTGCGGTCAGCCTCGCCGAGGCTGACCAGCAAGGCCCGCTCGCCTTCCGGCTTGGCGGAAAGAAAGTGGAGTCCGAGCGTCGTCTTGCCCGTACCGGGGCCACCGGACACCAGGTATGACCGACCGGGCAGGAAGCCTCCGTGAAGGATCTTCTCCAGCCCCGGAATATCTGTCGTGATGCGCGACGGCGGATTGCTTTTCATGGCTCTCCCTAGCGTGTTTTCTAGCGTATTTTCGCCTCAGCGTGATCTCTTCACCTCGATAACCGCCTGCGGGGTCGGCGGCGCCCTGTATTGCTCAGGCTACTATGGCCCTTGGGGGCTTCGGCGAAGAGCTGTCAGTCAGGCAGCCGGGGCTTTTCCGGCGACTTTCGTCACTATACCCAAGCGACTAGGTAAAACAACCTACCTAAATCCCCTGTACGGAGTGGTCGGTTTGCTCCTCCACCCTACATCTTGAGGTCACCAGTCTTGTAGCCATGGATCTCTTGGGCTTCCGTCACGGGCTCTGTGACAACGGTTTGTTCGAGCAGCCGACGGCATACAAGGCTGCGGTTGGCCGCGGTGCGGCGGTTGAACCGAAAAGTGAATTCCTCCGGATAGGCCTGTAGGTGGCCGGATGTGACCAAACCTTGGTGAGTGACGAGGATTCAGCGCTTCATCAAGCTGGCTACCCTGTGGACACCCGGCATAGCGACGTGGGCCGTCCCCGGAAGAGGACAGCACAGTCCGCTGTCGCGTGTAACTGCTGCTCCGTGAATCCCTTGATCGCAGCGGCCTCTTTTGCAGCTGCTTTTATCGACTCTGACCCGTCCTGAATAGAATTGACACGTTCCGACCTGTCTTTTTTGGGAGAACGTGATGGATCAACGAGTTAAACGGACCCGGCGAGATTACACTCGCGTCTTTAAACAGTCGTTAGTGGATCAGGCGGAAAGCGGCGAACTGACTTATAAACAGGCTCAGGCCCGTTACGGTATTCAAGGCCGCTCAACCGTAATAAGAATCTATCCGTAAATAATATTTACCCGTACGCGGCATCTTCCGAAAAGCAATAATGGCGGCAGTCAGTTGGTTAAGGGCGCAGAAGCTGCGCTCTAGTTTTTCGTAACGAACTAGGAGCTTGCGAAATCGGTTGACCCAGCTGTGAGCGACTTCGACAACCCATCGCCGTGCTCGTTTACCAAGATGGCACCTGAGCTGTTGCGCTGCTTCGTACCGCCCTTGGACATGCGGGATGTAGCCATGGCATGGTCCAGAATCGCGGTCATGGCGGCATGCCCCGGTAGCCGGCATCGGCACATAGGTGCTTGGAGCGGCGAACAGGCGGGTTGGGGAGCTTGACTTGGATAGCCGTGAGAACGGACTCGAGCTGGATGACATCATGCCGGTTCGCACCCGGTAACGCTTCGAGGCCAAGTACCCCAAGGCGATGGCGTGCCTGGCCAAGGATCGGGAGGAATTGCTGGCATTCTACGACTACCCGGCAGAACACTGGGTGCATATTCGCACCACCAACCCGATCGAGTCGACCTTCGCCACGGTTCGCCTGAGGACCAAACGCAGCCCGGAACTGCGGCTCCCGTGCCACGACCTTGGCGATGGTCTTCAAACTGCTTCAGAGTGCTCAGAAGCGCTGGAGACGCATCAAGCACTTCCAGAAACTGGAGCTGGTTGTTAGCAACATCCAGTTCCAGGACGGCGAGCAAGTAACCGATCAATCAGACAGGGATGCGGCCTGACCGCCATCCACCAGATTTGACAATAACTCTCGAGATAGAGCTTATCGATGGTTGCCATTAGCTGCTCGGGGCAGCGTGCGGGAGTGCACCACAACCGGTAACGGCTCCGTAGCGGCGCGTCAGCGCGGCCACTTGCACTGAAGCAGTGCAAGTGGCAGGTAGGGAATTTGGCGAGCCGCCAGCACCGAGACATCAAGAGGGCGACCGGGCGCAGCACCCTACATTGCACCCAACCAGCGTGCCGGCAGAGCCAGGCGCCAGGCGGGGATTGGGCGCAGCGTGCTCCAGTGGCGTCGCAAGCAGCGAAGGGTGGGTACGACAGCAGCATGGCGTTAGCCGTGCGGAGCCAGGGTTTGCCTGGTGGCGAAGCCGCTTGGCCGGATGAGGGCTCTGGCATTTTTTACCCTTGCGTGGCACCTTCTCCGGCCACGAGCTCTGCTCAGAGCAGTTGTCAGGAACGAGGCCGGTGGCGACGATCTCGGAATCGTCCCCTCGACAAACGCAGTGCGCCCTTTCGAACTCCACGCCATGCACCACCAAAAGGCTTTGCAAGGAGTTCGGCCCGCAACTTGGCATTGCGCTGCTCGATTTCACGGATTCTCGGATTAGGATTAGGGTTGTGGAAGGCCATCACCTCCCATCCTAAAACTGATGCTAGATCCGGTGATGGTTATGGTTTTCTCGACTTCGTCGCGGCGCTGTTCCCAAGGAGGAGGGGGTCGGGTGATACCCCATCTGTGTGAGGGCCAGCTAGGCCTTTCAGGCCTTAACTTATAGCCCTTTTGGAAAGAACTAGCTCACTGTTGCCCGTCACCACGAACCCTTTCCTTCACGCCGCTCTGCATGCAGTCGTGCAGCTGCCAAAGCATAACTTTCCCCAGGGTTTGCGTACTGATCGATCACGCTCTTGGGGATACCTGCTACGAGGTCATCATTGACTCCCCCGAGACGCTTCGTCTTTTTCCTTTCATCCGCCTTCTTGTTATCCACTTGGCTCTTTAGCCCAAATATGAATCGCAGATGCGTTACCTTCCGTCCCGCCTTGCGCTGATCCCACTTCACCCAAACCGGTGAATGCTCATTGATCTGCTCGATAGAAGGCTCGATTACACGACGCCGAAAGTCCTTGAACGACGGATAGCGTCCTTCAAGTTGAAGCGATTTTCGCAGCCAGTCCATACTGACTTCCCGCTCCCCTGTACCCTGCCATTGCATAAGCATTTCATAGATCCGGATACTATGCCCACTGGTCATACGAGCCACATCAGCCAATGCGTACTTGGTGAACTGTTCCGTCAGCTCGGTAAGATAAGGCAGCATATCTTTGCTAAATCGAAGCTCTATTCGACCTTCGCTTTCTACGTAGCGAACAGACTGCACCCAGCGAGTAAGCAGCGTTGAGACCTTACCCTTGCCGTTTGGGGCCTCGTGGATCGTGACGCGACGCTCGAAGAGACGTTCCGATGCGCTCTTCAGGTCACGATACGCTGTCTTCACGTCCGCTCCCGACATCTCGGCTACCTGGGAGGCTGTGACGCTGTACAGGATGGTATCGGTAATAGGTTGGTCGCGGCGAACCTGACTGATGCAGGCAAGCAGGATACGCTGCTCGTACAAGCTTAGCCGGTAGGAAGCTTCGATCAGCGCATTGGCCTTGTAGACTTGTGGCGAGTCAGTGCAGATGCTCATGCGGTGTCCCTGTTTTTTATTGCGGACAACTTTAAACATGTCCACCCTTACCGTCAATTTGTCCCTTCAACAACCGTCAATTTGTCCCCCTCAAACCGTCAATTTGTCCCCCTCAAACCGTCAATTTGTCCCTATATCTAGGTATTTAATACTTAAATATCATAAACTTAACCATCCCTAAAAGGGAAAAGGTTTAAAAGTACAGAAAAAGAACGCTGCAATACTTACTCGAAAATCACAAAAACCTTAACCGTCAATTTGTCCCTCAACGGATTAGGGGCACGATCAATCACTATCTGGCGAACAAGAGTCTGGCAACCGTCATTTTGTCCCCTATTCCAGCCAGCGCCTCACTCATCTCATCATTCTCTTCAGAACTGATTTCTACAGCCTGGCTTATGCAGGAACCTGGAGGTAACGACCAGGGAATCCCCTTCCCTTCCGCCGCAAGGCGTCAGGGCAAGCTGAGGGAGGGAAGGATGTCAATCTAGGTAGAGCACCCCAGCCAGGTAGCCACCATTTTGCGCAATTTCCCTTTTCAGGGAATAGGTCTCTGGAGGCGTTAGCCCGAGCCAACGATGAATTTCGCCGATTGCATCGAAGAGACCTTCGCTTTTCACTTCTCGAATCACTATTTGCCTGGCGGGTATCCACTCTAGGGTCATGCCATCATCGAGATTGGTGGATAAAAGACGATGCTCCTCCATATGGCATGAGGATCCCATCATGGCTCGCTGTAGGCTCAGAGTGAGCACAAGGTGGTAATGAAGGTGCTTCGTCATGACTACTTGCAGGTCCAGATGATTGAACTGGTCGGGCAGAAAGGCCGTAAGCCACCTCAGATCATAGTCAACCGAGGTTAGCCAAGAGGTCGGCTCGGGCAAACCCTCCAAGGGCAGTACAGCAGCCGGGCGCATTGGAGGTGAGATCCATGAGTAACTTCTCCAGATAATATCTCCAGTAACAACAGTTTCCTGAGATCGAGCGTGTTGTGGCGTATTGATATCTGGCCACGGGGTTAAGAAGGGCTGGAAGGCATCCTCCGAGAGGTTAGCCAGCTCGCTGATTTCCTGGCGATTGCAGGCAAGCTCCGCAAGCAGGATCAGTGTCAGCCTATGCTCTATCAGCTGTTCTGTATGCCACTTCAGGCCAGACATGAGGCCATGGCGCTGTAGTATTTCAGTGATCTTCAATCCGCCTTCCGACAAGACCGGGGATGAGAGAGACAACAGAGGAGAATTTCTGCCCTGCCAGCTTCCACTGCCAGCCTCAGCGTCTGATAGGGTCATCTTGTTGTAGTGGTACCAGCTGACAAATTCGGCGTCTTGAAGCAGGGCCCCAAGATGCTTGCGTAGCCTTGCTCCCCCAGCGCTCTGTTCAGGGCTGACCAGGCTGGCAAGAATGCGCTGCAACTCAGAATATTGAAGAACAGTCATGATTCGCTGCCACTGGCGCCCCCGAGCTACGCTGTCTGATTCGGCTTGCAAGCCCTCCAATGTGTCCCATACCTCGCATTCTAGGAAGAGGCCCGCTTCTGCCAACGGTGTACCGAACTCCGTGCGAAGCTTAGCGGCAGCCTCTAAAGACAATTGCCAGCGTTCATCCTTGCCTTCTGAGATGCGTGAGTCCGCTACACCAATCAGAGCGGCCACATCCTTTGTCGAGCTTCTCATTGTGGCGTGCCGGAGAAGATTCCGCGTATCGATTTTGCTCAGCTTTTTATTCGTGTAGTTCATCGCTTCAATCCTCAGAAGTTGGTGTAAGAGCAACCCCAATATGGACAGAAATGAATTACGATTAAAGCGTAATTTAATCGTTAAAATTACATTTTACTTAAATAAAGATTTCTTTAAATAAGTTTTTAAGGAAAATATCACAGTGTGGCTCCATTCCTTACTGACGGCTTTAATTTTCGCTATGACGAGGCGCCTTGCCGATGATAATGCCGTCGGTCACGGTGATGCCCACAGGAAGTGGCATTGCCGATGTTAGGCTTTGCAACACCGCGCTATCTCAGTGAGTACACTACGTGGCATGTACTCCCAGCGTTCTATTGGGCACCTGACCACCCTGAAACTCTGACGATGACATACAAGGAAGCATCGTGGCGGTTTCCCAGAAAGGGGTAAAAACTTACGCCGGTGTACGCCATGGTTTACAAACAGTCCGCATTGCCCCTTCCATGCTGAATGCGTGACGCCATACGCGCGGTTCTGGCTAAGAGTCGTAATCGGGGCGCGTCACGCAAGGATGCGGCCAGGGATGGCCAGCCCTCTATATTTAGTCAGCAGGATAAGCATCACTATCCTGCTTTTGTTAGAACTTTCGGCTGCGTGGCCTCCAGCGCACCAAAGATCCCATCGATGACGTTCTCCTTGCCGGCGAACAGCTCATCGGGCCCTCCTGCATGTAGGTGGCTGAACGGTGGCTCATACAGCGCTTTGGCGTCCATCACTCCACGAGACGTCAACTGCTCGATCACCACCTCGATAAATCGCACCTGCGATGAAATGAGACTGCGGTCTGAGTCATTTTTTTTCAACGCCCGGCGGAGTGTCACCGTAGCGACCGACTTGCCGGTCTCTTCTTGAAAGCGAGCCTGCAAGGCTCGAATCTGATGAGGATGCTCGGCCACCAACGCCTGTAGTCGCTTGTGATCGTGTTCATCGAGGGCGGGTGTTCGCCCACTACGCGGCTTGTCGATGAGCCCGTCGAGGCCGGACACTTCCCATTGCTTAAACCATCGCGAAACGGCATCGCGGCAAACCTGCAGTATCTCACTGATTTGGTTAATGGTTTGGCCTTGGTCACTCAGTAGAATGGCATGTGCCCGACGGCGGGGGGCGCGTTTCTCGCCATGGTGATAGGCGGAGGCCAGCATCTGTTGTTCAGATTCAGTGAGAGGGGCAACGAAGCGTTTTTTCATGGTTCCGTCCGTGTCAAAAATCCTGACATGGATATTACTCGAAAACTTTAGGCCAGGCACTTAGGAGGGCACCTTGGAAGCTGTCACTTTAGGGTGTAAAGAAAACGACTCTTTATTTTCTATGGCGTCTGCTCATCGACAGCTAGGTTGGACCCAGCACACAAGGGGACTCTCAGCTATCTGATGGCATCGTCCTCTGGCAGCGCCTCTTTGAGCTCGGCATCGATACCGGCCGTAAGGCGAGCGGCCTCGGCAAAGGTATTGGCGGGGACGGGTTGAATGTAGCTCGGATGTTCCTGTAAATCACGTTCCAGGAATGCCAGAAAGTTGACCACTACGGGGTCTTGCTCAGGCTTGTGAAGAAACACGGGGCTAGCCTTTATTTGCCATTCATTATTTCCCCTCCCCTGTCAGCCACGCAAAAGCGTCGAGTTCGTCAAGTTCGTCGTGCAGGGTCTCGACCCGACGCAGGCGTTCATAGCCCTCTTTCATGGCTCGCTGGAAAAGAAGCGAGCAAAGGAGGTTGAGTACGCTCATGGCAGCAGCATAGCTGTCAAGTAATGATGGGGAGCTCACTTGACAGGTGAGCGTCCAGGTGGCCAGTTGGGATGTCTGAGTGGCCGAAGGGTCGGTGATAAATAGTATCTTCGCTCCCTGAGCCTTGGCGATCTCCATGATTCGTGTGATTGTCCCCACACGCCGGCGCATGCCAATCATCACCAGTACATCCCGTTCTCCAACATCCACTAGGTCTTCGCCTAGGGTCTGCCCGGACTGCGGCAGTAGCGACACATCAGAACGCAATAAAAGCAGTTGTCGCTGAAGGTAGAGCGCCAGCATACGACTGTTACGAAAGCCCACCACATGTACTCGCCGTGCTCCAGCCATGGCACCAACCACATCGCACAGCTCATCCGGTCGAATAGTCTCCAGGGTATGCGTCAGGTTATGAATTTCCTGCTCCAGGTGATTGGCCACCGATTGGCTGGCCATGACCTTGCTCTCACCCTTTCCGCTTAGCTTTGACGCCGATGACAGGTATACCGGTGAACCCCAGCGCGTGGCCTCACGTACCTGTAGCCGGACCTCGTTGAAGTCTTTGTAACCCAGTCGCTGGAAAAAGCGCGACGCCGCTGCCCGCGAGGTGCCGGCGGCTTCGGCCAGTTCACCGGCACTATAAGTGGCGATATCGCCGGGAAAAGCCAGCAACAGGTCACCCAGACGTTTCTCCGCCGGGGGTAACTTTTCGTAATGCGCTTGAATACGCGCTTCCAGGGTCAGGGGTTCTCTCATAGTCTCCATGGATATCATGATTCCATCAGACAGGAAAGATGAAAATAGATTTTCATCTTATTGACAAATTGAAAATATTGTACCAGTTTTAGATAGAGGTCTTTCTACGCCCAGCGAGATCGGCCAGGCTCATCCTTGGGAGTCTTTATGCCAACAAAAAATACAACACCTCGCCCATCCCACCCGCTGTTAGAAAAAATGCTGTCCTTCGGTGAGCTGTTGGATGCCATCATCATCAAACTATGTGCCGTCCTGGTAGGCATCATGGTGCTGATCGTCTGGTTCGGCATCCTCTCACGCTACGGGCTTCAGCTGGGCACCGGCTGGACAGAAGTCATCGCCCGCTACGTAATGATCTGGGCCGCACTGCTGGCGATTCCGGTGGGTGTCTTTCGTCGTGAACACATCGGCTTTGTCATGCTGTTCAGCCTGCTCTCGCCCTGGAAGCAGCGCCTGCTTCGACTTCTACTCGACATGATCGGTTTGGGCTTTCTCCTTTATTTGACCTGGTATGGCATCGAGATGGCGATTCAAGGCAGCAACCAGTTCGCCACCATTTTTGGCATGACCATGCTGATTCCTTTCGCTTCGGTGCCGGTCTCGGCAGGGCTCGCTGCCTTTCAGACGCTGATCGTGATGCTGCGTGATTTCTTACATCCACCCGAAGTGGCGGTCATCGACCTGCCGAAGGAGAAGACCTAATGATGATTGTTGCCCTAGCCTTCTTCAGCCTGTTGGTACTTGGTCTGCCTATCGGTTACATACTTGGCATAGCCGGCGTCGTCGGGCTGCTGCAACTGGGTGGACCGGAATTCCTACCTATGGCTCCTCGCCGCTTCTTCGAAGGACTGGATCTGTTCACATTCATGGCTATGCCGCTGTTCATCCTCGCTGGCGAGATCATGAACCGCTCTGGCATTACATCGCGCCTGATTGACTTCGCGAATGCCCTGGTCGGCTATCTGCGAGGCGGGTTGGCCCATTCCAACATGCTCGCCTCGGTATTGTTCGCAGGCATGACCGGGGCTGCCGTTTCCGATGCCGCCGCTTTCGGCAACACCATGGTTCCGGCCATGGTCAAGCAGGGCTACACACGGCCCTTTGCCTGCGCCGTCACTGCCGCCGGCTCAATCATCGGCCCCACCATTCCACCTTCGAATCTGATGGTAATCTACGGCTCGCTGATGGGTGTCTCCATTGCTGGATTGTTCGCTGCGGGCATCCTCCCGGGACTGCTGATCGCCCTACTATGCATGTGCTTGATCGCAGCATTGGGGCGCCGTCTCAACCTGCCCAAGGGAGAGGGTGGGCCCAGCCTTAAGCTGATTCTCTCCACTTTCCGTTACAGCCTGCTAGCCATTCTCATGCCAGTGATGATCTTGGGCGCTATTCTCTTCGGGATCACCACACCCACTGAAGCGGCAGCTCTAGCCGTGCTTTATGCTTTGGTGGTAGGCACCGTGATATATCGCTCGCTGAAGTGGAGCGACCTCTTCGACATGCTTGAGCGTACCGCCCGCATTACCGGAGTGGTGTTTCTGATCATCGCCTCGGCCTCAATCCTCGGCTGGTGGATGACCTTCGTTCAGCTTCCGCAGATGGTGGCCGCGAGCTTTCTTGCTCTGACGACCAACCCCGAAGCGATCATCGGCATGATCCTGCTGCTACTGATAGGGGTCGGTCTGTTCATGGATATCAATGCCGCACTGATCATCCTCGCACCGGTGTTGGTCCCTCTGACCAATGCTATCGGAATGGACCCGGTACATGCCGGAATAATGATTATCCTCACGCTCAATATTTCTCTTATGACCCCACCGGTTGGCGCCTGCTTGTTCGTGCTGTCGTCGGTCACTGGGGAAAAGATCGAACGGATCAGTGCTGCACTCTGGCCGTTCCTTCTGATTCAGATCGGCGTCCTGATGCTGATTGCCTTCTGGCCTGGTCTGACCCTGTTTGTGCCTCGCCTACTGGGCTTCTAGGCACACCTGCGTAACCAACCAACTAGCACAAAAACAAAACGGAGAGTCATCATGATACGTTTCAAGAAATCTTGTATTGCGGCCGTCACCGCAGCCAGCCTGGCATTCGCCGGTAGTGCCTACGCCGAGAAGGTGATGCGGCTTCACCACCTCAACAACGACGACCCCTTCGACAACAGCTCTGGTGCCATGGCCACAGTGTTCAAGACCCTGGTCGAAGCAGGCACCAACGGCTCGGTGACCGTACAATCCTACCCCAACGGCCAACTTGGTGATGATGCCGCCGTACTCAGCCAACTCCGTGCCGGCGTGGTGCAGTCGGGTATCCACTCGGTCGGCGGCTTCGCCTCGGCCTACCCGATGATCGGCGTACTAGATGTGCCTTTCGCCTTCCCCAACGTCTCCACCACCTACGAGGTGTTTGATGGGCCCTTTGGCGACAGGCTCGCAGACGATATCGAGGACAAAACCGACCTGAAGGTACTAGGCTTCGGCGACTCCGGCGGTCTGTTTGCCATCACCAACTCCGTGCGCCAGGTGCGAAGCCCCGAGGACATGGAGGGCCTGCAGATCCGTACCATGGGGCTGGATACTCACCAAGAGGTCATCAGGGCACTGGGAGGCCAGCCCACGGCCATCGCATGGTCCGAAGTATACACCGCCTTGCAGACCGGGGTGGCCGACGGGCAGATGAATCCCATCCCGATCATCTCCTTTGCCCGGTTCGACGAGGTTCAGCAATACCTCTCATTGACGAATCACCTTTTCGCTCCCTATGTATGGGTGGTCAGCGACCAGTTCTGGGACAGTCTGGATGAGACAGAACAGAAGGTAATGGAGTCCGCCGCCCGCTCGGCCATCGTGGCTGGTCGTGGCATCAGCCGCATCATTGAAGCCTCGGACCGCGGCCTGCCGCATCTGGCTGCCAACATGGAAGTCTACGCCCTGACGCCAGACGAGCGGAAAGCCTTCCGTGAAGTTGCTCAACCAGCCGTTATAGACATGATCTCGGAAAAATACGGCGCAGAAGGTGTGGAGATGCTGACTGCCTTCCTCGAAGCTATCGAACACGCAGCGCAATAACACGTGCCCCAAACTTGACCGGTGGGGGCTTCGCCCCTGCTTCCCAATCATGAAACCGATTGCACAGATCGACTTAACGGATCTACACCAAGGATCGTTATGCACCAACTTATTACTCAAGACTCTGTCCGGCACTACTCCAATCCTCAAGTTCTGAGAGGGGCACCCATAGGTGAGCGCCAGCGTACAATCCTTTCCCAGGAGGCCATGGCCGAAGCCCGCGAAGAGATTCGCACCTGGCCAGGCTATTCGCCTACCCCGCTAGTGGAACTCTCCGGTTTAGCCAGAGCCGCCGACATTGGCTGCCTTTATTACAAAGACGAGGCCAAGCGCTTCGGCCTCAATAGCTTTAAGGCCCTTGGTGGTGCGTATGCCGTACTGCGCCTGCTCAAACAGCATCTGCCGGAAGGGGTTTCCTCGGCCGATCTGCTCGCGGGCAAGCATCGCGAGGAAGCCGCCCGCATCACGGTATGCTGCGCCACCGATGGCAACCATGGCCGTTCGGTGGCCTGGGGGGCCCAGATGTTCGGTGCGCACTGTGTGATCTACCTGCACCCCACCGTCTCCCAGGGCCGCGAGGACGCCATCTCGCGCTTTGGTGCCGAGATACGGAGGGTACCCGGCAATTACGACGATTCGGTACGTCAGGTCGCCAAGGATGCCAAAGCCAACGGCTGGTTCGTGGTCTCGGATACTTCCTATCCCGGCTACATGACCGTGCCCCGCGACGTCATGCAGGGCTACACCGTGATGATAGATGAAGCAGTGCAGCAGCTGTCCGAACCGCCGACGCATTGCTTCGTTCAAGGTGGCGTGGGAGGACTTGCTGCCGCGACCCTGGCCCAGCTATGGGAAGCCTATGGTCCCGATCGGCCGAGGGTGATCGTGGTAGAGCCCGACAAGGCCGCCTGCCTCTTCGAGAGCGCCCGTGTCGGTAGCCCCACTGCCGTGCATGGGGAATTGGACACGCTAATGGCAGGACTCGCTTGTGGCGAGGTCTCGCTGCTGGCCTGGGAAGTGCTCGAAGATGGCATCGACGACTTCATGACCATCAGCGACGAAGCAGCCGTAGAAGCTATGAAGCTGCTTGCGAAAGGCATAGGCGGCGATGCACCTCTGGTGGCAGGAGAAAGCGCGGTGGCGGGTCTCGCCGGACTGCTGATCGCTCGGCAGAACCCCGCATTGAGCGAGGCGCTCGACCTGGACGCCGACAGCCGCGTACTACTGATCGGTAGCGAAGGTGCCACCGACGAAGAGGTCTATCAACAACTGGTCGGCCGCCCCTCGGCCGAGATAGAAGCAGAGGCACGCGAACATGCATAACACACTGAGAATCAATGGCCAGCGCCTGTTGAGCCGCCTTGAGCGGCTCGGTGAAATTGGTGCCCTTCCCGGTGGCGGCTGTTGCCGCCTGGCACTCACAGAAGAGGACCGCCAAGGCCGCGAGCTGGTCACCAGTTGGATGCGCGAGCTGGGTCTCGCCGTGACTACCGACGCCATAGGCAATGTGTTTGGCTTGCGTCCTGGTGCCGAGAACGGCCCCCCTGTGATGACAGGCTCGCATATCGACACCGTTCGTACCGGCGGCATCTATGACGGCAATCTCGGAGTCTTGGGCGGTTTAGAAGTGGTCGAGACCCTCAACGAGGCAAATATCACCACCCGTCGACCTCTGTGTGTCGCTTTCTTCACCAATGAGGAGGGCGCCCGCTTCGCCCCGGACATGATGGGAAGTCTGGTATATGTCGGTGGCATGTCACTGGAGGAAGCGCGGAATACCGAGGGCATCGACGGTCAATTTGTAGGTGACTGCCTCGACGCTATCGGTGCACGAGGTGATGCACCGGTGGGCCAACCTGAAGTTCACGCCTTTGTCGAGATACACATCGAACAGGGACCCGTACTCGAAGAGTCGGGTATTACTATCGGCGTAGTGGAGAAGGTGCAGGGGATTTCCTGGCAGGAGTTCACCTTCACCGGCACTTCCAACCACGCCGGTACTACGCCAATGCGCCTTCGACACGATGCCGGTTACGCTGCCATGGCCACCGGCGCCTTCCTGCGCGACTTGGTCAACCGCATCGGCGGGGATCAGGTCGGAACCGTGGGAGCGTTCGATATCGGGCCCAATTTGGTAAACGTAGTGGCCAACCATGCCCGATTCACCGTTGATCTGCGCAACACCGACAATGGCCGCCTCAAGCAGGCTGAGGCTGAACTACAAACTTTCGTCGAGCAGCTCGCTGAGCGTGAAGGCATCGCGATCGAGCATCGTACCCTGGCCCGCTTCGATCCGGTGCCCTTCGCTTCGGAGATGGTTGACCGCGTCGAAGCCAGCGCCAAAGCGCTTGGGCACTCCGTAATGCGCATGCCCAGTGGCGCCGGCCACGATGCTCAGATGCTGGCCAGGATCTGCCCCACCAGCATGATTTTCGTGCCCAGCGCCGAAGGCATCAGCCATAACATCCACGAATACACCGCACCGGAAGATCTGGAAGCGGGTGCCAATGTGCTGCTGCAGGTCTTGCTTGACCTCGCCGAGTAATTGAAAAAGGAACACCGCATGTCCCGAAAATTGATCATCGGGGCCGCCCAGCTCGGCCCCATCGCCCGCCACGAGACCCGCAGCCAGACGGTCAAACGCATGGTAGACCTGATGCGACAGGCCCACGGCCGCGGTGCCGACCTTGTGGTGTTTCCCGAACTTGCCCTGACCACCTTCTTCCCGCGCTGGTACTTCGAGGACCAGGCCGAGATCGACACTTTCTTCGAGCGCGAGATGCCCGGCCCCGAGACCCGCCCGCTGTTCGACACCGCACGGGAGCTCGGCATCGGGTTCTACCTAGGCTACGCCGAGCTGGCGGTCGAAGACGGGCAAAATCGCCATTTCAATACATCTATTCTGGTCGATGGCAGCGGTAACTTCGTCGGTAAGTACCGTAAGGTCCATCTACCTGGTCATACTCAGCACGAACCCTGGCGCCCTTTCCAACACCTCGAGAAGCGCTACTTCGAGCCGGGTAATACCGGCTTCGGCGTCTGGGAGGCCTTCGGTGGCACCATGGGCATGGCCTTGTGCAACGATCGTCGCTGGCCCGAAACCTACCGCATGCTGGCCTTGCAAGGTGTCGAGCTGATGCTGCTGGGATACAACACCCCCATTCACTACCCTCCGGTGCCGGAACATGACCACTTGCAGGGGTTCCACAATCACCTCTGCATGCAGGCGGGCGCTTACCAGAATGGCATGTGGGTAGTGGGCGTGGCCAAGGCTGGCAAGGAAGAAGGCTGCGACCTGCTTGGCCAGAGTTGCATCATCGCCCCCACCGGCGAGATTGTCGCCATGACAAGCAGCCATGAGGATGAGCTAATTACATATGAGTGCGATTTGGATCGCACCCGTGAGATACGCGAACATATCTTCAATTTCGCCCTACACAGGCGGCCGGAAGTGTACGGGTTAATCACAGAACTGAAAAGCTGAAAAATGCTTCGGCCGAGCACTATAGAACCTGATGGGTATGCAGTTCTATGGATAGCTGATCCATGCGCTGGTGTTTGACGTCAAGTTATTTCGGATAGCATATCGAATTCACAAGTTACCCAACTCTGGCATGTCCGCCAATATGAGGTCATGTTGTAAAGAAAACGAAGGTTTCTTTTCGAAAACAGCGCGAGGTGGTGAGAAATATATGATCATCGGCTATGCATGGGTCAGTACCCAAGACAAAAACCGCAGCTTCAGCGTGATGCCCTGGAGCAGATGGGTTGCGAGCAGATTTTCGAGGAGCGGATTACCGGCACCAAACGGGAACGCTCCTGCAAGCGTACCTATGGACGCTACGTTCGGGTGATACCTTGCCTTGGTGGTGTGGAAACTCGACCGTCTGGCCCGTTCGCTTAAAGACCTGATGAGCTTATGCATGAGCTAGACGAACGCGGCGTGAGCTTTCGATCGTTGACTGAAGCCATCGACACCACCAGTGCTGAGGACAAGTTGGTATTCCACATCTTCCTGGCTAAGTTCGAGCATAACCTGATTCGTAAGCGCACCCTGGCGGGCTTAGCGGCGGCCCGAACTCGCGGCTGCAAGGGGGCGTCGTCCCGTCACTGTTACAGGCGGATGTGCGCAAAGCTGTAGCGATGCTTGCTGACCCTGACTTCGAACGTATAGCCCAGCGTATTATCCTTAAAAGAATAAATACGATTTTACGATTTTCCGTATTTCTCTTGTAAGAGATCGCGAATCTCATCAGCCATTTTGCGGCCACGCATAGCGCAGTCAGACTTCAGCTTGGCATGTAGCTCTGCCGGAATATCAATCGTGAGACGTTTCATAGGCTCCTTTGGGGCATTTTCTGCTCTAGAGCCAACCCAAGCGTCAACTGCAACATTTTCGGCCGGTTTCCTGGTGGAGGGTTTCCCTCCAATGGATATCTTCTTACTGCTCATGCGAAACGCTCCTGCAGTTCTGCCACTACTGCCTCTATCTCTTGCGAGGCAACTCCATTCCGGTCCTGTTCATAGATGGCTTTGCCAACAGCTGCTGCTTCAGCAAAAACCACACGTTGTATGACGCTGGCATCGAGAGTTGGTAATTCATAAGCCTCCAGGGCCTCGCGGACATCACGACCGATGGCGGTGTTGGCAATTTTACGGTTAATTACAAATACAGATTTCAAGTTTTCTTTAAAAATAGAAGCTTCTTGGATGAGCTTCACCACTTCGTCAGCTGCCCAGATATCGTAGGGAGACGGCTGCACCGGAATCAGCACCACATCACTCGCCATGATGGCGGAACGGGCGAGTTCTGTGACGCGGGGCGGACCATCGATCACGATATGGTCATAGCCTTCTCCGACTACAGGTAGCTCTTTGTGAATGCTGGGCCTCGGCAAACCGACAACTGCAAACAAGGGATCACTTTCCCGGGCTGCCGCCCAGTCCAAGGCACTTCCCTGGGGGTCGGCATCAATCAGCAGCACTCTTGCTCCGGTCCGTGCCAGTGATGCGGCGATATTTACGGAAAGAGTCGTCTTGCCAACCCCACCTTTTTGATTCAGTACGCCAAGGATCATTCGCTGTATTTCCTTAAAAGATATTTTCTTTAAAAGCGTAAAACATTTTTTAAAGTTTTGCGATAGTACTAGTATCCGTCTCATCTAAGGCAGCCCAAACAGGATCGGGAGGTGTCCTCCTCTGTCGATTTCAGTCAGAGATAAAAATAAATATAGTGATTAAAAATCAATAACTTAATAATAGAGTATAAAGTGGATGGGGTTGAAACAGTGGCTGCAAGCGGTTGGGTGAGAAATCATCAGTCATCAGAAAAACAACGCCCCTGCCGGCTGATCTTGGCGGAGAAGACCGGAACAAGGGTGTATCAAAAGGGGTTCTTTATGGCGTCAAATTGGCGAGCGATCGTACGAATTTGAGGCATTACCCAGAGGTTTTTATTTATGAACACTCTACGTTCTTCTTCGTTTCCTGATAGGCCTTTTGCGGTAACTACTCGCGTTGCTTCTAGGTGAGTTCGTTGATGAACTGCCGAAAGATGCCACTACTCACCTCCGATAAAAATTTTCTCGCGGTGGTATGCCAAGTAGGCCTTTTGCTCTGTCGTGAAGCTCCCCGTGGGTTGTGAGGGTGAGACACCGAAGGTCTGGGCGGCCTCATGTTTGAGGGCGCCTGACAGCAGTAACTCACCGTCGTTAGTGAACGAGATGTATCCTTTATCGAATAGGTGGTCGATGTGCGGGGTCAGCAGCAGTCCGTTGTGGCCATCGAGGCGCTCAGGATTACTGGAATCCCGCCAAGGTTTGATGTGGCTGGCCTTGAGATGCTTTTTGTCAGTTAGCCCGGTGACACGGCATCGCGGCTCAATCGCCTCCAGAGACCGGCGAAAGGTGCCTTGCCCCCGTCGTGAGAGCACAAGCTGCTCTTTCTCCGTGACCGAAAGGTCACTGCGATTGCGTATGTGTTTCTCAATGTTGGCGTCAGTAGCAGTTTGCCAATGGGCAGCGGAGAGCTGGGCGAGCTGATCCTGTGTGCTAGGTCTGGTGATGAGGTTGAGCAGGAGCTCCCCGAGTGCCGACGAGATATGCGCGAGATAGGCACCTTGATTACCGTCTCCTGCGCCATTGATGGGGGCGTATTTCTCTGGAAGCAGTAGCCTGATGGCCTCGATGTGGTTCTTCGGGCGTATTGCGTGGTCCGTTCGCTGGAACTCGACGGAGACAAACCAGCCTTCTCCCTTCCAGTTTTGCCCTGTGGCCCCAAACTCACTGGGCTTCTGGGCTGTCACCGCTGGCCCGGTGACGACGCCGACGTCTCTGATCTGGGTGAAGGCGTAGGAGAATATAATGTCACCCGGTTGGACTTTGGCCATGTTGTCGTAAAACTGACTGCGTGCACCGTTTTTATTGGTTTTGGGTGACCAAATGTACCCACCCTCGATCTCTTGCCGATAGGTTTGCTTGTGATTGACCCACCAGTACGCCATGCCTCTCTCCTTCGTCCTTGTAGTGAATGCTTCTCTTACGAGCAAACCAGTCCGCTGTCACGTATATCACCGACTCGGCTAGGCCCCAGTCCACTGATACGCGTCAGCGACTCGATGCTGTGCCACGGACGACCTTCGATGATGTCGTCAGCGCGGGCTGAGCCGATATTGGGCAGTGAATCAAGCTGCTCAGCTGAGGCGTTGTTGAGGTCGATGCAGCGGCTGGACAGCGCTTTGTCAGTAGCATAACTGGCCGCCTGTCGATCCAGCTCGGCACCATTGAGTGCGACATAGACCGGTGCATGGTCCGACACCAGATCACGGGCCTTTTCGTGGCCCATACCCAGCAGCTCTGGGAAGCGCAAGATGCCTTGGCCAGTGATGGGCAACCGGCCCACTACGCTCCAGAGGTTGTCGTACAGGTTGGCGTACTGGCCATTCGTGCTGCTGAGCGTCGTGGCGCCCTGCGTGATCGCCGGTGACGCGCCAAGGTCCCGCATGGGTGTCCAGCCGCCATGCTGTGGCGGCAGATTGTAGTCCCCCATCAACAGTCTCGGCGTATCTGGGTAAGCTTCTTCCAGCCACTGCCAGTAGTCGGCCAGTGCGTCGATCTCTGGCAGTCGGTCGTTGATGCTATCGCCGTAGACCACGTGTACCGTAGCGGCAGCGAATTCGGTACCGGCGTCGCGGTCTTGGAAGCGTGCGGAGTATGGCTCACGCGCAAAGACGTCACGGTGGTCGAGAAAGACGACGGCGCCGCCGATGTACTCCACCTCGCTTTCGCGCCACAGGAAACCGTAGTGCTCGCGATAGGTACTCCGACCAAGGTCATCACTGGCCATGGCCGACCATTCCTCCCCGGAGAGAGCCTCCAGCTCGCGCTCAAGCCGATGTAGGGCCGTGGGATCCATCAGTTCTTGAATGGCCAGCAGATCGAAGTGGTTGGCCACGTGCGTGACGGCGTTGTAGGCCTTGTCGTTGTTCCAACCAAGGTGTTTTATGTTCCAGCTGCCAATCAGGACGTCAGCGCTGGCGGAGAGGGGTAGAGCAATGAGAGTGGTAAGAAGCGTCGCGTAGAAGGAAAAACGCACGATTAGGGCATCCTTGTCGGCCGGTGGCTGCATGATCAGTGATCAGCACAGTATGCCGCCGTACACTGCTCCGCGTCTCCCCGTGCCTTACAGACGGCCAGCGGGTTATCAGTGATGGAGGCAGCGATCACGGCATAGTACGCAGCTTTCCAAACGAAAGGCACGCTAATAAGGTTTTACTGAAAACATCATTTAATGAAAAGCGTATTTGATGATTTGATGCTCACGGAGCAGATTGGTTGTTGGTCGACAAGTATGCTGGTTTCCCAGAACATTGGAGTTACTTGTCGGGCCATACCGCAATATCATTGAGTTATTAGGTTTTGTACGAAAAGTTGGCTCGCAAGCAACGGTCGATGCACGCCACGCATACCATCGCCTTAAAGCTACTTGCCAACTTTTCATAGCGTGTGGCAATGCGGCGTAATTCTTTAAGCCAGCCAAAGCAGCGTTCTATCGCATTCCGTTGCCGATATTTGGGTTGATCGAACCGCCTGGGTAGCCCAGGCCGGGTTCTTCGGTGCATGTTGCGATGAGCAATCACGGGTTTCATGCCGTGCCTGTCGCAATAATGACGCAACTCATCGCTGTCGTACCCTTTATCAGCCACCATATAGCGACTACGTTTGCGTGGTCGCCCGACGTTACCTGGCAGAGAGATTCTCTCCAACGTGGGAACGAAGTGCCGAGAATCTGCTTCTTGACCAGGAGACAGCGTGAACACCAGAGGCCAGCCATGACGATCACAAACCAAATGAATTTTGGTTGTTAAACCCCCGCGACTACGGCCAAGTGCATGGTCTAGCGGTTCTTTCGAGCCCCCTTTTTACCGCCTCCAGCGGCAGCGCGTGTGGCTCGCACTGAAGTGGAATCGATCATCCACGTGTCCAGGTCCATAAGACCATCTTCGCGTAACTTGAGCTGCAAGCGAGAAAGAACCGCTTCAAAGGTGCCATCATCACGCCACTTGCGGAATCGGTCATACACCGTCGACCAAGGACCATATCGCTCAGGTAAATCACGCCATTTGGCGCCAGAGCATAATACCCAGAAAATGCCATTGAGCATTTGTCGGTCATCTCGCCTGGGTCTACCCATGGATTGAGGGGGCGACACGATATCTTCAATCTGTGCCCAGCCGTCATCAGAGATCTCGTAACGTCCGACCATTGCTTTCCCCTATGCTGCTTTTGCATAGGTAAAATTAGCAGATAAGGCTTTTCGTACAAAACCTAGCCCAGCGACTGTTGGGTGAGCGCTTCTCGCATATCGGTGCTGACCCGCAGGCCCGTGATGCTTCGCGCGTCCTGCGACTTGAGCACACGGTGAACACCAAGACAGGACAGCGCTGTGAGGTGATCTGAGTTACCAACGGCAGCGATGGCTTACCGATCCGCTATCCGTTCGACGTACTGTTCGACGAAATCGCACCAATGGGCCGAGGACAGCTGGAGGAGCTTCGTGAGAGCCGCGCCGATGAGAAGGCAGCCAAGCCCCCACAGTGGAACGAGGGGCCGTCTCTGACGATGCTGAAGGGGGCCGTCACGGCCTGAAGCGCATCAACTATCAAGAGCTCGCCTGGCACCGCCCGGGTACACCCAAAAGTTACAGTTCGGGCATGCCAGCAGAACGTATACCTTTGAATGACAGGCAAGATTCTGGTGCTATCATTTGGATGAGTTATATATACCGTTTTGCTGATGAGCTACTGAAATAACGGGAAGCATTAGGGGGGAAGTACGGAAGGAAAGGGCGAGTTGTAAGCATTAGGCGATAGGGGAAATGCCAGCCTATAACGGCTGAGGCAAGGAGAAAAGCTAAGGTGCTGTTTTCTTTGTGTGTTTCTACATATGGTAGAAGGTTATATGAAAAATGGTCCATGTGGTGGAAAGTCAAGTCTATACTTCGGGGGTGCAGCAGGTAATATAGAAAAACCCCAGTCTTTAAGACTAGGGTTTTTAAACAGATCGGGCGCGCCAACGCCTGCCACTGAGGTACTTATCACATGACTGAAGATAGCAAACAGCGAACGATTTTTAAATCCAAATTTTTTAAGGTAAGCCTACCAGGCACCCCCTTCATCAGCAGATGTGTGGGTATATCCTTGGTAATACACGCTTTATCATTTTTGGTTTCTGCAATCCCGTAAGAAACATTACAGCCTAAAAAAGCCCGCTTTTTGGCGGGCTAAACCAGCTCCGGGGCAGCTTTATTCTTCAGGCTCCACGATGACAGCAGTTCCACTGGCCACCAGGAACAACATGGATTTTCCGCCACCCGAGAACTCGTTGTAATCCAGATCAACGGCAATGATGGCATTTCCCCCCAGTAGTACTGCTTCTCGCCGTAATTCATTGAGGCAAGTTATCCGGGCGTCCTTCAGCACTTTTTGCGATGACTTGTTACGGCCACCAAACACATCGGAAACGCTGGCAAAAAAGTCCTTAAAAATGTTCATGCCAAACACACATTCCGCCGTCACCACGTCGAGGGTTTTTAGGACTTTTCTGCCTTCAAGCTGATGGGCGGTGGTCACAGTGACATTAAGCATCGCCGTGGTCAGTACTTCTTCCGCTTCCTCTGCTTCCTTCTGAAGTTCTTTTTGGCGTGCTCGGACTACCTCTAAAGAAGAAGCCGTGACACGCTCACGGTGATTCTTATCCATGCATTCGCTACAAATTTTGTCTAAAAAGCCCGCTTTACGCCCACACTGCTCACATGCCGCCATGTCATGCCCTTTTTCTAAGTTTATTGAATATCAGTATCCCTAAATTAAGGAGGTCCAGCCAGGTATGCCAGGCACAAAAAACCCGGCGCGATGGCCGGGTCATTGGTGGAGCGGGCGTGGGCGTTACCAGTCGTCTTCCGGGTCAGTGTCGTTCATCAAGAATCTATCAGCGTCGGCTTCACACTCGACAACATCATTCAGCGCTGGCTTAAGTTCTTCCGGCAGCGTATCAAAAACGCTTTGCATGATGCGTTGCAGCCGATTGCAGTGATTCCGAATATCCTCCCGAATCATTTCGTCTTCGATGCGATCAATGCCGCGTTCTGTGTCCAGGTCGCCTATCGCTTCGGCGAGGCTGTTCAGGGCGTGGGCAAAATCAAAGTGCTCTGGCTTGCTTTTCATTGGGTGACCTCTTGTTTGGCACGCTCGCGGCCATTCTCAAAGCCGGATAGCCACGCATCGCGCTCGGCATAGCCAGTGCCGTAAGGCACATCTCGACGCCAATCCCAGCAACTACCGGCCAGCACAAATACAAGCCCGTAGTGATAGCCCTCGCGGTATTCCTGACTACGCTCGTTCATAGCCGGAAGCATAGCCTTGGCTTGCTCGAAATACAGGGGAAAGTCGCTATCAATCATTGTGCAGCCTCCTCTCCTTGAGCTACCCAGCCCTTGGCGCCGTCGTAGCTATTACCTCCCTCAGCCACAAACACATGGCCTGCTTCATCGACGGCAAACGCTCCTGGTTGCTCGGACTGGGGGTCGCGGAGCTTGTCTTTCCAGCCGTATGCCTTGCCTTCCCAGATCAAAACCACGCCGCCAACGTGCTGCGGATTATCCGCCCGCCATTGGGTGGCCGTGGTTAGCAGTGAGTCGAATTGGGACGGTTTCATTGGGCAGGCTCCCAGCTATTGCCATTCAAGTACTCGATATAGACTTGATCCAACGGCAGCGGTCCCGCTAAAGCAAACCATTGTGACGGGTTTCCACCAGCCTTTTTGCCAGCAGTTTCCATAGCCTGGCGGTCACGCTTGGAGATGCCCGCGTACTTGCACGCCTTCCGCCAATTTATAAGACGCGAGTCGTTTGCAGGTAGCGAAAAGCGAACCAATCCATAGCCGTCACGGTACTCCTCGAAGGTCTGCGAAACGATCATGCTTCCAACCTTGCGGGGCTTAGTGGCAGTCGGCTCCCAAAATGGATGCGATGAAAACCAAACTAAGGGGCGTTCGTCATGATTATCAGCGCGGCCTAGAAGCTCGCCACTCGATAGGATTTTAGGCAATCGCTCGCTTGCTTCTGTGTAGTGGTGAACATGCTTCATGATTGCGCCTCTCTGGCCTTCTGAATGGCCTCGGCCACGTCCATCACACCGCCGGCAAGGAATAGCAGATTGTGGCCAGACCTTACGATCGGCTGGGGTGGGGCGATCCCGCGGAGGGGCTCGCCTTTCTGAATAGCCGCTTTCAGTTCGGTCACCGGCAGGCCCAGAAGCCGTGCTGCGTTGGTAAGGCCGATACGTTCAGCGCGAAAGTCACCCATTAGACAGTCTCCAAGCGGGTCACGCGCGCCAGGCGCAAGGCAAGGTCGATGGTGGCTTGGTTCAAGGGCGCGTTCGGATAGCCGGAAAGAATCTCAAGAACGCGGCGTAGCTCGGCAGTGGTGCATCTCATAGCAGCACCTCCAGAATGGAACCGATGATAATGATAGGCAGCGTTACCGGGCCAGTATCTTGAGCAATGCGGTATAACGCAGCGCCAAGGCGGTTCAGGGTGTTACGATAATCAAACATTCGGCAGTCCTCCCAAGGTTGTGCCGGGTGTACGCCTTGCTCCGGGTTCCAGCCGGGCAAGGCACCTTCATTGATTCTTAGGCGGCTTTATCGCCTTCGGCGTCCAGGGCAATCTGAGCGTCTTCCGCACCCAGCGCACTTTCAGTCATGGCTTCTTCTAGCAGCGCTTTACCCACTGTGGTCAATTCTGTGGTGCTCATAGCCACTCAGCGCTTCTAACAGCTCCACCAGCCGCTCAAAACGGCCTTGCTGGGCTTCGACTTGTTGCTCAAGCATCCTGCTCTCCCTTCGCTTTTAAGTATTCGGCAACCGCAACGCGGATAACGTCGCTGATGCCCACTTTGTCGCCGGTCGCCTGGCGCTTCTTGCGCGCCAGCGCTTCTAGCCGCTCAACATCGCTTTCTTCAATTCGTACCGTGACGCTTCGCTTTGCCATTGCTGATTCCTTATTGTCTTACTGTAAGACAATTTAGGCGCAAAGGATGCGGAAGTCGAGGAAAGACGAGCAGCAAATAGTCTAATTCAACAGATGCAATATGCCGAAAAGCCGTGTGACTGTGAGGCCGTCTACAAGGCTCTGTGAGCGACGCTATCTACAAGCTATAGCTTGGCATGGGTCGCGGAAAGAAAGGCGGACTGGAGGGCAGGGTACAAGACTGGGCAACGCTTGTCGGTGGGGCGTATCCATCAAATTATATATAATAGACGTAATAGATACTTTGAAAAACGGCTCAACCATGCGGGTTTAAGAGCGTTTTCCGTTTTTTGCCCCCTCCCTCGGCGGCCATTTTCTCAGGCATCAGGTAAGCGACAAAAGATGCGACGGTCATCGAGACCATCGCAGCCATTGCGGTTATACCGTTGCTTTTTTCGTTGGCCAAAAAAAGCAACGATTCCAGGTCCAGGGCTTGGAGCATGTCGAGCCTGGGCGTTTTTGCGCTTCAGGTACACAAAGCCCGCCTTGGAACCCCCAAGGGTCTTCGCGATGTGGCGGTTAAGCCGCTTCGCCTTCCGGGGTGATGCTTAGCTCAACATGAAGGTGTGCGGCCTCGGCAATTTCCACCAGCGCGTCCAGGCTGAACTTGTGGATTTTCCCGCGTAGCAGGTCATTCAGGCGCGGCTGGGTGATGCCAAGTCGCTTCGCGGCGTCGGTCTGGGCAATGTCCCAACTGTTTACGGTGTCGCTAACCTGGCGCATCAGTGCCGAGCGCAGGCGCATCTTGGCGGCTTGCTCCGGGGTGTCCTCGATAGCGTCCCATACGCTCTCAAATTCGGTCATCATGGTCATTACCTCGCTGTCAGGGCAGCTCTTTATAGCGCTGTTTACCTAACTCAATGTCTCTTTTTGCCGTCTTCTGCGACTTCTTCTGAAAACAGTGCAGCACGTAGACTGCCTCTTCACGGTTGGCGACGTAGAACACGCGAAACGCACCATTGCTCTCGCGTATCCGTATTTCCATCGCACCTGGTCCTAAGCTGGGCATGGGGCGAAAATCATCGGGCACGCCACCAGACTGCACGCGATCTATCTGAAACCCGGCCTCGTGCTTGGCATCCTGCGGGAAGTCGCGTAATCGGTCGAGCGAGTCGCCAATGAAGCGAATATGACGCCGGTTCGGCACAAGCGACTCCTTGTATCTATATCAGTTCCAATATAGTGCATTAAACGGCGCATTGCGAGCAACAAAAAACCCGCGCAAGGCGGGCTGAGGCTGTTTCGGTATAAGTATTTATCAGGTGCGTTTCACGTTTCACATCGTTCACGTATATCTCTTCAGTCGAGCGCGACACGCGCAACGTTGAGGTAACTTAGATCGCGACCATGGCGGATCTCGGGGGCTATAGTCTTGTGCTGAAGGGCGTCGAGGCGACCAAACATCCCGTTTAAAAATCTCAGGACCTAGCACCTTGGCTGGTACCTTCTTCCGCTGCCTCCCCCTGCGCGAGGGCGCGCATCGCGACGATGCCCGCCAAAGGTCCCAAGGCCAACAGGGCGAAAGCCGGGCCCCAACCCGCCGCCTGCTCAACGATGGGAATCAGCCAGATGGTGGGCACGGTCAACACGAAGCCGATGGCTAGTTGCAGTGTCAGCGCAGTGCCGACATAGCTTTGCTCCGCCACCTCGGTGACCAGCGTTGAAAACTGCGCCGAATCGGCGACAACCCAAAAGCCCCACAACAGCCCTACCAGCAACACGGCCGGCACCGGCGCCGTTTGCATGAAACCGATCGAGAGCGCACAAGCAGCGGAAATCGCCATCGCAAGCGACGTCGTCCGGCCCCGGCCCCAGCGATCGCCGAGTAGGCCGCCGGCCAGGCAGCCTAAGGCACCAATGCCGATCACGGCGAAGGTACCGAAAGCCGCCCAAGTACCCGCACTCTCCACGCCGTGCAACGTCAGCGTGCTGGCGAAGAACACGGAGAACCAGGCCCACATGGCGTACAGCTCCCACATGTGGCCGAAGTAGCCGAGCGATGCCAGCAGCACTTTGCGATCCGTGAACGCCTGCCACGCCTTGTGTGGGTCGAAAACCGCTTTGGGAAACGGAAATGGACCATCGCGGCCGACATACTCGGCGAGCAACCCGCCGAGCAGGGTCAGCACGGAAGTGGCGACGATCACCACCCGCCAATCCAGCCCGCCCAGACCGTTGACCAAGTGCGGCGCCGCCGAGCCTAAGGTGAGCGCCCCCACCATCACCCCCAGAGCGGTACCGCGTTTGTAACGAAACCAAGTGGCCATGGCCTTCATCGCCGGCGGGTAAACGCCAGCCAGACACGCGCCCGTAATTACGCGCAGCGGAATCGCAAGCCAGGCGCTGGAAGTAGCCAGCAGTAAAAGATTGGCAAGCGCCGCGCCGGCAGCTCCGTAGAGCATGAGCCGCCGCGGCGACACCCGATCGGCGAGACTGAGCAAGGCTGAGCCCAGCGCCCCGACCACGAAACCCAGCTGTACCGCGATGGTCAGCCAGGCGCCCTGCCCGGCCGTCAGTTCCCAAGCCTGCGTAAGCTGTGGCACGACCGCCGTGGCGGAAAACCAGGTGGTCATCGCCAGCAGCATGGCCGTGGCGAGGATGGTCAGCCCCATCCAGCAACCGCTCGGATCCCGCGGCTGCTCATCGCCATTCGGATGCCCTACGCTCATTGCGGAAGAGGCGTCGTGTAGGTAGAAGCCTTACCTTCTAAGCACAACTCGCCTTCTTGATTACGCACTTGCGTCTCGATGGTGCAGAAGGGTTTGTCTTCGCGCACCTCGAGTACCTTGACCGAGGCGGTGATCCGGTCGCCGACGTAAACAGGCTTTATGAATTTCCATTCGACGTTCAAAAAAACGCTGCCCGGACCTGGTAAATCCTCGGCCACTACGGCGTTGAGCATACCGGTGGTAACGCCACCTTGGACGATCAGACCACCGAAGCGTGAGGCCTCTGCCGCGGCGCGGTCGGTGTGAAGCGGATTGCGATCGCCGGTCATGGCGCTAAACAGCTCGATGTCTGCCAGGGTGACATCCTTGCCGCGTTCGGCGCTGGCGCCGACTGCTGGCATGCCCTTGCGTGTGTCTACCCAACCGTTGATGTTCTTTTCTGATTCGCTCATTTTTATATCCTCTCTATTACCATGGCAAAACCTTGCCCACCGCCGCCGCAGAGCGAAGCGACGCCGTAGCGCCCGCCTCGGCGGTCAAGCTCATGGGCCAAGGTAAGAAGGAGCCGCAATCCGGTGCCACCCAGCGGGTGACCGATAGCGATCGCGCCTCCGTTTACGTTGACAATATCCAGCGGAATGCTGAGGCGCTCACAGCTCGCCGCTACGACGGCGGCGAAGGCCTCGTTGATCTCGAATAAATCGATATCACCGATGCGTAGCCCTGCCCGTTCTAGAGCCCGATCGATGGCCTGCGCGGGCTTCAAGTGCAGGCTGTTGTCAGGTCCGGCGGTCTCGGCCCAGGCCAGGATGCGCGCTAGCGGGCGCCTGCCCAAGCGCTCGGCCGTAGCCATTGAGCTGACCGCGCCGATCGTGGAGCCATCGCTCATTTGAGAGGCATTGCCGGCGGTGATGGTGCCCTGCTCGTCGAACACCGGGCGCAGCTGTGCGAGCTTCTCTCGGGTGGTACCTGAGCGAATTCCCTCGTCGTTGGCCAAGTTAATCTTGCCCAGCTCTACCGGAACAATCTCGGCGGCGAGCCGGCCCTGCTCTGTCGCCTCGGCGGCGAGATGTTGCGAGCGGTAGGCGATTTCGTCTTGGGTTTCACGGTCGATGCCCATTTCGACATTGGCTCGCTCGGAGACTTCGCCCATGCCCTCATCCGTCAGCGAGCACCAGAGTCCATCTCGAACCATGGTGTCAATCATTTGAATATCGCCTGGCCGGGCTGAGCCGGGACGCACCACCGCCGCGTGCGGCGCCCGGCTCATAGAGTCCCCGCCGCCGACCAGGTAAAGGTTGCCCTCGCCGGCAAGGATCCGCCGGCTGGCATCGGCAACACTGGCTAGGCCGGCCGGACAGACGCTATTGAGCGTGATCGCTGGTACCGTCCATTCAACACCGCCGTCGACCGCCGCTAGCCGCGCCGGATTCTGGCCCTGGGCCGCCTGCAGCACTTGGCCCAAAAGTACGCCATCGCAGCGGGCCAACTCGGACTGGCGCTCGATGAGCGCGCGAATGACGTAAGCGTTGAGCTGACGTGAACTGAGCTCGGAGAGGGCACCGCGCAGTCGACCGAAAGGCGTGCGCAGGCCATCGAGGAGCACCGGTGTATCGGCAGCGTTCATGATTGCGCCTCCGGTCTAAATTTCGGCAGGGTGTACTGGCCCTGCTCTTCCCAACTCACGACCACTCGTTGGCCGACCTGTACCTCCTCCACCGGACAGTGGATGACGTTGGAGAGCATGCGCGCGCCCTCATCCAGGTCTATGAGGGCCACCACGTAAGGCGCCTCCGCCGAGAAAGCGGGATGACTGGGCTTGTGGATGATCGTATAGGTGACGACCGTGCCTTTGCCGCTGGCCTCGCGCCAGGTGAGCGCATCCCGCCAGCAGGCGGGACAGCGCTGGCGCGGATAGAATACCGTCTCGCCGCAGTGCAAACAGACCTGCAAGACCAACCGATGCTCGCGTGCTTCACTCCAGAAGTGCTGAGAGCTGGGACTGGGACTGGGTGCGGGCTTATTAAATTGAGTGTTCGCCATCGTTAATCCTCCCGATGCAGAACGAGGGCGGTGGCTTCGCTCATGGTCGCGCCGTTGCCGGTCACCAGCGCCCATTCGGCGCCGCTTACCTGACGCTCCGGCACGCCGTGGCGCAGCTGGCGCACCGCCTCGGTGATGTGCGACATACCGCCGGCCAAATCCGCTTGGCCGAAGGAGAGCTGGCCGCCGTGGGTGTTGAGCGGAAGATCGCCCGCCCAGGTCAGATCGTGCTCGGCCAGCCAAGGGCCGCCTTCGCCTTTGCGGCAGAAACCGGCATCCTCGACAGTGACTGCGAGCATGATGCTGTAACAGTCGTAGAGCGACAGCAGGTCGATTTGCTTCGGGCCCACGCCGGCTTGCGCATAAGCGCGGGCGATGGCGTCCTTGAGCGGCCCTACTGTCAAATCCGGCGCACAGCTGATCGCTCGGTGGGTGATCTTTTCGCCGGCGCCGGCGATGGTGACCGGCGTTTGTGAGAGCGAGCGCGCCCGCTTAGCGCTGGTAACCACGAAAGCAGCACCGCCGGCGCAGGGCATGACTACTTCGTACATATGTAGCGGATCGACCACCATAGGCGAGGCCAACACTTCTTCGATGGTGAGCGGCTGACCGTGAAAGACCGCGGCGGGATTGCGCTGAGCGTTATTCCGCTGAGCAACTACGGCAGCCGCCAGCTGGGCGCTGGTGGTGCCGTACTTGTGCATATGCCGGCGCGCTATCAACGCGTAGGCGGTATTGGCACCGGAAGCCCCGAATGGCACGTCGAAGTCGCGGATCGGATTACGGTTGGGCGAACGGGGCGGAACCTCCTCGCGCACGTTGCCCAGCACGCACAAGACGGTCTCGCACATGCCCGCAGCGATTGCGGCTCCCGCCCGCCAGGCCATACCGGCGCCGCTGGCGCCGCCGAGGTCGACGACGTTGCTCATGGTCGGTTGCAGACCGAGATACTCGGCAACCGTGGCCGGTACGTGCTGCGGTGTCTCTCCCACCTGTGGGCCGACTAGAAGACCATCGATGGCGGCTGGCTCGAGGCCTGCATCCGCCACCGCCAAGGCCGAGACCTCGGCAATCATATCCAGCGTGGCTTTGCCTTGGGTGCGCCGCACCGGCGGCAACTCGCCGATGCCAACAATAGCGGCCTGATTGCTCATCCGGCCACCTCCGCAGCAAGTCGCTGCTCCGGGCTCATGAGACGAAAAGCCTCCAAGCAATCAGGATTGACCAAGGAGCCCCGGTTTTTGACTTCGATACCCATCACGGTCTGTAGCACTGCCTTCTCCACCTTCTTGCCGCTGAGCGTATAGGGGATCTCTGCCACCGAAATAATGCGTTTGGGCACGTGACGCGGCGAGGCGTCTTTACGCAAATGCTCGCGCAACTCCGCTTCCAGCGACGGCTCTAGCTTGCCGCTATCGCTGACGATGAACAGCCAGATCTCCATGTCGTCCTCGACTGGATAGCCGATCACCAGCGAATCTTTAACGCCAGCGACCGACTCCACCACGCGGTAAATTTCGCCGGTGCCGATACGTACGCCGCCAGGCTTCAACGTCGCGTCGGTGCGGCCGGAGATGATCATGCCGCCGCTGTCGGTGAACTGCGCCAGATCGCCGTGAGTCCAGATTTCCGAGCGATCCGAGAAATAGGTGGCCAGATACCGCTGCCAGCCGTCCTCGCCCCAGAACTCAAGCGGCATAGACGGAAACGGCTCGGTGCACACCAGATCGCCCTTGCGACCGAGTACCGGCGCATTGCGCTCGTCCAGAACGTTGACTGCCATGCCCAGGGCGGGCCCCTGGATCTCGCCGGCTCGCACCGGCTGAGTCGGATTGCCCATGACGAAACAGCCGAGGATCTCGGTGCCGCCAGAGATCGAGGCCAGGCATAGATCCGCTTTGACCTCGCTATAGACCCAATCGAAGTTCTCCACCGTCAGCGGAGCTCCGGCGGACATGATCATGCGCAGCTTGCCAAGATCATGCTGCTGGTCCGGCCGGTAGCCTTGCTGCTGGACCAACGTAAGGTACTTCGGACTGGTACCGAAGTGCGTCACGCCGGCGCTGGCGGCTATTTCCCAGAGTACGCCGGGCAATAAGGTTCCGTCCTGCTTCTTAGGAATGGGAGCCCCGTCATAGAGAACAATGGTGGCGCCGCTCGCGCGGGCGGCAACCATCCAGTGGTACATCATCCAAGCCGTGTTGGTGTAGTACAGCATCCGGTCGCCCGGCTGTACGTCACAGTGGAGCATGTGCTCCTTGCGCAGATTGAGCAGCGTGCCGCCGGAGCTGTGGACAATGCATTTAGGCAGGCCGGTCGTGCCCGATGTGTAAACGATATAGAGCGGATGGTCGAAAGGCAGCCGGGCAAAGCTTGGTTCGCCCGCCTCTCCCTGACAAAGATCAGCAAAGCGATGCACCTGACAAGGCGCCTCCGGCACCTCAGCATCACCGATCACGACAATGTGCTCTAGTCCTTGGAGTTTGGCGGCGATCTTGCCCGCCTTGGCGGCGATCTCGTGCCTGCGGCCGTTGTAAAGATAATCGCTGGCGACGATTAGCACGCGCGGGCTGATCTGGCCGAAGCGATCAACCACGCCGGCCTCACCAAACTCAGGGGCACAGGTCGACCAGACGCCACCCAGCGCCGTGGTCGCCAGCAAGGCGACCAGAGCATCAAGATTGTTCGGTAGCATGCCGGAGACCCGGTCACCCGGCACTACGCCCAGCGACTGCAGGCCACGCTGAGCGCTGGCGACGCGGCGACGCAGCTCGGCTAGCGTCACTTCGCGACCGATACCATTCTCATCGGCCTCTATCACCGCGATCTCATCAGGTTCGCCCTGAAGCATGTTTTCAGCGAAGTTCAACTTAGTATTAGGGAAAAACTTCGTTCCAGTCATCCACGACGCTTCATCGAAACGAACGGCCGGCCCCCGCTTCTCACCGCAGATTCTGGAAAAATCCCAAAAAGCGTTCCAGAACTCCTCCATATGCATAATCGAGTAACGATGAAGCCGCTCGTAGGGTTGATCTTCCAGCCCGAGGGTGCGCGCAAACTGAGTGATCTGTGCCGCCTCGGAGGACGCCCTTTCGGGCGTCCACATGACGGTTGACTCAACGGATTTCTTCATTTGATTCCTTATTTTTGGGATCAGGCGAACAGCGGTGGAAGCATGGTGATGCCGACACCGAAGATGACGAAGGCGACAAGCATCATGACGGCGGTGTAGCCGAGGATTTCGCGCGCTTTGAGAGCGGTGAGCCCGAGCAGTGGCAGCATCCACATCGGCTGGATACCGTTGGTGAGCTGGTCACCGTAGGAGAAGGCCATGATCGTGGTACCGATATCGGCACCAATAGCCTCGGCCGCCTCTATTAAGATCGGCCCCTGTACTGCCCACTGGCCGCCGGCCGATGGAACGAACAGATTAACGATGCCAGCACTGATCATCGCCATCAGTGGAAAGGTGTATTCATTGGATACGGTGATCATCCATTCGGCAAATATCGATACCAAGCCTGATCCGGCCATCATGCCCATAATCCCCGCGTAAAAAGGGAACTGAAGGACAATCTGACCGCAGGCACTAATGCCATCGTCGATAGCTTGAACGTAAGCCGTTGGTGTCTTGTAGGCGATCATGCCCAGGATGAGCAGTATGAAGTTGACGAAGTTAAGGTTTAAGTCGAAGCCGTTGGTGGCGAAGTGATAAGCGATGTAGCTCAGTCCGGCGGCGGCGACAATCCAGGTTAGCGGTGCCGCATTCTCTAAACGCTCGGCGAAAGATTTGCCGTCATCATGCTCGGTAGCAGGCTGCAAGGTGCCAGTGGCAGCGCCTCCGGCAACCGAATCGCTCGAAAAAGAATACTCTTCGACCGCGGACTCACGCAGGCTCGTATTGGCCGCCTGCGGCGCACCCGAGGCACCGGCTTTTGTCTGGCCCACGTTATCCTGCTCGGCGGGGAGATCCGGCACCTCCTCGGTCTCAGCTAGGTCCGGATGCATGGCCCGATACACCAGCGGGATGACGATCAGAAAGGTCACAAAAACGATCAGATTATATGGACTGAGTATGGTCTGGGAAATTGGTATCAGACCGATAACACCATCCAGAAAGTGACCCTCGGTGTTGACCAACAGCGGGGCTGAGGCCGAGAAACCAGCATTGAAAATGATCAGCCCGGAGAAACCCGCCGCAGCCGCCAAAGGGTAGTGCACGTGGATGCCACGGCTTTTCGCCTGCTGGCAGACCTCGCGGGCGGCGATGGCACCGACGATCAGGCCTAAACCCCAGCTGATGAAGCCGAATACCACGGCTAGGACAGTGACCAGTATAATCGCCTGGCCGGGACTGTTGGGCAGACGAGCCGCCCAGCCGATGATCCGGCGCGCCGGCGGCGATGAGGCCAGCACGTAGCCGAACAACAGAATGACCGTCATTTGCATCGAGAAGGCGAGCAGATTCCAGAAGCCGTCATACCAATGCTCGACCATGTCAAACGGGCCAGAGTTCGTCAGGCTGATGCCTAGTGCGAACACGACTACGGACAAGATTATCGCGAAGATAAACGGATTGGGGATGTACTGTTTTGATAGCCGAGCACAGAAGGCTCCCGCTGCTTGTAACATGATTCTTCCTCCTTTGGCTTCCTGCCGAGTTGTTGTAGTAATTGGATGATACTTTTTTGTGCGTATTAGCGGATCGCTTCGAAGGTATCCGTGCCTATGGTATATACTCTGTGTACTGACCGGTCAATGATTTTATGTACTGATCGGTCAATACATCACAGTAGAAGCGATTATGCTCTCCACGAAAGCTCGACAAGGTTATATCCCGCACGCCGACAAGACGCGGGTTCAGCAATTCGCGGCGACGCGGTATGATTCATCCATTACGTAGGAGAACATGCATGGCTAAAAAACAAGCAGCAGATCAGGGCGCTGCTCAAGAGAACGGTGGGAGCAGCCGCGACCGCGTGCTACGGGTCGCGGCGCAGCTATTCGCGACCAAGGGCTTTCATGCAACCGGCATGAGCGATCTGGAAAAGGCCTCGGGCCTGGGCCGGGGTTCGCTTTACTATCACATATCGAGCAAGGAAGAATTGCTGTTCGAGGTCACCAGCCGTTATCTGCTGGAGTTGATCGATTTCGGTAAGAATCTCTTAGCGACTGAAATGCCGGCCGAGCAACGGTTGCGACAGCTCTCGCGCGGCGTGATGCGAGCCATCGTCGAGCACCTAGCGGAGCTGACCGTATGTTTTCGCGAGGTGCATTCAGTTGCCGGTGAGCGCCGAACGGAGCTGCTCGAGCTGCACCGCAGCTACGAGCAAATCTGGACGGACGTACTCACGGCGGGAGTCGAGGAAGGCGTATTCCGTACTGCCGATCCCCTTGTGGTCAAGGCACTGCTAGGCCAGCACCACTACAGCTATCTGTGGATTCGTCCCGGCGGAAGCCGGAGCCCTGAAGACGTGGCGGACTTCTTTTGCGACTTGACCTTGCAGGGCCTCAAAGGCGAGACCGGCAGCAACACCTCCTGACCCTGTGTGAGTCAGAGTAACGCTTGCTCAAGATCAGCGATCAAGTCCTCGGGCTACGCCGCGCTGTGACGTGCTCAAGTCGTTAACGGCAAGTGCCGCTGACTGCCTGGCGCGTGTCGATGCCTTGCTGACCCCGACCGTGACGCTGACGCCGCCGACCCTCGAGAGCCTCGAGCCGGAAGGGGCCTATCCCAAGGCCAACATGCAAGCCCTGCGCAATACGGTGGTGGGGAACTTCATGGGCCTCTGCGGGCTGACACTGCCGGTGGGCAAGGACGATGCCGGCATGCCGGTGGGTTTACAGGTGCTGGCCGGACCCTGGCAGGACGCGCGGCTGCTGGCCATCGGCCAGGCCATTGAGGCCGAGTTGGGTAACAGCCTGGCCATTCTCGGTGCCCCTCCGGCCCCGTGATATCAGCATGACACGGTCACGGCATCCGGTGACCCTTCAGCATGAGAGGAGTGCAGGCATGACCGAGCTCGACGACACCACCATTGACGCCTTCCGGGCCCAGATTACCCGAGGGGAATGTGAGGACCTGGCTTGGTGGCATGCCTGCCAGGCACGGATCGAGGCGCTTGAAGCGGACGTCCAAGCCTGGGAATACCTCATGCCGCCGACCTCGACCGCGATTCTGCCGTGCCCCGGGCAGCTGTTGCGCGGTGTTCCGGTGGGCATCAAGGACATCATCGACACCGCTGACATGCCGACCACCTGGGGGACCGGGGGCTATCTCGTCTCGCCGGGGGCTGTTGTGGATGCCGCTGTGGTCACCCTGCTCAAGCATCAGGGGGCCATGTTGCTGGGCAAGACCGTGTCCACCGAATTTGCCTACTTCACGCCTGGCAAGACGCGCAACCCGCAGGATCTCTCACGCACCCCGGGTGGCTCCTCCAGTGGCTCGGCCGCCGCCGTAGCGGCCGGCATGGTGCCTCTCGCCCTGGGGACACAGACGGCCGGAAGCATCATTCGTCCGGCGAGTTACTGTGGTGTATTCGGCTTCAAGCCCACCATCAATACGGTGTCCTTCTCGGGAATCAAGGCCTTTGCTCCCTCGATGGATACGCTGGGCTGGTTTGCCCGACACATCGAGGATATCTGCACGACTTTCACGGCCTTGACCCGCTCTGACGTCATCGAGGCACTACCCGATCTCGGCGACATCCGCGTCGGGCTGCGTAACCTGCCGGGTGACAGGCCGCTAGACCCCGATGTAGAGCAGGCTTTGTCCAGTACCGCCAGGCGCCTGGAACAGGCCGGCGCCAAGGTGCTTGCGTTGCCCCTGGATAGTCGTTATGACGATCTCGTCATGCATCACCAAGTGGTGCTGGCCTATGAAGCGGCGCAGACGCTGGCCAGTGAATTTCAACAGCATGGCGAGGATATGGGAGCCAGACTGGTCGAATTGATCGAGCAGGGCTTGGCGACATCCTATGCCGACTATCGGGCGTCCCTGCTAGCGGCCGAGCAGTGTAAACAGGCACTGTCGAGGGTGTTTGCCGATGAGGTAGATGTGATCCTGGCAGCGAGTGCCCCAGGAGTTGCCCCGGCGGGCCTTCATGCCACCGGGGATCCAGTCTATTGCCGGGCCTGGACGTTGCTCGGGGTGCCGTGCCTCAACCTGCCACTGAGCAAGGGGCAAGACGGACTACCCGTAGGGGTGCAGCTTATCGCTGACCGCTGGCAGGACGAACATCTCCTGTCGATTGCACGAACGCTTATCAATGCTCTTGGCAGCCAATGAACGGTTTTCATGGTCATGCTGCGTCTTCTGCGGCAAGCCGTCTATCGGTGTGACAGGGTCCAGAGCCACAAGTGCTGGCAGCGCTTCCTATACATTGCCATTGATAACCACGCCGACAGCCTACGCGACTACCTCAAGACCAGAGAGGCTCCGTCGAAAGGGTGTCACGGTATCGCCGGGGGTGATGGTGACGTGGTCCAGCGTCAGTGCATCCCAGCGGCGCATCAGGTCGCGTTGTTCGTGGGCGTATTGTTGGCGCTGATAGGTGGCCGTAACGCTATTGGCGGCCTGGTGGCCAAGGGCAGCATCAATCACATGCGGGGCGGCGCTCAAGGCGTCCCCCCAGAGGGTGGCAGCACTTCTACGCAGATCGTGAACGCTGAACGGCTTGTGTTTGCCTAATGCCGCTAACGGGCCACCTTTGGCGCGTTTACCCGGCTGACGCTGCAAGCGCTTAATGGCGGTGGTCAGGCTGTCTGGGTGCAAGGCGGTGCCTTGACGGCCCACCAGCGCCGCGCCTTGGGTCCGTTGGCCGATTTGGCTTCGCAGGATGACCACGGCCTGGGCAGGCAGGTAAACGGTGCGCGCGGTACCGGTCTTGGTACGCTCGACAGGCAAGCGCCATTCCCCCGCGTCCAGGTCGAGCTCCTCGATGGTCATGCCGGCCACCTCGGCACGCCGGGCACCGGTCAGGATCAGCAGCCGGATAGCGGCGCCCATGCTGGGGGTCAGGCTATCGGCGGCCATCCACACCTCGCGCAGTTCTTCCAGGGTCAGCGTGGTTTTCCGGCGCTTGCCCGCACTCCCCCCATAATCAGCCGCACGCATGGTGGCGGCGACGTTTTCTTCTACCCAGCCTTGGGCAAAGGCCCATTGCAACGCAGCCTTCAGCGTGGACAGGGAAGCACGGGCGCGGGTGGGTGAGGTACGTGCCGCGCGGGTGATTTCCGGGGCGATATGCTGACGCGTCAGGTCGGCCACGCGCAAGCCGTCCAGGTCAGCCAGATAGATCTGCCAGCGGCGGCGATGATCCGCGATGGTCGCGGGTGCCAGTTTTCCTAGCCGTTCCAGGTGCGCTAACCAATCGCGCATCAGTTCGCCAAACAGCGGTACCGCCTTGTCGGCATCCACCAGGCGGCGCGGGTCGTACCCTTGCAATGCCTTGGCGGCGGCCTTGGCGTGTTTATCGCGCACGGCGTCTATATCCACCAACGGCCATGGGCCTTGCTGCATGTCGATGCGCTGGCCTTTGTGGCCAGGGCGGCGGATCGTTAAGCGTGATAGCCACGCACGTCGGCCGCTGGGGTACACCACCACCATCAAGCCGGGGGCCGGGGCACCCGCATCGGGTACCCGGTAAACCGTGGCCTCGGGTTTCAGTGCGTCGATACGGCGTGCTGTGAGCCGGGTCGCGGTGATCTTGCCCATCATGGCCTCCGGCGTGGTTAGTCAGTAAAAGCAAAGGATAAGCAAAGGGTGAGCACTGGTTATTATGATGGCCCACTAGCTGACCGTAGTCTATAGCAAACTACAGTCAACACGACAAAAAGCCCACTATATGGGCTTTTCTTGGTGTTATGTTGCTTATATTACCACTCACACCACCACACTTATCTTGCTGCTTGATAATCGGCATTCTTATGCTCGTTACCAGAAGGCCGGTAGAAATCGTTCGGGTAAGTCTTGCCCAGGACCCTTATCGGCCTGGGCTGACGTTCTTCCATTCCCCCTCCGTATGATCGAAAAGTGCTTCTGCCGCCACCAATCAAGGTAGACCTGCTTAGTGGCAAAGCCTGTCACCTCCTCGAAACCTTCATTCCAGCGAGGTCTCAGTGGCGTCCTTCAAGCCCGCGGGAAGATTCAGCTTAAAGTAACCGCACTGCCCCGCAACAAAAGGCGCTCGGCTTTCAGCATACTTCCATACGTATCGACGCCATATCTCCGCCCATGGCTAACAGCAAAAGATAGTTCCTATAGCTCATTTGATTATCCGGAACCTTACTCGTATTTACGTTGCGGCCCTCTTTTTATGGTTATGGGTGACTGTACACCTTGGAAAAGTACACGTTTTGGCTTTTCCAAGCTTTCTAGAACATAATCAGGCTTAGCCAAATAGTTGACTACCACCGACTCTAATGCTTTTATCTTTTCTTTTTCGCGGTAATGAATCATACCAATTGCAGGATATTTATATTCATTTTTATGGCGGTTACAGTTGTAATATCGACCCTCATTTTTTGTAATCACACGCGACCAATGCTCCCCTATTAACTTGGCCATAACAATGTCCTCTCGGTGTTCTGAGCCTTTAAAAAACAGTAATGTATGAAAATGGAAACCAGACAGCGCACCATATTCAAGACGGGCACTATACCCAATCAACCCTGGAATGGGCTTTCCCGAACGAAGATCATCGCGCATGGCACGCCAGTCTTTCAGTACGGCTTGCCGGTCACTCTCAAAATCATCAGAAAAAGTAAACTTCCCTTTTCTATAAAGCATATCAACCCGGAGAACTTCTAACTTTGAATGCTGACGAATAAAACTTCTAATGTATAAACGCATACTTCCGGAGCGGCTATACTTAGCCTTAAGCACCTTCTTTTCAAACTTATCAATTTGTCTTTTTGTCAACATGACCCTAATATCTGTGACAATGTTATTCAATCGTTTAACCTCATTGTCTATCGTCCTTACCGTATCATTTTCGATAGAAGTAATGTATTTGTTTATAGCCAAACGAAATATATTTAGATAAATGTTTTTTTGTATGTATTTATCCACTTCCTGCTCATTAAATATTCCATCATTCAAGCAGACTAAAAGCTTGATAGCTGTTTTGGTTAATGAACGGATACCTCCTTTTTCCACCTCATAGAATATTTTTTCTTCAGATGCATATATACTTTTTACAACAGCTTCGCTTCTATTAAGGCGTGATAGTAATTCTTCACTATCACGCCCATTCATGTATTCATCCATCCCTGCTATTTCACAAACATCAACTCTTTCACACATACATCTCTCCTATAACAACATGGTTAACAACAAGGTTAATAACATATAAACCTATTTAATTATTGAAAATAATAGCCATTTCATCCCTAAACTAGGGGCTCTTAACCTTCTTTAAGAGATGGCGAGTTAGTGGAAAAAATTAAAAATCAAGCTCACAAATCAAAGCATCATTTTGAGTAGGTGGGGGATATCTCTTCAGGGAGATAATCGTCGGCTTGTTGGTCTCCTCTTGGAGGCTCTGCTCTTTTTTTACCTTATTTCTTTATATGTTTTTTAATTCTACAAGGAAAAATGCATATTACATTTTTTCCTAAACAGCCGAGTCAAAACAATATCGCTCTCAGCTACTCTGTGCCTTGGCTGGCAAAGTCATGCAAGCCTGTAAAACACTAAAATAAAAAATCCATTTTCTATCAAGAGAGGTGGCGTCCCAGGTTGGGGCATATTGGCTCAGAACATGGGACACGCCAGTAAAAGTTTCTCCTGTTTCTCTGATCCGATCGCTGCATACCCGTCGAATCAAACCGACCGCCGTTTCCCTTTCAGGCTTACCCAATACCAATACCATCACTAACAATTAATAATCATGCTTTTTAAAAGCTGCTAGAGCTGCTAACTTAGCAGCTCTAGCAGCTTATATTGAGTATTTTATGCAAGAAGAAGAGTTTGTGGACACGCCCCCACCACCCGAGCCCTTCCCAAATGAAGAGGCCTCATGGCCAGCCTTCGACGAACATTCACTGTTTGAATCCGCAGCAGTCGAAGTTGCTACACATGTCGAAGTCATTCCTGAAATGGCACGAACCACTGCGCTGGCAGCGATGGCAATGGCATGCCAAGGAGTGATTGATGTCGAGTTTCCGAATGGCCACACAATTCCGGCATCACTAAACCTGCTCACCATTGCTAAAAGTGGAGAAAGAAAAACCGCTTTGGAGAATTGGTTTTTCGAGCCCATTCGACGGTTTGAGCGAGAGAAAAAGACCGAACGTGATCAAAAACTCGGGATATATGAGCGTAAGCTAAAAAACTGGCAAAATGACGAAAAAGCACTTACAAAGGTCCGGAACCAAGCATTCCTCAAGGGGGATCCCCTTGAGGAGATTGAAGAACGCCAAATTGCTCTGGACCAGGAAAAGCCCACACCACCGCGTAACTATCGACTAATTTATGAGGATGCGACTCCTAGTGCGTTGGCATACAGTTTGTATGAGAACATACCCTTGGCCTGCTTACTTTCTAGTGAGGCAGGCAGCGTGTTTCAAGGGAAGGTCCTGCAAGATTTCTATATGTTGAACACTATCTGGAGTGGCTCACCTCTCAACGTCAGCAGGCGTTCTTCTCCAAGCTTTATTCTGGAAGATCCCCGTTTAAGCATTGCGCTGATGGCTCAACCTGAGGTAATAAACCGCTTCTTAGAAAAACGGGGAAAAGAAGCAAGGGATAATGGCTTCCTGTCGCGTTTCATGATCATCAACCCCACCTCGCTCATCGGCACCCGGACAGGAGATGGTCCTCACGTTAATCCTGAAACGATTAACAAGTTTCATCAACAAATCGAAAAGCTATTGAATGAAGCTTTTGATATCTTGGAGAGTGACCAAAAACGGCGCGTCGTGGGATTCACCGCCACTGCCAAGACTCGTTGGAAAGAGCTTAATGCAGCCATTGAAAGGGACATGCAAGAGCATGGGCTTTATTACCACGCCGCTGAACACGGCTCGAAGCTCATGGATAACATTAGCCGGGTTGCTGCGATCATTCACACCTTTGAAGGCTGTCAGGGCGATATCAGCTCCAAAACATTGGACTTTGCTTACTCACTTGGTCGTCGCTACTCCCAACAATACTTGAAATATCTCGCGGGTGAGCCGGAAATTGTCACCCTTACCAATCAACTAGTGAGAGATATTCGTCGTCATATAACACCACTTGGTGAATTAAATCACTCAAGTTACTACTTCAATAAATCAGAGATCAGCCAAAAATGCCAATACGCTCTACGGCCTCAAGACAAGCTTCTCGCAGCGTTAGGTCTTCTTGAGCAATTAGGACATTTAGAATATCTTCCTCGCTTAAATAAGAATATCCACTTTAAAGAGACTCTGCTGCTAAGTAGTAATTCGTTGATTAAAAATGGTGTGCATTACACAGTGGATGAATTACCTCTTTATGAAAACCAACAGCTCGATACAGGTGATATGGGAAGGTATGTGGAATACAAAATAAAGTCACCTCAAGAGCAATACTATTCCTCATTAAGGCCTGTAGATCCTGCGGGTCCTATAAATACTTCTGGTCCTATAGGTACTAGGCCTTATGAAGTCGTACCTCCCAATCATAGTTTTTCTGCTAAAAAAAAATAGTTTCAGACCTATATCATTCCTGTGCCCCCCAACCCCCTGGGATCTTCTCAACCACAGGAGTTCGCTCTATGCCCCCACCTTGTTTACGCTGCACAGCCACACGCACGCTTAATCTCGAGACAGCCTGTCACCTTGGTATTACCAGTGGCGCACTGATCGGTGGTGCCGTCGGGGCCTATCGCGCGTTCAGCTCCGATGGCACCCCTGCCCCTGCTTCACGCTTTCCACTGGCCAAATTACCCATGGCGATCATGGGTGCAAGCACCGGTGGATTAGCGGGCTCTCTCGCCGTGCAACGCTGCTTATCTCAATGGATGCCGCCCGGCGAAGGCACGCCCTGGCTGTGCTTGTCGTGCGGCTATGCCTTTCGTCAGCCGACGCCCTCGGTGGCCTCCCCCTCCTGACCCTCTCGCCGCTTGGCGGCTAACTCTCTTTCTTACCCAACCTAATGCGCTGGCTACCCGCCGGCGCTTTCGTGTTTTAAAGGAGTCATTTCCATGGCACACCTCGTTGAACACATGGCCTACGTGGGCGATACCCCCTGGCATGGCCTGGGGCAACAGCTTTCCCGCAACCAACCGTTGGACGTCTGGCAGCAGCAAGCCGGGATGGATTGGCACATCGAAGAAGCGCCGGTGCGCTTTATTGCCGAAGGCGCGAGCCACCTGGGCAGCATTCACTCCTTCCCGGAGCAGAAGGTGCTGTACCGTTCCGATTCCAAGGCACCGCTGTCGGTGGTCTCGCAGCGCTACAAGGTGGTACAGCCGGAGGAGATTCTGGAGTTTTACCGCGACCTCACCGAATACGCCGGCTATGAGCTGGAAACCGCCGGGGTGCTCAAGGGCGGCCGCAAGTTCTGGGCCTTGGCGCGCAGTGGCCTGAGCACCTCGCTCAAGGGCCAGGATGAGGTCAACGATTACCTGCTGCTGGCGACATCGTGCGATGGCACGCTGGCGACCATGGCCACCCCTACCACCGTGCGGGTGGTGTGCAACAACACCCTGCAGATTGCCGTGAATGGCACCACGCAAGCGGTGAAAGTGCCCCACCGGTCGGAGTTCGATCCCAACGCCGTGAAGCGTCAGCTGGGGATTTCGGTCTCGCAGTGGAACGACTTCATGTACCGCATGAAGGCCTTGGCCGAACGCAAGATCAGCCACCGCGAAGCGCAGCACTACTTCCAGGCGGTAATCTGCGGTACCCAGCCCCCCATGGATGATCCGTCCAAGCTTCCCAACTACCGAGCGCTCAACAAGGTCCAGACGCTCTACCACGGCGAAGGACGCGGCTCGCACCTGGTTACCGCCAAGGACACCGCCTGGGGCCTGCTCAATGCCGTGACCGAATACGTGGATCACGATAAACGCGCCCGCAGTACTGACACCCGGCTGGATTCCGCCTGGTTCGGGCAAGGCGCCCAGCTCAAGCAACAAGCGCTGGATAAGGCGTTGGCCTTGGTGGCATAAATGCCCTTCTCTTGTAGTAAAACGATTCTCAAATAAATTAACGGTATAAGCCTGATCAGGTTTGCTGACCGGGCTTATGCCGCGAGGTAGGCACATGACGTTTATTTCTCACGCGATTGAAGCCGCGTTAATCCGACTTACTCAGCAGCTTTTAGAGCGGCAGACGCATCAGGCCGTGTCGCTGGTATGCGCTAAAGGGCAGTTTTACCGGGCGGAGGTACGCCTGGTGCCGATTGATCCCCAGGCGCTGGCTGATCACTTGCCGGAATAAACCGGCCCACCACCATTTTCCCTGCTGGGCTCGCAAGGCCCATTGACCCCTTGGAGGTCTCCCATGGCACAACAACCTCATGTAGTAAATTCGTCTGCTCGCGCAGGAATGTCATCGCAAAATGCCGCGCCCTCAGCGAGAACGTCAGCGACGCCTGCCCCGGTTGACGCTCAAGCCACCGCCGATAGCACCGCGATCATTCAGGTGATCGAGCGTGCCGCGCTCAATCCGGAGGTGGATATCGACAAGATGGAGCGTTTGCTGCAGATGCAGGAACGCGTGCTGGATCGTCAGGCCATGATGGCCTACAGCGCCGCCATGGCGGCCATGCAGACCGAGCTGCCCAGCATTGAAGAACATGGCCAAGGCAATAACGGCAAGTACGCCACCCTGGAGGATATCGTCGATACCGTCCGGCCGATCATGCAAACGCACGGTTTTGCGGTGAGCTTTCGCATTCAGACCCAGGAACGCGGCATCGAGATCACCGGGGTGCTGATGCATAAAGACGGCCACCGCGAAGAGACCGGCATGCTGCTGCCCGCCGACATGAGCGGGAACAAGAATGCCGTCCAGGCGTTTGGCTCCTCCACCAGCTATGGCAAGCGCTATGTACTCTGCGCCCTGCTCAATATCACCACCCGTGGCCAGGACGACAATGGCAACCAATCCGCAGGCATCAAGAGCGTCACCCCGTTTCAGGCGGGGCAACTCCAGCGGCTGATCAGCCAATGCCCCGCCACGACCCAGGAGTGGTTCAGCGGCAAGTACGGCGCAGCGGCTCAAGTGCCGCAAGTCGACTTCGACAAGCTGCGGGCATCGCTTTCCAAGCGCGCCATTCAATAGCCTGCCTACATCCCTCTTTTAAAGGAGATCCCATGCAACTGCTGACAATGGCGCAAGGCTCCCCCGACTGGTTAGCCGCACGCCTAGGGCGCGTCACCATGTCGGAACTCAAGACCTTGCTGGTCAAAGGCAAAGGCCCCGGGGGATTTGGCACCGGGGCTTTTTCGTATATGCACCAACTGATTGGCGAGCGGATTACCGGCGAATTGGCCGAGCCGTTTCAGGGCAACGTCCATACCCGCCGAGGGCATGCACTGGAAGGCGTGGCCCGCGACCTCTACCACGACGCCACCGGCGAGCCTGTGCCGCAAGAGATCGGGATCATTCTCAACCAGGGCGTGGGTTACTCGCCGGATAGCCTGGTGGGCGAGAACGGCCTGTTGGAAATCAAGACCAAATTGCCCCGGTACCAGATCGAGGTACTGCTCAATGGCGAGATCCCGGCCGAGCATATCGCCCAATGCCAAGGCGGGCTCTGGGTCAGCGAGCGGGACTGGATTGATTTTGTGAGCTACTGGCCGGGCATGCCGCTGTTTATCAAGCGGGCCTATCGTGACGACATCCTGATTCGCAGCATTGCCGAGCGTGTCGACGCATTCCATGAAGAAATGGAACGCCGCCTAGCCCAGGTGATGGCCGCGTGACGCGACCCATACACCACGATTCAACAGGCTATCTCACGCCATAGACGCCGGGCCACCACCCCGGCGTTTTTTATTTTTTGGAGGAAACCATGACGCATACCAAACTCAGAGCCGGGGAAGTGACCGGTACCTATCATGTTACTGCCCCGGTCACCGAGGCCGACATCATCAGCATGGCCAAGCGCTTTGCTCGCCGCCGACTGGCCAAGGGGCGCAAAATCACCCAGCCCTCGCAGGCCTTTGAGCATCTGCAGCTTCTATTGCAGGATTACGAGCATGAAGTCTTCAGCGTGCTGTTCCTGGATAGCCAGCACCGCGTCATCCGCTTCGAAGAAATGTTTCGCGGCACTATCGATGCCGCCAGCGTTTACCCGCGTGAAGTGCTGAAAGCTGCACTCGCCCACAATGCCGCTGCGGTCATCCTGGTCCATAACCACCCCAGTGGTGACCCCAAGCCCAGCGACGCTGATCGCCGCATCACTCAGCGCCTGACAGAAGCCCTTGGGCTGATGGAGATCCGCGTGATTGATCATGTGGTAGTGGGGAGTGAGGGGCATGTCTCGTTTGCGGAGATGGGATACCTCCGAACGTAAACCATCACATAACCCCGGTGCTGCCCTATTTGGGCGGCACCGGGACCTTGTATTACTTGTTTTTTGGTTTATTGCTTCGCCGAGAAGCGCAGCCCCTCGATCACGAGCAAAGCACTCGTCGAAAATGTAGAAGGCGCAGGCAGCAGCCAGGGGTCGGGCTATGAAGCGCGAGGAACGCATCAAGGGATTCAGCAAGCTGGAACTGGTCGTGAACAACGTCAGGTTTCAGGATGGGAGCAGGTAACCGATCAGTCAGACAGGACTGCGGCCTGACTGCCAACCACAGATTTGACTATAATTCATTGAAGGTGAAGCTGTCGTAGTTGTCGATCATCAGCACGGACATGGCTATAAGATCCTATTTTTACTCATCGTCAGTGTGGCTGTCTGTCTTCATTTCCCAGATGCTTATCCGGAATAAAGCAAGTACTCATACCCACCGTGCAGGAAATCAGCAGGCACAAAAATACCGCCCTGAAGGCGGCATTCTCTCCAAAACATCAGTGCGCCGTCCTGCTTAGGAACGCCACCACTTTGCTGGTTCGGCTGTACGTAATCTGGCGTTTTCATGGGTTCAATAGTGCTGGGCAGGCGCTGCACCTGTCAAGGTGCATCACGGGAGTACCCCGTCACCAGAGGCATGGAACCATGAAAGCCCTGCAAGACCAGACCGGGGATGTCTACGGCCGGGCGTGCGGCGCTCAACAAGAATCCCTGACCATAATGACAGCCGATATCGCCAAGTTGCTTGTGTTGTGCCTCGGTTTCGATCCCTTCCGCCACGGTTTTCAACGACAGGTGTCGACCCATCTCCGTGATCGCACTGACGATTCGTCCGCCCGCATCCCCTTCTTCCAAGCGGTCGATAAACATCTTGTCGATCTTGAGGATATCCAACGGCATCGACTGCAACCGGGCCAACGATGAATACCCCTGGCCGAAGTCATCCAGCGACAGGCGGAACCCCGCCTCGCTGAGCCAGTGCATCGCCTCGGCCACTTCATTTGGCGCTTGCATCAGGGTGTCCTCGGTCAGCTCTAGCGACCACCAGCCCGGATCCGTGCCTTCCACGGTGACTATATCGCGAATATGCATCGCGGCCTGCTTGCCCTGCAGCTGGCTAACCGACAGATTGACCCCCATCCAGACATCGACGCCGTCTCGGCGCCACGTGGCGAGCTGCCGCGCCGCCGTCACCAGGACCCAATCCCCAATGGCGTTGATCAACCCGATTTCCTCGGCCAAGGGGATAAAGATTCCCGGGCTAATCATCCGTCCGTCAGACTTTCTCCATCTGATCAACGCCTCGACCCCCACGATTTTCCCGCCGTCGATCTCCCAGATCGGCTGGTAGTGGAGGAGGAACTGGCTGGTCTCGAGCGCCTGGTAGAGCTCTGCCTCAAGGGTTAATCGCTGGTGGCGATCATTACCGAGGTCATGCGAGTAGAAGACCAGCGGCGATCCGGACGCCTTGGCGTGGTACATGGCCATGTCGGCCTGATCGATCACGGTCTCGACGTCGGAGCCGAAGTAAGGAAACAGGCTGACGCCAATGCTCGCACCAAGGTGATGCCGGTGCCCCTGAATATCGAACGGCCGTCGTAGGGACGCATGAATCCTGCCGGCCAGGGCTTCGACGCCACACGAAAGTCGCGCAATGCCATCATCCTCGCTCCACGAGGGCTGACGCGGCTCATCGACCATGACCACAATGAATTCGTCGCCCCCCTGCCGACCCACCAGGTCACCTTGTCGCATGGTGTGCTGGATACGCTGGGCCACCCGCTTGAGCACCTCATCGCCCGCCGCATGGCCGAGCGCGTCATTGACCAGCTTGAAGTCGTTGAGGTCGATGAACAGCACCGCAGCGATGCGATCATTTCCGTCGTCGGCCACGACCTGCTTGAGGTGATGCAAGAGGGAGCGCCGATTGGGCAAGGAGGTCAGAGTATCGTTATAGGCGAGGCGTCGTATTTCCTGACTCTGGCGTTCACTCTCACGGCGCATCCGCAGCTTGTCCAACCCGAACGCAAGATTATTTGCCAGGCGCTCTAGAAGATCATTCTCCTCGTTTTCGAAGTCGCCTAGATGCCGGGAATACACGACCAGGATGTCACGGGGACCGGAATGGGTTAGCAGAGGCAGCAAGATGGCGCTTTTCAGCCCCCGGGCTTCGACCTGCGGCCACCAGGACGCCATGCGGGGATCTGCCATCAAGTCGGGGACGACCTGGGGTCGACCGGTCGAGAGCGCCATGCCCAGAGCGGCGCTGCCCCAGGGACTGTCATCCCAACACACTTCAAGGGTGTCGGCATAGCCCTTCGCCGGGCCGGATGCCTCGGATATGGCGATGGTCGAGGTGGTATCGGCTCCTTCTTCGACGAAGCCCACCCATGCCAGGTCGTACCCCTCGGACTGGGTGATCATCCGGCACACGGCGCTTATCAGGTCGTCCTCGTCCGATTCTCGCAGCATCACCTCATTGCAGGCATGCAGCGTCTTCAGAGCGCGGGTCATCCCGGCGAGGGCCTGGCGCGTCAGATCATGCTCGCGTGACTGCTGATGCGACAAGTCTCGCAGAC